>CAXXXE010000004.1:0-1923284 GCA_963664475.2 Desulfatiglandales bacterium
AGGACCATCCCCGTCATCGCCGCGGGCGGCATTTACACCGGCGCTGACATCTATAACGCCTTTAAAATGGGCGCGGGCGCCGTCCAGTTGGGGACCCGGTTCGTGGCAACCCATGAATGCGACGCGAATATCCGGTTCAAGGAGTCCTATATTTCCTGCAAAATAGATGACATTCAGATCATCAAGAGCCCCGTGGGCATGCCCGGCAGGGCCATCGGGAACCGTTTTCTGGCGGACGCGGCGTCCGGCAAAAAACAATCCCGAAAATGCGCCTGGAGGTGTCTCAAAAGCTGCGACATAAAGACCGCCCCCTACTGCATCTCCCTGGCCCTCGATAACGCCAGAAGGGGAATTCTGGATAAAGGGTTTGCCTTTGCCGGAAGCAATGCCTACAGGGTCGATAAGATCGTATCCGTAAAGGAACTGCTCACGGAACTTAAGGAACAATACCTCTGTGCCAGGGAGAAGAGCATCAGCGGCCTGCGCGTTGAATATGAAAAGGCACTTGAAAGGCTCGGCTCCTTTAAAGAGGCGTATTTGATCGGATTGAAAGGGGGCCTGAACGCACTCAGGGATGAATATGAAAGGGGTATGGAAAAGGGGGGCGCATTTCGGGAAGAGCTTTTGAAAAAAATGGATCAGATGACGTCCCTAAAGGATGAATACCGCAACGCCCTTGAAAAGGCGAATATACTCAAACAGGAGCTAATGGATTTTTTTCAACGTTATGCATTGCAAAACGGGCTGGAAACCGAGAACGTTTGAGGCCTTGCCTATTCTTCCCCTTTTTCAATTTCAGAATTTCTGACGGCGCCCACCGCTTCAGCCCGACGTTGTGAAAAGATCTCCCCGGCCCTGGCCTTGGCCGCTTTCCGTTCCATATTGAGGGCTTCGCCGGCTGCTTTTTGAGCCGCTTCCACGGCCGCCTCGATCTTCATCATCTCTTCGCGATCAATGCCGGGCCGGGCCTCTTCCATGGCTTGCCGCAAATGGGCTTCCGCTTCTTCGGCCTTTTTCCGGGCATTGCTTGCTTCCTTTTCCGCCTGCTCGGCCCGGTCTCCGGCATCCGTCATGGCATCCAGAGCGGCGGCCACCTCCTTATGTTTTCCCTCTTCCGGCTCCGCATCCAGGTCGATATCCTCGGCCGCCAACACCAGGGCAACCATCATTCCCCGTTCGGTCAGATCATCGATGTCCGTGTTGTGGGCGCCCTCTATAAGCCCTCCCCGAATGCGAAAGGGCATCAAGACCAGGGCCCCATCACCGGAGTTTTGAGCAATGGATCGCTCATCCGGATCCGTCACCACCTGGGGGTCAGCCTCAATCCGAATATCGTCCAGCATCCGAGCAAGATCTTCCTTGAGGGTCTCAAGGTCATTTTCCGGCCCGGAAGTCGTCGCCATCAGGCGGATACGGGCCTCTTCCCACACCGGATTACGTTTTATGAGATGGGCCAGCAGGAGCATCAGCCGCCCGGTTCGATCGTCCCGCCACCATAAATCGATACGCCGGTTCGAAGCGGTAACCGTTTCCAGCCTTGCCCAGGCTTCCGGGGGGGCCACCAGCAGAAGAATGTTGCATCCCAAACGGAAGGTCGCCCTAATATTATTGGCATAAGCGGTCTTTCGAATCCCTAAAATCCCTTTCCGAAGGGAGCCGGACCAGTTGAAAAGGGCCATATTCGCCCTTAACGGTCCCACGCCGAAAGACTGAATCAGCGTGGAAAGACTCTGTTGAAGGTTCTGCGCCGTCACCACCAGGGGGAACGCTTCAAATTGATTCGCGGCGATGTCCTTTTCAAGTTCATTTTTCGCTTCCACCCGTTGGGTTGCACTTTTCAGCACATCCCCTTCCAGCATCCGAACCGCCGTGACCAGACCGCTTCCCCCATGGATCCACGAAGCAAAGGTCAAAAGAGACTTTCGCCGCTCCGGGTCATTTGAAAAGACCAGCATCTGAGGACGCCAGTCCCGGGGGTGTTCCGTTTCCTTTGATGCGGAAAGCAGATGTTCCCGAACCTGTTGAAGGTGATAACTTCGGCGGCTGTCCGCCCACCGGGAGGGGCCCGCGGTGCGTTTCAGGTACTGAAATATGGCAAACAGGACCGCCACCGCTACAATTCCCGCAGTGAAATCGATGGCCAGCATAACCCCCAGGCAGGCCAGTGCGCCGACCAGGCTGAGGCGGGGGTGAAACCATCGAAACCGGGGGCGAAAAGAGGGACTGGCCGATCGCGCCTCAAAGAAAGTCGCATAATTCAAAAGACCGTAGCTGATCAAAAAGAACATACTCACCACGGGAGCGATGACATTCAGGTTGCCCAGCGCCACGGTGATAAACGCAATGCCGGTGCTCAGAAGAACCCCTCGGCGCGGGTTGTTGGTGGGACCGGACCCTTTTGAAAAAGGCAGAAGAAAGGGAAAAATACGATCGGAAGCCAGCGATTGAAGGATACGGGGTGCCCCCATAAAAGAAGCCATGGCCGATGAGAGAGTGGCTGCAATCACCCCTGCGTCAATGAGAAAGGCAAAATGGGCCGCTTTGGACATGGCCGCATAGTCCCCCGCCAGAATCCCCTGGGGTAACGCCCCCGCAAACACCAGGGCCACCCCGAAATAGACCAGAATGGAGATCCCCACCGCCATAAAGGTGCCAACAGGCAGACTCTTTCCGGGGTCCTTCAGATCCCCGGACATGCTGACGCCCTGGGTAAAGCCCGTCACCGCGGGAAAAAAGATGGCGAACAGCGCCCAGAACGGCAGGCCCGAAGAAGGTCTTTGCCAACTTTCAGAAAAGATCGCCGGATCCCACAAAGAGAACCCTCCCCAGAAAAAGGAGAAAAGCGCCGCGGCGATCAGAATCATAACCCCATACTGAAACCGGGTGGCCCAGTCGGCGCCCAGCCAGGCCAGCACGAAAAGAAGGGAAACGGCAATGCCCGCGATCATCCGCGTGGACAGCCATGGGATACCCGGCAGAATGTCGGCCAGGGCTTCCCCGAAACCAATGCAATAAAAGGCGATTGAAACGGATTGGGCCAGAAACAGCACAATACCGATGGCCCCGCCAAACTCCACGCCCAGGGTTCGGGAGATCAGGTAATAGTCCCCGCCGCCTTTCACCTTGAGATTGGTGGAGATGGCAGCCAGTGAGATGCTGGTTAAGACCGAAATGGCATTGGCCAGACCGATCATCATCAAGGCCCGGCCCAGGCCCGCGTTCCCCACCACATAGCCCAGCCGAAGAAACAGGATGATCCCCAGAATCGTCAACACACTGGGGGTAAACACACCGGCGAATGTTCCCAACTTACCGGTTGAAGGTTCGGCCGTCAGGTTCGGAAGAGTGTTTTGTTTCACAAAAACCTCTGTGGTTATAAAAAGACAATCCTCTAGAATCCCAAAATGGTAACAACCTATGGGTCGCCTTGCAAGCAGTTTTATTTCTTGAAAAGGGTCAAGAACACATTGATGGCTCTGCAAGGCGCCATCGTCAACCCAGTTGACGGCATCATCTGATAAATTTGGCCGCGGAAGCCAAGGTTTTTATTTTTTAACGTAAAAATGGAGCGGCCGGGAAAGGGGGGCAACTGCCGTCCGCGACGGCTGTCAAAGATCGGGACACGCCATCAATAAAAGACCCCCTGGATCTTATCTGTATTCTGGTCCAGAAAACTGAAACCGAAAATACCCAGGGCATCAGGATTGGCGCTTTATTTGTGCACGATCAGGTTGTCGTTCTCACCTGCTTTTACGCAGGTGCCGTCTTCCCGAATGGTATGACAGGCCGAAGCGCTGAATATCGAGCTTTTCGGATATTCGGGGGATGTCAAGCTGTAGTCGAAATGACCAAAACACTCATTTTTCATGTCGGATCCGCGCCCTGGCATACCCTCTGCATACTGGATAATCGGCGCATCTGAAGCGCCTGAAGCGCTTGTCGATTCGATAAATATGCATCTTATTCCCGCACAACGGACACAAGGGGCGATCATCGGTTTCACGCCTTTTTGAACCCACTACAAACTGTCTGCTGCACACAAGGCAGATATACCGCTGTTTTCCTGTGCCGGTTTTCCCGTTCTTATTGGCCGCCGTTGAGCCGCATCTGGGGCATTCAACCGATAGTTTCATTCATGGATTCCTTCATTTTCACGCCTTACCATGAGGAGTGGATACTTTGGAACATATCCTTTAAATGTTAGCGTACGGTTAGGGGGAATAAAGAACTCAGAGGAACATGGAAACCAGGCCAAGGTAAATAAGAAGGCTGAGAATATCATTTGAAGTGGTCACAAAGGGCCCGGCAGCCAGGGCGGGGTCCACATTGAGCCGCTTGAGCGTTAGGGGAATCGCGGCACCGATCAATCCTGAAAGCGCGATAATAAGAAAGAGCGCCACATTGACCAGGAGGCCCAGTCGATAGTCCCTCACCCAGAACCCCACAATCACCCCTAGAATGCCCCCGCAAATGATGCCGTTGATGAGGGCCACGCGCAATTCCATCCACAGCCTTTTGCTGATGTTCACAAGCCCGATATCCCCGGTTGCAAGTCCTCTGACCACTACCGTGGCGGCCTGGGTGCCGGTGTTTCCTCCCATGGCCATGACCACGGGAAAAAAGAATGACAGGGAGATCATCGCCTTGAGGGAGGCTTCGAACTGATTGATGACCACGGCAGCCGAAACCCCGCCGAAAAGCGCGGCAATCAACCACGGAAGCCTGGCCCTGGAAATTTTAAGGGTTGATTCCTCGGCAATTTCCTGATCGATAACGCCTGCCATGAGCGACATATCTTCATCGATCTCTTCCGCGATGACGTCAATGATGTCATCATGGGTGATGCGGCCCACCAGGCGTGAATAGCCGTCCACTACCGGGATGTTGACCAGGTCGTATCGTCTGACGAGATTGGCCGCTTCTTCCTGATCCGTATTCACCCCCACGGATATAACGTCGGGATTCATAATTTCACTGACTTTTCGATCTTCGGGCTCGAGAACCAGATCCTTTAGCGTAATATCCCCCACCAGTCTCTGAAAATCATCCGTAACCCAGATGTAGTAAAGGTTTTCAATCTCTTTTCCCTCTTCCCGAATGGTTTTGACGGCGTCTTTTACGGTGACGTCGGCCTTTACCGCCAAAAATTCCAGGGCCATGATGCCGCCGGCGGTATCTTCCCTGTAGGGGAGCAGTTTTTCAAGTTCTTCAGAGACATCATCGGCAACGGATTCGAGGACCTCTTTGGCCCGATCTGCCGGCAAATCGCCCACCAGATCGGCGGCATCGTCGGAATCCAGTCGCGCCACGATGTCGGAAATGGCTTTGTTATCCAGATCCCTCAGTATGCCTTCCTGTATGGGCGGCTCGATTTCAACGAGTACATTTCCGGCGTCTTCCGGAACCAGAAGCTGGAAAAGAATGATTCTTTGATCGACGCCCAGATGCTCGATGAGGTCCGCCACATCAGCGGGTCGCATTCCTTCAACCAGCTTTTTGAGGGCGTCGATTTTTTCCTGCTCGATCAGACCCTTGACTTCGTCAATAAGCCTGGCTTCGATGTTTATAGACTTTAAAACGGTCAAAGGTCACTCCGATAATCAGAAAGAGGCATCATGACCCACGAAATAGTCATCCCGGTCGAATCATGTCAAGTTAGGGTTGTGTTAGCCGGTATTTCATGCCGCTTGCCGAATTCATCAGCCGTGAGGGTTTGGCCGAAGTGTACACGCCGGATCTGCGGGGACATGGACCATCGCCGGAAAGACGGGGCGATGTGGACTATATTGGTCAGTTGGAAGATGATCTGGCGGTTTTCATTGCCATGATTCAAAAAGATGATTACCGAAAGAAACTCATTCTAGGCGGGCACTCCTCCGGCGGCGGATTGGTCGTCCGCTTTGCCGGAAGCAAATACAGGTGTCTGGCCGATGCCTATATCCTGTTGTCGCCGTTTCTGAAGTACAATGCCCCCACCATGCGCCCCAACTCGGGAGGTTGGGCCCAACCCTATACCGGACGCATCGTTGGATTGTCCATGCTCAATAATGTGGGCATTCGGCGGTTTAATCATCTGCCCGTGATTGGCTTCAATATGCCGAAAGAAGTACGCGATGGAGCTGAAACCCTGTCCTATTCCTACCGGCTGAACACCTCTTATGCCCCCCATGATTACCGGAAAGACCTCAATAAAATGACGCAACCCCTGCTGGTTGTGGTGGGAACGGCGGATGAAGCATTTCTGCCTCACCGGTTTGAACCCGTCATATCTCAATTTGCCAGGCCTGAAGTGAAACTTTTGGAGGGCATAACGCACAATGGCGTGGTTGTGGGTCCCGAAGTCAACTCGGTTATCAAGGAATGGATTGAGAATATGGATAAATAAAGACACGCAATTTTAAAGATGTGCTGGGGCTCTCAACGGAAGATTTTTCTCAGGACAAGATCGATTACCAGGGCTTGTTTCCGGGGCACCGACAACACTTCGTCAGCCCGGAAGATCTCAATTCCTTATCATCATCAACATGACAAAACCTAATACGGCCCTAACATGGGCCGGTTATAAACGAACTTATTGCATATTTTCATCATCACAAAGGAGGACTGATCCTTGGCGGAAACCGTTTTATTGAAACAAAAAAACAAGATTTCAAGCGTTTTTCAAGAACTGGAAGAAGAGATCACCGATGCTGATGAAGCACTTTTCAGCCAAATTACCACAACGGAACTCACCCCTGAACAACGTCAGCGATTGACGACTCCCGGCAAAACCTATCCCCGTCAGGATTCGGTACTGGCAGTACACTGGCATCCTGAGTTCATCCCCATGGAACTGGCGGCCGAGCGGATTGCCGCCATGTTCCCCAACAGCCGTCAACAGCTCATCATTCCGACCCAGCACAATGAAATTACCACTTTCGGGAAGTATTCGGGTGTTGAGGTGGACTGCTACAGCAAGGGATTCAATCAGAAAGTCCAGCTCCTGCTTCATTTCAAAAATGAGGCATTGACCCAAGGCGACCGGATCAAATCCATGCTGATGCACACCTTTAAATACCGCTCCCACCAGTTATATGAATACATGGAGACCATCACGCGACCTGTTGAGAACCGAATCCAGCAAGCGGCCCGGGCAACGGGCTCCAGTGAGGAGATTATTCGATTTGTTCGAATAAACGTTAAAAAAATTCAGAAGCTTCTGGAAGATCATCGGGAACTCGTGCCACCCATCATGATCAAGAACAAATTGCTGCGAAACTTTTTTGACGGTTTGAGGGACATCTACGGGGACGACCCTATCGACCGGGTTCAAACTTTTTTAAAAACGGTGAAAGAAACCGTGAAGGCCCAATTTCCACTCAAGTACTTTTATCGCACATCGGAGGTGATCGAGGAGGCCCGTTCCCTGAAAGCCGGCATTGTGGTCCCCCATCCCGAACAGTTCTGGCCCATTTTGCTGAAAGAGTACGATGTGGACGGCATTGAAGTGTGGAATCCCCAGTCCCGACGGTACACCGAATTTTTGATTTCGGTACTGAACCAACGGAATGCAAAGGCGGGAAGCGGCCAACGGAAACTCATCACCTTTATGGGCGATGACACCCATTTGGGTGAAAAAGTCAGAGACCCGGCGCACCAGGACCCCGAGAAAGCCCGGCGGGAAGTGGGACTTCAACCGGCATGGGAGGACGTAGCCATTCGAAAAAGCCTGATTATGGCCAGCGTCGACAGGGAAAACGTCATCCGGGAATACGAAAGCCGGATCGGGGCGTGATTTCAACCCCCAAAAAGCAGACATCTCGACAGGTTGCGTTTAGATATCCATCAGGCGGAGGACAAAAGATGACCCAAGAAGGACGATTTACCTACGAATCTTTGCAGGATGCCGAGACCATTGCGAAGTATTTACAATCGCTGATCGAGGGATTTGAAAAAGGGAACATTGCCCTCAAATCGGATCAGGAGGAACTCATGCTTCATCCCGAAGGAATGATCACGTTTTCAGTTCGCGCCAAGAAAAAGAAGAACGAAAAGACGAAGCTGACCCTCAAAATATCCTGGAAACAAACGGGAAATCCCGATAATTCCCTTTCCATTAAGGCATAAAGATGATCCCTTTAGAATCCCTCGAGGAAAACTTCCGGTTTCTGATCATAGAAGTGGAAGGCCAGGTCAGACTGACCTCCCGACTTCTCGAAGCATGTCAGGTGGACTTGCTGGAGGAAATTGCATCCAAGGACGACTACATCGACAATCTGAAATCGGTTGTTGAAAATAAGTGCTTTTCCAGATTGGCCAAGGACGGGATTATGGTTCAGGAAGATTTGAACGCCGTTCGCGCCATCCACATCATGACGGTCAACCTGGAGCGCATCGGCGATTTCTGCGTGAACATCGCCAGGCAAACGGGGTATCTCTCCTCCACCGACATCATTCACCACCTGGAATACAGGGATATGGTTGAAACCATTGAAAAAACCCTTTTCGAGGTGATGCCGGTATTTCAGGATAGAGATCTTTCCGGCGCCCTGCGCATCTGCCGCTCCGAATACCACCTTGATAAAATGTACAAGGAGCGGTTCGACCGGATCATGGTATCACTGCGGAAAGGTAAGGATATTGAGGATCTGCTGACAACTCTGTTCATTTTCCGCTATCTGGAACGCATCGGGGATGCACTGCTCAATGTGGGCGAGGCCCTCATTTTTGCCATCAAGGGAGAAAAGTTTAAAATTGAGCAGTATGAGGCCCTACGGGAAACCCTTTCCCATTCCCAGCTTAAAGAGACTGTTTCCGAACTGGAACTCTCATCCATCCTGGGAAGCCGTTCCGGATGCCGCATCAGCAGAATTCAACCCAAGCACGGAAGCCGGACCCAGGGCATCTTCAAGGAGGGGAACAAAAAAAAGATACGGACCGAACATGAAAACATGCTTCAGTGGGACGCGATTCACCCCGGCCTCGTCCCCGGGATTTACGGGTACCACGAAAACAGCGGTTCCGCCGCCATGATCGTGGAATACATTGCGGGCCTCACCCTGGATGAAATCATTTTGGATTCAGAGGAAATGACCCTGAATAAAAGCCTTACTTCCCTCAAAAACACCCTTCATAACCTCTGGCATCAAACCCTCCGGCCGGGGCCGTTTATGACCGACTACATGCGGCAACTGAACAAACGGCTTGGCGGCGTCATTCAGGTTCACCCCGCCTATGACCGCCCGGACAAATCCGTGGGGGATCTGCATATCCCCTCTTCGGCCCGGCTCATCGAGACCTGTGCCCGGATAGAAGCAAATGTTCCCGCCCCCTGCCATGTCTTCATTCACGGGGATTTCAATGTCAATAATGTCTTCTACGACACAAAAACCCACATGGTACGCTATATCGATCTTTATCGTTCACGGTTCGCCGATTATGTTCAAGATGCTTCGGTCTTCCTGGTATCCAATTATCGCCTGCCGTTTTTTGATGCCGAGCCTCGTGGACGTCTGAACCGGGTGATTCGGGAATTCTTCGATTTCTTCAAGGCATTTTCACTGGAAATAGACGACGGGTTTTTTGAAGTCCGCATGGCCCTGGCGCTGGTGCGCTCCTTTTACACTTCGACCCGCTTTGAGTTGAACCCTGATTTCTCAAGGCAGATGTTTTTAAGCGCCCATTTTCTCATGGAATCCCTGGTGTCACACCAGGGGCCCTGGGAGGATTTCAAAATTCCAAGAAAGGTTCTCTTTTACTGATGAGCGCTGAAACTCCTCTTTTCGGGGCCGAAATCCCCAACGGAAAAGGCGACCCCACAACATTGACGGTGACCCGGAAAATCCGGCTGCCGGACCCCATCAAAGCCACGCTCTACGCCCGAAATCCTGATCTGGGACCGAAAATTCTGTTCTTCAGCGGGGGAAGCGCCCTTAAGGGACTCAGTCGTGAACTGGTCCATTATACCCACAACTCCATTCATATCATCACCCCCTTTGATTCGGGAGGGAGTTCAGCCAAGCTCAGGCAGGCCTTTCATATGCCCGCCATCGGGGATGTAAGAAACCGGCTGATGGCTCTGGCGGATCGGAGCATTCACGGTTTTCCGAATATTTACCAACTGTTTGGTTATCGGCTTCCCAAAGAAGGCGCCCAGGATGATCTGTTATTGGAACTGGGCGCCATGGTTGACGGCCGTCACCCGCTGATCAAGAGGATTCCCGACCCCATGCGAAAGATTATCCGGCATCATCTTCGCATGTTTCGACATCAGATGCCGGAGAACTTTGATCTGCGCGGGGCCAGCATCGGCAATTTGATTCTCACCAGCGGTTATCTGGAAAACGAACGCCGCCTAGACCCCGTTATCTACATATTTTCCCATCTGGTTCGGGCGCGCGGCGTAGTAAGGCCGGCCACCAATCGAGATCTTCACCTGGTGGCTCACCTGGAAAACGGCCATATTATTGTAGGGCAGCACAACATGACCGGAAAGGAAGTCTCGCCCATCTCTTCACGGATTTTGAGGTTGTACCTCTCAAAGGAATGCCGTGATCCGGTTTCATTGGAACTGCCCATTCGAAACAAAATGCGAAAACTCATCCATGGGGCGGAGCTCATCTGTTATCCCATGGGGAGTTTCTACACGAGCCTTGTGGCGAACCTGTTGTTAAAGGGCATGGGAGATGCCATCGCCGAAAATCCCTGTCCGAAAGTCTATATTCCCAGTACGGGAACGGACCCGGAAGCCAGGGGGCTGTCTTTGAAGGATCAGATAGTGTTGCTGCTCGACTATATCAAACGGAGTGCTTCCGGGCCGCTCGGCGTGAAAGAGATGCTTCACTTCGTGCTTTTGGACAGCGGGATGGAAACATACCGAGGATTTTCGGCCATTTCAGAAATCGAACGTTTAGGCGTCCGGGTTATTCAATGTCCGTTGGTCAGCAAAAAAAGCGATCCCTATATCGATGAGAGGCGTCTCGCCCCGATTATCGTCTCTTTGGCGTGAAGCGTGTTATGTTTTTTTTATTGATAATGTGAAAATCTAAAGGAGGAAGTGCCGTGAGCAAAAATGAAATCGAGTTTAAAACCCTAATGGAAAAAGAAGAGGCTGTTTTGTACCTTGAAAAGATCGTCCAATGCCTTAAAGCAGGTAAGATTGTGGTCGAAAGAGGTAAGAATTTTGTGAGCGTTTCCCCGAAGGAAAAAATCTCTTTTGCACTTGCGTGTTCCCGGAAAAAGGATAAGGAAAAAGTTTCCGTTGAATTGTCCTGGACACCGACACCTCCCGATCCGGATCCCCAAGATCGTTTAAACATCTCTTTCAACGAACCTGAGGTCGAAGAAAAAAAAGAAGATAAGGGTTGCCATAAATCCGATGAAACCCTCAAAATCAGGTAACCGATGATGAAAAAGATTGCCGTGATCGGAATTCCGGGGGGCTGGTCCTCAGAACGACTGGCGGATACCCTGGAAATGGAAACAGGTTTTCGATGCCTGATCGATATGCAAAAAGTTCGTCTGGATCTGGATTCGGGCCGGGTTTATGCCGGTGAACTATGCCTGAATGATCTGGACGGGGTCATCGTCAAGAAGATTTCACCGGCATATTCACCCAATTGCCTGGATCGAATGGAAATCTTGAGTTTTCTGCACGAAAAGGGGGTTCCCGTTTTTTCAAAACCTCGAAGCATCCTTGGCCTCATTGACCGGCTGAGCTGTACCGTTCGGTTGCGGGCCGGTGGAATGCCCATGCCGCCCACCATCGTCACCGAGGACATGGGCGAGGCCCTTTTTGCGGTGGAGCGATTTGGAAAGGCCGTTTTCAAGCCCCTTTACAGCTCCAAGGCCCGCGGCATGATGGTGATCGAGTCTGGCGTGGGCGCCCGCGACGGCATCCACGAATTCAAAGCCGCGGGAAACCCTCTCATGTATATACAAAAATTTCTTCCCCGGGTGGAACGGGATTTGGGGGTGGCCTTTCTGGGCGGAAAATACCTGGCCACCTATGCGAGGCAGAAAAACGGCGAAACCTGGAACACCACCACACGGTCAGGCGGCCGATACGTTCCCTATGAGCCTGATTCAGATATTGTTGCGCTGGCCGAAAAAGCGCAAGGGCTATTTGACATGGCCTTTACCTGCGTGGATGTGGTGGAAACCGAAGGCGGTCCCTTTATCTATGAAGTATCGGCATTCGGGGGATTTCGGGGATTGCTGGAGGCAAACCGGTTGGATGCCGCAAGCGCCTATGCACAGTTTGTATTGGATCACCTGAAATAAGATGGAGGACTTATGACGTTATCACTGAAAATGGATGATATTGTAGTGGAACACCTGACGGCGCATCCGGCGGAACATGGGGTACGCCTCCAATTCGGCGGCGTAAGACTGGATGTTCACACCAATTCCACCGCGCTTCAAGATAAGCTGCTGTCCTATTACCGGGATTTTTTGGGAAGCGAGGATGCACCCCTCATTGAAATCACTGCCATTGAGATGCCCCCCCTTGATGTCGACGTTCCACTGAGCATCAAGGAACCGGACCCGGGAAAAACAAAGATCAAGGAAGAATATGTTGATTTTGCCGATGGCCGGCTGGTAAGAAAGCGTCTCACCGGCATGGTATTTGTTTTCGGAGGCGATCGGCATATGGCGATGGGCCCCTGTGTTGCAAACGACAACCAGGTGGTAAATTTCATCAATAACCGTTTCATCGAGTTTCTGATCAAAGGGGGCTGCCTGCTCTTCCATGCGGCCGGAATTGCCTGGAAAGGGAAAGGGCTTGTCATTTCAGGTTTTTCAGGAACCGGAAAATCCACCCTGGCGCTCCACATCATGCGGTCCGGAACGGATTTTATCAGCAATGACCGCGTCATGGTTGAAAGAGCGGTTGGACAGCGCATCATGTACGGCGTGGCCAAAATGCCCCGGGTCAACCCGGGAACCGTTCTGCATAACAACAGCCTGCGCTCGGTCATACCCGCCGCCGAACGCCGGGAATTTCAAGCGCTGTCACCCGATGAGCTGTGGGATCTGGAACACAAATACGACGCCTTTATCGATCAATGTTTCGGCCGGGGAAAATTCAAGCTCAGCTGTCCCATGGCGGGCCTGGTCGTCCTTAACTGGCGAAGAATAGAGGCTCCCTGTGAAGTTCGCGGCGTGGACCTTCACGAGCGAAAAGACCTGCTGCCCGCTTTTATGAAAAGCGTTGGGCTCTTCTTTGAAATGGATGATCCGGCCTACAGTCTGGATTTTTCCGAAGAGGCCTATCTGGAGCTCCTTAAAAACTGCCCCATTCTGGAAATCACCGGCGGCATTGATTTTGAGGCGGCTTCCAGGGCCTGCCTTGATTTTCTGCAAGCGCTTTCTGAAGCGTAATGGAGAATCAAGTCCAGGTGGATTTTCAACATACGGATGCTGGACCTGAAAAGCCTTAATGTTCAGCCTGGACCGACTTTTTGATGTCTTGAAAAGGCACATCAATCGACCTTCCGGCATTCCTCTGAAATACTGGAAAAAATGATTGAGGAGGCCGGAACATTTTCCAGAGATGGACAATTCTCCGATGATGTCTGTCTCTTGACCGCCGAAATACTCGCTCTCCAACGCCCAAACACCGGGTGCATCAATCATTAACCCATTTCTAATTCTATAAATGGAATCAGCCCTAAATCCATTTGCTCGGGGAGTCAGTTCTGTTCACGCAACTGACGGACCTTTACCGTAAAAAACCGGGCAATTCCAATAGCCGCCAGAGCCACGCCGGTGGCAATCAACCCCACCCAAAAAAACATTCTGCTCATTTTATCCTCCTTAGATTCGAAGAAACGTTTTGGTTTTAGTGTGCCGACGAAACCGAGCCAATCAATGGCTGCACTTTAGGAGAAACACCCATGCACGTCAAGGGTAAAACCAGCTAAAAAATGAGCGTACGAACAGCCTATAACGATCTTTTAAGCGGCTCACAGCTCAGGGTTTCCAGGTTAACGCCCGTCGTTTCAATGCCATACCGCCATGTCACGAATGCTCCCAGCAAAGAGCTGCCCGCCAGAATATACAAGAGCATCTGAGTCCCGATATCCGCCAGAAGAATGGGAAATAGAAATGCGGTGCCGACGGCGCCGATTTTGGCAAAAGAAGCCGCAAATCCGGCCCCTTTGCCCCGAATATGGCAGGGAAACACTTCACCGGCAATCAGGTATGTCATGGCATTGGGACCCAGATTGGTCATGAAGCTGAAAAGCATGAAGCCGGCGAACAGGAAAACGGTGCTGGTGCCGCCATCGGCGTTCAGGGACAGGGATGCCAGAAACAACCCCACGGCGCAACCCACAAACCCCGCAATCTGAAGCCGCATGCGTCCCAGTTTGTCCGCCAGCAGCACGGCTGCCACAATACCGATCAGCAGCAGAACGTCAATAAACGCCGCCCCTTTTGCCGCCAACATGTCGTTGTGAATGATGTCGGCCAGATTTCGTGCGTACTGGGTTTTGGCGCCAATAACCGTGGCCAGAATAGTGGGGGTAAATATCCCGATGCCGTATGTTCCCAGATCCTGAAGAAACCAGGGAACTGAAGCCAGGATAGTGGCCTTTCGGTGCTTTTTGGAAAAGAGCGCGCCATACCCCCCCTTTTGGACCGGCGGGCTTCCGGCAGCCCCCACCGAAAGAAAACTGGTCAGTAGTACCTGCTGGGGATAAAGCGGATTTCGCCTCAGAAGCCGGCCGACTTCCCTTTCCGCCTCGCTCACCCGGCCTCTGGCCACCAGCCATTGACCACTGTCCGGAATATAAAACCGGCCCAGAAGCACCAGCACCGACGGAATAACAGCCGTGGCATACATCCATCGCCACGCCTGTTCCACCGGGTTTTCGTAGAGCACCAGATATCCCACGACCGTTCCCACCAAAGCGCCGATAGCCTGAAATCCAAAAGCACTCAATACCAGTTTCCCACGGTCCCTGCTGGGAATGCTCTCGGAAATCACCATATGGGCCGTGGGATAATCGCATCCCAGCGCCAGACCGGCGCCGAACATAAACACCAGAAGCCACGAATAACCGAGACTGAACACCAGCAGCACCAGACAAAAGACAAAGAGCGCCATTTCCACAATGAACATGCGCTTGCGCCCGTAATGGTCCGCCAATCCCCCCAAGGCCGTAGCGCCAATCAGAATACCGAAAAGAGGCATGGCGCTGACCATTCCCTTTTCCACTGCGGTCAGCCCGAATTCCTTTACAATCAACGGCAGGGCCACACCGGTCATGAAGACCACCAGACCTTCAAAAAACTTTCCAGCGGATGCCAGGCCCCAGATGCGCCACTGCATAGGCGTCATGGGTGTCGAGGGGGCCTCCGTACCATCCTCCCAGAAAGGAGTTTCATCAATATATTCCTGCACCGTTCGGCGCGCTGAACGGTTTTCACCGGGAATGCCCCCATTAAACGGGCTTTTCAAATCGACATGGTCCGTCGCATTTTCCATCGTATCAATCTCCAGTTCAAAATGTGCTTTCTTTCATCAAAACCCCGGATTGCTTTTTTCCGTAGTCATACGCTTCAATTGTAAGGAGTACACAAGGCTTTCATTAAAATTTCATGAGAGAATTCAATCAACCGCTCGCATATTTGGCATTAGGGATAATTTAAGAAAGACCCGTTGATCTCGTGAATGGTCTGGACGCCGTTAGCCAGTCTTTTGTGGAAACTGCGGAGGATGTTGAAGCGGTCCGATCAGCCGCTTCCGATCTGGAGTATTACCCGCTGGTTATCGCAAAAATCGAACGGTCAAGGGCATTGAAGCATGTTGACGAAATTCTAACGGCCAGGCGCATCACGCGGTTTCGTCTTCCGGTCTGGATTGCGGGCATCAGCCGCCATGAACACACCTGTCAGCAGCTGCAATTTTCCTATGGGGTCTATCCCCATTACGAAAAGGAACATCCGGAAAACTGGCGGTCGTTTGCCGGTAACTTTTTGAAATCCCAGGGTCTTAAAGGGGATATCGTGATCCTGACCGAAAGACCCTCCGCAAAACACCCCGGGGGAAACAACCGCATGGAGATTCTTGATCTCAAAAGAGGATAAGTCTTTGTTCTACGGACCTGAGAATCATCAAGCCCACTATATAGACCGCCACATTGCAAAATCAATAGGGAAAGAGAGGGTGGCCCGTTTGCTTGCCCAATAGATCAGTTCATGACCCAAGCCCCCCTAAAGGGACATATTGGACTCTTGTCGTTGCCTAACACAATCCTAACTTGACGAAGCGTTTTAAAAATGTTCATTTTTTGGGGACTAAAAAAAAAGGAGAAAAAAAATGGAGAAATTGAAACGCTTACATCGATTTTTTTGGGTGGTTGCCATTTTTGCCGGCATCAGTTTCCACTTTTCTTATGGGCTTCAGCCGGCATGGGGCACAGCCCGAACCGAAGCCCTTTCCCTGTGGCAGGGCGATGTGAGAGAGCATCTGGTCGATTTTATTTTTGATGTGTCCACCACCGGCAGCCCGGATTTCATACCGCCCGGTGACCGGGTGGCGGTATTTGACATGGACGGAACACTCTTGTCCGAAAAGCCCAATTACTTCGTCTACGACGTCGCCATTCACTACCTCAACGAACATGCCGAAGAGGTTTCAGCCAAAGGGCCCGCATACAAAGCCCTTTGTGACGCCGCGAAAGTTCATGATTACAAATATTTCCAAACCCACCTGGCCGATGCCTTTGCGCTCCCGTTTGAAGGGAAGACCTACGCCTTCTATCGGGACTACTGCCTGCACGTGTTTGGAACCGCCATCAATCCCGAAAAAAAGCGTCCTCAGAAGGAGTTGATCATTCGCCCCATGATTCAGCTCATTGATCTGCTTCAGGAGAGAGGTTTTGGCGTCTATGTGGTCTCCGGGTCGCTCCAGTTCTGCATCATGGCCATATCGGAGAAATATTCGCACGTCAGCAAACGGAACTGCATCGGCAGCATGGTGATGGCGATACCTGAAAAGGAAGGAAGAAAGACCATTTTCAAACGGGGAAAATTGAGTCCGCCCCCAAATCTCGAGGCGGGAAAGGCCATGCGCATCATGATGCGAACCGGTCAGGCGCCGGTCCTTGCCATGGGGAACTCCGGCGGTGACGCATGGATGCTCGGCTTTACGGCCACCTCACCCTATCGCACCTTTACCGGAATCATCGACCATGACGACCCCCGGGAATTCATCTATCATAAAGACAACCTATTGAAACTGGCACGGAAAGAAGGATGGGCCATCATCAGCATGAAGAATAATTTCAAGACCATCTATGGCAACAATTGATTTTGCGCTCGATCAGAGGAATATGGAAACCAGGCCTGGGAAAAGATATAGATGACGGGATCCAGATGTCTCTCATTTTCGAGGTATTCACTGGTAAGAATCAGGTTGCCTATGCCGAGCTTCCTCCCGAATCAAAGGGGGTAATCACGTGAATGGAATGATGGGTATTCGGCGATTCCATTTTGTCGTTTGCCGAGCTTCTTCTTGGCGTGAAATGATAGTCAAATTGTTGGGTCAGGCTTCTTAATCCTGTAATTGCGGAACGGTCATCTCATTTTCCGAGAAACCCATCCATCGGTTCAATTCTCTCTTAAGCGCTTCGGCTTCCATGGTAGGTTTCACCCAGAGCAATGAAATGGACGTTTTCGGCCAGGTTCTGGATGTGATCGCCGATCCGTTCGCAGCATCGCGCAACAAAGAGTAATGCCGTAAAGGGCTTTGCATGCTTCGATTCCGAGGTCATAAACTCACGAAGATCGGAGAGTAATCCGGCGTATTCCGTGTCAATGTGTACATCTTCATGCCAGACCTTGCGGGCCAGTTCGGCATCGTTCTTCTCATAGGCGATCATCACGTCCGAGAGCATGGTCTTGGCGCTTTCAACCATTCTGATGATGACCTCAACCGGTTTTTGAAGGTCCACGCTGTTGAGTTCCATGGAATGGCGTGCCATATTAGCGGCATAATCCGCGATCCTTTCCAGATCCGAGGCCATCTTGAGCCCGGAAACAATCATTCTCAGATCCAGGGCCATGGGCTGGCGTTTAGCGAGCATCATCAGGGTCAACTGGTCAATGGCTTGCTGCAACGCATCAATGGGGGCATCGTCGGCCATAATAGCCTCAGCCACGGAACTGTCACGGGATATAACCGTCTCCAAGGCTCGGATCAGCTGCCGGTGGGACAGTTTTCCCATTTCCAGAATAGTTGCCTTGAGTAAAGCCAACTCCTCGTCATAGGATCTCACGATGTGTCTGCTGGTCATGAATGGCTCCTTTCGTTTAAAACCTGTATGTCGCTCATCAACCGAACCGCCCGGTGATGTAATCTTCCGTAAGTTGATGGAGGGGATTGGTAAATATCTGTTCCGTGGGTCCGATTTCAATGAGATCCCCCAGGTGAAAATAGGCGGTTCGCCGGCTCACCCGGGACGCCTGCTGCATGGAATGGGTGACGATGGCAATCGCGTACTGGCTTCGAAGTTCATCGATGAGATCCTCAATAATAGCGGTGGCAATGGGGTCCAGAGCGGAGCAGGGTTCATCCATCAGGATCACTTCCGGACTCACCGCAATGGTCCGGGCAATGCAGAGACGCTGCTGCTGTCCACCGGAGAGCCCCGTGCCCGGTTGATCCAGACGATCTTTCGCCTCTTCCCACAGGCCTGCCTTTTTAAGGGATGTTTCCACAAGTTCGTCGGTTTCGGTTTTACTTTGCACCAGACCGTGAATGCGGGGACCATAGGCGATATTGTCGTAGATGGATTTGGGAAAGGGATTCGGTTTTTGAAAGACCATGCCCACCTGGGCTCTGATTTGCACCACATCCACCCCGGGCGCATAGACATTCTGATTGTCGAGCAGAATCTCACCTGTCACCCGGCAAGTTTCAATGGTATCGTTCATGCGGTTCAGGCATCTTAAAAACGTCGATTTTCCGCATCCGGAAGGTCCGATCATGGCGATCACTTCGTTACGCCCGATATCGAGGGAAACATCATGAATGGCATGCTTGTCGCCGTAATAAACATTGACATTTCGGCACACCATCCGTGGATTATCGACGTGGGCCTCACCGACCGTGGAACGGTTCTCCCGGCTCACAAGTTGCCCGCCCCGCTTTACAGGGTTGCCACTGCTTTCCAGTGAATCTAATGCTGTGCTGGCGGCCAAAGATTATTCCTCCTCAAATCAGCGATCAGCCGATAGCCTCAATGACCAACCACTAACCGCTGATGGCTTATTTTCAGTCCTATTTCAAATCATCACAGGTAATGGTCATCAGGTTCTTGACGGCCTTTCCGTAAAACTCGCGCTCTTTTTCCGGCATGGGAATCATCCCCTTGTCGGCAAGATAGCCATCTGGACCCCAGGCTTTTTCGCTGGTAAATTCCGCCAGGTACTCCTTTGTGCCGGGAATAACCTGAACATGGGCTTTCTTCACGTAAAAATAGAGCGGCCGGGAAAGCGGGTAACGGCCGTCCGCAATGCTCTCAAAGGTCGGCGCCACCCCGTCAATGAAAGACCCCTGGATCTTATCCGTATTCTGGTCCAGAAAACTGAAACCGAAAATGCCCAATGCATCGGGGTTGGCATTTAATTTCTGTACGATCAGGTTATCGTTCTCGCCTGCTTCCACGTAGGCGCCGTCTTCCCGAACGGTATGACAGATGGCCTTATATTTCTTCTTATCCTTCTTTTTCATGGCTTTGATCCACTTAAAGCTTTTGCCGCCCGGTTCCATGCCCAGTTCCACAAAGGCATCACGGGTACCGGATGTGGGGGGCGGTCCCAGGACTTCAATTCTGGTGGCGGGAAGCGCGGAATTCACATCTTTCCAGGTTATATAGGGATTGGGAACCAGTTTCTCAGCCCCATTGGGATCGGGAACATCCTTGGCAAGGGCCAGAAAGATGTCTTTCTGGGTCAGTTTCAAGGGCGCCGTCTCTTTGGAGTTGGCCAAGACAATGCCGTCGTAACCGATCTTCACTTCGATGATGTCTTCCACACCATTCTTCTTACACATGACGCACTCGCTCACCTTGATGCGGCGGGAGGCATTGGTGATGTCGGGATGTTCAACACCCACGCCGGCACAGAAGAGTTTGAATCCGCCGCCCGACCCGGTGGATTCAATCTTCGGCGTGTTGAACTTGCTGGTTTTTCCAAACTGCTCGGCCACCACCGTGGCAAATGGGTACACCGTGGAAGAACCCACGATAGCGACGGTGTCGCGAGCGGCCGCCCCAACCGGATTTGAATGGGCGGCGCCTAATACAAATGACATCATCAAAACCAAAACACAAAACCATTTCATCATTTTTTCCTCCTTGTACGGGCATAGATGATTCGCCCCTCATTTTGCTTCGGCCGCCGACGAATGCCGGCGGCCCTCGAAACTACTCTATATGGAAACAGTGCTCGAAAATATTCAAAAAGCCGTTTTCGCGCTTTTTGCATTTCCAGACACTGGTATTACCATCGGCGTTCAAATTTCTTCCGCAGAAGAACCGCGGCGCTGTTCATGAAGATTAAAAAGGCGAGCAACACCATAATGGCGGCGGAGGTCAGGGCCGTGAAGGCCCGCTCCGGGCTATCCGCCCACAGATAGATCTGAACGGGCAACACTGTTGCGGGATCGGTAAACCCCTGGGGAACATCCACGATGAAAGCGACCATGCCGATCATCAAAAGGGGCGCCGTCTCCCCAAGTGCCTGTGCCATTCCGATAATGGCGCCCGTCAGCATACCCGGCAAAGCCAGGGGCAGCACATGGTGTGATACCATCTGAGTTTTCGAGGCGCCGATCCCCAGGGCCGCATCACGAATCGACGGGGGCACGGACTTAAGGGATGCACGGCTGGCAATAATAATGGTGGGAAGCGTCATGAGGGTAAGCACCAGACCACCCACCAGGGGAGTGGAACGCGGAAGACCGAAAAAATTGAGCAAAACCGCCAGCCCCAGCAAACCGAATACAATAGACGGAACTGCCGCCAGATTGTTGATATTTACTTCGATAAGATCCGTCCATTTATTTTTGGGAGCGAATTCTTCCAGGTACACCGCGGCGGAAACACCGATGGGAAAAGAAAGCAGCAGGGTCACCACAAGGGTGTAAAAGGATCCCATAACCGCCCCCCAGATACCGGCCAGTTCGGGCTCCCGGGAATCGCCGCCGGTAAAAAACGCCATGTTGAACTTTTTTTCAATCCGGTCTTCCCGTGCCAGAGTGTCAATCCATGAAAGCTGCCTGTCCGTCAAACGCCGATCGGACTGAGGTACATTCCGGCTCATCTGCCCTTTCATCAGCATGTCCACGTCATCATTGGCCGGAACCCACAGGGAAATGGTTTTACCAATGACGCCGGGGTCTTCCATGGCCAACCGCCGAACTTGAAATGCGGCCCCGGAACTCACCAGACCGTAGAGCTGACGTTTGTCCCGGCGGCCCGAAACAACCGGGAAAAGGGTACCAAGTGATTTCTTGACCAGACCGCTGTAGTTGGCGGAAGAAAGGGTTTCCTTTGAAACGGTTTCCGCGTCAAATGTGATATCCAGCTTGATAACGGTTCGAAAAAAGGCAGGATACCCGGTTCCGACGATGCTTACAAAAAGCAGCGCCAGAAAGACCATGCTGATCAGAATCGCGCTCAATCCGTAAAGCTGAAAACGCTTTTCCGCACGGTAGCGTTTACCCAGCCCCCTGTTGACAATATCGATGGTTCTTTCTTTTTCCAGCATGACAATACCTGTTTCTAAGGTGCTCTATTCGTATTGTTCCCTATATTTGCGCACCACATAGAGGGCGATGACATTCAGAACCAGCGTCATCAGAAAAAGCACCAGTCCCAGCGCAAAGGCGGCCAGGGTCTTGGGGCTGTCGAATTCCTGATCGCCCACCAGGAGCGTCACGATCTGAACCGTTACGGTGGTCACCGCCTGAAAGGGGTTCGCCGTGAGATTGGCGGCAAGGCCCGCCGCCATGACCACAATCATGGTCTCCCCGATGGCACGGGATACCGCCAGCAAGACGCCCCCCACGATACCCGGCAGTGCCGCCGGGATAATCACCTGTTTGATGGTCTCCGAGCGGGTGGCCCCCAGACCGTAGGCGCCGTCCCGCAGGGATTGGGGGACGGCGTTGATCACATCATCCGAAAGGGAAGAAACAAACGGAATAATCATCACGCCCATGACCAGTCCGGCCGCCAGGGCGCTCTCAGAGGAAACGTCCAGACCCACGGAGTCCCCGAAACCGCGAATAATGGGAGCAACCGTAAGTGCGGCAAAGAAACCATAGACCACCGTGGGCACCCCCGCCAAAATCTCCAGAGCAGGCTTGGCAAAGGCACGGAATCTTTTCCCCGCATACTCTGAGAGATAAATGGCGCTCATGAGCCCGATGGGTACCGCAACGACCATGGCAATGGCGGAAATCAGACCGGTTCCCAAAAAAACCGGTATGGCGCCGAATGCTCCGGAAGATCCCACCTGATCCTCACGAATAGCCATCTGGGGGCTCCAATCCAGACCAAATAGAAAATCTGAGATGGGAATGATTCGAAAAAAGCGGATGGCCTCGAAAAGGACCGATAACACAATGCCGAGGGTGGTGAAGATGGCGATGGTGGAACAAGCGATCAAAAGCCATTGAATCAGCCGTTCCACCTGATTTCTCGCCCTCAACCGGGGCGTAATGCTACGCTCTACGAGCAGAATGGCGGCGACGGCGATCGCAAGGGCCACCACCGCAAGGGCGCCATGTCCGATTCCCGTGAACCGATGATATTGTGCCGCCGCCGCCACCAGGGCCGGGGTTTTTTCACCCGCCACAATATTGTCGCTCACGAGATTATGAATGTTATTGACCACCAGATTGAGCTGATCCTCGGGAAGGTTTCGCATTTCAGATGGAAGACCGTTTATGACCAGATCCATCACCACATTGGGGCCCACCGCCAGCCAGATGCCCATGATGATCAGCGCGGGGAGACCGCACCACAGTCCCGTCAATGCACCGTAATAGACGGGCTTTGAGTGCATATTTCGAACGCCTTGCCCCCTCTTGCCCACCAGGAGCGCTTTTCGACGACCCAGAAAAAAGCCCCCTATGGAAAGCAATAGAATGACAACAAAAAGAACGGTTGGGTTCATAATGATAAGGTTCCCTCAAAAATGTACGAATACGAATAACCGAAATCTTGAGGTGAGCTTATTGGCCATGCGTTAAACTGAGGTTAGGAACAAGTGAAATTCGTGTTAATTCAAAAAAGCGGAAGATCTGAATATCGAACTTTTCGGATATGCGGGGGATGTCAAGCCGTAGTCGAAATGGTCAAGATATTCATTTTTCAAGTCGGATACACCTCTTGGCATAACCTCGGCATTCTGGATAATCGGCGCATCTAAAACGCCTGAAGCGCTCAGCGGTTTGATAAACATGCATCCTGTTCCCGCACAAAGGACAAAAGGGGCGATCATCGGTTTCACGCCTTTTTGAACCCTCTACAAACTGCCTGTTGCACACAAGGCAGATATACCACTGGTTTTCCCGTGTGTGTCTTCCCGCTCTTATTGACCGCCGTTGAGACACATCTGGGGCATTCAACCGATAGTTCCATCCATGGATTCCTTCATTTTCGAGCCCGCCATGAGGCGTGAATATTCTGGAACATATCTTTTAAATGTCAGCGGACGGTTAGGAGATTAAAAAACTCACCGGAACATGGAAACCAACCCAAGGTTGTGTTAGCCCCCATTGAAGCATCCTTGATTTTAAAACCTGGGAAAATGATGGAGAACAAAACCCGGGACATTTAACATTTTCCTAACAATGATAAATTATTATTCTCCCCATCATCTGAAGTTCTTGAGTCCATTGAATCCGCTATCGAAATCACCTGTGGCAAAAATGGTTTCGGAACTTTAAAGCAGAATCCATAAGCAAACAACACAAGGGGGCTGAGTTCCGGTTGATAAATTTTATTTTCATGTCCGTGGCCGTCTATTTCGGAGTTGCGGGCGCATTGATACGGCTGGGCAAACCCAGAAAGCAAACACCGTCACAGGGTGGGCTTTCCTTTACGGAGCTGTACACGGATTACAGTGGGTTGCCGGCGCTAAAGCGGTTCACCGCACAGGATGGCAGCCAACTGGCCTATCGGCACTACCCCGCGCAATCCAACAGAGTGCTGATTCTGTTGCACGGCTCAGGCTGGCACAGCCGGTATTTCATGCCGCTTGCCGAGTTCGTCAGCCGTGAGGGATTGGCCGAAGTGTACACGCCGGATCTTCGGGGACATGGATCATCTCCGGAAAGACGGGGCGATGTGGACTATATTGGTCAGTTGGAAGATGATCTGGCGGTTTTCATTGCCATGATTCAAAAAGATGATTTCCGAAAGAAACTCATTCTAGGCGGGCACTCATCCGGCGGCGGCTTGGTCGTCCGCTTTGCCGGAAGCAAATACAGGTGTCTGGCCGATGCCTATATCCTGTTGTCGCCGTTTCTGAAGTACAATGCCCCCACCATGCGCCCCAACTCGGGAGGCTGGGCCCAACCCTATACCGGACGCATCGTTGGATTGTCCATGCTCAATAATGTGGGCATTCGGCGGTTTAATCATCTGCCCGTTATTGGCTTCAATATGCCGAAAGAAGTACGCGATGGAACCGAAACCCTGAGCTATTCCTACCGGCTGAACACCTCTTATGCCCCCCATGATTACCGGAAAGACCTCAATAAAATGACGCAACCCCTGCTGGTTGTGGTGGGAACGGCGGATGAAGCATTTCTGCCTCACCGGTTTGAACCCGTCATATCTCAATTTGCCAGGCCTGAAGTGAAACTTTTGGATGGCATAACGCACAATGGCGTGGTTGTGGGTCCCGAAGTCAAGTCGGTTATCAAGGAATGGATCGAGAATATGGATAAATGAAGACACGCACAATTTTGAATTTGATCAATCACTTTACGTCGTTTTTATTGTTGGCGATATCATTGTTGAATTGAACCACAAGGAAACAACCACTTGCCCCGAAGGCCTTGACCCCCAAAAATACGACAATCGCATTCTGTTTCTCACCCATAATCTGAGCAAAGAGCTGGCGGATCCGGTCATACTCGTCACCAAGGACCTGAATCTCAGAATCAAGGCCGATGTGCTGGGGCTCTCAACTGAGGATTTTTTTCAGGACAAGATCGACTACCAGGGATTGTTTCCGGGGTACCGACAACACTTCGTCAACCCGGAAGATCTCAACACCTTCTATCAGAACGGCTCTCTTCCCTGGCACAGGGAACCCAATCCCTTTCCCAATGAATTTGCCGTATTAAAAACTTTGGAGACCGGTTCTCAGTCCGCCGTGTGTCGCTTTCTGAACAATATCATGCACCCCCTTATCCATGCCAATTCCGTTAACTGGGGCATAAGAGCGCTGAACAAAGAACAGCAATTCGCCTTCGAACTGCTTCTGGACGATACCGTACCGGTGGTCACACTGCTGGGATCGGCAGGAACGGGAAAGACGCTCCTTTCCCTGGCGGCAGGGTTGGAAAAAGTAATCGAAAGCCGGCGATACAGCCGTTTTCTCATCATACGACCCGTCTTTCCCACTGGAAACGATCTGGGGTATCTTCCGGGCGACAAGGATGAAAAGCTGAAGCCCTGGATGCAGCCCATCTATGACAATCTTGAACTGTTGTTTCAAAAATGCTCCGATGGCCCCCAGGTTGTGGATGAATTCATCAGGCGGGGACTGATCGAACTGGATACCATGACATACATTCGGGGCAGGAGCATCCCCGGTCAGTTCATCCTTTGCGACGAAGCGCAAAACCTGAGTCCCAACATGATCAAAACCCTCATTACCCGCGTTGGGAAAGATACCAAAATCGTTTTTACCGGTGATCCGGAACAGATCGATGATCCCTATCTGGATGCCGCCGGCAACGGTTTGACCTACCTGGCGGAAAAGCTGAAAGGCGAACAGATATCCGGCCATGTCACCATGACCAAGGGGGAAAGGTCCCTGGTGGCGGAAATCAGCGCCCGGCTGCTGTAGAATTTCAAATCCACAAAAATCTTTTAACATGACAAAACCTATTGGACTTCTGATCAGTGTTTCCGCGGGCTATCTGGCGGCCATGGACATGCGCAGGACGTTTCTGGTGGGACTCTCTCTTCTGGCGGGTTTGAGCGTCGAGGTGACCCCCGGACTCTACCAGCAGATGCCTGCCTCCATACGGGTGCTCTTTGATTCCCCCATTACCGTTTTCGCAATGAATTTTGTTGGAAGAGAATGAATGGGTACCGTCCAGTGCACAAAGCAAATTGTTGTCATAGGAGCGAAATGCCTCCAGATGACCTGATTCTTTTATTCCATCAAAAATATGTCTGCGTCGGTCTTTTGAAAATAGCTTGCTGGTCCAAAAAAATGCGTCAGGCCAAATTTAGAATTGCTGGCCTGACGCCGACCAGCAATTTTTTGAATCTCTGAAACACCTGATCCAAACGTATCAATACAACGATGCTCTGCGGCTGTTGAAAAGGCGGCAAAAGGAATAATGTCTCAAGGTGCTATCCAGATCGCCCTGAAGCGTCTTTTATCGGGTGGTGAATCCTTGCGAGAAATATAGGGAGCGACCCTAAATCCATTTGCCCGAAGATTCAGTTCTGTTCACGCAACCGACGGACCTTTACCATAAAAAACCGGGCGATTCCAATAGCCGCAAGAGCCACGCCGGTGGCAATCAACCCCACCCAAAAAAACATTCTGCTCATTTTATCCTCGTCCTTTCAAGAAGAATCCGGGAAATCCTCGATGCATGATCACGGTTACCATCTCTTAATTCAATTCAAATCACGAGCTAACATCGCAGCTTTAGAACCTCTATAATGCTATATTATCTTGTTATTGGAAAAAAGGAGGTTTGCAATGCCCCGATCAGAAAAGAATATCAGAAGGATTATGCCCCCCTCCTCCTTCTCTGGAAAGGGATCGGCCGATATATCGCTCGATATCCTTATTATAAAACGCTCTTTGGCGCCGTCAGCATATCCGGTGATTACGCTCATTATTCCCGCGAACTCATGGCGGCTTTTCTGAGGGTTAACGAATTTTCATCCGATCTTTCGAGACTGGTCAAACCGCGAAAGCCTTTTCGTCAAAACAAAGTCATCTCCCTGATACGGAAAAATGAGAACTTTCACCGAAAAGACATGGATGAACTTTCATCGTGGATTGCTTCCCTGGAAAAGGATGGGAAGGGCGTTCCGGTCCTTTTGAAGCATTATCTGAGGCTCGGTGGAAAGGTTCTTGCATTTAACCTGGACCCCCACTTCGGCAAATGCCCTGGACGGGCTGATGAGCGTCGATCTCACCCACACGGACCATAAGGTGCTCAAGCGGTATATGGGAGCGGAGGGGGTTCAAAAATTCATGGATTATCATTACGGTGTGCGTCCGGGCGAAGGTAACGAACACTCTTTTCCCTACATGAAAGGATCATTATGAAAATAGATTTGCACGTCCACTCCAAGTTTTCCACCCGGCCGTCTCAATGGGTTCTTCAGAAAATCGGTTGCCCCGAAAGCTTTACGGATCCCTTCAAGCTCCGTGAAATTGCGCTGAACAAAGGTATGTCCATGGTTACCCTGACGGACCATAATACCATTGAGGGCGTTTTGGGAATCGCGCATCTTCCGGATGTCTTTATCAGTGAGGAGGTAACCACCTATTTCCCCGAAGATGGCTGTAAAATCCATGTATTGGTCTTCAATATCAGCGAAAGACAGCACGGCGATATTCAAAAAGCCAGATCCAGCGTATTTGATTTGGTAAATTATGTGAAGGCGGAACGGATCATCCATGTGGTTGCGCACCCGCTGTATTCGACCAATGATCGCATGAATGCCGACCATTTTGAACAACTGCTGCTTCTTTTTAAAAACTTTGAACTCAATGGCGCAAGGGATGAGAGCCAGAACAGGATACTGAAGAATATCCTGGCTGGTCTTCGGCCCCGGGACATTGAACAACTCGTCGAAAAACACGGCATTGAACCGTACTTTGAAAAGCCCTGGCAAAAATACCTTACGGCTGGTTCCGATGATCACAGTTCTCTCAATATCGCCCGGAAATATACAGAAGTATTGGGAGCTTCAACTCTTGATGAATTCCTGGAAGGTGTTTGTATCGGTCATGGCCTTCCTCAGGGAAATGAAGCAACGCCCTTGACCATGTCTTACAACCTCTACAGCATCGCCTATCAATTTTACAGAGAGAAATTCGGATTGGACCGCTATGTCCATAAAGACCTCTTTATGCGTTTTCTGGACAGTTTTCTGAGCAATCATCATCCAAAACAGGGTCTTAAGTCGCGCATCTATTTTTTCATAAACGCTCACAGGCAACCCAAGGTTCTGCAGGGAACCGCGGGCATCAAGCAACTGCTACGCCATGAAACCCAAAAATTGTTGTTAAGCGACCCGGCGCTCTTATCCATTGCAAAACTGGGAAATGGAAAAAGAGATGATCTCGATGAAAAATGGTTCCAATTTGTTCATCGTATCTCCAACAAGACACTGCTCCATTTTCTGGACCGTTTCATGGATCATCTTTCGGGCGCCAATGTTTTCGATGTTTTCAGTTCTCTCGGTTCCGCGGGGGCTTTGTATTCTTTGCTCGCCCCCTATTTTTTATCTTTTTCCCTCTTTTCCGGAGATCGAAATCTCGCAAAAAAAATAGAAAGTTGCTTTTCTGAGAAGCGGGTACAACCGCTTCAGGACAAGAGTCCAATGAATATTGCCCATTTCACGGACACCTATTACGAAATCAACGGGGTCGCCGCCACACTGCAACAGCAAGCGCGTCTTGCGAAAAAGACGGACAAACGGCTGACCGTCATCACCTGCGAGCAAAAAGCGCACCCCGTTACAAAATGTGTGAAGAATTTTGCGCCTATCGGGTTCCATTGTCTACCCGAATACCCCGAACAAAAACTGTTTTATCCCCCTTTCCTGGAAATGCTCAGATTTTGTTACCGGGAAAAATTTACCCACCTTCATTCCGCAACACCCGGACCCATCGGCCTGGCGGCCCTGGCGATCGGCCATATCCTCAAACTGCCCATCGTCGGAACCTACCACACTTCCCTGCCCCAGTATGCGGGATATCTGACCAACGACGGCGCCATTGAGGAACTCATGTGGAAATTCGTGTTGTGGTATTATGACCGGATGGATTTTGTTTACGTGCCCTCAAAAAGAACGGGAGATGAACTTGTCGGAAAGGGAATTTCACCGGAAAAGATCCGAATCTTCCCCCGCGGCGTGAATACCGAGCGGTTCCATCCGGCAAAAAGGGATCCGCAATTTATCCAGCAATACACGGACGTGGATGCATTCAAATTACTCTATGTGGGCCGTGTGTCCAAAGAAAAGGATCTCCCGCTGCTTTCCCGGGTGTTCAAACGGCTTTCCGAATCCATTGATCATGTATCGCTCGTGGTGGCGGGGGATGGCCCTTATCTGGAAGAAATGAAGGAAGGGCTTCAGAATACAAACTGTTGTTTTACCGGATACCTGATCGGGGAAGCATTGGAAAAGCTGTATGCCAGCTGTGACCTCTTTGTTTTTCCCAGCGCAACGGACACCTTCGGCAATGTGGTGCTTGAAGCACAAGCCTCGCAACTCCCCGTTATTGTGACTGACTCGGGTGGACCTCATGAGAATTTGATACCGGGAAAAACCGGCATTGTCATTCCGGCCCATGATGAACAGGCACTGTGCGCGGCTATCAGATCGTTGATTAAAAATCCGGAAAAATTGAGAAAAATGGGAAAAGCCGCCCGCCGGTATGCGGAAGGGCGTTCTTTTGAAAGCGCTTTTGAACAAACCTGGAAGATGTATGAGGAACAGGACATGGATCAGGTTTCACCGGAAGACAATTTGGCCAAGGCCGTCTGATCTCCAATGCGGCAGGGTGCAGGGGGCAGGTCTCCCCCATTCTGCACCCTGCCCCCTGACAACTGCACCCTTCAGATATTCAGCCGGTTACGTGTGGTTTCCAGGAAAAGGGTGTTTTCACGTTAATCGCGTTGAGCCGAATAAGGAAACGGACGATGCCATTGCCATTCACCTGGTACGGCACAAAAGAGCCAGATACGATCTGATCAAAGATGTTGTCGGTTAGGATCTACGCAGAAACAACCCACCTGGCACACCTCCAACCTGCTGGATCTCAGGCGAATAAGTTTTGTTGTTGCCTAACGCAATCCTAACTTGACGAAGCGTTTTAAAAATGTTCATTTTTCGGGGGACTAAAAAATTAAGGAGTAAAAAGAAGGAAAAAAACCATTTTCAAACGGAGAAAACTGAGCCCGCCCCCGAATCTCGAGGCGGGAAAAGCCATGCGCATCATGATGCGAACCGGTCAGGGCCGGGTCCTCATCGAGTCACTTCAGTGTCAGGGGAACCGCGGCGTCGATCGACGCCTGTAAGCGCGGCAATCATTTTCAATATACAACTTATAATTACATATGGTTATGGAGTACATTATGTCCGGAAATACGTCAGTCTTGTTTATTTGTCAGCACAACAGTGGAAGAAGTCAAATTGCGGAAGCCTATCTAAAAAGAATGGCCGGTGATTTTCTAACGGTTGAAAGCGCCGGGATGGAACCCGCCGAATGTGTCCATCCGCTGGTTGTGAAGGTCATGCAAGAAGAAGGCTTTGATCTGTCATTCAAGAAACCGCAAAGTGTTTTTGATCTGTTTAAGGCAGGAAGACTGTTTTCACACGTCATCACGGTTTGCAGCGATTCCGAATCCCGGTGCCCGATATTCCCCGGAATTACCAAACGCTGGCACCTGCCGTTTCCAGACCCAGGCAAAGTAACCGGACCTGAGGAGGAAAAGATCGAAAAAGTAAGAGCAATACGAGACCGGATAAAGGATTGGCTCCAGAATCCCCCGGAAGGCGGTTTTTCTTTTAAGGAAATCATTACACCTTCAAACCTTTGATGGAAATATGTATTCTGAGAAAAACACGGCATTGATGGGTATTGTAAATGCTCACGGTTGCCGGTTTACAGTTTCCGGTTCTCGGTTTTTCAATGAATTATGGGTTTCCTTCATGCAAATTTACACTTTCTTGATGAATCGTTTTTTCCATTCTAATGAAGGATGCGGAATTATGTTGGGATTGATAACCGCAATTTTTAAATCTTCACAAGAGGACCCCATAATCTTCCGTTATCCTCTGCTTTTCAACCGTAAACCGTGAACGGTTACTGGGTATTTACATCTTACATTTCAAACGTTCGCCGGGAAAGAGCGTAAACTTCTCCTTTTCTTCCAGGTATGCCAGCAGGTCAACCAGGTAATTCTGAGCTTCCGCCAACCTTTGGTGGCCGGCCAGATTTTTCGCGTGGGTGGCCTTTCGAAGGGCCGCCAGGGTCTGCTTTACGGCTTCGCTGTCTGAAAGGGGCGGCGATAAGAGCTGCTTCTGAAAGGTATAATAGGGGATGGTGTCCATTTCAACACCGAATTGTCCTTCAAACCGATGCATTACCAGTTTTCCCAGGGCCTTTTGTTCCGGACGAAAAAAGGTAAACGCCCCCACTGTATACTTGGGGGTAGCGAATGCATTGTGGACGGCTTCCGTGAGACGGATCACCTCGGGATCCTGAGTATGCGTGCCATAGCGGTGCATGGCCGCGGCCCATCCGAAATATCGAACAATCAGATAGAGAGTTTCATCGGCATAGGAGCCGTCCGGATAGCGTTTTCGCAACATCTGAAGGCCTTTCAGTTCCAGCAAGTTATAGATTCGACTTTGCAGGTCTTCGCAAGCGGAAAGGAACGGATTGACATACAACGCCACAATCCGTTCACGCTTTCGCCTCCGTTCCTTATTATGCTCTTCAGACCATGTCCAAAGCGCCCACATGGCCGGAATGACGGCAATGAGCCAGTTCATGGCAATCCTCCCCATTGAAATTAATGAAAAACCCGATTCGTATTGATATGTTTCGGGTACGATTGTCAGGATAACAAAGAAATGGGAGAAAGGAAATTAATTTTGTAGATAGTGTCCATCCGGAAATAGGATAATTTGTTCGAGATCAAGGCATGTGAAAAACTCGGTTTTTTTAGAAGCGGAGCGTCAACCGCTGGAATGGAAAATCCCGTGAGGAGACATTCTCAAGCAGTGACCGGCGGCAGGCTCGAACTATGCGGGATCCAAGAGCGCCTTCCCTCCATGAAGCCGGTCGCCTTTTTTTTGTCTCTTCTTCGGTCGTTTTTGCCGGCATCAGTGTGACCGTCCAAAGCTGGCGCCTCCTTTTCTCCGTTAAAGACCGCCGCCAGGCTTATCGTGAGTTCCCGCAATTTTTCCGCATGTTGATTGAGACCTTCAGAGACCGCCGCCGATTCCGAGGCCGTTTTCGCGGTGTTCTGTAATGTGCGATCCATCTCCGCCACCGCCTTGTTGATCTCCTCAATTTCTTGGGCTTGTTCAATGGATGCCGTCTCCATTTTCCTTAACAGCCCACTCAGGTTGTTCATATTTGACGTCATTTCATCCAGGGTCTCATCCGTGGCCATGACGCATTCCCGGCCTTTCTTGATTCTACTGACCGTCCCTTCTATCAATTTTCCCGTATTCCTGGCGCCTTCAGTCGCCTGAAGGGCCAGGCTTCTGACTTCATCGGCCACCACTGAAAATCCTGTGCCGGCTTTGCCGGCACGGGCCGCCTCCACCGACGCGTTCAACCCCAGAAGATGGGTCTTAAAAGCAATCTCATCGATGGCGTTTGCGATGTTTTCAATTTCCCTGCTGTCTTCAGCCATCGTGTGCATGGATAATGCAAGCTCGCCCATTGACGCGTTGGCACTCGATACGAAGGTCTGGGTGACTTTCATCAATTCGTTTGTTTTGACCGTACCCTCAGCGGAATTCCGAATCTTATCCGCCATTTTTTCAAGCGAAGACGATGTTTGCTCCATGGAGGCGGACTGTTCCTCAGCGCCTTCTGCGAGCGTCCTGCTGTCTGACGCCAAAGGGACGCATGATGACCGGATCTGATCAATGGCTATGGTCAGGCCTTTAATCATACGCCCCATGGGACCACAAATATGGTTGGAAAACAGCAATCCTGCCACTATGCCCATGGCGACCAAAACCAGGGAAGACACACCCAGGGCTTTCATAATTCCGTCGTAGCGAAGATCGGTGTTTTTTTTAAGAGAATCCGCAAGGTTATAAAATTCATGCGCGGGCGCCGCCCCCCCAACCGCATAGTACTTGTCCCCAACCGACAGTGGACTCAGGAAAGCCACATGTTTTACACCGTTTTGTTCATAGGTGGCATGAAACGCCTGATTCCCAGGTATGTTCCGGTTAAATTCTGACCTAACACCTTGAAATGCTTCAATTGCCATGTTTCCACCGGTTTCCATGCCGGGGGTAGGGCGGGCCAGCACACGCCCTTGCTCATCGGTAATGAAGGCATAACCTGTTTTCCCATATTTTCTATAGTTGAGGGCATGGAAAGCAAGATCACAGTTCATGAAAAGCTCTATTACCCCCGCAAACTTATTTTTGTAATAGACAGGCGAAACGGTCAAAAGGAGATCTTGTCCGTCGAGATTTAGAACACCATAATTGTAATTCCGGTTATCCTTAGAAGAAAAAAGGGTCTTGTAGGTCTGAATCCTTTCACTCGGCATGGCGATAAAATCATTGTTTCCCGATGAAAAAACCGGGTGGCCATCAGCATCGATATATCGGATAGCGCTATAAAGCGACTTCGATCCATCTTCGTAATTGATGCGCGAGCTGTTGATGAGTGTTTCCATTTCGGACAGAAGAAAAGCGCCGGCTTGCTTATGCTGGGAGTATTCATCCCGGTAGCCCGCGGCAAAAATAATCCACTCCCAGTCCGGGAAATATTCATAAACCAAAAACATTCGGTGATTTTTCAATGTGAAGGAAACCATTTTTCCGTCGTTTTTCATAAAATTCTTTAGAACAGACTGAAACCCAACCATTTTCAAATCATGGAGAACGTGTTTTCCCACGAGTTCACGATTCGGATGGATAACAATTCTACCGGCGGTGTCGATGACGCCGCAATATCCTTCTTTGCCGATCGGTGTACTGAAAATGGCTTTAAGGAGTTCGCCGTTGGCCTGCTCCAGTTGTCCCACGCTCATCATTCCCACTAACTGTCCGGTTTCGTCCTGAAGCGGGTGATAGGTACTCAAAAGCCATTGGGTGTCTTCAAATGTTCTCCCGGTAAAAGACCCGCCCGCCAGAATTTCAGCAATAATGGGAGTGGGATTATCCCGCGAATCAACAGCGGGGATGAATGTTCCGACGGCCCTTTGCCCCTCAGGATTCTTTAGGGTTGTCGCCACACGCAACATATCCCCTTCGGCATTCATACGCTCGTAGATGGAACAGGTGGACCCCACAAGTTTGTTCACCTCGTCCACAATGGGAACTTCCTCGTCAAAAGTTTTCGTCATGAGCATATCATCAAACCCGACCACGAAATACGGCAAAACAACATTGATGGACTCATGGGTAATCTGGTTGACCACCCGCCACTCCCGGGTCAACCCGGCGACCTTGATACCCCCCCGTGATTTAAGGTTGTTTTCCGCAACGGCAATATCGGCCTGTAGCTTTTGCTGAAGGAGAACTTTTTGAGCCTGGCAGGTCTTGATAATGCCGGTGATAACGCCGCGGGCCTCTTTTTCAGCAATCTCAGAGGAAACATCATCATCCCCGCTCTGAGAAGCCAGAAAGCGGTTTAACGTCACCGATGAAGCCAGCTTCACACCATCGTCTTCCGCTTTTCGAATGTGCTGGGAGACCGCTTGCCGGTCGTTGATCACCCCTGCCTCCAGAACGGATGCCGCGAGTTCAGTCAAAGCGGCGTACGCCTCCGCGGAACTCTCCGCCCCATATGTGCCGAACTGATATAGAAAGATACCGCCCAGCAATATTGCGGGGATAACCAAGCCGGCCGTGCTGATGGCCAGGATTTTGCCTCTCATGGAAAGTTTCTTACCCAATAGTCTCATTTTCAACCACCCGATTGGATTTTTGTCTGAGTTGTCCTGTTTATGCGGACAGTTCAATATCCGTCGAAACTATTGGGAATATATTAGCGACGTGCTAAGACCGTATGAATTTTACATTAGCTTCAGCAAAAGCGGAAATCAGCGCCCGACTGCTTTAGCCCCCCGAATCCATGGAAATCTTGCGACAATGGGGTAATGGTCTGAAACATTGACGTTGTAGACGGGAGGTTGGCTTGTTTCCTTCAGCGAGCGTCTGACGGCATGGGGATCAAAGGCGTAATAGGCGGGACCCGCAAAGATATAATCCAGTGTCAGGGCGGCGCTTGGACCGTTTTTTCCCCGCTTGGTGCCGGCGCCCTTTAGAAGACAGAGATCCAGGAAATTAAGGCGTTTCATCTTTTCGATTTCAAGGGAATCTTCAGTGGCATTGAAATCCCCAACCAAAAACCAGAAGGGCCGATCTTCATTTTCAATGGCGCCCTGATCCTCACGCCACTGATTGTAGCGGCTTACGATGCCATAGAGGATAATATCCAGTTGTTTCCCTCGAATTTCCGCTCCCAGACAATCCCGCTCCGGAAACCCTTCGCGCTCCTTTACCAGTGTCGTCAAATGAAGATTCACAATAAACACATGACGGTTTTCCCAAATGAAATGGCTCACCACCGCGAGCCTCGGCTCCGTGTCACGGTTGCCGGTGAACAATCCCGTATCAATCCGTATAGCCTCTTGTCGAAGCCCTTCGCCTGACCGGGCTTTTTTGCCCGTCCAGTCCCAGATGGCCCCATGAGGAATACCTTCGCGCCAAAGCACCCCGTTCCCCTGGCCCAGATAGGCGTCGGCAGGCCATTTGCCCGTCTTTCGGATGGATTGCCATTTGACGGGATGATTCTGTCGGACCGTATCGATGGCAATGGACGACTGGTAGCAATAGCCTTCGGGCGGCGCCACCAGCTCCTGAACAAGACCGTCTTCTTCATATCGGACAATCTCCTGAACCGCCAGGAAATCAGGCTGGTATGGATCAATGAATTCATCCTTTAACTGCCTGGCGATTAATTTTTTCAGAGAGCGTCTTTTTTCAGGGTCGGTTTTCAGAAAACTGATGCCGTTCATGTTCCAGGAGGCGATCGTTATGACGGAGGACATGTTTCCGATATCCTTTCTGGAACTGCGGTCGTTCGAATTCCAGGGATCAAGATGCACGCGTAACCTCCCTCAATTTCCTTGAAAGTGTTGCGATATCAAAAGGCTTTTGGATAAACCCCCGACAGCCGCGATTTAATATCTCGGTTGCCTGAGCATTGATACTGTATCCGCTTGAAAGGATCACCTTGACCTGGGGGTCGATTCTTTTCAGTTCGTCAAAGGTCTTTCCGCCCCCCATCCCCGGCATGATCATATCCAGAAGAACCATATCGATGGCCTTCTCTTTGTCTTTATAAACCTTCAATGCCTCTTCTCCGCTCCTTGCCACCAGTGCGTGGTAGCCAATCTTTTCCAGAATACAGGCCCCCACTTCAGAAACCATCTCCTCATCGTCCACAAAGAGGACGGTTCCTTCTCCTTTCTGAATCTCCGCCTGCTCTTTCCGGTTCAAATCCCGGCCCATCATCTTCGGTTTTGTGACCGGCAGGTAGACACAAAACGTCGTCCCTTTCCCTTTTTCACTGTACACATCAATAAATCCGCCATGGTTCTTGACAATCCCATAGGCGGAAGCAAGCCCCAGTCCAGTCCCCTTTTCAAGCGCTTTGGTTGTAAAAAAGGGTTCGAAGATCCGCTTTTGCGTCTTTTTGTCCATCCCCAAACCCGTATCCGTTATGGAGATCCGAATATATTCGCCCTGCTTTCCCTGCCGTGCCCGCACATGTTCTTCTCCCACCGTCACATGTTCCGTCCCGAGATAGAGATGCCCCCCATCCGGCATGGCCTGCCAGGCATTGACATACATATTCAACAACACCTGCTCAATCTGACCCTGATCCGCCGCCACCGTCCAGAAGCCCGTTTGATACGAAGCGTGAATCGTGATCTCTTTTTTGGTCCTGCCGAACATATGGCTTGTCTTTTTAACCACTTCATTGAGGTCCAGCTCTCTGACCTCGTACTTCCCGCCTCTGGCAAAACCGAGAAGCTGTCGGGTCAACGTGGAACCGCTTACCACATATTCCTCAATATGACTCAATCTCTCGTAGTGGGCATGGCCGGGATAAAGCCCCATTTTCAACAGCGAGGCATTTCCCAGGATACCCATCAGCAGATTGTTGAAATCATGGGCCACCCCCCCGGCAAGGGTCCCGATGGCCTCCATTTTCTCCGTATGCTGAAGATGCTGTTTCAGACGTTCCCGTTCAGTGATGTCTCTCAGGGTTCCCTGGATAACGGTGCGCCCCTGCTCGTTCACCACTGATGTGGAGGTTTCGGCACAAAACGTTGAGCCGTCCCCGCGAACCGCCGTACAGGTGTAGGGTGCCCGCTCCAAAGACTTCCCGCCTGATCCAGGCTGCAAATCCTTTTTGAGCGCCTCCCGATCCTTTGGCGAGATAAAATCCCACAGGGACATCTGGTAGGCTTCCCCTTCCGTGTAGCCGAATAACTCGCAGATTCGCTGATTCAAAAACAAAATCTCTCCCGAAGGATACTCGAAAATAAAATACCCATCCAGGGTATTTTCAACCAGGGAGCGGTAACGCACTTCGCTCTGGGAGAGTGCTTTCCGGGCTTCCCTGCGCATCCGGATTTCAGTGTTGAGTTTCTCATTCTTCCTTGAGAGCTGTGCCGTCTTTATGTTGACCTGTCGTTTGAGAAAGAAATTCGCGGCTCCCACCATGAACGTCATAGCCAACGCTATACCCATCCCCCACAGCAACCAGCCGGAGATTCCGGCATTTTTGGGCACGCCGAAGACCTGATTGACCAGATCATGGTAGATCGAGTGGGGATCCCCTTTCAATTTTTTCAAATGATAGTCCAGGATGTGAATCAAGTTGCGGTTTTGTCCTTTTGCCGCCGCAAAGCGAAGCTCCACGGGCGATAGAATAATGGGTGTTCCCTGAACAACATACTCACTCTGATGTTGAACGCCATAGAGTCGGTCGACAACACCTGCGTCGACCCACCCCTTTTTAATCGCCTTGAACACCTCTCCCGAATGGTTGAACTCGATAAATTTACACTGTATATTGAACCGTTCAAGCATCTCCCTCATCCCCTGGTTATAGGAATCATCCCTGACGACGCCCACGCTAAGTCCGGACAGGTCCAAAACTGATCCAATGTTCCTTTTTTCAGGCGCGTACACCTGCCCCCAGGTGGAGAACACGGTTTCCCGGGTAAAGTCATAATCTTCAGCTTTCCCTTTGGAATAGGGCGCCGCGGCGATCAGATCAATATCGGCCCGGGCAAGTCTCTCAAAACACTCCTCCGACGAGCCGCCGACATATTCCAGCTCCCATCGCTCCTCTGAAGCAATATGCCTGAGGAGTTCGATAAAGATTCCGCCGCCTTTTTCCGTTTCCTCTGTTTTGCACAAGGGATCGATATCATAAATGCCGACACGAATCCGCTCTCTTGAAGCCTCCGCCCCAGTGACGTATATCGAAAAAAGCAATGCCGCTGATATGAATATAAGTTTTATGATGCGCTCTGGAAAAAAAGAATCTAAAAACATTTTACTTCGAGCCTCCGATGGCCGTCTCAATCAAGGGCGCCCCCTCAAACCGCATGGCCCGAATCATCGCCTCTGCTTTTCTGACGGCGCTCCTGGGAAGGGGGGCATAGAGGAGGTCGTGATTGGTGTATTGTTGACCCTCGTGGATGGCCCACCAGAGAAAGCGGCCAAGCTGCGCGGCTTTGTCGCGGGTTCTTTGGTCATAGGATTGCTCTTTGTAGAAAATCAGCCAGGTAAATGCACTGATCGGATACCCCTCAGGGGCTGCGGTATCGGTAATGAGGATTCGGGTATCCGGTGGGAGCGGGACCTCCGCCGCCGAGGAAACCGAGTTCAATGCGGGGGCCACAAAATGGCCGGACCGATTTTTGACCCAGCCCACAGGCAAATGATGGCACTTTGCATAAGCAAGTTCCACATAGCCGATGCTGCCGGGAATCTTTTTCACAAATTCAGCCACGCCGGGATTTCCCTCCACGCCCATCCCGGTTAACCACCAAACTTTTTTACCGCGACCCACCTTATCCCGCCACTTTGGATCGACCTTTGACAGATAATCGGTGAATATAAACGTGGTGCCGCTCTCTTCCGAGCGGTGAACAACGGAGATCTCCAAATCGGGCAAACTGCTCTCGGGATTAACATCTGAGATCCTTTGGTCCGACCAATGGGTTATCTTCCCCATAAAAATATCCGAAATAAGCATTGGCGTGAATTTCAGTACCGGGTTTCCGGGAAGATGATAAATAATCGTTACGGCGCCGAGGCATGTGGGGATGTGGAGAATATTCCCACTGGCCTGGTCAAGCTCATCCGCTGACATGAATACGTCGGTTCCTCCGAAATCTACTTCTCTTTCAAGCAGTTGTCGAATGCCCGACCCTGATCCCACCGCACGGTAACTGATGCGCACCCCGGATTTTTTCCGGTACACGTCAATCCATTTTTCATAGAGGGGAAATGGGAATGTGGCCCCGGCGCCGTTCAATATTTCATCCGCGCCTTGACCCATGGAAATGAACACTGAAATGCTCAATAACCACGACAAGCTAAAAATCAGGGTTCTTTTAAACATTTTTCGACCTCCTCATACCCCATCGCTTTTGATACGGATACACCAACATCGATTAATACAACATGTTTGAGTGCCTGTTCCCCGGATAGGGGCCGGTGGCACAACCGATCATGGTTCCATATAACGATGAATTGTTAGGAGGCCGTTAAATTTGCGCATTATTCGATGATGGGCCTTGTGGGCTGCCATGGGAGGAGGTTCGAATCTTTCACGATTTACATGGAAAACGGATGTCAGTTACCCGTTTCGCCGTGAGCGGGGTGCAGCTTCACAAACATATCAAAAGCAAACCACAAAAAGAGCCAGCCCGGGACACTTTCAATCATGAGGCCTTTTTTTCCCATGGACCAGAGACCCGCCGCCGCAAAGAGGAGCGGCAGAACGATTTTCAGGTCAAAAGGAATACGGGTCGCTGCGTATATCCGCCGGTTGAGATCATTCAGGGCTTCCGGCAACCCTTTTGAAACACCGGATTCAACTGCTCCACCCTCCGGAATTTTGATTGCAGGAAAGCGCCCCAACGTTTGAACCACCACATCCAGATCCTCCAACAGACCCAGAATGCTGTCCGTTCCGTGGCGAGCGTGGTCGTACCTGACGGTAACGCTCCCCGTGGCGCCGTTAAGCCTGATATCTTGAATCCCTTCCCGCGAACCCAAACCGCTTTTGATCCCGTCCATGAACGCCTGGTTCCGGTTTGCGGGATGAAGCTTGATGCGAACCCTCCCCGGTACGGCGCTGGCAACCTTGCCGTGGCAACAAGTTGTCTCGTTTTCATCCTTCATTGTTAAGAAGAAACTCCTTTCACGCTGACAATTGGGGGTTGTCTCGGTAAAAAGACATATAGTATCAGAAAAACACCCTCAATTCACCCAAAAAGAATTCTTCTCATGAATTGGGTTGACCCTGTGGATACAATAAAATATCATCCGGATCAACATTAGGTCAGATATCAGGAGTTGCCATGATCATCAGTCTGGTCAATCAAAAAGGGGGGGTCGGCAAGACAACCATTGCACTGAATATGGCCGGCTGTCTGTCTGAAAGAGGACGCCGCATACTCCTGGTGGATGCAGACCCGCAGGGAAGCGTTCTTCAATGGCAGTCCATTGCCGAGCATCATGCATTTGATGTGGTTCATCGCCCCTCAGCCTCTCTTCTCAGCGACCGTCGGGCGTTGACCCGAAACCATGATCATGTCATCATCGATGCCCCGCCGGCAATCGGCGACATCACCCGCGCTGTTCTTGCTGCATCCGATCTGGCCATTGTCCCCATCGGTCCCAGCCCCCTTGACATCTGGTCAAGCAAAGAGACCGTAGCCCTGTTCCCTGAGGCCCAAAAAGGAAACCGGCAATTTGCCGCAAAGCTGCTCATTTGCCGAAAGATTGTGGGAACTCGGATGGGAAAAGAGGTGAGAGAGGCACTTTTGACCTACGGCATTGATCTGTTTGAATCGGAGATATCCCAACGGATTGCCTTTGTGGAGGCCATGATAACGGGCCGTTCGGTTTTGGATCACGCGCCTCACAGTGAGGCGTCAAAAGAGATCCGGAAGCTATGCGAAGAAATTGTCTGAAAGGAGAAAAATCAAAATGGCAAAAACAAGAGCTTTAATCGATGTCGCAAAGGATCCGCTGGCCAAAAAGGAGACGGTGATTCCAAAAGAAGATGCAACCCCCCACAGCATCGTGCATTACGCCCTTGCCATCACCATCGGCCTGGTTGCCGGCATTGTCGGAGCCCTTCTTTCAAACCGACTACTGAAAATCATCTAGCACTCATCAATCCCTATCTCACCAATCCCTTTATAGAAGTTTAATCTTTCCCTTATACATTCCTAACAAAACACCCCTATTCTTGCCTTAAATAATGACCGACGCTGACGAGATAGCATTCTTCCAAATGCTTAAACCTTTTTGTCAAGTATGGAGTCCAAAGATAATGACCTACTATATGCACAGCATTCCGGGAAGGTTGAGGCTAAAGATCCCCGCCATCAGGAGAAATCCTGAAGAAGCAAAGGCCATTCAGGCCCTGCTGAAAGGCCTTGAGGGGATGGAAAGCATCCGCGCCAATACGATTACAGGGAGCCTTGTGGTGAAATACGAACCGGGCCGATCCCTGAAAGAACGGATCCTCGCCATCCTGAAGGAAAACGGCTATTTTGATGAGACCAGAGCCATAGATATGGATCATTTCCTGATCGAGAACACTTCAAAAGCGGGCCGGGCATTGAGCAAAGCATTCTGCGGCTGGGCCATGGGCCGGGCACTGGAAGGCACCAGTCTTTCTTTTCTGGCCGTATTCATCTAAGGCGGAAAACCGCGGTTTTAAGTTTTTCCGTCAATGAATTTCTTGTTTTTCGGACGTCAAAGCCTGCCTTCAGTTGATATCATGATGAGGCCAGCATTTCGGCCTTGTCGGTCTTTTCCCATGGAAGGCCCACATCATCGCGCCCCACATGCCCGTAAGCGGCCAGTTTCCGGTAAAAACCTTCCGGGTTCAACGACGGCAAATGCCGCACATTGAACTGCCGCAAAATCGCACCCAGCCTGAAATCGAAATGGGTTTTCACCAGATTTAAAATCTCCTCCTGGGGTTTTTTGGAAGTCCCGAGGGTATTCACCTGCAAGCTTACCGGTTCCGTCATCCCGATAGAGTAGCTCAAAGCCACTTCACACTCGTCGGCAAGACCCGCGGCCACGATATTCTTGGCCGCATAACGGGCCGCGTAGGCGCCCACCCTGTCGATCCGCATGGGGTCCTTTCCGCTGAGCGCGTCCCCGCTGTGCCGCGAGAATTCGCCATAGGTATCCACTGCGTTTTTCCTGCCTGTAAGCCCCGAATGGTGGGATGGTCCCCCTAAAAAAACCCCGGCCGGGTTCACAAACACCCGTGTTTCATTGTCCGGCTTCACAGGCTCATCATCAAAAACCGGCGAAAAAACAGCCTCCATGATATCGGCATGCAGGCGTTTCAGGGATGGGCTTTTGGCGCGCCGCTGGCTGGCCGTAATGGTGGCGCTGTGAACCCTGAAGGGTTTGCGGTTCCGGTACTCCACCCCCACCTGGATCTTGCCGTCCGGCATCAGATAAGAGAGAATCCCCTCTTTTCGAACGGTTGCCAGGCGTCTGGCCATCTTATGGGCCAACCATATGGGGAGGGGCATCAGGGTCGGCGTTTGATCACAGGCAAAACCGAATACGGTCACCTGGCTGTCCACCGCAATTTTTGCAATCTGTTCTTCCGTCAACGCATGTTCATCAAACAGGGCCTTTTTCTGGGGGGGGAATCCCAGGGGCGCCGTCAGGATACTGCAGGTCTTGGCATTAAAATCCTGCTGGTCATAACCCGCCCGCTTGATCACCTTGCGGGCTTCATGGGGGAGATCCACCTTGGCGCTGGTGGCAAAGCGCGCGGCGATAAAAACAATCCCCCGGGATACGGTACATTCGGCGCGAACCCTGGCACAGGGATCCTGCCGTAGAAAACGGTCAACAATGGCATCGCTGATCTGATCACAGAGTTTGTCCGGATGCCCTTCGGTCACCGATTCGGACGTAAACATGAAACGATCTCTCATTATCCGACCTTTCTCGCTGCCTTTCTGCTTTCGTTAAGTAAAAGCGGCAGGACCGCACTTCCACCAATCACTCCCACATCAAAAAGGTTCATGGGCGTCACTCCCAGAAGCTGTCTCAAACCGGGAACCACCATGGTCAACACCTGAAGGGCCATGGAACCGCCGACAGCCGCATTAAGATAGGGGTTGGCGGAAGGCTTTGTTTTACTAAAAATGCTCTTCGTTTCAGATCGACAACCGACTGCGTGAAGCAGCTGCCCGAAGGTCAGGCTTTGAAAAGCCAGGGAAGTGGCCTTGGCGCCCATGCCGTACACCCCGATACCCACGCCGTAGGCGCCCATGGAAGCGGCGCTGATGATGCCTGACTCAATGGCCATCTGCTTGAAATCCCTCTTGTCAAAAAGCGGCGCATTGGGGTCGCGCGGGGGCTCATTCAGGACATCGGGATCGGGATCTCCCATGGAAAGCGCCAGCCCTGGAAAAATATCGCTGATGATGTTGATCCACAGGAGCTGCATGACATTTAAGGGGAACCCGATACCGGCGGCAATGGCCGTAAACATCACCATGATTTCACTGAGATTGGTGGAAAGAAAAAAATGAACCGACTTTCGAATATTCTTGTAGGTATTGCGCCCGTTGGCGACGGCGATAATCAGGGTTTCAAGGTTGTCGTCCTCCAGCACCACATCCGCCACCTCACGGGCAACGTCGGTGCCGCTGTGTCCCATGGCAATGGCAATGTCCGCGGCCTTGAGGGCCGGACCGTCATTGATGCCGTCGCCCGTCATGGCAACCGTCTTACCCGCCCTTTGAAGGGCCTGGACGATCTCAAGCTTATGGGCCGGCGTTACCCGGGAAAACACATGGACCTTCCGGACCAGCGCCTCCATGACATCCGGCTGAACGCTGGTAAATTCCATGGAATCCAGAATGGCCAGACGGTCGTCCCTACTCAGCTTCAACCTGGAAGCCACCGCATAGGCGGTGGGGCTCTGATCGCCCGTGATCATAACGGTTTCGATCCCCGCCCCGTGGAAAGCCTGGATCAGCTCCACCACACCCTCCCGCACCGGATCAGTCATCCCCACAAGCCCGATCCAGGTTAGTTCGCTCTCGAGAGCAACCGCACCGCCCTTCGGGGAATCGGCACGCGCCACGCCCAAGACCCTCAGGGCTTCACCGGCCATGCGCTCATTTTCCGTCTCGATGATGAGTCTTTCCTCTTCCGTAAGGCGGACCCTTTCGCCATTAACCAGATGCCACGAGCAAAGATCCAGCACACCGGCGGGACTCCCCTTTACCGCCAGCATTCTGCCCCCTTCGGGTGTTGCGTGCAGGGTGCTCATAAAAAGCCGGTTTTCCGCCCTGTAATTGACTTTTAAAAGATGATACGCTTCCCTCAAGGAGACAATCTCGATGCCGGAGCGTATGGCAAAATGAATCAGCGCATTTTCCGTGGGCGAGCCGCTCAGTTCATACTCCCCGTCACGGTTGCGGCTTGTGATCAGGGATTCATTACAGAGAGCGCAAACCGATGCCAACTGGCCGATTTCAACCACTTCCGCCGGTGGAATGGGACCTTTTTCGGCTAAAAACCGCCGTTCCGTAATCTCCACCCGCTGAAAATCAATATAACAGGTGACCACGGTCATTCGGTTCTCTGTAATGGTCCCGGTCTTATCCAGGCAGACGGTCTGGATGGCCCCGAGGGTTTCAATGGCCTGCAGGCGCCTGACCAGCACATTATGGCGCCGCATCTTTCGAATGCCCAGGGCGAAGTTGATGGTAGCCGCGGCGGGAAGCCCTTCGGGCACTGCCGCCGCGGCCAGGGAAATTCCCATGCGCAGCATTTGAAGAAACCCATACCCCCTCATGAACCCCAGCAAAAACACAACGCCGCAGATGGCCCCACTCGCAATGACCAACTGGTTGCCCATGACCCTGAGTTGCCTTTCCATGGGGGTTTCGGGCCGAGAGGCGCCGTCCAGCAGTATCTGAAGCCTTCCAATTTCCGTATATCCCCCCGTGGCCACCACCACGGCCAGACCTTCACCGCCGGTCACCAGGGTGCCGCGAAACACCATATTGTTCCGGTCGGCGATGGGCATGTTTTCCAGCCCCAGGGGTCTCACCTTTTTATAAACCGGCATGCTCTCCCCCGTGAGGGCCGACTCATCGATACTGAGGCGGGCTTCCTGAAGAATTCTGCTGTCCGCCGCCACATAGGTCCCCGGCTTCAGCACCAGAAGATCCCCGATGACCACATCTTCCACGGGGACCCTGATGACCCTCCCCTCCCGGACCACCTCAGCCGAAGGGTGTACCGCGTGCTTGAGAGACTGGATGGTCTTTTCGGCCTCGTTCTCCGTGACGAAACCGATACCCGCGTTGGCCACCACAACGCCCATGATGATGACCGCATCCACAAGTCCCCCGGTTAAGAGAGAGACTCCGGCGGCGGCCCCCAAAAGCGCCGTCGGCAAAGAAACGAACTGGCCCGCGAAAATCTCCCATTTGGATCTGGGTTTCCCTTCAGGGAGGGTATTGGCTCCGTACTGGCGTCGGCGGTGTTGAACCTGCTTTTCGGAAATCCCTGCGTCCAGCTTCGTATGAACCAGCGACAGAACCGCCTCACTGGTCAGGGTATGCCATTTCTGGAGGGGTTGGGGCCGAAGGGGAGAAAGAATATGCTTGACTTTTTCAGCCAGAGCCACAAGGGATTCCGCGCCAGGGGGAGTTGCTTGTTGAAGCGCTAAGACATGCTCTTTCTCGGACAACACAATGGGCCGTGAAGGAGCCTGACAAATATTTTTCCCCTTTTTCGGAGAAAGAATATGTTCAATGAGGCCGGCTACGGATTCGTGATCCTGTTCGGGATCAAATACCACCAGGATATTTCCCGACACCGTGCTGGCGGAAGCGCGGATCATGCCATGCGCTTTGACCAGCCGATTCTCAAGAAGCGCCTTGAGGGACTCAGACCCCTTCAATCCTTCGACATTGAACCTGCCCCTGCCCGCTATTTTGCTATGGACTGCCTGAACCATTGACCTTCTTTCATCTTGAACGCGGAATAAGGACACACCTCCGGATGGCCTCCTTTCCTGCCGGCATAAAAGCCTTTAGGCCTATTTTTCCACGATGGACTTTGTAAAAACCCCCATGGCATACCAGAAAGCGGTGTACCAGGGCGGCGCCGCAAGATTTCCCCGGGAAAGCTTGTAAAGACCCACACCCAGAAGCGTCAGGAAAACCAGGCCCGGAAGATCCAGATCCCCGCCGGAAAAACGGCTGACGGATTGGCTTAGACTGCGAACAGGGGCCACAATCTTCAGGGACAAGGGCTCAACTTCGGGAGTGGACAGCTCCAATTTAAAAAGGCCGGTTTTTTCCCCCACCGATGCGATGGTTGCCGGAAGCAAATTCGCACCTTTAAGCAAAATGCTCCCGGTGGCCGGATTGACATCGAGACTGCCGGCTAAACCACTTTCTAAAAGGGCCTCCTTAATGGCAATTAAATAAGCTTCCCGCCCCCTTATGGAAGGGATCTTGATCCTGAGCCTGTCAGCGGTCCGATGCCCGATACGGGCTTCAGGCAATGTCATGAATCATAGCTCCTACTTTGCGGCCGCCTTCGCGGGTTTAGCGGCAACAGCCAGTGATTGGCCTTCCTTCAGCTCCGCCTTGGCCTCTTCGGTCAGGTCCTCGATGGTTTCCTTGGTCTCTTCCATCAGCAACTTCCCTTGTTCATAAAGGACCATGCCGCCCTTGATGCCGGCTTTGGTCAATGTTTTTAAAACGCCGCCCACCACCGGCGCCACCACAGGCGCCAGAAAAACGGCGGCCGCACCAATGACCAGTCCACTCCCCCATGTCAACCCCTTGGGTAATGCTAAAAGTGCCATCACAAACCTCCTTTCAATAGTCCGCTTTTATTGGAAAAATATTAGGTTTTTGTTAAGTTCATGTTAATTGTAGGATTTTGTGCATTCCCCTGTCAAAATCTTTTTCCATCATTTCCCTATTTTCTTGTTTCACTTTGGGAAAAATCAACTCTCGGGGACAATCTAACAAAAATCTAACAATTGCAGCTTAGGGTGAAAACAGTCGTTTGAAAAAACTTCTATTGAATAAGGAGTCAGACATGTCTTTTGAAGAACCGGAAATACCGATGATACCGGCCCCATACAATATTAGGGAAACCATGAAGAAAAACTGACCGCGGTAAAAGGGGCCTGAAATGAGATCAAATCCCGGGCTGGCGCCCGGACTAAGGAAACGGACCATGAAAAATAAGATGTACTCCCTAAAAACATTCGTTTTCGTAATGCTGCTTTCCTTTACATGTTGGCTTACGCCCGGGTGCACTACCCGGGAGCAGACCGAAATCCGCATTGAAGGATCAACGACGCTCCTGCCCTTCATGCGCAAAATTTCAGAAGCGTATTCACAAAAGGGAGTCCTAGAGATAGAGGTCAGCGGCGGTGGGTCCATGAAAGGGGTATCGAACTTGATCGACGGAAAATGCCGCATTGCCATGTCTTCTTCCCCGATCCCGACGGAGATGTTGAATCGTGCTGAATCCGCGGGTTTACAGATTAAGGGATTTGCCGTTGCAACCGATTTGATTGTTCCGATTGTCCATCCATCCAATCCCGTGGATCATTTGAGTATTAAAGAACTGGGCGATATATACGCCGGGGCCATCAAATCCTGGGAAGATGTAGGCGGACTGCGCGATACCATTGAGGTGGTCACCAGGGGCGCATCCTCCGGAACCGAGGAGATATGGAAAGAGATCGTCATGAAATCCGGAAACATCCAATCAAGGGCTCTCCTCCGGAATTCCAACAGTGGGGTCCTCGCCTATGTCGCGGAACATCCGGCGGCCATAGGTTATGTCAGCCATGCTTTACTGAACCATGAAGTGAAGCCTCTTTTCGTAAACGGTGAGGCCCCCGGCAAGGAAAACGCAAAACAGGGGAAATACCCCATATCCAGACGGTTGTATCTCTATGTGGACCAAAAAGATATGCCTCATGATATTAAAAAACTGATTGTTTTTATCCTCAGCAAAAAAGGGCAACAAATTGCGGAACGATGCGGTTTCATCCCCCTGAATGTTCTGAACTGATTTCATTGATTATCATTTCAGTAGGAGACCCGATTCCCCGTCCGCTCATCAATAATGGTGGGATCAAAATGGGAAGCCAGCTTCAAGGCGCTTTGCCGGTCTTTCGGCACATCAACATCTATTTTGTAACGATTGCCCGCTTCGGCATCGAAACGAAGGGTAATCAAATTTGAGTAGACCTTTTCGTGGTCATTGTCATCGATATCCCATATATCATAATATCGCAATACCACGGTGTGGGTTCCCGAGGAAAAAACCACCTCCTTTTTCCCTTCATAAATGATGCCGGATAATAAACCCTCCACGCTTTTTCCATCAAAGCTTTGGACCTCGATGAAGCTGGGATATATCAAGTTCGCGCTTTCCTTTCCATCTTCCGACATCCGGTAACGCTGCGTCTTTGTACAACCCTGATTCATCAGGAATGCTCCGAAAAATACCATGAGGACCAGAATAAGTGACCTGTTTTTCATATGAACCCTCCACCTGAAACATTTCAATTCTCAACTAAATTTATTCGAGTTTTCATGGCAAGTCAACCTAAAGAAAGAGTTTTCACGATATCCTAACATCGCCCTTACATACGCCAAATAAAACCATCGCATTATAACCTTCAGGAGTTAATCACGCTGCAAATCAAAGACGCGTGAGATTTAACGCCCAAATCGAAAGGATGTCATCAATGTCCACATTTATCAATAAATACTGGCAATCAGCGATTTCGGACATGGATTACGCCCTGCAACCCATCATCAACATCCACACAGGCCGTTGCTACGGATTGGAAGCGTTGCTGAGGGGGTTCCAATCAGCGGGATTTCAATCCATTGGAGCGGTTTTTGACAAGGCTTATGAAGACGGAATGCTCCATAAAATAGACCTGTTACTCCGGGAAAAGGCCATTCAGAAATTTATCAGCCTTGAGAATTGCTCCTGCACGAAACTCTTTTTCAACCTGGATAATCGTGTGCTGGTTTCCAGAAATTATGCGTCAGGCGAAACCAAGAGAATCCTCCATCGCCATGGTCTTTCAGAAGATACCATCTGTTTTGAAATATCCGAACGAAATGAGATCCTGAACATCAAAGAAACACTGCAAATTCTCAGTGCCTACCGCGCACAAGGGTTTAAGATTGCGGTGGATGATTGTGGAACCGGATTTTCCGGTCTTCAGCTCCTCTATTATACAAAACCGGACTTCATCAAAATAGATCGGTTTTTCATCAATGAAATTGCCGAAGACCTTAACAAGAAGCTCCTGGTTTCAAGCATCGTCAATATCGCACACCTCATGGGGAGTCTTGTTGTTGCCGAAGGCGTTGAGACAAATCAGGAATTTTACAGCTGCCGGGAAATAGGCTGTGATCTGGTTCAGGGCTATCTGGTACAACCCCCGGAAACCGACATGCAAAGGATCAAGCCCCAATATGAGCATATCTGCATCTTGAACAGAAGCAATCGGCGTGATCAAACATCCGATGACGGGGATTTAATCAAGATGGAAATGGAATACCTCGAACCCATTTCGGACAAACTTCCCATATTGGAGGTGTTTGAGAAATTCAGACATAAGAAGACCCATGCCTTCTACCCGGTCTTGAATCAAAACACCGAACCGCTGGGGGTCATATTTGAAAGCAGTTTCAAAGATTATGCCTATTCGCGTTTTGGAAGGGAATTATTGGAAAACCCCGCATTCGGGGGAAATTTAAAACGATTTATCAGCAAATTCCCCATTGCGGATGTCCATGTGCCGGCTGAAAAAATATTGGAAATATTTTCGCGAAATGAAAATATTGACGGGCTCATTATGGTCGATGGCATGAAATACGCCGGTTTTCTGAGCGCCCATTCCCTCTTAAGGGTTTTAAACGAAAAGAATCTCGCCATTGCCCGCGACCAGAATCCTCTGACAAAACTTCCGGGGAACACCCTCATTTATTCCTTTGTTTCAGAAGCCCTGCACGATAATGCCATGCCATATGTCATTGTCTATTTTGATTTCGATAACTTCAAACCCTATAACGACACCTATGGATTCCGATCCGGGGACCGTATCATTCTCCTCTTTTCGGAATTATTGAAATCCATTACACAGAAGCCTTCCCATTTTGCCGGCCATGTCGGCGGCGACGATTTCTTCATGGGCGTAAAAGGTCATTCAGTTGAAACGGTAACCCATGAGGTTCAAGGCATCATCGGATCATTCAAGCGGAACGCGGAGAGCTTTTACGATTCCGATGCTCTGATGAAAGGATACATCAGTTCCAAAAACAGGCAGGGAGAGGCAAACCAGTATCCCCTGCTCACGGTGAGCGCCGTCATTCTGGAATTGCCCGAATCCCGCACCCGGACCTATTCTAGCGATGAAGTTTCCAGCCTGATCGCCAAATATAAGAAAAAAGCAAAACGAGACCCCCTTAAATACTGCAATACCTCTATTCATGAAATCGATGAACCACCCGTTCAAAAACAAATCGCCTGTTCCTAAACGTCCTCAATTTCGCATAAAAATGTATGAAGACATAACGAATCAGGCTACCCCGGAAAATCTTTTCGGCCGGGGCCCTTTGACAGCACCCTTTGAGAAAGGAGAAAAATGATGAAAAATTTAAGTCTTCAAACGAAAATTATTGCCCTTGCCCTGATCTGCGTCATTGCGCCTACGCTCATTGTTTGCACGGTAACGTATCTGAAAAGCGATGCCTTAAGTCAAATGGTCGATAAAGAAATAAGACAGTCCACCATGGCCCAATTGGAAGACATCACCAAAACCATACGGGAGAACATTACCCAGGCATCCCGTGCCGCCATCATCAGCACCTGTGCGAGCATTGCCAAGAACGGTGAACAAATGACCCGATATTTTTATAACCAGTATCAATCCGGCCATTTAACCGAAGCAGAAGCCAGGGAAAAAGCGGCTTCCTACCTTTCGACCCAAAAAATAGGTGAAACAGGCTACATTTATGTATTGTCTTCAGGTGGCATATTACGGGTTCATCCCCAAAAAAATATGCTCGGAAGAGATTTACGAAAATATGATTTCATCCAAAAGCAGCTGGCCATGGGGAACAGGGGCTATGTTGAATACGAGTGGAAAAACCCTGGAGAAGCAACCACACGAACCAAATGCCTGGCCCAGGAAATTTTTGAACCCTGGGGATGGATTATCTCCGCATCCGCCTACAAAGCCGAATTTGACCGGATGGTGAAAGTTCAGATCGAAGATGCCCTACGCCGAATGATCCTCTCCAAACGGATTGGACAAAGCGGCTACGTCTATGTTCTGGGAGGTCAAGGTGAGGACAAGGGTCACTATATTATCAGCCATGAGGGAAGGCGGGACAGTGAAAATGTCTGGGGCGCAAAAGATGAAAAGGGCCATTTTTTCATTCAATCCATTGTGGAAGATACCGTTAATGCAAAACCGGAGGAAACCATTACAAAACGGTACCCATGGAAGAATCCGGGAGAAAAGAAAGCCCGCACAAAAGTGGCCCAGTGCGCCTATTACGCACCCTGGGACTGGGTAATCTGCGCCGGCGCTTACGAAGATGAAATCGAGGTTGTCGCCCAGTCGGTACGCCGAGAGTTTCAATCCATGTTGCTCGTCGTATCGATCTGCTCCCTGTTGCTGCTCCTTTTGGGCGGCGCCTTCGCCTTCCTTCTGGCTCGCGGTATTACAAAGCCCATCGGCAAGAACGTTCAAGGAATGTCTGAGGGCGCCGAACAGGTGGCTTCCGCATCCGAGCAACTCTCCGCTTCCAGCCAGTCCCTTGCTGAAGGCGCCTCCGAACAGGCGGCAGCCGTTGAACAGATCTCTTCATCACTCGAACAAATGTCGGCCATGACCCGGCAAAACGCTCACAACGCCGATGAAGCCAATGGCTTAATGGATAAAACACAACGGATTGCAGCAGACGCCAATAATGCGATGGAGGAACTACAGGGATCCATGGCGCAACTTTCAAAAGCCGGCGATGAAACTTCAACGATTGTCAAGACCATCGATGAAATTGCTTTTCAAACCAACCTGCTGGCCTTAAATGCCATGGTGGAAGCAGCCCGGGCCGGTGAAGCGGGAGCCGGGTTTACGGTGGTTGCGGAGGAAGTCCGGAAATTGGCATTACGGGCGACACAAGCCGCAAAAACCACGGCAAACCTGATTCAAGGAACATGTGATAAGGTAAAGCAAGGCTCGGAACTGGCTTATACAACCCAAGCGGCATTCTCTCGGGTTACCGCCAGTGCGCTAAAGGTGGGCCAACTGGTGGAACAAATTGCCATTGCTTCAAACGAACAATCGGAGGGCATCAAGCAGATCAATTCAGCTTTGGCTGAGGCGGAACGAGCGGTGCAACAGAACGCCGCCAGTGGCGAGGAAACGGCCGGCGTGGCAGAAGAACTGTTCGCACAGGCCGAGCAAATGCGCCGGACCGTGGACGATTTGTCGGCGCTGATAACCGGGTCTTCCGACGAACCAAAAGAACGGCATGGGTCCAAAACCGACGCAGGCGCCATGGAATGGAGACGTCTTCTGCCCAAAACAGGCCCATCCAAAATACTGCTGGGACCGGCATCATCCCCGTCAGCCTGCTGAGAAAGGACAAGGCGATGTCAAATGGAAAAATATTGATAGTGGAAGACGACGAAGACCTGGTTTACATGTTGGATTATAACCTCAACAAGAGAGGATATCACCCCATAACGGCGTTGGATGGCCAGGTCGCATGCCGACTGATTGAAGCGGAAAAGCCGGACTTGATTCTTCTTGACATTATGCTTCCCGGCATTAACGGATGGGAAATCTGTAAAATCATCCGCAACAACCATCAGGAAGACATATCCGAAATTCCGATCATCATGCTGACAGCCCTCGGTTCGCACGAACAGAAGCTGAAGGGAATTGAACTGGGCGCCGATGATTATATCTCGAAACCCTTTTCGATAAGAGAGTTGTTGCTCAAGGTGGACAGGCTGATTCAAAGAGAAATAAAGAAGAGACATCTGAACAGGGAGGTCGAAAAGCTTGAGGCAATGGAAGCACGGCAAACTGATTTTCAAAACATGCTCTTTCATGAAGTCAAGAACCAACTCGTCATCATTGGCGGCTTTTCCGACAGAATCGCTGAAAACAGTTTTCTGACGCCCGAAAAATACCGGCAGTGTGGCGAGGTCATCCGGGATTCTTCCCTGTCCCTCAATTCACTGGCGGAAGAAATCCTTATGCTTTCCCGGCTTGAAGCGGAAGATTATCCGTTCCCTCTGGAAAACATCTCTCTTCATAAAATTATGCGGCAAATCTTATCTGATCTCGCAAAGCACGCTGGAAAAAAGAGGATAACCATTCATTTCAATGGGACGGAAGATATTCCAAGAATAAAGATAAACCCCACAGCTGTGAGGATCGCACTTTCAAACCTTGTGGAAAATGCGGTCAAATACAGCCCGGAACAAGCCGATGTCTATGTCCGTATCGGATTAGAGGGCCGGACCGTAATGGTGGAAGTGGAAGACAGGGGCCCCGGCATACCGGAAGCGGATAGAGAAAAAATATTTGACAAATTCTATCGAGGGGAAAATGTGAAGACCCAAACCAAGGGGACCGGCCTGGGCCTCCATATCTCAAAAAAACTCATCGAGTCCATGGGCGGGACCATCCAACTGGAAAACAAGCCAGGCAATAAAACCTGTTTCAAGGTCATTTTCCATGTAGTGCCGGCACTCCCTCCCGATTTCCCCGGCAAACAAACCCGAAAGTCATCCATGTAATGTTCGCAATCCCCTTTGACTTAAACTAAAATATATTCTAACATTCATCTGTTTTTCGGAGCTTTCTATCAACGCACTTGTTTCCTAAAGACCACTAATAAACCAAAACATGCTCCATTGAAGGGAGTCTGGACCCTTGAGGGATACGCCGACAATTCTTCTGGTGGACGATAACCCCGTCAACCTCAAAGTAGCGCAGATGTTGCTAAGAAAGCAGAATGTTCGGGTTGACAGCGTCACAAATGGCGAATCAGCAGTGGAAGCCATCAAGAAAAAACCATATCAAATGGTGTTGATGGACATTGAACTGCCCGGAATCAACGGGCTTGAGGCCACGAAAAATATCCGACAATGGGAAAAAAACCGTTCTCTGTCGTCTTCCCATTCTGATCATCCCAGGCCCATCCCCATTATTGCCCTGACCGCCCACGATGAAAAAGAAACCCGGCAGGCATGCCTGGCCGCGGGCATGGACGATGTCATGGAAAAGCCCATTCGTTCTGAAAAAATTGAGATTGCGTTAAAGCATATCCACCGCAACCCTCAAACACGCGAAAAAACATCCTCACGCATACTTGACGCTTTGACAAAAACCGCACAATCAGTTCCCGTGGATAATCCCGAAGCCGCCATCCGCCATCTGATGACCTTCACACTGGGAAAGGAGAAATATGCCTTTGATATGAATTATATCAAAAAAATATGCTGGGCAAAGGCCATTACCCCGGTTCCGACCCTTCCCCCGCACATCCTGGGAATTATCAATACACGCGGCGAAATCATTTCAGTGGTGGATTTAAAGGCCCTGCTGGGAATTCAGGCTGAAACCCCATCCCAGGCATCCATCATGATCACCAGCATGAAGGAGGTGGATGTGGGCTTTCTCGTTGACAGTGTAGACGAGATTATCGATCTCCCTCTGAAATCCATTGACCCCCCCATGATCACCTTTGAAAAGGAATATGTGAATTTTATTGATGGCGAAGCACGCCTGGATGAAAGTCTGGTGGTCATTCTCAACTACAGGAAAATCATGGCCTCTGAAAAAATGAAGATCCACGGAAAATAACGCGTCATGACGCCTGCAACTGAAATTCAAAACCCGGAACCAGAAACTTTTGATTTCGTCCTTTTTCGTGCGGGGCCGTTTCTTTTGGGAGCGCCAGCGGCACAGGTTGTTCGCATCAGCCTCAAAAAGAGGTTTCAAATGGATTGGGACGTGAAACCGGTAAGCCTCAGGGATATTTTTGACCTCCCGCCCAATGACGGGGATTTTTCACCCGCCTTTCTGGAAGTGAACGGGGAACCCAGTCCAGCGGTTGTCTCAGTGGATGCGGTGGAAGGTATCCTCAGTCTGAATCTGGCCCAAATCAGAAGACTGCCGCCCTTGGTTGATTTTCATAAAGCGCATTCTTTTTTGTGGGGACTGGCCCTGCTGGATGAAAAAATCGCGTTTCTTCTGGACCTGGATCAGTTGAAAACAGGGGATAAACAGCATTCCTTGTCAAAACAGAAATGGAGGGAAAATCCCGGATGAATGCATTGCAAAAAAAAATCGGTCTCGATCAGCTCCTGTACTTTGTTCTGGTGGTGGGCGTTCTGGGCGTTCCCTATGTCCTGTTTTCCCTTGAATTGACAGCCGATCAACTTACCCGGATCTTGATCATCTATACATGGGAAGGGATATTGTTTTGCGGCATATGTGTCTGGCTGCCCATGCGCTGGGCGCGTATCATCTCCATTGACGAAAAAACGTCTTTTCTCAAAAAATCACGAAAATCCCTGCATCCGGAACAGATCATTGCATCGGCGTTTCGATTGCCACCAAAAGTTGCCGTTGTTTCGCTGGCTATCATCATTTTCGCATTTGCCGGCGGCATTCTTCAAATGGTTTTCTTTGCCCACTTCGATTTGATCCAGTCAGTCCAGGCATTCATCGCGGGGATCATCATCGGCGTGGTTTATGCCATTGTCACGTTTTTGAATATTGAACGGTCCATTGCACCGTACCTGGGCAAAATGGTTCATCAGTCGGGCATCAAGTCCCCACCCGGCGTGTTTTCCATTTTCAGCAAAGTCATGTGTGTTTGTGTCGGCATCATGTTTGTAGCGGTACTCTTTGAGGTCAGTGTCAGCTATATGCACTCCGTAGCACTTCTTGAATCGGAATTGAGCAAAGGGGCCATCCAGGAGCTGGACCGGATCAAAGCATTGCTTTATGGAAATAGCCTTTCAAAGGAGAAAATCCACCAGGCATTAGCCCTTCTCAATGGCATCGACATAGACAGCGAAAAAAACGATTCCCTTTTTCTGTTAAACAGTCAAGGCGCCATTGTCTCCGGAAAACCGGCGCTCACTCCGGGAATCAATGACCCCAAAGCCCTGGGGGAACTCTTTGAAAAGCTCAAAAAAAAGCCGATACACAAGGACATCCTCAACAATCTGACTTTTTGTGCCGTTCTCCTTGAAGACGGCCAACAAATGCTGATCCGGGTTATTGACGTGGGCAAACTGGAAAAGCCGGAAGCGATTTTCCTTAAACGGGCGCTTCTGGTATCCGGCTTGATTCTCATTGTGGCAATTTTTCTGAGCTACGGTTTGGCCTTCAGCGTTTCAAACCCCTTAAAGCAACTCAACGAAGCCGCAAAACGTATTGGAAAAGGTGAGTTCGGCCTTCACCCTGTTACCGGCAGCGGCGATGAAGTGGGCGCCCTCGCCCACAGCTTTTTCCAAATGGAGACTGCTCTGAAAAAGATTATCCTGCAGGTAAAACAGGCCGCCGGCCAAATCAACTCAGCCAGCAACGAAATTGTGGCGGCCGCTGAACAACAGGCGTCGGGCGCCGCCGAGCAGGCATCCAGCGTCGGTGAAACAACCGCCACCCTGGAACAATTGTCCGCAACAGCCCGGCAGATCGCTGAAAACAGCGAAGCCCAGGCCGGCATGGCCGAATCCACCATGGAAAACGCCGAGAACAGCCTGCAAGCCATGAACGACGCCGAAGCCGTCATGTCGAACATTCGACAAAGAACTGAGATCAGCGCCGCGAAAATCATGGATCTGGGGGAAAAATCCCAGAAAATCGGCAAAGTATTGGGAATCATCAATGACATCGCGGCGGAGACCAAAATGTTGTCCTTAAACGCCGCAATTGAAGCCAGCCGGGCCGGAGAAGCCGGTAAAGGGTTTTCCGCGGTGGCCGCGGAAATTCGCAAACTGGCCGAAAACGTGGTGAAGTCAACCGGCGCCATAGAAGACATCCTGAAGGAAATTCAAGGGGCGGCAAACATGTCCGTCATGGCTTCCGAGGAAAATGTCAAAATCGTGACAACGGGCGTCCGAAAACTGGAACGGGTAAAGACCGCTCTGGGAGAAATCGTTCACCTCGCCGAACAGTCAACCGATGCGGCAAAGGAGATCTCCATGACAACGGGACAGCAAAAAACAGCCAGCGAACAGACGGCGGCGGCCATGCGGGAGATATCCGAAGTGACCCGGCAGATGGCGGCCGCTTCCACCCAAACCACCACTTCGGTCCAGGGGCTTCACCAATTGGCGCAGAATCTGGGAAATCTCATTGCCTCATTTCAAGAAACATCCGAATCCAGGAGAGACGATCATGGATAATCTACAGAAGAAAGTCGGTCTTCACCAGGGGGTATTTTTTCTCGCTGTTGTGGGACTCTTGTTCATACCCTATCTCCTCCTGACATTGGACATGACGTGGACGCAATTGAAAAGCCTGTTGATTGTTTATGCCTGGGAAGCGCCGGTTTTCGCGATTATTTGCATCGGCTTGCCTATGCGATGGGTGGGCGCGCTGCAATTGACCCGGGAGGATGCCGAAGAAAAGACACGCAAAACTCAGAGCGCATTAAACGAGGTGCTGACCCGCGGGCTTCGCCTGCCCCTGAAAATTGCCTGGACCACGCTGGTCGTCATTCTTATGGGATTTGTCATCGGCATTGGGCAGATGATCATTTTTGCCGATTTTGACCGGGAACAATCCATCGAAACCCTGGCAATCGGCATCATGGTCGCAATGATCTATGCCGCTTGTTGTTTTTTTAACAATGAACGGATTCTATCCTCTTATCTGGGTCGCTGGGTCGAAAAATACGGTATGTCCACGCCCCCCGGGGTTCTGACCCTGTTTAACAAAATCCTAATGGTGTGTTTGTCTATCATGGTGGTCACGGTGCTATTTCAGGGAAGCGTCACCTTCAGTCATTCTCATCGACTGGTGGAAGGCTTACGGGGAGAAAGCAGTCTCAATGAACTTTTACGGTTAAAACCGATTCTCGAAAATTTAAGGGCCCAAGGACGGGAAAAAGAGGCTGATCATACCCTTCAAAACGCTTCCCAAAAAATAGATTCAAATTTCTTTCTGCTAAACAAAAACGGTAATGTGCCTGCCGGAAAAGATGGAATACTTTTGCGCCATCAGAACGCGGAAAACCTAAAGTCTATTTTTCTGACCCTGCTGGAAAAAATCGGGCAACAAGGCCAATACGCCACCCACAAGAGCTATAAGGAGCAAAGGATTTATTACGCCCTGCCGCTGGGGAACAAGGAACTGCTGCTGGTCAAAGTCATGCCCTTCCATACCCTCAGAAATGAAATGACATCCCTTCTGGGAAGCATCCTCGTCTCCAGCATCGCCATCCTGCTCATTGCCTTTTACCTGAGTTACCGCCTGGCTGAAAACGCCTCGGCCCCTCTTAAAAAGCTGGAAGCGGTTGCCGATAAAATTGCGGAGGGAAATCTCTCCTGCCCCGTGGACGTCATTACGGGGGATGAAATCGGCGCCTTGTCCCACAGCTTTTTTCGCATGCAGCGGGAGCTCAACAATCTCTCCCAACAGGCCAATAAGATTGCGCGGGGGGACCTGACGGGACAGGTGGAATTTAAAGGAGACCTGGGGCAGGCATTCAACCGGATGCAGGGGAATCTAACGGAGGTCATTGTTGAGGTGAGAGAAGCCATTCTCAAAATCAGCACGGCCTGCAACCAGATCCTCGCCAGCTCCGAGGAACAGGCATCCGGGGCTTCCGAACAGGCGGCGAGCGTGGGGGAGACCACTGCCAGCATTGAAGAGCTGTCCACCACAGCGGGTCAAATCGCGGAAAACAGCGATATCCAGGCAGGCATGGCTGAATCCACCCAGCAAAATGCCGAGGAAAGCGCTGAAGCCATGGATGAAGCCGCTAAATTGATGGCGATTATCCAACGCCATACGGAAATGGGCGCCGAAAAGATCATGAGCCTGGGGGAAAAATCCCAACAAATCGGAAAGGTTTTGCACATCATCAATGATGTGGCCGCAGAAACCAAAATGTTGTCGCTAAACGCCGCCATCGAGGCGAGTAAGGCCGGTGAAGCGGGCAAGGGGTTTACCGTTGTGGCCTCTGAAATCCGCAAACTGGCCGAAAATGTGGTAAAGTCCACGGGCGCCATTGAAGACATGGCCAGGGAAATCCAGTCGGCGGCCAATGCATCGGTGATGGCCTCCGAAGAGAATGTTAAGGTGGTCAAGGAAGGCGCCCTGAAACTGTCCCGGGTTGAAAAAGCCATGAAGGAAATTGTCTCAATGGCTGAACAAACCACGGACTCGGCCAAACAGGTTTCCATGGCCACCGGCCAGCAGAAAAGCGCCAGCGAACAGATCGTACTGACCATGCATGAGTTGTCGGACGTGGCCCGACAGATGGCCGCTGCCGCCGGGGAGAGTACTCAATCCGCCAACACTTTGACGCAAATGAGTGGAAATTTAAAAGAGATTATCTCCAGATTCAAGCTGGAATCATGACAATGGAACCCATGGAAGAAAAACCCGGCCCGAAAAACCAGTCCCCCATAGCCCCGGAATTAAGGGAATTTTTACCCAGCTTCATTGGATCGGCCAGAGACCATATTGAGGCCATTGACCAGGGCCTGCTCCAGCTTGAAAAAAAGGGCACATCCGACCCGGAACCCATGAAAAGCATTTTACGCAATGCACACAGCCTTAAAGGCGCCGCAATGACCATTGGGATTGACGAAATGGCATCCCTATGCCACGGCATGGAAGACCTGATCCGGGAAATCCGGGAGGGACGGGTGGGCGCCGAACCAAAGGTTTTCGATGTCCTTTTCCAGGCCAACGACACCAACAACGCCATCCTGGAAATGCTGAGTGCTTCATCGGGCGGTTCCGTGGACATAACCCCCATTGTCCATTCCATGGCCGCATTGATGCCCGCTGACAACAGCGGTTCCGCCGCCCCCGCACCCCCTGTCGGCAAGAAGCAGGCCGGCGCCTCAACCACCCATAAAATATCCTACGACTCGGTGCGGGTTGCCACGGAAAAAGTGGATAAACTTCTCAACATCGCCGTGGAACTGGTGATTACCCGAAACCGCATGCAAAGCTCCCTGGAGAAACTGAAAACAGAGGGTCGGGAAATGGTCGAACAATTTTCCGAAGCATTTCACGAATCTCTTCAATTCCTGAGCCGGCTCGTGAATGAAACCCAGACACTGGTCATGGATATTCGAATGCTGCCCATTTCTCTCCTGTTCAACCCTTTCTCCCGATCCGTCCGAGATTTGGCGCGACAACGAAACAAGAGTGTTGACCTCATCATTGAAGGAGAAGAAACCCGAATCGACAAACGGGCCATTGAAAAATTGAGTGATCCCCTGCTGCACCTGTTGAGAAACGCCATTGACCACGGCATGGAAACCAGGGAGGAGCGGAAAGCGGCCCACAAGAATGAAACAGGCAAAATCATCCTTCGCGCTTTCCAGGATATTGACAAGGTCATCATCGAGGTTATTGACGATGGTCCGGGGATCGATAAAAACCGCGTTCAGAAAAAAGCGCTGGAAAAAGGCTTCCTGACCCATGAGGAAGCAAAACACATGCTGGACGCCGAAGTGTTCGATCTGCTGTTTCTGCCCGGTTTCAGCACGGCTGAAATGGTCACGGAACTGTCCGGTCGCGGCATCGGCATGGATGTGGTCAAAACCAATGTGGAAAAGCTCAACGGCTCGGTTGAAATCGCCGGCATTCCGGGACAGGGAACCCAGGTACGCATCTCCCTGCCATTGACCCTGGCCACCACGCGCGCTTTTCTGGTCCGCTGTTCAACCCATATTCTGGCCGTCCCTGTTTTCTCCGCCATTCAGGTTTTAAGGGTCCCGGCGGAAACCATTCAAACCATCAAGGGCCGTGAAGCCCTCTACTGGCAGGGGGAAATTATCCCCGGGGCACGACTGGACGCCACCCTGTCTTTTCCTGAACCGCCGGCGAAAAAGCCTGACGAAAAATTATCGTTTCTGCTTCTCAAACATGGGGGGAAAAAAATCGCCTTTCAGGTGGATGAGGTCATGGGTGTGGAAGAAATCGTCATGCGAAACCTGGGCAGTCATCTGGGAAGGCTTCCCATTTTTTCCGGAAGCAGCATCCTGGGCACGGGAGAAATCGCCCTGATTATTGACGTAGCGAGACTGTTTACAGCGGCCCAAATCAAGGCCGGCAACATTTTCCTTGAACGGGGAACCCCCAAAACCCCTTCTGATACCCGGCAACGGATACTGGTGGTTGAAGACCAGATGACCACACGGTTGCTGGAAAAAAGCATTCTGGAAGCGGCCGGCTTTTTTGTGGAAACCGCCGAGGACGGTGCCATGGCCATAAAAAACCTGGAGAAAATGTCTTTTGACCTGGTTATCACCGATGTTCAGATGCCGCGGATGGACGGCTTCACCCTGACCGCAACACTCAAAAAAGACGAGCGGTTCTCCCGCATTCCCATCATCATCGTAACATCCCTTGAAAGGGAAGAAGAACGGGCAGAGGGCCTTCGGGCCGGCGCGGATGCATTCCTGTTGAAAAAAAGTTTTAATCAGGAGTCGCTGATTCAAACCATTCGAACACTCATTGGGTAAGATTAAAAATGGCCATGATTAAAGTCCTTATTGTAGACGACCTCAAATCCGCTCGCGAGATGATCAGGGATATGCTGGCCCCTGATCCTGATATCCATGTTTGCGCCATGGCCGACAATGGAGAGAACGCCATCGCCATGGTCAAAAGCCATCATCCCCATCTGATCCTTCTGGATTCCCACTTGAGACAAACCAGCGGATATGAAGTGGCTGAAGCGATCATGAAGGTCAGGCCCACGCCCATTATCATGATCGCGGCCTCATCCGATTCCCACGCTGACACGCCCATCCGCGCCTTTGGCTGCGGCGTTCTGGAGGTCATTAAAAAGGAAGATCTTTACCGATGGCGAACGCGACCGGATGTGGTGGCGGGATTTATTCGAAAAATAAAATTATTGTCAAAAGTAAACCGGCATTCCATCAAAAAACACTGTGAGGCAACCGAAGCGGGACAGAGACACACCGCGTCCGTCAAAACGATTTCCATGGACGTCAATGGAAACAAAAAGGATGGGATCGAGGTCGTCGCCATGGTATCGTCAACCGGCGGCCCCAATGCCCTGTTTCAAATTCTTCGCGCTCTGCCGGCTGATTTTCCGGCACCCATACTGATTGTTCAGCATATGAGTCCCGGATTCATCCACGGACTGGCTGAATGGCTCAATCACGAGGACCACATACGGGTTCGCGTGGCTCAGGATAATGGGGTACTGCTACCCGGGGAAGCCTTGCTGGCCCCCGACAATGCGCACCTCACGGTGAACGAAAATCATCGCATCAAACTGGTTCAATCCCCCCCTTTGGGTGGACACAGGCCTTCCGGAAGCACCCTGCTGGAATCCATCGGGAATCTTTATGGCCCCCGGGCATTGGGCGTTATCCTCACGGGAATGGGACACGACGGGGCCCAGGGCATGGGGATACTCAAGGCGGCGGGTGGAAAAACCATCGCCCAGGACCAGGCCACCAGCGTCATTTTCGGCATGCCCAAAACAGCCATCGCCCTGGGCGCCATAGATCAGGTACTGCCCCTTTCAGAAATCGCTTCGGCAATTGAACGACACGTAAAAACAGGTATTTGAGGTTTTCCACTTTCATGACCACGCGCGACGAAAAAGACCATTACCTCAATTTTATCTGTAACCACATCACCCAAAAATCGGGCATCGGTTTCGATGACCGCAAACGGCTTCAGCTTTCGGAAATCATCAAGACCCGTTGCGATCTACTGGGGCTACATCATATCAGGGACTATTGGGCGCTGTTGCATGCAACCTGCCCACAACCACCCGGAATTCAACACACTGATGGACATCCTGACCATTCAGGAGAGTTTTTTCTTCCGTCATAACGCCCAATTCAACGCATTGCGGCATTTCTGTTTGCCACGAATAATGGAAAAAAGGAAAGGGAAAAACAGCCGAATCAACATCTGGAGCGCGGGTTGCGCCAAGGGGGAGGAAGCCTATTCCATCGCCATGCTCATCCGGGATCTCATCCCCGTAAATCCCGAAACCAGGGTTCGTATCCACGGTACGGACATCAGCCGACAGGCGATTTTGAAGGCAAAAGAAGGCATTTATACGGAGCGGGCGATTCGCGGCCTTGATTCCCGCTATCTGAATCGTTATTTCTCAAAACAGGACCATGGGTATCAATTGAGCCCCGAGATCAAAACAATGGTCGATTTTGCGTATCTCAATCTCTCCGAAGATCCCTTTCCAATAGCATCCATGCCCCCGTGGGACATCATATTCTGCCGCAACGTGATCATCTATTTTACCGCCAATCACAGCCGAAAACTCATGAAGAACTTCTATTCCGCCCTCTCCCATGGCGGCTTTCTCTTTGCCGGATTTTCGGAAACCATGCGTTATCTGAATGAAGATTTTGTGCCCATTCAGATAGACGATGCTTTCATTTACCAGAAACCATTTCCTGAACAAGACAGAGCGGACCGCTCTTCGCTTCTACCCAAAAGCGCCCTCCCCCGCTCTCCAAAAATGCCTGCCACCGTATCCATGCCTGTCGCCCGGATCAAAACCGAAAGACCCGCATTTCAAAAACAAAAGGCGCCCCATGTTCCAGGCGACGCTGAAAAAGCCATTTTGCCCGAATCAAAGGAACCCCCGGCGGAACAAACAAAAGCCATCGATTCGCCGTTATCCCGTGCCGCCAAGCTCGCGGACCGGGGCGAAACCATGGGGGCGGTGGAGATCCTGGACGACATCATCAGGCAAAACCCGCTCCATACACAGGCCTATTTCATGCTGGCCATGATCTACCGCAACGCCGCCAACCTGGACCAGGCAGCCCAATACCTGAAAAAAGTGACCTACCTCGAACCCGGCAACCCTTTGGCCCACCTCCACCTGGCGGATATATTCAAGGAAACCTCCCAAAAAACGGATGCCGCCCGGGAATACGCCAATGTCATTTCTTTGCTGGAAAACCGGCAAAACCTGGAAAAGGAGATGCTGAGCGACGGCTTCACCGGGGATGCCATCCTTGCGGCAGCCCGCGCTCACCTGAAATCAATCCGGCAAACGTTTTGAGGTGCCGGTACAATCACCTTAAAACGAGGAATCCACATGGTAGGAATTTTGATTGTAGATGATGATTGGCTCACAAGGCTCGAAATTGCAGGCATACTCACCGATCTTGCTTATAACGTGGTCGGTCAAGCGGAAACAGGAGTACAGGCCATTGCCATGGCCCGGGAACTGAAACCCGACCTTATTTTGATGGATGTGATGATGCACGGCGACATGAAGGGAACTTCAGTCAATGGTCTATGACGCCGTCAGCAAACACGCATCCGGAAAGCTGCCCATGAACACATTCGCCTCCTATATGGATGAGCGGCGTGGATCAAAGGAACCGGCCGTAATACGGAGTGAATCAAAGCATTATTCCCATTTTTCCCAGCTTGAACCCATCCCCACGCTTAAAGAGGCTGAAACATTTCTGATAGCCGAGGCGTTATAACGTTCCGAAAAAAACCAAAGCATTGCGGCCCGGCTTTTGAGGATCAGCAGGCAGGCGCTCAATCGGCGCATGAAAGCCAATCCTGACCGCTCCGCGACCGGCCCAAAAGGGTGAAACGGTTCTTTACAGTTGCCCGAAATCGGACGTATAGATTATCCAATTGAAAACGATGCAAATGTTATGAAAATCGCCGAATCATGTCAACATTTGTTGCACCCTTTTGGATGCCCCATCCACTCATAAAACCCCCACATAAAGTAGTTTTGTCTCTCGATACAAGAAAAGATTAATGGGATAGTATCCTATTGTTTCCATGGTGTTTATCGCCATACCACCCCTACCCCCGGCATACCGCCCCTACCCCCGGCACACCGCCCCAGGCCCTATGGACAATTCTTGGCACGCGTCTTCCATATACGGATGCCCGAAGACCGTGGTTTGGATCCGGAGTGTATGGGTGAATAATTCATGTTTTCAATCGGAAAATGGAGGGAAATAAACAATGCCTGACCCAGTGAAAACTCGGAATCGTGGTGGATTCGGTTTCGGAGGCATTGAATATCAAGGGCGACGACATCGAGGACAAACCACCTTCGGCGCCAGTTTGAACACGGACTATATCCTGGGGATAACCAAGATCGGAGGGAATGTAAAGATTCTGCTCGATATTGACCGGGTATTGAGTACCGAAGAAGTTGCCGTATTAGAAAAGGCGGCATGAAACATACCCGTGGCATATTGGCCAAAGTTTGAAAGGAGGGGGAATCAGCTTGTTTCGAATGAGATACATTTATATAGAATAAATAATTTTGTGATGCATGTTGATATGTAAAAAATAATATTTGGTCAGCTAAATAGAGAGGGTATTATGATGGAGATAATTAAAAAGCTGAAACTTAAGCACAGAATCCTTTTGCCGAATGTCTTATTTTTGTTACTGTTGGTTACGGTTCTCATATTCTTTTTTAACTCTAATTCATTGATGAAAAAGATCGCTTACGAACAAAGCGCCTCATTCAACTTATCCCAGAACATCCGACAGGTCGCACTTGATATTAAAGGATATATCAACGAAGAGATTTCCTTCAACCAACTCAATGATGGATATGAGAAGGTGCTGGCGGAGATGAAAGATCAAGGCCGGACCGCAGGTGTTGATCAGTTGTGGAAAAATGTAATAAAAATACGTGATCTTAGGAAAACGAACCATGATATCGAAACACAGGTTATGGCGCTAACCGCTTCTTCCATCAAAATTTCCGACGGCTACATAAAACAAGCCACCGAGAAACTGGTGGATAAAACTGCCCGTTCAGAGGTTACAGACCTAGAGAGGCTTACCATTGTTGGGGCCAATATCAACACAACATCAAACTATCAGGTGCAGGTGCTGTTCGGTAGACTGAAGGAAAGTTTGAAGGCAAAAGACAAAATGCTCACCTTCCTGGATACCGCACTCACGAATGTCGATAAGGACGTGAAGCAATTGGCGGGAACCCCTTTCGAACAGATGCCGATTGAAGCAAGAAAATTGATCGTCAACATCAGAGGGCTCACCCTCGAATATATAAAGAATATGGAGGCCACGACTGCCTGTCAAAAAACCATTTTTGCCGGTATCGAAAAAAGCGTTGAACAGATTAACAAAGTTACCCTTAGCGCCAACGAAGTGTTTTTCAATAAAATAAAAAATTATTTCCGGACGATTCTGGCTGTTATCCTCATTACTTCCTTTGTAGGCATTCTTACGAGCTTTTTCTTTGCCAGTTCAATTTCGAAGTTGTTGGCCAGGATTTCCAGCGGATTGGGGGAAGCTTCAGATCAGGTGGCCTCCGCCTCGAATCAGGTATCCTCCGCCAGTCAATCCCTGGCGGAAGGGTCGTCGGAGCAGGCAGCATCCATAGAGGAGACATCCGCCTCACTGGAGGAGATATCCTCCATGACCAAACAGAACGCGGATCATTCCAACCACGCCGACACGCTTATGACGGAGGCCAATCGGGGCGTCGGCCAAGCCAATACTTCCATGAACGAACTGACCCAATCCATGAGAGAAATCTCCAAGGCAAGCGAGGAAACCTCCAAGATCATCAAAACCATTGATGAGATCGCCTTTCAGACCAATCTCCTGGCCCTGAACGCGGCGGTGGAGGCAGCGCGCGCCGGCGAGGCGGGCGCGGGATTTGCCGTTGTGGCCGATGAGGTGCGAAACCTGGCCCTGCGGGCCGCCGATGCCGCCAAGAACACGGCACAATTGATTGAAGGGACGGTGAAAAAAGTGAACGACGGTTCGGGGCTTGTCGCCAAGACCAATGAGGATTTCAGTCAGGTGGCAGCCAATACCGCAAAGGTCGGCGAACTGGTGGGTGAAATTGCCGCCGCTTCCACTGAACAAGCCCAGGGGATTGAACAGGTGAACACGGCCGTGTCCGAGATGGACAAGGTGGTCCAGCAGAACGCCGCCGCCGCCGAGGAATCCGCCAGCGCCTCGGAGGAGATGACCGCCCAGGCCGAGGAGATGAAGGCGATGGTGAATGAGCTGGTGGCCCTCGTGGGCGGAAAAGCCGGACAGACAACCATGACCCACGGCCGGCTGGCGCGCGGAAAGCCCCCCGTGGTCGGAAGGACGGCTTCGGGAAAAGCGAAGACCCTTCCGGCGCCTAAGAGAAAACAGGTCACTTGGAAGGACCTAAACTCTGAAGAAGTCTTCCCCCTGGATGACGACAAGGGCTTTGAAGATTTCTAATCGGCTGATGGCTGTTTGCTCGTTCCCATGTTTTGCGTGGGAGCGAGCAAACCACAAACAGATTCGCGAATTCCGAGGATGGAGCGGTTTTTCCGTCTTGGACCCGTTCCCACACTCAAAGAGGCTGAAGAGCGCCTGATAGACGAAACGTTAAGGCGTTCCCGAAAAAAATAGGAGAGGCAAATGTGCCGGGTGAATAGAGAAGACAGTGCAATGTTCCTTGAATTCCATTCCCGTCGAGAACCGGTTTTTGAAGCCATTGATAATTCAGCAAAATTCCTGGCTAAATTCATTACTGAATCAGAAGCGGTTGGCGTCAAAGTGGTACTGAGGGAATTGCTGATGAACGCGGTCATTCACGGAAACAGATCCAACGGGGAATTGTTGGTAAAATGCGCCATTGAGTACCTGGGAGATAAAGATTTCAAGATTTGGGTGGAAGATGAGGGGAGTGGTTTTGACCATGAAAGTATCGTGGCTGATGATCAGGATCTTCAGTATCCTGAAAAGAGAAGGGGATACTTACTGATCAACAGGCTTTCCGATCGGGTCCGGTTCAACGACAAGGGGAACCGGATTACCGTTTATCTCAAGGCCAGGAATTAAAGCAAGCAAACTTCCGTGCCCCATTCGCGACCTTTATGGAAACCAGTTGGTTATATCGTTGAAAGTCAATGTGGATGAATCGGCAAAAAGCCAATATATAGAGCAAAGCCGCGAAGTCGCCAAACGGAATATTCTTGGGAACAGGTTGGTTTGTTGCATTTTTACAACGAATTACAGTATGATTTTCATGCAAAACTTCGATAGAGAAAATAAGGCAAGCCTTCATCTGCCGTAAAGGGGAAAGGAAACCATAAGAAGAGTTTGGTTTGTTGATGCAGGTGTTGCCAGGAGGCTTTTTTGTTAAAAGCCCCGGGTTGCCAATATGGAAATGCTTAAAAATATCAGCTTCAAATACAAAATGATCTTTGGCGGTATTGCCGCGGTGTTGATCCCTTTTCTCGTTGCAGGGATAATCATATACGTACAACTTTCCAGGTCCCTGCTGGAAATGGCGGAAGAAAAGTCGGTTCATACCGTGGAAGACATATCCCGGTCTATCAGTGCAAGGCTGGGGCAGGAGATCAAACTGGTCTCGGCTATTGCGGCGGGTCCGGATATCACGGACGCTTCCAAGACAGGGGATTACCGCACCGCTGAAAGAGAGCTCAAAGCAATACATGAACGTATCGGCGAAAGATATTTCACAATATTATTGGCGGATAAATCCGGCACAATAAGGGCCGATGCGGTTTTTGCCCAACAGATCGGCGTAAATATCTTGGATCGAGACTATTTCCAAAAAGCAAGGGAAGGCCGTGCGAGCGTGGCGGGGCCGTTCCTGTCGAGGGGGCCCGCAACGCCGGGGGAAGCCATCATCGTGGTATGCGCTCCCATAGAACTAAATGGTGAATTTTACGGAATTGTCGGCCTGCCTTTTAATATTGAATTTATCATGCATATTATTTCGCGGGAAAATTCCGGCCAAACAGGATGCGCCTACCTGATCAATTCGGAAGGGCTTGTACTGGTGCATCCAAGAAAGGAACTTAATCTTCAACAGCGTCTGTTGGATCTGCCTCACACGGAAGGAATAGAAGAAATATTGCTGAGCAAAAAATCGGGAACCGCATCCTATCGGTTTGAAGGAGCGGAGAAGATAGCCGGGCTGGCCCCTGTTCCCCTCACCGCTTGGACCGTCGTCTTTGCTCAGAGCAAGGATGAAATAATGTCCCCGGTAAACGGGATACTGTCCGCGATTTTTATCAGTGGGATCATGTTTTTGTTTGCAATCATCCTAATCATCATCGTTTTTTCAAGCAAGGTCAGCACGCCGGTTCAGAAGATGACGGAAATGCTCAAACAGTTGACCCGTCACTCAACCGAAATTATTCTGCAAATAGGCCTGGATCGAAAAATTTTGTTTGCAAATCGCGCATATGAAAAAATAGCCGGACTAAGAGAGAAAAACATAATAGGAACGGAACCGGATCTTGACAATTTCAATGATATCCCGGCAAAGGTCATTTGGGAATCGTTGGAAAAAGGTATTCCGTGGTCGGGACGTATTACGATTAAGGGCGGCACACAGGGAACGCCTGAAGCCGTCACACTGGAAGTCATGCTCCTCCCTGTCAGAGATGATCGGGGAGTTGTAAAGGGCTATCTTGAAATAGGAAGGGATGTTACCGCGGAACTGAGGTTTGAAAAGAGGCTGCAGCAGTCCCAGAAGCTCGAGGCCATTGGTACGCTGGCGGGTGGAATAGCCCATGACTTCAACAATATTTTAGGCGGGATATTCGGTTACGCGGAACTGTCCTTGGTGAATAAGACATCGGTTTCCGAAACTGAAAAATATACAAGGCAGATCATAAAGGCTTCGGAAAGAGCGAGGGATCTTGTCAGTCAGATACTGACCTTCAGTAGAAAGACGGAAGTTGAGCTGAAACCATTACTGCCGAAGACCGTTATCCGTGAAGCGCTAAGACTCCTGCGTGCTTCCACACCGGCCATGATCGATATAGAATCAAAAATAACCGGCAATTCAGCTATTATGGCGGATCCCACGCAGATGCATCAGGTCATTATGAATCTATTTACGAATGGGGTTCATGCAATCGGAGAAAAGGCCGGAACCATCAAATTGGAGCTTAACGATTTTATGGTGGATGAAGATTTCATAAGGATGCATCCTGGTTTAAGAACTGGAAAACACGTTATAATTCGTATTTCGGATACGGGATGCGGCATAGATCCGGAAAATATGGACCGTTTGTTTGAACCTTTTTTTACCACAAAACAACAAGGGGAAGGGACCGGGCTCGGACTTTCCGTTGTTCACGGCATTGTGAAGGGATTGGGCGGAATTGTTACGGCTTATAGCGAGATTGGAAAGGGGACCGTTTTTCATGTGATCATTCCTTGTATTGAAACGGAAAATTCAGAACTGGATCAAAAAGATTCAGTCATAAAGAGAGGAACGGAAAGAATCGCCTTTGTGGATGATGAAATTGCCATCGCCGAAACGATGGAGTCTCTCCTGGAAAATCTTGGTTACAAGGTGACCGCCTTTACGGACGGGATGGAGGCTTTGAATGCAATAAAAGCGAATCCCAATGATTTTGACGTACTGATAACGGATTATTCCATGCCGCGAATCACGGGATTGGAAATTACGACGAATTTAAATGAAGCAGGGATAACTATTCCCGTGATACTCACATCAGGGTATTTTGGCAAAGACATGGAGAGTGCGGCTCGGGATGCGGGGATCTCGGAACTGATAACAAAACCGATGAATACGTATGAACTTGCGGGGGTCATACGCAGGGCCTTGAAGAAAGAAAAGGGTTAAAGACCGATGGTCAAGATGATGATTCCTCTCGAATTCAACTGAGGAGAGATAGTGATAAACCATTTTTTAATCCCTTTGAGTCGTTGAACTCTTTTCTCTATTGGCGCCATTTGCTTTTGGAATACCTGGAGGATCTTCTTGTGATGGCCGGAAAACCAACCTACGAAGAATTGGAACGGAAGATTAAAGAGCTGGAAGAGGAAGCCGCGAATCGCGAACGAGTCGATAAAATGTTGCGTGAGGCTCAGACTATGGCCCAGCTAATTGACTTGGCCCCGTTTGGCGTTTTCCTCATCGACTTACGGGGAAAGATCGTAACCTGCAACAGAAGGGGCGCCGAGCGTTTGGGGAAGACCGTTGAAACCTCCATCGGAACCGCTTTGACGGAATATTCTCCTCCCGAGGTATCGGAGAACAGAAGGTTTAAGGGGATGGAAGCCATTGCATCGGGTCAAACCGTTAGTTTTGAAGATCGAATAGGGGAAAGATGGTATCGGAATAGCATTTCTCCCATCCTGGATGAAGATGGACGTCCTTTGCGGCTTGCGATCTATGGCCTTGATATCACGGAATATAAAAATGCGTTAGAGGCATTGGGGGAAAGCGAGGAGAAATACCGCGAGCTCGTCGAAAACCTCAATGATGTAATCTTCTCGGTCAACGCCGCCGGCGCCATCACCTATGTAAGCCCACCGGTGGAATCGATCCTCGGGTATACTCCCGTTGAACTTATCGGCAAGCACTTTAGCTATCTCATTCACCCCGAAGATATGGAAAGAATTCACCGCACTTTCTCGGATACTCTTCAGGGCCGGCTTTATCCAACCGAGTATCGGGTACGGACAAAGAACGGCGAATACCTTTGGGTCAGCGCCTCCAGTCTTCCGGTTCATGTGGATGGGCAAATCAGTGGGCTGCAAGGCGTAATCACCGATATCACCGAGCACAAGCGGGCGGAAGAAGAACGGGTAAAGCTTGAAAAACAACTCCACCGTGCTCAGAAGATGGCGGCACTGGGAACACTGGTGGCCGGTGTCGCCCATGAGATCAACAATCCCAATAACTTTATCACCATCAATGCGCCCATGTTAAACAAAGTATGGCTCGGCATCAAACCGATCCTTGAAGAATATTATAATCATAACGGAGACTTCAGTGTCGTCGGCCTGCCCTATACGATCATGCGGGAAAGAGTGCCGCAGCTCTTGGCCGGGATATCCGACGGGGCCGGACGAATCAAAAAAATCGTTTCGGACCTAAAACGTTTTGCACACCCGGATCCATCGGCGTCTTTTGAGCCCGTGGACATCAATGCCACCGTCAAGTCATCCCTGACCCTTGTTTCCAATCTGCTGAAAAACTCGACGAATAATTTCAAGGTTGAATATGGACACAACATCCCGAAGGTCAATGGAAATCATCAACATCTTGAACAGGTTGTCATCAATTTGCTTCAAAATGCCTGCCAGGCGCTTCCCGACAAAAACAAAGGGATTCGCATCTCTACAACGTACCAGGAAAAAGAGGAAACCATCCTGATTCAGGTCATGGACCAGGGAGTGGGGATTCCGTCTGAATCCCTGCCAAGCATAATGGACCCATTTTTTACCACCAGGCGAAGCTCCGGAGGGACAGGCCTGGGACTTTCAGTCTCCTTTTCCATAATCGAAAAACACCAGGGAAAGCTAACTGTTGTCAGTGAAAACAGCAAGGGAACCACCTTTACAATCGCTTTGCCTGCCAAAGGGAAAAAAAATCGGGTAAAGGTTCTGGTTGTGGATGACAATGATTTGCTTAGAGAAACGATCGTTGAGGCCATTCAGAAGGATACCGCGTTTTCAGTCGAAGAAGCGCCCAACGGGACGGATGCCTGCATCAAATTGGGGGCATTCCGGCCGGACCTTCTTATCCTGGACATCCGGATGCCGGACATGAGCGGGGTCGAGGTATGCAGAAGAATCAAAGCGGATCCGGCCTTTTCCAATATGAAGGTGATTATCATCACCGGTTTTCCGGGCGGTGACGATGCCGGAAAAATTGCCGAAATGGGATTTGGGAATTTTTGCGCCAAGCCGATTAAAATGAAGAATTTTGAGGCCATGGTGCAAGGGGTTCTGAATCGTTATTGAAATATGTCATGAATAATGGCTTTTGTCCCTGAAGCGAGGCAACAACATTGAAGCCAACCCAATTCCCTTCTCTTCCCGTGTTGATGGTGGATGACGAAGAACACCTGCTGATCAGCTTTGACACGGTTCTCCGCACAAACGGAATCAACAACATCCTTTTGTGCCATGACAGCCGTGAGGTGGCGGCGCTTCTTTCCAAGAATCAGATCGGGGTGATGTTGCTCGACCTCATCATGCCTCATGTGTCGGGTGAAGAGGTCCTTTCAAGGGTCTCCCATGATTTTCCCGAGATTCCGGTTATTATCGTCACGGGGGTGGATGAAATCGACACCGCCGTCAAATGTGTCAAGTCAGGCGCCTTCGATTACATGGTAAAGCCGGTTGAGGAAGGCAGGCTTTTTACCAGCGTAAAACGGGCCATCGACTTCGGGGAATTGCAGCGTGAAAATATCTCCCTCAAAACAAGGATTATATCAAGAAAACTTGCTCATCCCGAGGCCTTTTCCGAAATTGTGACGGCCGATGAGATGATGCACGGTCTATTTCAATATGCCGAGGCAATTGCCGGCAGCCCCATGCCCATATTGATAACAGGAGAAACAGGGGTCGGAAAAGAACTCCTGGTCAATGCCATTCACTCGCTAAGCGCCTGTAAGGGTGAACTTGTAAAGGTAAACATAGCAGGTCTCGATGACCATATATTCGCGGATACCCTGTTCGGGCACAGAAAAGGCGCTTTTACAGACGCCCACAACACACGCCCCGGACTCATTGAACGTGCCGCCGGGGGAACGTTGTTCCTGGACGAAATTGGAGACTTGAGCCCCTCTTCACAAATCAAGTTGCTTCGGCTTTTACAGGACCGTGAATATTATCCCATCGGCGGGGACTTCCCTCAATTCACGGATGTCAGGATTATTGCCGCGACAAACCTGACGCTTCAGGACCTCTTCCGATCAGTTTCCTTTCGCAAGGACCTCTACTACAGGCTCCAGACCCATCACCTGCATATCCCTCCCCTCAGGGAACGTATCGGGGACATCAGGGCACTCCTGCCTCATTTTCTTGAAAAGATTTCCCGAGGACTGGACAGGAAAACACCCACACCCCCAAAGGAGCTGTATACCCTTCTTTCCACCTACCATTTCCCGGGAAACATCAGGGAACTTCAGTCAATGGTCTATGACGCCGTCAGCAAACACGCATCCGGAAAGCTGTCCATGAACACATTTGCCTCCTATATGGATGAGCGGCGTGGATCAAAGGAACCGGCCGTAATACGGAGTGAATCAAAGCATTATTCCCATTTTTCCCAGCTTGAACCCATCCCCACGCTTAAAGAGGCTGAAGCATTTCTGATAGCCGAGGCGTTAAAACGTTCCGAAGGAAACCAAAGCATTGCGGCCCGGCTTTTGGGGATCAGCAGGCAGGCGCTCAATCGGCGCATGAAAGCCAAACCCGACCAATCCGTGACCGACCCAGAAGAAGGATGAAACGGTTCTTTACAGTTGCCCTAAATCGGACGTATGGATTATCCCATTGAAAACAAAGCAAATGTCATGAAAATCGTAGAATCATGTCAACATTCGTTGCACCCTTTTGAATGCCCCGTCCATCCGCAAGAGCCCTGCATAACGTAGTTTTGTTTCTCAATACAAAAAAATCTAATGGGATAGTATCCTCTTGTTTTTATGGTGTTTATCGCCATAGCTCCCCTCCCGCCAGCACACCGCCCCAGGCCCTAGGGACAATTCTTGGCACGCGTCTTCCATATACGGATGCTCAAAGACCGTGGTTCGGAACAACGCGTATGGGTGAATGATTCATATTTTCAATCGGAAAATGGAGGGAAGATAGAAGCCATCGATTACACGGAGCGAACCTGTATTATCGTGGTGGAGATATCGAAGGCCCGACCGGCTCCATCATGATCGGTATCGTAATGAATTCGGTTTCGGAGGTATTGAACATCAAGGGTGACGATATCGAAGATACCCCTTCTTTCGGCGCCAGGATCAACACCGACTACATCCTGGGCATGGCCAGGACGGGAGGAGGAGTGAAGATTCTTTTGAATATCAATCGGGTATTGAGCGCTCGGGAAGTCGGCCTGCTGGAGAACGCAGCCTGATTACATCATCTTCCATTTGGGTCTTGCCATGAAACACCTGCTTTTGGCTCGCCTCTATGTGATGAAGTTCTTGGTATCCAACGAAAAAAAGGATGTGGATCTCGTTCATGAGGAAATCCTAAAACTAAATGAACAATTGGATGTCCTGGATAAAGAGCTGGAAAACCCCCACCGCCGGGAGTGGCTGAAAACGGTTATGACGGCTGAGGAGGTCTATAAAAAGGCATTTGAGCAGGTGGTGACCGTCATTTTTGACCGCAACGCCATCATCCAGGAGACGCTGGATCGCATCGGGCCGGTTGTGGCCAAGAATGTTGAGGATGTGAAACTCTCCTACAAGGCTGTGCAGGATGATTTAGGGCCAAAGCTACAGGCCTCCAACACTAGCAGCAAATTGCTGATGACCATCATCGGAATCGCGGCCCTGCTCATGGGGGCCTTTCTGGCCTATGTGATAACCCGCGGCATCACCGGCCCCTTAAACCGCATTATTGCCAGCCTGAACGACGGCGCGGATCAGGTGGCCTCAGCTTCGTCCCAGGTGTCCGCCGCCAGCCAATCCATGGGAGAGATCTCCAGGGCCAGCGAGGAAACCTCCAAGATCATCAAAACCATTGATGAGATCGCCTTTCAGACCAATCTCCTGGCCTTGAACGCGGCGGTGGAGGCGGCGCGCGCCGGCGAGGCGGGCGCGGGATTTGCCGTTGTGGCCGATGAGGTGCGAAACCTGGCCCTGCGGGCCGCCGATGCCGCCAAGAACACGGCCCAATTGATCGAAGGGACGGTGAAAAAAGTGAACGACGGTTCTGGGCTTGTGGCCAAGACCAATGAGGATTTCAGTCAGGTGGCAGCCAATACCGCAAAGGTCGGCGAGCTGGTGACCCTCGTGGGGGGGAAATCGGGACAGGCAACCATAAGCCACGGCCGGCCGGCGCACGAAAAAAACCCCGTGGTCAAAAGGGCGGCTTCCGGGAAAGCGAAGGCCCTTCCCGCGCCTAGGAGAAAACAGGCCGCTTGGAAAGACCTAAACCCTGAAGAAGTCTTCCCCCTGGATGACGACAAGGGCTTTGAAGATTTCTAATTCGCCAAAAAACAGGAGAAACAAATGTGTTGGGAGGATAGAGAGAACAATGCCATTTTCTTTGAATTCCATTCCCATCGAGAATCGGTTTTTCAAACTAGCGATAAAGATTTCAGGATTTGGGTGGAAGATGAGGGAAGTGGTTTTGATTATGAGAGTATAAGAGATGATGATCAGGATTTCCAGTATCCTGAGAAGAAAAGGGGATACCTGCTGATCAACAGGCTTTCCGATCGTATCCGGTTTAACGAGAAAGGGAACCGGGTTACCGTATATCTGAAAGCCAAGAATTAAATAAAAATCAACTGTCCGGCACTTTTGTCGGAACTATTGAAAGAGACTGTTTTTGCGCAATAAAGAAAGGAAGAAACAACCATGTTTAAGAAATTAGGTTTGAAAGCAAGGATGTTGATTTCAATATGCTCGGTAGCTTTTCTGGCATTTGCCGTTACCATTGCATTTGTTTCAATCAAAGCCGGCAATATGGCAAAGGTTGAGGCATTGGATAAGGCCGAACAAATTGCTTACCGCTACAGCGGCGTTGTCAAAGCGGAAATTGAGCTTGCCATGGACGCAGCACGAACATTGGCAGAGGTTTTTTCCGGGTTTAAGAAAAGCGGCGACGTCCCCAAGCGCAAGGTTTTGGATGCGATCCTGATTCAGGTATTGGAGAACAATCCGAACTTTCTGGGGGTATGGACCTGTTGGGAACCTGAAGCATTGGATGGCAGGGATAAAGAATATGCCAATGCACCCGGGCATGACGCAACAGGCCGGTATGTTCCCTATTGGAACAAAAGCGGCGGTGCAACAGGAGTGGAACCCCTGCTGGATTATGACAAGGAAGGCCCGGGAGATTATTACCAGTTGTCCCTTCGGTCAGGCAAAGAGACCATTCTTGATCCCTACAAATATCCGGTGGGGGGAAAGGAAGTATTGATCACAAGCGTGGTTGTTCCTGTAAAATACAAAGGGACCGTCCTGGGGGTTGCCGGTATCGACTTAGCGCTGTCGACTTTTGAGGAACTGGTAAAAAAGATCAAGCCCTTCGAAACCGGCCATGCCGCTCTGATCGCCAATAACGGTACATACGTGGCCCACGTTGATGAAACCAGATCAGGCCAGGATATCGGCACATCAAACATCTGGACGGATGCCAAAAGAGCTATCAAATCAGGGAGCGATTTTACTGCAAAGGACCGGTCCCGAATATCAAAAACCGATATTGTGAGAGTCTTTGTCCCGATTAATATCGGATTCACAGCCACACCATGGTCTTTTCTGGTCAATATCCCCGAAAATAAGGTCCTGAAGAACGCCCGCGGGATCATGTACGCATCCATCCTGATCGGCGTCATATCCCTGCTTGTTCTGATGCTCATTGTCTTTTTTATCTCCAAGAGCATTGCCGACCCCATAAATCGAATTTCAAGGGATTTGGGAGAAGGCGCCGACCAGGTGGCCGACGCCGCCGGTGAAGTCTCCTCTTCAAGCCAGCAGTTGGCCGAAGGCGCTTCGGAGCAGGCGGCCGGCATTGAAGAAACCTCTTCTTCTTTGGAAGAGATGTCCTCCATGACCAAACAGAATGCGGACAATGCCGGTCAGGCGGATCAGCTCATGGGCGAAGTAAAGCGGATTGTGGGAAAGGCCAATAATTCCATGAATCAGCTCGCGGGCGCCATGAAGGAGATTACCAGGGCCAGCGAGGAGACCAGCAAAATCATCAAGACCATCGACGAGATTGCCTTTCAAACCAATCTCTTGGCCCTGAATGCCGCGGTTGAGGCCGCCAGGGCCGGTGAAGCAGGGGCAGGGTTCGCAGTGGTGGCCGATGAGGTGCGGAACCTGGCCCTTAGGGCGGCCGATGCGGCCAAGAATACCTCTGAACTCATCGAAGAGACGACCAAGAAGGTCATGGATGGCTCGGGATTGGCTGAAAAGACCAATGAGGCCTTCGGGGAAGTGAGCGAGAGTGCCGCAAAGGTGGGAGAACTGGTCGGCGAGATTGCGGCGGCATCAAAAGAGCAGGCCCAGGGCATAGAACAGGTGAATACGGCGGTGAACGAGATGGACAAGGTGGTCCAGAACAACGCCGCCAGTGCGGAAGAATCGGCTTCGGCCTCTGAAGAGATGAGCGCCCAGGCGGAACAGATGAAGGGCTATGTGAATGAACTGGTCAGTTTGGTGGGAGGAAAAGGGACACAATCGAAGGGCAATGCCACGGCAAACATGAATCATGCGGCGCCTTCGAGACATGCGAAAACCGGAAAGCGCAAAGCCCTTGCAGCCCCCCAAAGAAAAGGAACCGATCAGAAAATGGCGCCCCCTGAAGAGGTTATTCCTTTTGATGACAAGAATTTTGAAGATTTTTGATCTGAACCTTTCGACCCACTCGTTCCCACCCTTTGGGTGGGACGCGTTAACATATTAAGGTTTAAGGAGAAGTAAAAGAGCATCACGAAAAACTCCACGAATCCGTCGCCACAATCAAGGCAGCGGCCACGGAAGAAGAAAAAAAAGATCTTTTCCCAGGTGACGCTCCCGGAACTGGCTTCGGTTGCCGATCTGTTCCAAAAGGCCGAGCATCTCGAAGATGCTCGGAACGAGGCCCAGGAAAAAGCGATGTCTTTCATGACGAAACAGACTTCGGATAATTCCGCCCAGGCGGACAGCCTGATGAAAGATGCCAGCAAAGTGATCGCGGAAGCCAACCGGTCCATGGCTGATCTTACCCATTCCATGGATGAAATTTCCAACGCGAGCGAAGAGACCTCCAAGATCATCAAGACCATTGACGAGATCGCATTTCAAACAAATCTTCTGGCTCTCAATGCGGCGGTGGCGGCGGCCAGGGCCGGAGAGGCGGGCGCCGGGTTTTCCGTTGTGGCCGACGAGGTGCGAAATCTGGCCCTGAGGGCGGCTGAAGCGGCCAAGAATACGGCAGGGCTCATAGAAGGGTACGGTAATGTCGGCGCCGACCTGGTGAAGAAAACCAATAATGCCTTCACCAAGGTGGCGCAGAGCGCGACAAAAGTGGGTGAACTGGTCACTGAGATCTCACATGCTTCCAAAGAGCAGGCCATGGGTATTGAAGAGGTGAACAGAGTTCCCCATCATTTATGACACCCACTGCCAAACATGGCGGCAACCGCTGAAATTTCCCGACATCCCAAAACACGGGCAACGAAAAAATACACAACAATGCCGATGAACACAAGTGCTGAAAGGCTTGTAATTTTTTCTGAAAGGCCGCTTGCGGCAGTTGTGTAAAACCATTGGGCGCGGCAATAAAAAAGAATCAGACCCATCACCAGGCTGGCGGAAACCGATTTTGAGAAGGACTTTAAAACAGGCGCAAAATTATTTAGAAATTTCTTTTTTCTGAGAAAAACGGCCAGGCACACGAATTGAACGGTCGATGCGATCGATAAAGCCAATGCAAGTCCCGCATGTTTCAAGGGACCCATGAGCAGCAGGCTCGAAATCACGTTAACGCCCAGCGCAATGAAGGCGACCTTGACCGGTGTTTTCGTATCCTGAAGGGCGTAAAATGCGGAGAGTAACACCCGCATGCCGGAAAAGGCCCAGAGGCCTGCCGTGTAACAAGCCAGGGCATCCGTTGTCATGGCCGAAGATTCAGCGCCAAAGGCGCCCCGTTGGAACAGCAGCTCGACAATGGGCCTTCCCAATATGAGTAGACCGACCGTAGACGGCAGCGTAATGAAAAACACAAGACATAAGGCGTGGTTCAGCGTTCCCTGAAACTGAGGACGGTTTTTCAAGGCCGCATCGGCGGCAAGGGATGGCAGGGCGGCAGTGGAGATGGCAATGGCAAAAATGCCCAAAGGGAACTGAACCAGCCGGTCCGCATAATAAAGCCAGGAAATGCTCCCTTCCGGAAGGAATGAGGCCAGGAGAGTTCCCACAAACTGGTTGAGTTGATACACGGCCGACCCAAAAACAGCCGGGAGCATTAATCGCCCTATTTGCCTTACCGCCGGATGAAGCGGTTTCCATTTTGGAAAAAGCCTCAAACCCGCGCCGAAAACCCACGGCAGCTGCAATGCCGCCTGCAGAGTACCTCCCAGGATAACCCCCATTGCCACCCCGACAATGGGTTCTACGCAGTGAGGAGATATGAAATAGGCAGCGCCGATAATGCCCACATTCAAAAAAATGGGCGCGGCAGCGGGGGCTGCAAAATGCCTCAGAGAATTGAGTACCCCCATAAAAAAAGCCACAATGCCGATAAAAAAAATGTAGGGGAACGTAATTCGGGTGAGTAGAACCGTCAAATCATACTTGATACCGGAACTTCCGAAACCAAAGGCCTGAATTTTTACAATCCACGGCGCAAACAGGATGCCTAAAATCGTGACAAGCACCAGGATCAGGGAAAGTACCGTGAACACAATTCTGGCCAGTTCAAAAGCATCCTCCTTGCTTTTTAACGTTAAGTATTCCGTAAAAACAGGAATGAACGCAATGGTCAGGGAGCCTTCCGCAAAAAGACGCCTCAGCAGATTTGGAATGCGAAGGGCCACAAAGAAAGCATCGGCCGCCATACCCGACCCAAAAAAAGAGGCGAGTACCATATCGCGAACGAGCCCCAGGATGCGGCTCATGAGCGTAAAGAACGCAATGACGCCCGCGGCACCGCTGAGTGTTTTTGTTTGGAATTTATGCGATCGAGCTAACATCGGAAATCCTGAATGCAAAAAAACCTTGACATATATAATAAATTTGCTATTATTTTTGGTTTAAAACAAACAGTTTGTCGTGAGTAAAAAAACAACATCATCATCCTTTACCCAAAAAGACATTTCAAGGAGACTCAGCTTGGCGAACCATAAATCTGCCCTAAAGAGGGCAAAACAAAACGAGATTCAGAGGATTCAAAACAAAGGGTACAAAACCAAGGTCAAAAAGGCTGTCAAAGAGGTCAGAACCGCTGCCACTGAAAGCACACCGACCCAAGCCAGAGAGAACCTTATCAACGCTGTTTCCATTATCCAGAAAGCCGCTTCGAAAGGCGTTATTCACAAAAATCAAGCTGCGAGAAGAGTCTCCAGACTGACACTTCAGGTCAATAAACTGTCCGCTTCGGAATCCTGATTGGCGGGATTATAGCGACAACACAAAATTTTCAAGAACCAAATGCGCCTGAGATCCCGACTTCAGGCGCCCATCAGCCTGGTAAAGCAGTACCAGGGCCTTTTCCAAGTCCTCTTCTCGCCAGCTTCTCGCCTGGTCGAGGATCTTATTGACCAGAAAGCCGGGCACTCCCAATTTTTTTGCCAGCTCTCCACGAGGGATGCGCTCGGATGTAAATATTTTGGCCTGAAAAATAATACGGATTTGCCGGGTCAGCATGCCGATAATCCCAAAGGCCGCGTCCCGCCCTTCTTCTTCCAGATACCGGTTCAGGATGGACAATGATTGGGCTTTTCGGCGATGGGAAATCTCATCCATCAGCTCAAATACAGTATACATCCTACTGAATATACTGAGTTCTTTTATTTCCGCAATCCCGATTTCCTTGCTGCCATGGCGAAGATAAAGCTTTTCAAGTTCCATGTGAAGCGTCCGGGAACCATTGCCGACAATCTCCTGAAGGTGACGACAGGCTTCCATGTTGATATTTAATCCCAATTCCCGGGCGGTTGCTTTTATCCAAGGCAGGACTTGTCGGTCATTCAATTCCTTGAAATTGACGACGTAGCCGAGTTTTTTGCAAAGATTGAAAAATTTCAGCCTAAAATCGGGTTTTAACGCAACAAAAATCAGGCAGGTAGAATCCACCGGCTTTTCCAGATATGGAAGGAATGCTTCCAGATTAACGGATGCCATGCGATCCGTACGCTGGACGATGACTAGACGGTTCGACGAAAGAAACGGCAGAGAGCGGGCCGCATCAAGGACATCACCCGAATTTATGCTGCCATCCCCGTCAAAGATGTGAAGATTGAAATCTCTGGCTGCTTCAGGAAGAAACGTTTCTCGGATTTGTTTTAAGACTTTTTCCAGGAGAAAATCATCAGGGCCGTAAAAAAGATATACCGGACCCAAGCCCCCCCTTTTAAGATGGTTTAAAACAATTTCCGGCGTTAACTCAGCGGGCATCAGAATCTTTCCATGGTCTTCAGATAGATCCTTTCAGCCAACAACTGTGCGATTTTTTTCGTGGCTTGCCGCTGGTTATAGCGGGTTTTAAGGGGATCTGAATCCACGGAAAAGGAAGCTTTTTCTTCCATATTCGGGTCATCCCATATGATTTTTCCGGTCTTTCGATCTACCAGTTTTGCTTCAAGCTTGATCTTCAACCAGCGTGAACTCGTGACATCAAAGGTGCTATCCGTAACCCTGTAGCTCAGGGGTTCGGTTTTGATATCCGTGACCTTTCCAATCAACACCGTAGCAGCAGATTCCTTTGAAACCAGCGGCACCTGGGAATGGCTGACGAATTCCCGGCAGACCATCTTGGTAAAATCCCCTTCAAAGCCAAGAGAAGAGGAAGGACTCTCCATGAGCGGTATGGCCATGCTGGGGATGTTTATTCTCATGGGCTTTCCGGTTGCCTGTAGACTATAACCGCAACCGGAAAGCAGGATCAGACAAAACATCGCAACAGGCAAAACCCTTCTGATTAAAAATCGATAATTAACCGATATATCCATCACTTAAAACCTAAAACGTAAAACTTAAAACCTCTAGACAACCACATTCACCAGTTTTTTCTGAACCACAATAACGCGCTTGATGGATTTTCCCTTCAAAAAACGCTGGATTTTTTCATCTGCCAATGCAATCGCCTCAATTTCCTTATCACTGCTGGAAGTCGCGACCTCGATCCTGTTTCTTACTTTACCATTTACCTGTAAAATGATTAGTTTTTTCTCGGTCTTTAGCGCCGCTTCACTGTAGGTTGGCCAGGAAGCATTCAGCAAAAAATCCTTATGGCCCAGCATTTGCCAAAGTTCATCCGTGATATGGGGAACCAGGGGTGAAAGCAAAAGAATGGCGGTTTCAATGGCCTTACGGACCACCGACCAGTCGACCGCATCTTTTTTACCGTCAGCATTCAAAAATTGATTGGTTTCGTTAACCAATTCCATGACCGCCGAAATCGCCGTGTTGAAATGAAACCGGTTTTCAATGTCGCTGGTGACCTTCTTGATGGTTTCGTGGGTCTTTCGATGGACGGACTTCACGGGATCCGGAAGATCGGGGCCGCCATCATAGGCCGTCACTTTTTTCAGATCTTCCAGGTGATCGGAGACCAGCCGCCATACCCTTTGAAGGAACCGATAGGAACCATCAACCCCTTGTTCACTCCATTCCAGATCCTTGTCCGGCGGCGATGCAAACAGACAGAACATTCGCACCGTATCGGCGCCGTAACGGTCGATCAATTCCTGGGGATCCACCACATTTTTTTTGGATTTGGACATTTTCACGATATTCCCATCGGTGACTTCCGCACCACACCGGGAACACCGGCCTTCAACCACTTCTTTTGGAAAAAGGTAACCATGTTCAGAACATTCCTGAGTGGCTTTACAGACCATGCCCTGGGTTAAAAGACAGGTGAACGGTTCTTTTATGCTGATGTGTCCCAGATCATTGAGAACCCGTGTGTAAAAACGGGAGTAAAGCAGATGCAAAATGGCGTGCTCAATACCACCGATATACTGGTCCACGGGGAGCCAGTAATCGACCCGTTTTGCATCCAGGGGGCCTTCCTTATAATCGGGACACGCGTAGCGATCAAAATACCATGAGGACTCCACAAAGGTATCCATGGTATCCGTTTCACGCCTGGCATTGCCGTTACATTTCGGGCAGGTCGTTTCAAAGAAAGACGGCTCGAAAGGCAGGGGGGAGCCACCATTGGGCCTCAATTCCAGATCCAGGGGAAGTACGACGGGCAGATCTTTTTCGGGTACCGGAACGATGCCGCATTTTTCGCAGTGGATCATGGGGATCGGAGCGCCCCAGTATCGTTGCCGTGAAATACCCCAGTCCCTGATGCGGAAATTCACGGTTTTATGTCCAATGCCTTCATTTTCGAGATAATCCGCAATGCTGTCCAGGGCCGCCAGGTTCCGTTGTCCGTTGAAAGGACCGGAATTCACCAGAATTCCCTGATCCACATAGGCTTCCGTCATCTTCGTTTCATCAAGATCGGAATCCTCGGGCTTAATGACCACCCGAAGCTTTAAACCGTATTTCCGGGCAAACTCGAAATCCCGCTGATCGTGGGTGGGGACCGCCATGATGGCGCCGGTGCCATAATCGAAGAGAACAAAGTTGGCCACGAAAATGGGAATTTCTTCCCGGGTCACCGGATTCAGACAATGCCTCCCGCTAAAAACGCCTTCTTTATCCGTAAAATCCGCGGTTCGCATGAAACTGTCCATCTTTAACGTGCGATCCACAAAATCAAGAACCTCTTTTTCCTGGGGCAATCCCTTGACAATTTCCTTCACCATGGGATGTTCCGGCGCCAGACACATGAAGGTAGCGCCAAACAGCGTATCCTGGCGGGTGGTGAAAACTTCGATGGTATCCTCTGAGCCCACCATGGGAAACCGGATGACTGCGCCATGGCTTTTGCCGATCCAGTTTTTCTGCATGCTCATGACCCGATCCGGCCAGCCCGGCAGTTTTTCACAGTATGCCAGCATATCATCGGCATAATCGGTAATCTTGAGGAACCAGCTGTTCATCTCTTTGATGCTGACTTCCTGTTCAGGGTGCCGCCAGCAGCAACCTTCTTCAACCTGTTCGTTGGCCAGAACCGTCTGACATTTTTCGCACCAGTTCACGTGTGTTTTTTTACGATAAGCAAGGCCTTTTTCATACATTTCGAGAAAAACCAATTGCTCCCACCGATAATACTCCGGATCGCAGGTGGCCAGTTCACGATCCCAGTCATAGCTGAATCCCATCCGTTTCAATTGAATTCTCATGGCGTCGATATTGTCGTAGGTCCATCGCGCCGGATGGGTGTTGTTTTCGATGGCGGCATTTTCCGCCGGCATGCCGAATGCGTCCCACCCCATGGGATGAAGCACATTTTTTCCACACATCCTCTTGTATCTGGCAACCACATCGCCGATGGTGTAATTTCTCACATGGCCGATATGTATTTTCCCCGACGGGTAGGGAAACATCTCCAGAAGATAATATTTTTCTTTTAACGGGTCTTCTTCCGCCTTGAAAAGGCCTTGCTTTTCCCAATGGGCTTGCCATCTGGGCTCCAGTTCCAGAGGATTGTATTTCATGTCGCCTTTCCCTGTATAATCGAATGCTTTCTGTTCAATAGAAATGGTATCGGCGCCTGAATCGATTTCCGCATCCATTTCAGCGCCCATGGTGTTGTAAATGTTGTCCAGTACGCCGTTGATATACCTGCTGGAATCCTCGCCTCCAAATTTATTCCCGATTTCAACGGCTTCGTCAAGGGAAACCCTGGCTGGGATATCCTCCAAAAACATGACCTCATAGGTTGCCAACCGGAGGATGCTTCGATCCAGCCGGGTCATTCTTTCCAGTCGCCAATGCCTGGACGAACGACTGATGACCCTATCAAGGGTTGTTTTCTTGTCGCAAACACCCCGAATCAGCCGCCACGAAAAATCCGTTATCGACTCCGCAACTTCAAAATTTTCACAAATGAGGCGGAAGGCCGTCAACGGATCATCATCGCTGTATTCCAGATGAAAAAGAACCTGAACAGCCAGTTCACGTGCTCTTCTTCGTTCCCCTGTAAAATGTCTCATGTGAGCCTGACTCTTATCACGGCAGGTCCTTGAGCAGACTGACCATTTCAATTGCGGCCATTGCGGATTCAAATCCTTTGTTTCCTGCTTTTGAGCCGGCACGTTCGATAGCCTGTTCAATATTGTCCGTGGTCAAAACGCCAAAGGAGATGGGAATGCCCGTCTCCAGGGAAACGGTCGCAATGCCTTTGCTCACCTCATTGGCCACATAATCGAAATGGGAGGTGGCGCCCCTGATGACGGCGCCCACACAGATGATGGCATCATATTGGGCACTCTGGGCCAGTTTTTTGGCCACAACCGGCATTTCAAAGGCCCCTGGGACCCAGAATGCCGTGATGTCGCCTTTGTCGCAATCGTGCCGGACCAGTGCATCGATGGCGCCCGCCATTAATTTGCTCGAAATAAACTCGTTGAAGCGACTTGCAATAATGGCAAACCGCATTTCCTTTGCGATGAGCCGACCTTCTATGATTTTGACCATACGGTCCTCCTTTATCGGGCAGCCGGGCAAACACACAGGCCCCTACATATTGGGCAGACACATAGGCCTACCCCTACATGATGGGTAGGCACAGGGGCCTACCCCTACGCCATCCCCACTTGATGTAAGAGATGTCCCAGTTTTTGACATTTGGTTGACAGGTATCGGATGTTTTCCGGTTTAGGGGTACACTCGATGGGCACCCTGCCGGTCACCTTTAATCCGTAACCCTCAAGACCCACGATTTTTTTGGGATTATTGGTAATCAGCTTCATTTTCCGGACACCCAGAGATACCAGGATCTGTGCGCCAACGCCGTAGTCCCTCAAATCCGCGGCGAAGCCAAGCTCCTCATTGGCTTCAACCGTGTCAAACCCCTGATCCTGAAGGGCATAGGCTTTCAGCTTGTTGGCAAGGCCAATCCCCCTGCCCTCCTGCTGGAGGTATAGAATAACGCCTCGACCCTCCTCCTGAACCATGCTCATGGCCCTCTTCAGCTGTTCTCCGCAATCACAGCGATAAGAATCGAAGACATCTCCGGTCAGACATCCCGAGTGGACCCGAACCAGAATATCCTTATTCGGATCGATTTCCCCTTTTACCAGGGCAAGGTGTTCATAATCGTCAATGTCATTGACAAACGCCATGGCCCGGAATTCTCCGAAGGGCGTTTGCAGGGACGTCTCAGCGCCTCGCTGAACAAAAGACTCGGTTCGCATCCGGTAGGAAATAATATCGGCGACCGAGGCAATTTTAAGGTCGTGTTCCCGTGCGAACTTCTGAAGGTCCGGAAGCCTTGCCATGGCGCCGTCATCGTTCATGATGCCGCAAATCGCCGCGGCAGGTTTTAAACCCGCCAGTCGTACCAGATCCACGGATCCTTCCGTCTGACCCGTTCTAAACAGGACACCGCCCCTTCTGGCCCGGAGTGGAAAAACAAACCCCGGCTGGACCAGGTCTTCCGGTTTGGCATCATCCGCAACAGCGGTCAGAATGGTGTGCGCTCTCCCGGCGGCGCTCATGCCCGAAGACACCTCGCGCGCAGCGGCAATGGAAACGGTAAAAGCCGTCTTGTAGGGAGAACGGTTGTCCTGAACCATCTGTTTGAGGTTCAGTTGTTCGACAATGGTGGGGTCAAGTGCCAGACAGATCAGGCCCCTGCCATAACGGGACATAAAATTAATAGCTTCGGGTGTGACCATTTCAGCCGCCATGGTCAGGTCCCCTTCATTTTCCCGATCCTCGTCGTCCACAAGGATAATCATCTTTCCCTGCTTCAAATCTTCAATAACTTCTTCAATTTTACTCATCTGCATTTTATTTACCAAATCCGTATTTTAAAAGGGTCTCAAGGTCAATTCCGGAAGACTTTCCGGATTTCCGCCCGGATCGGTTGATGGAAAGCAGTTTCTCCACATATTTTCCGATTAAGTCTGTTTCGATATTTACCGGCTCACCAACATTTTTTTTCAAAAGCGTCGTTTGCGTTCCCGTGTGGGGGATGATATTTACCTCAAAAAATGTTTTTTCACAAGCATTAATGGTCAAACTGATACCATCAACGGCAATGGAACCTTTTTCGATGATATAGCGGGAGAGAGCTTCATCCATTTCGATTTTTAAAAGCCAGGAATTATGTCGGGACTCCTTTTTAAGAATCTTTCCGATCCCATCCACATGCCCCAACACCAGGTGCCCGCCAAGACGATCCGTCAGGCGCAGGGCCCGCTCCAGGTTAACATGATCGCCCTGCCCCATTAAACCCAAAGTGGTTCGCGAAAGGGTTTCCCCGGAAACATCCATATAAAGGGCGCCCCGTTCCATTTGGGACACCGTTAAACACACACCACTGACCGCAACACTGTCTCCCAATTTGCATTCCGTCATTTCAAATAATGGCGTAATGCAAACCTGCATATGATCCTGCATGCGGCGGATGTTCTTTATCCTGCCCAGTCCCTCGGCCAGTCCTGTAAACATTCACAAACCTCCCCTCAACTATATCATCATTTGAGTATACCGAAATCCAGGCACGATTAACCTATGCCTCGCGACATAAAGTGTCAAGTTGTCAATTCAGGTCGAGGGCAATTTTCAAGACGTCCGATCGGGAGGCTCTATCAAAGGCTTCCACGGCATGTTCGATGGGATAAAAAGCCGTTATGAGTCTTTTCAGGGGGATATCCGGGTAGGTGTTCAACAATTCAAGCCCGGTTTCAAAGGCGCCGCATCTGGAACCGACAATCGTTTGCTCATTTACCACCACGGAGGATAAATTCATAATTTCCCCTTTAGAAACCGTTGACTTAAGGACAATGATGCCTCGGGGCCGACAAATGGCCATGGCTTCGGAAAGCCCTGTCATCGAACCGGTAGCCTCCACCACAATGTCCGCGCCATATAAATCTCGATGAACCCCATGGACCGTTTTAAGGGTCCGCCATTTCGCTTTCTCCATTTTATCGGAGTGATGCCCCGCAAGCGTTATGTCGGAAAGAACCGTACTCAGCACCCAGGCACAGAGCATGCCCAATGGTCCATCGCCAAGCACCAGAGCACGTTCAGCCCCCGTCAATTGAAGTTGATCCAGAATTTCACAAGCCGCGGAGAGCGGCTCAACCAGCAAGGCTGTTTCATCGGATATGGAAGGGGGCACAATCCGAAGACTTGAGATGGGCAGAACGCAGTAATCAGCCATGCAACCGTCCAAACCGCGAATACCCAGGGCCTTGCCATGGGCGCAATGTCGCTTCAGCCCCCTTTTGCACCACTCACATTGACCGCATGAGACATTAATCTCGCCCACGACCCGCCGACCCACCCAATCCGCGCAATCACATCGATCAACAAGCCCCACGAATTCATGCCCCGGAACCCCCGTGAACCGCTGGTAGCCTTTTAGGATTTCCATGTCCGTGCCGCAAATCCCCGCAAGGCCCACTCGGATTCGCGCCCAGTCTTTTGGAACTTCAGGAATGGGGTAATGTTGTGAAAACCGCAGTCGTCCGTCAAAAACCACGGCCCGCATGAATTCATTGTCCGACACGGATGTTTTTCTCACAAAAGCGCTTCTCCCCTGACCCTGTCTCTTCCCTCATCTTTGGCCCGATAAAGGGCTTTATCCGCCCGATCAATGATGGCTTCATGGGACATCTTTTCATTATGCACGGAAGACACGAAGCCCACCACGCCGAAACTGGCGGTGATGCGTATCTGTTCTCCTCCATATGAGGCAACACTTTCAGATACAATCCCGCGGAGTCTTTCCGCGGATAACATTGCGCTTTCAAAATCCGTTTCAGGCAAAACCATCAGAAATTCTTCTCCTCCATACCGTGCAACCCAGTCAACATCCTTTCGCAACCCTTTCCGGATGGATTGAACAAAGGTTTTAAGGACCAGATCTCCCGCCTGATGACCATGGGTATCATTGACGCGTTTGAAATGATCGATGTCCGCCATCATAAGTGATATGGGTCGACCATAGCGCCTGGCCCGGGCGATTTCCTTTGCAAGGTATTCGTCCATATAGGTACGATTGTAGCAACCGGTAAGTTTATCCGTGATGGACAGGATTCTGATTTTTTCATAGGCATCTTTCAGGGATTTTTCCAGGTTCAGAACGCGCGTTGCCGTCTTCAGCCTGGCAATCAGCTCGGCGTGATCAAAGGGTTTGGTCAAGTAATCATCGGCGCCGGCTTCAAGGCCGACGATAATATCATTCTTGGAATCCCTGGCCGTCACCAGAAAAATGAAGACATAACCTTCACTGCGCTGTTCTCTGATCGCCTTACACAATTGAAGCCCGTCCATTTCGGGCATACCCCAATCCGTAAGAATGATCGGAAAAAAATTCTTCTTGAAAATCTTCAGGGCTTCCCGACCGTTTTTGGCGGATACCACATCATAACCGGCTCGGCGCAAGGTCATCTCCATCAATTTCCGGGAAACGGGATTGTCTTCTGCAACGAGAATGGGAAAAGGGTTTTTCAAAGGTTATCTCCTTGGATGCCTTTGGGAAATTCATTTGAATACTTACCATGATTCTTTTGTGATTTACCATAAGTGAAATTTTTTGTTAAGGGGATATTTGCTGCGGAAAACTAAACAGAAAGATAAAAAAGCAGAAAACACCCGTACCGCGGAAAGGCAACATCTTGACTCTACCAATGCCTGACACTATATTCCTAGCGGTTAACGGGTACAAAATTTGAAATTGGAGCTTCATATGCACGAAACATTTATACCCATAAAACAGGATATCCCCGGATTTAACCCCTTTTTCGGGGCTTGGGTCTGCCGGGGAGATCTGAATATGGTGGTGGACGTGGGACCCGCGAGTACAGCTGATCGCCTGGTTGATGCGCTGAAATCAATGGGCATCAAGCATTTGGATTATGTCTTGCTGACCCACATTCACATTGATCATGGGGGAGCGCTGGCCGGGGTCCTGGCCCACTACCCGAAGGCCAAAGTCATTTGCCATGAAAAAGGAATTCCACATCTGATCCATCCATCGAAGTTATATGAAGGCAGCCTCAAAGTGCTGGGAGATCTGGCGCGGACTTATGGTTCACCGGGCCCCATTGCCGAAGACAGGCTGGTGCCCCATACGGAATGTGATGTTGATGGCCTGGCAGTCATCGAAACTCCCGGACATGCCCTTCACCACCTGAGTTTCACCTATCAAAACAAACTTTACGCCGGTGAAGCCGCGGGGAATTATTTTCTTGTGAAAAAACAGGAATATCTGCGACCGGCGACCCCTCCCAGATTTTTTCTGGACGTGTTCATGGCAAGCGTCGATCGTCTTCTGGCCCTCCCGGATCAACCCATCCGCTATGCTCATGTGGGGGGCGCTGAAAGCGCTCATCGATTGCTGGGACGATTCAAAAATCAACTGACGCTCTGGGCGGACATCATCGGTGAATTGGTAACCGCGGGAGGGCAAAAAACCGATATTATTCAGACTTGCGTAAACCGATTATTGAAAAATGATCCCAACCTTGCGGCATTTGAAATCATGGACGCAAATACCCAAAAAAGAGAAAGAACCTTCATGACAAATGCCGTCAAAGGGTTTGTGGAATTTTTTGAAGAAAATCAAAAAGGCGTTGAAAATGCGTAACAACATAAACCATGGAAAAAAATGACTTTTTTGAAATAACCAACTTCCAGTCACTTATTGAAGCGGACGGATTTGATCGCATTCAGGACAAACTGAAGATTGTCGATGTGTTTTTAAACACGGAAGGCCACATCACCCTGGAAGAGATGTTGCGTCTTCTTCGGGAAAAAGGCTATGATTTTGATTCGGGTTTCGTCAAACACTGCATGCATCGAATGGTGGAGTTGGGGTTTGCGCAACGTGAACAGTTTGAGGGACAACCCATCCGTTATGAGCATCGCCATCTGGGCAGGCATCACGATCATATGGTGTGTACCAAGTGCGGAAAAATTGTTGAATTCGCCAACGAACAAATTGAAAGGCTGCAAGTGGAAGTCGCCGCGGGATATGGCTTTCACATGCTTCAGCACCGAATGGAAATATATGGCCTCTGCTCAGACTGTTACTCAAAACGGAACCCGTTGATGCCGCTGATCATGGCCAAACCCGGCGAAAAAGTCGTCGTACGAGAAGTGGCCGGATGCAGACACAAGCAAGCCAGGCTGACCTCGATGGGATTGAGACCCGGCGACCGCGTTGAAATCATCAACAATACCGGCGGCGGCAGAGTTATTTTAGGGCTTGAAAATACCCGCCTGGCCATCGGCAGGGGGATGGCCAACAAAATCATGGTTTCCCTGTCGGAAAACACATCGAAGGCATGAAAATCCAATGGTTCAAACCACTTTCTGCAACAATTCCCTGAGCCTGTCCCGAATGGCCCTGATGCATTTTTCCCCCCCGCTTCGATAGGCATAACGGGCCTTTTTTTGTGAACTCACCCGATCCGGACAATGTCTCAAGGCCAGTTTCACAATCGCCATCTCATCATCCAGCATGAATCTTTGGAAAATCAGATTGAGCGGCGGGAACCAAAGTTCTTCCCTGGAAATAGACGCGGCCCAATCGACAACATAGGGCATCCCATCAGTCCCCAACAGGGTATTGGGAGCACGTTTCAAATCGCAGTGGGCGATGCCCCGATGGTGAAAGGCATTGACCAGCGTTTCCATTGCTTCAAAAAACGTGTAGGGAAGTTGCGTCTCTTTTTCCAGATTTTCGAGGCTCCTGCCCGGGATTTCCTCAACCGCCAGGGCGAGGCCCCCGATGACGCCGTAAAATTTTGGCACGCCTTTAATGCCGATGAGCCTTTGATAAGCCCTGGCTTCGCGCCAGATCAGAAAGCGACCGACAGTATTTCTAAAAAAAAATCTATTACCGCTGAAATCCTTGACCACGGCTCGAATACCGTTTTCTTCAATGATCCGGATGGTGGGTCTGGTATTGGAGGCTTCTCTAAGGATACCGCAACTTGCGGCTGGAAGATTTGATAATTTCATTTCTTTTAAAGTGCTCAAGGATTCTCCATTATTATTTCATCAAAAACAAAACATATCAAGAACTTGGATTAGGTTATGATATTGAACCGGAAAAAACAACCCAAAAAAACAGATGTGAGGATGAAGGATGCCGACAAGCATTCCGGATTCCGCATCATGAAACCGGATAAATGCAAAACATCAATTCTTTTTGCAATCCCGACAAAAATAAAGTATGAATTACGCTTGGTTCGAGGAAGCAACATCAATGGAATGGATTTTATTAAGGAGGAGGGGAAAAAGCATGAAAAAAGCAGGGATTTTGATCACGGTATTGTTGACGTTGACCCTAATGGCCGGATGCGTACACACAAAAGGAGAAGGAACGACTTCCCAATCGGTTACCACCCTTGACCGCATTGCCCAAAGTGGACAATTGGTGGTGGGAACCGCCGGCAGCATGCCGCCGTTGAATATGACCACCAAAGATGGCGAAGTCATCGGCCTAGAACCGGATATCGCCAAGCAAATGGCTGTTGCCATGGGTGTTAAGGCAACCTTTAAAACCATGCCTTTTGCCGAGCTTCTACCGGCCCTTGAAGCGGGGAAGGTGGACATGGTGCTTTCCAGCATGACCATCACCGGCAAGCGAAACATGAAAGTCGCCTTTGTGGGACCCTATTTTATTTCAGGCAAAACTTTTTTAACCACGGAAACATGGGTTGCCTCCGCAAAAAACCCTGAAGAAGTGAACAGCCCCGGGACTAAACTGACGGCCTTGCGAGGGTCCACCAGCCAGCAGTTCGTACAGGAAGCCTTTCCAAAGGCCACCCTGCTTCCCGCAAAGGATTACGACGAATCCGTTGCCATGGTGCTTCAAGGCAAGGCGGATGCCATGATCGCGGATTATCCCATCTGTCTGCTGTCCGTCATCCGTTACCCGGACCACAACCTGATCTCGGTTGTTCCGCCCTACACCTATGAGCCCATCGGCATCGCCATTCAAAAGAATGATACCCTGCTGGCCAATTGGCTGGAGAATTTTCTGGGCGCCATGGCGGGAAGTGGGGATCTGAAAGAGTTGCAGCAGAAATGGTTTAAGGGTGGCAGTTGGATTAAGGAACTCCCTTAACATCCATCTATCCATCATCCGAAGCTGAACTGTTTACGCCCCCGAAAGGGGGCTTTTTTTTTGATTTAGGGATAAATGCCGGGATGCAGAAGTCCTTCCGTCTCACCCAGACCGAACATGATATTCATGTTCTGAACCGCACTGCCCGCCTGACCTTTGACCAGATTATCGATCAAGCTCACCACAATCAGTTTTCCGGTCCGTTCATCAACGTTCAGGGAAAGGTTGCAGAAGTTGCTGCCGCGAACATGATTGCTGATCTGCACTTTTTCAGGACCGAAAACCCTGACAAAGGGTTCATCGCGGTAAAAGGATTCGTAGGCGGCCTTTACCGTTTCCAGTGTCTGGCCTTCACCCAGTTGGGCGTACAGGGTCGTTAAAATCCCCCGGCACAGGGGAACCACATGGGGGGTAAAGGTAATGCGAACATCCTTTCCCGCCACCAGGCCGATCTCCCGTTCGATTTCGTAAACATGCTGGTGCCCGGATATTCGGTAGGCATTCATGGCATCATAACGCGCCGGATAGTGAAAGGTGGCGTTAGGCGTCTTTCCCGCGCCGGAAACACCGGTTTTGGCATCACAGATGATGCTTCCCGGATCGATGAGATTAAATTTCATGGCGGGGGACAGACCGAGGATACAACTCACCGCAAAACAACCGGGATTGCCCACCAGACTGGATACTGCAATCTCTTTTCGATGAAGTTCCGCAAGGCCGTACACCGTCTGAGTCAGGAGTTCCGGGGATGCGTGCGCCTTGTCCCGGCCGATCCTTTCGGCATAGCCCTGATAAACAACCGGATCATCAAAGCGAAAATCTCCGCTATAATCAACGACCTTAATTCCTTTCCGCAACCAGTGGCCGGCGCCCTGCTGACCAACCCCGTCCGGTGTGGAAAAGAACACCACATCGAAATCATCCGGGCAGTCTGAATCATCCGGATCCATAATCGCCATATCGCAAAACCCGGTGAGATGAGGGTAAAGATCACTCATGGGTTTTCCAATATCCTGCTTGTCAATGAGCGCCCGGATTTCCGCGTGGGGATGGGCGCTTAAGAGTTCTACGGCGCCGCAGCCGCCGTAGCCCCCTGCCCCGATAATGCCTACCTTTATTTTGTCCATGAAATACCTCTATACATTGTAACCGTTCACGGTTGCCGGTTTACGGTTAACAGGTTACTGTTTTTTCAACCGTTAACCGGCAACTGTAAACCGTAAACGGTTTCTATACATTAAACCGATAGTTAATAATATCGCCATCCTTGACCACATATTCTTTTCCTTCCAGCCGCACAAGTCCCGCTTTTTTCGCGGCCTGAAAGGACCCTTCGGCTTTCAAATCATCGAAGGCCACGACCTCGGCTCGAATAAACCCCTGCCGAATATCGGAATGCACCTCTCCCGCCGCTTCCAGGGCCGGTATGCCGCCCAAAATCGGCCAAGCCTTCACTTCATCAGCACCGACCGTAAAAAAAGAGATGCGGTTCAACATCCCATATGAATGCCGGATAACCCTGTCCAGAGCCGATTCTTGAATATGATAGGCTTCCAGAAACTCCGTAGCTTCATCGACCGGCATGGCCGCAAGATCCATCTCAAGTTTGCCCCTGACAACCACAAACGGAGGCTTTTCCCGTTGACCGGCCCAGGCGGGCAGATCTTCGTCTTCATCTCCATTGTTGATGAGGACCAGCATGGGTTTGGCGGAAAGAAACGTAAACCCCCTGAGAAGCGGATTTGTGGAGATTTCCGGTGCGTTTCTGAGGGGCTCACCCTTTTCCAGCATTTCACGGCATGCGGTCAAAAGCGGCATTTCCGCCTCCCCTTCTTTTCGACCTCTTTTCAGATCCAGTTCTATCCGCTCCAGGCGCTTTTCCACGATCCCCAAATCGCTCAGCATCATTTCGTCTTCCACCTTTTGAAAATCCGCCTCACTGTTTGCAGGGCCGGACCCGGGATCCTCAAAATTGCGCACCACGTGTAAAATGGCATCACAGGTGCGAATCTGGTTCCAGAACTCTCCTTCGGATTTTGCGTCGGAAACACCCGGCATCAGCGAGGGAAGCAGATATTCTATTTTCGCATAGGCGATTTTTTTGGGCTGGTACATCTCCACCAGAAAATCGATGCGCTCATCTAAAACCGTAATGGTGGCGATTCTGGTGTCTTTGCGCGAATTTCCGGGGGCACTATCGCCCCGCGCGCCGGTCAACGCGGCAAAAATGGTTGATTTTCCAGCCTTCGGACGTCCCGCGATTCCCAGTTTCATTATTTTTATAAACCTCCTTTTGATCGTTTTAACAGTACATAAATAGCGCCGGTGCCGCCATCGTAGGGCTTGGCCGTGGAAAACGCCAATATGATTTTCCTGACGGGCCCCCGGCTCAACCATGTGGGGAGCCGTCTTTTCAGTACAGGGGTGTGGTTTTCCGAATTCAATCCCTTGCCATGAACGATCAGCACGCACCTGAGCCCACGGCCATGACTCCCTATCAGGAAATCCCTGATGCGAACCTCGGCCGCTTCCTGGGTTAATCTGTGTAAATCCACATAATCCTGAATGGGAAATAACCCATCCTTCAACTGCCGCATGAGTCTCGGGTCAATCCCCTTCACACAACCTTCCATGTATTCATCGCTGAAGGTAATGTCCATTTCAGCCGTGCCACTGATGAGGTCTGAAAGGTGCGCCATAACTTCCAGATCTCCATTCCTCGGTGAATGGGGGGGCCGCAGGGCTTCCTCGTCAGGGGTTTTGATGATGATGCGATTATTCCGGTTTATGGGCTTAACACCGTTCATGGCTTCAATGAACAGCCGATCTTCATTCGATAATCCGCCTTTTTTTTTGTTGATCTTAAGCGCCGGTCCTTCAAGGGTTTCGGACTCCTGATGTGGGTCTTTTTTAAAGGACGCCAATTTCTCAAGGGCCGGGTTGAAAACCACTTTTTTGGGAAAACGTTTTGGCCCTTGGGCAGTGTTCTTTTTGCCTTTTTTTTTCCTGCGCGGCATCCTTTTTGACCTTGTCTCGTGATCTCCGCACCGGTAACGCGAAGGATTTGACTTGAAATTCATTGTAATTTTTATTTATAACACAAAATTGACCGATTTGGTCCTATAAAAATATTTTTGCGTGGAGATTGGAACAGTGGCCAAGATTGATGATTATACAGAGGCAGTGGCACTTGGAAAAAAGGGTCTTATGGAAAAAGATCCTAAGCAAATCGCCGATGGCAGTGGTGCGATCCATGATGTGGATGACGATGGAAAAATCATCCTCTCCATCGATTTTTTAAATAGAAATATCATTTTTTCCTGGCCGGAACTGGATTTTCGTTACGGCGCCGATGGGGCAGAGGTACCGATTCAGCAACAGATTCTACTGCTTCACTACCTGAATCTTGCCAAGAATATTAAAATATCCGGCGAATGGATCGCCTACCAGGAAGTGCCCGACGGCAAATTCTACCTGGATGCGTTCATCAGGCGGGCCAAAAACCCCATGGTACAGGGATTTGGCGACAATCCGGAACTGTTGGTGAAACTCGCGACCGAAGTGTACGGGGCCACATTGCTGGATCAGGGAGATCTGTCTGTAGTGGTCCAGGCCTTGCCCGGAATACCGGTAGCCTTGATTTTATGGAAAGGGGACGATGAATTTCCCCCCGAAGGAACGATCCTTTTTGACCGGTCCGTGTCCCGGATGCTTTCCGCTGAAGACATCGCCTGGCTGGCGGGAATGATTATTTATCCACTGCTGGGAATGGCTTCCGGAAAATAATTCTTTTTTGAGGTAAACCATGAATTCAGATAAGCCATTGATCGGCGTAATTATGGGAAGTGCTTCCGATGTGGACATCATGAAGGGATGCGTTGAGGTATTGAAGGAGATGGGTATCCCCCATGAAGTAAAAATTCTGTCCGCCCACAGGACGCCTGAACAGACCCGGGAATATGCAGCCACTGCCGCCGGGCGCGGCATCCAAGTGATTATTGCGGGGGCCGGCTGGGCCGCGCACCTGGCCGGCGCCATCGCCGCCCAGACCACCCTGCCTGTAATCGGCATCCCCATTGACTCCTCCCCTCTGAAGGGCATGGATGCCCTCTTATCTACGGTCCAGATGCCTTCCGGCATTCCGGTGGCCACAGTAGCCCTGGGAAAAGGGGGCGCCAAAAACGCAGCTATCCTCGGGGCGCAGATTCTGGCTTTAAAATATCCATTTGTGGCGGAAGAAGTGACGCGCTATCGAAAGACCTTGACGCAAGCCGCATCGGAAAAAATAGACACCTGTGATATATGAAAAAACAAGTCATTGAAGCGGCTGAAATCCTGAAATCTGGGGGACTGGTTGCCTATCCAACAGAGTCTTTTTATGGACTTGCCGCGGATGTCGGCAACGAAGATGCCATTTTACAACTTTTTCGTGTAAAAAAAAGACAAGCTCATGAACCCGTTTTGATCCTGATCCCTTCCATTGAATCTTTAGAGCACTATGCAATGCATATTCCCGAAACAGCCAAACCAATGATCGACGCATTTTGGCCTGGGGGGTTGACGCTGGTTGTTAAAGCGGGTAAAGATGTTTCATCGCTTCTCACTGCCGGGACGGGAAAAATCGGCGTCAGGCTGTCGAGCCATCCCGTTGCCATGGCGTTGGTCCGCGCCATGACAACGGCGATTACGGGCACCAGCGCCAATATTTCAGGAGAGCCTCCCTGCGATACGCCCGATAGGGTGTTCCGGGTTTTAGGGAAAAGTGTGGACCGGATACTGGATGGGGGGAAAACGCCGGGTCAAAAGCCGTCAACGGTTCTGGATATAACGACCCGACCCTATCGTATTTTGCGGGAAGGAATGATCTCAAAAGAGGCACTGCTGCCCTATTGCGAACCGTTAATTGGAGAGAAAATGCAATCATGAACCCTGCCATGCAAAAAGTTGAAGATCGGGAAAAAATCACGGCATCCATTAAAAAGCTGCTCAAAGAAAGAAATGCCATTTTATTGGCCCATAATTATGAGCCACCTGAAATACAAGACATTGCGGATCTTTGCGGTGATTCCCTTGAATTATCCATTAAGGCATCTCAAACCGACGCGGACGTGATTGTCTTTTGCGGGGTTCATTTCATGGCGGAAACCGCCTCGATTCTCTGCCCTCATAAGACCATTCTGCTCCCTTCAGCCGATGCGGGTTGTCCCATGGCGGACATGATCACGGCGAAGGGGTTGATCGAGAAAAGGAAAGAGATGCCTGACGCCGTGGTGATCAGCTATGTAAACACCAGCGCGGATGTCAAAGCGGAAAGCGACATGTGCTGCACCTCGGCCAATGTGATTCAGATTGCCGAATCCGTTGCTCCCGAAACGCCCATTTTAATGACGCCCGACAAAAATCTGGCGCAGTATGCCAAGAGCCGCACAGGACGGGACATCCGTTACTGGCAGGGATATTGTCCCATCCATAACAACCTGAAAGTAGAACAGGTGGTGAAAGTGAAAATGGCCCATCCGGGAGCGCCTTTTCTCGCTCATCCGGAATGTCCGCCGGAAATCCTCGATCTGGCAGATGAGATTAAAAGTACATCGGGCATCCTCGCGTATGCGGCCCATTCAAACCAAAAGGAATTTATCATCGGCACTGAGGTGGGAATCCTGCATCCTCTTAAAAACGCCAACCCGGGAAAAACATTTATTCCGGCCGATCCCGACATGATTTGCCCTGATATGAAAAAAATCGGTTTAGCCCAAATCCAACTTGCCCTGGAAACCATGGGTCCGGAAGTGCGGGTTCCCGAAAAAATCAGGGTCAGGGCCAGGGCGGCAGTCGAGAGAATGCTGGCGATTCCGGCAAAATAACGTCTCGTTCCCCATGAGAAAGACACTCCCCATGAATGAACCACCCAAAATAAAGTCCAATCTGGAGTACCTTCGAAAACTCTTTATCATGCCCGATTCTCCTGATAAGTTTATTGAGTTCGGAAATGAACTGCTGGCGATGATTCATGATTTTTTCCAGGAAAAAGGGGGCATTCACAGCAGTATCAGTCTGCCCGAACTCAGCAGAATTTTTAACCGGAAATCCATACCCGATGAACCCCATCTCATCAAGGATGTTCTGGCCGAGATTAAAACCAAGATTATCGCGCACTCGGTCAAGGTGGGCAATCCCTATTATATCGGTCATATGATCAGCGCGGTTCCCTATTTCATGATTCTGCTGGAAATGATCATCGCGGCCCTGAACCAGAATCAGGTCAAGATTGAAACCGCGAAAGCGTCCAGTTTTGTGGAGCGGGAACTGGTGGCCTGGCTTCACCGTCTGGTTTTTAATCGCAACGATCGATTTTATGAAAAAAACATTCAGAATCACCGCATTGCACTGGGAAATGTCACCTCAGACGGCACCCTGGCCAATGTAACCGCCCTTCTGGTGGCCAGAGAAAAGGCATTCCCCCCCGATGGGAAGTTTCCCGGTTTTCGCATGGCGGGGATGCATCGTGCGCTTCAACATTATGGATATGACAGGGGCGTGGTAATGGTGTCGACACGGGGGCACTATTCCATCAAAAAGGCGGTCAATCTGCTGGGTTTGGGTGAAGAGAACGTCATCACCATTCCGGTAGATGAAAAAAACAGGATTCATATCAGCAGTCTCCGCCGTAAAATCGATTCTTTCAAAGAACCCGGCCATCAAAACAGGACCAAGATCATTGCCATTGTGGGAATTGCGGGAACCACCGAAACCGGCAATGTGGATGACCTTTACATCCTGGGGAAAATTGCCCGTGAAACAGGCGCCCATTTCCATGTGGATGCCTGTTGGGGCGGTTCAGCCTTACTGGCCAATGAATATCGAGATCTGTTCAGGGGGATTGAAAAGGCTGACTCGGTATCCATTGATGCCCATAAACTGCTTTATTGTCCCATGACCATGGGCCTCATCCTGTTTCGAAACGAAAAAGATCTGAATGCCATCAGGCATTCATCAAAATATATTATCAGGCGAAATTCCGTGGATATGGGCCGTTTTACGGTGGAAGGCTCCAGACCTTTTGCCGCTTTGAAGCCCTGGGCCTCCCTTAAAATCATCGGGAGGGAGGGTTATGGGATTCTCATGAAGCAGGCCCGAAAGGCCACTGAAAATTTACTGGGCATGATTCAGCATTGTGGAAATTTCGAAGCGCTGAATGATCCGGACTTGTTTATCCTCACTTACCGTTTCCTGCCGGAGATCCTTAAACATCATATGGCCGTTCTGGAAGAAACCGTCAACCGGACAAGCGGTCAAAAAAGAAAGGACGCCGAGCAAAAAATCAAAAAAATCAATTGCCTGGTGAATGGATTGAATATCAAGCTTCACAAAGCCCTCAGGCGGGATGACACCTCATTTGTTTCCCGGACCACCCTGGAATCCACCCGCTACAGACCGCAGGATATCGTGGTGTTGAGGGCCGTCCTCATGAACCCCCTGATAAACCGGAAGGTTTTGAGAGAGATTGTGGATACACAAAATCGCATCGGATTGAACATCTGGAAGGAATTTGAGCCGGCCTACCAGAAAATGATCGTCAATGGGAAATGAACTGATCCTCTTCCCTCTTTGCTCGCCAGTAATCCCGCAGCAGGCGCAGCCCCTTGACGCTTTCCACCGGATCATTAAAAACAGGGAATGTATTCAACCTGTTGAAATCCTCGATGTACCGCCTGTCGGAAAAGAAACTGAGCGCGATGGGCTTACGGTATTTTTGACTCAAATTTCTGATAAAATTCAGCATCTGCTCGGGACTGGCCATTTCCCCGCCAAAAATCTTTGCCATCTCAGGCTCATACATAAATGACAACACAAGGCCGTCAATGTTGTCCAACGAAAGACATTGCTTCAGCGTAAATAGCAACGCACTGATATCGTGGACATCGCCAAAATCCATGGGGTTTGACATACGAATGACCCCCGCCCGCCGAAAGCTCTCGATTTTATGGATGAGTTCATCCGGCAGCGGCGGACATGAAAACCCATATTTTTCACACGCATCCCCGAGGATTACGGAAAATCCGCCCGACATGGAGATGACTGCCAGACGATCTCCTTTCAAAGGGGGAAGCTGCAGCGCTTTAGCGGCAACCGGCATATGGGGCAGCTCCCGCACACGCAAAACCCCGCTCTGTTTCAACGCACAATCCACGATTCGGTCATCGTTTGAAAGGGCGGCCGTATGGGAATAGGCAACGGAGGAGGCTGTTTTGCTTACATTGGATTTAAAAATAACGATCGGTTTTTTCGATTTCCGGGCCAGGGCCATCAGTTTTTTCCCGTCTTCAATACTCTCCAGATACATGTGAATCTGATCCGTATCTTCATCTGCCATGAGGTATTGTAAAAAATCAATTTCATTTAAGTCCAGTTTATTGCCCATGCTGATGATTTTTGAAAATCCCACATGTTCTTCGGAAAAAAGATAGGCCGACTGGGTGGTAACGCCACCGCTCTGAACAATCAATCCCACCGGTCCCCTCTTGAAGCTTTTGACCCGCATGGGGTTAAATGGGGTACAAAGGCCGGAACCGGTGCAGATAACGCCGATGCAGTTGGGACCGATAAATCGAATGCCGTACTCCCGGGCTACCCGGATGCTATTTTTTTCCGCCTCGTTATCCCGGTCTTCGAATTCACGGAATCCTCCGGTGGAAACGACGGCATGGCGTATCCCTTTTTTTCCACAGGTTTCAAGCGTTTCCGCTACAAACCGAGCCGGCACCAGAATCACCGCCAAATCGATCCCCACGGGCAAGGCATCGGGGTTCGTGATGATGGTTTTTCCATGCACTTTGCCGTTTTCCAGCCCGATCGGATAAATTGAGCCTTTGAAACCCATCTCTAGGGAGTTTGAAATGATATTTTTGGCCAGATTTCTTGAATTATCCGCCACACCGAAAACTGCCAGAGAAGAAGGGTTGAAGAATTTTTTCATTTTATTTTACCCATATCGAACCGCTCATTTTCATTCATTTTCACACGGGCATAAATGTCCCCTAAGGACAATTCAACGCCCACGGATTTAATGGTAAATGCGTTTGATGGTGATTTGTATTCGTCCAGAACCCATTGACCTTTATCATTTTTTTGGAAATGCTCTACATGAAAGGAATACTGATCCACCAGAATATAATCTTTTAAGGAAATGATATTGCGATAGGCCATAAACTTGCTTCCCCGGTCATAATCCTTCGTAGAATTGGAAAGGATCTCAAAGAGTACAATGGGGTTTGTGATGACATCGTCCCTTTCCCATGAAAATTCAGGCGTATCGCATACAATGCTCACGTCCGGATAAACATAGTGACGGGCCTTGTCTACCTGAATCTTCATGTCGCTTGCCAGGACATGGCATGGGGAATTCTGGAGCGCCCCGTGCAGGGCGGATGAAACATTCACGGCAATCAGATTGTGATTAAAGGAAGCGCCGGTCATGGCAAAGATTTCGCCATTAAAATATTCGTTCTTGTTTTCCGCGTGTCTCTCCAGCTCAAAATAGGCTTCAGGGGAAACATATTCCCTTTCCGGTTGTGACATGGGTTTCCCTCCTTCGTTAGAGCATTTTCACACGAACATAACCGTTCCGCAAAAACAATTCAACACCCGTCACCCCCTAGGAACGCGGGGTCTGAAAAAAAACTTCATGGTTCATCCTTTGATCGCGGCAATTTGACAATAAAGGTGGAACCTTGCTTTAATCGGCTATCCACATGCACCGTTCCCCCGTGGGCATGGACGATGGCCTTCACAAAACTGAGTCCGAGTCCCAGACCCCGCTTGGAGCGGCTGAGATCCCCGCGATACAGTCGCTCCCATATCCTGGGAACCTCGTTTTCAGCGATCCCCATACCTTCATCGGATACGGAAATGACGGCATCGGGACCTTCTTCACGGACATCGATCTTCACGTTTCCTCCCTGACCCCCGTATTTCAGTGCATTGTCCAGCAAGTTGGCCAGCACCTGCTGCAAGCGGGTTCGATCCGCATGGATCATAAGGGTTTCAGGTAAGTTCACAACCACCGTCGTGTTCTGATCTTCCGCCACAATGTCATAGAGGTCCACCACATCGCGAATCATATCGGAAACAGACAGGAGGCTTTTTTCCAATCGCATCGCCCCGGTTTCCGCTTCCGCCACATCCATCAGGGTATTGAGCATGGTCAGTACCCGCTCGGATTCTTCCATGCAGTCGGCAAGCGCCTCCTGGCAGGCCTCCCGGTTTTCGGGTTTCTGAAGGGCGACTTCCGCCACACTCCGAAGACGCGTCATGGGCGTCCGCAAATCATGGGCCACATTATCGAGGGAATTGTGCATCCCCTGAATAAGCAGGTCATTCTTATCCAGGACCCGGTTAAAAAGTCCCACCAGTTCATTCATCTCCCCCCGTTCCCGGCGTACCGGTACGCGAAGGCTCATTTCTCCGGTTTTCAGAATACTCTTGACGGTCTCGATAAGGTTCCGAATAGGCTTAATGGCGCGAAAGGTGACAATGCTGCCGCCAATGATGCCCAACACCAGAATGGGAATCATGAAGATAACGAAGACAGTCCTGAAATAGGAGAGCAGTTCCCGGCTTCGCACCGAACTCTTCCCCACCTGAAGGGTAATGCCGCCGGGAAGCGGCGCCATGCCGACGGTCCAGGATCCTTTTTCACCGGTCCCTTCCAGGGACACCCAGAAATCCTTTTTACCGGGGCTGACCGCACTTAAGCGACGCGGATCCAGACCCTCAAAGCCGCGGGGGAATTTCACAAACAAAACCTCGTTCAAGGGCCCCACGATCCGAACGAAAAAAATATCCCCCGCCGGGTTGATCTGTTCATCAAAGCGAGCTTTGAGGGCTCGAATCCCCCCTTCCTCATACCAGGCCTGGTATTCCAGAATCCGGTCCTTGACGATCTCCCGCTCCCGCTGTTCTACCAGGTTGCCGATCAGATAATAGGCCATCAGAAAAAGCCCGCTGGATGTGACGACAAAAAAGAGCGCATACAGAACACTCAATTTCAGGCTGAAGGTCAGTCCTGCCCGGCTATGGCTCCTTGACGACATAACCCATACCACGCACCGTGTGGATCAGTTTTTTATCAAACCCTTTATCGATTTTGTTACGCACACGACAAACCAGAACATCCACCACATTGGTCTGAGGATCGAAGCTGTAATCGTAGACATGCTCCAGGATGGACGTTTTGGAAACGATACGGCCCTTATTTCGAACCAGGTGTTCCAAAAGGGCAAATTCCCGCGACGGCAGGCTTATCGCCTGCTTTCCCCGTTCCACCTCCCGGGTCAACAGATCCAGGGTTAGATCCCCGGCATGAAGTGTCGACGGTTCCGCAACCCGGGTTGACCGCCGAATGAGAGCATGAATACGTGCCAGGAGTTCAGAAAATGAAAACGGCTTGGTCATGTAATCATCCCCACCGGTTTGAAGACCCTTGACCCGATCGTCCACAGACCGTTTTGCGCTGAGAATAATCACGGGGGTGGTGATCTTTTTCTGCCTGAGCCTCTCGATAAGGGATAGACCGTCAAGCCCCGGCAGCATAATATCCACAACAGCCGCATCATAGGGTTCGGTCTGTCCCAGATGAAGGCCGTCCACCCCGTCGTTGGCCACATCCACGGCAAACCCTGCCTCTTTTAAGCCATTTGCAATAAAGGAAGCGATTTTCAGGTCATCTTCAACGACTAAAATTCTCATCAGGCGCTTCCCCTATAATGAGCCGGAATTCCATCAGATCCCGCAAGTTTCCCCCCAAAAAAAAGCGCGCCCTCGAAATTCGAGAGCGCGCCCCTGACAACAAAAAATCTATAATTTACGATACTTTAACGTTCGCAGCCGAAGGACCTTTCTGCCCCTGCTCGATATCAAAAGTCACCCGATCCCCTTCGTTCAGGGACTTGAAGCCTTCCATTAGGATGGCGGAATGATGAACAAACACATCCGGACCATCTTCCTGTTCGATAAAGCCAAAACCCTTCTGATCACTGAACCACTTTACAGTCCCATTTGCCATTGTGACGTCTCCTTTTCTTTCCTGCTTTCCGAATAAATCCACACTACCATACTTGCGGCTGCCACTTTGAAAATGGAATTTCGCCTGAGAACGAAACCAGCCTACGAGCTAGGGGAGGAAAATTAATAATGCATTGGAAATTACCATGATTTTAGAAAAAATCAAGCTTTTTTTCACCAATTTCTAATTTACACTGCGTTTTTTTTTAATTTCCCTTTAGCCCTTGCACCACTGACCACATAATCGAACGATCACCTCCGCGCCCTTTTCAAGGGCAACTACTGGAATCCACTCGGTTTTTGAGTGCATCATCATGGCGCCGGTAAAGATATTCGGCGTAGGAAATCCCATAAAGCAGAGTCGTGCCCCATCCGTCCCCCCACGAATAGGGTTTTCCCGTATAGCGATCCCCGAGGCCTTTATGGCCGTTCGAGCCTTCTCCACCACCTCCGGATACCGGCTTAAAACCTCCTGCATGTTCTGGTATTGATTTTTGGTTTTCACATGGATCCGAAGTCCCGGATATCGCAGTTCAAAGACTTGGGCCGATTGTTTAACACAATCCATACGGCACTGGTTTTGAGCGCTATCAAAATCCCGAACAATCAATTTGAGTGTTGCTGCATTTTCATCCCCATTGATTTGGGTCAAATGATAAAAGCCCTCGCGATTCTCCGTGTGTTCGGGCGTTTCCCATTCAGGGAGCGTCGCAACAAAACGGGCTGCCAGGGCCGCGGCATTGATCATTTTATTCTTGGCATAACCGGGATGGATATTGCGACCCTGAAACACCAGGGTCAATTCCCAGGCGTCAAAGCACTCCTGTTCAATCTCCCCCATCATGCCGCCATCCATCGTATAGCCGAATTCTCCCAACCGTTTCGTTTGGATAAAATCGGCGCCTTCACCAATCTCTTCATCCGGGGTAAAGACGATTCGCAATTCCGGATGGGGCAATTCCTTAAAGGCTTTAAATGCACTCAGGGCGGCCATAATCTCGGCAATACCCGCCTTGTCGTCGGCGCCCAGCAGGGTACGCCCATCGCTCGTGATAAGGGTTTCACCCATGAACTGCAACAGCTCGGGTGATTCCGCGACCGTCAAAACAGGGGCGTCGGCCCCTGGAAACCGAATATCGCACCCATCATAATCCTTGATCAACACGGGCGTTACATCCGCGCCCGATTCCGAAGGAGACGTGTCCAAATGCGAGCAAAAGGTAATGGCGGGACCCACAACACCCTCGGTAGCCGACAGGGAAGCGTACCCATAGCAATGAGCATCAAGCGCAACATCCGATAACCCCAGATCAAGAAGTTCTTCCCTCAAAAGCCTAGCCAGCACCCATTGACCTTCCGAAGAAGGATGCATTTTGGAATCCGGATCCGACCGGGTATCGATCCGCACGTATCTTAAAAACCGCCCCACGGCATCCTGCCTCAAAAAGGCCCGTATTTTGTCATCCATAAAACAACCCTTTCCTGACGTTAGCTGTTAGCTTAAAAACGGTACATGTCATTTTCATATTGGGGGGGGGTGAATGCCCGCGTAATTCATGAGCGTTTTCCGGACCCCAGATTTTTCAGCTCATCATCGTAATGGCCAATCATACCCTGCCACGAAAATCGATTCATTTCACGAGAAAGCGTTGCAGCTTTGCGTCCCGAACCAAAGGTTCCGGAAAGCACCCGGGCTAGTTTTTCGACCAGTTCCGTCTGATTTCGGTAAAGAAAATCCTTATGGCAGAATTCGGGAATGATCTCCGGATAAGACAACCGGTGCGGCAGCAGGGGAATGCATCCGGCGCTGATCGCTTCCACGACTGAAATACCGAAATTTTCCTGTCTTGCGGTACTGATGACGACAGTTCCTTCCCTCAACCATTTTTCATAGACCTCTTTGGCCGATTCATATCCATACCGGACAATCCTTTGTCCATATCGTTTTCGGGCCGACGTAAACTCTTCCGGGCAGTTCCGAAAATTCTCTCCCAGGAGGGCCAGACGAAAATCGAGTCCCCGTTTCACCATCTCATCCAGGGCCAGAAAAAAATCTTTCGGGTTCTTGTCGAACTCCCACCGGTGATTCCAGATAATCAAAGGGGGTTCTGAACCGACTGAAGGGGGTCCCCCGGGATCGGAAGACAATCGGCATCCGGGATGCAATACAGCAGCCCGGCCGCGAATCTCATCCACCACCCAGGTGGGCCTATAATCGGGCATCATTTTTAAAAACTTCGGAAGTTTTGCGAAAAATGCATCGAAATGGGTTTGCGAATTAAAGAGGATCCGCTTTGCCGCAAGTGCCGTGGTAATATCGGTAAAGCCGAAGTGAACATCCATGGTCTCTCCAGGGGCCATGGGATAGGTGATCTGAGTCTCATGAAAATAAACCAGGGCCGGAGGACAACAAGTTCCCGCAAGGGACCGAAAATCGGACAGGCTCATGAGATTGCCGGTGATCAGCCCGTCATAATCTTCAAGAGAGTGAATATTTTTCAAAAAGTAGAGTGCTGCCCCCCGCATGCGCCACTTCCAGAAGCGGGCCGGAAGGCTCAAAAGATCGATCCGGTGTCGAGAATGGGCGATCCACCCTTCGGCAAAGTCCCGGTGGGATCCACCGAAAAAGGGTTCCAGAAAAAGAAATTTCATACTTTACCTTTCATCCTGATCGCCTATGTGATAGTTTTACCGGCATCCTTTCAAGCAACCATAAACGATTAAATCCAACATATCAAGATCATCGGACATGAGAACAATGGAAATTCGGAGACTTCTCGATACACCGCCCAGGACGGCCACTGAAAACATGGCAATGGATGAAACCCTGCTGGAACAAAAAACCGAAGCCCATACTCCCAATACCATCCGGTTTCTCCAGTTTTCCCCCAGAAGCGCATTGGTGGGATACCACCAGTGTTGCGGGCCCTTCGCATTTTCGTGGAAAAGCCCAAGGCCAGGGAGAAAGCGGCGAGGAAATCACGCGGATAGAACCTGGCAATATTGACGGGAATATCTGCAATATCAAGCAACTTGTTCAGCAATGTGCCGGCAACAATGTTACTCATTCGTTTTCTTGATCCTCTTGAACATGCCCAATGGTATACGCTGGCGGTGTCGAGTACTTTTGCCGGGAATTTATTTTTATTAGGCAGCATAGCAAATCTGATAGTCGTGGAACAGGCTGCAAATTTCGATATAAAAATAACATTTTCGCAGCATGCAACCGTTGGAATCCCAGTTACGTTAGTATCTCTGCTGATATTGTATTGCTGGATTATAATCTTATGATTGGCAAATTGCCGCTGGAATAAATTTATATGACATTCAAAAAAAAGGTAAATATCCGAACGCTGGACGATGTTCTCACATTAAGCTGGGGATTTCTCCATAACGGCGTTCGAGACTTTAGACATCCGTTCCACAGCCCAACCCTTGCCACCATGGATGGCAACACCCCACGGGCGCGGATAGTCATTCTAAGGGAATTTTCAGAACAAAACCGGACTTTGACATGCAACTGCGATGCCCGAAGTCCCAAGGTTTCACAAGTCCGAGACAATCCAAAGGTGAGCTGGTTATTCTATCATCCCGAAAAATGGATACAGGTACGTCTTTCCGGAATCGCTTCGGTCCATACGGACGATAAAACGGCTGAATCCCGTTGGAAAAAAATGCCTCTGACCCATCGAATAAACTACTGTTCAGAAATCCCGCCGGGTTCGCCGACGGAAAAACCAACATCGGGTCTTCCGGATTTTCTCCGCCATCAAGCCCCCAAACTGATTGATCCTCCGGAGGCCCGAAAAAATTTTGCCGCCATTGTCTGCCAGTTTAATCAAATGGACTGGCTGCTGTTGAAATTAACGGGTAACATCCGGGCGAAGTTTCATTGGGAAAATGATTGCATAAACGCATTCTGGGCAATCCCCTAAACAAACGCAGTTCAATCGGTCCGCCAAAAAAATGGGGTGTTACGCTTTTCGCGTAACACCCGGTCATTAAGCCAGTCCCTTTTATTTTTTAAATTCGGGCCGTCTTTTTTCGAGAAACGCCGAGATGCCTTCCTTTGCGGCATCGGAGCAGGCGATTTCGCCAAACCCCTGATAGCAGACTTCCAGCGCATCCGCAAAAGTCTCAGCCGCCGCCCCGTTTTTTACCGTCCTGGCAATGATACCGACCGCTTCCCGGCTCAAGGGCTGCTTTCCAAACATGGGTTGATCCGGGATATCAATGGCCGGAATATCCACACACCCATCCGCTCCCCTCGGGAGATTCCCCTGAAGCGTGTCCACCAATGCCAGGGCCGACGGAATCAGATCCACATGTTCATCCACAATCTTGGATACCATCCCCAACTCCCTGGCTTCCTCCGCCTTGATGGGTCTTCCAAAGCACAGCATTTCATTAAAGAGGGCCGCGCCCGAAGGCCATTTCCGGTAGGGAACCACACAACCGCCAATCCCCGGAGAAATGCCCAGGGATATTTCGGGAAACTGGAAAAAGGCATTTTTTGAAGCCACCATGCCGTGGCACCTGAGCGCCACTTCCAGTCCGCCCCCAAGGGCCATACCGTTGATGGCGGCCACCACCGGCTTTTCCATTTGGTCCAGAAACAACTGAAGCTTGGCATACTCACGGCAATAATCGGCCGCCCCCTCAAGATCCCCAAGCACTTCCGGGAACCGACCGATATCGGCCCCGGCGGAGAAAGCGCTGTTGCCGTAACCCGTGATGATAAATCCCTTTATCGCGGGATCCTCATCATATTTTTTCACCACATCAAGAATTTCATCGGTAATTTCATAGGTGAGCGCATTCATGGCCTGGGGCCTGCGAATGGTGATTATTTTCACCCCCTCGATTTCATCCACCAGCACAAACCGGTTAAAATCCTGATACGCTGAAAAAGAGGCTTTGGGCTGGGGAAATCCAGGCCTCTCCGCCTCAAACCGTTTCATGATGCGGTTGACTTCGGCTTCTCCCAAATCGCGCATGACATCCAGGGGACCTTTCCTGAACCCCAGGGCAATCTGGCAACCGAAATTGAGATCTTCACTGGTTCCGATACCGCGGTCAATCACATCAAAGGACTGGGAAAAGAAAATCCCCAGCAATCGGTCCCTGATGGCCTTGGCCGTTTCTTCCGGAACCGCTACCGGACTGCCGGGCCGATGGGTCAACCACCGGTTGACGGACCCCAGGATCCGAGCAGGCAGGTAATGGTCGCCCTCTTCCATCTGAAGGGTGTTGGTTTCAACGATGATGGGATTCCCGTTGGCCATGTTCAGCACAAAAAAGGGCCCGGCAAAGACGAATTCTTCCGCCACCTTGTCGATCTGGCTTGCGCTGGCGTCTTGCAGCAGATAGGCCGCCTCGTTGCACCAGTTGTCAAAGATACGGTCCAGCATGAAACAGATGGCATTGTCCGTAATCATCGGTGCTTTTCCGGTCTGACAAAAAAACCAGAACAGATAATCCACCACTTTAGCACTGGCTTTCTCCCATCGAATGACCTCCACGGGCAGACTTCTCCAGGCCGGCGCAAAAAAATGGGTGACGGTGGCTCGATCAGGCTTTTTCATCTGGTTGAAAATACGATCCGCGGGAATGGAACTGGTGTTGGATGTAATAATGGTATTCTCCCCCACCAGGCTCTCCACCGTTTCGAAAATTTTCTGTTTAAGGGCAATATTTTCCGTGGCCGCTTCAATCACCAGGTCGCAGTTCTTGATCTGATGGTAGTCCGTGGTATAAAAAATGTTTTCCCCAACGGCTTTGGCCTTTTCCGCTTTCATCTTCTTTTTGTCCACAGCTTTTTGCATGTAACCGTTCAGCCGTTTTTCTGCGCCCTTCAACGGTTCCTCCGCCACGTCCACCAGGAACAGTTTAATTCCCGGCAAAGCGGTTTTTAGATAATATCCGATGTCGGGTCCAATGGTGCCGGCCCCGATCACCGCCACTTCCTTTGGAAGGGAGAATGCAGGCTTAATCAACAGCGGATTATATTTGGTATAAAGTCCAACTTCCTCACTCATGTGTTTCTCCTTTCGCATCACGTTCTAATGGTTATATTTTAGCATCCAGATTTTGACGGCCGACCCGTGACCGCCTCATAAAATGCGGAATTTAGCACCTATTGAGAACAATTTCAATTGAACTATTCACATTGACGCCTTATGGCTGAAAACACTCTAAAAAACACAGTTTTCAGGATTAAAACCGGTCGGAGAAAAAACTTGGAAAAAATGCGGAAGACACCTTTTCAGGAACCGGAATAAAACAACAATTGTTTTTTATTCCGGCGCCTGAATGGTTTGGATCGGAATTAAAAAGGGTTAATGGGTATTGCGAATTTCACACACCAAGCCGCATTCCAAATCACACTGGAGACATCTTTTGGCCTCAAAAACCGCCTGATCGTCATCAAAGCACAGATCCACTTCGGAGAAATCCTCGTGTCGCAGGCTTAAGGGGAGGGTGGGAACCATTGACCTCTCCTGGTCGGCAAAACCCCGTTCCCGCTTTCCATCGTAGTCACCGGTATTGGGCCTTTCCGCCAGAATCTCATCAATGAAGCCATCGCCCCCAAGGGCCTTGTCAATGGACATGGCGGCCTTTCTTCCGGACGCGACCGCATCGATCAGGGCGCCGGGTCCCCTGCCCACTTCCCCGCCGGCATAGACGCCGGGCATACGGGTCTCAAGGGTCTCATCATCCACGACAATGAGCCCCCGGTTTACTTTCAGGGGGTTTTGTTCTTCCACAAAAGAGAGATCCGCTGACTGTCCAATGGCCAGGATCACCTGATCCACATCCAGGGACTGCGTCACATCATCAAAGGCGGGGCAAAAATTGCCACTCGCGTCAAAAACCGATGCGCATTGCACCAGCTCCATTCCAGACACGACGCCGTTTTCGCCAATAATCTTTCCGGGGCCCCACGAGGGCATCAATTTCACCCCTTCTTCCCGGGCCATTTCAATTTCCCATTCATTGGCGGGCATCTCTTCCCGACTCTCCAGGCACGCCATGGTAACGGCACCGGCGCCCATGCGCATGGCGGTCAGGGCCACATCCACGGCCACATTGCCGCCCCCAACCACCAGCACCCGGTCCTTCATGGGAATCTCTTTTCCTTCTCTCACCTCTGAAAGGAAATCAACACCCCACAACACCCCCTGAAGGTCCGCGCCTTCCAGTTCTATTTTTCGACTCAGCTGAAGGCCCAGTGCGACAAAAACGACGTCAAACCCCTTTTCTTTCAAGCTTTCCAGACTGAAATCCCTGCCCAGAAGCTGACCGGTTTCAAGATGAATCCCCGTACTTAAAACCTGGCTGATCTCCCTGTCGACAACATCCTCCGGCAACCGGTAAGAGGGAATGCCGTAACGCATCATGCCGCCGGGTTTGGCCTTCCCCTCAAAAACCGTCACCTCATGCCCCTGTTTTCGAAGATAGAATGCCGCCGTCAAACCGGCGGGTCCCGAACCCACCACCGCCACCTTCCGACCCGTATCGGGTTTCACCTTCGCCGCTCTTTTAAACACATCGCCCGACTTATCAGCGGCATACCGCTTCAAAGCACGGATTGCAACCGGCTGATTGACTTCCCCCCGCCGACATTTCCGCTCACAGGGATGCATACATATCCTTCCCAGAATGCCGGGAAAGGGAACTTTTTCCAGTATCAGGGCGCAGGCTTCCTCGGGTTTTCCCTCGGCAATGAGCCGCAAATATCCCGGCACATCGGTGCCGGCCGGACAAGCCCCGACGCATGGGGGCGGCGCATCGGCCGGCGGACCGAATTCCAGCGGCGTCATGGCCCGCAGGGGTCGCATGATATCCAGAATGCCGATACCGTTGGGGCATACGGTTTCACAACGCCCGCAGGTGGTGCAATACCAGGGAAAAGGGGTGTTTGCAATTTCATCAATTAAACCGAGCTCCACATGGCGGATGATCCGCCTGACATTGAAGTCCCTGATGCCGGTAACGGGACATGCCGAACTACAGCACCCGCACTGTTCACAGGCGTTCAGCAGACTCGCGTCTTTAAAATCTTCAGCCAATACCATTTTCTTATCCATCTGTTATCCCCCAATCCTATGCCAGCCCCAGCCTTTTGGCCATGCTTCTCATGACATTGGCAAATTTTGGCCCGTCCGCGGCCGAACACCAGGTAAGCTCCAGTTTGTCCGCATCATACCCCTTTTTGGTCAACTTCTTTCTCGCCCGTTTGATTCTCGTTTCGCAGGCATAATTACCCGTAATGTAATGACAGGTGGGAAATTCGCATCCCGCAACCAGAACGCCGGCGGCGCCCAGTTCGTAGGCCCTCTCAATAAGCTTGATGGGCACGCGGGCGGAACACATGACACGGATCAACCGACCGTTGGGGGGATATTGCAAACGGCTGACGCCCGCCATATCTACACCTCCCAGGGCGCACCAATGACACACAAATCCGAGAATTTTCTCCTCCGGATTTTCTTCCAGGGCCGCTTCCACCTGGGCCAGCAGCTGCTCATCGGAATAATGAACGATGGTGATGCACTCCCTGGGACAGTCCGCCGCACATAGACCGCAGCCCTTACACAGCGCCTTGAGGACGGTGGGTACTTTTTCTTCATCGAGTTTGATGGCGCCATAGGGACACCGCTTGGCGCACAGACCGCAGTTATTGCAGTTGGCAAGATCGATATCCGCCACAATCCCTTCTGCTTCAATGAAACCGTTTTTCATGGGGATGGAAACTCGCATGGCGGCGCCGATTCCCTCCTCACAGGTTTCCTTCAGGGTTTTCGGGTTCTTCGCGCATCCACACAGGGCCACGCCGTCAGTGGGAAACTCCAGGGGGCCCAGCTTGATATGCCGCTCCTGAAAAAATCCCTCCTTGTTGGCGGACACCTTGAACAACCCTCTGACATTGTCTACACTTTCATCCCCGGTAAAGCCCACGGTCAGCACCACGAGATCGGCGGCATAAGAAAAATCCTGATCCAGGAGAAAATCATGGACCTTTACCGACAAACCTTCGCCCTGTTTCTGAACGTCGGGATATTGTTCGTCCGGAAAGCGAATAAATTTGACGCCGGAACCTTTGGCCTTTTGAATATGAACCTGTTCGTCTTTTATCATGCTCAGATCCCGGTAAAGAATCCGAATATCCATGTCGGCGTTATGGTTCTTAAGGGCGACGGCATTTTTTATGGACGTGTGGCAACCGATGGCACAGCAGCCCCGTTCCTCATTCTTGGACCCCACACAGTTGATCATGACCACGTTTTTCACATCGCCTAAGGTTCCCTCTTTCAGCATCTCTTCCAGCTGAAGCTGCGTCACCACCCGGGGGTGTTCGCCGTACTGAAAAGCGCCCGGTTCCAAATCGATCTCCCGCATGCCCGTGGCCACGACAACAGTGGAAATATCCAGGTTTGTTTTTTCCACGCCCGAATTGACCACCACCTTGTAGTTGCCGATATACCCGTCAACGGCCTCGAGTTCGGCATTGGTATACGCGGTGATATTGGGATTGGCGTCGATCAACGCCTTCTTTGCGGCAATAATTTCCGCCCCCGACATTTCAATGTGGTCATGGGCAACGGTTGAAATCCGGTTCAACAGGCCCCCCAGTTCAGGCCCTTTTTCAACGATATAGGCTCGGAATCCCTGCTCCGCCAGATTCAAGGCGGCACTCATGCCGGCCATGCCGCCGCCGACAATGAGACAATCCTGACCCACGGGAAGACGAATCTCTTCTCCTTCTTCCAGCAATACGGCCTTGGCGACGCCCATTTTTACCAGATCCTTTGCCTTTTGAGTGGCCTTTTCCGGTTCCCCCATATGCACCCAGGAAACCTGCTCACGAATACTGACAAACTCCAGTAGATAAGGGTTCAACCCCGCTTCCTTTACCGTTGCCTTGAAAAGCGGTTCATGGGTTCGGGGTGTACAGGAGGCAATCACCACCCGGTTTAGGCTCCGCTCCTTGATGGAATTCTGCATCGAAGAGAGCGCATCTACCGAACAGGACCATTTCCCTTCATCGGCAAAGGCAACATGCGGAAGGCCATTCGCGTACGCCACAACAGCGGGCACATCCACCACACCAGCGATATTGGAACCGCAATCACAGACAAAAACACCTACCCTAACATCTTCTTCCATTAAATATTCCCCCTTCGGGATCATCGATGGATGACTGTTGCCCGCGTATAACCGGTTTTTTCAAACAAGCGCCGCAAAGGGCCTTCAATCCAATTCCCCTTGAAGCGCCGTTTGAAGTCCAACCCGGATCAATCATCGCCATCGTCATTCATCAATCTATAAAACCGCTTTCATACCGGCGGCACAGGCCTGAACCACCGACTCTGAAATATCAATGGGACCGGTGGCGCCGCCACAAAGAAACACGCCCGGCACCTTTGTTTCCAGAGGGGCCATCAATGGATTTTCTTCTTTGAAAAAGCCGAATTTATCCAAATCGATCTTTAGTGTTTTTGCCAGCCGATCATTTCGATCAGCCGGAACCAGACCCGTGGAAAGCACCAGAAGATCAAATTCCTCCATTACGATCTTTCCAGTTTTGAAATCCTCATATCGAATGGTCACATTCCGGGTATCCGGGTCTTCAACCACGTCAAACGGTCTGGCCCTTACATAACGGACACCACTCTCCACCGCTTTCTGATAAAATCCCCAGAATCCCTTTCCATAGGCCTTCAGATCATTATAAAAAACAGCGGTTTCAACGGATGCGTCGTGTTCTTTGGTGATAATGGTCTGCTTGGCCGCCACCATGCAGCAGACCTTGGAGCAATAGGGAATGCCGTGGTCCAACCCGCGACCGGCGCACTGCAACCATGCGATCCTGTGGGCATGTTTGCCGTCGGACGGCCTGATGATCCGACCTTCCGTGGGTCCCCCTGCATTCATCAACCGCTCAAACTGAGTATAGGTGATCACATTGTCGAGGACATCGTACCCATGGAGACCCTTGGGTGGTTTTGCATCCATAATCCCGCTGGCCACGATAATGCTCTTCACCTGCAGCTTGATGTTTTTGTTGGACTGCCAGAGCCGGACGGCATCTTTTCCTTCCTTGATGCACGCCTTCACACAGAGCGCAATGGGACATTCCCGGCACTGGCTGCAATCCACCACGCATCCACCCACACAGGCCCCCTGGTCTCGCATATTGCCGAACCGGCAATCCGGATCGATCACCGGAATATTGGGCACCGCCTGGGGAAAGGCCATATGGACCAGTTTCCTCGTACCGGTAATCTTACCGTCCATCTCATCGGGGATGGTGACGGGACAGGCCTCGATACAGGCGCCGCAGCCCGTACATTTTTCGGCATCGATGAATCGGGCTTTTGTGACCAGCTTGACCTCAAAACCATCCTTATTTTTCTTGACTTTTTTAACCTCGGTATTGGTGAGGATCTCGATGTTGGGGTGATTGTCCACCTCGTACATCTCGGGCGCTTCAATGCAGATGGAACAGTCATTGGTGGGAAAGGTTTTATCCAGCCTGGCCATCATTCCGCCGATACTCTCCGTGTCATCCACCAGATATACCTTAGCGCCGTAATCAGCAGCATTCAGGGCGGCATTGATTCCGGCAATGCCCCCTCCAATAATGATTATCGAATCACTCATAAATTCACCTCGCACGACGGTTACCCACTACTTTTTTAAATCTCAGTGATAATAATAGCGCCGGATTTGCAGACCGCCACGCAGGTTTTACAACCCAGACAGTTTTGAGGACGGGTCGGATATGCTTTGTGCGTCATATCAAAGACATCCACGGGACAGAACGTTACACACGCTTCGCATCCGTCGCACTTATCCGCATCCACATAAACCAGATAGACTTCAAATGTTTTACTTTTATATTGCTTTCCCATAATCAGATGTCCGAACCCTTTCACAGCAAAAAAATCCAATTGTTTGACACAAATTCCTTGCACTATTTCCATTATGTCAATGAGGGGAGACCCAGGGATCAAACCGCACCGTCATCATCAAGCGGGTTTGACCCCCTTCCGCCCCATTATTTCTTCAATTCGTCCCACTTATAGTCGATGATTTCGGTCAAAACGCCATTGAGTTTCTTTGGATGAACAAATGCAAACTCACAGTCACGGAATGGCCTTGCAATCCCTCCCGTCGCATCGGGAATAAAGGGATAATCTTTTGCTTTCAGTTCGTCGACGGCCTCTCGGGTGTTGTCCACATTGAAACTGATGAGCATCACGCCTTCACCGTTCTTCTCGATATATTTGGCCACATCGCCATCCGGCGTGGTGGATTCCATCAACTCAAAACCCACTTCCCCCACCCAGTAACGGGCCACATTGATCTTTTCAGGTTCGTCAACATATGCGTCTTCAGGGCCTGATTTCCCCAAAAGGGGTTCCCAGATCTTTCTGGCCGCATCGAGATCCTTCACCGCAATACAAATGTGATCAACCTTATTCACTTTCATGATCGACTCCACTTTACATGGTTTATTTTGCTTAAAACGTTACCTTATCCAAGGGAACGGTTATGGCGCCATCCGGACATACGCAGCCGCATTCATTACAGTCTTCGCAAATGAACTCAGTAACCACCACCCTGCCATCCTGCACCCTTATGGCTTCATCCGGGCATACCTCCACACACAAAGGCTGAACAACCCCGCCACACATATTACATTTCTCAAGATTTATCTGAGCAGCCATCTTCAAAACTCCTCTGTTCTTAATGGTTAGTTTGCCTTGTATAGCCTTAACAGGTATTCGCCTTCACCGCGGGGAATGGCTTTTAACATCTCGATCCCCAGTGGAATATTGAAAAAGACGCTCACGTCTTCAAGAATCGACTGAAAAAGCTTTTCACGGGTCAACGCCACTTCTTCCATGGGCACACCGAATTCCTTGGCGGCCGTGGGCCAGGGACAGCGAATGCAACGGATAAAAACCTCTCCGTCCTTTTCCCCCTTTGCGGCCATGGCCTGACCGCCTTCGGTATTCCAGAGACCGGCCAGCTGTCGGCCCAGGTTCAGCAAAAAGGCCTCTTCACCCTTCAGCCAATTCAATCGGGGAAGCATGTTTTTCCCCATATCCTTGCCCATCATGGCGGCGGCCTTCAAGGCGATGTCCCGAACGTTGGCATCGGGCCCCGCCAATTCAATGGCGACCGCCCGCCAGCGATAATAGGTTTTACAGATTTCGCTCTGCGCGCCATGAAGCGTCCGCCACAATTTTGTAATCTCTTTTTCCGCATTAACCGGCATTTTTCTCCTCCTTAGATCCTGAGACCAATCCGATAACCATCATGGACGGCACTGGACAGATTTCTGGGCACCAACGCATCCCCAATGACAAACAGTTCGATGCCTTCAGCCTGAACCGCCTTTTTCAGGGCGTCGTTTGCTTCGCGCTCGCTTACGATAACGGTATCGCACTTCACCGGGAACCGATATCCGTCATAGGTTTTCACCGTAATTTCGCCATTGCCCACTTCTTCGATATCGCAGTCGTTATAGGCCATTACGCCGTTCTGTTTCAGGTAGATCATGTAGCGCCATTTGAAAGACGGATTGATGTCAAATCCCGCGGACCTTTCCTTGCCCACAAGGGTGACCTTTTTCCCTTCTTTTGCCAGCTTAAGGGCCACGCCGATGCCGGGTTTCCGATTACCATAAACCACCACCGTTTCACCCACATCCGCCGTACCCGCCAGAACATCCAGCACGTTCACGGAGCCCTCCAGCTCAGGGTACACGGGCCCGGTTGCCAAGATCACCGTATCCGGGGCCTCATCCTGGATCAGTGCTTCCGTAACTTCCGTCCCCAGATGAAACTTGACGCCCGCCTTTTCACACATGGTTTTCTGATAATTCGTACAGGTCATCAATTCTTCATCGCCATAGGGCGCCTTCGAAGCCTCCAGGAGGGTGCCACCCAGCTCACTGCGTTTGTCGTACACGTGTACATCATGGCCTCTCTGGGCCGCTACATAAGCAGCTTCCAGACCCGCGGGACCGGCGCCGACAATCATGACGTCCTTTTCATCATCCGCCTTTTGGGGGAAGGATTTTTCGTCATGCTCATGGGCGCAAACCGGGTTGATGTAACAGGTCATGGGCGCATCACGGAACAGCCTGGCCAGACAGAGATTGCAGGCTACACAATGCCGGACTTCGTCTTCACGCCCTTCCAGCACCTTCTTGGGCATGTAGGGATCAGCAATCATGGAACGGCACATTTCCCAGAAATCCAGCTCGCCGTCGCCGATGGCCTTATTGGGTTTATCCGGCGTAAAGAGCCGATAGGCCATCTGAACGGGAATCTTGACGTTTTCCTTGGCCCTTTTGGCCAGATACAGCCAGTTTCCCTGGGGAATATCGCGGCTGATTACGGGGAAAATGGATTCCTGCCAACCCAGGGTACAGCTGATGTAGTCTGCCCCCGCTTCTTCAGCAATCTTGTAGGATTGCATAGACTCTTCCGGCGTATTGCCGCGAACATCATTCAACAACTCCTCGGAGCAAAGCCGGATGCCCACCGGGATATCCGGGCCGCACACTTTCTTGACCCCTTGAATGATTTCCACCATGGACTGGCATCTGCCGCGAATGTCGCCGCCGTACTCGTCGGTTCGGCGATTGGTGTAACTGGAAATGAAATTACTGAGCAGGTAACCCACGATACCTGAAATCTCAATCACATCGAAACCCGCTTCCACACCCCTTCTGGCCGCATCCACATGCTGCTGAATCATCTCCTTCACTTCAGCGTTCGTCATCTCGGCCATGGGTTTAAAAATCCTCAACCGCTGGGGAACCGCTGAAGGACCATGCCCCTCGGGAACCTCTACGGCGCCGACGCGCCCACAATCCATGAGCTGAAATCCTGCGATGGCCTTTTCCCCGTGGATGGCATCGGCAATTCTCTTGAGTCCGGGTATATATTTGTCATCCCAGCAACCAGCCTGACCCACATACCCCTGGCCTTTGGCGGCCTCATCCATGTACACGCCCTGCATAAAACACAGTCCGCCCACAACCCCTTCCGCACGCGACCGCATGTAGGCCACATCCGCATCGGTAATAAAACCGTTGTGTTCATTCAGATTGTCTTCCGTGGCCGCGTATTTTATGCGGTTCGGGACCATAAGATTCCCAATCTGAATCGGCTTGAACAGATTGGGGTACAATTTCGCCCCAGGATACGATGTGTAATCCCATTCAAACAATACCTTCGCCATTTACAATCCTCCTTCTAAAATTCTCATGAATAATACGGTATTCAAAACAACGTGTTGGGTTGACCGAATACCTGCCACACACACCATTTAAGTCCTCCAGCAACTGACACACCCCACAGATCGGGAGCAGAATCAATCATGTGCTTTTTTGTGCTCTTTTTTGAATATTGTTGGCGATTCCTCAATCTGCCTATAAACACTTAACTTATAATAAACTCATTCTATCAAGCATTTAACATGCAATAACAATCCAAAAATTTTTAGCTCCTAATGATATTCGTTTTAAAAAATTTAGACACATCATTTCCGAAATTATAAGAGATGAAGACAAGCTTAAGAAAATAATAAGTACAATTTTTCAGGAATATTGAATCATGCTCATATCGTCATTAGGATAATTAAATGTTTGTTATCAATATTTTTCGTTATGCCAAACTGCACATATAGGTTGTTTACCTAATACCATTAGGTTTTTTCGGCGTCAAGGAAAAAGTACCATTTTTTTTACGGGAACAACACAGCATGAGCTTAAAGAAGTTGCGGATGAGACCCTGATTTTGAGAATTTAGGGGATAGAAGCAGTCTATAATGGGAGATTAAGGATTTAGGAAAGGAGAACGCTGAAAAAGAATTAGATCCTTAATTGCTACGAGCTGACGGATGTCCCGCTCGACATAGGTTTCGATATAGTCCGCAAGGGCCTGAACCGGAGAAAGACCTTCCCGCCAGATGCGCGGATAGAAACCGGTAAGTATCAGCTCATCAAAACGGATATCTTTTTGACGCGGACCGAGTTCATCCAGCGAAAACGGCAATAATTTAAGCAGAGCCGTCCGTCCGGCAAACCAGCAAGAAAGCCACGCGGATCTTCCGTTATGTAAAATGCAATTCCAAATTTAAGTATACATAAAAGAAGGATATAAGATTGAGAATGGGTTAACACCTTATTGACAAACTAAATTAAAGCTTAAAACCGCGGCTTGCGGCTTTAGATACAAGTCATTATAAAGAGGAGGGAGATGAGGTTTTTCTCGGCTTTTCTTGGGTCACAGGGAAATAGAGTGACAAGGTACATCCCTTGCCCGCTTCACTCTTCACATCAATATGGCCATGGTGGTCTTTCACAATTCCCCACACCACGGTCATCCCCAGTCCCGTACCGCTACGGCCCATTTGTTTATTGGTATAGAAAGGTTCAAAAATTCTTTCCAAGTCTTTTGGCGCCATGGCCTTCCCGGAATCTGAAACCGTTAACACCGCATAATCACCATTGTTCAGAAAATCATACCCGGTTTGACATCCGGAAACATGGCAATTTTCCGTGGACACCAGCGCCTTGCCGCCTTCAGGCATGGCTTCAGCGGCATTCAGCATCAGATTTGCAAGGGCTTTTGACAGGTGAACTGAGGATCCGACAATAGGGTGTAGATCTTCAGTCAGTCGCTTCTCCACTCGGATATTGGGATAATAATTTCTCAGGTTCTGATAATCAGGCGTAACAAAGTAATCCGAAACAATCCGGTTCAGGTTTATCTCTTCCACAGCACTCACACCGTGCCTGGCCAGGGTCAAAAGATCCTTCACGATGGCGGCCGCACGTTCACCGGACCGTTTGATGGTCATCATCGGTTTGCGCAGGGAACTGTCTTCAGGAAGGTCCATCAACAGAAGTTCAGGATAACTCACGAGACCGGACAGAATATTGTTGAGGTCATGGGCCACACCCCCCGCAAGAGCGCCGATGGCTTCCATTTTCTGGGCCTGGCGAAGTTGCTCTTCCAACCGAATGCGCTCGGAAACATCCCGCAACGTACATAGGATCGCCCAACCTTCATCCCAGGGAACCAGCGTGGCCATCAGATCCAAAACACACATATGCCCATCGGCATGCACGAAGCTCTGGGTAAATACACCCCCGCATACCTGCAACTCATCCAGGAAATTTTCTCTGGATTGTCCGGTTTCCGAAGGGAGCAGAATATCGAATATTTTTCCCACAAGCACACCATCGGGATACCCCAGAATGGTTCGAACCCGGTTATTGACGCAAATAATCCGGCGGCTCTTACTGGACACCATTATAAGACCGTCCATGGAACCGTCAAAAACGCTTCTAAACTTCTGATCCGCATCTCTCAGGCGGGCGCATTCCCCTGCCAGGTCTTTGACCCGATTTTCCAGTTCTTCTCGGGTCTGTTTACCTGCCATAATGACATTCTCCTGTTTTCACACGGCCCCGGCTACGGCTTCCCATAACAGTTTACACCCCGGAACTGCTCCCTGTAACGCGTCAGCAATGGCGTCAGATCGCGCTCCGGTGGTCTGACGCGCTTCAACCGCTTTTCAATCTCGGCATCACTCAATTGGACATTCAATTGTCTGTTGGGAATGTCGATCTCTATCATATCCCCATCCGCGATGGCGCCGATGGGACCCCCATTAAAGGCTTCCATCTCAACATGCCCCACGCACGGGCCGCTGGTGGCGCCGGAAAACCTTCCATCCGTAATCAAAGCCACCTTGCTGTAGCCGGCGCCCTTTATGGCATCGGTGGGCGTCAGCATTTCGGGCATTCCCGGCGCACCGCAAGGTCCTTGAAACGGCAAGACAATCACATCTCCCTCGGAAATCCCCCGATTTTCAATGGCTTTCAGGAGCGCCTTTTCCGTATAAAACACCTTTGCGGGACCTCTGTGCACCTGCATGTCCACATCCACAGCCGTCTGCTTGATCACCGCGCTGTGGGCGATATTGCCTTTCAGTACGGCAATCCCCCCCTGCCGATGATAGGGGTTATCAAGGGAACGGATGATATCCTCATCCAGGGCTTTCCCCATGGCGGCGATACCGGCAATGGATTGTTCATTTACCGTACGGGAATCCTTGATCATATGTTGCAGACGGTTCAGGACGGCCGGCACGCCGCCCGCCCCGTGGATATCCGCCATCTCATGAGCACCGGCCGGGATAATGGCGCAAAGATGGGGGGTTTCCCGAGCAATGCGATCAAACATTTCCAGGTCAACGGCAATCCCGGCCTCCCGCGCCACCGCAGGAATATGGAGTACGGCGTTGGTGGACCCCCCCATGGCCATGTCCATGCGAATGGCATTTTCAAAGGCCCCCTCCGTCATGATGCGCCGGGGCCTGCGGTCCTTTTTGATCAGTTCCACCACACGTTTTCCCGATTCATAGGCCTGCTCTTTTTTTAGCGGATCCAGGGCCGGAGTCGTGGCGCATCCGGTCACCGACATGCCCAGCACTTCCGCCACCACCGCCATGGTATTGGCCGTGTAAAGACCCACGCAGGAGCCTGCCCCACAGGTCATGGCAGGGAGCATCCGTTCCGCCTCGGCGGCTGTCATTCGGCCACCTTTCACCTGTCCCACCAAGCCAAATCCTTCGATGGGATGGTGTTTTTCACCGTCAATCACATTGGCTTTCATGGGTCCGCCGGTCAGGATCACCGCCGGAAGATCCAGACGTCCCGCCGCCATGAGCATGCCGGGGGTAATTTTGTCGCAGCTCGTCACTCCCACCCACCCATCCAGGGAATGGGACAGCACCATGATTTCAATATTGTCCGCAATATGCTCCCGGCTGGGAAGGCTCAGTCTCATTTCGACGTACATGGCGACACCGTCACACACACCGGGGACACCCCATTCCAACGGGACGCCACCGGCATCTCGAATGCCTCTTTTAACCTCACGGGTCAGCACATTTAAATGAATATGACCGGGTATGATATTGTTGTAGCTGTTTGCCACACCCACAAAGGGTTTGCCCGGCTCAAAATCATTTTCCGTTAGACCCGCGGACATTAATAAAGCCCGGTGCGGCAGTGTCTCAATGTCTTTTTTCAGGATATCCGAACGCAATTTCATTCCCCCCGCAATAATCATCTCAAATCAAAATCATGGCCCTATTTTCCAACATCCTTGACCCCATCCTTGAATCCCTGCCCCACATCCTCAGCGCCTTTTTTAAAACCCTCTCCCACATTTTTACCGACGGTCGCAGAATCCTTTCCGACTTTTTGGGCGCCTTCCTTCACATCTTTTCCAAATTCCTGGGAACCCTTTTTGATATCGCGACCCACATTTTTCGCACAAGTGGATACACTTTGGGTTGCGCTTTTAACGTCTTCTTTTAAGCCCGTTTCTTCACCCCAAACCGGACTCCCCACAACCAAAGCACCCATCAAAAGAACACCCAGAACAGCTTTCTTCATCTTGACACGCCTCCTCACAAAAATTTTCCAACGACAATACTTAATTAAACAAAATAGTTTCGCCAATCAAGTGTCGATTGTAAAGCATTTTCTTTGAATTTCCAGAGTGTGTTCATCCATAACAAAACTGTAAAAGGTTGAATTGACGCGCACGCGCTTGTTTGAAGATTTTCATTTTCCATCACGCGGCAAGAGTATCCAAAGAATGCCCGCCGCCAGGATCATGCTCAGACATAGAAATTGCCCCATGGAAAAAAAACCCAAAAAGAGCCCTATATGGGCATCCGGCGCCCTGAAAAATTCCACCACGAAACGCATGGCGCCATATCCCGCAAGAAAAAGGGCCACCAGGGCGCCGGGCACCTTGTTTCGATCTTTGAGTGCCCATAAAACGATAAACAACACCACGCCTTCAAGCCCAGCCTCGTAAAGCTGAGATGGGTGCCGCGGCACACCGGGGCTTGATGGAAAAACCATGGCCCAGGGGACCGAGGTAGCCCGGCCATAAAGTTCACCGTTAATAAAATTTCCCATTCTACCGAAGAAAAGGCCCACGGGCGCTGTCACAATGACCGTATCCGCAACCCGCAAAAAGGGCAAACCATGAATACGGCAAAACAGAATGGTCGCCGCCACAACGCCAATCAGGCCGCCATGGAAAGACATTCCACCGTGCCAGACGGCAATAATCTCCAGCGGATGCCGAAAGTAGTGCCCCAGATTTGCATACTGGTAAAACAGGATATAACCGAGGCGGGCCCCCGCCACCAATCCCAATGCCATATAAAAAATCAGGTCCTGCAACAATTTTTCCTGAAGGCCCAGCCGCCGCGCATTTTCCTGAGCGCCGATCAAAAAATAGGCCGACAGAAAACCTAAGACATACATGAGTCCGTACCACCTGAGTTTAAACGGACCCAGCTCGATGATACTGGGATCAATCTTGGGGAATGATATCATAATGCTTGACTATTAGCGCCTTTTTCCGCAATCTCTGGTTCGTAAACCGATCCGTTTTCTCAAAAGCCTTAATGGGTGGACACCCACTGACCTCAATAACCTTAATCAGGGGAAGATAGAGCAGGCAAACGGACGTAGTCAAGAAAGAAATTTGATTTCATTGAACAAACGGAGGACAAAAATTGTCAAATACCAATGTTTTATCCCAACGATATGCCGGCCCCGAAATCAATGGCATCTTTTCAGAAAAGGGGAGAATCCTGGCCGAAAGGGATCTCTGGATTGCCGTGATGAAGGCCCAGCAGAAGCTGGGACTTCCCATTCCCTCCGACGTAATCGAAGGTTACGAAACCGCCAGGAACGATATTGACATGGGCTTCATCCAACAACGGGAGATTGAAACCAAGCACGACGTCAAGGCCAAAATCGAAGGGTTTGTAAAGGTTTCGGGGAAAGCAGAACATATTCACAAGGGCATGACCAGCCGTGACCTTACCGATAATGTGGAACAGATGCAGTTCAAAGACGGGTCCAGGATCATCCTTGGGCGCTACGTGTCCGTCCTCAGACATATGCTGGATCGCGCCCATGAATACCAGAACATTGTCCTGACGGCCCGAACCCATCATCAGGCCGCTCAACCCACCCTTCTGGGACGAAGGTTTTCCATGTGGGCCGAAGAACTGCTCACCCACATGTTAAATTTCGAAAATTTTCTGACCGCATATCCCCTTCGCGGCATCAAAGGTCCGGTGGGCACCCAGTTTGATATGCTCACCCTCCTGGGAAGCGCCGAAAAAGTTTACCTGCTGGAAAAAATGGTAGCCCAAAGCTTAGGCTTTGAGCGCGTCCTGGATTCCACGGGCCAGGTTTATCCCAGGTCCCTCGATTATGCACTCCTTAGCCAGCTGGCCTTCATGGGAAGCGCCTGCGAAAACTTTGCCAAAGGAATGCGTCTCATGAGCGGCTATGAACTGGTGACCGAAGGCTTCAAGGAGGGACAGGTAGGGTCCAGCGCCATGCCCCACAAGATGAATACGAGAAGTGCCGAGAGAATCTGCGGCTTTTCCACCCTGATCAAGATGTACGTTGACGGCGCGTCCCGGCTTGCGGGAGACCAGTGGGAAGAAGGGGATGTATCCTGTTCCGTAGTACGAAGAATCATCATGCCCGACGCCCTGTATGCCTCTGACGGTTTATGCGAAACCACCCTCACGGTCCTCAAAAACATGGGCGCATACCCGGTGATCATCGAAAAAGAGGTGAATCGATATCTGCCATTTCTGGCCAGCAGCGAAATCCTTATGACGGCAATCAAGGCAGGCATCGGAAGGGAAACGGCCCATGACGCCATCAAACGCCATGCCGTGGCCGAAGCCATGGCCATGCGGCAGGAGGGGGCATCCCCCGATTTATCCGAAAGACTCGCCAATGATACGGTATTCAAAGAGGCCGGTATCACGGAAGCCCGGATCAACGGCATCCTGGCGGACAAAAAACATTTTATCGGGAACGCCTCCGAGCAAATCCGGCAGGTGGCAACGAAGGCGTCCTCCCTGCTCGACCGATATGCAAATGAGGCCCGATATGAGCCGGGAGACATTCTGTAACATGCACACTTGAGCTGTTTGACCGGGAACATACTGAGCAAACACTCAGTTTTTTTTCGCCTGATTCCCATGCACCGACGGGGAACCTATACGGTATGCATTTCCACACCGGCACATGGGAACGAAAGGAATTATAAGCGCTAAGCACACCCACCTTGTCAAAATTACAAACCTTTTTATCAAAAAAGCACCATATTTGAAATCTACCCGGATTTTTCTGCATTACCGACTGTTCACGATATTTTTTTCTTGACCTTGGCAAAAAACTTCATTAATAAGCTAAAAACCGACTGAGCGCTCAATTGGTTTTTTAAGACAGGAATACAGGGGTTACGAATATGTCAAAAAAAGAGTCCATTCTCCAGGCTGCCACATGGCTCTTTGCCAAAAAAGGCTTCAAGGATGCATCCATGGCCGAGTTATCCAAAATGACAGGGGCAGCGGAAGGGACCATCTTTTATCATTTCAAAAACAAAGAAACGCTTTTCCTGACCATTCTGGAAACGGTCAAATCTAAAATCATCAACGAATTTGAAGAATATACCACCAAAAAACAATTTAAAACGGGTCTTGAAATGGTTCTGGATGTCACCTCCTTTTATCTCTACATGGCTGGCCACAGCCCCGATCTCTTTATGCTGCTCCATCGGCATGATGCCTATGAACTGGCCGAAGTGAATCCGGTCTGCCGGGAATATCTTGAAGCGACCTATAACGGGCTCGTGGACATCTTTGAAAAGGCTGTCAGTCTGGGACAGGAAGATGGTTCCATCGACGCCATGCCGGCCAGAAAGACAGCACTGATCCTTTTTACTTTAACGGATGGCCTGGTTCGTTTTAACAGCTATAATCTTTACAACGCGGGCGCGCTGTCCAGTGAACTAATCGCCGCATGCAGAAGAATGCTTACCAATGGTTAATGTTAACATATTATTATAACCTCAACAAGATGGAGCCAAACTCATGATAGCCAGATTTTTCCCATTTATGTCCTGGTTTAAAGGGTACGATTTGCCAAGCTTGAGAACCGATTTTATCTCAGGCATTACCGTTGCCCTTGTCCTGATTCCCCAATCCATGGCCTACGCGCAACTGGCGGGACTGCCGCCTTACTATGGCCTGTATGCCTCATTTCTGCCGCCCATGGTTGCGGCCCTGTTCGGATCCAGCCGCCAACTGGCCACGGGACCCGTGGCGGTGGTGTCCCTTATGACGTCAGCGTCCCTTGAACCCCTTGCAATCGCGGGAAGCCCGGGCTATATCGCCTATGCGATTCTGCTGGCGCTGTCAGTAGGCGCTTTTCAGTTTGCGCTGGGCGTCCTCAAACTGGGACTGGTGGTCAATTTTTTATCCCACCCAGTGGTGAACGGGTTCACCAATGCCGCGGCCATTATTATCGCATCTTCTCAACTTTCCAAGATGTTCGGGGTCTATGTGGACAAGGCAACACACCATTACGAGACGATTATACGCGTCATTCAGTCCGCCTGGCACTATACCCACTGGCCCACGTTTGCCATGGGGGCATTGGCATTTGCCATCATGTATGGCTTGCGCCGGATATCTCCGAAAATACCCAATGTTCTGGTTGCGGTGGTGATCACCACGGCGATATCCTGGCTAACCGGCTTTCAGCATAACAAAACCGTTGACATTTCAACCCTTCAAACCCCTGAATTCAGAACAACGGTGAAAGAATTCAATCGTTTGGTCAACATCATTCCTTCTCTTGCGGAAGAGAGGACCGAAGTGGGAAAAGCGTTGGATGCAGCCAACAAAAGTCAGGACATCATCGGGGTCATGAACGCGGAACATGAAATCAATGTCCTCACCATCAACATGGCAAAAGTTCACCATAAGATCCACGATGTTCGCCTCGCCATTCGAAATATGCTATTTGAAGGCGTTCAGCAGGCAGACGGTTCACTCAAGTTTTATTTGAGGGGCGAGCTTCCCCAGGGAGTGAAGGGAGATGGCCGCACCTGGCGGATAAAAGTGGGAAACAAAGCCCTGAAAACGGATCAACTGCTCATGATCGGCGGCGGCATGGTGGTGGGCGTGGTCCCAAAAGGACTTCCCACGCTGAGCATGCCCAAGGTGGATATGGGGATCATTCTTCATCTTCTACCCTATGCTGCCATCATTTCGCTTCTGGGTTTTATGGAGGCCATCAGCATCGCCAAGGCCATGGCCGCCAAAACAGGTCAGCGGCTGGACCCCAACCAGGAGCTGATCGGGCAGGGCCTGGGCAACATTTTAGGGGCCATGGGAAAAAGCTACCCCACCTCAGGATCCTTTTCAAGATCCGCGGTAAATCTTCAAAGCGGCGCCATATCCGGTTTATCCAGCGTGTTCACCAGTTTAACGGTGGTCATCGCCCTGCTTTTTTTCACGCCGCTGCTTTACCATCTGCCCCAGTCCGTTCTGGCCGCCGTCATCATGATGGCCGTGATTGGGCTGATCAACGTTTCGGGTTTCGTCCATGCATGGGAGGCCCAGTGGTATGACGGGGCCATTGCGATTATTGCATTCATCAGTACGCTTGCCTTTGCGCCCCACCTGGACCGGGGCATCATGATCGGCGTCGTACTTTCACTGATCGTATTTCTTTACAAAAGCATGAGGCCGAAAATGGCTTTTTTGAGTCGGGATGCGAATCAGGCGCTGAGATGCGCAACCGACCATGGACTGAAAGAGTGCGAATACATTGCCATGCTCCGGTTTGACGGAACGCTGTTTTTTGCAAACTCCAGTTACCTTGAAGATCAGGTCGCGGATGTCATGCTGAAAAAGAAAACACTGAAACATATTATTCTGGTATCCAACGGCATAAATGATATTGACGCTTCGGGAGAAGAAACGCTATCCTTACTCGTAGATCGAATCCGGAGCGCCGGGCTTGATATCTCCCTCAGCGGGGTAAACGAAACCGTGATGAAAGTACTCAAGCGAACCCATTTCCTGGAAAAAATAAGAGAGGACCATATTTATCCAACCATGGAAAAAGCGGTTCAATCCGTTTATGAGGAAACGCACAGAGATGGCAAAGAAGAGATCTGCCCGTTGTTAACAGCGTGCCACCTTTCTCAACCTTAAAAACGGCGCCTCGTCAACCAATGATTAAACAAGGAGTTAGGACATGTCCGTTATCGGTATTTTCAGCGGTACATTTTGCAGGGAAGAACCCGTCCTTCGGGAACTTCAAAAGCGGATTGGCTATGAGATCGTTTTGGATAAGGACATCATCAAAAGAGCAAGCGGTCTTTCCGGCGTTTCGACAGGCAAAATCGAACGTGCTTTTTCCGCCAAAACATCAGTATTCAACAATTTTACCCACGAAAAGGAGCGAGCGATCGCCGACCTGAAATTAGCTGTTGCGCAAACGCTTCTGGAAGGCAACGTCATCATTTTCGGATTTTCAAGCCAGCTGGTTCCGAGAAAGATCACCCATGTTCTCAGGGTCTGCCTGATCGCCGACATGAAATTCAGGAAAACCGCGGCCATGAAGGAGATGAACCTGTCTGAAAAAGAAGCAACCGCACTGCTTCATAAACAGGATGAAGACTGCGCCGTATGGGTGAACTCGCACCTGGCAATGAAAGATCCCTGGGACTCTTCCCTCTACGACATGGTTATCCCCACGGACAAAACGGAAGTTGAAAAGGCCGTTTCCACCATCGACGAATATCTGAAAAAAGACCTGCTTCAACCCACGGATGCGTCCGAAAAAGCGGTGCGGGACTTTCTGCTGGCGGCCTCAGTGAGCGTGACCCTGGCGAGAGAAGGCCATGATGCGGCCGTGGATGCCGTGGACGGAAAAGTGACCATTACCATCAATAAACATGTACTCATGCTGAGCCGGCTTGAGGATGAACTGAAATCCATTGCGGCCAGGGTCACCGGGGTTCGCGCTGTAGACACAAGGGTGGGGAAAGACTTCCACCAGTCGGACATATACCGCAAATTTGATTTTCAGGCGCCTTCAAAAGTTCTTCTGGTGGATGATGAGAGGGAGTTCGTTCAAACCCTTTCCGAAAGGCTTCTCATGCGTGATATGGGTTCCGCCGTCGCCTATGACGGGGAATCGGCCCTCAAAATGGTGAACGACGATGAGCCTGAAGTTATGATACTGGACCTCAAAATGCCCGGCATCGACGGCATCGAGGTGCTGAGACGCGTCAAAAAGACCCGTCCCGACATAGAGGTGATTATCCTTACGGGCCACGGATCCGAAGACGACCGGAAGGTGTGCATGGAACTGGGCGCCTTCGCCTACCTCCATAAACCGGTGGACATTGCTGTGTTGACGGACACCCTGAAAAGGGCCAATGATAAGATCAGAAAGCAAAAAACCGAGGCTGGGGAATAACGGGAAATCCGGAAAATTCAGATATGAACATCTGGAAAAAGATAAAACCGCAATTCTGGGATCATCATGATGCCGATGCCGGTCCCTACAGGGCTCAATTTAACTTTCGACGCACCTGGTATGCGGCGGTTTGTCTAACCTCGGCGGTTGTCCTGGCCCCCCTCATATTCATGGCGGTGATGGATTACAGGGCAACACGCCACGAAGTGGAATCTGAAATTCTACTGACGACGTCAAGGCTTGTATCCAACGTCCGCAGGACCATATCCTACTTTTTCGATGAACGAAAGTCCGCCCTTAATTTTGTTGTCCATGACAATAACTTCCAGATGGATGGAAATCCGGAACGGCTGGGCCAAGTGCTTGAAAATCTAAAAAAAAGCTTTGGCGGTTTTGTGGATTTGGGCTGTATTGACCACCAGGGAATTCAGAAAACCTACGCGGGCCCCTACAACCTGACAGGAAAGGATTACAGTGAGCAGGAGTGGTTCAGGCAGGTCGCCAAACATGGAGAGTTCATAAGCGATGTATTAAGGGGCTTTCGCCAGGTTCCGCATATTGTCATTGCGGTAAAAGGCCCCTCGGAAAACGGTTCCTTCCGGGTTCTCAGAGCAACCCTTGATACTGAGAAATTTACGGATCTGCTGGCGCAGCTTGAAATCGCCGGCCAAGGTGATGCATTCATCATCAATCACGAAGGGATTCTCCAAACGCCAACCCGTTCCCACGGCAAGGTCCTGGAACATATTACATTACCGATACCCGACTTTGCGCCGGAAACAAGGGTATTCAAGTGGGACACGGAAAAAGGCATTCCCCTTGTGATCGGATACCGGTATATTACGAATACGCCCTTTATCCTGATGGTGGTCAAACAGAAAACGGAACTCTTGAAATCCTGGGACGAAACCCGGAAGGAACTCATTGGATTCCTGATTATCAGCGTGGCTTTCATTCTGTTCGTTATTCTCTGGGGGGCCACCTATCTGGTCAACAGGATATTCCAGTCGGATCAGAAATTGATTGTCAGCCTTCACCAAATTGAATATGCTAATAAAATGGCTTCCATCGGTCGATTGGCTGCCGGCGTGGCCCACGAAATCAACAATCCACTGGCCATTATCAACGAGAAGGCGGGATTGATGATGGATCTCTTGCTCCTTAATAAGGAGCAGGCAAAAAACGAAATGTTCAATAATTTGCTGGATTCCATCCTTACTTCCGTGGCCAGGTGCGGCAGAATCACCAAACGATTGCTGGGTTTTGCCCGTCATATGGATGTCAGCATTCAGTCCGTAAATGTTGGGGATATCGTTCGAGAAGTTCTTGGGTTTCTGAACAAGGAAGCTGAATATCGAACCATCAGGGTCTCCATCGATGTTGCCGATGACATCCCCGATATCGATACGGATGCGGGCAAGCTGCAACAGATTATTTTGAACATTATCAACAACGCCTTTGCCGCCATGGAAAACAACGGGCATCTGCAAGTAACCGCCGCCATGGCAGGGGACAACAGGATTGCACTGACAATCTCCGATGATGGGTGCGGCATTTCGGAAAAGGACCTCAAGCGTGTTTTTGAGCCTTTTTTTTCCACAAAGACGGGAAAGGGCGGAACCGGCCTCGGACTTTCCATTACCTATGGTCTCGTAGAACAGTTAGAGGGAACCATTGACGTCAAAAGTGAGCCGAACAAGGGGACGGTTTTCACCATTACGTTGCCCCTTGCCATTGCGGGAAAGGAGATCAAGAACTCGTGCGCGTACTCTTAGTGGATGATGAACAAGAGCTGGTAGAGACACTGGCGGAACGGTTGAAGATCAGGGGAATCGAAGCGCGTTGGGTAACAACCGGCGATGGCGCCCTGAAACTTATAGGGCACGAAAATTTTGATCTGGCTGTTCTGGATGTAAAGATCCCGGGCATCAGCGGCATCGACCTGCATAAAAAGATGAAGGCAAAATGCCCGGGCTTAAAATTCATATTCATGACCGGGCACGGTTCGCACGATGATTTTACCGCGGGATCCGCGGAAACCGGTGTAGACTACTACCTATTGAAACCTGTTAATATTGATGAACTTATCCATAAAATGAATGCACTGACGGACAAATAAAAAGGATCGATGATGACTGAACGCCTGGATATGGAAATGGAAACCGAACTTCGCTTCTTTGGAAAGATGACGGCCTCCATTTCGCACGAGATCAAGAACGTCATGGCCATTGTCAATGAGAGCGCAGGTCTCCTGGAAGACTATACCCTGATGGCGGATAAAGGGCTGCCTGTCAACCCCGAAAAACTCCATATTATTGCACAGCGCGTTGCCAGACAGGTCCGGCGAGCAGATGAAATCGTAAAAAACATGAACAGTCTGGCCCATAGCGTAGACGATTTTGAAAAAAGCGTCGATATCGGTGAAACCCTGAAACTGGCGGTGGGCCTTTCCACAAGACTGGCGGATATGCGAAGCGTAACCCTGGACCTGAGCATATCGTCTGACCCCGTGACGGCCATTACCTCCCCGTTCCATCTTCAAAATCTCATCTGGCAGATTCTGGATTTTGCCATGGAAACATCAGGAGAAAGAAAAACCGTGGGACTCACCTTTGAAACAGGCCCGGAATCGGCGAAAATCAGGTTTACCGGTCTGGAAGCGCTCAAAAACTTGTCTGAGAGCGCATTTCCGACGAAAAATGAAGATGCTCTGCTACGAATTCTAGGAGCGATAATCCATCAGAATTCGGCGACCGGCGAAATTGAGCTTGTCTTGCCGAGGGATATGCGTTCACCTGGACACATATGACGACAAATAGTGCTGTTGAAAAAAAAGCCCATTCAACCATTTGGAAAGGAGACAAAATGGAAAAAGTATTGCTCGTTGATGACGAAAAGGAATTTCTGGAAATCATGGCAGAGCGAATGGAAGCAAGGGACATGAATGTAACCACCACCACTTCCCCGAAAGACGCTCTGGAAAAGGCGCAGGAAGAAAGTTTTGACGCCATCATTCTGGATCTTATGATGCCTGAAATGGACGGGCTTGAAACCCTCAAGAAACTCAAGGAAAAAAACCCGGACTTACAGGTGATCCTCCTCACAGGACACGCCACGGTACAAAAAGGCGTGGAGGCCATGAAACTGGGCGCAACGGATCTCCTTGAAAAACCGGCCGATCTAAAGGTTCTCACTGAGAAAATCAAGAAGGCCCATACAAAGAAGATGGTTCTGGTTCAGAAAAAAGCGGAAGAAAAAATCAGACACATCCTCGCTGAAAAGGGCTGGTAGCGGTACCGACTCTTTTGAAATTCCGGTGAATCCTCAGGAGAAAAACGCATATGGCATCCATTCTGCCGGAAAAAGCGTTACACCTTAAAAAATTAAAAGATGGCAGGTTCAACGTTCCTGATTTTATCTATGTTCCCGCGGAGGATTTCAAAAATAAAAATTTTGAAAAACTTCAGGCCTTTTTGGCCCGCCATCAGGAAAGCTTCAAAGTAATTGCGCGAAGCGCTCACCCACTGGAAGAAGCTTTCAAACCTGGGACCTTTGATTCACTGGAAACCTATGCTGATCCAGCCGGCATTCAATATGCCAGAAATCGGATTATCAAAATGGGAAAGACGGTCAGCAGGCTTTCCATTTTAAGACAGCAGAAATTCAACCACGCGCCGGAGTTGGACTTGGGGGATATGGGCATTATTGTCATGCCTTTCATTAACGGAAATAGCGTCATGGCTAAAATGCTGGGGAACAGCTGGGAATTCGGATACTGCCGGAACCGTTCCCACAAGGTGGAAAGCCAACCCTATATTACCAAAACGCCTCACGATACGGGCCTTCTGGAAAGATCCAGGGACATTCAGGAATGTTTGGGTTTTAAGTGCGAAATCGAATATATTATTTCCGTAAACGGCGAAATCCATGTGGTTCAAGCCAAGGACATCTCTCAAATTGAAACCCTTGATGAAAAGGAAAGTGAAAGGTCCGTGAACCTGGATGGGATCAGAAGAATCCGGAAAAGAAAAAATTACCGTGAAAGACCCGTCTTCGTAATGGACAATACGGCATTTTATATGGGCGTTATTGATCAGTGTGAAAACATTCTCATGGAAAATCAAAACGCCAAGCCCCAAATCGAGGATACGATTGCGATGATTGCCGCCCATGAGGCTGAATTTGAAAATTTTGCGCTGAATCATGAACATTATGCAATTCTGGGACTTTCCATTGATGCCCCGGGGGACCTTTACCAGATTGCCAACCATTACCTGGATGAAATGCCGGATCTACAAGCGCCCCTTTCAAAGGCCCTTTACAACAACCTCTACAAAAGGGATTACTTCCTCTCAGAAGCGGATACGCTGATCTCCAGAGACGAGTTTCGCGTAAACCTCTGCAGTCACGATGCCTACGGCATTGCCACGGTGCGCAATCCGGTCTGGTCTGCATACTGGTATCAAGACAGAGATGAAGCGGTGGTCCGGCAATTCAAAAACCTGGGATTCAGAACAGGGGATTGCATCGGCATCGACATCGACATGAAAGAAAAACCCACCGTTTATCGCCTGTAAAAGGCATTTACAGCCTTTTTTGGAAAATCCAGTAAGAAACTTCACCGGTTTTTTGTTGACTTTGATTCCGTTTCAGCGTTTCATGGAACATAACGTTTTGATCACATTCGGGAGGTCAAGCGATGGAAAAACTGACAGCAAAAGACATTATGAACCGGGAAGTCCTAACCGTAAACGCCGAACTATCCCTCCAGGGATTGGCTGAGTTTCTGCTTCAGAATTCCATATCGGGGGCGCCGGTAACATCAAAAAACGGCAAACTGATCGGCGTCGTTTCACTAACGGACATCATCCGCCATGAAACCCTGCTGGAGAAGGGTTTGCAATTCAACAATCGGAATGATTACTATGGTCATACGGTTGAAGAGCGTTTTTCCCAACAGGACCTGACGTCCCTCCATTTCAGCGATGAACCCCTGGTAACCGTACAGGATATCATGACACCCAAGATTCTGGAAGTGGGAGAAAAGGACACCGTGCAGCAGGTGGCGGATACCATGATCAAAAACCGCATTCATCGCGTATTTGTTACCCGCGAAGGAAAACCCATCGGCATCATTTCCACCGCGGATATGCTAAGGGTCATTCGTGATATGTAAGCAATATTGATTTCGGATTACGTCAAATACCGGGCTGTTTTTAATTCCTTTCCAAGGCTGTAACGGAGATGCATGCTGAGTACCTTTCTCATCTCGGCCATCATGGAATCCGTTAATGGGGTACTTTCCGTATCATCCAGAGGCGTAGACTGTATCCGTTTTAACCCCCTGGCCGCATCCGGGTCAAGGCCCGGCAGGCGTGCGGACTCTTTTTCACACTTGAGACAGGCAATGCCCCCTTTGGACTGTTTAAACACGGCACGACCTTCACCGGCGTAGCGCCTCCCGCAGTCGCAGCACCGATCAAAATCGATGCCGTAACCACCAAGAGCCAGGGCCTTGGCTTCAAAGAAGATCCGCAATTCTTCTTTTTTTGTGTCGCCCGCCAGAGCAATCAATGCATTTTTGAGCAAGGCAAACATGCGCCCGTCGGCAACGCCCAGGGGAAAAAGGGTTTCAGCCAGTTCAACCATGTAACTGGCCAGGGACAGGGCATAAAAATCAGAACGGACACCCGGAAATCCCTGAATCAACTTTCCGGAATGGAGGAAATAGAGATCCCGCCCGCTTTTGCGTTCATATTCCATCCGGGTCAGACAGAACGAATCCAGACAGTTGGCAAAGCGTCTGCTGCTTTTCCTGGCCCCTTTGGCCACCCCCTTGAGCCGCCCCCTGTCGGCGGTAAAAAAGCCGACCAGAAGGTCGGTTTCCCCAAATTCCCAGGTTCTGGTAATAATGCTCTCTGAAATATGAGTGTTCATATGGGCTTACAGCCCCCTTCGGCATTCTCGATAGTACATTTCCAATGATTGACAAACCCCCATCGTTTCTCTATGCTGCCATTCAACTCTTACCACATCAGCGCAATGGAAAAAAGCGTAAATCATGCATCAGAATTATTTGGGAGGCACACATGGAAATCCTGAAAAAAGCCATCAGCGAAGGCAGAAAAACCCTCTCTGAATATGAATCCAAACAGGTTCTGGAAAAATATCACATTCCCACTACCCGGGAACGGACGGTCACGGATGAAAACGGTTTGCGGGCGGCAATGGAAGAAATCGGTTTCCCCCTGGTACTGAAAGGGTGCTCGTTTAATATTGCCCATAAGACGGAAAAAGGCCTGATCCGGGTGGATATCCGGAATGCCGAAGAGGCCATGGGCGCCTTTCAGGAAATCATGGCCCACATGGACGAGGAAGACGGTCAGGTGCTGGTCCAGGAAATGATCAAGGGACAGCGGGAACTGGTGGTGGGTCTCACCCGCGATCCCCAGTTCGGCCCTTGCGTCATGTTCGGTCTGGGCGGCATTTTTACCGAAGTGCTGAAAGACATCACCTTCCGGGTGGCGCCCCTTGAAAAAAGGGATGCGCTGGAAATGATGTCGGAAATCAAAGCGCATAAAATCCTGGATGCCGTTCGGGGCATGCCGGCGGCGGACAGGGACCTGCTGGCGGATATCCTTATTAATGTGGGCCGAATCGGTCTGGAAAACGAAGCCGTCAAAGAGATCGACATCAACCCCCTGATCCTTTCCGGAAACAAGCCCGTGGCCGTGGACGCCCTTCTGGTGCTGGCCTGAGCGAAGACGAGGGGGATACATAACCATGCCGGCATATCTCGAAAACCCAACCGACCAAACCCTGAAAGACGCCCTGACCAACCACTATCGGGTGGATGCCCTGAAAAGACTGGCCAAAATGATCTGCGATGAAGTGCCTTCCCGAAAAGCGGACATCATTAACGCCATCTGCGGCGCCATGCTGAGCTTCAATCTGAAATCCCACTTTGACAGGTTGAGCGCCATTGAAAAGGCCGCCGTTCAAGAAGCCCTGTTTTCGCCGGAGGGGACACTGGATACCATCCAGTTCGAAGCCAAATATCAGCAGGCGCCCCCTTCCGGCCGAAGCCTGAGATGGAGCTCCGAAAGCGATATGGTGGATCTCTTTTTGATCAACGGCCACATACCCGATGATCTACAAAAGATCTTAAAAGCATTTGTCAAGAAACCCAAAGAGGACCGCGTTCAATATGTGAACCAGCTGCCCACATCCATCCACCTTGACATTGAGGGTCAGACGGTGGAACGGAAGCTCCATGTCCGCAATACCGCCACGGCCGCCTTAAACAACCTTGAAACCGTCCTGAGGCTTGTCGAAGGCGGCAAACTCAAGGTGGGCGGCAAAACAGGGCGCCCGACCCTGGCCGGCCAGAAAAGCCTGGGCAGGGTCCTTCAGGACGGCGACTGGTATGAAGAAGACGATATTCTTGAGGGCATCGGTCATATACAGGCCTTTGCGTGGCCGGTGCTGTTACAAGGCACCGGGCTGGCAAAGGCTGACGGCGCTACCCTCAAGCTCACCAACAAAGGGAAAAAGGCACTTACGGGAAATTTCCCCCAAACCCTTAAAGGCATATGGGACCGATGGTACAATAGCAAGTTTCTGGATGAGTTCAGCAGGGTAGACAAGATCAAGGGACAAAAAGCTTCCAGGGGCCGGGCACTGGTGGCCGCAAACACGCGCAGACCGATTTTGTACGACGCACTGTTGTTGTGCGCCCCCGGGAAGTGGCTCACCGTCAAAGAATTGATGCGATCCATGCATTCGGCGGGACTTGATTTCGAGGTAACCCGGTACGCCTGGAAACTCTACGTGGGAGACGCCCAGTACGGGCGCCTGGATGAGCATGATGAACAAACCATCGTCAAAACCCGGTATCTAATGGTATTTCTCTTTGAGTATGCCGCCACCCTGGGGATCATTGACGTGGCCTACATCCATCCCGACGGCGCCCTTTCCGACTACCCCAGATGGGACTGGGGCATGGATGATGCGACCTTCCTGAGCCGGTACGACGGCCTTTTGTATATCCGCCTCAATGCCTTCGGCGCCTTTGCCCTGGAGATGACCGACGACTATGAAGCCGAACCCACCGCAACCCGGGCGGTTCTCACGGTCCTGCCGAATCATGATGTGGTGGTGACCGATGCCCCCCTCCTGTCGCCGGCCGACAAGTTATTCCTTGAAAAAATAGGTCGGAAAAAATCTTCCGCCCTTTGGAAACTGACCCGGCGAACGCTGCTGGAGGCGGCCCTGAACGGTACCGGCATTCAGGAAATTAAGACTTTTCTGGAATCCAGGTCCGCCCAACCCATTCCCAAAACCGTCACGGCCCTTCTGGATGACGCAAAGAATCGTTCAACCGGACTCGAATACGCCGGCAGGACCCATCTTATCTCTTGCAAAGACGCCATGATTCAAAAAATGGTCGTATCGGATCCCGCACTATCAAAATTATGCCGACCGGCCGGAGAGACCCATCTCATGATCCTGCCGGGGAAAGAAAATCAGTTCATCACCGCCCTGACCCGGCTGGGCTATATTGTACCGCAACTGCGAGAACAGATATGACCGATTACAACCCCGAAAACCCGCTCATTGTTCAGGGCGATCACACCATTCTGGTGGAAGTGGACAGCCCCCGCTATACAGCCGCCCGAAATGAACTGGTCAGATTCGCGGAACTGGTCAAGTCCCCCGAACACATTCATACGTACCGCATCACCCCGCTCTCCATCTGGAATGCCCGGGCCGCCGGCATACTCCCAACGCGTATTACCCAGGCCCTTTGCGACTTTTCAAAATATCCGGTTCCAGATCACGTTCTGGTGCAAATCAACGATTTTGCATCCCGGTTCGGCCGCCTGAAACTGCGACAAAACGGGAAAGGACTGCTCCTTTCCGCTGATTGCGCGACCCTTGCGGAAGAGATGGTCCACACCCCCGCCATAGGGGATCTTCTGGGGAAGCGCATTTCCGAAACCGGATTTCTCGTCAAAGCGGCGGATCGCGGCAAGATCAAACAGGCCCTCATCAAGATCGGCTACCCGGCGGAGGACCTCGCCGGATATGTCAGAGGCGAACTGGTTTCTTTCTCCCTGCGCACCGACACCCTTTCAGGCACCCCCTTTTCCTTTCGCCCCTACCAGCGACAGGCCGCCGACGCTTTTTACGCCGGGGGCGCGGACCAGGGCGGCGCCGGCGTCATCGTACTCCCCTGCGGCGCCGGAAAGACCATCGTGGGCATCTCCTGCATGGAACAGCTTCACACCTCCACCCTCATCCTCACCACCAATGTAACCGCCATTCGCCAGTGGAAGGAAGAACTGCTGGACAAGACCACCCTGGCGCCGGAGGATATCGGAGAGTACAGCGGAAACACCAAGGAAATTCGCCATGTCACCATCGCCACCTACCAGATCATGACCTATCGTCCGGATAAGGAAGGGGATTTCCCCCATTTGACGCTCTTTGATGACCGCAACTGGGGACTGATCATTTACGATGAGGTCCATATGCTTCCCGCTCCCGTTTTTCAGGTAACAGCGAGCCTTCAGGCCAAACGGCGACTGGGGCTTACCGCAACCCTGGTCCGGGAAGACGGCAAGGAAGAGGACGTGTTTGCCCTGATCGGTCCCAAAAAGGTGGATGTGCCGTGGAAGGAGATGGAACAACAGGGCTGGATCGCCAAGGCCCGATGTTGCGAAATCCGCATTCCCCTTCCCCAGGATTTAGGCATGGCCTATGCAGTGGCCAACAAGCGAACGAAATTTAGAATCTCATCGGAAAACCCCGCCAAACAGGATCTGGTCAGCGACATCATGGCCCGTCACCAGGGAAAACAGACGCTGCTGATCGGCATGTATATCGACCAGTTGAAAGCGGCGGCGAAAACCCTGGGGGTTCCCCTGATCACCGGAAGCACCTCCCAGAAAAAAAGGGACAGTCTCTACCAGGATTTCAAGGACGGCAGGATCAGGGCCCTTGCCGTTTCCAAGGTGGCCAATTTTGCGGTGGATCTGCCCGATGCCGCCGTGGCCATTCAGATCTCCGGCACATTTGGGTCCAGACAGGAGGAAGCCCAGCGCCTGGGGAGGATTCTACGGCCCAAAGCGGGGGAAAACCAGGCCTATTTCTATTCCCTGGTCACCCAGGACACGGTGGAACAGGATTTTGCACTGAAACGCCAGTTGTTTCTGTGCGAGCAGGGATACGAATACGCCATACAAACCGAAGATGCTTTTCGCACCACACCCTGACAACCTTTGAAGAAAGGAAAGCCAAAATGAAAAAACCGGTAGCGCTTATCATCCGTGATGGATGGGGATTGAATGACAAAGAAGAAGGGAACGCCGTCATGGCGGCCCATACGCCCAACATGGATGCCTATAAAAAAACATACCCCTGGACCATCCTCGATTGCGCCGGCGAACCTGTGGGACTCCCCGATGGATACCAGGGCTCCAGCGAAGTGGGGCATCTCAACATGGGGGCCGGACGCATCGTGATTCAGGAATTGAAGCGGATCGATAACGAACTCAGCAGCGGCATCCTCTTTGAGGCCCCGGAATGGAAAAAGCTCATGGACAACTGGCGCGAAAACCAAAGCCGTTTTCACCTGCTGGGCCTGTTGCAGGATGAGGGGGTACACGCTCACCAGAAGCACCTGTTCAAGATCATGGCACGGGCCAGAGCGGAATTTCCGAAAGGCGAAATCATCATCCATCCCTTCCTTGACGGTCGGGATACGCCGCCCCGCAGCACCCTGGGCTACCTGAAGACCCTTGCCCGCGAAATGGAAAAGGTGGGGAATTGCCGCATTGGAACGGTCATGGGCCGTTATTACGGCATGGACCGCTCCCAACAGTGGCAACTGACGGATCAGGCCTATCACTGTATCGTTTGCGCCGAGGGGATGAGGGCCGATGATGCCGAATCGGCCGTGGCCAGGTCCTATGAAAAACTGCAAACTCCTGACGGCGATGAAATGACCGACGAGTACATTCCCCCCTTCTGCATCGGCAATTACGACGGCATCCGGGACGGGGACTCCATTCTGCACACCAACTATCGCCAGGATCGCGCCATCCAACTCTCCCGTGCCTTTGTGGACCCGGCCTACCCAGGCGTTCTCAAGGTCCGACCCAAGGTGGTGTACGCGGGTTTCACGCGCTATTACGACGACTTCGACGCCTATCTCATGTCGCCCATGGACCAGGGGGGCGGTATGGAAAATCTTCTGGGTGAAGTGATCGCAAATGCGGGGCTCACCCAACTGCGGATCGCCGAAACCCAAAAATTCCGCCATGTGACCAGTTTCTTCAATGGAAAGAGCACGACCCCCTATCCGGGAGAAGAGCAGGTGGAGATCCCGTCCCGATTCGATCCCTCCAGCTTCGCCCATCATCCTGAAATGGACGCCCATCCGGTGACCGAGGAAATTTTAAAGCGATTGAAGGACAACCCCTACGATTTTATCGTGGTCAACTACGCCAATGGCGACATGGTGGGACACACGGGCGTCATGGCGGCCGCGGTCACGGCCATCGAGGTGGTAGACGAGTGCGTGGGCCAGCTCGTCAAAAGGCTGCTGGAACTGGATGCGGAGATTCTGATCACCTCGGACCATGGAAATTCGGAGCAGATGGTGGACTATGAAACGGGGCTGCCCAAAACCAGCCATACCTTGTTTCCCGTGGATTTGATTTATGTTTCCAAAAACGCCGTGGGGAAAAAGCTGCGCCCGAGGGGAAAACTTTCCGATGTGGCGCCCACGGTGCTGCACCTGCTGGGCCTTCCCCTTCCAGAAGAGATGACGGCGGAGGATCTCATTGTTTAGAATTGTGGAAAAAGCGGGGTTACAGGTAAGTGCCCAAATTGTCAATCTAAAAAGGTCCATGTTGATTATGAGTACAATACAGTCTCAAATGGAAATCGGAAAATGTTTATTTGTCGAGATTGTTTTTCTTCATTCTCGGAAACAAAAAACACCTTTTTAGCAGGTCTCAAAAAACCCGTAAGTAATATCTGGCAAGTCATAAAAGCAAAAACTGAAGGGGGCTCTCTGAATGCAACTTGCCGGGTATTTGATATCGCCAAAAACACTCTTCTTTCTTGGGAAAGAAAGTTTACTGGCATCTATTACACACTATTTATTTGCTCAATGGCCCATGCATATATCGAAATGTTAATCGAAGGTGATGAATTTTATACGAAAGTTCATCAAAACCTGTTCATGTTCGGCACGGGGCTCCAGGCGGCCGTGCCGACATCATCCATTGACAGGGTCTCGCGGGTTGCTTTCGCTAGTGTCTCTTCATGATCCCTGCAATCCGGACAATCATCACCATGAATCGTACAGCGCACGGGTTTTTCAAAACCCCCAAAAACATCATATGCGTCTTCGATGAGATGTTTTTCATCCATCGGCATTCTAATCGGCGCTTTTCAGAAATTTGACGGCCTTGTCCTTTTCATCAATAGAAAATCCTCTCATGTCTATATTTTTAAACAGCTTGTTTTCCAGATCCACAAGTTTATGTATCCATTTTGTATGGGTTACAACGGCGATTCTGTCGAAATGGGAAAGGCCCACGTCAAACAGGAACTTGAGTTTTTCAATCATTGCATCGAACTCGGCCCCGCCGATACTCTCAACCTCTTGATATACAATCAATTTTTCGCCATTGTCGATTTTTTCCTTGAATATGGAAAGCACGGAGGTCATTTCCGCTTCCGTGATCTTTCCGCCCACGCGATATGCCACAGCCTTGTCAACACCAATGTCCATCATTTCAAGCATTTCATTTCCCTCCCCGTTGATGGTTTAAGGTTGTAATCCCTCCTTACGAAAGACAGTTTTGTTCAGCCGCCGGCGCGTTTGACCATGTAACCCATCAGGATCAATTCCTTTTCCAGCACGTCCCTTTGGTCGCCCTGAATTTCAATGACGCCATGCTTTATGCCGCCGCCGCACCCGCACTTTTGTTTGAGGGATTTCGCAAGGGTTTTCAATCGCTGATGTTCAAGGGGTACGCCGGTTATCAAGGTTACGCCTTTTCCTTTTCGTCCCTTGGTTTCCCGCATCAACCTGACGACGCCGTCGCTTTTTGGGATCGATTGATCTTTTCCGCAAACACACTTCAAAGCAGGTTTGTTGCAGCCGGGACACATTTTGCCGAACTCGGTGGAGTAAACAACGGAATTTTTGTTCTGATTTTTCATGTACATAGGTTATCCGGCACCTTATTTTCTGACCCCTCATCCGGAAAAATACGCAAGACAAAACCGTAGAGGGTCCGTGCCCGAAGGGCATGTTTTGGATCAAGCCGCCCCTTAACCGCCTCTTCTTGCCAGGATATCGGATGCATTCCCGTAAAGGATGGCTTCAAGGGCCGTTTCATTCAGCGGTAAAGATTGAATGGCGGAGATGTTTTGTTTGATGTCCGCCGGCATTGTCGGCCAGTCCGAACCGAAAATAACCTTGTCTGCATTTTTTTCAAGCTCCGGAAAATAGGTCAAAAGACGATGGGGTGGAAGACCGGTGACATCCATATACACATTTCTGTGCAGCCGGGAGAGAAAGAAGCAGGCATCGTACCAAAACCCCCTTCCACTGTGGGCCATGATAAGGGTCAAATCCGGAAAATCCACCGCAACGTCGTCCAGATAAATGGGATCACAGTATTTGAGCCGGGTTCCCTTGAATATGGAGGATCCGATATGAAACACAATGGGAATCCGCAGTGCCTGGGCTTTTTCGTAAAGGGGGTAGAGCCTGGCTTCATTGGGGTAGAAGAATTGATATGACGGGTGCAGTTTCAGCCCCCTAACCCCGCCCTCCTTCACATAAGTCTCCAATCTTGATGCGGGATTTGAATGCATGTTGGGATTGATGGAGGCAAAGGGAAAGAGACGCTCCTGATTGCGGCAATAGGCGATGACTTCCTCGGTGGGGACATGGCCGCTTGTGGCCGGCGCGCATTCGGGCAGAACGACGGCGGATTCGATCCCCTGGGAGTCCAGATATTCCGTGAGTACGTGGGGATGATCGGCAAAATTCTCGATGTTTGCGTGGTATTCCGGGTTGATTTCCTCCAGATATTGAAGCCATGTGGCATTCAGCATCTCCCGCCGGATAAAATGAATGTGAAAATCAATAACCCTCATGTGCCCGCCTCCTTTCCAAGGGTTTTCATAGGATTTCATACTGTATTGGAAATAGTGATGTTTTTCAAGGAAGAACCTCTCAACCGTGATTTACCCCATTCACGGGCACTCCCATTGCCCATCGGCAAGCACTACGGATGTTTCAGCCTGACGTTCGGAAATCGTCCAATAGCGTTTCAACAGCCTCGCCGTTTCCTCTCTTTTGAGGCGCCGGTACCCGTTTTTCTCATAAAAGGCGATTGCCCAGACGGCGGCGGACCAGGTGCCGATGAGGATGGGTTTGGTTGTCGAGGCTTCGAGGAATCGAAAAAGCCGTCCTCCGATTCCCTGGTTTTGCCTTGTTGTCCGGACATAGGCATGGCGGATAAGGGTCACATCGTTCTTGTCCTGAATGCCCATGACCGCCGTCAGGCGGTCTTCTTCCGCATACCCCCAGAAAAGAACGCCGTCTTTTATCTCACGCTCCAATTCTTCGTGCCCCATATAGGGATCATGCCGGCAGTCTTCGGGTATGATGCCGTCATATGCCTTTGCCCCGTCATTAATGATTTGAAGAATCGTTTCAAAATCAGAATTGTCGCACCTTCTTATCATGAAAAATACCTCCGATTGTAAATGTCTTTCCTTATTGCCCTCTGGCGGGACATGCGTCTACGCTTGTAGGCATTATGCAGGGATTTTTAATGACTTTCTTGTACGAAATTGCCGTTGCGGCAGTATTGATCCGGTGTGACGCCCACGGTTTTCTTGAACCGCTTCTGAATCAGGTATGCGTGAGGCTGAAAACCCACCGTGACCCGGAAAAGACGCAACAGGTGAAAACCGGCTCTCACATTTGCCATGTTGGACAGTTCAGAGCCGGTTGGTCCGGCCGAGCTTCGATCCGTGGACCCGAAATGCTTTTTTAAATATTTTCTGATTGTCGTTTTCTGAGTCTCCGGGCGTAAATATTCGGCTTAGTCGTCCATCAGTCAATTTTTCAACAACGCTCTAAAATTCTCTGCCAAAGGATATACCCAGATGTCTTTAATGGGAACACTTATTTTCCCAGCAGGTCCCAGTTTTCCACGGCCCTTGGTTTGCCCAACATTGATCCAGTTGGCGGCTTTATAACAAGTTCCGACAAAGCTCTTTTTTTCTACAAAGGATTCCAGCAAAACCGGCCTGACATGATACTTTTCTTCCCAGTCATCCGGAAGCTGTTTTGAAATTAATGACAGGATTTTCGACGAGAGATTTTTTGATTTAATCCACGGCAAAACAAGGAACCTCGCGTTGTTTGTAATCAGGTTCAGATTTCTTTTCCTCTCATCATGATTCCATCCAATAAATTGGTCTCTCGGTGCAGTTTGCCATGCTGCTGCGCCAAAGCCTGTCAACGCAACAATTTTTCTGCCGACAACAATAAAAACGGCGTTTAACCACTGCCGAGTCGAGTTGAAATTGTTCGCATCCGCAGAGTGCCAAAGCCTGGCTGGGGTTGGTGTACAGTGTTTTTTTCATTCCCTTTACTTTGACAAAGTGTATCCACCTAGATACATTAAGACCATAAAATACGAACTGCGAAGCACAAAACAGTTCAGGAAAGCTGAACTGGCATGAAATCTGTATTCCGACTAACGTGTAATTTTGCATATTAGTCGGAAAAAAACCGTATAATTACTGGTTATAATTAATAATGGAGGTAACAATGGAAAACATAACAACTAAACGTACCTCCCTTCATACTTCTGAAGTTATTAAACCAATTATTATTGAGGAGAAAAACAAGGCACTGGTTCAGTTGAATAGGTGCTTATAAGATATTGAAATAACACATTTAAAATTTCTTATGGACAAATGAAAATGGAAAACATAAAATAGTCTACCCCAGATATAATAATTTAAGGAGTAGCTTATGTTTTCCTGTAACTGTCCCAATTGTACATCTGAAAACGTTCGGTTTGATTATGAGTACAAAACAGTCTCAAATGGTTCCAGGAAAATACTTTTATGCCGAGACTGTGGGTTTTCCTTTTCAGAAACAAAAAATACCTTCTTGGAAAGTATCAGAACGTCTGCGAGTACCATCTGGAGCGTCATAAACGCTCGAACTGAGGGACTATCTCTCAATGCAACTTGCAGGGTTTTTGGTATTGCCAAAAATACCCTGCTTTTCTGGGAACGAAGGTTTTCTAATTTGTATCGTGCGTTATTCATCTATTCAATGGCGCAGGCTTATATTCAAATGGTCATTGAAGGCGATGAATTTTATACGAAAGTTGATAAAAATGTTCCGCCTGAAGAATCACCGGGATGGACGATTGTCCTCATGGATAGAGCCAGTCGATTCATTTGGGAAATGAGCTGCGGAAAAAAGGATAAGTCCCTTTTCGAAAAAGCTATCAAAACCATGGCAGAACTTGTCGAGCAAACTGAAGACATAACCCTTCTGACAGATGGGGAACGACGATATGGAAACATTCTCTTTGAAATATGCCATGAACTTTTGCGAACTGGTAAACCAGGTCGTCCTCGAAAAACGTTGAAAAAAGGAGTCACAGTCAGGGTGAAAAACAAAGGCTCACAGGCACACAAAAAAGGGCCGAAGAGACCAAAGTATCAGACAACATGCCCACAACACCCTGAAACCTCAAATGATGTTTCAGACGCTGAAACACACGCCAACCACGTTGAAGCCAATAATAGTGCAATGCGCCGGAAATGCTCCCCATACAGAAGAAAAACAAACACCTATGCCAAATCTGAAACAGGCCTTCAACGCGTTTTGAACCTCTATTGGGTAATCCACAATTTTGTACGAGTTCATTTTACCACCAAAGAGGTGCCTGCGGTCATCTTAGGGGTGATAGAAAGCAGTCTCACCGCCGAAAAACTTTTCAGCGCACAATTGATATAAGTTGCTTAACTTAAAATGCTTTTAACACCTATTCAACTGAACCAGTGCCAAATAGCATCGTCTCAAAAAAATTAATTGACTCAGATTGGCGGTGAGTTTATACTTTTAAATATAAACTTAACTTGTAGGGGGTATCATGAAAGCCACAGCAAAAGATCTGAGGTTTCATTCAAAAGAACTCATTGATTCTGTCAGCAGAGGTGAAGAGGTTGTTATCACTTTCCGTGGAAAGCCCTGCGCCAAACTTGTTCCCTACCAGGAGCTTAAGAATAAAACAGAAGAAAATGAAGTGTTCGGAATGTGGAAAGATAATGACATTGTCGATAATGTTAATGAGTACGTTAGAAATTTAAGAAAAGGAAGATTCTAAATGCTCGTCGATACTGATGTCCTCATTTGGTATTTAAAAGGAAATGAGAATGCATATCAAGTCATTGAGAATTCAAACAATTTTTTTATTTCTGTTGTGACCTATATGGAACTTGTCCAAGGAATGAGAAACAAAAAAGAATTAAACAATCTCCGCAAGGCTCTGCATATTTGGAATGCTAAAATTCTCTATATTTCCGAAGAGATATCTGCCAAAGCAATGTTTTACGTCGAGCAATATTTTCTAAATCATTCAATGCAATTGGCAGATGCGCTCATCGGAGCCACAGCAATCGCTTATGGTAATCCTGTTCTTACGGGGAACGATAAACATTACAAAGTTTTGAAAGACCTGAAAATCAAAAGATTCAGGCCATAACATCTTGTAATAATATAACAAAACAGCGAACAAAGTGCTTGAGATGGGCTGGGCAAAGCCGTGCCGCTTTTCGAAAGGCAGTATTTGACCCGTAGTTTTTACCTTGAGGATTACAAAGGACTCAGGACTGTAGTTTCTTGACCAGCAATACTGTCTGCTTGGTGGGTTGGAACATTTTGCCATAATCAACCGTGAGTGAACCTAAGCGAACCAAACGCTCCACCAGACGCCTGATGCTTGGGCGGTTCCGGCGGGGGCCGGAGGAGGCGCTGGTGAGCTTGTCGTTCTGAACAATGGAGGAAACTCAAGGGGAAAGCTTATATTAAACTTCCCGATGGAAACGTCATATGTAGGGCGTCCAAATTCGCTGATTTTCTTTGCCCACGTTTTGGCCCCCTTTTGTTGGCTTGATGACCATCTCTGAGGAACATTTGGGGTCAATTTTGCCGGGTCCGGAAATCGGGCAAAAAGTAATGCGCCAAAGCTGGATTTTTAGACACCCTAGGACAAGCATAACAAAAAATTGTTCAAGGAACGGAAAAGGTAGCAGAATCAATAATTTAGCAATCAGATAAATGGGCGTAGTCTAAGATCTCTGAACCAGATCGACCCGCGCACATTCAAACGCGAATTTTTTCGGAAGAAGCGCCTGTAAGGGGAAATATCTATGTCGGAAGAAATTGAAGAAACCCGTGCCATCCTGCTGGGCTACTGCCCCCTGAAAGGCAACACCGATGCCAAGGACGCATCCATGGAAGAACTTGAGCGCCTGGCGGATACGGCGGGCATCATTACCCTGGGAAAGTACGTTCAGAAGAGGGAGAAAATTCATCCCAGGACCTTCATCGGCGAGGGATTTATCGAGACCTGCATTGAAAAAGCAGGGAACAATGCCGACCTCCTGATTTTCGATCATGACCTCACAGGCTCCCAGGCCCGCAACATCGGAAAGCGGTTCTCGCTCCCCATCATCGACCGCACGGAAGTAATTCTCAAAATCTTTCATGACCATGCCCGAACCCGGGAAGCCCGCCTCCAGGTCAGGCTGGCGGAGCTGAAATATGAACTGCCCAGGATCAAAAGCATGTGGGGACACCTGGACCGGGAGCGGTTCGCCGGCGGCGCGGGCGGCAGGGTGGCATTTCGGGGAATGGGGGAAAAGCAAAGTGAAATGGATCGGCAGAAACTTCAACGGGAGATTTATGAGATTGAAAAAACCCTTGAAAAACTCGTCCGGCAGATCGACACACAGAAAAAACTGCGCAAGAAACATTGCAAGAACATCGGTCTGGTGGGCTACACCAATGCGGGAAAATCGACCCTTTTTAACCGTCTGACCCACGCCGGTGTACAGGTGGAGGACAAGCTTTTCGCCACCCTTGACTCCACTTCCAGGTCTTTGCATCTCCAAAATGGAAAGAAGGCGGTCATATCCGATACGGTGGGCTTCATCTCAAATCTGCCCCATCATCTGGTGGCCAGCTTCCGCGCCACGCTTAAGGAAGCGGAAGAAGCGGATTTTCTGATACACGTAGCCGATATTTCCGATGAAACCTTTCAAAAACATCTGGCGGATGTGGAAACCGTTCTCAAAACCATTCACGCCAATGAGATCCCCCATCTCCTTGTGTTCAACAAAACCGATCGGGTTTCAAAAGCCGAGCTCGAAAAGGTTCAAAGATCCTACCCGAATGCACAATTCATCTCCGCCACAACCGGCGCCGTGGACAATTTATTATTGGAATTGGGAGAACGCCTTCATCCTTCCGGAAAAATGACGCTGTTAATTCCCCAGTCGGAACAAAAACTTATTCACGACATCCATAATCTGGCAAAGGTCCTTGAAACCGTCTATGAAGACGATGGCGTGCGCATGCGTGTGAAAATGGCGGGAGAGGACATGCACCCCTTTGAAAAATATCGGGTTGAGGATAAAATTGACCCTTTATTAGCAAAATAAACCACCGAAATCGTAAGGATTATCCCATGTTTCCCATGAAATTCGATCACAAAACCCTTGAAACGCTCCCCATCCCGGATGCCGGACGGATCGCGGATGTCATCAAACTCCTCAAGGCCATTGCCATGGGACGGGTCATGGCCTATTTCAAATCCAAACGGGGGACGGATCCCGCCCTGACGGCCGGGCTGGCTGACCATTTTGTCATCCGCCGACTGGAAGATGAAGAAAACCGCATTCCCATCGTAAGCCTCCTGTCCCGAAAAGGGAAAACCTGGAGGATTGATATCCATGAACGGATCTTCGATTACCTCGCCTTTGTGATCCCCAGCGACCCTGAATCCAGAATTGGCGGGCACTCCGGTGAAGAAGGAAAAATCCTGGCCTTTATCGAATTTCTGCTAAGGCATCAGGTGGAACACATGCTTTATCCGGAAGAATCCGAGCGTGCGGTCATCCATTCCGATCTGGCCTTTGCCATGGATCGGCGCAGGGAGGACCCCACCTATTACGCCATGCTCCGAAAGGTTCTGGCCGACGAGATGAACGGAATCGAAGGAGAGCTGTATCAAAACATGTTCGAATCTGAAGAACAGGGCAGGCCTCACAAATATCTCATTACCCGAATGCTGACCTCTTTTATCGACAGCCTGGTGGATATTCCGGAGACGCTTCTTCACGCCACGTTTCCCTTTTTAGACGCCGATCTCAAAACAAGGCTCATGATTGAATATTATCGGAGAAGTCGGGACGTCTCCTTTTCCCTGATGCAACGGGCCTTTTACCTCCGAGAAGTACTCCGGTTTTTCGCTCTCGCCATCGCAAGCAATGACAAGGAAGCCGAACAGGTCTTTAATATGTTCAAAGATCGATGGGGCCTGGTTTATCTTTTCCATGAACTGGATCTCCCGGAAACCATCCTGGAAGAGCAAGAGCCCGATGAAATCTTCTCATATTTCAGGAAGAGCCTGGAAAAACTCTCCCTTGATGACGCGTCTTTTCGCCTGACGCTCAGACCTCCGAAAAAAACGGCTCCCGACCCGTCCGCGCCACCCGCCTCCACGAAAAGCCTCAAGGACCGCATTGAAGAGGCCCGGAATGATCCGTCATTTCCCCGCCAGGCCATGGATGTGATCGACAAGAACAAGATCAGCGCCGTCGGCCACAGTGGCCCCAAGTACACGGAACTGATTGAAGTCCTTCTGGCCATCCCGTGGGGCCGTGTTCAAAAGATATCGGTTGATCCAGAGGCCTTTGAAGCGGGTCTCAACAGGACGCACTATGGCCTGGCACGGCCCAAAGAACTCGTATGTGATTTTTTTGCCAACCTGATTTGGCGTTACCAGAACTTTAACGGAATAGAGGATGTCAAGCACCGCAGTGGAAGCGCCTTCCTTTTTGTGGGTCCCCCCGGCGTCGGCAAGACCTCCCTGGCAATCTCCATTGCCGAAAACCTCGGGGTTCCCTACCACAAAATCTCCCTGGGCGGAATGCGCGAAGAATCGACCCTCAGGGGCCACGGGTTCACCTTTGAAGGCTCCAAACCCGGGGCCATCGTTCAGGGTCTCATCAAAATGGGCATCATGAACGGGATGTTTATTCTGGATGAGGCGGACAAGACCGAGCCCGCAACCGTTTCAACGCTCCTGGAAATCCTGGACCCGGAGCAGAATCATCTTTTTCACGACAAGTTTACCATGACGACCGTGGACATCGACCTCTCCAACTGCCACTTTATTCTTACGGCCAATACCCTGGAAACGGTGCCGCCGCCGGTACTTAACCGGTGTGAAGTGGTTCTCCTGGATCGCTATAGCATTGAAGAAAAAATCGCCATCGGAAGCCAGTATCTGATCGAGCGAGTGCGAAAACGACATAAAATCACCAGGGAGGCCATCGGCCTCAACCCTGACCACGAAGTTGACCTTCTGCGGTACCTGATCAAGACATACACCCATGAACCGGGGGTGAGGGAACTGGAACGGATCATCCGAACCCTTTTCCTGAGGATCTTTCGAAAAGAAATCCTGGGCAAGGGACAGTCATCGGTTCAAATCACACGGGAGAAAATCAAGGAGTATCTGGAGACACCCACGCCGCCAAGAGGGATCTCCGAGAAAGACCGTGTGGGGGAAATATTGGCCCTGGGGGTCAATGTGGCGTTAGGCATCGGATCCGTCATCCCCATACAGGCCACCCCGATTTGGATTGAAAAAAGCGACGATCGCCCGCATGGCGGCTATCTAAGCATGGTCCACGCCACCGGAAATATTGAGAAAATAATGGATGAAAGCCGAAAGGTGGCCACCACCGCCATCTTTCACTGTGCCGATGCACTTGGGATTGACCTGAAGCAGGCGGGAACACCGATTCATCTTCATTTTATGGGAAGTTCTACCCGGAAAGACGGGCCTTCCGCCGGAGGCGCCATCGCACTGGCCCTGGCATCGGCCCTCTCCGGCCGCCATATCCGGAGGGATGTGGCCATGACCGGCGAAATCGACACCAAAGGCCGCATCACCGCCGTGGGCGGTCTCGACGTCAAAATGGAAACGGCCTGCGATGCGGGATGCAAAACCATGATCATCCCCATGGAAACGCTCCATGATGAGAAAGGCATCAAACGCCTGCCCCAGGCCCTGAAGAAGGAGCTTCAGATCCTGACCTACGAATCCTGGAAAGGGGTGCATGAGCCATTTGATTACCGCCGTCACGTGCTTCAGGTCGTTGCGGTCGACCATCTGGTTCAGGCAGCTGATGTGGCTTTTATAGACCGGAACGAATTGATGACGTTGACAAACGCCCTGACGTCCCATGCCGCGTCAATGGCCGAAACCCTTGAGGCGCCACAGAGGGAACAGGGACAGTGTTTACGCGTTCTATACCTGAAAGATCCTAATGAGCTGCAAATGGAGGGAATGGAGGGTCCGCTCACGGGCGACGATTCCTGCATCTTTCTGTTCCCGGCGGGAATGGAAAAAACAGTCCAAAAAAAGCTCCCCCACCTCAAGGGCCGTATTCTATTTCGCCATATGGACCTATCCCCCGGCGGGGGTAGGTCCATTATAGGGGATATCCTGAAAAAATCGGCAACAACGTCCGACAAGCCAATTTCCGTCTCCGTCATCGCACCGTTTTTCTTCTTAAGGAATGAAAAAATTACAACCCAGGCTATCTTTCCGAATGGAACACAGGGAAACCTGACGCTTTTTGCCAACAACTACACCATTCAAGACCTCAAGATCAAGGGGTGCAAAGCGGCCTTGAATCGTGTATTCAACCACCTCTCCAGGGAAACCCCCGCGCAATTGGCAGCCTGCCCTTTTCTGAAAGTGCACCACGGCATCCATGTGGTGGATATCTCATTCATTCCCGAAAAGTATCGGCTCGATGTGAAGCATGCGGAGGAAATCCTTAACCGATGCCTGAGGGAGTGGGTCAACACGGTTGAGACAGGCATTAAACCGTCACGCAATCAACCCATGAGCCATCAGTTTACGGACAATGGGCGGAACCATAAGGGCGCCCAGAACCCCGAAGATGACGCCGCAGGCGGATGAAATTAAAGCGTGCTGCAAGATGAGGTCCCAATCCATTCCAATGACCCATTCCACTGCGATAATGGTCAGAAAACGGCTTGCGGCCCCCAAGGCGCCGACGATGGCGCAAGCCACGTAACTGCCTGCCAATCCGGAAGAAAAAAGGCCCGCTAGATCAACAATGAGACCGGGAACCAAAAATTTCAAGATAATTAATGGACCGCCCTTGCCCATACCCAACAACGTGCAGAGAAGCCCCGCCAGGAGCCCGACCAGTGTGGCGGCGCCCAGCTTGGGAACGCAGCCCCTTCCCAGGATCAGAAAGAACATGGTAAAAAACATGGCATGCCCGGGAATGTTTAAGTGCAGCCTAAATGCGCCCCGTGTAATGACAATGAAGCAGGCGCAGAATGCCAGGCAAAGCGCTTCCTGAAGGGTGAATTTTTTCATTGATGCATTCGCTCCCCAAATCCCCTGGCCTCGGCGGATAGCGCCGCTGATCTTGCGGTTTTTAACGCCCTCACCATGAGCGGGATCATCAGGCACTGAAACAGGTCTTTCCAGTGAATAGGATTCCAGGCATAGCAAATTCCCACGGGCGCTCCGCGAAGTTGTTGGGCCATATAGATCTCCCGGGTTTCACGGGCAAAGAAGGGAACAAACCGCAAGCTGGTAAAGAGAAGAAACGACAATCGTTCCGACATGACCTTTTTCAGACTTCCCATCATCCGGCTCCCTTCGGTCGTTCGAAGGAGAACCGTTCCCGGCAGAAAAAGAAGCAGAATCTGGCAACCGGTCCGCAAGCCCGGCCAGAGACCTTCCGCAAGCCCGTATTTGATCAGATACAGCAGCAGGATGACCGCCATCTGGACCAGGAAGAAACGAATATCCCGCCACAGATTGGCAAAGCCCAGGTGGGCTGAAAGATAATAGGCCAGGTTGACAACCAGAAGTCCCGCCAGCATCCAGGGCTCCCGGGCCGCAATAGCGCCGGCTGAAAAAGAAACGGCCAGGATAATTTTCCATCCGGCACCCAGCCTGTGAATGGGAGAGTTCCCTGCACAATACTGAAAGGCGCCTCCCCTGAACCCCCTATTTTCAGTTCGTTCCCATTTCTTCAATGCGTCCCTCCTTAAGAAAAAGCGTTTCATCGGCCCATGTTCCATCGGGCAGGAATTCGTGAGACGCGATCACCACCGTTGTCCCCCGCGATTTACGCAAACGGGACAGAATCTTTAAAATGATTTTTCTCCGCGCAAAATCAAGACCCGCAAAAGGTTCATCCAGCATGAGGATTTCAGGTTGCGGCGCCATCACGGATGCCAGGGCCACCCGGTGCTGCTCTCCAAAACTGAGGGTCAGCGGTGATCGGTCTTTCAAATGGGCCACATGGCAGATTTCAAGGGCTTCGTCGACACGGGTCTCGATCTGCCCGCCCGAAACCCCCATCCTTTTCAGAGAAAACCCCACCTCATCCCGAACCGTGTCTTCAAAAAGCTGCCGTTCAGGGTTCTGAAAAAGAAACCCGATTTTCCCGAGCAGTCTATCCATTCTGGGGCGTCCCATTCCGTCCATTCGAATACGGCCGGCCTCGGGTCTAATAAGCCCCGTCATGCATTTCAACAGCGTGGATTTCCCCACGCCGTTTTGACCATAAATGAACACCAGCCGTCCCGCATAAAGATCCAGGTTGACGTTATCAAATATCAACCGCCCGTTGCCACCCGAAAGACAAAGCCCCTTCACGGAAAGCAGGCGCTTCACGGGTTCCTTTGCCTTGAGCTCTTTCTCCCCATGAGGCTTCGGGTGAGAAAGGATAAACTCGATCGGGATTTCACGACCAATGCGCTGAATACGTCCCCGGTCCATAAAAACAAACCGATCCGCCAAGGTTTCGAAAGGATCCAGTTCATGATCGGCAATCAGCAGCGTATGCCCCGCCGCTTTCAGACGGGTTAAAAGCACCGTCAACTGACGCTTTCCGTCGGCATCCAGTTGAGCCGTGGGTTCATCCAGGAGCAAAATTTCCGGGGATGTTGAAAGTACCGATGCAATGGCCAGTCGATGGGTCTGCCCCGCGGAGAGGGCTTCCACATTGCGCGTTTCAAAACCGGTCAAGGCAACCGCTTCAAGGCTTTTTCCGACCGCCGTCTCAATTTCGCGAGGGCTGAAACCCCGGTTTTGGGGCCCAAAGGCCACTTCATCCGCCACCGTGGTGCAAAGGAGATGGCTTTCCGCGTTTTGAAACACCAGCCCGGTGGGACAGGGTCGCCCCCCCGCAACGCGAAGGGTTCCTTTCGTTCTTCCGCCTCTCAAAAGTCCCTTGAGCGCCAGAAAAAGCGTACTCTTTCCACAGCCAGATGGCCCCGTAAAACAGATGCATTCGCCGGACGGTACCGATAAAGACAATTGGGATAAGGCCCAGGCCTCTCGACCCGGATACCGGTAAGCATAATCCCTTATCTCAACAACAGGGTTCATAAGGGCGTACCCGTTCACGGTTGCCGGTTGACAGTTTCCGGTTTTTTTCAGCGAACTTATGTAATCCTTGAAGCATCTGGATGTTGGTTTCAACACCTTGCTTTCCTTTTTCAGATCTAAACTTTCCAAAGAAAAGCTCATGACTTCGTTCAACCTGCTGTTTTTTCAACCGGTAACCGGCAACTGCAAACCGTGACCGGCATTATCCTTTTTTCCGCTTTCCGCTCAGGGATTCCCAAAGGCCTTCCCCCTTTTTGTGCGCGGCGAGAACAGCCCGGTTGCCCCAGAGCCTGGGACGCAACCAGTCCTTCGTATGAACCCGATCTTGCGGGGCCGGGGCCAGACCGTCCCGGTCCAAAGACACCAGCATGATGTCGGCCTGTTCCAGCTCGGATACCGTGACAATCTCGGAGAAATCCCGAAGCCCGCCAAATTCGATAAACCTGCCGTTCCATCCGGAGGCGGTCAATCCAACGGCGGCGGCGGCGCCGATGATGCCGTCGTTGGTTCCCCCGTGCCCGGAAAGGTGAAAGCCTGAAGCCGCAACAAGGGCATCTTTCTGTGCAACCACTTCCCGGGTGCAAAGAAGACCGAAATCCAGCAGAACGGACAAATCGGTTTCCCCGTTTGGCGCCACGCACACACCCGGATCGCTTCCCACAAGGGAATGCCGTTCCACATGCGCCACGGCCCTTTCGGTCAATTCCCCAAGCATGGCCCGATCCGGCATGTCCACCACCACGCAGGCGGAGCTGTTATGGGACGTGTAGGGGATGTCGTCATGCAACAACAGTTGCTGGCGCACAACGCCCCACATACGGCAGCCTTCCGGCAGCTCTTTCTCAAACCACCGGGCCAGTTTTCCGGTACCGCGGCTGGCATTTATATTGTCGGTATCGTCAAAACCGATATAGACACGCATGGCTTGACTCCAGGTTTTAAGTTTTAAGTTTTAAGTCCTGCTACCAATGATTTTCTTTTTTTTTGTGACAGCGTTTCAGGGAATAGACACTAACAGCTTTCTAAAAATAAACCGCCACACCCCCGTAAATGATCCGCCCGGCACTGGGAAACCCGTAACTTTCTTCATAGTTTTTATCAAAGAGGTTGTCGGCCCCCACATAAAGATCCAGGAGACCGTTCAGCAACGTCTGGTCAAATTTCAGATTGACAATGGCAAAATTGTTCAACTCTGCTTTCTCAAAAGGCTCTGACCGGGAATAGTAAAACTGGTCCGCGGTGTAGATAACGTTCGCATAGGCGGAAAAACCGAAATAAAAGGTATACTTTCCTTCCAGTGTCAACTTGTGCCGGGGCCGGTATTGCAGCTCGTCCCTTCCACTGTTGGGGGACTTGTCTTCCGTATCCATGAAGGTATATCCCAGACGCAGCATGAGCCGCTCGATGAACCGGGTTTCGGCGGTGACCTCAAACCCCTGAAACCGATACTTGTCGTAGTTCTGGAAATAGTCCTCGTTATTTGGTTTTTCAATGTAGTCATCCACATCGGACAGAAATCCGTTAAGGGCAATGCGGCTGTTGAGGGGCAGGGCCTGCTCCACACCCAGTTCATAGTTATAGGAGGTTTCCGGAACCAGATCCGGATTTCCTTCTCCAACGGAGTAGAGCTGACGAAGGGACGCAAAGCGGATTTTCTTTGCATATGCCCCTCGCACCCGCGTGCCCTTAATAATGTCGTAATAGGCGCCCGCCATATAGCTCCCTTTGTTTTCGTTGGCGCCCGATTCTTCCTTGTTCTGCCAGTAGTGGCCGTACCCCAATACCAACCCCAGGCTGTCAAAGAGAGTGATTTCATACTCCAGGGACGCGCTGTAAAGCCAGAGACTCCAGGCGTTATCGAAATTCCTGAACTCGTAATCCTTTCCCACTTTCACATCCCGAATCTTACCTTTGGAATTATATTCCTGCTTCTGAGCATCGAGGTCCAGGGTAAAGGATCCCGCGGATGTCAAATCCAGCGCCGTCTGGATGGTTCCGCCCCAGTTCTTGGATGTGCCGTCCTCAAAGTAGGTCCCTTTTGTCAGCATGGAATTATAGTTGTCATCATCATAACGGGTCCGGTCCTCATCATACTCGTTGTAGTAGGCCCACCCACGAATATCCACGGGCCCCGGCAAATCATAGCTGGTTGAGAACTGGGTATTGAACCCTTCGAAATGGTTGACCCGTTCATATTTCGGATTGTTGGCAAAGTCGTCGGGATCGGTTTTGGTGTTTTGCTTGGTGCTGGGGGGAATGCCATAATTGCCGTTTACAAAACTGGCCACCAACCCCAGGTCCCAGTCTTTGGTGGGGGAATATCCGATGTTGCCGAAGACGTTGTTTCTTCGATTGTCGCTGTTTTCCCTTTCTCCGCTTCCCTGCAGCGACGTGGCTTGAAAGTCGTTGGCCAAAGGATAATCCTTTCGGGCCGACATACTGCCACTCACAAAAAAATCCGCTCCTTTAGCGGAGCCGCCCGCGTTGAATCGTCCCAGACGTTCCGAACCTTCCCCGGTTTCTCCGGAAGCCATGCCGTGAATACCCTCTTTTCCCTTCTTGGTGATGATATTGATCACGCCACCCATCCCCCCCTGGCCGTAGAGGACCGAATTAGCGCCGTAACTCACCTTGATTTTGGCAATGTTTTCGGTGGGAATGATGGAAGGATCAAACTGCCCGTCGTAGGTTGAATTAAGCGGCACCCCATCGAGCAAAAGCAACACATGGCGGGATCTAAAACCGCGGATATCCACACGGGGAGTCCCTTCCGCACCGGTCCGAATCTCAACGCCCGGCAGCAGCTGAAGCGCTTGATCCAGGGTCCTGGCATCTTTGTTTCGAATCTCTTCGGCCGTCACCTCTCGAACGGTGCCGGCGGTTTCCACCACATCTTGCCTGGCGGAGACCACAACCTCTCCCAGCGTATAAACGCCTGCATCCTTTTCGTCTGTTTCCGCCGCGCTAAAAGCCGGGAACAGCAATAAGACCGTACCAAAAACCAAAAATAACCTGATCAAACACCACATCGTTCTCTTTTTCATTTCACTACTGTACCTTTCTTCTGTTGTTATCATTAAATTTACACCCACGCATCCTTAGATGCCTATCCAATGGAACCGATATTATGCTTTTGAGTTTGATTTTGTCAACTGAATAGGGGGTCGAAGTTGACTTATAGAATATACAGACCAATATAGGCGTATAGGGGTCTTAACCGAGTTTGATCAACTGTCGAATTAAAAACCATTTTAGGCTCTCAAAACGACTATTGAGCAACGCAGCATAAAAATAACCTTTTCTATTGAATCGCTAACGTGTAGGATATTCCCACTGGTAATTGCATTTTTTGAAACTTTTCACCCTTAAACGACTCTAGATGAGGTAACGTGACAGACATCGCGACCGACATGACGGATCATCATCTGATCGTCCAATTCAAGGAAGGGTCCATGGAAGCCATGGAAGCCATCGTGGATCGATATGAAAACCAAATATTCACCTTCGGCCTCAAGATGTGCGGTCAACTCCAGGACGCCGAGGATATTACGCAAGAAACTTTTCTGAATGCTTTCAAGTATTTAAACAGTTTCAGAGAAGAGACCAAATTGAAAAACTGGTTGTTCAAAATTGCCGCCACGGCGTGCATCCGAAAACGGCGTAAGAAGAAATGCGAGCCGGATCGGGAACTATCCCTGGAATCCTTTACAAACGAGAACGGCGCGCCCGAAACATATGATATCCCCGATTGGTCCGATAACCCGTCGGATAAAGTCTTGCAGGCGGAAATGAAACAGGTCATCAATGATGCCATCAAGACGCTCCCGCACAAATACAAACTGGTATTCAACCTCCGGGACATTCAAGGGTTCAGCACCAAAGAAACCGCCGAAATCCTTGAAATCAGTATTGAATCGGTAAAAACCCGGCTCCATCGAGCGAGACTGGCCCTGAGGGAAAAAATATCCCACTCATACAGCGAAGGAAAAATCTCATGAAGGAGGCGTGCAAAAAAAACTTCGAAAGGATTTCCGAATACCTGGATGGAGAACTCAACCCAAACGTCTGCCAACAGATCGAAAACCATCTCAAAACATGCCCGGAATGCAGATCATGTGTTGACGCGCTGAAAAAAACCGTCGACCTCTGCAAACAAAGCACTCGGGAAGAGATACCCCAGGATATGCGAAATCGCCTCAGAAACAAACTGAGGGAGTGTTTCGGGAAGGAAGAACCGAACCCCCGCGCAGAATAAACCACCGCATGGACTCATTTCCCCTTGAATCCAAAAGCAAATCCGTTGCGCAATTTCATCCCGGCCAAGATTGTTGACCGTACACGCAAGGCAGGGTTTGCATGCGACCACTCACCACCTCTGTTCCGTCAATGTTTTTTTTTCGCTTTGAGCTTTTTCAAATACGCTTCTATCTCTTCAGGGATGTTACGGTTCTTTGGCTCATCGCGGATTAACGTGAAAATCGCTACTGACTTCGCTTTCGCACTCGTTCCCATGCTCTGCGTGGGAACGGTTTTCGGACGCTCTGCGTCCCGGTTTGGAGCCCTAAGAAATGGGCCTGTAGCGGTTCAAAAGACGAATTGTCGGACGCGGGAGCGGTTCAAGGTAGGTTCCCCCGGCGGATTGCGGGGGGACGGCCAAGACCTATTAAGCCCATTGGTTATCAATCAGGCTTTCATATGGGATGCCCATCCCGTGGTGCAACCTGAAAATCTGTTTCAGGGAAAGGGCTCTCTTGCGGTTTAAGACATCGCTAACCCTGCTTCTGGGGCCAAGGAACGTTTCCAGATCTTTGCGTTTCAAATCCAGCTGTTCCATTCTGAACAAAATGGCGTCAACCGGATCGGATGGGGGCATGGGATAATGCTTGTCTTCGTATGCCTCCACGAGTGTCATCAATACATCCAATTCGTCGCCATCAATTGTACCCGTTTCAGATCCCCAAAGGTTTTCAATGCGTTTCAGCGCTTCACGATATGATTTGTCATCCCGAATCGGTTTAATCATGCCTATTGCACCTCCTTTACGTTTATGGCATCGTATTCATCATGGGTGCCGACAAACTTAATGTACATGGCTTGCCTCGGGTAATCCATTGCACATACAATGCGATAGTCATTTCCTTTCACATTAAAAACGACCCTGTCTTTTCCTACAAAAGAGACGTGGCGGAATGTGTTCTTCACATCCTGAGGCGTTGCCCAATCCTTTTTGACGCAAAAGTGGTACCACTCATTAAGCCAGGGCTTTGACTTCTCATTGCCTGCTTTTTGCGATGATTCTCATTTGGATATTATAATGTTACCAATGTGGTAACGCAACTTTTTTCCAGTTCCAACCCAGAAACCCTTTTTGATCTGATCAGCACCTCGCCCAAGTACAAAAGACATTTCATCTACGACCGCGGACATGCGCCCCTTCCCCGCGAACCCATGATGAAGGAGATTTTTGACTGGCTGGATAGGTATCAAGGGCCGGTGGATTGCGGAAGAATAGCTGGGGTTGGGGTGTCGGGTGCGAGGAAATAGAAAAGACGCCTTTCCCCGGCGGAGGAGAATGCCGGAGAAAGGGAAGGAAAATTAAGGCCTTGGGTCCTGAATCATGATGCCGACCAGAAATTGAACCAGAACATGATGTTCCGGGTGGCTTCGGGAAGGCCCATGTAAAGGGATTGAAACAAGGTTGTTACGTCGGCGGCCGTGTATTCTTCCGTGCCCATGCTGATATTCGGGGCGGTTTGCGAGGCATCCCACAGAATCCGTTTGGGTCCGTTGGATGGGGTGGACCATTCATTATATCCGAGTCGGTCTTTGCCATATGCGAAAGAAGGTCAGGATCTTTGCTCCGGACCGTATCATGACGCTCCGCGAGACTGGGGATAGGTTTAAAATTCCTTAGCATTTCAATTTCGAGGAATTCATACAACCCACCTCCGGGACAAGGCTGAACGCATGTTCAGGGGTATGAAGATGAAGGGGAGGGAATAAAAGAGTAATGGTATCTCAAAAATGAATATTCTTTGACGTTGATCTCTGATTGCGATATAGTTGCGGCATGCATGTGATAACACGAAGACGGTTGCTGGAATTCAGCGAGAAGTATTCGGATAGCGGTGAGCCTTTAGACCGCTGGTATCGAATTGTAAAACATACTGATTTTGCATCATTCACAGATGTGCGTAATACCTTTCCACAAGCGGATCGAGTGGGAAGATTAGTTGTTTTCGATATTGGCGGGAATAAGTATAGACTAATTACCTACATCCTTTATGCTCGGAAAAGAATTTATATCAGGGATATCTTGACCCATCCTGAATACGATAAAGGAAAATGGAAGGAATAACCAATGATTGCATTGGAACAAGAATTAAATGAAACCGTCAGAGTGTGGCCGGTGGCATCAAAAGTTGTGTCGACCATCCGTACAAAAACCGATTACAATAAAATGGTCAATCTTTTGGATGTACTGATCGATTCCGTGAGTGAAAAATCAGACCCGGTCAAAGAATCATTGATTGATATACTGGGAACCTTGGTCAAGGATTATGAGGATCGAAATATTCCAGAACCGGAAGGTGATCTAATCGGAAGTCTGAAGTATTTGATGGCTGAGCATGGGCTACAACAAAGGGATCTAAAGGAAATTGGCAGTCAAGGCGTTGTATCGGAAATCTTAAACGGAAAACGAAAACTGAATATTAGACAAATCAAAGCATTGAGCAATCGGTTCCATGTGTCGCCTGCTGTCTTTATTGGGGAAGAGTAATTGATACATTTTGACATTCCCGTCCCGTAGGGACAAGTGAAATCGCGACTGAGCTTCAAGGCAAGAGGGAAAGATGTCATAGAAGGTGGTGACAGGTATCACCTCCGGCAGGAAGCTTACGCTTATATGGCCCTTTCCAGGGCTACGGTCGCAAGCCGGGACAAAATGTTTGAACACGATTTGAAAGATTAAATGATGGACAGGATTGCCATTGGCCGATGAAGCGCAAACAAAGGGGTGTAAAGGGGTTTGAAGGAACTTGTCCTGACGTCGGATTCTAATCCTGTTCATCGCGTTTAATCCTGTGAATCGTGTTCAAAACAGGAAGGATGCCACAAAACGTGATCATTTCCGTACAACAATCACAGGACCGTCAACCGGGCAGTGGACCTGCAAAGCTCACAACGTAAAACTCACGGCTGAAGCCGTACATGGGTAGGGTTTTTCTTGGATAAAGCCGTGTCCGGGGAGCTGGTAAATCCCGAGAGGCATCTGTTGAAGCCAAATGGTCATGCGGCTTTGACGGCGGCGATGGACCATCGTCCGTAGACTAAAGAATAATCTCGCGCAAAGACGCAAAGGCACAAAGAAAAAGACTATGTTTTAAAAACTTTGCTTGGCGCGAGAAATAAAAAGAGGTCGTAAAAGGAAAAAACGACTGCGAAGAGCAAAAGGGGTGTTTGTACGGTGATTTTGGCCGGTACATTCTCATCGAACACAAAAACAGGTTGTACAAACGCACGCAGCTGCTGTAGAGACAAGGCATGCCTTGTCTCTGGGGGGAGTTTCATGCTTGGAAACGAATGCATGGGGACAAAAATGCCAACCCCTTCAGCTTTCACCGCCCGCATTTTACCCTCTCAATTTTGCCTTGAACTCCCTCCGGGCGTCGTTAATGGCCGAAAGGATCTCCCGCTTAAACTCATTACGGTTGACGGCTTCTTCGAGTTCTATGAGCAGTTTATCGACGGAAACACCCACAACAATCCCTCCGATGATACCGCCGATAATCGCCCCCCCGGCAGTGCCCACAAGAGGGATCACAGATCCTATGGCAGCGCCCGCTGCTGCACCTACTCCCGCACCGCCAGCAGATCCGGCGGTTTTGCTGACCACAACCTTTGTCAATGCCTTCGCGGCCAGTTTAACGACGTTTTTCCCCATGATCTTCGCAATGATCTTTTTAATGACAACAGCAGTGACAACGCCTGCGGCAGCCCCTGCGCCACCTGCGGTCACCAGTCTGGCTTGTGTTCCCATGAGTACAGGTGGCTCAGTTATATCCTTCAATGATACTTTTTGAACGATTTGGAATGAAGATCCCTCGGGATTCACACGATTTCTATCCATAATCTTTCCGATGGTCTGTTGGTAAGCCTGCCACGCATTTTTGTGGTTTGAAAGGGCATGATTGAAAGAAGCCTCCACTTCCTTAAACGCATCGCCTTGCTGCAAGCACTCTTCAAGTTTTTCGATCATAAAGTCTTCCAGTTCCCCCACCAGCAGATTAGCGATGCGGGAATACTCGCCCACCAGACTGTAATACCAATCCAGATAGGCGTCCACATTGCCTTCCAGGCGGTCAAAGGCGCGGTCTGCCTGGCCCTCCAGATGAACCAGCGACACTTCGACGGTGTGCAGGGCTTCAACCTTGGCTTTCTCAAGCTGCAGGATAGTGCCTTCTTTGAAAAATTCATCTCCGATTTTTTCGACCTTTTGAATAACCCAGGTTTCAGCGGTCTGTCTGGCTTCGGCCATTTCCGGCCTTTGCTGGACCCATGCCTCGATGTAGCAGAAAAGGGGAAGGTAAATGAAGAGGGCCAGAAATGCCGTGACGGCGGAAATAGCGGCGATGCGGGAAAGCGAAACCGCAAGTGGCCGGTCGGCATCGGAAAGGGGCCCGAACACACGGCGGTATTCCACACCAGGGATGAGGAAACAGGAGAGGGTTGCACAGGCGTTGTAGAAAACCACCAGGTTGACGATGCCAAGAAGTGCCAACTGCCAAAGCGCATCGAGAGCGCCAAGCTGTCCAAGGGAATATGCTTTCACCCCGTCGTAAAAGGCAAGATACTGGGAGACCTCCTGAACCAGGGCGCTCCCGGTCATGTCAGCCACTGCGGCCTTCTTGGCGTTAATGGCATCCGCAAGCGAAGGGTATACGGTTGCATCCCCGAAATAACCGGTCAAAACCACGTAGGCCAACAGCATGACCACAGGACACAGCCGCCGCGACCATGCAAGCGCCATACTGGTGATCAGATAAGGTTTGATTTCACGAGCAATGACTTTCCGAAGCCCTGAAAAAACCAACCAGAAAATAGGGATAACAAGAAAAAAGACACCCCATTCCAAGCGGTTATAGGTATGAAATTGAACCAGCATGAAAAATGACGTGACCAGCGCCCAGCAAATCCAAAGGATAACCCTTAAGGGACGGCCTGAAAACAACCTGAAAAGCCAACCTCGGTCGGCGAAAATATGCAACCTTCGGATTTGACGAATGGTGTTGGCATAAATCCCACACAGGGCGATGGGTACACTGAACAAAAAAACACTGAGGACCACAACCCAAAAATGGTTCGTGGCAAATTGTGTGGCCATTACAAGGGTGAAGGCGCACCAACCCATCGATTTAAGAAAGAATGCTGTAAAACCAAAGGACTTGGTATCGGAATGTGGTGTTCGGACGTTGTCGAGATTCCGGCCGCCATCAGCATCGGTTGATTCAGGATCAACGATGATATGATGAGACTTTTCTCTTGCGGTTTGAATCCCAATCGGCTTTTGTGGTTTTTTCTCCTTCATATAAACACAGTGCCTCCTTGGTTTACCCATATTCTGGTGTCACGGATAGACCCACCTTAACACAGGTCTTTGTCAAATACGGTCACAGTGGGGAAACTTTTTTGAGATTTTTTCACAAAAGAGCAAAGGATGGTTGTGCGGGAAGGGTATTGATCTTCTGCCGAAATCGTGTAAGGATATGAATTCCTTTTCAGATACGGGGAGATTTGTATGGCAAGAGGCGATCAATTAGGCCGCCAATGGCGGATCATCCAGATACTGATATCTTCCAGAATCTGGCATGAAAGCCAGGAGATCCACCCCCAGGCTGACGGTTCCATTATCTTTGAGGTCGAGGCAGGCGGGACGGAAGAGATCAAATACTGGGTCATGAGCTGGGGCGCCAGGGCCAGGATTCTTTTTGTTGTGGTCCGGCCCCAGGCGAACAATTCCCGTTTCTCTTAGTTTATAGTTAATTTGGACAAGAGGCTTTTTTTAGAATTTTATGGTCATCCCACAGATGCCTCGGTCCTTTGAGCCTTTGCCGACTGTTTCTCCTCCGCCCAATTCCGAATTTCTTCCAAATTCTCAGCTTCAAGAAACCTCTCTCCCAATTCTTCAAGCTGCTCTGTTGTCAAGCCGGCAAAGATCGGATGAACAGAATCGGAGCTGACCTGAAAACGCTTCGCAATTAGACGGGACAGAAGTTTCATAGTTCCCTGCTGCATTCCCTGCTCAATGCCTTCATCTCGTCCCTCTTTTCTTAGTACACTTGCCAGTCCCATAATGTCTCCTTTCTCGCTTAGATAGCGATCGCGATAGAGCGTGACTTCCTCTTCGCTCAAATCGGCATAAAAATCGATGAAATCTGCATATTTTCGCTGCTTTTCCAGACTCGCCTCAAGCCGGGCCAGGCCGGTTTGCGCCGCCAGATACATCTCAAGACGATCCTCCGGCGGATAGGCCATATTGGGAAGATTCAACCGCGCAACAATGTTGTCGCTGTCATAATATTCGGCAGATGACAAGCTTTTGAGCTTGCACATCAAATATCGAAATTCCATATAGGCGCATGAATTGCTGCCCAATCGCAGATAGGTCCGATGGTCTCCCGTTCTCAAAAAAATCACAACGGGAACCACACGGTCCGTTCCCATCAATTCCGCGAGATCCAAACAATAGCGGGCTAAACGGTATATTGAAAACTCGCTGGTTTTGGTCTCTTCTTTGACCACAAACAGAATGGCTTCCCTTCGACCATCCGACCATTCCACCAAAAGCGGCGTATCCAGCTCACGGAAACGATCTCCCAACCGCTCCTTCAGTTGTTCTTGTCGCACGGGGACTACTCTGGCTTCGGATAAATCTGATCCCGCTTCTTAACCGGCAAAAAACTCCAGTGCCTGGACCGGATAGTCCAGAATCAGGTTTTTGAAATTCTGATCATGCATTATCTTACCTCCTCAAGGGATTATTTTCCATAATTTTTAATGCCTTGTTGCGCACCTTGAGCGTCTGCATTGTACCAACAGAAGGGCGGGCACATAGGTCCGCCCCTACGGGCATATCGTGAATCAAAAGACGGGGTGGGTAGACCTGAGTATTTGCCCGGTTGGAGGCCCGGCGATTGTTGTGCGGAAATGATCACGTTTTGTTCTATTTTATTCGACCTCAAAAGCAATCCGTTCAGCAGCTTCCTCTTGCCCGAGATTGCCGGCCTCAATGGTAAACCGGGCATATTTTTCGTACAGGCGCCGGCGCTCATCAAACAACTCCCGAAAGGATTGCCCATCGGCTTTTGCGATCCCCCTTTCATCAAAATTCCGAATTCGTTTTCTCAGGGTTTCATAATCAACCTTTAAAAAGACCACTGTTGAGATGTCAAGCAAATGCATCATGGCGTCATGGCTGTAAACAGCGCTTCCCCCTGTCGCAATGACATGTTTTTCCACATTTATCTTTAAGATTTCGAGGGACTCTATGAAACGCAGATTCATATGATCCGTTTCATCCATGATCCTTTGAAGCGACTTTTGTTGATTGACCTGGATTAACACGTCGGTATCTATGAATCCATAAGACAACACTTTAGCCAGAATGATGCCGATCGTACTTTTTCCAGCCCCGGGCATTCCAATAAGGGTTATGTTTGATTTCATATTTGTCTTTCCCTTAATTTAATATCGCGAACAGAAAATCACGGGTTTCATACCATATTGGCGATATTCACAAAATGAAAAAAAAACAGGTTTCAAATTTTGGCTGTCACACTGAATCTACACCTGACTTTACACTCTATTTTCCATTCAATTCACTGAATAATAAATGTATTTTTCAGCTGACCAAAATAAGAATCATCATTGGGAAACCCATGAAAGGACAAACATAAAGCACTACCATGACGAGTTTTCAGTAAATATTCGACCATTTTGATTCTCAGAAAGCCCAAAACAAGCCCCATATAATGAATCCAAAGCACCTCAACATATTGTTTTCTTGACACATATAGAGCATTCTCGTTTTTCCGTATCTTAATGGTTAAAAACGATTCACAAAAGAGAAAATCCCCTCCCATCAATAAGCCGTTTTCAAAAAAATCGTCAAGCCAGAGTGTAAAGAAGTGTAAACACGCCGAGGATTAGATGTAAAGAAACTCACACCTTTACACTTTAAAAAAACAGCCACCATCACCCTATTCTTTTAATTTAAGTGGGTTACGCAAATATTCCAATTTCGGCACGATATTTGCTTAAATGATGACGATGACAATTTCAGCCATTTTATTCTTTAAGAGTTTGAGAACCAAACTCGGAATTACAGCAAGCAACAATTTATCGAGTAGAAAGGAGAATTTTTTATGCTAGGGCTAAAAATTATAAACGGCCGTGTTTTTATTCCCGGCAGTGGTTTTTTTGACCTGGATGTCGGCGTTAAAGACGGAAAAATCACAGCCCTTTCCGAAACCGGAGGACTTCCGGAAGCAGAACAAACCGTGGATGCGCAGGGAAAAATCGTGATGCCCGGCGTCATTGATCCACATATTCACCTGGGGATCTTTAACGACTTCGCATTGGAATGCGAAACGGAAACCCGTGCGGCTCTAGCCGGCGGCGTTACCACGGTGGGTGTTTTCATGGGTGGAGATCAGTCCTACCTGCCCATGCTGCCCGACATGATCAATACCGTCGAGCAAAAAGCCTCCACGGACCTGATGTTTCATTTGAGCATTTTTACAAATGAACAGATGGCGGAAATGGACAAATACTATGAAGAATTCGGCGTCACTTCCTTCAAATTTTACATGGCGGGCGTGAAAGGTGTTTTTCCCGGCGTATCGGATGGATTCATCTTTGAGGGCTTCCAGAAAATCGCCGGCATGGGAGAAAGGGCCATCGGTTGCGTCCACTGCGAAGATCAGTCCATGCTGGATATCGCATTTGATAAAGTGGCGGCAAAAACCCCCAACGGGACCTTGACCGATTGGGCACAGACGGCGCCAAAAATGGCGGAAGAAGAAGCCATCATGCGCGCCTATTACCTCTGCGACAAGGCCGGCAGCAGACTTTACATCGTCCATATCTCCACGAAGCAGGGAGCCGACCGCTTTCACCTGATCAACCACAATGGGCGGGCTTTCGGCGAAACCACATCGGCCTACCTCTCAGTATCTAACGAAGCGGAATGCGGTATTGTCGGAAAAATGGTGCCGCCCCTGCGGGATCAGAGCGATATTGACGGTCTCTGGGCCCGCGTGGCAGATGAAACCATCTCCACCTTCGGAACCGACAATGTCAGCATGAATCTCGGCGTAAAACAGGCTGAAAACGGCATGTTGGGCGCCATGCCCGGATACCCCATTCTGCAGACCCATCTCTCGGCCATCCTGACCGAAGGATATCACAAAAGGGGTGTTTCCCTTGAAACCATTCTGACCCGGGCCACGGCCAACCCCGCCAAAATATTCGGACTCTACCCACAGAAAGGGACTATCAGCGTGGGAAGCGACGCGGATCTGGTGGTGCTCGATCTCGACAAAGAATGGGTTGTCAACAGCAGCGATCTTTTCTCCTATGGCGATTTCTCACTTTACGAGGGAAAAACCCTTAAAGGATTGCCGACCGTGGTCATCAAAGGGGGTAAGAAAGCCTTTGAAAACGGCGAAATCCTGGTAGAACCGGGAGCCGGCAATTACCTGAGGAGAACCCTTTAGAAATTTTACAATTAAAGTTTGATAGTTTTCAGACGTCTATTTAATTCCCATGAATTTTGGAGACACTATGTTTGAAATTCGATTCCATGGCCGGGGTGGACAAGGCGCGGTTCTCGCAGCCAAAATCCTGGCCAAAGCCCTGGTGGAAGAGGGCAAATTCGTGAAGGCCATTCCCGCGTTCGGTTTTGAACGACGGGGAGCGCCCGTTGAAGCCTACCTCCGTTACGACGACAAGGAGTTCAGGCAAATCACCAATATCTATAACCCTGATTGCATCGTGTGTCTTGATCCCACGCTTGCGCAGACCGTCAATATCTTTGCGGGAATAAACGAAAACGCCACCTGGGTCCAGGCCACCAAAAAAAATCTGGACCAATTGGAGGTACCGGAAAGGGTCACACGCGTCGGACTTTGTGACGGATTCGGCCTTGCCCTGGAAGTGCTCGGTCGCCCCATTACCAATTCCATCATGCTGGGCGTTCTGGCCAAAACCACAGGTATCGTATCCCTTGAGTCCCTGAACAAAGGGATGGCGACCACCGCCTTCAGAGATGCCTTACTGGAGAAAAATGTTGAGGCCGCCAAACGGGGCTATGAGGCAACCAAAACCTTTGATATCAAAAAGAAGGAGGCGTCGTCATGAAGTCACAGGCGGTCAAGCCTTTTGATCAATCAACCATTCCCAATGATATGTGCCCCATTGCCACTGAATACGCCGTGGTCAATACCGGGGACTGGCGAGCCGAAAGGCCGGTGGTGGACCGAAAAAAATGTGTAAAATGCGCCACCTGCTGGGCATACTGTCCCACCCAGTGCATCGTGGAGAGAGCAACCTGGTTCGAAGCCAACCTTGGAATTTGTAAAGGTTGCGGCATTTGCGCAGCGGAATGCCCCCATCATGCAATCACTATGATAGAAGAATTAGAGGTTTAGTTTATGGCAAAAACCATTGTATGCGACGGAAACGAAGCAGCCGCGTGGGGTGTGGCCCGGTCTCGCCCGGATATGGTAGCGGTCTACCCCATTACACCCCAGTCGTCCCTGGCTGAATACATTGCCCAGTTTGTGGCGGATGGAATCATTGAAGCCGATATCATGGATGTGGAAGGGGAACACAGCGTCCTCTCCGTACTCCAGGGAGCATGCCTGGCCGGCGCCAGGACCTTTACCGCAACCTGCGGACAGGGCCTTGCCTTTATGTTTGAACCCTATTTTCGAACGCCGAACCTGCGCCTGCCCATTGTCATGAGTATCGTAACCCGGGACGGCATCACACCCCAGTGTGTATGGGGCGGCCACCAGGACGCCATGACCGTCAAGGAAGTGGGTTGGATTCAGATGTACTGTGAAAACAACCAGGAAATTCTTGATACCGTTATCATGGCTTATAAAATTGCGGAAAACAAAAAAGTCATGCTTCCGGTGAACGTATGTCATGACGGCAATTACCAGTCCTACGGCGTTGAAATCGTCGATATCCCTGACCAGGAAATTGCGGATAAATTCCTTGGAGAGAAGAATACCAACTGGCACGTGGCCCTGGATCCCGAAAGACCCATGGGCGTGGATCCCCTGACGGGCGGCGCCACTGGAAAAGGACCTGAGCTTTTTGCCCGCTATCGCCGGGGCGAATGCAACGCCATGCAGAATGCCCTAGCGGTTATTGAAGAGGCCCATGCGGAATTTGCCAAACTGTTCGGACGTTCCTATTCCCCTTTGGTGGAGGAATACCGGCTGGATGATGCGGATTACGCTATCCTCACCATGGGCGGCATGAGCGGAACCGGCAAGGTAGCGGTTGACACGGCCAGGGAAGCCGGTGAAAAAGTGGGTCTGATCAAAATTAAGACCTTCAGACCTTTTCCGCTTAAGTCCATTTTACAAGCACTGAATAAAATTAAGGCACTGGGCGTCGTAGACCGCTCCGTAAGCTTCGGTTGGAACGGCGGCCCGGTATTTCAGGAAGTGACTTCCGCCATGTACCGCATGAAAGAACATATCCCCGCGGTCAATTTTGTAGCCGGCCTTGCGGGAGCGGATATTACACTGGACGATTTCAGCCGTATCATCAAAACCACGGCCGGGGCAATGAAAGGCGAGGTCCCTGAAAAACCGATCTGGCTAAGTTTAAACGACTAACGTGAGAGGGAATCAATATGTCCCAGACTAAATATCTTATTATCGGTAGCAGCCACGCGGGTCTTTCGGCTCTGACGGCTATCCGTATGGTCGACGAAGAGGGGTCCATTACCCTGGTAACCCGGGAAAAGACCCTGCCCTACTCGCCTACGGTACTGCCCTATGTACTTTCAGGGCAGGCAAACCCTGAACGCGTATTCCTGCGGGATCAGGCATATTTTGATAAAAACAACGTGAATTTTTTGAATGGCGCAGAAGTGGTAAACCTGGATTCCGGCGCCAATACGGTAACGCTCGATTCCGGCGATAAAATCCAGTATGAAAAGCTCCTTCTGGCCACCGGAAGCGAACCCAAGGTTCCGAATATCCCAGGGCTTAAAGATGCGCCATGGCATGTTCTTAGAACCCTTTCGGACGCCCTTAAAATTAAGGCAGCAGCCCAGGAGGGCCAATCGGCCATCATTCTGGGCGCCGGCCTTATCGGCATGCATGCAGCCCAGGACCTGGCCAAGGCGGGTTTACAGGTCACGGTCGTGGCCACAACACCCCAGGTCATGGGTCAGTATTTTGATACGGAAGCCGCCAGTCTCATTGAACGGGTTTTTGTCAAAAACGGCGTTAAAATCCTGACCGGCAGCCCGGTGACCCATGTCACTAAATCCAACAACGCCTGTGCCGTATCCCTGGAAAACGGCCTTGATCTATCAGCCCACTTGCTACTGGTGGCCAAAGGCGTCAATGCCTGTAAGGAGTACCTGAATGGCTCGGGGATTGATACGGACGTGGGCATACTGGTGGATGACACCATGCAGACCAGCGTCAAAAATGTCTGGGCCGCGGGGGATGTGGCGCAGGCCGCAAATTTTTTCGATGCAGACAAAATCATGAACGGCATTCTACCCGATGCATCGGAGCAGGGTAAAATCGCGGGGATGGCCATGGCCGATGATCCGGGCCTTGAGTCTTATGGCGGCGGCATCTCCATGAACACCTACAACTTTTTCAACAACCGCGCCTTTGCCATCGGCATGTGCGGCAGCTCAGGAAAACTGGCCTGTCTCCCCTGCGGCCTCGATAATCTGGAAATGGACAAAGTATTTTCGCCCACCAGCATGCGCTACCAGAAGATGGTCTTTCAAGACAATCGACTGATGGGGGTGGCTTCCATCAATACGGAAATCGACCCGGGCGTCATGCTTCAGATTATTCGAAAAAAACTGGATCTTACGGGCATAAAGGAAAACCTTGCCAGCGATCCCCTTGGCACCGGGCGACTGCTCATGACCAAAACCTGGCGTTAAAATTCGCCTAAAAGGTTAAAACAGTGAAAAAAATTCAATATCTTAAACATAAGAGGAGATAAGATCTTGGGTAAAAGTTATAAAACCATCGCCTTCCATCCGGAAAAATGCAATGGGTGTAATGATTGCATTGAGGCCTGCGCCAGGATCAAAACGGACACGACTGAGCCGCTACACTCCCGCATCAACATCGTGAAAGAGCCGGAGGGCAGATCCTTCGGCCTGTCTCTGTGCAGACAATGCGGAGCCCCGGACTGTGTCACGAACTGTCCGGCAGGGGCGTTAACCAAGAATGAGGATACCGGCGTCATAGAATGGGACGACACAAAATGTGTGGGTTGTCTGATCTGCACCCTATCTTGCCCCTATGCAGGCATTACCTTTAACAAATTAACCAAGGAAGTCATGAAATGCGACATGTGCGGCGGGGATCCCCAATGCGTCAAAGCATGCCAAACCGGCGCGCTGGAATTCAAGCACGAATCCGACATCTTTAACGAGTGGGGAGATTTAGAAGACCTCTTCGTTCCCGGAATCTCGGCATGTCTGGGCTGCAACTCAGAACTTCTCATGCGCCACACTCTGCGGAAAGTGGGGCCCAACACGGTCCTGGCAACACCTCCCGGCTGTATCGCGGGAATCGGGTCCGTAGGCGTCAACGGCTTCACGGCCACCAAAGTCCCGGTGTTTCATCCGCTTTTGACCAACACAGCCTCCATGCTGGCCGGCGCCCGACGATACTACAATCGCATCGGCAGGGATGTCACCATGCTGGCATTGGCCGGGGACGGCGGCACCGCGGATGTTGGATTTCAATCTTTGTCCGGGGCTGCCGAGCGCGGCGAACAGATCATTTATATCTGCATCGACAACGAAGGGTACATGAACACGGGCGTGCAGAGATCTTCCACCACCCCTTATGGGTCATGGACCACCACTACTCCGGTGGGCTCGGTGCTGCGCGGCAAGACACAAGACGCTAAACCCATGGCTATTCTGATGATGATGCATAACTGCGAATATGTGGCCACGGCCTCCACGGCATTTATGGATGATTATTATGATAAACTGGAAAAGGCCATTCAGGCTGCCAAAAAAGGGATGGCATATCTTCATGTGTTTTCACCCTGTCCTACGGGATGGCGTTTTCCGCCGGCCCAATTGATCGAAGTCAGCCGAAAGGGCGTGGAAACCAATCTGATTCCCCTGTGGGAGTATCAAAAGAATACGGGCAAACTCCGTTTCACCCACAGTATCGACAACCCTCTGCCGGTTCAGGAATATCTGAAACTGGTGGGTAAATTTCGCCACATGGCTCCGGAACAGATCGCTCATATCCAGGAACATGTGGATAAGACCATTACAACTTTGAAGGGTTTTACTGGTGATAAGTGACAAGTAACGAGTAACGAGTGATAAGTGACAAGTAACGAGAAATGTCAAGTTTTGATAAACGGAGGTTTTCAATGAACAACCAGCCAGTCCAGAATTCCATGAAACCGGGGAAATGGATTCCCACCACCTGCAAGATGTGTTTGCATTCCTGCAACACCCTTGCCCATGTGACGACCGATGGGGTCGTCAACAAGATTGAAGGCAACCCCACCAGTCCGAGCAATGGCCCCGGGCTCTGTCCCAAGGGCAACTGCTCTTTGTTGCGGCTTTACGACCCCAACCGCATCAAAACGCCCATGAAACGCACCAACCCCAAAAAAGGGCCGATGGAAGATCCAAAATGGGTTCCCATCACCTGGGATGAAGCCCTTGATACAGTGGGCAAGGAACTCAAAAAGACCTATGAGGATGATCCCCGCAAACTCCTCACCGCCATCAATGATTTCCAGAAACTGTACCTGTGGGCCTGGCCCGCGGCATTCGGCGGGAATGCTAACTATTTCACGGTGGTGGGTACCCTTTGCGGCGCCGGCTATCATCCCATGAACGGCATGATCCACCGCACCTTTGCGGCCGGCAATGATTATGATCATAGCAATTACTGGCTCAACGTGGGCGGCGGGGATGGTTTTTCATCCCACCTCCATGTGGCGGCGGCAGCCCGCGCCATGGCACATAACCGGATTGAAAAAGGGACAAAAGTCAAAATTGTCGAGCCACGTCTTTCCATCGGCGGCGCCAAAGCGGACGAATGGATTCCCATCCGTCCCGCCACGGACCGGCAGTTCGCCCTCGGCCTGTGCCAGGTGTTGATCGAAGAAAATCTTTTTGACATTAAATCCGTCAAAAAGGACACCAATGCCGTCTATCTGGTGGGCCCTGACGGACTCTTCGTGCGCAATAAGGAAGGTCAGGTCTATGTCTGGGATGCGGAAGACAACAAAGCCAAAGTCTGGAATGACGAAACCATCAAGGACTTTGCCCTGGAAGGCACCTACAAAGTGGAAGGCGTTACCTGCCGTCCGGCTTTTCAAGTCTTTAAGGATATCCTGAAAGACTGCACACCGGAAAAAATATCCAAAATAACCACGGTTCCCGCTGATACCATCATTCGGCTTGCCCGTGAACTGGCGGAAGCGGCCATGATCGGTTCCACCATCGATATCGACGGCCGAACCCTCCCCTACCGACCCGGCGCCCTCAACTACTACCGCGGGGCTCAGGGCCGTAAAAAATCGAGCCAGACCAATCATTCGTTCAAACTGGTGAACATGCTTCTCGGCGGTATCGACACCCCCGGCGGGCATTGCGGCATGACCCTGGATGATTTTTATGTTGATTTCAATCATGCTTATGAAGCAGGCCCTTGGTGGGCAGCCAACACCTGCGAAAACGGCATGATGGATTGCGCACCCCACCAGCTCCATCCGGAGGTGCCTTTTGCCTATCCTCCCAATACCACCCATTTGATGGACTATTTTCCACTGGGTGTGGACCCTGGGCATCTGAACAATATTACTTTGTTTGATCCCGATCATTTTGGATATGATTTCTACCCGGATACCATGCTCATCTGCCATTCCAACCCTCTGTGGAACCTGCCCGGGGACCAGACCCGTTACTTTGAAATCATGCGGCGCATGCGTTTCATCGTCGGCATCGACGTCCTGGTCAACGAAACCAATATCTGGGCTGACATCCTTCTGCCTGCCCATGACACGCTTGAATCGTGGAACCAGACCATGATCGAACCCCCCAACACCGAGGGCATGTGCCTGCGCCAGCCGGTCATCCCACCGCTCTACGACAGTAAGAGCGAAGAAGAGATTTTTGCTGAAATTTCCGAACGTGTGGGGATTCTTGAAAACTGGAACAACGTCATGAACTTCGGGTTACGGTTCAACCTGAAGGAAGAGTTGATGCTCAAACCGGACGTCAAATACGGCGACAAGGAAATCGCTGAACGTCGCGGTCTCCTCTGGGACGGCCATGATCTGGAATGGTATAAAAAGCACGGTCATTCCGTAACCAAACGCCGACCGGACAAATTTTACCGACCCTGGGAAGGTTTGCGCCTTATGTTTTACCTCGAGTTTATTCTGGATGAACGAAATAAACTGAGGGCTAAAATGGAAGAAGCCAACGTGCCCTTTATTGACGAATGGGAATGGGACGACTATCAGGCCCTGCCCCTGCCGACCCTTGATCCCATGCATGAAGAGCCTGCTGAGTACGACCTTTACGCCATCAGTTTCAAGGATGTACAGCTTAATTTCACCGAAAACCTGAGCATCCCCTGGATTGACGACATCGTATTCAAAGATCCGGTTCACATGGGCATTCTGATCCATCCCAAAACCGCGGCGGCACGGGGGATCAAAAATGAAGACCTGATACAACTCATGTCGCCCTATGGGCAGATCAAGGGACTTGCCAAGCTGACGGAAGGGATTCACCCTGAAACCGTGGCGGTCTCCAACGCACTGACCCGTTGGAATGCACACCATCCGGTTGTGGCGCCCGGCGGCGGCAATTTCAACCGAATGCTGCCGGCCAATCTCAAGAACACGGACGCCTGCAGCGGACAGCCCGAAACGGGATGCAAAGTCAAAGTGACCCGACTGCGATCCAAACCGGATAACGTTCGGGAAGTCTTTCTGAAGAATACCATGTTTAACGGTTATACCGCCTAAGGAGGGAAAGAAATGCCACGATGGGGAATGGTTATTGACTTACGGCGATGCATCGGCTGCAACGCCTGTACAATCGCCTGCAAACAAGAAAACACTACACCTGACGGAATACTGTTCACAAAAACAGTCAGCGAGGAGATCGGCACCTATCCTAATGTGACGAGGGCCTATATTCCGCTCATCTGCAATCACTGCGATGACGCTCCCTGCGAGCGGGTTTGTCCGACCGGGGCCACCTATACGACCGACACCGGAATCGTCATGGTGGATGAAAACAAGTGTATCGGGTGCGGCGCCTGCCATACGGCCTGTCCGTACAAGAACCGCTATAAACTGACACAGGGCCCCCTTGACAAGGGCCTTTATCGAACCGGTGAGCTGACGCCCTTTGAGAAACAGGGTTACGGACGGTGGGTTGTGGGAACAGCGGTGAAATGCACCTTCTGCCATGAACGCGTGGAACAGGGACTCGATCCCGCCTGCGTCGTGACCTGTCCTACGGAAGCCCGAATCTTCGGGGATCTGGATGATCCGGACAGCAAACCCCGTAAACTGATACAGGCAAGAAAAGGCTATCAGCCCCTGGCCCAGTTTAACACCAAATCCAAGGTGTTTTACGTGGAGTAGATATTCCACTGAACACCTTGTTTTAGGAAAATAAATACTTAGACTATCATTTAGCGCTTAGAGAGGTAAACAAATGGATTCAAAAATTTATAACCTCGTTGGGGATGAATTTGAGCTTGGCTACCGCCACCAGGATCTCTGGGGATGGGAAATTGCCTTTGCTTTCTTTTTCGGCGAGGTGGGAACCGGTTTTTTCTTTTTCTCCGCCATCTATGGCTTTACCGCCGGAATGATCCTGGGTTGGATTATGGCGGCTGTTTGTAAACCCATTGCCCTTTTCATGCATCTGGGTCAACCCAAGCGATTCTGGCGGGCCATCATGGGGCTCAGGCATTCATGGATCAGTCGAGGTGTGTTTTTTACCATCTTTTTCACAGGTTTCGGTTTTATTCACATAATTAACCATGCCTGGCCGTTTTTGTCCCAGAATCTTACGTCATTTGTATTTGTGGTCACCATGGTGAGTTGCCTTGGCGTTATGATTTACCTGGGATTCGTGCTCTCCTATTCGCCTGCCATTCCCCTATGGAACAGCGGCATCATGCCTATTCTCAGCGTCCTTTACGGCTGTCTCGGCGGTACCACTTTGGTGTTGTTGTTCGGTTACCACACATTTTTGACGCCTGAAGCGGCACAAACCGTAAAAATCATGGAATTGGTGCTTGTCTGCTTCACTTTCATTTCGCTTCTCAGTTTTCTACACGGCGCCACCTATGTGGGAAGCGCGGGGAATAAATCCGTTAAACTACTCTTGAAAGAGAAATTTGCGCCCTGGTTTATCCCGGCGGTTATTATTGTGGGAATTCTGATGTCCTCCATGCTCATGTACTATGGTTCCGTTTCAGTGGTGGTTCTTCTGGTCATCGCAATCGCGGAACTGATCGGGGATATCGGACTCAAAATTCTCCTTTTCAAGGCAGGTACTTTTGAGCCGGTACTCTCGCACTCTCGTTTTTGATAACGTACGGCATTATTTTTAAAAACAAGGCCGTTGTCGGCATAAACCGGCAACGGTCCTTGAATTGTGGATGCCGGGCAAAAATGGAAATTTTTTTCTTTTTTGCCCGACGTCTTTTACCCATCGGCTGCTGACGGAATCCAATTCCGGTGTAAAACCCAGCGGATGTTCGAGGAAAAAATGGAAGATTTTGAAACATTGCTGGCCCGGTCTGTTGAACATCACGGTCACCTGTGTTCTGGACAAGTTATAGGGGTTCGCATGGCCATGCTGGGATGCCGATTGATCGGCATCGATGATCCATATAAAGATATCAAAAAAATCATCGTTTTTGTGGAAATTGATCGATGCGCCAGTGATTCCATTGCCGTGGTAACGGGATGTAAACTGGGACGTCGATCCCTTAAATTTATCGATAACGGCATTATGGCGGCCTCTTTTCTCAATCTGGAAACCTGTGACGCCTATCGCATCAGCGCCACGGAACGGTCCCGTGATCTTGCCAGAAAATATGCCCCACACATCAAGAGCATTCGGGAAAGGCAGCTTCATGCCTATCGCATTATGCCCACATCCGAGTTGTTCAAGATAGAAGAGGTTAAAATTGATCTTCAAAAACTGGACATGCCGGGACCCACAAAACGAAAGGCGGTATGCACCCAGTGCGGGGAAACCGTCCGAGATGGAAAAGAGATCATCAGGGACGGCAGAGTTTACTGCAAGCCCTGTGCGGGCGAGTCCTACTTTCTGCCCCAAAGAACCTGTGAAATCGAATCTGAATGGGACAATATGTCCGCCATGAGAGAAATCATATGATTGAAAAAGTACCGTTTTCCGAAATTGTCGGCTCGGAATTATCCCATGACGTCACCGAAATCAGGCCCGGCCAGTTTAAAGGCGCCGCCTTTAGAAAAGGCCATATTGTCAATGAATGCGATTGCGCCCATTTTAAACGTTTAGGCAAGGAAAATTTCTACAAAATATCCCTTGAAGAGGACGAATACCACGAAAATGAAGCGGCTGAAATCATGAGCCGCGCACTGTGCGGCGAAGGGGTGTCCTGGTTTGAACCACCCCACGAGGGTAAAATCGTTCTCCGGGCAAAACATGGGGGACTGCTTAAAATCAATGTGGAAGCCCTGGCCCGTTTCAACATGATCCACTCGGTCATGTGCGCCACCATCCACAGCAACAGCGTGGTGAAAAAGGGAGAAATTGTGGCCGCAACCCGGGCCATACCGCTGGTGGTCAAAAAATCCATCATTCATGACGCGGCAAGGGTGGCCGAAGAGGTGGGAGGCATTGCCCATGTAAAACCCCTTCGCCGAGTGCGGGCCGGAATCGTGATCACGGGCAATGAGGTTTTCAACGGCCTCATCAAAGACCAGTTCGAGCCCATTTTGCGAAAAAAACTGGAATCCCTTGGGGCTGAGGTCATTCATGTCTGTTTTACCCCCGACGACAAGGACGCCATCGCCGCCGGCGTAAAAGAATTATTGGGGCGGGGCGCGGACCTGATTATCACTTCGGGCGGCATGTCCGTAGACCCGGACGACGTCACCAAGGAAGGGGTCCGCGAAGCAGGCGCAGACCGCCTGATCTATGGTTCCGCGGTGCTTCCCGGCGCCATGTTCATGGTGGCCTACATTGATGATGTGCCGGTTCTCGGCACCCCGGCATGCGGCCTTTTCCACAAGGTCACGGTGCTGGACCTGATCCTGCCGCGTGTATTGGCGGGAGATGTTATGACGGAAAAGGACATTGCCCTCTTAGGTCATGGCGGCCTGTGTATGAACTGCCAAACCTGTATCTATCCGCGATGTTCTTTTGGCAAAGGGACTTAACAAAAAGCCATCCCATTTCAAAAAATTTACAGAAAGCCCCATTCCTTGGGGCTTTCTTTTTATTGACTCACAAACAGCTCTCCATTAGACTATGAAAATAAGAATGAGAATGGTCGAATTTTTCCGCTTCTTATTCGGTTTTCCTAAGTTTTTTTTAACGGTTCCGTTTTCATCATGAATGGCGCGATATGGATCTTGAGAACCGAATTGATCTTTTCAAACATGCAATTGGATTTGTTTGAATAAATTTCGGTTTTTTTCTTAACATGATGACCGTCATGGAAATTCATATCCTGCAGTGGTTATATGTGCCCTAATGGCAACCGGTGGACCCAACAATCAGCAAACGATAATTGATTCGAACCGTTTAAAACTGCCCTAAATCTTTTCTTGGCGCTTTAAATATTTATGGGATGAGGCGGAATTCTCATACTTAACAAATCAACTCAACCATGAAGAAGAACACGGAAAGGGGGTGAAAAATACATAGGTGTTTTTTCGGTTTTTTACGGTTACTTTACACTTGAATAAGGAGTATTGGAATATGAAAAAATCATTTTTGTCTTGTTTGTGCTTTGCCGTTGCGATCACTGTGTCTTTCTGTTTTTTCCCCATTCAATCTCAAGCTAAACCTATTACCCTGACTTATAGTAATTTTTTTCCACCCACTCATGTTCAATCCAAACTGGCGGACCAATGGTGCAAAGAAGTTGAAAAAAGAACCGACGGCCGGATCAAGATTCAGTATTTTCCCGGCCAGACCCTGACCAAGGCCAAGCAGAATTACGATGGCGTTGTGCAGGGCATGTCGGATATCGGGTTCTGCCTCTTTGGGTACACACGAGGCCGCTTTCCGGTTATGGAAGTGATAGACCTTCCCCTGGGCTACCCATCGGGAACTGTGGCCACAAAAGTGGCCAATGATGTTTATAATAAATTCAAACCCAAAGAACTCCAGGACGTTGAAGTTATGTATGTCCATGCTCATGGGCCCGGACTGCTGTTTACCCGTAAGAAACCCGTAAAAACAATGGAAGATCTCAAAGGCATGAAGATCCGGTCCCACGGTACCACTGCCAAAGTAGTCAAAGCCCTGGGTGGAACCGCTGTCGCCATGCCCATGCCCGAACTTTACCAGTCTCTGCAAAAAGGCGTCGTTGAAGGGGGTATCTATCCCATTGAGGTAAACAAAGGGTGGAAAATGGCCGAAGTCGTTGATTTCTGCACCCTGGATTTGCCCATTGCCAGCACATCATCTTTTTATGTCGTCATGAACAAGGACAAATGGAATTCAATTTCCGACGCAGACAAAGCCACCATCAAACAAATCAACCAGGAATGGATCAGCAAACACGGCAAAGCCTGGGATGAAAGCGACGCTGAAGGTAAAGCATACCTCATCAAAAAGGGAGGGAAAGTGATTCCCCTTTCCCCTGAAGAGGGTGAAAGATGGAAAAAGGCCGTTTCCCCGGTCCTGGATGAGTATGCGGAAGATGCTCAGAAAAAGGGACTGCCCGGCAAGGAAATGGTCACCTTCACCCAGGACGCCCTTAAAAAATACACCAACTGATCACCCAGGGTTTTCCCGCCCTTTTTCACGGGGGCGGGACTTTTTCATGCAGGAACCCAACACATAGGGGAGGAAATTCTTGGAAACCGTAAACCGTCTGATCTACAAACTGGTGGATTGGGTTAAACATCTGGGGGGCGTGGCATTGGTGGGCATGATGACCATCACCACATTGGATGTCATAACCCGCTATTTCGGGCATCCCATTTTCGGCGCCGTGGAGATTGTCAGTTTTATGGCCACTATTTTGCTGGCCTGCGCCATGCCCATGACCCACATTGAAAACGGACATGTCGGTGTGGACCTGGTGGTGCGCCTGCTTGGCTCCCGGACCCAGGCACTCATTGACACCATCACAGGATTGCTGTCATTGACCTTGTTTGCCCTGATCTGCTGGCAGTGTATTCTTTATGCGCAATCCATGAAAAGAACCGGCGAAGTTTCCATGAGCCTCGAATTTCCCAGCTACATTTTCGTTTATGTGGTTGCCGTGGCCTTTGGCGTGCTTGGGCTGGCAGTTATCCCCCAACTTTCAAATAATCTTCGAATAATTTTCGGGAAAAAATGAATCCTACACTAGTTGGCGTTATCGGAATTTTGGTATTGATACTGGTATTCTTTACACGAATGCCGGTGGCTTATGTCATGACCATGGTGGGCTACGTGGGCTTCAGTTTTCTGGTTTCCGGTCCTGCCGGGTTGAAGCTCCTGGCCCGGGACTTCTACGAGGTCTACTCCTCCTATGGTCTCACCATTATCCCCATGTTCGTTTTCATGGGGCAGATCGCATTCAATGCGGGCATCAGCCGAAAACTCTATGACTCGGCTTACCATTTTGTGGGGTCCTACCGCGGTGGCCTGGCCACGGCCACGGTTTGCGCCTGCACCGCCTTTGGGGCGGTGAGCGGATCAAGCCCCGCAACAGCCGCCACCATGGCAACGGTGGGACTGCCGGAAATGAAACGGTACAAATACGCACCCGAGCTTTCCTGCGGTTCCGTGGCCAGCGGTGGGGGGTTAGGCATGCTCATGCCCCCCAGCGTAGTGCTGATTGTCTACGGCATTCTGACGGAACAGTCCATCGGAGCGCTGTTTGTGGCCGGCATTATTCCAGCACTGTTCATCACCCTCTGTTTTGCAGTGGCCATTTCCATCTATTGCTGGAAATATCCCCTTCAGGGACCGGCCGGCGATAAATTTACATGGGGAGAGAAAATCCGCTCACTCAGTAAAATCGGCGAAACCCTGGTGGTCTTCCTTCTGGTCATGGGCGGTCTGTTTACCGGGATTTTTACGCCCACCGAAGCCGGTGGGATCGGATCGGCGGCGGTGCTGCTGGTGGCGGTCCTGCGCAAACAGCTTTCCTGGAAGGGATTTGTAAAATCCATCAATGAAACCTTGCGCACCTCCTGTATGGTGCTGCTGCTCATTGCCGGCGCCACCATTTTCGGGCATTTTCTGGCCATCAGCCGTATTCCCTTCAATGTGGCCAGCTGGGTAGCCGAACTCAACATGCCCGCTTTTGCAATCGTCATCGTGATCATGCTGGTGTATCTCATCGGCGGATGCTTTATCGACGCCCTGGCCCTCATCATGCTGACCATTCCCATCTTTTATCCCATTATCATCAACCTGGGCTATGATCCCATATGGTTTGGGATTATTATTGTTCTAGTAACCCAGATGGGTGTCATCACGCCGCCGGTGGGCATCAACGTGTATGTGGTGGCGGGCATTGCCAAAGATATTCGACTGGAAACCATTTTCAAGGGGGTACTCCCCTTCTTGATTGCGCTGATCATCGGAACCCTTTTCCTAATCGCGGTTCCCGAAGTCACCTTGTGGCTGCCCAGAATGATGTATTAACCCTTAACCCCTTCAGGAGGATTTTTTGATTGTGGAAACCCCTTACTGGAATCCTTACCTCGAAACCCTTGACCCGGAAGCCCTCAAAAACATTCAACTGAGAAAATTTCGGAATATTGTTTCCTGGGCTTTTGAACGTTCACCTTATTACAGGGAAATCTACAGCCAGGCAGGACTTGAACCTGGGGACATCCAGTCATGGGAGGACGTCTCAAAAGTCCCCAAAATGGACAAGACCCGGCTCAAAGAGGGACAGACAGGAGATCCTTTTCCCTACGGCAGGTTACTCTGCCAGCCCCTTGAAGAAATATCCGAATTCCGTCAAACTTCCGGAACCACGGGAAAACCGGTTTACCAGGCGGATTCCTGGGCCGACTGGGAATGGTGGTCGGAATCCTGGTGCTACATTCTCTGGTCCCAGGGATACCGTGCAAATGACCGGGTTTTCTTTCCTTTCGGGTACAACGTATTCGTGGCTTTCTGGGCGGCCCATTACGCCGCCGAGAAACTGGGGTGTGAAGTGGTACCGGGTGGCGTTCTGGATACGGCCTCTCGAATCCTCAAAATTCAGGAGCTACAAACCACGGCCATGATGGGCACCCCTACCTACCTGCTCAATATGGCGGATGTAGCGCTGAACCGTTTGGGGATAGACCCCGCAACCCTGCCCATCCAACGCATTACCTGCGCCGGAGAACCGGGGGCCTCCATTCCAACCACCAAGAAAAGGCTGGAGGATGCCTGGGGAGCCAAAGTATTCGACCATGCGGGCGCCACCGAAATCGGCGCATGGAGCTATGAATGCAGCGAACAACCCGGCGGTCTTCACGTGAACGAAGGCCTGTTTCTCGTGGAAATTGAAGACGTGGACACGGGTGTTTTGATTACGGAACCCGGCAAAAAAGGAAAGATGATCATCAGCGCATTTGATCGATTTGCCCAACCCTGCATCCGTTTCGATTCCAAAGATATCATCGAATGGCAAAAAGAGTCCTGCCCCTGCGGCCGAACCTACCGGCTCATCAAAGGCGGGGTTCAAGGTCGCGCCGACGATATCACGAAAGTCAAAGGCGTGCTGCTGTCGCCTTCGGCCATTGAAGAGGTGGTCAGAGGATTCTCCGAGCTTTCCGATGAATATGAAGTTATTGTGGAACGGATCGGCGACAACGAAAAAATTACCCTGAAAATTGAGTTGGTTTCCGGCGCCGAATCCAGCGAAAAAGAAATTCTGGCCCGTCTGTCCAATGCCCTCAGGTTAAACACTAACCTGGGGTACGCCATCGAGGTTCATCCCCGGGGCACCCTTCCACGGTATGAAGTCAAGGCACGGAGATTCAAAGACCTGAGGAAGATTCACGGATAAAAAAGAGGAACTCCATTGGAAACAGAAAAAGTGAACAAAATTCGACGAAGCGTGGAAAACCTCACAAAGGAGGCTGAAATTCTTGCATACGAGGCGGGTGGTTTTCCAGCTATTGTACAAAATACCCAGCGGTTAAAGGCATGCATCCGCATGATGAAAATCAATTTGGGAGAGATCAGCATGTCGCCAAAAAAGAGCGCTTGAGCTGTGTTTGCACCCGCTGTAATAAAGTTGGTAAACGGTAAAACTGAAAGCGGGATATCGTGAGATACAATATCCCGCGTCGGTTTTTTTACCGCATACGAAAACGCATTATTGAAGCACGGTTGCCGTTTCCAGAATGGCATAGGGAATGTTAATTTTCAAAGCCTCGGCGGTCTTGGCATTGATATAAAACTTGGGCTCCGGATCGACCTTTACCGCCACCGCTTTGATCGCTTTGCCGTCCTTGAGAACCGCCACAACCGATTCCGCCAGCATGTATCCCAGTTTTTGGTCATCAGCAACAAAACCACCCAGGGCTCCCGCCTTAACTGGTTTCGATGAATAGGAAAGCACCGGCGTATTCCCGGCGGCTTTCACGATATTTTCCGCATTGTCGATATTCAGGGCCTGATTACCGATAATGATGACGGAAACTTTTCCCTTAAACGCATCAACCGCCTTGATGGCATCGTCTTTGGTTTCGCACAATTTTTCGTGGTACTCGATGCCCAGCTTTTCACAAATAGCCTTTGTTTCCGCCTGGTCAATAAGCGCCGAAGGATTTTTCGCTCCAAGGAGAAGCAGAACGGATTTGAGGTCAGGAATGATGGCCTGAAAAATTTCAAATTGTGAATCAACCGGCAGGTAATAGGTCACGCCGGTGATGTTCCCTTCGGGCGCATTAAGGTCCTTAACAGCGCCCAATTGACTTGGGTTGTTGCAGCCGCCGATAAATGTGGGGATGGTCGGCGGATTCTGCCCCAGCCACTTTGCGGCATTGGACCTCAACAGGACCATGCCGTTCTTTTCCTTTTCCCATTTCCCCGCAACCTGGGCCAATTCATCGATGGTCCCCAATTCCTTTTGATACTCAATGTTGATGTCCGGCGCCTTCTCCTTCATGCCCTGTTCGAAACCGGCTGCCACCCGGTTGGCCATCCCGGATTTTCCAGACCATGCCACACCGATTTCCGTTGCACCGGCAACAGTTACACCACTTAACATCAAAATTGAAACACACCATAATACCAACAACCCTTTGATTTGCATAAACACTTCCTCCTTTTAAGATTTAACGGTTGCTGTCGCAAAAAGTTGTTTAAAAATCCTTAAAATCCTCCTCATCATCATCCAAGGGAAGCACCTTCATGGGATCGGGCCGGGTTGATTTTTCGCGAAGCAACTTTCGACTGCCCTTTCCGTTAGGATGGGGCTGCCTTTGAGCGCGAACCGGTCTATGGGCCGTCACCAAAGGCGATTCGTCATCATCTTTTCCCCCTTTTCCGCTGATGAGTGTTGATAGCTCACGCACCGTTGCTTTCATCTCAAGGGATTGGGCGCTCATTTCTTCCGAAGCCGAGGCGGATTCCTCGGCATTGGCCGCCACCTGCTGAACCACCTTGTCCATTTCAGAAACTGCACGGTTGATCTGTTCAATCCCCTGGGCCTGTTCATCGGATGCGGCGGCAATTTCACTCACCAGCTCTCCCACCTTGACGGAGCTTTCATTTAACTGAGCAAAGGCATCACTGGTCCGGGTCACAAAACCCGAGCCGTCATGCACCTTTTTGACCGTGCCCTCAATCAGCGCCGCCGTATTTTTGGCCGCTTCGGCCGCACGCATGGCGAGGTTTCGCACTTCGTCGGCCACCACGGCAAATCCAGCCCCGGCCTCGCCCGCTCTTGCCGCTTCCACCGCGGCATTCAAAGCCAGTAAGTTGGTTTGAAACGCAATCTCATCAATGGTCTTGATGATCTTGGACGTTTCCTCGCTGGCATTGGAGATATCGACCATGGATACGGTCAACTGTTCCATGGCATCGTTGGCCTGTTTTCCAAAATCACCCACTTCTTTCATCAGACTATCCGCCTGCTTCGCATTACCGGCATTCTGCTTGGTCATGGAGGACATTTCTTCCATGGAGGACGATGTCTCCTCGATGGATGCGGCCTGCTCCCCGGCCCCTTCCGCCAGAGACTGACTTGAAGCGGACACCTGGTCGGCCCCGGCAGCCACCTGTTCCGATCCCTGTTTCAACCCGTTTACAATTCGGTTAATGGGTTTTACAATGGACTGCACCAGCAGCAAAATAACGATTGCGGCAATCAGCAATACGCCCAGGGCAACCCCCAGGTTCCAATAGCTGAGGTTTCTGACCGGGGCCAAGGCTTCAGCGGTATTGGCTGAAATACCCAGCGTCCACCCCACCTCCGGGATCGTCCTGAAAACGACCATCTTGTCAATGCCTTTGTATTCGTACTCGATAAGGCCATTCCCCTGAGCCAGCATTCTTTTCCCGAAATCAAAATCATTCATGTCGAGTTTCAGGATATTGCTTTTATCCGGATGGCAGATCAGCAATCCGCTTTTTTCGTAGATATAGGCATAACCCGTTTTGCCTATCTTAATGGGATCCACGAACAGCTGGGTAAATGAATTCACATCCACAACGCCGAAAAGGACCCCCGTAACTTGGTCTTTTTCCTTAATGGGAGCGGAAACCACGAAAACGGGATTGCCGGTCCCCTTGCTTTTCATAACCTTGGAAATATAGACCTTTCCTTCCATGGACGCCGTGAAATAGGCTCGATCTTTCACATTTATTTTGTTGATAATTTTCTCGTTTGAAGCTGATACAAGCTCACCCGATGTGTCGGCAACACAAATATCCTCATAATACTGATAGTCGGCTTTAACCTTTGCCAGTTCGGAATCAGCCGATTTTCGTGCAGCCTTACCGATAAAGGAGTCTTTTACCGCCGTCATATACATCTTCTGGCGGCTCCAATTGGACACATTGAGTTCTTGATCTTTGATCCATGCATCGATCACCTTCAACGTCGAATCCGCTATCTGTTCAAGCCGCGAGACAATCTCTCCTTCAAGGGCATTCTTTGCCTTGATGTAAGACACGACCGTGGAGATTCCCATGCCGAGGATAATCAGCAAGAGCATGGGAAACAAAAACCTATTTCTCAAATTCATTTTCATTGGAATACGTCACTCCTTTCTTTTGGCTAAGATGGAAGAAAGCGGGGGCTTTCCGGGCTACCGACGGTCTGGCGCCCCAAATGCCTTCACCCCCGCTTGCAAAATAGTTTATCGACATTTTTTTCAATTACTTTAGACTTTACTTAATCCAGATCCAAGATCCGTCTTATCTTTTGGGACAGCTGGATCAAATTAAACGGCTTCTGGATAAAATCATTACATCCTCGATCCAAAATTTTCTGCGCCTGGCCTCTAAGGCCATAACCGCTCGACAACAGCACCCTAACGTCCGGATTAATCTCCTTCAAGCTGTCATAGACGGCGCCCCCTCCCATGTCCGGCATGACCATATCAAGGATAACCAACTGAACATGCTCTTTATTTTCCCGGTAAACCGATATGGCCTCCCTGCCGCTTGCAGCAACCAAAACATGGTATCCCAGATTCGCCAGCAGTTCTTTGGCGGTCTCGATGATCAACGCCTCATCATCCACCAAAAGAATGTGCTCGTTGCCTTTCAATAGCACTTCCACCGATTCTTTCTCTTCCGTGACTTGTTTTCCGGATGTGGGCAGATACAAATCAAAGGTTGTCCCGTGACCTTTTTCGCTGTAAACGTTGATAGTCCCCCCGTGGTTTTTGATGATGCCGTAAGCCGTCGCCAAACCCAGGCCCGAACCGCGGCCCATCTCCTTTGTGGTAAAAAACGGTTCAAAAATCCGCCGCAGTGTTGCTCTGTCCATCCCCACGCCCGTATCCGTAATGGATATTTTCACGTAACGACCGGGGCTAACATCATAGGGCCGCGCATAGGCCTCTTCAAGGACGACGGTTTCAGTGCAAAGATACAAATCCCCACCGTCAGGCATGGCATGCCAGGCATTCAAATAAATATTCAGCAACACCTGCTCAATCTGTCTTCGATCCACATCAACGGTCTGGATATTCTGCTGATACTTCCTGTGAATTCTAATTTCCTTGCGGGTACGGCCAAACAAATCAGCGCTTTTTTCAACAATTTCATTTGCATCCTCGGGCTTTACCTCGTACTTCCCGCCTCTGGCAAAACCGAGCAGTTGTTTGGAAAGCGTGGCTGCGCTTCTCACATACCCTTCTATTTCTTTTAAATGCCCACAAAAAGGATGATCTGAGTTAATTCCCATGAGCATCAAGGAGACCCGCCCCTGAATTCCCATCAAAAGATTATTGAAATCATGCGCAACCCCCCCTGCCAGGGTACCGATGGCTTTCATTTTCTGTGCCTGCCAGAACTGGGTTTCCAATCGCTTTCTTTCGGAGATATCCCGAATGACCACCAGCATTCCCGAAGGGTTCCCTTCATGGTCGTTATAACGCGATGCACTCAGGCTGACGTCTATCACTTCCCCATCCTTTGTGAGCCGTTTGGTCTCATAACCGTGGCACATTGTCCCTTCCTTGATGAGATCATCAATAATGACCATGGTCGTGGCCATTTCGGATTCCGGAACAAAGGGAACCCGCTTTCCCTCCAATTCCGCCTGGCGCCATCCGAATATCTCCGTAAAGGAAGGACTTACATATTGACAGAGCCCCTTCATGTCGTAGATAACGATGGCATCCGCCGAAGAATGAATCAGGGAACGATAAACCTCTTCATTCCTTCTGGAGTTCTCGTACAGGCGTTTATACTGCTCTTTGCTCATCTTGAGGGCTTCTTCCGCCCGATCCTGAATATCCTCCAGGGTGAAGATGTATTCCTGAAGTTTTCGTCTCCCGGTTTCGTCCTGTTCCACCGTTTCGTCTCCCTCTAATGTCATTTCTCGTAGGCCCTTATCTCTCCTAAAATGTCGGGGAAACTGATCGGTTTGCAAAGATAACGGTCTGCCCCTGCTTTAAGGCCCGCCTCGATCTCATTGGCCTGAGCCTTTGCCGAAAGTATGATAATGGGAATATGTTTCGATTCGCCATTTGATTTTAGCCTCTTACATACTTCGAGGCCATTCAATTTGGGCAGTTTTACATCCAATAAAATGATGTCGGGTCTCTCTAAAGAGACCTGACTGAGCGCCTCCTCACCATCCGTGGCAATACATACCGAATAGCCGAGTTTGCTCAGCTTTCGCTGCAAATATGCATAAATAGGCTCTTCATCATCCACCACAAGAATCTTTTTGACTCTCGCCACAAGTTCCTCCTTATGAAACCCCTATATCCAATGCGGCAAGCCGCGGTTTTGAGTTTTAAGTTTTAAGTTTTAGGTCCTGTTCCCGGTTAATCGGTACATGAACGACAAAAAGCGTTCCTTTTCGTTCGCCGCCAAGGGGCAGATCCGGAAACCGGCTTTCAGGGATTGGGCTTTCAAAATAGATGCTTCCGCCGTGCTCTTCCACAATACCCTTTGCAATGGTCAGGCCCAAACCGCTCCCTCCAACCTTTTGGCTCATAATACTGTCTGCCTGGAAAAATCGGTCGAATATTTTTTCATGCACATCGGAGGGGATTCCGTACCCATTATCGGCCACTGAAAAAACGATGTCATGTTTTTTTTCTTCCGCTTCAATCAATATTTTACCGCCTTCAGGCGTATATTTGACCGCATTGCTCAACAGGTTCACCACCACCTGAATCATTCGCTCTCCATCCGCATGAATATCGGGCAATTTGGATGAATAACGTTCAATGACCACATGGCCATAAGCTTCAATCAGGGGGGAAACTTCACTGACGGCGCTTTTGACAATGTGCCGGATCGATACCCAGGCCATATTGAGTTCAAACTTTCGCGACTCAATTCTTGAAAGATCCAGTAGATTATCCACCAGAACCATGAGCCGGGCAATCCCGTCATTCACAATCTGAAGATCTTCCCGGGTCTCATCGTTGATCTCGCCGGCGTATCCCTCCAGGATGCCGGATACGCCGAGGAGCATGGCATGAATGGGCGTTCTGAATTCGTGGGAAGCAATGGTCACAAATTCAGACTTCATTCGGTCCACCTCTGAAACGGCACTGGCCATTTCATTAAACGACCTGGCCAGTTGCCCGATCTCATCCGTTGATTTGACATCAATTTGCTGGTCCAGATCTCCCCTGCTGATGGCCATGGCGCCTTCGGTTAACCGCTTCAGAGGGCGGGTAATATTGAGACCCAGCAAAATGGCGGCACAGATGACGGCCAAGGCGGCAATAACAGCGATAATGGTAATCAGGCTGCGGTTTTTGTCGGCGCTGTCTTCGATGAGCGCCTTGGCCCTGTCATTGGCGCTTCTGATATTCTGTTCCTGCCTGGCAATACTGTTTTCAATGCTTTCCCGCGTCTTGTTGGCAGCCTTATGAAAATCATCCACATTGGCGCCGATGGTGACATAGCCGAAACCCCGTTTGGAAGCGCCATAGGCCCCGGTGTAGTAAGGCACAGCGGCATAGGTGGTCAATTTCCACAATCCGCTCCAAAGGATCAAAAACGAACCGGCCCCCCCATCTTCCGTTCCCCTGTGCCATCCCTCACACTGAGGCGCTGTATCGAGTATGCGGCAGTCCAGTGCAATTTCGCCTGACTTCAATTGATCTTTCGAACCGCTTTTTTTCTGAGTGAATTCCCTGAACGACGGCAATCGCCGCACAAAATCCTTTAGGCTCAAACCGCTGGTCTTGTATTCATCATAAGTGTCTTGACTGAGCCATCCGGGAACCTCTTCTCCCGTTTCGGGATCGTATCCGCAGATAAAAAAATCCCTGGCGTGTGAAATGCATTGATCCTGATCATCCCATAAAAAAGCGTAGTTCCCTGAACCGCCATCCGACAACTCGGAAAACCGTTCCTCTGTAGGAACAACATGGTCCGTAAACTCCATGACATGCGTATGGTCCAATGCCATGGTTAAGTAACCGGTTTTTTTGCCATTTGCAAAAACAGGCGTGGCCCACCGAATAATCCCCTCAAACTTATCCCCACCGGGGTTCTCCCATCCGGCATGGGCGCTTCCCGGCTTCACCCTCATGCCTTCCGAACTTTTGTAGAGCCATCCCCTCCGGTAAGCTCCGATAACCCGCGAAACATAAATTTCACCCTGCTTCAATGTCAAGAGATGCGAAAAGTAATCTTCAGCTTTACAAAAGGTGTTTTCTCTTTGGCTTACATCTTTCAAATCATTGGAAAGGTGGCCGTTGATGACTTTTATCGTTTCCTTACCCGACAGATCAACAAAGGTGATTTCCTTGTAAATGGGCTTCGATATGCGCTTGAAATCATCCGGCGACCTGTGGTGCCAGCTAATCCTGTTGGCGGGGTTGGACCAGAGCAATCCAACGGAATCCTCGGACACCGTCTCACGAGGCAGGTTACGAGGAACAATCACATCCTTGACGCTCGAAAGATAAACCAACCGATATTTTTCAGGATCAGGTTTGAAAGCGGCCAGCACAAGGATATCGTTGTCTCTTTCATAGAGAAAATCCGCGATCCTTAGGGCCAGTTCCATGGTCCTTAATTCAATAGCCTCCCTGGATTTGTCATCCAGGGCATGCACACTGTCTTCAATGGCCACTTCCCCGATTTCCCGGGCCGCCTTCAAATTCTTCTCACCCATCCCCGTGGCAATAACCGTAGACTCAAAACCGGTTTGCGCCATATTTTTGTTCGCCATGTACCCCAGAACAATCAAAGGACTTATGGAGAGGACCAGAAAAAACAGAAGAAGCTTTGGAAAAATCCCCAAGATTGGTTTCACCTTTTTTACCGTACTTATCCATAACGCACTTCCTTCAGCGAATCATGCAGGGGGTTTTTCGTCAACGGACAAGCCTTATTGAGCCTTGGAAATGGGATTTCACATAGGCGGAAATGCAATTTTTAATTGTCAAATTAATACCATACCAAATGTCGCGTCCTCCTGAAAAATAGCATATTTTTAGTCTGAATGAAAGGTTTAATTCCTGAGCATAAAAACACCGAAGGGTCACCCTGATGTAATGCCTCCCATCAAAAAAACCATCAAAAAGTGAACTTTGGGTTAAAGAAATTTTGAATCATGACGATACAATCAATATCATTTAAAATGTTCGTTTTCATCAACAGAGAAAAGGAGAAAAGTCATGTGGAAAAAAACGGTTGTGATGGTCATGGGCGTGCTTCTTGGGTTAAGCGTGGTTGGGAATCTTCATGCGGGGGAAAAGCTCAAGATAGGCGTCATTCAATTCGCAAAACATCCCGATCATGTGGTAATGCGTGAGGCTTTTGTGAAGTCCATGAAGGATAGAGGATATGATGTGGAGGCAATCGTTTTCTTTGCAGATGCCACTCAATACCCCAAGGATTATGCGGCAAGGGGCGCGGAAAAAGCAAAGGAAATGGTATCCGGAGGGGTCCGGTTAATTTATGCAACCGCCATGTACCACGCCATAAAAGGAAGTACAGGGGATGTCCCCATCATCGATGCGGCTTTTCTCTCCCCGATCATTATGCAAAATGCAACCCTGAAAGGAGATAAGCTGTTCTGCACGGGCAACGGAACCGGCACCTATCTGAGTTACCCCTTCAAGGAAATCGTTCGTTTTGTCAAGGAAGTCATCCCCAATGCGAAAAAACTGGCCTACGTATACCACCCCAAATCTCCTGTCAGCAGACCGTTAAAAGAAATTCAGGCCGAGGCCGGCGCCGTCGGTATTGCGGTTGTCGATTGTCCGTTCATGACCAAAGAGGGCGTCATCCAGGCAATGCAAAAAGCAAAAGCGGAAGGTGCTCAAGTGGCCTTTCTAACCAATGACGTACCGGTTATGGGCGAAGAACAGAACGCCGTCGATTTCAGTCTGAACAATGGATTGCCGGCTCTTTTCGGAAATATTCCCGCCGTCCGAGAAGGCGCACTGGCGGGGATTCAATGGGATTGGGCCCGGGCCGGAGAAATGTGCGCTGAAAAAGCAGTTGCTGTATTGAAAGGGAAAAATCCCCGGGAAATTGCCATTGAAATGCCGGATCAATTCAAAATCGGAATCAACATCAAGACAGCTCAGAAATTCAATCTCGAAGTTCCCTATGAATGGCTTGAAGCCGCCTCGGATATAGTGGAGCAATAGGATAAAATCCAGGTGTCGGAAAGGCAGGACCTAAACGGAGGCTCTTTTCTTCCGGCTCCTGAATTTATCTATTCTTAAAAAGCTGCCCACCACAGATTTCGGGTTCCCGTCAAGATTCAGAGCAAAACATCATATCAGAATTTCTTCTAATTTATCAGAGAGTTGCTTCATATTGAACGGCTTTTGAATAAACGCATCGCAACCACGGTTCATGATGTCGCCGGCATGACCATTCATGGTATATCCGCTTGCCAGGATGACCCTGACATCCGGATTAATGGCTCTCAACCGGTCGAACGTATCTCCGCCGCTCATATCCGGCATGATCATATCCAGTATCACGGCATCAATCCGGTCCTTTTCCCTTTCGTACAACCGAATCGCTTCTTTCCCCCCTTTTGCCGTAAAAACCTGGTAGCCAAGTGCTTTCAACAGCTCTTCCGCCGTTTCAATGATCATCTGTTCATCATCCACAAGCAGCAGGGTCTCGGCGCCACGTCTCATATCCCTGCCACCCCCCGCTTTCGGATCAACAACCTCTGATTCCGATGCGGGCAGATAGATGTTAAACGTTGCGCCTTCACCTTTTTCGCTGTAAACATTGATAAAGCCATTATGATTTTTGATGATGCCGTAAGCAGATGCCAACCCCAGTCCCGTTCCTCTACCCATCTCCTTAGTCGTAAAAAAAGGATCAAAGACTCTCATTTGAGTCTTCTTATCCATTCCAATGCCCGTATCCGTAATGGACACCTTAACGTATTTGCCTGGAACAACCGAAAACGGTTTAAGGTATTCTTCATCAAGAACCACATTGTCGGTTTCAAGAAACAGAGTCCCTCCCGCGGGCATGGCCTGCCAGGCGTTGATGAAAAGATTCATCAAGACCTGATTGATCTGGCCTCGATCCACCGCCACGGTCCATGTATCAGCGTGGTATTTTGGGCGAATTGTGATCTCCTTGCGGGTCCTTCCAAACATCTCGGCCGTCTTTCCCACAAGATCGGTAATGTCGGAAGGCTTCACTTCATACTTCCCCCCACGGGCAAAGCCCAACAGTTGCCGCGTCAGGGTCACGGCATTCTGAATATAATCCTCAATGCCTTTCAGATGCTCAAAATCAGGATAGGAGTCATCTTTATCCATCAGCATCAGGGAAACACGACCCTGAATGCCCATGAGCAGATTATTAAAATCGTGAGCGATTCCACCGGCCAGCGTTCCCATGGATTCCATTTTGCGAGCCTGCTGGAGTTGCTTTTCAAGTTTTGCCTTCTCCCTGGCGGTTTGTTTAATGTGGGTTATATCCTTGGCCACCGCCACCAGACAGTCTTCTTTCGTACACAACAAAGGACCGGCTGCCAGAAGTGTATCTTTAATCCCCCCGTTTTTTGAACGGTACTGGATTTCAAAGCCTTTCACTTCCCCTTCCTCCGCCAGTTTTCGCTCAAAAGCATCCTTGTCCTTTAAACTGACAATCAGATTCAGTTCGGAAGGCGTCTTACCGATCACTTCATCCCTGTCATAGCCGCTCATCTCGATAAATCCGTCATTCACCTCAAGAAACCGACCGTCACGCCTTCGGGTAATGGTAATGGCATCGGGAGAACTCTGGAATGTTGTTCGATATTTCTCTTCACTCTCACGGAGGGCCTCTTCCGCTCGTTTTTTTTCCGTGACATCCTCTATCGCCACAACCGACCCGGCGGAAGAATTCAACGGCGCAATATGCGCGGCCCTCAATATGATGTCGCGAACAGACCCATCCTTGCGGATATGACGCGTTTCGGCATAAGCAACCCTCTTATGACACAAAGGAGAATACAGTTCTGTACCAATACGAGCATTTTCGCTCTCATTTTCATAGAGCATATGGGGTGTTTTATCCAAAAGCTCTTTTTCGCTATATCCCACAATTCCGCAGTAAGAATCATTTACGGCTTTAAATCTGCGATCTTTGACAATGGCAAGGCCTATGGGTATAGTCCGAAAGGTACTCTTTAACATTGTTTCACTCTCCTTCAGCGCCTGATCGGAGCGATGGTGTTCTTCAATCTCTCGTTTAAGCAAGTCTGTAACATCCTTTTGTCTGCGTGTGGCACGTTCAAGCCCTCTGAGCATTACAGCGACGGAAATCGCAGCGGCAATGTTCAGCATAATGAAATTGGCAAGTGCGGCAAAAGCCCTTGCCGGACTGCCGAAAAATTGAAGCTGACCTCCGAAAAGTCCGTGGCTGACAGCATACCAGAAAGCGCTTAACGTCACAACGTTAATCAAAATGGCAACACATGCCGTTCTAAGCCCCAGCAGCAATCCCGCCAGAACCGAGAAGGCAAATAACCAGGCGGGAGCGCCGCTGACGATCCCCACGTTTGTCAAAACGCCCAGGCTGACGGCATAAAGAATCAGCAACGTGCCGCCCGCCCGGAATTGATAGCGCAATTTCCGGCTGAACAGAAGATACCATAAACCCGCATATACGGAGACATTAACGCCTGCCAACACCCACAAACTTTCCTTAACGATCAGCACGGTTGCGGGCAGAACCGCAATGGGAGACAACACAGCACCGCAGGCCAACATCGCAAACAGAATCCGCTCACGCCAGTAGGCCATGGTATCGGCTTCCTCATTAAAGGAAAGCCATAATCTCTCTCTTAAAAACCTTATTAAGGCCATAAAACCACCCTTTGAAAAGGGAATCATATGAATCGCAGCCCGCCACAGACACTTCAGTTCTGGTGAAAACGAAGGGGCATATCAAATACCCGGCCTATCCACGATGTCTCGAATCTTTCTGGAAAGGCTGGAAAGGTTAAACGGCTTTTGAATAAATCCGTTGCAGCCTCTGTCCATGATTTTTTTCGCCTGCCCATCAATGGCATATCCACTGGACAGCACCACCCGCATTCCGGGACATATCTCTCGAATGGCATCGAAAGTTTTCCCCCCATCCATACCCGGCATGATCATATCCAGGAGAACCAGATCAATTTCTTTGCCCATTTTTTTGATGATTTCGATGGTTTCCTCTCCGCCATGGGAAACCACAACACGGTAGCCCAGGTGTTTCAACATGGCTTGCGCCACATCGAGAATCATTTCCTCATCATCCACCAGTAAAACGGTCTCAGACCCCTCGATCGCGCTTTCTTGAAGAGAAATTTCCTGAAGCACTTCTCTGTCGGAAACCGGCAGATAGACCGTAAATGTCGCGCCTTGACCCGGTTCGCCGGCAACGGTCATGAAACCGCCATGATTTTTGATGATGCCGTAGGCCGAAGCCAATCCAAGTCCTGTTCCACGCCCCTTTTCCTTGGTGGTGAAAAAAGGGTCGAACACCTGTTGACGCGTGGCTTCATCCATGCCGATGCCCGTATCCATAACCGAAATCCTGCCGTAGCGCCCCGGTTCAACCTGATGGAGCCTGCAAAGGGCATCCTCCAGCACAACAATTTCCGTTTGAATCGTCAGACTTCCCCCACCCGGCATGGCCTGCCAGGCGTTTACATACAGGTTCAACAACACCTGCTCAATCTGACTCCGGTCGGCTTCCACCACCACGAATGGCTTGTGCAATCGGGTCCGGATTTCAATTTCCTTCTGGGTGCGACCAAACATCTCGGAACCGATCGACACCAGTTCATTCAAATCGATGGGTTTCACTTGATACTTGCCGCCACGAGCAAGGCCCAGCAACTGTTGGGTGAGCCCCGAGGCACTCTTGATGTGCGCTTCCACGGCCCTGATGTGGTCCATATAAACCGGATCGGCATCACCGCCAATGGACATCAGGGAAATGCGGCCCTGAATACCCATCAATAGATTATTGAAATCATGCGCAATCCCCCCGGCCAAAGTGCCGATGGCTTCAAATTTCTGAGCCTGTTGAAGTTGTCGCTCCAAAACCCTCTTTTCGGTAATATCCTCATAGATCACAAACCGGTCGAGATTCTCCATGGCAACCGGTCTGAAATGGATCTGCTTTTGTAAACCATTCTTACACATCACCGTATAAACACGCGTTCTTGACGGTCCCAACGCCACTTGTTTCTGATCCGTCATCCATGTCTTGACCACCTCCCGGCGATCGGCTACTTCAGGAAAAGCCTTTTTGAACCATTCACTCCCGGTGGGAACATCGTCGATGGTATAGCCGAACATATTCCTGAATTGGGGATTGATATACTTGTAAACGCCGTCTCTTCCAATCAGGGTGATTCCCAGGGGGGATTGCTCCACCAAGGTTCGAAATCTCTCCTCGCTTTCTTTCAACGCCTTCTGGGCGGCCTCAAGTTCCGCTACCTTTTGTTCAAACCCGCTGTAAAGCCCCCGCAACTCCTTTTGCATCTTTTTGAAAGCCTGGGACAAAACCCCGACCTCATCCCGACGTTTCACATCCCTGAACTCTGTTTCCAGATCTCCGGTTCCAAACCGTTTGGCAGCCATCGTTAACGTTCGAATGGGGCCGATGATGCGGCGGGAAACATAAAATCCCAACCCTCCCGCCAACAGGATACAGAGCAGGGTCAGCCCGACAAGATATTGTTTCATATCCCTTACGCTTGCATAAGCTTCACGGGTGGGCTGCTCAACCACCACGGCCCAACGGGTCCCTTCAATAGGCCAACAGACGCCGATGACCTTTTCATCCATTAACCCCCGGTACTCCTGTACCTGTCCGGCGCCGTTCGACCCTTCGGCAACGAACGCGGCCACCGGCGGTATTCTACTCATGTCCTCCCCATATCGCTGCAGCACTTCAGCGGGTTTTTGAAAAGCCACAAAACGGCCACTCATATCCACGAGATAGGCATAACCATATTGGCCCACTTCGATACGCGCCACACGCTGCCACAGGTGGCTCACATTGACCTCAGCAATGATCACGCCCAGGATTTCGGAATTCGATTTTTTGACCGGCGAGGCGATGGGCACGGATAACAGACCTGTGTCCTCCAGAAAAGCAACCGACCCCATATACTTTTCCCCCTTCATGGTCGGCGAAAAAGCGGGGTTTTGAGCCTGATTAATGAGCTCTTCGTGCAAAAACGTATGGAAACGGGATACCTTGCATCGCTCATTCCCCTCTTTGTCCAACAGGGAAATTTGGCTGTACAAAGGGAGACTGTTGATCAGAAGATTCTCCAGTGCGATGCCTTGGACCCCGGATGACTGAAACGACAAGGGTGTGCTTTCCAAAAAAAAGGACAGTCGATCAACTGCCCGGGTCATATAGTCGGAAATAAGTTGGGAAACCTGATTTGCGGTTTGTTGCTGTAATCGGGAGGCGAAATCCCGCTCTGTTTTGTCGGCGATGAGAATCAGGCCCATACCCACCGCGGCCGAAGCCAGAATGACCATCAATATGGAAACCCAGGTCAACTGAGTCGCAAGACTCTTTCGCCGAACCGGGGTGATGGGTTTACCGGATGGATATGGGTTCATGGACAGGCTGCTCGTTGAGTTTAACCTTTGCCGTAGCATACGATGCCGGCCAGACCGGCATCAATTCTCCGTTTTGGATCTGCACCACATAGAGCTGTGCAAACTCATTTTGGCCGTTCGTATCAAACCGCAGCCCATCCGCAGGCAAGACAAGTTGCGACCCCTTAGGGATATTGGTTTTCGACAGCGCCTCCCGAAGCCTCTTTTTATCCGGAGACCCCGATCGTTCCAAAGCATCCCTGAGCACCAACACCGCCTGGTAGGCATGGGCGCTGTCACCTGTAATATCTCTTTCAAAACGCGTTCGGAAGCGTTCACTGAGCGCCTCACTGCCGGGCGCATATTTGGAATACTCTGCCATGGTAAAGGTTCCTTCGGCCAATGGACCGAGAACCTGAACGTATTCGGTCGATACGGTCCCGCCCGCCATATCGATCATGGGCGCGGCCGAACCTGACGCCGCCAGGGCCTTGCGAATCAGAATGCTGTCCATGAGATACGTCACGGTGAGGATCACATCAGGCCTGGCCGCCAGTACCCGGGCCACTTCGTTGTCAAGACAAATCACCCCTTCCGCCCTGTAACCCACATCGGCCACCACTTCAAAACCATTTTCTCTCAAAGCGCTCTTTTGAGCCAAAGCAGTTGAGGTACCGAAATCGGTGTTTTCATGCAGAAGCGCAACCCGCCTTACCCCATAACCCGCCAGTTTCTTCAGATCTTTCAGAAACTGAATCTGATCCCGTGCGTAAAACCGGGCCTTAGGCTGGATTCGAAAGGTATAACTGAAGCCCCTTTCCGTGATAATGTCCGCGATGGAGATGCTCACAATAAATGGCGTTTCCAACTTCTCCGCCACCTGCGAGGCCGGTTTGGTGACACTACTCTGGTAGGTACCGATCACCGCCGCCACGCCCTCTTCCTTGATCAGCCGTTCTGTTTCCCTGGCGCCGACTTCGGGTTTGCCTTGGGTATCGGCAAAGATTGCCTCTAATTGCGCCCCTCCCAGGGCAGCGATACCCCCGGCCTTATTGATTTCTTCGACGGCAAGCCTCACCCCATTGGCGCTGTCTATCCCCTTATCGCCGAGATCGCCGCTAAGGGGAAAAAGGGCCCCAACCCTGACCCTGGTTATTGGAACAGCACCGTTATTCTGTTTCTCGCACGCCATGGGGCTGAACAGAAAGACGCACACGGCGAACAGACCGATACCCTTTGATGATGCCGTCAACATAACGCCTTTTCCAAGAAACAGGGTCAAAAAGAGATCACGTCATACCCACGAAATCCCTGACCCGCTCCTCCACCTCATCCCGAATAATACGCATAACATCCAGGGAACCGCCTGAAGGATCCGGCAAATCCCATTGTACCACGGTTGCACCCGGAAAACTGGGGCACACCACTTCGCAACCCATGGACACGACCAAGTCCGGCAGCAGACCAGCGGGCAAATCCGATAGGGCACAGGGCTTCAGGTAAGCCATGTCAATCCCCTTTTCCACCATCACCGTCTCCATCATGGGATTGATTTCCCCGGCAGGATGACTCCCGGCACTTATAACTTCAAACCGATCTCCGGCCATCCGGCGGGCAAAGGCCGCCGCCATCTGACTTCGGCAGGCATTTTCCCGACAAACAAAAAGAACCTTTTTGCGGTTCAAAAGAGGCGTCACCAATTCCCGGGCTTTGTCAACGGCCTCTGCCAGGGCCGTAGGATGCCCTTTGATATCGCCCGCTTTTTCCAACTGTCGATACCCGAGGGTTCCCTCAAAGCTCGCGCCTACAGCATCAAAAAAATATCTGGCCGTCAGATTGGTGCCGTCAAAAAGATTTTTCCCTTTGGTGGCGCCCACAGCCAATAAAAATCCCTGTCGCCATTTTCGACCCGGATCCTCCAGTCCCAGCGAATACTTTCTCGACCACAAAGCCTGAGACCGATCAATAAACGCTTTCATCTGTGCCGTCGGCCCATAAAAAAAGATGGGCGTGGCCAACACCACCAGATCCGCCTTTCGCAACAGTGGATAAACGCCCTGCATATCATCATCCAGGGGGCAGTACCCCTTTTTCTCACAGGTGCCGCATTCCACACATGGCATGACTTTCATCTTGGCCACATCCAGAGAGCTGACACGCCCTCCCAGTCTTTCCACCTCATCCATGAACGCCGACAAAAGAATGCCGGTATTTCCCTTGGCACGCGGACTACCCTGTAAACCGAGGACAAACATATCAAGGTTCCTTTCCGGGCTAATGGTTCACGTTTCGCGTCTCAAAAAGAAGGGGGCCTGCTCTCGGGAACATATCCGTGTTCAATTTTCCCCTCATTCCATTCCTTTGAAACATACAGGTTGCAATAGCAACTTCCATACTTTTTGACATCCGCTTCCCGATAACGGCAGGGACAAATGATATCTTGATCCTTTTCCCGATCGCCTGAAGCCAGCCTGCAGGGACAGCACATGTAGCCGTAGCGGCTTTTATTATCAAGGAGTCCCTCGATCAAATCAAAAACCATCGCCTTGTTATTGCTGAAGTAAAACCCTTTCGGTTCCTGTGCCTTCTTTAAAAATGCATGGAGTTTTTCAACGTCATTCATAACCCCAGCGCCTCCCTGATTTCGTCTTCCTTATATCCGACGATGACCTTGTCGCCAATAATGATGGTGGGAAAAGAGCAATTGGGATTCCATTTCTTAACATCTTCCAGTATGGCTGCCCTTTCATCACCGTGAAACAGATCCACATCGGTGAAATCATATTTTACCTGACATTCGGTTAACAACCTTTTGGTTGCCTTGCAATGACCGCAAGTACTCAGGGTATAAACTTTTACCGCGTCAGCCATTCCGACCCTCTCCTCCTCATTTCGTCTTTTCTTTTGCCATGCCAGATATTCTCCGTGGGTAAATGCCGTCCCTAACCCGGAAGACGAACCCCGATGTTCGCTTTTTCTACAGACACGGCATCTGGTTTCACCGCACATCTGACATTGCAGGCAATCGGGGCATCTTTTTTTAGTCTGCAAATTCGGCAATTTCAAACAATCCGGCATGTCCTGGCCAACAACATTCTAATCTCCTTGCTCCGCCATATAATCGTCATACAGGGTTTCAAGAGCAAGCTTATGTTTGGCTTCTTCCTGGCACAGCATTTTGAAAACGTTTTTAAGGTCTTCGTTTTCCGCTTTTACCAACAGCTCATTATACAGTGCCAGGGATTTCTCTTCCCGCTTCATGGCCAATCTGAGAAGATCCGCATAATCCAAATCTTTTGGATCATCCAACTCCACAAGATAGTCGCTCCGCTTTAAATCGGGGATCCATGTAAATTTATATTGGGCCAGATCCTTGTTCTCTTTTCCCAAATTATCCAGCAAATCAAAATGTTTCTGTTCCTCCCCGGCAAACCCTTCCAAGGTTTCCCTGGCACCGGAAAAAATAGCATTTTTTGCCAAATCTGAATAAAAATCAACAGCTTCTTTCTCTTTATCCTTGGCAAACCGAATAATTTCCTCAAATGATGTAAAAGACATGCGTTTTCTCCAATTCCAAAAGATTTAGGTTTAATTCAAAAGAGAATTCAAATGCGTTTCGATATCCCTTTTCGGAAGGGCGCCAACCAAGCTGTTAACAAGGTCTCCATCTTTGAATAGAAGCAGGGTTGGAATGCTTCGGATAGAATACCTGGAAGCGGTTTGTGGATTTTCATCCACGTTCAGCTTGGCAATTTTAACCCGGCCCACATATTCAGAGGCCAGTTGTTCGATAACAGGCCCCACTGTACGACAGGGCCCACACCATGGCGCCCAGCAATCCACCAGAACAGGGCCGGAAAAAGAGAGGACTTCAGCATGAAATGTCATGTCTGTAACGTCCACCGGCTTGTCGGTGACAATTCCAGTCGACAAGGGCGACTTGCATTTTCCGCATACCGGACTTTCCCTTAATCGACTTTTGGGGATCCGATTTTTGGCGCCGCATTGACGACATTTCACAATGATGCTTTCCCCGCTCATTTTTCCTCCCTGTTCGCTCTTGACTATTCCAGCTCGAACTGATCTTTTTCCGCACCGCAAACCGGGCAGGTCCAGTCTCCGGGAACATCAGCAAATGCGGTCCCGGCAGCCACGCCGTTATCGGGATCGCCTTCTTCAGGGTCATAAACATATCCGCATACGGAACAAACATATTTCTCCATCAATTCTTCTCCTTATTGTTATAATTTTTTTGCAACATCCTTTCCATACCCCTGAGCCATTTCGGTCCCGCCGCCCAATAAAGCGGATTTGAGCATCAAAGGACCATTCACCATATCCATTTTGAGGATGTTTTTCATGGTGTCAAAAATCCTGCCCGGGGCTTCCCCGCTCCATCCAAAAGCGCCGAAAGACCCACCGACCTTTCCTTCAAGACCGGTTTTTTCCGCCAGAAACAACATGGTTTTCATTCCCTGCATCATTTCACCGTGATAGGTTGCAGACCCGAAAACGTAAGCGTCATAGCCTTCCAGATCTTCAACCTTCTTCACCCCGGTGATATTCACGACGGATGCTTCCGAACCTTGAATACGAATCCCCTCCGCGATCAATTCGGCAATTTTTTTTGTCTCTCCGGACCTGGTGGCATAAACAATGAGTGCTTTTCCCATGAACAACCTCCCCGATTATTCTTCTTCAACAACGACTTTGCCTTTATGCTTCGTCCCGCAAAGAGGGCACAGGATATCGATCTCATTCTCATCGCCGATAAACTTTTCCCTCAACTTCTCGGGACCTAGAAAACTCACGTCTCCACAAGCGCACTGGGGACATTCCGCTCTCACCTGATATTTTTTTTTGCTCATCCAACCCTCCCCCATTGCGCGTTTAAAGTCTTGGATCCTGACCGGTATTGCCGCAATCAGGAATGTAGCACGTCGTATCGACAAATTCACATTTTTTGTCGCAGGACGGACACTTTTCCGGCGGCGTGTCTGCTTTCACGGTATATCCACATTCCTTGCATTTCCAATCTCCCATTGTTACACCCCCTTTTCCTTGATTTTTTAATTCAAATTTAGGGTCCAGACAACCCAAAACCCGGCTATTTCCCCATAAGAGACTTACGCATGTTCCAGAGCAATAAGCAGGTTTTATGCCAAAACACAACGAAAAAATCGTAACCGCTAAAAGACAATCAATACCAAAACCTTAGTGGATGTTATCCCTATCATCAGAACATTAAAAAAACAATACCGGATCAACCGTATTGGCACAAAAGTGCCTCGCCGTCCTGAAAACCATCCTAAACATCTGATAACAGGTTACGCCGCCAAAAAAATTGTCTCAGATTGTTATTTGAGCCGGATATGTTTCATGAAACACATCAAAAACCCTTTGGCAAGGCAATTCAGACCAATCCCCCTCATTTCTTAACCCAATTCTGTTGCACTACCCTCCCCATGGCATTTGAGAATAGGTGTCGGTTAGTTTATCGCGGAATTCCTTAAAGAATTTCTCATGGGATTTTTCCCAGGAAGCCAGCATCTTCAGTGCCTTTGAAGACGGACCCTCGACTTTTTCCGCCATTTTTTCATAGAATTCACTCAGATCCTTTTCAATCAACCAGGCCGTATTAAAAACGGTTACATCGGGAATCATGGACTCATAAAGACATCTTTCCAAGAATTCCGATCGGCTTCGATCGTCAAAATAATGGGTCGGTTTCAGAACCTCGTTTTCCAGAGACGGCAGGTCCACATCCTGGTCTAATCTCAACTTTTCCAGAATCGCCTCAATAAATACGATATGCCGTTTTTCCTCTTCAATGAGCCTTTTAAACGCCGTCACCGCAGCACCTACATTCATCCGTTCCAGCGATGTTTCAAAAAAACTCATACCGGTCTTTTCCTGACTCAGCGCGTACTCAAAAATTTTAATGAGATTTTGATTGCTATCCATATATTTCCTCCCTTGAACGGCTGCGACAGCCATTGTCAATGCCAACCCTTATGTGATACAGTATAAAATAATTAAATCCGTAGGGCAACCTGTTTAGCAGCCCTGTCGGTTTACCCCCACCCCATAACTTCTCAAAGGGAATGCCGTGGGGACTTGATTACCGGCAAGGAGTAAAGATACCCATGAAATTTGCCACTTTTAACGCCAACTCCATCCGCACCAGACTTCCCATGCTTCTGGAGTGGCTGGGCCGGGAAACCCCCGACATCCTATGCGTGCAGGAAACCAAAGTACAGGATCGGGATTTCCCGGTGGAACCCCTGAAACAGTGTGGTTATCATGCGACCTTTCGCGGACAGAAATCCTATAACGGCGTAGCCATCCTCAGCAAATCCCCCCTGACGGAAGCACGCCTGGACCTTTTCGATTCCGGGGATGAACAGGCACGATTCATCAGCGGCAACATTGACGGCATTTCGGTCGTCAACGTGTATGTCCCCCAGGGGTCCCAGATCGGGTCGGACAAATTCCAGTACAAACTGACCTGGCTCCGGGCGCTCCTTGACTATATCACCCGCCGGTTTACGCCCGGCGACCCCCTTTTGGTGACCGGAGATTTCAATGTGATCATGGAAGACAAAGACGTTTATGATCCCGATAGGTTCAGGGGAGGCGTGGGGTTTCATCCCGATGAGCAGGCCTTGATGAGGCGGTTTTTTGAGTGGGGATTGGTCGATATCTTCCGAAAACACATACCGGACGGCAACCATTACACCTTTTGGGATTACAGGATTCCCAATGGTTTCAAACGAAACATGGGATGGCGCATCGACTATATTATGGGGACACCATCCCTTGCCGAAAAATCTCGTACCGTTTGGATCGATACGCACATACGAGGACTTCCAAAACCATCGGATCACACCTTTTTAGTCATGTCGTTAGATGCATAGATTTTTCGAAAATATTTCAGGATCACTCCTCGAAAAGCCTCACATATTTCCCATACCCCTCCTTGACCAGATTTTTCTCCGGAACAAACCGAAGGGCGGCGGAATTCATGCAATACCGCTTCCCCGTGGGCGGCGGTCCATCCGGAAACACATGGCCGAGGTGGGAATCCGCATGACGGCTTCTTACCTCGGTTCTTGTGGAAAACAGGCTTCGATCTTCCCTTAAAACGATATTTTCAGACGCCAGGGGTTTTGTAAAGCTGGGCCAACCCGTTTTCGAATCATATTTGTCAAGGGAACTGAAGAGGGGTTCACCCGACACCACATCAACATAGATTCCCCGCTCCTTGTGGTTCCAGTAGGGATTTTGAAATGGCGGTTCCGTGCCGTTTCCCCGGACGACCTCGTATTGAAGCGGGGTCAGCCTCTTTCTGAGTTCCGCCTCCGATTGTTTTGGGTATGCCACCACCTTTGATATTGCCGGCATTTTTTCAGGTTTTCCCGTCCATATCCGCATTAAATACAGGTCGCGCCCGGAGCCGCTTCTGTATTGCCGGTATCCCATGGGGTTTTTTTTGTGATAATCCTGATGGTATGCTTCCGCTTCATAAAATCCGGAGAAGGCCCTGATCTCGGTCACTATGGGTTTGTCATATATTCCGGAACGATCCAGCGCATCTTTTGACGTTTGCGCCGCCAGCTTTTGCGCTTCCGAATGATAAAAGATGGCCGTCCCATATTGGGAACCCCGGTCAACAAACTGCCCCCCGGCATCCGTCGGATCGATCTGTCGCCAGAACAGATCCAGAATCTCCGAATAGGTTGTTCGGGAGGGATCAAAGACAATCTGAACCGCTTCCACATGGCCGGTTTCGCCGGACACCACTTCGCCATAGGTGGGATTTTCCATGTGCCCCCCCGTATATCCGGCTTTAACCGCCAATACCCCTTCCATTTGTTCAAAGGGATGCACCATGCACCAGAAACAACCGCCGGCCAGGGTCGCCGTTTCAACGGCGGCCCGTGCATTCGAAACAACAGGGCTCACCATAAGGGCCGGCAAGATCGAAAACAAAAGCGTTCCTTTTCCAAACATTGTTCATTCCTTTCCCATATCTCTTTTCACCATGGCCTTGACGACACCCAGCGATACCATCTCTTTTCACCATGGCCTTGACGACACCCAGCGATACCACATACACGACCCGCGATGCCGCATCAAGGCCCAACAGGTCACAAGCTTCCCCATCATAAAATGCGCCGATACCGCAGCAACCCAGACCCAGGGCCGAAGCGGCCAGATAAAGCCGTTCCCCCAGACGTCCGGCCGTCATCATGGCATATCGGTATCCCCTGGGTCCCCATACCCGTTCCAGAACCTTCATGTTGGTCATGAACACGACATGTACGGACGCCCTCGCCATCCAGTCCTGATCCAGACAGATTTGCGACATGGGCGCAGTAAAAGCACCAGGCCGAACCAGGTCGAGACCTTTCCCTTTTTCATCCATCAGATAAAATCCATCGGGCAGGGATTCGACGCCACAGGTCAAAAATCCGATGCAAATGCTGCGAAAACAGGGGATATTTTCTTCAGAACCTGTTCGGGAAAGAACCTTCAGCACTCGGTCAAAGCTGGAAATGGGCATGGATTCCGCAATGAAATTCCTGCTGGATCTTCTGCGGAAAACAGCATCCGGATACGCTAAGGTCGCCTTCGCAATTGATTTCGATTGGACCGAAACCCCGGCTCCCGTAGCAACACCCAAGGCACTGCACATCTTAAAATCGGCTTTGTTTGATAAAATTCTCTCATATCCGGCATAGTGAACCGCCCGAACCGCCGACGAATGGGATTCAACAGTGGATACGCGGCTGGCCGCTTTGACGGTTTCGGGCAGATCCTCGATCATCGGGGGATTATGTCTCGCGTCTTGTTCCGGCAACCCCTTCACCCGGCACACGGCCAGGGAAACTTCCAGGTTGTCATCCAGGCCCAGGAATCCATTGACGGCCGTATCATCGAAATCGAACGTAATGTCAAATGCATATCCCAGCGCTTTGAGAGAGAGCAAAAGATTTTCAAGAACATGTCCAGTATCCAGTAAATGATAACGATAAGAACGGTCACGGTATTTCCACTCACTTCGAAAAAAGATGGCCGTAAAAAAAAATGTCAGCGGCGAAGCCCCCGCAAGGTTATCATCGATTATGTCTTTCACCGAACCCGAAAAATATCCGTCACGAAGCTTCACCAAGCGGTGTTGGGCAATGGAAAAATGATAAAGTCCGGGGTTAACATCCGCCATCCCCTCACTCACCACATAGATCTCCGTGGGGTAAAGGGCGCCGGCGGAAGCGGCGCTTCGAAAATAAAACATCCCCCCCGGTTGATGCGCCCGGGAAGTCAAGGTATAAGTCAAAAGCAGAATTCGGGAAAGGGTTTCCAGGTCAAAAAGGCCACTTTCCCTTGGAGGTTCAGGCCCATGTCCATAAAGGTCAAAAAGATCCGCCCGGGGCAGCGGCATCTCACGCGGCAGGGTAATCGATTCCAAACCGTCATATGTTTTGAAAACATCCGGCTGGTTCCGCCAATCCAAAAAATGTCCACCCATCTCGGACCGCTCATAGCAGGTCTTTTCATGGTATGCACCGGCAGTGGGTTTCATATCTGTCTCGCTTCTTGCGTTTTTTTTAGATTTTCCCCGCCATGGCCCCGGAGCACACCGTCATGCCAGGCGGGAAAAATTTCTCGTTAAAACCAATGGTTATGGTCCTGGAACACTAGACCGCTTCAAGCTTCTGTCTGTCGGCCATATCCATCAGGACCCGTTCCCTGGCCCGATCGATACCCAGGGCCTTTCTTTTCTTGTCAATGTGGGCAATCATCATCCGGGCCATTTCATAAGGATCCGCCGTAAACCCCCATTTGCCAAATCCCATCTCTTCCAGCCCGTTAAAGAGAAGCTGATGGAACTTCGTTCCTTCGATGATGGGATAGGTCACGCCGAAAACCGTGTACACGCCCGAGGCCACAAAATAGTGTCCGATGGAAATGGCCTTTTCACTCATCCATTCCGGGGCAGCCCCGGCAACGGGAAGATCCGCCAGGCTGTTTCCCAGTCCCCCGGTCCGCACCATTTCCGAGCAGGCCGTGAGAATTCGACTGTTATCCACGCAGGACCCCAGGCCCAGGACAGGTGGCATCCCCACCGTCTCACAAACTTCACTGAGCCCCGGACCCGCCAGGGCCGCGGACTCCGGCCTATACAAACCGGCCTTTGCCAAAGCGATCTGGGAACATCCGGTCTGCACCACCAGAACATCGTTTCGAATCAACTCTTTGACCAGTTCCACGTGAACCCAGTCCTGTTTCACCCTTGGGTTGGTACAACCGACCACACCGGCTACCCCCCTGATTCTCCCGTTGATAATATTCTCATTTAAAGGCTTGTAGGAAGCCCTGAAGGTTCCACCCAACATGTAGTTAATATATTCCATTGAAAAACCGTGGATGCCGGGATTCGTGATGTTGGGAATCTCGATGGGCATTTTCCGATTTTTAAATCGCTCAATGGCGCTTTTGACAATGGCATCCGTGCATGCTCTCGGTTCATGTTCAACAAATTCAATATGGTCCACCCCCTCGATGTGGCATCTGGGGTTGGTGGTAAAAAGTTTGGTGCCGTAACAGTCGGCCACCTGGGCAAGTCCCTGCTTGATGCACTGCACGTCCACGCCCATGGCATCCACGGCGCCGGTCACCAGAATCGTTTCGGTACTCATGAAATTTCCCGCATGGGGTATACCGTGGCGGGAGAGCATTTCAGCACCCGAACAGCACATCCCCACCAAATTGATTCCCTTGGCCCCCGCCCCTTTTGCAGCTTCAAGAAGCGCAGGATCATCCACCGAAGCCATCATGGACTCAAAGAGATTGGGCTCATGCCCGTGAATCACAACGTTCACCTCATCCTCTTTAAGGCATCCCATGTTGACATCCCCCTGGACGGGTTTGGGCGTTCCGAAGAGAATATCCGAAATTTCAGTGGCCACCATGGAACCGCCCCAGCCATCGGACAATGCGGTTCGACTGCACTGCCGGGTAATATTCTCATAATGCTGGTCCACCCCCATGTGGGTCCGGTGCATCAATTCCATGATTTCGCGCATGGCGCCTCGGGGCACTACCCCATGTTTTCGCCATGTCTCCAGTGTTTTCTCGGGAACCCTCTTGGCAAAAGGGATCTCCCCTTCCACCTGGGTATAGGTTCGTTCCAGTTCCCGATAAAGGTCCAGGGCAATATCCTTAATCTCCCGGTCCTCCACCTCAATTCCCAGTCCTGAAGCCACCTCCTCCAGTTTAATGGGATCTTTAATGGAATATTCCTTAATATGGCCGTTCACAACCTCCCTGAAGAGATCCAGCATACTCATGCCATGATCCGTATGGGCGGCAGCGCCTGAAGCCACCATTCTGGCAAAGTTACGGGCCTGAATTGTATCGATGGTCGCCCCGCAGACACCAACTTTTCCATAAGGGTCCTTGGAACTCAATCTACAGGGCCCCATGGAGCAATGCTTGCAGCAGGCGGAATCGGCGCCGATCGGGCAAGCCTTCATGGCCGCCGCACGGTGAAAAGCCGTTTCGACGCCATCCTTTTCCGCTTTTTTCAACATCTGAGCTGTGGCATCGCAAAGGGTTGCCTCATCGATGTTCAAAGGTTTAATTTCTTTAATTTTCATGTCCTTTTCCATATCTACCTCCTTGGCTGATATTCTCCCTTCGTGGGAAAAATTAATTTTCAGACTTTTGATTGGCATCGAGACAAAACACCTTGACCTACGACTTAGCAGGTTGTGTGCCAATGCAAGTAAAGATCCATACAATCTTTAACATATCAATTTGTTACATCAAAAAAGCATCATACTCTGCAATAAAGAATCATTACTAAAGAATGGCCCATGAGACATAAGTGGTACGAAAAAAAGTTTAGATTGTTGATATGTTTATTATTTTATGATGTTGCGCATGTTTCTTCACAAAACTTCCCAGAATTGCGAAGTGCATCGGCAAAAAGGGTTGAACGGGATGAATCCCGGACAACAGAGAGAATTAAGTCAGTAATCAAAAAGGGTTAGAAAAAACACCGCCTCCACAAGAAAGCACCGCCCCCAAATGAAGGGAACAACAAAATGTCTCATTTCAATTTGAGACATCCTTGTTTTATGAAACATTTTCCTTTGTCACAAACCTTGAAAGATGAACCCATAAACCGTTACAAAAAAGAAATGCGGGTTAACTGCGAAAGATGGTCAAATTCTTCACGTATGATTTCTTTAAGCAAATGATTAAAATTGCCGTCTTCAACCAGACTCGCCAATCCGGCATAGAATACAATACCGTCCTTTTCAAATCCGATGGCAAGCTGAATAATCTCCGATACATCCTCATGACCTGAAATGGCGCTATTCAGGATAAAATCAAAATCAAACACACGGGAATCCTGGATGGCTTTCACATATTTGGAAATGGATGCTACATCGTGTTCCCCAAAAATACCCACATCCTGTTTTTCGTATTTTGCTTTCAGATCCGAAAAAAAATGTCCATGGTCCAGCTCCATGGACGCCAGTCTTTGGAACTCCTGCCGCGCCTCCTCATGCATTGCGAGTTTTGAGGCTTGCTGGTAAAATTGGGCACACGCGTATTCAAGTCTTCCCCCCATTTCCAACAGGCTCAAAATGACCCCTGGTGAATCCATTTTTACATACTCCGAAATGTTCAATCTTGTTTCATTTGCCGACCATAGCAGCGACTTCTTTTTAGACACATAAGAACACCGGTTTAAAACATAACAAATTAACCACATTTTAGGCAATAAAAAATCGGCTGGATTTTATATCATGACAAAACAGGGGAAAGCATGTATTCTTTTTTGATCAGTCAATTTGGCGGAAAAAAATCATGCAAAACTCCTCCTCAAAGATATTCACAGCAGCCCTTATGATTTCCGGCAACACCATCGGCGCCGGCATACTGGGATTACCCGTTCTGGGTGGAATGGCGGGGGCGCTTCCATCGACCATCGGTCTTTTCACCATTTGGATGGTGATGCTGGGGACAGGTTTTATTTTGGCCTGGCGAATGATCAATCACGGCCACGACATTCAAGGGCTGCCGTCACTGTTTCACAGAGAACTGGGGCCCATTGGAAAAGGGTTTGCCACCATCGGCTATCTGATCAATTACTTTGGCATTCTGGTGGCCTATCTGTGCGGGGGGGCGACCATCATCACCCACCTCTTCAACATCGATATTCCGGAATCCGTTGTCACGCTTGTTCTTTTCACCGTTCTGACCGCCGTCACCCTGTTTGGCGTGGAAGTGGTTCGCAAAAGCAACGCGGCATTGATGGCGCTGCTTTTTGTGGCATTTGTGTATCTGATTCTAGCCTCCGGAAAGAGCGTACATTTCCAATGGTTCCGGTATGCGGACTGGGGATTCTTTCCAGCGGTTTTTCCAGTATTCGTCTGTGCCTTTACCTATCACAACACCATCCCCATCGTTGTGCGGGTTCTGGATTACGACCGACCATCCGTCCAAAAAGCCCTTATCGTAGGGACGGCAATCCCTCTGGTCCTGTCGGTTTTATGGACACTGTCCGCCATCGGTTGTCTGCCGTTGGAGGGATCGGGGAACAATACGATCCATCACGCTTTCAAGGAAAACCTGCCGGCCACTATCCCGCTGGCCCATATCCTCGATTCCGGTATTTTCACGACCGTCAGTTTAATTTTTTCCCTCCTGGCCATTGCCACGTCTTACCTGGCCGTAGGAACCGGTCTATTGAACTTTATGAAAGACTTGACGCGCCCCTTTTTCAAAAGGAGAAATCGCGCCACGGATGCTCTTCTGGCTTTTGGTCTGCCCCTGTTCATCACCCTTTGCTACCCCGACCTTTTTCTGATCGCATTGAATGTAGCGGGGGGAGTGGGCATTGGGATGGTATTCGGGATACTGCCGGGCATGATCCTCCTTAAAATACGGCAAACATTCAAACCCGGTCTTGCCATAGGCATGGGCATCATCCTGTTTTTCATGGCGGTCATGGGAATGGAACTGCTTCAGGAAACGGGCAGGCTTAAAATAAAGCCCCACATGGAACATTGGACCTCAACATTCAATCAGTAGAAGCATTGATGTCCATTTTTCCGACTTTAGGGCCTCTCAGAAAGCAACACACGAATGCGCTTTGAAAATCCCTTTCTCAAAATTGAAATATCCGCCTCCTGCCCCACTTCCATCTGCTCCACATGATGAACCAGCTGTTTCATGTCCGTGATTGAAATGTCATTAATATCGGTGATAATATCCCCACCCAGAAGAAGTCGGATTCCCCCGATCACCACTTCCCGGTTCCCGCCCCTCAATCCGGCCTGAGAAGCAGGCCCGCCCCGCACCACCTGAACCACCAGAACGCCCTGTTCCACCCCAAGCCCCAGACCGTCAGCAAGAGAAGGGGTCAGGGAAAGCCCGGAGATACCGAGCCATGGCCTGGCCACCCTCCCGGCGGTTATCAATTGTGTGGCCACACGCTTGGCCAGGTTAATGGGGATGGCAAAACCGATGCCCTGATATCCGCCCGAAAGGCTGAAAATGGCGGTGTTAATGCCGATGACATGACCGTTTGAATCCAAAAGGGGGCCGCCCGAATTGCCGGGATTTATAGCGGCGTCCGTCTGTATCAGATCCTCGATCTCGTTGCCGTCTTCGGTCCGAATGCTTCGATGAAGCGCGCTGATAATTCCCGTGGTCAGGGTATGGGAAAGTCCAAAGGGATTTCCGATGGCAATGGCTTTTCGCCCGGGGAGAAGATTGTCCGAATCCCCCAGAGTGGCTACGGCTTCCACTTCCCCCGGGGCAATTCGAATCACCGCCAGGTCGGTCCGTGGATCCCGGCCTACCAGGGTGGCTTCAATTTTTTTGCCGTTCACGGTGGTCACCGTCATCTTCTGAGCCTTGGCCACCACATGGTTGTTGGTCAGGATATAGCCCCTCCGATCGATAATAAAACCCGATCCCTGCCCCTGTCTTGGGATGACCTCCATCCAGAAGTTCATGCCAAGGGTCGTGGTCGCGATGTTGACCACCGCGGGATGGACTTTTTGGAACACATCCACATTGATTTTCTCGTCGGAAGAAAAAACGGCCGGTTGGGCCACCATTGGAGGTTCCGGAGCATTGAAGTCCAAGGATTCGGCCGTCGGGGATTTCCGCGGAAAAATAGATCGATCCTCTTTCTTGAACCATAAGAAAAGAAAAAGCAGCAGCAGAACAAACCATATGGTTTTGGTTGAATATCTCGGCATCATCAGTATCCTTTTAAGAGATCGTATGTTTTCACAATATAGGTCTTTAAGGATAAATTTCAAACCGGAACAAAATATTTGAACACGATTTAAAAGATTATAATGATGGACAGGATTACCATTGGCCGATAAAATGCAAACAAATGGTGTATAGGGGGGAAAGGAAATCTCCCTCAGACACGCTGTACTGAGGGGGATTTTTCGGGTGAATTCCTAAAGCAGAACACTGCAATCAGTTATCGGATTCTGAAGCGAGTTCCCTCAGCATCTCGGCATTTTTCTGAACGCGCTCCTGGTTTTTCTTGAGATTTTTTCTATTGGGCTTTGCTTTTCTTGCCCGTATCAGCTTGGTCTGTTTACTGTTGGAACCCATATCGTATCTCCTTATTTACGGTAAATTTTAATATTTGAGATTAACTTTCATTAGGGTAGTTGTCAAGAATAAAAAAACCTCCTGACCGAATATCCCGGCCAGGAGGCGATTGATTTCAAATATTTAAGCTACTGCGGCCTGACGATCAACAACCAGGCATGGGCGATAATGATGGTGATGATCATGAATGGAAAGGCGGTTTTCATAAACCCGATAAAGCTGATCTTGTACCCCCTGGACTCTGCGATCCCCATGGTCACCACGTTGGCCGAAGCCCCAATAATGGTGCCGTTTCCGCCGAAACACGCGCCCAGCGCCAATGCCCACCAGAGGGTATTTTCCGCCCCTGGGATGACGGTACTCAGGTACGCCACAATGGGCAGCATGGTAGCGGTAAAAGGGATGTTGTCCACAAAAGCACTCATGATGGCCGACACCCACAAAATCAGACTACAGGCGATCACAAAATCCCCGGCTGAAAGTTTTAGAATCCAGTCGGCAACGACCGCCAGCAAGCCGCTGGTTTCAACGGCGCCCACCATAATAAACAAAAAGATGAAGAACATGAGGGTGGGCCACTCGATATCCTTTTCAATCAATTCGATCAAATCCACTTTTTCCGTAAGCATGGCAATGGTCAAAAGCACGGCGCCACCCAAAATAGCGGCCACGCTGACCTCCATATGCCAGTACCCATGGCTCAAGAATAGAAACACCACAAAGCCCAGCACGGCCAAACCGTAAGTGAGCAACCGAGGATCGGTAATCCGGTATTTTTCCTTGAGGACTTGAATATATTCCTGAACATTGTCCACCGTGCCGGCGGCATACCCCTTGCCCCACACCAGCTTGGTGAAAATGATCAGGGCAACCATACAGACCACACAGATCAGTCCCAGGGCAGTCACGAAATTCATGAAGGTAAGGCCCGCAAAGGAACCGACCATGATGTTGGGCGGGTCGCCGATGAGCGTAGCGGTGCCGCCCACGTTAGACGCCAGCACCAGGGGGATGAGCATGTGAAGGGGATTGATGCCCAGGGATATGGAAATCTCGATGGCCACCCCCGTCAACAGCAGCATGGTAGTCACATTATCCAGGAAGGCCGAAGCGAAAGCGGTAAAAATCATGAGATAGACCGCCAGTACAAAGACATTCCCCTTGGCCAGCTTGTAGGACACATAGGCGCACCATTGGAACACGCCGGTATGTTTTAAGACCCCCACGATGATCATCATGCCCATGAGGAGAAACACCACATTCATGTCAATGGATGCAATGGCGCTTTCAAAGGAAAAAATGTGATATTCCGGGTTGATGGTGCCGAAAGTATAGGAAATGACCAGCATCAGAATACCACCCAGCATGGCGGCCACGGTTCTGTGGAGCAATTCAAAGGCGATCAACACGTAAGCCAGAATAAAAATAATGGTGGAAATCCAGAAAGCCGGCCCCAGGTGGCGGTCCATGGACATGTCTTCGCTCAAAAAAAGATGATCCCCCTGCCGAGCCATATCTTTTCCGTGAACTGTAAAGGTAACCTCCTTGAAACTGGCTTTATCGGCCTTTATTTCAATGGTCGACTTTTCGATTTCGCCTTTTTCCAGTTGGAAGCGGGCCACATATTTACCGTTGTGGGCCGTTACCACATCCTCCACGTCCTTTCCGTTGACCAAAATCCGAACATTGGCCTCGTTGATGGGCTCCTTGTGACTGTCAAGGACGATGCCCGAAATATTGATGGTGTCCCCGCCCTCAATTACAGCCTTGGGAGGGCCGCCTTTTGCCCCATGGCCGGCAAACGCGGGTGAACTCAGTAAAAAAAGGACAATGGCAAAAAAAGATAATATACCGCACCTAGGGGTTTTCATGAAACGTTTTCCTCCTTCTAGCTTGACAAGGGTCAGGGTGATAGTTCCTTATTGACCCAAAGAAAACGGGCCATAAGGGGCAATCGAGCAATGCATTAAAAAAAACTCATATCATTACGGGTAAATGATATCGCCGGAATTTACAAAACGGTTTTTGGACTGTCAAGAGAAAGGTTGCACCGCGTGCAATTCTGGTGTAGGTTTTTTTAGATCTTTCAATTTTTCCATTAAGGCGTCAGGCTTTTTTCGTTTGCTCTTTGGAACTGTTCATTGGCAAGCGCCGGAATCCCTCGCCGGAGGCTTCAGCAAGACTTTAAAGCTATGAATGCTCAATTTTTTGCCATAAAATCCATCGCGGTTCAAAACAGCATCATGCTTTTTGCATTGGGCCTGGTGTTGTTTTTTGTTTTTTATTCCCTTTCAAAAAAAAAGCACCGGCATCTTTTGGCATCCCTCATCTGGCTGGGGATCACCTTGTGGTTTTTTAACAGCCCCTTTTTCGGTTTCAGCACGGTTTCCGTAAGTCGCGAAGGGATCGACGTAAATTACGGCGTCCTTTCATTGAAAAACGACCGTCTTCCCCTTATGTCCCCGTGGAAAATAGAGACCATTCCATCGGGGCTTCGAAAAATGAAGAGGGTTTCTTTTATCAGGATCGGAGATCGGGAAAGCATGAAAGTGGGCAGCGGAAAGGATCTGGACCTTCTCAAACACATCGGCGCTGCCATTGACGACTACAGAAACTAAGCAGGAATACCGAATTTTTTCCGCCATGCATACACGGTGGGACGTGAAACATTCATAATTTTAGCTGTTTTGGATATGTTCCCTTCCGTTTCGTTATACACTTGAACAAATTCCAAATAACGTGTTTTGTCCTTGTCTGAAATGTCTGTCGGCGGCGTAAAAATTCTCTGTATGTGTTTGGGAATATCATCCACTCTAATGAGGGGGCCTTCCGTCATAACCAGGGTCTGCTCAACAGCATTCCGCAGCTCTCGAATATTTCCCGGCCATTCATAATCCATAAACGCCGACATGGCTTCATCGGACATTTTCATGTTTGTTTTTCCCAGGCTTTCGGACAGGATCTGCAGAAAATGATCCGTTAAAAGGGGAATGTCGTCTTTGCGCTCTTTCAAGGCCGGAAGATCGATGCGAAGAACATTCAAGCGAAAAAAAAGGTCGGCGCGAAACCGCCCGGCCTGCACTTCCTGTTGCAGGTCCTTGTTGGATGCGGCAATGAGACGGATATCCACGGGAATGGTACGGTTCCCACCCAACCGGGTAACAGCCCTTTCTTCGATAACGCGAAGAAGATAAACCTGTGATTCCAAGGGCATTTCGGAGATTTCATCCAAAAGAAGGGTTCCACCATTTGTCAATTCAAACTTGCTGGCATGGCCTTTCTTGGCCGCACCGGTAAAAGCACCGGCTTCATACCCAAAGAGTTCACTGCCCAGAAGCTCACGAGGAATCGATCCACAATTGATGGCCAAAAGGGGCTTGTCACTGCGCATGCTCTTTTCATGAATATACTGGGCGATCACTTCTTTCCCGGTGCCCGTCTCTCCCATAATCAGGACATTCGAATCGAATTTTGCTGTATTTTCAGCATATTCCAGAATCTTTTGAAAAGCCGTGGATCTACCGATGGGTCTCTGAACGCCATCATCGGCCCCTGGCGCCGCATCGGCTGCGTTTTTTTCAAGGAGAATCAAAGAGCCGATCACCTCCTTCTGGTGGACGATCGGTTGCCGGGCCAGTCGAATCTCAACGCCATCCACTGCGTTTATAAAGGTCGGTTTATCCAGATCCTGCCAGCCCGCAAAAGTTTTGAGGCTCTTGAGTTTTTTGTTAAGGAGATCCCGACTTTCAACCCCCAGGTGTTCCAGGGCCTTGAGATTGGCCCGACGGATGCGATCATTGTCATCCAGCACCACAACGCCCCGCTCCATTTGATCCAGCGTCAGCTGCGTGCTGTACTCCCTGAAAAAATCATCGCGTTCCTTGCGACTGCGGTATATTTCCAATTCAACACAGCGCCCCATTTGCAGTGCCATGCCCATGGAATGAGGTTGGTGGTCACTCATGTAAGCCACGAAATTCAGCGCACCAATGACCTTTTTAGAAAAGGGGTTCCGAATAGGAACTGCCGTGCAGGTGAATTCATGGAGTTCACGACAATAATGCTCCGCATGAAAAACATGACTGGGCTGGCCGGTTTTGAGGGCAATGCCGACCGCTGTGGTTCCGGTAAACCGTTCGTTCCAGTTGGCTCCGATTCGAAAATCGATGGACGCCAAAACACGCTGGATATTCTTGCTGCCGAATATTTCCAGCACATAACCGTCGCGGTCAACAAAGGCAATGAGATGGTTTGAGATGTCAATGAGGTCATCCACCGAATCCACCACGGGTTTGATGGCTGACATGCACTCATGGTTGTATCTCAATTTCTTTTTGACCAATTCGGGATTCAAAAAAGCAGGCGAATGTGTCTCCGGATTCACATCCAGATTCAAACACCGCTGCCAGGACTGAAAAATTTCCGGATGCAGCCCCTGCTGCGGCACCACCGGATCCCGAATGAAATCTTCCCAGCGCCGTTTCATTTTGGAGACTGCCTTGCCGTGATCGGGAAGGACAATGGCATTGCGGAGGGAGTCGGTATTTAATGTGGAGCCCATGATTTTCACCCTATCCGTATTCTTGAATGCTATTTTTCGATCTATACAGATTAACCAAAGACCTTTACACTGTCAAGTCATAAAACCGGTCACGCAACATTTTGAAGGACACGCCAACATTTTTGGTAAAAATTGTATTTTTTAGTTAATCTAAAGGCTTATATGTTAAATCAAGACACCCGCAATCCAATAATTTTACATGCAATATTACAATGCAGCCGAAAAGAAAAAATGAAAGTAAGGACCCCAAGGACAAACCTCCCCAGGCATTGACGGATAAAATTGAACGCGGCGGGCTGGGGGTTAAAACAGGGCGTGGATTCTATACCTACCCAAATCCGGAATTCGCATAGCCCGATTTTCTGGATTCCACAAAATTGGGAAAAAAGGTCCTATTGCGTTTGCCGGATCTCCACATGGGCGCCGTTTTCGGGCTTAAAATGATACCCTGGTGCAATCTTCACCAGAGGCGCCTGAAAGGTGACCGAGGCACCGCTTTCAACGATTATCCCTTCACCCAGGGTCAGGGAGGTAATCCCTTCGCAGGTGCAGGTGCTGTCGGCTTTGAAGGTAATATTTTCCAAAAGCCTTTCATCGCCTGAACAGTCGGGGCAGGAAGACGCTTTCGGATCTGAAACCAGGAGGGAACCGTCCCCGAACAGGATCCAGGTCTGAGTGGTTTTCACATCGCCACTGCCGGCCTCGGCAATCTGCAGGTTGAAGGCATTGAAAACAATGGAACCCAGCCGGGTCTTGCCGTGGTTGGTGCTGGTCCCGATCCCCGGGTTCAGGTCATAATCGTATCCGCCCGTAAGAAGATCGTTCATATAATCCTGGCCCCGCATGGGAGGATCCCAGGGCTGACTGATGGTGGACATGAGGGCCGACACCGCCCCACCATCCGTTTTTCGCAGCCAGGTCTCGGCAAAGCAGGTGCCGCCATTGTATTCCCCATTCGAACAGGCCACTGAAAAAATAAAGGGGAGTTTACTTCCGTTTTCCAGAGCCTTCACATGATCGTTATTAAAACGGGTAGTACTCCAACTGGTTTTGGACCCATGACCGATGTAGTTAATCACATGGATGCCTCCGTTTACCGCACTGGTCACCCCTGAAGCCAGGGCACCCGGATCGTATTCTTCATACACCGTGGTATAACCGAAAGGGAGCAGTTTGTATTTCTTGATAATGTCGACATGCTCATAATCCTTTTCTCCATCATCGCCTTCGTCCCCGCCTCCTTCCTCGGAAGCAATTCCCAAAGCTTCCTTCCACCAAGCTTGATTGGGGTTTGTCTCGTAGCCAATAACCTTATCCACCTGCGTGGTCACATCCGCGGCACTTTCCGCACTGAATCTGGATATAATCAGATCATAATAATTGTCTGATCCCGCCACCAGGGCAAGTGCATTATCCCGAGGATACCCATAAGCATCGGTGTCACACTGAATATCCGCCCAGTCCCCCACCAACTGCACATAAAGAAGCTCGTGGTCCGCATCGTAGGCATCCTGAATAATACTCTTCACATGGGTCCCTTCCTTGACTTCCTGCTCCGCCACCGTGAATCCCAGGGATTTCTTATGCGCAATAAAAGGCTGCATTGCAGCCTTATACTCCTCAGTATAAATGACCAGCATATGCCCAGGCCCGTCATCCAGTTCATCGTCCCACCTGAAATTGACAAAAAGGGAATCCAGCACAGGTTCATTTTGTGAAAAAATCTTCAGCCGTCGCTGGGGCTGCTGGTTGATGATCACCCCTTCCTCCACCGGAACCAGTTCGAATTCAAGGGTCTTGAGGATTTTCACCCGTTTTGAAACCGTATTGATGAGAACGGGGTAAATCGTAACATCAATTCCCCTCACCTCCCGAATGAGAAAGGGTTCACCCAACACCGCGAAGTCACTTCCCGGATAATCGGCATCCACCAGAGCATCCTTTTCCATTTTGTAGGGGATTTTCCCAGGATCCATACTTCTCAAAATCTGTCCCCTGGAGGGGAGCCAGTCCCCTTCATAGGGGCGCTCGTCAAAGGTCGTTTTTTGAACCACCAGTTTGTAATTCCGGTTGTCCCGCAGCTGAAAAGCCATTTTAAAATAACCGACTTCGGGGAACCCTTTTTTTTGGGTAGGGAGACAACTTTCAAACATAACGGCTTGATATTCTTTGTTCCGTCTTTTTATGCGGCCCATGGAAAAAGCACTTTTGGCCTTGATCCGAATGGCAATCCGCCCATCCCGTGCGGCATCTTCCACAACGGAAATATCAAAATCCTTCGCACCCCTTTTCCCACCGGAAAAAGCGAGCGAAGCCAACAGCACCAGTAAAACAGCGGTAAAAAAAACCAACCTTGTCTTTTTCATTGTCCTTCCCTGGAAAAACAGAGGCTCAGACATTTACGGGATTAAAGACCAGATCCGGATCCGGACCATAGAATTTGACCCGATTGCCTTGATCATCCAACACGTAAACATTTACCACGTCGCCCGTTTTGAATTCCCCTCCCGATGGCTCGCCTGCCGCTGAAAACCGCCTTGCCAGTTCCCACGCGGATACCTCACTCGTCATGGGGTTTGCTTTTTCACCCGGGAAAACATCACTGACCCAATGGTTATCTTCCCATTTCTGAAAGTGAACACGATATCCCGCAAGCCGCCGCACCCACCCTTCATCAATGGCCTTCATCGCTTCCTTCAACTTCATTTTGATTCCCTCACGGACGAATCCCCCGCGTCAACCCGCTCATTATAAATATGAACGTCCCTTTGTGGGAAAGCGATATTGATGCCTTCCCGGTCAAAACGCAATTTGATGACCTCCAGAAAATCGCAGCGGGTTCGCCAATAGTCCACATTCTTAACCCACGGCCTGGCGGCGATTTCAACGCAGCTTTCAGCCAGGTTCAGCACAAAAACCCTTGCGGCGGGACTGTCCAAAACCCTGGGATCGCGGGCGATGATCTCCGAAATGATTTTTTTGGCCTTCATCAGATCAGCGTCATAGCCGATCCCCACCACCAACCGAATCTGCCGACTGGGGGTGAAATGATAGTTTTCGATGACCTCATTTAAAATCATTCGGTTGGGAACAAACACCGTTCGACCGTCAAAAGACTTGACCCGCGTATTCAGGAGAGTAATGGCTTCCACCTTGCCCAGGACCCCGCCCGCCTTAACCGTATCGCCCACCTTGAAAGGAAGACTCGGAAACAAAGGTCGAAAAATGACAATCAGACCCACCAACGCAATGGCCACGGCCCCCAAGGTCCGTATGATCACGATGCCTTGCATGCCGGCATGGTGAAACGCGGCCGAAGCCACCAGGGCCAGCAACAGCACATAAACGGCATTGGCAATGACGGATACCCAGGTATCTCTTATTCTGATGCCTCGAAGCAGAGGCTTCAGATAGCGCATCAAAAATTTGATGAAAAGCAGACCCAACACCAGGATAAACAAGCCCTGAACCACATCCCGACCGTACAACAGCATATCGTTGTTGAACTGCTGAAATTTATACAGATCCGAGTTCATTTATCCCCCTCAACTGAAACCATCCGCCAGCCGAAGACCATCAAGCAAAACTGTCCGGCTCCCAGCCAAAGCATCAACAGAGGAACCAGCATGCTCCCCTGATTAATCCACCAAACCACCCTTTCCTCATAAAAACGGAGACGATCTTTGTCCTTTTGTATATTTTCCCCAAAATCAGAAGCCAGGGCCTGAAAATCCGCCAGATCTTTTTCCTGGATTCCGTCAACTGGGAGGGCACCGGCCCGCGAGGCGCCGGATTTCAGGTCCACACGCATGTCAGCCACGGATATACCAATCTTATCCAAACGCTCATGGATTTTCACCATGGCCGTTTCCGTGGAATCAAAGGCCTGCACGACAAATGAAAGCAACTGCTTTTTGGCCGCCCCCGTTTCATAAATCGCCGCAAGACAAGCGATCAATCCAACGGCGCCGAAAGCCAACATCAGTACACCCCCAAACCTTTTCAGCGGCATCATTTCTCTATCCCACATGATCCTTCGAGATCATGGTCTGACGCGTTTATCCGCAAAAGAAGCCATCTGTTCCGCCTGACGCAAATATTTTCCAATTTCCATTGCCTCCTCCTTCTCCATCAGCACGACAGGGCTAAAAGGTTCGTCCTGCTTGACCCTGACTTCAAAACCCCGCCCCTGCTTCGAAGAAAAAGTAACCACACAATTTTGGGAAAAAAGAGCATCCGTGGATGTCAGGTCTTCACTCTTTTTCTGTACTTCATGATAATCGTTTGTTCTTTTCAACATGTCTCCCACGGCCTTGGCCTGTGCGGGAGAAACCGTCAGCGCGCACAAGGGAATCCCCGGACGTCCAAAAATGACCACAAGCGCCTCGGGGGTCTTCTGAATTTCCAGGGTCGTACCCTCGATTTTTACCACATGCCAGGTAAAGGTATAATCCTTGATCACAAAGTCTTCCGCCTGAACGGATGAGGCATGCATTCCAAGAAAAATCAACCCAGCCATCAACAATACTTTTTTCATACCCAAACATTCTCCTCTTGATGATTCCTAAAACGTAAAACTGAGAACTTAAAACTGCTGTTTACCCCTACCGATACCGTTTCGAATCAATATTATATTTTTGCACCTTATAGCCAAAAATACGCTCCGTGGTCTTTAAGGCCAAAGCCGCCTGCCGCATGTTGCCGCGACTGTTTTTGAGGGCTTCCATAAGCAGCTCCTTCTCAAAACGATCCACTGCATCTTTCAACGACTGGGATTGCTGGGTGCCCGTCTCTTTTGCCGTCTGCAAAGTCGGCGGCAGGTGATAGCTGTGAAGCACCTGGTCTTCACACAACAGCACGGCCCTTTCGATACAGTTTTCCAGCTCCCTGACATTACCGGGCCAATGATACTGGGTTAGCGCATCAATGGCCGGCGTGGAAATTCTTTTAATATCTTTCTGATATTCGGCGGCATATTTTTCAAGAAAGTAGTCCGCCAGTAACAGCAGATCCGCTTCTCTTTCCCTTAACGCCGGCAAATAGATGGGGTACACATTCAACCGGTAAAACAAGTCCTCCCGAAAATTCCCATCCTCCACGGCTTGTGCCAGATCCCCGTTGGTGGCGGCCACCAGACGTACATTCACCTTAATGGTTCGCGTCCCACCCAGTCGTTCGAACTCCTTTTCCTGAAGCACCCTCAGCAATTTACCCTGGCTTTCCAGCGCAAGCGATCCGATTTCATCTAAAAAGAGGGTCCCCCTATCCGCCAGTTCAAATTTCCCCGATTTGGTACGATTGGCCCCGGTAAACGCCCCTTTTTCATAACCGAACACCTCCGCTTCAACCAGGTTGGCCGGAAGCGCCGCACAGTTCACTTTGACCATCGGTTGACCGGCACGCAAACTGTTGTAGTGGATGGCATTGGCCGCAAGCTCTTTTCCCGTGCCGCTTTCACCCAGCAACAACACATTGGCATTGCTTTTGGCCACCTGGCTGATGAGGTAAAAGACCTCCTGCATTTTGCGGCTGTTGCCTACGATATTGGTGAAGCTGTATTTCTTGTTCAGCTCTTTTCTGAGTCTGCTATTCTCTTCCTGAAGCTGGTCCTTCTCTCTGCGAATCCTTTCCAGCAACGCCACTTTCTGAGCAATGAGTGTACTGATGACACTCAACAACCTGACATCATCTTCCAGGGAGAAGGTTTCTTCGTAGGTACAGTCGGCACTCAGGGCCCCGATAACCCGGGTCTCATCTTTGATGGGAACACACAGAAAAGATATTTTCGAATGATCAATACCGCTTCTGGCGCCGGTTCGATCCAGGAAAAGCGGTTCGTCGTCAATCTGAGGCACCACCATGGGCCTGCCCGCCTTGATGACGCGTCCCGTTATGCCCTCGCCCAACTTGTATTTACCCTTGGTTTTTTCCGATTCGGAAATGCCGTGGGCCACTTCAATATGAATCTCCAGGGTATCGGGATTCAGGAGCGTAATGGACCCCCGTTTCATCCCCAAGTGTTCCGAAAGCAACTCAAGGACCTTGTACAAAGCCCGCTGAAGATCCATGGTTGCGTGAATGGCCTTGGTAATTTCATACAGGCAGGTTATCTCGCCGGGCGTGTGGTTTCCCGATTGGGCAGGCATAGAGCATTCTCCGATTATACGATGGTTGCCGTAATCCACATCCGCCGAGGTCTTTTAAGGCAGCACATTCCAGTCAATTTTATCATGAATGCCTTTCCAGTCCGTAACGGTCTGGAAGGGGTGGGGTTTACGGTTCCAGGGTTGTTCAAAAACGATGGGGGTAATATCTCGTTCATGAATAAGATAGCAGGTATCCAGGCGGTCTTCCACAAAATATTTAACACCATATTCCAGAAGAACCGGCAGTTTTTCCAAGTGATTTCCGGTAGCTTCAAGACACACGGTTCCAACGTTCGACAATCCTATTGTCTGCCGCAACCACGCCATGATTGACTCCTTGCCCGGTCTTGCCGTCACAAAGAGTACGGAACCCATCTCCAGCAAACGATTCAGCACCCCTTTTGCACCCGGAATGGGTTTTATTCCCATTCCCAAAGGATCTTCCAGAATTTTCCGGATGATTTCATCACTGACGGCATCATCGATATCCACTACTTTTCTAAAATCATATTCCGTAATGGCATCATATTCTATTTGAATGCCATAATCATTTCGGGCCATTTCCACAAAGGAGCGAAAGGTATCCGCGATGACCCCATCGATATCAAAAGCCAACTCATGGGGTCTTATTTTTCCATTATCCAATTTTTAAAATTCCTTTCCGGCAAGCGGTAACCGTTACTTTATCCCGATGAAACCGGCAATCGCTTTTCGATGCTCCAAAATCCCCTCTCGATAGCGAAGACAGCGAAAATCGCGAAAGAGATTCAGCAACTCATTGTGTTTCAAAAGATGTTTAGGATTTCTGGGCCTGCCGAATTGGGCCTGATCAACGATATAGGTTTCATAAACCAGCATTCCTCCCGTGCGGAGGGCGGCTTTCAGGACCGGCATAAGAGGCCGATAAAGGTAATTAAAACATATCACAAGGTCGTAGGCGTCTTTTTCAATAAAAACGTCTTTCTCAAGGTCTTTCAATCGAGCCGTTAAGCGAACTCCCGATTGCCGAGCCAGCGCCTTGGCAGCCTCCAGGGCTTCAGGGGAAATATCAACACCTTCCACATCAAATCCCCGGCCCGCGAGATAAACTGCGTTCCGCCCCCGCCCCATGGCCACATCCAAGACGCACCCTTTTGGCAACAAATCGATATTTTCCACCAGGAAAGCGGAAGGCTGACCGCCCCGGTGGTGAACATGGGCCATCATCTATCGTTCTCCAGGCCCAAAAGGTCTCATTTCTTGAGCAACTCCCGGGCCTTTGTCATTTCATCTTTTGTAGTCCATCCGCCGCCCAGGGCTTTATACAGCTTGACATAACCGTTCAGGTATTGCTGCCTCAGCTCGGACAGTTCCAGTTGGGCCGAAAACAGGGTACGTTCCGTCTCCAAAACCTCCAGATAAGTGCTGACCCCTTTGTCGTACCGGAGCTTTGCCAATCGATAGGCGTTTTGGGCCGCCGCTTCTTTTCTTTTAACTGCCGCCATTTGCTCTTGGTAGGTATTAATTTCGACCAGGGAGTCCTCAACTTCTTTAAATGCGGTCAGCACCGTATTTTCATAAAAATACAAGGCTTCCCTGGTTTTCGACTCCTCAATTTCAACACGCCTGACATTTTTGTAAAACTCAAAAACAGGTCCGAACAATCCCCCATTGACCGACCAGGCGCCGCCCTGGGAGATAAGGCCTGAGAGTTCACTGCTGGCAAGGCCCAGCATACCGGTCAATGAGATGGCCGGAAAACGCATGGCCTCGGCCACTCCGATATTGGCGGTTTGGGATTCCAGCAGATACAGCGCCTGTACAACATCCGGTCGCCGCTCCAGAAGGGTGGACGGGAGGCCCATGGGAACCGCCGGCGGCGCCGTTTCAAGGTTTAGCCCTTTACCCGTCTTGACAGGCTCGGGAAGTTTTCCCAACAAAATGCTGAGGGCATTTTCCGTCTGGGCCACGGACCGTTCATACTGGGGAATAGCGGCGGCGGCGATCTCTTTCTGAATCTGGGCCTGGTTCACATCCAGCTCGGGAATAATGCCCCGATCAAACCGCTTTTGAATGATGTTAAGGCTCTCCTCCCGGGATTCAAGGGTATCTTTGGATATCCGCACCCGCTGGTGATAATCCAGCAGCAGATAATAAGATCCCACCACTGCCGAAATCAGACCGATCTGAACCGTCCTGAGCCCGTATTCCGAGGCCATCAGCTGCGCTCTGGCGGATTCCGTGGCCCTGCGAAATTTGCCCCAGAAATCCAGTTCCCAACTGAGTGTCGGACCCGCATAGTAACTGCTGTTCCGGCTATCGGATCTGGTACTTCCGGAAAAATTGCCCGTCCCGGCGCCGGCTTTCACATAGAAACCGGGATATTGATCCGCCTGGGTAAATCCCAGATAAGCACGGGCCTGTTCCACTCGGCTTGCGGCAATTTTCAAGTCCTTGTTATTTGAGAGGGCCTGGCTCACAAGGGTGTAAAGGACGGGGTCGTCAAACAATTCCCACCATTTCAGGTTAATCATGGTTTCCATTGGGATTTTTTCAAACCGGTAATTTTTGGGCGTTTCCACCACCGGGGGCTTGAAATCCGGCCCCATGGCGCACCCGAAAAAAAAGAAAAAAACCAGTATGCCGGATATGTTAATTGTTTTTTTCATCACCCCAATTTTCCCTCACCCTTTTGAAGGTCGCGCTTCTTTTCGTAACGGGCGATTTTGCCCACCATCACAAACAGCATGGGATAAAAGAAAACCCCCAGCAATGTGGCCAGCGTCATCCCTCCCAACAAGGCCATACCCATAACAATTCTGGCTTCAGACCCCGCACCCGAGGCCACCACCAGGGGCAACACCCCCAAAATAAAAGAAAATGCCGTCATCAAAATGGGTCTGAAACGCAGTCTTGCGGATTTCACCGCCGCATCAAACAGGGAAAGTCCCTTGTCAAACTCCAGTTTGGCAAACTCCACGATCAAGATCGCGTTCTTGGCCGCCATGGCAATCAACATCACCAGGGCGATCTGACCAAAAATATTGAGTTCGTAGCTCTCACTGTACATGCGCGCCACATACAGGGCCAGGAATGCACCGAAAATAGCAAAAGGCGTTCCCAGTAAAATACTGAAGGGCAATGACCAACTTTCATACTGGGCCGCCAGAATTAAAAACACGAAAACCAGGGAAAAAACAAAGACCATGGACCCCGTACCGGCGGATTTTTTTTCCTGGAAGCTCATATTGCTCCACTCATACCCCATGCCGTCCGACAATACCTCTGCGGCTACTTCCTCCAGGGCCGCCATGGCCTGGGTGGAGGTATACCCTTTCGCCGGGCTCCCGGTCAATTCGACGGCTCGGTAGAGATTGAAGCGGTTGGTGAAATCGGGGCCCACAATATCCTTTATGTTTACAAAGGTGGACAGGGGAACACTCATCCCCTGATTGTTGTTCACATAAAACAGATTGACCTGGCTTTCCTTAAGCCGATATTGGGGTTCGGCCTGAACATACACCTTGTAAAGTCTTCCGAATCGATTGAAATCATTCACATAGGCGCCGCCCAGAAAAGCCCCGGTGGTGGTGTAGATATCGTTGAGGCTCACCCCCGCTTTCAAGGCCTTGTCCTTGTTGATTTCCATATACCGCTGGGGTACGCCGGCCCTAAAGGTCGTAAAAATGGATCCGATTTCAGGCCGCTTCATGGCCGCTTGAATAAATTTGTCGGACTGCTCCCCCAGATAAGCGGCGGAAACCCCTCCCTTGTCCTGGATCATGAGCGTGAAACCGGAACCGCTCCCCAAACCGGGAATGGCGGGCGGTCCAAAGGCAAACACCTGAGCCTCATTGATATTCATATAGAAATCCAAATTGAGCTGGGCCACCAGTTCATTGGCTGTAATCTTTCTGAGCCCCCAATCCTTGAGGGATACAAAAATAAAGCCCGAATTGGAACTCATGCTGTTGGAAAGCATGCTGAAACCGGTAGCAGTGGTGATAAACTCCACCTGGTCATATTTCCTGATGATTTCTTCCACTTTCCTGGATACCACATCGGACCGCTGCAGGGATGCCGCGTCGGGCAACTGGATATTGACCATGAGGTAACCCATATCCTCTTCGGGCATAAATCCGCCGGGAATCAATTTTCCCAGGAATCCCATGGCCCCTGTCAGGATCAGGATAAACACTACCCCGATGGCAATTCTTCTGGCGATGACCTTTGTAAATCCCACATATGCATTGGTGGATTTGTCAAAAACCTTGTTGAACAATCTGAAAAAGGCACCCAGAGGACCTCGCATGGGCTTTTGTTTTCGGAGCAACAGCGCGCACAGAGCTGGACTCAGGGTCAATGCGTTCACGGATGAAAAGAGTACCGACACGGCCACGGTAATGGCAAACTGCTGATAGAGGCTGCCGGTAATGCCCCCCATGATCGCCACCGGAATAAATACCGCCACCAGCACCAGGGTGGTGGCGATGACGGGCGCCGTCACCTCCTCCATGGCTCTGAAGGTGGCAGTCTTGGGGTCCATGCCGTTTTCAATATTGACCTGAACCGCTTCCACCACAATGATGGCGTCATCCACCACAATGCCGATGGCCAGCACTAATCCCAACAGCGACAACACGTTGATGGTGAATCCGATGACGGGAAAAACAATAAACGCCCCCACCAGGGAAACGGGAATGGCGATGGTGGGGATCAGGGCCGCTCGCCAATCCTGAATAAAAAGGAAAACCACCAAAATCACCAGGGCGAGGGCGATAAAGAGGGTTTCAATGATTTCATCAATGCCCGCCGTTATCGCCAGGGTGGTATCCAGGGATATATCATACCGGAGGCTTTCGGGAAAAGATCCGGAAAGTTCCTCCATTGTTTCCTTGACTTTTGCAGCCAATTCCACGGCGTTGGAACCGGGGGCCTGGTATACGGCGATCATGGCGCATGAACTGTTGTTGAGACGGGTGAAGGCGTTATAGGTCTCGACACCCAGTTCCACCCGGGCCACATGCTTGATCTTGACCTGAGCCCCATCTTCCGTCGTTCGAATCACCACTTCACCGAATTCTTGTTCAGATTGAAGGCGCTCCGGCAACCGCACCGTATAGGTGAATTCCGTTCCCGGCGGCGCCGGTTCGGCGCCGAACTTACCCCCCGGAACGATGACGCTCTGGGCACGAATGGCGTCCGTGATTTCGGGAACCGTAACGCCCATCTGGCTCAATCGATCCGGCTTGATCCAGATGCGCATGGAGTAATCGCTGGCGCCGATCACGTTCACCCGCCCGATCCCCTTGATGCGCGCCAAGATGTCCTTGATGTTAATGAGGGCGTAATTTCCCAGAAAATGCTGGTTATAGCGCCCACCTTCCGAAGTGACGGCAATGAGCATCAGGATATTGGGAAGGGATTTCTCGGTGGTCACCCCGAATCGTTTCACCTCCTCGGGGAGTTTTGCCGTGGCAGCCGCCACCCGGTTCTGGGTAAACACCGTATTCATATCCGGGTCCGTTCCGATATCAAATGACGTCTGGATGGTCATGGTGCCATCATTGGCATTGATGGACTTCATGTAAATCATATTGTCGACGCCGTTGATCTGCTGCTCCAGGGGCGTGGCCACGGACTGTTCCACGCTGATGCTATCAGCCCCGGTATAGGTGGCGCGCACTTCCACGATGGGGGGGGTAATATTGGGATATTGCTCTATGGGCAACGCCCTGAGGAATACAAGCCCTGCAATCACCGTCACAATGGCAATCACCATGGCCACAATGGGACGTCTGACGAAAAAATTACCCTTGTCGGCCGGGCCTGTCTGATCGATACGATCGGTCTGATCTGATGGGTTTGATTGATCCGCCATTATTTTTTTTCTTCACCCGACAAAGGAATATCCACAACCTCAGCTTCCACAACGGTTCCATCTTTCACTTTCTGCAGACCTTCATACACCACCTTTTCCCCCGCTTTCAACCCTTCCCGAATCAGCCAGAAGGATTCGATTTTGGGTCCCGCCTTGACTTCTTTGGCCTGAATTTTATTTTCAGCGCCCACAACATAAACACTGAAGGTTCCCTGAAGTTCCATCACGCATCGCTGAGGAATTAAAATGCCGTCCTTTACCACCTCGACCTCCGCCCTTACCTTGGCAAACTGACCCGGGCGAAGCAGTTCATCGGGATTGGGAAAAGAGGCCTGAATCAAAAGGGCGCCGGTGCCGGGATCCACCTCCCGGTTAACGAAATCTCCCTTCCCCCTGTGGGCATAGACGGTACCATCGGACAAAATCAATTCAAGATCAGCTTTTTCCGTTTTATCGACCTTGCCGGCATCGACCTCCGCCATATGACGTCGCATAAACATCAGGTACTGGGATTCCGTAATAAAGAACTGCACCAGCACCGTGTCAATGCGAGAAACCGTATTCAAAATGATGGGGTTAGGCTCACGCCCTACAAAATCTCCCACCTTGGCTTTTGTTTTACCGATAATCCCGGATATGGGAGAATATATCTTGGTATATCCCAATTGAATTTTTGCGGCCCGGAGATTGGCTTTTGCCGCCTTAACCGACGAGATGCCAACCTCGTATGTGGCCACGGCGGAATCCAGATCGCTCTGACTAACCGCTTTTTCCTCAGCCAGCGGCTTAATCCGGTTCAGATAGGTCTCCGCCTCGGTTTTGACCGTTTCGGCGCCGGCAACGCCGCTCATCTTGGCCGCCACATCCGCTTCGAACTGCTGGCTTTCCAGGGTATAGAGCAGCATCCCCTTCTTTACCGGTGAGCCCTCTTCAAAGTGGATTCCCTCCAGATAGCCCTCTACCCGTGCCGAAATGCCAATATCCTTAAACCCATAAACCTGACCCACAAATTCCTGATAAATGGGCACTTCACGGGCCTTGGTCTGGTACACGATCACTTTCGGGGGTAGCGGCGGGGCTTGGTCTGCTTCCTCCTTTGCAATGCATGAAAGCAGGCCGATGAACAGAATGCATAGAAAACTCAGTTCTACATTTTTTTTCATTTTATTCGTCTTCTCAATTGGAATAAGGATATGACATGCGGATCTTCACCCGCAAAAAAGTGTTGATATCTGTTTTTTTGTTTCATTAATATCGTAATATCTGATAATTTACCAGAAAAAATTCAGTAAGCGTATTGATGGTCCGTGGTCCTCACTTAATAATATAAGGAACCGCCATTTTGAAAAGCATTGAAAAATCGGCCAACTTCTATTCACTATCCAGGGCCGCCCGCCCCGATTCCGCACGACACCACAAAACGGCAACGGCTGTTCAGGGAGGAGCCCAATCATGATCATCCGATGTCATGGCGCCAGAGGGTCCATTCCGGTCTCAGGTCCGGAATATATCAAATATGGCGGCGACACCACCTGCCTGGAAATCCGAAGCAAAAATGATGAAATTATTATTGTGGACGCAGGAAGCGGGATTCGCCGCCTGGGAAACCAGCTTCTTGAGGAAGGGCGATTACGCTACCATCTCATCTTCACCCACTCCCACCTGGATCATATTCTGGGGTTTCCCTTTTTCAAGCCCATCTACCATGAAAATGCGACCATTCACCTGATGGGCTGCCCCGCCACCCAGGGAAACATTCAAAAACTGCTCAGCAAAGCCATGAGCGCCCCGTTGTTTCCCATACAGTTTGATGCCCTTCTGGCCACCATTGACTACGATGTTGAGTGCCGGCTCGGCTATCAAATCGATTCCATCGAGATCTTTCCCATCAATCTCAATCATCCCAATGGCGGCATGGGGTATAAATTCGTGGAGGATGGTAAATCCTTCGTATTTCTGACGGACAATGAACTGAGAAGCAAACACCGGAACGGACGTTCCTATAAAGAATATATCGAGTTTTCAATGGATGCGGACCTGCTCATTCATGATTCGGAATTTACGGATAAAGAATATCAAATCACCAAAGGCTGGGGGCACTCCACCTATCAGGATGCCCTGCGCCTGGCCCAAGAGGCCCATGTCAAGGCATTCGGTCTGTTCCATCATAACCAGAATCGAAGCGACCGGGACCAGGATATCATTGTTCAAGAATGCAAAGCGATCAACGAGGACAACCACCTCAATATGGATTGCTTTGCCCTGACCCAGACCACCACCCTGACCTTGTAAGATTTAACCTGTTCAGGACACTGCTGAAAACCATCAAATTGACCTGCCACTCCCCTGTTTCTTCTGTTCCATTCACGAAAACAATGAACGAAATCGGAATCAATTCCGGAAAAGTCTTGACTAATCCGGAATAAAAAGCCAAATAGTCTATATGGAACAAGGTGGGCGATTCCCTTGCCGGACGCTTTTTTCAGTTCCGTCTGCATCCGCTTGATCTGAAAGAAATCAAGAAAATCCAAAACCCCGATAACCTTCAAACGATTCTGTACCATTTGCTTGAGACCGGTGGATTTCCCGAACCTTATCTGGAAGGAACCAGGAGATTTTACAATCGGTGGAAACAAACACATCTGGATATCATCCTGAAACAGGACATGATCGTTCTTGAAAATGTTCGAGAGATCTCATCCATTGAAACACTCATCCAGTTGCTGCGCAAAAGGGTCGGCAGCCCTGTTTCATACGCCTCCCTGGCGCAGGACCTCCAGTGTTCGGATAAAACGGTAAAAAACTGGCTGACAATACTTGAAAACATGTACATCGTTTTCAGGATCGGGCCGTACCACCGAAATATTGCCCGTTCCATCCTTAAAGCCCCTAAATATTATTTCTACGATACAGGACAGGTTATCGGAGATTCGGGCATCAAACTCGAAAACCTGACCGCCTGCGCCCTATTGAAAGAAATCCACTACATGGAGGATTGTTATGGAGAGCAGGTACAACTCTATTATCTCAAGACAAAAAACAACCGGGAGATTGATTTTTTTGTCGCCAGGGATGAATTGCCTTTCCTGATGATAGAAGTGAAATGGGCAGACGACACCCTGAGTCGAAATTTTGCAATTTTCAGCAAGTACTTTCCCGGAACCCAAAAAATACAGATTGTAAAAAACCTTCACAGAGAAAAAACATATCCTGACGGAACGGAAATACGATCAGCGCACAACTGGCTTGCCAACTTCTCCCTGACCTGAAACGCACTGCAAAAAAGGCTTTTACAGGAAAAAAACAGATAAACGCAACAAGGACGTCATATCGTTTTGGAATTGACATATCTATCTGTAATCAAATATGAATATTTAGTTCCCGTTGCTGGAATAAATTTTACGCAAGTCTTGATATATCCGACTTCTTTGAATCAAAGAGATAGCTAATGGCGGAGATTCTGATCATAGACGATGATGAAGGGATGCGGTATACCCTTTCCGTTCTCGTAAAGAAATTGGGGCACAACCCTTTTTGTGCCTCTCTTTTGGCTGAGGGCCTTCATATTGCGGCATCAACTTCTTTTGATGTGGTGTTTCTCGATGTGAACCTGCCCGATGGAGACGGTTTGTCCGAATTGTCCAAATTCAGGGCGTTTGCGTCTCGCCCGGAAGTCATCATTATAACCGGATACGGCAACCGTGACGGCGCCGAACTGGCCATGCGGAGCGGGGCCTGGGAATATATTGAAAAAGGGGGCCGGCTGAATGAAATACAGCTTCGCCTGACCCGGGCACTCGAATACCGTGCTGAAAAAAGAAAATTAATTCCCCCGCTGATTTTGAACCGGGAAGGCATTATCGGCAGCAGCCCGGAACTCGAGGAGAGCATTGATTTCCTTGCACAGGCGGCCTCATCAGCAGGCAACGTTCTGGTTACCGGTGAAACAGGCACGGGAAAGGAGCTTTTTGCACGAGCCATACACCGGAACAGCACCCGCCGAGACAGGCGCTTCGTGGTGGTGGATTGCGCGGCCCTGCCTGAGAATCTGGTTGAAAGCGTTCTCTTCGGACATAAAAAAGGTTCTTTTACGGGGGCTGACAGCACTGAGGAAGGCCTGCTCAAGCAGGCCGATTGCGGGACCCTGTTCCTGGATGAGGTAGGAGAACTTCCCTTGAAAACCCAGAAGGCCTTTCTCCGCGTACTCCAGGAGCACTGCTTTCGTCCCGTTGGATTCCAAAAAGAAGTAAAAAGCGACTTCAGAGTGGTTTCAGCCACCCACCAGGACCTTAAGGCGATGGTTAAAGAGGGTCGTTTCAGGGAAGATTTTCTGTTTCGTCTGCAAGCCCTGACAATCCGACTTCCTCCCTTAAAGCATCGGAAGGAGGACATCCGGGAGTTGGCCTTTTATCACTCAAACAAGCTTTGCGATCGCTACGGGCTGCCCGCCAAAAATTTTTCCCCTGAATTTCTGGAAGCATTGCAACATTATCCTTGGCCGGGAAACGTCAGAGAATTAAAAAATGCTCTTGAAAGGTCCATTGCGGCAGCGCAGGGTTTGCGTACTCTTTTCAATATTCATCTGCCGACCCATATTCGGACGACATTGGCACGCTCTTCCATTCGATCCTATCCTAAGCTGAATCAATCTCAACCCATGGACTGGAAAAAAGGAAATGACGCACTGCCCAAACTGCAAACGCTGTTGGACGCCACAGAGCGTCAGTATATTGCGGATCTTTTATCCTTTACCGAATGGGATTTGAAAAAAGCCTGTTCTGTTTCAGGCCTTTCCCGATCACGCCTTTATGAACGTCTGAAAAAGCATCAGATACAACGACCCGCCTGATATTTTTCTCCGGATAAAGCCCTTTGTCCTGAAATCGGGATGGACAATGAGCAAAAACATCCCGATTTTTTTCTAATGCAGCCTTTGATCATTTGATTTAAGATAGAAGAGAAGTTGTATTGCACCGGCTTTGTGGTTTTAACCTCTATCCCTCGGAATTTTAACCGTCAACATCGTAAAATGCCAGGAGGATAAGGAAAATGGAGAAAGCTGTGTCACGAAAATTCACGGTTGTAAGGGTTGCAATCTGTTTTCTATTATTTTTATGTGTACCCGACGGGTCGGCCCGGGGAAAGCCTTTGGAGAAGGCATCCCTGGCTCTTCAGTGGCTCACCCAATGCCAGTTTGCCGGGTACTATGTGGCGTTGGATAAGGGATTTTATCGTCGGGAAGGGATTGATCTTACCATTATCCCCGGCGCCCCGGATGTCAACCCCATCTATCTGGTTTCTTCCGGAATAGCCGATTTCGGCACAAAATGGCTGGGCGATTTTCTAGCCGCCAAAGATAAGGGCTTTCCACTCATATCCATTGCACAGATTTTGCAGAGCAACGGACTGATATTGCTCGCCAAGGCCAAATCAGGCATCAGAACACCTGAAGACCTTATGGGTAAAAAACTGGGGATCTGGTTTTTCGGAAATGAAACCCAATTTTTTGCACTGATGCATAAACGCAATATTTCACTGAACAAAATGCATATCGACGCTCTTAAATGGAGCATCAAGCCCTTTTTGGACGGCAAATTCGATGTTGTCATGGCGATGATTTATAATGAATATTTGAGAGTCCTCGATAGTGGTTATGAAGAAAAGGACATCAACATTATAGATTTTTCACAATATGACTTGAATTTCCCGGGCCAGGTTATTTTCACAAGCACCGCTATTTTGAAAAATCGGCAGGACTTGTGCGAAAGGATGGTCAGAGCGTCACTTCAAGGATGGAAATGGGCCATGGAACATCCTGAAGAAGCAGTTGATATCGTTCTGAAATACGATGAAACACGGAGTTTACAAAAAAAACATCAGTTAAGACAAATGAAAGCCATTAATAAACTCATAAAATATGGCAATCGACCCCTGGGGCGCCATTTGCCCGAACAGGTTGTGTTCGTCATGAAAAGTCTGCTTGAGAACAAAGTTGTTTCCCGGGAACTGGATTTGACCGACGTTTACACCAACCAGATATGGGAACGGGCTCAGGCCGGTATGGATCGGTAACCCTCGCGGATTTGTTGATGAATCAAAAACGAACATATGCAATGATGATTGGGGTTATTGTGATGGCGCTTTTCGCCGTCGTCCTTTTTTCGGTTTTGAGCTGGGTTTCCGTTCGAAAAGCATTTGGCGAATTGAACGTCGACTATATCCCCATACTGGATCGTGCCGCGGAGCTATCCCTTGATATATCGCAGGCTCGAACGGAACTTTTTCGTTATGCCAATCACTATGAACCATCCCCCTTTCGCATCGAAAAACATCTCAAAAAGGTCAGGATGAATTTAGAATGGATCATCCATCGACAACTTCCGCAAGAGAGCAAAAATCTTGCGCAAACGCTGTTGGCGAAGACGGATCAGTTTCAAAAATCCCTGGATCTGTTGCCACTTCATATGAACAAGGGCGATAGCATTCAGATTCTGCTGACCGCCAACAGGCTCACGGGTTTCATCATGACACTGTCCTCCCTGTCCAACACATTAAGGGGCAGCCTCTGGAATCATATCCTCCATAAAAATGAGGTTTCACAAAAAAGGATACTGTACCATAATGCCGTATTGTCGGGAATTTCACTGGTTCTGATCATGATGCTGGTCTGCGGCGTGCTGCTTCAAAACCGCGTTCTTCAAAAACAGGTTCGGGCAAGAACCACCGAATTGGAACGCCGTTTGAACGAACTGCATAAAGCTCACGAAAATAAGGAACAACTGGAAGCACAACTTCATCACGCCCAGAAGATGGAGGCCATCGGCACCCTGGCCGGCGGCATCGCCCATGATTTCAACAACCTGTTAATGGCCATTCAGGGCCGCGCTTCTTTAATGCTGGTGAACAAGGATTCTACCCACCCCGATTTTGAAAACCTTCGGGGAATAGAAGATCATGTGGGAAGTGCCGCCGGTCTGACCCGGCAACTGCTAGGCTTTGCCCGGGGAGGGAAATATGAGGTTAAGCCGACCGATTTGAATGGACTCATCAAAAAAGAAAACCAGATGTTTGGGCGGACTAAAAAAGAGATCTCCATCAAAGAGCAATATGAAGAAACGCTTTGGGTTGTAGAAGTCGATCGCGGGCAAATCCAGCAGGTCCTGTTGAATCTTTACGTGAATGCCTGGCAAGCAATGCCGGAGGGTGGAAATCTTCATGTTAAAACCCGAAATATGATTCTTGATACGAATTGCAGAAAGCCATATCCCGTTAAACCTGGAAAATATGTTGAGATTTCCGTTGCCGATACAGGCGTTGGAATGGATAAACAGACCCGGGAAAGGATGTTTGATCCATTTTTCACCACAAAAGAGATGGGCAGGGGCACCGGTCTTGGATTGGCCTCGGCATATGGCATCATTAAAAATCACGGGGGATTCATCGATGTTTCCAGTGAAAAGGGGCATGGGACAACCTTCAGCGTCTATCTGCCCGCTTCTGAAAAAAAGGTTCTCGAAAATCGGAAGCCTGAAGGGGACACCCTCAAAAAGGGAGCCGGTACGGTTCTTTTGGTTGATGATGAGGAGATTATCATTGAGGTTTCCGAGCAACTGCTTAAGCGATTGGGTTACAACGTTTTGACCGCATTAAACGGAAAGGAGGCCATTAAGGCATATCAAGAGAACAGGGATCGCATTGACATTGTGGTTCTGGATATGATTATGCCGGAAATGGGCGGTGGTGAAACCTATGACGGGATAAAAAAAATGAACCCCAATGTTAAGGTCCTTCTTTCCAGCGGATACAGTCTCGATGGTCGAGCAACTGAGATATTGGATCGGGGTTGCAATGGTTTTATTCAGAAACCGTTTAACCTGGAAGGATTGTCCCGAAAATTGAGAGAGATTCTGGAGGGTCACGCGGCACGATGTTGACCTTCCTGACATCCAAGAGACTTCTCAGTACTCCTGATAATGCTCTGAAAAAATACGCTTTCCACAAATGGTCGATGCGCTTCGCAACATCATTTGAGGTGCTGAAAAATGGAGGAGAGCGTGTCCTCTCAGCCGTTCCCAATTACGCCCTTTCGCACGACATGACCCTGAACAAAAAAGAAGGGAAACGGTTGAGAAGACGAATGCTAAAAGTTATTATTTGGCGTCTTTCACGAAAGCAAATCCGCGCTCAATGGCCTTCCGGTTTGATTCGAAAAATATATTAGGTTGAAAGTGTAAACCACTTTTGCGTTTTTTAAAATATTCCGAAACATCTATATGATTTTACATACAAAAGATGAGGGTTAGATACCCCAGCCTTGCATATTGTTCGCCGTTGTGTGATGCTGACATAATGCACGTACCCTTTTCCCGCGACCGGATAGTGGGAAAATGGGTTGACCCCCATATGTTGTGGTGGTAAAATTTTTCGATTAAGAATCTGCAATCTAAGGACACTTACAGATATGTAATTGTAATCACAAGGTTTATAGGGTTTTTGATACTACAGATTATCTCAATTAATCACCAGGCGGGCGAACCGGAAAAATGGAATCAACCTCAACGTTCGTTCAAGCCATCTGCTTTTTGGATATCACAGTTTTTTTCGATCTTTACGATATTTGGTTTTTGGCATATGAAGTGAGGCAGGGGTATTTTTCAGATTCGAGGAAACTGCTCTTTCCAAGGATGCAAGGCATACCAGGTTTTAACGGTAGTAATACATTGGGTTTCTCTCTGGCAGCCCAAAGTATTTTAAGAGCATTTTGGGACCAACAATTCACCCTAAACCAATCCCATCGGGGAAAAAGTATCACAGGATTTTTGCATTAGGCGTCTGAACAACAGATTTTATGGGCTTTTTGAAACAGTTGAATTGTCAAGGATACATGTGTTCGCTATTGTATAACGATCTTAAACAGTAAAATTTTACAGAGCATAATATCATACCTTACCAAGTATGAAAATCGTGAATTCTATGATCCTTGGGTTCGGTGATCAAGCGATCTTGCTTAAGACCGAAAAAGGCTTTTTTTGGAAAGGAGAGAGAGAATGAAGATCGCTTCTGCATGGTCCACACAATCTGATGAACATGTAGCCGCCAATGAAGCCTATAAATCTTTAATTGAGCAGCTGGAGGATGTTCCCCAGCTCATTCTGGTTCATAGCTCCTGCGCGTACGATAATAAAAGACTTCTGAGGCATCTGAGTGAATTGGCGCCAGACATCCCCCTTCAAGGTGGGACATCCTGCCTCGGTGTTATAACTGAGTCAGGATTTCATAGCGAAGAAAAACTGGGGATAGGCCTATTGGCCATCCTGGATCCAGACGGCGGATATGGGGTTGGTGTCGCCGAGTTAAAGGAAGAAGTGAAACCGGAGGTCTCAAAAGCCCTTAGCCATGCGCTCATAAAAGCAGGTAGACCTGGTGAGCTACCGGCCGCCGTTATTGTCACCGGGTCTCCAGGTAAAGAGGAGATGGTAATCGAGGCCATTGAAGGTTATTTTGGCAGTCGGGTACCCATAATTGGCGGCACATCTGCGGACAACGATATGACTGGCCAGTGGCAACAGTTTGCCAATGAAGCAGTTTACCAAGAAGCGATTTCCATAGCAGTTTTGTTCCCCTCAGGTACTGTCGCCTACGCGTTTCATAGTGGTTATGAACCCACCGGACATCGGGGTAAAGTAACCCGTGCACAAGGTCGTGTTTTGCATGAAATCGATGGCCGGCCAGCCGGTCTCGTCTATAGAGAGTGGACAGGTGCATTAACTGATGATGTTTGGCCCGATGGCGGCAGTCTGGTTCCCGCGGCATCATTTAGCCCCATCGGTCGTCCCGTTGGCCAGATTGGCAGGATTTCCTACCACAGATTATCCTACCCAGTGGAACTATCGGCCGATCACAGCCTTAAACTCTTTACGAACATTGAAGAGGGCGATGAAGTGGTTTTAATGGCTGGGACCCCGGAGAGTCTGGTAACCCGTCCGGGAAGGGTTGTCGATGTTGCTTTGAAAGCTGCAGACTTTGCTGAGAATGAGGTTCAAGGTGCTTTGGTACTTTTCTGTACAGGGTGTATGTTGAGTGTTCAGGATTCCCTTTCTGAAGCGGTGGACGGCCTTCGAAGAAGTCTGGGTCGTGCGCCTTTTCTTGGGACATTCACTCTCGGTGAACAGGGATGTTTTATCGGCGGTGAAAACAGGCACGGCAATCTGATGATTGCCGTACTCATTTTCGGACCGCAAGAGGGCGTATAAAACTTATGGATACCTCAGAGGAACTTCGAGAAGCGCTGTTAAACCTGGAAGACGCTAAAGAACGGGAGAAACAGCACAAAGAGATAGCCGAAACACTACTTGCTGGCCTGCGCGTCCTTGCTTTCACGGAGAATCCGCATGACTTGTTTCAGGGACTTTTGGACGTTATTGGAAGGGCTCTGGATTTTGAAGCAGCTTTCATATTGAAAATGAATGGCCAAGGTATGCTTATTCCAGAGAGTATATCAGATGACCGCTTCGCAAAAACCGTTTGGAAACCTCAAGCTATGTTTCAACGTGTTTTAGACGGGGAATCGGTCGCCGTTTTTGATGTTGGCCTTGTCGATGAATGGCGTTCTCAACCTAAAGATGTCAGGGATTCCGTCCGATCTGCACTTCATTTTTCAATTGGTACGCCAAAGCAGAAAGCCATGTTCATTTTCACCCATTCAGATCACGGACATTTTTCTCGGAACCATCTTACATTGGCGCGTCGTTTTTCGATGCTTGCATCCCAGGCATTTCAAAAGCTCGAAACGGAAAGACGATTTTCCGATCTCAAGTCAAAACTAGAAGCAGAAGCGAAGCTGGCTGAACTCAATAGAAAACTTGTGGAAAGCGAGAAAAAACTTGCCAGCGCCAAGAAGATGGAAGCATTGGGTCTACTTGCTGGAGGCGTAGCCCATGAATTCAACAACGTACTTGCCATTATAATGGGCAATGCCGAGCTGGCCTTGGATGACGTGCCAGACTGGAACCCAGCAAAAGAATCCTTAAAGGAAATCCGTACTGCATCCTTCAGGGCAAAAGATGTCGTAGGCCAGATCCTCAGCTTCGCCCGCAAAACCATGACGGCAATGAAGCCTATGGAGATCAACACGACTGTCAGAGAATCTCTCAAGCTCATGCGGGCTTCCATCCCCACCATGATTGACATTCAGCAAAACATTTCATCAGAGCCACATATAATTCTCGGTGATCCCACCGAAATCCATCAAATCGTTATCAACCTCTGCACCAACGCTGCGCATGCGATGAAAGAAACTGGCGGTGTTCTTGAAGTCGGCATTTCCAAAGTGCCTCTAGATGAAAAGACGGCATCTCGTTATGAAGGTTTCTCAACCGGGGATTTCGTCAAACTGACCGTCAGAGACACCGGACAAGGCATTCCGCCCGATGTTCTGGAGAAGGTGTTTGAACCCTATTTCACCACCAAAGAATTCGGGGCAGGAAGCGGCATGGGTCTGGCAGTTGTTCACGGTTTGGTGAAGAAATGCAAGGGAGACATTAATATAGAAAGTGCCGTTGGCGAAGGAACCACTGTTGAAGTTCTGTTTCCAAAAACTGAAGAAGCTCCGACTTTGACAAAGAAGGAAGACCAATTGCCCACTGGGAACGAAAGGATTCTTCTGGTGGATGACGATCCATCCATCGTCACAATGATCCGTCAGATGCTGGAACGGCTGGGTTATAACGTGAAGGGCATGACCGACAGCCCAGCGACATTTGAACAATTCAAATCCGCGCCCAATGATTTCGACCTGGTGATCACCGACATGGCCATGCCCAATATGTCCGGGGATAACTTGGCTGCTGAACTGATCAAGGTGAGAAGTGATATTCCGATTCTTCTTTGTACTGGCCATAGTGATACCGTCGATGAGAAGAAAGCCAAACAAATTGGAATCAAGGGTTTCGCTATGAAACCGTTGGATATGGGGAAACTGGCGAAGGCTGTCAGGGCGGCTTTGGATGACGGGTGAGTAGTGTATGAGGTCCAAGTATTGGGTGGTCTCGTGTTACAGCCACATCTCCAAATAACCCTCTAAAATGCTTCATGCCCTTCTGGAGGCTAATTCCACGCTTCCAGCCGGAGTGGGAATCACAAACGATTTCTCGGAGCCGAACGGTTATGATATCCTCATCGGGAGAGACTAGGTTGAGGCTTGAAAAATGTATGGAGCTGACCGTTTTTTGAATGGCATCAGACTTGCAGATTGCTCCAACAATCGAAAAGTAAAGGTAATTAAAGCATATACCAAATTTTCAGCGGCTGAAGATAGTAAAGAGTCTCTCAATATATCTCATTCTTGACGGCTGAAAAGCGGTACACAATATGTGGTATCCGGCTTCCTTAACTCCAGGCGGATCTCTTGACAGTTTATTACGGCTAAACATGCCAATGGTATGTTTAATAACGATGGAATTCAAACATGATGCAAGTATGTGTAAGTCGATTCAAACTTAAATCACAGGTATATCCATGGCTGAAAAACCTACATATGAAGAGCTTGAGCAAAGAGTCCTGGAATTAGAGAAATCCGATTTCAAACACAAGCAGATTGAAGAATCTTTACTGCTTACTCAGTTCGTTTTTGACAAAGCTGCTATTGGAATATTTCACATATCATCTGATGGTCGGATTTTGAATGTCAATGAACAGGTCACAAAAAGCCTTGGCTATACCAAAGATGAATTGTCAAAAATGATTATTTCAGACATAGATCCAACCTTAAATCAGCAAAAATTGGAATCGTTATGGCAGACCCTATGTAGGAAAAAATTTAACAGCATTGAAACAGTCCATAAACATAAGGATGGTAAAATTTTCCCTGTAGAAGTAATTACCGACCTGTTTGAATACAATGGAGAAAAATTTTCCGTATCTTTTGTTCACGATATAACTGAGCGCAAGCTGGCTGACAAAAAGAGAAAAGAACTTGAAACCAAGCTCCTGCAAAACCAAAAGATGCAAGCGATTGGGACCCTTGCTGGTGGGATAGCGCATGATTTTAACAATATTCTTTTCCCTATTTTAGGCTATTCTGATATATTATTATCTGATTTGCCAGGAGATAGTCCATTCCGATCAAATCTTAAAAGTATTCATGCCAGTGCTCTGAGGGCCAAAGATCTTGTGCAGCAGATACTGGCATTCTCACGCCAAGAGAAAAATGATCCTAAAATTATGAAGTTGCAGCCTGTTATCAAAGAAGTATTAAAACTTATCCGATCTACAATACCCAAAATAGTGGAAATCAAACAAGACATTCCCACTGATTGTGGCGCAGTCAAAGCAGATCCTACACAAATTCATCAGATTGTAATGAATCTCACAACCAACGCCTACCATGCAATGGAAGAAACTGGCGGGGTAATGAAGGTCAGCCTGAGAGAAGTCGAAATCGAGGAATTCGAAACGAGCATTTCCGGCATGAAACAAGGGACTTATGCCTGCCTTACAGTAATGGATACAGGCATAGGGATCAATAATGATTTGATCAAAAATATTTTCGATCCGTTTTTTACCACTAAAAAACGTGGTAAAGGAACTGGAATGGGACTTTCAGTCGTGCATGGTATTGTTGCAAGCATGGATGGTTCTATTCAGGTTCATAGCAAGCCTGGAAAAGGAACAGAATTCCACATATATTTGCCAGTGGCAAAGGACATTTATCAAGCACTTGAGAACGAGGCCCAAACCTCAATCATTGGCGGAACAGAAAGAATTCTGATAGTGGACGATGAAGATGAAATAATTTCAATGGAAAAGCAGATGTTGAATCGTTTGGGATACCAAGTTACTGCCCGTACGAGTAGTGTTGAAGCGCTTGAATGTTTTCGTGCCAGCCCAGAAAGATTTGATTTGGTGATTAGCGATATCGATATGCCAAGCATACCTGGCGACAGACTATCGGCTGAAATAGTTAAAATAAAGCCAAATATTCCTGTATTGCTTTGTACCGGGTTCAGTGAGGATACACCTGTGACAAAGTCCGCATCGATTGGTATAAGGGGTTTTTTAATGAAACCGATTGTAATGAGAGATCTGGCCCAAAAGATACGAGAAGCGCTGGATCAGGCTAAAGACACTTTTCATGCTTAATTATCCTATTCATAAATCTGGACGGACCTAAATATTTCAGGAATACCGAAGGTGAGCGCAACTAAAATCGATGTTTTTGCTGATCTCCATTTTGATGGGGCCATACAAGATGTAGTGGTGTTCATATTCTGAGAAATTTTTCAGGTAACTCTGACGTACCACAACCAAAGACCACGTTGTGATATGAGCTCAATATCACAGGTTTTTGATGGCGTGCATTCTTTGAGATATTGTCAAGCAATCTGTCGGGATGTGTATTGCTCTTTCGATTCCTCGCCTTGAATTTCCCCCTTCGATGTCACAATAAGAATCAGCGGAATGAAAAGCAGCGTCAGGAAAGTGCCCACAAGAAGGCCTCCGATGGCAACGGCGCCCAGGGGCGCCAACCGTTCAAGTCCGATGGCGGAACCCAAGGCCACGGGAAGCATGCCTGCTGCCACGGCAAAGGCCGTCATTAGGACCGGACGGGTACGAATGCGAATACTCTCCAGCATGGCATCTTTTGCCGTTAGCCCCCCTACCATTTTCTCCTGAGCAAAATGGATCAGCAAAATGGCGTTATTGACGATGATGCCGGAAAGCAGGATAAACCCCATCATGGCCGGCATGGAGGCGTGATAGTTCAGCAGAAGCAGGGCCCAGACGGCGCCGATTAGGGTCAACGGAATGGAGGCCAGCACCATGACGGCCACTTTGACGCTGTTGAAGAGCACCACCAGAGTAAAGAAAGTGAGCAGTACGGCAAACAGGACCGCCACGGCCATTCTTTGGGCTGAGGACGCAAACTGCTTCATGTCTCCGGTGTGGGCCATAGTGACGGAAGGCGGGAGCGGGGTGTTTTCAAAAGCCTTATCAAAACGTTCCATGATATGACTGATGGCCGCCTTTTCCCGAAACCCGTAAACATTCAGGGTATAATTCAGCCCTTCACGGGTGATCATGTCCGGTTCTTTGAGGGGTTTGATGCCGGCTACCGCCTCCAGGGGGATTTTGCCTTTGGGGGAGTCGAGAAGAGATGACAGGATTACCGCCCGGCCATCGCGGTTTGATGCCTCGAACCAGACTCGGACCCCGAAGTCAATGCTATTTTGAAGCGGAAAGGAAGCGACCTTTGTGCCCCGCAGCACCGTCTGAAGCTGAAGGGTAATATCTCCTCGGGTCAGACCGTAGAATGCCGAGCGCTCCGGATCTATTTCCAGCATATAGACGGTTTTATCCGCGGACCAGGTTCTGGAGACGGAAACCACTCCCGCTGTTTCATAGAGGGCCTTTTCCACCTGGTCGCCAGCCATCTCCAGGCTTTTCAGGTCGGGTCCCTGAAGCATCACGTCGATGTTGGCGCGAATGCTCGAAAGCGCCGTGGCGCCGTAGTCCATCACTTCGCACCGCTTCACATTTTCCAGCCCCCCCAGAAGGGGGCGGAGCTTCCGCGCCATGTCCCAAAGGGATTCTTCCCGGTGATAGCGGTCCACATAAGTGGCGGTCATGCTGATGCGGTCCATGCCGCCGCCGCTGCCGATGCTGAGCACACCGGGCTCACTGCCGATGGCCGATGAAAGGCGCAGCAGGCGGCCTGTTTTGTTCAATATGTCATCGGCCGTCTGTACAAGGCCCTGGCTGTCTTCCATGGGAAGGTTCGGGTTCACCACCAGATTGACCTTGATGCCGCCGGTATCCATGGGCGGCAGAAGTTCCTGGCCCACAAGGGGAAGGACCATGCGCAGGCTCAGCACAAACAGCCCCGCCAGTATGATGAAATAAAGGCCGGCGACGGGTTTTGAGCGCAGGGCCAGCAGGACCGCGTTACTGAAAAACCGTTCAATGGCGTGATTGATGCGGTCGGTGATGGACTGAAAAAAGGACTCCGTATGAAGAATGATCGAGTGATTCATGGCCAGAATTTTACGGGACAGCAAAGGCACCGCCGTGATGGATATGACATAGGAGGCGGACAGGGCCAGAAGCAGGGTCGCGGCCAGGGGCCGGAAAATGGTCTGAGGGTATCCCCCCACAAAGAGAATGGGGCAAAGGGCTATCATGGTGGTGAGGGTTCCGGAGAGATCCGCGAACATGATTTCTTTTGTACCGGATAATACCGCCGTGTCAATGCCGCCCTGTTTGTCCCGGTAGTGCCGCTCGATATTTTCCATCACCACCACTGCATCATCTAAAAGAAGACCCAGCGCCAGAATGATGCCGGTCAGCGTCACCACATTAAATTCGATACCCGCCATCCACATAAGCGCTATGGTGGACCCGTAAACCATGGGTATGGTCAGAAGCACCACCAGCACCTGCCTGAAACTGGCCAGGAAGAAAAAGACCACCAGGGTGCTCATGATGATGGCATCCCCAAGGGTCACATCGGACGTCAGCCGCAAGGCTTCAAGGCCTGAAACAGCGGCTTCTTCTCCAGTCGATTTTAACAGGTAACGGTCCTTTTCGCTGGTGATGAACCCGATGGCATAGTCCCGGTCGTTTGCTTTCAGCACCGCGAGAACTTTTTCCAGGTTGAGGCCGTACTGATCCAGTCTCTTTTTGTTCATGATGATCTGCACTTCCTTCTGGAAACCCCCAAAAACCTCCACGTTGGCGACTCCCGAAAGGCGCAGCAGGTCATTTTTCAATTCATTTTCGGCCAGCTGCCGGATATCGGTTGGTTTTAGGATTTCGCTGCTGATGCCGATCACTAAAACGGGCGGGGTGGCCGCGGATATCTTGTGGATCTGAGGCGCCGACAGATCATGGGGGAGCAGGGCCTTGATTTTGTTGATGGCGTTTTCCACATCCGCCGCGGCCATGTCCAGATTCCGGGTGTATTCGAATTCCGCCCGAATGACCGAGACTTCATCGATGGTACTGGAATAGACCCGCCTGATTCCGTTCAGGGTGTAAGGTTCTTTTTCCACCGGCACGGCCACATTGGCCGCAGGGACTTGGCAGATGCACCGGGTTCCACCATGACCACGGCGATTTCGGGATAATTGGAATCCGGAAAGAGGTTGCGGTCCGACTGCAGGTAACCCGCCGCCCCCAGGCACATGAACAGGGCCAGGCACGCGTAGATCACGTAGGGGCGCTTCAGCAGCTTTTCAATAAAGGATTCAGTCAAGAATGGGTCCCCCCGCGACACGCACCCTTTTGTGGCTTTCAAGGAGGCTCAGTTTGGCTTGTGCTCCCACGGCCACGGGAAAAGGCGGGCAGGGATCGATGAGGGCGCGATTCTTATCCCGCGCCAAGACCTTCACGTAGGACTGTTGCGCACTCAGCTGATGCCCAAGCGCAAGGATATTGACATAGAGGGTTTTCACGTTGTAGATGAGCTGTTCTTCACTGAGCTTTAGCGCCACATTCGCCATCTCCTTTTGCATGTCCGCGATTTCAACGGAGCGCTGCTGAGAAAAGCCCGTAAACAGAGGCACTTCATACATCACGCCGGTGGTGAAAAGGTCCTGTGTGGTGGGAACCGCATAAGGGTCGGACAGGATGTTAGCAGGGGTGAGCGGGGCGAGGGTTCGCGGCATGTTGTAGTGGCCGTAGGAAGACACAAAACCGATCCGGCCGAAATTTGATGCCTTTTTTTCGGACAGATCACTTTCAGCCGCGGAACGGTCCAACCGTTTTTCCTGCAGGCCGGGATTGTGGGTCAAAGCCATGTCCACCGCTTCCTCCAGGCTCAGGCCATGGGCCGAGGTCGAGCACTGGATCAGCGCCGCCATGAAATACAGCAGGATAAAAATATGCGTTTTAAGCAGTTTCATTGTTATCGGCCCCATTGATCAATCCATAACGATGCACTATATATGACACAGAAGAATTCAATGTCATGGGGCAGATGGAGCAGTTTGAAGGCGATTTCTATGTCTGAGGGGTCTGCATGAAATCCCACGGTCTTGTGGGATCCGCCAGTTGCCCCATCGGCTGGATGGATGATCTTTATGAGCTTTCCATGGAGGCGGATAAGGTTTTGAGTTTTTAAAGGCTCCATCTTTGAGGGGTCGTGGGAGCATGCATTCTCAATGGTAAGAAGAACCATTTTTGAAGCGGTTGACATCTCCATATAGTCATGGCAAAATCCAGACGTCAAAAGTCTCAAACCTTTCACATGGAGGTGAATCATGAAGTATTTCCGGTATGTCTCGATGTTGTTGTTCTTCATGGCGGTCTCGGCATTACCCGTAACATGGCTCAAGGCTGAAGTTAGTGAGGAGGCCTGCATCAAGTGCCATCAGGAGATCTCTCCAGGCCAGGTGGCAGACTGGAGGGCCAGCAAACACAGCCGTGAAGATGTGGGGTGCACCACCTGTCACGGCGAAAAACACATGAAAGCCAAGGACTGCAAACTGGCCCTTATGCCGGATGAAAAGGTGTGTGCTCAATGTCACGAGGATCAGTTCAATCAGTTTACCAAAGGAAAACACAACCTGGGCTGGGCCTCCATGATGGCGCTCCCCGTAACCCATCTGGAACCCGACATTCTCATCGAGGGCGGGCGAGGCTGCGGCGGATGCCACAATATGGGCGTCAAGACCGAAGCCCAGAAGCAGGCACAGTTGAAGCTTGGCTACCGATACCAGACCAATTCCTGTGATGAATGCCATACCCGACACGCCTTCTCTAAAAAGGAAGCCTTGAATCCCAGGGCCTGCCAACAATGCCACATGGGATTTGACCACCCTCAGTGGGAGATGTGGAGCAGTTCCAAGCACGGCACAAGAGCGCTGGTCAAAGAGGTGGGCGATCTCCCCGAAGGCGCCAATGCACCCAAGTGCCAGACCTGTCATATGCCCCACGGCAGCCATGATAACCACACGGCCTGGGGGTTTTTGGGAGTGAGGCTGCCCCTGCCTCAAGATCCTCAGTGGAAAGCGGACCGCATCACGATCTTGAAAGCCCTGAGCGTGCTGAACCCTGAAACCGGAAAACCGACAGATCTTCTGGACGCGGTCAAAACCCTGGATTTGGCCAGACTCACCCAGGAAGCCTGGCAGACCGAGCGCGACAAAATGCTTCAGATCTGTTCACAATGCCATTCCAGGACCTATGCTCAAAAACAGCTTGAAATGGGGGATGATATGCTGCGTCAGGCGGACCGCCTCATGGCCCAGGCCATTGAGATCGTGGCGGGCCTTTATCGGGACGGCATCATTCAAAAGCCGGCGGCATATCCCTTTAAATATCCCAACTTGCTGTTTTTCATGAGGACCGGCGGCGGGGATCTGAGCAAACTCTCCCATATTGATCAGACACTCTTGAAGATGTATCTCAAACATCGCATGCGGACATTCCAGGGCTTTTTTCACATCAACCCGGACTATGCTTACTGGTATGGCTGGTCCGCCATGGTGGACGATCTCGGCAAGATTCAGGAAACCGCCGGACTCATGAGAGCAACGCACGCAAAGGGCAAATAGGCTCCCCAGACAATCCTCAAATCCAGAACTCCGGATAGCGGCGCTTTTTGGGGATATTGTTAACCAAGAGAGCAACAACCAGCATCATCAGCGCTCCCAGACCCACCGGTATCACCGCATAAAGGTATCCCAGGGCATGGACCTTCTCGCCGCCGATCACTGCAATGAGGGCCGTGGCGCCGCCCGGAGGGTGCAGGGTTTTTGTGGCATGCATGAAGGCGATGGCCGTTGCCACGGAGGTGGAAGCCGCAATCCACAGATGATCGTGAAAGATCTGATATAGAGCCACACCGATGAGCGCGGAAATCACATGGCCCCCCAGAAGGTTCCGAGGTTGGGCAAGGGGGCTTTTGGTGGCGCCCGTCATTTTTCTGAAGTAGTTCATGCCACCTCCTCGGACGATGGTCCCACCCCTTCAGGGGGAATAATTACGGTGCACGATGTCTGCACAATGTCCGCCCTGGCAATAATGCCCAAAAGTTTTCCCTCGGAATCCACCACGGGAACCCGGTTCAAGTTGTTTTCGGCCATGATGTTGGCAACTTTCGAAAGTGGTGTCTCCACACTTATCGTAAACGCGGGCTGTGTCATGATATGTTCCGCCGTCTGGTGACGCATGGGCAATGCCGCACACCCCTTGTTCCCCAGACAGTGCGCCACCACCGCCATGAAGGACCGAAGCGCTTCTCCACCCATGGCAATGACAAAATCCTTCTCGGAAATAACACCGACCACTTTTTGACCTTCAATCACCGGCACACCCGAAACACCTTCCCGGGCCATCCTGTCCGCAACTTCCGCCAGAGGTGTATCCTTTCCAACGAAAACCACGTCGCGGGTCATGACATCACCGGCTTTGACGGAGGTCGCCAGGCGGGCGATCGCATGTCTGTGAGCGACGGCATACAAGGCTTTAAAGTCTCCGGGAGTAATATCCAGGTAGCCTTCCATCTCTTTCATGGCTTCGTAAATGTCGTCCTCGGAGATATTAACAGCTTGATTCGAATCGGAATCCATTTTTAGCCCTTCATATTCAACCAAATTTTAGGATCATTATCTCTTAGGCCGCGAAAGCAGAAAAGACGTCCTGCCTCGCGGCGCTGTCAAGATTTACTCATTTTTTAGGAAATACTTCCACCGGTTTTTGGATGCTGCCCGTTGCGTTGGGATAATCAGGGTAGACATAGGCCTTCTTCCCGCTCTTAAGCAGGTGGTCAGCCTCTTCGTTAAATTCGTTAAAGCGCGATAGTCCACGCCCGGAGTCCAGGTGCCCCCAGCCGCGTTGAAATTGGTTTCGTCTTTGTAGGCGTGATACAGGGTTCCGTGTTTGGATTCTTCATAAATTTCAATCTGCGGATGGTCGGGACCCAGATGACACTGATCGCAGGCCTCCGGCATCCGTGCTTCACCCACCCAGAAACGATGCCGGGTGTGGCAGGAAGGACATGATCCTTTGCTGCCGTCCGCATTGACGCGCCCAACGCCTACATTAGGCCAGGTTTTGGGATCGATATTTCCCTTTTCATCCAGCTTCACCACCGTGCCGTGACACGTGAAGCAGCCCGTCTTCCTTTCATTGTTCGAGTTCATGCCGTCATTAAGCCAGGGATCGATCTTCCAGATGATCTCAAGGGTGTTGGCGTGCTTGGATCTGCCATACTGAATCGCTTCGTCGGGATGACATCGGGAACAGTCTTTGGGGGTGACAATGGCGGCGATGGGAATCTTGTATTTTTCCTGGCCGTATGGCATGTCGGATCTGCTGTAATATTGCTCATGGCCTTTGGCAATATCCACATCGCCGGGCTGCACCAGATGACAGTCCAGGCAGGTGATATTGGCATTGGCGTGGCGACTCTTGGCCCAGTCCGCAAAGATACCCGGTGTCGTAGCCCGATGGCATTCAATGCAGGCGACCGCTTCCGGGGGCATGCTCCGCTCAATGCGGTATTCCTTCACTTTGGGAAAATTGTTTGCCAGGGCCGAAACCATCACCGGAAACGCCAGAAATGACATCACTGCAAAAACAGCGATCCATTGCGAATAAGATGTTCTTTTCATGGGTCAACCTCCTGTTCTTTTCTAGGGAGCCCAAAGACCTCTTTCAATTTCAGGGCGATCACCGCCAGGGAGTAGCAGTCATTGCACTGGCCCGCGTCCAGAACGCGCGGTATGCCGCCGATGTCCCCCAGATCCAGTTTGTTGTAGCGGTATTTGGCACACCCGGCGGTCAGGATGACGGTGTCTTTGGGAAGATTTTGGGCCACTTCCGTGAAATAATTGCGGGCCTTCTGCCGCCCGTCACACCCGGCCATGACCACGAAACGCTTGATGGCGCCGGATTTCACGGCATCAATGACCTTGTCGGCCAGGGCCAAAACCTGGTTTCGGGCAAATCCGCCCACAATTTTACCGGTTTCGATTTCTTCGGGGGGCGAACACTTTTTGGCCATCTCAATGGCGCCCGAAAAGTCCTTGGCACCGCCGATTGAGCGGTTTGCGATGTGTTTGGCGCCAGGGTAATTGACCACACCAGTGGTAAAAAGGCGGTCCAAATAGGTGTTGTCTTTCTTTATCGGAATCAGGCAATTGGTGGTCAGAATAATGGGTCCGTTGAAGGACTCAAAATCCTTGTTCTGGTGCCACCACGATCCCCCGTAATTGCCCGCAAAGTGCTCGTATTTCTTGAATGCGGGGTAATAATTGGCTGGCAGCATTTCCCCGTGGGTGTAAACATCCACGCCCGTTCCTTCGGTCTGCTTGAGCAGTTCTTCCATGTCTTTCAAATCATGACCCGAAATGAGAATACCGGGATTCTTGCCCACGCCGATATTCACCTCCGTGATTTCCGGATGCCCGTAGGCGGTGGCGTTGGCTTCATCCAGAAACGCCATGGTGTTGACCGCGCACTCCCCGGCCTTCATAACCATGGCGACCATGTCATCGACACTCAGGTCCCGAGTGGTGGATGCCAATGCTTCCATGAGGAATCCATAAATGTCGTCTTTCTCGTGACCCAGAATGGCCGCATGATCGGCATAAGCGGCGATCCCCTTGCAGCCGATGATCAGCAACTCTCGAAGAGACCGGACATCTTCGTTTTGTGCCGCCGTGATGCGAACCGCATCGGACATGCCTTTCTGACGACGGCCTGCTTGTCCAAGGCGGTCCAGGTGGCGCAATCGGGCAGCGCACCGGATACGGCGCTCCCGGCTTTTTCCTTTACCGCGGCCCGAACCTTGAGGCCTTCCATGATGCGGTCGATGAGCACATCATCATCCCATGCCACGTTGGTAATGGTGGTGAAAAGGGCTTCGCAGATGAAGCGGCCCGCGTCTTTATCCAAGATGCCAGATTCTTTCAGCTTTTCCCCATAAATGGAAATCCCCTTGCACACATAGATGAGCAGATCCTAAAGGTCCGCCGTCTCTTCCGGTTTTCCACACACCCCTTTGATGGTGCACCCCTGGTTTTTGGCCGTTTCTTGACATTGAAAACAAAACATGTTTCTTTCTCCTTTCGTTTTGGGTATTTTTGATTTTTTGTTTCTTGAACTACTTGTAACCGCTTCCTTTGTGCTTTTGAGCAATTATGCCGGCCAGCCCGTTCAGCTTGTCAAGGTCCGTCTCTGAGGGCAGGCCTTTACACAAAACAGGTTCGATGACTTCCACCTTCAAGTTGGGAATCATACCGGCAAGGGTTTCCACCGTCTTGCCGCCCCACCCGTAGGAACCGATAATGGAAAGAAATTTGACCCGGGGCCTGAGCGCATTGGCCAAAAACGTGGCGTAGGCCGCCAGGGGATGGGGTCCCGCCAGGACGGTTGAGGTGCCCACCACAAGGGTGGCCGCATCCACCAAGGCCGTGGCCAGTTTGCCGATATCCGTGACCGGAAGCGGAAAAAGTTCCGCGCGAACGCCATTCTCAACCAGGGCGGCGGCCAGATGGTTCACCATTTTCCCGGTACTGCCGTGCATGGACACATAGGGGATCACCGCCAGGTTTTGGGGTTGCCCGCTCACCCAGTCCCGATAAGCCTTCAGAATCCAGCCGGGTTGATCGTGAATCTGGCCGTGACTGGGAGCGATCATTCGAATGTCATACCCTGTCAGCTTGTTCAGGTCTTTTTCGATCATATTTCGAAACGGCATCATGATTTCCCCAAAATAGCGCTTGGCCGCTTCATACACACGCCCCTGATCGGTCACAAACAGATCGGTGGTCGCGATGTGAGAGCCGAAGAAATCACAGCTGAAAAGGATCTTGTCTTCTTTCAGATAGGTCACCATGGTTTCAGGCCAGTGGACCCAGGGGGTGTAAATGAATTGAAGGGTCCTGTCCCCCAGGGAAAGCGTATCTCCGTCTTTTACGGGGAGAATTGAATTTTCCGGGATTTGCAGCAGATCCAACAGCATCCCTTTCGCTTTTTCCGTGACCACCACTCTTGCATCGGGAAACTTTTTCAGCACCAAAGGGATGGTTCCAGAGTGGTCCTGCTCAGCATGGTGGCTCACGATATAATCGACTCGTGACACATCGGCCAGTTGTGCAAGTAACGCATTAGACATGGGCGGATCTACCGTATCCAGCAGGGCAGTTTTTTCGCTCCCCTCGACCAGGTATGCATTGTAAGTGGTGCCGTCCGGAAGCGGAACCAGTGAATCAAAAAGACGCCGTTCCCAGTCGATGGCGCCCAGCCAGTAAACCCCCTTCTCTATCTGCCGTTTTTGCATGTTAAAGTCTCCTTATTATTCATCGTTTTTTTTGCAGAACAGCCGTTTCACAAAGTTCCTTGAGAAACGGATTCAGCGCCAGTCCATAAACTCTTGCCACGTCCTCCAGCGTGTGAAAGGCCTCGGCCGGACAGCCCACACAAGCGAGACGGTGCTTCATGAATACCTCTATGACCGACGGATATCGCTCCATAAGCTTTTGAACCGTTGTTGTGGTATCAATCTTCATGGGACATCTTTTTCAACACCTCTATTCACAGGTAAATATTACCCAAAATCTCTTTCATTTGATTCACTGCACTAAACGCCCGCTCGACGGTTTTTTCTTTGTCCGGGTTGACCAGGCAGCAGGTGGCGGGTGAGAGCATACTCCGTGAAATCAGCAGATCGCGATCAATCCCCTTGGACCAGAGCGTCTGCCAGACGTCTTCCAGTCGTTTTGTCAGAGAAGGAATTTCCTCTTTCTCAAACGCCTCAAAACCGGTTGGAACCATCCCCCAAACCAATACCCCTCCCCGGTCGAGGAATTTCTGAATCGCTTTGGCGTAGGATACGAAAATCTCGCCGTTGGTATGGACATCCAGTGAGAGCACATCCAGATCCATTCTGAGTAGAAAATCCCAGTCCGGGTTTCCGCACAGATGTATTCCACGGGGACGATCCACCTGAGCGAAAAAATAGTCCATGTCATCCCGGGCCTTGATATCGCCGTATCCCGCCATGGCGGAAAAAAGGAATTGAAGCCCCGGTTCATCGACGAACATGAATGCATTGGCATTGCGCTCTTTGAGTCGGGCCAGCTGTACATTGATCCGCCTGGCCATGAAATCGAGCATAAAGGGACGTACCGTATCGTCAAACAGGATGGGACGTTCATCTTGGTCCAGTACATTGAACCCGAAACTGATGGGACCTTCAAGCTGCCCTCGAATGGCCGGTCGTCCGGCTAGGTCCAGCTCCAGAAACCGGTGATACACCACGGAATAGGTCTCGCTCACATCAAAGTAGTCCGGGTCCTCAAACCGCTGCAGGGTTTCCTCCAGTTCCTGGTTGAACTTTTCAAAGGAAAACTTCAGGGTTCGTTTTTCCATATCCAGCAGGATGCCGGGGAAATGTTCGGCCGCCTGCACGTACATGTCTTCATAGTAGCTGTAATGGGGCAATTGGGGCCAAAAAGGGACATCCAGTGACAAGGCCATATCGAGTGCACGCTGAACATCGGTGTGGGGCATGACCGCCATGGCGGTGGTCAGCAGGTTACCGGGTATTTGCGGCATGTAACCATCCTCACTGTTAAAGGTTGTTGAATTCTTTTCTGAAAACGTGAGCGTGGTTCGCGGAAATCATTTAAATTTTTTGAACTGATTCTAGATGAGGATTAAGGTTAGTTCTTTGCGTTGGCGCAAACAGGGAGTTAAAAAACGAAAATGCAGGTTGGTGTTTGAAATTTCCTCAGCCGTTATCGGCAAAGCCCACCAGCGCGTGCGGGTCGGTCACCGTAATTTTTTCCCGGCCGGATGAAATCCACCCTTTTTTTTCCCAGGCACTCAGAATGCGGCTCACGGTATAAAGGGTGGCGCCGGTATAGTCGGCCAGGTCTTGACGGCTCAGACGAAAGTCAATGAGTACCCCTTCATGGGTTTTGCGTCCCGATCGCCTCATGATCCGGAGAAGCGCGCGGGCAATGCGCTGTTCTACTCGTTCCGCGCACAATTCCAGGTAGCGCTTTTGCATGTCTTCCAGGCGATCAAGCGCCCCATTTAATAAATTGATGGTTAAAGAGGGATATTCGGAAAGAACTTCAAGAATCGTAGGCCGGTCCCAACTTACGACTGTCGAGTCCTCAACGGCCGATGCCGTAACCGGATAGGTGCTTTCCTTGAAGACGGCCACGGCAGCTGTAATTTCGCCCGGATTGATATAGCGAACAATGGCTTCCTTCCCTTCCATATGCAGTTTGGTGAGTTTTAGGCGGCCTTTTTGAACGAAATAACATTTTAGGGCAGCGTCCCCTTCACGAAAAAGCGTTGTTCCTGCTACTATATGGCCGCGTTGCCCTGAGTTAAGAATATCAACCCGGAGTTGCTCAGGAATTGCGGCAAAGAGTCCTGAGTGGATTTTGGAATCTGAATAATCGGGCAGGGTTATCATAAAGGCACCGAGGGCGATGGTTTGCTTCCTGTTCAGGAACCGGGTTTTCCATAAAAGAATTCTGCCGTTCAGTGAGGATGTAAATCCTGATGACGTATTAGCAAGAGTAATGTTTCGTTGGCGTGCATGTCAACACCGGATGTTCGAAATGTGCCCTTTCCTTTCTATTGCTTTTGAGCCAGTTTTTTCCATCAAACCAGAACGGGAGTGAATTGTTGAAAATCAAATCTGGTTGCACCATTTGATAATTGAGAAAACTTTGTCAATCCATCAACTGTTTATTATCAATAGGAAAGTTATGATTTTCTGCTATATATCTGTAATAAAATCAAAAATTTGACAACCACAAGATATAGTGGTTCGCGAAAAATCTAAAGTGACATCAAAAAGCCGTGGACGCATTAAATTTTCCCAGTCACGGCTATCCCAGATTTATCGTGAGCGAAACTGGATTCTCATTTGTGACTTCGAAGGAAACTTCTTCAAAATCAGGAGGTCCTACGATTCAGTATTTATTTTTTGAGAAACCATATGGCACCTTCGGAACTCCGAACATATTCTTGCTGAGTTGACCGTCCGCATTTTCCTCCTGAAAAGCCGCCATGGCGTATTTTTCCGCACGGAAATCCTTGGATGTATAGGAAAATTGAGGTTTTACATCAATAGCAACCCTATTAAGCTGTTTGCTGATCTCAGGAAATCCTCTGGCATCGGTATATGCCGATCAAGTTGTTCACCGGGGATGGTTGGGAAAAACCGCAGTTAATGGAACTCTTACGTTTACCCTGGGGTTGACTTCTAAAATCGATGACTTTTCCTCACTCTCGTTGCAGTCCAACCAATGGACGGCGGGCCTGCTAATTCCAAGCGAGCCAAGTCCGAGCTTTTTTCCGGTACAACTTTGGCAGCGCGTCATGATCTTTTAGGAAATGGCCCTGCCTGCCAAACCAAAGATCTCTTCCATGTGGTCTTGGGCCGCAAAATGACCCTCCCCATCCCATATTGTCAGGGTGCAGTCCGGCACTTTGTCTCGAAGATGTTTCGCATACTCAATAGGCACCAAACCATCAGCGGTTCCATGGAAAACATGAATGGGAAACGCAATATCCTCAAGCCTGAATCCCCAGTCCTGACAGTGCAGCCAGCCATCGTGTCCGGGTCCCAGGGACCCCTGTTTAAAAGCCTCAAGTTGAGACTGAATGAAGAGTTTCTTGAATGGAGGTTTCCCGGCAATGGCCTTATCGGTTTCATTGAGCTGGCTGATAATTAAAGCATACGCTTCTTCCGGGTCAGCTTTCAGCCGATCTTCCATGGCTTTCAGTGACGATTCAAAACCCTTGATGTCCGAAAGTTTGTACAGGGTGCTGGCGTTTTCAAAATCATCCCTGCCACCAGCCAGATAGGACGGCGCATCCGGCATTTGCCCCCAGTTGGTATACCCAGAGAATGAAAAAGAAAAAAGAAGTCGGTCCGGTATCACATGGGCGCAAATCGTGGTGGGCATGCCGCCTCCGCTCCATCCCATGACCCCGAATTTGTCTATATGCAAAGAATCGGCCAGCTCGGCAATATCACGGGCATAATCGCCATGCTTTCGATCCGGCTTGTAGGATGATTCTCCGAATCCCGGACGGTCCGTTGCAATGACTCTGAACCCTTCCTTTATGGCCATATCATGGAACCACTCCCCCTCAAGCCGGGAGCCCGGACCGCCATGCGCGTGGAAAACAGGAACCCCTTTTGGATCTCCAAATTCCTCATAGGCGAGATTTCGGCCATCTTTCAGAACAAAGGTCTTTGTTTCCATTTTTAAGCCCCCTTCCTTTTCGGTAAACGCTTCGAAAAAACTTCAGCCAACCTATTGGCAGCCGCTTCAATGCACACGATCTATTTTCCTAACAATACCTGAAGCCCCGTCCATTTCAATCACATCCCCGTCTTTGAGTCTTTCCGTGAGATTTTGGATACCTGCGATGCAGGGCTTACCGTATTCCCTTGCAATAAGAGACCCGTGCTGGAGCATTCCGCCCACCTCCAGCAGAACGCCTGATGCATTTATAAAAAGCGGCGTCCAGCCTGGATCAGCGGCTTTGGCCACCAGAATGTCCCCTTCTTTAATGTCCTTTTCTCCCACGTAGCTGACAATGACCGCCCGGCCTTTGACGTTTCCCGCGGAGACCGGATCCCCGATGATTTCACCGGGCTTCGCTTCCTTTCTGTTGGGCCGCAGGATTTTGCCCCGGGAGTCAATGACGGGCGGAAAATTGTCCACTTTTTCCGCAACGGCCATATATTTTCGGTGTTTCGCAACCATCTGCCTGACATCCAGACCGTCATCGTCAATGGCCTGCTGCACTTCATCAACCGTCATATAGAAAATGTCTTCCAGGTCGTCAATACGTTTTGCGACCTTGAAGTCATGAGCAATATTGAGGGCTTTTTGTCTGATTTTGTTACCGGCATACACCAGATAATATTTATGGATTTCGCGATATCCTCCCAGGTTAACCAGCACCTGGTAGTGTTTTTCCAGACGTTTTCCGTCTTTTGGGTCCACCTTTTCCAACAGGGCTTTGAAAGCCCCTTCCCGCTCAATGGCCTTACGCTCCAGGATCGCCCCGGGGGAGTCCTCGCGCGACAGGGCCTTGTAGTTCTGCATCTGTTGAATGACAATTTCAGGTTTCTCCTGATAGCGGGGCGTTTTGACATCCACCTCGCGGGGTCCTCTGAATCCAAATCGCGTCATGAAATCATCCCACTGGGCCAGAAATCCTTCCGGTAGGTTACGGTTCAAAATTCGCTCTTTAAGAATTTCGGCGGATTCCAGATCCTCTGGAGAAAGCAATTTCATGAGGTCATAAATTCGACAGCTCATTTCCGTGGTGATATTGTAGGGAAGCCCACGGTCGATTTTATCCGCTTCCGCCGCCAGGCCCTCATCATAGCGCTCTTTGATGATTTTCCGAATGCGGCTCTTGGCTGATTCCGCGTCCACCAGGCTGGGAATGGTAACATGAATCATCAGATCCGCCTGTTTTCTAAGGGCCTGATATGCAAAATCTTTGAAGGAGAGCGGCTCCTGTTCAAGCCGGTCCATCTCCTCCATAAACTGAGCGCCTTTTTCGTCAATCCGTTTTCGCAGTTCTTCGGGGTGCTTTTGACCCTTGAGAATTCCCCCGATGGTATCCCAGTTCTTAAAGGAAGCCATAAACAGGGCTTTGGTGCCTTTTAAGATGCCTTTTGCCGTATAGTGGGCACGATAGGGGCCCATGTCCGCATCCCGAATCACCTGGGCCGCATAAATGTCCAACCCCTCGTATTCGCCGGCCGTCTTATCCTGGCTTTCCAGAAGCATTTCGGCAGAGAGATTGACATAAGCCCGGCCCCCGGCGCCATAGACAAAATCCCCGGGCTTCCGAGCCACATGGGTCCCGGCGGCCGACATTCCCATGGCATCGCTCAATTCGCGAAAGCAGTCGGTTCCCATGACCGAAAGCGGGGTCTGAAATCCCTGTTCAATGAGCGTCAAGTCCAGATAGAGTCTCTTGGGTTCACCGGGTTGGGTCTGAAAAACAGGATGAAGCGGTATATAGCTCGTGATGGGGCGTGCCTGGAGCATATACAGGGTACTTCTCTCATAGGCCCACTCGGTATCCATGGGCATTTCATAATGGGTCTCCACCTTCTTAACCATTTCGGTCAGTTCCAGGGCCTGGGCATCGGAAAGTGCCGGCTGATCGGAAGTCTTCTTTACCTCTGTGGATGTACCGCCGCTTTGATCCAGGGTGACCGTGAGCGTTTTGTCTCCGATTTTCTTTGACAGAATTTCCCGGCTGTGAGCATCTACCACGAACTGATCAGGAACCGTGTCGCCGGAGACAACCGATTCACCCAGACCGAAATTCGCATTGATCACCACTTCATCGTAGCAGTTGTTGAGGGGGTTGATACTGAAAGCCACGCCCGCCACATCACTTTGAATCTGGGTCATCACCACCACGGCAATAGTGTAGCGGGTATGGTCAAAGCCTTTTTGCCGTTTGTAGGCCACCACTCGAAAATCAATGCATGAGATAAACACATCTCGAATCCGGGCTTCCAACTGATCTTCTGTAACGCCCAGATAGGTCTCATACATTCCGGCGAAGGACGCGCCCTGCATATCTTCTTCAGGAGAAGAGGATCGCACCGAGTACATACGCCCTTCCGGCTGCTTGAGCTGTTGAAGTTTTGCCCCCAGTGCATCTCTCTGATGCGGGCTGAACTGAAACTGCGCGGCGCGATCCTGAAGCGCTCGGGTTTTTCTTTTGAGTTCTTCGTCACTGTCCGAATTCTTGAGCCGAAGATCTTCTATTTTCATAAGCGCATCGACCCACTCATCAAAAAAGCGGACACCGAGCACCATGCCGTCGGGGAGCGGAAAACCTCCCTCCGTCATTTTGATAAGTGAATACCCTTTGCCCCCCACCTGGGACTGGGTGACATCTGGATCCGTAAACAGATAGATCATTTTTGCCTCCTCGCTAATAAACGATCAAATTTGTCGTTGCCTCATATTTAGATTCGGTGTTTACAATTTTGGGACTTCTTTCAAATAACCGGCCTTTCCATCCAAACACTCCCAAAACGTATTCGCCTGGCCTTGAAACCTCGTTCGCGTCACGCCGGGAAACGAAACTTTCTGCATGCAGGTCTTATCAATGCTCCCCTTTTCCACCACATACCGACGTTGTAGCGGGATGCCTGTGCCAATACATTGAGGGCAATGACCGCAACAAACGGAATACACCTTATGACCGCGTTCATGGCTGTTTAAGTTTGATGGTTAATGAGACGGGACTCTCTCCGGCCACCTGGAAGGTAACGTCCTCAAAATCAGGAGGGCCGAACATCCCGAATTTGTTTTTAGAGAAGCCGTAAGGTTCCTTGGGGGCGCCGAACAAATTCGTGTTCAGTTTGCCGTCCGAATTTTCGTCCTGAAAAACGGCGATGGCATATTTTCCCACGGTGATATCTTTGAATTCATAGGTGGCCGACGTCCCCTTGACGTCGAGGTCAATGCCATGTAGCTGCTTACCGACCGTTGGAAATCCATTGGCATTGTAGATACCGATATTGACCTTGCCGCTCTTTTCGGCATCGATTCCGGTGGCGGTCACTGTAACGGTTCCGGTCTGTGCGTATAGTGTGGAAGCGGATAGCATGAAAAAAACCATCACGACTAAGAAAAAACATTTTCTCATCTCAATTCCTCCTTGTCAGTTGTTCCAGCGGTACAGGCGAGCTCATCGCCGGATCAAAATTGATATAATACGGAAAACAAAATATTGCTTGTGGCAACTGTAAATGCGTTATCCGTTGTACCCTCCACAATAAACCCTTTGACATCCGATGTGGCCAAATAACGATAACCTAGATCAAGGACAAAGTGCTCAGTAATTTGCATCCCAATCCCTAAACCCACCTGCCAGGCAAAAACCCAATCCGCAATGGCATTAAAGTCATGACCTTCATATGTCTTTTTCCATTCCACATTGGCAATACCCAAACCGGCCATCGCGTAGGGCCTGAAACTCTTCCAGTTTCCCTCCAGATACCCATTGACCATATTGGGTTGAATCGACGTGTATTCCTTATAGCCGCCGTCTCCCTGGTGCCAAACCTGTCCATCATCCGACTCAAACTTATGACCGTCATTATGCTGGTATCCAACGGCAAGTTCGACTCGGCTCCAGTTAAACTTGAAACCAAACGCACCCTCAACACAATACCCCGTCTTGAACTTCGCTGTTCCGGCTTCTTTTCCGGTTATTTCCGTGTCATGTCGTAAGGCGGCGCCGGCACCTAACCGCACGTAATGTTCTACGTCAAATGCAAATGCGGTAGTTCCACATAAGATCGTGACAAGCATTGCTGTTAGTAGAGATTTCATTACAAAATTCCTCCAGCCTCCTATTTGAACCAATCTTTTTTTCGGAAAAAACAAAACATTCCTGCACCGAGAGCAGCCATTAGGCCAAGTGCAACGGGGTATGCATGGGAAAAGCAGCTTCAGCGGTATCAGTGTCACCCGTAAATATCCTTACCGGAATCACGAGAAGCAACTCATTGTTAAGGGGATAAAGCCCCGTTCGATCCCGTGCTTCAACACAAAACCTTAGCATTAATCCTTTGACCCCCAAACGATGCAACCACTCCTCCAACCCGGCAAGCCCAGAGTACTGCAGGTCTACCCATACTCTCGCATCCGAAACGAGACACATTTCCTGAATGTTTTGGAGATCGATAGGTTTCAGCACCATTGATTCATTGAGGAAAAAACTTTTGACCAACATATGAAAACCCCCTGCAACCCCTCGGAAATGTGCTCCACATCAGGGGACCCACTGGCGCTGAAGATCTCTAATCTCCGCCCTCGAAGGTCATGCCCACACCCATTAAGTCCCAATTTTTTCTTGCAGTTTAGTATTTCATTTTCTAACACTTTTTTTCTTGACCCGCAAGCCTGGGTTTCATTCTTTCACTACAAACTAAAAAGCCCCAATCAGGTGAAGGTCACACGTTCGCCATTGAGTCGCCAGTTCTTCATGGATGGACCCTGGATAGATGATTCCCCTGGCGCAAAGGGGCATTTGACAAAAAAGTCAGATCGAATTAGTATCGAACGCCCATTTTATAGAAATAGGAGGCTTTGATGGATTTCTTTTATGTTGATCACAGGCCTTTTCGCGCGGTCAAAGGTTTTGTGCTGGTGTTCTTTTTGATGCTTTCCGCTGGGTTGTTATCGTCGTGCAGCGACAGCGATGATCCGGCAATGGCCCGAACCGAATATTGGGGTGTCTTTAAAACCGGTGACGGCACCATTCTCGCTACAGGCGGGGAAGCATCAGAGTTCAGCGTTTGTAACGAAGGCTACCGATCAACCGCATCCAACATTGAACTGGATCTCTGGACACTGGCATTTCTTGACACTTCGGTAAAGGTCTACAACACCGTCAATGACAACCTGTTAGCCAAGGGGAGGGTTGTTGAGGATATGCTTTTTATCGATTCAATTGACGGCGAGTGGTCGTTTTCCGCCGATTACCGGAAAGCAGGATGCTGTTTTGACGGTACGGACGGCACAACCCGTCACTGGCACGGCATCAGAATGCCCGATTATCAGAACCCTTCGACCATTGGACAAAAACCATGCGATTCCGACTATACGGACTGGTTTGACAGCTGGACAAGCGACCTCTATGCGCAAAGCACGGTGGTGGATACAACTGCCGGTCCCGTGGAATACACCATCATCGGCGATTCCGGACCGGTTTTGGCCTTCATGCACGGCGGCCCGGGTGATTTCTACAGCGCCATTGCTTATTTCAGCGGTCTCATGGACAAGGGCTTCAGGTGTCTGACCTGGTCCCGTCCCGGCTTTCTTCGGACACCGCTTTCCACTGGCACAACGCCGGAAACACAGGCAGATGCATTTGCAGCCCTTCTGGATACGCTTTCCATCGAAAGCGTCGCGATGATCGGGGCCTCTGCTGGCGGTCCTCCCGCCTATCAGTTCGCCATTCGCCATCCGGACCGGACCTGGGCCCTTGTCCAGGCCGATGGCATCAGCCGGGCCTACAGTCCAGACGTCAACCCAAGACCTGGCGTGGAAACATGGGTTTACCTTATTAATCAAGATTCCGGGATGTGGCTTTATAACGCTATGTTCGAGTATGCCAATTTGGGGACAGCCAGACAATTTACCGGAATGATGAGTCTGTTGGACGATGAACAAAACGATGCTCTGGCTAAAAGCGTCGTGGCGGATCCTTCAAAACGCAGCATGCTCGGAAAAATACTTTTGAGCATGGGGCCTAACAGCCTGTTGAAGGAAGGCACCTTCAACGATATCAGCCACTATACGGATATGGCGCCCATGCCCCTCGAAGAAATAACCGCACCCACCCTGATCGTTCACGGCACGGCCGACGGGGATGTGCCGCCGGAGGATGCCGAATATGCCGCCTCAAAAATCCCCGGGTCCGAACTTTACTGGGTAGAGAACGGTATTCACGTGGCCACGCTGTCCGAAAATTCAGCTCCGGCCATGAGCAAAATACTCAGTTTTCTGAACCAGCACAGCCCTGAGTAAAATCGTCACAGGAAAATCATGGCTGGCGACAGAAAACTCCGCGGATATCTTATCTAACGCGGATTACTCCTCAAGAATATTATGAATTAGCATTACAGAGAACTGCATTCAATATGTCGTGATATTCGCCGCATATCCCTTCCGATGAAGATTGAATTTGGAATTTCTCTCATGACCGAATACCACTACATCTTGTGGTCGAATCCTCTTTAAATCGTTAATCCAAAAGTGAAGACTTCCTATATGAAACATCCGTTTGATTTCATGGAGAAATAGTGTAAGATTGATCTGTCAGTTTTGCACGATTTCGGTGACACCGGGGTGAGGGATGATGCATGTACCCTTTTCCCGCGACCGGATAAGCGGAAACCGAATTGACCACAATATGTTGTGGTGGTAGGATTTTACGGTTTAGGTCCAGAAACGTGAAGGCAATTTCAGACATGTAATTGGTATCAAAAGGTTTTTAGGGTGCTCGTTTTTACATATACTATTAATGTCAGGTTTACCCAATCCTCCCGGTTTGATGGTATCACATTTCCATACCGCCCTTATTTTTTGGAATTCCTTCTAAAGTTTGTTTTCTGACCTGCCGATAATGACTCTTGTATATCAAAATTCATATTCATTTGCTTTGTTCTGCAATTATAGGGAGATCGACCATGAGAGTAAACTTAACGTTATGTGTCATGCTCGCAATACTAATGCTAGCAGGTTGCGGAAGTGAGAATTCCACTCAAAACAATCAAAATTCAGAAGAGACAACAACACTTGTAACGGAAGCAATGCTGGCTCAAGACGCTTCACTTCATATCAATGAATCCCACTACCTAATGCTGACAATCGAACCAGAACAGAGTATGGTTGACGAAACGGATCTTTCTGGTGCAGGCATAGACTGTTATGACTTTACGGTGACGCAAGAAATAATAACAACGCTGCATATTACAAGCCCAAACGGAAAGTTTACCAACGCACTTTATGAAGAGGGCCGCTCAGATGCCCTGGTTGAAGCTTCTGAAGGGATAGAGTCTGTTACCGTCACGCTGGTCCCGAATAAGACCTATAAACATTGCATCAAAAACAACAGCACTGACACACAGTCTTTGACAAGTTTTTTTGAGTTGGCATCAAGTTCATCGACATCCGCAATGTCAAGTTCACTAGCATCAAATGGTACGCAAGATCAACACAGGCTAACTGCCACAAATTCAATCGACTGTTCAAAACAGCATAAACTCAATTATGCCGGGCAAGATTATACAGGACATAATTTTGACAATTTTGAAATAAAGCATTGTAGTTTCAACAATACCATATTGGATGATGCAAGCTTTATAAATACTTCGCTTGAATATAATGACTTCACAGGTGCGTCTTTTGTGGGAGCTGATTTTACGAATTGGAATATTAACGACAATGTGTTCAAAAAGAACAATTTTTCAGGAGCTAAAAACTATAATCAGGGCTATTATTGTCAAGCTGATTCTCCCATTGATAAGTGTAATTCGACGGTATTCACAGTTCAAAATCTTACCGATCTTATAGAGAAAAAAGAATGCCCTGCAGACTACCCTTCCTGTAACTTCTCAGGGGCATACATTAACAATAAAGATTTTAATTATGCTGATTTAAAAACAATTAACCTATCCTCTGCTATTATTAAAAATTCAACTTTTAGAAGTGCAGATTTAAGCACAGCTAACTTTTGGGGTGCTACAATTAAAAATGACAACAATTCAGGTGATTCTTTTAAAGGCGCAAATTTGAGCAATGCAAAATTGAATAATGCTAAAATTTCAAATATTGATATGTCAGGTGCTGATATGAGTTTTGCAGATTTAACCGGTATTAAATTTGAAAACACATGGTTAAGCGGTGTTTTGTATAATGATGGAACGTATTGTGAAAGAGGTTCAAACGATACCTGTAAACCAGCAGATTATTCAGCTCAAGAATTTCAGTACCTTTTGTCGTATAAACAGTGTCCACCTTCCAATGCAGCATGTCGCTTTCCCTTACTATTTATCATCGATAAAGATTTAAGTGGCATTGATTTCAGTAACGCAGATTTAACAGGGAGTTGGTTTGAAAGCGTAGATTTTACGAACATGAATTATATGGGTGCAATGATAGAAAATGTCGGTTGGGGAGCTCATTCCATCTTTAACGGAGCAACCGCCTATAATGGAGAATATTGTATGGCAAATTCAATAGGGGGTTGTCACCCTGCTTCTTATGAACCAGCAGCTGTTCAAGAGTTAATAAGCACTCAGTCTGCTAAAGCAGGGTCCGATTTTACCGGTGTTTATTTGTCGGGAGAAAAGTTTTGGAACGGTGTTTTCGATAATGTCGTGTTCAATGAAGCAGACTTTTCCAATGCTACAATAGAAGATACTTCCATGAGAGATTCTCAATTTGAGAATGCTACTTTTCATGGTGCTGCCATCGCACTCGTTGATTTTTCATACTCGCAATTTCCAGGTGCCAATTTTTCTAATGCGCTATTTGATAACCAAACCAGTTTTAAAAATGCTGTATTTGATAAAGTAAATTTTCAAAATGCAGATTTTATAAACGTACTTCTTGATGAAGCAAATTTTAACGCAACTGACTTCTCTTATAGTAGTGTAAATGTAGAACAACTCTTAAAAAACTCGCAGATTTCAGGAAAAACAACCATGCCAAATGGCACAGTTTGTGATGGGCTGGCTGAATGTATCAAAGTATGCACGTCTGCAAATAACTACTGTGAATGGCATCCATAAAAATATTGTATTCGAGTTTGCAGTATCAATAATTCCCCTTGTGCGGTGCACTGAATAATAATCTAAGTCGCAACATGGCTTTTGACAAAGGTGAAACAATTGATTCAGGCAAAACGCCGGTGATATCATCATGCTTGAAGGCGTGCTGAGGGTTGACATTACTCCAACTCATCATTTAGCCCAAGCGTACAGATACAATCGACAACCCAAAATATCACTTGAACGAGGCAGCTCTCGAATGGGCAATGGGTGACATCATTCACAAATAAAAAACCTATTTCTACTTCCAGGGAGCTCTTTTATAAAAATCATAGGGCCACCAGATATAGTGGTTGCCAAATTTCGATTTTATTACAGATATTAGCAGAAATCTGGTGGGTGAACCTTTGAAAAACAGGCTTGAAAATGGCCTCCCGGTATTGACTACCATATCCATCGGTCACATTCCTCTTGACGCTCAAACAGGTTTTCGCTAATTTTTGCCCAAATGTTTAAGATGAAAATATATATTTTTCTACTGGGTCATTGATTGTGGAATCATCAGGTGAGCTGAAATCGTTTTATGCGCAAAGTTGTGATGCCATTTTGTACTGAATACACACCGAAAGGCGGTGGTTATGTCAGCAGAGCCAACCTATGCAGAACTTCAAAACCGAGTCCACACGCTTGAGAAAGAACTTGAGGCTCGCCAAAAACTCGAGGACCAGATTTTCAAAACAAATGATTACTTGACATCAGTGATAAAACAGGCGCCTTTCGCCATTCACATTCTTGAGGGTGATGCAAATAAAATAGATGTCTTGATTGAAAACGATGAATCGGCCCGCATTATGGGCCAAATTAGCGAAGGACGAAAACGCATAGATTCAGATATTCCTGAAACGCTTCAAACCCGCTTCTTCACTATTAATGGAAAAGTAGAAGTCCCTTTCAATCAGATGCCGAGCCCGAGAGCCTTTAGGGGCGAGGCTGTCAAAAATGAGGAATACTTATTCCGGCACGCGGATGGGACCGAGTTAATGGTTGAGGCCAATGCCGCACCAATCTACAGTACAGAAAACCAAATCCAGTCTGTTGTTGTCACTTTTCACGACATAACCGAACGCAAAAAAGCCGAAGCGGCTATCATAGAAAGTGAAGCTTTGCTCAACAAATCTCAGGAAGTAGCAGAAATGGGCAGCTTTGTTTGGGATCTCAAGGACGACACACTGACTTGGTCCCACAATATGTATGTTATCCACGGTCTTGACGAAAAGACATTCGCTGGGAACTTGCAAGAGGTTTCTCTTCAACTGGTTCACCCGGAAGATCAAGAACACATCCGTACGGAAATTCAGGACATGATCGAAGCCGGAAGCGTTAAGCAGATGGAATTTCGCATTATCCTTCCGGATGGCCAAGAAAGGGTCATGCAGTCGAGCGGCGAATTCATATTTGATGCGTCAAATAAGCCCATCAGGTGCATCGGAATTCACCGGGATATCACTGAGCAAAAGAATTCTGAACAAGCTTTATGGGAAAGTGAGACCCTTTTCCGTAAATTGATCAACGGTGCTCCAGAAGGCATTTTTGTTCATGCGAGAGAGCGATTTTTGTACCTGAATCCCGCGATGGTTAAAATATTCGGTGCTAATAAAGCTGAGGATATAATCGGCACGGATTTGATGGATCGGATCGCACCTGAATATCACGAAGCGATTCGCGATCGCATTCGGTTACAGGTGGAAACAGGGAAAGCTTCATTGCCTATGGATCAGGTCTATCTGCGTTTTGACGGTTCAAGGGTTCCAGTTGAGACTACAGCGATCCCAACACGGTTTAGGAATCAAGTCGCAGATTTAGTCTTCGTGCGCGACGTCTCCGAAAGAAAAGCGATTCAAGATCAGCGTGAAACTCAACTTATTTTCTCGAAGGCGCTCAACAAAATATCGGAAAACATTATTTTGAGCGACGAACCAGACCATATATTGGAGGCCAGCAATCAAATCATCGGAGAGACCTTGGGAGTAGACAGAACGCTCATTTACAAAATATCATTTAAAGAAGACCGCCTAACCGGCCTCTGCGAGTGGCTGCGCAGGCCCCACCCCGACATTGAACCGACGGTCGGTGAATATTCGCTGGAATTGTTCCGCGCTCCTTTCACCGAAATCAGAAAGACGCAAGAACACCTGGAAAGCCACTGCACTTCGGTCGGAGCGCCATTTATGACCGATGGCTCGGGAGAAATGTTGCATGGGCATTTCAAAATCAAAAGCCTCATATGGTATCCTTTTGCCTTTGACCAGGACGGCTTTCATGTCTTCACCATCAATCAGATTTTGCGGCAAAGGCAATGGTCCGGCGACGAGATCGTCTTTCTCGAATCGGTCGCGAAACTTGTCAGCATTGCCCTAATGAAAATCAAACTGCTGGACGAACGGAGACGAATGACAGGGGAAAATGAAGAACTTCAAAAACAATTTCTCCGGTTACAGAAAATGGAAACTATAGCCAATCTTGCAGGTGGAATTGCCCATGATTTTAATAATATTCTATTCCCAATCATGGGAATGTCTGAAATGCTTCTCGAAGACCTTCCTCCAGGCAGCGGTGAGAGGGATAAAGCCGAGCAAATTTTTAAAGCCGGGCAAAGAGGCAGAGACCTGGTAAAACAGATTCTTGCTTTCAGTCGGCAATCTGAGCACAAGATGATGCCGACCCGAATTCAAAGTGTTTTGAGAGAAGTCATAGGCCTCTCCCGATCTACGATTCCAACCTATATTGAAATCAAAAAGGATATTCAGCAAGACTGTGGCATGGTCATGGCAGACCCATCCCAACTTCATCAAATCGCAATGAATATCATTACCAATGCTTTTCATGCCGTTGAAGACACCGGTGGAAGAATTTCCGTTAATTTGAAGCAAAGCCTGTTAGAAGCCTCGAAATCCCTTGAAATTGATCTTAGCCCTGGTGCTTACGCGGTTTTGTCAATTTCAGATACCGGTCACGGAATGTCAGAAGAACTGATCGGAAAGATTTTCGAGCCCTATTTTACGACAAAGGCGCATGGAAAAGGGACGGGACTTGGCTTGGCAGTAGTCTATGGAATTGTCAAAGAGCACGATGGAAATATAAAGGTTCATAGTGAAATTGGCAAAGGATCAACATTCGAAATTTATCTTCCGTTGATGAAAAGAATGGATGGCACGGAACCGATTGCTGAAACCCAAGATTACCGAGGAGGCAATGAAAGGATTTTGTTGGTTGACGATGAAGAGTTCATTGCAAACCTTTTAACGCAGATGCTTAAACGAATGGGTTACGCGGTTTCCTCATACCTGCATAGCGTTGATGCTCTCGATGCATTCAGAGCCGACCCATCCTCATATGATTTGGTAGTCACTGACATGAGCATGCCGAATATTCCAGGAGATGAATTGTCAAGGAAAATAAAATATATAAGATCCGATGTGCCAATCATTATTTGTACAGGATTCAGTGAAAGAATTCATAAAGGAAATTTTAAGCAGATGGGTATAGACGGTTTATTGATGAAGCCAACCAGGAAATCGGAACTTGCTAAAACTGTTAGAAAGGTTCTGGATAAGGCTGAAGCTGGAAATCAAGAATAATTACCCTCCTATCTTTGAGTGGGGAATACCATTGAAAAATCAAATTTACAGATTGAATTCTTTACCAATATGCTTAAATACTTCACGATTCCAAAAAGATGTTAATACAATTCATACCTTCCTAATAGAACCCTAACTTTAGTTTAAAAGAAATACCGTAGATATAGTTTTTATATGATGAAACCGATCATCAAGGCGGAGATGACAAAGATGGTTCGAAAAGTCCTCGATGGGGCAAATACTTGATGCCATATGATTTTCCAAGCTCACATTGATATTCTATGCGGCATGTTAAATACACAAAAAGTCATTCCTTCGAGGTGGAAATGGACATATCATTCAAAGAATTAGTCGATATTAAGGCCTTAAAAAAAATGGTATTGGCAAATTACGCTTCATCCGGTGTACCCATTGGCATTATAGACGCTATTTCCGGTGAGATATATGCCGGTGCGGGTTGGCAGCGGATATGTACTGATTTCCACAGGAAGCATTCAGATTCCTGTGCCTTATGTATAGAGAGTGATACAGCAATTGCAGGTAAGATTTCAAAAGGTGAAAGCCTGGCTTACAAATGTAGAAATGGGCTGTGGGACATCGGCATTCCCATCATGTGTGACAATCAGCATATCGCCAGCATCTTTTTAGGCCAGTTTCTCTATGAAGGGGAAGAAGTTGAAAAGGCGTTTTTTGTAAACCAAGCCAATAAATATGGCTTCAATCTTGAGAACTATCTTGAAGCCCTTGAAGCGGTTCCGGTGTTTACCCAAGAGAAAGTTGCATCAATCCTGGAATACAACAAGTCACTGGCCGAATTTCTATCTAACCAGGTCATGATAAACCTGCGTTTCAGGAGTGAGTCTGCCCAACGCAAGCAAGCCGAGTTATTGCATACGGACCTGTTTAACAATATGGCTCTTGGGGTCGTTTATCAGGACCATAACGGCAGCATCACCCATGCTAACCAGGCGGCGCAGGAAATTTTAGGATTATCCCTGAAGCAAATGCAAGCACGACACTCTGTAGATCCCCGGTGGAAATCGATTCATCTTGACGGATCTCCATTTCCAGGCGAGAAACACCCGCCCATGGTTGCCTTACACACCGGTCGTGCTGTCCATGATGTCGTCATGGGCATATACAATCCGGCAAAAGACGATTTTCGTTGGATACTGATCAATTCTGTCCCCCAATTCCATGAAGGTGAAACCTTACCCTACCAGGTCTTTTCGACATTCAATGACATTACCGCCCGTATTGTTGCTGAGGATCGGCTCAAAAAGGCACACGATTCTCTTGAGCGCCAAGTAAACGATAGAACCCAAGAGCTGTCCGAAACTGTCATAGAGCTGGAATCTATTTTTGACAGCTCTCAAGTGGGCCTGGTGGTTCTGCGGGGTGACCGTATTTTTGCCAAAGGGAACCAGCGGTTGGCAGATATCCTGAAGTATGAATCACCCACTGAAATGGAGGGATTGTCCATGACGGCCTTCCACTTAACTGAAGAGAAATACACTGAATTTGGAAACAAGCATTATGAGCCTCTCATTCGGGGGGAAAGACTGCAGATTGAATATCAGCTCAAGCGCAAGGATGGAACGCCGGTCTGGTGTTCTTTATCCGGAAAAGCTCTGGATACAGATACCCCCCCTGACCTGAAGAAAGGAGTGCTTTGGGCTGTTCAGGACATCACTGAGCGCAAAATACTGGAAGAGAAAAGCCAGCAAAGCCTGAACCGTTTTAAAACAATTTTTGAGGAAGCACCTTTGGGTGTTGCGCTCATAGATTCATTGACCGGCCATATTTATGAAGTCAATGACAAGTTCGCCAACATTGCCGGCCGTACCCGAGAAGAAATGATACAAATCGATTGGATGCGTATAACACACCCTGATGATGTGCAAGAAGATTTGGATAATATGGCGAGGCTTAATGCCGGTGAAATCAATGGCTTCCAGATGGAGAAACGTTATATAAAGCCTGATGGTACAATTAGCTGGATCAATATGACGATTTCACCAGTCCAGGTCCGGGACAAGGCACATCCACGTCATTTGTGCATGATTGAGGATATTACTGAGCGCAAACAAACAGAAAAAGCATTAAGTGTAAGCGAGCACAGGCTTTCCCTGGCGACAGAATCGGCAGGAATCGGCATTTGGGACTGGGATATCATTACCGATGAAATGACCTGGGATGAACGCATCTTTGGTCTATATGGAATCGATAAGATCCCCGACCACTATGGGCTTGAGTATTGGCAGAACTGTCTGCATCCCGACGACAGGGATTATGCAGTGGAAGCTTGCCAGGCGGCCGTGCGAGGCGAGAAGAAATACGATGTTGAGTTCCGGGTACAGTGGCCTGATGGAACCATTCGGTGGATGAAGGGAGATGGTATTGTGCTCGGCGATGATGGCGGGACGCCAATTCTAATGATCGGCACCAACTATGATATCACTGATCGAAAAAAAGCTGAAAATGAAAGGCTACATCTCATTGCGGAACTGAAACGTTCCAACAATGAACTCAATCAATTCGCCTATGTGGCCTCCCATGACCTTCAGGAACCTCTCCGGGCTGTTGTCGGGTTCCTGCAGTTGCTAGAGGAAAGGTATAATAACCAGCTTGACGAAAAGGGAACCCATTATATCGACCGCGCTGTACAGGCTGGGCACCGGATGCGGAAGTTGATCAACGATCTGCTGACCCTTTCACGGGTGAGTACGCAAAGGGCTGAGTTTGAAGAAACCGATCTCTCATTAATTTTGAAAGAGACTCTGGAGCATCTTAAGCCGCTGATAAAAGAAAAGAATGCACAGGTTATCCGTGAGGGCATGCCGACCCTTGCAATTGACAAAGTACAGATACAGCAGCTCTTTCAGAACCTCATCGCCAACGGTCTAAAATACAACAAGAGCCGAGCACCAGTCATCGATTTGGGCTGGAGGGACCGTGAAAATGAGTGCGAGTTTTTTGTGAAAGATAACGGTATCGGCATTGACCCGAAGTTTCATGAAAGAATATTTATTGTATTCCAGCGCTTGCATGCCAGGTTGGAATATTCAGGAACAGGCGTTGGACTCGCCCTGTGCAAAAGGATCGTCGAACGCCATGGGGGACGCATATGGGTTGAGTCTGCCAAAGGCAACGGTGCCACTTTTTTTTTCACATTACCCAGAGAAAGGAAACAGGCATGACATATTCAAGCGGTTTTAAACCGGCCCAGGTCTTATTGGTTGAAGACAGTCCGGACGATGTGGAACTGACGATGGAGGCATTGAGTAATTCAAAGATCCGCATGGATGTCCATGTGGCTGAGGACGGCATGGCCGCAATGAAATTTTTGCATCGTCAGGACAAATATGCGGATAAACCCAGACCCGATCTGGTTCTTCTGGATTTGAACCTGCCCCTGATGGACGGCCGTGAAGTCTTGAAAGAAATACGTGATGATCCAGATCTGACGGATTTGCCCGTAGTCGTTCTCACGACGTCCCGGGATGAAGAAGATATCTGCAGGGCCTATAAACTTCACGCGAATTGCTATATCACCAAACCGGTAGATTTTCTGCAGTTTACGGAAATTGTAAAAAAGATAGAGGGATTTTGGCTTCAATTGGTCAAACTTCCCAAGCGGAGGTAGAAACAGTGGGTATGAAACAGAGCCTCAATATTTTAATACTTGAAGACAATCCGGATGATCTGTTTCTTTTTGAAGAGGTCCTCCTATCGTCATTGAAGAAAAAGCCCAATATCTATCATGCGGAAACGCTTGAAGGCGCCATGGATAAAGCGGACGAAAACCCATTGGATCTTGCCATTCTTGATCTGAATGTCCCCGACAGCTTCGGATTGGATACCTTTTTGACGTTTAAAAAAGATTTTGCTCACATTCCTTGCATCATTATGACAGGGATTGATGATATCGAGATGGCCGTATCGGCAATCAAAAACGGTGCTCAGGACTATATTCAAAAAGGAACGCTCTCTTCAACCGACATCACTAAAACAATTCGCTATTCTATCGAAAGGCATCATTTACTGACCGAATTATCAAACACACAGTCTGAACTGAAGTATGCGTTAGATGATGCCATTATGAGAGAAAAAGAAATCAGCGGACTATTGAAAGGCGCCCGCGCAGTTTTAGAGCAGACTGATTTTGAAACCGCAGCAAGAAGACTTTTCGACACTTGTTCACAGCTTATCGGCTCAACTTCCGGATACATTGCCTTATTGTCGGAAGACGGGGGTGAAAATGAGGTGTTGTTTTTAGAGGCCGGCGGTCTGCCCTGTACCGTTGATCCGGAGTTGCCCATGCCAATTCGAGGATTGCGCGCAGAGGCTTATCGTTCCAATAAGGTAGTCTATCACAATGATTTCATGAATAGCGAGTGGGTCGATTTTATGCCCAAAGGCCATGTAGTTTTGAAAAATGTTATGTTTGCCCCTTTAGTCATCAATGAAAAAACAGTTGGTGTAATGGGTTTGGCAAACAAGGTGGCAGATTTCAATGACAATGATGCTAAGATGGCGGCTGGATTTGGTGAATTGGCGGCCATCGCCTTGCAGAACAGCCGAAACCTGGATGAGAGAATAGAGGCTGAAAAGCAGCGGGAAAACACAATCATCGATTTGAGAAAAGCCCTGTCCCAAGTTAAAAAACTGAGCGGTTTGCTTCCAATATGCAGCCATTGTAAGAAAATCCGTGACGACAAGGGATATTGGAACCAAATTGAGTCCTACATCCATGAGCATTCCGAAGCTCAATTCAGCCATGGTATTTGTCAGGAATGTGCAAAAAAGTATTATCCGGATTTCGATCTTTATGGCGATGATGAAGATCAAGAATGATTATTTTTGAATCTGGACCGATCTTAAGTGCTTCAAGAATGCCAAATGCAAGCACAAATAATATTAATGTTTTGCGGATCCCCACTTTGATGGGGTCATACAACATGTAGTGGTGATGTATTCTGGGAAATTTTTCAGGTTACTCTTACCACAACCAAAGACCACGTTGTGATATGAGTTCAATATCTCGTTCGAGCAAAGATTGAATTTGCCTTTCTCTCATCGCCCAATACCACTACATCTTGTGGTCGCGCTATTTTCAGATTGTTAATCCAAAAGTGAAGACTTCCTATATGAAACATCCGTTTGATTTCATGGAGAAATAGTGTAAGATTGATCTGTCAGTTTTGCACGACTTCGGTGACACCGGGGTGAGGGATGATGCACGCATCATTGAATCGGGCGGGATAACGATGTAAATTGGCCGACCACCATATGTTGTACCATCAAGAAATTTTTATTTTACTTGAAAGACATGACCACATATATGGATATGCTTCCTTCATGGAAACCTTAACCGAATTTTCAATCGTGATTTCTACAACAACCTGCACTTTGTCCATGGGTTTTGAAATGCCGTAATTCGAAGGCCTGGCTTCTCTGATGTGAACACCGCTGATAGTGGTCGAATCGACAATGTCCGTGAAAACCAGCGAATCTTCCACTTGAAAGTGCGTTTCCGCGAGGTCTTCGATACAGGTCATGATCCACAGGATCGCGTCGTCAGAAACAGGGACTTGGGTGGTCAATGTGCCTTCGTCGATGTACAGGCTCGATTCCGGAATTTCACTTGAATAGAAAGGGGCCTCCCCGTTCTCAGTTCCGCTGTATGCCCAAATGTGCCCTTCCGAGGTTGCCTTGACGGTTATGTCCGGGTTCCCCGGTCCACTGATTGTGGTAGCATCACCTGGTAAAACGGTATTGTCCGAATCAGGGTTGGATGCCTGGACCGTGGCCGTAACCTCGCCCCCGTTTTCGTCCAGGGTGAGCGCCGTGTTCGGATTGCTGCTGGTAAACGTGGCCGACACATCCGGGCCGTTGACCGTGAACATGGACTCGCCGGGCGAGAATGTCAGGGCCTCGACCGTGTTGTTTCCCTTTGTTGCCCCCATGGATTTTATGGTCTTGGATGAAACAACCCGCCTGATATTTTTCCCTGAATACCGCCCTTCGTCCCAAAATCAGGATGCGCAACGCCTGAAAACGTCCCGTTTCCGAGACAGTCTCGCCTTTCGCCAAAAGCAAATCGTCGGCGAACAAATCTATAAAACACTTGATTTATAGAGAAAAATTGCAATTTCACCTGTCCTCCAAAATTCCGGCACGATATTTGGATTAACCACGATAACCCGTTTAAAAAAACGCCCAGGATCTCAAGAATGGGATGGAAACTGGAATAATAGGTTCTATGCCATCAAAACATACCAACCATGGGAATTTACGATGACCATCACTTTTTTTTCTACCACTGGAGAAGGGCCCGGCGAGCGCTTACTGCATAAAATAGAAACGCATCTCCCAGGTCTGCCGATTCAAGTAGCCCGAACCGTGAAAACCCTGTCCGATCGGTTCCACCAACCGGTTTTGGAACCGTCGACATTGATCCTGATGCCCGAAAACAAAGAACAGCTTCAAGAGCTTATCGCCATGGGCAACTTGCTAAATGATATCCCAATCCTCCTGGTTCTGCCCGACAGAGAACCGGCCACCATCGACGCCGGCCACAGGCTCTTTCCGCGATTTGTAACCTATGTGGACAGTGATTTTTCATATGTTTTTGCCGTACTGAACAAAATGCTTGAAAAGAATAAACTTCAAAAGGAGGGGTAAAAGAAATGTCGGAAGCAGCAGAAATAGTGGATCAGACAGTGAACGTCATGGGGGAAAGGGAGGGCAAGTATCTAACCTTTAACCTGGCGGATGAAGAGTACGGCATCGGCATTCTGAAGGTCAAGGAAATCATCGGAATGGCGCCGATTACCGCCGTGCCCCAGACGCCCGATTTTGTGAAGGGCGTGATCAATCTTCGCGGCAAGGTGATCCCCGTGGTGGATCTGAGACGCCGGTTCGGCATGGAAGAAATCGCCTACACGGAACGGACCTGCATCATTGTTGTGGAGATTGACGGCCAGGCAGGGACCATCATGATGGGCATTGTTGTGGATTCGGTCTCGGAAGTCCTCAGCATCAAAGGGGAAGACATCGAAGCAGCGCCCAGCTTCGGCACAAATCTTGATACCCGCTATATCCTTGGAATGGCCAAAATGGAAGGGGGCGTAAAACTTTTGCTCGATATCGATCGGGTGTTGAACGCGGATGAGGTTGCTACGTTAGCCCGGCAGGTTTAGCGCAAACACGGAGGCGTAATAACACAATTCAAAAAGAAAGGAACAGGAATGAAGAACATGAAACTGGGCGCTAAAATTGCGTTGGGATTCGGAATTTTGATTTTGATTGCCGGCATTCTCGGCGCAGTGGGTGTTGTGGAGATGGGTAAGGTCAAAACGGAAACCGCCAAACTGGCCCAAGAGTATGTGCCTGAAGTGGATATGGCGGTGGATTTAAGGGGCGCTGCCAACCGTATGATGTATGCCATGCGCGGTTACGCCTATACGGAAGAGTCGAAATTCCACGATGAAGCAGAGAAGGAATTGCAAGCGGTTGACACCGCCCTTTTAAAGGGTCTGAAGCTTGCAAAAAATGCAAAGCACCTCAGGGCACTCAAAGGACAGCTTGAGGTTGCCGGAAAGGCCGTGGACGAATATAAGGACCTGGTAAACCAGTCCGTTGAAACCGTCGGTAAAATGCAGCGCCAACGGCAGGTTCTCTACACATCGGCTGAAAAATACATGGCCAATTCCAACGACTTTCTGGTGGGCCAGAACCAGGCCTTCAAGAAAGATCTGGCCGAACGGCAGAAAAAGGTGGCAACCGTCACCGACATTGTAAACCTCGGAACAGAAGTACGCGTGACCAACTTCAAGGCCCAGCGCACCCATGATATGAGCCTCCTGCAGGAGGCCATGAACCTTCTGTCCGACTTGAAAAAGCACACGGCAGTGCTGCGTCCCATCACCCGGGATGCCGCGGACATCAAACGGATCGACGATATGGAAGCCACCGCGGAAAAATACGCCCGGAACATGTCGACCTACATTGAAACCGCCAATGAAATGATCGCCGCCGCTCAGATGATGGACACAGGGGCCGCCAAATACATGAAGAATTGCAATGATTTTTTAGCCTCTCAAAATACCGCCATGCAAAAGGAATTCTCCCAGATCGGCGCCGATCTTGATGAACGTTTGAAGAAGATCACCCTGGTGAACGATATCATCGATCTGGGGAACACGATCCAAATCATGACTTTCAAAGCCCAGACGACACAGGATCCCGGTCTTATGGGGCAGGCCGGCCAAAAGCTCAAGGGGGTGCCAAAGATTGCCGCAGCGTTGCGCGGGATCACACGAAAGGACATAAACCGCAAGCAAATCGACAATATCGAATCCGCTGCTGAAAACTATCTTTCGGCCATGGAAACATACCTGAAAAGCTACATGAAGCTGGATACGATTCGGAGTGTAATGGACGATACAGCCTATCAGTATGTGACCCAGTGTGAAGCCTATCTGGAAACACAGCAGAAGAACTTGGCAAACGAAATGCATGAGCGAAACACCAAGATCACCCTGGTGAATGACATTATTGACCTGGGAAACGACACAAGGGTTAAGGCGTTCAAGGCCCAGGCCCTTCGAAATCCCGCGGTCATGGAAGAGGGGCTCGATAACTTCCCGAAAATCGAGGAAAAATTCGGAGAACTGCGAAAGATCACGCGACTGGACGTGGATCTCAAACGGATCGATCAGGTTGAGGCCGCGGGCAACGCCTACAAAGGCACCATGATTAATTTTCTCGGCAATTGGCATCACATGGAGGATATCGGCAAAAAGAGGACCCGTACGGGCAATCGTGTAATAGACGCCTGCAGGACCACTGCGAATGCCGGCATGCAGGCCACCACGGGGATTGCCGATGAGACCATGGCCCTTCTGAATACGGCCTCCTGGGTCATGATCATCGGGCTGCTGGCCGCCCTTGTGTTCGGTATCTTCATCGCCTTTTTTATCACCCGCAGCATCACCGTCCCCATCAAAAGGATCATCCAGGGGTTGAGCGACGGTTCCGAGCAGGTGGCGGCCGCGGCGGAGGAGGTGTCCGCCGGCAGCCAGTCCCTGGCGGAAGGCGCTTCACAGCAGGCCGCGGCCCTTGAGGAAACCTCCAGTTCCCTGGAAGAGATGTCCTCCATGACAAAAAACAACGCGGACAACGCCAATGAAGCCAAGACCCGCATGGGAGAAGCCGGACAGGTGGTAAACAAAGTGAACCTGCACATGGGCGACATGGCTGATGCCATCGGGGAAATCACCCAGTCCAGCGAAGAAACGGGCAAGATCATCAAGACCATTGATGAAATTGCCTTTCAAACCAATCTTCTGGCACTGAACGCCGCTGTTGAGGCGGCCCGCGCGGGGGAGGCGGGCGCGGGCTTTGCCGTGGTGGCGGACGAGGTTCGGAACCTGGCTTTGCGAGCGGCGGATGCGGCCAAGAATACGACGAATCTCATCGAGAATACCATCAAGTCCGTGAAAAACGGCAATGAGCTTACCCGGAACACCCAAAACGCCTTCAGGGAAAATATGGAGATTGCTCAAAAAGTGGGAAGTCTGGTGGATGAGATTACGGCAGCTTCAAGTGAACAGGCCCAGGGGATCGAAGAAATCAACCGGGCCGTAACGGAGATGGACAAGGTGGTGCAACAGGTGGCCGCCAATGCCGAAGAGTCGGCCAGTGCCTCCGAAGAAATGAACGCCCAGGCCGAACAGATGCAGGCCTTTGTGGGGGAACTGGTAAACATGGTGGGCGGAAGTTCATCGAAGGGGCATTCCCGGTCCGGAAGAGCGACAATGCGGAAACCCGGGGGTAAAAAGCCCGGCAAAGGGATACAGAAAACCCTTTTCGCCCCGACCGGAAACGATAAGCCCAGACCTGAAGACGTCATTCCCATGGATAATGATGACTTCAAGGAATTTTAAACCTGAAATCATGTATTTTCATCGTTAAATCAAAATGATGGAGGATCCTGCGGGAACCGTAGAGACAAGGCATGCCTTGTCTCTACAAAAACAGACAGGTGTTTTCCCGAAAGTTCATATGAAACATTTTATTTTAATCCTTTTTTTCATAACGACGGCCATTTTTCCCCTTTCCATATCCCATGGAACCACCATAAAAACGGAAACCTTTCAAAGACTCGACAAGATCCGGCAGGATAAAAAACAGCAACTTTTTGAATATCTGGAAGGCGTCATCAAAAATGCCCATGCCATAAGTTCCGATGAACTGATGCTGGATTTTTTTCACATCAAAAAAAAGTATTATCGTCTCAAAAAGTTCAGCCCTCCTCCGGCAGTTCTGCAACACCTGATCGAGGATCTCAAAAAAGGGGTTCGCGGCCGCTACCTCCTCCACTATCTCTCGTTTTATGATATCCTTTTCATTGACGAAAACGGGGACATCTTTCACACCATCAGACGGCAGGAAGACTATCACAAGAATATCTTTGAGGGACCCCTTGCGAAAACCTCCCTTGCACGCCGGCTCACCCATCACCCCGGCGAAACATTCGTGGATTATGAATACTATTGTGTTTCAGATGAACCGTCGGCTTTTTTTGTGGAACCTGTTTTCAAGGAGGGGCGACTTGAAGGATGGTTTGTCCTTCAATGTGCCATCAACAAAATCAACAACATGTTTACCGCGGAAAAGGGCCTGGGGGCTACCGGCGAAGTTTTTCTGGTCAACCGGCATCAGTACATGCTGACCGAATCACACTTTTCCAAGGAATCCAGTATTTTGAATCGACATTTGTCCCGAGAGAACATCGATGCCAAATTCCGTGAAAAATCAGGAAACAAAATCGTGGTTGATTACCGGGGTTTTCGGACGCTCACTTCCTTTGAGGTGTGTGATATCGGGGCCAGCGAATGGTTGTTGATCGCAAAGATCGATGAAGCTGAAATCGTTACGGAGCAATACCGTAAAAAGAAGAAAGAATTGCGCGACGCCATGGTCCGGGGTCTTCAGCGGCAGAAACGCCAAACCTGCACGCCCATGGGCATTGCCGGCAAGGTGGTGGCGGTTGATATGGATGAATTCCGAAAGGTGGACGGAAACGAAATGATATGCACCTACGGCGTATCCACCTGCACCGCCGTTGTTGTCTCCTTTCCTGGAAAATTTGCCTATATGGGACATATCAGCAACCTGGACGTGGCGTACGGGGGGAAATCAACAGACCTGATCGAGCATATGTTCAAGCGGATCAAGACCTTTGACATTTATGAATATGAGCGGCGAAAACTGTTTGTTACCGTGATCGCAAATCATCCGGAGAGTATTGCGAACATCATCGACAAACTGGTTGAGCAGGGCTTGTTGCTCTCGCAGATAAAATTCATGTATGCGGATTCGGAATATGGAAACGTGATTCATGACTATTTAGACAACCGGACCCTGGTGGAATGGTGTACCGATAAGGAAAATAACGGGAAAGTGAGGCAATGTGGCTGGGATGTTCAGCCTGTGAGCGAAGTGGTCAAACCCCTCATCGGTTATAAATGAAGCGTCGCAACTTTTAGGCGAATGTTCGTCTCGAAGTTTTGAAAATCCACAACAATACCATAAGGAGATGCATTCATGAAAAAAATGAGTTTGAGAGCGAAACTTCTAGTGGCGTTTTTGGCGGTGGGGCTGATCCCCTTTGCGGTGATTGCCATTGTATCCTATGTAAAATCGAGCGAAGCCCTTTCCCGGCAGGCATTCGGTCAGCTTGAAGGGGTCCGCGGCATCAAGAAGAGCCAGATTGAAAATTTCTTCAAGGAACGTCAGGGGGACATGGGGGTCCTGGGGGACATGGTTGCCGTTCTTCAGCAAGAGGCATTTCAAAAACTGGATGCTATTGAACAAATCAAGCGGGCGCAAATCGAAAGCTATTTTTTGGAACGGATGGGAGATGTCAGCGTATTGTCAAAAAATTCAATTGTTTCGGATGGCTTAGATAAGTTCGATGAAGCATTTGCGGCGGAAAAGGACAAGATCGGAGGGCCTTTATGGAAAGATGCGGAAGAAAAATTCGGCCTTTGGTTGAAGCAGTACCGGAATGAATACGGATATTACGATCTGTTCCTGATTTCAAAGGCCGGGAATATTGTTTACAGCGCCGCCAAAGAATCCGACCTGGGTCAAAATCTTGAAACGGGCGGGCTGAAGGACAGCCCTCTGGGCAAATGCTTTAAAGGAGCGCTCACGGGGATTGCCTTGCAGGATTTTGAGCCCTACGCCCCTTCCAAAAACCGTTTTTCAGCCTTTATCGGGGCGCCCATCAAAAAAGGAAATGAAGTGATGGGGGTGGTCGCGCTTCAAATTCCAACGGGTCCCATCAACGCCATCGTCCAGCGGCGCGACGGCATGGGCAGAACCGGGGAAACCTATCTGGTGGGGAAGCACGACGGAAAAACAGCCTTCAGGAGTGATATGAAAACCATGGGCGACGGCAAATATGTCATCGGCTATGAAATATCCACGCCGTATACCGATGCCGCCATTTCGGGCAAGTCAGCCCGGGAAATCTATGCTGACAGTAAAGGAGATCTCGTAATGGTGGCCTATGATCCCTTAAAAATTAAAGGGCTTAACTGGGCAGCCGTTTCCAAAATAAATCTGGAAGAAGCCATCGCTCAGAAGATAAAGGGCTCCGATAACGATTTTTTTACCGAATATATCAAAAAATATGGCTATTACGACCTGTTCCTGATAAATCCCAATGGGTTCTGTTTCTACACCGTGGGCAAGGAGGCCGATTACCGGACCAACCTGGTGGACGGAAAATACGCCGATTCCAACCTGGGCAACCTGGTGCGGAAAGTGCTGACGACCAAACAGTATGATATGGCCGATTTCAAGCCCTATGCCCCCAGCAATAATGAACCCTGCGCCTTTGTGGCCCAACCGGTGATTAACGGAGGAAAGGTGGAACTGGTGGTCGCTCTTCAATTGTCACTGAAGGCCATTAACGCCATCATGCAACAGCGGGACGGCATGGGCGAGACCGGAGAAACCTACCTGGTGGGTCAGGATAAACTCATGCGGTCGGATTCCTTTCTGGATGCCGCCAACCATTCCGTGAAAGCCTCTTTTGCCGATCCTTCCAAGGGAATGGTGGATACAATGGCGGCCAGAGAGGCCCTGGCAGGGGAAACAGGAGCGAAAATCATCACGGACTATAACGGCAATCCCGTTCTTTCGGCGTTTGCTCCCGTGAAAATTGGGAACACCACCTGGGCGTTGATTGCGGAAATTGATGAGTCGGAGGCCTTTGCCTCCGTGAACTTCATCGCATGGCTCATGGGGATTATCGCCGTCATCGGGGTTATCGCCATTACGCTGGTGGCGCTTTTGGTTGCCCGTGCCATCACCAACCCCATTAATCGGATCATCGAGGGTTTGGGGGACGGGGCCGGCCAGGTCTCCGCGGCCTCAGAGCAGGTTTCCGCTTCCAGTCAGTCTTTGGCGGAAGGGGCCTCGGAACAGGCCGCGGGCATCGAGGAAACTTCCTCTTCCCTGGAAGAGATCGCTTCCATGACAAGGCAGAATGCGGACAATGCTTCTCAGGCGGACCAGCTTATGGGAGCGGCCACGCAGACCGTGGATAAGGCCAATGATGCCATGAAACAGCTCGCGACTTCAATGCGGGAAATCACCCGGGCCAGTGAGGAGACCTCCAAGATCATCAAGACCATCGATGAGATCGCCTTTCAGACCAATCTTCTGGCTCTGAATGCGGCCGTGGAAGCAGCGCGTGCCGGTGAGGCAGGGGCAGGATTCGCCGTTGTAGCTGATGAGGTGCGCAATCTGGCCCTGAGAGCGGCCGAAGCGGCCAAGAATACCACGTCGCTTATCGAAGGCACCACCAAGGAGGTGATTGGCGGCTCCGCGATCGCTGAAAAGACCAACAAGGCCTTTGGGGAAGTGGCCGAGAGCGCCGGCAAGGTGGGAGAGTTGGTGAGCGAAATTGCCGCGGCTTCAAATGAGCAGTCCCAGGGGATCGACCAGGTGAATACGGCTGTTTCGGAGATGGACAAGGTGACCCAGAACAACGCGGCCAATGCCGAAGAATCGGCCGCTGCTTCCGAAGAGTTGAACGCTCAGGCAGAGCAGATGATGGGTTTTGTGAATGATCTGGTGACGCTCGTAACGGGGAAAACTTCCCAATCCCGCCAAAAAAACAGTACGGAAACCATGCAGCATCACGGGGTTCCTTCCAAAGGGGCCGGCAAAGGGAGCCGGAAGGCACTGGCAGCACCGGCGGGAAAGGTCCATCGGAGAACTAAACACAATCCGGAACCTGAAAAAATCATCCCTTTTGACGAGGACAGCTTTCAAGATTTCTAAGCCCGGACGTTAAGGGGCAAGGGATATTTTCATTTTGTCCCTTGCCCACAAAAAAGGATGCAAATGGGAACTGAGAAAAATGGTCAGTGACAAGCCAAATGGCATTTCGCACCGGGAGATTATGATCGTTGAGGATAACACATCTGATCTCAAGTTTATGACAAACATCCTGAAAAACGCCGACTATCGGGTGCGGGCAACCGGCGACGGAGAGCTGGCTTTGCGCAGTGTCCGGGTAAAATCGCCGGACCTGATCCTATTGGACATAAAGTTGCCGGGAATGAGCGGTGTCGAGGTCTGCCGCCAACTCAAGGCCGACCCTCAAACAAGGGACATTCCCGTGATATTCATCAGCGCCATGGGAGAATCGGACTTAAAGATGAGCGCCCTCAAAGCGGGAGGGGTTGATTATGTCGCCAAACCCATAAACGCTTCCGAGGTTTTGGTCAGAATCAACAACCAGTTAACCCTTTACCAGCTTCAACAAAAACTGGCGCGTCGAACCGAGAGACTCATGGCGGAAATAGAGGAGCGGAAACGGATCGAACAGGAACTCCATCACCATCGAAAGTATCTGGAGGAACTGGTCGAAGAACGCACCGCTACATTGCGGGATAGCGAGGAACGTTGTCGTGCGACCTTCATGGGGAGCCCGAGCGCCATAATCATCAGCGAAGGCGAAAGCGGCATCTGGATCGATGTCAATCAGAGTGCGCTTGGCATGTTCGGCTACACCCGCGAAGAAGCCATCGGAAAAAGCGCTCTGGAGACAAATCTATGGGTGGATTTAAATGATCGACAAAGGCTCGTCGCGGCACTGGACCGGGGTGAGGCGGTGCGGAATCAGGAAGTCAGGCTTCGTCGTAAGGATGGCCGGTTGATCACAGCGTCTCTATCCATACGGGCACTGGAATTAAAAGGGGTAAAGCATCTCTTCTTCATTATGGAGGATATCACGGAGCGGGTTAAAACGGAGCAGCGTTATCAGATGTTGTTTAAAGAGATGCTCGAAGGGTTTGCACTCCATGAAATCATCTGTGATGACGAGGGACATCCCGTGGATTATCGTTTCCTTTCGGTCAACCCCGCCTTTGAACGGTTGACCGGTCTGAAGGGTAAAGCTGTGATCGGAAAGACCGTCCTGGAAGTCATGCCTGAAACAGAGCCCTATTGGATAAAGAAGTACGGTCGAGTGGCATTGACGGGAGAACCGGACGCCTTTGAAAGCTATTCACAGGTACTTGACCGTTACTATCAGGTATCAGCTTTCAGATATGACCGGAATCAGTTCGCCTGCATATTTTTGGATACTAGCGCGCGCAAAAAAAATGAAGCACGACTGCAACAGGCTCAGAAAATGGAGGCCATCGGGCTGTTGGCCGGCGGAATTGCCCATGACTTCAACAATATCCTGTTTCCCATCACCGGTTTGTCCGAATTGCTGCTGGACGATCTCCCACCTGATAGCCTGGAACATGAAAACACCCGTCAGATCTTGAAAGCAGCGGAAAGGGGCGGAGACCTGGTTCAGCAGATTCTTTCCTTCAGCCGCCACTCCGACCATAAAATGATACCGCTTCGGATTCAATATGTCATCAAAGAGGTCCTCAAACTGATCCGTTCCACGATTCCCTCAAACATCAGAATCTCTCAGGATATCCAGGGCGATTGCGGTTTGATCACGGGAGATCCATCCCAGATGCACCAGATTGCCATGAATTTGATTACAAACGCTTACCATGCGGTGGAACAAGCCGGGGGAGAAATATCCGTCCATTTGGAGGAAACAACTCTCGGGCCCGAAAATCTTTTGTCCGCTTCCATGGCCCCCGGACCCTATGCCATCCTATCCATTTCGGACACGGGTCACGGTATTGATCCGGGGCATCTGGATAAGATTTTCGAACCCTATTTTACAACCAAGAAGCAGGGGAAAGGCACGGGGCTGGGTCTGGCGGTGGTTTACGGCATCGTCCGGAAACACGGGGGGGATATCAGGGTCCGCAGTGAAGTGGGGAAAGGTTCAACGTTTAAGGTATATCTACCGCTGATGGAAAAGCTCTCCGAATCCGAATCCGTTAAAATGGCGGAACCCCATCAAAGAGGCACCGAAAGAATCCTGTTGGTTGACGACGAGGAATCGATCGCCCGACTCGAAAAAATGATACTTGAAAGGCTCGGTTACCAGGTGACAACCTTGACCGGCAGCGTTGAAGCCTTAGATGTGTTTAAAGCGAATCCCCATGGGTTTGATCTGATTGTCACCGATATGGCCATGCCGGAATTAACCGGAGATCAGCTTGCTATAAAGTCGATGGCCATCAGGCCGAATATTCCGGTCATCCTCTGCACCGGTTTCACTCAGCGGATCGATGCGCAGGCAGCTGAAGCGTTGGGGATTAAAGGGTTCTTGAAGAAACCCATGTCAATATCCAAAATAGCGCAGACCATCCGCGAAGTCCTGGATGGCGACGATATCTTTAAACCGAAGAACGACCGGAGGAGATAGATGCACAGGAAAAACACAAACTAGATCAGCATCTTCTCCCAGGGAAGCCCTCGAACAAATTGAAGTGTATCCCTTCCCTCTTTCATTGTTCTCCTTATACGCCGGCAAAAAATATTTTTTAGCCCACCCCCAACCGGCGAATCACCGCCACCGATTCATCCTGTGCTTCAAAACAAAGTCGGCGCCCTGATAGTAGCTGATGGCCGCCTGAGCGAAGGGATCATCGGGGGCAATGGTCTTGATGCCGTTCTCCGTCTCGGGATTTTCCATCAGCTCAATTCTTTTACCCGGCGAAAGGATCACCAGCCTGTTATCCCTGTACAAGCCAAGCTTCTGATAATTCCCGATCAAGGCCCTCTCTCGGAAGTGTTCATCCAGGATATCGCCCCCCCAGAAATAGCTCTTGTAATGGAACCCCAGCAGCGAAAGGAGGGTAGGCCCAATGTCGATCTGACTTGAAACCTTGTCAACCTCTTTTGCCGGGACATGCCTGGGAGAATAAATGAACAGGGGAATATGATATCCTTCCGGAGGCAATCCAACCAGGCCGTGGGCGCTGGCACGATGGTCCGCCACCAGAATAAAGATGGTATCGTCAAACCATTTTTGTTCCCGGGCCAAAATCAAGAAGTCCTCCAGGGCGCAATCGGTGTATTTTACGGCTCCGTGCCGTCCCCCCGTCCCGGAAGGTATATCGATCTTTCCTTCCGGATAGGTGTAGGGACGGTGGTTGCTGGTGGTCATGAGGTGATAGAAGAAGGGCTTACCGTCTTCGTAAGCCCTGTTTGCCTCTCTGACCGCTTTGCGGTACAGGTCTCCATCGGAAACCCCCCAGGCGTTCTGAAAATAAATCTCACCCTCCTCGAAATCGTACTGATCCACCACCCGGTAGCCATTGCCCGAAAAAAAGGCGTTCATGTTGTCAAAATAGCCTCGCCCGCCATAGAGAAAGGCCACATCATACCCGCGATCCTTGAAGATTTTACCCAGGCTGTACAGATTTGCGTTATCGGGCCGTTTCACCAGAGAACGCCCGGGAGTAGGTGGGATAGAGAGGGTGATGGCTTCCAGCGCCCGGGTTGTCCGGGTCCCGGTGGCATAAAACCGGGTGAAAAACAGGCCTTGTTTAAACCACCTGTCCATGAAAGGGGTAATGTTCTCCTTTTTCCCGAATCTGGTCAAAAATCCGGCATCCAGGCTTTCCACGGTAATGAGAAACACATTCAATCGCCGCTCCGCCCTTTCCGGCGCAATATTTCTTGAGATATCGTAAAGCCCTCCCATTGCAGGATCTTTACGAACGGATATCTTTGCCAGCCGCGACATCTGAAGATCCTGCCCCTCGGCATAGAAGGGTCTGTAATCCAGAGCGTTGTTTCTGAAAGCCCCCACGAACTGATAGGGACCGTTGGAGGAAAGCTCTACTTCATAGTTGTTGAAAAAGGACTCTCTGAAAGACTGACCCACACAAAAATAGGCGCATAAGGAAAGGGCTCCAATGAACAGGGTAATCATGCCTCGTCGCAGAAGGCTCTCCCTGACAAGAAGGCACTTTCTGATAAAACCTTTCATCATGAAAAAAGTGCCCAGCGCCACCAGAAAGACGCCGGACAAAATGTAGGGCAGCGGATAGGACTCGATGATATTGTCCGTGATTTCGCGGCGGTAAACCAGATAATCAACGGCAATAAAATTGAAACGTGTTTTGAATTCGTCCCAGAATAACCATTCCGCCACGAGCGTAAAATACAGAAAATAGAGAAACCCGAAAAAAAACAGATAGGCAATGTAACGAAAAGCGCCGCTGTTCAAAATTTTGTTGGGAATCGCAAAAAGAAAAACGGCGAAAAAAAAGGCCATATAAAGGCTAAAGACCCCATCATACACAAAGCCAACGCCAAAAATACCCAAGGTGTGGAGCAGGGAATGGTCTATGATATTCCACGATATCACATAGAGACCTGCCCTCATGAGGACAAAACACATCATACTGACCAGGCAATAGATCAGGATAATTCCATAACGACTTTTAAACATGTTTCCTTTCCGTTTTCTTTTCATCTAAAAAGTTTGACATGCACAGCGCTTTCCTTCAACCCTGCCCGCGTCCCATCATTTAAGGCCGACCTGCTGGTATTTTTGCAACTGGGCCTCATAATAAGCCTTGTTTTCAGTGGCCTTTTCCATGGCTTCCGTAATGACTTGAATGGCTTCATCATTCAGTCCGTTTTGGTAACAGGCCTCCGCAAGGGTATCCAAAAACTGGGGAACAGGCTGCAGGAACACAGCCTGCCGAGCAAGCCCCAGAGCCCGGACCTTGTCTTTCAAACCCGGTTCAGAGGCCGTCAACATCAGCCAGGCCAGGTTGTTCAGCGCAACTGCCTGTCGAGGATTCCATTGAATGATCTCCCTGTACATATCCATGCTTTCAATTTCTTTTCCCATCCGCTGGTAAACCATGGCCAGGTTCATGGCCAGATTTACATCCCGCGGGTGTTCCCGAAGTTTCAAACTGAGTTCCCTGCTCATCAGCGCGTAGGCCATATGCGCCTTCATGGGACCGAAATTCAGCAGATAACCCAGCGAACCGATGCCCACCAGATAAATCAGAAAAGACAACAGCACAAACCGGTTGTGTTGTTTGACCCATCCGGGAACTTCCAGGGTTTTTAAAAGACAGGCCACCCGTTGTCCGATGCTGAAATGGTGCCAGTTGGGGACATCACGGGATTTCCCACTGAGATATGCAATCTTTTCCAGCGCATTCACGATGAATACCGGCGTTCCCATGATCCTGGCGGAATAAAGATCGGCCTGACGCTCAAAATGGCGCATGAAAAAACCCATGATGTAACGAAAATAGATCAACAGGGTCAACAGCATGGGAACGGAAACCGCCAGATAAAAGAGAGTCATAAACTGCGTATCCTCTTCAGAAATGAAATCCGCCAGAGGAGACCATACATAAGCCAGGTAAATATAGACATCCGATAACCCAAAGGAAAGGACCATGAATCCCACAAAGAAAAGGATATAAAAGAGCAGATGAAAATATTTGGCGTGCCCCATCTCATGCGCCAGCACGGCCTCCAGCTCCTCGATGGAGAGCGCGGACATCAAGGCATCCGTTACCATAATATACCGGTAGCGCGGCACAATCCCCATGATGCCGGCCGTCATCATTCGTCCCTCGAAAATAGGCCAGCTGAGGAGCCGGCGGTAGCGAAATCCCCTTCGATCCAGAAAAGCCGCCAGTTGTCTCCCCTTTTCCGATGCCTCAAGCGGTTTGCACCCCCACCAGTATTGAATAAATTTCGGCATGATCATCGCCAGCAGGGAGAGAAAGACGGCGAAAAAGACCATCTGGCCATAAATGCTGTTCAAAAAAGCGCTGGAGGACGCCCATGGACTGAAGGAAAGGAGATCATAAACAAGGGTCAGGGCGAGCCATGGGAACAGGACGGGAAGATTGAACCGTAAATTGCTTAACACAAAACTGCGTCTGGAAACACGCACGCGAAACAGTTCCCGATAGGCAGGGTAAGCCAAATACCAGAGGGTACTTAAATAGAAGAGGAACAATGCAATGGCAAAGAGCCCCTGAACCACTGAAAAAGCCGCAAGTCCGGGAATGACCAGAAGCCACTGTTTGAAACTGAAAAAATAGACAGCTACGGCGAACAACAGTATGGCCAGGATGGAAAGCCGTAAATTCAGTCGCTCGTATCGTTCCGCCAGTACACCTTCAACCTGCCGGCCGGATATAAGCAGTCGGTGCAGACAAGAGAAGCTCCAACGGCAATAAACAGCAAAAGCCACCCAGCAAAACAAAAGTCCGGCAATGGAAAAGAGTAGAGAGTCATCGGGAACAGGATCGGCATAACTGACGTTGAAGATCAGGAGAACGACGATGAAATAAATGATATTATTGAACAAAGATTACCCCACCATCGACTGTGTTCCTTCTTTGACGAATTCCAGCGTACCGCCGCCGGGCGGAAGGGACGGATCACTCTGCAGGGAGATCTCGATGCCATGGCGGGATTCCATCTCGGCAAGATCCTTTCGCTTCCGGTTTTGCAGATAGGTCACCACCTCCTCGGAAAGCACGCCCTTAACCTGTAAAACCCCCTTTTTACTCAACCCCATGCGAATCCGACGCAAAAAGGAGATGGCCGCCGTCTCAACCGAGGGGACAAGTCCGCGTCCCTGACAACACCCGCAGGTTTGATAACTCACCGATTCAATGGAAGGCCGGAGACGCTGCCGGGACAATTCAAGAAGACCGAATTTGGAAATGGAAGAAAGGCTGATTTTGGCCCGATCTTCTTTTGTTTTGTCCTTTACCATTTTTTCAATTTCTCGAATATGCTTCTTCTCCCGCATATCGATAAAATCAATCACCACCAATCCGCCCATATCCCTCAGACGCAACTGCCGGGCAATCTCTTCGGCGGCTTCGATGTTGGTTTTGAAGGCCGTGGTCTCCACATCCTTGCCCGTCCGCCATCGCCCTGAATTCACATCGATCGCCACCAGAGCCTCAGTGGGATCGATCACAATGGAACCACCGGACTTTAACGGCACCCGATTTCGGTAAATGGTCTCAATCTGCTTTTCAATTTCGTATTGGGCAAAAATAGGACGCTTTTCCTTAAACAGTTTGACGCATCCCTGATGCCGTGGAGAAATGATCTTCATGTAGTCTTTCACCTTGGCCAAGGTCTCTTTATCGTCAACGAGGACCTCTGAAATTTCACTGGTGAAATAGTCCCGCAAAGTCCTCAAACAAACATCCTGCTCCTTGTGGACGAGGGTTAAAGGTGATGCTTCCTGCACATTCTTCTTGATATTTTTCCACATTCTGAGCAACCGGTTGAGATCCCTGGAAAGCTCTCGCTTGTTCTGCTTCAGGGCCGCGGTCCTCACAATATACCCGACGCCTTCGGGAAGGTTGAACTGGGCCATAATGGACTTCAGTCGCTTCCGTTCCTCTTCTTCTTCAATTTTCTTTGAAATCCCCCCCTTACTGCCGGGCATCAGCACGAGATGCCGGCTGGCCAAAGAAAGGTAGGTGGTTAACTGAGCGCCCTTGTGCCCCTGCATCTCCTTGGTCACCTGGACCAGAAGTTCCTGTCCTTTTTTCAGGATTTTTTCGATCCTGGGCGTGGTTGTTTCTTTCTTAGGGTCGGTATCCGTCACATAATATTCCGGATGAATATCCGTACCGGACAAAAAGCCGTTCTTGTCGCTTCCAAAATTAACAAAGCACGCCTGCAGGCTGGGTTCGATTCGCTCCACAATGCCTTTATAAATATTTCCGGTCTTCTGTTCCGTCGCGGTGGTTTCGATGTAGAACCCATCCAGCCGTCCCTCTTTGATCACCGCGATCCGGAACTCCTCAGGTTCAACGGCATTGATCAACATCTTTGACGCGAGTCCCATCGATCTTCTCCTTGCATTCGTTTTTTCATGTCCTGTTTTCCCCAGAGCGGCACCGACCCTTTGACCATCGGTTTTTTGGGAGGATGCTGCTTTTATTTTTGGTCTTGCGTCATGTGACTTTCGAAATCCAAATCTCATTTAGTGAACATGCCTTCCATAGCGTTTAAAATGCTGATCAGCCTGATACATAAAAGTTCGAACAGCGGCTTCCCGACCCGGCTGAGAGCTTGAATCGTAAGGGGTGTCCAGATAGGGCACCCTGAGCTTGTTCATCAGGGGCCGCATAATGGCGGATGTGGTAATACTGGGCATACAGGTAAACGGGTATACATTCACCAGACCGTTATATCCCTCTCGAACATATTCCATCATGCCCGCAATGCTCAAACAGGCTTCCGTTCCCAGATCAAAACTATACAGATCCTCTTCCCGAAGGACCTCTTCCAAATGGCTGATCTTGTGATCCCCTGCCAGGTCGATCAGGCCCGAGGCTCTTTTATAAATCTGCCGCTGTCGGTATTCCTGATATAAAAGATCCCCCCCATACAAAAAAAGATCTTTCAAATGCCTTTTCATCCGATCGAAATTGAATTGCTTCAGACTGAACCGCAAGCCGGTCTTGGCAGATCGGCATCGTTCATAGCTGGTGAAATTGACCCATTCCCCCATTGAGGCATTGACCACTTCGGCCCCGTGTTTTTCCAGCAATCGGATCACGTCCTGATTGGCCATCACATGGGTACGCAAATAGATTTCTCCCACCATGCCGATCAAGGGTTTGGCGGGTATATTCGGATCGATGACCGCCCTGGCCTCTTCTATGACCGCTTCCAGACGCGCCAGTATCGAATCGAACTGCAGCCGATAGCCAAAACGTTCAAAGGCATTCACCATAAATTCAAGGCATTTCTCAATCACCAGGTCCGCCAGGCCGGCATCTTTCTCATAGGGCCTGATCCGCCACAACAATCGGTCCAGCACATCTCCCACGATCAGGGCCACATACGACGATTTCCTGAGATCGGTCACCCGATCGTCCTCGATAATCCCGGAAAGGGAATACCCGTCCGCCGTGGTCAAGGCGCCGATCCTGAGTCCGCTCAATTCGGGAAAGGAATCCAGCACAATCCGCTGGTATTTGTTGTACATGCCGAAACGACAGGGCCCATCCGCTTCCGGCATAAAATAGACATAAGCATCGGGATCGAATGCTTTCCCCAAACGAACCGATTCCTGTTTCATGAAATGGAGAATATCTCCCATGGTAATCTGGCAGGGAAAACATTCCTTTCCCGAGGTATACGCCTTTCCCAGATCCATCCCCAGAAAGGTCTCGAGGACCCTTGCCCGAATGCCGAATCCCCTGAAATTAGCCGCCAGAAGATGGGTTCCCAGCCGATTCATCTCCGGAATCAGACAGGTTCTTTCCTTGAACTTAAAACGGCCCACCTTTTCGCTAAAGGATTTAAAATTGATGACGTTATGAGATTCCATTTTAGTTGGCCAGCTTTCGTGGTATTTCGGCTTCCATTAGTTGTTTTTGAATACTGTTGTCAATCACGTTTTTATAGGCTTCGATCCGTGTCATAACGCCTGCAACGGCGCTGTGTTCGTCCAGTTCCAGGATCATATAGGCCTTATCTCCCATAATATAACGGTAAAAATGTTCCAAAAACGAATCCGCGCCACACCCGAAATTGGTCAGGTGCAGTCCAAAGTAGGTCGGATTGGCGGCGATGACCTTACCCGTCCTGAGAATCTTGGCGCCCAACCCCCAATACATCGAGGGAAAATCAGACAGGTCCACGGAAGACACATCGATAAAATCCATGGGCACGGCTTTTATGCCGATTTTTGCCAGATTGTGTCCCAGCCTCAAATTGAGACGCTCATCGTAGAGATTGTAAGGTCTACCGGTCACAACGACCAGGGGCTCGCCGGCAGGCTGTGATTGCAGGATCTCGGCCCCTTTTTCAAAAAGCGCCCTGTAAAACTGCTGCTGCCTTCCCAGAGCAAAGTAAAGGGCATCCCTGATCCGATGTTTGGATACCGCCAGTTTCGGCCGCAACTGGGCCACCAGTTCCAGGCAGAGGGTTTCCACATCATACTTAAGATGTACCACGGGGTTCAGGACGGTAGCCATGTCAAGATCCAGCGCCATGCGAACCATGTATGAATTTCCCTGGACCATGGGACAGAAATATCCCTTTTCCTCTGAATGGGGCGTGGCCATATCAATAATGCTCGGGAGAAAAAGAAACGCTGTTTTCCCCACCAGTTCTTTGACATGACCATGGCTTACCTTGACCGGATAGCATGTTTCAGCCGACATGGCCTCGATTCCCGTCTTTGAAATATGGGGATTGGTCGGCGGCGTCAAAACAAGTCTGTACCCCAATCTGTCAAAAAAATGCGCCCACAAGACAGCGTCCTGGTGGCCATATAAGGCCCGCTGCATCCCCACGGTGGGCCGGTTATCCACCCGCATAAGCGGTTCATCCGGCAGGGTTTCATAAACCCCCGCCATATAAGTTTCCCATATTTCCTGCCGCAACGTGAAAAAGTTCTCCGCCTTTGCACCGCGGCTTCGGGTCAGTTCATACCGGCCGCATTCTCCGCCCCAAACGCTTTTACGGCCGTCGAAATCATAAATTTTCAGTTTACACTGATTGTGGCACTGTGGATCAGCACGGCAGACTTTCTCCGTGTATTCCATGCGGTCTGAAATGGCGCTCTTCAATCCCCTGAAGCCGGTTTTTTTCTGATTCAGGAGACGCATCCGTTCATGAACGCTGATGGCGGCGCCATAAGCGCCCAGCACCTCCCGATGCCTGGGCACGATCAGGGGACGACCCAGCACGTTTTCAAAGGCGGCCACCACGCCTTTGTTCAGGGATGGCCCCCCCAGAAACATGACCCGGCGCCCCACCTTTCTTTTTTCGACCACCCGGTTCAGGTAATTGTGGACGATGGCATAACACAATCCGGCAATCAGGTCATTGGTGGGAACCCCTTTCTGATGGTAACTCACCAGATCTGATTCCATGAACACCGTACACCTTTCCGCCAGTTTTACCGGCGCTTCCGACGACAGGGCGATATCCTGAAATTCATCAACAATGCTGATGCCGTATTTGTTGGCCAGTTCATGGAGGAAACTGCCGGTACCCGCCGCACAGACCTTGTTCATATCGAAATCAAGGGGATAGGTATTGGCGATGGAAACATATTTGGAATCCTGCCCGCCGATCTCAAACAGGGTATCCACCCGCGGGTCTATTGCAACGGCCCCTCTGGCATGGGCGGTTATTTCATCGATCATCAAATCCACATTCAGGAAATCACCCACCACGGTACGCCCGCTTCCCGTAGTCGCCGTACCGACGATTTCAATTCTTTCGCCCATTTTGTTCAGTAATCCCCTGAAAAGATCCTGGGTCACTTCAATGGGTTTTCCCTTGGTGGGCACATAGTTTTTACCGACAATCTCATGGGCTTCGTTGATGAGGGCGTATTTGGTGGTTGTACTTCCGATATCAAGGCCCAGGAAAACCCTCAAGGGCGATTTATTCCGTAAGGAGGAAGAATGCTTCTTCCCGATCTCATTGGTCTTTGGAAAAACCGTTTTTTGAAGCACCAGCCTGTTTGCGACCGGCACTTCGTCCTTCCGATCCGACGCCAACCTGTCGAGCAGGGATAAATCCAACCGACCCGTGCCGTTTACGATCCCCTTTTCAAGTTCCGCTTCCAGCGCCGAAAGGGCCACGCCCAGGGCCCCAATGGATGTATTGCAGACAGGAACCGCGAGCGCCGGCACATATGCCTTTAGGGCTTTGACCTGAAGCGAATTTAAAGAAAGCCCACCCACAAAAATGACGGGTGCTTCCAGGGAGCGGTTGGAAACGATGGTACTCATGTAATTGCGTGCATTCCCCACGTGCAAGCCATAAATAATATCCGCCAGTTTTTCCCCGCGGTTTTGCAGATGAATCATATCCGACTTGGTAAATACGGTGCAACGACAAGCCACGTTGGCGGGTTTATTGCTTTTTTTCCCCAGCTCAATAAAGTCTTTCAGGATTCGGTCCACCTGGTCCTGAGATATTTCCGTTTCCCGCGAATAAATGGAGGTGGCCAACCGCTGGGCCTGCTGATCGATAAACGAGCCGGTGCCGGAGGCACAGGGGCCATTGGTGTTGAAATAGGCCAGCTCCCACGAAACATGACCTGCCCCCCCCGCCTGCTCCGGGTGGTTCAGCTGAAAGAGGCCCGTTTCCTGGCCCCCCATACTGATGATGGTTCGCACATCGGGTTTGACATGCACGGCGCCAAGCACCTGGCTGATGGTCTCAAATTCATACGGAGTATTCAGCCGCTCGCTCAGTTTCTTGCCATGATTCCCGGTAAATGAGATTGATCGAATTCGAGTTTCACCAAATCGATCATAAAGATCCTCAATCAGACGGAGAACCAGGCGATCCACTTTGCCAAGATGCCGCTGGTAAGGCGCCTCATAGACGATCTCTCGATTTTCGTTGATCACGATGCCGTTCAAACTGACGGATCCGACATCGATCCCTGCATAGAAGTTTTTGTCCACGTCCCCTCTTTTTCGAAACCGATTCAAAAAAACATTGTTGTTCCAATCAGTTTAACTTTTTTGGTTATAGTCCTTGATTTCGTTTTGGGACTAATCTCCTCAACTGCGAATTCAGCGGTAGCTGGAATGATTTGTTGACCGGCCGTAATTTCCGTTAAGGTTTTTCGATATCAAGATCTTTGCAAATCTTTCGTACCATAAAGTCTTTTATTTCATTGTGCCGTGGAACGGCCGTCATACTCCCAAGCCTAATGTTCCTCCATACGGAATGCCGAGAACCTTCACGCAACAACTCACAATCATTCTTTGAAAGGTAGCGAATTAATTCACTTCTTTTCATATTGCCAACGCAATTTCTTCATAATCACTTTTTAATTCGCTTATAGCCTGCTGCCGACGAAGTTCAATAATATCCCTTGCCGCTTCTTTCAGACTCATTAGTAATTCCTCTTTCGTTCTTTCCTGAGCATTTGCGCCCGGTATTTCTTCAATCCAACCAAGCCACCAATCCTCGTCTTTTGTTATGATTGCGGTATACTCGATATTCATCATAACCCCCTTATTTTATTCATTTCTGACTGTCAATGCTCAGCACAAGAGGCGTGCGGTTTTTCGCGCATCCTACTCAATACCGACGTTATGCCATCGGCCTGCGCCTGATTTAAGCTGAGGGCCAATCGTTAGCAGGCAATCGCCCAAGTTCCCTCTTTTCCGGCTTCAATCAAAGTCGCTACTCACATAAAAGACTTCTCCCGAGTGGTCCTGGCGGCGAAGGTATCCCTTGAGGAGCAACCCTTTAACCATACTCTCCACCTCATCCAGGGAAATCCCCAGGGAATTGGCCATATCTTTGGGTCGAAGGGGCCTTCTTTTCACCATCTCCAGCAGCCCCTCCCCTTTTGGATCCCGCGCCAGGGCGCCTTTTGCAGCCTCGATATCCACCACAATTTCCGCACGTTCTCCCAGAAAAAGCTTTATCTCTTCCAGTCTCTTCCTGTCAAGGGCTTTGGCACATACATCGGCGGGCGGCCGCACCACGGTGTTCAGCTGAATTTTCTCCGGTTGAATCTCTTGAATCAATGGCCGCAGGGCCCTCACCTCTTCTTCAGTATCGTTGATCCCAGCCAGCAGAATGACTTCCAGATAAATCAATCCGCCAAATTCCCTTCTCAACTGCTTAAGCCCCGCCACAATACGGTCCAGCGCCAGATCCCGGTGGGGACGATGAATGGTTTGAAAGGTGTGAGCAAAGGCGCTCGACAGGGTGGGCATAATCAGGTCCGCCGCCAAAACGCGCTTCCGAATGGCTTCATCCCAGAAAAGGGACCCGTTGGTGAGAATGACGATCTTTGTATCGGTGATGTTCCGAATGCCTGAAATGATACGGTCGATTTCAGCATGAAGTGTCGGTTCTCCTGATCCCGCCAGGGTGATGACATCGGGGGTGCATCCCTTAAGCCTTTCTTCAAGCTGTGACAATATTTCATCCACGGGCGCGAACGGACCGGGGGTGATGGTTTTGCGCGTGGTCCTGCCCACTTCACAATAGAGACAATCAAAAGTACAGGTTTTGTGGGGAATTAAATCCACTCCAAGAGACAAGCCCAGCCGCCGCGACGGGACCGGGCCGAAAATATATGACATGGTAATATCCTTGTTTAATTAATGCTTTAAGTTTTACGTTTTAAGTTTTAAGAACATGACGCCATCAAAAGAGCTTAAAACTTAACATTCTCAATGCGCCTCATCCCAGTTCAGCCCCTGATTGATGTCCACTTTCAAAGGGACCCGCAACGGGTAAACCCCTTCCATCTCCTCCCTGATCATGGAAATGAGAGGGTCCGCCTCTTCCCCGGGCGTTTCCAGGACCAGTTCATCGTGCACCTGAAGGATCATTTTCGCCTGGAAATGTTCTTCCGCCAAACGGTTGTGAATCTGAACCATGGCCTTTTTGATTAAATCCGCCGCCGTCCCCTGGATGGGTGTATTGACCGCCATTCGCTCCGCTTCCGATCGAATCCGGTTATTGCTGTGCGAAATATCCGGAAGATAACGCCTGCGATTAAAAAGGGTGGCAACATATCCCTTTTCAAGGGCAGATTCAATGGCCTTTTCCTTATATTGTTTCACGCCCCGATACCGGTCATAATAGGCATCAATATATTCCCTGGCAACCTTGGTGGAAATCCCCAGCTGCTCGCTGAGTTTTTGGGGACCCATACCATAAATGATGCCAAAATTGATGGCCTTGGCAATGCGTCGCATTTCAGGCGTCACCTCTCCTGTTTCATTTCCCAGTACCTCACGGGCGGTCCTGGCATGGATGTCTTCATCCCCTTTAAATGCCGCCATAAATGCGGGGTCCTCGGAATAATGGGCAAACACCCGAAGCTCGATCTGGCTGTAGTCGGCCGCCACCAGAATGTTCCCCTTATCCGCCACAAACCCTTTTCGAATGGCCCGTCCTTCCTCACCCCGAATGGGAATATTCTGTAAATTGGGATTGCTGCTGCTCAACCGACCCGTGGCGGCAACGGTCTGGTTAAACGAGGTGTGTACCCTTCCGGTTTGAGGATTTACCATTTTGACCAGAGCATCCAGATAGGTGGATTTCAGTTTGGCCAGAGACCTGAAACGGAGCAAGTTCTCAGCAATTTCATAAGATTCGGAAAGTTTTTGAAGGACCTTTACATCCGTTGAGTAACGTTTGGTTTTGGCGGTCTTCTTTCCACCGGGAAGTTCCAATGTTTCAAACAGCACCGTTCCCAGCTGTTGCGGAGAATTGAGGTTGAATTTTACGCCGGCCTGTTCCCATATCATTTGCTCCACCTGCTTTAACTCCACGGCAAAGGCAGCCGACATCTTCTCAAAGAGCGCCCCATCAATTTTGATGCCCGTCATTTCCATATCCAGGAGCACCGGCAAGAGTTTCATCTCCAGGTCGTGAAAAAGCGCTTCATTTTCTTCAGCCCTGATTTTTCCCTCCAGAATCTTCTTCAAGCGCAAGGTCATGTCTGCGTCTTCACAGGAATATTCACAGGCATTTTCCAGCGACACTTCCGCGAAACCGTGCGCATTCTTTCCCTTTCCCACCACATCCTGGTAGGAAATCATCTTATGGTTCAGGTAGCGCTGGGAAAGCGCGTCCAGGTTATGCTGTCTGAGACCGGGATCGATCACGTAGGATGCAATCATGGTGTCAAAAGAAATGCCTTTCAGCGTCACGCCATGACGTTTCAATATGCAGGCATCATATTTGATGTTCTGCCCCACCTTAAGGATGGCGTCATTTTCCAATACCCCTTTTAAAGCATCCCGGGCATCCAACCAGGGAACCTGTTCGGGAACGCCCAGGTAGTGGTGTCCCAGGGGAAGGTAGACCCCCTTCCCTTCTTTCAGACTGAAAGAAATGCCAACCAGGTCGGCCGTCATGGGGTCTGTACCCGTGGTTTCCGTATCGATGGAAACCAGACCCGCGGTCTTAATACTATCTGCAAGGCTTTTCACATCCGCAAGGGTCAAGCACAGTTTATATTCTTGGGAAACCTCCTCTCGAGGTGTAAACCGGTCCCATAAATCCCGAAACTCCAGTTCCCTGAAAATATCAGCCAGGGCCTCCCGACGGGGTTCGCCGACCTTGAGATTGCCCAGATCCGTGGAAACGGGAACGAATTGGTCGATGGTTACCAGTCTTCGACTCAACAGCGCCATATCCCGTGAGGCCTTCAGGTTTTCTTTCAGCTTCTTTTTTTTGATCTCATCCAGGCGATCAAAAACCCCTTCGAAAGATCCGTATTCCTGAACCAGCGCCACCGCGGTCTTTTCCCCCACACGGGGGACACCGGGGATGTTGTCCGAGGTATCGCCCGACAGCCCCATAACGTCGATAAATTTTTCCGGCTCAAACCCATAGGCGGCCTTCAGGGACTCATAGTCGGTGACTTTGTCCTTCATGGTATCCCACATGCTTACCGAGGGACGGACTAACTGCCTGAAATCCTTGTCGCCTGATATTACCACCACATTGAAACCTTCCGCCACGCCCACCCGCGCCAGGGTTCCAATGATATCATCCGCTTCGTAACCGGTTTGCTCCAGCATGGCAACGCCAAGGTTTTTCACCACAAGCTTGATGAAAGGCAATTGCACCACCATGTCTTCAGGCATTGAAGGACGGTTGGCCTTATACGCCTCATAGATTTCATGCCTGAAAGTCGGGCCTTTGCTGTCAAAAACAATGGCCAGATATTCGGGATTCCTGTCCGCCAGAAGCTTCAGGACCATCTGTGTAAACCCGAAAATCGCATTGGTGGGAAACCCCCTGGTATTGGCCAGGTTCCTTATGGCATGGTAGGCCCGGTGAATATACGAACTGCCATCCAGTAAATAGATTGTTTCGCTGTTTTTTCTCATGGTCATATTATATTCAAATACGCTCGAAACCGCAAAGGACTAATTACCGCAAATTGGTGAAAGTCCCGAATTCAAGCTGTCCAGCCTCCTTTGATAATATACCGTTGCTTAATTGTTTTCAGGGACGGATAATGCACTAAAATGACATATGTGTCAAAAATTACCTACCTGAAAAACTAAATATTTCGTCCAGCTTCCGTTCCAGGAACGCATAACAGCCCATATCAATCTGATATGTTTGGATTTTATAAAATTGGGAGAATATTCCACATTTCTCGCATAATTTTTGCAGCAAACTCGTAGCAAGTAGACAATAACCGAGGCAGATATGATGGAAAAGAAACTTGGAATAAACGAGATCCTTCAAAACATTCGGGAAGACGAACAAAAACTGGAAAAACTAATCGCTGATTTGAAGAAAGGGAAAAAAACCTGTACCGTTAAATATCCAAATTCAACCTTCCCGCCCACCAGTTCAACCAGGCCCAGCCCAATCGCAAAATCTCAACCGTCTTAATCAATAATGGCCGTTATTATCGATATTATTTTTCCTTATGAGCGGTTTTTAATTGACATAAAGAGATTTTAAAGCAACAATATTGAGCTTTAACATATAGTGAAAGAGTATCTAGCCACGTCTCATGGATCATGATATGTTATTTCCCGCAAATGGAAACGTAGATGAGAATGAGTCGGAAAACTTGCAACTTTGCATATGGGGAAAAAGACATGTCGGATCACCTGAAAAAAAAACCTGTCCAACCCAGCATACTGGTCATTGACGACGATGAAACCATTCGCCTGTTGCTCCGGGCCATTCTGGAGCGGGAGGGCTACCGGGTGGAGGATGCCTCCGATGGGGATGTGGGCATCAAACAGTACCGGAAAAATCCCACTGACCTGGTCATCACAGACCTCATCATGCCCAACAAGGAAGGCATCGAAACCATCCGCGACCTTCGCCGGGAATTCCCGAATGTCAAAATCATCGCTGTTTCAGGAGGCGGTCGAATCGGACCGGATTCTTACCTGAAAATGGCCAGAGGCGTGGGCGCATTACGCACCCTGAACAAACCCATTAACCGAAGGACGTTGTTAAAGACCATCGGAGAGGTTATGGAAATGGATGGGTGAGCCTGCGCACCCATCGAAATCCCCTATGTCGGCAACATAATCCGCGCATCTCCCACAATGCAGTCTGACGCTGAACAGAAAACCGGATTTAAATCAACAGACATGAATTTCTCGCCAAGGGCCATAATCAATCCGGAAAAAGCCATCAACAAACGGATCAAGGCCCCCATATTGATGGTTTCAGCCCCCCTATACCCCTCGAACAACCGGTGGGCCTTCAACCCCCTGACCATGGATTCAACATCTTCGGGCAGGATCGGCGCCATCCTCAAAGAGACGTCCTGGTAAATCTCTACCCCCGTCCCCCCCACGCCCAGAAGGATGACCGGGCCGAACTGGTAATCGATTTTGGCCCCGATAATCAACTCCATCCCCTGGAGGGTCTCCTCCACCAGAACGCCTTTGAAATCATCAACGGCACTGAACCGATGAAAGACTTCCGCCAGGGAAATCTTGTTTTCGACATTTAGTGCCACCCCTTTGACTTCCGTTTTGTGAATCACACCCGGTGAAATCACCTTGGCAACCACAGGATATCCGTTTTGTTCAGCAAATCCGATAGCTTCATCCGGTGTCGTCGCCCACTTAAACCGGGGAACGGATATGCCCGAAAGGGCCAGCAAACGCTTCGCTTCCGGTTCCAGGACCCACCCCCATGTTTTGGATTTCGATAGTATATCAAGAGTTTCCGGGTTCAACATGTTCGCCTCCTCAGCGCCTTGGCCATGAGCACCACACCCTCGATGGCCGGGGACACCGGAATATGGTTCTGCTCAAATCCTTCGATCAGCATACGATATCGTTCCAGGTTTGGCACGTAGGCTACCATGGGTTTTCTTTCCTTGAGGTAAACTTCACTCAACCTGGCGCCCAAATCGGAAGTGGTTCCGGGTGAGTACGGCAATATCAGCACCACGATACAATCCACTTCGGACGTTCGGCTTAAAACCTCGGCGGCCGCCACAAAGTCATCGTCAACGGCGCTTCCCGTAAGGTCCACGGGATTGCCGGTTGCCGCAATGGCCTGAACGCTTGGCGACAGTGCCTGCTTGAGAGCTTCCTGGATTTGTTTCGATAACACCGGCGCTTCAAGCCCGTGGGAGCCGCATAAATCCACCGTCAAAGCGCCATGACCACCGCTGCCCGTGATAATGCCGACCTTGCCGGCAATGGTTTCCCGGTAACAACTCAGGGCCTCGCAAAAGGAAACCACTTCGAACTGCGTCCTGGCCTCAAGCACGCCGAACTGCGACATCACCTGGGAAAAAACAGCATAATCGCCGGCCAGGGAAGCCGTATGGCTGGAAACGGCCCGCCCCCCTTCCGGGCTTCTGCCGGATTTTAGGGCCACAATCGCCTTGGGGCAATGGCATGCCGCTTCCGCAAACGCCCTGCCCCCATTTTTTTGGAACCCTTCCAGATAGAAGGCAATGGCATCCGTCCCCTTATCCTCGCTCAGATACGCCAGCAACGCCACCTCATCCACCAGGGCTTTATTGCCGATGCTGACGGCCACGGACAGTCCCACCCCTTCACCGGCAAAATTGACCATCTGGTCCACCAGAACGCCCCCACTCTGGCTGACAAGCGCCACATTGCCCGGATCAGGCCGCACGGTCCGTTCCCCCGGGAGAAAAAAAGTATCCACCCGTCCGGGGGAAAAGATGCCGAGACAATTGGGGCCCACAAAGGGAAAATCCGCTTTTGCCGCCATATCCACCAGGCGATCCTGCAAATCCTTTCGGCCCACCTCCGCAAACCCTCCGGAGATCACGACGGCGCCACCGACCCCGGCCGAAATACATTGGGCCAGGGTATCCGGCACCAATTCGGCCCGTACGGCAATCACCACCAGGTCTACTGTTTCGGGAACATCCGCCAAACGTTCATAGACCCTGTCGCCCTGCAACATGCCCCCCCTGGGATTAACAGCGAAAACCCTGACGGGATAACGCAGGCGATTCTTCCGATATATAATGTTGGCGGGGTGCCGGTCGTTATGAAGCGATACCCCCACCACCACCATGCTCTCCGGCTCAAACAGTCGTTTGTAGTTCATCAACCCCTCCTGAAAAAATTCCGATGATTGTTTGTTTTAACCGCCACCCTGTGATCGCATATATACCATCTCACGAAAAGAACCGATAACGAGCAAACTCCAAAGCAATCATCATCCCAGATATTCGGCGAAAAGTCAGGCATAAAATTCAGGCTTTTGTCATAAAACCAAGCCACACCATGAGAATTATGGGACCCGGCCAAGAATCGCTTGCAATTTCCCGGTTGAAAAGCATATCATGCACAGCAACGATATGAGATCCTGGTATTTTTGAATAATGCCTATTTTTCCGACCAGAGTAACAAAGCATGCTCCCTTCGAAAAGCGGTTTATCAAAGAAGAAACTTCCCGAAAATCCCGGAAATGCCAAACCCCACAAACACCTGGGTCAAATTGCGTCTATTTTACTAAAGGAAGGACGTTTGACGGATAAGCAACTTGCTTATGCCCTCAGGATTCAATCCAAACTGGAAACCCCCCGAATATTGCTGGAGGTCTTAAAAGAGCTCAAGTATCTCACGGATGATCAGATCACAAATGCCATCCGGCGGAACTTCAGTTCTTTCCGAATCGGGGATCTCCTGGTTGAACTGGGCCATATCAACGAATTGCAACTCAAGACCTGTTTGGAAAGCCAGGCAAAACAAGAGCCCAAGCGGAAGTTGGGCGAAGTTCTGGTCTCCCACAATTTTATCCGGGAGCAAGACCTCCTGAAGATACTCTCCGTCCAACTGGGAGTTCCCTTAGTGGAAGTGGAGTTTGCCGATATTGACCCCAATCTCATTTCCAGCGTCCGAACCAGGCTTTTTAAAAAATTCACATTCCTTCCCATCCGAAGGGAAGGAGACAGCATCCTGATCGCCTTTGCGGATCCAGCCGACAAACGAACCATCAATGAAGCCAAAAAGCTTTTTGAATGCGACATTATTCCCGGGATCGCCGGAGAGAGATCCATCTTAAAGGTGATCGATCAGTTCCAATCTGAAAAACAGACTTTGACGTCTTCGCAAAAGACCGACGTTTCCGTAACCGAGATCGCAAACGCCATCATTCTGGAAGCCATTTCCCGCGGCACCAGTGACATTCATATCGAACCCATGACGGATAGACTCAGGGTACGCTTTCGCCAGGATGGCGTTTTGATTCAGTACAAAGACTTTCCCCGCGAAATCATACCCCCCCTCACCAGCCGCATAAAGATCATGTGTAAAGCGGATATTGCCGAAAAACGCCGGCACCAGGGAGGCCGTATCGATTTTCACGCTTCCGGAGAGGAAGTAGATCTCCGGGTTTCCTTTTACGTGACGGTGCATGGCGAAAAAATCGTCATGCGTCTCTTAAGACGGCAGGCCAATCTCCTGAATATCGAAGACATCGGAATGCCCGCCCGGATGTTGACCCGATTCAGAGACGAGGCCCTGGATTGCCCGAGCGGTGTCGTTCTGGTGACGGGGCCCACGGGGTCCGGAAAAACCACCACGGTCTACAGTTGCATCAACTATCTCAACAGACCCGATGTGAGCATCATCACCGCGGAAGAACCGGTGGAGTATGTGGTTGACGGAATCGCACAGTGTTCCATCGACCCCAAAATCAACCTGACATTTGAGGAAACCTTGCGGCACATCGTCCGGCAGGACCCGGACGTGGTCGTCATCGGCGAAATCAGAGACACTTTTTCAGCCCAGGTTGCGGTGCAGGCAGCCTTGACCGGCCATAAGGTGCTCACGACGTTTCACACGGAAGACAGCATCGGGGGGCTGGTCCGGTTGATGAATATGGAGGTGGATGTATTTTTGATTTCATCCACGGTGGTGTGCGTCCTGGCCCAAAGGCTTCTCAGAAAAGTGTGCCCCACCTGCAAAATGCCCTATCAAGTCACGCCGGCGGACCTTCGCATACTGGGCTATACCCCCAGGGATATTCAAGACGGGAATTTCCAAAAAGGCTTCGGGTGCAACGAATGCGCATACACCGGTTACAAAGGGCGTATCGCCGTTCACGAAATGCTGATCCTGGATGAAGCCGTTCGAGATGCCATTCTTGAGAAGAAAACAAGCTATCAAATTCGAAAAATCGGCATCGAGTCCACAGGCCTCGTAACCCTCATGGAAACCGGCATCGCCCTGGCAGCCACAGGAACCACCACCCTCCAGGAAGTCGTCAGATGTTTGCCGAGGCTGCATAAACCGAGATCTTTGCCGATACTCCGAACTCTTTTGGGATTATAGAGATGAAACAAGCCGAATCACTAATCGAAATAGCCGATGAATTCATGGACAACGATAAAACCGTCCTCCTCCCCTTTGACAAGAACGCCCTTCGCATTCAGCAGGAAATCGGCAAGGAAGAACCGGACACCCGGTTGGTGGAAAAGCTGATCGTATCCGACCCCGCCCTTACGAGTCAGGTTTTGCGAATGGCCAATTCCGCTTTTTACCGAGGGCTGACCAAGATCTCCACTATCCACAACGCCTTGATCCGAATCGGGATCAGGGAAATCGCCAACATTGTGACCCTGGTAACGCATCACAAAAACTTCCATTCAAAAAATGCCGAGGAACGTGAAATCCTGACAAAACTCTGGACCCACTCGGTGGGTTGCGCCATCGGGAGCCAATGGCTCGCTGTTAAACGGGGGCTGAGGGACCTCTGCCATGAAGCATTTATCGCGGGTCTGCTGCACGATGTGGGGAAGCTCTTTCTCATCACGACGCTCGATGCCATCATTGCTTCAGGAAGAATCGATTCTCGTCCCCCACCTGAACTGATTGAAGAATTGATGAACAGCATGCATACGAAATATGGCCATTCTCTCCTGAAAAACTGGAATCTGCCCGATGCCTATTGTGAGATAGCGCTCAGGCACCATGAGGAAGAGTGCGGGGACGACGAAATCCTTTTACTCTTGGTGAGATTAGGGAATTGCGCCTGCAATAAAATGGGCATCGGCTTACACGAAGACCCCACCCTTTTGCTGGCGGCAACACCCGAAGCCCATGCCCTCGGACTGTCGGAAGTGGCCCTCGCGGAAATGGAAATCAAGCTGGAGGACTCGCTTAAGCTTGCCGAATAAGACCGGCAAAGGAGGAACATATCAATGACACATCTGCAAAAATACAATTTTGAAACCGGAGTTTATCGCCCCCCCAGCGAAGGCGGCAGCGATTCATTGCTGGTCCGATTTACCCGCAACTGCCCCTGGAACCATTGCACCTTCTGCGGGATGTATAAGGGTGAAAAATTTCAACTGCGATCCCTTGAAGACATCAAAGCGGACATCGACGCCATCGCCTTACTGGCCCACGACCTGAAAGCACTGTCGCTTGAAACAGGCAAAGGTCCTGAAATAAACCAGACTGCGGCTGTCATGTTGATGCGCCGCATTCCGGAACTCGAGTACCACCAGGGGTTTATAATGGTCTACCACTGGTTGTTGTCCGGCGGTAAAACGGCATTTTTGCAGGATGCCAACAGCTTGATCATGAAAACCGACACCCTGGTTGACGCGCTGAAATATCTTCGCAAAACCTTTCCCCACATCACCAGGGTCACCTCTTATGCCCGCTCAAAAACCGTGGCGAAAAAAAAACCGGAATCATTGCGGGCCATCCGCGACGCCGGCCTGGACCGGTTGCACCTGGGCCTTGAATCCGGAGACGAAGCGCTGCTGAAAATGATTAAAAAGGGCGCCACGCCCGAAACCCATATTGAGGGGGGGCGAAAGGCCATGGAAGCGGGATTCCAGGTGTCCGAGTACTGGATGCCGGGCCTGGGCGGCAAAGATTTCTGGGAAAATCATGCCCGAAACACCGCACGGGTACTCAATGAAATCAACCCCCACTACATCCGATCAAGGCCTTTTCGGCCATGGCCCGGAACCCCGCTTCATCAAACAGTGCGGAAAAGAGAATTTCAATTCCTGTCCCCCGCGGAACAACTGCTGGAGCTCAGATTGACCATGGAGAGATTGAATGTTTCATCCAAGGTATGTTTTGACCATGCGGGCAATCACTGGAAAAACCGCCAAGGCGGTTATCTTTTCAGTCACAGCTATGAGGGATACAAATTTCCGGAGGAAAAAGAGCGGGTGCTGGCGCTGATCGACGAAGGACTGGAATGCCGACACCACTGATTTTTTGGGCTCGTTCCCACGCTCTGCGTGGGAACACTGTCCCGGACCCAGGCGTAACAAAAAAGTGTAAACGACTTCGCAGCCTTCTTGAAAGATTCAAAAATTGTATTGATATTCATTTTAAAAGGGACCATATTATCATATTATGGTTTGTAAAATCTATTCTTGATAAACGTCAGCCATCTGGAGCATTATCGTCTTGAACAATGTGAAGATTCCACCTGAAAAAGCCTCGAATTCACCCAAAAAGTCGCTTCGCCTGGGTGAATATCTTGTCAAAATCGGTCTTATCGATGAGGAAACCCTCAACGAGGCCCTCAAAATCCAGAAATCCGACAAAAGGCGTCTGGGGCAGGTGCTTATGGATATGGGCGTTGCCGATGACGTCGTCATCGCCAAAGCCCTGGCGGTGCGCCTCAAGCTTCCCTACGGCAGGATTGACAAGGCCAATATTCCCAAGGACATCACGTCGTTGATTCCACCTGAGCTTGCCGAAAACCATCAGGTCATCCCACTGCAAAAGAAAGACAACCGGCTATTGGTTGCCATGGCCAATCCACTGGATCTCTATGCCCTTGAGGACCTGCGCTTTTATACGCAACTGCCCATTGACCGGGCAGTTGCCCCTTCGAGTGATTTGGTCAAAGCCATTACAAAACACTACCCCAAGCAGGGCCTTGAAATGAATCTGGCGCTGGAATTTGGAACGGGGGAAGAAGACATTGAAGTGATCGAAAGAAAAAAGGAAAAAGATACACCCATCAGGGAACTTCAGGATCTTGGGGGTCTTCCTCCCATTGTCAAATTTGTCAATTCCGTCATATCCGAAGCCATTAAACTCAAAGCGAGCGATATCCATATTGAACCTCAGGAAAAATTTCTGGCGATTCGATACCGTATAGACGGCATCATGCGGGAAATCATCCGCAGGGATAAAAGCATCCATGCGGCCGTCGCTTCCCGAATAAAAATCATGTCCGACATGGATATCGCCACCAAACGAAAGCCTCAGGACGGCAAAGCCCAGGTCAAGCAGGGCGGCAAGGTCTTTGACTTGAGGGTTTCTTCTCTGCCCACCAGCTACGGTGAAAAGGTCACCATACGGATCCTCAATCCCGCTACTGCCCGACTAAACCCCGAAGATCTGGGATTCTCAGAAAAGGATCTCAAAACCCTGATGCGCGCCATCCACATGCCCCAGGGCATCATCCTGGTAACGGGTCCCACCGGAAGCGGTAAATCATCGACCCTGTATGCCTGCTTAAACAAGCTCAATTCTCCCGAAGTCAACATCATTACCGTAGAAGATCCGGTTGAATTTGACGTCCCGGGCATCAACCAGGTTCCCATCAATCCTGCTGCCGGCATTACCTTTGCCAAAGGGTTACGATCCATTCTCAGGCAAGATCCCGACATTGTCATGGTCGGCGAAATCAGGGACCAGGAGACCGCTGTTACCGCTTTTCAAGCCGCCCAGACCGGTCATCTTGTTTTTTCCACGCTCCATACCAACGATGCACCTGCCGCCGTGGTGCGGCTCATGGATCTCGGCATTGACCCCTTCCTGATATCTTCCTCTCTGATTGCCGTAATTGGACAACGACTGGTCAGAAAAATCTGTGAGTTTTGCAAAGCGCCCGACGACCTGATTCCGGCGCAATTGGAGGAAATCCGGCACTACACGGGCAACAAAAGCGATGTGGTCTTCTGGAAAGGCACGGGCTGCGATGCCTGCCGGCAAACCGGCTACTCCGGTCGGCTTGGTTTGTTTGAAGTGTTAACCATAACCCCTGCCCTGAGGGAAGTTATTTCCAGCAATCTCTCAAGTGAACAGCTTAAAATAAGGGCTCAAAAAGAAGGGTTTCAGGTGATGTCCGCTGACGGCATTCAAAAAGCCCTTCAGGGACTGACCACCATTGAAGAGATTTTTCGAGTGGCGCCACCGGAAATCACGGGTGATGCCCATACCGGGACCATTGATGCCGGGGCCCGGGAAGATTTTGCCTCGAATGGAAAGAATGCCGACGAATCTTCCTGCTCCCTCACCACCGACTGCCCCATCAAAATTCTTGCGGTTGATGACAATCTCGTTGTTCTCAAACTGCTCAGACATCTGTTGGAATCGGAGGATTACCTCGTCATCACGGCGGAAAACGGCGTAGAAGCTTTAAAACTGGCGTCAACTGAAACACCCGATATTATCGTCACCGACTATGAAATGCCGGAAATGGATGGTGTGATGCTCATACGCAAGCTAAAAAGTCAGGCGTCCACGCGCTTTATCCCCATTATGATGCTGACGGCAAAAAGTGAGGAAGAATCGGAGCTGGAAGGCCTGGATGCGGGGGCCGATGACTATCTCACCAAGCCCATTGCCCGGAAACGATTTCTGGCAAGGGTCGCACGGCTGCTCAAACGCACAAGATAGGGCCTTTCCGGAATCATCAGCGGGTCTCATCATCTCCTGAAATCGTACGGATGGCAGCTTCAATCCACACCATGGCTTTTTGAACTGAATCCACATAAGCCTGATCTTTCCGGATGGTCAGAAAATCCTGTTCCATATTTCTGACATGCGTCAGGAGCGGAAGATCGTCGGTATCTTCGTAGCGGGACAACCCTCTTACGGCAACCCGAAGGTGTTTTAAGCAGGCCTCTTCAACCCCCTTCCCCCTTTTCTCCCGGTAAATTGCCGAAGCAGGATTGCCGTATGTCTTCACGGCGCTCCTGAGAACAGTGTGGCCGGGAGGCCGTCCGATGAGGGAAAGAAATATGTAGCATTCCCGCTCCAGCGACAGCAGAAACCGCAGGGGCATGACGCCCTCTTTGCCACCCTTCTGAAACCCTTTCAGAAGCTCCCCGTGAATGGTTCTGATTTTCTGGAAAAACGCATCCGTCTGGTGATCGATGGCGTCTCCCGCGGCCTTCACCGCTTCCGGGCTTAACCCTTCTCTGACCAGCAACACTTCTTCAGGGGTAATTTCAATATCGTTGTGAATCTCTTTATTGTATTTACGAAGCAAAACATTGGCCAGGATTAACGCGTTCCGATCCGAAAAGAGGACCGTTCCCTGGGTCCGGCAAAAATCCGTCAGCAAAAGCGTCAGGGCCGCGGGCGATTGGTTCATCTCAAAAATCAGCGACTGCAGGGAATTCAAAAAAGCGACGCGATCCTTGCGACTCAAGGTCTCTTTCAGATAATGCCACAAAAACCCGAAAACTTTCACCCCGTACTTTGACATATGGGGAATGTTTTTTTCGAATGCGTTTCTCAAGAAAGATCCCGTCCCGTCAAAGCATCCTTTCAGCAATTCTAAAATTGCCTTTGCCTCCTCAACGGATATGCCGAAATCCCTGGCAATGGTCTCATAATCCAGATCATCGAAGTCCATGGACCTATGAACCATTTCCTTGATCTTCTTCTTGGTCAGGACCCGTCTTTTAAAATAGGTCACCATGCTCAGGAGTTTCCGGGTCAAGGTGCTCCCACCGGCGCTCCCTTGACCATTTTCATCCCGGGTTTCCGGCTGATTGGCCGCAAGCGCTTCAAAAACATCGTCATGAACCTGGCTCAGACGCTTTTCAACATTGTTGAGGACTTCTTTTTCAGCCCGTTGGCTGAACGGCATGCTGTGGGCTGAATCCAGAAAATGGGACACCCTAATAAGACGCATATTCAAATTCTCCGGACCGACCCCGGAAAAATCATTTCCATAAACACTGTCGATGGTTTGCGCCAGTTTTTGTGGAGACCTTCCGAACCGTTCGGCGATGGCCCGCACCACCTCGCTCTTTTCCGGCGTAAACGACTCGTCGCCCGTGCCGACAATCAAGCGCCTCAGATTGTTAATCTCAACCGGGGGCTTACGCAATTTTTCCCGAACGTTTTTAAAGGCAAACAGAGCATCATAAGCACTGACGTACTGTTCCAGCGCCGCTGTCGCATCCGGCTTTTTCATCAACCCCTGCAGTTTTGAAACCAGGGACTGTATGGTCGCGACCTTCAGGCCATTTACACCGGCCAGAAGCGTCAGATTAGGATCAGGCTCACCTTTATCATTATAGACCACGGATAGCGCCTCATCCTGGTTTGCCGCATTCCCTGAAAACGGTATTTTAGCTCTGTAAGCACCGAAAAACCGACCGGCGGTTTGAAGTGCCATGCGCATCAAATCCCTATCTTTCCGTTCCCATTTACCAAACGTAAAGCAGATGGAATTGATGTCCAGAGAAGGGAAACGGTCGAAGGCTGCTTTCAATTTTCCAGGCAAGTGGGACATGGCGATGCCTTTACGATTCGCCAGGGCCTTTACGATGGGCATATCCACCGAAAAATCTTCGCAGGCCACCACATAATCCAGACGCTCAAAATCAATCTTTTCATCGGGCATTCGCATGCCCCGGTAACGGATCAAAATCATGCCGTTGCGCTCGGTCATGCCATGGATTTTGGTCAGCATATCCATTACCGGCGCCACATCTTCCGCTTTAATCGATTGCAGCCCATGTAACTTGATTTTGGAAAAATACTGGGCCAGGACATACACAAAGTCCACTAGGACAATGCGCCATAAATCCATCAGATCCTGTTCTTCACCCAGAGGATCCGACGAAAGTTCTCTCCCGTTACCGGATGCGTCATGCCCCCTTTCCCGCCTGTCAATACCGCCGAGTTGTTCAAAAAGTTTCTGGGCTTCTTCGTCCAATACCAGGCCATTCTTGGCTATATCACTCAAACTGTTCCTCCTAAGACAAAGATATAATGGCTCTTTTACTAAAAATGAGCGATAGCGTCAATCAAAGAACCCTCATCCCGACAATTCTCATTTTGAGGCCAAAGACGCCTTGATATTTCGGAGGAAGAGGGCAAACATGATGCCCAGGGCCGCGGAAAATCCCAGGAACCAGGGCGCAACCTGCCATCCGCCCGTGTTTAACACGAGCAATCCCAGCACCGGAGGCCCAACCAACTGTCCCAACTGCGCACCCTGAATCATCAACCCGTTGGTGGACGCCACAAGGTTCGGGGAAGGCGCATGAACAGGCGCTCCACTCAAAACGGCTGATGGGATAAGACCGCCGATGCCTGAAAACAGAAGGCAGGCGCCGTAACGGATCATAAACGGCCATATGGGTGAATAAATGGCAAGGCTGCACAACCCCATGATCAAACTGGCCAAAGCAACCAGTTGCCATCGCCTGGCCCCCCTTTGTAAAAGCCACCCCCCCGCCAGATTGCCCGGCATATTCATGGCCACCATGATTGCCGTCAGCACCGAGGCCCGGGCCGGGCTCAGGCCGTGATCTTCAATGAGAAGAGTCGGCAAAAATCCCATCACCGTCAACCACTGCAAGGCATAGGTGGCAAAAATCGCCGAGAGAAGAAGCGGTCCCCTGGCGCATGCGGTTGATGCAACGTCTTTCAGGATCTGTTTCCATTGAAAAGTTTTTCCGCCAAAAACACCCACCACATCCCTGGTGGCCCTCGCCACCCATAAAGCATACGCGAGCAGAATCAGGCAATTCACCTGCCACAACCCACGCCAGCCGAACCGAGTCGTTATAAGGGGCGAGAACAGCATGATCGCCGCCACACCCACCGGCACATAACAGCTCCATGCGGAGAGCGCCAGCCTCTGATGGCGTAAAGGGGTAATCTTGAAAATCATGGCGGGCGCCGCCACCCCAATCATGAAAAATCCAAACCCCTCCATTAACCGCGTTAAAAGAAGCAAACCGGGGTTCCATGAAAATGAACCCGCAAAGCTGGCAAACGCCTGGCACAACAGACCCCACAGAACAAAACGCCGGTGCCCGACGGTATCGGCAACAGCCCCAATAACTGAACCCAAAAAAAACCCCGTAATGCTGAAAGCAGACAAAATCCAACCCGCCAGGAACAGGTTCATTTCCAATTCCATTCGAATTGCGGGAAGCATCGGCGGCGCTTTTCCCACCTGGAAAGAGGCCACTATGCCCGCGCCGACCAGCAACAACACCCGCGGCCAGGGGGTTTCTTCGGTCTGGATAGTCATAAACGTTACTCCCGACAGCGGATAAATTTACGACACTAAAGTCTGAAAGCCCATAGGTCAAGCCCATAAAGCAAATAAGCGACAACAGGAAGGGTTTGCCAAAAAGAATGAGGATGTGTTAGGTGAGAGGCAATGGTCTCAACGAAATACGAAAGGAGCGTCAACTTTGGTAATCGATAATAGAAAGAAGCAGGGGGCCGTTCTTAAATGGCCCAGGCTCATACAGGGCATACTGATCAAACGGTATAAACGATTTATGGCAGACGTTGAACTCAAAAACGGTCATGTGGTGACAGCCCACTGCCCAAACTCCGGCAGCATGAAAGAATGCTGCGAACCGGGCAGACCCGTATATCTTTCCCCCCAGAACAAACCTTCGCGCCGCTTGAAATACACATGGGAGATCATCGATATGGGCACCTCGCTGGTGGGCGTCAATACCCTGGTTCCCAACCGACTGACCAAGGCCGCCATTCCGGCGGGAGATATCCCGGAGTTGGCTGGCTACGAAACAGTGCGATCGGAAGTCAAGTACGGCAACAATTCCCGCATTGATCTACTGTTGGAGAACGGCGAAAGGCGGTGTTTTGTAGAAATCAAAAACTGCACGCTGGTCACGGAAGGCCTGGCCTGTTTTCCGGACGCCGTGACCTCACGAGGATTCAAGCACCTAATTGAACTTCAGGAACAGGTCAAACTGGGGGATCGCGCGGTGATGTTTTACCTCATCCAGCGAATGGATGCGAACCGCTTTCAGCCGGCGGATCATATCGATCCAGCCTATGGGGAAGAATTGCGGAAGGCGGTCCGAAACGGTGTGGAAATCCTGGTTTATGACGTGACCATGGACCTTGAAGGGGTTCGTCTGAACCGACCCGTTCCATTTCAACTTGAGCCCGACATCAAGACTCAGAGTATCCCTTCCAGGTCTTCAAACTGATCTTCAATCCGGTAGAGGGTCTGATCCAGATCATCGAGGCGCCGTGCCAGAAGATGTTCCCTGGCCTCCTCTTTCAGTTTTTCCATATTCCCAACATAAGGCGCCATTTGCTCCCGCACACCTGCAGGCGTATCGGGATGTGCCAAAATAGTCGCAAAGGTATCCACCAGATCATAAAATGAAATTTCATTTTTAAGGATCTCCTGGTAGGACAGCCCTCGCAATAATCCAACCAGACGGGGAAATCGCTTTTCAAAAGGCACTTCATAAAAAGGAATCACACGGATATCGATTTGCATGAATTGGCTCATATTCGCCTCTGCCCCTTTCTTTCTAAACCATCAATTAGATACCACTCATTTCTTTGACATGCAGCATTGCAAACACATCGTCATCATAGTATACAGAAAGAATTATAAATCAAGCTTTAGAAAGTCAAAACCATCACCGCCTTTAATTCATGCAAGCATAAACATTTTTGGCATATATTTTGCTTTTGGCTATTTGAATTTATGGCACATAAAGCTGGAAGTACTCCTCTTCCCATCTGCTTGGCCAAGAAATGAATTTTTTTGGTTTTTCTCGAAAGTGCTATTTCAATTTTTAGCCTGCATGCCTGCACCCACCCTCACATGTAATTGAAAGGGCGGAGCTGTAATCTGCGAGAGGCCATTCAACAATGTGCCGTATCCAAATTTGAAGGCGGGAAATAATTCTAAAAGAGATTAATACCCTAAAACCTCACAACTGTAGAAAGGGATGTGGCAAAAGCACCAACCACTCCAACATAGGAGGGTAAGCTCATGAATGTACCGCAACCATTCACTAAGGAACCGGCCTTCGTTAACCGGAAGGATGAACTGGCCTATTTGCAGTCATGGATCAGCGCCAAACCGGAGAACATCCTCTTTCTCTACGGCCCGAAGTCCAGCGGCAAAACCACGTTGATCTATCGCTTCATTGAGCAGAATCTGACCAACGGTAAGTACGACATCAAGCACTTTAATTTGCGTGAACTCCTTCTGGTCAACTACGAGAGCTTTTTGCGGGCTTTTTTCGAATTGAAACGCAGCGAACAGGTCAAGGAAACCCGTCAATACGATTTAAAAGTCTTCAAGCTCAGCGTGGAAACCCTCAAGGGGTTGGAATCCAAAGAGCTTGACCCGTTCATCGTCATGAAGCGGGAGTTGGAGAGGAGCAACAAGAAGGGAAAGCGCCCGGTGATCATCATTGATGAGCTGCAGGCACTGGATGAGATTTACTTCAACGGCGGGCGTGAATTGGTCAACGAAATATTCAATTTTTTCGTGGCCATGACCAAAGAAGCGCACCTATGCCATGTGATCATTGCCGGCTCCGACGGATATTTCATCGACCGCGTTTATCAGGACAGCAAGTTAAAGAAGACCAGTCGACTCCTGGAGATTGATTATATCGGGTACGAAGATGTAATGGATTGGCTGAACAATCTAAACACGTTCAGCAAAATCGACCGGTTTGTTTTGAATGATCAGCAAAAACAAGCGATATGGGATTTCTTCGGCGGTTCGTGCTGGGAAATATCCGATTTCTTGGGAGAGCTACTAAATGTTTCAGATAACGGGCGTATTGCAGATCAGGATTTTCAAGAATTACTTCAAAAGAAGTTGATCCTTTTTCGGTCCATGTTTGTGGAATATGCCACCATTGAGCCGGAGAAGGAACAGCTATTGCTAAAGATAGCAGCGTTGATCACACACAATACGGCCAAGGGGTTTACGTTCAATGATTTTCGCTCACTCGTGGAGGACGATATCTGGTCGATTTCTGCATTAAAAGCAGAGTTGAACAGCCTGGTGCAAAAGAATTTTCTCAGCTACGCCCCGCCTCGGGCCGAGTACGCCTTGCAAGGCAGAAGCATGGAGCTGGGGCTTGAGGCATACGTGAAAATGATTGAACGTAACAGATTAACAATACAGGGTCCTCATTAAAGGGCTTGTCAAGTCAAAGCAGTTATCAATGTCATCAGTGACAAATGCTGGTTTTAACGGATTTGGGGGATGAATTCTGTTTTTCATCTTGAATTAAACACAGACTATTACGCGTACGGGATAAAATGGAACACAATGACTTCACATGATCACAATTTCAAGAATGTTTTTCTGGATTTCCCAAAGGAAGCCCTGGAGTGGGTACTACCGGATATTCCACCTGAGCTTGGGAAGATTCAAGGGGTGTCCTTTGTTCGTCAGGAACCGGGAAAGCGCAGACTGACTGATAGCCACCTCTCTTTGGACATGCCCATTCTTTACCGGTTTGAAAATGGACAGGTACTGCTTTGGTTGGTGGAATTTGAGGAAAAAAAAGGACGTTTTTCGATTTACCGGTTGCTCAGGTATGCAACCGACTTAATGGAGCAGCATCCGGAGGCTCTCGTGATTCCGACAGTCTTGTTCACAGCCGGGAAGGCATGGCGTACAGATGTGAGTAGGGAGTTAAATATCCAGTTGGGAAAGCGACATCTGATACATTTCGAGTATGTTCTCATCAAACTCTTTGACTATCATGCCCGGGACTATTACAATTATCCCAATCCAGTGGTGAAAATTCTACTACCGAAAATGCAGCATGAACCTAAAGAACGGGTGGAGGTAATTCGTCAGGCGTATCGGGGGCTTTTTGAACTGGTTGGGCCAATGCTGTTTGACAAGTATCTGGATTTTATCGACGTGTATGCCGGAATCCAGGCAGAAGAGAGAGAAGCGCTTTACAGGGACCTGGCTGAAAAGGAGGAAACCGCTATGCTCGCACAGTATATTAAAAATAAGGGCTTTGATGAAGGTATTCAGAAGGGTATTCAGAAGGGTATTCAGCAGGGTATTCAGAAGGGTATTCAGAAGGGTATTCAGCAGGGCATCCTGCAGGGATTGTTGGAGGGAATCACAGTGTTGGTTGAAATCAAATTTGGAGATCGTGGTATGGTATCGGAGAGCCAATATTCATGATGCAGGCTGTAAAGAGGTCGATGTTCAAGAAATCGAAAAGATGATTCTCCACTAATGGGAATCTGCACGGGGTGCTGTTTGGTCGAAACCATATTTTCCGCTTGGCAGAACGTACCGTGCGGAATTTAACACCTTTTCTCAAAATTCATGCCATGCCTGTCACACTCAAGAAGTATTGCTGTTCCTGTTTCACCATATAGGTTAAGATGGGGGTCTGACCAAACCAAGAAATTGATCGGACAATGAAATCATCCGAAAATGATGTCATTTTAAGGCTCAAAACCGCCATTTTGGTGCTAAAAAAGTTCTTTTATGACAGGAGCTCAGACGATGAATACTCTAAAGCCGTTTACCAATGTTCCTCCGTTTATAAACCGTGCTGAGGAAATTTATTATCTACAGTCCTGGATAGCGGAAAAGCCCAAGAATATCCTTTTCCTCTACGGTCCAAAATCAAGCGGCAAGACCACGTTGATCTATCGCTTCATTGAGCAAAATCTGTCCAACGGCAAGTACGATATCAAGCAATTTAATTTGCGTGAACTCCTTCTGGTCAACTACGAGAGCTTTTTGCGGGCTTTTTTCGAGTTGAAACACAGCGAACAGGTCAAGGAAACCCGTCAGTACGATTTGAAAGTCTTCAAACTCAGCGTGGAGACCCTCAAAGGTCTGGAATCCAAAAAACTTGACCCCTTCATCGTCATGAAGCGGGAGTTGGAGAAAAGCAACAAGAAGGGGAAGCGCCCGATAATTATCATTGATGAGCTGCAGGCTCTGGACGAGGTCTATATCAACGGCGGGTGTGAGCTGCTCAATGAGATGTTTAATTTCTTTGTGGCCATGACCAAGGAGTCGCACCTGTGCCATGTGGTCATTGCCAGTTCCGACGGGTACTTCATCGAGCGCATCTATCAGGACAGCAAGCTGAAGAAGACCAGCGAATTCATGGAGGTCAAATATCTTCAAAAATCTGATGTAATGGATTGGCTGAGCGATCTGAAAACCTACAGTAAAATTACGGATTACGTATTGAGCAATCGACAAAGACAGGCCATTTGGGATTTCTTTGGCGGTTCATGCTGGGAAATTTCAAATTTTCTCGGCAATCTATTGAATATTGCGCATAAGGGGCAGGTTTTAGACGATAAGTTTGATGAGATACTGCAAAATAAGCTGGTTTTCTTTCGATCCATGTTTGTGGAATACGCCACCATTGAGCCAGAGAAGGAACAGCTATTGCTGAAGATAGCCGGGTTGATCTCAATCAACCCGGGCAAGGGGTTTACGTTCAGTGAACTCAGATCACTCGTAGAGGATAATATCTGGTCGATTTCCTCATTAAAAGCCGAGCTGAACAGCCTGGTGCGAAAGAATTTTCTCAGCTACTCCCCACCTCGGGCCGAATATGCCTTGCAGGGACGAAGCATGGAATTAGGGCTTCTGGCTTATGTGAATAAGTTCGTTGTACATATTGTATTGTGTGCTGAAATTTCGTGGAAAAGCCAGTTATCAAAAGCCTTCCCATAAAGCTCTGAACCCTGTGCCACGAAACCCCGCTTTGCCAGGAAATTTACGACGCCCACATCGGAGAAATAAAATTTTGGCGACGTTGCCACACGCCGTTTTGGACGTTTACGGTAGGCAGGCAGCCATCTTCCCAGTTATAAATCCCTTAACATTGATGGTAAAACGGTTGCCCGCATTTCTATCCCCAAGGGCGAAGATAATCCTTATTACACAACCAGAAATAAATATCTCATAAGGGTCGGCAGCACCAAACGAATTGCCTCCAGGGAAGAGACGCTCCGACTATTTGAGGCCTCCGGCGCCATACATTATGACTTGGTCGAACTGAACAAAGCAGGGATAAAAGATCTGGATATGGACCAGGTTGAGGAATACTTCACCCGATATCATATCCCATTTCTTGAAGAATCCGAAGAAGAGCGTCATCGCCTGATGCTTAATGCCGACATTCTGGACAAAAATTTCAAACCGACAGTGGCAGGGCTGCTCATCTTTGGACTTTCACCTGAGCGTATTTTTCCGGCCGGGATATTGCCGAAGAACTCATTGATAAAAAAACATTTTCGGAAAGTTGTCTTTGCAGATGGAAAACTGTCTTGCCGCCATAAAAGATCAAATATCCAACAGGCTCAACGCTTCGGGGGGCAAAACGGGTAGAAGCCCTATCTTATCCGGACACGGTTTACAGGGAACTTATCGTCAATGCATGTGTACACAGAAATTACTCAATTAGAGGATCAAATATCCGTATTTTTCTTTTTCAAGACCGCATGGAATTTATCAGCCCGGGCCGTTTACCCAATACCGTCAGCATTGAGAAGCTTCCCGTGGGAACAAGCTATGCGCGTAATCCTATCCTGGTTAAATTTATGGAAAACCTTGGATATTTGGAAAAGCTGACACTGCGGGCCGAGAACCCGCAACCTCTGATGGGGGGTTGCGTTAGCGACGTATATTACCGGTTGATGATAGGAGGCATGGCAGATTGTAGATCAGTATAGAAAACCAAAGAGCCAGATCGGTATTTTTCTGCCAAAGCCCTTCTCCATGTCATCGAGAACCAGGAAACTGTTCTCAATGTTTTTTATTTGGGAAAAACCCTTGTTTTTTCCCCCAACCTCAAAAAGGTATCGATCATCGACCAAAAAATCCCCATGCTGGGGCGTCTTGAGTTCATGGCATGTACTGAGCATACTCAGGAAGAACGTCTCACGAATGGTTCCGATGGCTGCGTTTGGCGAAAAAGCATAGATCAGATTTGTGTTGTTCAGAAAAATCTTATCCGGCTTTTCCAAAGCGTGAAGTCCTTTTCCAGTGCGACTCAGGCCCATGATCAACCCACAATCCTCAAGGTATTTCATGTAGGTTTTGAGGGTACGCTGATCGCCCACATCCGTCAGTTCCGTCAATTTCCTGAGATCCGGAAAAAAGGGAACACTCGCTGCAATGATCCGCAGCAGTTTCGCAATCTTTTTGATGCTGTTTCCGGTCAGGGCCGGCTGAACAGCCATAAGATCGCTCTCCACAATGGCATTCAGATTTTGATTCAATAGCTGGTAGAACAGGGCCTCCTTTTGATATTCAAAATAGAATGGATAGTAGCCGTGTCGGAGGTAGGCTCTGAAAAGTGGAAGGACCTTCTTCTCCTTGAGCGCATCGGCAATTTTGCAGGCTATGCGAACATGATTCTTCAAAATATCATCGAGGGAGTACCGGGGCAACATGATTTCGAGCGACATCTCCATGTATTCACGGAAGGACAGACCCCACATGCGCATTTGTACGGCCCTTCGGCTCAGATCATGGCTTCCCTTATAGATCTCCAGAGCAGAGCTTCCGGAAGCGAGGACATGAAGATCTTGAAATGTATCGGTAATGGATTTAAGGTCTCTTGACCAGTGGGGATATTTGTGAATCTCGTCGAAACACACGGCTTTGCCGCCATAATTGACAAAGTGCTCGGCAATTTCATATAGACTTCGATCACCGATAAGAACATGATCAGTTTGAACGTACAGTATGATCTCACTTAAAAAATCGTTTCCGGCAAGCTTTAAAAGGTGTTGAACCATGGCGGTTGTTTTTCCGATTCCCCTTTGGCCCAGGATAATGCCTAACCGATGGTTTAGGTCATGTTCCTGAAGAAAATACCGCTGATAGGGCCGGTTGAAAAACGACAACTGGGTCTGGCTGAGTCGATATAGATCTTCCATGTCAACACCTCTTTAGTCCCTTATTCCCAGGTTTTCTGTCATAAAAAACAAGAAATTTTCGACCAGCTGAGCTTAAAACGTAAAACTTAAAACTGCAGCTTGCCGCCTCAGATAGGATTGAATTCCGATCATAATCCATTTTGGTTGGGAATGTAATCCCAAAATTGCCGTACTCGTCACTTTATCTCACTAGCGGCACGTGGATCATTAGAGGAAACTTAGGCCGAAAAAAGTTTTGCCAGATCCGGAGGGGACCGTAGCAGGTCACTTTTTTGGGTTGAAATTAAAAATGGTCGGTTGAAAACTGATGTTATGCCGGGAAGTCTGTGGTATTAAATTGCCTCAAATTCATGTACTTCTGGCCTTTCAGAGGATGTACCGATAGAGAGCAACATGAATATACATCCGGCATCCTTCATACGTTGGAGCCCATCGAAAAACGTACAACCCTGGATTTCTCACAACCACGACATTTTTGACCGAGGAAGGTGAAATCATGAATGCACCGCAACCATTCACTAAGGAACCGGCCTTCGTTAACCGGAAGGATGAACTGGCCTATTTGCAGTCATGGATCAGCGCCAAACCGGAGAACATCCTGTTTCTCTACGGTCCGAAGTCCAGCGGTAAAACCACGTTGATCTATCGCTTCATTGAGGAGAATCTCTCCAATGGCATATACGATATCAAGCATTTCAATCTTCGCAAATTGCTCCTCGTCAATTACGAGAGCTTTTTGCGGGCTTTCTTCGAGATGAAAAGCAGCGAACAAATCAAGGAAACCAGGCAGTACGATCTGAAAGTTTTCAAACTTAGTGTGGAAACACTCAAAGGCCTGGAGGCAAGAGAACTGGATCCCTTTGTTGTCATGGAAAGAGAGCTTGAGAAGTGCAACAGGAAGGGAAAGCGCCCGGTGATCATCATTGATGAGCTGCAGGCACTGGATGAGATTTACTTCAACGGCGGGCGTGAATTGGTCAACGAAATATTCAATTTTTTTGTAGCCATGACCAAAGAATCGCACCTATGCCATGTGATCATTGCCAGCTCCGACGGATATTTCATCGACCGCGTTTATCAGGACAGCAAGTTAAAGAAGACCAGTCGACTCCTGGAAATTGATTACATCGGGTACGAAGATGTAATGGATTGGCTGAACAATCTGAACACGTTCAGCAAAATTGACCGGTTTATTTTGAGTAACCATCAGAAACAGGCAATATGGGATTTTTTCGGGGGCTCGTGCTGGGAAATATCTGATTTTTTGGGAGAGCTTCTAAATGTTTCAGATAACGGACGTATTGCAGATCAGGATTTTCAAGAATCACTTCAAAAGAAGTTGATTCTTTTTCGGTCCATGTTTGTGGCATATGCGACAATTATCCCCACGAAAAGGGCCTTGCTGCAAGAAATGGGACATGTTGTTGGAAATAAGCGAGTCTTTGTGGTGGAAGACCTTGCTGCCCTTGTAGAACATAACGTATGGCAAGCCGAAGCGTTAATTGCTGAACTGAATAACCTGGTCCGAAAGAATTTTTTGAGCTACGCCCCTCCCCGGGCCGAGTACGCTTTGCAAGGCAGAAGCATGGAGCTTGGGCTAGAGGCATACGTAAAAATGATTGAACGTAATAGATTAACAACATCGGGTCGGACCAACTTGACAACCTGATAAGGCAACGAATATCTCATTGTTCATAGCAAAAAACGGTCTTACGGCGCCCTTTTTGGGGAGAGCATGGCAGGTTTTAAGAAATAGAAGGTCTATGTCATGCCGACCCAAAAAATTATCCTTGGTTTTTCAAACCGCTGTTATGCGCCTGCCATCCATGGCGCCAGTCGTATCGAGATTGAAAAGGATTTGGTTATTGCGCTCATTTCCCCGCCCTATTTTCTCGCAACCAAGTTTCGAACATTTAAAGGACTGAGAGATTGCGGCAAATAGCGGAAAAATATCCGATTTGTATTTCTCCAAACATATGCCATGCTGAACGACTATTTTGCGCCCCTTATGTTTCTGCCGGATCCCCCGTTTGGCTCTTAAATTCAATTCTTGGTGTCAAGCAATTGACGCCTCACCCTGTTTCGATCCCTTCAGGAAGGGATAAATAATTGAATTAATAGATGGAAATATGAGTATAGAAGTTTGGCATGTTCTTTGCTGGATTTCGATCTGAAGTTGTAATTGAACAAAGTGCATCGATTTATTTTGATCCACAGATTGCGCAGATTACCCCCGTACCATCTGCCGGCCATGGCTTGGTCTCTCCACGGGGCGCTACCCCGGAGGAATATGCTTTGTATTTCGCGGGGTAAAGGTTCCACAGGCAAGCGGGAATTACAGGAAATCAGGAAATAGATAATGATTTTTCAGGGTTTTATGGCATGATAAGCCATGTATTTCAAGGGGCGGAGCTATGCAAAGGGGAAATAATACAGGCCACAGGTCACATTCCACCAGCGTGGAGGGTCATGATTTGTCTTTCCGCTTTTCACTCTGACTTGCCCACACTCCAAAAAGAATACTTAATAAAGCAATGACACCTAAAATAATGAGGATTGTGTTAACCATTGTTTCCTCCTTGAAGAAAAAAAAAGACCTCCTACAAAAATGACTATGGCTTCCATAATAGCAACGAATATTTGTATACCAGTGATTCTCGATTCTGGAAGTAAGCCTCCAATGACAAAGACGGCCACTATTATCTTAGAGATGTCTAAGAGGAATTTGCCGACGTGCTCTTTCTGTTTATTGCTGAGTTTCATGGAAAATATTGTAAACAAAATCGTTTTGATCTGTCAATACGAGAAATTAGGGAGAAATTTACGCTGCAATATAAGTCATTGATTGAGCCGATTTAGTACTACGGCTTTCTGTGGTGGGTTTCCGGATTTTTTTTAGGCTTGGCCGCGAGAGGTGCGTTAGTCTAGCGATGGTCGGATTCTTTGGTCAGGAGAGTGCAAAAACAACAAAAGGTCAGGCGCTGATGGGCCTGATCAAATCCATTGGGAGACATATTTATCGACGATCATACAGGTAATATTCAGGCTGTAAAAACCATGGGAATCTATGGTATCATGCCATCATACCCATGGAATTCAGGCGGAATGAAAATTGAATAGATCCTGGAGTCCTTAACCTCGGCGTGTCAACACCATTCAAAGAAAGAGGGCTTTGCGAAGAAATCACATGAATAAAGACATCTATCTTCATCAGGTTCGCAAGATTTTATTCGATCATCTTAAAGGTTACAGTTTTCAGCTCTTCCTTTTTGGTTCTCAAGCTACACAACGAGCAGGAAGGGCTTCGGATATTGATGTCGGAATATTGCCCATGGCCCCTTTGCCAAGAGGACTTCTGAGTGAAATTCGTGAAAAGCTTGAAGAAAGTCATATCCCATATCCGGTTGATTTGGTTGATTTATCAAAGTCCAAACCGGAATTCCTTCAACGCGTAAGACAGGAAGGGGTACTATGGAGCGATTGAAACAGAAACTGGATATCGCCGAACGAGCACTCAAAACCCTGCAAGAATTGCTTGTATTACATAACCTCACAACTGTAGAAAGGGATGCTGCAATTCAGCGTTTTGAGTATACCTTTGAAGCTGTGTGGAAAGCAGGCAAGATTTTCTTGAGAGAAATTGAAGGCCTCGAAATTGGTTCTCCTAAAGGGGTTATCCGCAGCCTCCTCCAAGTTGGTTTATTCACGGAAGAACAAACGGCACTGGCCCTTGCCATGGTTGATGACCGGAACCTCACTTCCCATACCTACAACGAGGGGTTGGCCGGACAGATTTGCGAGCAACTGGACAGCTATGCTGAACTGATGGCCGATTGGTTATCAGACATGGAAAAGATGTTAGAAGAAATTCAGGACAAAATAGGAGAAAAAAGCACTTGACAGTACAACAAGAAAAACATGGTTCTGGTTTGGTTGTCCAATATCAGATTGATGGACCCCACGTAAAACCCTTGATTATGCTGGGGATTTTTTGGTATTAAATTGCTTCGCACAATCCCTCGATGCATTCAGGCTATCCGGACATTATGCTGCAAGTGCCTCTTTTGCCGAAGATACAAGGCAACAGGCGTGCAGCCGTATAGCATACGGCAAACACCTGGTAACGCAGTAGATTCGTAAAAGAGGCGCTCCCGAAGGGTTCAAATTTTTGGCTGAAAGTCTTAAATATTTGACAGCATCTCGGTGCTTGTAAACAGTGATTATCTATAGGATAACAACCTGAAATTCAATCATTTTTATTAAATTTCAAAAAAGTTGAATGCAGCTTTTAGGTGCCATTATGGGATTACACCTCACTCTATGCATTTACATCAACCCCCGATAAATTTATGATTTACTGTACTACCGTTGTGCCTGGTGGTCTGGATTGACTTCCTCCTCCATTTCGAGAAATACATGCAAAGCACTGTTGGAAAATTGCCAAAGGAACCATTGACGGTTCCTTCAATAGTCCGTCGAGCACAGTACGATAATCTTGAGGCTTTCGTGGAGAAGGTTCAAAAAGATGAGGCCATGCTGGAAGAGTGTTTTGAGGTTGAAAGAAAGCGTCTGAAAAGGAAGCGAAAAAAGCATAAGACTTTGATTTTAAAAGACCTATTTTTGGAAAACTTAAGTATATAGTCGCAAATGGAAAAACTGCATATTGTAACGGGGTTAGATTCATGAGGAAACATCAGCAAAAACTGATATTGGATATGATCGAGGCATTACTTAGGGCAAACCATAAAATAGAGCGTTTGTTCCTGAAAAAAGAAATTTCAGCTGTTCAGCAGCTTATGGAAGTTTGTCAGGATGGAGCCCATAAAATTGGTAAATTGATCGAGAATCTTGAAGGAGAGGGAACAAAGACAGCGGTCATGCTGGTACAGTACCATGAAAACCTGTACAACTTGGGCAAGAATCTTGAAACAATCGATGCGAGTTTTGTGAAGCGTCTGCAAGACCAACTATTAAAGATTGAAAACAACATTAAAAGCGAACTAAAACCTAACAGGATAGAGGTCGCTTTTTTCCCTTATAAGGCAAGTATGTGGGATTCGCTTGAATCAATATGGCTGGCAGCAAAGGAAGATCCAAATTGCGACGCATATGTCGTACCGATTCCATATTTTGATCGTATGCCCAACAGGCAATTTGGACAGATGCATTATGAGGGAAACCAGTATCCCGATAATATTCCTGTTATAGACTGGCGTACATACGATCTTAAACAATGTAAACCAGATGTTATATTCATCCACAATCCATATGATGACAGCAATTATGCTACAAGCGTTCATCCTGATTATTACAGCAGCAGGCTGAAAGGCTTTACGGAATTACTTTGTTATGTTCCATACTTCGTATCTTACGGTAAGGTTGCAAAACATTTTGTGCTTCTCTCAGGTGTACTAAATGCCGACAGGGTCTTTTTACAGTCGGAAAGTGTACGCAATACATACATACAGGTTGTTAAAGATTTTGAGAAGAAAAATCTTTGCCCCGGCCGTTTCGGAGATATCAAAGCAAAATTTGTCTCACTGGGTTCGCCAAAATTTGATCGTGTCTTGAATGCTAAACGTAAAGACTGCAATTTGCCGGAAGAGTGGGAAAAATTGATAAAAGGAAAGAAAGTGTTTTTCTATAACACAAGTATTGGTGCGTTTTTACAGGGTGGTGAGCAATACCTGAGAAAGATTCGCTCCGTTCTTGAAACGTTTCGCAGCCGCAATGATGTGATTCTCTGGTGGCGGCCGCATCCTCTTATCGAGACAGCTTGTCAGTCAATGAGACCACATTTGCTTACAGAGTATAAAACAATTGTCGCGGATTTCAGGCAAGACGATTGGGGCATATATGACGACTCTTCGGATCTGCATAGGGCGCTAACAATGTCTGACGCTTTAATTGGGGATTTCTCCTCTATAATGTCTATGTACAATGTTACTGGTAAGCCGGCGATGTTGCTTGATGCTGAATTGGTAGACAGGATAGATAACGAGGAGAGAGAGGAATTTCTTCATTCAGATATTATTAACTTTGTAGCAACGCCAGATGGCGATGCTGAATGGGGATTCTCAGTGAGCTGCAATGCTTTGTATAAAATTTCGATTGAGAATGCAACTGCCGATTATATTTCATCCGTTCCCTTTGAAAAGAATATTGAAGGATTATACAGTGCACCGATTGAAGTTGGGGATAAATTACTCCTTGTTCCAAGTTCTGCTCACAGTTTTGCATTCTACAATCTTTCCACCGGTGAATGGACAAAAACTTCAGTGCCGGAATACTGCTTACCAGATGCGGATAGGGACGGTCAGTGGGGCAGCGTATTTAGAGGTATGTTTAACTGTGGTGATTATATCTTGATTTTACCTGGAGACAGTGGAATATTTGCAAAGTATGATATTGATAGTGGAGAAATTACATACTTTTCAGAGTGGTTCAAAAAATTTAAGCCATATATTAAAAACATATCTCAAGGTATATTTGCAGGATCGTGTGGTATTGACGGGAAGCTCTTTTTGTCTTCTCCACAGTGTAATATCGTCACTGAACTGGAGCCGAATCGTATGACATTCAAATACCACAAAGTTGGTGCAGTTGATAACCAATACTGTGGGATAACATATATCGGAGATACATTTTGGCTGATCAAGCATAGAGAAAACGGTCAGGAACCGTGGGAAGACGGTTTGGTGAAATGGGATTCCAAGTCAGGAAAGATTTTTGAATACAATGACTTGCCTATTGTGCAAGAAGAAGAATATCAAGGGAGAGGTATAAATTACTTGATCCCTTTTGGAACATCGCTATACTTGTTTCCTTGTCAATCAAAGAATATCATCAAGTATGATACAATTTCAAATCAAAGTGAAATTGTAAATTTAAGTCCTGGGTATGATTTTTTTGATCGAAAATCAAAATTGTACACATGGGCTAATAATATCGCAATTCCTTGGGTTATGCTTAATAAAGTTCGTCATTATCCTTGGGAAAAGGCTGCTTTTAATATAAGCACGATAGTCGCACAGATGCCCTATGATTATAGCTTAATGAAGTTGGATATTTTGTCTGGCGAGTATACCCTTCAAAAATGGGAAGTAGTCGGCGCTGAAGAGAAGTTGGAAAAAAAGGAAGTCCCTCCCAGTAAGGATCTTATAGAAACAGTTTTATATGGTTTACATAATTTCCTTAATGATGTTGTCTCAAGTGTTTTACCTGCAGTTGATAATGAGCGATTGCAGTATCACCGAGGATTAGAGACTAATGCGGATGGTACTAGCGGAAGTAAAATATTTGAAAATGTCAGCGAATGTATGTTTGGAAATTAGTATGCAATGCAAATTCCGGAAGAACCATTAATTGAGAGCAAGATGGCATAGGCATATGCCCCTTCAGCGGAAACACTTCCACCGGATACCTTGCGCTTGTGGACACTATTGGAATCAGAAACTCGCCGTAATTTTTATGACAGGGAGCATCCGGATGTTAAACAGATGTCAGCACGCGGGGTCGCTGCTTTTTCATCTTTTTTATGATTTCATGTAAAATCTCGTCCAAACCATGACAGTTTACCAACTTCTCTAATCTCATTTTCAGTCTGTTCAGTCTTTTGAAAAACCTCTTCGCCCAACGCTTTACGATTGCTTTGAAGCCGTTCACTATCACGCAGAAGCCGCCATAGTTTCAAATAGTTAAACAATCAGGTATAGTTAAAGGGAGAAATGCCTTATGCAGCCAACCGTCAGTGTCATCATCGCGTGTTATAATAAAGAAAAATATTTAGGGGAGTTATTAGACTCTGTTATAGACCAGTCATGGAGAAATATTCAGTTAATTCTCGTAAATGATGGAAGTACTGACAGTACTGGTATTGTTATTTCTAATTATAAACCGAAGCTTTATGAGCGTGGTATTGAACCAATAATAATTGAACAAGATAACAAAGGGGTCTCAATAGCGGTTTGTAACGGGCTTGAAAGAGCCACAGGAAAGTTTGTATGTATGCCGGATGCAGATGATGTTTTATCTTTTGATTATGTTGAAAGTATGGCGAAATGCCTTATTGATAATGAGGAAATTAAGTGGGTTGTTTGCGATAGCGATAGAACGCGATGGACACAGTGCATTGATGAGTATACAGATAAAATTTGCAATGTGAGTAAATTTGAAAATCTGCTTGAACGGTATATTTTGATGTGCAATCATGGCATGGTTTGGCAACTAATGATTTGTACGGATTATCTGCATGAAGTCGGTGTTTTAGAATGCCTAAGATTACTTGGTTGGACAACCACACATGAAGCACCTGTGTGGATTCCGATTATAACAGGGGGAGGTCAAGGTCTATATTTGGCATCAAAGCTTTACCGTTTCCGTGATGCGCCGGCTTCACTATCAAATCCAGGACGTGTTGAAAAAGTACTTGGCTATTCGAGACGTTATAAAGAAGCTGTAGTTAAAGTATTAAAGTTTTGTAAAGTAACAGATAAAAAATATTATTTTCTTGCTATGCTTCGTGAGTTTGAAGAGATATTTATTCATGCACCCGAATTGAAAGAATATGCTTGCCGTAAATTATCGGATATTTTAATAAAACACGGACATATAGGCCGACCAATTGATGCTGATGCATTCTATATTGAAAGGGAGAATCCTTGCTACGGTTTTTATTATTGGCTCTGGTCGGGTTTCATTCCGCAATTTACATTGGTTCCAGAAGGAGATGTTATTGCGTTTGGTGCCTTGGGGATTCGCGCGACTCGCTTATTACCTATATGGAACGAAACGCGATGGAAGCCAGCTAAATTATGGGATAAATGCGGAAGTGGTATGTTTGTTGCCAAGCCTGATTTTCAGTCCTTAAAAGAAAATGATACAATATTAGTTTTTCCTATAAATGAGAGAGTTCTCAGTGAAGTTCAGGATGATTTGGAAAAAAGTAGCGCGCTTGTTTTGTATAGGCGGGAAATGGATTTGTTGTTGGAAAAGTTGCAAATTTTTTCATTCCCAACTTGGCGCGCTTCTTCAAACTTTGATATAGGGGCTGAAATATGATCAAATGTTTGATTTGGGGAACAGGATTTAGGGGAAAAGAGTGTTTGTCGGGCATTCAGTCTCTAGACAGTGTACTTCAGGTTGTTGCGTTTGCAGACAACAATTCTCTTATGTGGAACAATGAAGTTTGCGGGTTGCCTGTACTATCACCGGCACAAATCATGGAGGAAGCATTTGATAAAATTATAATTTGTTCCAAGCATGGCGTTGATACTATCTGGATACAGCTAATTGAAGATCTGAAAATTCACGCAGGAAAAATTATTCGCTATCGAATTGACCCTTTACCCGTTCGTTTTGAAGCAAATGCTGATGATGTCTATTTAGCACAACTTGGTGAGTTCGGTTTCGAAATGATTTCGTGGATACCTTATTTGACCTATCTTAAATCCCAAGGTATTCATATGAAAACAATTGGTCGTAAGGGAAGTAGCGTTTTCTACGAGAACATTTCTGACGAACATATTGAAGTTGGTGATGAATATATCGGAAATAGTGGAACAGGTGACTTATCACGAATTGAAAAGTTGAAAGATGACATGAAATTACCTATTTTTGCTCCTTGTAAAGAAAGATGTGGGTTTGAATACTTTGTTAATGGAATTGAATGGCAAGTGCATGACATTCATTCAAATTATCCCACTGAACATTTAAGAAAGCCTGTTTTTCCAGCTCAAAATATCCTAGGTATAGGTGAGAAAAAACTTAGTTTCAGGGGGCTTGTTACAATAAATAACAAGAGTTATTTGAGTGAGTTTGCAGGATTAGTTAACAACTTTTTTGTTGAAGAAGAACTCAATGTTCTATTTGAATTTTTATCTAATAATGGATTTTTAGTGGTTTACAATTGTCCGATGAATCTTTTTATCGAAGAAGATGATAAATTCAAGAATTATGTTTTGAAGTGTAATGATTTTGGAAGAAACGATTCTATATTATCTCTTCATGATTACTCTGACGGTACTGAAGACAAATGGGACAGAATTCAGTTGGAATGCTGGCAAAACTCCGATTTCGTAATTCAACCTCCCGGCGGAGCCGCAGCTGTAGTTGAATTGTTGGGTATACGGAAATTCAATCTAATGCGAAAAGGCGATTATCAAGACGACTTATATTTGTCAAAGCTGTATGGCGGACAATCGGATACCTTTTATGAAGTTAGACATATGCTGGCGTATATGGAGAAAGAAATGGAGTTGGGGAGACTATAAATATGAAAATTGTCCTTTTGGCAGGTGGATTTGGCACAAGAATATCAGAGGAATCCCAACATAAACCAAAACCGATGGTTAAAATCGGTGGAATGCCTATTTTATGGCATATCATAAAAGGATACTCTTACTTTGGTTTTACAGAATTTGTTATATGTGCCGGTTATAAACAGCATATGATCAAAGAATGGTTCGATGATTATTTTTTACACACATGTGATGTAACATTCGATTTTTCCGAAGGAAATAAACTGATTGTACACAACCAAATGACTGAGCCTTGGAAGGTAACCGTTGTCGATACCGGCCTTAATACTATGACCGGAGGACGTATAAAGCGAATTCAGAAATTTATAGGGAATGAGCCGTTTATGTTAACCTATGGTGATGCGGTTTGCGACGTGAACATCAACGAACTTGTGCGTTTTCATGAGAAAACCGGTAAGCTTGCTACCTTGACCTGTGTAAAAATTAAACAGCGTTTCGGCGTTTTGGATATTTCTGAAAATTCCGTGACGGCATTTCGTGAAAAGTCGCAACGTGACGCGGAACCGATAAACGCTGGCTTTATGGTATTACAACCTGAAGTGTTTTCTTATTTAGAAGACGACTCAACCGTGTTTGAGCAAGAACCGCTGAACAGATTAGCAGCGGAAGATCAGTTAGCTTCTTATTTACACACAGGATTTTGGAAATGTATGGATACGAAGTTGGAATTAGACACACTTGAAACTATGTGGTCTGGGGGGAACCCTCCTTGGAAATTATGGGAATAGATATTTTTGCATAGGAGATTTTTTGATGGCACCGAGGTTTTCTATTTGTGTTCCTGTCAGAAACGGCGCTACATACTTGCCGCATACGCTGAGGTTATGTGTTGAGCAACAATTTTTTGATGATTATGAGATTATTATTTCGGACAACCAAAGTTCAGAAGATATAAAGCCAATCGTAGACTCGTTTCATTGCGATAACATTCGGTATGTTCGTACGCCAGAATTTATCGGTATGGGGGCAAACTTCGATTTTGCTTTGGATCACGCTAATGGTGAATATAAGCTAATTATTGGTTCTGACGATGGAATTTCACGTTTTGCTCTTTACGTGCTAGACAAAGTTATTCAAATTACCGGCGAACGTCTTATTATGTGGAATCGCAGTGAATACTATTGGCCGAATCACCATTGGATGCAAAATCAAATTTGCATGTATCACAATCGAGGTCAAAACTTAATGAAAAGTGAGGACCTTTTGCATTCATATTTAGAGAAATTTGCCGGAGAACCTCCACACATCTATGATAGTGCGGTAATTCATACGGACTTAATAGCTGAAACGGAATATCGGACGGGTCAAAAGCTTCATAATTCATTTTTGGCGGATTTCTATCAAGCGATGATGAGCGCCATGGTTGCAAAACGATATGTTCGACTGAAATTTCCACTTTCTTTATACGCCGAGCGAGCGGGAACAGCAGCTTCGACAATCGAAAACAGTTTGACAAAAGAATACCAAGAAAGTCATCATTCAGCTGACGAACTTTCAAAGATTGATACTCGGTCAATCTCTGATAGATGTATATTTAGTAACCAAAGCCATTTTTACATTCAAAAAAATCTGATTCTCTGCCAAGTACTCGATATGTTTTCAGAGGAGTTAAATTCTGCTGACAATCATATAAACAACAAGAAATCCATTTACAATATGCTTGACGAGTATGCGTATCGCGCAAGCATTAGCGGTTCGCTCTCTGAGTTTCAGTTAGGTGTGAAACAGTTATGGAAAGATGTGCAGAATAGCGGGGACAGTAACCTGATTCATTGGTTTGAACGAGCGTTTATCCGCGACAGAGATGATTTGCGCTTTGTCTCACGTTTGAGCAATTTTTTTGATATTGATAAGAAAAGCATATATCAATTCATATTGGATTGCGAGAATTTTGAAGTGAAGAATGTTTATGATGCAATGGTGTTGTGGGACAAAGTAAATTTCACAAAGGAAAAATTGGATAAATCTTTAGAGGAATACCAATGCGCCTGGAAACGTGCAAGTACCATGTTTGATGTTATCCGTAACAAGATAGGCAAAGGTGGTAAACTTGGAGTTTATGGCGCTGCCCGTGATGGATGCCGTTTCTGCCGTGTTCTAAGGTACTTTATTCCCGATATAGATTTTGATGTTGTTTATTTTGATAAAAATCGCAGCACTCATGGCATGAAACTGATGGCGGAATTAGATTATACAATATTAAGTCCTGCTAGAATACCAACCGAAAATTTAGACGCTATTGTCACATCTATTTACAGATACGATGAAGAGATTTATCGTACAATTCGTGAATTAGATAAGAATGTTGAAATTATTCGGCTATTCAATCCGAATGATGTGAATTGGTTGGTGGCGCTGTCAGATGGGTAAAAGCAAAATCTTGCATATTGCAGCGCATATGGGTGAAGGTGTTGGAAAGGCAATAAGCGGGTTGGCAATTGCGGACACCAGCAATGAGCATGAGATCATTTTGGTTGACGAGCCAAACAAAACGAATTTCATCGATTATGCCAGAAATAATGGCATTTCTGTTATAGTATGTCCGGAAAATAGCTTATTGACAGAGCGGATTTCTGATTGTGACATTGTGGTTACAAGCTGGTGGAATCATCCTTCAATGGTTCCCATTCTGCATAAATTTTGTGATATTCCGGCGCGGTTATTGCTTTGGAGTCATGTTAACGGGCTGAAGTATCCGCAGTTGGCGGCAAAATTCGCTTCAATCTTCGATTTATGCCTGTTTACGTCGCCTATATCGTTACGGCCACCCCATTGGACGGATGGCGAAACGGCTGATATTCAAAGAAAAAGTGAGCTGGTGTATGGAATGGGGGAATTTAAGCCGCGTGAGCAGCCATTTAAAAATATCTATAAGTTACATGACCCCATCCGTATTGGTTATGTGGGTACACTTAATTACGCAAAACTGCATCCGGATTTTATGACCTATTGCAAGACTGTGTTGAATCGAGGAATAAACGCATGCTTTGCACTTGCGGGTGAAGCGTCACCGTTGCTGATAGAGAGCGTCAAACGGGAAAATCTATCGGACCGTTTCGAGTTATTGGGATTTAGAAATGATATACCAGAATTGTTGACCACATTTGACGTGTTCGGATATTTATTAAACCCAAATAACTTTGCCACTACCGAAAATGCTTTATTGGAAGCGATGGCGGCTGGACTGCCAATAATAACGGGCAACAGCGAAGCTGAACGCACCATCATAGCAGACGGAAAAAATGGCTTTACCGTCACCAATGCTATTGAATATGCGAAAAGGATAGCGGAACTAGCGCAAAATTTAGAGCTGCGAACTAAAATCGGAAATGGTGCGAGGGAATCGGTATGCGAAAAATACGACGTTGTTAATAATGTTAAACGGTTTAACAATGCAGTTACAAGAACAATGGAGAAAAATAAAACAACACACGACTTTTCCTCTGCGTTGGGGAGTACACCGTTCGAATATTTTTTAACAAGCTGTCCCGCGAACGTCCGGAGCGTTTTTACAGAAGCGGCGGACTGCAACAGTAGTGAACGTTTTTGTCAATTGAAGGAAAAGGCCATAACTTTTGATGATCTATTTAAAACAAATCGAAAAGGGTCGGCTTTTCAGTTCTTAAGCTATTTCCCTTCCAACATAAAACTGAAGAAAATATGTGAATTATTCGAATACGAGATTAAATATGAAGGCAAAAATAGGAACGCGCTACCATAAAAGCCGCACCGAATTGGAAACTGTTATTCCACTGGATACACCCTTTATCCTCTTTTTGGATCCCTCCAGTGTATGTAACCTTAAATGTAAATTCTGTCCGTGTGGACGCGCGCATAAAGAACAATGGTCTGACATGAAACGGAACAGTATAGGAATAATGCCCTTCGAATTGTATAAGAAGATTATTGATGATTGCAGGTACTTTCCCCAAAAATTTAAGGTTCTTCGTCTCTATAAGGAAGGCGAGCCGCTTGTTAATCCCCGGTTGCCCGAAATGATTGCGCATGCGAAAGAATCAGAGTGTTTTGAATCGATTGACTTTACCACAAACGGGACGTTGTTAAAGCCGGAAATCAATCGTAAGCTGGTTGATGCGGGTTTATCACGAATCAACATATCAGTGGAAGCAATAAGTAAAGAAGGCTATGCTGAGCTCTGCGGAACAGAATTAGACTTTGATAATTTTGTGGAAAACATTCGGGACCTTTATGAACATAGAAGGAACTGTCATATTTTTATTAAAACAATGACTGAAAATTTGGTTAAAGAGACGGAGCAGCAATTCTATGATATATTTGGTGACATTTGTGATGAAATTGCTATCGAGCATGTTGCAAACTGCTGGCCGGGTTTTGAAAATACAAAGCTTGAGACGAATGTGTATCATGGCGGACAAGCAAAAGAATATATTGTCTGCCCCAGGATTTTCTATATATTGACGATTAACGCTAACGGAACTGCTTCACATTGTATCGTTGACTGGAACTATACTGGCATAATCGGTGACGCTAAAACCCAAAGCTTAGTCGAAATCTGGAACAGCCCGGAATATCAAAAAATACGTTTGATGCATCTAAAAGAACAAAGAAGACAAGTACCGCTTTGTGCTGACTGCATGGAAATTGAATCAGCCGCAGTTGACAATATTGATGAGCATCGCAAGACAATATTAGAAGCCTTTGAGAAAAAGATATGAAAGTTTTGTTTATTGGCGGGAATGGGAATATTAGTTGGAGCTGCGTCCAGGAGTGTCTCAATGCAGGACATGAAGTTGTTGAATTGAATCGTGCCGCCACGAGAAATACTCGGAGAATGGTTCAGCCTGAAGTGCGTCAGATAACTGCTGACATTCGTAATTCTGGAATTGTTTTGCAGGTGTTAAAGGATGAATCATTTGATGCAGTATGCGATTTTATCTGCTTTAACGGCGAACAGGCGTGTAAAGCGATAAATGTGTTTTGTGAAAGAACGAAACAATATATCGTTATTTCTTCTGAAGCGGTTTACAAACGAGAAAGCAATAATTTGCCATTTCGCGAAAATACGAAACAATATGAGGAAGACGTAGCGGACCCGTACATCGCAGGAAAAATTCAGGTTGAAAAAGTGTTTCGAGAAGCGAATAAAATGGAAGGCTTCCCCGTTACTATTGTTAGACCCGGTTACACATATGATACGATAATCCCAGTACCTGTAGGACATAACTGTTTTACAGCACCGAAAAAATTCATGGAAGGTTACCCGCTGCTGATGCCAGGTGATGGTGAAAATTTGTGGTCACCGCTTCATTCTGCTGATTTCGCGAGAGCTTTCGTATGCTTAATCGGCAACAATAAAGCAATTGGAGAGGATTATCATATAACAGGAGATATTCTGCTGACTTGGAATGAACTAGCAGGTCAACTACTTGACGCATTGGGTATTGACAACAAAAACATCTTGCATATACCGAGAAAAGACGCATTTCAGATTTGTGCATTTCACAGCGAACTTGTTATGCAGCAGCACTTGTGGCATTACATTTTTGATAACACTAAGATAAAATCTATAGCCAACGGCTGGAAACAGGAAATATCATTTGCGGATGGTATAAATAAAACGGTTAAGTGGCTTTTTGAGGCAGACATACGTCGAAGAGTAAATCCTTTATACGACGAGGAATTGGAAAAATTATACAAAATTTACTGGAACGGAAATTATTGATGAGCTGTCCAATATGTAACGAAAAAAACTACGATAAAATATTCCGCCTTTGTGATAATATGAAAATATTGGGTGAGTCCTTTCCCGAAACTGAGGCGTATATCGTGTCCTGTAAGAATTGCGGGCTTGTTTATATGGATACAAAAGCAACGCAAGGAGATTTCTTATCATACTATAAATACGGTGCCATTGCACCGAAGTATCATGAAATGTTCGGAAAAGATAAAACCGAACATTATTACGATCATATTTTACGTGTTATTCAGCCGTACATTACCGGTGAAAGCAAATTACTTGATGTGGCGGGCGCTTGGGGTGAGCTTGCAAAATTTCTTTCTGACAAAGGTTTTAGTAATATTACTGTTGTTGACCCCAATGAAGCATGTGCTTCAGAAGCGACAGAAAGAGGACTTGAGGTTAGTTTGTGTACAAGCTTGGATATGGCCGCCAAGCTGACAGAAAAGTACGACTTTATTATATTAAATCATGTTCTTGAACATTTTTTAGACATTCAAGGGTCCATGGAAAACATAAACTTATTACTTAAAGATGACGGTTTTATGTTTATTGAAATCCCTGACGCAGCGTCATATATCAATGTGGACTCAGCTCCTTTCAACTTTTTGACATATGAACACGTTTTACATTTAACATCAAATGACTTGAAGAACATTGCAAATATTTACGGATATGAGGTTATTCAAATCAATGGATACTATAAAAAAGTGAGCAGTTATCCGTCTGTATATGCAATATTGAGAAAAAATAAACAAATAAATAATCCTGAATATTCCGACATTGGCAAAGTAAACATGAAGCTCTATGTTGAAAAAAGCAAACGTGTGATGGAGCAGTTTGTAAAACCGCTTCGTACAAGCGCCGAGCCGCTTGTACTCTGGGGAATTGGAGCATCTACGGCCATTTTACTTGAATCGTTTACCGGCTGCAACGTACTAGCTTTGATTGATAGTAATCCTAAACGACAAGGGCTGGCTTTCAATATAGACGGTAAGAAGTACGTTATAAATAAACCTGAAACTGTAAAGAACGGAACTATTGTGATTCTTTCTATCCCATACCATACTTCTATTGAAAAGCAAATTCGCGGCATGAATCTGAAAAATAAAATTATCGCGTTGGTGTAGTTGATAAAGTGAAACACGCAATTGTTACGGGTGCTACGGGATTTGTTGGGCGCAATCTCGTCAGTGAATTAGTCGATAACGGCGTCGCTGTGACCGCTGTTGTGCGAGAAATTTCGGTAAAAACTGATTTCTTTCGTGATATGCCGTCGGTTAGATTGATAGTTTGTCCTCTGAGAACTATCGCAAAATTGCCTGAAATATTGGGAGGAGTAAGGACTGAAACCGTATTTTATCATCTTGCGTGGGAAGGTACGGCAGGGAATGAACGTTCTGACTTTAATTTGCAATTGAAAAATATTTCATATGCAATTGAGGCATTAAAAGCGGCCCAGTCTTTGGGCTGTGAGGTTTTTGTAGGCGCAGGAAGTCTTATGGAATACGAAAGTACAAACGCTGTATATGACGTAAACAATGTGCCCTCTTTAGCAAACGTCTACTCAACCGCAAAATTGACTGCACATTATATGAGTCGAATTGCAGCGGCAAATACGAATATCCGCTTCGTTTGGCCGTATATTACCAACGCGTACGGCGAGAAAGAGGTGTCACCAAGATTTCTCAATACAACAGTCAAGAAAATATTGTCAAGTGAACAAATTTGTTTTTCGGCGGCAACACAACTATATGATTTTATTCACGTTGAAGATGTCGCGAGGGCATTTTATCTTGTAGGTGAGCGGGGGAAAAACGGACAGACGTATTGCGTTGGAAGCGGAATTCCTCGGCCTCTAAAAGAATACATTGTGCAAATGAGGGATTTGCTTGACCCATTCGCACAACTCAGTTTTGGAGACAATCCCGGAATATGTTTGGACCCAAAGTATTTTGATACAAGATTACTTATGTCTGACACGGGATTTTATCCTGCTATCTCGTTCAAAGAAGGCATTTTGCGATTAAAGAAACACTGGAGGAACACGCATGAAAAGTGATTTCCATTTTCGCGAAACGAAAATTCAAGGGTTAACGCTGATAGAACCTTTTTTTTTGCCTGACGAGCGAGGACACTTTATTAAATGGTTTGAGAAAAGCATATTTAAAACGCATGGTATCACTTTGAATCCATATGAGTCTTTTGATTCACTTTCTTCAGAAGGAGTGATTCGCGGATTACATTTTCAAAAGAAGCACTGGCAAAGCAAGTTAGTTCGCTGTCTGTCAGGTGAATTGTTTGATGTTGCGATTGATTTAAGAAAAGCTTCGCCCACCTTCGGAAAATGGGAAGGTTTTTACTTATCGAATAAAAATAGGAATATGCTGTTTATTCCCGAAGGGTTTGCGCATGGTTTTTTATCGTTAAAAGACGGAACGATAACCAGCTACCTTTGCGGCAATAAATATGACCCTGAATGCGATGGCGGAATACGATGGGATGACCCTGAAATAAAAGTGAATTGGCCCTTGGAAAAAATATCAAAGGCAGTGATTACATCCGATAGGGATAATGCGTTGCCGTTTTTACGTCAATTGACTTTATGATGGTGTTGTGTGGTGATGTGATTTGGAAAAATGTTATTACCTTTGGGGTGCGGGAGGAATAGGAAAAAGAGCAATAGCTTTTTTAGTAAATTTTGCGCCCTTTTCAGGAATAATTGACAGCGATGTTTTAAAACAAGGTACAGCCCTTCACGGATTACCTATTTACAGTTATGAGGAAGCAAAGCCCTTCCTGGGCGAGTGTCTTGTTGTAATCGCACATTTCTCGCCAAAATCAACAGAAGATGTTTTGAATCGTGACGGATTCAAATCAATGCGTTTAGATGAATTTATAAATTACTGGTTTTGGAAACAGCACCAACAAAATGCTATTGGATTCTTAGACTTCCCAATTACTATTCGTTGTACCCTCAATTGCCGTGATTGTATGCAGCGTGTTCCTTTGAGAGAGAATTTTGATATATCTGTTGAGACGCTTGTAAAAGATTTAGATAGTTTGTTCTCAAACGTTGCGTTTGTCGGAGAAATGAGTATTATGGGCGGCGAACCATTTATCCATAATCATTTATACGAACTGCTCGATTACATTGTCAGAAATTATATTAAAAAAATCGGTAGTCTTGTTATAACGACAAACGGTACAATTGTGCCGGAAAAACAAGTGTTAGAGTTATGCCGTGACAATGATATTTTCATAAGTATAAGCGACTACAGCAAAACGTTGCCGAAAATCACCGCTTATCTTGAACGATTTGAAGCGATTGCAAAAGAGGTGGGCGTGGGGAACGAGCGAAAGCGTTGGCATTGGTCAGAGATCGGCAAATTTGATGAAGAATATGGCCAAAACGATTGTTCCATCGAACATATGCAATTATTTAACGGCAAACTGTGGCGGTGTACACTAATGGCGGCGGGTTTTTATGCAAGATTGTGTGATGCTGTTGAAAGCATAGACTATCATATATTAAGAAACGATAACAAAGGATTACACGATTTTTTGGATGGACGCAGGCCGACAACACAATGTCATATGTGCCGATATCCCTTAGAAATAGGCATTGATAGTGCAATTCAAATGAATAGGAGCTGATATAATGGTAAATGATGCGTATTTTCTTTGGGGCGCGGGTACGTTTGGAGCGAGAATGATTGAGTTTATGAAAAACGACTTGATATTCAAATCTGTTATCGACAGCGATTCTAAAAAAATAGGAACCACTTTTCACGGGTTGCCTGTGATTGGCTACGAGCAAGCGAAGAAACAATTGCCAAAAGTAAAAATTGTGCTTGCTATCACCTATCCTAATACTATCTGCGCGTTGCTGCGTCAAGATGGGTTTATTGAAAACAAAGACTTTTTTACAATAAATGACTTTATTCCGCGTTATTATTGGGAAAAAAGCAACATGTTAATATGTCGTACGGTTAGTTTCGGAGTGACTACGCACTGCACCATGAAATGTGATGGATGTATGGCGTACGTTCCATTTGCTCAAAAACGTGCGCATGAGTCTAAAGCCGAAGTCTTAAGAAATATTGACCTTCTGTTCAATCATTTGGATAAAGCGTTATTGCTAAACGTAACAGTTGGTGAGAGCTTACTTAATCCGGATTTAGCGGATATTTGCACTGTAATTCACCAAAACTATTCAAGTTGTTATTTTGAATTTCTGGTACAGACAAATTCAACAATAATTCCAAGTGACAATGATATGAAAAAGTTCGCTCAAGCGGATGTTATATTTGTCCCATCAGATTATCCCGAGAATAAAAGCAAAACAGAACTATTTATTAAGAAATGTGATGAGTTCAATGTGAAATGGCATTATGGGCAAAATGGGAAAAACAGGGATACGTGGTTTGATTTTGGCAATCCAGATATTGAAAATGAAACTGACACTAAAAAGTTGACCGAACGTTATGCAAGATGTTTTAAGCCGGGAATGGTTTTAGGCGGCGAACATCTCTATATTTGTTATATGCAGGCATGGGCAAATTTGATTGTTGGAATAGGAAAACCTATAGGTGATGGCGACGCGTTTGATTTAACAAAACCAAAATCGCCAGAAACGCGTGAAGAGCTTTATAAGATATTATGCAGAGAAACACCGACGCGCGGTTATCTTGAGCACTGTAAGCGTTGCTACGGAACGTTTATGTTAATAAAAGAGTAGCCCTGCTAAAAAAGTCAATAGAAAAAGCAATAAAGTGGAAACTTAACATTGATGGTCTCGTAAGATGTCCGATTTTGGCCTTTACACAACCCATAACCTTTTGAAATCATTAAGCGTAAATTTCAAATTTTTGACTTTTTACGAATGCATCAACATTATATAAGGAATGATATGGCAAGTGTTATTTTCTACGGTGCGGGGTTATACCTCAGCAGACATTATGACGAATTTGTTGCGGAAGTAGGCGAGCCGATTTGCATTGTTGACAGAGACCATTCCAAGCAAAACACAAAGTGGAGGACTTCCAGAGGAGAAATAGATATCCTCTCGTTGAAAAAAGCGATTCAACTCTATCTTGACTATGAAATATATTTGACTGTATCTCAGAAATTTGTGGATTCAGTTGTGTCTGAGTTGATGGCTAATGGAATAAAACGTGATCGTCTTCGAGTGTTCAGTAGTTTTGAATATCGAATGGGTTGTGAAAATTTAAATGAGATTATTAGGATGAACAAGCAGGATTTATCAGCTTGTTGCCAGTTAGGATTTGCTAAATTCTTTTCTTTTCATAGTGCGATTCATACAGAAGAAAGCGTTAGAGAATTGGTTCGAGAATATCTCAAGTGGCGTAAAGATACGTTGGCATGCATTAAAAACGGTTTGCCGTCTGATTGTGATGGCTGTCCGAAACTGAGAATGTTGAGTTTTTCAAAGATACCGGTCATTACGCGTATTATGTTGGGCAGTGGCTTTGCCGGCTCAAGGTGCAATTGCAATTGTGTGTATTGTTGTGATTACAGCAATATTCATGAACCAAATCAGCAAATATTGAGTACTTACGACATACATCGAATTCTCAACGAGGAAGTTGGCGGAACGATTCGAGAAATTGATTTGGCTGACGGGGAAATAAGTATTCATCCGCAAAGAGATAGATTGTTTGAGTTAATCCAGAAAAATGGTTGGGCGGTCTATGCTGATACCAACGCTATTAAGTATTCTGAGCAATTAGCTGACGCTTTGAAAACAGCGGGGTCGTGTTTGAATGTTTCGTTAGATTGTGGAACAAAACAAACTTATACTGCGGTTAAGGGGGTAGATTCCTTTGAAAAAGTTATCGAACATATAAAAAAGTACCGCGAATCTCGGTGCTTTTTACACCTCAAATATATCCTTTTGCCGAGTTTGAACGATTCTGTTCAAGAAATGGACTCATTTGTAAAAATTGCGGCAGCACTGAATGTGAATTCAGTTTATCTTTCTCAAGATCTCAATAACTTTTCTCGATCTGAGGAAAGGAACGGTGTTGAAAACATGACAGAGTCAAAATTTGCTTCTTACGCATATTTGGCGGCGAGAGTCAAGGAAGCCAATCTACCACTAAACTTTTCTGCCAATTGGTTTACCGTTGATGATTGTATTAGAATGAATAGCCTCTGCGATCAGTGAGGAAAGGAATAATTTAACCTTAACGTTATCAGTTTCGGTATATAGCGCCTGGCTTCCAAATATTCAAAACCGCACCAGGCAATCTTCACCGCATCGGCTTTGCCGGTCTTGACCTTTTTAAAGCGAACTATTCCTGAAGTCTTGGATGAGCTTTTGGATTGACAATGATTACAAAGATTCCGATCTTACGGAGAGCAGTGATAACAGGCTCGTGGCAACGGCCTGTGCTGAAATGATAAAACGGATATCTCTCTCTCACTCAAGCACAGTGCTTTACTTCAGTTGAGGCTACAAATTCCTTGCGGGTTGTGCAAAAATGCGTGAGGTGACAGGGTGGACCCACCAAATGGCGTGTTGCTGTAACTACTCATTTTCCATTAGTAACATCAATGCCAAGGCTGTATTTTCGAAAACCTTCTGACGACTTGGATTCGCGATCGGCGGCACCATTCTCTTATTGTCTATCCAAACTTTCTTTGTTTTGCAAACACGCCAGAAAACTGGGAGGGTTTACCTGTTCAAATCGAATTATTGTCAACTAGGGAGACAGCTGACGAGCTCCTGTTCGGACGTTATTAGTCCCTGTAATGTTCCCGTCAGGCCGAATCACATGAGCTTTAGCAACAAAAATGAAACAGACACGGCTGGCTGCTGTGATTGCACCGTAATTATGATTGTAGGAGTAGAGTATTTTGGATAAAAAAAAGTATTACCTTTGGGGTGCAGGGAGCTATGGAAGGCGAACGGTCGAATTTTTTAATGAAGATTTGACGTTTGAAGCTGTAATTGACAGTAACCCTGAAAAACAAAAAAAAGTTTTTTGCGGTCTAAATGTTGTAAGTCCGCAGGAAGCTCTTGAAAGGAGTCCGGAGATAAAGATTGTCGTTTCACAGAATGTACCATCAGCAGTGCGTACTATTTTGCTTGATAAAGGATTAACAGAAAATAAGGACTTCTACACTTTACATGATTTTATGCCAAGATTTTTTTGGAATAAAGACAGAAGCTGTGTCATTAAATCGGTTGACATTGCTGTTACCACTTTATGCAATAAGAGATGTGAAAGCTGTCAGACTTATATTCCGTTCGCGAAAAACAATCGGCATCTTTCTGCTGAAAATGTTATAAGTGATCTTAATTTTTTATTTTCTTATGTTTCAAGGGTTATGAATATTAATATCTGCTGCGGTGAAAGTTTAATTAACAAGGAATTACCTGATATATGCATGGAAATAAATAGAAAATACGGTGGAGAATATCAGACGTTGTCGGTGCAAACAAACGCTACTATTCTACCTTCTTCCGCTGATATGAAAAAATTTGCTGACGCTAAAATTACTGTAGTTACATCTGATTATCCTGAGCAGGCTGAGATGAGAGCCAAACTGATTGAACTGTGTAAGCAATATAATATCCCATGGCTTATAAACAGCTCTGGAAACAGAGATGTATGGTATGATTTAGGCGATCCGCGAGTGATAAATTCATCCGATGAGAAAGTTCTTGCTGAACGCTACAAAAAGTGCTGGAAACCCGGAATGGGATTGAATAATGGTAAGCTTTATATTTGCGGCGCACAGCTTTGGTCTAATCTCGTTGCAGAAATAGGGGAAATCAAATATGGAGATTGTTTTGACTTACGGCAGCAGATTACAGAGGAAAGCAAAAAAAAACTGAGCAAAATTCTATTCCGTGAACCGCCTGAATGTGGATATATTTCACACTGCAAAAGGTGTTTAAGCGTGATGAATCCTGTGATAAAGCTATGAATAAAAAGATTAGAGTATTACAGTTTCCTGTCCGAAACACGGGTGGCGGAATTACGCAATACGCTTTGAACAACTGGAAATACATCGATAAGGATAGATTTGTGTTCGATTTTGCCACTTGTGATAAGCGGTTGGATTTTGAGGAAGAACTATTGCTTCAAGGCTGCGGAGTGCATTATATTTCGTGCTATGCCGAACATGACTTTGAGCGATTTTGCAGTGACTTTTACCGTATTTTGAATAACGATTATGATGTTGTTCATTTGCATACAAGCTTCTGGAAGAGTTTTGCAGTTGAGGAACTATGTCGTGAAAAATGTATACCTGTGGTGATTGTTCATTCACATAATTCTGACTTGGGTGGATTACAAAAAGATGCGGACAGAGAATTGGTATTAAAACTGCACAACCAACGGAAAAAAAATTTTTCCGAAGAATTGGCTACACACTTTTGTGCTTGTTCCAGGGCGGCTGCAGATTGGTTGTTTGGGGATCGGATTCCGCTTGATAAAATCAAAATAATGCCAAATGCCATCGACGTGAGTAAATTTGCTTTTCAACCTGATGTTAGAGCAGAATATCGCAACGTATTGGGGTTAAACGGCAAATTTGTTATTGGTCACGTTGGTAGATTTGAATATCAAAAAAACCACGATTTTTTAATCGACGTATTTGCGGAAGTGACGAAAAAGGTACCAAATGCTGTTTTGCTGTCTGTTGGAGATGGTGAATTGCTAATTGATATAAGGCGAAAAGTCGAATATCTTGGTATTTCTGATAGAGTTATGTTCTTGGGAAAAAGTTCTTTTGTTTCAGATTTATATCAGGCAATGGACTGCTTTGTTTTAACTTCACGTTTTGAAGGCCTTGCGATTGTTTTAGTGGAAGCGCAGTGTGCTGGGCTATTTACAGTTACAACAGAAACAACAATTCCCGAAAACAAAATAACAGATAATTTAATGGGTCTTCCGTATGATGTGAATCTCTGGAAAGATACTTTAGTCAAAGCGGCCAATTGTGAGTATGAACGCCGTGACTGTTCATTAAAGGTTGCGCGATCGGGCTACTCTATCATTGAGCAGATAAGACAACTGGAAGCAATTTATGGAGAGAGTATAATATGAAAGAATTGATTGTTATGCTTGAATCTCCAACGGGTTTTCATCTTGAAGCTTCCTATAGTATCGGCACAGCGGCTGTTAGTGCATATGTCAAGCAGATGGGACATGACATAATATGCCTGAACCTGAACAGTAATAAAGACACAGAAATTAGTTGTGCAAAGCGGATTTATAATTTTGTGAAAGTTGAAACTCCAGATGTGGTTGCCGTTGGCGGTTTAGTTACTGATTGGAAGCGGATTAAAGAAGTCTGTGATATGGCAAAAGCGGCAAAGCCAGATATCACCGTTATAATAGGCGGCGGATTCGTTGATTACAGCCCTGATGAAGCGATGGCTCTAATTGGCGTTGCCGACTACGGTGTTATCGGTGAGGGTGAAGTTACGTTACATGAATTACTAACGGCCCTTGAGAACAATCAGCCGATTGAAGATGTTGACGGATTAATCTATCGAGAAAGTTTATGTGGACTAGTTAAAACGAAAAAGCGTGACGTTGTCAAAGACTTAGATTCTCTGCCGTTTTTGGATTATGAAGGCTTTGGCTTGTTTGATGAAATAGATGAAACGAAATCTTTTGCAATGATTTCTTCGCGTTCTTGCCCCTTTGCGTGTACATATTGTACGCACTCTGGCGGAGGGAGATACCGGCAACGATCTCTTGATTATATATTTGAAGAGATTGATTATGTGATAAAACAGGTGCCAGATGTTAAAATCCTTTCCATTTGTGATGAACTGTTTGCCGCAAATAAAGATAGATTTGAGCGGTTTATCGATCGCATTGCACGCTATAAATTAGAATGGCTACTGCCGATGAGAGCTGATTCTATCAAAGATCAGAAAGTGTTCATGAACGCCTGCAATGCCGGGTGTAAAGAAATACAGGTAGGATTAGAAGCGGGATGTGATTCCATACTTAAAAGTATGCGCAAAGGTATATCAACGGCTATGCTAAGAGAATTTTATCGCAATGCCAGTTTCAGCGACATATCAATATTATCAACGCTTATTTTTGGAGATGTTGCTGAAACAACCGAAACAGTTGAAAAATCTCTTGCTTTTGCAAAAGAGATTCAAGAAATCAACGCTAAAGCACAGATTTACGTTGCTCCCATTAGTCTGTACCCAGGTTCACCCCTTTATGACGATGCAAAGATGAATGGAAAAATTTCAGATACAATAAAGCATATTCTTGACGGAATACCATTTGTTAATGTATCCCAAATGGCTGACGAAGAATATAATTTCTTGATAAAACGTATAGTACCTGGAATGACAACATGCCATCATATCCGTACAGCAATAGGTCGACAAAAATTAATTGACTATCAGAGGCGTATCAATTTAGATCGGTTTGAAAGCAGCTATACTTACTTGCATATTGCTGATATAGATAAAATAAAGCATATTTATTATTTAAGTTACACTTGCCCGAAATGCAATGAAATCTTTTATAAAGTTGCGGATTCTGTAACTTACGGACTTGATTTTGAGTATAGCGTTTACTGTCCTGTGTGTCGTTTGGAACATCAAATTGATAATAAAATACATGCGGCGATGATATTAGATGAATCCTTTTTTGAAACAATCAAGACATATTTGAAAAGGTTGCTTGAGTTCGGTAATGTGGGAATTACGGGAATGGGCATATTTTTTGCGCGTTATCGGCTCGAGTTTAAGCGTATATTTGACGAATTAGAGTTATTAAGCGAGCATCGATTCATTTTTTCAGACGGAAGTCCTGATATTGCAGACAAATCGATGGCAATAGAACGCAAAATATACAATACGAACTCGATTCTGAACAAAGTAAAAAATATTGTTGTGCCGAGCGCATACAGCCCACCGATTCGAGAAAGGGTTCACTCGAAATTTTCGCAAATAGGTGTGTTTGGATTATTTGAATTACCGTTTTTGGATAAGAATTGTGATGCAAATTTTCAATAACAGACAGACCAAACTTTTTGCCCGTTTATTCAGGTCCCCTTTGCTGGGATTCCATTTGATGATGTAACTGACTTTTTTTCGGCCTGCCAGATTGATCCGAGTGTCCAAGGCGTCATGGGCAGAATCCAGGCGTACGAAAATTTTTGGGATGTAAGCGTTCGAGCCTTGTCGATAACGCGATCTAAAAAGGGGGTGAGAATGAATAAATTGAAATCTCAAAATTTTTATTGATGAACATGCCGCAGGGTAAAATATTCATTCGAAAGAGCGAAGCTACAGCCTGGGTAGCTGTTCTTTTCAGAAAATCATTAAGACAAAAATCTTACACCCCACCCTTTGCGACAATTCTATTACTGTCAGCCGCATAATGTTGTGGATTGTCATATTGCTACTCCCTTCAATGTTGCATCCTAATTTTTCGAATTCCATGGGGGGGGGGAATATGATACTTTTAGCACTATAATCGAAAAATATAGGGGTACATACATGAATAAGTCAGCATCTAGAAAAGTCAGCATAATTATTCCATGCTACAATAAAGAAAATTTTATTGACAGCATGTTGAAATCTGTTTCAGAACAAATTTGGGATAATATACAACTAATTTTAGTCGATGATGGCTCAACAGATAGCACAAACCATAAAATTAAAAATTGGTTACCAGTATTTAAATCACGAGGCTACGATGTTATTTTTATAGAGCAAGAAAACAAAGGGGTTTCTGGTGCTGTATATAGTGGATTATTAAGGGCAGACGGTGATTATGTGTGTCAAGTAGATGCAGATGATGAATTAACACCTTCATATGTATTAACTATGGCATCGTGGCTTGATAATCATCCTTTAGATGATTTTGTTGTTTGTGATTATATTAATTGCAATGTTGATTGTAATGAATATAATCTTGCCAGTTCAATATCAGAAGCTTTAAGAGACTATGACTTAGGAAGAAGCTGGATACAAAGTGCTATGAGTCGTGGAGTATGGGTGCTTTTTTCCAGAATGAGTTATGTAAGAAAAATTGGCATTATTGATAATTTTGACTATGAATGTAGGTTCTCTCAGGAGCCTTCTTATGCTTTTCCCTTATTTGCTTCATGTGGAAAGTTTCATTATATAAGACAGCCTTTATATGTTTATAAACAAGGTGAAGGTGTAAGTTTTCTTGGAGGAACCACCTTAAATAATCTTGAGACTTTTAGTAATTATTATTTAGAATACAGCGCATCTATTGAGCGTATAATTCAAAAATTACCGATAAGTTCTTTTGAAAAATTACGCTTGAACGCACTAAACAAAATGGAATACGCAAGAGAGCCGTGGAAAAAGCTTGAAAGTTATTTAAAAAAAGGATGTGTAAGTCATGCTGAAGAAGTAAATGTTATGGCTAATATTTCTAAATTATTATTAGATGCTATGCCTGAAAAACTTGCAATGGATATTATAAAGCAAGGGTTTCAGGTATATAATAGTATATTTAATGGTAAATTATATAACCCAATTTTGTATAAAGCAGTTAGGGAAGAGTTGCCCCCGCATGTACGCATTGTGGCATGGGGTGTGCTGGGAGAAAACGGACAGACAATGCTTCCAAAAATAATGGGGACAATATTTACTCCCGATATACTCTGGGATGCAGCTGCAAAGGAAGATAGTGTTATATGTGGCTTACCTGTTTCAAAGCCTTTACCTGAAAGTTTAACTAAAGATGATATTTTAATTATTTTAGTATCTAATAAAAGAGTTTTAGCTAGTATAGACCCTTTTATAAAAAACACGCCTGCATTTATTGTTGATTTTCATGATTTATGTCGATATTTTGAAAAACCTCTTTATGATCAATTTCCTGATTTATCTAAACAAGATGATATAAAATATTCTGATATTATTAAGGAGGATTTTGTTTCTAAGGAAACCAACCTTACGTCTAAACTCTCACACATGAGAGAAGAATATTTTAAAAAGCTTGGAAAAAAACCCTTTAGGTTGCATTTTTTGGATTTTCCAATTACAGAAAAATGTTCTCTTAATTGCAGAAATTGTTCAAACTTAACGCCCTATTATCAAAAACCTAATGACTATGATTTTGAAAAAGCGGTAAAAAGTTTAGAGCGAATTTTGGATTCAGTAGATAATGTAGAGATTATCAGTCTTCTAGGTGGAGAACCTTTTATGAATATTGAGCTAAACAAGTATTTAGAGCATTTAAAAGGGCTTGAAGGCTATAATTGTATTAGGGTTTTTACAAATGGAACCATTTTACCTGACGAAAGATTATTAAAAATTATGGAGGGTATGCGTATAGAGGTTTTTATTTCTAACTATGGTAATTCCAAGCAAAAATGCTCTCAGTTATCTGCATTATTAAATATGCACGATATTACCAACAGAATAATGAATATTAATGTCTGGCATGATTTTTCGCATCTTGAAGCCCATAATAGGAGTGATATTGCTAACAAGCAGATACTCTCAGAGTGTTGTATAACAGACAAACCAAGTATATCAGATGATAGGCTTTATCGTTGTTCTTTTACTAGCAACGCAGCCCGTTTAGGGATGATACCTGTAGAAGATAATTTTTCCGTAGACTTACACAGCAATGCATCACAAAATGAACTTAGGGAACAAATAAGAGAACTTCTCGATATGGAGCTATTGAAAGCATGCAATTATTGCGCTGGAAGACCTGTAATTCTTAAAAGAAATCAAGGCATTAGGCCTGCTGTCCAAACTTCACAAAAGCGTACTTATACCAAATGTGAATCTGCAACCTAAAAGCAAACGTTATGTGTTAGCCATTCGATTCGTCTTTTCAAACAACATCAGATATTAGGCGAATATTCCATGCGCAGAAGAGGTTCGATTTAGAATATCCGGTTCTCAAATATCAATAATCAGAGGGTTCCCCCCTAGTTTTTCGCGCATAAGTCTAAAAGTTGTGAGGTGTTCAAAAGTTGCGGACATAACCTTTTGAAAATACGTGTTTAATGGATTTGATGTGGAAAATTGAAAACCCAATTTTTCTATGAACAGGACGTCAGTATACCCCGGTGCTTTCCATCGCTACTATCGGACACTCGTTTTCACGCAGCCCCTCTTTCATTTCTGTAAGATCATTCGTGAATGTTCCAAATTCCTCAATTTCATATTGCTCATGTCCATTTTCATCAAAAGTGCATTTCTGTTCTTTAGGTCCCTAATTTTACATCACCCATTGCTTTTGTCAGAAACATCGGATGCACCCCTTGGGATTTATTTATGACCAGGGGATTCTGCTTACCGAAAAGGAGACGACGTATGAGTTTTGAGTTTTGGTGCGGCAAATCGGTATTCGTAACCGGTCATACCGGTTTTACAGGTGCGTGGTTATGTGAAATACTACGTTTTCTCGGTGCAAACGTTATCGGATATGCCTTGCAGTGTACTAGCGGTAGCGCATATGATTTGCTGAATATTGATGATGAAATCACATCAATAATTAATGACGTGCGTTATTATGAGATGTTGCAATCTGCTTTTGACAAGGCCAAGCCCGAGATTGTCTTTCACTTAGCCGCACAACCGCTTGTTCTTGATGCTTATGAGCGTCCGGCTTACACGTTCGAGACCAACGTGTGTGGGACGGTAAATTTGCTTGAGAGTGTTCGGCATAGCAATTGCGTTAAATCAGTCGTAATCATAACCACAGATAAGGTGTATAAAAACAATGAGTGGGCTTACGGCTATCGCGAGAATGACACGCTTGGCGACTCAGAACCTTATGCCGCAAGCAAAGCGTGTGCGGAAATTGTATCAGAAAGTTACGCAGCAACTTTCCTGCGTCAGAAAAATATCCCGTTATCAACCGCGAGAGCAGGAAATGTAATCGGTGGCGGCGACGTTTCGGCAAATCGGATAATTCCCGATTGTATTCGGGCGGCAAAAAATAATGAGCCGATAGCTGTACGCAATAAATACTCCGTGCGTCCGTATCAGCATGTGTTAGAGCCGCTGTTTGCGTACTTGCTCATAGCTAGGAAGCAGTGCGCGGATTCAAAATATGCCGGGCAATACAATATCGGTCCTAACGAGAGAGATTGTGTTACAACTGCAGAGATTGCTGATATTTTTTGTAGTTCGTGGGGCAATGTTGAATGGCTCGACAAATCAAAACCAAGAGCTCCGCATGAGAGCGGATTGCTTAAACTCGATTGTTCTAAAATGAGGTCGGTGTTCGGGTGGGAATCATTATGGAACATAACTACGACTGTACAAAAAACAGTCGAGTGGGAAAAAGCAGAAAACAAAAAAGCAATTACAGAGTTGCAAATTAGTGAGTATTTAAGCCAATGGAAGAATTAAAATCAAAGATTTTATATCTGATAGAAGAATATGTTAAACAATATCACATACGCAAGCCGTTTAAACAGGGGGACAGAATAAATTACTCTGGGCGTGTATACGACAGTGCAGAAATCGTAAATCTTGTTGATTCTGCATTGGAGTTTTGGCTTACAAGCGGACGTTATGCAGACGAGTTCGAGCGCAAACTTGCAGATTATATAGGCGTTGAATATTGTTCATTTGTTAATTCCGGCTCAAGCGCAAATCTGCTTGCGTTTATGTCGTTGACTTCACCGTTGCTTGGCGACAAAGCGGTTAGACGCGGGGATGAAGTAATAACTGTTGCGGCTGGGTTTCCAACGACAATCTCCCCTATTGTTCAATTCGGTGCGGTACCGGTATTTGTTGATGTGACAATACCTCAGTATAATATTGATGTAGCTCAACTTGAAAATGCAGTCAGTAAAAAAACAAAAGCGGTGATAATAGCGCATACCCTCGGCAACCCGTTCGACATTGAGGCGGTGAAATCATTCTGTGACAAACACAAACTATGGCTTGTTGAGGATAATTGCGATGCGCTTGGAAGTGAATACACGCTTGACGGAAAAACACGCAAAACAGGCTCATTCGGAGATATTGGCACTTCAAGTTTCTACCCTCCGCACCATATTACAACAGGCGAAGGCGGCGCAGTATATACCTCTAATCCACTGCTCTTGAAAATCGTTCGTTCTCTGCGCGACTGGGGACGCGACTGCGTTTGCGCATCTGGGCAGGATAACCTTTGTGGTCATCGTTTTGATGGACAGTACGGTGAGCTGCCACAGGGCTACGACCATAAATATGTGTACTCGCACCTTGGGTACAATTTGAAAGCAACCGATATGCAAGCGGCAATCGGCGTTGCACAGCTTGCGAAACTTGATGACTTCATCGAGGCTCGCAAAAGAAACTTTAATCGACTATACAACAAATTGACTTTGCTTTCCGACTCATTCATTTTGCCTGAAATCTGCGAAAACTCAAATCCAGCGTGGTTCGGATTTCCACTGCTCTGTCGCGAGGGAATAGACCGCGAGAGGATTATACGCTCTCTGGAAAACAATAAAATTCAGACGAGAATGTTATTTGCCGGCAATATCGTCCGTCAACCGTGTATGCAAGGCGTAGAATATCGCACAGTTGGCTCACTTGAAAATACTGACAGCGTTATGAAAAATCTGTTCTGGCTTGGCGTATATCCAGGTATGGATGAAAATGCGATAGATTATATGGTTGAAAGCTTCATGGGGATTACAAGAACGTAATGAAAACAGATCAACTTGCTCCAATCGCAAATGTCAAGCAGGTTCATTACAGTGATACTCGAACATTAACAAAACAGGCGTCCCCCACTACGAAATTTTAAGCAAAACACTACTGGAAAATCGACCAAGTGATCTCTTACTATTCCTTATAGATATCTATCATCAGGTGAGTGTTTCTGATGCATGAATGCACTTTATCGGACTCTGAACTCAGAAAACTACAAAATATATTGCTTGAAATGCTCATTGAGCTTGACCGCATATGCAAAAAACATGATATCCGCTACTGCATCATTGCGGGAACTTTACTTGGGGCGGTTCGGCATAAAGGGTTTATCCCCTGGGATGACGATCTTGATGTTGCCATGATGCGCAGCGAATACAGGTCTTTTCGTGAAGTCTGTAAATCCGAATTGGATACGAGTCGATTCTTTTTTCAAGACTATACAATTGACCCGCATTATCATTGGGGATGGGGAAGGTTACGTAGAGTAGACAGTGAGTTTGTCCGTATCGGTCAGGAACACTTGAAAATGCGTACTGGTATTTTCCTTGATGTGTTTCCGATGGATGGTGTGCCGGACTTTCCGCCACTGCGAGGGCTGTTTGCAGCATACTGTTATTTACTGCGTAAGATTCTCTATTCGGAAGTTGGGAGGATTAGCGCAAAAAGAACACTGTCAAGAATTGGATATGGTGCACTTTCCAAAATACCTGTAAAAACAGTGATGAGGAATCTTGATGCACTGCAGCGATACGGTATAAACAGAAAAACCAAGTACGTAAGAAAATTGACATTCCCAACTCCAAAAGGAAGACCATTTGGATATTTAAGCAAATGGTATGTTGATATTGGGGAGATCGAGTTTGAGGGACGAATGTTTCCTTGTATAAGAGAATATGACGCATATTTAACATATAAATATGGTGATTACATGAAGTTGCCACCACCGGACCACAGGCATTGGCATCCAGTATCCAAATTTAGGCTACCAGAGAGTTTTCAATGAATTTAAGTAAGAACACACCCAACTATCAATGGATTTACACATATGATTATGCGCCTGACCAAATATGGGAACCTTGGCGGACGAAAGGTACGCCAACGTGGATAAAGGATGAAGCGCAGAATGTGTCAGAACGCGCGAACGCTTGTGTATCAAATGGAACACTTTCATTCGTGTTACTCACTGACAGCCACTACGTCATAAATGGTACCTGGCAGGATACAAGAGAAGCAATATCCATGTTAAATGAAAAAATAAGTTTAGACGGCATAATCCACCTTGGGGATTTTACAGACGGTATGGTAGGCCGCAGGCTGACTGCAAAATATGTAAGAGATATTTTTGATGATTTTGAGAAAATCGGTCTTTATTGCCATGCCACGCTGGGCAATCACGACTGTAACTATTTTAGAAATAATCCTGAACGTTTAACATTAAACGAGCAACGGGATATGTATCTTCATGGAAATGAACCAAGGTATTACATCGATTACGAACAAGAGAAACTTCGTTTAATATTTATTGATTCGTACGATGTAAATGAATCGCTCCGATACGGCTTTTCCAATGAGTGCGTTGATTGGCTTAATGAAGTACTAAGCCATATGCCGAGCCATTATTGCACTGTTATTTTCTCCCATTTGACACCGCTTACAAAGCTGCAAGCATGGGCTAAGGAAATTCGAAATAGCGATACGATTATGGAGGTTCTGAATAAACACTCTGAAAAGATAATAGCCTATGTCAACGGGCATAACCATTGTGATCATTTATATAATGATGTAGGGTTTCCTATCATTTCAATCAACTGTGCCAAATGTGAATATTTTCTGGAACACAAGCCTGAAGGAGCGATTGTACCGAATCGCATGCTTGGTGATATATCACAGGAAAGCTTCGATATTATGACCATTGAATCAGAAAAGCGGAAAATTCATTTCACGCGATTTGGAGCAGGAAGCGACAGGGTTGTTAACAATGGAAAGGCGGAATGGTTGTAATGGAAATTTGGGGACATCGAGGGGCATATCATCACGCACCTGAGAATACAATCTACAGCTTTAAAAAAGCGATAGCGCTTGGTGCGGACGGTGTCGAGTTTGACGTACAACTAACAAAAGACGGTGAAGTTGTCGTTATTCACGACGAGAGAATAGATCGTGTCAGCAATGGAACCGGACTGGTTAAGGATTATACGCTTTCGGAATTGAAGAAGATAAACTTCAACAAGAGGGGTATTTCAGAACCATATTTTATGGAAATTCCAACCCTTGACGAGGCCTTAGCGTTGCTGGCAACCACAAGTTTGACGATAAATATTGAACTGAAGACCGGCATCGTTTACTACGAAGGTATTGAGCAAAAGACTATTGATATCGTTGACAAGTACGGTTTGGCGGAAGGTGTAATATACTCTTCCTTCAACCATTATTCCATAAAAAATGTGAAAGAATATGATCCTACTGCGAATACAGCACTGCTTTGCGGGGGCGGGATCATCGTGACAGGCGAACAATGCGAAAAAATAGGGGCGATTGCCCTACACCCCGGCATTCATCAGATCCGCTATCCGGGATTGATTGAGGATTCTCACAAGCGGAGCGTTAAGGTTCATGTATGGACAGTGGAGAGCGAAGAGGATTTTAATTATGCAAAAGAACACGGCGTAGATGCGGTGATTGTAAATAATATTGCAAAGTTCAAATCGTATGGCAAGAAATGTCATCAATAATAAGTAAACAACTTCAGAATTTTTATAATGTGTCACCAATGCGTGAGGGTATTATCAATTGGTATCCATTTGAGTCCAAATCCACTGTTCTGGAAAGCAGCAACGGAGCACTAACGCGGCTATTACGCGAGAAATGTGCTCATGTTACATCCTTTGATATCGAACATGATGGCAAAGGTAAATTTGACTATATCGTTTTTATCGACCCTGGAGAAATAACAACAGAATTGCTTTCAAAATTTCGTTCGTATTTGAATTCAAATGGACGCTTGCTAATGGCGTTTGACAATCCAAATGGATTGCAATATTTCGCGGGCAAGCGTAATCCAAGGACAGGTTTCCCATTTCAATTCTGGTTTGGCGAAAGTAAGACAGAAACTGAAATCCGACTTAGAAAGGCGGGATTTTTCGGTCAAAAGTGGTACTATCCGTTTGTAAATCACTATTTTACCCGTGAAGTATACTCGGAGGACTATTTACCAAACGAGTTTTTTAATCATCGCGGCTCTGAGTATATCGAAGACGACTATACCAAAGAATTCGATGAGCGTGGACTCTGGAAAGAAGTAATTCGTGGTGGCGCATTTGAGTTTCTATGTAATTCATATCTAGTTGAAGCCCGGGCTTCTAAGGACGATGAGCCTTGTAATGTTGATTTTGCCGCGATAACAGCGTATCGCGAGCGCGAAAAGGCATTTATTACGACGGTTAACAAAGATGGCACTGCACGTAAACATGCAGTTTTTCGTGAGGGACTGAACCGTTTGCATATTATAGCCGAGAATCATCGTGATTTAAAGAGACTTGGGGTAAATGTGATACCGATGAAAATCGATGGAGACTCTTTGACAATGAAACGGCTGAACATGCCGACTCTATGGGACTACTGGACGCGAAAACTGATACGTGATGAGTTGGATGAAGCGTTGTTATTCGATCATTTTGACCGTATTAGGGATTCAATTTATGCGTCGGCAAAAGAAGGCAGATGTTATTGGGAAATGGTTCCCGCAAATTGCTTCTATGACATTGAAAATGATAATTTTGTATTTTTCGACCAGGAATACTATTGGGAAAATATTGATCCTGATATGGGGCTGGTACGGGCGATATATGCGCTTAAATATTCTCCTGAATTTCAAAATGACCCAAAAACTCAAGCCTGGATTAACGCTCTTAAAGATAGATATCACCTGACTGAAAAGTGGGGCTGTTTAACCGAACTCGCCGACAGGAAAACGAGAGAATTTGTATTTAACGAAGTTCATACAAAACCCTTAGATAAAGAGCTGGAACGAACAGAAATTCGTCAAAGAGAGCATGCATCAGAACGAAACGCAGAGCATGCAAGATATGAAAAAATGTGTATTGCAGCAAATACGCTACAATCAATGGGCATTCAGCATGTCGCAATTTATGGGTATGGCTTACGTGGCAAAATGCTTCGGTATGTTCTTGAAATGATAGATATGGAACCAGTGTTCATCATTGATAAACAACTACCGTTTTTATGCGGCATACCCCTATTTGATTCAATCGAGAAAATATCTGCCGAAAGCACTCCGGATGCAATCGTTGTAACACCTGCCAAGGGAGCAGGCGAAATAGCCGCGGAGTTACTTAGAAAAGTAAAATTTAATGTAATGACAATAGAGGCGCTTACAAATGGGAAAAATTGATAAACTGCGTGATATAGAGATTGAATTACTCAAACGTTTTATCAGTATATGTGACCGTGAGAAACTGAAATGGTATATCTCACACGGTACGCTACTGGGTGCAGTGCGCGACGGTGGCTTTTTGTTATGGGACGATGACATTGATGTTGTAATGCCCACCGAAGATTTTAATAGACTGATGGCTCACAAGGAATGGTTTGATAATCCATACTACTTGCAGACGCCTCTTGACAAGAGGCGTTCCCACATAATCAGACTTTACAAGAACGGCACAACGGCGTTTGATAGACCTTTATATGAACTTCTTAAAAGAGGTGGGCATCACGGAATTTGCATAGATATTATGCCACTTGATGAAATCGAAGATACCGGTTTTTATCGTCTGCATGATACAACAATTCCAATAAAATATTATGAGCCTTGCAAAAAGGAAAAGTTTGAGCACTTAGAAGTCAATGTTCCAGCAAGGGCTCGAAAAGTCCTTGATTTGCTCTATGGTTACTGGAGTTGGCCAAGTGGCGCGGAGTTTCCTAAATTGCACAATTGGTTCTTCGATACGGAAAAAGATTACTCGGTTTATGTTAAACAATACACAGGCTGGCTCAAAGCATCAGAAGGTAAGAAAATCTATCTTTTCGGAGCAGCAGACAGTCTTAGAATTTGGCTAAGAGACTTTGAACGTCACCATCAAGTCGTATGTACCTTTGATAATGACTCAAATAAGTGGGGGACTAAAGCCTTCGGCATTGAAATTCGTAATCCAGCCGAGCTACCCAATCTTCTTGACGATGAAGGGATCATGCTAATTGTAAGTATTTGGCATCAAGAAATAGGGCGGCAGCTTGAGGGTATGGGGATAACCGATTACTATGTGTTCTTTGACGGACTCTTAAATAGTGAATTCAGGGGGAGTCAAAATGCTAAATAGTCAGCAAGGCAAAGTTAGTACCTTATTTCCTATAACCTTGTAACTTGAGAGTCTAAAGTTCTTTGAAAATTTTGCGGCCTAACGCCGCTGCATCAATGCAGAGTTAGACGTACATAGAATTTCTGAAAGAGACCTGCACTATATGTAGCAATAAGAGAGTTTCAAAAAAATCAGCAAGGTACGTACAAAAGTATTGACGTACCCGAATGAATGCTGTATCCTTGTCAAAATTTCCACCATAAGGAGGGTACGGTTATGGATGCTTTTGATGAGTATCTTAAGTTTCAAAAGGAAGTTGCAGAATCAAAAATCAAAATAATCGAACGATTTCAGGAAGGAGCTGAAGCAGGGTCTGTAAAACGTACGTCAAAAATCGATGTAGCCAGAAATGTTCTTTATGATGCTGGGAAGCCTCTGCACGTAACAGAGATTGTCCGGTTGGCCAAACGGGATTATCATGTGGACTTGGAGCGTGACTCCATCGTATCAGCCATTTTGAAAAAGGTAAAAGCAGGCCAGACATTTACCAGGACGGCCCCGAATACATTCGCTTTACAAAAATACACCGAGCGATGAAGGAGGGACGTCATGATAAAAGAGGTCAGCTGGATACTCGAGCAATTCAGGTCCTGTTTCACTCGCGATGCGGCTTTTGAATGGTTTGCGGTTTCAATTTTTGGCTTTATGGTCAGGCTTGATCAATATGGTGTCAGCTCTTTCATTCGCTGGTTGAGTCTTGGGCCTCATCTCTACACGTCGCTGCTTTGGTTTTTCAGATCAAGTTCATGGGAGTTGAAAAACATCATGCAACGATGGTGGAGCATTGTATTGGCCAAGTGCCCATTAATTGAGGTTGACGGTCGTCTTCTATTGGCCGGCGACGGCATCAAAATCAGCAAGGAGGCGGAGAAAATGCCAGGTGTCAAAAGGCTTCATCAAGAATCTGACAACTCAGGCAAAGCCGAGCCGGAAGTAAAAGGGCAGCGTAAAGTCAGCGTCACGACATTGATGGCCGCCATGGCAGCTGAGATAGTGTCTGTTATGGGCAGACGTGCGATCCTTGTCTTGGATGCATACTTTTCCGTGGGGCCGGTATTTTCAGTTTTGGAAGCTGCCGTGGACACCCAAGGCAGACGTCTTATACATATTGTCACCAGGGCTAAACGCAACGTGGTTGCCTACGGCGATCCTCCCCCAAAAACCGGGAAACACGGAAGAACGCCAACCTACGGTACGAAAGTACGTCTCATGGATTTGTTTGAATCCATGGCCGAGCAGTTTGAAAAGACGACGATCTTTCTTTATGCTCAGAGCAAGCAGGTTTCGTTTCTTTGCCTGGATTTGATCTGGCGGCCAATTGGCAAGAAAGTCCGCTTTGTTTTGGTTCGTGATGGCGAAGAGAAATTCATACTGATATGTTCAGATGTTAGCCTGTCGCCTTCAGACATTATACGGGCTTACAGTTACCGGTTCAAAATTGAAATCAATTTCAAAGTACTCAAACATGTGATGGGCGCATTTTTTTACCGCTTTTGGACAACAGCATGGCCACGCATTGGAAAAGAAAATGTAAGCGATCTGTCTTCGGTGAAGGAACCGGATTCTCAGCGTTTAATTCGTCAGGCGGCAAATGCTATCGAGGCATTTATGAACTTTGGCTGCATCGCTACGGGGATTCTCCAAATGTTATCTCTGAATTTTCACGAGACGATTTGGGACAAGTACCGAGGATGGTTGAGAACGGTTAGATCAACCATACCATCTGAGGAAGTTGTTCGATCCGTTATTCAGCACGAGTACTTTCATAATTTCTGGGTTTTCAAGAATAGCGCGATTTATCGAATAATTATGGCGAAAATCAGAAAGACTGGATTTCAAGCCATGCCGTTAGCCGCATGACGTTGTTAAACTCTGGACTCATGAGATTGTAATAAAAAACAAGAAAATTATGCCGCCATTTTAATAAGTTGCTCGGTTGATGCCGCCAAAAAGGCATTCAGAACATTGGTCAATTTTACCCCTTTAAGGGTCAACTGATATCGATTTTGTTTCGGTAGTTTGCGGATCATCCCATGGACTCGAAGCAAACGGAGGTGTCGACTGATTTTCGCAGATAACTGTTTTTGGCTCATCCCTTTTCCAAAAATTGAACCGGAAAGGCCTTGGCGCAACATCTTGTTGGTTAGTCCTGAAATTCTGAATTCGGGGGTACTCAGGGACTGGAATAATTCACGGTGTTTTCCCGTCGGATCCAATGGTCGAAACCGACGGCCATTCTGGTTCTGATGGCAGGTTATCTGATCAATTAGATTACGAGCAGGTGATTGATCCGTCAGCGTAGAAAGATCATCCATAAAGCGATTGTTGACTTCCTGAGAAATTTTCGCTCGTAAAGGAATATCCACCACTCCTTTTCGCAACGGAAGGCGGGACTTGGCTTCATCTGTGCCTTGGCCGTTCTTGTGGCGAAACACTCGGAATTTTCCAGGATCATTGATGGTCGTTTCTATACGCAATACATTTTGCTGGTTATAAACTTTGACGCTGTTTTTATCGACCCAATGACGAACACGAATGCCGTCGTTGAAATCTGTCAGGCGTGTTATAACCTGATCCTTTGAACGCGTGTAGGGTTTTCCGGCTACGGTTAGAGGTCGATCCAGATATCGCAATACGTGTATACTTGTTCCGGTCATATGAGCGTGACGAAGCAGGGAATCCATAATGGAATTCAAGGCATTCGGAGATGGAAAAAGCAGATCGGTTGCCCATTCGCTTTGCCACATGGTCCAATAATAAGAAAGGTGAGGGCCCAGGACCTCTTTCATCATGGGGAAAACAATCGGAACAAAGTTATTAAGAATTTTTGTGAAACGCACATCCAGTTGTCCGTTGAGCAGGGCTTGGGCTTCATCGTAGTCCGATATGTGGAGAAATTTATTGCCCTGGGCAAAAAAGTCAATATTCTGCCGTTCAAGGCAACGGCGTAGCCATTCAAGACCGTTTAGGCATACTTGTATATGGTATGGAAACCAAGTCTGTAAACGTATATTCATAAAGCCGTAATCACTATGGTCAAAGTAAAAGTACAAATGTTTACAACGGGTTTGATAGCTTTTCAGTTGTGGGTATCCGGATTTTTCACAATACCGAGCACGATACGAAGAAGCCGCCTCCAGGCAGGACCATATGCCGATAAGTCCACTTTCAATTTGCTCAGTTGTCTGTCGCTCATGAGCTAATTTTTCTTTTCGAATACGCCATGTGGAAAGAGGAATAACGCCTTTCCCACAGTTCTTCTTGCCGTATTCATTTGCGGCTTCATTCAGGCATTCAGGCTCGCGCTTTGTTCCATCATCCAATTCTTATAATTCTTGTTGAGAATCCCTTTGATACCGCAAAATTGCATGGCGCCATTAGCAGACATCAATGGCAGAACGAATCCTTTAAACACAATACGATCAAAACCAGTGATAGTGCCCTTGACTAGACTTGAAAACCTTTCTATCTTTTCATGAGTCACATCTTGCGTTGTTGGATGTCGATTGCTTTCTTTATCCAAATTATAAGAGCAGTGGCTCTATGTCATTTCAATATGTTGGGTTGCGGGCGTAGCCCGCGTTAGTATCGTAGGCGCAGTTTTCGAGATTTGAGTTGTAACATGGGAACAAAGAAAACGAATAAAAAATGGAAAAAGGGCTATGTATCCGGATCGTTTGATATGTTTCATATCGGTCATCTGAACTTATTGCGCCGTGCAAAGGAACATTGTGATTATCTTGTGGTCGGCGTGCTTTCGAATGAGTGCATTGTCAAAGGCAAGAAGAAAGCGCCAATCATCTCACTGGAAGACCGGCTTGAGATCATTCGCGCCTGCAAATACGTGGATGAAGTGGATATTACAACAAAAGAACTGCTGAATAAGGTTGCGGCATGGCACAAATATCATTTCGAAGCAATGTTTACAGGAGATGACCACAAGAATGACGGTTGGGCATGGGAGGAGCCGGAACTGAACAAGCTCGGCGCTGAACTTGTATTTTTTCCATACACGAAAGGGGTTTCTTCAACGCAGCTTAGAGGAATCCTTAAAGACAATAATAACCTGAAAATCAGAAAAGTAATTACGTATGGTACATTTGACTTGTTACATGAGGGTCACAGACGTTTAATTGAACGGGCTAAAGCGTTGGGGGATTATCTTATTGTTGGTATAACCACTGAGCAGTATGATGTACGGCGTGGTAAGCTTAACGTGACGGATTCGCTGATGAAACGTATTGATAATATAAAAAGTCTCCGTATTGCCGATGAGGTCATCATCGAGGAAAACGAAGGGCAGAAAATTGAAGATATCCAGAAGTATGGCATCAACGTCTTTACCGTGGGCTCCGATTGGAGAGGGAAGTTTGACTACTTGAAAGAATATTGCGAAGTCGTGTATTTGGAACGAACAAAACATGTTTCAAGTACACAACTCCGATTAATGCAGCACAATATTATAAAATTGGGAATTGTCGGGACTGGCCGTATTGCGGCCAGGACAATGGATGAAATTAAATTTGTAAGTGGTGTTAATACGACTGCTGTATACAATCCTCACAAGAACAGTGCGGAGAAGTTTGCCAAGGATTTTGAACTTGATGCTTATAATGAAAGTTACGAGCAATTTCTTGAAAATGTGGATGCTGTTTATATTGCAACACCACACGGGACACATTACGATTATACAAAACGCGCTTTGGTGGCAGGAAAACATGTTCTGTGCGAAAAGCCATTTGTACTTAGAAGAAGTGAAGCCGATGAGCTGTTCGATTTGGCAGTGGCGCAAAAGCTTGTACTGATGGAAGCGATAAAAACAGCCTATGCACCTGGTTTTTCGAATATGACAGCAATCGCTAAAAGCGGGAAAATAGGTAAAATATACGATATTGAGGCGGCATTTACAAAACTTATAGCGGTAGATGAAAAGGCTCGCGAATACGACAGGGCAGTCGGTGGCAGTTTTACCGAACTTGCAAGTTATCCCATTTTGCCTGTAGTCAAGCTGTTAGGTTATGATTACAAGCGACTGAGTTTTGAGAAATTTAACAGCAAGAATGGTGTGGATATTTATGCCAAGGCGAACTTCCGGTTTGACGATGCAATTGCCACTGTAAAAACTGGAATTGGTGTTAAAAGTGAAGGGCAGTTACTTGTTTCAGGCACCCAGGGCTATATTTTAGTCAAATCGCCATGGTGGTTAATCAAAGGATTTGAGGTCTGTTACGAGAATACTGCGGACAACGAAAACTTTTCAGCGCATTTTCCGGGCTATGGTATGCGTTTCGAAGTCGCGGATTTCATACGGAATATTAATGAGCCAGATATGAGAAACTATAAACTTTCCCGCAATGACAGCACCGCAATGGCTGGCATCATGGAAAAATTTTTAGAAGAAAGATCGCCTTCCCTCAAAGGGGATTCATGATGTACGACTATCTGATCATCGGAGCAGGTATATCTGCTTCCACTGTTGCAAGGATATTGACGGACAAAGGAAAAAATTGCCTTGTAATTGACAGGCGGCCGCATATCGCGGGAAACATTTATACGGAGCTTGTAAACGGTATTAATGTTCATGTGTATGGCGCCCATATATTCCATACCGAAAGTAAAAAGGTGTGGAACTTTGTCAATCGTTTTGCGGATTTCAATCATTACAGGCACACTGTTGTTGCGAACTATGATGGAGTGATCTATAATTTGCCGTTTAACATGAACACCTTCAATAAATTATGGGGTGTTATTACACCAGAACAGGCCAAAGCAAAAATTGCGGTACAATCTATTCAATTGAATGCGCCAGAGAATCTGGAAGAGCAGGCAATTTCAATCGTAGGAAAGGATATATATGAGACGCTTATAAAGGGATACACGGAAAAACACTGGGGAAGGAGCTGCTCTGAACTACCGCCTTTTATTATTAAACGTCTACCCGTACGTTTCACTTATGATAACAGTTATTTTAACAGCCAGTACCAAGGAATACCGGTTGGCGGGTTTACGAAAATGGTTGAAAATATGCTGGAGGGAGTTGAGGTGCGCCTCAACACCTCATATACCGCTGAACTTTCAAAGACGGCAAAAGATATCATATATACAGGTGCAATCGATGAATATTTCAATTACTCACTTGGTCAATTGGCGTATCGAGGACTGCGATTTGAAACAGAATATCTAAATATTGACAATTTTCAAGGCTGTGCTGTTATGAATTACACGGACGGCACAACGCCGTTTACGCGAATTTGTGAACACAAGCATTTTGAATTCGGTGAACAGCCAAATACCGTAATTACGCGAGAATATCCACGGGCCTGGCAACGGGGTGACGAACCGTATTATCCTATTAATGATGATGAAAACAACGCTCTCTACGAACGATATAAAGAAATTGCAAAGAATGAGCCTAATGTGTTTTTTGGTGGCAGGCTTGCCACTTATCGTTACCTTGATGTTGACAAAGCAATTGAGGAAGCGTTTGATTTAGTGGAGGAAGTGTCGGTTTAAGTTTAGCGATGGAGGTTTCTCATGCAGGAATACACAACCAAGTCAGAGGCATCCGACTTTTTTCAGGAGGTAAAGGACCTTTTTGCACAAACAAGTAAGCAGTTCCAGGATACAGACAAAAAGTTCCAGGATACAGACAAGAAGTTCCAGGATACAGACAAGAAGTTCCAGGAGTTGCGAACCATGATTGGGCAATTGGGTAACCGCCTGGGAGACTTTGTTGAGGAAATGGTTCGCCCCGCGGTCGTGCGCCTTTTTCGGGAGCGCGGGTTTGACGTGCGCCAGGTACTCCGAGAGATTACGGCCTATGATGATCAGGGACAATTCGTCATGGAGGTGGATCTTCTGGCGGTGAATACCAATACCGCTTTTGCCGTCGAATGTAAAAGCCGTTGCTCGGCTGATGACGTCTCAGAACATCTGGATCGACTTTCAAATTTCAAATCCTGCTTTCCTCGCTACAGAGACGTTCAGCTTTTTGGGGCTATCGCGGCCATGGTCATGCCCGACGCGGTGGCCCGATACGCCTATCGTAAGGGGCTATACGTCCTTGCACAGAGCGGAGACACCATCGTGATCCGTAATGATGATCAATTTCGGGCGAAAGAATGGTGATGGTTGGAAGTCGCCTGTCTTATAAAGCAGGATTTCTCAAATGGGGTAAGTGCAGATCATGAAAAAAGATGTAAAGGATGGGACGGTCAGCATTATCATAACGGTTCATGGCAGGTCCGAACATCTTAAGAAATGTGTCGGCAGTATCAAAAAAAATACCTCATCAAACTTTGAGCTCATCTTCGTAAGCAGCGGTGTGAATCAAAAAGCGTTGAAGTGGATCCGCCAAGAGGTCAAACGACAATCCAACTTCAAATTGATCCAGGCAGGACAAAAGGCCCTGCCCGCCCAGTGTTATAACCAGGGAATGGAGGCCTCTTCAGGCGAATACATTGTCCTTTTACGGGAGCATGTGATTGTTGCGGACCAGTGGCTGTCCGAAATGATGAAATGCCTGAACAGAGGAAAAGGCACTGGAATCGTCGGCCCCATGACAAATGCCGGGGGATTCGGCAGACAATATGTGGCAGACTCGAGTGATATCGGCATCCATCAGCTCGAAGACTACGCAAGCGCGTTTCATGAAAAGAATCATTACCGGCGCGCCTTTTCACGATACCTGGGAGATTTCTGCATGCTCTTTCACGGAAACCTTGCAAAACAGCTGGGACCATTCGACGAAGAACTGGAAACGGGAAGCGAAGTTTATGACTATTGCCTTCGTTCGGAAATAGAGGGGTACCGGAACGTCATTTCAGGGGATGTATTTGTACTATGTCAGGCGTTATTTCCGGAGGGAAGCAAGCAGACCTTTGATTATAAGTGGAAGGATATTGACGCAACCACTCATGAAGGGAAAAGAGTGCGCGTCCTCAACCTCATGTCTGAAGCGGAAAAGCTTTACCAACGGGAAGAAGTCGACAAGGGCGTCGTAACGCTTATCGACGCAATAAAATATACCCCCGAGGAAGAGGCCGTATATCATCGTTTGGCGGAAATGCTTATTGAAAGCGAACGCTTCAAACAAGCCCTTGAGGCGATCAGCGCCATTCCCCAAAACAAACAGGGAAATCCAAGAACCCTTGAACTGGCCGGTTACTGCAAAGCCGGTCTCGGGCTTCATGAGGAAGCATATCAAGATGCGAAACGCGCGCTTTCCATCAATGAGTTATCGGCGCCGGCCCTGAACCTTCTTGGGGTGCTGGCCTATGAAAAGAACAAACAGCAGGATTCCGGGGAGTTTTTTAAAAAGGCCATTGCCTCTGATCCGGCTTACGGGGAGGCTTATGCGAACCTGGGTGTCCTTCAATGGCAGACCGGGTCCAAAGAGACTGCACTGGAAACCCTGGAGAAAGGCTTTATCCTCTCACCAAATGTTGAAAACACCAGGGCTGCCTATTTTTCGGGAATATCGGAATCCGAACAATTTCAAAGGGCCGAAGGCGTTTTTCGGGAAGCAAAAGTACTGTATCCGCAAAACCGTCGAATCGCTTTCCTTCTAATTGATGCTCTCCTACGACAGAAGAAATATGGCCCGGCCATGCAGGATATCCGCGAAGCCATGATCACATTCGGCATCGATGACGGCATCCTTTCCGCGGCACGGGCGGTTCTAAACAAATTCGACGCGCAAAAAGAATCGGACGGCAAGAAAAAGCCCGTGCTGTCACTTTGCATGATCGTCAAGGATGAGGAAGATTGTCTGCCCGCATGCCTCATGAGCGTCATGCCGGTGGTTGACGAAATAATCGTTGTGGACACCGGATCAACGGACAGGACAAAGGCCATTGCCGAAACCTTCGGCGCAAAGGTCTATGATTTTGAATGGACCCACGATTTTTCCGAGGCCCGGAATTTTTCCCTGGCTCAGGCTGGCGGGAACTGGATACTCGTACTCGATGCTGATGAAATGATGTCCCATCTGGATTATGATGGGATTAACAAACTTGTCAGGAAAAGAACCGTTGAACCGATCGCATATTCAATTGTCACCCGAAATTATGTCGAGCCGCCGTATGTTGTGGGGTGGACCCGTAACAAAGGCGAATACCCGGATGAGGAGGCGGGCTCGGGCTGGTATCCCTCTTGGAAAACACGACTCTTTCCTAACAAAAATTGTATTCGCTTTGAGAATCCGATGCACGAATCCGTGGAAGCCTCGGTCAAGAGAAACGGGATCAAAATATTGAAAAGTGATCTTCCAGTGCATCACTACGGCCGGCTCGACGTGGAAAAATACGTCGGCAAAGGGGAAGAATATTACGAGTTGGGCAAGAAGAAACTTTTGGAACATGGGATGGATGATGTTGATGCCCTCACTGAACTCGCGGTTCAGGCAGTCGGCGAGTTCGAAAAACATGAAGAGGCCGTGGAATTATGGAAAAGGGTCCTTCAAATCAAGCCCAAAAACACAAAAGCCCTTAATGAATTGATGCAAGAATCAGAAAACTTAATTGATCAGCTGGATATTTTGCCGAAAGAAACTGTTGCAGGGCTCTATGAAATGGGAAATAAAATTATTGCGCATATTAATAATGGCATAAAGGAAGAAAATACCCATTTAAGAGTAATATTATGCAGCCAGCAGGATATGCTTTTGGAAAGGATTGTAGATTTTGAACAGTCCTACGAAATGGAAGATGTCAATAATATTTATACACCTGCAATACAGGGGTATAGATGCTGGGGAGATTTTGAATTTTTAAAAGATAAATGTTTGACAGGGTATAGTCTTGGAAATGAAATAGGTGCAAGACCGGTAATGATGTTTGGGTCAAATGAATCTGACTATTCATATTTAGGGGTGCTGCCCGGCCTTGAAGTAGTATACCGAGATAACGCCATAGACATGAAAAATCAGTATTATGAATACCTTAAAGAAAATTACATGAAAATGGACATGCTTATTCTTCATGGTATTTATGACGAAACTATTCAATTCCTGACTGAATATAGAAAATTAAGACCTGATGGAAAAGTATACTGTGGTCTGGATATGAATGGTTATTGGATGAAAAATATAGACTGGGGATGTGATGCAGTAAAGATATTTGCAAAACAGTGTACGATAATTGCAACATCATCAAGTTCTTTGCGGGATGAACTTAATAGGAATCATCAGGTTCCTTTTGCCTGCAGATACCTTCCGAACGGTTTTCTTAATATTATGAATCTGGATATTAAAGCAGAAGCAGAGAACAAAAAAAATGTCTTTTTGACAGTGGGAAGAATAGGAACAGTGCAAAAGAACAACTACGATTTACTGTTAGCATTTTCAAAAGTTCAACATCTCTTGGAAGACTGGACAATTAAAATGGTAGGTCCTGTTGACAGCCGCTTTGATGAATTCAGAAAAGAATTTTTTAGGATTTATCCACATCTTGAAAGCCGTATCTGTTTTACAGGTTCCATATCAGATAAACAGAAATTATATGAAGAATATGCTGAAGCGAAATGTTTTGTCCTGACCTCGACATTGGAAGGGGGAACTCCAAATGTTTATGCGGAAGCGCTCTTTCATGGATGTGCATTTATTACATCGGACATTGATTCAGCCGAGGAAATTACTAACAGAGGTGAATTGGGGTATATATATAAATGCAGGGATGTTGATGAACTAGGCAGATGCATGGTTAAAACCGCATCAAAAACATCTTTGGAAAATTTGAGAAATCATATTCCAAATGCACTTGAGTATGGAAGGAAATATTTTGACTGGAATAGAAATGGTAAAAAACTGGCATATATGTTGAATTTCTAAAACAAAAAGTACTGGGGGCATTACTACCCGGCCGGATGAAACGGTAAGAAAAAGGGAGTGCTCATTATGTCCTTTTTTTTATACCCTTTGTATGCCTAACCCGGGCAAACCGAAACCATACGGGTTGACAAGTTGAATTGCCATTCATTGGCGATTTGGCACCTGTTGTTACCTTGATATGGACAAGGAAAGGCATTAAGACTTCAAATGGAAGACAATTCCCAACTGATACGTGAGATAAACCGAATTATTGAACGTCTGGATTCTCTGTGTGACAAACCGGGTTCACATTTTGAAGATCAGAGAAATAGAAAGAAACAAGGCACTGTAAGAGGATTGGTTTCGGTTGTCCTTTTTGCAGGAAAAAACGCTCCACACTTAAAAACCTGCATTCAAAATATCAGGCGGCATACAACACTGCCTTACGAAATAATTTGTGTGGCCAATCCTTCAAGTGAAGAGACCATCAAAAGACACCTGAAACTTAAGCCAAACAATAAAATTGATTATCAGGTCGTATTTTGCAGTGAAAACCTGGAACCTGCCAAGGCATGTAATGACGGAATAAACAAATCCAGAGGAGAATATATCGTTCTGCTGTCCCCTAACGCTATTGTGGCCAAGAACTGGGTTTCAGGAATGCTCGAATGTCTCAGAAGCTTTCCTGATGCAGGTATAGTGGGAACTCTCATCAATTTGCCCGGCATATCAAAACAGCTCATTCATACAAAGCAGCTCTCGATCAAAATAATTCAACAACTGGCGGAAAAAATCTGGAAAAACAACCGTCATCGCAGAATACGCACCTATACCATCAACAACAGCTGTATGCTTTTCACCCGCAAGCTTTTTAAAAGAATTGGCGGTTTTGATGAAAACTTCGCATTTGAAGCTGGATTCCGAGAGGATTTTTGCGTCAAAGCCGCTCTCGAAGGCAAAACCAATCTGACCGCGGGAGATGTTTATGTTCATCGGCGGCAAACGAACTTCCCGCATAAACCCAAAAAATATTTCAAGCGAAAATGGCAAAACCCGGACCCCGGAACACGATCCGGGAAAAAGTTCCTGACCCTGACCGCCGTGAAAAAAGGATTAGAGGCTTATCAAAAGGATGATCTGGATGCGGCAATCAAGTTTCTGATGGAAGGTATTCAGCGATCCCCTTTTGACCCGCTGCCGTATTTTGAACTGGGAGCGGTCCTTTTACAAAGCCACAATTTCAAAGATGCCTTGAATGTCATCAGGGAATTGCCCGCGGGGGCGAATGAAGTCCGGAAAAACGAAATGCTGGGGTGTTGTTCTTTGGGCCTGAATCTTGACCAGGATGCACTGCAGTTTGCACAGCGCGCTATATCAATTGATCAAGAATCCGCTCCGGCTTACAATCTCCTGGGTCTTCTGGCGCAAAAACAGGGTAACAAAGAGAAAGCCGCAAGCTTTTTCGAACAGTCGGCGACCGCCGATCCGGGCTACGGCGAACCCTTCACAAACCTTGGTAGTATTTTCGTGGAAAATTCCCCGGATAAAGCCCTGAATTATATTGAAAGAGGTTTTATTCTTTCACCTCACATTCCGGATATTCTGACAGCCTATCATTCCATTATTACAGCCGTGGGGGAATACGAAAGAGCAGAGCCGGTATTTGAAAGCGCCGTTTCCGCGTATCCCTTGAACAAAATTCTGAGGTACCGATTCATGGATGTCCTGTATCGCCGGGGCAAACTTGAAGAGGCCCTAAATCAGATTCAAGAAACAATGGTCCGTTTTGGTTCTGAAGAAGGCATGATGGCCGCTGCACTGAAAATCAGGGAGATGGCAGATTCCAAACAAATACCCAAATCAAAAAACGCCGGGAAAACGGCTCTTTCCATCTGCTTAATCACAAAGAATGAAGAAACATTTCTGCCGGCCTGTCTTCACAGTGTAACCCCCATCGCCGATGAGATTATTCTTGTGGATACGGGCTCTACTGACCAAACCAAAGGCATTGCAACGATATTCGGCGCCAGGGTTTATGATTTTAAGTGGAACGAAGATTTTTCTAAGGCAAGGAATTTTGCTCTGACAAAGGCCACCGGCGAGTGGATTTTCGTTCTTGACGCCGATGAAGTTATCTCTCCCCTGGACTATGAGCGTTTTACTAAGATCATAAAAAATAAACCGGACCATCCCACAGGGTATTCAATGGTCACCAGAAATTATGTTACGCCCCCCGATGTCACGGGGTGGACGTGGAACGACGGACAGTATCCGGAAGAAGAAAGGGGAACCGGATGGCACCCATCCCAAAAAGTACGTCTCTTTCCAAATGACAGGCGTATACGTTTCGAAAATCCAATCCACGAAATTGTGGAAACATCGCTCATGAGGCATGGCATCGAGATCAAGCAATGCGACATCCCGGTTCACCATTACGGCCAGCTTGACTGGGAAAATTATATGGCCAAAGGTGAAAGATATTACTGTTTGGGAAAGAAGAAGCTGGCGGAAAAGGGAGAGGACCTGAACGCCCTCATTGAACTGGCGACCCAGGCGGGAGGCGCATTTGGAAAATATAAAGAAGCGGTGGAATTATGGAAAAGAGTGCTCAAGATTGATTCTCAAAACACAAAGGCGCTCATTAATATGGGCAGCGCCCTGATGCGATTGAAAGAATATAAAGCGGCACTAGAGGCATCTGAAACAGCACTTGAATTAGACCCGGGACTCAAAGGGGCCGTCATGAACTCTACCCTATGTGAATTGCTCCTGGGAGGAGACCTCGGCAAGATCATCACTAAACTTGAAAAGCTTTTGAATAACACACCGGACTATCCAGCGGCTATGGCCCTGCTGGGTTCGGTCTACGCCATTGACGGCGAAAGGGGGAAAGCCGTTGAGAAAACGGAATCGCTCGGAGCTCAGGGGTTTTCACGTGATTATTACCTGCACGATTTGGCTCAGAAGCTGATTGCTGCCGAACAAAGCAAAAAAGCAGTTTCGCTTCTCCAGTTTGCTGTTGAGAGTGGAAACGCAAGTGATGAAATCCGGGAACTTCTGCGCAGCCTGAAAATATCTGGACAGTGACATTGTTCTAAGATTTTTCGTGAACGAAAAATAACTACACCCATACGGGTGTTGATCTGTATCTCCTTTAAATCCACATCTTCGACTGACCCACGCGCTCAGTGCTTAAAACCTAAAACTTAAGACCGCAGTTATGCCGCGTTAGAAAATTTCATTATTCCAAAGTAGTTCAACAAAATATTGTGCCGGCAAAATCTCGATTTCATCTTCCGTTGTTCTGTGTTTATCTTCACGGCAAACCATGATCAATCTCTTGACTTCCGGATGGTCTTTTCTGAGTTGGCGCAATCCTTTCAGGTGATTTGCGGAAATCTTGTTTGATGATTTTGCTTCAATGGCAATTTCCATGTCATTAATCACAAAATCAACTTCAACACCGGTTGACAAACGCCAGTAACTTAGGGTTGCAAATGATTCTTCGTACATGTTATGAGCTGAGATTTCGTGAAAAAGCCAATTCTCAAAAGCTTTTCCGCAAAGTTCTGAACCCTGTTCCATGAAGCCCCGTTTTGCCAGAAAATTGACCACGCCCACATCGGAAAAATAAAATTTAGGCGACGCTGCCACACGCCGTTTTGGACGTTTACGATATGCCGGCAGCCACCTTCCCAGCAAGGTATCTTCAAGGATTTGGAAATACCCTTTGATCGTCTGACTCGATACCCCGCAATCCCTGGCAATGGTAGAGTAATTTACAGGCTCGGCATCAGAAAGAGCGGCTTTGTTAAGGAATTCGGAAAACACGGGGAGATTGCGAATAAGGCCTTCTGCTGCTATTTCTTCCTTTAGATAGTTGGCGGCGTAGGCGTTAAGGAGACGTCTGTGAGCGTTGGACTGATATATCCTGGGAAGATAGCCGTTATTGAGCATCTTGTCGATATCCCAATCCGGTCCGAGTTCTGATGAGGTGAGCCCAAAAAGTTCATAGCGGATGGCTCTGCCGCCAAGGAGATTCGCGTGTCCGCGCCGGACTTTTCTGGCGCTTGATCCGCATAAAGCAAACTGTACGCCCCTGTTTTCATGAAGCCAGTGAACCTCGTCAAGAAGTTGCGGCACTTTCTGTACTTCATCGATCACAACAAAGGGCATGGCGCCATTTTCGGGCAGCTCTGATCGCAGCCATTCCGGATGTTCAAGGTAACGCCGGTATTCCTCTGCTTTTAGCAAATCGATCCAGACCGCTTTCCGGTAAGTTTCCCGCAGCAACGTCGTTTTCCCTGTTTGCCGCGGCCCCCATAAAAAAAAAGTCTCAGTACCGGGAGCTGGAAGGTGAAGTCTACGTTGAATCAAAATTACCCCCTGTTTTTAAATGGTTTATTTTATAATATTTGCAATTTAACTTCAATTTATCATGAAATATTCAAGTGTCAAGGTTAAAAATCACAAATACCAATCGTAAATTCTGGAAATGCCGGGGCCGTTTACCAATGTTCCTCCCCTCTTTTATATAGACCGTGTTGAGGAGATTCACTATCTACAGTCTTTCAAAAAAGAAATCCATTGCGTTTGAGACAATTGAAAAAGGAATTCAGGCCTATCACGGGGGCAATATCAACGATGCAATTGAATTACTTCTAGAAGGCATCAAGCAGTCACCTGAGGATCCTCACCCCTATTTTGAACTCGCTGAAATTCTGCTCCGGACCCACAATTTTAAGGACACCATGGATGTCATAAAGGAAATGCCACGGGGAAAGGAGGATATTAGAAAATCAGAACTCATGGGATACTGCTGCCTGGGCATGGATCTTGACCAGGAGGCGATCAAACATGCCGGCCACGCACTTTCATTAAACGGCAAATCCCCAAAAGCGCTTAACCTTATGGGCGCATTGTCGGTTAAGCAGGGGAAAATCGACACTGCGGAGAAATATTTCAAAAAAGCAATTAAGGCAGATCCAAAATACGGCGAACCTCATACGAATCTTGGCAAGATGCACCTGCACAAAAACCTGGAAGATGCACTGAACTTCCTTGAAAAAGGGTTTATTCTATCGCCTGACATACCGGATATCGTTTCAAGCTATCATTGCGCAATTACAGCATCAGACGAATTCGAAAGGGCTGTGCCGGTATTTAAAAATGCTGTTTCGGCATATCCCTTTATTAAAACATTAAGATATCAATTTATTGACGTACTGCTCAAGCAGGGAAATATTGAACAGGCAATGCACCAAATTGAAAAGGCCATTGTTTTGTTCGGAGTGGATGATGGCATTTTGGTTGCAGCCCTCAAAATCAGAGAACAACTTGGCCCCTTGAACATCCGGAAAAATGCAAAGGAGAAAAAGAAATCGGTTTCCTTGTGTATGATCGTCAAAAACGAAGAAAGGCACCTGGCCAAGTGTCTGGAAAGCGTCAAACCGGTTGTGGACGAAATGATTGTGGTGGATACCGGTTCATCGGACAGAACCCGGGATATCGCCAAAGTGTTCGGCGCCAAAATTTATGAATATGAATGGTGCGACGATTTTTCCAAAGCCAGAAACTTTTCCCTGTCAAAGGCCTCGGGAGATTGGGTTTTTCTACTGGATGCGGACGAAACCCTATCGACACTGGACCATGAGACTTTCAGGGAACTGGTCGAGAAACCTTTCCCATCTCCGATAGCCTATTTGGTTGAAACCAAAAACTATACCCTGCTGGCAAACATGATGGGTTGGTCAGCAAATGATGGCGCCTACAAAAAAGAAGAGGCCGGAATCGGCCACACATCGAGTATTAAAGTAAGGCTGTTTCCCAATATGCCTGGGGTTCAGTTTTGTTACCCCGTCCATGAAATGGTGGAACCTTCCCTTGAGGATTGCGGTATCTCAAAACGAAAATGCACGGTAACCGTTCACCATTACGGCAAGTTGGATGAAACATCACGAAAAAGTAAGAAAGAGACGTATTATCATATCGGGATAAAGAAGCTCAACGAACTCGGAAATGATCTCTTTGCACTTCGAGAATTGGCGATCCAGGCGGCAGAGATCGATAAGCATGAAGAAGCCATTGAACTGTGGGCAAGCGTTATTTCTCTGCGCCCGGATATGCCGGAGGCATTTGTCAATAAAGGTAGTGCGCATTGGCAAACGGGACAATACGAAGATGCCCTTTTGTGTGCGGAGAAAGCCATTTCGCTGGCGCCAAATCTGAAAGAAGCCCACTTCAATTATGCCGTCAGTCTGCTGCTACTGGGCAGAGCAATGGAAGCCGTCTCCATCCTTAACAACCTGATGATGCGTGTACACGAATATCCGGCGGCACAATTCATGCTGGCATCATGTTGTTGTTGCGTCGACAAAAAAGAACAAGGCCTAAACCATATCGCTGAGATGGCGAAAACAAAATTGGGACCTGGACTTGGCGTTGCCTTCTACGACCTGGCAAAAAGACTCCTGGCCGCCCGGAGATTTCAGTACACCCAAAATGTGATTGAAATTGCCGTAGATAGCGGCTACCGTGACAATAGGCTATTGGAACTCCTGAATGAATGCCGGCTTGAGTCAAAAAGCAGTGACCAGAGGCCCTGAGGTCTAAAAACAGAAGGTGGTATGCCTGGGACATCCGCGGAACTGAATAAAGCCATCCAACATCATCAAACCGGACGTTTGCGGGAAGCTGAGATAATTTACAGGGAGATCCTTGCGCTTGATCGAAATCACTCGGACGCATTGCACCTGCTAGGTTTCATGGCCCATCAAAAAGGAAATGGGTGTGGCTCTTTTGCATTTTCGATATAACGATTGCTGTGGTTGCTATCCTGTTCATTCGTCTGGTCAGCGTTTACTTGATTATTTTAAGATGGCCGGTGTTTTCACTAGATGACTTTGAGTTTGTTGTGGAAGGAACGAAGCCTCCAGCATAGAGTGCTTGATGATTTCGTTTGTACTCACAATCCTCATGAAAAGTCCAGTACTCATCGAAGTCCTTGCTTGAACGTAAGGCTCGTAAACGTAATACTGCTTCTGCTCCCTGAAGGGTCCATTTAGCCCCTGTAATTTCCATCCGGTCTTTTACAAGATGCCGGCATGCTCCTTCAATAACGCCGGTTCCAATAGGAAACCCCTTGGAAAGATAGCGGTTATATTTGAGATAGGGCGATTTATTGAGCAGGTAGGTGGCACATTTGTCTACAGGTTTTCGTTTTTCCGTGCTGATTTTTTTCCTGGTGGCACTTCGGCGCATCCCGCCAGCCATGTGTCCTGCCTTTCCCTCAAGAATTTTCCTCAGACGATGTTCGACCCATTGTTCGAGCTCTGGACCGGATTCAGGATGAAAGACTCTGCCGGCACTCCAAAGGTATTCTATAACATGAATAACATCTACAATGATGGTCAGGTCAATGCCTTGGGTTTTGGCAATGTTGCGCAAAATGTTGATCTGAGTATTGTTTCCATCAACCAATGCCACCCAGTTTTTCTCATGGTTGGGGTCCCGGTTTTGAGCCTCGGTAAAAGCCTCTTGAATAATTTCTTCAGGTTTTTTTTCAAGACTGGCCCAAACTCGCTTATTTTCTATAGGTGGCCGTTTCATTTTTTTGATGCGAGGACCGCTTTCGGAAACCAGGTCATCAGGACTGCGCTCAAATGAATCGGTAGTGTATACAGCTGCTACAGTGGCCATGCGTTTGGCATTCTTTTTTTCCCCTTGAGAGAGCCGCTTTCCCATCTTTTGTCTGCGTTTTTCAGCTGCTTTGCGTGTTTTTTCTCTGAGGTCTCTTTCGTGGAGTACCACGCCCTTCCCATCAGCGGTGATTGCCAACACGGATACTGTAGCTTTTTCTTCTGAACAGCGGCATTTGCGCGTCTCATAAAATGCATCGAAGTCCCGGGCAGCACGTTGAACCACTTCTTCGGCCTGGCGTTTGGGCACACTCCCGCCGGTGGTTTTAGCAATGGTTTCCACAACCTCATCAAAAGAGTTCTTTGCCGCTTCTTCTGCTACTCTTCGCTGTAGCTCCAATGAATAAATCTCTGGGGGAAGGTTCAGTTCGGCATCCAGCGGATGAAGACTTTTACATCCTTTATTGCCGTATCCGGCACGGTTCAGCTCAACCCTACCGAACACTGTTTCAATCTTTCGTTCATGGGCAGGTGTTTCAATTCGTTTGATTCCATTTGCATCCCTGACAGGTTCATTGCTTGTGCCGGGGCTGCGGTTATTAAGATGTTCCTGAAGCAAAATGCGCATCAATTCACGCCCCCGCTTCTCAAGTTCCTGTTCTAAGTTGCTCATATCCATCGAATTTCCCTCTCCGGAATCAAGGATACTTATGATGCGCTCAAAATATTCATGACCCTGACCATAAGGATATTCCAGGGAAGAAAGTGCCGGCGCGGCTCCCATAAGCGCTATCTCCCCCCTTTAAGCCGGTTGACGGCATTTTTTACCAGTGGGTAAACAAGGATGGTTTTAACATCTGCTCCGTGCCGTTTACCGGCTCTGTCCATTCGTCCGCGACCGCTGGTCTTTCCCAGTTCAATCCAGTTGGCTGCCCGGTAACATCCACCATGATAACGCTTTTGGTTTACCAGCGTCTCCACCAACAAGGGATCCACTGCATAATGGCCCCGCCAGTCCTCTCGAAGCCGACTCAAAACACACGAAAGCAGCGAACTGGCCAGATTGCGTATTCTTGGCAGGACCAAAAATCGACTATTGTTTACGATCTGCTGAAGACCTTGTCCGCGTGTCGCGTCATCCCAACCAATCCATTGATCCCTGGCCTTCATCCGCCAAGCTGGGCTGGAGAATTGAACACAGCCTACAACTTGTCGTGTGGGACGGGTTACATACACCAGATATTGAAGCTTCGCTCCAAATGCCATGGCATATCCAAGGTAGTGGTAACGGCTTACAAGATCCTTGAAAAGTCCTCGCTGTTCAGCGCTCTTGACCAGTTCCATATCCAGGGGCGAAAACGCTTCTACACTCCCAGACAGTCCGGCCCAAGCAGGAGAATCTTTTCCCGGCGCAATGTGCCGTCGCGTACCTTTCCTCGGTCCGCTCCCATGGCTCTCCGGAAGCCTGAAATACCCCTCGCTTTCCAATCGTTCCAAAAAGTTCAGGCACTCCCGACCTTTGAGAACTCCATTGGGCCGTCTCCACTCCAGCAGTTCACATACCGTATGCGACAATTCCGTTCGGCTGATTCCTGGACAGCTCTCAACCACTTCCTGAATCAAGGATACGTCTTGAGAGGCAAACTCACGGCCACAAAATCGGTGATTGTCTCTTGCTCTGATCATGGCGTTCCTCCTTCGTCATTCTCATATAGCAAGGAACTGAAGAAAGATCCAGAACAAAATGAAAGCCAACAAAAATAACTTTCTTCTCCTTTCCACTGTTCAGGAACACGAAAACCAGGACATAGCCTTTTACTGAAATGTTATTTTCGCAAAAAACCTTAGCAACTTGGTCCGTAGGGCACCTAAAGCGTCATTATTTAAGACTTTTATTCGTGATCCAAAAGAGCCACACCCAAAGGAAATGTGGAATATTACGAAAAATCAGCTGCAATCGATAGCAAATTTTCAAAACATATCCATAGTAATCTGCTCATGAACCGATATTACGACCCGGAAATTGATCGCCGTGATATGGTCTACTTTTCAGATTCCAATTACCGCGCTTTTCATCGTGAGACCGGCTTTCAAACCAGGCATGTCTCGCAACGAAAAACCGGGGATTGGAAAAACGTCTTGTCCGGTACTGAACAACGGCAGTTGCATTCTGAATTTGGCAATTGGTTAAAAAAGTTTGGTTACCAGCAATAATGCAGATTAACAGAGCATTATGGGTAGGGGTTGAACTTGATTTATAGCAGGGCAGGATCAAAACACAAAAATAGAATCACAAACCGCAATGACTCCTGAAACTGAACATTTTGGCATTACCAAAGCACTGAACAAGGGATTAGAATTATTCAAGGCCGGATATTTGCATGAAGCGCAAAAGGTCTATCAAGAAATTCTAAGAAATGCACCCGATCATTCAGAGACCCTATATTTCTTGGGATTGGTACATCATCAATTCAATGAGAATGTTAAGGCCATTAACTTTATTTGCAAAGCGATCAATTTCTCCCCTGAAAACCCATGGTACTTCAACGATCTTGGCCTTGTTTTTAAAAGCAGTGGCCAATTAGAAAAAGCGATTAGATGCTTTGAAAAAGCAGTTTCTTTGCATCCAAGCTTCGCTGAAGCCTATGCCAATATGGGGAACGTCTTTCTGGATAAGGAAAAACTGGAGGATGCACAATGTTGTTACCGTAAATCACTGGAAATCGAGCCCGATCAAAAAGGCCTTTACAACCATTTAGGCAACATCTGTTCCGCCAGGGGACGATTGGATGAGGCCATCCGGTGCTATCAGAAGATCCTGAAAATTGATCCCGAACATGCGGAAGCCTATAACAACATCGGGGTGATACTAAAACAGAAAGGGAAGTATGGTGAAGCAATCCCCTTTTTTCAAAATGCGATACATCTGAAACCGGACTACCCTTTGGCTTACAACAATCTCGGAACTGTTTTTCACGAAATGAACCAACTGGCTGAGGCGGTTTCTTCCTTCAAAACCGCGCTTCACCTGGATGGCACTTATGTAAACGCCCATTACAACCTTGCAAATGTTTTTCAGCACCAGGGGCGGATAACGGAAGCCATTTCGGAATACAAACGCGTTCTTGAAATCAAACCCGACCACCTACCCGCCTATCAAAATCTTCTTTTCACACTGCAATATGATGAGACTGCAAAAAATACAGAAATATTTTTGGAAACAAAAACCTGGTGGGATCAGCTGCGCAACGCCCTTACCGGAAGCTTTGAACATGCTTACAATCATGAAGCGCCTCACCGACTCAGAATAGGCTATGTGTCACCGGATTTCCGCCAACACTCGGTTTCCTATTTCTTTCTCCCCCTGATTGCCGCCCATGATCGTTCAAAATTTGAAATTTTCTGCTACGCGGAGGTCAAAAAACCGGATGAAATTACAAAACAAATCAAGAAAATGTGCGATGGATGGCGTTCAACCTCCGGGTTATCGGATAAGGCTGTCGCCAAACGCATCCACGACGATCATATTGACATCCTGGTAGATCTCGCGGGGCACACGCGAAAAAACCGCCTACCGGTATTTGCATTAAAACCGGCTCCTATTCAGGTATCCTGGCTGGGGTTTCCGGGTACTACCGGCATGACGGTGATGGATTACCGTTTAACGGATAACATTGCAGACCCAATAGGCGAAGCTGATAAATATCATACCGAAACCCTTATTAGATTGCCGAATGGATTTCTTTGCTATTCTCCACCGAATGACGCTCCTGATGTTTCAGACCTACCGGCTTTAGCAACCGGCAATATCACATTTGGCTCCTTCAATAATTTGGCAAAAATCAGTAAACGCACGATTTCCGCCTGGTCTCAGATCCTGCGCCATACGCCCGGTTCATGTCTGATCCTGAAAAGCAAAGCCCTGGCGGACGAGTCCACAAAATCCTATTATCTCAAGTTGTTTTTTGAAAACGAAATTCAATCGGATCGTATTCGCATGTTTTCTTTTATGCCGTTTATCCATGATCATCTGGCGTTGTACAACCAGATCGACATTGCTCTTGACCCTTTTCCATATAATGGCACAACGACAACTTGCGAAGCATTGTGGATGGGCGTTCCGGTCATCACCTTGACAGGAAACCGGCATGCGTCGCGGGTCGGAATGAGCCTGCTTAATCTGATCGGTTTGTCGGAACTCATTGCGGAAAACATTGAGGATTACCTTGAAAAAGCATGCCAATTGGCTGGTGATCGCATGAGGCTTTCAAAAACGAGAAGAGGACTGCGAAAAAAAGTAAAGGATTCTCTTTTATGCAACGCCGAATCTTTTGCGCACAAAATAGAGAATGCCTATTTCGAAATGTGGAAAATGAAATATGAAGAGGTTTCAATTCACCAGCAATAGTATTTAATTGTGGAGGTCTGTACCCAACATGTCAGCGATTGATAACCTGAGAATTTTCACTTACACTCATACGAATTGTAAAGATATTTGGACTGCTTATTTTGGTCAAATCAAGAAATATTTTCCGGATCTAAACCATACAGTCATATGCAATGCATATGACCAGGATATTTCTGTTGATATGCTTTTATATGATGATAAAAATAACTACTGTCAAGAATATGTAAAATGTTTAAAAAATATAGATGAAGAATTCATTTTATATATGCAGGAGGATTTCTATCTATATGGTGATGTGAAAACAAAAAAAATAAAGGAATATTTGAAACTTTTGAAAAATGACAAGGGATTGTCTTTCATACGGCTCCTTAAGTGTGGAAAAGTTAGCAATATTCCATATAGAAACATATCCTCCTTGTTTTTCATAACACCACCTGATCAAATCCATAAATCAGATAATGCATTTTCAATGCAGCCCACAATTTGGAAAAAGTCTGACCTCATAGACTTGTACGAAGAATGTAATAGGGAAAAATTCGGAGAAGGTCTTGATTTTACCCAAGCGATGAATTCCAGGAAAATAATTGGATTGTATCATTATGAAGGTGAAAAAAAGCGTGGTCTCATGCACTATGATTCAAACGTGTTCCCCTGTATCTGCACGGCAATTGTAAGAAAGAAATGGAACACGTTGGAATATTCAAGTGAACTTTCCAAAATCATAAAAGATTACCAAATAGACACCTCTGACCGAGGGGAGCTGAAACACGCCCTGGAAGGATTGGAACTCCGAAGACCAAAATCGCAATCTCAGGGTGGTAAGGAATGCGAAATAGCACGAAATAGCTCCGAGGACCAGGCTCACCAATGTTACGAAGATGCCCAAGCTTTAATACGTGATGGCCAAAATGAACAAGCCATAAAAATGCTGTTAGCCCTATTGGAATCCCAACATTACGCCGCGGCGGCTCACAACGATCTTGGCGTTTTATATGGAACCGTCGGCAACAAGGAAAAAGAGCTGTCTCATTTTGAAATGGCCGTTAAAATTGATCCAGGAAACATGGATTTCAAGAGGAACCTGGGGAACTTTTTTTTAAGGCAACCCAACGGCATCGAAAAGGCCATGAGGATCTATCTTGAAATCTTGGGCGCCGACCCGAAAGATCTGCAAACGCTCCTTACGCTGGGTCAGGTCTGTATGCTTCTTAACAAACCGAATGACGCGAAAATATTCTTTGAGAAGGCGGCGGAGGTCGAACCTTGGAACCTTGACGCATGTGAAGGCCTTGAGAATATAAACAAAATACGACTTGAAGAAGAATTGACGAGCGAACGTGACAAATCAGGAATTGCAGCGTTTCAGAAGAAAGGCGGATTAGATGGCGCCTTTCGAAATAACTACTCAGCCTGGGAATCAAACGACGAAGTCCACAAAATTCTCAATCTTCTGAAGGAAAATACACCCTTCGCATATTCAAGATTCAATGACGGTGAAATGATTGCGATAGTCAACAGAAGCGGCATAATCGCAAGAGGGGCTCAACAGATTACGCCCCAATTGGCCGACAAACTGACCATGTCTCTGCTATATGAACAGGAAAACTATTGGAAAGGTTTGATATGCAAATCATGCTTCCCGGACTTGCATCCAATGGCAATGAAACTGGTTGGAAATTATCCGTATTTGACTTCAGCAGTTGCCCTGGTCAACCGAAACTGGAGAACCTTTTTGATTGAATGCCGACAACATTTACAGGATCGAAAGATCATCTGGATCGGCGGTGAGGACCAGAACACGGACAATCTGAATACTTTTCTGGGTATCAGCATTTCAAAAACCTATCGATATTGCAATCAAAACACTTGGGATCTTTATGATCAGATAAAGATGCTGATCGGGGAATTTGAGCCGGGAAATGTGGTTTTCATAAGTTTGGGGCCGGTATCAAGGATATTGGCTCAGGAATGGTTTGCCATTATGCCGCAAACAACTTTTATTGATATTGGTTCCGTTTTTGATCCCTTCACGAGAAATGTCTGGCATCCATATCACAGGGGATGGCATAATGGTTTTAATGCTGAAAAGCGTTGTACGATTTGCAATTAACCTAATCGTGCTAAAACAATACCCTTAACGCGAGACCCAATTGATGAAGTATCTCCCCATAGGCATACAAAGCTTTAATATCATCCGGGAAGAGGGCTATTACTACGTGGATAAAACGAGATTTATTCACGAACTGGTCAAGGGGGGTGGAAAATATTATTTTCTTTCAAGGCCCAGGCGATTCGGTAAGTCACTTTTTGTGGATACGTTGAACCGGGCCTTTCTCTGCCAAAAAGAATACTTCAAAGGACTGTATCTTGAAAACAAATGGGATTGGAACAAACCCTCCCCGGTCCTCTCCGTCAGCTTTGGGGCCGGCGTCATCCGCGACCGGGACGACTTGGATGTTAAATTTGATTATATCCTGAAAACACAGGCACGCCACCTCGGGGTTGAATTGACTTTCAAAACCGTTCGAGAACAATTTCTTGAGTTGATTGAAAATGCATCAAAAAAATATCAAAGAAAAGTTGTCATCCTTGTTGATGAATACGATAAACCCATTTTGGACAACATCGATAAAGCCCCGGATGGCCACTTCAAAATCCCCCACTTGTGGCCACCCCAAAATCCCCCACCTGTGAAGGAGTTTGTGTAGGATCTTGACCGTGGCAATGGAAAGATCTTCAGCGACAGAACGATTACAATTTATTCTTTTTTCTTCCCTATGGCAAGCTTTTCTGCAGCCTCCTTTAGCCTGTAGCTTTTTCCTTCAAATTTGAGCAAATGGCCTCGGTGGAGCAACCTGTCAAGGATCGCAGAGGATGCGGCATTGTCTCTGAGCAGTTTACCCCAGTCCTCCACCGGACGGTTTGATGTTATGAGTGTACTTTTTCTTTTGGAATAACGATTCAGTATGATATCAAGAAGATCATCTGCTGCATGTTCAGGGACCCTTTTTCTCAGGAAAAGATCATCTATTATCAGCAAGTCTGCCTCTGAAAAAAGCTTTGTTATTTTTTTTGTCTTCCCTGTTTGGGCCGCTTCGAAGACATCTTCAAAGAAATTATGCGCCTCACGATAAACAACCTGATGGCATGCCTGTGTTGCAGCATGAGCAATTGTTTTAACAATATGGCTTTTACCTGTTCCGGGAGAACCGATCAGGAGTGCGTCTTCACCGTTGTGTATAAATTTGATGGTCACCAGTTCAAAAATTTCCTTTTTTGGAAGTCTTGGATTAAAGCCCCAGTCAAACTCAGTCAATGTTTTTCTCTCACGAAGACCGGAAGCATTAAATCTACGTTCTATCAGGCACGACCGCCTGTGATCCAACTCATCCTGAAGCAGGCATGAAAAGACTTCCAGGAAAGAAGATTCTCCTTGATTTGCCTGTATCACTCGGGTTTCTAATGTCGCTCGCATACCGCTTAAACGTAGCGTTCCTAGACTTTTCTCTATTTCCTGCATTGACATCGGCATATTCAGTTTCTCCTTTCTCGATTTCAGTTATCAATGTCATAGTCATCCGGGATATCCAAAAAATCTATCTTCCTCAATTGATCCTCGATCAAATAGCCAATTTCGCATTTGTTTTTGAGCTGTGAAATCATCCACTTCGGCAATCGAATTGTCAGCAGTTCACGTCTCAAATGATCTGATTTCTTTTTTCGACCGGCTCCCGTACGTTTTCCGCCTCGCATTTTCACCTCCAAAACAATCAAGCCCTATGATTATCGTGTAACGAGATTCAAAAAGTCCGACCATATTCGCCTATACATAAGCCCGATTCCTTCGGATGGCCGTTTAGGTTAAACAAATTTCCGCGCCACCGAGAACGTGGCGATGGAAATCAAATTTTGCCCTGTTTTCTCAACCACTTCAGTTGCCTTAACGACATATCGCCTGGATCCATAACTGCCATTGGGATTTTCGCCAATGACGACCCAAGGGTCTGGTTCCAGTCAAATGCCTCGGCTGAAAACCCATTCTTCCGCAGCACAGTAACTGCTTTTTGTGCACCAATCCTCCCAGCTTCATCCCTGTCCAGAAAAACGGTGATTTTGGGAATCTCAATATGTGAACTGATCAATTTTATTCGGGCTGCCTGTTGTTCGGTCAGGTGCGACCCCATCAGTGCTCCGACGTTCAAACAACCCGATTCGACCAAAACTGCCACATCAAAAAAACCTTCTACCAACACCAAGCCAAGCCGCTGAACTTGATCCTTTGCTGAAGCATCTGATAACAGTTTGTCCTGGTTGTATATTTCCAGTTTTTTGAAGAACGGAAAGCTCCAGTATTTCCCATTCGTTTTTTCTTGCCGCAGTGTCAATGCACGACCGACATGTGTCAGTATAGCGCCGGACATTCCCCGCACTTGAAACACCAACCGGCCATTGAGAGGTGACTGTTTGTTTCCATTTGGCCTTTCCGGGAGAAAACCACAACCCAGATACCGACATGTCGCCTCTGAAACCTGTCGATGTTTTAATTCTGGATGTTGCGGCTGTACAAAACGCCTTAAATCCACTTGAATCGGTTTGTTTTCTTTCGGTTTTTTGAGTTCAGGAACATGGTTTTTAACCTCACGTGAACGTATATCCAAATTTTAAATTCCATTTTCCACCATCCAGGAGGCAACTTCATAGCAGTTCATTGCCTGGCCTCGCAGCGCTAAAAGATCCTGGCAGAAATTGAGCACACCGACTTTCGCCCCCAGGCCACTGCTGAAATCCTTGAAGATATTCTCGGTCAGGTTCAAATGCAGCGAAGCAGTTTTTTCGCCTGTAAAAGGCGATTTGATCCATGTCTCGTTGGCCTTACAGCGGCGGTTTCCATCAACTTCCAGGCCAAAAACATCAATCACTCTCTCCCAGCTTGCGTTTTTCCAAACTGTGGGTAGTTGCTCTTTGGGCATGACAAAACGGTTTGTTCCTTCCTCCGAAACCGGTGTCTGTGCGGCGTGCTGCTCCCAGAATGCAGCATAGTCTTCCGGAGGTCGTATTAATTTATGTTCCTGGATTAGCCCCTCAGTATCCTTTTCTTCCTGGTTTTTTTCAGCTAACGTTTTGACAAGGTTGCGGATGGATTTGTAATTGCGCAGCCCCACATTATTGGCTTTGATGCAGGCCTGTTCCACGTAACGGGCCTCATAATGTCGGACCAGGTTGACAATCCCCTGTATTCGTCTTTGACCGGTTCTGCCTTCTTCCTCAAACAAGACCTTGCATAATTTTAAAGTTGCGGGACCAATGCTCTCTGCTTTGGCAAAGAGATACGTTGTTTGCCGTGAAGGATTAAAAATCCTATCTTCCGGCGGTATATTGACAGATCCAGGCCTGCTGTTCTTGGCGTGTCTGCGGAAAATCTCCATTCTTACAGGATTGATAATCTCAATCTCTCTGTCATAAATCCTGACAATAACCTTTGTATAAAGGGGAGCCGGCAAGGCTGAATAATAGGATTTCCCCACCTGAATGGCGCCGTCATCCCAGACCGTACGGATTTCTTGGCTGAAATAGCTGAATGCAGTTAAGGGAAGTTGTTTAAGGTACGGTTTTTCTTCCTGGAACATTTCTTCAACCTGTCGCTTGACTCTCCCGTGTATCCGCTGGGCGGCCCATCGTTCCTCCCAGTGCATAAGCCATTCATTCTGCCGTTCAATCGTTTCAAATGTGCGACCCTTTAAGGCTGTATCCTGTGTATGCTGTACGGCATTTTCAACAGTCCCTTTCCGGTTTGGGTCTCTAACTCTTGCCGGATCCGCAACAACCCCGTAATGTTCCAGCATGGCCGCATAAACAGCGTTCAATTCAGGTTCGTAAAGATCCGGTTTAATGACGCCTTCTTTCAAATTGTCCAAAACTACATATTGGGGGCAACCTCCGAAATACCGAAATGACTCCTCATGAAGTCTTGCCCATGTTTCTTTGCTTGATTGCCAAACTACTTTCCGGAATGAGCGCCTGGAATATTTCAGCGTCATTATAAAGAGACGAGTTTTGCGGTATTTCCCTGTTGAATGAAGCGTCTTGGCTCCCGTGCCATAGTCTACCTGAGCCTCTTCCCCTGGTAAAAACTCCAATCGATCGAATTGCTTGGGGTCCTTTTTCCTCAGACCCCTTACAAACCGCTTTACGCTGTTGTATTTGTGGGTAAAGGAAAATCGCTCGACCAAATCCTGGTAGATCGCCACGGCATTCCTCCCAAGCTTCACCTGCTTTTCAATCCATTCTCGGTGTGGCTCACATGCTGATCCGGCATGGAGTGGAATCGCCCGTTTTTCTTCCTTGGAGGTGCTGTTTACCGGTGGCCGGGGTGGGGGATTTTCACTGATGATGCAATCAGTCCCGGTGGCCAGGGTGGGGGATTTTGAATTTAAGTCGGAGTCTTCGGGTAAAAAGCCACTTTCTTTTGCGTATTTTCGGATCGTTTTCCTGTCAATGTTGGTCTTACGATGTACTTCACGCTGACCGACGCCATTTTTAAGTAGGGTAATGATGGTAGATTTCTTGTCCGGCTTCAAAACGTTCATCCTTTCTTCCTCCCAATTCAATTAAATTGCATTGGGAGATGGTATAACGCCCTGTCACCATTTTGTGAATTGAACCGAAGATCAAAAAACTACATTTTGAACCTCTTTAGGTGGGGGATTTTCAAGTGGCCACAGGTGGGGGATTTTGGGTGGCCGCCCGGGATAAAGCCGATCTTGCCATTGAAATGAGAGACGGTCTGAAAAATTTTTATTCCGTGATCAAAGACAGTGATCAATACGTTCAATTTGTTTTTATCACCGGCGTCAGCAAATTTTCAAAGGTGAGTCTGTTCAGTGGGTTGAACAACTTAAAGGATATCACCCTTGACGCAAGATATGCCTCAATTTGCGGCTATACCCAGGAAGAACTCGACTCGGTTTTTGCAGATGCGCTGCCCGATGCGGATGTGAACAAGATCAAAATCTGGTACGATGGATATAACTGGGCAGGAGAAAAGATGTACAATCCCTTTGACATTCTTCTATACCTGGACAGTGGTGAATTTAAAAACTACTGGTTTGAAACCGGTACGCCGTCATTTTTGATCAAAAGCATCCAGGATCGTCAATACCTGATTCCGGACCTGGAACGAATGGAAGCAAGCGAGGCCCTTCTGGGCAGCTTTGATGTCAATGAAATGCATCTGGAAACCCTGCTGTTTCAAACAGGATATCTGACCATCAAAGGGAAAAGACAACTGGGGGAGAGAATTCAATACACACTGGGCTATCCCAACCTGGAAGTCAGAATGAGCCTGATTGATTATATTTTGAATTTTCTCTGCCGGGATGTCATCAAGAAAGAACGGAACCAACTGCGCATTTTCGATGCAATCGAAAACGGCAGTATCGAAAAGCTGCGGGACATATTTCATTCTTTTTTTGCATCCATACCCAATGACTGGTATCGGAAAAATCGGCTGGAGCAGTATGAAGGTTATTACGCCTCCATTTTTTACAGCTACTTCGCCGCCCTGGGATTGAATGTGGTTTGTGAGGACACCACCAACAAAGGACGGATAGATCTTACACTTACCACGGGAAACAGACTGTATATCTTTGAATTTAAGGTGACTGACATCGATACAGGTTCAAATAAGGCACTGCAACAGATCAAAAAAAGAAAATATCACGAAAAATATCTGAATGCGGGCAAGATGATCTATCTTGTGGGCGTTGAGTTTAGCAGTAGCGAACGCAATATTTCCGCCCTGGAATGGGAAATGGTTAACAATGAAAAAGTCCCTCATTTCACCAACTGAACAACGTCAACTTTTTACAAATATCTCCAACGCTTCCAACATATTTTGCATCACGCCATCCCAGTCCCCCGGCCGGGGTTGACGGAACAACCGCATGCTGGGATACCAGGGACTGTCTTCCCGGTTCATCAACCATCGCCAGTCCGGCGAGAACTTCAACAACACCCACACGGGTTTACCCATGCCACCCGCCAGATGAGCGACCGCAGTATCGATGGTGATCACCAAATCCAGGTTCTCAATGGCGCCGGCCGTATCGGAAAAATCCTCAAACGCTTCTCCAAAATTGACCAATCCCATCTCTCCCGGCAGGTCCGCCACACGATCCGCCGCCCTCCCCTTTTGCAATCCATACCATTGCACCCCTTGAATCTCCGCCAACCCCCCAAAAGATTCAATGGGACAGGAACGTTTTGCATCCGTTGTTTTTCCTTCCCAGACAAGACCAACCTTGATCTTATCCCCAAAAATATTCTTGCGCCAATGTTCAACCTTTTCTAAATCCGCATGGATGTAAGGAATTCGTGCGGGTATGCTTGAAAGGGTAGTTCCAAATAAACCCGGCAAACTTAGGAGTGGGATAAAATAATCGCATCCGGCACCCGGTTTGTCCATGGAAGGGCCTTCCACCAGAGCATCGACCCCCGGAAAAGCCTTGAACAATTTCAGCAAGGGTTTCGGCGCCTCAAAAACGATGTTGCCACCATTGGCCTTCACCATGGGGAGATACCGCGCAAACTGCAGGATATCCCCAAATCCCTGCTCACCATGAACCAGGAGGGTTTTCCCCTCAAAGGACAAACCGTCCCATCGAGGTATTTCAAAACGGTGAGGATAGGTTTTTTTCCAGCCGGGCCTGTCCAATCGTCGTTCATAACCTTCCCACCCCTCGGCCAAATTCCCCATAAGCAACAACAGCGTTGAACGGTCAAAGATCAATTCCCCATTGTCAGGATCGAGAGCAAGACCCTTATCGTAACAATCCAGTGCCTCCCGCAATTTACCCTGATCCACAAGGACTTTTCCAAGATTGGCATAGGCATCAATACTGGCGGAATTGATTCGAAGCGCCTGTTGATAACTGTCGGCGGCTTCACGAAGACGCCCCTGCTCAGAAAACACGTTCCCCTTGTTGACGTACGCCTCCACATAGTCGGGCTTCAGGGCAATCGCTTTCTCATAAAACCCAATCGCTTGAACGGGTCTGTTCTGATCTTTTAAGACATCAGCCAGGGTCCGATATGCATCGGGAAAATTCGGTTTTTGTCGCAATGCGTCCAACAGGCAGGCAATGGCCTCATCAAATTTGTTCATTTTGTAAAGAACAATACCCAGATTATGATGGGCTTCAGGAAAATCCGGTTTCAAGTCAACTGTTCTTCGAAAACAAGAGATGGCTTTCTCCAATTTGTTTTCTTTAACAAAAACGTTTCCAAGATTGTATTGCGCCTCAACCAGTTCGGGATTTAATGCGATGGCTTTTTGAAAGTTCATGATCGCTTCCATTGAATTTCCCAATGAAACCATAACATTACCGAGATTGCAGTAAAAGACTGCCTGGTTTGGATCAATTTCAATAGCCCGCCTTATCAGATCAGCCGCCATTGGGTGCTTACCGGACTGATGGGCGATAAGTCCTGACAAATGAAGCGCATCGGGATGATTCGGATTGATTTTCAATATTTTTGTGTATAGATTAGCAGCAGCCGTCAAACGGCCTTCCTGATGATAATGTATGGCTTGGCTTAAAACCGTTCTCAATGTCATCTATAAAACGCTGTTTTCAGCGACTTTCTGGAAATTGAATCGAATGCAACCTGAAAAAATCATCATAAAACGGCACCTCGGCATGGGAGACTGCGCCTTCGCCGCGGCAGCGGCCACGGCTTTGAAACAGGAAAAACCCCACATCCAAATCTGGTTTGATGCCCCCCGCCGGCGCATGGAGTGGCTTTTAACATGTCCGATCTTCGAAAAAACCTGTCCACCGAAAAATGCCTCCGTATTTGATCTAGACGCTGTTTCCATTGAAAACGATGAAGATCGAAGCCTGATCATGGCCCGCACCCTGGGTGTAGATGACTTTCATGGCGCGCCTCTGGAGTTGGAAATTCCCTTGAACCCCGGCTGGAAAAAATTCATCTGTTTTGTACCGTACTGCGCGGGCTATGCCGCCACAAGATCGCTGACCAGTTCAGAAGTCGGACGATTCATCAGATTGTTAAACCAACCGATTGTACTCATGCATGGTCAGAAAATCAGTGTATTTGATCCCCCCAAAGGCATTGTCGGCGCCTTCCAAACCACGGAATATGAAGCGGTGCGCATTGCCCTCTCCTGCAGCGCGGTCGTGGGCATGGACAGCGGCATCCCTCATGTCACAGCGCTTTGCGGCAAACGAACGGTGATTGCGTTTTCGCACATTTCACCTTCCTCAAGGGTTAAATTCGTAGGAAATCATCTTTCAGTCGTTCAATCTCTCCCGGCACGAACCCATTGCCCCTGCGGGGAATTTCAGCAAAAACCTCCCTGCTATAATACCGAATTCTTTTCAGATTGTACAAAAAATATGACAGCCGAAATGCTCATATCGGCACTAGACGAAAAAGACCCCGTTTCTTCCGCCCGATTCCCCCCTCATTGATTTATGATGCTGACAATCTCCCGCGCCCGGTGCTCATAGGAATGTTCTTTTAGTACCCTCTCCCGTGCTTTCTTTGCCAAATGATCCCTTTCCTCATCATGCTGGAGGAAATAATCAATGGCAAGCGCTAAATCATTCCATTTTCGATAGACAGCCAGTTCAGAATCCGGGTCGAAATGTAAAGGGAGAAGATTGCGATAATCGGTCAACTGAAATGCCCCCATCCCCGCCAGCTCAAAGGTCCTGGGATTTACAAAATCTCCTTCCCCAAAGGAAACCGGATTTACGGATGAATGGAGGTTAATATTGATCTTCGTGCGCGCATAGACCATGCGGGCTTCGATCTCTGAAACCCGGTGTTGTGAAAGGACTACGCTTGAATGATCCTTTTCGGTCCATCCTTCGCCATATATTTGAAAATCACGCCGCTTAAGTTGACTGAAATGATAGATTCGATTCGGATAAGGCGCCCCCATAAATGAAATGTTTATCCTTGATTCCGTATTCCCATTAAAACAAATCAGATTCGTGTCAAATGCCGCCGGCAGGTAATCTGCGTTGCGACAACCCAGATGCTTCAGCTCGCTCAGGTAGGGCTCTTTTTGCAGGATAAAGAAATGATCAAAAGATGGGGCATATTTCCGCCAGTATTCAAAGACCCGACAGTCTTCAACAAACCAGTAACATAAAATTATGCCCTTTTTTCGCAGGTTGGTCAGCAGCGTAATGTTATTGATAGGGGACTGGGCAATTCCCATAATAACATCGGGTTTGAATTCGGACACCTTTTTCAGCAACCGCCTACGGCATTTCAATAGAAAAGCGGACGACAGTTCAGGGTTGGGGGTTGCAAGAATGTTGTTGAATTCCGACAGAAAATCTGAATAATCCAGGAAATCGGCATCTTCACCAATTTGCTTAAAAGCCGTATGAATCGCACGACCGACGGGAACTGACCCGCCTTTTATGGCCCCGACGGTTAGAATCCTCATGCACGCTCCCGTCCTCGCCCCATGGGATCTCCAAATCTGTAAGGCGCGTTCCAATTTGATTGGAGTACGATACCGTAATAGTTTTCTTTGAGAGAATCCTCGGTTTCCTTAAGCGCCAAGGCCAATTGATATTGTTGGGGCACATGAAAGACTTTAAAAAGCGGTTCTACGGGAATAAGATCGATGGGTCTTTCATGAAGAAGCCATTCGCCGTACCAGCTTAATTCGGAAGCACTTATCTCCATACAATCTTCGAGGGTCATCTTTTTTTCAGCCAGGAAGTCTATGTAAAATGATTCCAGGACCTTGCTGTTCCATACATAGGGGGAAGGACCAAAGTCGTGAACAACCGTATGCTCATCCACAACCGCACCCATCGCCTTCTTAATGGATAGCCGATCTTTGAGAAACCCCCGTTTGGCAACACCTGTATCCAGATTGTTGACGGCACATAACCTGGATGTAAACTGAAAGTAATCCTTCTGCTGATGCATCACCGTATAGGCAGCGCCCACGGAATCCACAAAAGACCTTTCATGGAAGTCTTTGATAAAGTAGGAATCAGAATCCAACATCAGAATCACATCTTCCTTGATGGACTTCCATACCGATAGTTTTACAATTTGCTGGGTTATTTGAGAATCATCAAGCTTTTTCCCGGTAATGCTTTCATCGGAAATGAGGATTACCTTTTTTTGGTTCAGCAACAAACCCGCGCTTTCCATATCCCGTTGGGGTACGGAAACATACACCGGCAATTGATCCGCATTGTGTATCTCAATGGATTCCAGCAAATTCTCAAGCCTCGACAGATCCGCCGAGTAAGATTTGCAATACAAGGCCACGGGCATGGCATCCTTCCCCAAAGAGCGTAACAACACCCTGTGACAACGCTTCACGAAACATCCTGCATTTTTGCGCTGTTTAATAATAAATGCTGATGGATATCGAAATTACCGAATCAGTTATCTGCTGCTGAGCTCCTGAGGCCGGCCGCAATATTCTGATTGATGCGAATAACAATATCAAGTTTTTCGGGACTTGGAAAGGCCATGGTCTCAAAAATCCGTTTATCGACAAAAGCGCCCAACACGACCAAATTGTGCCGAACATCACTGGGCAGGGGATTATCTTCCCGATTCAACTCGCCTTGAAAAATACTCCACAGCCGCTGATTATACTTAAGCGCTTCATCCAGTCTCGCTTCATGCCCCCCGTCATCCCAGTTGTTCTGGCAGCTTTTGAGTTTATTGGCCGCTTTGGTGAGAACCGCCGCTTCAACTTCACGACCGGACGATGTCTTATTGCTGATAGTGTTATACGCCTGCATTGGATTTGCGTACATTGAAAAGTGCCTCCTCTTCATAAAGAATTAATTCTCTTGCCAGTTTCAGAGCCTGATAATATCTGCCGCTGACAATTTCTTCACTGATGGCGTCTATGATTCCCACCAGGCTGGGAGCAGCATCAATCAGCTCTCGTACCAACCGCCAGTATTGATCATGATACAACGCCAGGTTTTTTGTATCAATATACATTAACTGAATAACAAAATATATTCTGCGACAGGGTGAATCCGCATCCTCCTGGGTCATAATATTTTTCCCCCTGAGCATGGGAACTTCATTTTCGATGAAAAGATCGCATTTGGCGCCGCCGTTGGTGACCACTGCACCCCCAATTATCATCTTCTCACCGGGTCTGAGTGTAATCTTTAGTGCCATCCTAAAATCCCTTAGCAAGAATTAAACCGGGAGAGGAAGCGGCCCCTCCCTTTGTACACCTTCTAAAACAACCTGAGTACTGCCTGTGCCGCCTGAGAAGCAATACTTAGGGATGACGTTCCAAGGGACTGACGCGTTTGGAGCATCAGCATGTTAGCGCCTTCCTCATTCATATCGGCGTTTGTGAGATTATTGGCGCCTGTTTCAAGGACATTGATCATGCCATCCGTGAAATCCTGCCTTGCGGTAATGATGCTCAAGTTATTGGACAGCTTGGACTCCTCCGTCCTCAAGGTGGTGACAGCGCTATCCAGTTCATTGATATCCTGTTCAATTGCGGTCGTATCAATATCACCCGAACCGTCAACCCAACTCGCGCCCAAAGTAATCTTAAGTCCGCTAGAGGTGTCGCCACACTTCGCTGAAAAACCCGTCACCGTCAAGGATTGCACACCATCGGCGCTGAATTTAATTTGAATCGTTTCACTGTCACCATTCAGAAGATTATTCCCCTTGTAACCGGAATTTGTTACGATGCCGTCCAACTGTGTTCTGGTCTCATTATACTGCGTCATCAATGCACCGGCCTCAACACAATCAGAAGCGGAAATTGCGGATTGCGCCAGGGATTTCGCTGCCTGAATCAAATCCGTAATTGCTTCAATCCCGTTACTCGCGGACTTGATGGTCTGGACCGCCTCGCCCATGGCATCCTTACGCGAGGAAAGATCCGAGGCCCGCTGATTATGCTCTTTGGCTGCAAAAAAGTTGATGGGATCATCCAGAGCGCTCTGAACCTTTTTACCGGTCGCCAGTCGGCCCTGGGTCACCTCCATGAGTTTGTTGGTCTGCTGCAGAGAAAAAAGATTCGCATGCATTGACGATGTCAGTGATATTGCCTGTCCCATGGTGTTTCTCCTTTTCTAGGTCTTTATCCGGCATTCTTGCCGGAAGTGTTTTTAAATCTATTTGATTTTATAAACTTTTTATTGTTTCCCTGTTTAAATTTATTATCGGCCCGCAGGGGCAAACCTTTAGAGAAAAAATCAAAATAATTGAAAAAAATCTTCATCGGAATACTGATGCCCCAGAAATATGCGATGGTATATCTCATTGGAAAAATTTGAAAACCCAGGATTATAAGCTTCGCCGGGAACGGAACTTATTAAAATTGCCGGCAATAGGAATCAGAAGAAATCATGAATAAGCGGAACCGACATCCGGGGAGGAAACAAAATCGCGATGAATAAAAAGTGGAAGGAAACTCAGAAAATCTTACGCATCAAACAAAAAGCAAAGTGTTGAACCGGGAGGGGGGGGGAATCCCCCCCTCCTCCAAACTCCTCTTCCTTTAGGGAGAGTTGCCTTCTAAAACAACCTGAGTACCGCCTGTGCCGCCTGAGAAGCAATGCTTAGGGATGACGTTCCAAGGGACTGACGCGTTTGGAGCATCAGCATATTAGCGCCCTCCTCATTCATGTCGGCATTTGTGAGATTATTGGCGCCGGATTCAAGAACATTGATCATTCCATCCGTAAAATCCTGCCTGGCGGTAATGATGCTCAAGTTATTGGACAGCTTGGACTCCTCTGTCCTCAACTTGGTTACAGCACTGTCTAGTTCATTAATGTCCTCCTCAACCTCGGTCACTGCGATAGTAGTAGTAGCATCGGTCCAACCCGAGGCCACGGTAATACCCAAACCGGATACGGCATTCGAATCAAAACCCGTCACCGTCAGGGATTGTGTGCCATCGGCGCTGAATTTGATTTCGATGTTTTCCGTATCACTTTTCAGAAGGTTGTTCCCCTTGTAACCAGAATCGGTTACAATGCCATCCAACTGGGTCATGGTTGTTTTGTACTGATCCATCAGTGCTCCGGCCTCAACGCAATCAGAAGCAGAGATTGCGGATTGCGCCAGGGACTTCGCTGACTGAATCAAATCCGAAATCGCTTCAATCCCGGCACTCGCGGACTTGATGGTCTGGACCGCCTCGCCCATGGCATCTTTACGCGAGGAAAGATCCGAAGCCCGCTGATTATGCTCTTTGGCTGCAAAAAAGTTGATGGGATCATCCAGAGCGCTCTGAACTTTTTTACCGGTCGCCAATCGGCCCTGGGTCACTTCCATGAGTTTGTTGGTCTGCTGCAGAGAAAAAAGATTCGATTGCATTGACGATGTCAGTGATATGGCTTGTCCCATAAGTATTCTCCTTTTCTAGGTATCTGCCCGGCATTCTTGCCGGAAGTCTTTATTGCTTTCCCAATCCAAGATCGGACGTTTTACCGCTGCCCCCATTCCTCCTTTCTGGACTCCATTTTGTTAGATTTAATATATTTTCATTATTGTTTACCTTTTTAAATTAATTATCGTCCCATTATGGAAAAACTTTAGAAAAAAAATCAAAAATTACCATTTTCCCATCAATTTTAAAATATCCCTGAAAATCCGATAAACTGATCACCGGCCTCATCCATTGAAAGCCCCCACTGATCCTCCCCCGAAAACTTGAATTCAATATGAGACGTATCCAGCGTACCGTCAGCAGTTTCGTTCTGCCGAATGGTGAATTGCACCCTGGCCGTCAGCGCATCTTCATCGTAATACACATTGTCAGGAAAGCTGCGAAGGGATATTTCCGTGGAAGCGTTGGGAAACCCAAAATTATAAGCCTCACCGGGACCGGTTCCTGTTGCTCTGCCGATTTTCCAATTGAAGCGGTTCTCAACGGAAAGCCGGTCCATCTCCTTGTCAAACTGAAATATGACATTAAAATGATTTGGCGGCATTGGCATTTTCAAGATAAGCATCCAGATCTTTAACAGAGGTCATTCTGGGCATACGGTAGTTGAAGGTGCTGTTGGAATGGGCAAATGACAGTTTGGGGGGATCAACCTTATACATATACCGGGACAGGCTGTCCTCCAATTCCGGAGCATCATCTTCCAGAATTTCCAATATCTTTTCCGCATCCTCCATCCTGCCCAAATCCGCATAGGCATAGCCCATTTCCACATAGGCATCAAAAAAATCACGCTTCTCGCTTACGGCGTCCTCAAAATATTCAATGGCCTTTTCGTAACGCCCCTGCCGACTGAAAACCAGTCCCATACCATAATAACTGTTGGGGTCATCCGGCTCCATTTGCATGACTTTATTGAATGACGCCTCTGCTTCCGCATACTTTTCCTGAGACAACTGAGCTTGCCCCAGGGAATAGTAATTGACCACATCCGGATTCAATTCCACGGCTTTTGCGTATTCCTTCTCCGCTTCGCTGTACCGCTCCTGGGTAAAATAGAGTTTCGCCAGGTCAATATGAGGTTGATCCGAATCAGGATTGAGTTCAATGGATTTCTGATAAGCTTCCATCGCTTTGTCCACATGCCCCAGTTTGATCTCCGACATGGCCAGATACTTGGCGGAATCCTGGGTAAATGAAGAACCGGGCGCCAGGGCAATGGCGCCCCGGAATGCCCGTGCCGCCCCCTTGTAATCCTTCTTCTGATATAAATCCATGCCGTTGGTCAAAGAATTGGAGGACAAGGTTTCCAAATCTTGCTGCTTCTGCGTAGCAAAAACAAAGAGACTCGATACTTCAACGCTATCCAAAACATCCATTACCAAAACTCCTTAGCGGATAAACAACGCCGGTTTTTGAAACACAAGAAAACAAAAAACCCTTATTTTGTTTATCGGCAGCTTATTCATTTCCTAAAGTTTTTTTTGAAAAAATTCCTTTTGACCGGTTCTTCGTAAGGGATCCCTTCTGTTCCATTCATCATAGGACCACCCCAATCGACTTAAAGTCACCACTCAACTGAATGAGAACTTCCGAAAATCCAAATAATTTCTTCACAAATCGTACCCATTTTTGTTATGGTGGCAAGCATATGATATCTTTTGGATCAGCTAAGGAGGAAAACAATCTGATGGAGCAAATCAATACATTGGATTTGAAGTCATATATTTCCAATGCAGTGATCGGTGTGTTCGAAGCAATGCTCGCTATGGACGTGGAATTCGTTGATAGTGCAACCTACACGGCCTCGGACGGGATGCAAATTGTGGGATCGGTCAGCTTCGCCGGAAAAGCCATGGGAAGTATCAACCTTCATGTCAATGGCGATTTTGCCAGACTCATCACCGCCGCCATGCTGGACATGGAAGAGGATGAAATTGAAGGGGATGAGGAGGTCCATGATGTGGTCGGAGAACTAAGCAATATGATCGGCGGCGATCTCAAAAGCCGCCTTTGCGATGTCGGGCTCACCTGTGAATTATCCATTCCCACCATCACAAGCGGCAAGGAATTTAGAGTTGAGCATAAAGGCTGGGCAAGGCACGAAGGCTTTGTGTTTAACTGCCGAACGCAGACCGGTCTGGTGGATGTTTATTTGAAATCCGTAAATTAACAATTAATCCAGGAGGATGGTTATGGCCTTGAAGGTCCTGGTTGTTGATGATAGTAAGACGATCCGAATGATCGTAAAGAAAGCCTTTAAACCCTTTAAATGCGAAATAGTTGAAGCCGGTGATGGGAAGGAAGGCCTGGAAATGGCCGCCGGCGAAAAACCGGGCCTGATTGTTCTGGATATTACCATGCCAGTAATGACAGGAGTTGAGATGTTGGAACAGTTGAGAGCGGACCCGGAATTGGCTGCCACCCCCGTTATCATGCTGACCGCTGAATCGGGCAAAGAAAATGTCATGAAGATTCTCAAGATGGGCGTCAAAGATTACATGGTAAAACCCTTCAAGGGACAAGACTTGATCGAAAGGGTTAATAAAATACTAACCCTGGAGGCCAAGGAGGCAGCGGGACCGGAGGATACTGCCGGTAAATATTTTTCCATGGATGGCGATGTTCAGGTTCTAACGTTGCCGAAGAAGATCGAGAGGCCGGTCAGTGTCGCCATTGAAGGGCATTTGAAAACCAGAATCGAGGGGATGAAAAGCTCCGGCATCACCAAATTTGTTCTGAATTTAAGCCGGGTATCGGGCACGAATGTGACGCTGATCAAATTGATCATTAAAGTGATTCAAAGCTGCCAGAAAGCAGGGATACGCATTCGCGTCATGGGCACCCAGGCCATGCGGGATGAACTAAAGGATTTCCAAGAAACCAGCGAAATCACCATTGATCTTTCCATGGATGAAGCCAAGGCGGCCCTATAATTTGATTGGCGACGCGCGCAAGAAAACATGGCATGCAAATGTTGCAGCACAGTTTGACCCAAAGGGCATCTTTTTCCTACCCGTGCGGGACTTTATCACTTAAAAGATTGGCCTAACACATTGCATTTTCAAACTAAAATTATTTCTCTATAAGTCCTGCACGGTTCTTGCATTGCCTACATAACAGTTAACACGGCGATTTGGAATTTCATTTCGAACACCTGGCGCCGTCGCCAATCAACAGGCCTGAATGACGCTGTCTTTTAGGGGAGAAAAAAAATGATCATAAATCAAAACCAAGAGATCCTTGCGAACAATTACGCCGGAAGGACTAACGCTAAACAGAAACCCACCGGTTCTGAATTCGGCGCCATCCTCAATGAAACCTTGGGGCAGACATCGCAAGCAACGGCAAACGACCCGCAAATGCCCAAAATCGAAGGGCTATCCAAAACGCAATTCGATTTTTTTTCCTCTGTGGAAAATGGCACGGTCAAGCAGGTGGAAAATTTCCTGAAAATTCTAAGCGACTATCAAGAGAAATTGGGCAACCCCGAGGCTGGATTAAAGGAAATTTCCCCTTTGGTGGATCAAATGCGGAAAGAAAAACAGGGATTGGCTTCGGCCCTTAACGCACTTCCCGATGGCGATGGCTTAAAGGAAATTCTGAATGAAACTTTGATCCTCTCTTCTCTGGAGACCATTAAATTTAACAGGGGGGACTATAACCCTCAATAAACCTAAGCACCATAGCCGCAGTTTTAAGTTTTAAAATCCTGAGCCATCATTAATCCGACGATTCCGGATTCACGCTTTCGGTTTCTACAAAATTTCGCATATTTTCAATGTAGATGAGCAGCTCATCCGCCAGTGTTCTATCCAGTTCCACAAGTCTCCTGTGCTGCGCCAATGCAGCATCCTTGTTGCCGGAGGTCAAATAGATCAACCCCAGAATATGATGGGCCTCCGCATATTCTGGGTTCAACCGCACCGCCTGCCTCAGTTCTGCCATCGCCTCTTTATAATAACGGCGTTTGGCGTAGGAAACGCCAAGTCCGTATCGCGCCTCCGCCAAATTCGGGCTTTTCAAGATAATCTGTTGGTACACTTCCATGGCATCTTCATAACGACCCAGCAATAGATAAGAATTTGCCTGAACCAATGATGTTTGTGCAAGGCCCGGCTTTCTCTGTATGGATGTTTGTCGACTTTCCGGTTTTGCCGCTATGACGCCGATATCATCTGTCTCATGATCCGTATTCTTATAACCCACTTCCGGCGCCGGTGGGTCCAGGGGGGTCGAGCCGATCTGCCGGTCCGGGGGATAGAAACCCAAAACAAGCAACACGGCAACCCCTAAAAAAGCCCATAATATCCTTGGCCCTTCAATCTTCCGGTGTATCAAACGAAATTTTCCCAATCGATCCCATGGCGCAAGCTTGTCTTTTTTAAGCCTGAAATACGAAACCGCTATTGTTGCGGGGGCAATCAAAAAAAAACCCGTACCGACGCCATTGCACCATACGGAGATACTTCGCAGAAAGGCACTCCAAAGTCCGGGCCTTTTTAAAGATCGATCGATAATCTCCGTGTTAAATATCCACTTGCCCGGCGTAGCGCCGAATACACACAACAGAACCGCTTCCAGAAAAACCCAAAGAAACGACATCACTACAGGGGAAAAAAAGAAGGGAACACTCCGCCAGAGAGGCAGGTCGAACAAATGCACCCATCGAAGAAACAGTACAAACAGGAAATAATCGATCATCCTTGCCAAAAGCCGTATCCATGGGTGCGTTTCCGCATGGACCTGCCGGCCGTTTTTCGCCTTCTCACGGGTTGCCGGTTCGGCTGAAGGACGAGAAAAGGATGGGGCTTCAGATGGCGGCTTTCTTTGAGAAAACGCCCCTTCCCTTTGACAGGACGGAGAAGAAAGGATTTTCCGGTAAGCCTTGTTGATTTTTTTAAGCTTTCTTTCAGCCTTTTTTTTTAAACGGGGACTTTTTGAAAAAGCCTCAGGATTCCATGCCGCCACGAGATCTTCATAGGCCTGCACCACCTCTTCCGCCGAGGCATTGGCATCGATCTCCAAAATTTCATAGTACCAATGTCTGTTCATTTCAGGTTTCAGACGTTAGGATTTAAGCGTTTCACCGTCAAACGGCACAAAAACTGCATATTAAAGTCATGCGCCATGTCTAGAAACGCAGCAATTGGACAACCCCGCATTTAAAATGGCCATTCACGGACCACCACTGTCAATTTATTGACCAGAAAGGTAGAAGAGGCGTCATAACATTTGGGAAATGCCATGCAAAAAAGGATATTAGATGAAAAACAGACAGAATCCAAGAACAAAGTCAATTCTCATTCTGACCTTTTCCCTACTCCTTTTCCGAGTTGCATTCGGGGATGCCGCGGATAATATCCAACTGAGAAAATACCCTTCGCGGGATGCCATCGTTCTAGGAACAGTGTCTAGTGATGCCGAGTTTAAAATAATAGAAAAGTATGGTCCCTGGTTCTATATTTTGGTCGAGGGAACAACCTATGGCGGCGGATGGGTATATGCAAATGATCTGAAACCGGAGCCCATCCGAAACCGGGAGACAAGCGCCCCGCCTGAATTGCCAGCTGTATCACGGGCAAAAACGCCGGAGACACTAAAACAAGGGGTCCCTCCGGAAAAGCCATCATCTCAAATCCAGCGTTCGATCAAAATTGAGGAAAACCTTGCGCCACCCTCTCATGGTAAAGTTTCCATGAGTACGGTTAAAATTCATTCATCCACCCATCCCGCATCTCCAAAGAAAACCCCTGGTGCGAAAATCATTTCGAACAACATAATTCCCGACAAAAAAAAGCGGGAAAAGCCTTCAATTCAATCGGAAAACATTGCCAAAAAAAGGGATTTACAATCGGTTCAACCATCGATTGATCCGGTACTTGAGGGAAGAGAAAATACCAGGGAACAAACGAATATTCCCCCTCAAACCGAAAGCGACCGATTCAAAGATGATCTGCATATCGCTGGAAGGAAAACAGCGCCTGGAAATGCAAAAGAGACCCAAACCAACCCCGAGCAGGAAACAATATCATCCCGCACGAAAGAACACCAGATCCACGAACAGGTAATAGCAACCACTTTCGAAGAGCATAGCAAGGCGGATATGTTTAATACCGCTGCCCCCGGAGTCGCAGAGAGGGAATCTCGTAACAAAAAAAATCCAGCCTACAAAGGCGGATTTAGAGCCTTGCTCGATTTTGGTTTCAAATTGCTATCCGTAGCCCTTTCCTGCCTGGCCATTATTTTTTCCTACCGGGCCAAAAAGATGGCAACGCTGAGTTATCAGGTTGCCATACAATTTCAGCGTGATTTTGAAATCCGGCAAGAGAGAGAATTGGATGGGCGGTACTAGGGCCGTGCCGAAACTTTGCAGGCAACACAAACCCTTGGAAAGGGCTCAATGGGAGGCAAGCGTGAGTCGCATCAATGAGTATGGGGATCTTCCGGATAAGCTGAAATATACGCAAGACAATCTTGAATCGATCAGAGCCGCCTTGGAAAAAATGAAAATGATGGTCATCGAAGCCGAAACCGTCAACATGGAACTCGAACAAATATTTGACCAATCCAGCACCGGCATATGGGTCATCGACACCCACTTCGAGATTCTCCGAATGAACCAAACCTTGGCCAGACTCGCGGGCAGGGACAAGGATTCGGTTCGTGGACTAAAATGCTATGATGTTTTCCCGATTTCTCTTTGCCATACGCCCGGATGTCCTTTGGGCAAAATTAAAAAAGGGCGTTACGGGCTGGAATACGACATCGAAAAGACATCTGAAGCAGGATCAACCGCATCCTATCTTTTAACCACCAATCCTTTTTTCGGAATTACAGGCGAAATCATGGGCCTCATATCGGAATTTAAGGATATCACCCCTAGAAGACGCGCGGAAACCGCTTTAAGGAAAGCCAACAAAAAACTTCGGCATCTCTCACTCATGGACGACCTGACACAAGTCGCCAACAGACGGCGGTTTGACGAAGTTCTGGTTCAAGAATGGAAGAGAGCCGGACGATCCGGCGCCCCGCTCTCTTTAATATTCTGCGATATTGATCGCTTCAAATCCTTTAATGATGCCTATGGGCATCAGGCCGGCGATGATTGTCTACGTGTGGTGGCACAGGTTCTTCGTTCAAACCTGAATCGAAAGGAAGATTTCGTGGCCCGATATGGCGGGGAAGAATTCACATTAGTGTTGCCCAATACCGACGCCGCCGGCGCTTTCCATATGGCCGAAACCATTCGTAAAAAGGTGGAAGAAGAAAGAATCGCCCACGCATTCTCCGGGACAACCCCACATGTCACCATCAGCCTCGGCGTTTCCACCATTGTTCCCCATCGGGATATGGATCCCGAATCGCTGGTCAGAATCGCCGACAGAGCGCTTTACGAGGCCAAGGAAGGGGGACGGAATCGCACGGTTCCGAAACCGGCGCATCCCGGTTAACACCGGAGCAAATCAAGCGTAAGCACCACGCGATGATGGTTTGGATTTCACGCACTTCTTCTCCTTGAACATGAGACAATCCATTCCCGACGAATTTCCCCGCACGACCCTGTTGGGCAATTGCCGGCTCTTAAACCCCATGCCCCGGCAACCGTGTGGAAAACGTTTATCCCAGGTAACGTAGTAAAATCGGCATTTATGGCAATCGATGGTTAACTCCATGTTTACGAAGGTTAACATTGAAAAACCGTGAACCGGCAACTGTAAACCGGCAACCGTGAACGGTTACACTCCTGGAATGGCAGACTATCGTCTCAATCCCCCGTCGACAATCAACCCCATGTTATCAAGCATATTCCATGCCCGACGATATTCCGGATTGTTATCATCAAACGACCCCAAAACAATTGAATTGATAACCTCGTCACTCACGCCTGCTTTTTTAAGTGCAATCACATCATCCGGGGTCAGGCTTTTGATGGATTTTGTCTGGGTTCCATACACAATGGGCTGGGTATCTTTTGTAAAAGAGCCTTTTTTGATGATGCTGGTGATGCTTTCATCGCTCATCCCCGCCTTTTTCATTTCTACGATCTCTTTGACGCTGAAAGCACAGGTCTCAACCACCTTTTCGTCCATAACGGTTTGAATAACGCTGTCACCCAGACCCGCTTTTTTGAGCGTGATGATATCTTGCGTATCCAGAGCAAGCGACGGAGCGGATGGCAAAAAAACCACAAGTATCCAGAACGATACCCAAATCAAGCGTTTCATACGCATCTTTCACCTCAGAAAATCCATCAGACTTTTGTCAAACAGGCTGGCGGATGCGGACAACGCCGCCTCATAGGCCGTTTGCTGCGTCTGAAGTTCCACGATGGCTTGCGCAAGATCGGCATCCTCCGTTTTGGAACGCATGCTTTCGACTGACAATTTGAACCGGTCCCAATAATTTTCAGTGGATTCGAGCCGGGTATAGGAAACTGAAAGGTTCACCGTGGCTTTTTGCACCTGCTCAAATCCTTTGATGAGGTCATCCTTCAGCGCCGACACCCGATCTGAATCATAGGTAGGCGCTTCGAGGGCATCCTTCAATGCTTTCAGGGTATCAAAGACGTTGGTTCCATCCGTCGCGCCAGCGCCTGTAAAAACGTCTTCTCCCGTGGCATTGCCTTTTATCTTAAGGGTATTTGAGACGATAAAATTCAAATCGCCGTCATCACCATTATATTTTGCGGTATGCATCGTAAATCCGGTATCGATTTCAGCGATCTCGGGAAAGGTCCCGTCGACTGCCGATTCGATCTGCAATCGCGCTGTATCGTCCACAGTGACCGAGGACGCAAAAATAGAACTCGCCTGTTTTTCTATGGCGTCCGCTGTTGCACTCGCAACGTCGGACGCATCTCCACCGCCGCTCATATCCACCCGAATGCCGATCTTATCCGATAAATGGGTCGCGGCAAGGGCCGGATCAGTACTCCCCCCGACATCGTACCACACGTAATAATCGGAACCGAGGGTAAAATACTCACCCCCGCTTAATTCCGAAGCAGCCGTGCAGGTCACTTCTGCACAAGCGGTGAAAGGCTCCGTATCGGTCTGATGCCCCGCAAAAATAAAATCGTTTCCTGATTTGGTATTTGCAATATCCATCAGCCGGTCGTAAATGGATTGAATTTCTTCGGCCGTTGTTTGGCGGGTGCTTTCATCAGAATCAGATCGGTCAATAACCAGATTCTTCGCCTTTTGAAGCTGGTCACAAACCTCTTCCAATTGCATTTCGGAATATTCAATGCCGATCTTTGCCTGATCGATATTACGGCTATACTGCTCAATGGAAGAAAGCGTCGTCCGATAACCCAGTATCCGTCCCATGGCCGCGGGGTCGTCGGAAGGCCGATTCACTGTTTTCTGGGTTGCCACTTTCTCCTGAGCCTTGAGAAGTCTTGAGGTGTTATCCCCAAGGCTTTGCCTGACGACATTTGCCAATTGCCTGTTGGTAACCCGCATGTGATTTCTCCTTAAAGCGTATTGATTAAGGTAGACAACATTTCATCCGCCACGCTAATCAGCTTGGCCGCGGATTCATAAGCGCGCTGATATTGAATCAGATTTACCATTTCCTCATCGAGCGATACGCCCGAGATGGACTCCCGGTAATTGTCCAGATAGGTCGCCATCTCGGATCGGTCCTCAAAACAGACATCCGCCTGCTGCACATCCGCGCCCACATGACTGACGATGGCATCATAATAATCATCGAACGTCGTGTCAGCGGAGCCAATGGCGACGGATGAGTTCCGTAGATCCGCTATGGCCAGCGCATTGCGGTTATCCCCCGGCAAACCGTCCACCGTTTGTGCGGCGGCAATCCGGTCAGAATCCTCCGCGATGCTCGAATTAACTGAAAAATCTCCCCCTGCCAAACTTCCGGTAAAGAAACTTTTCCCCGTGGACCCGTCAAGCCCAAATCCTCCGGCGTGAAGGGTGTTGACCTGAGTCTTTATGGCCTCGGTCAAATCTTCCAGGCTGTTCATGTACCCTGGGATAACGACATCTCTTGTTTCCATCAACCCTTTAAGCTTACCACTGGAAATGCTGTCACTTATGCTTCGACCGGGCAAAGAGGCCCAGCAGACATCCTTATGGCCGCCGTCATTGACTAGGGTCGTCAGATCCGAAGACCGCAATCCCTCCACCAGATTTCTGCCGTCGCCCAGTTTAATGGTGATGCTGCCGTCTTTCTGTTCAAAAGTGGTCATATCGATCAGCGAAGAGAGTTCTTTCAATGCCATATCCCGCGCATCCCTGTAATCGTTCGCATGGTCGCCCGAGGCTTCCACCTCAACAATTTTCTGATTGTAATCCGCGATTTTGGCGGCATTGAAATTAATATCGTCAACAGCGCCCGTCACCTGAGCATCCAATGACGATGAATTGGATGACAACGCATCGTATACTTGCTGGAATTGTGAGGTCACGTCCTCGCTCTTTCCCAAAAGCATCACTCTCTGGACCTGTCCCGATGGATCATTGGCCAAATCCTGCCATGCATTCCAGAATGCCCCCATGGCCTCATTTAACCCTTTGCCCGCCGCCTCATTAAATACGATTTCCGTCATATCGAGGGCATTCTTCTGAGCCTCCCATCTTCCCAGATCCTGTTCCTGCTGGTTAATCTGGGCGCCCAGGAAGCTGTCATAGACTCTCTCAATTCCCTTTGCTTCAACCCCCGTGCCCATGGGACCGGCGGAAGACGGGATCGGAATTGCCGTGGTCAGATTAAGCCTCTGGCGGGTATAGCCCGGCGTATTGACATTTGTAATATTCTGCCCCGTGACTTCTATGCCCTTTTGCTGAGCCAAGATCGCGCTTCTTCCAGCATGCAATATTCCGAAAACAGACGACATGGTTTATCTCCCGCTATCGTGTAATCCCCGCAATGATTTCCTGGGAAATCAAGGGCAAGGGAACAATTTTATCCGCGGCCCCCAAGGCAATGGCCTCCTTCGGCATTCCAAACACCACGCTTGTGGCTTCGTCCTGCGCGACGGTATAGGCGCCGCTCTCCTTCATGGCGAGCAGGCCTTTAGCGCCGTCGGCGCCCATCCCCGTGAGGATGGCGCCCACCGCATTCCCCCCTGCGCTCTTCGCCACCGACTGAAAAAGGATATCGACACTGGGACGCTGATAATGGACACGCGGTCCATCCTTTATTCGCACCAGGTAGTTCCCGCCACTCCTTTTGAGCAGCATATGATAATTTCCCGGCGCGATGAGCGCGAGCCCGGGGATGGCGTGATCATTATCCCGTGCCTCGCGAACTTCCATCCGACATATCTGATTCAATCTCTCGGCAAAGGCGCGCGTGAACGCCTCCGGCATATGCTGCACAATGACGGTGGCCGGCGCATTGGCCGGCATGCGGGTCAGAACGGTCTCGATAGCCTTTGTTCCACCGGTACTGGCGCCGATGGCGATAATCTGGTGGGTGGTCTTGAATTGGATGGGTTTTATTGGGGTTACATTAGCCGAGTTCTGCCCTATCGCCGGGGTTTTTTGGATTTTCGCCGAAGCCGCCGCCCGGATGGCATTGGCGAGGGACCTTGAAATATCCTGTGTGGAATATGAACCGCCGGGCTTACCCAAAACCTCCACGGCCCCAAGCTCAAGGGCCTTCAGCGCCGTATTACTATTTTTGGGAGTTAATGAGCTCACCACAACAACAGGCATGGGCAGATGTTTCATGAGTTTTGCAAGAAATGAAAGACCGTCCATTCTGGGCATTTCGATATCCAGGGTAATCACATCGGGACGAAGTTTCACAATCTTGTCCCTCGCCACATAGGGATCCACGGCAGTTCCGATAATTTCGATATCCTTATGCCTCGATAGCTCCGAAGTCAAAATACTCCGAACCACAGCCGAATCGTCCACAATGAGTACCTTAATCATTTCTTTCCTCTTTCCACTGCCATTTCAAAAAACCGAATCACAACCGGCTCAGTGTTTCAGAAATATCCCCGTCCAAAAACAGAAACAGATGACAAGGCTCATCTTCAATGGACAATTTTGACGTCGCCGTGGGGTCTCCTCTCAAATCCGTTTCCACCATCTTGGTATCCGATATGGCCTCCGGCGCATCAATATCAAAAACAGCTTCCTTTCCACCGATAGCCGGCAACAGATTCCCGCAAATCACATTGATGGTTTCTCTAAGGGCATCAAGCTGGTCATCAGATGAAATCTCCTCCCCATCTTCAATCCCCAGCATGTTTTCCGTCAGTTCCCGGGCCACTTGCTCGGAAACAGCCATGATCAGTCGCCCTGAAAATGGCCCTCGAAAGTGCACTCGGGTGACAACCATTGCCTCACCTGATCGACCGGCATCTTCATCCTCCGGGAAACCAAACATAAACGCCAGGCCTTCGAAAGTCTCCACGGCCACATGCGCCAGAATTTCATTCATTTTGTCATTCATCAGCATCCCCCAGCTTGAGTAAGTGTCTGATGGTATCGCGGATCGTTTCAGCTTCAAAGGGCTTGTGGATAAAAACAGCGCCTTTTTCCGCCAAGCGATTAATGCGCGTTTGGCTTCCTTCCGTAGATACGACAACCACCGGAATATCCTGCATCTCAGGATTTTTCCGCATCATATCAATCATCTCTTCACCGTTCATCACCGGCATATTAATATCCACGATTGCCAAATCAATCCAGCTTTTTTCGAGAGCTTCCAGACCCTCCCGGCCATTGCCGGCCTGCAAGACCTCTCCCATGGAAATCCCGGTCATCTGCAACGTTTTGAGTATCATGGTCCGCATAATTTTGCTGTCATCGACAATAAGAATATTGATTGCCACTTTAAATACCCCTCAATTGCATTAAATTTGGAATCATTGGCTGTTATAATCACTCTATTCAAAAATATCGGAAAGTTCATTGGCCCACTGCAACGTCTGGCTGGCCACAAGTTCAAGTTGTTTTGGCTTGAGCCCCAACCGCCGGGTGGCCGAAGCAGAAGGTTCATAATGTAAGCCTTCCACGCCTGTACCAATGCCCAGCATCAGGCAAAGGACATTGGCCACATGGACGATGTCGATCAATGAATTGGTTTCATCCGCCGCATCCGGTTCATGATGCCACCGAACCGCCCCCACAAGCCTGGGAGGAAAGGACCACGCCGCCAGCAATCGCGCGCCGATTTCAGCATGGTCGGTTCCAAGAACCTCCCTTTCGGCCATCTGAAAAGGGATTCCTTTTGCCGCAGCCGACCGAATAGTCTCCAGATCCTCCGCCACAAATTCACCCAAAACCAGCTTCCCCAGATCATGCAGGAGCGCGGCGGTAAATATTTCTTCGTCCGGCTTTAAATTCAACTCCTTCATCAGGCCTTCCGAGGTAACCGATACGGCAACCGAGTGCCGCCACAGTTCCCCGGGCGGCAGGTCGTAGCCCGGGACCGACTTATCCAAAACGGCATTTACGCATGAGGTCAAAACGATCTTGGTAAGCCTCTTCCAACCCAGCAAAAGGACCGCTTGTTTGATGGAGCCAACCTTGGATGGCAGGCCAAAATAAGCCGAATTTGTCAATTTCAGGATATTGGCCGTAAGGCTCGGATCAAGACGCAATATTTTTTGAACCTCATCAGCGCTGGAATCCGGATCATCAAGAAGCTTGAGAACCTTGGCCGCGACGCCCGATATACTGGGAAATGATTGAATCTTAGATATAATTCTGGATTTTTGCGCCTGACTCATAGCTCCCACTCCTGCTGCCCGTTTTTAATGGTTGCCCGACCCGTCTTCATAACAAAATGAACCGTTCGGCTATGGGTTCCCCCCACATCATCGGCTTCCAGCAGCACCTTATTCTTCCATAGGATTTTTTTCAACACCGTATAGTTTCGCTGCCCTATCTTGAAAATCTCGTTATCTCCCATGGGAGAACCGCAACCGGCCGCCTTGACCAGTAGTCGTTTCTTTTCGCCGCCCAATTGGTACACCGCCCTGAACAAACTGGGAACCCCCGTGTCCACAAACATAAACGGATTGGCCCTGGCTTTCTCCGGATTAATCTTGGAAAGGGGCAACATCGCATGAAGCAGCCCACCCACTTGTGCCACGGGATCGTAAATCATAAGGCCGAGACAACTGCCCAAGGCATGCGTCACAAGCACATCTGTTTTTACGCCAACCTTCATATCGCCGACTTGAATAATATGTTTCATGCTGGTTTTCCCGGAAAATGATGATGATTCATCTTTTATAGACCGCCGGCCGCTGATACCGAAATTTGTGTTTAATAGCCGACAATCCCTCGGAATGACCCACAAAAAGATAACCACCCGGTTCGAGAAGATCCCAGAAACGGTTGACCAGTTTATGCTGGGTCTGCGTATCAAAATAGATCATGACATTACGGCAGAAAATAGCATCAAAAGGGCCTTTCATGGGCCAGGGTTCCATCAAGTTCAACAAAGCGGGCCGGACCATTTTTTTGGCGACGGCGCCGACTTGATAAGTTCGAACGCCCTGTGTCGACATTTTGACAAAATACTTGTTTAAAAAAGATTTTGGAAGCGCCGTGAGTTTTTCCTCCGAATAAATGGCGGCCTGAGTCTGTTTGAGCATGCTTGTGGATATATCAGTCGCCAGAATCAGCGCATCCTTTGATCCAATATCGGGCATGGCATCCAGCAAAAGCATGGCCAGGGAGAAAGGTTCCTCACCGGAAGAACAGCCCGCACTCCAAAATCTGATTCTGCGGTTCGTCAAATTCGGCAAAACCTTCTCGCGTAAAAAATGGAAATGGTCGATTTCTCGAAAAAAGCTGGTCTTGTTGGTGGTAATGACATCGATCATACAGCTCAATTCAATCCCTTTGCCCTCGTTTTCGAGGTACGCAAGATATTCCCCAAAACTCTTCATGCGCAAGGCTCGCAAGCGTTTGGTGAGGCGGGCGCGCACCAGCGCTTCTTTTCCGCTCTTTAAATAAATCCCGCATTCCCGGTAAACCAGGTTTTTGACCTTCTCAAATTGTGCGTCCGTCAGGTCGCTTGTCGCGGAAAACATGTGTTGACGATTCTCCTTCATTTTTCCCCATTATCCGAATTGGCAAGCTGCATGATGCCCCCGACATCCAGAATCAAACCCACTTGACCATTGGGCATAATGGCACCCCCGGAAATACCGGGGATATCCCGCATGGCATTGGCATCTCCCAGCGTCTTGATAACAATTTGTTGTCTGCCGATCAATTCATCAATAATCAACCCGGCCTGCCGTTTGTTATCGTCTTCCACCACCACGACCAGTTGTTTCTCCAGGTCTTTCTCATCATGTTCCAGGGAAAAAAGCTTGTGCAACCGAAATATAGGGATAAGCTCCCCCCGCAAAGAAAGCATTTCACCCTTATTGAGGACAGTGGAAATCGATTTGGGTTCGGGTTTTATGGATCGAACGATTGAACCCGTTGGAATAATGTAGGCCTCCTTGTTGACACGAAGCGCCATCCCATCGATAATGGCCAGGGTCAGGGGAAGACGCATTTTAAAAACACTCCCCTTTCCCAGTTCCGATTGAATTTCCACCTGCCCCCGGATGGATTCAATATTCTTTTTCACCACATCCATGCCGACACCCCGGCCGGACACATCCGTAACAGCATCCGCCGTTGAAAAACCCGGTTCGAAAATCAGGTTAAATACCTCGCGATCATTAAGGGCGGAACCATCGGCGATAAGCCCTCTTTCTTTGGCCTTGGCAAGGATAACATCCCGTGAAATCCCTTTCCCATCATCCTCGATCTCCACCACCACGGAGCCCGCCGCATGGTAAGCAGACAGTTTAACCGTTCCCGGTCCCGGCTTGCCCGCCGCTTCCCTGACATCAGAGGTCTCAATACCATGATCCACTGCGTTGCGAACCATATGCATCAGGGGATCATTGATCACATCCACCATGTTCCGGTCGATTTCCGTATCTTCGCCATGGGTCACCAGGGTTACGGTTTTACCCACCTTGCGAGATACATCGCGCACAAGCCGGGTCATTTTCTTGAAGGTTCCTTTTAAAGGAATCATCCGCATGGACATACCCAGGTCCTGCAGCTCTCGCACAATTTTGCCCGTCTGATTAACCTTCTTAAGGAGCTGATGCTGATTGCCGCCGACCACGACCTCATCCTGAGCCACCATGGATTGAGCGATCACCAGTTCACCCACCATATCAATGAGTCGATCCAGCCTGGCGGTACTCACCCTGACCGACGACTCGAACACCTGTTTGCCCTTCATCCGTTCCTGGGTTCGAAGCCCCTGAGCAACCGCCTCCACCGTGGCGGTCTTGGTCTTCACCATCTCAACGCCTATGGGCTTTCCGGATTTCGCCCCCGCCAGCGCCTCTACCTTTTCCCGGTCCGCTTTACCCCCAGCCACCAGAATATCGCCCAGCCGGGGTGTAATGGCTTCTTCCATGGCGCTTTCATCGGATATGCCCGCACCTTCCGGATCACGCAACAGATCCATAAGCTCTTCGTAGCCTGCCGGTCTCAAAAACGGGGCGCCCCCCAAAGCCTCCTGAACATTGGTAATCATCTGCTTAATCATGTCCAGCGCGCGAAGCGCCAGGTCCGCATACCCCCCGGCATAACGGATTTCCTTATCTCGAACCCGACTCAGGAGGGATTCCGCATGATGGGCCATTTCCGATATGGCGGTTAACTCCAGAAAAGCCGAGACGCCCTTAACCGTGTGAAAAGCTCTGAAAACCGTCCCTACGGCCTCCACATCTTCAGGATCGGTCTCAAGGGTCAGAAGCGCTTCTTCGGCATCGGAAATCAAATCGCCACTTTCGGCCACAAATTCCGATATCAAATCAAGATCCGCATCCTCGGGCAGACTTTCCGAATGAAAGACTTCCTCCCGGCTTTCTTCCGCCCTCCCCAAATCCGATGTAGCCGACACTTCGGCGATTTCCTCTTTCAAATCCCCATCATCCCGGTTTTCGATATCAGCCTCGGATTTTTCCGAAAAACCATCTTCCCCATCGTCATCCATCCCATGAATGGCTTCTTCCAACAATTCACCAATTTCCTTGACCGTATGGTCCGGATCGGAAACCGAGGATGAAAGCATCGCCTCCACCTTCCTCACAGCCTCACAAAGCTTTTCTTCGGATCTATGAGAACAGCCGCCTGCTGAAAGAATGGCATCCAAAAGGCCTTTCAAATGAGACAATGCCTCAGGATCATCAGCCTCCAGGAGGACCAAAAAGGCCGCCGCATCATTTAGGGTCAAATCCGACGGTCTTTCATGGTTCACACCCACTCGGTCACGGGACCCTGATCCGTTCCCATTGTCAACATCGTCGGAAAGGCTGTCTAAAACCTTTGCCAGTTCCCGACCCGGCTTCGCCATAAGGGCGTCCACGTCCGAATCTCCGGTAAGACATTCCTGAAATGCGTAGAGGCACTCGGAAATAGCATCAACCAGCAATAGAGGACTTATTACGGATTTTTCCGAAAGACGTCTCACGCCTTCCAGGCAAAGGTTTAACGGTTCCGCCGCCAAAGGCATATCAGCGCCCATCCAGGAGACCAGGTCCTCTACATCGGCTCGAATTCCGTTCCAGGCATCACCATCGTTTAAGTTGACCGTTTCTATGCCGTCAATAATCTTTTCAAGAGTTTCCATGCTTTTCTCTTCCATTAAGGCTGTTCAGCACTTTATTTTATGATTCATTGGCTTGGTTGTAATGTTTTGATGACGTCAGGAAAAGGTCGTATTGCTTTTCGACATGTTGGCGGGTTGATGCGGAAATGACGTCCCCTATATGTTGTTTGAAATAATTCTGCCACCCTGCCCCCGCATCTGCATTCTGCCCGAGCTTTGATACACCGCGCTGGGCGCCGCCAGGTGACTCAAAAAAGCATAAGAACCGGCAATGAGCTCAAGTGCATGCCTGAGAAGGGACTTATTAAAACGGTTCATCCGGCGAATTCGCCCGGTCAGGGCCAAAAGCGACTCACGAGCCGCCTTCAACCGGGCGGCATAGGGATCCTGTACGTATTGCGCCAACCCGCACAGGGTCAGACCCCGGCAAGGAACTTCCAAAATCCCCGCCAGATCCTCTATCATGACAAGGCGTTGCGCTTCCAACCGTCGGATCTTCAGCATCAGAGCCTCTTTGAATTGACCTGATTCATTGAGTCCTTTCATATCAGCCGCCAGGATCCTGCCCTTCTCCTCATGAAGTATTCCTTGAAAGGATTCGTATAAACACGCTTCCTCCTTGACGAGACTCAGGAGAGTCTCAAGCAAAACCTCCTTTTTGTCAAGATATTCATCCCTGAGGAGCAATCCCGGTTCTTGTCTTTTCATATCCGACACCCAAGCCATGCCGCTCTAAATTCTACACAAACTGGTTTAAGAGAGATTCCGTTACCATCTTTTCCGCTATCTTTTGACTGTCTATCTGATAGGTCCCTTCCGCGATCTGTTTCCTGATTTCAGCCACCTTTTCCTCACGTACGTCCGGAATGGTCCCCAGTATCCTTTTTGCCTCTTGCATTTCTTTGGCCTTGGGGGACAACACCACGCTGTCCCCTGAAAGGATTTCACCGGAAGACGAATTGGACGCAGCATCGGACCCCGACTTGTCCCTGCGGACCTGCCTTACATAGCTATCGATTTTGGCAAATGGATTGCCGCCGGTAATTTCCATTTTTCAAACCTCCTTTTCACCTGGATAACAAGCAATTCCCAGGCAAAATTAATATACCCTTGCATTTCTTATCGGCATCGATGAAAAAAACTTAAGTTTTTTTATCAATTTTTTCATCCGGCCCATGGGCGGAGGATTCTTTTTTCCCCATACTTTCCAGAAGGAGGGGGGAAAGCCCGATGCCGCGTTCGGCAGCCAACTCTTTTGCCAGTTGGGAATCCAGCATGGAAGTATAAATTTCCTCGCCCCGTCCTCCGCTTATCAGTCCATCCTTGGGTATTGTAGCGCGCATCTCTTTTAAAAGGTAGAAAATAAAAAGAGACTCCATTTCAGCGCAAGCCTTTTTCATCCCGGAATCATCATTGTTGTCTTCAGACTGCTTCCCGGCATCAACCTGACGAGAAATGTTTTCCATTCTGTTGGCAAAATCGATGGCTTGATACGGCATTGCCGGTAAATTCATGGCATCGGTCATCACATCACCTCCAGTTTTGCCTGCAATGCCCCCGCCACTTTCAGGGCTTGAAATATGGTCATCAGATCTCTGGGCGTTACGCCGAGGGCATTCAATGCCCTGACCAGCTGGGCAATGGTCACCCCGGACTTTAACAGCATCAGTCTGGCATTCTCTTCTTTGACGTTAATGTTCGTATCATTGGTCACCACCGTATTGCCCCCCGGGGCCACGATCGTACCATTGTTTCCCATTTGCCTGGGGGACGGCTGTCCACCCCTGTCACCACCGCCGGGCCATCCCACACTCTGGTTATTGGAGAAGGGCATGGGCTGACTCACATTGGCGGTTTCCTTGATTTCGAGGCTGAGGTTCCCATGGGCAATGGCCACTGTGGAAATCCGCACGTTTTCACCGATAACAACCGTTCCGGTCCGTTCATTGATCACCACCTTTGATGATGCGTCGGGAGTAATTTCCAATTGCTCGATCATGGCCACCAGCCCCACAGTGTTGCCGCGATACGCCTTTGGAACCACCACCTCGATGGTGCCGGCATCCATGGTTCTTGCCATGGAACCATTGAGGGCAATATTAATCGCTTCCGCCACACGAGCGGCATTGGTAAAATCAGGATTTGGAAGGATCAGGGATAAGGTCCCTTTTTGTGTGAAATCATTTCGGATTTCCTTCTCAATGGTGGCGCCTCCCACCACCCGACCCACCGTGGGGAAATTTTTGGTCACCTTGGCCGCATTGCCCGAAATGGAATACCCACCGGTGGTAACAGGTCCCTGGGCCGCTGCATAAACTTTTCCATCGGCCGCCCGAAGCGGTGTCACCAGGAGCATGCCGCCAGTCAGGCTTTCCGCGTCGCCGATCGAACTGACGGTCACATCCATCTGGGTCCCCACCTTTGCAAAGGCGGGCAAATCTGCCGTCACCATGACGGCAGCCACATTCTGCACCTTTTGAATCTTTTTGGGATCGACCGTTACACCCATTCTTTCCAGCAAACTCGCCAGAGACTGAAATGTGAACTTGGAATCCTTGCCATCGCCTGTTCCATCAAGACCCACAATCAAGCCGTATCCCACCAGCTGATTCTTCCGCACCCCTTTAATTTCAGCCATATCCTTGAGACGGGTGGCGCCGGCATAACCGGTCGTAAAAGACAAAACCCATAAGAACATGAGGCCCATTACCGCAACTTTTCTCATTTTTTTCTCCTCGGGCATCCATACCATAAACCGATAACGGCAAACCGTAAACCATTCCTCATTATTTAAAACGGCCACGCCACGTTTAGGAAATTGGAAAGCCAGCCGGGACTTTGGCGTTGGGCGATAACGCCTTCACCGCTGTAAACGAATTTCGCATCGGAAATTCGCGATGATTTCACCTCATATCCCTGGGTGGCCATGTTATACCGAATGTCCCGCGGCTGAATCAGCCCCGCCAGGGTCAAGCATTGGGTCTCGTTGTTCACCGTAATTTCCCGAGACCCCGCAATCACAAGATTTCCGTCGGGCAACACTCTGAAAACCCTGGCGGTTACGCCATCCAGGTTTTTCAAGCGGCTCTCCCGATTGGTATAACCGCTCCCCTTGAAGGAAGGTTCAAAGGAACCGCTAACAGCCCCTGAATAGGATGGCTGCAGGTTCCCGATATTCGTAAATTCACCCCCTACACCGGCCTTGACCGCGGACTTTCTCGATGTGTTCGTGTCTGCCTTGTTGTTTGCCGTGGTATATTCATCCAGGATAACGGTTACCACGTCTCCCACTTTACTGGCCTTATAATCTTTAAACAGGCTGCCCAGTGCCCCACTGTCCTCCCAGAGGCTTCCCTCATATTTCTCAGGCTTTACCCTGTGATTAGTGCCGACCCCAAGGGACATAATCGCGTCCGGAGCAACAGCCGCCTTTTTCGCCGCCCGGTCGGAGACGCAACCGGAAAAGACCAGCATCAGAAACAAAGATAGTGCGCCGACAACCCCAAATCTTTCAAACCGGGCATTCTGATCCAACATCTTTCCAGTCCTCCTCGTCTCAAAAATCAACTTCCACCGTCTTGGAATCCAGAACGCGGGCATAAATACTTTTTTTTGAATCCAGGTTTTCAACCTTGATTCTCTCCCCGCGGCGACCCTCTCGTTCACTAACCACACCAAGGGCCGTAACCCTCAATCCCGCCGACTCAGCCACCACCATAACCACGTCTCCACGTTTAACCAATGGCGGATATTCAATAAGGTCAGGCCTCAGAACCGTATCGGCGCCGATGGCCCGTTTGGCCCTTTTTCCCAGGACTTCATTGGGATCCGTTATGATATTGGAAGGCATCTTGGCCAGGTCCTTTTCTCGAAGCACGATATCCTCTTCTGTAATCCGCCCATACCGCCGCAATGACCTCTTGGCGACCACGACGCTTGTCAAAACACTGACATGGGCAGTGGCCAGAATCCGTTTTTGAAAGAGGCCATTCACTTTAAAATGAATCGGCAAAACAACCTTCCCTTTAAAATCAGAATTATGAAGGGGTTCAATTCGGTAAGAGATATTCCCTTTGGGCAAAATCACATCCTGACTGATTTGGATATTACGAATCTTGACCCGGTCCCTGTCCCACGGGATATTGGCATATATAAAATCCCAAACAGCCTTTTCGATCTCCTCACGAGAAATGGTAACGGATTCCCGAACAACGATAATGCTTTTAGGAATCAAAAGGCGAATTTGACCCGGATCCACCCGCGCCTGTTTTAAACGGAGTCTGATATAATCATCATCAATACGGCGTGTGCTCCCCGGCAAGGGCGACCTTCCCAGGACAATTTTCTCTATTTTCGCGACCAGTGGACCATTCATGCCGTTAACCGTGCATATTTGTCCCAAAACGATATTGTCATCAGAAATTTCAGCCTTTTCAAAGCCCTTTATAACAACCGGATCAGAGGCCCACGCAAAGGAAAGCAATCCTGTAAGCATAAGGAAAAACACCCAACCCGAAAAGAACTTTGAACATCCCACAATTCCCCCCCTAACGCTGTAGATTATTGGCCATCTGCAGCATATCATCCGTGGCCTTGACAGCCTTACTGCTCAACTCATAAGCGCGTTGAGCCGCAATCATACTCACCATTTCTTCCACAACGCTGACATTGCTCATTTCCAGATAGCCCTGTGCAATGGTGCCGAAACCATCTTCGCCGGCCGTACCCGTGATGGCTTCCCCCGAGGACTTGGTGGGCATATAGAGATTTCTGCCGATACTTTCCAAACCAGCCGGATTAATAAACCGGACCAGTTCAATCGTACCCACTTCGGTAGGTTCGGCCTCCCCCGCCTGCAAAACGGAGATGGTGCCATCGGTTCCGATAGATATGGAAAGGGCATCGGTGGGAATGGCAAGTTCCGGTTCCATCATAAATCCATCTGAAGTCACGATTCGACCTTCACTGTCCAGCTTGAATGATCCGGCGCGGCTATAGGCGACGTCTCCATTGGGTTGAAGGATCTGAAAAAAACCATCCCCCTCGATGGCCATATCCAGATCATTCTGGGTTTGCTGATAATCTCCCTGACTGAAAATCTTCTGGGTTCCCGCCGGCCTGGTACCATGACCGATCTGGATGCCCGTCGGCACATCGGTCCCCTGGGCCGAAGGGGTTCCCGCCGCTCGCAAGGTATGATACAGGAGATCCTGAAAATCAGCCCGGCTTCGTTTGAAACCGGTGGTGTTCACATTGGCCAGGTTGTTTGCGATAACATCAATATTTAACGTCTGAGCCTGCATCCCCGTGGATGCGATCCACAATGATCGTTGCATTTGGCGCCCCCTGTTTCATCACGCTGATTTATGCCAGTTTCCCGACCTCATTAATGCTTTTTTTTGCGGCATCATTTAAAAATTGAATCACTTTTTGATAGGACTCATAGCCCCTCATCACATCTATCATTTCGGTCATGGTCTTCACCCCATTCACATTGGAAGTTTCTAAAAACCCCTGCATGACCTTTACATTTTTGGCTTCTTGTTCATCAACATTATCATTCTGGGGGGCAAACAGAACGCCGCTTACTTTTTTCAGTCGATTAGGGTTCCCAATACTGACAACCTGTATGGTATCCACGGGACTTCCATCGGCGGTGATTTGTCCAGCCTCGTCCACGGCAATGTTTTTTCCTTTGACGGTGATTTCGCCGGTCTTTCCCAGAACCGAAAAGCCTTCTTTGGTCATTAACTTCCCATCTTCGGTCAATGAAAAATCACCCCTTCGGGTGTATCGTTTTCCTTCCGGCGTCTGGACACAGAAAAAGCCCTCGCCGTCCAGTGCGAGATCCAGGGTATTGCTCGTGTGCCGCAAGGGAGAAGTGGAAAAATCGGTTCGGGTTTCATAGGGCTCCGCGGGAGGAAAAACGCGAAAGCCCTGTGCTGCTTGGGTGGTTTCGGAATCCTTCTTATCTTTCGGGATATGAAAATACAAATCATCCTTTTTGAATCCCGTGGTATTGACGTTGGCGAGATTATTGGTCAGGATATCCAGCCTCATCTGATGATTGGACGCTCCTGAAACAGCCGCATACATTGCCTGGCTCATTGCTTACCTCCCCACTATGATCAAAGGCGCCCTGAAGGGCCCGTACTATTTTTAAGCAAGATATATACCATCAGGTTAACACACGACTCAACAACGCTCACTTTTTAACAATAACCCCGTGGGAGCCGCTTTCCAGCTGTAGAAATCCGCGGCAAAATACCGTGCACACAGCGCTTTCTAAAATACAACATCTCCCCGTGGGCATTTTTTTCCGACATCACCCGGCAAAAGCGTCAAGATCTCTAACGGTAAGATGATGATAAGGCCCCTCTCCCTGTTCGATCCCGCGTTCGGGAAACATTATCCGTTCTGCTTAGCTTGACAACCAGCTCGATTTCATTTCTGGGAATATTCACCTTTTCAAGGATCGCCTGAACATTCAATCCGAGTTCAGCAAGACGCCTTACCTCGGCGTATTCATTCCCGGGCTGTTTTTCCCAAGGTTTTCTTTTTCCGTCCCCTCTTCTATTACCGGAAAAACCGCCAATCCGATGCTCCTTCCCGCTCAAAACCAGAGACAATTCATTGTTAAACGTTGTCCCATTTTTCTTGATCCATTCTCCGGCCAGTCTTCGGCCATATCGAGCCGTCTTCATCATAATAAGGATTGTAAGGGTGATCCCAAAAAAACAGAGGCACAAGACATCTGAAAGCATCTCCAATTGTTCAGGGGTTAAATATGGCATGAAAACAATCCTCTATTTAAATGTGTATATCCACCCGTTTTCCCAGATCCGTTTGCACACGGGAAGACATCTCCTCACCCATGGTAAAAGCCTTTTCATCATCCTGATCTTCGCCTCGCTGATCCATGCTATCGGAAGTCGGACTTTCATCTTTTGGATTGTCCTTTTCGTCCTCTAGGCGCTCCTGAAACGACCGCTTTCCCGATCCGGAATCTTCCCGTCTTGCTTTTTTAATCTTTGGCGCAGCGAAAATGGGAGATAATATCCGTTGAATATGTAGTCCGTCCGACATAACAACCGCCTAAATATTTAAGCCTCTGCCAGCCCCTTTTTTCTCATGGCGTTGCGCAAATGCAAAATCGCCTGAGAGTGAATCTGCGAGACCCTGGATTCCGTCAGATCCAGTACTTTCCCAATCTCTTTCATGGTCAATTCATCCCAGTAATACAGCGAAACCACCATCTTTTCCTTTTTGGGGAGCGCCTCGATGGCCTCCGCCGCGGCACTCCTCAATTCTTTCATGCCGGCCATTTCAAAGGGATCACCACTTTCACCGTCCGCCAGAAGACCCATGAGATCCTCTTTTTCTTCCCGGGAAAAGCAGCCGACTTCCTCAAAGCTGACAAAGGACATGCCGGCCATCCTCCGGAGTTGATAAAACGCATCGAGATCGATTCCCATTTTATCCGCGACTTCAGCATCCTTGGCCTCTCGGCCCAATTTGAGTTCCAGACTCGCATACGTCTGTTGCAGCTCGCGGATCTTGCTTCTATTAGATCTGGAAACCACATCTCGACTTCGCAACTCCCCCATGACGGCCCCCCTGATGCGGAAGGCGCCGTAGGTCATAAATTTGGTCCCCCTTGTGGGATCATAGCGGTCGATGGCATCCATTAAACCGATGACGCCGGCATTGATCAAATCATCTTCCTCCACCTCCGCCGGCAGGTGGACGGAAATCCGTTGAACAATATTTTTGACATAGGGGAGATATTGAAGCACCAGCTGATCCTTCATGGATTGCTCACCCTGCCATTCTTTTCCATCGTACAATTCCGCCAGTTCCATGATCAGCAACCGTCTCTTATTTTTTGATAATTAAGGCTCATCCTAAGGCGCTTTGTCAAAGAGGTCCCGCCAAAAAAGACGGGGTTCCTTTTCAGGCAAATCCCAGGGAGGCGCATTGAGCAACTTTTTTGCCAGTGAAGCAAAACATTTGCCGGCTGGGGCCTCCGGTCTCATTTCACTGACAATCTTTTGACGCCTCACGCCCTCCCTGACCCTTTCATCCATCAACACAAATCCCACATATTCGATGGTGATATCCAGAAATCGGTCAGCGACCAGCTTGATCTGTTGATAGACCCCGTCCGCCTCCCTGGCGTGTTTGGCGAAGTTGACCACCAACCTGAATCGCTTTTGCGAATAGTTCATGGAAAGAACCTTCATCAAGGCGTATGCATCGGTAATGGAAGTGGGCTCGGGCGTTACCACCACCAATATTTCCCGCGCGCTGCTGTTGAAATACATGACATTGGAAGAAATGCCTGCGCCGGTATCAATCAGTAAAAAATCCACATCACTCATAACCGCTTCAAGGGACGTCAAAAATCTGGTTTTCTGATCATCCGTCAAGTGGGCAAGCTCTTGAACACCTGAAGATGCCGGGAGAATCCTGATCTTTCCAGGTCCTTCCACTGCAATTTCAGATATGGTTTTGGAGCCCAGAACCGCATGGGACAGGTTATAGCGAGGCGTAAGCCCCAGCAAAACATCAAGATTGCCGAGACCCAGATCCGCATCGATAATCAAAACCCTTTTTCCCAGCCGGCTGAGGACGAATCCCACATTCGCAACGATATTGCTCTTGCCCACCCCTCCCTTCCCGCTGGTAATTGAAATAACGCGTGTCTGAGATTTTCGGTTTCCGGTTTTCAATCTTCCGCTCTCCCCTTTCCTGGCCGCGAGTCTATCGGACAAACGGATGAGATTGCTGGGTGGCAGTCCTTGATTCATTGACGATATCTCCAAAAAAGCAACCGTTCACGGTTTACGGTTGCCGGTTTACGGTTGAAAAACAAGTGACAAGTGACAAGTTGACTGCTTTCTACTCGTTACTTGAAAAACCGTGAACCGGCAACCGTGAACGTTTACGAATATGCATAGGTCTTCCCCAAATAGGGGCCGTATTGAAATCGTTCCCGTCCATCGCGCTGAGGCGTTTCTTTCAGAGCGGAAAGCCGCCTGGGATGTACCTTCTTGACCAGAATCAGGTCCACCAGTTTGTCCAGGGTCGCCACTTCAATATTCTCGGGGACCTGTGGACCGTTTGCAAAATAGGAAGCCGGCATTCCAGTATTGATCAGCTGGTTGAGAAGATCACCGTATTCCGTACTGTCATCGAGCCTGGTGAATATCAGTCTGGCAATATTCATCACCTTGAATCGATCAAAAATGTCGCCAAAGTCTTTTTCCCGCGTGGTGGCACTCATCAACAAGTGAATCTCGGCGGATTTCACACACGCCAGAAGGCCCTGAAGACGGCGAAGCAGCGCATCTTCCTTCCGGCTTATTCCGGGCGTATCAATCAGAATGATATCTTTTTTCCTCAGGTTGTAGAGCGATTGCTCAAGTTCTCTTCGGCTTGATGCCGCTTCCATGGGAACACCAAAGATTCTTGAATAGACATCCAATTGCGCAATGGCGCCAATTCTTTTATCGTCCAATGTTATCATGCCCAGTTTACGCCTGCTCTTGAGACCTCCGACAGCCGCCAGTTTTGCAATGGTCGTTGTTTTCCCGACGCCGGCGGGCCCCACCATGGCCACGATTTTTTGTTCGCCGCGAACGATCTCAATGGGTTTCGTAACCGCACCCATTTTTCTCAGGATTTCGATGACGCACTGCTTGATGCCGTCCGCTCCAAAGCCTTCTTTTGAAGGCGAAATCCGACCCAGTTCCTTAACCAGATCCATGGCAATACTTTCTTTAACACCCTGGTCTTGAAGCTCCTTATACAGGCTGAAAAACTGCATGTTATGGTCTTTTTTCCGGGAAAACCCTCCCCTTATCTTCGAGGGCTTTGACCTGTTTGCGGTGGTGATGGTCCTTTCTCCCGCCTGGGTGACGGGGGTCTTTCTTCGGGCCAACCGAACAGGGGCGACCGACCCCCTGATACCGCTCGTAAGAGACCATTTTTTGGGGGGCACTGCCTCTACCTCCGGCTCAGATTCAATTCTGAGGGGCTCTGCGTCGGTGGCCGCCGTTACCTCCACACAAGTCCTTTTTCTGAAACCGAACATGCCCGTTCCCATTTCCACATCCTTGGAAGAAAGAATGACCGCCTGGGATCCAAATTCTTTTCGGATCAGCTTTAACGCCTCAGACGTGTTGTCCGCTCTGAATTTTTTAATTTGCATGATCAAACCCCACCGTTCCGATCGATTCTACGCTAATATTGTTGACAATTTCATCATATGACAGCACAACCAGATCAGGAATAAAGCGATCCGCGAGCTTTTTGAAATGAGGCCGAATCTGCGCTGAACACAAGACAAGCGGTTGCTGGTTGCGTTCTGAAAAACCCGACAGCTTTTGGGTAAGACCTTTTACAATTTGCTGGGCCACATTGGGATCGATCGGCAGGAAACTGCCGCGATCCGTGTACTGAATCGCTTCACCCAAAGTTTTTTCCACATTGTGGTCAAGGGTGAGCACAAAGATACGATCCTCAGGACCTTTATAGAGCTCTGTAATGGTCCTTGCGAGCGATTGGCGCACATATTCCGTCAATGCATCCGTGTCCTTCACAATGTTGCTCCAGTCCGCCAGGGTTTCCAAAATGGTCAGTAGATCGCGAATGGGAATCCCTTCCTGTAAAAGATTCTGAAGGACTTTCCCCACAGCCCCTAGGGGCAGCAAACCGGGGATCAGCTCTTCCACCACCTTTGGGTGAGAAAGCTTCAAATGATCCAGCAACTGCTGAACTTCCTGCCTGCCCAACAACTCGGAGGCATGCCGTCTGATGACATCCGAAAGATGCGTAATCAAAACCGTGGGCAAATCCACAACCGTATATCCCTTGGCCAGGGCATCTTCCCTTAAACCCGCTTTTATCCAGATGGCGGGCAAACCGTAGGTCGGCTCCGTTGTGGACACCCCATTGATCTTACCATCCACGGTTCCGGGATCCATTGCCAGAAAACAGTTCATCATGAGCTCCCCATGGGCGACGGTATTCCCCTTGAGCTTAATCACATATTCCCCGGGCTTTAACTTCATATTGTCCTGAATATGGATCGGAGACAAAAGGATGCCCAAGTCCTGGGCAATCTGAGCCCTGAAAGACCGTATGCGATCCAGCAGATCTCCTCCCTGTTGCGCATCTACCAGCGGCAGAAGTCCGTACCCCACTTCCATGGCCAGGATATCCACGGGCGGAACGGATTCGACCTTCTCATGAGCCCCGGTTTCCGCCTCGATCAACTCATTTTCCTTGACTTTTTTGGATTCCACCTTCCTTGCCTTGATGACCGAGTAGGCAATGCCCCCCGCAATAAAGGACAACACCATGAAGGGAACCGTCGGCATGCCCGGAACCAGGGCGAATCCGAACAGCACCACGGCGGAAATGGCGATGGCGCGTGGCTGAAACAGTATTTCAGAGATAACCTGATTCCCCAATGTAGATTCCGATCCCGCCCGGCTCACCACGATGCCCGCGGCCGTTGAAATCATCAATGCCGGAATCTGAGTAACCAAACCATCACCCACTGTGAGCAGGGTATAATTCTGGGCTGCGTCCGACACGGTCATACCGTTTTGCAAAACGCCGATGGCAAAGCCGCCCAGGATATTAATCAACGTAATGATGACACCGGCAATGGCATCACCCTTGACAAATTTACTCGCCCCGTCCATGGCCCCGTAGAAGTCCGCCTCGCGTGAAATTTCACGCCGCCGCTCCTTGGCCTCATCCTCGCCGATCAATCCCGCATTGAGATCGGCATCGATGCTCATCTGTTTTCCGGGCATGGCATCCAGGGTAAACCGGGCGGCCACTTCGCCGATGCGGCCTGATCCTTTCGTAATCACCATGAGATTGATGATCACTAAAACGATAAAAACGATGGCGCCCACCACATAGTTGCCGCCCACGACAAAATTTCCAAAGGCCATGATGACATTTCCGGCAGCTGAAGCGCCCTCGCTGCCGTGGAGCAGAATAATCCGGGTTGAAGCAATATTAAGGGACAATCGAAACAGCGTCGCCAGCAAAAGTACGGAAGGAAAAGACGAAAAATCCAGGGGCCTCAACAGATAGGTCCCCGTCAAAAGAATGGTTAAGGCGAAGGTGATGTTGAGGGACAGCAGCAGGTCCAACATAAAAGGCGGCAGCGGCATCACCATGAGCACCAGAATGCCGACGACCCCAACAGCCGCCATGATCTCGCTGTTGCGAGCCAAAAGCGGCATCCCCATTGAATTTTCGGTCTGATTTGCGATACTCATCATACTTCCGCCTGGGTCATTTTATCCATTTGGTGTTTGATATGCACTTTTCATGCCTATCATTCCAGGGGAGGGCATAATGGAAATGGGGGGAGGTATCAGGATCGTTTTGAAGCTTTGGAATAGCGGCGTTATCGGGCACACCGCAAATTTTGGACGAATTTTTATCTGAAAAGAGTCAGGAGCGGCAAAACACAAAAGAAGCAGGGGAATTTGACAATGAGCGTCAAGAATTTGCCTTTCCCCTGAGTCGATACACATATGCCAAAACTTCCGCCACGGCACGGTAAAGGTCGGACGGTACAAAATCGCCGATCTCTACAGCCTTAAAAAGAGCCTGTGCCAAAGGCTTGTTTTCCACAATGGGAATATGATGTTCCCCGGCTACAACCCGTATCCTTTCGGCAACCAATCCAGCGCCCTTGGCAACAATTTGCGGCGCAAACATCTCCTCCGAATTGTATTTGACGGCAATTGCCAAATGGGTGGGGTTGGTAATCACGACGTCCGCATCAGGAATAGCCGCCATCATGCGTCGCCTGGCCATTTCCCTTTGCAATTGGCGAATACGGCTTTTCACTTTGGGATCCCCTTCGCTTTGCTTATGCTCGTCTTTCACTTCCTGTTTGCTCATCATCAAATCTTTGTTGTGCTGCCATCGTTGATAAGTAAAATCGATGGCGGCAAGGACCATCAAACCCAGACTGACATAAAGCATCACCTTTAACGCCACAACACCGATAAAAGACAGGATCTGCCCCACCCCCATGTCTATCAGGGATGGGACGGCATCCAGCTCACCCTTCAGGACCAGCCATGATATGCCCCCGATATAGCTGATTTTCAACAGGGACTTGATCAGCTCGGTCAAAGACCTCAAAGAAACGAATTTCTTCATACCGGTTATGGGGTTAAATTTGCTGAATTTGGGACTAAAAGGCTCAAGGGTAAACAGGAAACCCACCTGAATCAGATTGGCGCCGATCCCGACCACCACAATCACCAGCATAAAAGGCATCATCACCAGAATAAACTGGGTAAAAACCTCCAACAGGAAGGCTCTCACTGAAGCCCCATGCATCTCCAGGGTTCCAAGATTTTGAAAAACACCCTGCATGAGTTCCGCAAGCGACCTGAACATCCACGGTCCGACAAAAAGAAGTGTCCCCGAGGCAAACAAAAGGATCAGCGCGGAAGATACTTCCTGGCTCTTGGGCACCTGCCCCTTCTCTCTGGCCTCCCCCAGCTTCTTGCCGGTGGGTTTCTCAGTCCTTTCCTGATCGTCCTTACCAGCCATCTACTCACCCTGAAAATACATCATCACATGACCTTTAGAAGCCTCAAAATTTGATGCCCCAGCCCACCCATGACGGCAACCAAAAAAGAACTCATATAGGAAAGGGCAAACGCCATGAACAAAAAACCGACGATAATTTTTAACGGCGCCGCAACAAAGAAAATATTCATTTGGGGAACGGTTCTGGCCGCCAACCCAAAAGCTACACTCATCAACAGCAAGACGGCGATGAGCGGCGCCCCCAATTTAATGGCGATGACAAACAGGTCTCCCGCGAAGCCAATCACCTGGTCCATCACGGAATTGCCGAAATGAAAGTCAAAGGGAGGAACAATTTGAAAACTTTCCACCAGTGCTCTCAAGAATAAATGGTGGGCGTTTGTCACCAAAAAAATCAGCATCGCAATCAGATTATTCAAATGCCCCAGGAGCGGCATCTGTTCACTTGTTGAGGGATCCATGACGTTTGCCATGGCCAAACCCATCTGATAGCCGGCCAGTTCTCCCGCCAATACGACCCCGGCAAACAACGTCTTCACGCAGAGTCCGATGATCAACCCAATCAACACCTCACTGATGACGCCGATGGCAAAGGGCAGCAAGTCCGGCTGAAAGGGGACGGCATCCAGATTCAGGATCGGAAAAAGAACCAGACTAATGGCAAATGCAAGCCCGGCCTTGAACAAAATGGGAATTGTCGGACTATCAAAAACGGGCGCCGTCAGCAAAATGGCGCACACTCGCAAAAAAACAAAAAACACCATCTGCAGTTGGGGCAGGGAAAACGTAAGGGATGTCATTTGGCGTAAAGGGGAATGTTGGTAAACACCCCTTGCGTAAAATCAACGATCATTTGAAGCATCCAGGGGAAAAAAATCAGCAATGCCAGCCCCACCGCCAACATTTTAGGAATAAAAACCAACGTCATCTCGTTGATCTGGGTCGCGGCCTGAAACATGCTCACAATTAATCCGACCAGCAATCCCGCCAGCAGCATGGGAGCGGCCAGTAAAATGGCCATTTTAAGGCCCTCCATAAAAAAACTAGTCACAAAATCAGGCGTCATTTTCACCTCTCCTCAACAAAGCCCTTGACAAGCCGCGGCTTTTCCAACCTCGAACCGTTAACTGTAAACCGGCAACCGTAAACCGTTGTCGGTTATCCAAAGCTTTTAACCACCGAACCAACGATTAAATACCAGCCATCGGCCAGAACAAACAACATCAGTTTGAAAGGGAGCGAAATCATAACGGGGGGCAACATCATCATCCCCATGGAAAGGAGCACGCTCGCAACCACCATATCGACAATCAAAAAGGGGACGTAGAGCAGCATGCCGATCTGAAATGCCGTCTTCAGCTCACTGATCACAAAAGAAGGGATAATAACCGTAATGGGAACGTCATCGATATTTTTCGGCCGTTTCAACTTGGCGATACTGACGAAAAGCGCCAGATCTTTTTCCCGGGTCTGCTTGATCATAAATGCTCTGATGGGTTTGGCCGCAATTTCAAAGGCCTGTTCATTGGTGATCTTTTTGTCAAAATAAGGTTTGAGGGCATCCTCATAAACCGCCTGCCAGACAGGGGTCATGATAAATATGGTCAAAAACAGGCTCAAACCGATGATGATCTGGTTCGGAGGGCTTTGCATGGTCCCCAGCGCTTTTCGAAGCAGGGAAAGCACAATGACGATCCGGGTAAAAGACGTCAGCATAATGAGGATGGCCGGCGCCAGGGAAAGAACCGTCATCAGGAGAAAAATCTGTAACACGACAGCCACTTCTCCCGGGCTGTCCGCCTTATCCAGACCGATGCTGATAAAAGGCGGCGATCCGGCGGGTTGGGCCGCCATACACGTCGCCTCGATGCAACCAACGAAAATCAGCAGGGTCACGATTAGGACAAAAAAGCGCTTAAGAGCTCTCATCACGGGTTTGCTCCCAGCAGGTTGCACAAGGCAGGGTCAGTGTTCATCGGCGCCCTTTTTGGTTTTTAGGGTCAAATTTCTCAACTGATCCAGAAAAGACCCTGAGGTGATCCGATGATCCGGCGCCTTGAATTGGTCTAAAATCTCTTGATCCTCTATTTTGGTCAAAAGACGGATATGGTCGTTTGTAACTCCCAAAACCAAAACAGCCCCCGGAACCTCAACCATGGTAATGGTTTTTTTTACGCCCACATGGGCCTGTCCCAACATCCTGATCATTCCTCCCGAAAATTGGCCGCCGGTCCTTCCCATCATCCGTTTTGAGATATAGCGTACTGCCAACAGAACAGCCAACAGAACGGCCAAAGCGGCAAACATTTTCATGGCGCTTGAAATGAGGTCGGGGGAATAGTTCATTTGAGTTTCTCGATTCGCTCTATGGGGCTCACAATTTCGGTGATCCGGATGGCGTACCGATCCTTGACCACAACAACTTCTCCCCTGGCCACCAATTTTTGATTTGCCAACAGATCCATGGTCTGCCCGGCAAATTTGGTCAGTTCCACAACCGATCCCTGGGCCAGTTGCAGCAGGTCATTGATCAGCATTCGGGTTCGACCCAGTTCAACGGTCACCTCCAAAGGAATATCCAGAATAAAATCCAGATCGGTTACCGAATGGGCGGCCTGCCCTTTTCCAGGATCGGAACCGGGCGCTTTTTTTCCGTTTTGACTCATAACCATTGCCTCTCAATTAACAACACTATCCGTTCAAAAATAATTACCCCTCTCTAGTTATTTTGAAGGCTGAGAATGGGTTCTTCGATGCGGACGGCCCTGTTGCCTCCCACAACACCCGCAAAACCGAAAAATTTCGGTACATTTTCCACCAATACCGGAATCGCATCGGGTGGGCCCGTATCCAGAAGGAGGAGATCTCCCTCCTGAATATTGAGGATATCGCCCACACTTTGCGTGATGCTGCCGATCTTGGCCGTCACGGTAACGAGGGTATCATTCAATATTTCCTGTAATTTTGCATTCCATACGTTTTCCAGCTCCGAATCCCTCAGATTTTTGTACGACAGTTTTTCCCTGATCGGTTCCAGCAGCAGATAAGGAATGCACAGCCACATTCTTGCGTTAAACCCCTCCATGGAAATGGTAAAGAGAACCACCACGACCGTATCGCCGGGCGCAACCAAACGAATGAATTGATGTTTGGTTTCACTCTTTCCAATGGATATTTCCAAAGCTTCAACAAAAGCCCATGCCCTTTCCAATTCCTTGAGTACATCAACTGAAAATTTCCTCATAACACGCTGTTCAATCATCGTAAAATCCCGTTCCTGTTTAATGAGCGATGTTCCGGTTCCCCCGAACATGCAATCGATCAGGAAAAATACAAGTCGCGATTCCATGGCCAGAAGGCCTGAACCGATCAGCGGGTCCATACGAAACGTATGAAAGCTTGTGGGATTTTGGAGTCCTTCCATGAACTCCCCGAATTTAACGGTTTCGGTGGCGGTCAACCCCGCGTCAATGGGAGTCCTCAGTGTTGTGGAAATGAGGTTCCGCAAGGAATTGGCGAACCGGTCATGAATTTCATCCAGAACATCAAAATGCTCCCGCATCATGATATTGGGACCTGTCAGATCATAGACCGGAAGATCATCCGTGGAGGCAAGACTTTCCGCCACCGCGTCGGCTTCAAAATCAACATTACCATCGGCCATTGATGAGAGAAGCGCATCCACCTCTTCCTGGGTTAATATCTGGTCAGCCATACTGATAAAAATTCCTTATTGAACGACAAATTCCTGAAAATAAAGATTGGTAATGCCACCGTTTTGCAAAAACGAATTCAACCCATCCATAATTTCATTTTTTAAAGCGGTTTTCCCCTCAAGATTTCTGACGTCATCAAAGGTTTTAGACGGCAAGATCATTAAAATCTTATCTCTCATCTGGGGAAGATGTTCCTTAATCTCGCCCGCGACCCGACTTTCACTCAACTCAAGCACCATACCCACCCTCAAATAGCGTTTTCCGCCGGGATCGGCAAGGTTGACCACAAAAGTTTTTAAAGGATAGATATTTTTTTTCGTAACCGGTTGATCTACCCGTAGGGTTGAAGGTTCCGTTGTCGTTTTAGGTGAAGCCACACTCTCGGGATTCGAATTGGAAATTTTCCCCCAAAGCACGAAAAAAGCCGTTCCGACCCCTATAACAATCATAAAAAAAATAATCGCGATGATATACAGGCTTTTTTTTGACATCTTATTTCCCTTTTTCCTTCAGCAGCACAATTTCCACTCGCCTGTTTTTAGCCCGATGCTCAGGGGTATCATTGGGATTAACGGGCCTGGATTCCCCATATCCAACAGCCGACAGCCTGCGCGGATACACGTCCATTCGGTTTGCCAGAAACTTCACAATGGTGACGGCACGCGCAGCCGACAGCTCCCAGTTTGAAGGGAATGCCTGGGTTGTGATGGGCACATTATCCGTATGACCTTCGATACAAACAGAATTCGGCACCCGGCTGATCACCCCGCCGATTTTCTGGAGCAAAGAAAAAGCGTCCGGATTAATCGTGGCGCTGCCTGAGTTAAAAAGGATGCTGCCTTCAATCCTGATGACGACGCCCCTTCCAGTGTTTTCCGAGTCCACCCCCGGCAAGGCATCAATTTCAGCAACCAACTCATGGACAGCTTCAGGAAAAGAGTCTGCCGATTCCTCCTGAACGGAGATGATCGTGGGCCTGGTAGTCTCAATCAGCCCAACGCTCCCAACGCCTTTTTTTTCCAACGCGCCAAATCCCCGTATGATGGCGGACCGAAATTCCTTGATTTTTACCATATCGCCACTGCTCATGGCAAAAATAAGGACAAAGAACACCATCAACAATGTTATCAAGTCATTGAACGTCGTTAGCCATTGTGTGCCCGGCAAACTGCTGATGCTTCCTCGACGGCTTATCCTTTGCGCCACTGCGCCATCTCCTCATACAGGTGTTTGGCCTTATTTGGGAGAAAAAATAATCTCCACCCGCCTGTTGTTAGCGCGATGTTCAGGGGTATCATTTGGAAATATAGGCTGAAACTCACCATATCCCGCGGCTGACAGCCTTTTTGAGTCACATTTTCCGGTTTCTATGAAATATCTCAAAACATTCACGGCCCGTGCCGTTGACAGTTCCCAGTTAGAGGGAAATCCGGCGGTATGGATCGGCAGATTGTCCGCATGCCCTTCTATTCGAATATCATGGGGCGCCTTGGATAAAACACCGGCGATTTTGTTCAACAACGGCATGGCGCCAGGTGAAATCTCGGCAACCCCAAGGCCAAACAGCGAAGTATCCGGCAATCGCATAATCAAACCTTCACTTGAAAAGGAAAGGCTGATGTCTTTGTGCAGCCTAAGTTCATTTCTAATAGCCACCAAACCTTCGAATATGGGACCCAGTCTTTCCCGGGTAGCCATGATGTCCGATGAAGCATCCGTCATATCTCCCTCGGATTGAAATCCGAAGCCACCCTTGAGAATGTCAATGGAATCCGTAAATGACACCACAAACTTTTCAATTTTTGGCTTCTCAATAGTGGAAAAGGCACACAACATAATAAAAAAGCATAACACAATCAGAATAAAACCCGAATAGACAATTTCCCATCCACCACCGGCAGCAGGAAATTCGCGGATATGGGTATGGCGTTTTAAAACAGTCATGTTTCCCATGTTTCAACCCCTTTCACGGCAAATAGAATGGCTGCCTCCCTACAATGATAATTGCGTTTGGAAAAATTTATGGTTCTTCAACTGCCCTTTTCTTTTGGGGCAGGAAGGCCTTGAGCTTCTGTTCGATGATTCTGTGGCTTTCCCCCGACTGAATGGCCATGAGACCTTCCACCACCAGCTCCTTGATCAGAATTTCCTGTTTGCTCCGCGTTTTGAGCTTTGCGGCAATGGGCATAAGCAGAAGGTTCGCCAGGACCGTCCCATAGAAAGTCGTCAGAAGCGCCACTGCCATGGGAGCGCCGATCTTACTGGGATCTTCCATCTGCATCAACATCTGAACCAATCCGATGATGGTCCCCATCATCCCCACGGCCGGCGCGTAAGCCGCCATGGTGGTAAAAATTTCGGCGCCCAGGGAATGCCGCTCTTCCACATAAAGGATCTCCGTGGTCAAGACTTCCTGATGGAAGTTGATTCCATGCCGTCAATGGCCAGAGACAGCCCTTTTAAAAAAAAGGGGTCGTCAATTTCCTTCATCCTGGACTCAAAGGCCAGTATCCCTTCCCGCCTGGCCAGCTGCCCAAACTCAACCATTTTTTCTATAATTTCCAAGGCCGGCCGGGTTCGGTGAAAAAAAACATTCTTCACCACCTTAAATACGCCAAGCACCTGCGTAAGAGGATAGCTGAGAAGCGTTGCGCCGAGAGTCCCCCCGACAACAATCATGATGGACGGCACACTGATAAACCATGCCGGCGATCCTCCCAGGACAATGGCGCCCATGACAAGCGCCCCGGCCATGAGAATCCCAACAACTGTAGCAATATCCATTTTCAACCTCCATCATTTCCGAACGGCACTTTAACAAAGCAAACATTGTGCCACACTTCCGACAGCCATTTCCTTTTATCGCCGAAACGTGGTGGAGGGACTAATAATCAATATATTTCAAAAATTTAGATTCATGAACGGGGGGTGCCTGCGCAGCATCATTTGAAAATTTTGGGGAAATAATCGGGCAGATAAAAAAATGACGTCGGGTTGCCGCGTCAATTATCGGGGATAAGGGTCACAACTTTGACGTTTCAGGAAGGCAAGTGTGGAAAAGGGGTTCTATCAAGGATTTTTCTTAACCCCTTGACAGAACCCCCTACTGAAGGTTTATCGTTTCAGGTTGATGAGTTCCTGCAAGATATCGGAACTGGTGGTGATCACACGGGAGTTGGCCTGATAGGCTCTCTGGATGGTGATCATGTTGACGAATTCGTCCGCCAGATCCACATTGGACAATTCCAGGGATTCGGCGCTGATGGAACCGCGTCCGCCTGAACCCGCTCCAGCAAACATGGCCGCGCCGGAAGCCTCGGTTGCCTTAAAAATGTTGGTGCCTTTCAAGGCCAGACCTTCGTAATTTTGAAACGAGGCCACCCCCACCTGGTACAAATCCCTGGTGGCGCCGTTTGAGAAAGTGCCTGAAATAACCCCCTCCTCATCCACGGAAAGTTCAGTCAAGCTTCCCGAAGCATACCCGTCCTGGCTTTGGCCCGTCACCTCAGAAAGGCCTGAGAAACCCGAAACATTGGTGGTGATGGATAAATCCCATTCAACGCTCAGGTCCGCAGCGCCGCTGTTCAAATCCGTAACAATAATTTTTGGATTTCCCCCATTCCTCAGACTTTCAGTTTTTCCTGATACATCCGTCCAATTACTCTTAACTCGATCCAACTGCCCGCTGGAATCAAACCGAAGGATGCCATTAATATCGTTAACATTTCCCTCAGAGGACCTGACACTCCAAAACCATTGGGAAACCGTATTCAAATTTCCGTCTTCACCCATTTCCAACACCGGGTTAAAGATGTAATCCACTGTCAAATCAATCTCGTTGCCAAGTGAATCGTAGACCCCGATAGTGGTTGAATAATCCTCCGGTTCCGAACCATCTGAAAGGGTTACCGGTGCGGAGACTTCAATCAATCCACTCCCGTCCCCACTGGCAATGGCTGAAACCTGGCCTGCGGGAATGGTGGATGAAGAAACACCGTTCTCAAGACTGGTGGCGGAAACAACCTCATATGGTACCTCCCCGCTACCCCCCGCATAGGCTGTAACGAGAGCGGAAGCATCAGCATCCTCATTGACAAGGGCAGCGATATCCAAAGCGGAACACCCCTCTTCCAGGGCGACGGTTATAGTGTTTGAAGCGACGGAAACTTTTAGTTCAGTGCCCTTGACATATTCAATCTGAATCCCGTTCCCGTCTGAACCAGCCTTATTTGCCACAAAAAGAACCGCTGCATCGTCTTCTCCCATGTTCTTGCTGGCGGAGCCGTTCAATAGGTAGTTTTCGCCGGTCTCAAGTGAAGCAACATCACCACCTGTGAGATGGGTTGCTGAAACGGATTCGTTGGCTACAGATGCCGTACCGGTCCCCGCGGCGGCGACCAATAGCTTGGCTTCAGCATGTGCATTGACCGCGGCAACAATATCCGCTGCCGTGCTTGTGACATCCCCACTTCCATCGGTTGCCAGCGTTACGGTGATCGCATCATCCGCTACCGTAACCGCGAGAGCTGTATTATTGCCGCTTTTAGCGTAATTAATCGTAATATCATTTCCGGAAGGCCCAGATTCTTTTGCCTGAAATTCAACTGCCGCATCACCCTCACCGATAGTCTTGGCTGCGTATGCCACGCCAAAGCTTCCACCTGTGAGATTAGCTGCTGGAACGGCTTCGTTGGCTACCGATGTCGTACCGGTCCCCGCAGCGGCGACCAGTAGCTTGGCTTCAGCATGTGCATTGACCGCGGCAACAATATCCGCTGCCGTGCTTGTGACATTCCCACTTGCATCGGTTGCCAGCGTTACCGTGATCTCGTCATCATTCGCTACATTAACTGCGAGAGCTGTATTATTGCCGCTTTTAGCGTAATTAATCGTAATATCATTTCCATCCGACCCAGCGGGTATTGCCTCAAAAACAACCGCGGCATCACCCTCACCGATGGTCAAGGCCGCCTGCTTGCAAACCACTCCGGTTCCTTTTCCTTTTGAAATACCGGTAATCAGAGCCGATGCCTCAACATCGGAATTCACCGCTTCAGCGACTTGCGCGCCAGTTGTCGTACCGGCTACAACTGTAACCGTGACGGTTTTGATCCCGGAAGATTCCGTAACCGCGACATCCAAAGCGACACCTGCACAATATTTTACTTGAATATCGTTTCCGGCTCCCCCAGCTTCATTCGCCACAAATTGAACCGATGCATCGCCGACGCCAATTCCCGTTTCCGCTGCCACATTGAAGTACGCATTGACCATGGCTGCGGCCTGGGCCGCCGTCAAATCCCGCCCGCCCATATCAATGGTAAGTAAACTGCCTTCAGACGACACCACGGGCCCACCGCTGCCGGAATCAATATACCTTACACTCGTATCGTTTCCGTTTTCGCCCGGCGTCCTCGCCGTATAGGTTATGGAAGAAAAATTGTCCGTACAATCGACCATCACGCTGGCAGCCCTGTACTGACCATCCAGATTGAAGTCCAATCCCATTTCTTCGGTGGCCCGCGGCGATGAATTGACGTTGGCGATCTGAATATCGCCGGCAGTGCCGACTTCACCGCCATTTCCGATTTTGAAACCCTGAACTTTCATCCCGGCAGTATTGGTCAAAAAACCGTTTTCATCCAAATTAAACGACCCGTCCCGCGTATAATATGTGCCACCGGCAGCATCTTCGAGCTGAAACAACCCTTCCCCCACAATAGCAAAATCCGTTGTCACAGCCGTCTGCTCCAGAGAACCCTGATTCCAAACTTCCTTCGACCCCAGCCGTCCGCTGCCCATGGCCGTGCTGAGCACATTCTGAAAACTGGTGTTGGCTGTTTTATACCCAACCGTATTGACGTTGGCGATATTGGCTCCCACAATGCCCAACGCCGTGGAATTCGCTTTGATGCCGGCAGTTCCCGTATACAATGAATCAAGCATTTTAGTCCTCCGTTGCGTATTAAATATTATATATTAGCTATTCTGAACCGGTTACCCGGCGTTTATGCTATCGTTTCAGGCTATTGGCTTCCTGTATCATTTCATCACTGGTGGTAATGACCTTTGAGTTGGCCTGATAGGCCCGTTGAATGGTAATCATTTTAACAAACTCCTGCGCCAGATCCACGTTGCTCATCTCCAGGGAGCCGGAGCTGATAGCACCTCGCCCCCCGGTATTGGGCGCCCCGACAATCGCTGCGCCCGAATTAACATTCGCGGCAAACATGCCCCCACCGACAGCCTCCAACCCGGAGTAATTGGCGAAACCGGCCAACCCGATCTGATAGAGGGGTTTGGATTTTCCATTGGAAAATACACCCGACACCACCCCGTCGCCGTCTATTCTGACGTCTTCAATGGCTCCGGCAGTACATCCGTTCTGGGTTTGGGACCCGACCGCGGAGGAAGACGCAAACCCGGTGGCGATCAAATCCCAATCAATAGTAAGATCTCCCGCCCCGCTGCTCAGGTCCTTGATGGTGATGACAGGATTGCCGTCCGTCAAAGCATTTCCAGGCGAAGGCGGATCACCCATTTCGCCTTCATCCCATTTAGTTTCCTCCGCATCCATCTGACCGCTTCCGTCGAATTGGATAACACCGTAGGTTTCGCAGGTACCATCGGATGATCTTGCCGCCCAGACCCATTGGGGTGTGCCTTCCTCGTTGGGCTGGTATACAAAGTCGACGGTCAAATCAATGGGGTTCCCCATTGAATCATAGACCGTCATCGTCGTGGAATAATTGCTCGGTACCGTGCCCCCACTCAAATTTTGAACGTCAGTGACCTCTACGGCGCCGCTGCCATTGCCCACTGCCTTGGCCGTGACCAATTCGGCGGCATCACTTCCGTTTACCGCATCGGCAACAGCCGCTGCTGTTATTTCATCGGCGCCTGCTCCCCCCAAATCCACGGTGATGGTCTTGCCAGACACCGAAACGCTCAAGCCATCCGCCCCTGAATTAACATAGCGAATGCTGATATCATTCCCATCTTCACCCGGCTTGACCGCCGTGTAGGTGACCCCTGAAAAGTTCTCGCTGCACACAATGGTTGTCGAGGCTGAAGCGACTTCATTGTTGAGATTCAATCGGGTCGCCATTTCCGTGGTGGCGGTGGCGGGAGAGGTGGTATCGGAAAAATTTATGTCGCCCAAAGCGCCCAGCGCCCCATTGGCGGTCAACTGATATCCCTGAACAGTCAAACCACTCGTATTGACCAAATCTCCATCGGCATTCAGGTTAAAAGTTCCGGCCCTTGTATAAAAGGTTCCCCCCTCGCTATCAGATACCATGAACAACCCTTTCCCGAGAATAGCAAGATCCGTCGCCTTGCCGGTCTCCTGTATAGTACCCTGGTTCCACGATTCGGAAGCGCCCCAAGTCTGCCCACCCAGGCTTTCGGCAAAAACACTGGCAAATTTGTCGGTTCCTGTTTTAAATCCGATAGTATTCACATTGGAGATATTGGACCCGACTACCCCCAGCGCCGTGGAATTGCTGAGCATTCCCCTGGTTCCAGCAGACATTGCATATATCATGATGTATTCTCCTTCCTTATTCGCTGATTGCGCGTGGTTCTACCCTAGGACTGCGGAGTCTCCAAAACTTCAACGACGTCGCCCAGGGGAATCCGCTTACCCCCAGCCATCAGGTAAGTGGTTCCGTTTTCAAAGGTTACGCCGGTAACCCTTGCCGTGGTAAAGGTTGATACCTCAATCGTGTTTCCATCGGCATCAGTCGCCGCCACCTTGAAAGTATAGTCGCCGTCCGACACCGAATTTCCCTCCGAATCAGTTCCATCCCAGGTGAGGGACTGCTCTCCGGAATTCAACGAACCAGCGTTAAGGGTTGCCACAAGATTGTCAGCATCGTCATAGATTGAAATAAGGGTTCCGCTTGCATCCTTCGGCAGGTCAAAACATATTTTTTCGGAAACCCCATCCGATACACTAATGGAATCTCCCGCTGCTTTGACGGTCTTACCGATAAAATCAACGGACTGTGCATTGTTGATAGACGCCTGATAGAGATGCAGATACTCCAAATTTTCATTGACATTTGTGAGCTGTTCCAGGGAACTGAACTGGGCCAGTTGCGCCGTAAACTCGGTACTTTCCGATGGATTGAGTGGGTCCTGATTTTGGAGTTGGGTCACCAGCAATTTCAAAAAGTCCTCTTTTCCGACGACGGAGGATTCTGAAATATTTGTCGTACCGCTGCTTGCGGCGACTGAACCAATTAATTCCGTAACTGCCATTTGTTCATTCCTCCCTTGACCGGAGCATCATTCATGATAATTCCCCACAGGTCTCATGCAAAAAAATCGACGGCGTTCTCATGGCGCATCGCCTTGGAGGTTTCGCCCGCTCGTCCGAATTTTTCATCCTGCCTTCCATTGCCTTCTCTTTTTTGCCCGGCTCTGCCCTTTGTTCGGTGGCCCTGTGAAGGATTATATCCGGCCCCGCTTTTGTCTGAATCCTGGGACACGGAAACAATAAATTTTTCAATCTCCAAACCCTGATTCTGAAAGTCGGCTTTGAGCTGGTGGAGATTATTTTCGATCATCTCCTTCACAACCATGGTCTCTGCCATCACCTTTACGGTAACCTGATGACTCTCGGTTAAAACACGAATTCTCAAATGCCCCAATGATTCCGGATGAAGCGACATTTTAACTTCCGATCGGCCATTTTTCAGAAGAAACGCCGCAGTCCTGAACACCTGACCGAAGCCGTCCGTCCCGTTTGAGCGTTTCGGCAGTTCTTTCTCGTTGTCCGGAGCAACAATGGTATTGCTGTTATCTGATATGGCGTACGTTTTCGGCGTTACCGGCGTATCCTCACCACGGGTGGATTCCAACTTTTCTGAAAAGTCATGAGATATCTTTCCTTGAAATTGATTCGATTTTTCAGATTCAGCCTGACCTTCTCGTTGTTCGGTGTTGGATTTTGAAGATTGCGTTTCCGATTCCAAGGCGCCGGCGGTCCCATCAATGTTTGCTTTAAATCCGTCAGAAAGTTCCTTTTGCCCCTTATCGCCCTTTTCGGTCATGCTTACTTCACCGGCGCCGCTTCGGATAACGCGAAAAGAATCCGAAAAGAGCGGGTTCTCTTTCTCTGCAGATGAACTCTTCCCGGAACCGTTTAGGATCTTGCCGGTGTTTTTTGTTGTATCAGGTGCCAGATCAGGGGTTGCGGAGGGTTCTTTTTTATCAACCGACGGCTGCGGGGATAATGCCTGCGCCTTGTCAGAAAGCTTGACGTTTTTCTCGGGAGAATTCTGCTTTTTCAACTCAGATTCATGGGACGATCCAATCTCGGCCTTCTCTACAACCACTTTCCCGTTTCCTGACAGGCGAACATCACCAACAGGCGGGGTCACACCGACTTTCAACGGGGTTTTTGAGGCTGACAGCGAACCAGGGGTTGAAGACCCTGACTTTTTTTCAACCGACGGCTGCGGGGATAATGTCTGTGCCTTGTCTGAAAGCTTGACGCCTTTCTCGGGAGAATTCTGCTTTTTCAACTCAGATTCATGGGACGATCCAATCTCTGACTTCTCTACAACCACTTTCCCGTTTCCTGACAGGCGAACATCACCAACAGGCGGGGTCACGCCAGCTTTCAACGCGGTTTTTGAGCCTGACACCGACCCAGGGGTTGAAGACCCTGACTTTTTTTCAACCGACGGCTGCGGGGATAATGCCTGCGCCTTGTCTGAAAGCTTGGTGCCTTTCTCGGGAGAATTCTGCTTTTTCAACTCAGATTCATGGGACGATCCAATCTCTGTCTTCTCTACAACCACTTTCCCGTTTCCTGACAGGCGAACATCACCAACAGGCGGGGTCACGCCAGCTTTCAACGCGGTTTTTGAGCCTGACACCGACCCAGGGGTTGAAGACCCTGACTTTTTTTCAACCGACGGCTGCGGGGATAATGCCTGCGCCTTGTCTGAAAGCTTGGTGCCTTTCTCGGGAGAATTCTGCTTTTTCAACTCAGATTCATGGGACGATCCAATCTCTGTCTTCTCTACAACCACTTTCCCGTTTCCTGACAGGCGAACATCACCAACAGGCGGGGTCACGCCAGCTTTCAACGCGGTTTTTGAGCCTGACACCGACCCAGGGGTTGAAGACCCTGACTTTTTTTCAACCGACGGCTGCGGGGATAATGCCTGCGCCTTGTCTGAAAGCTTGGTGCCTTTCTCGGGAGAATTCTGCTTTTTCAACTCAGATTCATGGGACGATCCAATCTCTGTCTTCTCTACAACCACTTTCCCGTTTCCTGACAGGCGAACATCACCAACAGGCGGGGTCACGCCAGATTTCAACGCGGTTTTTGAGCCTGACACCGACCCAGGGGTTGAAGACCCTGACTTTTTTTCAACCGACGGCTGCGGGGATAATGCCTGCGCCTTGTCTGAAAGCTTGGTGCCTTTCTCGGGAGAATTCTGCTTTTTCAACTCAGATTCATGGGACGATCCAATCTCTGTCTTCTCTACAACCACTTTCCCGTTTCCTGACAGGCGAACATCACCAACAGGCGGGGTCACGCCAGATTTCAACGGGGTTTTTGAGCCTGACACCGACCCAGGGGTTGAAGACCCTGACTTTTTTTCAACCGACGGCTGCGGGGATAATGCCTGCGCCTTGTCTGAAAGCTTGACGCCTTTCTCGGGAGAATCCTGCTTTTTCAACTCAGATTCATGGGACGATCCAATCTCTGTCTTCTCTACAACCACTTTCCCGTTTCCTGACAGGCGAACATCACCAACAGGCGGGGTCACGCCAGATTTCAACGGGGTTTTTGAGCCTGACACCGACCCAGGGGTTGAAGACCCTGACTTTTTTTCAACCGACGGCTGCGGGGATAATGCCTGCGCCTTGTCTGAAAGCTTGACGCCTTTCTCGGGAGAATCCTGCTTTTTCAACTCAGATTCATGGGACGATCCAATCTCGGTCTTCTCTACAACCACTTTCCCGTTTCCTGACAGGCGAACATCACCAACAGGCGGGGTCACGCCAGCTTTCAACGGGGTTTTTGAGCCTGACACCGAACCAGGGGTTGAAGACCCTGACTTTTTTTCAACCGACGGCTGCGGGGATAATGTCTGTGCCTTGTCTGAAAGCTTGGTGCCTTTCTCGGGAGAATTCTGCTTTTTCAACTCAGATTCATGGGACGATCCAATCTCGGTCTTCTCTACAACCACTTTCCCGTTTCCTGACAGGCGAACATCACCAACAGGCGGGGTCACGCCAGCTTTCAACGGGGTTTTTGAGCCTGACACCGAACCAGGGGTTGAAGACCCTGACTTTTTTTCAACCGACGGCTGCGGGGATAATGCCTGCGCCTTGTCTGAAAGCTTGACGCCTTTCTCGGGAGAATTCTGCTTTTTCAACTCAGATTCCTGAAACGCCTGCACATCATTTTTTCCAAGACTCAGTTTGTCAACTTCAACGCCCACTGTCGATTCCCCAGTAACTTTAAAATTCTCTTTTATGGGCAATTCTGAACTGAGCTTTTTTTCAACATTCAAAGGCATCGTAATTGGTCTGCCACCCTGCCCTTTCATACTCAGGGTTATGCGACCGGTTTCGATGGATTTTTTTTTCGGAGTATTCAGAAAATTAATTTCCGTTTCCGATTCTTCTGAAACCGAAACATTCTCATTCGCATTTTGCTCACTCAAGAGCGGCGTCATCAATCCCGGTAAAATCGCCTGTTCCGGATCTTCTACCATCGGATTCACCGTTGAAGTTACAGCTTCTCCATCCGACGCCGGGATTTCCTCCTCTTTGTCTTTGTCGAACCCGGCTTTTACGGATTTTGCTTTTACGGATTTGGCTTCAGACTGATACAGATCCTTGGAATCTTTCACGGCTTTCCCTGAAACTACCGGACCTTTTTCATCCTTTGCGTTCTCTCCCTTTTTCCGGACCAAATCACCATGGGAAGAAAAACCGACATTCTGCTCATCCGCCACTGCCGCAAGGGCAGCAAGAAAACCTCCCCCGCCTTGTTTCGGTTCATGAACTCCTTTGGGAGTTTTTGAAAAAACCGCATCTTGGTGTGCCATTATGAGAATGTTTTCAAGCATATTTCTGTTTCCGGATTGCCTTTAAGAGAGACATTTCGCTTCCAGTGAGGCTTAATGCAATGGGCATGCCGAAATAGGGCGTCAAAATAATCCGGTTGCTCGGATGAGCATTTCAACACAAAGGCATTAAGCCATAACATAACGGTATCATTACATCTATTATTCAACACCGCAATAAAGCCTCAACCTGAGAAACAACCATTCCGCAGGTTCAAGCCACCCTATAAAGGGAAAAACACTCGTAGAACATGGGCAATTTTTTCCTCTCATTGCCTGTTTCTTCCTAGCGGGACAACCGAGGGAACTCGTTTTTCAAAAATCGACCCAAACAAACAGAAGGGGCGGGCACAAGGCCCGCCCCTACGCACGCATGTGGGACAAAAAGATGGGAGAGTTAAAATAATGGATACCGGTATGGAAAACTGGCTGCGGGAAAAAATCGACTGCTTAACTCCTGGAATCAGGCATTATTTTCATGTCGGACGTCTAGGATTCTTAAATCCATTGATGGCAATTTCGTCCATCCATTTTTGCTCTTTTCGTTGCAGTTCCAGTTTGTGAGCCGTCAATCGGTTCTGCTTCAATTGATCAACGGTCTTGCGTTTTTTAACGGCTTCAGCAAGCTTATTGCGCTTCTTGTGGAGATTGTTTTCAAGCCGCGCCAGCGTCTTATGCTGAACCTTTATCTGCGTGGAGACCCGCCCGACAAAATCGCTGTAAAGCGAAATATCCACAGCCCTGATGCCCTTCATCTGTCTTTCCTGTAACTCACGTAGACATGCGTTTTTGGTATCTTCAAGTTTCTTCAGTTTTTCTTTTTCAGCCAGCAGCAATCGTTTGGAGGCTGCCATTTCCTTTTGCAGCTCCTCCTCAATGAGCTTTCGGTGCTTCAAAACCGGTTCCAGGCTGAAATGATACATATTGAATCACCCTTGTCGGTTTACAGTCTTTTTCACTGAACCATGTAAACTAACGAACATTGAAAATTCCCTTAAGCGACTTAATACAGTTTTTAAGGTCTTCTGTTTCTTCAATCCCCTGCCTCAGATACCCATTCACTTTTTCGATCATTTTGATGGCATAATCGATCTTCGGGTTGCTCCCCGCCACATACGCGCCGATATTAATCAAGTCCTCGGCTTTTCGATAGGTGGCCAGAATCTCTTTGAGACGATTGGCGCAATCTTTGTGCTTCGGGGCCGTAATATCAATCATCACCCGGCTGATGCTCTCCAGGACATCAATGGCCGGATAGTGATTCTGCGTTGCCAAATCCCTGGAAAGGACAATATGACCGTCCAGGATCGACCTAACCGCATCGGCTATAGGCTCGTTCATATCATCCCCCTCAACCAGAACGGTATACAGACCCGTGATCGTTCCACCCCCTGAAGAGGTGCCGGCTCTTTCCAGCAGTTTCGGCAGCAGTGTAAACACCGATGGCGTATACCCTTTGGTAGTGGGCGGCTCACCCGCGGCAAGTCCAACCTCCCTTTGGGCCATGGCAAATCTTGTCAGGGAATCCATCATAAGCATCACATGCTTCCCCCGATCCCGAAAGTATTCAGCAATGGCCGTGGCAACAAAAGCGCCCCGCATCCGAATCAAAGGAAGATGATCGGATGTGGCAACCACCACAACAGACCGTTTGAGGCCTTCCTGCCCGAGATCCCGCTGAATGAAATCGTTCAGTTCCCGGCCTCTCTCTCCAATGAGTGCAATGACATTGACATCCGCGCTGGTTTTTTGCGCAATCATCCCCAACAGCACGCTCTTGCCCACGCCGGACCCCGCAAAGATACCCATTCGCTGACCGCAACCCACGGTCAGGACCCCATTGATGGCCCTGATGCCCAAATCGAGAGGCTGATCGATTCTTTTTCTCAACAGCGGGTTAATGGGATCAGCATAAATGGGGCAGGTGCTTTCAAATGGGATGGGACCTTTCCCATCAATCGGATTTCCAAGCCCGTCAACCACCCGTCCCAGAAGGTCTTCGCCAACGGGGGCCAGTGCATTCTGTTCCTTGGCCACAACCCGGTTTCCCGGAGAAACACCGCGAATCTCACCCAGAGGCACCAGCAGCATCCGATTATCCCTAAAGCCGATCACTTCGGCTTTTACCCTTGGGAGGCCGCCTTTCGGATAAATACTGCAAACACTTCCCAGCCTGGATGCGGGCCCATCCGCTTCAACGACAAACCCCAGGACCTTTGTCACCCGTCCCATTCTGGTAATGGGGTTTATACCGGCCAGGGTGGTATGGTATCGGTTCAAATCCATCAACGGTTTTCCCTGAGGGCTTCCTCTACGGCCTCAAGCTGATGCTCAATTCTTGCGTCCACACAACCAAAATCCGTTTCGATAACGCAACCGCCACTGGAAACATGACCGTCGCTTTCCAATACGCCATCCCCCGTATTGTCAACCATCAGCTCCGGAAAGGAAAGACCGGCATCTTTAATTGTCTGGAAGTCCGAAGGATTGATCCTTATTTTGATGATTTCACTACCGCCTGTTTCCTTCATCGTTCCCTTCAAAACATCCACAACGGTTTCCTTGTTCATGGAAACCTCATGACATACAATTTTCCCGGCAATGGCCAGCGCCAGTTCCACGGATGCCTTTTCAAAATCGGAAACAAGCGCCTCCCGACATCTCCCCAACTCCAGAATCGCCCCCCGAAACGCTTCAAAAACCGGTTCTATTTTTTTCCGCTCCGAAAGGATTCCCTCCTTTTCACCGTCAACGAATCCTCTGGAATAGGCCTCTTCAAGTTCAGCGGCATGCTTTTCCGCCAATGCCGCTTCAATATCGTGGCGTTCCAATGGTGCTGATGGTTCTTTCTCATGAAAAAGGGCCTCAAACCCGCCATGGACTAAACCCTGGCGGGCGCCACTGCAAATAGGCTCAAAATCAGCCTTTCCGTTAGCCGCCGATAGACCTTCCGCCGATCCATCGCCGCCCAGATTCGGGAACGTATGGAGCTTGCATGTGGCCTCATTTACGAAGTTATGACGCTTGATAATTCTAGACAATCAGTTCTTCCCCTCGACGACCGGCAATGACGAGTTCGCCCTGCTCTTCCATTTCCTGGATGGCCCTGGTAATGATATTTTGCGCGTCTTCCACATCTTTCATCCTGACGGCCCCCAGAACTTCAATTTCTTCCCTCAACATCTCCCCTGCCCTTTCAGACATATTGGAAAACACTTTCGCCTTGACGTCGCTGGATGCAGCCTTCAGGGCCTTGGCCAATTCCTGAGACTCAACCCTTCTCAAGACCTTCTGCAGTCCCTTATTATCAACAAAAACGATATCGTCGAAAGTGAACATCTTCTGTTTGATAGCCGCCGCCAGCTCCGGATTGCTATCGTCTATTTTTTCCAGGATAACCTCCCCCGAAAAGCTGTCCAACTCGTTCAGAATGCTGGCCATCAAATCGACACCGCCTTTGACAACATTCACGGACTCATCGCTTTCCTGGATGACTTCGTCAAAAATTTTGGCCACTTCATCAACCATGGATGATCCGATCTTATCCAATGTGGCAATCCTGAATCCAACCTCTCCCCGTGTCTCATCAGGAAGCTCGGCCAAAATTTCACTGGCGACTTCGGGGGTCACGTGAACCAGAATCATGGCAATGGTCTGGGGATGTTCATCCCTGATCAGCTCATAAAGACGATCCGGCGCCAAAGCCCTCAGGGCGGATAAATCAGCCGGTTTTTTAGGAAGCCGTTTAGGCGGGGGAAGCTTTATCTCGTCTTGGGACGCAGGCGGATTTTCTATCTGCAAAGGAAAATCCTCTCCTTCGCACAACTCGACAAACTCCTTGGCCACATTTTCCAGCAAATCAGGGGATACTTCCTCCATCTGGGATAGGAGTTCCTGGAGCCGTCTTCTTTCATCTTCTTGCAACAGGGGAAAGAGTTTCTGCTCAATCCTTTTTCCACCCGCATATACCAGGATCGCCGCCTTCAAGGAACCGGGTAACCGTTTAGGATCCATATTTTTCCTATCTAAGCCTCTTTCTCGTTCAGCCAGCCTCTTAACAACGCCAGGTTCTGTTCTTGGTTCTGATCTATTAACGCCAATGCCTTATCTCTGTAGGGCAGACTTTTCCCAGACTCGCTCTCTATTTCTTCAAGGGTTTTGGGCAACTGGTTGAGCATTTGCGTATTTTTAGCCGGGCCGGCAGTGAGCCATCTGACCAGCGGCCTCACCACAAAGAGAAAAGTCAAAATGAAGAAAAGACCCAGAAATACGGGTTTCGTGGACGGTGCATACTTTTCCACATAGGCCATCCAGCCCTTCTTATCCAGATTTTCTTCAGACCCGATGGTGTCGGAAGGCTCAAAGGGGATGTTCACGACTTCGACTTCGTCCCCCCTTGCGGAATCGAAATTGGCCGCACGCTTCACAATTCTTTCAAGTTTCCCCATCTCCTCTTCAGTCCTGGGAACATATACCCATTGTTCCTTCTTCTCCCCTTTGTCAACCAGTTTCCGAACCCCATCGATGATGACGGCCACGGATACCCTCTTGACAGCCGCAAATGGTTCTATGGTGTGACTCGTCACCTTGCTGATCTCATAATTCACGGTGCGCTCTTGTTTTAGAGAAGTTTCCGCGACGTCCGATTGCCCGTTTGTTTTCTTGGCATTGGCATCCCCTGTCATATCAGCCGCCGACGTATTGGAAAGGATGCCGGGCACGCCCGAAGGACCCGTCCCCAGCCCTTTGGAAGATTCGTTGAAAAGCTGTTCGCTTCGAATGGCATTTTTGTCGGGGAAAAATTTCTCCTCGGTTCGTTCCTGCCGTTTGAAATCCAACTCGCACGAAACTCTCACAATCGCCTTGCCCGGTCCCAGGGGCTTTTCCAGCATGGATTGGATCCGTGTTTCCAAACCCTTTTCTATTTTTCCCTGCAACGCCAGTTGATCGGTGCTGGCCGTCCCGCCTTCGGCGCCGGTTTTGTTGCCGGCCAGCATTTTCCCATAATTATCCACGATGGTAACGTTTTCAGGATTAAGTCCCGACACACTGGATGAAACCAGATGAACCACGGCCTGAACCTGGGCCTCACGCAGCCACCTTCCGGGACGAAGTTTGAGGATGATGGAGGTCGTCGCCGGGGTCTCATCCTCAAGGAACAAGGACTTGGAGGGCATCACAATGTGTACCCTTGAGCTTTCCACCTCATCGAACCCGTTGATGGTTCGGCTCAACTCCCCCTGCAAAGCCCTCTGGTAATTTACATTTTGTACAAATTCGGTCATGCCGAGTTTCGTATTATCAAAAATTTCAAACCCGACGCCGCTTCCCCGAGGCAGTCCTCGAGATGCCAGATCCAATCTGGCTTCAGGGATCATCTCCTTCGGAATCAATATGGAATTACCATTTGAGGACGTTTTGCAGGGTATTTTTTTTTCTTTCAGAGAATTGACAATGGTCCCTGCATCTTCAGGAGACAAATTTGAATAAAGCACCTGATAATCAGGGCTCCCCGTCCACAGCGCCAGAAAGATAAATCCCGCAAGGGTCGCTGTCACAAACCCGATGAGCGTAAATCGTTTGGTTGGAGAAAGACTTTTGAACAATGTCTTTAGCTGGGAAGAAAAATCGCTTATTGCCATAAGTGCTCTCCGCTAAACTGCCATCCGCATCATTTCCTTATAAGCGTCGATGACCTTGTTGCGCGTTTGCATCAATAGCTGGAAGGAGACGTTTGCCTTCTCCATGGCAATCATGGTCTGGTGAAGATCCGCTTTCTTCCCGCCGGCGAGACCCTGAATGGCATCATCCGCCTCGTTTTTCAACCGGTTCACGTTATCAACAGCGCCTGAGAGCGCTTGTGCAAAAGACCCGCCGCCATTTTCTGGAACCGGATTACCCTTGGGAGACAACAGACCCGGCATTTCCAAATGGTTATTGATGGTAATTTTTTCCATTGGCGCTACCTCCCGATTTCCAATGCTTTTAAGGCCATATCCTTGGTGGCCTTGATGGCCGTTACATTTGCTTCATAACTTCTTGAAGCGGATATCATATTGGCCATCTCCTCCATCAAGTTGATGTTGGGCGTCTTGATGTATCCATCTTTATCCGCATCCGGGTGTTGGGGACTGTATTTTGAGTGTGCCTCTCTGGGGTCCTCGATAATCTCATCAACCCGAACTTCCGATATGGGCACACCCATGCGGGATCTCAAAATGTTTTGAAAAGAGGGATTCAGTGGTTTCCCGGCAAAAATCACGTCTTTTCTGCGATAAGGACCGCCGCCGGGCGTCCTCGTGGTATTGATGTTGGCCAGATTACTGCTGGTCACATTCATCCTGAGCCTTTGAGCCGAAAGCCCTGAAGAACCGATGCGGAGCGCGTCAAGAAAATTCATTTTTACTGACCTCCTTTGATGGCATCTTTCAATCCCTGAAATTTCTTTGAGATAATTTGGGCCATGGCATTGTACATAAGGTTGTTTTCCGACAATTTCGCCATCTCTCTGTCCATGTCAACAGTGTTACCATCCCTTCTCAAAGAGACCTGAGATGTTTTATCCAGCGTCGGCGTCACATCGCCCGGCCCCGCATGATTACCGGAAAGATGCCTTTGGTGGGTTCTCTTGATACCCACCGGGCGCTCTGGTCCCTTTGCCTTTTCGAGTTCTTCTTCCACCATTACATCAAAGGCCTTGTAGTTCGGGGTATCCATATTGGCGATATTCGACATCACCACGTTGTGTTTCGTACTTCTAAGATCCATGGCCCTTTCAAGAGTTTGAAAGGATCCCTTGAATAATCCCTGCGATTCCATTTTCTTTCACCCCGTTTGCTCTTCTTTGTATTCTTTGAGTTTATTTCGCAAAGTTCTGATGCTGATACCCAACATTTCCGCTGCATGGGTACGGTTGTCGTTCATTTGGTCCAATGTTGCAAAAATAAGTTTTCGCTCCATCTCCCTCATGGATAAGCCAACTCCCATGGGTATGCCGCCGGTTTTCACCCCTTCATTTTCACCCACAACAAGGTGCTCCGGCAAAACCACATTTCCCTCCGACAGCAGTACGGTTCGATGAATGGTGTTTTCCAGTTCTCTGACGTTCCCCTTCCAGTCAAGGCCCATTAAAATTGAAATCGCCTTTTCGGATATCGTCATCCCCCGTCTGCCGTTCTCCGCGCCATATTTTTTCAAAAAATGATTCGCCAACACGGCAATATCCTCTCTTCTTTCCCGTAAAGGCGGAATTTTAATCGGGATAACATTAATCCTGAAAAAAAGGTCTTCCCTGAATTTCCCCTCACTGACTGCCTTTTTCAGGTCCGCATTACTGATAGCGATGATTCTCACATGAATCGGAACCGGTTGGCAGCCACCGACACGATCGAGAACCCTTTCCTGAATAATTCTTAGAAGTTTCGCCTGTGTCTGCAAGGGCATCTCGCTGATCTCATCCAAGACAATGGTGCCATGATTGGCCAGCTCAAACTTACCCAATTTTCGGTTGGCAGCGCCGGTAAAGGCGCCTTTTTCATGTCCAAAAAGTTCGCTTTCAGCCAGGGCTTCGGGAAGAGAAGCACAGTTTACCGCAACGTAGGGCCTGTGGTTCAAAAGGCTATGTTGATGGATATAAGATGCCAGAACTTCCTTTCCCGTACCGCTTTCGCCCTGAATGAGAACAGTGGCATTGCTGGGCGCTACCTTCTTGGCGATTCCCAGGACATGATGCATTTTGGAACTCTGGGTAATCATTTCCCTGGTTTTTGAAGCGCTCCTCACATCATGGGCTCCAGCTTTGCCTTGCGCTTGATCCTTTGAATTTCCGACAGCCCTTTTAACCGCCAATTCCAGCGCTTCAAAAGAAAATGGTTTGAGAATATAATCCGAAGCGCCGCATTGCATGGTTTTAACGGCATTGTCAATGGTTCCATTTGCTTCGGTCATGATAACTGGAATCCGGGGAGAAATGCTTCTCAATTGCGCCAATACCTCAATGCCGGCCATTTCGGGCATATTGACTTCGGAAATAACCAGTCCGAAGTCATTTTCCCTGAATTTGTTCAACGCCTCCAGTCCGCTGGAAGCAGTAGCAACAGTGTGACCGCCGAGACGCAATAGATGGGAGAGTTCTTTCCTCATCTCCGGCTGATCATCAATAACCAATATGGATTGTCCCGTCATCAGGTCGTTCTCTGTCTCAGGTTTTCATCGTCCTAAATATTTCTTACAATTCAGACACTTAAAAAAAACACCCGACTAAAACTTTCGAATGATGCCATATTGACAAGCAAAAAATATGCCGTAAATCTGAACAAGGACCGCCAGAGAGAAAAACCACTGAAATTATAGGATTGACGTCAACATGTGGGGAAAATCGAAAAGACGCCGCGATAAAACATGCGTCACTTTTTTGACGTGGTGGACAGCAATTCTTATTTTAGAATGACAAATTGTTTGGCGGGATGGATTATTTTTTGAGCAAAACCTTAGGCGGAAACTTGTTGCAACTTGTGTCTTTTAATCTTTTCCACGAGGGTTGTTCTGTTGAGCTGAAGGAGTTTGGCAGCCTTGTTTTTTATCCAGTTGGTCCTTTGCAGAGATTCAAGAATCAAGGTCTTTTCAAACTCAGTCACGGCGGTATTCAGGTTAATGCCGTCCTCTGAAATTTCTACGGATGGCGGTTTGATGTTGCTGCAGGCTCGCTTTATGTTTTCGGGTAAGTCTTCTGGCTCGATGATCCCCTCTCCCTTTAAAACCACAAACCTTTCAACCATGTTTTTTAACTCTCTCACATTTCCCGGCCAAGGGTGCTGATTGAGCAACGCCATAGCATCCTTTGACAGTTCTTGGACATCAGCGCCGTTTTTCTGATTGAATTCCATCAAGAAGTGTGACACGAGCAGGGAAATATCTGATTTCCGCTCTCTGAGGGGAGGCACTTTAACCGGAATCACATTGAGTCTGTAATAGAGATCTTCTCGAAAGGTTTTTTCCCGCACCAACGCCTCCAGATCACGGTGGGTTGCCGCAAGGATTCTGACTTCCGCGGTCATGGTTTTGATGCCGCCAACCTGTTCGAATTCCTTCTCTTCCAATACCCTCAGAATTTTGACTTGGAGACTGGACGACATGTCGCCGATTTCATCCAGGAAAATGGTCCCCCCTTTGGCCAATTCAAATTTCCCTGCCTTTGAGGCCGTAGCGCCCGTAAAAGCCCCCCTTACATGCCCAAATAGCTCACTTTCCAAAAGGTTTTCGGGAATAGCGCCGCAGTTTATGGTGATAAAGGGCTTATCTTTTCGTTTCGAATTTCCATGAATCGCGCGGGCGATCAAGCCTTTGCCGGAACCACTTTCCCCATTGATAATAACCGTGCTGTCGCTTCGAGCCACCCTTCTGACCAGTTTGAAGATTTTCTGCATTCCAGCACTTTGCCCAATAATGCCGTCGGATCTTTCAAAATTCAATTCCAATCGTTCTCGATCGGACAAACAGCCCGTCAATTTCGGCTCATTGCTTTCAGAAGCGTCTTCCCTGATGGCTGTTTTCAACACTTTCTCTCCTCCTCGGCTCTTCTCATCTCGCAATACATCGCCAGGTTCTAAATGGCTGAAGTCATTTTTCAATCAATACCATCCCAAAAACAAAAAGTTCTGTCAGGGAATTGCAATCTTCCAGTAGCAAGGCTTGTGCCAGAACCTCCACACAAGCCCTACAAGCAATATTTAGCGCAATGATATTAATAGGTTAACAGATCACAAACAACAGATCCATTATCACATCCATACCGCACAATTCATTGCAAAATGCAAAAACCGTGACTGATTAGAAGGTCAACGCACCCCGGCATGGTCAAATTACAGCACGGAATTCGGTGCAATCAAACGCAATATGCAAAATGCGACGGCATTTTTGCATATTGCAAGATTCATTCACGGATTTTGTATTTCGCAATCTTCCGGTAGAGGGTACTCGCATCAATTTCCAAAAGTTTTGCCGCCTGAACTTTTTTTCCGTCGGTTTTAAGGAGCGCCTTCCGAATAAGGGCCATTTCATTTTCACGCAGCGAAAATGTGGAGATTTCCTTTTCATGGCGCACTCTCGGCGCATCACGAATCTCAGCGGGAAGATCAATCAATTCAATTGATTCACCCTGCCCCAATGCAAAGGCCCTTTCGACGACATTTTCCAATTCCCTGACATTACCGGGCCAATCATAGTCCAGCAAAGCATACATGGCTTCCGGGGAAATCCGTTTCACTTCCCTTTTATTTCCGGTTCGCCCGAATTTGTTGATAAAATAGTTCGTAAGCAAAGGGATGTCTTCGTTCCGTTCCCTCAAAGGCGGCATCTTGATGGAAATGACATTAAGCCGATAGAAAAGATCCTTTCGCAGACTCCCAGCGCTCAAAAGCTCCTGCGCGTTCCTGTTCGTGGCGGCGATAATCCTCACATCCACCTTTAATTCACTTGAAGCGCCTACGGGTCTGATTTTTTTTTCTTGAATTGCTCTGAGGAGCTTGACCTGCAATTGTTGAGGCATCTCGGAAATCTCGTCCAGAAAAATCGTACCCCCTTCGGCGGCCTCAAAAAGACCGACCCTGTCCCTTATGGCCCCCGTAAACGCTCCTTTCACATGGCCGAAAAGCTCACTTTCCAGTATCCCCTCAACGATGGCGCTGCAATTCAATGAAACAAACGGTTTGTCACAGCGCTCGCTGTTTTTCTGAATCACCTTGGCAACCACCTCTTTCCCTGTTCCACTCTCCCCCTGAATCAAGACAGTGGGACCCTTTCGGCTGATCCTGGCAATAATCTCATAGATCTGCTGCATCTTGGGACTTGCGCCAATCAGCTCATCATACCGATACCTTTCCTGAAGTCTGCCTTTAAGGAGAACATTTTCCTTCTGCAGATCCCTTTTTTCGCAAATCCGATCAATAAGATGCTTGACACGATCCAACTTGATTGGTTTTTGAAGAAAGTCGTATCCTCCCAGTTTCAAAGCTTCGACGGCGGATTTTACGGTCCCGTAACCCGTAAGAATAATCACTTCGATTTCGGGTCGGAATTCCTTTATGGCTTTTAAAAGTTCAAGGCCGCTGAACTTCGGCATCTTCAGATCGGTAAAAACAATATCAAAATTTCTTGCTTTTACCAGCTCAAGCGCCTTCAGGCCGCTATCAACAACCGTTATGTCGTATCCTTTCCTGGAAAGATACTCTTCCACGGTAAAACGAATTTCCGCCTCGTCATCCACGAAGAGTATACCAGCCCTCTCAAGAAATTTTCCGGCTCTCTCCTGATCATCAGCCGATTCTTCAAAATCCATCCGACATCAATCCCATTATTTAAAACTCCTGATCCGTTCCATACGGCTAATCACTTCAGTGACGCGTATGCCGTATTTCCCCTTCTCTACAACAACCTCCCCCCTGGCAATCAACTGGTTATTGGCAAAGATCCCCAGCTTTTCATCTTCGATATTGTCAAATACCACCGAAGACCCGGGGCGCAGTTCACGCAATTCATGGATTTTCATCCTGGTGCTGCCCAATTCAACGGTGACTTCAATGGGAATATCAAGGATGAAATCGATATTTCTGGAAATCCCCGCGGCATCCGGCTCCACCGTTTCTTCGGGGATCATGGCGGGTTGCTTTAAAATTTCAGGAATATTCAGGTCCGCCTCGTCGGTCTCAGGACCGAATAGGGCATCCATTTCAGGCGGTGGTTCAATAACAGGATCCAATGCAACCGGTGATTCCTCATCTCCGGCTTCATCTTCAACAGCGTCGGGAATCACAACATTTTCATCAATCTTGACGCAGACTTCCACGAAAATATCATGATCGTAAAATCGAAAGGAAAAACGTTCGTATCTCGCCATATTGAGGACTTCGATCTTGAAGTCATTTCCGGTAGTAATGGAAGGGTGGGAGATCTCACACAAAAGCCCGAAATCAGAAAAACCACCCTTCAGGTTGCCCCCGACAATATTGCAAATTTCCCCAACAACGTCTTTGATCTCCTCCTCATCCTGGACCTCTTCCAGGGGCCGATCGATCATTTTTCCCGTTATGATGCGGGCAAAAGATTTGCCCACGATAATGCTGACGACCCCCATCACATCACCCGCAAAATTAACGGAAGCAACAAACCGATCCCCCTGAGACATCAAATCATTGGCGGCATCACAGGCTTCAAGCTTCATGGACAGCATCAATTCAAACATCTCGATCAAGGTATCGCCGGCAGTGGAAATAATATCCAGCCGTTTGAATTTTGTGACATCGATGTTCGTCAGTTTCTTTATGGCTTCGGGAAGCGCGTCTTCTCTCAATTTTATACACACTTCAACCAATATGCGGTGTTCACCCATTGCGCTGCAATGGAACATGAAGCGTTCGTATCTCGCCATATTGAGGGTTACAATATCAAAATCGCTGCCCATTGTAATGGCAGGCGTGGAAATGACACAGGGGAGTCCATGGTCATTAAGCGCTGATTTCAGGTTTCCGGCCAGGATATTGCACGTTTCCAGAATTACATCCTTGACTTCGTCCTCACCTTCCAGGTCCTCCAGATCCATGCCGAGCATTTCCGTGGTTATAATGCGGGCAAAAGCATCGCTCACCTCTATTCGATACGTTCCAACCACATCACCCGCGAAACTGATGGCGCCGGAAATTTTGCTTCCCTGATCGCCCGGCGAAGGATCTTCGTCGATCAACGATGCCTCCAGGGAGAGCATTGTTTCAAAAAACCCCGCCACGGCCTCGACAACGTTGCCTTTTATGTCAAAAACCTCAACTTCATCCATACCATTATCAACTTCCAGCCGGATCCAACAAGGGATCAGGCGCCCAAATACTCCTTTACAAGAGCCAACATCACACTTATCTTAGTCGGCTTCGGAAGAACCGGATAACCATATTTGGTAACCTCCTTATCCAATTCCTTCTTCAAGGACCTTACGCCGAAAAAACCGCTGATATAAATTACTTTTATACCACGATCCGTTTTTCTAATTTTCTTCACAAGTTCAAGTCCATTCATCCGAGGCATAACAATATCGGTAAAAACCAGGTCCGGCTTGAATTTACGATAAATCTCATACCCCACATCTCCGTCCACGGCGACCCTGACATCGTAACCTTCCAATTGAAACACCTCTTTCAACGTCGCCTGCAAACCAAATTCATCCTCCACAACCAGGATTTTTTTCTTTTTTGAAGATTCCCGCACACCCTCCTTTTGAAAAATCCCCACAAGCGTTTTGTCCTTTGCCCTATTCAGCAACCGTTGGGCCTGATTGAGTCTTTGCTGAAGCGCTTTTGCTTTTTCAGGGTTTTCTGGATTCAAATCCGGGTGGTAAACCTTATTCAAAAGGCGATAGCCGGATCTGATATAGGAGACAGCAGCGTCTTCTCCCAACTCGGCGTAAATCTCCCTCGCTTTCTCCAGCAATCCTAAAGCGTCAAGTTCCTTTTCCAGATCTACTTCGTTGTTCATTTCTTTCAGCTCCCCGTGTTTTTCTCACGGACCTTCAAGCCCAGCCTGTTCAGCATTTCCAAATCCTTTTGAAGGGTCCGCCCATCGGTGGTGAGGTAATTGCCGGTCATCATACCATTGGCGCCCGCCTCGAAAATCCGGGAATGATGATCCCTCAGGCTGGGTTCTCTTCCGCCGCAAACCAGAATAGCGGCATTCGGCAGAACATACCGGAAAAGCGAGATGATTTTGAGGCACCGCAAGGGGGAAACCCTTGAATAATGCGCCATGGGGGTTCCTTCGATGGGGGACAGGAAATTAATGGGAACGGCATCCACATTCAACTCCTTCAGGGCCAGCGCCAGTTCGAGGACCTGCTCATCCGTCTCCCCGATGCCGAAGATACCGCCGGAACATATGGAAAGACCCGCCCTTTTCGCATCCAGGACACAGTTCACCCGTTCCTCATAAGTGTGGGTACCGCACATGTTGGTGAAATGGCTCTTGGCGGTTTCCAGGTTGTGGTGGTAGCGACTCACCCCCGCTTTCTTCAATACTTGAAAATCCTCGGGACCTAGAATCCCTAACGACGCGCAGGTCTTTATCTTGTCCGGATCCAAGGCGCCAAGGGCCTGTGCAACAGCCGCCACCTCATGGGCGGGCAGGCCTCGTCCGCTGGTTACGACGGCATATCGGTTAATGGGCGTTTCCGACGCATATTCACCGCCCGCCATGAGTTCTTCCCGGTTCATAAGGGGATAAACGCCCGCCTTTGTCTTTGAAAATGCGGACTGAGAACAAAAAGCGCAATCCTCGCTGCACTTTCCCGATTTGCCGTTGCAGATGGTACACAAGTGAATCTCGGAACCGAAATGGGCCTTGCGAATCCGGTCCGCTCCCGCCATGAGTGTGGCGACATCGTGGGTCGGCGTATCCACAATGATCCTGTAGGCTTCGACACCGATGGGTTTCCCCGCCAGGATATTCTCGGTTAAAATATTCAGTTCTTTTTTTCTATCCATTATAATGATGTCCCGAAACATCGTCGAAAGGCGTCCTTCAGCGTCGCCCCGTCGATGCGCTCCAAAGGTTCGATTTCAGCGCAAACCGCTGTGTTTCCGTAATGTTCAATGGCCTTTCGGTTATCTGAATTCCGAGGACCGTTCATCACCACGCCCAACACCGGCAAACAGTGGTTTTTCAGCATCGCCAATGACAGCAGGGTATGGTTGATAGTGCCGAGACCACTTTTTGCCACCAGCAAAATCGGCAGCTGAAGTTTTTTCATAAGATCCAGCATCAGGTGATGTTCGTTCAGGGGGACCATTATCCCCCCCGCCCCTTCCACGATAAGATGCCCCCCTGGGATTTGGGGGAGAACCATTGATTCGAGATCAATGCAAATCCCATCTTTTGCCGCCGCAACATGGGGCGACAGGGGAAACCGAAATCGGTAGGTTTCAGGAAAAAAATAGTCTGATGGCAGACCGGTCATCTCCCGCACACAAGCCGTATCCGTTTTCTCCAAAAGACCGCTTTGAACAGGCTTCCAGTATCGTGCCGAAAGGCCCGCCGCCAGAATAGCGCTCACCATGGTTTTACCCACGCCGGTGCCTGTTCCGGCAACAAATATCCGGGGGGGCAGATCAAGGGTTCCCATAAGAATTCCCTTCTTTAAACAGTGCAATGAGATATTCCAGATGCGCCATCGTATGATTGGCGGAAAGGGCCAGGCGAATCCTTGACTGACCTTCGGGCACGGTGGGCGGACGAATTGCAGTGGCCAGCACCCCCTTGCTTTTCAAATGGTTTGAAAGGTCCAGAACCGCCATCTCCTCACCCACCATCACCGGAATAATCTGCGTATTGGACGCCCCGGTTCGCCATCCCAGATTTTTCAGGCGCAACCTCAAGAAATCCGCTTTCGCATGGAGTTCTTTTCGTTCTTCATCCATGCCGGGAATGAGATCGAGGGCGGCATCGATGGAACCGATCACCGACGGCGGCATGGCCGTTGAGTAGATAAACCCCGCACAGCAGTTCACCAGGTAATCCCGAAGGTTACGAGAACATGCCGCATAGGCCCCAAAGGAACCACATGCCTTTCCAAAGGTGCCAATGATTAAATCCACGCCCTTGCCGCAGCAAAGTCCCATGCCCTTGGGCCCCAGAACGCCGGTGGCATGGGCCTCATCCACCACCAGCAACGCGTCAAAGGCACGGGATAGATCAACCAGCGCGTCGATATCGCTCTGATCGCCATCCATGCTGAATACGGATTCGGTGACAATCAAACGTCGCGCCCTCGTGGAATTAGAACAGGGGACTTTGTCCATATTTTCCCTGAGGAGTTCTTCCAGATGCGCCGGATCATTGTGTCTGAACCGAAGCACATGACAACGGGAAAGCAATGTCCCTTGAATGATGCTGCTGTGATTCAATTGATCCGAAAAAATCAGGGTCTGCCGATCCGCCAAAGCCGGCAGGATGGACACATTTGCCTGAAATCCCGAATTCAGAATCAGCGCGGTTTCGGTCCCTTTCAGGGCCGCCAGTTTTTCCTCCACGGACTGAAAGCAGTCGTAGGTGCCGCAAATCAAGCGCGATGCCGTAGCGCCCGCCCCATAACGCTCTGTGAATTCAATGGCCCTTTCAATGACCAGGGGATGTTTTGAAAGACCCAGGTAATCATTGGAACAGAAGTTTACGGTCTTTTGACCCTCGATGCGAACATCCACCCCCTCAAGAGGCATCACGGACTGCAACTGCCTGAGATGCGATTGGCGCTGGCGCCGGTACAGCTCTTCCTCTATAAATTGATATTTGCTCATGTGAACACTCACTCCGGGTCTTCCAATTGAATCACTTCCACCATGGCCCGTATGATTTGCGCCAGCCGGGTTTTATCAATAATATAGGGCGGCATGGTATACACCAGTTTTCCAAAGGGCCTGATCCAGACCCCTTTGTCAACGAATTGACGTTGAATTTCAGCCATATCCACGACATGATTCAATTCAACAACGCCGATGGCGCCCAGAACGCGCACATCGGCAACCCACGGCAACGCTTTAAGGGGCATCAGGCCCGCCTTAAGCTGGGCCTCGATCCGGCTCACCCGCTCTTTCCAGGGGGAAGCCAAAAGCAATTTGATGCTTGCCGCCGCCACGGCGCAGGCAAGAGGATTGGCCATAAAGGTGGGGCCATGCATAAACACCCCTGGCTCGCCTGACGAGATGCCGTCGCTGATATCCCGGGTGGTCAGGGTGGCCGCCAGGGTCATGTATCCCCCGGTCAGCGCTTTTCCCACACACATGATATCCGGCGAAATACCCGCTTTTTCACAGGCGAACATGGAACCGGTGCGCCCAAAACCCGTTGCGATTTCATCCAGAATAAGGCGCACATCAAACTCACGGGAAAGTTCCCAGACCCGGCGCAAGTAATGGGGAGAATAAAATCGCATGCCCCCGGCCCCTTGAACGACGGGCTCCATAATAATGGCGGCGATTTCCCCATGGTGCTGTTCAAGAAGGGTTTTGAGGCTGACAATATCCCTTTCATCCCATGGGTCGTCATACCCGCACATGGGTGCATCCGCAAAATAATGTTTTACGAGAATGCCGCTGAAAATTTCGTGCATGCCGGTCACGGGATCGCACACGGCCATGGCGCCGAATGTATCGCCGTGGTATCCCGATCGAACGGTCAAAAGCCGGTTCTTCTCGGGGCAACCCCGGGCCTGCCAGTACTGGACCGCCATTTTTATGGCCACTTCAACGGAAACTGAACCGGAATCGCTGAAGAACACCTGCTGAAGCGGTTCAGGGGTCAACTCCACCAAAAGACGGGCCAGCAGGACGGCGGGCCCGTGAGTCAACCCCCCGAACATGACATGGGCCATTTTTTCCAGTTGAACACGCGCTGCCTCATTGAGTACCGGATGATGATACCCATGGATGGCGGCCCACCACGAACTCATGCCGTCAATGAGACGCCTGCCATCTTCCAAGATAAGATGCACGCCCTGGGCTTCGGCAACCGGATACACGGGAAGCGGGTTCCTCATGGAGGTGTAAGGATGCCAGATATGCGCCCGATCGAATGCGGACAAATCATTATTTTTGGAGTTTTCCATAAAATTTATGTAACCGTTCACGGTTGCCGGTTTACAGTTGCAGGTTCACGGTTTTTTAAATCTTCACAAGAGGATCTCATAATCTTCCGTTATCCTCTGTTTTTCAACCGTAAACCGGCAACCGTAAACCGTGAACGGTTACAAATATTCCTTGATGGAAAAAGCACTCGTAACATGTCAAAGGGTCATTGTCAAACCCGAGAAAAGATATTGCGGATCAAAGCTGAAACCCTTTATAATGCGCCCCAGGCGCAGGCGAAACAAACCGCTTTTTCGTATCAATAAGGTTTTCTATCGGCATAAATTAGGGAACCGACAGAAAGGTTTTAACCTATGGAACTACTGGATGTTTGCCATAATTCTCAACTTTTTCTGCAAAATCTCATGTGCTGTTTTCAGGAGGTCATCCTCGTCACGGATGCGGATGGAAACATCCTGATGACCAATGAAGCCGTCGAATCAATCCTTGGCTATACACCCCATGAACTCAACGACAAAAACCTTTCCCTGATCTTTACCCCTGAAGATCAGATCTATTTGTATCCCAATTTACTGCAACTGGCGCGAAAAAGCGAACCATTTCAGGGCGAAGTCCTTCTGATAAAAAAAAATGGGGTCAGTTTTTTCGCTTTCATCGTTTTTCGATCTTTTAATGACCACAGCCTGAAGAAATCCTTTAATTTTATCTGTATCAGGGACATTGACGCTCAGAAACAGCTTGAAAAAGCCTCGGCCGAAGCCAATCACGAAGATCTGGTAAAGGTGGCCAACGGGGTGGCCCATGAACTCAGGAATCCGCTGATGGGCATCGGCGGATTTGTTAAACGCCTGCATGATAAATGCAACGCCGTCCACGAACACGGCGACTATTATGATCATATCATTACCAATCTGAAAAAAATTGAAACCATTGTCAGAAAGGTTGAGTTTATGGCAAAATTGCCCAAGCCCTCTTTCAAAATGGAAAACATGAAGGAGTTGATCGAAAAAGCCATTCAACCGTATCTTCCAATGCTTGAAACGCGAAAAATCAACCTGAAGACCCCTGTGGACCCGACTCTTTTAAAAATGGACGGAAAACTCGTCATCAGGGTCCTCTCTATCTTAATGGATAACGCTCTGGACGCTTTGCCGAATGGCGGCAATATTGTCATTTATAGCGCAACAAATAGCCACCATTGTGAAATTGAATTCTCAGACACCGGCCGAGGCATCTCAACTGAGGATCTTCCCTTTATTTTTAACCCGTTTTTCAGCACCAAAGCAGATGGCGCGGGAATAGACCTTGCCGTTGTTAAACGGATCATGGAAAGTCACGGCGGCAGCGTTGGCGTCATTTCAGAAGAGGGCCGGGGGGCCAGCTTCATTTTGCGGTTTCCCCTGGAACGACGCCGGGCCATACGGATTACACGGATTTAGAAATAGAATGTTTCACCGTGGACAATATCAAGCAACCTGTTTTCCATGTTTTCTTTTTTCAGTTCACGCTTCAAATCTCCGAGCGGTGCATGAACCGGTTCGTCCCCCAGACGAAATGTGCCCCAATGAACGATAAACATCTTTTCCGCGTGCAAATCTTTCACGGTCCGCACCGCTTCAGCCGGGTTCATATGGCTTTGTTTCATGAACCAGCGCGGCTCATAGGCCCCCAGACTTAAAATGGTCAGGTCGATAGCATACAGATTGCCGATCTCCTTGAACCCTTCAAAATAGGCGGTATCCCCACTGATGAAGATGGTGGGACCCGCCGCCGTTCGAATGAGATAGCTTCCCCAGAGATTTCGGTTGGGCCCAATGATGGGGTTACGCATGGTCCAGTGATTGCAGGGCAGCAGGGTGATCCGGCGTTCTCCATGGTCGAAGGTATCAAACCAGTCCAGTTGGGTTCGGTTTTTCATACCGATGGAGGCAAACACCGCGTCATACCCCAGCGGGGTAATCACGTGGCTCTCCGGGTGAAAAACAGCCATCGAGTCCTTATCCAGATGGTCATAGTGTCCGTGGGTAATCAACACATGATCCGGTTTCGGCATGGTGTCGATATCAAAACCGATGGGCGTGAAATTCCGGAAGATTGGAAAAAGACCGAAAAAGACGGGATCAATGATTAAGGAAACGCCCCGATCTCGTATCAATACGCAAGCATGATTAATAAAGGTTACGGAAAGCCCATTGTGGTCCAAAATGGGGGCCCAATCAATGTTGACAGGCGTAACGGGTTCTTCAAAATACTGCTCCTTGAAAGGGTTTTCCGAAAAAAGTTTCCATCTCAGAAAATCAGAAAATCCCTTTTTACCGGACCGGGCAAAGGGGTTTATAAATCGATCGTGTCCGTGATGGCGTTTTTGCCGGGCAATCTCTTTGAGATTCATTTTTCAATAACCTAACGGCGACGCCTGCCGGTCACCATCTCCTTCTGCGCCTCTTTTCGCTTCACGTTTTTTTCCACGAAAACCTTTCCACCGGAAAAGGGATCCCGCTCCGTATAATACATGAGGGTCGCATAGGTGGCGGGAGAAGGGGTGAAAATCTGCACCTGCTCAGGCAGCAGACGCAACGTTTTCATGGCAAATTGTCGAAGGGCATCCATGTGGGTATGGGTACATCCGGGATGAGCCGCCATCAGGTAATAGGTTAGAAAAATTTTGTTGCCGATTTTTCGTTTCAGCCCATTAAAAAGTTCTACAAAGGCCTCCAGCCCTTTTCCCCCCGGTTTTCCCATGAGTTTCAAGACGGCATCCTCCGAATGTTCGGGCGCGATTTTGAGTTGTCCCGACACGTGTCGCCGCATGATCGTTTCCAGATAGGCCCTGCCCATCTTCCGGTCCCGAAGAATCAGATCATATCGGATGCCGGACCCCACAAACACCTTTTTCACACGGGGCAGATGCGACAAGGCCTTCAGCAAATGAATCTGTCGGCCGTGATGCACCGGCAGATGCTTACAGGGTTCGGGAAAGAGGCAACCTTTGTCTACGCAGGCGCCCATGCTCTTTTTCCGCTCGCATTCGATGCCGTACATGTTGGCGGTGGGCCCTCCCACATCCGGAATAATCCCCTTGAAATCCGGATGCAGGGAAATGGCGCCCGCTTCCCGCAAAAGGGAGGCCTCACTGCGAGAAGCCACGTGCCTGCCCTGGTGAACCGTGATGGCGCAAAAACGGCATTCCCCGTAACACCCCCGGTGAGTGGTCAGGGAAAACCGGATGGTATCCATGGCGATCACCTTCCCCTCTTTTTGATAAAAAGGGTGTACCTCCCTCGAATAGGGCAGTTCATAAATTCGGTCAAGGGCTTTTGAGGAAAGGGGAAAAGCGGGCGGATTCTGAATCAGATAACGGGTATCCTGGCGCTGGTAGAGCCGTTTTGCCGTTACGGGGTCCGCATTCTCATAAAACGTCTTGAACATGCGGGTAAACGCATGCTTGTCCTTTACGACGTCATGGTGGGCCGGCAGTTCCACATCCGAATCCGGAAAGTGAGAATCCGGCGCGGGCACATCCCCGCTGATATAGCAGATGCCCCTGATTCCCGGTGATGGCCGCGCCGGACCGACGTTTTGCGGCAAGTTCCAACACGCTGCTTTCTCCCATGCCATACACCAGGGCATCGGCCCTGGCATCAAACAGGAGCGATCGTCTCACGGCATCGGCCCATGCGTCATAATGGGAGATGCGCCTCAGGCTGGCCTCGATCCCCCCGAGGACGATATAAGGATGGTTCTTGAAATACCTTCTGATAAGGTTGCTGTAAATGATGACCGCACGGTCCGGCCGTTTGGTGTTCAGCCCCCCCGGCGTCAAATCGTCCCGTTTGCGCCGTTTGCCCGAAGCGGTGTAATTGGCGATCATGGAATCCACGGCGCCGGAGGTCACTCCCCAGAACAGCGCCGGTTCTCCCAGGCGGGTGATATCCCGGTCGCTATGAACATCCGGCTGGGCGATGATGCCCACCCGGTAACCTTTATCCATCAGCACCCGACCGATGACGGCCGCCCCCATGTAGGGGGAATCAATGTAAGTATCGCCGGTGATGAGAATCACATCCAACCCTTCCCACCCCAGATCGGAAACCTCGTTCGGAGTGGTTGGGATAAACGGCAGGGTTGGGAAAAAGGAAGAATAGGGCATTTACAGCCTCTTGACCGCATTCTTAACGGATTCAGGGGTCACAAAAGGCCGCTTCCGGGCCGCGGCCATATTGACCATGACTCGCAAGGCACGCAGCCCGTACACCCCTTGAAGATCTTGCAGTTCAAATTTCTCCACGCCTTTTTCCAAATAGGCTTCATCCTGCAAGTAATCAATATACTTTAAATATTCTCGCATTTCACGCCCATGGGAATAGACGATGGCGATTTTGCCGGGCTGGGTTAAACGTTCGTCGCCGCCTTTGATCTTGGCCTTGTCAATACGCTTTTTGATGATTTCATGGCGGATATCATAGGCCCCGTCCACGTCGAACCGTCTTTCATCGGGGCGAAAGCGGATGGAAAGGGGCGTATCCTGGGCCAAAATCAGATGGGCGACGTCAAGGGGCATCCTCGACGTCGCCTTCAATTCTTCCGTCCGCCACGCCACACCGCACATGACCATCAACTGCCACAACCGAAGATTTTTGAGATACAGCATGTCGAATTTCAGGTTCTCCACCATGGATGCGCCGATGTAGATGGTGTAATCAACCCCATCGGTCTTCATCTTCTCAAAATAATGGGGGAAGAAAGACTGGGCGGTTTCTTCCTCCTCATCCAGGTAGGCGCTGATGGTCTCATTGATCCTCGAAATGCTCTCCTCGAAATCCTTGCGTTTCCCATGAAAAACGCCTGAGGCGGGGTCCAGAGCGGCGCGGTAGGTCTCGATGCGTTCCCGGATGTCCAAGCCGGAATCCATGAGATGGTCCAGCAGGGGATCAATTTCGTTCAGGAGAAAATCAGCCCTGGCCACCTCATCCCCGGAATTGAGATGATTTAAAACCTCTCCAATATTCTTTTGGATCCGGTGATTCAGTGCATCCAGTATGGGGAGCGGTTTCTCGGCGCGGGCTTTCACAATGATTTGCTGAACCATTCTGAGCTGAGCCACCAGGTCCGATTGAAGGGCCGCATTTCGAAAATCGCTGGAATCCCTGATGTCGGAAACCCCGTAAAGCGGGTACACATCGGAGAATACGATGGGTTCCAGCTCCATCGCCGTTTTCAAATCCCGCTGCATATAATTCAAGGCCGCCCTGTGAAAACGCCATTCCACCGAAGGATGAATGGCGGTGCATTTCTCCTTGATAATGGACTGAACCCGGTGGTTCAACTCCTCCATGCCGCGGTTGACCGCCATGGAAAAAAGCGGCGTAATTTCCTTAAGCTTCATGACGTCCAGCATGCTGAAGGCCCCCGGCCGCGGGGATTTCACCGAAAAGGTGCCCAGCATCCTTTCCCGGTAGTACAGGGGGGCAACGAATAAACTCCTCACCCCCTTTTCAATCATGTGCAACTCCAGCGCACTTTTCGTCTCGCAATCTTTAAGATCCCGAATAACCTTTTGTTTCCCCGATTCCACCACCTCCGCGAAAATCGAATCACGAAACTCGGCTTTCAGTCTGTGTTCCGAATCCGAAAAAATACACCCCTTTTCCATTTCATGCTCGGGGTTTAAAACCAGCACCTCATCCCCCTGGAAAGCGGCCAGGTCCATGATCAGATCCGGCTGTCCAAGGTAGATGCGAAGCTTCTCATGAAGCCGCAGAAACCCTTCGGTGGAAAAAATGGATTCTTTTTCGATGAGATCCCGCTTAAGAGAAGACAATACTTCCTGGTCGGTCACATCCACGGCCCGGCAAACCCCGAATCCCTGGAACAGGAAGCGGTCGGGCGGAAAAATTTCCATCCACCGACCGAAATCATCGCCCGCGGACAAAATCCACTCCTTTTCTTCCCCGGATAAGGACTTCAACGGTCCCGTTTTCTTGACGTCAACAAATCGCGGATCAAAAGAGATGCTCAAATACCGATCCAGATCGGTGTTCGGATCCTGAATCACGGCAATTAACGGAAAATCAAGGGGAAGCGTCATATCATAAAAGGTTTCGAGAATCAGAGAACAGGCTTTAACGACCCGGCCCAAGACCCACTGTTCAACTTCCAGATTGGCCAGGATTCCAAAATCCATACAACCAAGGGAAGACCGCAGTCGGTTGAAACTGGGCGTGGCATAGATCGTCTCATTCTGAAAGGGAACAAAAGCCGCCGCATAATCTTGATCCATGAAAGCCGGTGGAATGACCAGGCTCATGAGCATCTCCACCAGACTCCCATGTTTTTCCAGAACCCCCAAATCCTCTATGGGCGCCAGCATTTCCGGCGCATCCTTCAACGCCGCTTCAACGGTTTTAAAAATGGCGGTCTCAGCACCATCGCCCTTAGACAAAAGCCGGCGCCAAAAATCAATCAGACCGGAAAAACTGAGAACGCTTTTATATGGAAAATCCTTATCCGTGAAATACATGGTCGGTTTCCTTTCGCCAGGATCAAAAACCAAGAAATCCATTGACGGAAAAACTTAAAACTTAAAACTTAAAACTACTTTTAAAACATACCCACCCCCGGGTCGAAGGTCAAGGAACTTAAACGGCATTGATGGACCTGGTGCAAGCCTTGTAAAACCATCAAGGATGCTTACTTTACCGGATTGTTCAAATTGAACCTTTGTCATTTAAAATGGAGCCAACAAACCCATGTCGCAAATATTAAAGAATGAAAATCTCAGAAATGTTGCCATCATCGCCCACGTAGACCACGGAAAAACCACCCTTGTGGACGGTCTCTTCCGCCAGAGCGGCCTGTTCAGGTCCGACCAGAAGGTAGAGGACCGGCTCATGGACACCATGGAACTGGAGCGTGAACGCGGCATCACCATCGCCGCCAAAAACTGTTCGGTCAAATGGAAGGGGATCAGAATCAATATTATCGATACACCCGGGCACGCGGATTTCGGAGGTGAAGTGGAGCGCGCCCTCAGCATGGCCGACGGGGCCATTCTGTTGGTGGATGCCTCGGAAGGGCCCCTGCCCCAAACCCGGTTTGTTCTGAAAAAAGCCTTGGCGGCAGGGCTTAAGATCCTCGTGGTCATCAACAAAATCGACCGGAAAGATGCCAGGCCTCATGAAGTGCTGGACGAAATCTACGATCTGTTGATCGACCTGGGGGCCAATGACGAACAGCTGGAGTTTCCCCTGCTTTATGCCGTGGGCCGCGACGGCATCGCCCAAAAGACCCTGGAGGAAAAAGGCGAAAACCTTCACATCCTTCTGGATACCATTCTCAATGAAATTCCGGGACCCTCCTACACGGAGGACGCCCCATTCCAGATGCTGGTCTCGGATCTTGGATACTCGGATTATATGGGCCGCCTGGCCATCGGAAAAATCTTTAACGGCGCGGCGAAGTCGAGGGACAGCCTGGTGTGTCTGGGTGAAAACGGAAAGACCATGGACCTCAAAGTCAGTAAGCTCCAAACCTATGACGGTATTACACTCAAAGACACAACCGACGTCAATGCCGGGGATATCGTGGTACTGGCCGGCATTGAAAATGTAAAAATCGGTGATACCATCTGCAACCGGGAAACCCCTCGGGCGCTTCCCCGCATCAGCGTAGACGAACCCACCGTGAGCATGAAATTTGTGATCAATGACTCTCCCCTGGGTGGAAAGGAAGGAAAATATGTGCAGTTGAGCCGGATTCGGGAACGGCTGTTAAAAGAAACCCTCTTAAACGTGGCCATTCAGGTGGAAACCAATGGAAAACAGGACAGCATCCTGGTCAAAGGCAGAGGGGAATTTCAACTGGCAATTCTGGTGGAAACCATGAGACGGGAAGGGTATGAATTCTCCGTAGGCCGGCCGGAAGTGATTTTTCGTTATGAAAACAACCGGAAAACCGAACCCATTGAACGGCTCATGGTCGATTGCGAAGAACAATTCATGGGGCTTGTAACAGAGAAACTCTCCCTCCGCAAAGGCAGAATGACCAACCTGGTCAACAACGGCATGGGACGCGTACACATTGAATTTTCCGTACCCACCCGCAGCCTGATCGGATACCGGGACGAATTTCTCACCGACACGCGGGGCACCGGCATCATGAACTCCCTGTTCGATGGGTACGAGCCGTATCGGGGGGACTGTCCCAGCCGATTCACCGGATCCATCGTCGCGGACCGTTCCGGTCACGCCGTCCCCTACGCCCTCTTTAACCTGGAACCCAGGGGCCGACTCTTCGTCATCCCCGGTGAACCGGTCTATGAAGGGATGATCATCGGGGAACACAACCGAAGCCAGGATATCGACGTCAACGCCACCAAGGAAAAAAAGCTCACCAACATGCGTGCCTCCGGGAAAGACGATAATGTACTCCTCTCTCCCATCAAACCCATGACCCTGGAACAAACCATCAGTTTCATCCGCGAAGACGAACTGGTGGAGGTCACCCCCCTGTCCATACGCATGCGAAAGGCTGTATTGTCCTGCCAGAAACGGCATCTGTTACGGTCGGCCAAGTTAAAAAAAGAGACCGACAAAAAATAATCCGGTATAATAGGGGAAATCCACAAAGCAATGAGGAGGAAATGACAAATGAAGCATCCACATGCCAAACCCGCACTGCTTTTCCTCCTGCTTTTCCTCGCCTTCCTCTGGAATAACGGGTTTGCCCTCGGCGCGGGGCAAACCCGATCCCCGGCCGACGGGGATGCCGACACACCCAAATCCACTGTCGATAATGCGGACCCAATGAAGCGTTATCCGCTGGCAGGCCTCAACACCGAAAGTCCCAGGGAAACCGTCAGGTCGTTCATGGACACCATGAACCGGGCCTATGCGGCTTCCCTGAACAGCGGCGCCAGAAGCAAAAGGACAATGGCATTTGTTGAACGGGCCTCACAGTGCCTGAACCTCAGCGATGTTCCCCCGACACTCAAAGAAAGTGTACGCCTCGAATCCGCCTACCTCCTCACGGACATTCTCAACCGCATTGAACTGCCGCCATTTGACCTCATCCCCGACCGGAAAACCATGAAGGCAAAAAAATTATCCAGCTGGACCATTCCCAATACGGAGATCAGCATCGCGCAAATTCATGACGGACCCCTGCAGGGTCACTTTCTCTTTACACCCAAAACGGTCAATCAACTGGAAGATTTTTATCATCGGGTGAAACATCTTCCCTACAAACCCGACACCTGGGAAAAACCCTATGAAACCTATATTTTCTCACCCGGCCCCCTGATCCCCCATCGATGGATCAAGCAGCTTCCCCAATGGACAAAGAGACCCTTTTTCGGTCAAACCCTGTGGCAATGGATCGGCTTGTCCCTTTCCCTGCTGTTTGCCACACTTTTGGTGTGGCTGGTCTATCGATGGGAGTATCCCCGAAAAACACCGGAGGACGGCATCATTTCCCCCTGGCGGTTCGGCAAACTCCTTTTTCCCGCCAGCGGCATGGCCCTGGCCTGGCTCATTGAGACCTTCATTGACATTCAATTGAACATCACAGGGCTTCCCCTTCAGATTACCAAAGTCGGATTGCGGTTGCTTTTCTTTATTTTCGCAGGCGTTGCCATTCTTATAATGGGTAATATCCTGGTAAACGGCATCACCGCCTCACCCCGATTACAGAAGAGAAGCATCGACAACAATCTGGTGCGGCTTGGGCTCCGGGTCCTCACCCTGGTCATGCTGTTCATGCTGTTCTGGTACGCGGCGGATTATTTCGGTCTTTCGGTGACAGCCGTATTCGCCTCCGCCGGAATCGCGGGCCTGGCCATTGCCATGGCAGCCAGGGAGACCCTGGCCAACTTTTTCGGCGGGATCAGCATCCTGCTGGACCGGCCCTTTACCACGGGAGACTACATCATTCTGGATTCCGGAGAACGGGGGGAAGTGGTAGATGTCGGTCTTCGCAGCACCCGCATTCTGACCCGGGATGAAATTCTCATCTGCATCCCGAATTCGGTCATCACCAACGTCAAAGTGGTCAACGAAAGCGCTCCGGCGCCCCGGTTCAGGATCCGGATCAAGGTAGGGGTTGCCTATGGTACGGATATCGAGAAGGCGGAAGAGATTCTCCTGCAACTGAGCCTGAAAAATTCACTGGCGGCAAAAAACCCGGAACCCCGGGTCAGATTCCGCAGTTTCGGGGATTCATCACTTGATTTTGAACTGCTCTGCTGGGCCCGACGTCCCGAAGAAAAAGGTCGGCTCATCCATTCATTGAACAAGGAAATCTACCATGCACTGAATGAAGCCGGCATTGTCATTCCATTTCCGCAAAGGGATGTTCACCTGCACAAACCTTCCGAGTAACCGTTCGTGGGGGGACCTAAGACCGTTGTCAGGGGGCGGAAAAAATTCCAAGACGGGGAGAATTTTTCAAATGTTTGATTACCTGTTAGACGATGAACAGAAAAAATTAAAACAGGAAGCCCGTAATTTTGTAAAATCGATCCCTCGAAAAATGATCCTGGACATGGATGCCGACAAGATACGATTCCCCAAGGAATTCTTGCGGGAAGCCGGAAAACGCCATCTCATGGGATGCCGCTACCCCGAAAAATGGGGCGGCAGAAATATGGACTGGGTTTCCACCTGCATGGTCATGGAAGAGATCGGTGTACTGGGGTATATTTTTGCCTGCACCTTTGGTGTGGGGGCGGAACTTGTCTGCGATGCCGTCATTTGTCACGGAAACGATACCCAAAAGGAGAAATATGTCAGGCCTCTTCTCAGGGGGGAAATTTTTGCCGCGGAATGCCTGACCGAACCCCGCGGCGGTTCGGATTTTTTTGGTACAACAACCACAGCCGAAGACAAAGGGGACCACTTCGTTCTCAACGGCCAGAAACGGTTCATCGTTGGTGGCGAGGCCGCCGACTATTTTCTGGTCTATGCCCGAACCGATCCTGATGCAACGCCTCACAAGTCCATGTCCTGCTTTATTGTCGATAGATCAGAGGGCGTAAAAAGCGAGTACCGGTATGGCCTCATGGGTTGCCGCGGCGGCGGCGCCTCCCGGCTGATATTCAAAGATGTAAAAGTACCGAAAGAAAATTTGCTGGGCGAACTCAATCAAGGGGTCAAGATCTTTAATACCATGATGATTCCGGAACGTTTGGGGACGGCGGCCATGACCATAGGCGCGGCCATTCCGGCGGTGGAGGTTGCCACCGGATACACCTCGAAGCGAAAGGCATTCGGTCAGCCCGTGGCTGCCTTTCAGGGCGTTTCCTTCCAGATAGCCGAGGCCGTCACGCTCCTAGATGCCGCCAGGGCGCTGATTTATACGACTGCCAGGGCGGTAGATGAACAAATAAATGAAAAACAGATCCGACGACTGGTCTCCCAGTCCAAAAAATTTGTTACGGAATCCTGCCAGAAAGCGGTCCATAATGCCATGCAGGTCATGGGCGGCATCGGTTACACCAACATCTATCCCGTAGAAAGAATCTTCAGGGATCTTCGACTGGCATCAATCTGGACAGGCACCAATGAAGTGATGTCCTTGATCATTGCCAATGAATGGTACAAGGAATACTGGAAAAACAAAAAAACCCGCATGATTCGGGATATGGAAGCGGATGCGGCGGAAGCGGATGCAAAAGACGAAAAAATATTTGAATAGTCAAGAGGTAAAAAGCAGGCATTGTAATTCCGTTTCCCCAAAGGGATGTACACCTGCACGCACCTTCGGGAACGGAAACAACAACCCGTGAAAATCAGAAAGGAAAACAAACAGCTAACGACTAACACGGCATAGCCGCAGTTTTAAGTTTTATGTTTTAAGCTCACCTGATCAAAAATTTCTTGTTTTTTTATGACAGGAAACCAGGGAATAAATTGCGAACCGCCTGGATCATCGATCGCAAACCAGAAGACGGGATGCGTCGGCAAAAGCCACTTCCATTTTTTGATAGGAAACCTCTGTCACAACCCCCATGCCAAAGGTCTTATGGTCGATCACATCGTCGGTTTGATAAGATCCGTCCATGGTATAAGCCACAGGTTCTTTTTCCTGGAACTTTTTCTGCAGCTGCTCGAAAACGGCGGCAGGATCCGGTTTTCGGCTCTTAACACCGGCCCGGCTCTTTTTGGCGGGTTTCTTGGCCGTCTTTTCCTTCTTTTCCTTATCCGGGTGGTATTTGTGTTCACTGCCGCAGGTACGGCACTGGACCCGTTCCACAATACCTTCACTGTTGTGTAAAACCACCATATGGGTCAAGGGCAGCTTGCATCTTGTACACTGTGTCACCAAAATCTGGGCCACAGGCGTTCGGTCTTTATCCTTGGTTGTCATCTTTTTTCCTTTGAAGTAAATGTTATGGTGTAAAATTTCATATGATCCCCATGCTTTTCAAGAAAGCACCCGTTGCACCCAAGATAGAAATACCGATGGCAATGGTGAACAACCTCAACGCAAAGCCCCTTTGCTTCTCATCACGGTAATCCAGCTTATCTCCCAACCGGTCGATGGATGCAATCATCTGCTCAAAGCGCTTGTCCACCTGTTCAAAACGTTTATCCACCTTTTCAAAGCGCTTGTCCATGTCTGCCGTGACAGCATCAAAGCGCTTGTCAATGTCCGTTTTGGCAGCACCGAAGCGTTTATCCATATCCGCCGTGACAGCATCAAAACGCCTGTCCATGTCTGTTTTGACTTCGTCAAAACGTTTGCTCATATCCGTTTTGACTTCGTCAAAGCGCCTGTCCACCTTCGTAAAGCGCTGGTCCACATCTCCCCGAAAATCCTTGATATCGTCTTTGATTTCATCAATCTGACGCTGCATGTGATCAAATCGGACTTCAAAATACTTGGACGTGGGGATAATATGGGCCACCAGAACTTCCATGGTCCGTTTATCCAGGGTCAACCCCTCTTCGCCGCCGTTTTCGGTCATCGCGAAAAAAAACTCCTATCTGTTTGAAAAAACGTCTCAAATGATTATAGGACGTTAAGGAATCGGAGGCAAGGAATTTTTCCGAAGACCCGGGTTCATTTCCAGAACCACCCCTCCTTGTGCTATAAAACGCGCCCACAGGCAAGAACACACTACACCCGTTCAACGCTTCCCCAAAAAAGCCGTGAGTCGCTTGATGGCTTCATCCAGGGTTTCATCCTTCTTGCAAAAACAAAACCGCACCAACTCCCGGCCCCGGCCTCGGTTATTCCAGAAACAGGAACAGGGAATGGCCGCAACCCCCGCCTTTTCCGTCAGCATCCGGCAAAACATCACATCATCTTCAAACCCGAGGCTTCGAATATCCACCAGGAGATAATAGGTTCCGGCCGTGGGAAAAACCTGAAACCCCAGGGTTGCCAGGGCATCGGACAGCCGGTCCCGCTTTTTCGTATAGTCGGCCAGAAGCGCGTCGTAGTAGGAATCCGGAAAATCTACGGCAAAGGCCATGGCCTCCTGAAGTGGCCCCTGACCGCAAAAGGTGATGAATTGGTGGCTCATGCGAACAGCCCGGGACAGGGCAGGCGCCGCAATCACATAGCCGACCTTCCATCCGGTCATGGAAAAGGTCTTGGCCGTGGAGGAAATGACAAAGCAGCGGTCCTTGAGTTCGGGAATGATTAAGAGAGTGGCATGTTTCCGACCGTCGTAGACCAGATGCTCGTAAACCTCATCCCCAATGGCATAGGCCCCGTACTGAGCACACAAGCCGCCGATAAAGGAAAGTTCTTCCCGCGAAAAAGTCTTGCAGCAGGGATTCTGCGGGTTATTGATGATGATGGCCTTGGTCCTGGGATTAAAGGTTTCGGCCAGTTTCTCCCTGGGCAGCGAAAACTCCGGGCCTTCCAGCGACACATAACGGATTTTTGCCTTCGCCATGGCCGACACCGGCGCATAGGTCTCATAGCTGGGTTCCAGCAGGATCACTTCATCTCCCGTTTCCAAAATGCCTAACAGGGTGGCGCACAACCCTTCCGTGGCCCCGCTGGTCACGGTGATTTCCCTATCGGCATCCACCGTAACCCCATAGAACCGCTCCATTTTTCGCGCCACGGCCTCGCGAAAGGCGGGTATGCCATATGAAAGGACATACTGGTTGGGACCCTGTTTAATGGCTTCAGCCGCCTTGGCGCGAATGGCCTCCGGGCCATCAAAGTCGGGAAACCCCTGAGACAGATTGACGGCGCCGTGGGCATTGGCCAACACGCTCATTTCAGTGAAAATTGAGGTTCCAAAAGGACGCAGCGCCGCCACGGCCACATCCTCCATTGCATGTTTATCTTCGTTTTGCACTGCAAAACCTCCTAAAAAACAATTATTTATTTCTCAAAATCCTTCAAGGCCATAAGCGCCGCCCCCAAGGCCCCCACGATCCGGGGCTCGTCATAAACCAGGATCGGTTTTCCCAACTTTTCCGATATCATGCGAACCACACCGGAATTTTTGGCCACACCGCCCGTCATGGCCACCTCGCCATGGACCCCAATGGACTTTACCATGCCCAATACCCTGTTGACGATGGCCTTGTGGAGGCCGCGAATGATTTCATCCTTGGGGTGATTTTGGGCCACGAGACTCACCACCTCGCTTTCAGCGAACACCGTACAGACGCTGCTGATCTGAACTTCACCCCCGGCCGCCAATGACAGGGGACCCATATCATCGAGAGGCACCTGGAGCTTATCCGCCATTACTTCCAGAAATCGGCCAGTGCCGGCCGCACACTTGTCATTCATATTAAAATCCAGGACCTTACCGCCCTTCCCCACGTAAATGACCTTGGAATCCTGCCCCCCCAGATCGATGACCGTTCCGATGTTCGGAAACAGGTGGAAGGCGCCGTGGGCATGGCACGATATTTCCGTCACTTTTCGGTCGGCAAAGGGGATTGAAATGCGGCCATACCCGGTTGCCACCAACGCCCGAATATCTTCCCGGGTTCCATCAGCCGCCTGAAGGGCCTGATCCAGGGAAACATTGGCCGCATCCGTGCTGTTGGCGCCGGTTTGCACAATGGAAAAACCGATGATCGCCCCGCCGCCATCCAGGATGACCGATTCCGTACTGGAAGATCCCACATCAATGCCCGCAAAGACGTCTCCACACATCAGAATTATGCCTCCAATGCCTCAAAAAATGCTTCCAGACGGGTGCGGGCCTGCTCCTCGGAAAAAGCCCGGAAGTCCGTAATGTCCGCCTCGATCACCACCGACGGGATGCCCCGGTCCATCAGAATGCGTTTGATATCGTACTGGCCCACGGAATAGGGCTTGCAACTCCGGGCCGAATGGATCACCAGACCATCCACCTTGTACTCATCCACAAGCCGCGACATGAGATTCAGCCGATGATTGAGGTTGTTGTTCAAAATCACCTGGGCATAGGTTCGGGCCATGGACTCAAAAGGCCTTTCTTCATCCATATGGGCCGAGGTATCGGCCCAGGCATTGGTATAGGTGGCGGTAACGAAATTCATACCCCGTTCGGCAAACAGGGTTGAAAAATCCCGCACCTTGTACCATATGGCAATGTTATCCCACATGAGCCTTTTGCGCTCGTGCAAAATGGCCCCAATGCCCCGATCAATCCGGTTGTTCAACTCGGCCAGCAGAGTTTGATAGTAATCAAGGGCCACGGGAAGGCCGCGGAGGCTTACGATGGGCGCCAGGTGAATAAAAGCGTCAAAGATGGTCATGGGCGCCGGTTCATGGGTCATGGTCCGCAGTACCTGCCCCCAGATTTGGGACGATTCTTTGGCAATGCGAATCACCTTTCGGAAAACCGCTTCGTGAAAACGATTCCCGGATATTTCCTCCAGAACGGGGATCATCTCCTCCAGCTGCGCCACCATGTACCTGACATCATTCTCCCTGATATCTTCAAAATTATAGGGCGTATCAAACAGCAGAAGAGGGATCTTCAGATGATGGGCCAAAACCCGATACCAGTAGAGCACGGTCTGGCAGATATTGTTGGAGGCAAACAGCAGATCCGGCCGGGGCAGCTTTCCCACCGGTGTCTTTCCGGAGAGCAGGTGTCCCAGATCGATGCGCGCATAGGAACAGAGATCCTGGTGATACCCGTACTCCTCGGCGATACCGCAATATTCAGGCCCCAGACGCTGAGCGCCACAGAGGGCGCCATGGTTTTCCGGGTAGAGGGTATAAAAACCAAAGGCTCGAAGCAGCTCCACGGGAGCCCCGCTGGTAACCCAGGCCACGGGCCTCGCCCCCTTGACATATCGGGCGAGAAAATAATGCCGGGTCATGATTTGCTTCAGCCGACCGGCGCATTGGAGCCGGGGACCGAAAACGGCATGGGCGGTTGCGGGGCGCTTCTTTTTTCCTTTGGCGCCGAGCCCTATCACCAGCGGCGCCCCCAGGTCTTTCATGAAATGATAAGAGAGACGATTTGCTAAAGACATAGGGTTTAATTCCTCACCGTATCATTTCCGAAAAGGCTTCCACCCGGGTGATCAGTTGGCCGCTCAAGGGTTGATGAACCGCCACGTCCAGGACCAGGGTGTGGAGTCCGGCCCCTTTTATGGCCGAAATGACCTCCGGCAAATCGAACAATTCCGGTTCGCAAAATTTTACGCCGCAAAAGATGACGCCTTTGGCGCCGCTTTGATTCGCTTTTTCCAACAAAAAATCGATACGCGCCTGAATGGGCGACCCCCGGGTGGGACAGGGCGGCATGGCAAAATAGTTGTCGACCAGGGCCTCATAAGGGTCTTCAACAACCGTATTGCCGATGGCCATCCTTCGGTGGCAGTTCAACAGGTCATCCGCCACCACCGGCACGCCGAATTGGTCCAAATGCTCCAGGATTTCCCGGTTGGGAAGGATACCGCTCAAGATCACCCCGGGACCTTCACTTCCCGGCCCTTTTGAACCGGTCAGAAAGGCCTCAAGACTGGGAATAAAATCGTCGGGGTGCAGGTATTCGCCTTCTCGTATCCGGCTGTAAAAGGCCGTATTTGAGGCGGCAAGCCCGCCACGGCTTCTCAGATCATAAAGTGCCTTCAAAAGCCCCTGCAAATGACGGCCCTGGGCAACCCGAAACCGCAGGGTATCAGGTTCCATGGGCCCCAGCTGTTCTTCCAGCTGACGGATCAAAAGTCTGAGCTGATCCGCATAATATCGGCGGGATCCAGCACCATAAGGCGCTTTGGGGTTATACCAAAAATAGCAGGGCGTTTCGAGACCCAAATAGTCATTGACAATGGACGCCAGGTTCTGAATGGAATCACAGGTATGGGGGAAAAGAAAACCATCCACCATTGTTGTTTGACCACTCAGGATCAGCTCCAGACCCGATCTGACCACCGAACAGATATACGGCTGAAGATGGGCATCGGCGTCCCCCGTTTCCAGAGGCGGATCCCAGATTTCAACCGGCAATGTATTCATGGCCCAGAAAATTTCCCTGGGATACAGGGCCGGAAAAACACCGAAGAGGTGTCGTCCCCGCTGTTTCTGCTGAGACAAATATGCGCTTCTCGACATCACGAATCCTTTAAAAATCCGTTTTTTTGTTAAGAATCAATAATATCAGACTGTAGAAGAAGGACTCGCCATCTGTCAAGGTTCATATCCGCTTTCTTAGACTCTTACAATTTCATTCTGAGAGTTTATCTTTCACATTTGTAACATTTTGTATTTAAGAGCTTTTTTGAACAGCAGAATGTCGAACAAGGAATAATGAATGTCGAAGGAAAACTTCATCATTTTACATTCCACGTCGATATTCGTTTTTTTAAATTTCGTACACGTTTAGGGGTTCAGGGTTCATTGTCTAATGTTATTTGACGGCGGAAAGTGTTGCTTGCCGGGGATTAATCAGTCATATAGCGACATTCGTAGTAACGCCGTGAGGCGTTTTTCTCTGCAATACCGTGAGGGCACACTACAAACCCTCCCCCTTCAGCTCCGATACAATGACATCCCAAAGGAATCGATAAACCCGTGAACAGTTACAAAAGTTCAAATATCTTTGGCTAAATTTTTGTTTTTTGTTGACATTGTGCTTACGCTGCCTATACTCAGCCGGTAATTAAAAAATAAGGAAGGATTGCAAATCTATGGTTTGTATACATTTTGACAATTTTGCCTTGATAATTTCGTTTAAGGGTTAATATCAAGGTAAAATTGCCTGATAATTCAATAACAAAGAAAAAATACCTTGATAATAGGGGTTTTGGTTTATTATCAGGGCAAAATGACCTGATAATCAATGGTTGGACAGACCCGCTGGACAGCGGGGGAAGTAACGTCGTAACTTACTAGGAATAAAGGGAAATATCAGTGGAAGCGACGATTCAGAGCATCTTTCTTCTCGGCTATGCCCTCTATGATCAGACGCATCGTCTTCCTGAACATATACGTAATGCTGCTCACAGTCTCATGGTTTGTCGCACTTCCGTTCTTGGGGGCCATGTGCAGGCCTGCCCTGACGGCCATTTAAAGAGGCACTGGTACAACTCGTGCAAACATCGCATGTGCCCACTGTGCGCTTTTACCCAGGTTGAACGGTGGCTTGCGAATCAGAAGGCCCGTATTTTAAACACGGAACATTTCCACGTTATTTTCACTATCTCCGATGAATTGCATGACTTATGGCGGTTGAACCGTAAAGTCATGGCCAATCTGTTATTCAAAAGCGCGACTGAGACCCTTTTCGAGTTGCTTGGGGATCAGCAACATTTAGGCGCCAAAGACGGCATCATCGCCTCATTGCATACCTGGAGCCGAAAACTGGATTTTCACCCCCATTTGCATTGTTTGGTGACAGCCGGTGGACTAGCCAATGGTGAATGGATTGCTTCATCAAAGACGTTTCTTCTGCCCTTTGGCATTGTCCGTGGGGTGTTTCGAGGCAAATATCTCCACTATTTGAGGATGGCCCTTTCCCGGGGAGAACTGGTTCTGCCCGAGGGCATGCGGCCCCAACAGGCACGGAACCTGTTCAATAAGCTGGGGCGTCGCAAGAAATGGAACGTCAAACTCAAGGAGACCTATTTATACGGAGAAGGGGTCTTAATTTATCTGGCTCGGTATCTCAGAGGCGGACCGATTTCAAACAAGCGCATCTACCGCGTTGAAAACGGGAACGTGACCTTCAACTACGGCCGTGAGCAGGTAAACCTCATCTCCTTGCCCATTCAGACCTTTATTGGCCGCTACCTGCAACACGTTCCCTTGCCGAATTCCGTAATGGTGCGGTCATACGGGCTCTATCATCATAGCCTGGGAGAAGAACTTGCCCTCTGCCGGGAAATACTGGGTCAACCGCCCCTTGAAAACCAGAAATTCCTGGATTGGCAGACCCTGTGGCAAAAGGGAAGCGACGAGCAGCCGGACCGTTGCCCTGTTTGCGGGAAACGTCTCATCACGCTGGAAATACTTGTACCGGTAAAAAAGTCAAAAATGCTTCCGAGATTCAATAAGGACCCGGGTACGATATATGCTCAGGCAGCATAAATCAAACAAGAGCATATCCTAAAGATGTATGATGGCGAGGTGTTTGGTAAAAAGGTAAATAGCTTGATATTCCAGTATATTTTGAAAAATTATGCAACAAAAAAAGGAATTTTATCATTCATAACCGGCCATGACGAGTTAAAAAACGTCCTGTGATACCTGCGGAGGCCGCTTAATCTCCATAGCCGAGCGCCTGGTTCCGATAAAATATGTGCTGGTGACCCGCGGCTCTGTCCAACCAGCCGTTCAACAGGCAAACTGGTCATCGGAGTAATTTGAAATTGATTTTTCCTTATCACAGTTCCGGGTGGATTGGTCGTATGTCTTTTCGTACCCGTTCGCCTGTTAACTAAACGTTGTGCTTGCATGCCGGGAGAGACAAAATTATGGCCAAACAAGAGGTTAATTGGGATAAAGTCCACGCTCAAAACTACATGGCGAAAGCTTTTTGGGATATTTATTGGATCAGGAAAGCAAATGACCTTTTAGAATCAGCCAACTTGATCGAACCGAAGGTACTTGAACTTTGGAAGAGCTACCGAGAAAATTTAGGCGGTAAAAGTGACATATTAAAAACTGATCACTACATAGGTAGGTATTTTATGCTTATCGCTTTTGCAGTAGAAAACCTCCTGAACGCTTCAATCATAAATGATAAGGCAGGTGAATATAAAAGGACGTTTCGTGAAACTTTGAAATTCCCAAAGGAACTTCAGAGTCACGACTTAGTGAAGTTGGCTAAAAAAGCTAATGTAGATTTTTCTACTGAAGAAGAAGACTTAATGCGGCGTTTAACCCGGAGTGCCATATGGTATGGCCGATATCCAATCCCATTGAAATACACGCATAGTTCTGGTGCTCAAACCTTTTCCGATGGAAAGGATTATTCGGTTAGCTGGTTTGGTGGAAATGATGTGGAACGGATTAGAAAGTTTGTCTCTTCGCTGAAAGAAAGGATACAGTCTGTTAAGAGCTAAAGAAAAATGTTTGTACAACAATCCCCTCGCCTCCGAGTTTTGAGGCACAGAGTAATAATATTTTTTTGTGTTGCACAGTTCTAAAATGGAGACAAATCGAATGATTTCAAAGTTTAGATTTTCGAATATAGCAAATTGGCTTTGCACTTTATTGTTTCTGGAAGCTATCCCATTTTCTGCTTTTGCCGCCACAATCAGAGTTCCCAAAGACCAATCAACCATTCAAGCCGCAATTGACGTTGCTGCAACAGGGGATACTGTTCTGGTAGCTGATGGGACTTATGCAGGGGACGGAAACACAAATATCGATTTTAGGGGAAAGACAATTATAGTTCAGTCTGAAAATGGACCGGAAAATTGCGTCGTTGACTTAGAAGGTTCTTTGGTTAACGGGTTCGTTTTTGAAAGTGAAGAAACGCAAGATTCACTCTTAACAGGGTTCAGTGTCATTAATGGGTCCTGCGGAATTTTTGTCCGAAATTCCTCCCCGACAATTTCACATTGTATCATAAGCAGGAACTCTTCTGGAGGAATTTCTTTTCGAGATTCTGCCTCTTCAACAATATCTGACTGCACTATTTCTGAAAACATTGGAATCGGTATTTACTGCTCTTCGTCCTCCACAACGATCGTCAGCTGCACTATTCGTGATAATCTTACGACAAACCGTGGCGCTGGTATATATTTCGACGATTGTATAGCTCCGACTGTAACGAATTGCTTAATCATAGACAATACAGCGTATCAATACGCAGGAGGAATATGGAGCAGATCATCAGCGCCAACCATAACCAATTGTACTATTAGCGGGAACGTTGCAAGCAGTTATTGCGGTGTCGATCTAGGTGGTTTGGCGGTAATAAAAAATACAATTATCTATGGCAACGATCCTGATACATCGTATTTCGGAAGCGGCATAACAATAACCTACTCTGATATCGCAGGGTACTCGGGTGAAGGCACAGGCAATATCAATGTTAACCCCCTATTTGTTGGAAGTGGCGACTATCGTTTGCTTGCTGGGTCACCCTGTATAAATACAGGCACAGCGTCAGGTTCGCCGGATACTGACATTGATGGAAATTCGAGACCTCAAGGGAGTGGGTATGATATGGGCGCTTATGAGTACATGGGTAGTGGACATATAGAACCCACTGCAAACGCAGGCGTGGATCAGGCAGTGTTTAACGCGGTTAACCTTGACGGTAGCCATTCGACTGATCCGGATGGCTCAATTTCCAGTTATGTTTGGAATCTGAAATATCGAGGTAGTTCATCATATGACCGTACAGCAGCTGGCGTTAAAGCGACTCTATCAAGCTTGGAACCCGGATTCTATGACGTAACCCTCACCGTTACGGATAACCAAGGCCTTAGCAATACAGATACAATGCTATTGTCAGCCATGGGCATTAATTGTGACTTCAACGGGGATGGCGACGTTGACGGATCAGACCTCCAGATATTTTCTACGAAATACGGGAAATAGTGGTTCTCGAAAAACAGGAAAACTATGATGACAATTGATTTGTTACGCGTCAAATGGCTTATAGTTGGAATTTTGGCACTCTTGCCATATACATCCAATGCAGCTACAGTAAACGTTTTAGGCGAAGCTCATTTAACCGCTTCGACGCTTACAGTAGACATTTTTGCCACAACAGCTGATAAAATTTTGAGTTTTGGCATAAAACTGTCCTATTGCAGGACAGACCTCTCTATAACCAGTGTAGAACGTAGCAACGACGTCTGGTATTTCGGAAATACTTCCACAAAATACCCCTACATTGCCCCCAATTCCTCAGTTGAAGGTCAGGTTATCATTGTAGGCGGCTTGTTGGAAACCACAAATCCCACAGCTGGCGTTACCGGCCAAAGGATCCCCTTGGCAACAGTGAATTTTGATCGATTGACTGCTTCAGCTCCAGCCCTTTCACTCACATATGCCAAATCGTCACCATATAAGAATTTTGTATCTACCGCTGGGACTATATATGACGATGCTATTGAAGGAGTTGAATTTAGAGTTCTTTTTGATACACCTTGCCAAGACTGTTCGGGGGACCCTGTTGAACTTAGTGGCGTTACCTTCGCTAAAGGTGTTGCTTGCGTATGTTCGGCCACCACATTCATTAGTATCGGTCCCAATGTAACAATTGAAAGCGGAGCAAATATAACTTTCAGAGCACCCAAAGTAAATGTCAAGAGCGCTTTCAAAGCCGAAGAGGGAGCGGTAGTCAAAATTGAGCAGGAATAGCCGCAGACGGATTTGGAATACATTATGGAAATTTGGTTTCTCAGCGTAAGTTTTCCATCTGAAATTGAAACCAGAACGAAATACCACAAATTTTTCGGGCATTTATTGCACATGGGGATAGGGAGGAGCCTCACAGCTCCCCCCTCCCACACCACCGTACATACGGGTCCGTATACGGCGATTCGGCTGGTCAGAGCAGGCACGGATAAAACAGGTTCCGCCCTACCGGGTTTTCCAGAATGCGACGTTATCGACCTTTCAGCTACTGCTGCATTAAGCCAACAAGTACACGTTCTTTGACAACCACGACCATTTACCCCTGCCATTCGGCAGGTGGCACCGTTCGGGCCTTCACCGGAGTGAGGCTTCCCTTTATTCAGGGCTCGTTTCTCCGGCTTAATATGCCCTCTGCTGACTCCCGTTACGTGGTGGGCTCCCCTTGCGGTTCACTCACTCGTAGTTTCTGCAATCTGTCGAGTCCATTTGTTTGTGTTTCCCGACCAGTTGGTCGGGCTCGTCAGGGCCATGACTCGAAATATCCCTGACGCCAGGGTTTTGTTTTACCGGTCATCCCTTATATTCCGGTAACGTTCAGTTGCAGATCTCCACGAGACGCAACGGGTCTCCCGGGGTAAACACGTCTCTTTCCGCACACGAGCGCCGGGTATACGTATCTGGCCTATAGTAGTTAGAGGACTTTGTCCTGTGTTGCGGACTCGTCCCACCAGACCCGCCTAACCCGATTTCTGTTCGTCGCCCCGTGCGTTCGCGGTACCCTGCCGAAGCAAGGTCACTGCCTTCCCAGGCACCGTTACCGGATACCCGGTTGTGATACCGCTACACCCTTCGCCACTACCTGGCTGGGTCTGGGACTTGCCTAACATATCGGAACTATGATATATTAGGCGCACCCTTAAGAACACGTGCCGTGCCCGGCACACAACAAAACGCTTCACCGGACCCCTGGACGCGGCGGGGTAATCGCGAAGTCCGGTGCAGGGGGCCGGTGAGCTTGTCGTTGGATTGCGACACGAAGTCGCATAGTTTGAGTGTATTCATGTAGTTACATGTGGTTAGATGTAGTACCCGGTATGTTCCTACCGGACCCTACGCAGGCATGCTGCCGTTGCGCTGATGACGGGGTGTGAAGCCCTGCGGACAACGTACCGAATCGGGTTCAAATGGCGACAGGAGAACCCCTCCGGGAATCCTCCCCGGTTAAGGGCCAGGGTCGGATGATATGGTGAAGGTATCTGAATGTCTTTAAGTGTCGATTACAAGCGAAGGGCCTACGAGGATTAATAGGTCTTATGCCGCTGCCCAGTGTCAGCGGATGTGGTCAGGTTGCAGGTCTGCTAACTGCCTGCACGGAACTGTCGTACCACTGGCGTACAGGGCGCACCTAAGTCATCCACAGGATCAACTATGCGCAACGTGGAAACCCGGTCCCGTCGCCCCTTCTGGGGGCAGGCTAACCGCAAGGCATGCTGTTGGCGGGCCGGAGTAGGAGGCTGAAAAAAGCGAATGCCGGGCTGTAATGGTCCGGATACCGGGTGTGACATTCCCGGCTCCGCAAGGAGGCAGACGTTCAGCGCAGTGCCCGATCACGTGAACACCGGAGGAATCAGATAAAAGCGGGGAAAGCAAATGATGGCCCTTGAGGCTGGTGTGCCCCGCGTTCCTTTGGCTATTCTGACAGCCGGCTTGTAACGTGAAGCAGATGCAAATCTGCGGGAATCCCCACCAGGGAAACCTTTTCGGGGGCTTGAGCCACGTGAGGTGAAAGTCTCATGCGTGGTTCTGAGGGGACTCGGGGATGGCAACATCCCCCGGCTACCCGGTCCCCCAATAATTGCTGCAATGAAATTTTTGCCTAAATTTGTTTAAAATGGTATCATCCCTGATCATAATAATATTTTGCCATCAAGGGATTATCCAATGTACCAATCTGAAAACACTTTAAAATTTGAGAATTCATTCCTTTTGAAGGAAGACGAAGCCGCTTATTTTTCTCGTTGTTCAGGAGAACTGCTCAACAATCCAATGCGTTACCGCTTGATAGACTTATTTTCCGGTGCAGGTGGTATGTCTTTAGGTTTTTCAGAACTTTTCGGTCAACCTTTTCAATCGGTTTGGGCCAATGATTTTAATCAATACTGTGTTGATACATACAACGAGAATTTCGGACAGCATTCAGTTTCAGGTGACATTGTAGAGTTGCTGGAACAAGATCAGATTAAAATTCCCAAAGCTGATGTGGTAATAGGTGGCCCGCCATGTCAAGGGTTCAGCCTCCTAAACAAAAACCGTGAAAATGATCCAAGAAAGAAATTATGGCACCCTTTTCTTGAAGTCGTAAGAAGGTGTGGAGCATCTATTTTTGTGATGGAAAACGTACCTCAGCTGCTTGGAACGTTTGAAAATGGTGAAATAGTTGGTGCTGCTGAATCCCTCGGGTTTAATATTTGCCAAGGCAAATTAATAGCTGCCGACTACGGTGTTCCGCAAACCCGTACGCGAGCGTTCATTATCGGTTGTAGCTTTACAAACCCTTCCATTTTGTTTCCTCCACGTAAAAGTCACTTTAATCCTAATGGCAATGGTAACCATAAACAATTGACGTTTCCCTTTAAAGGCGGAGAATATTTATCTAAATTGAAGAAGTGGCGAACTGTAAGAGATGCTATTTCCAACTTGCCTTCTCCGGAAGGAACTGAAATCAGAAATCTTCCGCCACCACTTGATTTACACTTTGGAAGGAATCCTACTGAACTAAGTCGAAAAAGGTATAGAGCAATTCCACACGAAGGAATGAATCGTTTTGATTTGCAACGGATTGCTCCTGAGTTAACACCAAAATGCTGGATCAGGAAAAAATCAGGTGGTACTGATTTGTTTGGCAGACTTTGGTGGGATAAACCTTCAGTTACAATACGCACTGAATTTTTTAAACCCGAAAAAGGGCGCTATTTGCATCCAGAACAGCATCGACCAATCACTCACAGAGAAGCCGCACGCTTCCAAAGTTTTCCTGATAGCTTCAAATTCTTGGGTTCAAAAATTGAGATTGCCAAACAAATCGGCAATGCCGTACCACCTCTCCTTGCTGCACGGGTGGCGGATGTAGTTAGGCTACTGCTCGACCAAAAATATCAACGATGGACGTCTTCTCAGGAAAAAAACGAAGTCAAATTATGTCGCGTGTAAGCGGCAAAAACACCAAACCCGAATTGTTGGTGCGCTCATTACTCCACAATATGGGGTACAGGTTTAGGCTTCATAGAAATGACTTGCCCGGGAAACCTGACATTACTTTACCGAAGTATAAAAAAGTTATTTTTGTCCATGGCTGTTTTTGGCATAGCCATTTAAATTGTCCACGATCTAAACGGCCAACTACCAATGAAAAATTTTGGCGTGAAAAATTGGACAAGAATATGAAAAGAGACAAGGCATCTGTTAATAAGCTCCAGGAATTAGGGTGGGATGTTTTGGTTGTTTGGACCTGCGAAGTGAAAGATACTGAAAATTTAAAGAATAAACTATTTTCCTTTATCGAAGGTTAAGAAGATAAAAATTGCCAATGAAATCTGAAGAAATTAATAAACAGTTACAAGCATTATTAACGAACTTTGAACAGGAATTAAAATCCGATAGTCTGCGAAATAAAGTCCTTGCCCTTGTCCCTTGCTTTCACCATTTACGAGATTTAGGAAAATCTTTAATCCCCCCATCTATTGCAAGAAGTGCTCGGGATAGAATTCTCCATTATTTCAGGAAATATCCAGCTATCATAATAAGCGGCGATGAACTTCTCGTCGTTTCAGGTATCCAAGAATATGCCCGAAGGGTTCGTGAATTGAAAGTACAGTTTGGATGGTCAATTGTGAGCGGCCTTACTGCCAAACAAATGGCGGAGGAAAACGAACTTCCACTTTCCAAAGTTGACGTAACATCAATGGGACCTTCTGATTATATTTTACTTTCAGCCGAGCAAGATAGAGATGCTGCTCATCGGTGGCATTTGGCAAACGAAATAAGAAGAGAGGATATTGCTGTTCGTGACAAGATATTAAAATATTTAAGGAAAAATGTTGGGAAAAAAGTCACAGGTGAGGAATTAAAATATTTGGCAAAAGATAGGTCTGAGTGGGCAAGGCGAGTAAGGGAATTGCGGACAGAATATGGTTGGCCGATCGTCACTCAGAATACAGGACGCCCCAATCTTGAAGTAGGGATATATTTACTGGAAGCAGATCGACAAAGCCCTCAGCACGACCGGCACATTCCTGACCCGATTAAAAGAGAGGTTCTTCGGCGGGACAATTATAGATGCACGGTATGCAAATGGTCCCACACCGAATGGAACAGATCTGATCCTCGCCATTTGGAGTTGCATCACAAAAAGCACCATGCAAAAGGCGGCGAAAATACGGAAAATAACCTTATTACGGTATGCACGGTATGTCATGATGAAATACACCGTAAAAAATAGAATTGAACGTCAAGGCCGAATCGGGTAGCCGGGGGGATTTCTCCCCCAGCCCCCACAACACCCCGCATGCGGGTCCGCACGGGGCGTTTCACAGAGCAAACCGGACCGTAGTCGGGTAGTAAATGAACACCAAAGCTCTTTGAAAAGCTGTAGGCATCCACCGGGTTGGGCGGTTCTATGACTTGCCCCATGCTCACCTCCTCCTGTCGGATTCTTTGTGTCATGAGAACTCACAGAGGCTCCTTCCCTGCTCTGTGTTCGGCCCTTCACCATATCCCGGGCATTACCCCGGGCGTTGGGCTACTATGGCGTCTGCTGACTTCTGCCCCATCACCTGGCAGGTTGCCCTGTAAGGCGCTATAAGGAAACCGCTGCTTGCGTGCTATCGATCATTTGCTCACATCCGGCGATAGCATCCGGATGTGCCTGGACCTTGGTTTCCCGGTGGTCCGTTCCGGGATATTTCGCAAAGCGGGCCTCATCGCACGTGAGGCAGATCTCCCCGGATAAGAACGTGAACTGTGACTACACAACCGCGGCATTTACCCTATCTCCTGAATCCGGGGCTTCGTCATGTGGTGCTGACTCACCCGGAGACTGGGCCTTGTATGCCGTTTCTATTCGTCGGCTCATAGCTTTGTCTGAGGCTTCCTCCAGACGGTCCCTCGCGGTTCCGCCCTTGCCTTCGGCTAGTATTTGGGCTAATGGTTTAAACACATTAACCGGATTCACACACAGGGGACTTACACCCCATAAGTTCACGCCCGTGCCGGGCGTACACCAAACGCTGCACCAGACGCCTGATACTTGGGCGGTCCCGGCGAGGGCCGGTGGAGGCGCTGGTGAGCTTGTCGTTAACTTGCGACACGAAGTCGCATAGTTTGAGTGTATTCATATAGTTACATGTGGTTACATGTAGTACCCGGTATGTTCCTACCGGACCCTACGCAGGCATGTTGCCGTTGCGCTGATGACGGGGTGTGAAGCCCTGCGGACAACGTACCGAATCGGGTTCAAATGGCGACAGGAGAACCCCTCCGGGAATCCTCCCCGGTTAAGGGCCAGGGTCGGATGATATGGTGAAGGTATCTGAATGTCTTTAAGCGTCGATTACAAGCGAAGGACCTACGAGGATTAACAGGTCTTATGCCGCTGCCCAGTGTCAGCGGATGTGGTCAGGTTGCAGGTTCTGCTAACTGCCTGCACGGAACTGTTGTACCACCGGCGTAGAGGGCGCACCTAAGTCATCCATTGGATCAACTATGCGGAACATGGAAACCCGGTCCCGTCGCCCCTTTGGTGGCAGGCTAACCGTAAGGCATGCTGTTGGCGGGCCGGAGTAGGAGGCTGAAAGAAGCGAATGCCGGGCTGTAATGGTCCGGATACCGGGTGAAACATTCCCAGCTCCGTAAGGAGGCAGACGTTCAGCGCGGTGCCCGATTACGTGAACACCGGAGGAATCAGATGAAAGCGGGGAAAGCAAATGACGGCCCTTGAGGCTGGTGCGCCCCGTATGCCTTTGGCTACTCTGACAGCCGGCCTGTAACGTGAAGTGGATGAAAATCCGCGGGAATCCCAACCAGGGAAACCTTTCGGGGGCTTGAGCCACGTGAGGTGAAAGTCTCATGCGTGGTTCTGAGGGGGCTCGGGGGTGGTAACACCCCCCGGCTACCCGGCGGGCAAAAATCTTCAAGAACGAAAAAAATCACCTCTCCGAAAGGATGATATAAAGGCACAAACCGAATTTGCTGCGGAAAATCGCATATAGAGAAAAAAACCTTTGCACGGCAGAGGATAAAGTACAATAATTGATGATGTTTCTATTCAATCGTTAACCACTTGAACACTTTTGGAGAATGATTATGCAATTAACCATTCCATTGGAACAAATGAGTGTCGAGGACAAGCTGCAGGCGATCGAAGAAATTTGGGCTGACCTCGCTGGCAAGCCAGAGAATATGCCCTCTCCATCCTGGCACGTAGATGTGCTCCGCGCTCGAGAGAAAAGGATCTCCGAAGGGACATCACACTTTCTGGATATAGCAGAAGCCAAAGAAGCTGTGCGACGGCGAATCCAATGAGGGTCCAAGTCCTCGAAGAGGCAACTGCAGACTTAGCGGACGGGTTTCGTTTTTATGAACGACAGGCCGATGGGGTAGGTGACTACTTCCTCGATTCTTTGTGGTCCGATATCCAGTCGTTGCGACTATATGGGGGCATACATGCCATACACAACGGCTATCATCGCCTTCTCTCCAAACGTTTTCCTTACGCCGTTTACTACCGCATTGAGGATGGTATTGTCCGCGTTCGAGCCGTACTCGACTGCCGCCGGGATCCAAACTGGATATCGGAAAAACTGGAATAATCAAAGATAAACCTCCAAAACATTTGCCATGATGAACCTGTAAATGCCGCCAATCGGGTAGCCGGGGGGATTTCTCCCCCAGCCCCCACAACACCCCGCATGCGGGACCGCACGGGGCGTTTCACAGAGCAAACCGGACCGTAGTCGGGTAGTAAATGAACACCAAAGCTCTTTGAAAAGCTGTAGGCATCCACCGGGTTGGGCGGTTCTATGACGTGCCCCATGCTCACTCCTCCTGTCGGATTCTTTGTGTCATGAGAACTCACAGAGGCTCCTTCCCTGCTCTGTGTTCGGCCCTTCACCTTTGTCCCGGGCATTACCCCGGGCGTTGGGCTACTATGGCGTCTGCTGACTTCTGCCCCATCACCTGGCAGGTTGCCCTGTAAGGCGCTATAAGGAAACCGCTGCTTGCGTGCTATCGATGATTTGCTCACATCCGGCGATAGCATCCGGATGTGCCTGGACTTTGGTTTCCCGGTGGTCCGTTCCGGGATATTTCGCAACGTGGAAACCCGGTCCCGTCGCCCCTTCTGGGGGCAGGCTAACCGCAAGGCATGCTGTTGGCGGGCCGGAGTAGGAGGCTGAAAAAAGGGAATGCCGGGCTGTAATGGTCCGGATACCGGGTGTGACATTCCCAGCTCCGTAAGGAGGCAGACGTTCAGCGCGGTGCCCGATCACGTGAACACCGGAGGAATCAGATAAAAGCGGGGAAAACAAATGACGGCCCTTGAGGCTGGTGTGCCCCGCGTTCCTTTGGCTATTCTGACAGCCGGCTTGTAACGTGAAGCAGATGCAAATCTGCGGGAATCCCCACCAGGGAAACCTTACCGGGGGCTTGAGCCGTGTGAGGTAAAAGTCTTACGCACGGTTCTGAGGGGGAATGGGGCCGAAAGGCCTATGACCTATATGGTAGTCCAGTTCTTACGGGGAACGATAAACATTACAAAGTTTTTAAAGACCTGAAGATTAAAAGATTCACGCCATAACATCTTGTAATAATATAATAAAAAAGTGAACAAAGCGCTTAAGATGGACTGGAAAGCCGCCAGCATCATCGTTTGTCTTCCGCCGGACAAGGACGGTCTTTATGTCAGCATGACGGCAAGAATGCTAAACAGAAATATGCGCAACATCAATCGAATGACCGACCGAAAAACCGAAAACATGAGGCCAAGCTGAGAATCGCCGACGCTAACGGAGGGAAAATCACCAATCTCAAAAAGGCCAAAACATCTCCTGACAAGCGCCTTACCGGTCATTCTTGTTCTCATTTTTCCTGATCCATCATCTTTTTTTCAGACCTTCCCGTATTTCGCGACAGCGCTTCAGCCAGATCTTGAAAACGCATGGGTTTGGACAGATAGTCATCCATTCCCGCCGCCAGGCAGCGTTCCCGATCCCCCTCCATGGCGTTGGCCGTCATGGCAATAATAGGAATATGCCGGCTTTTACCTTTTTCAAACGCGCGAATTCTGCCGGTAGCCGTCAGACCATCCATCACAGGCATCTGAACGTCCATCAATACCACATCGTAGTCCCCTTTTTGGAGCGTATCTACCGCTGCAATGCCATTGGATACAGTGGTCACCTTGTGACCCATTTTCTCCAGTACGCGACGGGCAAGCTTCTGATTTACCGGATTGTCTTCCGCCAGGAGTACCCTGAGCGAAGGTGCCGTTTCACTGAAGACATAACCCTCCCGGTCACCCTGGTTCGTTTTTTCCGGCGCCTGCCCATGAACCCGCAGAACGGCATCCATGAGATCAGAGGGCGTAACCGGTTTGGCCAGACAAAAAGAAACCCCCGCTTCATGACAGGCATCAAAATGCCTGGTCTTTGCGCCTGGGGGAAGAATGAAGATCATGGGCAGGTTAATGTCTTTATTTGACAGAATTTCTTCCAGGGACCCGGCGCTTTCCGGATTAAAAAGAGCAGCATCCAGAATCAAAAATCCGTAGGGGTTTCCTTTCCGAACCGCTTCCTTCACCAATGCCAGGGCCGAGGGAATATCCTCACAAGTCGTGGGCGCCATTCGCCAATGCCGGAAAAGTTCAGCGTATACACGCCTGAGCTTGGTCTTCCCTTCAACCACCAGGACGGATACCCCTTCCAGGTTGTGCATGAAAGACGGAATCGCCTTCGGCGCGCCATCTTCTCCCAGTTCAAACGGCACGGTGAAAAAGAAAGTGGACCCCCTTCCCTCCCGGCTCTCGAGCCATATCTTTCCACCCATCAGTTCCACCAGATGTTTGGTGATGGCCAATCCCAACCCCGTGCCCCCGAATACCCTGGTGGTAAAACTGTCGGCCTGGGTAAAGGCTTCAAAGATCATCGCCTGCTTTTCAGGCGCAATACCGACACCCGTATCCTCCACTGAAAATTTCAGGGTTACAGCGGCCGTTTCCTTTCCAACATCGGATCGTATGACGCCATCTTCATCCGCCACCCCAATCTCCACCTTGATTTCCCCTTTTTCGGTGAATTTGATGGCGTTGCCCACCAAATTGATGATAATCTGGTTGAGCCGTCCCGGATCGCCCATCAGTTGTTCCGGAATCCCAGGATGCTCGTGATACACCAACTCCACACCTTTTTTCTGAGCACGAAGGGAGAGCATCTTCAATGTACTTTCCAGGCGCTCAAGCAGATTGAAGGAAATCGTTTCAAGCCCGAGTTTGCCCGCTTCTATCTTGGAAAAATCCAGAATATCATTGATAATATTCAAAAGGGAAAAGGCGGAGGATTTGACGGTTTTCAAATAATCCAACTGTTCATCGTTTAATTTTGTATCCAGCGCCAACTCGGTCATCCCCAAAATGGCATTCATGGGGGTTCGGATCTCGTGGCTCATGTTGGCCAGGAAATCACTCTTGGCGCGATTGGCCGCTTTGGCCTCCTCGATGGCTTTCTCCAGAGCTTCCGCGGCTTTTTTCTGTTCCGTGATGTCCTCTTTGATGGCAATAAAGTGGGTAATTTCTTTTTGTGAATTCAAAACAGGCGTAATGGTTTGTCTTTCCACATAAGTTTCCCCGTTTTTCTTGAGGTTGACCATTTCACCTTCCCAAACCCGACCCGATAAAATGGTCTGCCAGAGATCCCGATAATATGCCGCCTCGTGTACGCCCGATTGAAGAATTTCGATGGTGTTCCCCAGTATTTCTTCGGAACCGTAACCGGTCAATCGGGTAAAGGCCTTGTTCAACCAGATAACCTGCCCTTCGCGGTCCGTAATCACAATGGCATTGGCAGCAGCCTGAAGCGCAATGCTCTGTACTTTCACCTGTTCCAGCTCTCTGGCTTCGCTCAGATCTCGAATAACGATTACCGCACAATGCTCCCCGCCGGAAAACGCGATGTATTGTCCTTCCAATTTAACAAAGCGCTGTTCATCCCTCTTATAAAACTCATAATACCCCTTTACGTCGGTCTTGTTTCGCAGAATTGCACGGACCGGATGCGCGTCCCGCGTCAGTCGAAGCCCATGTTCCCTTAACGGCATCACATCGGATAAAACTTTTCCCAGAATACCGATATGCACCATTCCCAGCATCCGGTCAAAAGACTTGTTGCACCATTGAATCAAACCTTCCTCATTTGTCCAGACAATGGCATCGTTGATGGCGCCCAGGGCTATCTCCATCTTTCCCAGGGTATTTCGAAGGGCCTTGACCTGATCGGAATCGGTTAACCCCATTCTGAACCTCCCTCAGAATTGATACATGTCACGAAATATCTTGAATGGAAGCGGCAAAAACCCAGCTTCCATTTTCCTTTGAAGCGGAAATAAAGTGTCTGGCAGGCTTCTCCCGACCGTCCATGGAGACGATATTGAGTTCCAGGGATTGTTCGAGGATCGTTGCCTTCCCGGTTGTCAAAAAGCGCGAAAATCCCATATTGTGAGCATCTCGAAGACCCTCGGGAATAATGGTGGTCAACATGCTGCCCCTGAGCTTTTCTCTCGCCCACCCGTATGCATCTTCAAAGGCAGTATTAATATCCTGAATAACACCATCCTCATCAACCATTACCACCGGTATTTTTTGATTCAACATAACCTCATGAAATTTGGACATTTAAAGATCCTTTCGAATAGATGCGGGCGTTTCTTCATGCTTTGAGGTGGTTACCGGAAAAAAAACGGTAAAAGATGTGCCACCGGACTTGATGCAGTCTTCCCTGGATTGACACGCTTCGCATCGGCTGATGTTTCCCGGACATATGGCCCCTGGCTGTTCCAGAAAACGACATCGGGTACTCGTCATACCCAACTGGAAACCGTAGCGCTCACCAAAAACCTTCATTCGCAGAAGATCAGCGCCCTTGCCGCCGGCGTTAAAATCAAAGGGATGTTTTGAAGAATAATCCATGGTCTCCTGGGTGGAAAAAAATCCCTCAAATATCCGCTTGCGATTCTCAGGCACAATGCCGACCCCAAAATCCTTCACCTCCAGCAAAACACCATTTTCTTTCTGCTCCACAAACAGGTCCACCCGACCCCCGTCAGGCGTATTTTCCACGGCATTTTTAATCAATCCGTCAATCACTTTTCCCATGACGTCCCGCGGCATGCGAATGAGAATATTTTTGTTCAGATGCTCAACGATTTCAACACTGCGATGGGAAAAATGCGGCGCTAATGCAACCGCCCTTTCCGCCACATAATGATTGAGAAAAAATTCTTCAATTTTGCTTTCCCTGGGCCCGAACTCCTTTTCAAGTCTGGCGCGCAACCATTTTACAATCTCTCCTTCTCCCAGTTTTTCCGCCACCAGGGATTCCAGTTCGTCCATGCATTGGTCCACCATAAAAGAGAACACGGGATAAGATCTGTACTCCCGGCCTCTCATGATGTCCTCCACCTGATACTGGATTTCCAGGATTCGATCCACGTTCCGCCTGGCCCTTTGAAATGTAGTCGACCACTCTTCCTCGGGAAGGGTTTCCAGCTTTTTAGCCAGGATAATCAGGGATCCCAACAGAATGGATGCGGGCGTTTTCAGTTCATGGGACAGGTGATTGATAATCTTGTCCTTGGCACGGTTCAAACTGGCCACTTCCTGATACGCATCGGTTAACTCTTTCGAAAATCGGGCGTTTTCGATGGACAACGCCACAGTTCCGGCAATCATGGTCAAGAGCTTTCGGTCTTTATCATCGAAAGTTTCAGTCTTTTTATTGGTAGCCATCAGGACCCCAATGATTCTCCCGCCCGCCTCAAGCGGGACAATCACCAGGCTGTGAGTCCGGGAACCGACAGCATCATCCAAACCATGATAAAAATCCGGATCTTTCGCGGTATCCGTAACAATAGATGCCTCTCCGGTTCGCCAAACACGACCGAGAATTCCTTTGACCACCGGATGACGGACCGTCTTGATCCGGCACTGGGCCGAAGAATCATCATAAGCGGCCCCCAGGAAAGAAACATACTTATGATCCTCATGGAAAAGACCCACGACTGCGCCTTCCGTATTAAGAAGTCGTTTCACTTCGCGGGCGATGTAATCCAGCAGATCTTCCAGTACAGGATATTTCGGCAAAGCACGGCTGATTTGAAACAGCGTCTCATTAATGCGCTCCATTCGCCGCTCTTCCGTAACATCCCGCAGAATAAACAGTTCCCCAGGGTTATCAGCGGTGTTTTGCGAAGATAACTGTCCTCGAATGATCACATCCAGAAGACGTCCATCCTTGGTCATTCGTCTGGTTTCAACGGTTGCATCCGCGTCTTCCTTGAAGCGTTTGAGAACTTCCCCGGATTCCTTTTCGTATCCGGGCGGAAAATACGGGATTTTCCGGCCAATCACCTCCTCCAAAGTCCACCCGAAAACCTCGGTGAACGCGGGATTCACATAGGTTACATTTCCGGAAGACGCAAATACGACCATGGGATAAGGGACAAAATCGAAAAGGTTCCGGGTTCTCCGCCTGGCCTTTTTTTTGGCTTCAAATTCACGTTCGTAGCGAAGCCGTGCTTCTTTGAGAGCGCTGATGGTCTTGAATTTTTCGGTGACATCTCTGGCAATCCCTCGAAATCCCAGTTTTTTCCCTTCATGATTTTTGACCAAATACGCGGAAAGTTCAATGACCCTGCGGTTTCCCGCCGCATCCCTGGTTTCCCATATAAGATTGGAAAAGCCCCGGTGACTGACCCAGACCTTGTTGAATGCCGCCTGAAACTTCCTTGAATGTCTGGCATCCATGAATTTCCCCAGATTTTCGTTGAGGATTTCCTCCCTTGGATAACCCAGAACGTTGCAAAGGGAGTTACTGAAGTCGGTGAAATTGCCATGGTTATCCATTTCATAAACACAATCACCCGAATCGTCAATTAAAGCCCTCAAATGCCCGTCAGAGGTGTTTTCCGCCCGGCAAACCGCAAGCGCCCTCTCCTGTTCCACTGTCTCTTCCTTCTTAACGTCCCCTTCCATCCCGGGACCTCCTGTTGCAATTTCAAATTTCTGGTAACTGAGATTGTGTCTTTTTTTACCATGCAAATAAAGCATTTAGCTTAAAAGCGGTAGATGTTATTTTCATGTTTGGGGGTGAATGCCCGCGTGATTCATGAGCGTTTAACTTAGAACTTAAAACCGTTGCCTGAACGGGGTTTTCGTTCAGGCACTGCCTAACGACCCTTTAGCGCAAACTGCACAGGGACCTTAACCCACATTTTCACAAGCTTTCCATCAACATTCCCCGGTTCAAACAGCCATTCCCTAACCGCCTTTAACGCCGAACGATCCAGAACATCATATCCGCTGGACTTGGATACCAGCAAATCCTCAACTCTTCCATCGCCGCCAACCAAAACCTTCAGCAGAACGACACCTTCATATCCTCTTTTTCGAGCGACACGGGGATACACGGGGTCAGGATTTTCGGAGTAGGCCGGAGAAGCCATGACCACCTTGGGCCCGGAAGGGGCCGCATTTCCTTTTCCCGCCAAACCGCCTTTCGGCTGAACGACATGTTTATGTTCCGACGTCAACCCTTTAGCAAATGCAGACGTCTCGTTTGAAACAATATTTTTCTCTTTTTGTTGCGGCGGTTCCGAGTTTATTTTGACCGGTTTTTTCGGTGGTGAAACGACTGTTTTCTTTTTTTGCTTCAGACGAATCTTCTTTGACGGCGCCGGGGTCGTCTTTTTCTGAAGTGCCGGTGTTGGGGTCGGACGCTGTTTTTCCGTTGGAGGTTCCGGTTTGGGAATCACTTTTTCAGTTTCAGGTGCTTTTTCCTCCGGAAGCACTTCTTTTTCAGGCATTTTTGCCCGAGACGTTTCAACAACCTTTGTCTTTCCACCCCTGGGTTCGGTTTCAACCAGGGTAAAGGCAAGGGAGCGAGAACGCGGTTTAACAACCTTTTGATCCAAAAACCGGCCTCCGAATCCAAAAAGAAATCCGTGTATCAGCAAGGCCAGGATTGCCGCCCACAAAAACCGTTTCACCGTTTTTTGATGCCCTCCGCCTCCAGGCTGATCTGACTGATGCCGGCAGTTTTAATCTGATCCAGCACGCAAAATAACGCCTGGTAAGACAAATTTCGGTCAGCGAACAGAAGAACGCTGGGCTCCTTGCCCTTTTCGGTCTCTTTAGTCAGAGCCAGGGCCAAATCCTCAAGAAGAATCGGCCGCTTATTCAAGAAGATTGCGCCGTCGCTCTTTACCGTTACGGACAAAATCACCTGTTTGTCCATCTTTGCCGTGGATGACGTGGGGAGTGCCACCGGAAGAGCCTTATGCACGGCCATGGAGAGCATGGCGTAGATAAAAAAAACAAGCAGCAAAAATACGATGTCAATCAGCGGGAGCATCTCAATGCGGGGCTTCCGCACATTTTTCAAATCAATCTTCATGGCTTCTCCGCCCCTTTTAGATTGGCGGCGCTCGGAATTTTTTCAAAGACGATCTCAAGGCTGGTGGCATATTTCTCAATGGCCAAAACGGCGTTTTCCACTCGCGCATTGAAATAATTATAGGGAAAAACCGACAGAATGGCGATCCCAAGACCGGCAGCCGTGGTGATGAGGGCTTGTGCAATCCCTCCGGTAACAGCCTGTGGATTAGCGATACCGCCGGCGCCTAATAACTCAAAGGAGCTGATGATGCCGAGAACTGTTCCGAAAATTCCCAGAAGCGGCGCCACGGTAATCATGGTGTCCAATATGGACATGTGCCGACGCATCCGCTTTATTTCATCGGCAGCCGCTGATTCCATTGCTTTGAGCATGGAAAAATCACGGTGAAGGATTCCCGACACCAGTATCCGGATCACATAGTCCTTTGATCCCTGGACCTTTTTCCTCACGCCCTCCCAATCGCCCATCCGGCATAACTCCAGCACCTCATCCACAAGAGACCTGTTCCGCCGAACATCTTCCCTGGCCCAGAATATTAATCGATCAATAATCACCGTAACCGCCAAAATGGAACAGAACAGCAGCGGATACATGACCGGTCCGCCTTTCATAAAGAAACTTATCATATTGAATGCCCTCTGTCAGAAAACAATGGTTTGGCTCTATCCGATATGTTCATTAACCGCACAACCGATAAATAGTTTAGAATTAAATTCATACCATATAATCCGCAAAAAATTGAGATTTTTCTTTACGCCTTGAGATGCCGGTCTCAAAATGCTAAAAGAAGGAAAAAGGCTTCATGAATTTTCCATTTCCTTTTGTGCATCATCAAAATCGAACATAAAATCAGGTATTTGTCCGATGTTAATAGAACAAGCCAGAGAAGTACTTCAAATTGAGGCGCAGAGCATACTGGGCCTCATGGAACAGATCGGGCCCGCATTTGAAGAAGCCGTTTCGATCATCCTCAAGGCCAAGGGAAGGGTGATCCTTACGGGCATGGGAAAGTCGGGTCTGGTGGCCAGAAAAATTTCGGCAACCCTCAACAGCACCGGCACGACCTCTTTCTTTCTTCATCCGGCGGAAGCCATTCACGGGGATCTCGGCATGGCCACGCCGAACGACGTCCTTCTGGCCATCTCCAACAGCGGGCATACGGCCGAAATCAATAAAATTTTACCCATACTGAAGGAAATGGACGTTAAAATCATTTCTTTTACCGGCGGTCTGGATTCACCCATGGCCCATCACAGCGATGTGGTTATTGATGTGGGCGTGGAAAGAGAAGCCTGCCCCCTGGGCCTGGCGCCCACCGCCAGCACAACGGCAGCCCTTGCCATGGGCGATGCACTGGCGGTGGTGCTGCTCAAAAGCCGCCACTTCAGCAAAAAAGATTTCCGGCGGTTTCATCCCGGGGGCAGTCTGGGGGAAAGGCTGACATTCAAAGTCAAGGATGTCATGGTCACCGATGATCATGTCCCCATGGTAACCTTAGGCATGGGCATTCCTCAGGCGCTCATTGAAATCAACACCAAAAAAATGGGCGCCGCCCTGGTTGTTGACCGGGACCAAAGGCTTGCGGGCATTGTCAGCGACGGAGACTTGCGAAGATCGCTGACCCGGGGGGATGACATTTACCGGAAAAAGGTTGAGGATGTCATGAGTACCACCCCCAAAACGATCGGTGAAAACGAGACCTCGGCGGAAGCGCTCGCCCTGATGGAGCTACATGCCATCACCCACCTCATCATTGTAGACGGTCATCAAAAGGTCAAAGGGATGGTTCACCTTCATGACCTGTTAGGAAGGGAGGGATTCAAAGTCAATGGAAAATTGCAAAGCGCCAAGGGGGCTAATCGTTGATCTCATAACCCCCCTTAAAAAAAACGGCGCCATTGACGGGACAGGGTTGGTAAGACTGATCGAACGAGTGGCGCCACATGCACAAGCCATACTTCTGGCCGGCCCCCGGCATGGTGAAGGGGAGAGCCTTGGAATTGACCTCCGACGTGAATTACTGCAAAGGGCACTGGCGGCCATGGCCGGTCGTCCCATGTCGCTGCTCATATGGGTCACGGGAAACACGGAAATAGAAACCACGGAAAACATCCTGACGTTGCAGAAAAGCTTAGAAAATAATCGCCCGGAGGGCGGCCTTTTCTGGGTGGATACACCCCTGGCCTATCACAGCAATCGCGGGCTGCCCGATTTTTATCGTGAGCTGGAGGCCATGGTAAAGGATCCATTGGTGCTCCACAACGACGCGGACTGCATTCACCCCACCAGACCTTTTAAGCGGCGCAATATCAGGACGGCGGTTTTGAAAGAACTGGTCCAGCTTGAAGGAATTGCCGGACTCATTTTTTCAGGGTCGCTGGAAAGAGCTCATCATTACCAGAAGGCCTGTCGGAAGAGGCCACATTTCAGGCTCTACGATGGCGATGAAACCCGTTTTCTGGGGCATCCCAGTATGAGCGGCGTAACCTCTGTGGGTGCGAATCCGGCGCCCGGCGCCTGGGGGAAAATCACCCGGAGTTCACTTCAGCTGCATGCCCACCGGGAGAACTACCCCGACCGACTTCAACAAATCTGGGAATCGGGAGACTACTTGAGCAATATGGTGGCGCTTTACCATCATGCGCCCGTACCCATCATCAAAACAATCCTTTCGGATATGGGCATCATCGAAACGCCTGATGTCCTGCAGCCCGCGGCATTTGACCAGGGGGCCATCACGGCACTGAAAGAACTGATGAGTGATTTTGGGGATTATGACTGAGACGGCGAACCGCGGTTTTGAGTTTTTAAGTTCGGCCTCTCATTTTTCGATCTGGTTCAACCGGTACTGATAATAAGCGTCCCGCATGGCCACATAGGGATCCAAAGCGGCATCCTTCAGGGCCTCGTACTCGCCGATGCGAAGGGATGTCTTATTCACCATGTCGAAAGCCCTGCCGCCTATATTGGGCCAGAAGTCCTCCACAATATAGTCCCATGGATTAAGATAGAGTCCTCCTACCCAACCTGCGGTATCGCGCAGACTGCTGGCCCCCAGAAAGGGCAAATTCAGGTAAAATCCCGGGCCGATGCCGTAAAAAGCAAACACCTGTCCCAGATCCTCGTCCTGCACCGGATAATCCAGAGCCACTTTAGCCACATCCTGGAATCCCAGAAAGCCCGCGGACGAATTGACCACAAACCGCACCAGGGTGATGCCAACGCCTTTGATCTTCCCTTGCAGCAGACAACTGATGAGACGAATGGGCATGCTTAGATTCGTAAAAAAATTCCGCAAGGAAAGCCGTAAAACGTCCGGCATCACAGTGCTGTAACCTTCGGCAACGGGTTTAAAAAACCAAAAATAGGCCTTGTCGTTAAATTCAAAAAAGGCGCGATTCATCGGTTCAAGGGGGTCGGGGAACAGCGACTTTTCAGGTGCTTCATCCCCTGGCCAGTCTTCCGCTTCATCCGGCGCCTCGGAAGATTTCCCATCCGTTGACACGCCCCCATCCGAGATGTTCGCCTTGGCGTGGTCCTGATCCAACCGGGCCATCCGAATCAATTCATGATTTTCCACGCCGGCGTCAAAGAACAGTTTATTTTCCTGAAAAGGTGCGGCCGCGGCCCTGGTTGCGTCGCTCCAGCAAAGTATTCCCGCAAAAACCATCCCAAAAACCAAAATAAATGTCAATCTACCGCGAAATTTCATGGATCGATTCCTCTCATCAGAGATCACCATTTTAATCCTTCTCCGCCACCTTAGCCCTTAGCTTTTTAACCAAATCATTGTAAGACGAGCTCAATATAATACTGTTAAACTGCTTTCGATAGTTGTTGACCAGGCTGACGCCCTCGATAGAAATGTCATACACCAACCACCCCTTGTTACCATTTTTTACCCGATACAGAACCAGCACATCCGTATTGGAATGGGTGAGAATCTTTGCGGTGACGGTCCCGTATTTTCCGTCAATTGTCTCATCTACGTAGGACACTTTTTCACCGGAATAACTGCCCACCTTGTTCAGATAGGTACGCTCCAGCAATTTCCCGAAAAGCTCGATAAATTCTTTTTTTTCTTCCGGGGTCCTCTCTTTCCAATACCTGGCAAGGGATCTCTGGGTCATGGCCTCCCAGTCAAACCGCTCATCCACGGCCTGTCGAATTAATTGCCCCCGCTTGTTCTCATTTTCAGGACCCTTTAAGACCGGATCCGTAACAATGGCGAGGATACGATCGGTTGTCTCCTTGATCCCATCGGTGGGTGCTCCGGCAAAACAGGGCACGGAAAGCACCATGCTCAACAAAACGCTCCGAAAAAGGAGAAGAAAGGAATATCTTATTCGGTGTTTTTCCATCATGAACGGTCTCCCACTTCTATTCTATTGTTATAGGGAACTGCTTTAAAGCTTTCCAAAAACATAATTGGAAATCAACTGCTCCAGATCAACGGCGGACTGGGTGTCTCTGATTTTTCCGCCTGGGCTGATCATCTCTTCAGCACCGCCCGGCGTGATCTCAATATATTTGTCGCCGATCAACCCCCGGGTTTTGATAGAAGCGATGGCATCCTCCTGAATCTTCACATTAAGGGGCAAATTCATTACCACCCGGGCCCGATAATCATCCAGACCGACCTGTTTGACCCGACCGATTTCCACCCCGGCAATCACCACGGATGAACCGGATTTGATTCCGCCGCCGTTTGAAAAGACGGCTTCGACCTCATACCCCTGATTACCCAGGACCTCCAGCTTTCCCAACTTGATGGAAAGGTACCCCAAACAAACAATCCCCAAAATCATGAAGAGACCCACACACAACTCAAGATCAAATTTCTTCATCTGTTTTCTTTCCTCTGTTAAAAAAGCAATTCGCGTTTACCCATTGGCTTTGCCCTCACAGAGCCTGAGGCCTAAACACTCAGAAATGCTCGAATCAACGGATCCCGGCTTTCCATGAAGTCAGACGGCGTCCCCTCCAAGCGGACCAACCCCTCATGGAGCATAACCACTCGATCCACAATGGCAAAAACCTTCGGAATTTCATGGGTAACGATAATGCCTGTAAACGAGAGTCGCTGGTGGCAGGCGTCGATCAGTTTTAAAATCGACTGGCCGGTCACAGGATCCAGCCCGGTCGTGGGCTCATCAAAAAGCATAATTTCAGGATCCCCAACCAGCGCCCTGGCGAGTGCAGCCCGCTTCACCATACCCCCGCTGATTTGAGAAGGATAGCGATTTTCCGATCCGGAAAGCCCGACATTTTCCAATTCCCTTAAAACCTTTTCTCGAATAACGCCTCGACTTAGTTTACTTTTTTCTTTTAAAGGGAATGCGACATTTTCAAAAACATTCATGGAATCAAACAGTGCCCCTCCCTGGAAAAGAAAGCCCAATCGCTCCCTGAAAGCACTCAGGGTTTTCCGTTTTGACCCGCTTATGTCCTCGCCATCCACCATAACGCGTCCACGATCCGGATTCATCAAGCCAGCCACATGTTTTAACAACACGCTTTTACCGCCGCCGCTTCCCCCCACCAGAGCGAATACCTGTCCCTTGCGCACTTCAAAGGAGATGCCTTTGAGTACGTCATGATTATCAAACGATTTCCGTAAATCTTCAATTTTGATCATCAGGCGTTTACCCACCCTCTATCCACCACGGACAGGGGCCTTTGTAGAACAAAGCGTCAAAACAGTATGGAGGTCATAAAATAATCCCAGACCAGAACCAACACAGATGACTGCACCACGGCCTGGGTAGTGGCCTTGCTCACCCCTTCCGAGCCGAATCCCGTATATATCCCCGTATAATAACCTTTAAAACAAGAGACCCAGGCAATGATCACTCCGAAACTCAGGGATTTGTAAACGCCTTCCAGGACGTCCTGCATCTCCACATAATGGGCCATTTCTCCAAAGTAGGTGCCGGCGCCGACCCCCAGCAATCCACCCCCAATCAGGTATCCGCCAAAAATCCCCATCACGTCAAAAATTGCGGTTAACAGAGGGACGGAAATGATGGCGGCAATCAGATTGGGGACCACCAAATAACGATAAGGATTCAGTCCCATCAGTTCCAGGGCGTCGATCTGCTCGCTGATGCGCATAATTCCGATTTCAGCGGCAACAGCGGACCCTGCCCTTCCGGTCACCATGAGGGCGGCAATAACAGGACCCAGTTCCTTGATCAGGGCCAATCCCACCATGGGGCCTAGAAAAGCATCGGAACCAAAACGGCTTAAGCTGTAAAACCCCTGAAATCCCAATACCATGCCTGAAAAACCTCCGGTCAGCAAAATCAGCAGAATCGATTGAAAACCGATGAACCGGATCTGCTTGAGACATCGGGAAATCTTAAGGGGTGGAATAAGGGCGTACCAGAGGGTTTTTTGCAAAAAAATACCCATGGCGCCCATTCTTCGAACATATTCCAGTGTCAAAAAACCGATTTTCCGGATAGCCATGGGAACAAATGGGATAAAACCCGCGTCATGTGTTAAAACTTTTCCGATGTTGAAATTCCCTCCATTTTGTAATAACGGTAACCCCTGATTAAAAAATAAGGTGCAAACAGGAGGTTCCATGCCGAAAATCAGAATTATTGTGGTCGGCAACACAAAATCATCTTTCCTCAAAGAGGGAGAATCATTTTATCTCAAACGCCTGAGGCAATACATCCCCACGGAGTGGATCGAAGTCAAACCCGAAAAAATTTCAAAGGGAACCCGGAAGGAGGGCTTACTGGCCTTGGAAGGTCGCTCCATCCTGAAGAAACTCCATTCCCGGGATCATATCATCACCCTCGACGTAGCAGGGAAAGAATATTCTTCTGAAGCACTTTCCCACCGGATCGATCGGTTATCATGGAAGGGAGATCCGCTGTGCTTTATTATCGGAGGCCCTTTAGGGGTTTCAAAGGAAATCCTGCGCAATACCCATGAAACGCTATCGCTTTCAAGACTGACCCTCACCCATGAAATGAGCCGCACGCTTCTCCTGGAGCAACTCTATAGAGCGTTTACCATCATGAGAGGTGAAAAATACCACAAATAGAAACCACCCTGTCATGGCAGTTTCTTCAAGAAGCCCCCCCTCCAAATCCCCCTTCGCCGATTGATTCAGGACCTATTCCTTGGAAGCTTCAAGGGCCATGGCGATCTTGTTCTTCAGCTCTGACAGATCAAAGGATTTGATGACATAGAAATCGGCGGCAATGGATTTCATGTTCTCCTTGAAAGTATCATAGGCAGTACATAACACCACCGGCAAATCATAAAATTTATTTCGGATATCCTGCAAAAGATCGAGGCCGTTATAATCCACCATTTTTATGTCCAGGACCACCAGATCAGGTTTTTCCTCCTCGATCTTTTCCAATAACATATACCCGTTCTCCGCCGTAATGACCTCGTAGCCGGCATCACTCAATTCCTCGGAGTACAGATATCGAATATGCTCTTCATCATCTACAATCAGGATTTTGGCCATAATTTTTCTCCAGAAATTTTAAAAATTACACCGGGCACACGCTATAATTTTCTGCCCAGCGCATGAACCCGATCATTTAACAGTATATTGTATCAAAAGCAAATGGCGTTTGCAAATCGACCATAAAACTTTTTTCCATTCCCGTTAAATCGCCATGAACATCCCCCCAAAAGAGCTTCTCTCAAAAAAAAGCCCCCAATCATCCGGGGGTCTTTTTTTGAGAGCATTTCATACTGTTTGAATGGCAAAGCCAGCTACCATTCCTGATCCAAATCAATCTCGTCTCTTTCGTACTGTGCATCTCTCAATTCATTGGCCTTTTTGATCTCTTCTTCGGTCCAGGGATCTACCACCAGGGAATCAGCCACCAGCTCCCACAAATATTTCGTCTCGATACCCAGATCATACTCCTTGGTCAGGCCTTTCATGATCTGGTCCCGGCAGTTGTGGCAGGGGGCGATCACCATTTTGGCTTTTGTGTCCATGATCTGCTGCGCCTTCACGCGGCCGTAATAGATCCGTTCCGCATCATAGGGCATGGCCCAGGCACCGCCGCCGGCGCCGCAACAGAAATTGTTCATGCGGTTCGGGTGCATCTCCACGTAGTTTTCACAACACTGCTGGGTCACCCATCGGGGTTCTTCAAAAAAAGCCTCGCCAAAGGCCTTCATGCTCTTTCGACCGTAATTGCAGGGATCGTGTACCGTCGTGAGTTCCTCATGAATAGATGGATCGATCTTGATCCGTCCCGTTTCAATGTACTCTTTCAGGAGTTCATGCACGGATACAACTCTAACCTTCTTGAATGTTTCGGGAAACCATGTTTGCAGACTAAGCCTAGTCGCATAGTAGGCGTGGCCTCACTCGGGTAGGAGTAGCGTACGGCACTCCAGTTCCTCCAAATGCTTTACAATCCGCCCTGTCGTCTCCCGCATGGCCTCATCGTCCCCTGAAAAAAGACCCCAGTTAACGCCTTCCCATTCCGTAGAGGTGGTGGTCCAATCCTCTCTGGCCGCATAAAAAATGCGCCACCAGAACTTCATGTCGTCCGGTTCTCCAAAAGGCTCCTTGCTGTTAACGGTCACCAGGATATTGGCGCCCTTTTTATCCACGGGTGCATAAAAACCCGGAAATCCTTCATCTTCATCCATTTCCTTGGATAAATCCGCCAGAAGGAACAGGAAATCCTCTTTGGGAATGCCGAGGTTGTTGCCTCTTTTCAAACACATCTCGACACCTTTGTGGATGGGGCCCGGAACCTGGTCACGATCGCGCAGGGTCCTGGCCCGGCGCATCATTTTAAGGATTTCCACGCCCTGTGGACAGGCATATTCACAGCGCCCGCACAGGGTACAGATCCAGGGAAAGCGTGAATCGATCAGCTCCTGGTCCAAACCAAGGGCCGCCATTCGAACGGCCTTTCTGGGATCCATGCCGTCAATGCCGGTGATGGGGCATCCGCCCGCACACGTGCCGCAGGTAAAGCAAACATCCGCCCATTCCGGAGCAATCCTTAATTTGCTCTCTTTCCGATTTATGGTCAGCGGTTCCATCAATTAACCTCCTCCACTTATTTCCAAGTCTATTATTCGCATTATATGCGTCACATTTTTTTAGGATTTTTCGGGATAAATGTCAATCAGGAAATAACAAAACACCGGGGACGCTCGAAACAGGTTCGAAAAAACACTTTGCCCATAGTTATATTCTGAATAAACCTGTTGCCAATTTTATTTTCATACGGTAAGAGATACACACTTTAAGGTGGTTGGCTGGAAGTTGGCAGAAAATCTTTGCGGCGTCAAAAATAATTGAATATTTAAGACATATTATATTTATACAGACTGCTGTTTTCTGCGATAAAATCAATTTTAGTACGGTTTATTTAAAAGAAGGAGATTCACTTATGGATTTTGGGTTAAGCGAAGAATTGCAGATGCTCCGCGATATGGCGCGTGATTTTGCCGCTGAAAAAATCGCTCCATTTGCGGACGAATGGGATGAAAAGCATTATTTCCCCTATGAAGAAGTTGTTAAGCCCATGGGAGAACTGGGTTTTTTCGGCACCGTCATCCCCGAGGAATACGGCGGAAATGAAATGGGCTGGCTGGCAGCCATCATTTTAACCGAAGAAATTGCCAGGGCGTCCAGCTCCCTTCGGGTTCAAATCAACATGTTGACCCTCGGCTGCGCATTTACCATCTACCGTTACAGCACCAGCGATGAAGTCAAAAAAAAATACATTCCGAAACTGGTCAGCGCCGACTACATGGGCGGCTTCGGCATTACCGAACCGAATGCCGGTTCGGACGTGATGGCCATGAAATCCACGGCCCAGGACAAAGGGGACCACTGGCTGTTGAACGGTGCAAAAACCTGGATATCCAACACCAGAGTGGCTGACGCCCTCATATTTTATGCCTATACGGACAGGGAAGCCAGGGGCCGAGGCCTATCCGCATTCGTGATTGAACCTAAAAATTTCAACGGCATTTCCACCACGGATCTGGACAAAATGGGATCCCGATCATCGCCAACCGGTGAAATCATTCTCGAGGACACCAAGGTTCCCAAAGAAAATATTCTGGGCAAACCGGGCGACGGCGCCAAAATCGTCTTCGGTTCCCTGAACCAGACCCGACTTTCCGCCGCCGCCGGTGGTATCGGCCTGGCTCAGGCCTGTCTGGACGCCGCCACATCCTATTGTCAGGAAAGAGAGCAGTTCGGAAAATCCATCGGCCAGTTCCAGATGAACCAGGATCTGATAGCACAGATTACCACGGAGATCGAAGCGGCCCGACTGATCGTCTACAAAGCGGCCTGGCAGAAGGACCAGGGCAACCTGGGAAACACCCTGGAAGTGGCTCAGGCCAAATATCTGGCCGGAGAAATTGCGGTCAAAGCAAGTCATGTTGCCCTGAAAATTCTCGGCGCCTATGGCTATTCAACGGAATACCCGGTGGCGCGTTATTACCGGGACGCCCCCACCTACCAAATGGTGGAAGGCTCCAGCAATATTTGTAAGTGGATCATTGCTCTGGATCAATTGGGCATTCGAAAAGCGAACCGGTAAAGACGATAAACGGAGGAAGTAATGAAACCATATTTTGAAAAAATGACCCCTTTCGGTAAGCCGCTCACCGATAAACAAATCGAAGCGGCCAAGGAAAACGTAGCGGATATCAAAGGGGTGGAAAATCAGGTGGCCGAGGCGGTTGAGGCCGTCAAGAACGCGGGTCTCCCTGAAAAGATTCTCAAAAAACGCGGCCAGTTAAACGTCTGGGAACGCATCGACTACCTCATCGATCCAGGCACCTGGTGTCCCCTTCACACCCTTTATGACCCCCAGTTCAATGAAGAAGGCACCACCGGGGTCATCGACGGACTGGCCAAAATCAACGGCAAATGGGCCGTGGTTATCGGCTTCAACAACAAAGTCATGGCCGGCGCCTGGATATCAGGACAGGCGGACAATCAGCTTCGGGTCACGGATATGGCCAAACGACTGCACGTCCCCCTGGTGTGGATCGTGAACTGCAGCGGCGTAAAACTGCCGGAACAGCAGGAAGTCTATGCCAACCGACGCGGCAACGGCACCACCTTTTACCGCCATGCGGAGCTGGAAAAACTGGGCGTACCCATCCTGGCCGGCATCTACGGCACCAACCCCGCGGGCGGCGGATACCAGGGCATCAGCCCCACCATCCTGTTGGCCCACAAGGATGCCAATATAGCGGTAGGGGGCGGCGGCATTGTCAGCGGCATGAGCCCCAAGGGTTCTTTTGATGAGGAAGGGGCCGAGCAACTGATCGAATCCACGCGTCACTTCAAAGAAGTTCCCCCGGGGAGCGTCCCCATCCATTTCAATGAAACGGGCTTCTTCAAAGAGGTTTATGAAACGGAAGAAGGGGTCCTTGACGCCCTCAAAAAATACGTGGACATGTGTCCGGCCTATGATCCTAACTTTTTCAGAGTTGCCGAACCTAAAGAACCCAAGTTTTCAGGGGAAGACATCAACAGCATCGTAGCTTTCAACCAGAAACGAAGCTACAGTCTGGATGAAATGATGGCCCGCATCTTCGACAACAGCGAACATATGGAATTCAGACCCGGCTACGGCCCCGAGGTCTACACGGGATTGGCCAAAATCGACGGATTACTGATGGCCTTCATCGGAAATCGTCAGGGATTCCTCGGCGCTAAATATCCTGAATACGCACCTTACCCGGGGATCGGCGGAAAGTTGTACCGTCAGGGCCTGATCAAAATGAATGAATTCGTCACCCTTTGCGGCAGAGACCGGGTGCCCATCGTATGGTTCCAGGACACCAGCGGCATCGACGTGGGGGATATCGCGGAAAAAGCGGAACTCCTGGGATTAGGTCAGTCACTCATCTATTCCATCGAGCAAACGGACGTTCCTCAGATTTGTATCGTTCTACGGAAGGGAACCGCGGCGGCTCATTACATCATGGGAGGCCCCACCAGCAACAACCACAATGCCTTTACCCTGGGGACCCCCACCACGGAAATTTATGTGATGCACGGTGAAACAGCGGCCGCGGCTTCATTTGCACGACGGCTGGTCAAGGAAAAGGATGCCGGGCGCCCCTTAGGGCCGGTCATTGAAAAAATGAACGATTTGGCGAAGCAATATCACGACAATTCCAGGCCCATATACTGCGCCAACAGGGGCTATGTGGACGAAATCGTCTCATATCCCATGCTGAGAAAATACATTGCCGCTTTTGCCGGTTGTGCGTACCAGAATCCCACCTCCATCTGCCCGCACCACCACATGATGCTTCCCAGAATTATCAAGGGATAACACCCCTCAAACAAAAAAGAGCGGGCCCTAATTGAAAGGGCCCGCTCTTTTTGATCGACTTCCAGACCGGAAATCGTTTGCCGCAATAGGAACCCCGGAAAATTCATACACCTCGGCGGTCAAATGGATCTGGTCCTCAAACAGATGAGGCGCATATGGCCAGGTCAGGTGAAAACCGGGATTTGATCCTTGTCTTCGATGCGGGCACCCAGTCGATTCGAGCGGCAGTCATCGATCTCAAGGGGAATATTCGCAAAATGATCAAAACCCCCATTGAGCCTTATTTCTCCCATAAACCGGGATGGGCGGAACAGGAACCGGACTATTATTGGAAAAATCTAGGGGTTACGACCAGAAAGCTGCTGAGCTCGAAAGAGGTCGAAGTGGAGCGGATCGCAGGCATCAGCCTGACATGTCAGCGTGCAACCATGATCAATCTGGATAAAAGCGGCAATCCCCTCAGGCCCGCCATTTTATGGCTCGACCAGCGAAAAGCTGAAAATGGAAACAGGATTCCCCCGCTTATCGGCTGGGGACTAAGGGTTATCAACAAATATGGTATTGTGGAAAATGCCGTTCGGGAATGCAAATCCAATTGGATACAGGAACATGAACCGGAGATATGGGACAAAACCGATAAATTCCTATTACTCTCCGGGTTTCTCACCCACCGCCTGATCGGTGAATACCGGGACTCTTCCGGCAATATGGTGGGTTACCTGCCTTTTGATTACCGAAAGCAGAAATGGTCCAAACCTCACAATATGAGATGGAAGCTTTTCCCCATGGATCCTTCCGTTCTGCCCACCCTGGTAAAACCAGCTGAACTTTTGGGGCATGTAACCGCAAAAGCATCCGAGGAGACGGGAATCCCAAAGGGACTTCCCGTCATTGCAGCCGGAACGGATAAGGCCTGCGAGGTTCTGGGAGCAGGATGCCTTTCCCCTGATGTGGCATGCCTCAGTTATGGCACCACCGCCACAGTGAACACCGCCAATGAGAAATATGTCCAGATCGGGGCATTCACCCCAACCTACCCCAGTGCCCTGCCGGACGTCTACAACACGGAAGTAATGGTGTACAGGGGTTTCTGGCTGGTGAGCTGGTTCAAAGAACAGTTCGGCTTTCGGGAGATACAGATCGCTTCAAAACGAAATATGATGCCCGAAGCCCTGTTCGATAAACTGATTGAAAATATTCCGCCCGGATCCATGGGCCTGACGCTTCAGCCCTACTGGTCCCCCGGCACGAACACGGATGCCGACGTCAAGGGCGCCATTATCGGATTCGGCGACATCCATACCCGCGCCCATATATACCGTTCGATCCTTGAGGGTCTGGGATATGCACTCAAGGACGGAATGCTCGCCCTTCAAAAAAAGAACAGGGTGAAAATAAAAGCCCTGCGGGTATCCGGCGGCGGTTCCCAGAGCAATACGGCCATGCAAATCACCGCGGATATATTTGACCTGCCCTCTGAACGGCCTCACACCTATGAAACTTCCGCCCTGGGAGCGGCCATCGATGCAGCTGTCGGCCTGGGGTTGCACACTGATTTCCCAACAGCTGTCCGTGAAATGACGCGGATCACCGACGTTTTCGAACCCATTCCAAAAAACAGGGACCTGTACCGCGAACTTTTCGAAAAGGTGTACCTGAGAATATATGGGCGTCTGCAACCTATCTACAATGAAATCCAGAGAATTACCGGATATCCGGCTCTGTGAAAACTGCATTTACAGGGAAACCGACATGGTTCGTGCCGGATGTGTGGTTTTTACCCTGCGGGTTCCGTCATTGGCGCCGCCGATAACATCGACGAGGTCACCCACAATACTGCGCATCTGCTCCGCCTGGGCGTTCATCTCCTCCGAGGCCGCAGCCGATTCCTCGGCATTGGCGGCATTCTGCTGGGTAACCTTGTCCATTTCCATGATGGCCTGGTTGATCTGTTCAACCCCTTTGGCCTGCTCGGATGAGGCGGCAGCGATTTCATTCACCAATTCCCCGACTTTTCTAACCCTCGTGACGGTTTCGCCAAAAGCCTCGCTGGTTCCGGTCACCACCTGCGAACCATCATTAATTTTTTTCACAGTATCATCTATGAGCCCCGCCGTGTTTTTAGCGGCATTTGCAGCCCTCAAGGCCAGGTTTCTAACTTCATCGGCGACCACGGCAAATCCTGCCCCCGCCTCCCCTGCCCTTGCAGCCTCAACGGCCGCATTGAGGGCCAGAAGATTGGTCTGAAAAGCAATCTCATCAATGGTTTTGATAATTTTCTGCGTTTCTTCGCTGGCTCTGGAAATATCTTCCATGGATTGGGTCAGATGGGCCATGGATTCATCGGCGCGGGTGACTACCTGGTTGGTTTCCTTCATCAGGCTATCCGCCTCATTGGCATTGTTCGCGTTCTGCCGGGTCATAGAAGACATCTCTTCCAGAGAAGAAGATGTCTCTTCCAAAGCGGCGGCCGATTCGGCAGCGCCTTCAGCCAGGGATTGACTGGACGCAGAGACTTGAGTCGATGCGGACGCCACCTGTTCAGACCCGTCATTGAGCCCGTGTGCAGCACGCATGATGGGCCGGGTGATACTGCGTGCAAACAGAAAGACCGCCAGGATCGTCAAGACCAGGAAAATCCCCCCCACAAACAGGATGACATTTCTGATGGCATGGGCGGCGGCCAAGAATTCATCCGCCGGTTGTGTAACACCGATGCTCCATCCAGTGGAAGCTACCGGCGCATATCCAGCGATTTTATCGATCCCTTCAAAGGCATAGGAATCAACCCCGCGCTTCTGACCCAACATGTTCCCCATAATGGATTCCATCCCCTTGACCTTTGCCAGGTTTGTTTCAAGAATATGTTTTTTGTTGGGGTGTGCAATGGTCAAACCGGTCTTGTCCACCATAAACGAATAACCGGTTTCTCCCACCTTCACGGAAGTGATATTATCCGTCAAAAAATCAATTTTCAGAACCGTTGTCACAGTCCCCAGAAATTTTCCATCATCGGAAAATACCGGTGCACATACCGGAACAACGGGGAGACCTGACATTTTGGATTTTACCGCTGTGCCCACATTGGCTTTGCCGCTTTTGGCCACATTAAAATAGTCGCGGTCCGCTAAAGATATCCCTTTTAACGCTCCCCCGTTGCCATCGGCGATGACAGTCCCGGATACATCGCTCACAAGAATTGTTTCATAGTCGTTCCCCACCTTTTTCATGGTATTGACCAACCGGCTATTGAGATGGTCGATCTCTGAAACGGCATCGTTCATGCCGGCTTCCGCAGTGGTTTTGACGGCACTTCTCAATTGACGTCCCACCGCTAATTCCTCAATAAGTTTGATCTCCTCCATAAGCACAAGCTGCGTCATGGCAGCCAGGTCGCCGGCAATATTCATGGCCTGCTCTTTTGCAAGCGTTTCAAGTGATGTTGATGCTTTATTGACCGAAAACAGCCCCACCACCACCAGAGGAATTAAGACCGCGGCAATACCGCCTGTAACAAGTTTAAAACCGAGTGATCTTCTTTTCATTTCTTTGCCCCTTAGGTTAAGATTAATAGTCTCAATATGGTACTTCAACTTTTTCACATTTTTTCCGAGGATTCGCCCTCAATCTTTTGATGCTCCCTCTTTATTGAAATGTGGTTCAGAATGTCTTTTAGAATTTCAACCTCAAATGGCTTGATCATATAGTAAACAACGCCCTCTTTTCGAACCTTTGCTTCCAGTTCCAGAGAGTTATGCCCCGTCATGGTCACGATTCCTACGTCAGGCTGCATCGCCTTAAAGTGGGGAATGAGTTCATAGCCCTGAATGTCGGGGAGAGAAATGTCCAAAAGGATCAGATCGAAGCAAAGCCGCCGCACTTCTGCAAGAGCGTCGCGGCCCGTAGTCGCCCACTGGATGTGATGGCCCAATGCCCCCATGATCTCCGACAGAGTTCGCCCTGTGGGCTCACTATCTTCTACCAGTAAGACCTTCATAAGATTTCCTGTTTGTTTTTTTGATCTACCAAGCGGATCAAAAGATCTCACAGCAAAGAAAATGCCAGGAAAACCATGCTGACATTTAAATATTTGGAATTATAAAGATAATAAAATTTTGAAGCAAATTTTAACGAGGAAAAGACCCAAGGCCTACCGGGACAACCATGGCACACCTAAACGGCTTAATAATAAATAATTTCCTGAAATTAATAGGGAATGCAGACATGTGACAGATATGTCCCGAAATGGGACTAGGATCGGGCCATATTTTTGATTTTTCGAAAAAGAGTCCTTCTGGAAATGCCAAGATGAGCCGCCGCCTTTGCCTTGTGCCACTGATGCTGTTGAAGGGCACTGACCACCATGTCTTTTTCAAAGCGCTCAACCGCTGTCGCCAGACTCATCCCGTTCCATTTAGAAGCTTTTATGGGCACGTTTTCCCAGTCATTGGCTGGCTCGAAACCGATTCCCGGAAAATCGAGATGACCGATAGCCAGATAGCGACGCAAAAGATTCTCAAGTTCTCGGACATTTCCAGGCCAATCATAACTGAAAAGAGCCTCCAGAATTTTTTCCGGCAAGATAAATTCTTTTTTGCCCTTATCATGTGTTTTGAGAAAATGGTCCACCAATAAGGCAAGGTCCTCTTTTCGATCTCTCAAAGGGGGAATTTGAATCGGAATTACGTGCATTCTATAAAAAAAATCTTCACGCATCAGCCCGCTGTGGACCAACTCTTTGAGATCCTTATTGGTAGCGGCCACAATCCGAAAGTCCGACATTTCGGTCCGATTGCTTCCAACCGGCGAATAACCTCGACCTTCGACAACGCGAAGCAATTTTACCTGCATATTCAAGGGAAGATCCCCAATCTCGTCTAAGAAAAGAACCCCCCCATGAGCAAGCGCCAGATATCCATAAGTGTCGACGACGGCACCTGTGAAAGCGCCTCTTTTGTGCCCAAAAAACTCACTTTCAATGAGAGAACCAGGGATAGCACCGCAGTTCACCGGCACAAATTCACCCTTTTTCCGATCGCTCATCTCGTGTATCGCTCTGGCCACAAGCTCTTTACCCGTCCCGGATTCTCCGTAGACAATAACATTCTCATCTGTCGCGGCTGCCTTCAGAATAACATCATAAATTTCCTGCATCACTCGGCTTTTACCCACAATATTCCCGAACCGGTAGCGATCTCTGGCCGCATATTTCAGCAGTTTGTTTTCTTTTCGAAGCAACGCCGCTTCAGCTTGTACGGCTATTTCGTGAATTCTGCTTTCGGTGATATCCCGAAGAGTGGACAGAATAGCCGGCTTTCCCTCCCATTCTATAAATTCATTGTGCGCTTCCAACCAGATTTCCCGACCATCGGCCTTGAGACACTTCATTTTAACAACTTTTTCACGGAACTCCCCCGCATAAAAACCCTGACTCATGATCCTATGAGCCTCTCTGAAATCCTCGGCAATGAAATTCACGGTCTTTTGCCCAACCAGTTCATCAGGGCCATCGTATCCAAGCATTTCAGCGGATACGCTGTTTGCAAACATCAGGCGCCTGTCCTGAATAAGTATAATCCCATCCGCCACTTTTTCAGTCAGCATTCGATACCGTTGTTCACTGACCTTCAGAGCCCTTTCAGCTTTAACCCAAGGGGTAATATCCTGAAGGGTTTCCACGGCGCCAACAATCTTTCCGTCGAGATCAACAGCGGGCGCTGCCACGGAAAAGATATGGCGAGACTCACCGCCAAGATTTTCAAAGTAATCGGTAGCCTGCCAGGCGGTCGGAATGACATCTGATTTCGACACCCCTTTCCCTTGATAAAATTCTTCAAATTTTCCAAGCTCACCGATCACGATAAGATCCGCCAAAACCGGACGTTTATAGGGATAAAAAGGGACCCACTGGCGGTCCGTTCCGATCAGTTCGGATGATGAATATCCTGTCAACAGTTCACATGTTCGATTCCAATGAGTAACTTTATGATCCAAGCCGATGGCAAATTGAGCAATCGGCGTACATTCTAAAATATTCAACATGCCTATCTCACCTATTCAACCCCCTCGCAGTAAAGTAAAAATGGCGCTTGGTCCTAAAAATGCCCCATGAGCTCTAAATAATCAAAAGGTTAAATGAGCAAATCATCCATCTCTTCGAAAACGCACCGCAAAAGCCCGTAGGTAGTAATTGGAGTAACCACGGTAGTGCCAGAACCTGTGGCCGTTGTTGAAGGTAAAGTCCATGGCACCGGTCGACCCCTTAGTTTCACCGGACCATACCCATAAATATTTTGAAGTTGTATTCAACAAAAGAGACGTTAAATTATGTGAGCCCATGCCTTCCTGATATAGACCCGCCAGTTCATCCATGGTCGGCATCCGCCAACCCCCACCGTCCAAATTTAGGCTTTGAACCCAGGATCTGGCTTCGTTCCAGTCGGTATCTTTATCAGGACCCGCCTTCCATTCAAGGCCCGTCTTTGTGTCTTTCACAATCCCGTTGGCATGGGCCACATAAATCCCATCACGGTTGATTACGTTGGAGGTGGATGCTGCCGGTCGATCCTTCTCAAGACGGGTTTGTTTCTCATGAATACGGTTATTTTTCCCTTTCGTGGAAAAGTAAAAATTTCCCCTCAGTGAGGTTGACTCCCAAGGGATTTGTTTGCCCCCGGACTTTGCCATCACCGTTGAACGTACCCCCTGAAACATCTCCAGGACAGTAATATTCGCAGTGTTAATGTGCTCTAATAGAGCAGATGTATATGGGCTGTTTCTGCCCTCACCATCTAAAGCAGTTTTTCCGGGAGCAGTGGAATAAGCTATCAAAGAACCCGATGGGGCATTCATAAATGCCAAACCAGCCCCCTCAGAGCCTCTGCGCCAGCTTCGCTCAAACGGATTATCCCGGCAGGCGTCCAATATAACAATATTCGTTCTGCTCCCGGCAATTTCCATTTCAGCAAGCACCCGGTCCGCTCTCACGCAGGTATATTCAACTTTCTTTTCGTTGGTGAGTTTGGCATCGACCGGAATGAGATAATTGTATCGGCTCACCTGAACGCCATGGCCCGCATAAAAAAACAACCCCACATCCTGATTTTTCAATCTGCTCCCAAAGTCGTCCATCGCCATTTTCATTTCTCTTTGGGTACAGTTTTCATACTTCATGACCGTAAACCCGAGAGCTTCCAATGCTGTTTTCACGGCCCTGACATCGTTTACAGGGTTGGGAAGGCTGCCTCCGTGTGTGTAATCGCTATTGCCTATCAACAAGGCAAGGCGCCGTTCCAGGGCAGAAAAAGATAAACTGGGGAATGTAAATATCGTAATAAACAGAAAGGTAATAACCCAAAGAGTTCCATGCCTCGACATAATGGCTCCTTCAGTTATGCGGTCTCCCCCCAAATCCCTTATAATCAGGAATCTTTCAATAAAAGGATAAAAATTCAAAACTTTCAGAATTTTTTTGACGTTTCCCTTAACATTTCCTGCACCGAATCACTGAACCAGCAGTTCAGGAAAGAGTCGCTCTTTGCTTTGCCATTCTTTTCATATCGAAACTTAACTTCTTCAACCCGATTGGACTTAATTTCCGCAAATGCCCGCGGAGGCAGATCAGTCATCTCCTGAACTCTTTTCAGGGCGCACTGTCGCAACAATTCACTGGGATGGATAGCATCGATGAGTCCGATGGATTCGGCTTGCGACATCGATAGAAATTCACCGCCTAAAATCATACGGGAAGCCGCACGGTCTCCCACCAATTGTCTCAAAATCAAATCGGCCAGATAGGGCACGGGGACACCCAATTTTATTTCATTTAATCCGATTTTTTTGGTCTCATCCGTTGTTGCCAACCTTAAATCACAGGTCAATGCCAGGATGTTGCCGCCGGCAACCGCATGCCCTTCCATGGCGCATGCTGTTCCAAACGGCAGGGTATACAAATCAAAAACCAGGCGGTTAAAAGCGACCCAGAATTCAGACATTCCCGACCGATTGAGCTTGAGCAGGCAGGGCAGGTCAAACCCAATGGAAAAGAATTTTTTTCCTCCGCATAAGACCAGGCCTTTGACTTCCTTTCTGATCTCGTCCAATACCCTGGAGAAATTATCGACCAAATCCGGGCTGATGGCATTGGTAATGCCGTTATTCAGCGTCAAAACAGCCACGTCGCCGGACTTCTCAATTTGGATCTTTTCCATATCCGTTATAGCTCCCCTTAATCGTTTTCCCTGTAGAAGTAGCGTTTCGATGCGACCCGCCAGAGACTGATTGATAATTGAATTTTATTTATATTACAATTATAATCCATTTTCTGCTGACCGTAAAATAGAATTTCTCCAGACTGTCAAGCTATTTTCAGTGCCTGTTGGCAAATGACTGAAAACTTCTTGCCGCAATTTTTTGAAAAGTTTATAAAATAAAAGAAATGGTTAACGATAAAGAGCGCATATCGCTTGATAATTGGAGGGTTGCCTCCGTAAAAAAACAATCGCCTCAAAGAAACGCATAAACCCCTAAAAACCCCTTATTAACGGAATACGCCATGATGAAAATTGTCAAAAAGATTGAAGATGCCGTCAATGCCGAAAACATTCCCGCCGGCGCTGTTATTTATACCGCGGGAAATTCAGCCACGCCAGTGATGCTCCTGCAACAACTGGCACGCGATAACACCATCAAAGACGTATCGCTACTGAGTGTCTTGTTATTGGGAGATATTCAGGAACTTTTTTCGGAAGACACATGCGAAAGAATTGAACATCGCGTCATTTTCAACGGACCTTACTCCAGAGACGCCATGAATACGGGGAGAGCCAGCTATCAAATGCTGCATCTCTCGGACATTCCCCGCCAGGTTCGTCAATACATAAAACCCAATATTGTTCTCCTGAGTGTTGCAGGTCCTGATCACGGCGGCAACTTCAGCTATGGCACGAGTCTGGAGGGATGTCTGGCCGCCGTTAAATCAGCAAAGTCCCAGGGCGGTCTCGTCATCGCCGAAAGAAACGCACAAATGCCATTCGTCTTGGGAACCACCCTGCATGAGAGTGAAATTGATTTTCTGGTTGACACGGACTATCCCATTCCGGCCAGCCCGGTTTCCAAACCGGGTGAACGCGCTAAAAAAATTGCCCATATCATCACCGAGCGTTACATCCATGAGGGCTGCACCCTTCAATTCGGCCTCGGAGGCGTACCGGAGGCCGTCACGGACGCCATTATTGAAAAAGGTGTGAAGAATCTCGGCATTCACACGGAATTGTTCGCCGATGCCATGCGGGCGCTGGTTGAACGGGGGATTGTAACCCGGCATTCCATGGAATTCACCTTTTCCGTAGCCACCATTTTTCTATCCTCCAAGGCAGCCGGTTACGACTGGCTGAATTTCAACAGTTCCGTTCAAAGCCGTCCCTCGGATTTCACAAATCATATTCCCATCATCGCCCAAATACCCAAAATGGTCTCCATCAACGGCGCCATCGGCGCGGACCTTCACGGAAACATCTGGGCGGATTCCTTGAACGCCACCAGCATTTACAGCGGCATCGGAGGACAAGCCGACTTTGTTCGAGGCGCTTACCTTTCAGAAGGCGGCGTCCCCATCATCGCCATGAAGTCAACAACATCCGACGGAAAATCCAAAGTACTGTTAAGGGGTCCCAAAGGAATTACCGCAACCGCCATTGCCGCCGATCCAGTGGTTATCGTTACCGAACACGGCGCCTTCGATCCCCGTGGATTGAACATCGCCGAACACGTGGTGGCCATTGCTCATCTGGCGGCCCCGGAATATCGAGAAGACCTGCTAAGGCATATATATGACAGCAAAGAGTACTACAAACCACAGAGGCTCATTGGGGACAGACCACCGAAAGGATTTACACCCTATGACCATTTGAAATAAAAAAACCTTGACATACCGGAAATGTTTCTGTAAGCAGTATCCATATTATCAATGTAAATTTAAAAGATCATCAAATTTAGGAAAACTTCAGTGACGCATCATTTTTCAGACGGCTTTCTTTATTATTGGTATTATTTTTATACCACCTGTCTGTCTATGGTCCGCTGAAAGATTTTAATACAACAAGTCAGAAGCCGCAGGCAGACAAGCCTGCGGCTTTTTTTGTTTTTAAGGGCTGCGGGAAGTAATGGCTTCTCCCAGCCCTTTTGCTTTTTTAAGAAAATAAGGAGTGTTCACCATGAAAAAGACTTATGATGTCAACATCGATTCATTCAACCCCTTGATTGCTCCCGATGCTTTAAAGGATGAATTTCCCATCTCACAACGCGCGGGTGAAACGGTCTTAAGGAGCCGGGAAGCTATCCAGTGTATCTTGAAAAAAGAGGACAAAAGATTGCTGGTAATAGCGGGCCCCTGTTCCATCCATGATGAGGCCGCGGCCTTAGATTACGCGGAGCGTCTCAATCAGCTGAGTAAAGAAGTGGAAGATACCCTGATGGTGGTCATGCGGGTTTATTTCGAAAAACCCCGGACAACCGTGGGCTGGAAGGGCTTGATCAATGATCCCCACCTGAACGACAGCTATGATATGATAACCGGCATCCGGAAAGCCCGCAAGCTTCTGCTGGATATTACGGAAATGGGTCTGCCCACAGGAACGGAGATGCTGGATCCCTTTACACCGCAATACATTGCCGGATTGATCTCCTGGGGCGCAATCGGCGCCCGAACCACCGAAAGTCAGATACACCGCGAAATGGCATCGGGTCTCTCCATGCCCGTGGGGTTCAAAAACTGCACGGACGGGGGCCTCGCCAATGCCGTCAATGCCATAATCGCGGCGGGTTCTCCTCAAAGCTTTGTGGGAATTGATCCCAACGGGCGAGCCAGCATCGTCAATACCAAGGGCAATCCTTATACCCACATGGTTTTACGGGGAGGCGACCGCCCCAATTACGATTCCGTCAGCATTCGCCAGGCCATCGATCTACTTCAGGCGAAGGGCTTGTCCGACTCCATCGTGGTGGATTGCTCACATGCCAATTCCTGGAAAAAGCATGAAAACCAGGCCATTGTCTGGCAGGATGTCATCAATCAGAAAATAGACGGTAACGATGCGGTGGTGGGAATGATGCTCGAAAGCAATATCCATGAAGGAACACAGGAAAATACCGGCGATTTGAAGACCATGGCATACGGGGTGTCCATCACCGACCCGTGCATTTCCTGGGAAACAACCGAATTTCTGCTGCGAACCGCCCATAAGCAATTGATGCAAAACGGGTCTTCCCGCCTGGGGGCGCCGCTTCACACCGAGAAGGGAAGATACTCCGTTGCCGCCGCGGCTTGATCTTTTATCGATATCCAAGATTCACATTCGGAGCCATGCAGATGAATACCCTTGAAATACACGGCAGCGCCGGAAAATCAACCCTTCTGGTGGGTGAGAAACTAGGAAATCTTGGCGTCTATTTACCGCCGTTGCCAACGGTCATTATCACAGACGGAAATGTCCGTCATCTTTACGGCGATCAATTTCCCGAAACCCGGGTCATTGAGGTCGGCATGGGTGAAGGCATCAAAACCCTTGAAACGGTTAAGGATATTTTCCAGGAACTGGTGGCGTACGAAGCGGATCGAACGGTTTTTATCGTGGGGATCGGCGGCGGCATCGTTTGCGATATCGCGGGGTTTGCAGCCTCCACTTACCTGCGCGGTGTCCGGTTCGGGTTTGTGCCAACCACATTACTGGCCCAGGTGGATGCCGGCGTGGGCGGGAAAAACGGCGTCAACTTTTCCGGGTATAAAAATATGGTGGGTGTGTTCAATCAGCCGGAGTTTGTCATATGTGATCCCGAGGTTTTACAAACGCTCTCGGAGCGGGACCGGGGATGCGGCCTGGCGGAGATTGTCAAGCATGCGGCCATTGCGGATGATCGCCTTTTCGTCTATCTGGAAGGAAACGTGGATGCGGTATTGGCCATGGATCCGGCAGCCGTACGGAGAATGGTGTACGACTCGGCGATGATTAAGTCGGGAATCGTCAACCGGGATGAAAAAGAAACCGGGGAACGACGCAAGCTCAATTTTGGGCATACCATTGGTCATGCGGTAGAAAAGGTCCACAAGCTACCCCATGGGGAAGCGGTTAGTATCGGCATGATGGCGGCGGCGAAACTTTCCGCTCAAAGGGGCTACCTGACCGATCCAGAGGTGGCACGCCTGGCGAAATTGCTCGAAGCCCTCAAACTTCCCACACGGTTGGCCATTGACAAGGCAAGAGCCATTGACGCCCTGCATCACGATAAAAAACGGGAGCAAAATACCCTTCATTTTGTACTCCTTCGCCGCGTGGGTGAAGCCGTCGTGGAGCCAATCCCATTATCGACGCTGGAAGCCGTGATCGGGGAGCTGTGAAGGAGATAAGAACCCTATGAAACAGTTATCGGAACGTATTCAACAGATATCTACATCCAGAACCGTCCACCTGAGCGGTGTAATTGACGCCCTTCAGCGGCAAGGGCGCCGTATCATCAATCTCGGTATCGGCGAACCGGACGAATCCCCCTCACCCCATGTTCTTTCCGGAACCACTGCCGCCATCGACCGGGGAGAAACCCGCTATGGCCCCGTATCGGGCATACCGGAACTGCGCGAAGCAGTGGCCGGGCGCTTCGAGGGATATGGCCATGAAAACATTATCATCACCAACGGAAGCAAGCAGGCCCTGTACATGGCGCTGCAAGTACTCTGTAACCCTGGCGACGAGGTAATCATCCCCCGGCCCTGCTGGGTCAGCTTCCGCGAGCAGATCAAATTAGCCGGCGCCAAACCCGTGCTGGTGAATACAACGAACCATCAGCTCGACTGCAATGCCATGGAGCAGGCCATCAATGCCCACACCAAGGCCATCATCATCAACAGCCCCAACAACCCCACCGGGGCAGTTTATCCAGAGGAAGATCTCAAGAAAATCGCAGACCTGGCCCTGGCCCACGATCTGTATCTCATATCCGATGAGGCCTATGAGGCCTTTGTCTATGACGGATGGCCTAAAGCCTGTCTCTTTGATTTTCCCCATGTTCGGGATCGACTGATTATCGCCGGAAGCTTCTCCAAGGCCTATTGCATGACCGGGTTCAGAATCGGGTATGCCGCGGCCCCAAAAAATATCATCGTGGCCATGGCACGGTTGCAGAGCCATTTGACGGGCAATGTGTGTACCTTTGCTCAGCATGGGGCGCTTGCCGCCACTGGAATCGATCCGTCCGGTTTTAATCGCTGGCTGAAGACGTTGCAAAAAAAGCGGGATATCACACTGGAAATGCTGAGACATTTTCCGTGCCATGCTCCCCGGGGCGCGTTTTACGTGTTTCCCGACGTCACCCGTTGCTTGAAAAAAGGTGAAGGCGCCGAGGACCTGGCGACGGAGATATTGGAACACGCCAACGTGGCTGTGACGCCGGGCGAGGCTTTCGGCGGACAGGGACATATTCGCATCTGTTACGCCATCGCGGAAAAACCGCTGAGGGAAGGGCTTAGGAGATTGGCACAGGTACTCAATAAAAGGATGGGAGCAACCACAGCATGATCGGAATTATCGGTTTCGGCAGATTCGGCCGGCTTATGACCGGATATCTGGCCAAGGATTTCACGGTTAAAGTCTTCAACCGGAGCGACAAATCAGCGGAGATCGCCGAGACTGGCGCCATGCCGGCGACCCTGACAGAGGCATGCGGGCAAAAGATCGTTATTTTGAGCGTCCCCATTTCCACCATGCGAAAGATGCTCGAACAGATGGCGCCGCTGGTGCGCCCGGATGCCATAATAATCGATGTCAGCTCCGTGAAGGTTTATCCGGTAGCGTGGATGACGGCGGCCCTTCCACCTTCGGTTTCGTTATTGGCCACGCACCCCATGTTCGGCCCCGACAGCGCGGCCGAGTCCCTCCATGACCGGAAAATTGTTCTCTGCAACGTGCGGATCGACAACGACCGGTATCAAAAAGTGAAAAGCTACCTGACCGGAAAAGGGCTCAATGTGATCGAGGCAACCCCCGAAGAACATGACCGCCAGATCGCCGTCAGCCTCTCCCTGACCCATTTCATCGGCAGGGCACTGGATGAGTTCGGCGCACGGGAACTTATGATTGATACGGAGGGCTATAAACGGCTGCTTCATATCCTGGGGGTAGTGACCCATGATACCTGGCAGCTTTTCACGGACATGAATCGATACAATCCCTATGCACGGGAAAACCGGCAGGCATTCATGGCAGCCATGGCGCAACTGGAGGAAAAACTGGAAAAATGGCCACCCAATAAGGTTTGATTTTATGGGATAGAGATCGTTACGGTTAACAAAACAATCAACGCTCCATCACCTTTTCAGGCTTCATGACTTGGTGGTAACTGTCGTTGCCCAGTGCGAAATGCATTGTAGCGTTAATATACCCCGACTTTTCAAAAATCAGTTTTTCTCCGTGTTTTATGGGATCGTTGGGGCTAATATTGAAGGTAAAAGGCGTTGTACCCAAATGTTTTTTAAATTGAACCGGGACCGTCGTCAACTTATTGTTTTCGACATTGTACACTTCTTTTTCAAGTTCACGTTCCACATATACATGCACCCCTTGGGGATCACTAGCGAAATTAATCTGGGAAACAATCTTTCTGAGGTCCTTACGAAAAGCCCTTTCCTGTCCTATGGGAACACGAAGATTCTTCAGGTAAACGTCTTCGTACCCAGCCTTGCTGATTCTAAGCTTGAGGTTCAAAGCTGAAAAAGAGATGACGGTTTCATGTTGTTTCCCTTGCTTTTCATAGCTGCCCCGTCTGACGGATTGTTTGGCCTGCCAGTTCCGGACGTCCTCCCAATTAAAATTACGGATTAGCGGGGTTTCACCCAAATACCCGAATCCACCGTCATTAATATCGTCCACAATGGCGCCGGGAGGGTTAGAGATTACCTGTAAGCGTGTAATAACCGGCTTCATGGGAATAAGTATGGTTGTATCTCTTCCCGGCGCCAGGTGAATCATCGATAAATTTTTCGAACTGTTGCTGTTTTCAAAAGCGTCTCTGCTTGCATAAAAGCCATCCAGTTCCACAGCCTGTATATATAATCGTGCATCGTTCAATTTTCGGGCTTCTTTCTTGGTACAAACAAACGTCTTGGGTGTGGTAAATTCCTCAGACCAATCCTCGGGCAAAATATTTTCCCAATCCATTTTGGTTAAATTTTTCGTCGTCGAGCAACCTAAAGTAATCTCGGCGCCGGGAGGGTCCGATTTAATGGTCAGGGTAGAGTCAAGGGGCGACAGTTTTGCATGAACTTTGTTGGGTTCATGCTTTTGAAGGGCTTTGTCTTTTTTTTCAACCCGGTATCCATCAAGGGTAAATACAAATGTTTCGTTCCGTATTTGTTTTTCAGGGTGTCCTTGCTCAAAAAGAACATTCGGAATCTCCACATTTTTATCTGTGGTTGCCTCTATGCCTAAATTTTCAAGAACAACTTTGGCGCCGGGAGGGTCCGATTCTACGGTGACCATTGTGGGCCCGGTTGCACATGCGCTGAGGAGAGAAGCGATCAATAAGGTTACATATAAAAAACATCTTTCCATGGTTTCATCCTTTCTTTAAATCTGCTACTTATTCGATATTATCCTTATTTCATATCGACTTCAATAATATTTTCGAGTTCTTCACCAACCCTGATGTCCCGCACCAATTCAACCGTCCGAAATCCGTCCTTTTGAAAACTGAGTTGCAACTGTGCACGGTTCAAACTTAAATCCGGGCGGGTTAAAACACGAATTAATTTTGATCCGGGAAAAACAATACTGAAAGGCGTGCGTCCTAAATATCCAAGGGATCGGTCATAAACATCTACGCCTTCAGGAATCGTTCTGAAATAAACCACTGCTTTTTTCTCACTCAGCATATATGAAAGTTCCTGCTTCCTCCCCTTTCGTAATTCCACAGTGGTCTCCAGACCCACATAACCCGGTGCGGAAATCTCTAAATCAAAAAGCCCGATACCCTGCTCATTGTATAGGCTTGGATCATCCAGTTTTAATCCGTGGGGTGTTTTCCCCTCATAATCAACGATCTGCCCGTTCTTGGACAATCGAACCATTGCAAATCCGGGAATTCGCTCTATCTCCAACTTTGTTTTTAGATACTTCATTAGGGCGTGAATGGTCACCTCTTCGCCAATGATCTCTTTATCAATGCGTTCAGGAGCATATCCAGGCAAAGTAAAAACAAAACTTTTAAGACATCTGTCGTTCGAATTCCCATAATTGCTATAAGCGTATTTTTGATGATCCAGAAAATATTCCATGTTGGTCACGCCCACTTCACCCAGTTCAGCCTCGGTAACCACGGCGCCTGGTGGTGTTGATTTCAGAATAATTCGAGTTTGGAGCGGCGCTGCACAGCCGACAAAAATCATTGTACAGAGCAGCCCAACAGAAACCATAAACCCTTTTAAATAAGCTACTCGATTCGGCGCTGCATCAACGAAAATACGGGTAAATACCCTTCGAATATATGGGTTTATGTGTAATTCATTGATCATGACGTTCCTCCTTATATCGTATCTTCATGGGCTTGCAATGTCACATTTTTTAAAATGCAGGAAAATGCTCAAAGATTCTTATTCATTTAAGGAATACTGTCAATCCCGGTTTTTTACTGGTATGCGGAGGGAGGAAGGCCAAATTTGATGAAAATATTCTAAATCTTTTGCAGATGAGAAAAGAGGTTTTCCTTATGATTAAGCCCCAGTTTTTTCCTTATGTTTGTTCTATGCCAATCCACAGTCTTCTTGCTCAAACTTAACAACTTAGAAATATCGGCTGAATTTTTACCCATTTTTATATGATTGGCAACTTGCGTTTCAGCAGCCGTCAACATTGCCGAAGCGGCCAGACGTCGGTTCCAGCGCCTATCGATAGCGTCATCTGTGAGTTTCTGCTTTTCAGCAGCTCGAAGAGCGATTTCAATGGTTGCGATAAGCTGTTTTCGGATAAACGGCTTTAGTATGTATCCCGCCGGAGCCAATTGACTTGCCCTTTCCAAAAATTCTTCGTTATCATGTCCGCTCACAAAAATAATAGGAATGTCGCGCTGCTGAAGAATAATATCGGCTGTGGAAATACCATCTAAATCCCCTGGCATTTTAATATCCATCAACACAAGATCCGGTCTGAGGTTCCTTTCCATTTCCACGGCTTCAAGACCATTGTAAGCCACACCGAGTACATCATACTTGTGGGCTGAAAGAGCCTCCTCCAACTCCATAACGGAAACCACATCGTCGTCAACGATTAAGATCCCTGCCATATGCGATACCAAGCCTCACTTAAGATTTCACACTCCTTTTCACCATGATATTCTCAGCATCATCCTACAATTCCGTGGTTTCCGCAATTTTTTTTGCCCCCTTATTTTTTATGCATGTCCACTCTCGATCATCGCCAGAACAAAATCAGCCTTTTCCTGACCCGGTATTCTTCATATTGTAAAATTTATTGACCCCCAACCTTATTTCCACTACAATCCCCGAAAAGACGCTATTCTTACCAGCCATCTTTGAAAGGGATTGTCATGCCGAGAAAGATTGCCATCTGCAGTCAGAAGGGTGGCGTTGGAAAAACCACTACCGCCGTAAATCTGGCAGCAGCGCTGGCCGGAATTGGCAACAGGGTGCTGCTGGTTGATACTGACTCCCAATGCAGCGCCACCATTTCCTGTGGCTATGATAAGAAAAGCGTGGGACTTTCCGTCTATGACCTGCTGGTAAACCCAGGCCAAAGTCCGGCTCCTATTGTGCGTAAATGCGATGCCGACTTGTTGTGGCTGTTGCCCGGCTCGCCTTCACTGGTTTCCGCTGAAATAGAGCTGGTGAAGGAAATGGGAAGAGAATTTATTTTTAAAGAAAAGATGGAAGAAATCGTCGATGATTATGACTTTATCATTGTAGATTGCACGCCGGGCGTCAGTTTGCTGGTATTGAACGCCCTGTTTTTCTGTGACGAAGTGATCCTTCCCGTTCAGAGTCAGTTTCTGGCCCTGGAAGGCATGGATCAAATGCTCCATGCCCTGTTGGTCATCACTCAGCGGATGCGTCATCCCATCAAACTGGCGGGGGTCCTCTGCACCATGTATGACAGAAGAACGAATCTGAGCATCTACATCCTGGAGCAGTTGGCACAGTTGTTCTCCAAGGGTTTGTTGTCCACGATCATCAAAATCAATACCAAACTGGCGGAAGCACCGGTACAGGGCAAAAACATCTTTGAACATGCCCCATCCTGCAATGGCGCCGAAGACTACATTCGGCTTGCAAAAGAAGTTATTGACCGCGGTGATCCGTCCTGGCAGGATCGATATAAATCTCCGGGAGAAATACGGAAGGCCGGAAACACCGGCGCCATTACGGTCCCGGAAGTGGGTCCTTTCAGCCAAACCATAGAAGAACTGAAATCCGTGGTGAATCAAATATTGACCGCGGAGCGTTTGGGGGCGAATCAGGAGAAAACCGCGCCAACAGAGAGCCCTTCGCCCCAACCGGCTGAAGACAAAACCGACGGCGAATCACCCGTTTCGGTCACTCTGACGGAAGAAGACGCGCTCTTCGGATAACGGGACGGCCCCAGCCATTGCGGGATACTTTCCTTCGGGATGGCATCAAACCAAAAAATGCATAAGGAGAAGGAGATACCATGAACCCTGGGAAAGTCATCGCTATTACATCTCTGAAAGGGGGCGTCGGCAAAACAACCTCCGCCGTCAATATCGCCGCATGCTTCGCCGCAATGGGGAAAAATACACTCTTACTGGATCTGGATCCCCACACGGGCGCCACCATGCACCTGGGGCTCGATTTCAAAGACCTGGAACTAACGGCTTATGACCTGTTGATGGAGCCGGATATTGTCCTCAGGGATGTGGTGTGCGGCACCCGCTGGAAAAAATTGTCCATCATCCCTTCTTCCGGGAACCTGATCCAGTGCGACGCCGAGATGGAGAGCCGCGTGGGAAGGGAGAACCTCCTGTACGAAAAATTTGACAACCACCTCCATCAATACGATTTTTTGATTATCGATGTGCCCCCCGTAGTATCGTTACTGCTGTTCAATGCCCTCAGGGCCGCGGATTTTGTCCTGACGCCTTTCCGGACAAACTACATGAGCGTCGTCACCATGGATGAGCTGAACCGTCTCATCACAAAGGTGTCTTCCAGGCTTAACCCGGGAATTGAGATTCTGGGTTATTTTGGAACCATGTATGACAAGCGCACAAAGGAATCGGAACAATCCCTGAGCGACATGCGCGGAAAGTATGGCGACAAAGTCTTCAACACAGTGATTCCCGCCAATGTGGCCCTTGCGAGAGCCGCTCGCGACGGCGTTCCCATAACCGAATGTTCCAAGCACTCCGTCGGCGCGTCATCATACCAGGTGCTGTCTGAAGAGATTTTAGCCAGGATCACACACGACTGAAAAGAGATCTCAAGGCGGCCACGAATTGAACGTTGCCCCATCAATACCGACATGCAACCATGGGAGTTTGGGTTTTCAACCGATGAAGCTGGATTATCTGAAGGACTTTGTTCCCGATTCGGAAAAACGAAATGGCTTATACACCATCGGCATCGCCAGCGGCAAAGGCGGGGTCGGGAAGTCCTCCGTGGCCGTAAATCTTGCACTTGCGCTTGCTCAGTTGAAACAGAAGGTTATCCTGTTCGATGGTGACCTGGGACTGGGAAATATCGCTTTCATGCTGCGGCTGAAGGGACCGTATTCGACCCTCGAACATGTTGTTTCCGGCGCCAAGACATTGAAAGAAGTCCTCGTAGAGGGGCCGAAAGGCGTTCTGGTGATTCCTGCCGGATCTGGCGTTGAAAAACTGGCCAATCTGACTTCGGAAGAAATCCGGCATCTCAGGGATCAATTTCAGACTATTGAGCAATACGGCGATTTCATGATCATTGATCTCAGTGCCGGGATATCGAGGCCGACCATCGAGTTTTTGCTGACGTCTTCCGCCATAATGATCGTGACAACCCCCAAAGGAAGCGCTATTCTTGATGCCTATGCATTGATAAAAGTGCTTGCCGGCAAATCGGCCGACTGCCACGTGGGCATCTTAATCAATCAATACGCCGATCTGACGGAAAAGACCCAGGTGACCGCCAGGCTCAAGACGGTCTGTAAAAAATTCCTAGATCTTGACGTCAAAGAAGTGGGAGGACTTAAAAAAGACTGGCGTGTGGAAAAGGCGCTCAACACCCAGCTTCCATTTGCACTCCAATTTCCCAATGCCCTCATCAGCAAGTCCATGCTGGACCTGGGGCGTTACTACATCAATCAATTTCGGGAAACTCGATCCACATAGCGATTTTAACCGGATCGGAATTTACTTTTCCTCCGCCGCCTCGTCAAGAGTCGTACGGAGAAAAAAAGCCATGTTTCAATTCATTCATTCGGAGGTCAGCGTCATCTATTACACAAAAGAACGGTCGGGATTGATCAAACGCATCGGTCTCGGTCTCATTCATATCTACTATGGGGAGGGGGTCGGCAAAACCACCCGAGCGGTGGGACTGGCCGTCAGGGCCGCCGGAGTAGGACTCAAGGTCAATTTCATTCAGTTTATGAAATCAGGCACATCAGGAGAGATTCTCATCTTTGCCAATATTCCCAATATTCGATACCAATGCCCGGGAAGGCATCCTTTTATTCTGTCCCGGGGGCCCGAAGCCATTCACTACGAACATGCCGCGGAAGCGTTTCGCTACGCCGTCGAGGCCGTGAAAGACAAAGCGCAATTGCTCATCTGCGATGAAATCCTGAATACCCTTATTTTCGGACTCCTGGAAAAAAAGCAGGTCCTTGATTTGATGAACATGTGCCGGGGGAAAACCGAACTGGTCATGACCGGTGTCAGCGCCCCGGAGGATCTCATTGAACAAGCCGATTACGTCACGGAACTCAGGCAAATCAAACACCCCTACTATTCGGGCGCCAAGGCGCGACAGGGCATTGAATTTTAGGTTGCGGACTGATCCGATTTCCACTGCCCATCCGGCGGTGCTTGGAATACCCCCTTCTTCATGTCAACGGCACCCTTTCAGACCCATTTTAAATCTGAAGAGCCTGTTTTTTTGTCCAAAATCTCTCGCAATTTTTCCGATAATTCCTTGACATTAAAGGGCTTCTGAATAAACCCATCACAGCCTTGATTCAATATTTCAGTTGCCTGGCCATTGACGCTGTATCCGCTTGAAAGAAGAACTTTTACGCCGGGGTTTATCCCCTTTAATCTATCATAAGCCACCCCCCCATTCATATCCGGCATGATCATATCCAGAACCACGATATCTATCTTCGCCTTGTGATCCCGGTATACCGCAAGGGCTTCTTTTCCGCTTTTGACTGCCATAACCGTGTAACCCAATCGTCTCAACAATTCCGCGACAACATCAATGATCATCTCCTCATCATCTACGAAAAGGATGGTTTCAGATCCACTTAATGCGTCCTCCTTTGCCTTGGGTTCTTCATTGACCGCTTCTTTACGCGAAGCGGGGAGATACACACTGAAGGTTGCACCATTCCCTTTTTCACTGTAAACATTGATGAATCCACCGTGATTTTTGATAATCCCATATGCCGACGCCAAACCCAAGCCGGTTCCCCGGCCCATCTCCTTTGTGGTGAAAAAAGGATCAAAAATTCTCTCCCGGGTTGCCCTGTCCATTCCAACGCCCGTGTCGGTAATGGATACTTTCACATAGGGTCCGGGTTCAACCGAAAAAGTATTGCCATAGCGTTCATCAAGGGTCACATTTTCAGTTTCCACACAGAGCGTGCCGCCGCCCGGCATGGCCTGCCAGGCATTGACATAAAGATTCAACAGCACCTGCTCGATCTGGCCCCGGTCGACCTCTACGGACCAGATATCCGTTTGGTATCTGTCTTTAAGGATAAGCTCTTTCCTGGTCCGTCCAAACATTCGATTTTGTTTTTGTATAAGTTCATTCAAATCGGTTGGCTTGACCTCATATTTTCCGCCTCTGGCAAAGCTTAAGAGTTGTCCCGTCAGATCGGCCGCACTTTCGACATGCCCCACAATACCGCACAGATGTTCAAAATCTCGATGGGAAGAATCTCTATTCATCAGCATCATAGAGGCACGACCCTGAATTGCCATGAGCAGGTTGTTGAAGTCATGGGCGATACCGCCGGCCAGGGTTCCAATGGCCTCCATCTTTTGGGCCTGCTGGAGTTGGGTTTCAAGTATTTTTTGCGTCGTAATATCCCTTAGAAAATTGAGGGTAGCCGGCCGCCCCTCCCAGGTTATGAGAACAGCATTAAGTTCGACCGACAGGACTTTTCCGGACCTGTTGAATATCCTGAAAAGATGAACGCCTGGAAAGTCCTCTCCTCTCAGTCTGTTGAGGTGTCTTTCAAGGGTTATATCCCTGTCTTCAGGGTGAATCAAGTCAACAAAAGGGATACTGCCCAGCTCTTTTGCTGAGTACCCCGTCACCGATTCGGTTTTGGGGTTGACAAATTTCATTACCCTATCCTGAGCAATAAAGATGGCATCCGTAGCGTTTTCTATCAAAAGGCGATACTTTTTCTCACTCTCTCGCAACTCCTCCCGTGCATGCTTTGCCGTGGAAATATCGCGAATAATGCCATGATATTCCAAGATACCGCCACCTTCGTCCCGACGACACGTCACATCCAGAATGCAATCCATTTCACAGTGCTTTTTGCCGCGCATCTTGATTTCAAAATCCTGGACGCAATCCTTTTCTTTCATCTCTTTCTGAAATTCATGCTCACTATTGGGATCAACGCATAAGTTCCTGAAATTCATTTTCAGTATTTCATTTTTGGTGTAACCAAAGAGTTCCGACGCCGCGGGATTGGCATCAGTGAATTCGCCGCGCTGAGTGGCAATCATAATGGGGACTCTTGACTTCTCAAAAAGGGAACGATATTTCGCTTCAGAGGCTTTTAGGATCTTCTCGGCACGGGCGCGTTTTTGGATTTCTTCCTGCAGTTTTTGATTGGTATCCGCAAGCGCAATGGTACGTTCCGCTACCCGCCGTTCCAGCTCTTCCTGTTCCCTTCTGAGAATTTCCTCCGCGTGAACAGCTTCGGTAACATCTCTCAAAACCAGCATGACCGAGGTCCTTGCAGCGTCCTTGACCGGCAAAATACTGGGGGAGATATACCTTCGATTGATGCGTACGGGGTTTTCAAATTCCACCTTCCGGGAACCCTCGTCTATCTTTATGAGAAACTCCTTAAGTCTTTCACGATGGCGCTCATCGATCTCATTGATCCGTTCTATAAATTTGGTCCCTAATAACGCTTCCTCGGCGAAACCCATGATGGAAACAGCCGCGGGGTTGGCAAAGATGATCCTTCCGTCAAGGGAAAGTTCCAAAATGGCATCGGAAATATTATTCAAAATCGTTTCAAGATGCCCCTTGGCGGATATGAGTTCTTTGGTAATCTCCCGCTTATAAACCCCTTTAAACCCCATTATTTCTTCAGGGGCACCCTTTAAAACTTGGTAATCCGATTGTTCAATGGCCGCGAGGACATGCGGTTTCATCTGGTTAAACGGCCCCTTCACAATGAAAGCATTGGCGCCCAGTTCAGCAAAATCTCTTAATTCCTCGACAATTGTCGCCGACAAAACCACCGCGTAGGTATTCTTTAAAGCAGGCATCTTCCGGATAATCCGGCATAGTTGTTCGCCGTTAATATTGGGCATTACCAGATCGATGAACATCACATCAGGGATATAGGTCATTAAAATTTTAAGCGCGGAAAGACCGTCTTCCGCTGTTTTTACCTGATGCCCTTCTTTTCCAAGCAGGTTGCTCATAAACTTCAAAATGATCGGATGATTATCGACGACCAGGATCTTTTTCTTCATATCGGCACCTGGGTTACAGGGTGGAAATATATTTTTCTAAAAGGGTTCGGAAAGCAATGGGATAACCATTAATCCCCTTGACCAGGGTCGGCAACAGGTGTTTCAGGACCAACCGGCTGACATCCAGTTGATCCCAGCCCAGAAGCCTCATATATTCAACCACGAACACCTCTCCTGAAGAAGTATCGGATTTTTCATCGAGAAACTTCAGGCAAAGATGTGCCAAATAAAGAATCGCAATATTATTTCGGAATTCCAGGGGGATCGTATCCGGGGGCAAAAACGCCGGATACGATTGAAATTCGAGACTGCGAACCAGGATATCCGGCATCCCCCATTCCTTGAGCAAAATAGCGCACAACCGGGCGTGATCCAGTGAATCAATGAGGATGGCCAAAGAAGGATTCTGCTTCTTCAACAATAACATCAAAACACGACCAAGATCGTGCAGCAGTCCGATAGTCGCTACTTCCGAAGAATTCCCGGAACGCGATGCCAGCGAGAGGCCATAAGCGATGTGAGAAATTGCCACGGAGTGTGATTGAATCGTATTGAAACCACGCGTATTCGGCATGGAACGCCGAAGCCCTTCGGCGATAATCAATTGGTATATTCTGCTGAAACCGATTAGGACCAAGGCGTGGTTAATATCGGAAATCTTTTGTCTAAGACCGTAATATGGGGAATTGACGGTCTTAAGCACAACCGCCACCGAAGAAGGATCCTGTTTGATCAAATCAGATGCTTCGCGCAATGACGTATTTTTCTGTGACAGCCGAATCAGCAGGGTACTCGCGAACGCCGGCAGCCTGGGGACTTTTTTGATGATCCCCCTGATCATTTCAGATTCTCCGTAATTGACATCCCCTTGTGAGCGCTCGGAATGGATACGATCGATCAGCCGCCGATTCAGGACCTCCAGTTTCCTTTCATTTGATAATATTTGATAAATCCGTTCATTGGCCAGATCGTTCAACTTTTTCAGCAGGAATAATTGAGTTTGGGCATTCAGCGCATTAAAAACAGCCTCATTTATGGCCATGACCCTGGAGGGAACACCCGCAATAACGGACGCCGTTCTGGGAACCTTCTTGGTAAATGCGATCTCTCCAACCCAATCCCCGCTATGAAGGCATGCGATTTCCCTTGGCTGCCCGTTGGTGATTTTGAGGATCTTCAGTTTACCATCCAGCAGCAGGTACACTGTTTGATCCGTTTCTCCCTCTTTCATCAGGTATTGACCGGTCGCCAATTTCCTGATTTCCGAACAGGCATACAGGGTTTTCAGATCTTTTTGGCTAAGTTTGGAAAAGAAAGATTGCAGGTTCTTCTTGGATGACCTCTCCAGGCTTATGACGTCATTTGGCATTAGATTCTCGCCTCGCGGTTAAGCATTTTACAGGCATTTTAAAAAAAACCTAAAAAGTGTTTGTCCAAACGCGGGTTACCAGCAAACACCACCTTTTTATCTATTTTATAGAATTCGAAGGGTCAAGTAAACGAAAAAAACAATAGTGAATTTTCTTTTGAAAGGCTGGGTCCTAAATTTTTATAAAGGGGCCAAAGAGAAAAGGGATACTAAATTCCAAATTCTAATTTGAAGGAATCCGCGTCCCCAGGGGCAAACGAATCTTCTGCACCGCCATGAGGCTGATCAAACTCAAGCCCGCGCCTGCCACAAAGGGAATGCGGTAATCCACCATCCACAAAATTCCTCCCAGGGCAGGCAGGAACACGGCGGCGATATGATTGATGGTGAAGCCCACCGCCATACTGGGCGCGATGTCCTTGGGGTCGCCTATCTTTTGAAAATAGGTCCGAATGGCAATGGCAAAATTGAAAAAGATGTGGTCCAGAATATACAGGACGGAAACCAGCATTTTGGAATCAACGACCGCGTAAGCCATAAAAATAAAAATCAGGCTGAAATACTCCAGGGACAGAACTTTTCGCTCTCCGAAACGGATGATGCATCTTCCCACCATGGGACTTAAAAAATAATTGATAAGATTATTGACCACAAACAACACGGTTACTTCCTGTACCGTAAACCCGAATTTCCGAACCAGCAGCAGCACGGCAAAGGCCATGAAAATCTGCCGCCTGGCACCGGCCATAAACGTCAAAAAATAATAGAGCCAGTACTTTTTCCGAAAGATCATCTTTTTGTGTTGTAAAATGATGTTTTTGTCCGTGGGATTTCGGGTAAATGCCCACATGCCGGCAACCATGACACCCCCCCCGATCACCAGGTAGATATCCTTGAAATCCAGGAAGGTTGAAATCAGAAAGATGAGAACACCGACGCCGATATTGGATGCCGCGGCAATGCTGCGCAGTTTGCCAAACACCATGGGGCTGGTATGCTTGTCAAAATACTGAAGGGTCAGGGACTGGTTGGTGGTTTCATAATAGTGGAATCCAAAACTCATCACCACGGTGGTGACCATCAACCCGACGTAGGAAGGAAAAAATCCCGTAAGCGCAAGTCCTGCGCCAAGAAAAAGGATAGAAAGGGCGGACAACCGATGCTCTTTAATGACCATCATGACGAAAACCGCCAGGAGCGTCAAAAATCCGGGGATTTCCCGTACCGATTGAATCATGCCCACCTGTTCACCCGTGAGGTTCACCTGATCCACGGCAAAGTTGTTAAACAGCATCATCCACGCCTGTAATCCGACGGCGGAGCTGATGGTCAGCACCAGCAGAAACCGGTACATGGGGTTTTGTTTCAGCGGAATCATAAGTTAGGGGATACCCAAAACCGGCTCAAAGGCAACTTCTCGCCCCTTTGTACCGAGATGCATAATAGGAATTGGAAAGGGAATCCATGCGAATGGTCTTGCCTCTTCCCGGTGCATGAACAAATTTTCCGTCCCCCACGTAGATGCCCACATGGGAAATACGATTTCGACCTGTGATATCAAAAAAAACCAGATCCCCTTCAGCCAGATCGGGCCGAGGGAGTGGTTTTCCAATCTGGTACTGTTCTTTTGAGGTACGGGGAAGCGTAACACCGTTCAAGTGATAAACCGCCATGACCAGTCCGCTGCAGTCAAACCCGCTCTCGGCCGAACTGCCACCCCATTGATAGGGAAGTCCAATAAACCCATGGGCTGTAGCCACAATCTCTTTTCTAAGACCATGACTTTCGAATTTTTCTTCTTTCCGGACGACCGCATGGTCACTGGGAGGAACCACATAATAATCATCGATGATGCCCGCACGCAGCAGACTTATGGCATTTCGGCGGGCCTCCATCCAGGATGAAAAATCGCCGAACCGGACCTTGTAAAGGCCCCGTTTCGTACGAAAATAGTAGGCGTCTACCCCCCGTTTTTCAAGAGACCGGGTGAGTCTTACCGCATTGTCCAAGGTTCTGAAGGCGCCTACCTGAATGCTGTAACCGGTCAGTGAGGCTGCAATCGTCCCTGGCGCGGGCGATAGAGACGGTTCCCTGGACGCCTGAGCGCATCCTTCGCCCAAGGCCAGGATACCAAGCAACAGCACCCACGGTTTCAAACACAATAGGATCTTTAGAAAAGTCTTCAAGCTTCAACGCCTTTACTGCCAGGGACTTTCGCCCCCATTCATATCCGGTCGACCATAATCGCTTTCCCATGAAGGCGGCGCATCCGGGACCGCCTGGTAACGCCACTGGGACAGATCAAACTCCTCTCGAAGATCGGCGCAGGATGACAGGGGCACGGTAACGCCCAAAATGCCAAAGGCAATGACAGCTACCTTTGTATTGTTCCTTAGCACCTGCATAATGGTTTTTTTCCGACCGCTCATATACGAATGAACCTCCTGTTCGTTTTTGACTTGAAAATTCAGATTGGATACCCTTGGTTAAGCTCTTTACAAATCCGGATGGCCTCTTTTAATGACGCCTCTCTTCAGGCGTATTTTTATTCTCTCTAAGAGTTTATCTCGGTCCACGGGTTTCTCAAAAAACTCATCAACTCTAAAATACTCGTCATCTCCCCAATGGTCAAGCTGAATCCCCAGTTCATCGCCTATTCCCGATATACCTATGATAGGAATATTCTTCAGGTTGGGGTCTGCTCGAATTTCCTTGCATACATCAAGCCCGGAATATGTGCTTTCCATCATAATATCCAATAAAACAAGGTCGGGACGCTCTCTCATGATCATTTCCAGCCCTTTTCTCCCGTCCTCGGCAGTTAAAATCTCAAACCCATTTCGTTTTAAAAACGTTCCCATCGTAAAGAGTAAGTCAGGATTATCATCCACAATAATAATCTTTGCGATATTTTCCATGGCGCCCTCCGCATCGTAAGAAGTTATGCAACTATTGCTGATTTTCCTTTCAGGGTTATTTTATATCCAATACAACTCTGAAGGTGCTCCCCTTGTCGGGGGAAGACAATACTTCAATCCTTCCTCCGTGTTCTTTCACAATTTTGTCCACCACAAAAAGCCCCAGGCCCGTCCCGTCATTTCCTTTGATGGAGTGAAATTTATTAAATACGTTCTTTAAAGCCACTTCATCCATTCCAACACCATCGTCTTCCACTTCAAACATGAACCTAAACTGATCATAGAAATCGGCCCTGACAATGACGGTGTGTAAATCCCTGGATTGATCTTTTTTGCATGCCTCTAAAGCATTCCATATGAGATTGCTTAATACTCTGCGCATACTGAAGGCATCCAGACTTACCAACGGTAGATCCGTGTTTGCAAAATATTCAAGCACAATGTCCATGGTGATTGCTTTTTCCCGGAATAGCGTCACCACATCCTTCACGATTTTCTCCGGTGAAACCTTGAGACATTCGAGACCTCTTTTTTTGGATGAGTACAGGATATTCTGAGTGATAGTCGAAATTTCAGTGATATTCCTTTTTACAATGTCCCATCCTCTGCCGGTAAGCGACATGTCGCCATCTTTTATCCCTTCTTCAATGACATAGGTCCCACCATGCAAAGCTTCCAATATATTTTTCATATCGTGGGTCAAAGTCGCAAACGATTGCCCCAACAATGTCAGTTCTTCGTGTATCTTTTTAACTTTGGTAATGTTTGTGGACATTTCAATAACGGCTTCCACATTGCCGAAAATGTCGAGGATGGGAACTGAATACACGATCAGTTGCGCCATTTCTCCGCTGGATAGAAGTACCTCCTCTTCACTTATGTGGACACCTTTATCCTCAAAGGATTCCCGTACCGGGCAAGACTCGCAGATATCCTGACTTCCCTTATAGGCTTCATGACAAAGTCTCCCCACACCTTCGCCAAAGTCTTTTCTGAAAGTCGCATTGGAAAAGAGTATTTGCATGGAGCGGTCCTGTATGGAAAGATAGCAGGGCAGAAGGTCAAGGATGCCCTTGTAGCCTAAATCAAGGATTGTTCCGTTTTTTTCCGATGGGGCCATAAACGTCTCCGTTTCATGTTTTCTTACCATGGCATCAGGGTTATTCGTATACAAGTACCGCGGATTTTTAGCGCTTCGATGGAAGAGGGCTTTCTAAAACCTTTCCCCTTTTAACGGATCGATTAACATAGATGGCGCAGTGATCGCAGGAACCATCGCATAACGTCTCTTCTATTTTTCTGGTTTCATAACAGGGCCTATGAGGGTATTTATAGGCAGAACAATCTTCCTTGCCCTCACAATCAAAGACATTCCAACACGGCGCCAATTGAAGTAAACGCCTGAGACAGGGCAACGTAAAACCTTCATTATGGATCAAATAGAAGATCTGTCGTATCTGGGCGATATCGTAATCCGAGTAGATCCTGTTATTGGTTTTAGGCTCCCTTCCAGGCTTAACCAACCCCATTTTTTCATATTCGCGTATGGTTTTTTGGGAGAGGTTCACCTGCCTGGAAACCGCACTGATGAAATATCTGGAACCTCTCTCATCAACCGCATTTTTTATCTCTTTACGATGCAAAATCAACTCCGAACAAAAACATTATAAGATATCTTGCAATATGGGGCCTCGCCCTATTTCATACAATCTTCGATGGCCTCTAGGAGTTCGTCCGGTTCAGCTGGTTTCTCGATATAGGCAGCAGGTTTCGGTATCTTCTCCCCCCTATATTCGTCTAAAACCTTTTGAGAATGAAAAAAAGTTTTTTTAGAGAGCGCAGAGAGCATAATAACAGGAATATTCTTCAACTCCGGGTCGGTTTTCAGTTCACGATACATTCCGATCCCGCTTTCATTGGGCATCATCACGTCCAATATAACCACGGAGGGTTTATGTTTACGGGCAACCGCCATACCTTCCTTTCCATCCACGGCGGAAAGGGGCTTATACCCGCTTGTTTCTAAAAGTGTCTTCACAAACGTTCTCACGTCCAACTCATCATCCACAATCAGTACTTTTTTTGCCATTCCTTTACTCCTTCATAAATATGATCCCACGGCTCTTGCGTCTTGGGGTTTGATCTCCAGCCGATTCCATCAATACATATTGCCAGGCAAAGTAAACTGGTTAACCGGGTTTCTGATGGCAATCACATGACAGTGAGCGTACTTGGATACGCTGCCGACCGTGCTTCCGTGTTCAAGCCGCTCCACTTCGGATTTTCCAAGGGCGCCCATAACGATCACATCAATATCATTTTTTCTGGCATAGCGAATAATTTCCACGTCAGGAGACCCGTTCTTTACCACAAATAAATAGTCCTTCAAGTCTCCCAATTTCTCCAGATATTCCTCTTTAAGGGCCTCTTCGGCCGTTCTTGCAATTTCCTCGCTGAAAAAGGCTTCCCCACCCGCTGAACCAGCCGGGACATGCTCATCCACAACATGCCTGCTGTAAGAATAAGATGAGTGGGGAATATGAAGGATATGCAGCCTTGCATGATGTTTCTTAGCCAGATCGAGGGCATGAAAAAAAGCGATATTTGCGTCCTCTGAAAAATCAGTACAAAACAGGACGTTTTTGTATTCTACCATGGAGAACTCCTTCTTAATTGGGTTACGTTTAAAAAGATCTTTCCCTCAAGAATTGTTGTATCATTTCAGACTCACCTTACATCAGGTGAATGTTCCTTTTCAGGCAGTTTAATCGTAAACTTGGTGCCCTTTCCCCTTTTAGATTCACATTCAATGACCCCCATATGCTCATCGACGATCTTCTTGGTAATCATTAAACCCAAACCGGTTCCACGGGACCCTTTTGTACTGAAAAATCTCTGAAATATTTTTCCTCTGGTCTCTTCGTCCATACCACAACCATTGTCCAGAACCTGATATTCCACTGCCCAGCCATTGATTTTCAAAGACTTGATTATCACCTTACCCTGCCCGTGGACGCATGAAATATCCGTGCAGGCATCAATGGCGTTGGTCACCAGGTTCAGGATGCCGCGATGTATTCCCTCAGGATCCAGCCACCCGTCAGACAAACTTTTGTCCAAGTCTTTCTCAAGGACCACCCCACATCTGCCAGCCTCCTGAAACATCAGGTCAAAGACATCGCACACGGGTTGGTTGAGATTGCATAGCCGGTACTCAGGGGGACGTTCTTTGCTGTAATTCAACAGATCCAGGGTCAAATCCCCTATTTTCCCCAAGTTCCCCTTGACCATCTCCCAACCCTGTAAAAGATATTTTTGATTGTTCAACTCAATGCCCTTTTCTAAAACAAATGCCCCCCCCTTCAGGCCGGAAACGACGTTTTTTATGGCGTGGGCAAGCCCTGCCACCGTCTGGCCCACGGCAGCCAACCGTTCCGCGCCAAGCAGTTCTCTTGTTTTTTCCTCTACAAGCCGTTCCAGATTCTCCGTATACTGTTTCATTTTCGCCTTGAGGAAAATCTTTTCATTGGCCCTTTTCAAGGCAATCCCCAGTGCGTCATCGTTTATGGGCTTGGTAACAAAGTCGGTTGCATCAAATTTCAGACTCTGTATGGCCAATTCCATGTCCCCATGACCGGTGATCATAATCACTTCCGTATCCGGACGCTCTTCTTTGATCTTTCGAAGGACCCGAATCCCATCCATCCCGGGCATCTTGATATCCGTCAATACGATGGCGGGCTTTTTCTCCCTGAAAATACGGAGCGCTTCACCACCGCTTCCGGCTGTCAATACCTCGTAGCCATAATCAGCCAAAGAGATACCTAAAACCGTTCTAATGCCCTCTTCGTCATCTACCAGAAGAATTCTATTCATCATCGATCCGCGCCGGCTATGGGAAACTGGATAATAAAGTTGGCCCCTTCATCCTCTCGACTTTCCACCCTTATGGTGCCGTCATAGTCATGGATAATGCCATAACTGATGGAAAGCCCCAATCCTGTACCCTTCCCCACCTGTTTGGTCGTAAAAAAAGGTTCAAATATTTTATTGATAAGCGATGCCGGAATCCCAGTACCGGTATCCCTTATTTCCACGACGACCATCCCGTTTTTTGAGCTTGTTTTCAGGAATATCTTCTTTGCTTCCGTCCTGGGATCAGCATATCCCCACCACTTGGCTTCAATGGCATCCCTGGCGTTGATCAGCAGGTTTATGAAGACCTGCTCCAACCGATTGGCATCGGCCATAACACATGGAAGATCCTGCTGTAGATCCATAACCACCTCGATTTCTCTCAGTTTCAATTGCTGGCTGAAGATTTCGAGTGCCCGCTTCAGGGTTTCATTCAGATGGACCTCTTCTTTCACCACACCTGACTTTCGGCCGAACTCCCTCATATGATTAATAATCTTTGAAGCACGATCAACCTGAGCATCAATCTCTCCCGCCATTGTTTTCATAATTTCATCATCAACGGCCTCTCCTTTTTGGGCCTTCTTGTACAGGAAACTACCGGCGGTCTTAATGACGGAGAGGGGCTGATTCAATTCGTGGGCCACCCCTGTGGACATCTCCCCAAGGGTTGCCATCTTGCTTGACTGAATCAGTTGCTGCTCTGCCAGCAACCGTTCGGTAATATCACTTGTGGTGACAAGAAAAACTTCTCTGTCCAAATACTCGGTGGATGAAATCCTGATGTTCACATAAAGAACCTTCCCCTCTTTCCCAACATGTTTGACGCGATCCAACGCTTTGGACGTCTTCATCTGAGACCCGTACTGACTGCGTTCATCTTCTGCAAAAAAATTGAGAAAGGATGTTGCCAGGATGTCTGCCTTGCCATATCCATATACGGCGGCAACATTGTCATTGCAATCCAGAATACTCAAGGTCGTTCGATCCAAAACAAAAACAGGGTTTGGTATTGTGGCAAATATGGTCCTGTATTTTTCCTCGGATTTTTCCACCTCCAATTCCAAGAGCTTCATCGCAGTCACATCGATGGACATCTCCATGGCGGCGACCACTTCACCCTGATCATTCCGGATAGGAGAGGTCTGAACCATCCAGTAAGACCTTGTCCCGTCTTTGTTGAGCCCGCTTTCTTCGCTGTGATGGGACTTTCCATCCTCAAATGTCTTAAGCACGGGACACACCTGGCATCTCTTTGATCGGCCCTTATAGGCCTGATAACAGAAGTCCCCCGGCCGCGGACCAAACTGCTCGGAAAACTCGCGATTGTATCTCATCAGTTTGAAGTCTCTGTCCTGGACGGTAATATAGCAGGGAGCATCGTTAAAAAGGTCCTGATATTCACTTTTTTGTTTATTGAGTTCGTCCTGCTTTTCGCTGATTTTCTTACCCATCTGATCGATGGCGCCGGCGAGTTGCCCGATATCATCATTTCTGTTCATGGTTACTGAATAATCATATTCCCCTTTACCGATGTGTTGCGTCCCCTCTATCAACTTCTTGATGGGGCGGTTCACAAACCTCACGAGGAAAATGCCCATAAAGGCGGATGTCCCCAAAAAAACCAACATGGCCAGGAGAATGATTCCTTTCTCATATGAAAGGATTTCTTTATCCGTCTCCTCCAATGAAACAATCACATTCAGTGCACCCAGAACCCTTTTTCCTTCGGGATGAAAATGGCATGCGGCAGTGGAACATCCCGGCCCATTGTAAATGGGACTGATAACGCCAAGCAACCGATTTCCTCCCGGCGAATCTAGGATGCGCGTCCTTTCCGACAGGCTTACATTTATCATGGGAGGATCTGTTTTATGACAAACAAAACAGGCCTTCTCCCTGATGTTTGTCGCTTGCCCCACTTCATGGGCACTTGCTGAATAACTGATCTGCCCCGCCTTGTTGTAGATGCGAATGCTTTCTATCCTTTTCTGCTTTCCGATATTTCGGATAATCTGGTTGATATCATTCCGTGAGTTGGTCATCATGGCGTAATGGGTCCCCAATCTAATGGTTTCACTCAACCTATCCGTCCCTTCCACAACATTTTCGATGGCCCTTTGCTTCTGATGGCCGACATTATAGTAAGCCCACGTGAAAATACTAAAAGACAGAATGAGACCCACCCAGAAGATCAACCGGAACCCAAGACTGCGATAGATATATTGAAAACGCTGAAATCTTCCCATAACGCAACTATCCCAGGCTCCATCAAGAGACCCTATTCGTCATCATCTTTTGGGATCATATCTTCGGGGATAACCATATGTTCCGTGATAGCCTCTTTAAAATGGATCGCCTTAATGCCAAGATCATATTCATTTGAAAGGTCTCGAATCTGGTCAATGCAATTGTGGCAAGGAACAAAGACAATCTTGGCGCCTGTTTCACGGATCTGCCTGGCCTTTATCTCTCCCGACTTCAGGCGGTATTTTTTCATCTCGCCGCCCATGGGCATGGCGCCGCCCCCGCCGCCACAGCAATAATTGTAATTTCCCTGGTGTTTCATAGGACGAAAATCTTCCGAGAGATATTCCGCCAAACGCCGGTTTTTCTCCGCCAACCCCCCACTTCGAACCACATTGCATGGATCCTGAACTGTGGTAGGCTCCTTTATTTTGTCTTTAATCTTTATGCGTCCATCCCGAATATAATCGTGAAACAATTCCACAGAATGAATAACTTCTTGCTTGGGGGCATAACCCAACCAGGTAGGCGCTTCGTACCGAAGCGCTCGATAGGCGTGGCCTCATTCAGTAACGGCAACCTGTTGCACCCCCAGTTCTTCAGCCCGCTTAAAAGTGTTCTCGACAATCAATTTACTGGTCTTCGCGTCACCACAAAACATGGACAGATTGGTGGCGTCCCAACCAGGTTGACTGCAATAGGTGTAGTCTTCCCCGGCCACATGAAATATCTTGGCAACCTCCATCATATCCTGGGGATAGAACATGGGCTCCCTGGCATTGACCGTGTACAGAATCTTGGCGCCTTTTCTGTCAACGGGAATTTTCAATCCCACCAATTCCTCGGCTGTCTCCTCCTCGCACCATTCTATAGTGTCCGTCCAGTCCTCATCGGTAACTGCCATTTGGTTCCCGAACTCTTGGTAATTCTCAATGGATTTCAATAAACCTTCCGGCGCCATTCCCTGGGAAAAGAGTAAAGCCCTGAGTAAGGATATCATGAGAGCGATATCAATACCAAAAGGACAGTAAAGTGTACAGCGGCGACACATATTGCACTCATAATAAACCGTATTGTAAATTTTTTGAAAATAATCCCTGTCCACTTTGCCCTTTTTTTTGAGTAACTGGGTTAAGAACCTCACCTTATAGGAGGGGATCATCTTAGGATCACTCCCGTTGGCCCTATAAAAATGGCATGTGTCGGCACATAGTCCGCAATGGGCGCAAATACCCAGCCACATTTTGAAACGGGCGCCGACCCTGGGTTTCAAAAAGTTTACGACTTCTTCGGGTCTTATCTCTTCGCTCATGATCAAACTCCCTAAAAATTAAAATAGCCTAATGGGTTAAATGGAATATCCTCTCCGACCAAATTCAATGCCTGATGCTCCCCTGGAAAAGAAAAACAAAATGAAGTGTGAAAGCTTGGTAAAAGGAATCAATATCAGCATGATCTCGCCTGAGAGCATGTGAATGAGCTGCATATTATCCCCTAAAAAACCCACACTATCCAGGGTTCCGTGGGTAACAAAATATCCGGTCAGGAAAGGCAACGCCGTTACAACAATCAGGAAATAATCTGAAAAGGTGGAAATAAGACGAATATCAGCCGAAAAAATCCGCCTGAGCAGAAAGAAAAGCGCAATCCCCAGAAAAATAAGGGTCATCCAATCCGCCAGACCATCGGGAATGGCGGACCAGGACCAACCAAACCGGGACTCCTCCCAGAGTGAAATATGACCGGCTAACCATATGGGAACAACGATAAGACAAATATGAAATATATAGGCCGGAATGGTAAAAACGGGGTTTTTGGCCACATCCTTGTTTAATGGCAGCAACCAGCGCCCAAGGGTGGAAAAGACATATTTCCAGCTGAAATGCTGATATATGATTCTGTCTTTTTTGCTGGAGAGTAAAAGAAAAACCGCGCCCCTCATGAGACTGCCTATAATGAATGTCAGGAAAGCAATCCATAGAAGTGGCCCTTCAACAAACATGTAGAAATCCATAATACGCCATACCTCCTTACTAGAATTAATAAGCAAAACACCTCTGCCTTTTTCAGGAAGCAGCACCAGGGTCATTCCGCTCCTGAATTACCAAATCCACGAAAAACAGTTCTTTTCTTATAAGATCATAATTACGTATATACATAATTATGGATATACATAATTATCACCCATGTCAATAAAAAAATGCACAGATCGGAGGCCGGAGAATCCTGTTTGCAATTTCGTTAAGATGCGCTAAATTAAAAAAGTAACCTTTACGCCGTTTCAGGCTCTAAAACTAAAAACCGAAACATACTCGGAGAGGAAATCCATGCCCATCTATGAATTCAAATGTAAAGAATGCGGAACTGTTTATGAGTCTCTCTGCTTCCGTTCCAGCGGAGAGGACAAAGGCCCCTGCCCTTCCTGCGGCGGGAATAACAGCGAAAAGCAATTGTCAACCTTCTCTTCCGCCGGTTCGAGCCTTGACCTCGGCGGCGCTTCGGCCTCCGGTTCATGCGCACCACAAGGCGGTTTTTCCTGAGCTGGATAATGAAGGCAGCCGTGCGCTGCCCCGAGCACACCATCCGGTAAACAATTGGAGATAAAATTTTTTGGAAACATCTAAACCCCAAAAAAAAGGAAACGACATGAGTATCTGGATCATTTTACTGGTTATCGTGGGGTGGGTTTTGCTGCAAGCCTACATCCTGCCCAAATTCGGCATTTCCACATGAATGAGAAACAGTTGCCAGGTCGGCGACAAACAACCCAAACCCATCGATATTCTGGATAAGAAGTAGCTTCTTTCGGGCCGGGGAGGATTGAAGCCCCGGCCTTGGGAACCGAGTGTAACTTCCGCCGGAAACCCAATGGAACCACGATACTGCTTTGCGATGCTTTCCTCGCCTCGGCGATTTTATCAGATTGACGAAATTCCATGTTCCGTGTTATTTCCCTTCAAAACATTATCCTCAAAATCAGAAACAGGAGAAAAATTGATGGGAGACAAGAAAGCGGATTTGGCCGGTCCCGGCATCGGCAATTACACCGAAATTGAAAGCATCTTACCCGATGACTATGGTTCTTTGCTGAACCCGAAGGAAACCCAGCTCGCCCTTTATGCCGCCAAGGACTACATCGAGGAAAACCTGTGCAGGGAACTGAATCTTATCCGGGTCACGGTTCCCCTCATCGTGGACGTGGACAGCGGCGTAAACGATTACCTGGACCGGGACGGTTCCAGAACCCCCATCCAGTTTCACATTTCCAATGACCACGACAAAAATCCCATTGACGCCCAGATTGTTCAAGCCGCCACCAAATGGAAACGGGTCGCCCTCAAACAGTTCGGCATGAATGTGGGCGAAGGGCTCATCACGGACATGCGGGCCATACGCAAGGATTACTTCCTGGATCACGATCACAGCGCCTATGTGGATCAATGGGACTGGGAGCTGGCCATCACCGAAGAGCAGCGCAACCTGCAACTCTTAAAACAGGTGGTGGAAAAGATATGGAAAGTCCTCAAGGGCGCGGAAACCCACCTGCAAACGCTTTTCCCCCAGCTCAAGACCGACAAATACCCGGACATGCCGGAAAAACTTACCTTTATACACGCAGAAGACATCCTGGCCCAATACCCGGACATGCCCCGCAAACAGCGCGAGACGGAAATCGTCAAAAAGCACAAAGCGGTCTTCATTTATGGCATCGGCTGGACCCTTGCGGATGGTTATCCCCATGAAATGCGGGCCGCGGACTATGACGACTGGGCCACGGAAACCACCTCCGAGGACGGCAGGCCCATGCATGGACTGAACGGCGACATCCTGGTTTGGAATCCGGTCACAAAACGTCGACACGAATTAACCTCCATGGGCGTTCGCGTTAACGCTCAAACCCTGCGGCAACAACTTGAAATTACGAATCAGATGGATTTTTTGAAAATGCCCTACCACAAGGCCGTGTTGAACAATGACATTCCCCTCAGCATCGGCGGCGGCATCGGACAATCCCGAACCTTCATGTTGCTGCTCAAAAAGGCGCATCTGGGAGAAGTGAGCGCCACGGTATGGCCGAAGGTGCTTAAAGCCATGTGTGCGAAGAAAAATATTCATGTGATTGAATGATGGCCGATGCGGGATACCCGCAACCCAAAGATGAAGTTGTAGGCGTCAGGAGTCAGTTGTCAGTTGTCAGCACTGGAGGTTATTTTGAAATTTGATGATTTGGAAAAGTATGGGGCTTGGTCCTAACTTCGCCCACCCGGCAATGAATTGCCGGGCTATTGTCTGTCGCCCTTACAGGGCTCTCACAATCCCGTAGGGACGGGAGGAAATAGCCCGGGGTTTCAACCCCGGGGCTAATGGGCGAGATAATGACCAAGCCCGAAGTATGGAAGAGGTCTTCACGATTATGCACAGATTAGTACAAACACTTTCAAGATGTTATGGGTATGCTTTTACTGATAACTGATAACTGACAACTGTTGTATTGTTAACCCAACAAAAAAACCTGAGAAGCATATCACACAAGGAGGTCCTATGGCGGAAGAGCTGAAAGTAGGATGCGCACGTCCCACCGGAGGGCCGGTGGGAGAACCGGCCCCTGAACCCACCACCCAAGGAGAAACCCCGAAGCAGGAGGAAAAAAGAATGATACAGGTTGGCAAGAAAGCCCCCGATTTTACCGCGCCGGGCTACCAAAAAGGAAAATTCGTTAATGTAAAATTATCGGAGTATCTGGGAAAATGGGTGGTACTATGCTTTTATCCCGGTGATTTTACCTTTGTCTGAGCCACCGAAATTTCAGCAGTTGCTGAAAAATACCCCGAATTCCAGAAACTGGGGGTTGAAGTGCTTTCCATGAGCATCGACAGCATGTTCGTGCATAAAATGTGGAACGATTATGAATTAAGCAAAATGGTGGAGGGTGGCGTCCCCTTTGCCATGCTTTCCGATGCGGGCGGCAGAGTGGGCAAAGTCTATGGAATTTACGACGAGGATGGGGGCGTTGAAACCCGCGGCAGATTCATTATCGACCCCGACGGCATCATCCAGGGCTATGAAGTGCTGACCCCACCGGTGGGAAGAAACGTGAGCGAAAGCCTGCGTCAGATTCAGGCTTTTCAACTGGTCAGGGAATCCAAAGGCGCCGAAGCCACGCCTTCAGGCTGGAAACCCGGAAAAATGACCCTTAAACCCGGGCCCGACCTGGTGGGCAATGTCTGGAAAGAATGGAAAACCGAAATGGCCTTTGATTAACCCCCGACAAATCCCTTCAGAGGTGAGGCGGAACAGCATTGTCCAACCGCCTCACCCGCCCCCTTCACCCTAATATCGGCATTCCCGTCTGAAGAATGGAAACCGAGAATCTGTCCCATTATTTTTATTTTTAGATATTTCAAAAAAAGGTTGACACGTAATATTGCTTCTTTTATGGTCTAACGATTGTTCGTTTCTATCTTCATGAAAATACAGTTATGCATCAGGCTAAAACAAACCGGAAAATTAAAGGAATTCATCAAACGATTGCCCATCTCTTTGCTCACAAAGGGTATCATGCCACATCCATGCGCGCCATCGCTCAGGAACTGAACATGCAACCTTCTTCCCTTTACCATTATTTTAATGGAAAAGAAGAAATGCTTTTCACCCTGATGAATAATGCCATGGATGAAGCACTGGAAACCCTGAAAACTGTTTGCGAAACGGACTCCCCACCCGAACAAAAGCTGCGGGATATGCTCGACTTTTACACCCGGTTTTTTGCCGGTGATCAAGATCGTGAAATTTTGCTCGTAAACGAGATCGACTCTCTCACCGAGGATTACCGAAACATTCTCATCTCCAAACAACGCAGCTACATTCATCTTCTAAGATCCATATTTGAACAATTGAAGGGTCATGACCTGATGAAGGACATCGATCCGACTGTCGCCACTTTTGCATTCTTCGGCATGGTCCATTACACCATCAAATGGTATCGAAAAGACGGACCTGTCAGCATATCGGACTTATCCAATACGTTTGTGGAAATATTTACCAGGGGCGTTTTAAAATAACCTAAGAAATTTTAGGCCCAAAATACACCCAACCAAAAACATTTCCGTTAAGCGATGGACTGTAACGCAGTGTAAAGATGTTTCAATAAAAGTGTAAAGCGATTACGGTTATCTGAATTGGATGCGTACAAAATAAAGTTTCGATAACAGGCGGTTGCTCAGGTTATTCATTTTTGGCATGGTAATTGCTGAAGATTATTTGTGTCGAGGGGTCTTTGACCTATAATCAATGGAGATGGAGCGGATGATGAAACACCTAAAGTACATGGTCGTGGTATTGATGCTAACCACATGGTTCGGTGGTTCCGCCGGCGCTGCGGAAACCAGGAAATTCCTCTGGAACAAAGCCTATTTTTACAATTTTTACAGTGTTTCCCCCTTACCGAGCGGAGATGTCTGGGCCGTTGGCAGCAATGCCATGGCCTGCCGTCTGAACCCGGAGACTTACGAGTGGGACATCCAGGAACCCGGACTTCACGGCAATCTGTACAGCGTCTCTTTCGTTGACGAACGAAACGGCTGGATTTGCGGACAGGACGGCCAGATTGTCAACACGCAAGATGGCGGGAAAACCTGGCAGATCCAAGAAAGCGGCACCAAAGAACATCTTTTCAGTGTCTGCTTCAAGGACACCCAAACAGGCTGGATCGTAGGCGCCTATGGCACCATCCTGCATACACAAGACGGCGGAAAAAACTGGCACGTGCAGGGGAAAAAAGCAGATAAAATTTACAACCGCGTCTACTTCCACGATCTCCGGCATGGCGGCATCGTAGGGGAATTCGGCACTATCCTTCATACGGAAGACGGCGGTCTCAATTGGACCGAACAGAAAAGCCCACTGGGAGAGAAGAATCTGTTCTGCGTATACTTTACCGATGCACAAAATGGGTGGATTGCGGGAATGGACGGCAGCATCCTGAACACCCGGGACAGCGGCAACACCTGGGAAGAGATGAAATCGCACATGGTTGAAAATCTTATGGGCATTCAGGTTATTGGGAGCAAGGGCTGGACCATCGGACTGAAAGGAACATATGGGATGCTCAGAGAAGGCGAGTGGAAGGACGAAACCCACAGGGTTCCCACCCGGGCCTGGCTCAAGGATTGCGTTTTCGTGGATGAAAAAACCGGCTGGCTTGCGGGCAGCGTCGGAACGCTCCTGCACACGCTTGACGGCGGTGAAACCTGGCTTCCTGCTTACAAGTCGGGAAAATAATAAAAGCGCTGAATTATAAGATGGCGGGAACGTCCCAAGAAAAGAGAGGTGTTGGCAAATGATAGAGAAGATCGCGCAATTCATTGTAAACCGAAGGTTATTAATCGCCATACTGATATTGGCCACCACGGGTTTCCTTTTATACCATGCCCTGCATATCCCCATTAAAACATTTTTCCCGGATCTCCTCCCACAAAACCATCCCTTCGTAAAACTCATTAAAAAGCATCCCAAATTCGGCGGAACCAACAGCGTCATTATTGGGATGGAAGTCAAGGACGGGGATATTTTTACGCAAAAAACCCTCCAAAAAATCATTGATTTCAGCAACGAGCTTTATTTTCTTCCCAGTGTTGACCGAACCAAGGTAGTGTCTTTAGGCGTCAACAAAGTGAGGAATGCCAAGATCACCTCCTGGGGCATATCAAGTCCCTCCATCCTCTTTCCGGAAGCCCCCAAAACCAAAGAAGGAATTGATCAGCTCAAGGCGGATGTCTACAGCAACCCGGCCTATTATGGAAACCTGGTGAGCCTGGATGCCAAGGTTGCGCTGATCAAGCTGGGTTTTTTTGAAGACAAACTTCAACCCCGCCTCGTGTACAAGGAGTTGCAGGAGCTGAAAAACCGCTTTGAGGACGACAACACCAAAATTCATATTGTAGGTGAACCCTACCTGTACGGTGTTATTTTTTCCTATCTGCCACAGACAGCCTTTTTCTTCCTGGTCACCGTTGTGGCCATGCTGTTGATCGCCTTTATCTACACCAGAAGCTTCCGGCTGATTTTAATTCCCTTAAGCTCCGCCTGCATCTGCGCCGTTTGGGGTCTGGGCTTCATGCAGTTGATGCACTTCAACCTCGACCCTCTGATTCTGGTGATTCCGCTACTGATCAGCGCCACGGCCCTCAGCCATTCCATTCAATTTAACTGGCGAATCAATGAAGCCTATGCTGACTGCGGCAACCTTCGTGAAAGCGCCATAACCAGCATTAAAGGTCTTTTTTTTCCGGGCCTGACAGGCATACTGACGGACGGAAGTGGTATTTTTCTCATCTCCCTGATTCCCATCCCCCTGATGAACAAGCTGGGACTTTCCATGTTTCTATGGTGCCTGACCATGGTCCCGGTCATCCTCATCTTCAATCCCGTGATCAACCTTTATCTGCCGGCCATGAAAAATGTCAAAAGATGGCGGGAACGCAGACGAAAAGGCTTTATGGAATCGGTCTTACTGAAAAAGGTCGGGAACCTCAACTGCCGACCGGGCGCGCCCTGGATCATTGCCTGCATCTTTTTTGTCCTGGCCCTGGTGGCCTTTTATCTGAACATGGGCCTTCAAGTGGGCGACATTCAGGAGGGCACACCCATTCTGCAGGATTCAAGCCAGTACAACCAGGATGTGGAATTCATGGCGGAGCGCCTTCCCGGCAGCATGAACCCCATGCTGGTGGTGGTGGAAGGCAAGGAAGAAGGCGCCATTAAACAACCTGAACTGCTGAACCTGGTGGATCAATTCCAGGCCCACATGGCCAAGATTCCCGAAGTGACCTACACCGTTTCCATCGTCGATCTGGTCAAGGGAATCAACATGGCCTTCTGGGAAAACAACCCCAATTATTTTATTCTGCCCGACAGCGCCAGAGGGATTTACGCCAACCTTCACCTGCTGACCAGCGGCGGTGCCGAACCCGGCGATTACGACACTTATTATGATTTTGATTTCAAGGATTTGAACATCACCGTATCCTGCCAGAACCACCTGCCCTCCACCATCGAAAAACTCCTGACGTCGGCCAATGAGTTCATCTCCACCCATAAGACCGACAAGGCGGAATTCAAGCTGGCGGGAGGCCGCGTAGGCGTGATCGCGGCATTCAACGAATCCATCGTTGTACATGAAACCACCACGCTGGTGGCAGCCCTGCTGCTCACGGGCATCATCGCATCCATCGTTTTTCGGTCATTTCTGGCAGGCCTTTTGCTGGTGATTCCCCTTTCCCTGGCATCCTGGTTTACCTTTGCCTATATGGCCGTTCAGGGCATCTCCGTGAACCTTCAAACCCTGCCCATATCCATCATTGCCATCGGCATCGGCGTGGATTACGGGGTTTATTTGTTGAGCCGAATCCGCGAAGAATACGCCAAAAAGAGCAATCTGGACGCTTCCGTAAAAGAAGCCATCGGAACAGCCGGAAACGCCATTGTGCTGACAGCGATTATTATCATCGCCGGCGTGGTGTTCTGGAACTTTTCGGACATTAAATTTCAGGCCGACATGGGGCTGCTGTTATCCATCGTAACCCTGTTCCATCTGCTGGGAAGCCTGCTGCTTCTACCGGCAATGGTTCAAATCATTAAACCGCGTTTTCTGATGAAAAAATAGCAACTCAAAAACGAATGACTAAAAGCCAAAGGAAAGGAGGTGGATATCTAGTTTTTTAATTGCGAAACGCACGTTCAAATTGACCCAAAAGGAGAGGAGAGAGGAAATAATGAAAAAGAGATGCTCTGTATTGTTTGTATTAATGGGACTGATGGTCATGTTTTCTTTTGTGGCCATTCCCAACCTCGGCGCTGTCACCCTTGATTCTAAAGGCGACTACGAGCTTGGCGGCTATCTGAGAAACACCACCGGCGTAAGGATGGAAGACAGCATCAATCCGACGACTTCCGGACCCCTTGCTTCCGGCAACAAGGCTTGGAGTTTTTCCATGGTCCGGACCGAACTGTTTCTCGATTTTTCCGCAAAATTCACAGATGAACTCAGATTTAATGGAACCGCCAGAGGATGGTATGAAGCGGTTTACGGACTGGATACCGGCGTCAACCAGTATCCCCGGGATCTCGACACGGTGCCCGGCCCCCACGCCAACCCCATGGAAATGGGTTTTGATTTCAGGGAATACTATGTCACCTATTCACCGGGCAATTTCGTGGTCAAGGCGGGCAGTCAGCAGATCGCCTGGGGTGAAGCCGACGCCCTGCGGCTGGCCGACGTCATCAACCCCCTGGATTTGAGCTGGTACTGGTCCTTTCCGGCCTGGGAAGAAATCCGCATTCCCCTGACCATGCTGGATGTAGTCTACAACGTCCCCGAGAATAAGCATAACCTGCGCTTTGAGGCCGTGTGGGTGCCGGCTGACTTTCGACCGCACCAGTTTGCGGCGCCGGGCGGCAACTGGTCCCTTTACAGCGGTGGTTTTGGTCTGCCCGACTTTGTGGGAACCGCTGTTTTTAACCAGATGAATAACGATCTACCCTCCAACGATTTACGAAACGGACAGGGCGGCGTCAGGATCCGCGGGAAATTCGGCGAATGGGATACCTCCCTTTTCGGCTACTACCAGCGGGATCAGATCGGCGTCGCCACCCTGGATCCTCAGGCTGCGCTGAATCCCCAACTTTATCCTTTCAAATGGGACTTTCCCCACATCATGAATATCGGCGGAACCTTCAATATGTATTCCTCCATGTTTGAAACAGTGTTCAGAGGAGAAACGGCTTATGTAATCGGGCAGCCCTACGGAACGAACCTGGGATCCAATGATGGAAAAGGCTTTGCGCCAGTTACCAATTACGGAGAAAGCGATACCTTTGCCTTCATGTTGGGCTTCGACAAGAATGTCATGATCCCCGCACTCAACCGAACCAAATCCTTTTATTTCAGCGGCCAGTGGTTCAACAAATGGGCCTTAAGCCTGGACTCGGATAAATACCTCACCTTTATGGGGGATAACGACGCCAAGACCTTTCAAACCGTCGCAAGCCTCATGATCAACACCGAGTATTTTGAGGGAAAAATCATTCCACAAGTACTGGGCGTGCATTTTTTCACATCCGGCAGCGGCTTTTTTGACGGCAACATTACCTTTAAACCCACCTACACCTTCAGCATTGCCGCTGGAATCCTCAAAATATGGGGAAATGACAACCAGGCGGGGCTCTATTTCGGCCCCATCAAACGCGACGATCAACTTTACCTGACGGCGAAATGGAGTTTCTAAGAATGTTTCAAATGCTCATTTTGAGCATGCTGTAAATCTTTTACCGCACAACTTTTTTGGAGGTAAGAAAGATGAAAAGATGGTTTAGATTTTCGATCTGTTTAATGGCGCTACTGGGGTTTGTATCCCTGGGCAACGCGGACATGCGGGAACCCATGGACGGGGCCGGATGGCACTATCCCTGGAAAGATACTTACTCGGTATGGAAACCGGGAAACATGAAGTACGACGAAAAACTGTTCGACCAGGATGTGACAGCGGCCTATGGCTGGGAAGCCGAGGACGTGGACAAAATCAAGGAACTGCTCCCTCCGGCCCTGTACAGGATCATGAAAAATCCGAAGGACTGGGGCCCCAGGCGGATCAACGTTACCGCCTATATGGAAAATACCGGTTTTCTGTGGAAACGCTACCTCAAGGCCACTGATGAATACAAAGGCACCGCCAAGATTGACAAGGTGGGATGGCTTCGCGATTACAAGGCGGGGGTCCCTTTTCCCGAACCCAAAACGGGTCTTGAAGCCCTCTGGAACTTCAAGAAACACTTCAGTGAAGATGATCGAATTCTCTCGACGGTCACCATCATCACCAACCGCGGCGGCCAGGTTCGATACCAGACCTCCGACGGCAACCTCATGTATTATGACGGTCGGCTGCAAGTCGATCCCAAACCGTTGTATGAACCCAACCCGAATAACGAAGTGCGGGTCGACGTGTACGCCAACGCCCATCCCTATGAAATGCGGGGAACCCTGTCAGTCATCACCCAGTACAACAACCCGGACAAAGATGATTCCTTCTGGCTTTATCTGCCGGCCCTCCGACGGGTGCGCCGCCTGTCCGCGGCCCAGAGAACCGACCGACTCCCGGGCGGGCAGGATCTCATGTGGGAAAACTTTGACATCTTCAACGGCAACCCCATCAACTACACGGCCAAGCTGCTGGGCCAGAAAGAGATGCTCGCCGTACACAACGGGGATCCCAAAGGAACATGGATTGATGGAAAACACCTGGCCGGCCCCAACGACTATTACCAGAAAGTCAAGGTTCATATTATTGAAATGACGCCAAAGGATCCGGATTTCCCATTTTCCAAGATGATGCTCTATGTGGATTCCCAAACCTGGATGCCTTATTATGGAGAATGGTATGACAAGGAAAACAAACTCTACATCTTCTCCATATTCCAGTATGCACCCGGCAAAAACGGCATTTTCTGCCCCGTGGTCATGAACCATGTGGACATGCAGACCATCCACAGCACCGGATACTGCGTGACCGATCCCAAGTACAACACGGGACTGACACCGGACTATTTCAAAGTGGATAACCTGAAAATGGAATATCCTTCCCGGTAAACCCTCATATTTTTATTCAAAAGCGGGCATTTGCCGCCGTTTTCGGCGCTGAATGCCCGCTCCCCCTGGTTTTTAACCAGGGGCTTTTTTGGCGCAAACGGAGGATGGTGATGTACAAAAATATCCTGGTTCCCCTGGATCAATCTCCATTGGCGGAAGAGGGAGTCGAATCCGCAATAACCCTCGCAAAGGCATTTGATTCAACGATTCATCTGCTGTACGTCTTTGAGATCATTCCGCTGTTGAAGCGGGACAAGGAAGCGGAGTACCGAACATTAAAAAGTGAAGGGGAAACGTATCTTTCCGAACTGAAAGAACGGATTTCCGAATTCGGCGTTTCCGTCAAGACCGTCGTGGTTCCGGGAGATCCGGGGCTTGTCATCTGCGACTATGCGGAAAAAGAAGATATGGACATCATCCTCCTTTCCGCCCGGGGCCGCGGCGAAATTGAACGGTGGGCACTCGGTTCCGTATCGGACAAAGTGGTGAGGCATTCACCCAAACCCGTATTGCTGGTAAAATCAGCTTCCAGGGATCTTCTTCGCGGCCGAACTGTACTGGCCGTAGATGATGAAGCGGACGTTCTTGAAGTCATCGAAGAAGTTTTGGACATGTGCATTATCGATAAGGCGCCCGACCATGAGACGGCGGTGAAATGCCTTAAAAACAACCGCTACGACCTTGCAATCCTGGATATCATGGGGGTGGACGGATTCGACCTTCTGAAACGGACGGCCGCAAAAGGAATTCCCACCGTTATGCTGACGGCCCATTCGGTCACTGAAGAATCGTTGAGCCGGTCCGCGAAGCTTGGCGCCGTTTCTTTCCTTCCCAAGGAAAAAATGGGTGAACTGGAAAGCTTTTTAATTGACGTTATCCGGAGCAGCGGAAAGCCCGTATGGAAGAAGCTCTTTGACAAAATGTCCCCCTACTTCCGCATGAGTTTCGGCTGGAGCGCCAAGGAGGAAGCGAAACTTCGTGAGGAATTTGAAGCAATCGGAAGAGAATGATATACTAAACAGAATTTGAAAGGAGATTTTACATGAATAAAAGATACAGCAAGAAACTGTCCGTCTTTCTGGCGGCCCTGTTGGTTCTGGGAAGCATCATTTGCGCAACCCAGGCATTTGCCGAAGCCAAAGTCTCCATGGTCGGCACTATCCTGGCGCCCGGAGAAAAGGGCGGTGTAAACGCCTATGTATTGTGGACCCAGGCCAAAAAATGGCATTTCAACATTACTAAAATTGATGCCATCGATGCCCTTGGCACTTCCCCCGATGGCTGGTCTATCCTCCAGCAGGTCAGTCCCAACCAGATCAACATTGTGGGCAATAAAAAAGTCATTCAGGATTTTGCCGCCGCCGCAACTCCCGGCAAGCAATTTCAGATCGATGGGGTTTTGTATGTGGCCGATGGCGTGATGTTGATCGGCAGCATCAATGAGGTTAAAAAATAGCACGGGAAATGTTTGATTTGAAACACCCTGCTTAAAATGGGGCGGGAAACGGCTCAAAAAGCCGTTTCCCGCTCTGGAAGAACGAAAGCCATGAAAACAAATCGTAATCTGCACATATACCGTAGCGGTTGTTTTTTCACCCTCCTTTTTTGCCTGATGGCAATGCCCGCCTTTGGCCGGGACAAAATAACCACCGCCGATGAATACAAAAAAAAATACGCCGTGATCCAGGAGAAGGCCGTAACACTCCCCTCGGGGGCGATTTTCAAAATCACCTCCATTGATCAGCGTACGCTGAACCAGCTACTGGGCCGATTGAATCTCTCCATGGATGGATATAACAGGCTGGTCCATAAGAAATTTGAAAAGATGACGCCCAAGGAAGTCGGCCGACACATGGACTTCTGGGAAGCCATGATCGTCCAGTCCGTCGTTGCGCCCGAGATGTGCATAGAGCCGGAAGACGGAAAACTTGAAGTCCGTCTTCTGACCCCGGAAGACATGGACAAACTGCAGGAGGAGATCGGCAAACTCAACACCCAAATTCCGGAATTACCCCTGAAACCCCTGAGTGCCGCACCAACGAATCCGGATGCCCCCCAGTACACCGTCAGCAGATTGCTGCTGGACCCTGAAAAATACGAGGGGAAATCGGTGGACGTTTACGGCGAAGTTGACGGTGAATTAAGTGATATCGGCATTTCCCCCAGGCAGGGCAACAGCATTGGCCTTCAACGATTTTATATCACCGACGGCAAAAAGAAGCTGTTGGTGGTCAGGTTCTACGCTAAAGGAGACCGGCTGATCATGAAGTCTTTTTTAAGAGATATTTTTCATGAAAAAGACGACTCGGTTAAAGTTAACATCAAGGACGCTAAATTCACCTCCCAATGGATTAATGAACCGGTTGTTATCACACACGGCCGGAAGATCGACAAAATCAAACCCGCCTGGATGGAAACCGCTCGCCGAAACATTGAAGTTGCAAAATAGTCTCTCTTTTTTGCATCCTTCTGAAAGAAGCTTTCCTTCCCAAATTGAAAGACATTTTCAGACCTTTCTTTTCAGCAAAACCCTCTGATATTCAAAAAATAATCAAAATAAGCACTTAACACCCACCAAGGAAGATAATGGGGTTCGGCATGTTTTATGCTGTTTATAAAGTACGGTGGGATTAATGTATTCCTGATGGCGCTCATGGCAAAGGGTATTTTCAATGTAAGCCCCGTCGGAAGAACATGCGTCTACCCTGTTTTTTTAAATATTCGGCAAAGCCTAAAAAAACGGTTGACAGACCATTTGGCGCAATGTCATTATCTAACAATCGTTCGTTGGTTTATGTGCCCATGCAAACAGCATTTTAGACGGCAATGGCTTGTGCCGAAAAAATCATTATCCAACCTTTGCAGGAGGTGTAATCCTATGAAGTACGTAATCGGCGTGGATGTGGGAGGCACATTTACCGATCTGGTGTGTCTGGATGAACAGGGCAATGCCTTGTTGACAAAAACACCCTCAACACCGGCTGATCCTTCAGTGGCCATCATGAACGGCATTTCGAAAGTCGCGGGAATGCTGGAAAAAGATCCCGCCACGCTGTTGAAGGAGACATCCCGGATCACACATGGCACTACCGTGAGCACCAATACCGTGCTCACCTGGACGGGGGCAAAAGTAGGGTTAATCACCACAAAGGGGTTTCGCGATATCCTGGGCATCCGATTCGGCATCCGGGAAACCCCCTACGATTTTTCGGTACCCCAACCCGATACCTTGTGCCCACGATACTTGCGCATGCCGATCCGGGAACGGATTGATTCAACCGGAAAAGAAGTGCTGCCGCTAAACGAAGACGATGTGCGGAAGGCCTGCGCCTACCTGAAAACACAGAACGTTGAAGCCGTTGCCATTTGTTTTCTATGGTCTTTCAAGTATCCCGAGCATGAAAAACGCGCCCTTGAAATCTGCCGCGCCGAACTCCCCGGCGTCTATTTATGCGCCTCCTGTGAGATCCAACCTGAAATTCGTGAATACTGGCGCATGAGCACCACCGTCATCAACGCCTATGTGGGTCCCAAACTGTCCAGCTATCTCACCCACCTTTCAGCGTCTCTCAAAGAATCCGGATTTTATGGTCAGCTTTTGATTACCCAGTCCAATGCAGGGGTCATTTTTCCGGAAGTGGCCATCGAACAGGCCGTCAGGACCGTGCTTTCGGGACCTGCCTGCGCACCTGCCGCTGCGGCGTATGCGGGAAAACCCCTGGCCTTGAAAGACGTCATTACCGTGGACATGGGTGGTACCAGCTTTGACGTCTGTTTGATCAAGGACGGCAAACCGGTTACGGCCCTTGAAAGCGCCGTGGGCGGCGTCTACCACATGAAACTCCCTCTGGTGGATGTACGGACTATCGGAACGGGCGGGGGCAGCATCGCCTGGCTGGACAAGATGAATGTGCTCCATATGGGGCCGCAAAGCGCAGGAGCGGATCCGGGACCGGCCTGTTACGGCAAAGGCGGCCAGGAACCCACCAGCACCGATGCCGATGTAATCCTCGGGTATCTGGACCCGGATTATTATCTGGGCGGTGAAATGCAACTTCATCCCGATCTGGCCCGAAAAGCCATCAAAGAAAAAATCGCGGACCCCCTGCAAATAGACGTGACCGAGGCGGCCTGGGCCATGAAGCAAGTCATCGACCATCACATGATCGACGGCATCTCCATCGTATCCGTCCAGCGGGGAGAAGACCCAAGAAAGTACACCCTGGTGGTAGCCGGCGGCGCTGGCGCCTCTCACGCGGCCAACCTGGCTTCCGTGATCGGCATCAAACGCATGCTCATTACCAGAAGCTCTTCGGTTTTCTGCGCTTTAGGGGGTGTTATTGCGGATGTCCGACACGATTTCGTGCGATCCGTTCCGGGCGTTACCAGCAAAATGGATTTGGGGAAAATGAACTATGCCTTCGAAGAAATGAAATCCGTGGGCGACGAATACCTCAAAAAGGAAGAGGTTTCCGTGAAAGACCGCTACTATCACCAATCCCTGGACATGCGTTACAAGGGGCAATATCACGAACTGGAAGTGCCCCTCACCCTGGATCTGGAAAAAGCGTCGTCGAGCGCCGTTGATGCGAGCATCATTGAAGAACTGGTGGAGCAGTTTCACCAGATGCACGAATCGCTCTACTCATACCGGGACACGGCGGAGATCGAGATTTTAAATCTCCGGCTGTCCGCTTTTGGAAAAGTCCATACGCCTGAAATCAAAGAGGAGCCCTTCGTCAGCCGGGATTCCGAAAGTCATCGGAAGGGGCAACGGGACGCCTATTTTCAAGAGAGCAATGGTTTCATTTCGACACCTGTCTACGATGGGGAAACCATGGAAGTGGGCAATGTGGTGGAAGGTCCCGCCATTGTGGAACTTAAAACCACCACCATTGTGATTCCCCCAAAGGCAAACCTCGAAGTAACACCCTTTGGCAGCTTTCTGGTGGAATTGTCCTAAAACTCAGTGAAGGAGGGATGAGATATGACCGATCAATACAAAATAAGAGTAAATCCAGCTGATTTTTCAGTTTTGACATCCGCGGTATTCACCATTGCCCGTGAAATGGGCGTCAACATGGAGCGAACCGCAAGAGCCCCCATCTACTTCTCGGCCCATGACTTCTGTACATCCATTCTGAATACGGATGCGGAACTCATCGCCCTGGCCGAATATATCCCCGTCCTGGTGGGCGCCACCCCGTTTGCCGTCAGGGCCATCAAAACCTATTTCCAAGACGACATCAATCCCGATGACGTTTTTCTCGTCAACGATCCCTATACGCTGGATGGCGGAAACCAGATGGCGGACTGGTGCATTGTTTACCCGGTATTTTACGGGGACGAACACATCCTGTGGATTGCCAACAAGGCCCATCAACAGGATACGGGGGGAGGCGCGCCCGGCGGATATAATCCCAATGCCATCGATGTGTATGCGGAAGGTCTCCGGATACCGCCGTTACGAATTCAACGAAAGGGCAGGGAGCGCAAAAGCGTCATCAACCTGGTCATGACCAATGTGCGAATTCCCGACGTGCAGTACAGCGATTTACTTTCCCTCATCGGCGCGGCCAGAGTGGCCGGAAAACGACTGAACACCCTCATTGACACCTACGGCATGAAAACATTCAAGATGTTTCTGGAAGACCTCCTCACTTACGGAGAATTCCTCATGCGGGAAGAGATCACCAAAATACCCGATGGCGTCTACCACAGTGAAGTCAAAGGTGACGCGGACGCGCCCCCCATTGTGTGCGACCTGACCATCAAGGGAGACAGCGTCATCGTGGATCTCAGCGACAGCGGCCCCATGAGCAAGGAATACATCAACAGCCCCATCGCCAACACCTACAGCGCCGTTTACCAGGCCATGCTTCAGTCCGTGGGTAAAAAGCTTCAAGTTAGATGCGGCGGCTGTTACCGGCCCATTGAAATCCGCACCAAACCGGGAACCGTTACCCACGCCACCTTTCCGGCCACTCACGGCAACTGCACCAATTTTGTGGCCAAACAGATCATTGAGTCCGTCTGGGCGGCACTGGCCCAGGTAGCGCCCCGGGAAACCCCCGGGGGCTGGGGATCCATTCCCTACTGGGTATTCAGCGGCATTGACCCCAGGCGGGGGGAAGGCTACGGTTCTCCTGATTTTCTGTCCTGCGCGTCGGGCGCCGGCGCCATCTGGGGCACCCAGGGCTGGTCTACAAACGGCCCGGTGATCTGCAGCGGCACCCTTTACTACCCGGAAATGGAAGTCTGCGAGAGCCTCTATCCCATGTTCTGGCACCGATGGGAATGGGCCCAGGACTCGGCGGGGGCCGGGAAATGGCGTGGCGGCATGGGCGTTCATAATGAATGGGTGGCCGCCGCCGATCCCCAGCCGGTCTTTTTACACTATGCCGCCGACCCCTTCGATTACGAGCCGGCCCCCGCCATCGCCGGCGGAAAACTGCCGCCCAGAAACCGAAAGGAACTCTATTTTGTCGATGGCCGGGAAGTGAACAATGATGAAGTACGAGAGACCAAATCCTTTGTTCTGGCCAACGGGGACAGGGTTGTGGATTTTGTGCAGGGCGGCTGCGGTGTGGGTGACCCCATGGATCGAGACGTGGCGGATGTGAGAAATGATGTCAGGGACGAACTGGTTTCATTTGAAAGCGCCCGAAATGATTACGGCGTAGCCATTGATCCCGAAACCCTGGAAGTGGATATGGAAAAGACGGCAGCATTGCGGAATGCACACCGTCAACTGTAAATAACACCAAAAACCAAGGAGATTGACGATGTTAATTGGAGACGCTCTCAGAAGATCAGCCGGTAACTATCCGGACAAACTTGCCTTCAGGGACAACTATGGAAAATATTTTCCCGCCGGCACAGGCTATACCTATCGAGAGTTGAATGAAACCGTGAACCGGTTGGGCAATAACCTCCTGGCATTGGGGCTCAAAAAAGGCGATCGGGTGGCGGTGCAGTCCGGCACTGGGCTGGGGCCTACCCTTTCCCTCCTGGCCCTTACCAAGGTGGGAATGGCCGTCGCTCCCATCGACAGGACCTTCATGTCCGAAGAAATCGCCTACCAGGTGGGAGACAGCGGGGCGCGGGCGTTCATCGCCGATGCGGACATTTTTACCCGGAAGATAGAACCCATTCGGGATCGGCTCAATTCCGTGGATTTTTTTATCGGCATCGGAGAAGAAAACCCCTGTGAATACCGCTTTGAGGAAATGATTGCCAAAGGGTCAACGGAAGAACCCCAGGTGGATGTTTCCGAAGAGGATATGGCCACCCTGATCTACACCAGCGGTACCACGGGGAAACCCAAGGGCGCCCCCATGACCCATGGCAAATGGAGTTTCAGCGCAACGGTCTGGGCCGCTGAACTGAGCATCCATCCCTATACAAGGTGGGCGCTCCTCTTGCCGCTCCATACATCGGGCGGCACCGGCTTGACCCTAACGGCCATCACGAGGGGTTGCACGCTGATTGTCAGCAATCCCGACGCAGCCAAAATTCTGGATATCATCCATAAAGACAAGATCACCTTTACCCAGTTCAGCCCTACCCTTTTGGCCAATGTGATCCGCCATCCCAATGCCCAAAAAACCGATTTTTCCCACATCGAGCGCTGGTTCACTTCGGCTGCGCCCATCTCCGAGGAGTTGCTGAAAGAAGGGGCGTCCTATCTGGGAGAAAAATTCGTTCAGTTGTACGGCACCACGGAAACCGCCCTTCTGGGAACGGTTTTGAGACCGGAAGAAGTCAGTATCACCGGTTCCCTGTCGAAACGGCTGACCTCCATCGGAAAGGCCTGCCTTGGCTATCAAGCCAAGGTGGTCGATTCGGATAACAACCCGGTTGGACCCGGCGGTATCGGAGAACTGGCCATTAAAGGCCAGGCGGTTTGCGATGGCTACTGGAACAAACCGGAAGCGGACGACTTCCGAGATGGGTGGTGGCATTCCGGGGATATGGTCAGCATCGATGAAGACGGCTTTTATTATGTGGTGGACCGCAAAAAAGACATGATTGTCTCCGGCGGCCTGAACGTTTATCCCCGGGAGGTTGAGGATGTCATTTCCGCCCATGACGCTGTTCATCTGGTATGCGTCATCGGCATCCCCGATAAAAAATGGGGAGAATCGGTCAAAGCGGTGGTGGTACTTAAGGACGACGCTCAGTGTACCGAGGCGGAACTCATCGAATTCTGCGCGGAGCGCATCGCTTCCTACAAAAAACCGAAATCAGTGGATTTTATAGACCTCTCGGAAATGCCCATGACCGGTGGCGGCTACAAGCTGCTGCGGCGGGAACTGAGGGACCGATATCGCGAGCAAAATGCCAAGTCCGGCGGGAAGGCCTGGGGGGCGGTTTAAGATGGTCAATATAACCACGGCAATTCATGGGAAAAAGAACTAAACCTAAAACTTAAAACCGCGGCTATGCCGCCTCAGAAGGAGATGTAGATGGATTTTGAACTTTCCGCGGAACAGAAGGATATTCGTCAGGCAGCCAGGGAATTTGCACTGGGAGAATTAAAAGACATCGCGGGGGCTTGCGATCAGAACGAAACCTTTCCTCCGGAGCTTATTCAAAAAGCGGGCGATCTGGGATTCTTGGGCGTTTTCATCGATGAAGCCTATGGCGGCGCGGGACTCGGGTTTCTGGAACATGCCATTATTCTGGAAGAATTCTGGCGGGTGGATCCCGGTCTGGGCCAGCAGTTGTGTTCGGTATCCTTTGGCGCGGAGGAATTCCTGCTGTTCGGCACCGAGGAACAAAAACAGAAATTCCTCACCCCGGTGGCCGAAGGAAAAGCCATCATGGGATTTGCCATCACGGAGCCGGATGCCGGCAGCGATACCCTTTCCGCGTCCACCACTGCCGTCCTGGAAGGCGATGAATACCGCATCAACGGCAGCAAGGTCATGATTGGAAACGGCTCCGAGGGAGATTTCATCCTGGTCTTCTGCCTCACGAACCCCGAAGAAAAAAAGAGATCGAAACGACACAGCATTATCGTCGTGGAAACGGATCGACCTGGATATGAAGCGGATCCGATGCACGGAAAAATGGGCCTTCGCGCATCCAATACCGCCAACATCTTCCTTTCCGATGTCCGGGTGCCCAAGGAAAACCTGGTGGGAAAACCCGGGAACGGCTTTTCCCAGCTCATGGCCTTCTTTGACCGCTCCCGCGCTTATGTGGCGGCCCACGGTGTCGGTCTGGCGCAAGGTGCTCTGGATCAGGCCCTCACCCACATTCGAAGCCGGGAACAATTCGGCCGGAAAATCGGTTCCTTTCAGGCAACCCAGTTCAAAATCGCCGAAATGGCCACCAAGGTGGAACTGGCCAGAACCATCACCCATAAAGCCTGCACCCTTCTGGACCAGGGGAAAGGCAATACGGACACAACCGCCATGGCCAAGATGTTCTCCGGGCGAACGGCCGTGGAAGTCGTCGATGAAGCCTTGCAGCTACACGGCGGCTATGGTTACTTCAACGATCAGGACATCGAGCGCTTCTATCGGGCCGCCAAGGTCCTGGAAATTTATGAAGGGGCCAAGGAAGTGGAAAAAATGATTATCGGCCGGAACGTCATCGGGAAGCTTTAACCAAATCAGCGCGATCAACCCCGACTCAGGGGTTGATCGCGTTGTCAGTCTCGCCTTAGAGCCTGTTTAAAAATTATCGACGCATCCCGTCGGGGCCGAAAAGGACGATATAGCCTCTGAAATCAACCATTTTTGGGCGTAACAGATGAATAATCAATGCGTTGTTGCGGCCAAAGCCCCCGGCGACCGCAGAATTTGAAAAGGCATGGCGTCCTATTTCGGGAAAAATGAATAATCCTTGGCAACCGTTCACAGGGGTCAGAACAAAATTCGAATAATTAGATATTTTGAATCAGAACGCATCAAAAAGAACTTGACTTCCCCATCATTTCAAATAGAATCCCCACTTAAAAATTACACATTTCCATAAACAATAAGGGCTTGGTCATTATCTCGCCCATTAGCCCCGGGGTTAAAACCCCGGGCTATTTCCTGCCGTCCCTACGGGACTGTGAGAGCCCTGTAAGGGCGACAGGCAATAGCCCGGCAATTCATTGCCGGGTGGGCGAAGTTAGGACCAAGCCCAACAATAATTACGGAGTCAATCAAAATCAGCCGGGCTCTGGACCGAAAGCCCCGGTCTGTTTAGGACATGGGTATAGATCATGGTGGTGGAAACATCCGCATGGCCCAGAAGTTCCTGCACTGTACGGATGTCGTAACGCGCTTCCAGGAGATGGGTGGCAAAAGAATGTCTGAGCGTGTGACAACTGACCTTTCGGGTGATTCCTGCCCGAGAGGCTGCCTCTTTGACGGCCTTCTGGACAAGGGTTTCGCTGATATGATGCCGTCGGACCGTCCCGCTTCGAGGATCCACGGAAAGCCCCTTGGCGGGGAACACGTACTGCCACCGCCATTCGGATGCCGCCTTTGGATATTTGCGGGCCAGCGCAGGCCAGATAAAAACCCCGGGGACCCCCTTTGCCCGGTCCTGTCCGTACATAATTTTCACCCTGGCAAGATGGTCTTTCATTGGAGACACAAAACGCTCCGGGAGCGTGGTGACCCTGTCCTTTTGCCCCTTGCCGTCACGCACCATAATCTGATGGCGGGCAAAGTCAACGTCCTTGACCCTGAGCCGCAAACACTCCATGAGCCGGAGACCGCCGCCATACATCAGACCGGCCATCAGGGCACTCACCCCCTCCATCTGATCGAGAAGCGCCTGGACTTCCTCCCTGGTCATCACTTCAGGCAGCCGCTGAGGACGTTTGGCCCGCACGAACCCACCCATATCTCCAAAGGGCATTTTCAACGCATGCGCGTAAAAAAGCACCAGTGCATTGAGCGCCTGGTTCTGAGTACTGGCCGCCACCTCCCTCACTGTCGCAAGATATCCCAGATATTCCTTCACCGCGCCGGCCGCATTGATCCGCCTCGGGTCGGCATATTCCTGAAAAGCGATGAAACGCCTGACCCACTCCGTATAGGCCGTCTCCGTACGGATCGAGTAATGGCGGCTGCGAACCTCGAACTTCAGGGCATCTATCAAGGGAGCGAAAAGCCGCTCAACCTCACCGGGAACCACCCGATCGCGGAAGCGCCCTGCCCTCTTGACGGGAAAACATGCGGCAGTTTTCTTTTCTTCCGTCTTTGTAGCCGGATTGGCCGCGGTTTCCGGAAAATAATTAGGAAGAAACGTCTCATAAAGAATCTTCACGGCATGCTCGGCCTGCCTTACCTGCCAGTCCTTAATGCCGGGGCGTTTCCCCAGCTCTGCAAAGAAACCCTCAATATCCTGCCGGGAGCGTTCACGCAATCGTTTCCCAGGCAGGAAATCAACAAAGTTCTGAGCCCATTTGACATAAAAAATCGAACGGTCAGGCCTTACCCGGTTCTCCTCCACACATGCCTTAAACGCATCCCAAAACTTTTGAGCGGCTGTCGTGCTGTTTTGATTTTTTTTGATCATAAAACTTATCCATTTCAATTAGTTAGTATATGATTTACGATTTATGCTATGCGGAATTATTATATTATCAGGAGAGATTTTATCATAACCTTTTATTTTGTTAAGTATTTTTATTGGAGGGGTTGATGCCTATGCATTAGGTTATTGATATAATGAGATATATTTTTGTAACAGTTATCGGTAATATATTTTTTCCGTACAATATATGTTGGCGCATAATCTAAACAGTTGAACTCGGGCTGGTTAAAAAAGGGATGGACTAAATTGTCTAAAATCAAGGATTGGTGCAAACGCACCGACACGAAAGTTAAATCGCACAATCTCATTTATCTCGAAGCTGATGCCTCCCGGCTCAACTTGGCAGTCACATCCGTTGCTGACGTCGTTCCCGCCCACTATGCCGCAGCGAGTCGGATTTCCCGCATCCTCGATCGTCTCGGTAAACCCGAAGCAGCGGAATATGTCGCGACGAAGCTGCCGACAGGTGCTAAATCGCGCTCCGGCGACATAGGCGAGATCCTCGCGTCGAGCTTTGTAACAGAATTTACCGGCTATAAGATCGGCGTGCTGAAGTTGCGCTGGAAGGACCATCGCGAGATGGCGATGCGTGGTGACGACATTTTGGCTGTTCGGATCGATCCTGACGTGAAGGTTAAGTTCCTTAAAGGCGAGGTAAAGAGCCGCGCCAGCCTCAGCAGGAAGACAATTGATGAGGCGCGAAAGGCTCTCGCTTCGAGTAACGGACGTCCAACCCCACACGCACTCGCGTTCGTCGCCGACCGCCTCTACGAAACCGGCCAGTTCGAGCTTTCAGACCTGATCGACCAGTATCAACTCAAACTTCGAATCAGCGTGGAGCAATTGTCGCACATGATGTTTATGTTCACCGGTAATAATCCGTACAATCTGTTGACCGAGAATCTAACAGCCTACAAAGGCAAAATCCCTCAGCTTGCCATTGGTCTAAGGGTGACCACCCACCAGGCTTTCATCAAGCAAATATTCGAGAAGGTGATCGCCGATGGCAACAAGCCCTGAAGTGATCGCACAACTGATCCGTGAGGCAATCGCGCCGGGATTTCGGGACAACCTCCTCGCCAGAGGTCAAGCACGGTCGAAGATCTGGCGTGATGGTGTGCTTCCACCTGACGCGCCGACCTTTTCTGCCCTTCTTAGTTATGACCTGCTTGCCTATGCCTATACATTGATGACGCAGGGCCTCCGCTTACTCGACCAAGGTGCGGAGACGGAGACCGCACGGGCCGCTTTCGAAAACGCAGCGTCTGCGATCGAGGCTGCCATAACGCGGGATCGGATCAATAATGACCGCGACTTCCATCGCCTGATGGCCGCTGCATGCTATCATCTCGCACGCTATTCCGCTCGCGCCTATTCGCTGTTGCATGAGGGCCTGGCCGAAGCCAATCTTAGCCATCCAGAGCGGTCTCTCGCTCTCCTCATGCTGCGCGATATAGACGCTCTCGCGGCATTTATTGCTAAAATCCGCTTAAGCGGCCGCGCCTCCGACGACGCGCTGATCGGCATGCTTGCCAAAACCGAGCTCGCCGAAGAAGACGATGAAGGCACCGAAGAGCACTTGTTCGACGCAATCGATGTCGTGCTGGCAGATCATTTCCTCGGAGGGCTTGGCATGGCACTTCTAGCTTTCGAGCGAGGTGAACGCGAGCTTCTCGATACTGCACTGGCCAAGTTGCAAATCGGCCTTGGCTCGACGGGCGAACTCAACCTGGTGCCACAATGGTGGTGCCACAGGCTCGCGATTCATTTGTTGAGCGATCTCTGGGCCTCCAGCTTCCATGAGAGGTTGCCGATGACGCCACCGGACGACACTCTGACCAAGTGGGCCGAATATCGAGAATTATTCATCGCGACATTGCTTCGGCGTGGACGGGCGGAGATTGATCTCTGGCCTTCGCAAATTGAAGCAGCCGGGCGCGCCTTTGATCTTGCCGACAATATGGTGGTATCGCTGCCGACAAGCGCAGGCAAGACACGTGTCGCGGAACTCTGCATCCTTGCCTGCCTCTCCTCAGGGCGTCGTGTCGTGTTTGTGACGCCGTTGCGCGCTCTGTCGGCGCAAACTGAGGTGACACTTCAGCGAACCTTCCAGCCGTTCGGTAAAACCGTATCCAGCCTCTACGGAGCAATCGGCACCAGCGAGGTCGATGAAAACTTCCTTCGCGACAGCGACATCATCGTGGCGACACCAGAGAAGCTTGATTTTGCGCTTCGCAATGACCCCGATCTGCTCAATGATGTAGGCTTGGTCATTCTCGATGAAGGCCATATGATAGGGCTTACGGAGCGCGAGGTGCGCTACGAGGTCCAAATTCAGCGGCTATTACGGCGTGCGGATGCTGGCGATCGACGGATCGTCTGCCTGTCCGCGATTTTGCCTGACGGTAAACAACTCGAGGATTTCACAGCCTGGCTGTCCAGGGACCAGCCTGGAGGGCTCGTGAAAAAGGACTGGCGGCCGACACGCCTTCGCTACGGCGAGGTCTCCTGGCATGGCGATCATGGCCGATTGGAAATTTCGGTAGGTGCCGAAAAGCCGTTCATAAAGACCTTCCTAACGCCGAGCTTACCCAAGGGACGGACCACACGGTTGTTCCCCTCCAATCAGCGCGAACTCTGCATCGCCACTGCTTGGAAACTCGTCGCGGAAGCCCATTCAGTGCTGATCTTTTGCCCACTGCGTAAATCGGTGGAGCCTTTTGCCAAGGCAATTGTCGATCTCGCAAAGCGGGGTTCCCTTGGGTCCGTACTAGCTGCTGATCCAGCTATCTTGGGAAATGCGCTGGCAATCGGCGAGGAATGGCTTGGGGAGGATAGCGACATCCTCAAATGCTTGCGGCTTGGTGTCGCCATCCATCATGGTGCATTGCCGACTCCTTTCCGAAAAGAGGTAGAACGATTGCTGCGCGAGGGCACGCTTAATATCACCGTGTCCTCGCCAACTCTTGCACAAGGGCTCAACCTTTCTGCCACGACGCTCATCTTCCATGGGCTGATTCGCAACCGCAAACCTATCGATATCTCAGAATTTCGCAATGTCGTTGGCCGTGCCGGACGTGCGTATGTCGATGTCGAAGGGTTGGTTCTAATGCCTATGTTCGACCAAATCTCAAAACGACGTAAAGATTGGAAAACCATGATTGAGAGCGTCAAGGGCAAGGAGATGGAAAGCGGTCTTCTCCGCCTACTCCTCGCTCTTATTCTGAGGATGGCCAAGAAGCATGAGCCCAAGAGCGTCGAAGATATGATTGCCTATCTCGCAGGCAATGCGATTTGGGATTTTCCGGTACTCAGGACCGAAGGCACCAAACTGTCTGAGTTGGAGAGAAACCGCTGGGGAGGCTTTCTTACCACGCTTGACACAGCCATCCTAAGCATGCTCGGCGAGAGTGAAGTCGCTGATGACGCTATTGAAGGAACACTCGACGAGGTGCTCGCATCCTCGCTGTGGTCTCGGCGGCTTCTCCACCGTAAGGAAACCGTTCAGCAAATGCTGAAAGCGGGTCTTGTAGCGCGGGCACGCTTCATTTGGGAAAGGACCACTGCGGTCCAACGCCGCGGCTATTTCCTAGCCGGGGTCGGTCTGCGGACCGGCGAACAGCTCGACGCGGAGGCTGCGGACTTAAACGAGCTGATCGCGACCGCCAATGGTGCTATCCTCGCCGATGATGCGGATGCGGCGATCACTGCGATCACTGCCTTTGCTGAAAAAGCTTTCTCGATCGAGCCCTTCGCCCCTGATGACTTACCTGACAACTGGCAACTCATTCTTCGCGCTTGGTTGTTGGGCGAGACCATCGCGAGCCTCGCCGAAGGACAAGAAGATGAAGTTCTCCAGTTTGTCGAGCAAGCGTTGGTCTACAAGCTTCCATGGGCGATGGAAGCGGTGCGCGTCCGTGCTATCGCGAATGGCGAAGTCCTTGAGGGCGGCACAATGATGGAGGATATCGAACTCGGCGTCGCTGTCGCCGCGGTCGAGACGGGAACACTCAACCGCTCGGCTGCAGTCCTGATGCATGCGGGTTTTAGCTCGCGAATTGCGGCTATCAGTGCAGTGTCTGAAACGGGCGCCAACTTCATGACAATTGGCAACCTCCGACGGTGGCTTCGAAGCGAGAATATCGCGGGACGGATGGATGACCCGGAGTGGCCGACAGCGCAATCTCATGGCCTTTGGCTCCAATTCGTCGAAAGTTTAACGCCAGCCCGCCGTCGCACTTGGCGCAAACGCAAACATAGTCTCAAAGTCCGTTGGGATGACGGCTATCCCGAATCCGGGACGCCCGTTCGCTTCTTTGACGAGGATGGCAAGACCTTGGTTCTTAATGCGGACTTCACGCGTCTTGGGAGGCTAACCTCGCCGGTCAACGTAAAGCGCATTGGTCTTGCCATCGCGAGCGTCGCAGAGAACGAGGATTATCTATATGTGGAATATCTTGGGGCTGGCGACCTTTTGCTGCAGAGCTAGTTCATAGGCGTCTATCGATCAGCCAAGGCGGAAATTCCGGATGCGTGAGAATATCCGAGAACCAGGTTCGATTTTCCCAGATTGACCAGAGAGGAAAAATGCTAATTTTGGAGGACACGGTACCGAATGCCAACAATAAAATGCACCGGATAAGCCAGTGATTTTCGTGTTATGCCTCGAATTAAAAAATGGAGTATCAAATGAAGAAAGATTTATGGAATGGGAAACAATATAAAAACAACTCATCACCACAAGAAGTAAGCGCCATGAACATCATCAGTACAATAGGTATTAAAGAAGATGATGTTATTCTTGATATTGGCTGTGGCGATGGGAAAATTACACAAAAATTATGTTCATTGGTTTCTAACGGAAAAATAATAGGCATTGATCCGTCAAGTAGTATGATTTCAGAAGCAAACCAATTGACATGTTCCTGTAGTAATCTTTCATTTTTTGAGGCGAGTGCAGAAGAGTTTGAGATAGACGTGACATTTGATTACATTTTGTCTTTTCATTCATTGCACTGGGTAAAAGATAAAAGCAAGATGTTTCGTAATGTCTCTAAACATCTAAATCCTAATGGAAAATTTATTTTTGTTACTGCTGGAAGAGAAAACCATAATATTTCAAATGTATTCACATCAAAACATTGGCAGGACAAGATTGAAAAACACGGACAAAAATTCCAAGCAGGAGATCAGGAAAAAATTAATAAAATGTTAGTTGATGCAGGCTTTTCCATTGAATCTTCTAAATCTGAATATAGATCAAGCTATTACGATAAAAATGAAGATCTTGTAAATTGGCTGATGACATGGGTGCCTTACGCAACAGGCTTAGACAACGAAAAGTCAATCTGTTTTGCAAATGAAATATCTGAGAATTTGAAGAAACAAAGCATCAGTGATGGCATCGAAGACAAAATTGAGTTCAAAACTGAGATCTTAATAGTAACAGCATGCAAAAGATAATTGGCATAACCATCGGTTCCATGGGACGCTTTACGCTGCGCTCCAAGCGCCCCTGAACCGCACGTTAGGTATAGAAAAATATGACAGAAAATAAATTAGAGAAACAAATAGTTTTTGCCGAAGATCCTTTGTATACAGCCTATGATATTTCTTACTTCGATGATAATGAGGATGAAATAACAAATTTTTTCACATCTGGTTCAATCGACGCCTATTGCCCGAAATGTAAAAAAAGAAGTGTGTTTAGAATACAAAGTGGCTCTTATCCATATTCCACAGAAAAAAAACAGATAACTAAATTTGGGCTCATAACAGTTTGTGCCAAATGTACAAGAGAGACTCACAATGAGATATTGGGGCGATTGGAAAATTGTGAGCATAAATTTTACGCAATTTTCAAACGATATAGCAATGAGTTGTTAAAAATTGGTCAATATCCATCTAAAGCGGATATGGATTTTGGTGAATTAGATGACTCTTACAAAGAGTTGCCCAAAAATTTAAGAAACGAACTTGGTACATCAATAGGCCTGTATGCCCATGGTGTAGGTATAGGGTCTTTTGTTTATCTCCGCCGGATTTTTGAAAATCTTGTAGAGGAGGCACATCAAAAAGCAAATCAGGAACAGGATTGGGACGAAGATAAATATATTCAGTCAAGAATGACTGAAAAAATAAAATTACTTTCAAATTATCTTCCAACTCGTCTCGTTAACTCTGCAAATTTGTATGGAATATTAAGTAAGGGTCTACATGAACTGTCAGAAGATGAATGTAGAAAACATTATTCCCTCGTTCGTCAAGCAATTCAGCTCATTTTAAAACAAAAACACGAAGAGAAAGAATATGAACTGGTTGTAAAAAATATGAATAAAATACCTAACGAATAAGGTTAGATTGTGAGAGCGGAGCGAACCACAATCTGAACCGTTTGTTGGACAAGCCCGGTTACTATATATAGAAAACAGCTTTTTTGAAAGAGGCAGCTTGATCAGGACAGAAGTGAGACGGGGATTTTCTGCTTCTGCCCATATGCTCTTTGAAATAGATTTGCCTGAAGAACAAGGCTTTCAGGAGCGAAATATGCAGTTTTTTTGCACATAGGTGTCCATTACCGGGGAACCCGGGATTTTTCATAAACCGGTGATGTTGGCTCTAGGTTACATAACGATTTCTCCGTGTTCGCTCATGTAAGGCAGGCGACCTGCTTCGCCGGCGGTTTTGGTATCATTGTCAGGATGATCTTCATGGCCGCTCCGCATACCGGGCAGGTAATTGTTGGCCGTTTGGGAACTGGGGTCGGGCCAAGAAAAACACCATAAATTAAGATGGTTAAAGCGAAAAAAAGCCTAAAAACGGGTCTATATTCGCATTTTTGGGGCTAAAAAGAGCGATATAGAAATTCTTGAAAACGAAACAGAATTTCTAACCAGAAAATACACCGGATAAAACCGGTGATTTTCGTGTTCGGGAGGAGACAAAATGAAGTCTCAACATTCAATCTTAATCTTGCTCGCCTTCTTTGCTTTGGTTGCGGTTTCGTCTGCAAGCGATCAAATTCCTGTTGCCGCTCCAATGACCACAGACCTGGCCGGTCGTTCTGGGCAGATTGCAGTCCCATCAGTCTTCCGGGTAATGTGCCCCTCCAAACAACGCGGGGGTACCGGGTTCCTTCACAAAAGCGGGAAGATCATAACTGCCGCTCATGTCGTGTCAGAATGTGAAGCGTCCAACATCATTATTCTCGGCGTATCAGGCAAGACTATCCACGTTTCCAACGTTGTTAGCAATGTCGAATTGGACCTCGCACTTTTAACTCCTAGCGAGAGCCTGGAAGGAGCATCATTACCAATAAGTATTAATGATAGGATATCCGTGGGATCTCAAGTCTCGACGTGGGGATTTCCCGCTGGATACAATGGCCTCGCCCCTCTCTTGAGTTCCGGATATCTGTCTGGACTCGATAGCCAGAAGTCTTCCGCCGGGAAATCTATTCCCCGTTGGGTTGTCAACGCTGCATTTAATGCGGGAAATTCCGGTGGCCCTCTCCTTGAACTGGAAGGCGGGACAGTGATTGGTGTTGTTTCGAGCAAGCTTGCCCCAATCCCGTCGCATATCGAAAAATCATTAATCGCGCTCAAGAGCAGTAAGGGCATAACCCAATTTATCAGAATCCATCCAAACGGGACCAAGGAAAAAGTTTCAACAGGTAACGTCGTTGAGGAAGTTCTTCAATACCTTCGTAGTCAGACCCAGTTGGTAATCGGTTATGCAGTGTTATGTCGTGATTTAAGGAACTTCCTAGAGGCACATGGGGTCGAACCTTAAAATACAGAATACCGAACCAAACGCTTCACCGGACCCCTGGACGTGGAGGGGTAATCGCGATTTCCGGTGCAGGAGCCGGTGGGCTTGTCGTTGGGAGCAGGAGAAGAAATGGATTACGAAAGCATAACTGAACCGACCGAATGCCGGATGATCATTGCGGTAGCTGATGTGGCAGGTTTCGCCGCCATGTGCAAGACGACATCGGATCTCGACGTTTTCAAGGCGCTTGATGAGTTTGACGAACTCGTGGGTGAGGTCGTAAGCAATGCTGGCGGTCGTGTTCTCAAATGCATCGGTGATGCACCTCTGATGCTCTTTCCTGAAGAAAACGCGAAAGAAGCCATAGCCGCATTGCAGGATCTGAAAGAGAGGGCACAGTCACTTTGGTCCAGTTTTGACCAAACGTGTTCGGTACGAGTGAAAGCCCATGTCGGCCCTGTCGTGTGCGGTCCGCTCGGCCCCCGTGGACAGAAAACCTTTGATGCAATCGGAAACACTGTAAACGATTTGTTCCGAATGCCCTGGGACGGTCCTGAGATTTCCGATGAACTCAAACAACTGGTGGAACAATAGAAGCTCCCAACCTTGCTGCTGCAAGGGACGCGCAAAAAGACGCACGCCCCTGAGCAGCCCGTTAGCTGGTTTGTGTATCTTCAATCAAATTGATTCTTGTATATCTCTCACTTTTACTCTCTATGCAATATGTAATCATTACAAACGTTTATCCAATTTACGAGTATGAAATAGAAAAAGGGGATTTCATACAATTGGTGGACAATCCTTATGGGAACATAAACAAGGCATCGAAAAAGCAACTACCATTTTTAAGTGGGCAATTTTGGAAGTACTCAATCGTTGTGCCTGATTCATTCAAAAATCTTAAAGAACTCGTTTTTTTTCATTCATTTGTTACGAATAATATTCAGACGTATCACTATGCTGAAAATTGCGCTAAACTTTATTTTGACGAAGATGATTTATGTTTTTCATCAGAAGTTGACAAAGTGACTCAAACAAATGAATCGATTTACTTCGAGGATTTTAACCAATTTCCCTTATTGTTGACCTGTAATAGAATCCCCGCAAATGAAAAGGAATATGCTATTATAGATTACGGTTCTTTATTTCAATCATTTATTGAATTAAAAACTGACAAAGTTCCGGGAATGTCTGGAAAATACAATTTGTATGAAATGATACTACTCTATGAGTTTGCTAGAAGTTTTGAAGTCACTCATCGACTGTATACGAACTCAAATCTTCCTCTATCATTTTATATTACAATTTTAGAAACCCTCATTGGAAAACCAAAGAGTTGTCATAGCCCTTTGACATGTAAAGATTGTGGAGCAAAGATACAACAGCATTCTAAAATCTCATTAGAAAAACATTTCAAAAACTATTTTCAGCAATTTAAAGATATTAGAGACATAAGGCATAAAACATTTCATGAGGGGCGTTATTTCGACTTTAGTGAATTTTTCTCTGGTCAAATTACCGATAGTTCATTTGATTACGACAACAATAAAAACATTCAAGTTTATCAGCATAAGAGAGAAGAACTTGAATGCGTTATAAGAATATTGTTAACCAACGAATTGCTTGAGTATCATAAAAAAAGAGTGGAGATAAACAGGACAAAAAAGGCATAATAGCAGGTAAAGAGCTAACGAATAAGGATAGATTGTGTGGGCAAAGCGAACCACAATCTTATCCTGTTGTTGGACAAGCCCGGCATGTGGAGCGGGGTATTAATATAAGCAAATATCTTTTTTGAATTTGAGGCGGTGGAAGTTTGGGTTGGACGATTACCCTTTTTAAAGCGAGCAAGGGCCTTAGCTTGTAAAGAAGCTAAAAAAAATGAGAACCTATATCATAAAAATGATGAATGCTCCTGTGATTGAGTAAACAGCAGGTTTTTGCTGACCGAAGATGTTATCCTGATGCCCAAACAGGCCTCCTAAAGGCCATGATCTTCATTGGCGCGTGGCACTTGGGACACTTAAAGAACGGTCTGGGTCGTGGTGTACAGATTTCAATCAACACCTGCAAAACCAACTGAACGAGGACCAACAACTTTTTGGCGTTGCCATGCAAAAAACCATAGTCCCTGACCCGGCGAAAACCTTTGGGTAAAACGTGTTGCAACACAAGCCATAAGAAGTCTTCGCCTTTAAGTTTGCGGTAGCAGATTTTGCTGGTACGGCTCTCTACATACTTAAAGGTGACGTTGCCATCTTTATTGGAAACGATATTGTTTTCAAGGATGACGCCCCGGTACAAATAACGCGACAAGTATTTTAAAGCGGGGAGGCCTTTGCCGACATGGGTACAATGAACAACCCATTTACGGGGCAGTGAATTGGGAACCGAGAGATGTGCTTTATTCAAGGCCTCCAGAAATCGTGCACGAAACACCTTTGCCAAGGCGAAGGCATTGAACAGGTACTTGGTTTTTTTCTTTTTCCATTGTTTTCTGGCTTTATCCACACCGCCCCCGAGCACAACCACATGAATATGGGGGTGATAATCCAGGCGCCGGTTATTCGGATGCAGAATTGCGGTCATGCCGATGTCGGCGCCCAGGTTTTTGGGATTTAGGCTGAAGTTTTTCAGGGTACTGGAAACACAGGCAAACAAAAAGTCGTAAACGAGCTTTTGGTTATCGAAGGCCAAGAATCTGAGTTCATAGGGAATTGTAAACGTCACCATAAAGTACTCAACCGGTAAAGCTTGGTCTGCTGTCGATCGAGCCAAATCGAGGCTTCATGATTTTGACATTGTGGGCAACTGCGGTGCCCACAGGAGCGGGGTCGCCATTCCGCGTGACCGCAGTCGAAGCATTGCACGAACAGCTCGCCGGCCTCCGGTGTTCGGCATCGCCTGATCGCATCGATGGCGCGCAGATGACTGGGCAAAAGCCGTGAACCGTATTTGGCCTGCAAAGCATCGTGATATTGATTAAGGATAGAGGCGAAGTGCATAATCACAGCCTCAAATCGACGTGCAGGGTATTGACCAAACGGTTAATGGCGTCAAGTGAATTTTGTTCGGTGATATCAGTCAAATGGGCGTAGCGTGCGGTGGTTGTGGGACTGGCATGACCGAGTAACCCTTGAATATGGCGGAGGCTCAGGCCCTGTTCAAGCAGATGTGTTGCGAAACTGTGACGAAGGGAATGGATCGAGATTTTTTTTAATCCCGCACTGGGTTACAACCGCTTTCATGGCTGCCTGGGTGCCGCCGCGATTCATGTGGGTAGTGGCGTTGCGAATACTCTCGGGTGAACCAACGGCATTGGGGAATAACCAGCAGGGATTGCGATGTTTGCGCCACAACGCACGTAATGCCTGATACGTCAGATCAGGCAGTGGGACAAAACGATCCTTATGGCCCTTTCCGCGCCGGATATGTACCTGTTTCTGTGGTCCGTCGATATCCCCCACCTGCAATGACAGGGTTTCTCCGAGGCGTAAGCCCATGGAATAGGTTGTCAGTAAAAAGACCCGGTAATGCAGTTTGCGTGTCGCACCGATCAATTGTTCAACTTCAGAGACAGTGAGAATGTCAGGGAGTGAAAGCACTTTAGGGACTTTGATCATGTTTATCCACTGCCAATCACGGTTAAGGACATGCTCCCAGAAAAATTGTAGACCATTACGATCAACCTTAACGGTACTCCAGGAATGGGAGTCAATCAGATCGGAAAAGTATTGTTCTCGTTGTTCCAGGGTCAATTGATCGGGGCAGCAATCAAAACATTCAGTGATTCGACGTACGCCCCGAGAATAGCCATCAATGGTTTTTTGACTTTTGCCGGCAAGTTTGAGTAAACGCAGGTGACGTTCATAAAGTTTATTAAATCGGTTGGTTTCAGTTTTGTTCATGGTATACTCCTTATTCAAAAAGCACCCGAGATTGGGCAACTATGGGAGCATACACTGATTTGAGATTTTTTTCCGCCGCGTAGCGGCTTCGTCCAACAATCACATGCACTCGAACAATCACATGCACTCGGACCACAAAAAGCGCCGCTCGTTCCTCGCTCCCTTTTTGTGGCCGGTGATGTGAGGCGGTGAGGGAAAAGATGAATGAAACCGCTACCGTAAGAATCTTCCTCACAAAAGGAAGTCCGACGTTCGTTCGGACGGCGGAAATCTCAAACTGGACGGGGAAAGCCGTGGCCGGTCCACGGTCACAGATTGATGAGATGTTAAAGAGGGAGGAAGGTTCGAAACCGGGTGTTTATTTCCTCACGGGAATAAATCCTGAGACCGGAAGAGACCGCGTATACATTGGAGAAGCGGAAATCATTCGAAATCGTATCAAAGGACACTTGGACAGGGATTTTTGGAAGACCTTAGTGTTCTTCGTGAGCAAGGATGAAAATCTTACCAAAGCGCACATAAAATATTTGGAAGGGCGACTGATTGAAACGGCTCGTGAAGTGGGTCGATTCGAGTTAGAGAATTCACAGGGAAGTGGGTCCCATCTACCAGAATCTGATGCCGTAGACATGGACATCTTTCTGTATCGAATGGAACAACTGCTTCCGATTCTCGGTCAGGAATTTTTGAAACCTCTTGTAAAAAAAGAAGCGAAATCAAAGAAAGCAGGCCTGCTATTTTGCGAAATCAAAGGTCTTAAAGCTACCGGTCGTCAAACGGACGATGGCTTCGTTGTGCTTAAGGATTCTGAGGCAGTTCTCGAGGAACGTCCTTCCACTCAGAAATATAAGTATGCGGCCAATCTTCGCGCAGGATTGGTAGCTGACAATACTATAGAAGAAAAGAAAGATCGACTGACCTTTCTTGCTGATCATGAATTTTCCAGCCCAAGTGCGGCGGCAGCAGTTATCCACGGTGGTCAAGCCAATGGTTTGACCGCATGGAAGGATTCCAAAGGAGTTTCGCTGAAGGAGAAAGAAGCAAAAGAAATCCAGAGAACTTCTGTACCGATGTGATAATAGATCATGGACAATTCCAGTTCGATTATTTTTGAGCTAGTTCAACAATCCCCATCCTTGTTGCTTTTGTGACCAAAGGAAGTCGAAACAGGTAAGGAATAAGACGTTGAAAAAGAAATGTTACATCCTGGCAGGTCCGAATGGCGCAGGCAAAACGACCTTTGCAAATGAATTTCTTCCCATTGAAGCGGAATGCCTCAATTTTGTAAATGCAGACCTTATTGCCCATGGCCTGTCACCTTTTCAACCCAGCAAAATGGCTATAGAAGCTGGTCGGCTGATGATTGAACGTATCAGAGGATGTGTCAGAAGATATGAATCATTTGCTTTTGAAACGACGCTTAGCGGCAAAGGTTATTGCAAAAAAATAATTGAGTGGAAAATGCAAGGGTATGAAATCATATTATTTTTCTTCAAACTTCCTTCAGTTGAATTCGCCATGGCACGTGTAAAACTGCGAGTTTCTAAAGGGGGTCACGATGTCCCTGAAAAAGATATACGGCGGCGTTTTGTAAGGAGTTGGGAGAATTTCAACACACTTTATAAACCCTTGGTTGATTCATGGGCTATTTTTGAAACTTCAGGAGATACTCCCGTTCTCCTTGATAAATCGGAGTAACAAGATGGAAAATCAAAACAACCATGCAACGAATGCTTTAAAAGCCTTGCGGAGGGCAGCAGCAAAGGTTGCCGACGATGCAAGAAAAAACAATTATAAGCTTCCAATATGGATAAACGGCAAAATTGAATACAAGGTTCCGGAAGTTTTTACCGAACCAAGCGCTCCACCAGACGCCTGACAATTCTGCGGTCCAGGCGGGGGCCGGTGGAGGCGCTGGTGAGATTGTCGTTGTGGTGCGACACGAAGTCGCATAGTTTGAGTGTATTCATGTGGTTACATGTAGTACCCGGCATGTTCCTGCCGGACCCTACGCGGGCGTGCTACCATCGCGCTGATGATGGGATGCGAAGCCCCGCGGACAACGTACCGAATCGGGTTCAAATGGTGACAGGCGAACCTCTCCGGGAATCCTCCCCGGTTAAGGACCAGGGTCGGATGATATGGTAAAATTAATTGAATGTCTACAGCGTCGATCACAAGCGAAGGGCCTACGAGGATTAACAGGTCTTATGCCGCTGCCCAGTGTCAGCGGATGTGGTCAAGTTGCAGGTCTCTCAACTGCCTGCACGGAACCGTCGTGCCACCGGCGTACAGGGCGCACCCCTGGGGGGTCGGAAGACGTCATAAATGGGGTCCCAGGTTTTGCACGAATATCCACGTTAAAACAGTCCACAGATGTTTGGACGGTTTACTCCGACCCCCTGAATCATCCATTGGATCAACTATGCGGAACGTAGTAACCCCGTCCTCCGCCTGGAACAATTCCAGGCACGCAAACCGTAAGGCATGCCGATGGAGCGACGGGAAAGAGAGGTTGGAAGAAGCGAATGCTTTCGGGAAAGCCGAAAGATAGAGCATGAAACATGGCTTAACGCCAAAACCGGCAGGCTTCCGCTCCGGTGAATGAGCGTGCAGACGTCCAACAGGTATCTCGTTGCGAGAGAATCTGGAGAACCTTTGAAGAAGAGAAGGCAAATGACGGCCGTTCAGGCTGGTGCACTCGGAGACGACGCGGACAAGTGGAGTTCAATTGATTTTGAACACGCCCGACGGGAAGTCAGAAGGCTGCAGGTGCGTATCGCAAAGGCTGTTCAGGAAAACAGGTGGAACAAAGTAAGTGCTTTACAATATCTGTTAACCCACTCGTTCCACGCCAAGCTACTGGCTGTAAAACGGGTGACCTCCAACAAGGGGAAAAAGACCCCCGGCATTGACGGCGTCCTGTGGCGAGGCGCCCGAGCCAAATGGCGGGCTGCATGCAGCCTGCGGCGACGTGGCTATCAGCCTCAACCATTGAGGCGGATTTACATCGAAAAGAAGAACGGCAAATTGAGGCCCCTGTCGATTCCCATTATGTATGACACGATGCAGCATTCTTGGTTTATTGGTGAAAGGACTACATTCTCTTTTACAGATGAAACAATATTTTGTTTTGCTGTTATAACGCGAAATGAAGCACCTTCTTCAACGCTTTTAAAATTGAGAGAATATTCTTCAGAAATAGATAGTATCGATAATTTCTGCTTGCTATCAGGTTTAATTACTGTAGATGAAGAAAAAGGTCTGAGCTCAGAAGAATTTATTATAGAATCAACATTTTAACGTAGCCCACAAATGGGCGCATGGTAGACTTCCACTGCGCTTCAGGCCCCGTGACCCATAGCGCCGGGCGGGTCCCGCATACGATCACCAGAGAGTCCTATACTTCACTAATGTTCTGAACTATAATGGAAGCAAACTGGCGGGAATTCAGGAAACAGATGGAAGGAATACACAATGACAAAGGCTGCCATTTCAATCCCCGTTGATGCCGAGACTGCACGTACATATCATACGGCACCACCGGATTACCAAAAAAAAATTCAAGTCCTGCTTCAATTGCGGCTGCGCGAATTAGCTGAGCTGTCGCCAAGTTCACTTGTTGAAATCATGGACGACATCGGAGCTAAGGCCGAGGCACGGGGCCTAACCCCTGAAATGCTCGGGGCTCTTCTCCATGACGAGTGATCCTCGGTTCGTCTTGGATACCGGTGTTCTTGTCAGCGCGATCCTATTGCCACGATCAGTCCCACGACAAGCGGTGGATTTTGCATTTGCTCATGGGATTGTTCTGGTATCTGCTGATACCATCGGCGAATTAGATGAAGTGCTTCGTCGTCCCAAATTTAACCGCTACCTGCGAGTAGAGGAACGACTCTTGTTCTTAGCAGCTTTCATTCGTGACGCCGAAGTAGTAGACGTCACAGAAAGAGTGGCGGAATGCCGTGATCCCAAGGATGACAGATTTCTCGAACTGGCAGTAAACGGTAATGCCACAGCCATAGTTAGCAGTGACAGCGATTTATTGGTTCTCAATCCATTCCGTGGAGTAGCGATTCTGACGCCACAGGAATTCATAAGTGTGGGCTAAGAAAGGTCACCCAACCATAGTTTCAGCGGCGGCCGAGATTTTTTTCCGCCCACATTGTCTTCTTGGAAGCCAATAAGATCAAAATGAAGGGGCTGCTTGGGTAGGATACGTGCAATGTTGGAAACAAAATTCACGACGCACAGAGGAGAAGGCCAACAAAGAGATGTTGATGTGGTTGCGGAAGAAACCGGTCTACTCAACATGATTCTTTAAGATGGAAATGCATAGGTATTTTGTTAAGAAACTTATCTGATAGTGGAGGGACCCAATGAAACAAAAGGGGAAATTTAAGACTCTGGCAATTATCTTATTGGGGATCGTTTTTATTTTCTCTGCTAGCGAACCTACGGAAGCACGGACGGTTAGATGGAAGATGTCGTCTGTTTTTCCTACTAGCATTGCTTTTCCTTGGTCGAGTGCCAATAGGTTTGCTGAGGAACTCAACCGGCTTTCTAATGGAGATATTAAGGTAAAGCCATTTCCAGCCGGCGCTCTGATGCAAGCCTTTGAGGTTTTCGATGCAGTTAAGAAAGGTGACATAAATGCAGGCTGGGCACCATCGATTTATTGGGAGACCAAAATACCGGGCATAAGCCTTTTCAGTACAATGCCGTTTTCACTATCAGCAGAGGAGCATTACAACTGGCTGCGTAATGGAGGCGGCCTTGCTTTATATGAAAAATTTTACGCAAAACACGGATTGAAAGCCATTCCTGCAGCTATGTTTGGTCCTGATGGATTTGGATGGTTTAGACAGCCAATTAATAACATTAACGATCTTCGCGGTTTGAAAATACGGATGCTAGGATATGACGGTAAGGTGATAGATAAACTTGGTGCTCGCAGCATTAAAATGCCGGGCGGTGAGATTTTCCCTGGTTTTGAAAGAGGTTCTATCGATGGCGCCAATTTCGCGACTCCATAAATCGATAAGGAAATGGGTTTTCAGGAAGTCGCCAAATACTACTATTACCCTTCTTGGCAGCAGTTTACCATGATTTCGCTAATCATAAACCTCCGCTCCTGGAATGAACTCTCTGCCTACCAGCAGCAGTTAATCGAGCAAGTTTGCCACGACAATTTTTTGTGGTGTATTTCCAAAGACAAACAATTGACTCGGTCCGCTCTCGGAGAGCTGCGTCGTCAAGGAGTAACGGTGCGCAATATACCGGACGATATTCAGTATGCTGCCAAGCTGGCATGGAACGAGGTGGCGCAGGACTTGTCCAACAAGACTCCCGATTTTGCCAGAACCTATGCATCTTACAAGGCCTACAATCCTTCATCGACATTGGTTGCTGAGCAGAAAACCCATCGTCCCAAGCCAGCTAGTCTGCATTCTTCCAAGTCTGAGGATAAAACTCGGCCATCCCAATCGTCTTCCTCGGTTGCCTCCAAGGGCGATTCGCAATCCGCCATGATAGAAATCGAACCTATTGATGAAGAATATGTTGCAAAAAAGAAATCTAATATTCGTAAGCTACCGGATGTTAAATCGGAACGGATAGGAGCCTTACTAAGAGGACAAACTGTAACCGCTTTGGGCAAGGTTGTGGGCAAGAACTGGATTCTTGTAGCTAAAGACGGAAAACACGAGGATTCCGGAAAAAGCCTTGATTGGGATTCGGTACGTTTATAGTAAGCTACTAAAAAAAGGTCCATAATTCAAATTTTTTTCTGCTAATTGGGATACGTTTATAGTAAGCTACTAAAAAAAGGTCCATAATTCAAATTTTTTTCTGCCGAGGAGAAAAAAAAAAAATGATCAATAATCAGCTATTTGGAATAATCCAACAGAATAGGATAGAATGGTCGGCTCACGGTTTGAAAAGAATGTTAGAAAGAGGTATCAGTAGGGCCGCTGTCAAGTATGTACTCGCTGAAGGAGAAATAATAGAAGACTATCCAGATGATAAGCCGTTCCCAAGCGCATTATGCCACGGGATATGGCAAAAGAAGGCATTACATGTAGTCATGGCTTATGATCTTGGTTTAAAGAAAATATATGTTATTACAGCTTATTGGCCAGATGAAGAGCATTTCAATAACGATTTTAAGATCAGGAGAGAACTATGAGATCCGATAAAAATATTTGTCCCCTTTGCGGAGGACATAAGAAACGAGGCTCAACAACTATCACCGTAGATCTGGAAGACACCCTTGTGGTTGTTAGAAACGTACCAGCGACTATTTGTGGTTTATGCGGGAATGACTGGCTTTCCGATGATGTTGCGGGCAACATCGAAAGCATTGTGGACGAAGCGAAGAAAATCCATCGCGAAATTGAAGTCACACAATATCGCCAGGTGGCTTGAATTCACCGAACAAAACGCTTCACCGGACCCCGGGACGCGGAGGGGTAATCACGACGTCCGGTGCAGGGAGCCGGTGAGATTGTCGTTGTGGTGCGACACGAAGTCGCATAGTTTGAGTGTATTCATGTAGTTTCATGTAGTACCCGGCATGTTCCTGCCGGACCCTACGCGGGCGTGCTACCATCGCGCTGATACGGAACCGTCGTGCCACCGGCGTACAGGGCGCACCCCTGGGGGGTCGGAAGACGTCATAAATGGGGTTCCAGGTTTTGCACGAATATCCACGTTAAAACAGTCCACAGATGTTTGGACGGTTTACTCCGACCCCCTGAATCATCCATTGGATCAACTATGCGGAACGTAGTAACCCCATCCTCCGCCTGGAGCAATTCCAGGCACGCAAACCGTAAGGCATGCCGATGGAGCGACGGGAAAGAGAGGTTGGAAGAAGCGAATGCTTTCGGGAAAGCCGAAAGATAGAGCATGAAACATGGCTTAACGCCAAAACCGGCAGGCTTCCGCTCCGGTGAATGAGCGCGCAGACGTCCAACAGGTATCTCGTTGCGAGAGAATCTGGAGAACCTTTGAAGAAGAGAAGGCAAATGACGGCCGTTCAGGCTGGTGCACTCGGAGACGACGCGGACAAGTGGAGTTCAATTGATTTTGAACACGCGCGACGGGAAGTCAGAAGGCTGCAGGTGCGTATCGCAAAGGCTGTTCAGGAAAACAGGTGGAACAAAGTAAGTGCTTTACAATATCTGTTAACCCACTCGTTCCACGCCAAGCTACTGGCTGTAAAACGGGTGACCTCCAACAAGGGGAAAAAGACCCCCGGCATTGACGGCGTTCTGTGGCGAGGCGCCCGAGCCAAATGGCGGGCTGCTATCAGCCTGCGGCGACGTGGCTATCACCCTCAACCATTGAGGAGGATTTATATCGAAAAGAAGAACGGCAACTTGAGGGCCCCTGTCGATTCCCATCATGTATGACAGAGCGCAGCAGGCCCTGTACAAACTGGCCCTGGCGCCGGTAGCCGAAACAACAGCGGATCGGAATTCCTAAAGTCAAAGTCTATCCAATGCGCAAGCGACGTAAACACCGTTTCAGGCTCGGCCTTGGCCTTTATTGCAAGCCAGGCAAGGCTTGATTCTCCCACCAGTACCGGGAGGACTTTCCCTCCCTGTTCTTCCGGTTTCTGAGCTACCACTTTGCAATTTTCTGATTTTCCGTTGACATAGTTTGTGACCTCAGTGTGTCTCCCATCTTTCCTATCAGAAAAACGTTATGCCCGGTTTCACCTTCCCTACAGTGGGTCGCCTGGGTTGAACTTCCCCACCTTCCCGGCTCTGACTGCTGAGCCATCGGTACTATGGCCAATAGTCCGTCTCAGGTTCGTTCTCTGTCAACTATCCTTGCCTGATACCATGCCTGCTTTCTCTTTTCGTGTTTCATTTTGATTCGCCCGCGGACGAAAGCTGTCCATGGGCGCCAGGGCTCTTGATCTGCCGGTACCCATCATCTTCCGGCTATCTTAGCATGGAGACTTTTGGCTCTCCCAAGTTCCCGAGCTATCCCTTTGAATCCATGCCCTGGTCTAAGACCCCGGCGGTGACCTCAACACTTGCCTTGGCGCGTCAAGGTCTGCTGCCTTCCGCCTGCTCCACAGCGTCGGCTTTCCCCTGCTTTCACAGGGTTATCCAATGTCCGCGACTATACCGTTTTCGGGGCTCAATACAAGGCCTGGGTTCTTGCTCCGTCCAGCTTCGTACTCCGGTTACCCGGCCTGCACGTGGACTTCGCTACCGAGCTGGTGGCTAACCTTTGCTCGGGTGGGACTTTCGCTTTCGCGATCACCCACTGGATAACAATAACCAATTTCTTCCCCATTTACGGGGATTCCCAAGGTTTCGGACTTACCTTGGCACGAGCAGCGCTTGGTTCGCGACTCCAAGTAGTTATTTGCGTTATGCTGGCTTTATTTAGCACCAGAAATCGACTTATAAAGCCGCAAATTGGTTTACCGCTGTCATATCAGGTATGCCTCAATGCACATTTGACAGCTTTCGATACTGCGATTCCTTAAGAAGCATGTTTTTGGGGTCTAAAACGTGGTTCTAAGGGCTAAAATCACCGTGTTTTATAAGCCAAGCTATTGAATTCATGTCTGTCTTTTTGGTCCGACCCCAACCCTACCACCGTCACATTACAAATTCATTGTTTTTCTGATCTCTGCCCCCGCCTAAACCCCAAAATTTCCCTATTTCCTAATCGATTTTGCTTGACTTTGTTTCCATTCCAAGTAACATTTCCAACATGCTGCTGTTCAATCCATATAAACCCTGAACGATTCGCCAAAGGTTTTCATATGGAGCATCCCCTTAAAACCTGCCTGTTCCGCTCCCGGCATGCCTGCCTTTTCCGCTGGGAGCGAAAATCTTTATCAAAGTTCCGAAAAACGGATACGCCGGCAAGGTTAGATGTTTAACTGCCGACTTTACCGGCCGGTTACGGGATTGATGAGCGAACAGATCAGGGCATATCGAATGAAAACTCGGTGCGATAGGCGTAGTGGTGATAGCGTAGAACCTGTCGAACCTGATCCATAAGACGAAGCTTGGGATCCGGTCGGAATTTTTTCGATTTTTCCATGCTGTTGATGATATTTCGCAATAAATGAAATTTTTTCCACCTATTAAGACTGGTCCCAGCCTATCGAACGATCCTACGATAGTTGTGGCTCAAATTATAATTCGAATTTCTGAGGAGGGAAAAAATGTTTAAAATTCTACGGTTTATCGTTTTTTCGTTACTTGTTCATACAGCATTTTTGGGGTTGATGGGCCGTGAGGCGGAGGCATATCCAACTCCTAAATTTAAAGATGTGTTCCTTTATTCTACGCAAAATTCTGAAGGATCGATCTTTACCCAGTTCTACGCAACGATAAGCGGGCCTTCTCCAGAAGATGTGGCCTCTTTTACAGCTACCGGTCCTTCTGGGACCTTTTATCTTACACCCAGTATTTCTTTTAGGGAGTGGGGTCTCTGTTATTATTACAAATACTCGGAAGAAACAGGTATTATTGAACCTGGCGTGTATACGTTCCAAATCACGGACAGCACTGGTCGTTCGGCTACTGTGGTCCGAAACTTTAGTTATGATGGACCATTGCCGCTAGTGGACTCTAAAACCGTGAGTCCGGCAAATTACAGCTATTTAGGCACAACCACCCCAACATTGAGTTTCGATGCGGTTTCAGGCTCAGCTTATTATTCAATTCAGATCAGAGACTATGATGGCAAGGCAGCCTGGTACGTCAGCCCGAACACAACATCAACCTCATTTACTGTTCCTTCTGGCTTGCTTCAGCCGAACTCAGCCTATTACTGGTGGGTACGTGTTAGGAACAGTGGTACGAATCCGCAAAAAGAAAGTATTAGCAAGACCTTCTATTTCTACACAGGCACTAGGGGAAATCCTGCCTTGACTTCAAAGGGGATCATGTCGCTGCTTGTCGGTGATAGCTTTCAATACCTTTTGAACTATGCTTGGGCGATGTGTGAAAACGTAGCCCCGTGGGACGTCGAGGCTTTCAAAGCAACAGGACCCGATTCAACGCTTTTTAATTTGGCAAATGCACGTTCATGGACGTTTTTTAGTCCAAATGGCAATAATGGACAATTGTATCTCGACCCGCCGACCCAGTCTATTCCAGACGGGACCTACACAATTGAGATTACCGATGAATCAGGTAATAAGAATACAACAACCACTGAGTATGCCTACAACCCTGTTCCAGATTTTTCATCTGATACCCGAGTTCCCGCCGAAAATGCCTATTTCGACACGGCAACCCCATCGTTTAGCTGGTCTAGGGTCACAGGGGATACTGGGGATGGGAGCTACCGCTATACTATACGTATCGTCGATTATGCCGACAGGATCAGATGGTATGACTCACCGTCTAGCGCTGATACATCGTTTACCTTGCCTGAAAGCATCAATTTGCCAAGAGGTAGTTCCTACAAGTGGCGCGTCAATGTGTATGGCCCTGCGGCTAGCGGAGGCACTGACAGCAACAACTACAGGATGTCTACTTACCGTACATTTACCATAAGTGCACCTACCAACGTGTATGTTGATCAGAGTGACGCTACCTGTGGAGGTAAATCTCCCTGCTATACTTCGATCCAGCAGGCTATCAATGCGGTCACGACCGAATCCACTGTTAACATAGCTCAAGGAACCTACCAGGAGTACATGGGATTGAATGCTTCAAAGTCAGTTATTCTTAAAGGTGGCTGGGATGCATTGTTTACATCTCAAACGCCGAACAGCACCTTCATCAGGTCTCCCGAGGTTAACCAGGGTTCTCTCACGCTCCATATGTTGACAGTCAAACCGCTATAAAAAGAATTGCAGCACTGAGAATGAAAGCCATCGGGCGTCATAATCATGAACAATTTCGGCAACTATGTATAGGTGCAACCACTGCTGCGAACCAAACGCTGCACCAGACGCCGTAAAGTCTGTCGGTCCTGGCGGGGGCCGGAGGACACACTGGAGAGCTTGTCATTCGGAGTTTTCATAATTCGAATATCAAATGAGGGGGGACTTTCATGAAAAAGATCGCAATGGGAAGACCGATTGTTCGCAACTTTTCATTATGGACCTTCGTTTGGCTTCTTACGCTGGTCCTTATGCCAGGAATCTCGATTGTAGCTGAAGGTGCCTGGAAACCGATGGACAGCGGAACGCCCTGCCATCTATACGGGGCCTGGGGCAGTTCCGATAGCGACGTATTTGCGGTGGGTGAACACGGAGCGATTCCTCACTATGACGGATTTTCGTGGAGCGCCATGAATAGCGGCACAACCAACCCTTTTCGGAAGTTCAGTTTGGTAAGTGGTTTATGGGAAGAATACATATATGGCAGCGGCGTGTATTTAAATATGGAGAATGGGGAAATAACTTTTTCGAACAACATCATCACAGGGAATTCTGCAGAGGAGAGAGCCGACGCCTCGATATCAGGTACCGTCTACGAAAGCAATGGTGACACCCCTATCTCCGGCGGGGGCTATGTTGACATCTACAACGGAGACCCATGTAAATTCAACTATCTGGGCGCAACACCTATCAGCGCTTCAGACGGGACCTACCAATTTAATACACTGCCACCTGGAACCTATTATCTTCAGACCTATGCTTATGAACCCTACCTCACAGAGTGGTGGGCAAGCCCCAACAGCATGCCGCTTTGCGGCAACGCGCAACCTATCGTGCTGGCGAGCGGAGACGCGCTCACCAATATGAATTTTCAACTGGATCCCGGCGCCATCATCACCGGAACGGTTTTTGAGAGCGACGGTACCACACCGGTCGCCGACGGTGGGCGCATTTACGCCTATTCAGGAGATCCCTGCACCAGCGGCCTTATTCAGTGGGGTCGCATCAATGTGGATACCGGCGCCTATTCTATCAATGGACTCGGGACAGGGGAATATTATATCCAAGCCCAGGCCTACGGCGACTATCTGGGCGTCTGGTGGGCCGAACCTAAAAGCGCGCTTTCGTGTGAAAATGCTCAGGCCATTTCGGTGGTGGCCGGAAACACGCTCACAGGTAAAGACTTCCAGGTTGCTCAAAAGGCCACATTATATGTCACTTCCAATGGGCAATGTGGGCAAGATCCCTGCTATGAGACGATCCAGCTCGCCCTAGAAGCGGCGGAAGATGGTTCACTCATCAAGGTCGCCGACGGTACTTATTTAGAAACACCGAACTGGAAAAAGGCGGGAACTGTTACCATCAGCGGCGGTTGGATGAATTCGTTCACAAAACAGAACGGCCTGACCGAAATTTACAATCCCCTTTCCACGGGGGGCGGGAGCTTGAAACTACAGCCGAATGTGAAGGTAATTGCTCAATAATGGACCAGAAAGGAAAATGGGGCGTCATGCAAGGATCGCCATTTCCCTCAGTGTACGCAAACCGCGAACCAAACGCTCCAGTGGACCCCTGAAAGCTTGGCGGTTCTGGCGGGGGCCGGTGCAGGCGCTGGTGAGCTTGCCGTTGTCTTGCGACACGATATCGAATAGTTTATGTGTATTCATGCAGTTACATGTAGTACCTGGTATGTTCCTACCGGACCCTACGCAGGCATGCTGCCGTTGCGCTGATGACGGGGTGTGAAGCCCTGCGCACAACGTACCGAATCGGGTTCAAATGGTGACAGGAGAACCCCTCCAGGAATCCTCCCCGGTTAAGGACCAGGGTCGGATGATATGGTGAAATTAATTTAATGTCTGTAAGCGTCGATCACAAGCGAAGGCCTACGAGGATTAACAGGTCTATGCCGCTGCCCAGTGTCAGCGGATGTGGTCAGGTTGCAGGTCTCTCAACTGCCTGCACGGAACCGTCGTGCCACCGGCGTAGAGGGCGCACCTAAGTCATCCACAGGATCAACTATGCGGAATGTGGAAACCCGGTCCCGTCGCCCCTTCCCCAACGCATGAACGCATGGGGTCGCCACGTTAAGCACTAATATGTGAGCAACAATCTCTGATTTACCCCTCTAAAACGAGCCGATATTGATCTTTTCGAGGCCAAAAAGTTCCTTTTTCTTCGAGACTATGGCGGGAGCAAAGCGACATTTTATTCCGGGGTACATCTGGCATATCACCCACCGGTGCCATAAGAGGGAGTTTCTACTGAGGTTCTCGAAAGATCGCCGCCGGTATTTACAGTGGCTGTACCAGGCCAAGAAGCGGTACAAACTGACGATCCTGAATTACATGATTACTTCGAACCACATCCACCTACTCGTTGTGGCCACAGGGAAAAGAGGGGTGATTCCCAAATCAATGCAGTTGGTCGCCGGAAGAACCGGGCAGGAATACAATCAAAGAAAGGGTCGAAAGGGCGCCTACTGGGAAGACCGTTATCATGCCACGGCTGTAGAAAGCGGCGAGCATCTTTCGCGATGCATCTCCTATATTGATGCCAACATGGTCCGTGCCGGTGTGGTCGATCACCCGTCAAAGTGGCCTTTTAGCGGCTACAATAAGATTCAGAGGCCCAAAAGAAAGAATATTCTGATTGATTATGAAAGACTTCAAGGGTTGTTTGGAGCGGACTCCTACGATCAGCTGAGGAGCAGCCATAAAGGCGTATTTGGTAAATGGATTAAAACGCCGTCAAGAAATATGGGCGGATAGTATCGCCGTTCGAAGCAAGTCATTTGTTGAGAAAGTGAAATCGCTACTGGGATTCAAGGTAAAAGGAAGAGATGTTATGAAAGGTGGTGAGGAGCATCATCTCCGGGAGGAAGCTGATCCCTATATGGCCCTTTCCCGTCCCCAAAAGGACGATATAGGCGCTGAAAACACCTATTATTGGGACATAAACAGGGAATAATCAATAAATTGTTGTGGCCCGACCCCAGGATCATCACTGAAAGCATTTGGATTTTCGCCCGACTACAAAGGGCTAGAACCCAGGCGGTCCTTTTAGGGCGACCTGAGAGCAGCTTCGAACTGGTTGGATGTTAAGACTCTTTGGCCGAAATGGTCTTCATTTCTGATGCTGATTTTAAAAATTTTTGGTCAAAAGCCGCAAATACTTCCGAGTCTTTTGATTGCGCTAAGGGCCGCAGAAAAAATGGAAATCAATAATAAATTATCGCAAAACAATAAAATATGATTGACAAACGAATATTTTATTTGTAGGCTTCCACGCATATTATTTAATTTGAACAGGAGGTATCGTCGTGGACAATTTATCAAAAATTAGGAAAATCAGCAAAACCATATATTTTGTGCTTTCTTTCCTGCTGGTTGCAATACCGCTCTATTATATTTCGTACTGGTTGTTCATCAACCATTTGCCGGATAGACTGATAACGGTAAATAGCCATTCGCTCCCCTTTATGCCGCATAAGTTGCCGATCCGATTTCAGTGCATAGGATTTATTGCAAGCTTGCTGCCACTATCTGCTTTGGTTTACGGAGTTTTTAATGTCCGAAGACTCTTTTCATTTTACAAAGATGGCCTCATCTTTTCTTTCGAGCATGGCGGTCTTCTTAAGAATAGTGCCAAGGCACTTATTTTATGGGTTTTTTTGTCCATAATGTATGAATCAGCAAAAGGTGTTATATTTTCAGCAGGCAATCCTCCAGGCAGTAGAATCCTTGAAGTGGGGTTTAGCTCCGCAGAAATTACTGCCCTTTTGGTGGGCGGAATTGGCTATGTCATTGCATGGGTAATGGATGAAGGCCGAATTTTATCTGAAGAAAGAGAATTGACGATTTAGTTGGAGCACCTGTGCCGATCATTATAAATTTAGATGTCGTTTTAGCAAAACGCAAAATGAAATCTGTTGAACTTGCTAAATTGGTTGGCATCACGGAACAAAATTTGTCCGTTCTAAAGACAGGAAAAGCCAAGGCGATTCGCCTTTCAACTTTGAACGCCATATGCAAACATCTTGAATGCCAACCTGGAGACCTTTTAGAATATAAGGAGAATGATGAAGGCTAAAACAATACGTCACAGTTTAACATTTCTGATTACATCTATATTGGTTTTATTTAACCTTGTGCTCTCTTTTTCCGAGGAGCCCAAAAAACTTGCCATTATCTCCTTCACCATGAATTCCGACCGCGACCTCGATTTTTTCGGGGAAGGCATAGTGGATATGCTCTCTTCCAGACTCACTTGGAAAGAGAAGTTGGATGTCATCAATAAGGAAATCGTCAATAAAGAGATTTCCACCGTGCCCGGACCCGTGAATGAAACGAAAGCCTTTGCCATCGGCAAGGCACTTGGTGCGGATTTTGTCATTTTCGGCAGTCTCACTGTCTTGGGGGAAAGTGTCAGCCTGGATGCCAGAATTCTTGATGTGAAAAAATCGGAAATCCTGATCACAGCCTACGACCAGTGCAAGGGCATGGATGAAGTGATTCCCGCCGTGAACCGGTTTGCGGAAAACATCAACGCCAAAATCATGGGAAAGGATATCCCCCACCCGGAACAGAGACCCGGCGCATTTGCACAACAAGACGAGGAGGGGCTGGTCAATGTCGGCGAAGACACGACCGGTTCTTATAGAAAACCGACTTTCGTTAAACGCTTCAAACTCGAAATCAGGGGCCTGGACTTGGGGGATCTTGACGGTGACGGCAAAAACGAATTGGTTTTCATTGATAAGACTGCCGTCTATGTTTACAAATGGCAGAAGAAAGGTTCTTTTCTGTTTAAGCGCATTGAAGGTGCATGGTCCCCCAATTACATCTACCTGACGGTGGCTGATCTCGACGGAAACGGCAAAGCAGAGATCTATGTCTGTAATCTCACCACAACCAATGCCGCTTCCCTCGTTTTGGAATGGGACGGCGCCCAATTCAAAGAGATTCTTCACGGCCAGCCGTGGCTCATTCGTGTCGTGGATCTGCCGCACAAGGGGAAAACGCTCCTGGGGCAGAGACGAAATGCAGAAGGGAACTATATGGGAGGGGTTCACTTCCTTAAACGTAAAGGAAAAGATTTTGTTTCAATAGGGTCCATAACCCTTCCACGGTTTAGTAACCTATTCAATTTTGCTCAGTGCGATCTTTCCGGAAAGGGCTCTATCTTTACCATTCTGCTGGATCCTTGGGAGCATCTGCTGGTCAATAATCAGGCGGGTGAACAGTTGTGGAAAAGCGACGACTTTTTTGGCGGGAGCCTTTGCTATATGGAATATATGGATCCGAATGAAAACGATATGGCACAAACCGAAAAGAAACTTTTTATTGCATCCCCCATCTTCACCTACGACGTCGATGGGGATGGGAAAAACGAAGTGGTTGTTTGTAAAAACCATTCCAACTCGGCCAGAATACTTGAGGATTTCCGTTGGTTCGGCAGTGGCCGAATTCATTTTATGGGCTGGAATGATGCCGGTCTGATTTCCCACTGGACATCACAGAAGTTATCCGGAACGGTGGTGGGATATCGGGTAGCCGATGTGGATAACGACGGTTTGAAGGAACTGGTCGTGGCCAGTGTGACGAGGGGTTTTACGGCCGGCTTATCCGAAAGCAGGCTTGTGGCCTACAAATTGAAATAGGCGAAATTCCCAAAATGCGTACATAGATGCAATTCAGGAATGCCTAAATTATGACAGCGGTAACAAACTTACCGAATTATTGGCGTTTATAGAAAGGCTCACGGAAAGCCAAATTAAATGGAATACCAAAAGGAAAAGGGGAGCAATGTTCAATCTTGGAAAGCTGCGAATTAGCACTCTGGTTATCTTGTCATTCATTTTATTTAATGGATGTTCTGTTGTTCAAAGGTGGTCCCTTGTCCCGAAAAAACAAACCGTAGTCTCTGATGACGGCTATCCTTTGATAACCTACAAATTAATAATGAAGCCTGATATTTTCAAAGGGAAACCGCCAAGGATGTTGGTTTTTTATATTCAAGGTTCAGGGTATGAAACAGTGCTTTCAAAAGCGGGAGTTCTTGCCGGTTCAACAGCCATGGGTGCCTCAGTTGTCGTATTAGAGCGTAGAGGCGTTTATGAAAATCAAAATATCGATTTGGATACATGTTATAAATTTTCCATGAAAGAAGTTCGCATCGAAGACCATTTGAAAGTTATCCGAGAATACCTTAAGGATATGGATTATGAGATTCCAGTTATAATAATGGCCGCCGGCGAGGGTGGAGATATTGCATCTGTTATTGCAGCGAGAGAAAACCGTATTACGCAGTTGATTCTTTTGGGGAGCGGAGGTGGATGGAGCCGCGCCGAAGAACTAAAATACTTTTTATCAACAAAAGGAAACTATTTTGATATTGATAGCTTGGATAAGATCAATTCTGTTTTTGAAGATGTAAGATCAAATCCGGATTCCATGAAAATGTGGGCCGGTCATCCTTATCGAAGGTGGAATTCTTATCTTTGGGAACCACCCGTAGACTATTTGGTAAAGCTTGATATTCCAATATTCCTTGCTCATGGGAATAAAGATGAAAGCGTTCCTGTTGAAAGCTCCCGTGCTGTAAGGGCAACATTTGACAAATTGGGCAAGAGAAACCTTACATATAAAGAATACGAAAACGCAAATCACTTATTTGTTAATTTAAAAGACGGGCTTCTTATGAGCCCACTCATTGAGGTTGACCTTTTGGAATGGTTTGAAAACCTTCAAATTATTTCACGTAGTGAAAGAGTTGCCTTTGAAAAGAGGGTTAAAAAAGCACATCCCGAGTTCTTTTAACACCGATTTTCGCCGGGACCTCTATTTTCGGTTGCCGGTATTTACAGTGGCTGTACCAGGCCAAGAAGCGGTACAAACTGACGATCCTGAATTACATGATTACTTCAAACCACATCCACCTACTCGTTGTGGACACAGGGAAAAGAGGGGTGATTCCCAAATCAATACAGTTGGTCGCCGGAAGAACCGGGCAGGAATACAATCAAAGAAAGGGTCGAAAGGGCGCCTACTGGGAAGACCGTTATCATGCCACGGCTGCAGAAAGCGGGCGAGCATCTTTCGCGACGCATCGTCTATATTGATGCCAACATGGTCCGTGCCGGTATGGTCGATCACCCGTCAAAGTGGCCTTTTAGCGGCTACAATAAGACTCAGGGGCCCAAAAGAAAGAATCATTTCCAAAAGGTAATTGCCCTGCCGGGCGTACACCAAACGCTGCACCAGACGCCTGATAGTCCGGCGGTCCTGGCGGGGGCTGGAGGAGGCGCTGGTGAACTTGTCGTTCGCGTGCGACACGGATTCGCATAGTTTAAGTGTATTCATGTAGTTACATGTATCACCCGGTATATTCCTGCCGGACCCTACGCAGGCATGCTGCCGTTGCGCTGATGACGGGGCGTGAAGCCCCGCGGACAATGTACCGAATCGGGTTTAAATGGTGACAGGCGAACCCCTCCGGGAATCCTCCCCGGTTAAGGGCCAGGGTCGGGGCAAACATTCCAGGGCTCCGTAATGAGGCAGACGTTCAGCACGGTGTCCGATCACGTGAACATGGGAGGAATCAGATGAAAGCATTGTTTTACAAAAGAGTTTTTGAAATAGGCTCGAAAAGTATGGCGCGCCTGTTCCGTACGTTCTAAAACGGTTTGTAATTTTCCTTTGATTTTTTTTGTGATACGCCACCCGAAGATATTGGATATCTTATCGGCGGCCATTGAAAAAAAGCTGAGTTCACATGATCTTTCAAATAGCTTTCGAATTTGGAAATTTCGGCGAAAGATGAAATTCCGGCAATATTCAATTTGAGAGACGGCATAAAATCGGCGCAAGTTCATTTTCCGTCTTTCGCATTTAGAGAATTTCGGACTGACGATGAGAGTCCAGTATTCGATACATTCACGGATTATGTCGAGGTTTTAACCTGTCAGCGGCTGACTGAAGCATGCTGGGGTCTTCCACGGAAATAAATGCATTGTCATTTTTCTTGTACTTGATGCCGATTTTTGATAACTCCTGTTCAACAAAATTGTACTTATTCAGGCAAGAGGTGATTTGAAACGGCAAAAATGAGGTAACACGGATCAACTTGTGTTGCCAACATAATTTTTGGCCGAACAACCGGTGGATTTCAATTTTAAAATTTCAAATATCTTTGGCTAGGTTTCAGTCCATCAGAAAAAAAGCGACACGACAAGACAAACCCTGGTCTCTTTAAGGAAAAAACATTTGGACCCTAAAAAGGACAATGCACCTTTCAATCCGGAGTTGTTTATCCGCGACCACCTGGCGGGGTATCGCACGGAACTGGCCAACAGAAGAACCCTGCTGGCCTACATTCGCACCGTCGTAGCCCTGGTTGCAGGAGCTTTGGTTTTTATCAGGTTCTGGAGTCACCCCCTTGTGGTATGGCTGGGATGGACCCTTTTGCCGATCAGCGCACTGCTTCTGATACAGGGCTTTCGGTCTTACAGAAAAATCAACCACATCGTTCGCCTGGAAGAGGAAAAGACAGGGGAAACCGATGGACCCTTTATTGAGCATCACACCAAGGAAAACAAACGGTAATGATAACCGGTTTGCCATTAAAACGGAACATGCCCAACCCATCCGGACCCAAAAGAAACAAAGGGGTTTGCGCTGCCACAAAGATTCTGATTCGGATTACCTTTTTTCCTTTCTATCGCCTGGAAATAAAAGGAACGGAGGCACTTCCCAAACAACAAGCCTTTCTGCTGCTCCCCAAACACCAATGCTGGCAGGATATCCCCCTGATTGCCGTCGCCACCCCTCGACCCCTGTACTACATGGCCAAACATGAACTCTTTCTGAACCCTCTCGCGAACCGGCTTTTGAAATTGCAGGGAGGTCTTCCGCTAAATCGCCGGCAGCCGCTCAGAAGCAGAGATGCCATCAGGGCCATGATGCGCTTCCTGAATGAAGGAGAGGGCGTGGTGGTTTTTCCCGAAGGCACCTATTATCCCAATCGCATGGGTCCCGGCAAAGGGGGTATCCTGAAACTGATTATCTCCCGGTTGGCCCTGCCGTTGGTTCCGGTGGGCATAAAGTACCACAAAAGAGCGCCTCGAACTGATGTAAGGATTGCTTTCGGCGATCCGATTTATCCCGAAAACCGGGGATCCGGTGAAGAAACACTCAACCGGGTCATGAAACGCATTCAAGACCTTTCCGGTCTATAATGAAAGGAACATCCCCATGAACGGAATCACCGACATTTATAAACGGATCGAGGGTTACAGAGAAAACGTCATCGAACTTCAACGGGAACTGTCGTCTAAAATCGCCCTGGGGCCCTTGAACGGGGGAACCGGAGAACATGAAAAAGTAAATTTCATCAAAGATTTATGCAAAGCCATGAACGCCGATGCCATTCGGGAAATCAATGCACCCGATGAAAAGGCGGCGCATGGTTACCGGCCCAACCTGATCGCCGGGTGGGAGGGAAAACAAAAAAATCAGAGGATCTGGGTTCTGGCCCACGCGGACATCGTCCCCCCGGGAAACCTGACCCTTTGGGAAACTGATCCCTACCAGATCAAGGTGGATGGCGATCGCATTATCGGCAGGGGCGTCGAGGACAACCAACATGGATTTGTCAGCGCCTTTCTTGCCCTTAAAGCCATCCTGGATTCGGGCGAACCGTTAAAAAAATCAGTGGGTCTGATCATTGTGGCGGATGAGGAAACGGGCAGCGAATACGGTCTCGATTATATTTTGCAACACCATTCCGACATCTTTAAGCCCGAAGATTTAATCATTGTGCCCGATGCGGGCAACGAAGACGGCACCATGATCGAAATCTCGGAAAAATCCATGCTTTGGCTGAAATTTACAGTGAAGGGACAACAGTGTCACGCCAGCACCCCCCAAAAAGGGAGAAACAGCCTGGTGGGCGCGGCCAGACTCATCCTCGCCCTTGAGGCACTGAAAGAGACCTTTGCAGGTTCCAATCCCCTTTTCAGTCCGCCGATTTCCACGTTCGAACCCACCAAATTTCTGGCCAATGTTTCCAATGTCAACACCATTCCGGGAAAAGAAGTTTTTTATATGGACTGCCGAATCCTGCCTGAATATCCCGTGGACGCTATCATCACGGCAACGGAAAAAATCGCCGAGACCGTGGTCGCCGAAACGGGCCTTGAAGTTGAGGTGGAAACCGCCCATCGCCATGATGCGGCGCCGCCGACCCCTGCAACCGCGCCGGTGGTGACGGCGTTAAAAAAGGCCGTGCGAAAAATCACCGGCAGGGAGGCCAAACCCATGGGCATCGGCGGCGGAACCGTGGCGGCATTTTTCCGGGCGGCAGGACTGCCCGCGGCTGTCTGGTCCACCTGTCCGGATACCGCCCATCAGCCCAATGAATACTGCCTGATTTCACAGGTCATCGCTGATGCAAAGGTTTTTGCCTGCATCTATCAGGATGATGAAGACTGACCAACACCCATTCGAAATGGCCCAAGGCATTGTTTTTTTTTGAATTGACACCTAATCAACAAAAAGATACCTTAGCGCCTGAATACAGTAGAGAATCTTTCTTTCTAACCGCAACCATTGTTTTCACATCCAAGGAACGGTTACTGAGCATGTGAAAACCTGAAAATGCCCTCTTAAAAATACAGACAGGGATCATTTTATGAAGGTCAAATTCTGGGGAACAAGAGGTTCCATAGCATCACCGGGAAAAGATACCATCATTTACGGAGGAAACACCTGCTGCGTTGAAATTTTGCTGAATTGCGGCGAAACCGTTGTCATCGATGCGGGAACCGGCATGCGACCGCTGGGAGACCATCTGATGGCCCTTGGAAAGACAGTGGATATTCACCTGTTGATGACCCATGTCCATTGGGACCACGTACAGGGGTTTCCCTTCTTTGACCCGGTTTTCAAACCCACCACGAAAATATCCGTTGACGGCACACGCAGATGCATCAAGGGACTGCGGGCGATTTTTGACAACAAAATCGGCGACGGGTTTTTTCCCATCAAATTTGAAGACCTGGGGGCTGACATCCGCTATCTGGACCAGCTGCATTATGGGCCCCTAAAGATCCACGATACCACTATCCGCACCATTGAACTTCAACATCCCCAAGGGGGGCTTGGATTCCGCTTCGAGGAAAACAATAAGTCATTTGTCTTTATCACGGATAACGAATTAACCAGAGAAATCTGGCAGGGAAAGCGCATTGAAGATTTTGTTCCATTTTGTCAAGATGCAGACATCCTGGTCCACGATGCTCAGTATATCCCCGAAGAAATTGAAGCCCACCGGGGTTGGGGACATTCAGACTACAGTACCGCGCTGGAACTGGCCATAAAAGCCGGGGTGAAACACCTGCTGTTGTTTCACCATGAGCCCGCCAGAACGGATTCGGAAGAGGCCCTGATTGAAAAAAAATGCCGGGAACTGGCCAAAAAACAGAAGGCCGATATCATCATCGAGGCGGCCAGGGAAGGCAGTGAGCTGATACTTTGAGAAATGAAATCGGACATCAACAGCATGAAGGCACTGATCAAAAATGACCCAATCAACTCAAAAAGAGATTGTACTGGTGTTGGGCGGCGCCCGAAGCGGAAAGAGTTCCTGGGCGCTTGAATACACTGAAAAACAGTTTGACACCTATCTGTTCCTGGCAACCGCCGAAGTCATGGACGATGAAATGGCGGACCGGGTTCGACTGCACAAAGAAGCCCGAGGCCCCCAATGGAAGCTGAGGGAAGAACCCCTTGAGATTGCGGATGTGCTGGAAACCGATTGCCAAAATGTCGATGCGGTCCTCATTGACTGCATGACCATCTGGTTGAGCAACGTTCTCTTAAAACAGGGGGAAGACAAGGTGCAGGCCTACCAAAACAGGCTTATTGAAACCCTGGCCCAAACCCGAAAATCAATCATCATCGTATCCAACGAGGTGGGAATGGGCATCGTCCCGGAGTACCCCTTAGGCCGGCAGTATCGAGATATGGCAGGGTCTTTGAACCAGAAACTGGCGGCGGCAGCCGACAAAGTCGTCATGACCGTGGCTGGCCTGCCCCTCTTCTTGAAATAATGCCTGAACAAAAAACTCTCAGGATGCTTTTCCAATTTTCGTTAGAGTTTTACAACTATTTGAATAGTTTTGTCTTTTCACTTAAAACCTAAAACTTAAAACCATGAACTATACCATGATCCTTCAAAAATCCAGATTACAGCGAATGATGCTGGCATTATGGATCGCATCCGTTGCGATGGTCATCTGCCTGTCGCTGTCACCCAGATTGGAAATGCCATATGATTTTTCCAACGCGGACAAGGTCGCCCACTTTCTGGCCTACCTATGGCTTGCCGCCCTCTCTTTTTTTGCCTTCCCGACCCCGAAATCGACCCTTACGGGCGCCTTGTGCATGGTTCCTCTGGGGATCTGTTTGGAATTTTTACAAATTTATGTGCCCGGCAGGTCTTTTTCAGCGGCAGACATGGCGGCCAACGGCCTGGGCGTGATTCTGGGAATATGGCTGGCCCGGTCCGCGAAACGTTTTTGTTTTCGAAGGGCGTGACATCCTCTGCCCGGCTAACCGCTATTCCTGTCATTTTTCTCCCTACTCGCCTCTCCCCCCACTCCGGCGCTCTAAGGACAAAAGCAATGGCGGCGTTTCAGATTGTTTTGAAACGCCGCGCTTATATGCCGCGATCAGGCGAGATCGAAGCGGTCAAGGTTCATGACCTTGTTCCACACGACTATGAAGTCTTGCAGGAACTTCTCCTGAGAATCCTCACTTCCATAGACTTCCGCCAGAGCCCGAAGCTGGGAGTTGGAACCGAAGATAAGATCGACACGGGTGCCGGTCCATTTGAGTTCACCGCCGGCGCGATCACGACCTTCGAACACGTCTTCGTCTTCCGCCGTTGCCTTCCACGTCGTACTCATGTCGAGCAGATTCACGAAGAAGTCGTTGGTGAGCGTCTCCGGCCGCTTGGTGAAGACGCCGTTCCGGGACTGTTCGAAGTTGGCATTCAAAACACGCATGCCGCCTAGGAGAACCGTCATTTCGGGAGCGGTCAGCGTCAGCAGTTGTGCCCGATCCAGCAGCAGTTTCTCCGCTGGTACGGTGTATTTGGTTTTGAGGTAGTTACGGAACCCGTCTGCCATCGGTTCGAGTACGGCGAATGATGCCACATCGGTTTGCGCCTGTGACGCATCCGTTCGTCCGGGGGTAAAGGGAACGGTTACATCCTGACCGGCATTTTTCGCCGCCTGCTCGACGCCCGCGCATCCACCCAGGATAATCACGTCGGCCATGGAAACCTTCTTTCCATGGGACTGTTCGCTGTTGAACGCCTTTTGGATTCCCGCCAGGGTTTCCAGCACCTTCGCAAGTTGTCCAGGCTGGTTGACTTCCCAATCCTTTTGCGGGGCCAGACGAATACGCGCCCCGTTTGCGCCACCGCGCTTGTCGGAACCGCGGAACGTGGAGGCCGATGCCCAGGCGGTGGAGACCAGTGCCGAGATGGACAGGCCCGAGGCAAGGATCTTTCCCTTGAGATCCGCGACATCCCGTGCGTCGATCAGCTCATGATCAACCGCGGGCACGGGGTCCTGCCAGATCAGCTCCTCTTCCGGAACCTCCGCGCCGAGATAGCGGGCGCGGGGCCCCATATCACGGTGGGTCAGCTTGAACCACGCCCTGGCGAAAGCATCTTCGAATTCCTTGGGGTTCTGCTGGTAGCGCCGGGCGATGGGCTCATAGACAGGGTCGTAGCGCAGCGAGAGATCCGCCGTGGTCATCATGGGCCGGTGCTTTTCAGACGGGTCGTGGGCGTCAAGTACCATGTCTTCTTCAGCCACGTCCTTGGCCAACCACTGATGCGCCCCGGCCGGGCTTTTGACCAGCTCCCACTCGTATTTGAACAGCACGTTCAGATAGCCCATGTCCCATTGGGTCGGTTTTGGCTTCCAGGCGCCCTCGATGCCGCTGCCGATGGTATCGCCGCCTTTGCCGCTGCCGAAGCTGCTCTTCCAGCCAAGTCCCTGTTCCTCGATGGGGGCGGCCTCAGGTTCCGGACCGACCAGCGCCGCATCGCCCGCGCCATGACACTTGCCGAAAGTGTGCCCGCCGGCGACCAGCGCGACGGTCTCTTCATCGTTCATGGCCATTCGCGCAAAGGTCTCGCGGACGTCACGACCTGAGGCCACCGGATCCGGGTTGCCGTTCGGGCCTTCCGGGTTCACATAGATCAGGCCCATCTGCACGGCTGCCAGAGGATTTTCGAGATCCCGGTCGCCCGAATAGCGTTTATCCCCAAGCCACTCGGCCTCAGAGCCCCAATAAATATCCTCTTCCGGCTCCCAGATGTCTTCGCGCCCACCGGCGAAGCCGAAAGTCGGTAACCCCATGGACTCGATGGCGCAGTTACCGGCGAGGATCATCAGATCGGCCCAGGAGATTTTCCTGCCGTATTTCTGCTTGATCGGCCAAAGCAGATCGACGCGCCTTGTCGAGGTTCACATTATCGGGCCAGCTGTTGAGGGGGGCAAAACGTTGGCTGCCGGACCCCGCGCCCCCGCGACCGTCACCCATGCGGTAGGTACCTGCGCTATGCCAGGCCATCCGGATGAAGAGCGGCCCGTAGTGACCGTAATCGGCCGGCCACCAGTCCTGCGAGTCGGTCATCAGCGCATACAGATCCTTTTTCAGAGCTTCCAGGTCGAGTTTCTTGAATTCTTCAGCGTAGTTGAACGCCTCACCCATCGGATTGCTCATAAGGGAGTTCTGATGAAGAATCTTGAGGTTCAACTGGTTCGGCCACCAGTCCCGGTTCGACGTTCCGCCTACACTCTGTTTGTTCGCTCCACCCGTTACCGGGCACTTGCTCTCTTCATTCATAACGCTTCCTCCTTTGACATGCAGTTGCAGCATATGCCGAAAAAGTGAAAAAGTTTAAACGGTGTGGTTTGCCGCCGGTTACCCCTATGCTTTAACGATAATGATTATCAATTAACATTTTTTATTCTTACGGTCAATATTTTTTTCACCATACCCAACCTGGATACTATTGGTTTAAAAAGCTGACAACGATTGAGACATCGACAAAAATCAAGAAATAAAAAACGCATCAACCCGGCTTTCTCAGCCATGACATCTGCTCAGGTGGTGGGTCTGAAACCTCTGAAACGTCACGGATACACTTCTCAACTTGAAATTTCTTCCGGATTTTTTCATCCGGAACCAGAGAAGGAAACAGAGAAAGCTGCATGTAATTCCGGTAATCGGGGCAGTCCATCCCTTTGCAGCGTTCGCACACCGACACATGAACCTTATGCTTGGTTTTTTTCTGAGTGCAGGTAATGTAAGACAAGTTAAGCCGCCGCCTGTTTTCGTTTTTCCATTTTCTGGGCCCTTCGCACGCCGGACCACCTTTGAAAGGCAAAAAATTTACGGGTCGCCCATACCAGGGGCTTCAACGTCCACCCCTCAAAATCCTCCGCCACCTCCTCCAGGAGCGACTGGATGGGCAAATGCTGCGGACATGCCTTTTCGCATTTTCCACAATGCTCGCACAGGGAAGCCAATGACGGTGTTTCCCCCTCACCTCCGGCCAGTCGGGTCAGGTAAACGATGTTGGCCCATTTTGTATCGTCGAACAAATGCTTTCGGTTGTAAAGTTCAAAACACAGGGGAATATCCACACCCGACGGGCAGGGCATACAGTAACGACAACCGGTGCAGGCGGCCTTGGTCAATCCGCGATAGGTTTCTTCGACCCTTCCGATCAAGTACAATTCCCCGTCCGTCAGGGATTCGGGATAGCCCTCATCCGCAATGCGCAGATTTTCTTCAATATGGGATTCCTCATTCATTCCCGAAAGCACCACGGTCACCTCGGGGTGATTCCACACCCAACGCAACGCCCACTCCGCGGGCGTCCGTTTGGTCCCGGCCTGATCCCACAGGGCCTGAATTCGCGGCGGCGCCGGGCGTGCCAGATTGCCGCCCCGAAGCGGTTCCATCACCATCACCGCCAGACCTCTTTCCGAGGCGTACCGAAGTCCCTCGGTGCCGGCCTGGTTCTGTTCATCAAGATAATTGAACTGGATCTGGCAGAACGTCCAGTCGTAGGCATCCACAATTTCTTTAAACAGATCCAGATCGCCGTGAAAGGAAAAACCCGCATTCACAATAAGGCCGTCCCGTTTAGCCTGGTCGAGGAATTCCAGCACGCCGAGGCGTTTTAATTTTTCCCAGCTTCTGCGTTCCAGGGCATGGAGCAGATAATAGTCGATATGGTCAGTCTTGAGATGGCCCGTCTGTGCTCTCAGGAGTTGATCCATATCTCCCCTGGATTTCACGGACCAGGGGGGCAGTTTCGTGGCCAGTTTGACTTTTTCGCGATATCCATCACTCAGCGTCCGTCCTAAAAAGGGTTCACTGCCCCCCGCATGATAGGGCATGGCCGTATCGATATAGTTGACCCCCTGATCGATGGCATGGCGAATCTGTTTTCGGGCACGGTCTTCGTCAATTCTGCCGCTGCCCGGCTGACCCCGCTTCTGGGGAAGACGCATGCATCCGAATCCTAATATCGACAGCCGATCTCCTGTTTTTCCCACCGTGCGATACAGCATTTCCGCCTCCAATCAACCCGTAACCCACCCTACCGGCAAAAAATACAACCGTGAACTTCGTTGTAAATCTTCCGCCAGAGATCTTCTCCCGCAAAGCTTTCCACATAGACCTTCATTTTGGGCTCGGTCCCGGAAGGGCGAATGGCAAACCATGACCCATCTTCCAGAGTCACCTTCACCCCACCGATGGATGCCCCGTTTCCGGCCGCCGTGGTGGCAATGGAAGCAATGGACAGCCCGGCCACCGAAGTGACCTTGACGGAATCGGGCGTAAGATTTTTCAAAATCCGTCGCTGCTCATCCGAAATGGGGCCGTCAGCCCTTTTGTAAAAGGGCGCCCCATGTTTCGGTATCAGAACCGTCTCATAGATCTCAGCCGGTGTTTTTCCCGTTTTGGCAATGATTTCCGCCGAAAGAAGGCCCGCCGAAAATCCGTCCTTATCCGTACACCACGGGAGGCCGTCCATCCTGAGAAAAGAGGCGCCGGCGCTCTCCTCACCGCCGAAAGCCAGTTCGCCCTTCAAAAGTCCGTCCACAAACCATTTGAATCCCACGGGAACCTCGTAAAGGCGCCGACCCAGATCCTGGACCACCCGGTCGATCATGGTGCTGCTCACCAGGGTTTTGCCGACCCTGAAACCGGAAAGCCAAGATGGACGATGCTGCAACAGGTACCAGATAACCACGGAGAGATAATGATTGGGGTTCATGAGCCCCGTGGGACATACGATCCCGTGGCGATCGAAATCCGGGTCGTTTCCCCAGGCCACATCAAAATGGTCCGCAAGGGCAATAAGGTTTGCCATTGCATAGGGGGATGAACAGTCCATGCGAATCTCCCCATCCCAATCCAGGGGCATAAACCCGAACGCCGGATCCACGCGGGGATTAACGATTTCCATATTCAACTGATAGGTTTCAGCGATCACCCGCCAGTAATGGACGCCGGATCCCCCCATGGGATCCACCCCCATTCGTATTCCCGCATCCCGGATCGCCTTCATATCCACCACCTGATCGAGGGTTTTGACAAAGGGCGTGATGAAATCCTCTTTATGGGTTGTCGGGGCCATACGGGCCTTTTCATAGGGCAACCGTTTGACATGGGCTTTTTCCGGTCCCATGAGCTGGTTGGCCCGCGCCTCAATCCAGGAGGTTTCAGTGACATCAGCCGGCCCGCCATGGGGGGGGTTATACTTGAAGCCCCCATCCCGGGGCGGGTTATGGGAAGGGGTGATCACCACACCGTCGGCCCTTTTGCTCGAATTGCCCCGGTTATGATTTACGATCAAAAAGGAAATCACCGGGGTCGGGGTAAATTCATCCTGGTTGTGAATCACCGTCTCCACCCCATTGGCCGCAAAAACCTCCAGGGCGGTTCTAAAGGCGGGCGTTGAAAGCGCATGGGTGTCAAATCCCATGAACAGGGGCCCTTTTCGTCCTTTTTCCCGTCGATAATCACAAATGGCCTGGGCCATGGCGGCCACGTGCGACTCATTGAAGGTTCCTTTTAAAGCAGATCCCCGGTGGCCGGACGTGCCGAAAGAAACCGGTCCCGTCACTTCACCGGTATAATAGGAAGACACCAGCCCGGGAATATTTTCCAGCATGGATTCCGGCGCCGGATTTCCAGCCAAATGATCAAACGCCATTACATTCTCCTTTCAAAGTCATCCCTCAAACCAATTTGTCAATCATGTGCGGATTTAAACAACCCAAGGTCCTTCAGTTTCACACCCTTTTTCAGGTTGATCTCAAGTTCTTCCAGTGAAATGCCCTTGGTTTCAGGGGTATACAATCCGATCAACACAAAACCGAGCAGGCAGAAAAACGCGAAAACAAAAAACAGCGTGGAACCGCCCCACTTTTCCATAATGCTCAAAGAAAACCTGACCACAAAAAAATTGCCGATCCAATTGGCCATTGTTGTCACTGTAACACCGAAATCCCTGGCTTCCAATGGGAAAATTTCGGCGCAGATCACCCAGATCAGGGGCCCCAGGGAAAAACCGAATGCCAAAAGGTATACCAGACAGGACCCAATGATCATCGTCTGCCCCAGATGATGCATCTGCATTCCGCTTTCAATTCTCAAAAACTCAGTCCCCAGAAGCACCAGTGTCATGAACATCAGGGCCAGTCCCATATAAATAATCGGCTTTCTGCCCCATCTGTCGCAGAAAAATATAGCGATCAGGGTTGTGAGCATATTCACCAATCCGCAAACCACCGTCGCCACGCTGGGGTTACTGAATCCGGCCTTCTGGAAAATGATGGTGGAATAATAAATGACACAGTTAATGCCGCTCAGTTGCTGCAATAACTGAAGCAGTATACCGAGCATCATGATTTTGGCAAAGTAGGATTTGCCGAGCATGGCCACGACGCCCGTCTTATTGACCCCATTTTCCTGTTTCAGGCTCTCCTTAATATCCGTCAGCTCTTCCTGAGCCTCTAAATTCGTCTCTCTGGTTTTTTTAAGAACCGCTTCAGCTTCTTTTTCCCTCCCTTTCAGCATCAACCATCTTGGACTCTTGGGAATACGCCACACAAAAAGCAGCATCACCGCAGCCGGAATGCAGATCACCCCGAGCATCAGTCTCCAGGGATCACTCCCCGTATGCACCTTGCCGATCAGGGTATTGCTGACATAAATGGCAAAAATGCCGATGGTAATGGTAAACTGATAAAGGGAAATATAACCGCCCCTCAATTTGGCGGGCGCAATTTCAGAAAGGTAGAGGGGGACCACGAAGGAAGCACATCCCACGGCAAGCCCCAGACAAACCCGGGTAACATGGAGGACCGTCGATGAGTGGGTGCCGGCCCCCCACAGGGTGAATACGGAAAAGAACAGGGCCGCCAAAAGAAGGGTATTTTTCCGCCCGATGGCCTTTGAGATAAAACCGCTGCAAAAAGCGCCGATAATGGCGCCAATCAGAATAATGCTGGCAAATGACTCCCCCTGAGCTGTGGTCCAGTGGAAGGTTTTCTGGATAAAACCCAGGGAACCGTTGATAAACCCCTGGTCCAGACCAAACAGCAATCCACCTAGAGAAGCGATGATGCAAACCCTGAAGACTTTTGATTTTGCTTTCGTGTTGGCGCCCATTTTGTCGCTCCCTCAATTATTTTACCAAGTGGATAACAGCGTGAGCCCTCATGACAAAGGGTTTGTCACCCCCGCGGATAAAAACGGACATCTACCGCTTTTAAGCTAACGGCTAACAGCTAACAGCTAACGGCTGTATTTTCATGCTTTCCAGCTGATGCGGCAACGGCGGCAATGATGGCGGCGCCCCTGCCGGAACCGTCCCTGGAATGGACCAGGGTTATGTTTTTTGCATTCTCCCCGTACAGATTTTTAAATGTATCCATCATCTTCGTTCGGAACCCGGGATACTTTTCAAAAAGTGACCCGTCAACACCGACCGTGTGCGCGTCCTTCAATTGCGGATCGATCCAGGTCAACACCGATGCCATGGCCCCCGTCCCCAGGCCTGCCGCCCTGGCCGATACCATCCGGCAAAGGCGTTTCAGCAAACTGTAATCGTGAAAAGAGCTGTTTAAGATCCCTTTCTCTTCAAGAAATGCATCTATTTCAGAAAGATTTTTGGTTTCATCGCCTTCAATCCTGCTCATATCCTCCGTTTTCAATGCCCCTTTCACATGGAAACATCGCGCCGCATCCGGCTCATCCGAAAATATGAGGCATCTTTTTATCAAATCCATTAAAACAAGTCTTGCAATCTCTCCCAAGTACATTCCGGACACCATTTTTTCCAGGTACATGGCCCCTGGATTTACCGATGCCTCATCCAACAGATGGTCGTAATAGGTAAGCCGCACTTTATCAAAATTACCCCATTCCATGTTGACGATCATATCCCCATCGGGATCATGTCCCTTCAATTTTCGGATATTTAAAATTTTCTCCTGATAACACGCATTGGTTCCGGTCCCCATGATAACCCCCATATCACAACCGGGGTCGGCATAGCTTCTCGCAACCAGGGTGCCGACGGTATCATTGGCCAGGGCTGTTACGGCAATACAGTCGATTCCCTTCCGCCGCAACGCTTCATTTAAAAGCATGATCACATCTTCACCCTGTACCCCCCTTGCCGTAAACCCTTTTGTCCAGACAATCAGCTTGCCCGCGGCAACGCCGGTCTGCGCCACAGGAAAAGAGAAGGTGAAAGCGAGCGCATGTTTTTTTTTCCTGTCCATATGATGTTCATTCAAAAAAACATCGATACACCCGGCAATGAAATCAAAAAGCTGAACCCCCGTCCCCTGCATGTCCTTTTGGGGGACGGCAAATTTACTGACGGCCGTAACCCCGGCGGTTCCCTTTCCGTCCAGCTTGACGGCCAGCACCCTGAAATGGGTGCCGCCCAGGTCCAGGGCCATAAATTCTCCCGTTTCATTCCCTTTGGGTTTGGCCACGAATGAAGGAATCATCCTAAGAGAACTTTCATGGCCCGAGAGACCTTTGTGCATTTCAGCATGAAAATTTTCAATCATCAGTCTGATATCATCCGGCGAAATTGAAAAGACTGCCTCCAGATATGAAAAAAATGCTTCCCGGGCAACGGGCGATGCGTTGGTCATTATTTGCTCCATTTTTCGTTATGGTTCACAGATTCAGGGCCAACTGAAAACCCAGCACCAGTGCATCGGAAATATCCCCGGTTCCTCCCGGGTTTATGACATACTGGATATCCGGAATGAGGTGAAGCCATCTGACAATTTCAACATTGTAGTTTAATTCCAGCACCAGTTCAAAGCGCTGGACACCCACCTTTGCGTCTTCCTGATAACGTTCCAGATCGTCACTGAAACCGCCGTATATCACACCAAAGGCGGCAATATCGCGATCCCGTCCCGGGATCGACCCTTTATAGACAAGGCCTCCGTTCATAAAGAAAGGGAGTGGGTTGATATCTTTATCCGGTGCAAAGAGGAGTGAAACAAAGGGGGTGAGCCCCTGCTCGCTGTCGCTCCCCCCTTCCCGGTAAATCATTTGATCCAGCAGAATGTAGAAACCCCAGTTGCCGTGATGGGTTTGGGGGGCGTTGCCGGACAAGACATATGAATTTCCGGCACCGTCCCGGTACAAATCATCGTAATCCCCATTATGGTAGTAGGCGCCGAATTTGTAGTTGCCGGGCAGGCCGCCTGACCCCTTTTCTCTGTTTCGAAGATAGCCCGTTTCCGCAATCACAAAACAGGGGCCTCTCATGCTGAAATCGACCCCGTGGTTTTTAGACTCGGAAACATCCGGATCGTTGTTGAAAAGACCTGCCATCAAATAGACTTCTTTCACGGGTCTTACCCTGGCCCGGATGCCCCAGGTAGCATTGGGGTATGCGGTAACACCCGGCACGTTCTTGAAAATAGCCACCGGATTCCCGTCAAAGCCATTGTTGACGTAATTCCAGTAAAGAGGAGAAGACAGAAATTCATCCCCCATGGCGATTCGCCCCAACCGGCAATTGAATCGGTCTTCCCAGAGGGACTGCTGAAAGTAAAGGTCAACCAGTTTATAGGTCTGCCCGCCGAATACCTGCTGCACAGGGATCCTCCGCCAGGAACCCCATTCACCGCCTTGAAGGCGCTGGAACTTAATCGTCGGCGCTATCCAGATGGTCCTTAGGTGCCGTTGGGGTCTTAAGATCCCGAGAAGGCAATGTTCCCCCGAATTTACGCCCCTGCCAATTCATCATCCAGCACCATTTCCGGCCCGTGACAAAGCCAAAGGAATCCTCCCATTCATCCGCGTCCATCAGAACAACGGCATGACAAAGCCGAATCCGCGTCCATCAGAACAACGGCATTCAGGTTGGGATTTGCCCGTTCAATTCGTTCCAGACAGGCTTTGACCAAATCGAATAAGAGTAATTATATTTTTTCCCGCTGGAATAGGCAAACTCATTTTCGGGAAAATGGACTTGATATTTTTGCAGAGCGCGGATTTCTCGAAACCTTTATGAACCAGGCCTATACGGCAGAATTTGCGGTAAGTGGTAGAATCAATGAGATTAAAAGCGAGAGCATCATAACTGAAGCCTTCAGTCTGTTTAATGATCGCTGCACGAAGGATCTGTTCGGCGGTCATGCCCTCTGCTCCGCATTTTTTGTACTTCACGCCATGGGTAAGGTCTTGCAAAACCATCTCTGTGATGGTAGGAAGGGCGTCAAGAATCTGGCTTATCTGATCCGGTTCTCTCGCCCGAGGGTACTCATTGTTGGAAGGCGTCAGGGGCATGTTCATCCTGTTTGAAGAAAGCATTCGCGTAGGCGACTGGGCCATGGGCGGCAAACAGGGCTCAGCTCCGCCTCAAAACACGAACGGAGATTCATTGTCATGACCCTTTCCATCGCACTGGTGCTGGCCATTTTGTTGCTGGCGGTCGTGTTTCTGGTAACCGAATGGATGCCCATGGAAGTGGTGGCGCTTCTGGTGCTGGGAAGCCTGGCGGTAACCGGTCTTGTAAGCCCCGTGGACGCCCTGTCAGGATTCAGCAACCCGGCGGTGGTGACTGTCTGGGCGGTCTTTATCCTCAGCGGGGGGCTGACCCGGTGCGGCGTGGGCAACATCATCGGCAGCCGGGTGGTCAAACTGGCCGGTGGAAACGATACCCTGCTGGTCATGATCATCATGGTGGTGGCCGGGCTCCTGTCCGCCTTCATGAACAATGTGGCCGTGGCCGCGCTTCTGCTTCCGGTGGTCATGGATATCTGCCGAAACACGAACCGCTCCCCTTCTGCCCTGCTTATGCCGCTCGCCTACGGGTCTCTTCTGGGCGGGCTTCTGACTCAGATCGGCACGCCGCCTAACATTTTGGTAAGTGCGCTCCTTCGGGAAAACCACCTGACCCCCTTTCGTCTTTTTGATTTCACCCCCGTGGGCAGTTTTATCTTCATTTTCGGTGTGCTTTTTATGACCTTTGTGGGCCGGCGTCTTCTTCCCCGGCATGGATTTCTTCAGGATTCACCAAGCGTTCTAAAAGGCGCCATCACTGACCCGTATCATATGGGAGAGCAAATTTTCAAAGTCCGAATTCCCCGCTCATCCCCTTTATCCGGAAAAACGCTGGCTGAAACACGCATGGGGACGGTTCTTGGAATGGATGTCATGGCCATCACTCGAGACAACAAGAGCCTGCTTGCACCGAGTGCCGGTGAAAAACTTATGGCCGCGGATATCCTGGTGGTAAAAGGAAATCGGGACCAGCTGGTGGAATTGCAGCATTGGGAAGAACTGATGGCTGACATTGCGGCTGCATCGGTAACGGATCTGTCCTCAGAACAAATACAGCTTGAAGAAGTTCTCTTGACCAAAGGCGCTTCGCTCATCGGAAAAACCCTCAGCGAGGTGGATTTTCGAAATCTCTATCAATCCATTGTCCTGGCCATCGGCCGCGATAACGGGGTTCGACGGACCAACATTCAGGACGATGTACTTCAGGAAGGGGATCGGCTTTTGCTCCACGGCGGAAAAGAGGCCATTCTGTCTCTTTGCGGCAAGGAAGGCTTTACCCAATGCGAAGCCCTTTCTCATGATACGCTCGATGCGCGTTACCAGCTGAACCGCCGTCTTTTTCAACTGACGGTTCCTTCCGGATCGATTCTGGATCAAAAAGCCCTTCGGGAAAGTCGGCTGGCGGAAGTGCTGGGCATGCGGGTATTGTGCATTATCCGGGATGAAGGGTTCCGTTTGATGCCCGAATCCCGTGAAATCCTCCTGCCTGGCGATCGTTTGATTATGGAAGGTAAGTTGGGAGCACTCGATATGCTTCAGGGATTTCAAGCCCTCCAACCGGATACCACTGAAAGACCGGAGCTCAAAACCCTGATTTCGAATGCCGTCGGCATAGTGGAAACCATCCTCTCCCCCCATTCCAGTCTGGCCGGCAAAAGTCTTCGCCACATCCATTTCAGGGAGAAGTTCGGCCTAAATGTGCTGGCCATCTGGCGCCGGGGAAAGGCCCATACCACCCACCTGCGGGATATGCCTCTGGACTTTGGAGATGCGCTTTTGCTTTACGGGCCAAATGAAAAACTGGGTCTGCTTGGCCGTGAAGCGGATTTCATCGTGCTCACCGAATCGGCCCAGGAAAGACCGCGGCTGGAGAAAGCGCGCCTTTCCAGTATTCTCATGTTCCTCACCTTTGTTCCCGTTATATTGGGGCTGGTTCCCATCTATATCGCGACGGTTATCGGTGCGGCCTTCATGGTGCTTTTCCGTTGTCTGACCATGGAAGAGGCCTACCGGTCCATTGAATGGAAGGCCGTTTTTTTGATTGCGGGCATGTTCCCCCTGGGAACGGCCCTGGACCAGTCCGGTGCGGCAAAATTTCTGGCCGAAGGGGTCGTTGCTGCCGTTGGCCCCATGGGGCCTTACATGGTCATGCTGGCCCTCCTGCTCCTCACCTTTCTGGCCACCTGTTTTATTCCGACCGCGGCGCTGGTCCTTCTGCTGGCGCCCATCATCTTAAACGCCAGTCAGCAGATGGGGATCACCCCTTACGGATTCATGATGGCCATGGCCATGGCAGCGTCTGCCAGCTTCATGACCCCTATTTCTCATCCGGCCAATATTCTGGTTATGGGGCCAGGAGGCTATGGCTTTAAAGATTATATAAAAGTGGGTGGACTGCTGACGCTCGTCGTGCTGTGCATCATCATGCTGGTGGTTCCTCTTTTCTGGCCACTGACACCTTTGCCGGGCCGATAAAGCATGGACATCCATTTTTGGAGGCATGAACTTTAAATACATGCCGGAACTGGAATGGCACTGGGGATATCCGACGGTCTGGGCGATGATGCTGATACTGTGCATTATCATGCTGATCGGCTTCAGAAGGTGTTATACAGATTCATGCTCATGGGCGATTTTAATGACAGCCCTTCGTCAAAGGCCCATCATGCGCTCACAACACCGGCGACCGGACTCAAGGATTCCTGGGCCGTATGGCCGGAAGATGCATGAGGCGCTATCATGCGCAGTTCATCTTCTTCAGAATCTTACTCCCAAGTTTTCAATGATAATCCACGATTTCAACTTGATCCGCGTTACCATTGGTCCATTCAAAACATACCCGATACTGATCATTGACAGGGAGTTTCCGGGCTTTTCCGGACATAACGGTGCATCAAAATCCCAGGGTTTTTTGTGGGACGATCCCGGCGATTGAAGGTGAACTACCGCACCAGTGAAGAAATCAGAAAATACGCTCAGGAGTTTCTGCGGGGCGTGGATATTGATGATCTGGACGGCGGGGATGCCGAAACTCTGAGCGATCATTCCGCGTTTCACGGACCCGCCCCAGAAATCTTAAAAAAGATGTTCAACAAGTTGTGGCGTTTCAAAACCAAAACCCATATAATCCAAAAAAAATTATAATATTTTTTCCACTGCGCCGGCAACTCATTTTCATAATTTTAGGAAAAATATTCGAATGGATACTGAACTTATTACCCGCTTGAACCTGCTCTGGGAACCGGTTTATCCCTACCTGGCCCAATGGATTGAACCATGGATTCCAAATGATACCGACCACATTCTGGAAATTGGCCCATTTTCGGGAGGCATCATCACTTCCCTGCTGAAACGCCATCCCTCACGACAGGGCGCCATCGCCCTGGAAGAATCGGGAGTAGCCGAGGCCATTCAAGCATCATTTCAAAATCCCTGCCCCATGCTGATTACACGGCTGGCACATCTTCCCCTCTTGCCGACTTTCAACCTGGTGATCTGCCGGGGGGCCTTTTTCTTTCTCACCCCCCACATCATCAAAGAGTGCCGCCGCATTCTGCAACCCGGGGGGCATGCCCTTCTGGGTGGCGGATATGGGCCAGCTACACCGAAAGAAATCATTTCACCCATTGCGGAGGAATCCAAGGACCTCAACTACCGGTTGGGGAAAAAATGGCTTTCCCGTAAGAATCTGTTGGAAATGGTCTCGGAAGCAGGGATGGAAAAGCACAGCGCCATCATCGAGGAAGGCGGCCTGTGGTTGTTGATATCGCAAACCCAATAAACCCATGAGGCGGGCTCCGATGATCTCGGTTCCAAACCCTGGATCGATTTGTCAATCTCGAAAATGCACAACCCGACACCGATTGGATTGAAATCGGCATGGAGACCCACGAATGGCCGGCGAACCTGAACCGATGGACCGATACGGTCGTCCAGCCGGCCGGGGCGGAACCAGGAACCGGCGGGTGGAAATCGTGGTCAGGTGATCATTAAAAAAATAAGGATACCCATGAAAGATCTTAAATGGGGCATGAAGCCCAGTCGCGCAAAAGCGCTCATGCTGGCCAAGCGGCAATTGGCGGAGTTCGTATGGGATGCCGTAAACCTGGAAGGCTTAAATTTCACATTACCCGAAATTCAGACACTCCTGGACGGCATCACCGTCGGGGGTCACAAACTGTCGGATCAACAAATCGCCGTCAATCAAGGGGCCGCATGGCGCGCCCTCTTTCACTGGATAGAACAGGACCAATTTGAAATTACAGCTCAAATAACCCGCGACCTGCATGCCATCGCGGGAAAAGAAGAGGCCCTGGAATGGGGAAACTTTCGTTCCGGCGGGGTCACCATTGCCGGCACGGAATATATGCCGCCCAAGGCGAGTCTTTTGCCGGCGCTTTTTGCGGAGATGACCGATACGGCATTCCAGATGCCGGATATTTACGATCAAGCCATATACCTCTTCTTGACCATGGCCAGGTGTCAGTTCTTCTATGATGTCAATAAGCGCATGGGACGTTTCATCATGAACGGGCACCTGTTGGCCAATGGGTACCCCGCAATCAATGTCCCCGCCAAGAAGCATCTGGAATTTAATCAGTTGATGCTCGCTTACTACGAAACGGAAGATCGGAAACCCATGAACATCTTTCTGCGCACCTGCCTGGATAATCGCATCGTAAACATCATGAAGGAATAAGGTTCGGCGCCCATTTTTGGACCATTTCAAGGATCAGTTTTTTATTGATGGGTTTTACGATATAATCGTCCATACCCGCTTCAAGACACTTTTCCCGGTCTCCCGCCATGGTCTGGCCGGTCATGGCCACAATGGGAATCCGTTTAATTAAAGAGGAAAAATTCCGGTCATGGGACGCGCTTTTTCCGGGGTCTCCGGCTTCAAATTTCCGGATGGCCCGGGTCCCTTCCAATCCATCCATCCCGGGCATCTGGATGTCCATGAAGATGAGATCGAAATCATCGGGAGATGCACTGTAGGTCAGGAATGCATCCTCACCATTGTTAGCCGCCGTGACCTGGTGACCTGCTTTCGCCAGCATTTTTTCCCCGAGTTTCTGGTTGACGGGATTGTCTTCCGCCAAAAGGATTCTCAAATGCCGTTTCTTTTCCGTTAACGTCCCCTCGGAAGACACAGACAATTCAACAGGGTCGGAACTCGCAACGGGAGCCTCTTTGCTCAAGGGAAAAATCAACTTGAAACGGGTACCCTTTCCCGGTTGACTCTCCACAGCTATGGGAACCCCATGCTTTTCAAGGATCTCTTTAACGATTGACATCCCGAGACCCGTTCCCTGTTCCCCGCTGGTGCCGCTTTGGGAAGTCTTGGTGAATGGGTCAAAAAGATACGGTATCCTGTCTTCCTGGATACCGATTCCCGTATCAATGACGCCGACCCACACCTCGCCCCCGCTTCCAGGTTCAATTTGAACCTGGATCGCCCCTTTTTCCGGTGTAAACTTGATGGCGTTGGATAGAAGGTTATTGAAAACCCGGCCCAATGCGCTCGCATTTCCCAATATTCGAGCACCAGGGCACTGATCCACCAGATGGAGGGTCTGTCCTTTGCGCACGGCCATATGTTTCAGAGCGCTGATGCTGGTCGAGATCACGGCAGCAAGCAAAACAGGCGCCATTTCCAGCTCAACCTGTTCCGCCCTGGCCTTACTGAGGTCCATAATGTCATTGACCAGGCCCAGGAGTACATTTCCGGAGGCCTTGATATGGGTAAGGCCCTCCCGGTCCTCCGCTTCCAGGTATTTCTTTTCCAGAAGCAGGTCCGTAAACCCCAGGATACCGCTGAGCGGGGAACGCAAATCATGGGAACAGACCGCCAGCAGATTGTCCTTCATACGGTTGAGTTCGGTGAGATCGCGGGTCATCTGCGCCAGTTCGTCCCGTTGTCTTTTCAACTGAAGATGGGTCTTGACCCGGGCCGCCACGATCGGCGGGCTGAAGGGCTTGATGATATAGTCCACGGCGCCGATTTCAAGCCCTCTGGTTTCATCTTCCACCTCTCCTTTGGCCGTAATAAAAATAACCGGAATATCCTTTAAACGGGAATCTTCTTTAAGTCGTCGGCACACTTCATAGCCATCCATATCCGGCATCATGATATCCAGAAGCACCAGGTCGGGCGGGTTTTCCGAAGCAGCTATGGCCAGGGCATTTTTTCCGCCGGTGGCGATACGGATATCATATTCGGACCTCAACAAATGACCCAGAATCCTGATATTCGCGGGGATATCGTCTACAATAAGAATTTTTTCCCGGCCGATTTCAGCATTCGGCATTAAACGCCTCCTTAGGATGAAAGTCTGATGGGTTGATTCATTGAGGAAACAGATACCCTCTGGTTATTCACAGTGAAATTAACAGAATCGGGGATGGGTTACAAGGGTTTGAAGAAATATCCCACAAATTCCGGCATAATCGACGTGTGAGGTTACCCGTGTTTTTAACCATACAGCTCGGAATTTTTCAGAATTCAATGCGGTTCCAAAAACCTGCTCACCTTTGATTTTAAAATTTCAACTTGACGGAAAATCATCTTTTCTTCTAAGATCATTTATTCATGCATCATCATACTGATTCACACATGGAACATCCTTATGAAAAAGAGGAAATTTCAAATGGAGGAACGATAATGAAAACGACTGTCCTTTTTTTCACGTTGTTTCTTTTTCTTTTCACCCCCCTCCTTTCGGCCATGGAACCGGCGGGCGTCATCAAAAATATCACCGGAAAGGCTTCAATCGAACGGGACGACCAAATCATCCCGGCGGCGGAAGGCGCTAAAATCCATGCAAAGGACATCCTTCAAACAGGACCCCAGGCGAGCATGGGGGTCATTTTCAGGGATGACAGCACTCTCTCCATGGGGCCCGACACAAGGATCAGCATCGACGATTTTCTGTTTTCTCCGGGCGAGGGCAAACTCTCCTTTGTGTCGAAAATTTCAAAGGGAACCGCGGCCTATCTCTCCGGCCAAATCGGTAAACTCTCCCCCGGCGCCACCCGTGTGGAAACGCCCCTGGCCGTCCTGGGCATTCGCGGCACCCGATTTCTGGTAGAGGTTGAATAATCAGGAGAAATCATCATGCGGAACATTCTTTACACCTCTTTCTTCGCTTTTATCCTAATCTGGCTGTTTTCCTCGACCGGATGCGCCAAAAAGAACACTTTTGTTCTCCTGCCCGATCCCAATGGGGCCGTGGGCGAAATCACCGTGGGCACAGACAAGGGAACCCAGGTGATCCGCCAGGCGGAATATGCGGTTCAAGTCTCCTCGGCCGAGGCCCCCCCCGGGAAACCCGAAAAAATGGATCGGAAAACCATTGAAGATAAATTCGGCATGGCCCTGGCGGCGGACCCGGGATTGCCGGTTACCTTCAGCCTCCAATTTAAAAGCGGCACTGACCAGTTGACCCCTTCATCGGAGAAACTGATCCCGGATATCATGGCCGCCATCACCGTCAGAAAATCCAAAGACATCAGCGTGGTGGGGCACACGGACCGGGTGGGCGCTGAAAGCCTGAACATTCGCCTTTCCCGGAATCGAGCTGCTTCCATCAAAGATCTGCTGGTTTCCCAGGGCGTTGACCCGAAGATCATATTTGTCGCGGCCCACGGTGAAAGCAACCCGTTGGTTCCCACGGCAGATGAAGTGGCGGAACCGCAAAACCGCCGGGTAGATGTCACTGTCAGATAGTAGAGGCGAAAGGAATGACGTGCCGGAAGCAAAACCCATTGTCGGATTTCGCGGCAGGGGTCTCTCTCTTGCCCTCTGCGTCACCATGATCCTGGCCGGCACGGCGGTTACGCAACCCGACGCCCTGAAGTTCATTGAATTCAAAATCTATGATCACTTCCTGAGATCCAACCCGACCCCAAAGACCCCAACGCTGCCGGTCATTGTAACGCTGGATGAAAAAGCAATCCTCACATTCGGGCAGTGGCCCTGGCCAAGATACCGCGTGGCGCTGCTATTGGAAAAAATCAAGCGTCTGGGGGCCCTGGCTGTCGGACTTGATATGCTGTTTCCTGAACCGGATCGCACATCCCCCAAAATCCTGGAGGAACAATTGCGGCGGGACCTTCACGTTCAGGCAAAAGTCACGGGCCTGCCCGACGACCTCAAGGACAATGACCGCCTCCTGGCTCGAATTCTAGCTCAGGGCCCCTATGTAATGGGGTATGCATTCCTGTTTCAAAAAGATGATTTACCTGAAAATACCTGCACCCTTCATCCCTTGAAAACAGCCATCAAATCGCCTGAAGGGGGCTGGAGCCCTTCCCACCATCTGCTCAACGCCCAAGGGGCGCTTTGCAGTCTGAAAATCCTGGGGGATGCCGCAAACAGTGCCGGGTTTATCAACACCCTTGTGGATAAAGACGGCGTCATCAGGAAAAGCCCCCTTCTGGTCAGCTACCGGGACGGCATCTACCCGAGCCTGGCCCTGGCGACCCTGATGTATGCCGAAAAATCAGATCAGTTGCTGATTAAAGCCACCCGGGACGGAACCCTGTCGCTGCGAATGGGCAACAGGATGATTCCCCTGGACCCTTCGGGACACCTGTGGATTAAATACAGGGCCGAAAAGGACGCCTTTGCCCATATCTCCGCCGCCGATATCCTGGAAGACCGCATTCCCATGGAACGGCTCCAGGGAAAAATCGTGTTCGTGGGGACCACAGCCGCCGGCATCGGGGATACGCACACCACCCCCATACAATCGGGGTTTCCAGGCGTACTGGTTCAGGCCGCCATCGCCGACAACATCCTTTCGGAACAGTTCATTGAACCGGCTCCCTGGAAATGGGGATTGCAGTTGATCCTCATGGGAGCAACGGGATTTCTGGCCTGGATGCTGCTGCTGCCGGGCAAACCTCTCTGGGGTTTTCTGGGGCTATTGCTCCTGGGGGTCGGCATCTGGTGGGGAGCAGAATGGCTTTTTACCCGTCGAAGCCTGTTTTTTTCACCTTTCATGCCCCTGTTAAACCTGTGCGCCGTTTTTATCCTGCTGGCCCTGCTCGACCTGAAACGCGCCATTTCCAGAACCCGCACATTGAAACTGGAAAAATTAAAGTCGGATGAGGTGAGCCGTTTCAAGAGCGACTTTCTGGCCAACATGAGTCATGAAATTCGGACCCCCATGAACGCCATCATCGGCCTGAGCCACCTGGCCCTCAAAACCGACCTCAGTGCCAAGCAGGCGGATTACCTGGGGAAGATTCAAAGATCCGCCACTACCCTTCTGGGCATCATCAACGATGTGCTGGACTTCTCCAAAATCGAAGCCGGCAAACTGGACATGGAACAGGTGGATTTTCGTCTGGAGGATGTTCTGGACAACCTGAGCAGTCTGATCAGCCTGAAAGCCGAAGAAAAGGGCCTTGAATTCCTCTTTGACGCGGATCCCCTGGCGCCCGCCAACCTGGTAGGCGATCCCCTGCGCCTGGGGCAGGTATTGATCAACATGGCCAACAATGCGGTCAAATTTACCGATCAGGGAGAAGTCATCGTGACCGTCCGGCTGCTGGAAGAAGATGAAAGCCATGTTACCCTTCGGTTTTCCGTTCAAGACACCGGCATCGGCCTGACCCGGGACCAGGCGGAACGTCTCTTTCAACCCTTTACCCAGGCGGATCGCGGCACCACGCGGAAATACGGGGGCACAGGACTGGGTCTCAGCATCTCCAGAAAACTGGTGGGCATGATGGGGGGCAAAATCGGGGTGGAAAGCGAACCCGGAAAAGGGAGCACTTTTTTCTTTACCGCCCGCTTCAGACTTCAACCGGATAAATCCCCCTGGAAACCGACGCTTGACCCGGAAATACGGGGAAAACGGGTTCTCGCCGTCGACGATAACCATGCCGCCCGCAAGATTATGGAAACCCTCCTGCTTTCTTTCGGTTTTGAAGTCCAAACCGTGGATTCCGCGGAAATGGCCCTGGAAGCCATCCAGGAAGCCGACCGAAAAACGGAAAATCCCTTTGAACTGGTGCTGCTGGATTGGAAAATGGGCGGCATGACCGGAATCCAATGTGCACGCCGCGTCAGGGGGCTTTCACTGAATACCGTTCCCAAAATGATCCTGGTCACCGCCTACAGCCGGGAAGAAGTGATAAGAGAAGCGCGGGAAGCAGGCCTCGACGCCTTCTTGTTTAAACCCATAAACCCTTCCCTTCTTTTTGACGCCATCATGGAAATATTCGGCAGGGAACGGGCCAAACGGCCAAGAGAGAAAAGGGTTGAATCCCCGCTGCAAAAAGGTCTTTCAAATATTCGGGGGGCTAAAATTCTGCTGGCGGAAGACAATGAGATCAACCAGCAGGTCGCACGGGAGTTACTGGAACAGCAGGGTCTTTCCGTCCATGTGGTCAATAATGGGCAGGAGGCGGTTTCGGCAGTGGAACAATCACCCTTTGATCTGGTACTGACGGATATTCACATGCCCGTCATGGACGGCTATGAAGCCACGGCTCAAATTCGAAAAAACCCCGCCCATAAAAACCTGCCCGTCGTGGCCATGACAGCCCAGGCCCTGGCGGGAGACCGGGAAAAAAGCCTGGAAGCGGGCATGAACGACCATGTGACCAAACCCATCGACCCGGAAAAACTCTTCGCGGTCCTGGTCAAATGGATTCGACCCGTGGCAGGAAGTACGCCGCCGCCCCACCCGATTCAAAAAGGAAATGTCGCACCTTCCCCCGGCCATGCTCTAACGAATTATGATTCACCCCTGCCGGAAATCAATTTGTCGGAAGGAATGGCACGGGTTGCCGGAAACCGGGTCTTATACGAGAAGCTCCTTCAGGATTTTGCCCGACAGGTCCGCCCAGCACACGCCACACTCCGGGAACTCCTGGATAAAAATAACCTGGAAGAAATGGCAAGCCTCATCCACGGCATCAAGGGGACTTCGGGAAATCTCGGCGCCAACGACCTGAACAAGGCGGCTCAGTTGCTTGAACAGTCCATCAAAAACGGCCATCGCCCCCTGATTGAGGATGAGTTGACACGGTTTAAGCAACGTTTGGAAGCCACACTGACAGCCATCCACCGCATGGCCCCGAAAGCAGCGCCCCCGGATGAACCACCGGCGGCAACACCCGATACCTCCCGAAAGCCCAACCTGGAAGAAACAGCGCCGCTCATCGGGGAACTAAAAGCCCTGCTGGAAGCGTCCAGCCTGGATGCGGACCGGGTTCTGGAAAAGCTGAAAGGACAGCTTCAAGACACAAGCTTTCATGAGCCGATTGAATCCCTTGAAAAAAGCCTCAACGATTTTGACTTTGAAAAGGCCCTCTCCGATCTGACGCTTCTGACGGACAACCTCGGGATCGAACATCAAGAATAATCTATGTTGCAAACCAATCATTTGACCCTGAACCCATCTTCTGTTATAGCCGATCCAGTGCAGCATCTTGAATTATCAAGAGAAAGGAACAACGCATGCGAAAAAGAGCGGTCATCACGGGCTTAGGGCCTGTAACGCCCATCGGCATCGGCAAAGAAGCCTACTGGGGATCTCTTATGGCAGGCCAATCGGGCGCCAAAAAGATTGAGTTTGAAGGATGGGATATGGATCAATATCCATCCCGGGTTGCCTGCCCCATTGACGGATTTTCCCTGACCGATTTCATACATCGAAACAAAGATTTCAGGTATCTTGGGAGAACTTCCGAATTCGCCATGGCCGCCACCAGATTGGCCCTGGAAGACGCCGGCTTTTCACTTGACGACATCGAACGGGAAAAAGGACGTCGAACCTATACGGTTAAAGGCATGGATCCCGGCAGCATGGGGGTCATTCTCGGCATCGGCGCTCAGAACATGGATCTATGCGAAAAATGGTACCGGCAATTTCTCAAATACAATGGGCCCAAAAGGGTTTCTCCCTTTGCCCTGCCCCATGTGCAGATATGCTCGGTGCCGGTCAATGTAACCATGGCATTCGGCATTAAGGGGATCGCCTGCAGCGTCTCAACGGCTTGCGCATCCGCCAACCACGCCATTATTGAAGCCTATAAACAGATTCTTCTGGGTGAAGAAAAAATCATGGTTACCGGCGGCGCCGATGCGTGTATCACCCCCTTCGTATTCGGGGCTTTCGTGAGCATGAACGCCATGAGCAAGAGGAATGACGACCCTGAAAAAGCTTCCAGGCCCTTTGACAGGAACCGGGACGGTTTTGTCATGGGTGAAGGATCAGGGATCATCATTTTGGAAGAACTGTCCCATGCCCTCGACCGTGGGGCGCACATTTATTGTGAATTATCGGGCTACGGGGCCACATCCGATGCCTATCACATTGCAGCCCCCGACCCGGAACCTAAAATGCAGGCCAGGGCCATGATGGACGCCATGAAAAGAGCACGGGTAGTTCCCGAGGAAATCAATTACATCAATGCCCACGGTACTTCCACCTCCCTGAATGATCCCGCCGAAACCCTGGCCATCAAAAAGGCTCTTGGTAAAGCCGCTGAAGCCATCCCCATCAGCTCCACCAAATCCATGACAGGTCACCTGATCGGCGCTTCCGGCGGCATTGAAACCATCGCCACGGCCCTCATGATTGAAAACCGGAAAATTCACGCCACCATCAACCTGGAAACCCCTGGAGAAGATTGCGATCTCTTTTATGTCCCCCAAAAACCGATCCACAGGGAAATCAAAAATGCCATCAGCAACAGCTTTGGCTTCGGAGGTCAGAACGCTTCTCTTTTGCTCAGTCGATACGATACAAATTTATAGATGGAACCGAATACATTGGTCAGGGACTCACGGGCGGCCAGGGCGACGGCCAGACCGCCAATGCCGAGTGATGCCAGAATTCCGCTGATATTGACGCCCATATTGCTGAAAATAACGAGAACAACGGTCATAAGGATAAGAAATTTTGACAGAAACAGAAAAAAGTTAATAATCTCTTTGCGCATAAGGGTGTTGCCGCAATATCGATTTCGCCTGACAAGAGCGCGGGAATAATCTGTTTTAAAGGAAGGCGTTTTATCTCATAGGACCAACCGAGCTGTTTTGCGGCAAGGTGCCAGATGGCCCAACTGATGCCATGCCACTGCCCTTCCTCTGTATCGACCGGCATTGTGGGAATCGCCGGGCGTACCACTTTAAAATTCCTGAAATTTCAGGCGAAATACCCCACCCCATCCTCATCAAGATCCACAAAATAAGGAAAGAAAAGACTATAGGGAACTTCCCGAACGCATCAAGGTCAAGCAATAAAACTTCACTACTTCATCTTTTTATATTTGACAAAATTCCAGGGACACTGTAGGTTTATTCGGTATATGGAATAGTTATCCAGTCGTGCCAATGGCTTAAGAGGTACATGAAAAGTGGCGCCACAGATGCCGAAAATAATGGTTGTCGATGACGATATGACCATGCAGATATTGCTTTGTGAGTGTCTTTCATCCCTTGATTACAATGTGGTGGGCACTGCCGAAACCGGACAAGAAGCCATCGAGTTGGCCGGTCAGCTCAAACTCGATCTTATCCTCTTTAAGGAAATTAATTTAGGTTCATCAGAAAGTGAATCACTAAGCATCTGTTGCTAACATCTAAACAGCAGGAGTTATCCATAAACCCATTTAATTAGGGTGAATACATGACACCACAACTCCCTTTATACAGCAGCCGCATCACCCAGACCTATCTCCAATTTCTTCGTAGGCATTACCAACAAATCCACATCCATGAAATCCTCGATTATGCCGGAATGGCCAATTATGAGGTACAGGATCCGGCCCACTGGTTTACCCAGGAACAGGTGGACCGCTTCCAGGAAATTCTGGAGGCTAAAACCGGTAATCCGGACATTGCTAGAGAAGCAGGACGCTTCACGGCCGCGTCGGAAGGTCTGGGTCCGGCCCGTCAGCATTTTTTGGGTTTCATGACGCCGGTTTCAGTCTACCTTTTGATGGGAAGGCTCTACCCGGTTTTGAGCCGCGGCGCCACGGTCAAGGCTAAAAAACTTGGATCCAACCGCGTTGAAATCAGTGCCATTCCGAAACCGGGCGTGCAGGAAAAGCCTTACCAGTGCGAGAACCGAATCGGCATTTTCGAATCTCTGGCCAAATTTTTCACAGGAAATTTTGCCACGGTCGAACACCCCGACTGCTTTCACCGCGGCGGAGAAAGATGCCGTTACATCGTTTCGTGGAAAAAAACGCCGGCAACGACTCTCAAGCTTTTACGCAATTATTCCTTTGCTGTCGGACTGCTATTGTCAATCATACTTTTTTACGTCCTCCCGCCAACGGTGTGGCGTTTTCATATGCTCACCTTCGTATTCATATTCATGCTGTTTCACTTTTTCTCAACCCGGACCGAAAAAAAAGAACTTGTCCAAACCATTCAAAAACAGGGCGACACGGCCAAAAACCTTCTGGACGAAATGGAAATCCGGCATAATAATGCCTTGCTGGTTCATGAAATCGGACAGGTCATGGCGAGCATTCTGGACATCGACCGCCTGACGCTCACCTTGATAAAAAAGATGGAAACACATATGGATTTCGATCGCGGCCTGATCATGCTGGCCGATGAAAAAAAAAGCCATTTGGACTACATGGCAGGCTATGGCTACGATAAAGCTAAAGAATCGCTTCTGCAACAAACCCGTTTTCATCTGGACAACCCCGAATCAAAAGGCGTGTTCGTAGTCGCCTTTAAAGAGAAGAAGCCATTTCTGATCAACGATACGACGAAAATCAAAAGCACACTTTCCGAACGTAGTCTGAAATTAGCCAGACAAATGGGCGCTCATGCCCTGATTTGCGTACCGATCGTGTATGAAAAAGAATCCCTGGGCATTCTAACGGTGGACAACCTGATCTCCAAAAGGCCCCTGACCAAAAGCGACATGAATTTTTTACAGGGAATCGCTTCGCAAACCGCCGTCAGCATCATCAACGCCCGTTCGTTTCACCAGATCCGGGAAAGTGAAATGAAGTATCGCGATCTGGTGGAAAGCGCCAACAGCATCATCATGCGACATGATATCAGCGGGAGCATTACCTTTTTCAATAAATTCGCCCAAAAATTTTTCGGTTTTTCGGAAACTGAGATTCTCGGTAAAAACGTCGTCGGTTCCATTATGCCCGACACTGATGCCTCCCGCCTGGAAATAAACCGTTTATTGGAAGCATTGGAAAATGACCCGGATCAAGCAGGCGTAATTGAAAACAGGAACGTCTTGAGGTCGGGCGATACGGTCTGGGTCGCCTGGACCTACAAGCCGATATTCGGGAGCGACGGCGCCTTTAAGGAAATTTTGTGCATTGGTAATGACATCAGCAAACTGAAACAATCGGAACTCGAAAAACGTGAGTTGGAAATCCGTCTGGAGCGCGCCCGTAAAATGGAGGCCATCGGCACGCTGGCAGGCGGGGTCGCCCACGATCTGAATAACATTCTTTCCGGCATCGTCACTTACCCCGAACTGCTGTTGATGGATATTCCCGAAGACAGCCCTCTTCGAAAACCGATTTTGACCATTCAAAAATCCGGCGAAAAAGCCGCCGCCATCGTACAGGACCTTCTGACGCTGGCACGAAGGGGCGTTTCCGTAACCAAAGTCGCTAATTTGAACGACATTATAACTGATTATTTAAAAAGTCCCGAACACGAAAAACTGCTCTTGAACCATCCCGACATTTGGATCGAAACTTGTTTTGAAGCCGATCTTTTCAACATTCTCGGTTCTCCGGTGCATCTTTCCAAAACCATCATGAATCTGGTTTACAATGCCGCCGAAGCATCTCCCAACGGCGGAAGAATCATCATCACAACCCAAAACCGGTATGTCGACAGGCTGCTTCTCGGATACGAATCGGTTAAGGAAGGGGATTACGCGATCCTGCGCGTCTCGGATTCCGGCATCGGCATGACGCCACGAGACCTTGAACATATTTTCGAACCATTTTACTCAAAAAAAGTCATGGGCAAAAGCGGAACTGGGCTGGGGACCTCAGTGGTCTGGGGAACCGTCAAGGATCACCATGGATACATCGACGTCAAAAGCACCGAAGGAAAAGGGTCCACATTTACGCTCTATTTTCCCGCTACCCGACAACACATGGTAAACACACAGATCCCAACGGAACCCCGGGAATATCTGGGCCGCGGTGAGTCAATTCTGGTCGTCGACGATGTGGCGGAACAACGCCACATTGCCGTCGAAATGCTGAAAAGATTGAATTACATGGTAACGTCATTATCGAGTGGAGAAACGGCGGTCGAATATTTGAAAACCCACACGGCAGACCTTGTGATTCTGGACATGATCATGGATCCGGGAATGGACGGTCTTGAAACCTATGAAAAAATAATTGCCGGCCATCCGGGGCAAAAAACCGTCATCGTAAGCGGGTTCTCCGAATCCGACCGGGTCAAAAAGCTGCGACGCCTGGGTGGCGGGCCCTATGTGAAAAAACCGTACAGTCTGGAAACAATCGCCCGAGCAACCCGTGCCGGGCTGGACCTCTAACGGTCATCCAGCCCGATTTCGATATTCTGGAGGAACAAGTATGCAGCGATACCTAATGGAAAGCGATGAAGAAACCCAACGACTTGATCTAAAAACCGACCGGGACGTAGTAATAAAACAGGCTCAATGGGCCGGCATCAAGGCGGGCATGCGGGTGATCGATCTGGGCTTCGGTTCCGGAAAAACCACAGACACCCTGAACCGGCTGATTCAGCCGGAAGGCTCCGTGGTCGGCGTGGATATGGCCCAGGACCGCATCGAGTTCGCCCGGGTTCATTACAACAGCCCGACAATCGACTATGTCTGCCGCAACATCCTTGATCCCATGGACGATCTGGGCAAATTTGATTTTATCTGGGCACGCTTTGTACTTGAATATAACCGCTCAAAAAGCTTTGAAATCGTTAAAGATATATCGCGAAACCTGAATCCGGGGGGGATTCTATGCCTGATTGATCTGGACCACAACTGTCTGAACCATTTCGGGCTTCCCCACCGACTGGAAAAGGCGCTTTTCGATATCATGAAAATCATGGAAACCGATTTCGATTTCGACCCTTATGTCGGCCGAAAACTGTACACCTACCTTTACGATCTTAAGTTTGAAAACATATTGGTCGACCTGGCTCCGCACCACCTGTTCTATGGCCGGCTCAGTGAAACCGATTCCTTCAACTGGACCCAAAAGGTCAAAGTGGCGGTCCGTCAGTCGGGGTTTAAATTCGAAGACTACCCGGGCGGATACAAAGAATTTTTCGCGGAGTTCAAGCGTTTCTTCGAAGATCCCAGACGGTTTACCTACACGCCCGTCATCTGCTGCCGGGGAACCCGTCCATAATATACCATGACGGCATTTCCCATGAAACAGCCTTTTAAAGACTGTTTTCAGTTTCGTTCAGGAATGGAGGCTTCTTAGCAACCGGTTTAAATATTTGTAGTACCAATCCCCGAACTGGGAGTTCAATATCCACAGGGTGTATACTTTTTCATAAGGAACGGATACCCTGTCTGCATATGAGACCGGATAAATCATCAACGTGACTTCCCTATGTTCAAAATGAACCGAAAGTTCGGATACAGCCTCATTCAGGATGTCACGGGACAACTTGTTGGAATCCAGGACGAAAACCTTCAGACAATGGGTCAGGTCCGACAGATTGAGCCCCAGATTCGACAAACATGCCATAAAAACGGCCTTCAGGCGGTTTCCCTTCTTGAGTGAAAACAGTTTTATCTCGCGCTGAAACCCGAGCTTCCGGTATTCTTCAGCCAAATCCTTGCAGCCAATCATATCCGGCCGGAGGTCCAAGGCGTCGATCATGATACCACCGGACTCATTTTCATAAAAGGCATCCAGTTTGACCAGGTCGTCTACATCGGTCGGAACCAAAGCCCACGGCTTTGGCAGTATCCCCGTTTTAGACTCGCCATTTCGGCAGTGGAGATAAGCAAACGCATCCAGAGAACAACCCTTTGGATTTTTGATGTATCGGGCAACCCCTCCGAATACCCGGCTGGGGAACTTGTTTTCCGGCCTGTAATAACAGATCAGATAATCCATATGACTCGAATAGAGGCTGCGGGAGGAATTCGAAAATCGGCTGATCTGGTCCAGTACAACCAGCCCTGCGCGGTTGGAAGCGGAACTGCGGGCAGCGTGATGATGGATCAACCATGTGCTTTCATAAAAACGCAGCATGGCCATGTGACCCAGGATGCGCCCTTTGTTCTGATAAATAAAATGCTTTGCGATGTTCGGGTTCTGGGTATAGAGTTTTTCGTAGGTTGCCTTGATCTGGTCTTTGTTGGATTCCAGAAAGGCATATTTCTGGGGATAAATGAACCCGGCCTCGAAAAAAAAATTCCATAATTCATCCAGGTCGACCGAGTTGCAGAGATAGGAATTCTCGTCCGTAGCCTGCTGCAATAGGCTCAGAAGGCGTGTATGGTCCTGAATATCCAGGTCCAGCAGCGCCAAACCGCATTTTAACCGATTCCCTTCCCGGCCTTCTCCCAGGAGCTGACTGTATACCACCTGGGTCTTACACGCGATCTTTAAGCCTCCGGCAAAATCGAGTTTCAATTCGGGGATAACCATGCCCGGCAAAAGGACCGCACTCTCCTCATTTTCTTCCACCGAAAATCCCGAACCGGCCACATCCAGGGCCTTCAAATTGACAATTTCTTCGGTAAACGGATGTTTGAAAATCACATTGGGCGAAGGAACCAGTTCCTGGCGCGTACTGCGGAATTCCTTAGGCTTGAATCGTTGAATCTGCCGTCCGGTCGGTTCAAGGATAAACCGTCTGGTCTTAAGCCCTCTGGAGTGCTTGACAATCCGACACTCACCGGCATAAAGCATTTCACTCGAGTTGGAAAGGATCAGGGTAATGTCAGAGTCGTTGTCGATCCATTGAAATGTCTGCGGCGGTAAAGCCGTTAACTCAGCGTGCAAAGAAACCGTGGAAAAATCGAGCAATACGCCATAAAACATGGCGCTGCTCTGAATCAGCTGGGTTTGAATACCCTTGCAGATACGCCTTTGCATCTTCCGGGAAGTCATTTGGGTGCATGCTTCCGGAAGAACAACCGCCAGGCCGCTTTCGTCGATCCAGAGAACCTCCGGTCGAACGATCAGCACTTGATGGCCATCAGAAACAAGTATCTGAAAAAATCGAAAAGTGCTTAAGTCCGGCCGGCCGCCGTTTGAACCGTCCCAAACGCATTCCAAAACCACATCACTGCATGGAAGCGGTCTGACCGGACAAGAAAAGATGCGATCATACTGGATATGCCGAAACTCAGCCAAGAGGGTTCTGTTCTGAAAATTAATGTAATTCAGTTTGTTGATCAACCGTTTGCGGCTGACCTGTTTTCCCCCGACCAAATCGTCGATTTCGATGTACCTACTGCCTAATTGAGAAGACTCATGCATTACGCATTACGATTTCAAATAAGGAGAAGATAAGATAATGACAATAAAACTTTGTTTTTAAGGAATTGACTATATAAAAAAAGCGGATTGTAGGTCAACAAAAAACAATCGCAACATGTGTGACAAACGCGGGACCGGACCAGAAAAAAAAGAGGTCAATTTGAAACAGAGATGAGCGCATCGCCATATTGACGACGCACCCAGGCCTCGCCCCGCCGCATAAAAATCCGGCCCGCCTTTTGAAGATAATCTTCCATGCGCTTCACCTCCCGGTCATCAAACCCCTGGGAATACCGGAACATACTCATCTGCAAGGCAAGGGGAAGCTCGAAATTCCGGGTGAAAACTCGGGACCGGACTTCCCACCCCAATTCTTTCAGCACATTGAAGAGCATGTTTTGGTCGGGAAAGGGAATTCGGCAACCCAGGATTCGGTCCATGGCCTTTTGCAGATCGTGGTGCGCCAAATGTACCAGGAAGATTTTTTTGCGGGCCAGTCGGTACATTTTCCATAACGCCTCCTGAATGTCCTCCATGAACAGACAGTAGCCCGCGGTCACAATGTCATGGCGCCCCAAGGCTTCGATACTCACTTCCTCCCAGGCCTTTTCCACCACAACCAGGTTGTTGACGCCCCATTCAACGCCCTTTCGCCGCAGCCGTTCACATTGGGCAAAAGAAGGTTCAACCGCCGTAACCCGGTCTGCCGCCAGGGCCATGGGGAGAGCCAGGCCGCCGCTCCCCGCACCCACGTCCAGGACCGTTGTGTGCCCATCGATGCACCCTGAAATGGGCGCCATCAGTTCACCCGGATAACCGGTGTAGGGCTCATAGGCCTCCCATAGATCAAAGCCGTTCCAGAACCCTCTGGAATTAATGTTTTCCCGTTTTTTCGCCCGTTCCCGACGCCAAAGGGCCATTTGACGGGCCCACCTCTTTGCCCAGGCCTCCGATATATGACATCCCAATTCTCGCGACAACGAATCATTACCCCCATTCATGGACAATCTTGCCTACCTTGAACTTTCCAAAGGGTTGAGTTTTCCACGCCCAAGCCCATAGGCGCGATGGCTGAAGATGCGCACCAACTCCCTGTCGTGACTGATCAACAAATAAGCGACGCCGGTTTTGCGTTGAATGTTCCGAAGCATATTCATAACCTGCGCCTGGGTCAGGGCGTCCAGCATGCTGGTGGGTTCATCCAGAATGATGACATCCGGATCCAAAATCAGGGCTCGGGCCAGGGCCAGGCGCTGCAATTCCCCACCGCTCAGCTGCCGGGGCCGCCGATCGAGCACCTCCGGATTCAGATCCACCTGATCCAGCCGCGATTCCAGAAGCCCGGGCGTCACGGGCAAATGATGTATCAACAGCGGTTCTTTTAAACTTCGCATCAGTTTCCATCGGGGGTTGAAGGCGGTTTCCGGATGCTGCCATACCATCTGCACAAAACGGTGAAGGCTGCCTTTGGATCGATACCGAACCTTCGCCCCCCTGAACCACACCTCCCCCCGATCCGGTCGCAGCAGGCCGCACAGGATAAGGGCCAGAGTGGTCTTACCCGCACCGCTTCCCCCCACAATCCCCACGGTTTCCCCCCGGTTCAGGGACAACCCGACCCCCTCCAGCACGGCGGTTCTGTTTTTTCTCCGTCGCCCGCCGATAAATCCCTTATACAGGTCCTGAGTGCTAAGCACCATAATGCCAGCACCTCACAAATCGCTCCCCCACATCCGTTGGCGGCGGCATACGCCGACATTTTTCAAAAGCCCTGGGGCAACGGGCGCCAAAGGGACAACCCGACGGGTGAAAAAACCGTGCATTGAAATGACGCCCAACCTCAAGGCCATACCGGGGCTGAGCCTTGAGCAACGCTTCGGAATAGGGATGAAGGGGCCTATGGAAAAAGTCCCCGGCAGGTCCCGTTTCAACCATTCGAGAATTGAGCATCACCACTATCCTGTCGGCAAACCCTTGGGCAAATACCAGATCATGGGTCACCAGCACAAAGGTCTTTGGATCAAGCTGTTTCAAGATATGAAGCATCATGTCCCTGTTTTCGGGGTCCAGCCCTTTGGTGGGTTCGTCCAGAAGTATCAGGGACGCCCCTGACATCAGCCCCATGGCCACCAAAGCCCGTTGCGCCATCCCCCCGCTATACTGATGGGGATACGCCCCACTGCGCTGCCGGGCCTGCGGAATCCCCAACCGTTTTAGAACCTTAATCGCCTTTTCCATGCCCGCGGCCCTGGACAGACCCTGATGGATCCGGGCAGGCTCCGCCACCTGGGCCCCCACCCGCATCAAAGGATTCAACGCCTGCCCGGCCCCCTGGGGCACATAGGCCAGATGCCGCCCTCGAAGTTTTTGAAAACCGTTTTCCGAAAGTGCGCAAAGGTTAAGGCCTTTGAACCCAATCTCCCCCGTTACCGCAACATTCTGCGGCAGAAGGCCCATGAGTGCCAGCAACAGCACGCTTTTACCACTCCCCGTTTCACCCACGACGGCCAGACGCTCCCCCTGATCCACGGTCAGGGTCACCTGATCGAGAGCACGGGAAACACTCCCGTCAGGCCCAAGGAAATCGACGGACAGGTTCTTCACCCGAAGTTCATCCCCCGCCTCATGCTTCAAGGGACTTAAGGGAGAATGACCCGAAGCGCCCACCATAACCGAATTTTCATCTTCAACTTCAATCCATCGTTGTCCCACCAGGGTCAGACACAACACCGTCATGGAAATGCAGAAAATGGGGGGCAAATACCACCCGTAAGCGCCGTTTAAGAGACCCCCGCCGCTAAAGGCCTCGTGCAGCATGGCCCCCCAGCTCTTAAAGCCGGGATCCCCCAATCCCAGAAAACTCACCCCCGCTTCCGCCACCATGGCCGAGGCCGCGGCCAGGGTTCCCTTGGCCAGAACCACCTCAAAAATACCGGGCAAAATGTGGACCGCCATCACGTAAAGATGCCCGGCCCCAATGGCTTGGGCGCTTCGAACATAGTTTTTCCCGCGTTCCTGTTGAACATTGGCCCGGACCACCCGGGCCGTACCGGGCCAGGCCGTCATGCCGATGACCATACCAATGCCAACCAGACCGGAATCCATATAAGCGGCCAGAAGGATGATAAGGGGTAAACTCGGCACCAGCAAAAACACGTCGGTAATGCGCATGAGCCACTCATCCCAGGCCCCTCCGAAATAACCGGATACCGTCCCCACAAGGGTCCCCAGGAAAGTGGCCAGAAAAGACGCCAGGAATGCCACGGCCAGGCTGATACGGGCCGAATGGATGAGTTCACTCAACAGATCCTGACCGATATTGTCCGTCCCCAGAAGGTGCCGGGAATCGGGCGCCATATAGGGCAAATCCAGAATTCCGGGTGAAACGGGCGCCAGGAAACCGGGAAAGGCGGCCGCCAGGAGCAACCCCGACAGGATCGCCACCGGCGCCATTTTTGCAATGCGTTTAAAGGGTCGCCGGGTCATCTCTTAATCTGGGATCGATGAACATACAGAAAATATCCGCCATCATGTTGGCGCCGATCACCGCCAGGGACAAAATCAGAAAGCAACCCGAAAGGATCGGGTAATCCCGCGACATGACCGCCTCATACATGAGAGACCCCATCCCCTGCCAGGAGAACACCACCTCCACCAGAAGCGCCCCCCCCGCGATAAAGCCGAAATTTATGGCCACGGCCGCCGCATAAGACGGAAGGGCGTTTAGAAGCACATGGCGCAACAGCACCCTTTTCCGCGTCAACCCCTTGGACAGGGCGGTGATCACATAATCTTCCCTGAAGGTTTGCCGAACCGTGCTTCGCATGATCATATAAAGATAGGCGGTGGCATGAAGCACCAGAACCGTCTGGGGCAGGACCATATGCCGCCAGACATCCCACAGTGAAACACCGCTCCCACTGACCGATTCCCGCATGCCTCCCAAAGGTAAAAAACTCCCCAGATGCGCAAAAGCCAGCAGGAGCAGAAAAGCCAGACAATAGGCGGGAACCGCATAGACGGTCAGGAACAGGGGCGTCATGATCCGGTCGGCAACATTTGTGCCGGGTCGTCCGGCAAGGCATCCCAGAAAAAGTCCCAGAAACGCGGACAGACAAAAGGCCGGGCATAAAAGCACCAGGGTCCATTTGAGCCGGTATAAAATAACTTGCGCCACGGATTGACCGTAATGATGGGACCAGCCCAGACGGAATTGGGCCATTTGGACCATGGATGAGAGAAAGCGCTTATGAATGGGTTGGTCCAATCCATATCTGGCTCTCAATTCCACAATCGCCTGGGGATCAGTTCCCTGAAGATGAAAGTAGGTTTCCTCGCCCACCAGGTGGACCAGGGGATCCCCCGGCAGAAGCTGAACAATGAAAAAATTCAACCCCAGCACAAAAAAAACAGCGAGCCCATAGCGCCAGATCTTGCCCCGCAAAAACGCCATTGGCTATTGGCCCGCGGCCCTTTCCGGCTGGGAGTACGCCAGGGTCTCCCAGGAAAACCGGTTGGCCAACCCCCCCTCCAGCTGATTGATCTGAAAACCCCGCCAGGCCGTGTTATAGCAAAAAAAGCTTCGGCCCCAACACAGGGCCACGGCGGGCAGGTGTTTTGCGTAATAACGCTGCACCTCCGCGTAGAGGGTTTTGAGGCGGTCTGGATCGGTGTTTTCCAAAATCCCGTTGCACAGATTGAAAAAGGCCTCGTCTTTAACACGGCACATGTTGAGGCTCCCCGTTGTCCCGGCGTCAAAGTATCCCGTCCCGTACCCGGCATGCATCATCATCCCCCATGGGGTGGTGCGAAACAACACCAGGTCATAGGCGCCCTCCTTCAAAAAAGCGAGATAGGTGGACAGATCCGCCGATCGAACCTTGAGTCCCAGACCGATCTTCCCCAGATCCCGGGCCAGCAGCTTCACCATCTGATTTTCCCCCCAGAGATCGGACCGAACCAGAAGGGTCAGCACCGCGGGAAACTTTCCGGTCGTTTCCCGTATCCCGTCGCCATCCCGATCCATCCACCCTTCCGATGCCAGAAGGTTCCGGCTTTGCTCAAAATCCTGTTTCCAGGGGGCCATATTCACCTGAAACGGAAAAGGCGAAGGCACCATTCCCGGGGAGGGGATCATCCCCTTCCCTTTCATGAGGCAGGCGTTTATCTGTGAATAGTCCATGGCCAGGGCCACGGCCCGCCGTACGGCCGGGGCCGCCACCCGGGGGCTTTCAAGATTAAAGCCCAATACCGCCGGAATCCCCATGGACCCCGTCGCCATGGAAGCCAAATGGGGTTGTGCGTCAAGTTTTTCCACATAGGGCACCGGCATGCCCGCGGCATATTGATACTGAAGATCCACCTCCCCCTTGATCAGCGCCAGGGCCAGAAGATCCATTGTGCCATAGGTACGAAAATTCACATGGGTTGTTTGGGGACAAGGGCCGTAATAGTCGCGATTGACACTAAACCGAAGGGTTCCGGCGCTTCGATCAAACGCATCCAATCGGTAAGGACCGCACCCCATGGCAACCCCCGCGGCGCGAGTCTCATGGGGATCGGAGATCCCCTCCCAGATATGGCGCGGCAGAATGCGCACCACGAACCCCGCATTGATCAGAAATCGACTGTAGGGTTGTTTCAAATGAAAGATGACCTGGTGGTCCCGGGTTTCAATTTTATCGATGATCCTGCCTACCCAGCCCCCTGAAACATGGTTTTTAGCAAGATATTCAAAGGTGAACTTCACATCATCGGGCGTCACCGGTTTCCCGTCATGCCACCTGGCACGAGGGTTCAGATCAAATGTCCAAACCCGCGCCTTCTCATCGGAACCGAACTTGACGGCCAGTTGGGGAACGGGATTCAGGTTTTCATCGAAACGCACCAGGGAATCGTGGGTCATGACCATGGCCAGAATGTTGTAATAATAGTCGGCCACGGGGTTGGCCTGTTTGACGACCATGGTGGTCCCGATACGAAGAACCGGATCGGAAAGGGCGGCCCCTGCCGGCGCCTCCCCCCTTGAACACCCGAGGGCCGACAATAGACAGGCCATCAGCAGAAGACCCCATCCGAGGCCATAAGCTCCGGATGAGGCGTTATGATGAAAAGGAAATCTCATGGTTCCGGTTAAAAGAAAAACTTCACCTCCCCGAAAAAGGTCCGTCCCGGGTCTTCGTAAATGTAAAAGGCCCGGTAGTTGGCGTTAAAGATGTTGTCCACACTCAACGCCACATCAATGTTTTTGAGAACGCCGTCTTGTAAGGGAAAATGCTTGATCCCCTTGAAATCCACCACAAAGGAGGACGGCATGTACCGCGCTTCACCGGAAGAGGTGTATTCGGTATTGGCGTCATTGGTCTGCTGCTTGCTTAAATACCTTAAAAAACCGCTCACTTCGAAGTTACGGAGCATCTGATAAGTAACACTCAGATTCGCTTTGTATTTTGGCGAAAAGGGGAGTTCATTTCCTTCCTGACCGGGATTTGACGGGTTACTTTCGATTTCCGCCGGGTTCCAGGTGTAGTTGGCGTTGACGAGCCAGTTTTTGAAAGGCTGAAAAAACATATCAATTTCCACACCGTACGATTTACTTCGACCGATGTTCTTGTTGACCCAGATATTCTCATCGTTGAACCAGGAGATGATTTTGTCGTCCGTATAGGTGAAAAACCCCACCACTTTGGTGCTGAGGTTGTCCATAAACCAGTTTTCAACCCCCAGCTCCCAGCTTCGGGTGGTTTCCGGTTTCAGGTCGGGATTGGGTTCCCGGGGGTTTCCGCCGGAAGTCCGGTCGTCGTAGAGTTGTTCGGGGGTCGGGGGATTGAATCCCACCGCATAGTTGGCCCACAAGCCCAGTCGATCCGTAAAATTGTACTTGGCGCCGATTTTTGGGCTCCAGTTGTCGTCGGTGCGGTCGGCCGGATGAATATCCACAAAATTGGAGAAAGTATTATCGTAATTTCTCCAGTTGTCATAGCGAAGGCCTGCCGTAACCGCCAGTTTTTCAATGGGTTTCCAAACGTCCTGAAGGTATCCGGCCAGGGTCCTGACCTTGTAGCGGTTGTTGTTGATCAAAACACCTCCGGGGTTGCGGTAATCCTGATCCGTGTCCTGGTAATTAGAGAAAAACCCGCCCGTCAATGCGTTGCCCCAGCCCAGACGGGCCGTCATTTGAAGTTCCAGGGGTATTTCACGGTAATCCGTGTCCCGGGTCTGCTTCAGTTCGTAATTCTGGTTCCCCTTGTCGTAACGATGCAGCAGATCATCGTAGCGAAACCCCACATATCCCTTAAACAATAAAATATCGCCGAATGCCTGATCATAGGTCAAACTGGTAAAATAACGATCCCAATCACCGCCCACATTGGGACGTCCCCGGGTGTATTCGTCTTTAAAATAGTTGAAAAGAAAAGATAATTTGCCTTTTTCGTTCACATCGTAGGCGGCGGTCAAAGACGCGGCCCATTTGTCATAGGAACAATCCTCGATCATGGTGACGCTGGGCAACACATTGTTCTTGACGATGTTGGTGCCATCGGATTTGTCCTTGTAGCCGGCAAAAGAATAATGGAATTTATCCACGGTTCCATTGCTTGTGGCCTGGGCCCGCCAGGTGTTGAAGGTCCCATAACCACCGCCCACGGTTCCGTTGATGCCCTCTCCCCCTTCCTTGGTGATAATGTTGATCACGCCGCCGCTGGCATTGGCCCCATAAAGGGCAGACGCCGGACCTCTCATTATTTCCACCCGCTCGATGTTCTCGGGCGGTATGGCCTGCGTAATTTCCCAATTGGTGGGAATGTTGTTCACCAAAATGACCGTCCCGTTACTCCCCGCGCCCCGAATATTGATGTAAGCGGGAAAGGGTGCATAGGCCCGTCGGGTGGTAAGGCCTGAGATGTTCCGCAAAGCATCGCTGATATCATTGTCCGGCAGATGCTGGGCCCGGATCTCCTCGCCGGTAACCACCGTCACATGGGACGGAATATCCTTGGTGGATGTTTCATATTTGGTGGCGGTAACCACCACTTCGTCCAACCTGAGGGCGGCGCCATCCGCCGGTTCCTCGGCCTGCCCCGCCCCGGGAAAAGCCAACATCAAAACCGCTATAAAAGCAACAAACCATTTCCAATTTTTCATTATGAATCTCCTTCCCTCCTTAAGACCGGTTGTTTTCTCTCCATTCCATAAAAAAAAGCCACGAAGACATACTTTTCCTCAAAAGTAAGCCTTCGTGGCTTTTCATAAAACAGCATGAACGCCAACACTAACGGCTGAAATTCAGCAATATGAGACCAGCAAAATCCGAGCGGATCTCCGAATCAAAATCCTTCAGGATATGAGATCCCGGCAACTCCGGTTGCCCCAGCGAATCCCCGCGTTTCTAATGGATCAGTTTGATAATGTCAAGGCCTTTCTCACGCCGTGTACAACTGAATTTAAGGATTCTAAACCTTCCCATGGCACTAATATAAGAACCCGAACAACCATAACGGGATTTTGTTGCCGATGCCGGTTTCCATGTTGTCAATCGCGAAGAAGGCGTTTTCAAGGTCCTTTGAATGCCTGGCAAGGAAATACCGTTCATAAGGCCTCTGAAATATTTTCAGAAACGCTCTGCTGATTCTGAAGATATCATCCAGAGTGCAATGGGCATAAATAAAACTGGTTATGTGCGGCTGGATTCTCTACAAAACACCTTCCTGCCTATTATACTTCATCCGCTTTGATTGCTCACTGTGTGCGCTACACCCGGAATTCTCAATTCTCGTCAAGAAGAACAACAAGGATGAAAATTGAGGCACCCCCCCAAAGCTATATATTTGTCAGTTCCGGGACGTGTTCATCTTCATATTTCTCAATCAACACACCAATGACTTCCATCAACGAAGCTAACGGGTGATTTTCATTTTCACCTACTGTGTCAATCAAGCTATCCAGCACAGCCACAAGGCGTTCATATTCCTTTTCAGCATGTGGAACAAACACAACAGGTGCTAATGCCGGCCATGCTTCTTGAGCGTTTTGCACTTCTGATAACATGACTTACTCCTTCCATTTTCCTTCATCATATTCGTTGTGCGTTAGTACTTCACGAATGTAAACTTTCTGTCGATTGTAGTGTATCGCTGCGATAAGACGTGCTTTGTTGCCCCCAATGTTGAAAACTGTCAATTTACCAACTTGGTCAGCGTGAGGAAAATCTGCACGTAATTCGACAAACGAATGAAAATTTCCAACCTTCATCATCTTATACCAATTTTCAAGTGATACTTTGGTATTAGGATGTTTCTCCGCAAACTCATTCAATCGTTTTCTCGTGATGATATGCATGAAATATCCCTGCGGTTCGTGAATTGCATTGTGAATTGCTCAGTCGAGCTCTGCCAAAATGTTTCGCTTGGCCGGAAGACTATTTTTACTTTATCGGTTGCCCCATTCAATTGGGCAATCAACCTCAGCCTCTTGGCGGTCTTTTCTTCTGCTCGGGCGCAATCCTTACACAACCAAAAAGTCTACCAATGCTGTACCTCAACCGATTCCAATCTCCCTCATATTGCACCGGAATGCGCCAAAACTCTGTGCTAATCTTCCTCTTCCCAGGCGATTATAATCCTCATGCGTTAAAATTCCATTTGAACTTGAACACTGAGTAACATGAAAATCACCGGTTTATCCGGTGTATTTTCTGGTTGGAAATTTTCGCAAGCAATTCTTGGTCTGACAGGAATTCCCTCCCTTTTCCAATAATTTTTCCCGAGGGCGTTCATTTTTTGGCAGGTCTTTTACTTTTTTCATGCAATAGTTCTCAAAAGATTCTTATTATAATTTATCCTTCTTCCAACGCCATTTCAATCAAGTGCTTCTCCCTTTCCAATTCTTTCACAAGTTCCGCTTCCGTTGGCAGATACATCATATATTTAGACGCAAAAAGCTGTTTGTTTTCATTCAAAACAGAATATTTCACGATAGTCCGGTCTTTTTCAGCACAGAGAATCAGCCCTACGGACGGGTTATCATCCCGGCCGATCTCCAGATCATCGAACATCCTGACATACATATCCATCTGCCCCACATCCTGATGGGTCAGTTCACCGGTTTTCAGGTCAATGAGAATGAAACACTTCAAAATGTAGTTGTAGAAAACCAGGTCAATATAAAACTCTTTGTCGATGAATTTGTAGAAAACCAGGTCAATATAAAACTCTTTGGTTTCGGTGGAGATGCGTTTCTGGCGGGCGACAAAGGCAAAGCCTTTGCCCAGTTCCAGCAAAAAAGACTGGATATTGTTGATGATGGCCAGTTCCAGTTCAGATTCCCGATAATTGCTTCTGTCTTTTAAATTTAAAAATTCAAGCACATACGGGTCTTTCAAATAATCACGCGGTAATGGTTTTAAAAGTTCTGTTTTCCCCTGTGCTTCTTCCATCACTGATTTTTTATCACGACTCAGGAGCAATCGTTCATAATATAGTGAGTTTATTTGTCTTTCCAATGCTCTGGTCGACCAGTTTTGATCAGCAGCCTCATGCATATACCACACGCACGCCATCGGTTTTTCAACCCGGAGCAAGTTTTTATAGTGGGTCCAAGACAATTCTCTCCGCAGCGCGGAGAGGATATCCGAGCTGTCATCAATTTTTAATTCTCTCCGCAATGCGGAGAATTTTTGAAAAAAAAGCCGCATGTTCCAAAGATTTTGTGATGAAAAGCCTTTGCCAAATTCTTTTGTCAGTTTATCGGATAGGTTCTGAATGAGGAATTTACCGTAATCCGCACGTTCTTTGCCGTTCTGTTCTTCTTCGACAATCATCCTTCCGATATGCCAGTAGGCTTCAACCATTGCCATATTGATTGCCCGGTGGACATTCTTTCTTGCTTTCTCGATAATTTCTCTTGCAATGCCATACAATGCATCGATGTTATTTTGAGAAGAATGATTTATTATGCCATTCATTTGAGTTTCTTTTTTCATTATTTCTTACTCCTGCTGACCCTTTTTTTTACCGTCTTCTTTACATTCAACTCCATACTGGCCTTTTCTGCCATTATCCGCTCAAGATGTTTATGCGCTCCCAGTAGCTTTTGTTTGTGAAGCTTAAGGAAATGACAACCGGGTCAATATCTGAATCTTCGCGGGCAGTGCCTTCCGCTTGCTCCAAAGCGTCGGCTTTCTCCCACATTTGCAGGATTATCCAATGACCACAACTATATTTTTTCGGAGCTCAATACACGTCCTGGATTCTCGTTCCATCCAGCTTCGTACGCCGGTTACCCGGTTTGCACGTGGACCTCACTACCAAACTGGTAGCCTAACCTTTACTCGGGTGGGACTTTCGCTTTCCACGATCACCCACTGGATAACAATAACCAATTCCATCCCGTTTTACATGTATTCCCAAGGTTTTGGGTTTACCTTGGCACGAGCAGCGTTGAATTCGCCAAAAGTTTTCAAATATTATACTGTCAGGTGGTCATTTATAATTTCTTCCAAAACTTCTCTCAGATTTGGAATTTCAGCCTGAACAACCTGTTCTCCGACATGTTTGTGATCTGTGAATCTGGAGGAAGGCTTGTGGGCGGCATTGTCGTAGCGGAATATTAAACCGCCGTCCTGATTCTGATAGTGAAAAGAATAAGTCTCTTTTTCGGTTTTATAACGCAGATCAAGGTATTCTCTGAAAAAAAGTTTCGAGTCGTCGGAAAATGACAGCACACCTTTTATCAGACCGATCTTTTTTGTCCTGAAATCGGCGGTTAGCTCGGAGGACAGAATCAAACCCGTTTCTGCCAGTTCTCCGACTGTTCCCGTGATTTCATGCAGATATTCGCTGAGCAACATATTCTGTCTCTTTTAGTCTGCTTAGTTCTCCGGCAATCTTCCGCCTTATTTTGATCTCTCCCATCCAACTGACATACTCATCATCTCCGCCGTCCATATCCTCCGCCGTATATTCTCTGACAAATATGTCGGAAGATATCTGATATTTGTCTTCAAATTTTCTGATTTCCCTGTCGGTTCTGTTTAGTCCTATTTCAAACCTTTTTATCTCAGAATAAACTGCTGACCTGATAAGTGATTCAGCATCTTCAAAATCGGATTTTATCTCAAGTCTTATCATAATTTTTTCTCCATTTCTAAAGGCGAACACTATGATGAGCCGCGACTGCAAGGAGTCGGATCGATCAATTTGTTGGGCCTTGGTCAGTCTTTGTCCTCTGTCAAGGGCTGACCCTTTTCTTTTCTGCTGTTTCCTTTCTGGGCTAGCTGTCGGTCGGTCCCTTCAATAACTCAAATAGGGTGTTATCCATAAAAGCAAAAGTCGTGCCATATTGCTGCTGTAGCAGATAAAGTTAAAAATCCAGCGGACTTTTTGCTTCTTTCGCGGTTTTGCTCGGTACGCAATTGGGTATAAATCTTGCGACTAAACTCTATTCGGCGAACATCACCACCACAATAAACACAGCGGTACTCACTATATCCAGCGCTTTCTTTGCCGCAACCGAGCATCTTCTGAACCGGATCTTCATATTGCGAAATATCATATCCAGGATGACGATTTTTGAATGATTCCCAATGATTAATAAAAATCGTCCGGAAAATTTCCTTATCAATTTTTTGGTTTGATGGCATATACATAATGTGTTTTTTTTTGACACATTTAACACCATCACTGCAACAACTATTTGATATGCCTGATCAAAAAATGGAAACTTCTATGCTTTAAATTTACAGGAATGCGTTACTATTTATACCTTGGAATATTGTAATGCAATACAGTTTCAAACCGTATACAACATCACCAGGCAGCGGGTGGGTTCGTTGGAAAGGCTCTTAAGTTTGTGAGGAATATCGGAATTGAAGTGGATGCTCTCCCCCTTTTTGAGGACATGGGGCTTTCCCCCCAGAACAAATTCCAGGTCTCCTTCCATCACATAGATGAACTCTTCCCCTTCGTGTCGGTATTCCACCGGTTTATGGGCATGATGGGACTCGATGGTCACCATGAAGGCGCGAAGGTGGCTCGCTTCCGCACCCGGCGTCAGGGTCTCGTAGGAATAGCTTTTCGTGCGCTTGATAAACGCCTGAGCACGCTGGTCCCGAATGGCGGCCTGCTCTTCCTTGCGAAGGAATGTCCCCGGATCAACGCCCAGTGCCCCGGCAAGGCGGAGCAGAAAACTGACCGGAGGCGATACCGTGTCCGACTCCACGGAGGCCATGAATTCCGGCGTCTGCCCGGTGGCCGTGGCCAGGGATTCCAGGGTCCAGTTTTGAGATTTTCGTATCTTTCGGATTTTGGCGCCGAACCCTTCCGTTTCCCCCTCAACGATTTTGGCGTCGGACAACGCATCGGCCAGTTTCCGCATGACCACCTGCTTGGCCTCTGCCGTCAGCAGCGGCAAAAAGCTCTTTGCATCGGCGACAACACCCAGATCCGCAACCTGAAAGATAGTCGCGTTGGGATCACGATTGACGGCCACAATGGTCCCGGCTTCCATAATGCCCGCCGTGTATTGAATGGCGCCCGATGTCCCAATGGAAAAAAGCACATTGGGGCGAACGGTCTTGCCGGTCTGCCCGATCAGCCGATCCTCGTCGATCCAGTGGTGCAACACGGGCGGCCGGGTGGCCGCCACCTCGCCGCCGACGGCTGCAGCCAGTTCACGAACAAGGGCAAACCCCGCCATATTGCCAAGGCCGGCGCCCCCCACCACCACGGTCTCGGCCGCCTCAAGTTTGCGGTGTTCCGCGGGTTCGGGAGTACAGGACAACAATCTGGGTCCCCCGGCGTCTGCATCCATTTCCACGGGGATCCGTTCAACGGCTTCACCCATGGCTGGCCCTTCGTCAGATAATAAGTTGTCATCCGTGTCATCCGTTTGGATCTGACAATGCACCGTGGCAAAGCCCGTGCCATGACCCTCTACATAGGTGATCTCAGCCATGATTTCGCCCCCCCAGGCGGGACATAAGCCGATAATCTGATCTCCCGAAATTCGAAGGTCCACGCAATCCGCCATCAATCCGGCATTACAGATTCGAGCGGCACAGGAAGCCATCTCCCGCCCGAAATCGGTGAGTGCAAACAACACGAGCATGGGCGTACGCTTTTGTACCGTATCCGCCAGGGCTTTCGCAAACAAATGGCATGCCGAAACTGAAAACCGGTCATTTTCAAGAACACAAACCCGATCGGCTCCCCGGGCAAAGGCTTCCTCAAAAGCGCTCTCCAGGGGAACAGCGCCATCCGATGACGCCCCCGGACCCCGGTCGCGCAAAAAAAACATCACCGCTTTTCCATCGGACCGGCATAAGGCCCGCGCCTTGGCCAACACATTCAGGCTGAACCCAAAAAGCCTTTGGTTCCGCAAATCACCGAATACCCAGATCTCCCTGGTCATTTCTCCATCCATTATCAAGCCCCGATAGCGCCGGAAGCCGACAGCCGTTTCATGAGTTCATGGGCCTGCTCTCTGGCGTCTCCGGTGAGGAATTCGCATTTTTTTGTCTTTTTCACCCGTTTCATGGAAATAACCCGGGTGGGGGAACCGGCATCGCCCACCTGATCCGGCCCAAGCCCCAGATCAGACAGATCCCATCTTTCAATCCGCTGGGATTCAAATGCCTGACCAATCCCTGAGAGCCCGATATCCCTGGGGGCAAAGGCGCTGGGACGAATGGTGAAGGCAGCTGGGGTTCCAACTTCATATTTTTCAACAAAATGATCCGCAACCCGTTCCACCCTGAAAACGCCTTTCTCCCATTCCAAGTGGTGAACCATACCGATAAAGGGGATACCCAGAAGCACCGACGTCTGAGGACCCACCTGCCCGGTATCGCTGTCTGCTGTCCGAACGCCGAAAAGCACCAGGTCAAAGGGCATTAGTTTTTGAAGGCCCGTCCCAAGCGCCGTGGACGTGGCAAGGGTATCTGAGCCGGCAAGTGCCGGGTCGCAGATAAGGATCTCCCGATCCACACCAAAGGCCCTGGCCTCGGAAAGGGCTGAAAGACTCGAAGGTGGACCCATTGAAAGGGCCGTCACACTGCCGCCGTGAAGCTCCCTGAGACGAAGGGCCGCCTCCAGGACCGGTCGATCATAGGGATTGAGTTCAGAGGTGTCTTCACGCCGAACCATCTGTTCCCCGGGCGCCGCCAGTGTAATCGATTTGATGCATGCCACAATATGAAAACCCATCATTTCTTCCCCATCATCCCTCTCGCAATCACCATCCGGTGTACCTCTGAGGTCCCCTCGTATATTCTCGTTACCCGGGCATCCCGGTAGTAGCGTTCCACGGGATAGGATTTGGAATACCCGTAGCCCCCATGGATCTGCACCGCCAGATCCGTCACCTTGCAGCAGGCTTCCGATGCAAAGAGCTTTGCCATGGCCGATTCTCGGGAAAATCCTTTTCCCCCGTCACGAACGGCGGCGGCGCGATAGGTCATGAGACGCGATGCTTCCACCAGGGTTCCCATGTCCGCAATCATCATCTGGATGGCCTGGTGATTGCAAATGGGAACCTTGAATTGACGACGCTGTTTTGCATACAACAGCCCCTCTTCCAGCGCTGCCTGGGCAATACCCACGGCTTGCGCCGCAATGCCCATCCGCCCCGTATCCAGGGCTGCCAAACCGATCTTGAGTCCCATGCCTTCTTTCCCCAGTAAATTCTCCCGGGGCAATCGGCAGTCATAGAGCCGTATGGAATTGACCGGGTTTGCCCGCATGCCGCATAGATCTTCAAGGTCTCCCACCACAAATCCCGGGGTTCCCCGCTCAGCCACCACAACGCTGACCTCCTTGCCATGGGATGCGGGGTTGGTCTGCACAAACAACAGACAGATGTCCGCAACCCCGCCGTTGGTCACGAAAACCTTGTTGGCGTTCACCACGTAGGCATCCTTGTTCCATACGGCCGTGGATTCAATGCCTGCCGCATCCGATCCGGCATTGGGCTCGGTCAGGCAAAAAGATCCGATTTTCTCTCCCCGCGCCAATGGCTGCGCCCATTTTTCTTTTTGCTCCCGTGAACCAAAGGCGATAATCGGGTAAAGTGCGACGCTGTTATGGACCGTTACACAGAGCCCGAGGCTGCCGCTGGCCCTGCTGATTTCCTCCACGATAATAGCATAGCTGATGGAATCGAGATCGGCGCCGCCCAACTCTCTCGGCGCCTGGATGCCGAAATACCCAAGCTTCCCCATTTTTTCCACCACTTCCCAGGGAAAACGGGCCTCACGATCGATCTCTCCGGCAATGGGCTTGATCTCCCGTTCACAAAAGGAACGAACGGAACGTCGCACGATACGATGTTTTTCCGATAAAAAACTGTCCATAAAACACTCTTTTCATTTCTTCGCGTACACACCCTTGCTGACATTCTTGATTTTATCCTGCCCTCTCAACCGATGTAAAATATTGTTCAATTTCTTCCGTTCAAAACCGGTTTCCCGACACAGCTCATCCATTGAAATCGACCCTTCAGCGTTGCTGATCTTTTCATAAACCAGGGCCGTCGCATTGATTGCAGGCTTTTGCCGCGATGGTTCATCCGCCGGGGTCACAGGCGCCGTCTTGGCATGGATGTTATGATCCACCGCCGGTTCAAACTCAGGTTCCGAAGGGGCATCACCCGGCACATCCACATAACTTTCCAGCTTGTCCGCAATGGCATGGACGCCCTGGGCCAATGTCCGCAACCCTTCACCAACCGTCTTCACAAATGTTTCCAATTCTTTCATTGCCCATAACCTCCTACAGTGTTTCATGGTCCACGCTACCTTACAAATGCGGGGAAGGAACTGAAATATCAGGCTCACCCTGTTTCTTCTAAAAGGCTACTTCATATCAGGCAAATCTTTGCTTTTCAATGAAAAAAGGGAACCTTCGAAAATATTTGACCTGAAACAACAGAACATGCTATAGGATTGCGGATTTTAACAAACACCTAAAACTTAAACCCTAGAACCGATGACGAATAATTTAGAAACCATTTCCAAAACCTTCATCTTTGACGGGCTTCCGGAGCAACAGCTCAAACAAATTGAATCCATCGCCATTTCCAAAAATTTTGCCAAGGACGAAACCATCTTTCTGGAACAGGATGAGGGAAACGGCTTTTACCTGGTGGCGGACGGCCTGGTGAAAATTTTCAAAGTCTCACCATCGGGAAAAGAACAGATTCTGCATATCTTCGGTCCTTTAGAACCTTTTGGAGAAGTACCGGTATTTTCAGGCCGGGAATTTCCCGCCAATGCTCAGGCCATCAAGGCATCAAGGCTCCTCTTTTTCCCCAGACCCGCATTCCTGACGCTGATTTCGGCCCACCCATCTCTGGCCTTGAACATGCTTGCGGTCCTTGCCATGCGGCTTCGGCAATTCACCTATCAAATCGAAAATCTTTCCCTGAAGGAAGTTCCCGCCCGCCTGGCCGCCTACCTGCTTTATCTGGCAACGGAACAAAAACGAGAGGATTTCGTTACCCTCAACATTTCAAAGGGGCAGCTGGCAAGTCTTTTGGGAACCATCCCAGAAACCCTTTCCCGGATATTGACCCGGATGAACAAGCAGGGCCTCATTGAAACCAGGGACCGGGACATCCGGTTCCTGGATCGGACTGGACTTGAATCCCTTGCAATCGATGGAAAAAAAACGGACTGACATAGAAAAGCACTTGATATTATCATCAGAATCAGTTAGAAGAATCGATTATGATAATGTTCACCAGGGAGGAAACAATCAAAATGTCAAAAGTATGCGATATTTGCGGCAAAAGGCCGCTTGTTGGCTATAGTGTCAGCCACGCCCATAATAAAACCAAAAAACGCTGGTATCCCAACCTTCAAAACGTCAGATGCATCAAAGAAGGCCAAACCGTCAGGATAAAAGTATGTACAGGCTGCATTAAATCCGGTCGCGTTGAAAAACCGATCAAAAAAGTCGTTCAGGCGTCCTGAAGCCTCTCCACCATCAGCACGTTTCGCACCTTTTTGATGGCGCGGACGATATCCTGCAGTTGGTCGTAATCTTCTACCTCAATGGTAAAAAGAGCGATGCCTTTATTGTCCACCGTAGTTCTCACTTCGGCATGGATGATATTGGCGTCTTTCTGACTGAAAACCGTGCTGATATCGGCCAGGATGCCCTTTCCTTCCACGGTACTCACCCGTAATCTGGCTGGATAGGTGCTTTTCTCGGAAGGCGTCCATGACACCGCCACCAACCGTTCGGGATCAGCGTCCTGAATATGCCGGCAATTTTTATTGTGAATGGCCACCCCGCTTCCCTGGGTAATAAACCCGATCACCTTTTCACCGGGGAGGGGTTGGCAGCACTTGGCAAAATGAAGCAACATATCGCTTAAGCCATCCACTTGTATGCCGGCATCACCTTTGGGCCTGGTCAACCGACTGACCACCTTGCTGACCAATCCCTGCCGGCTCTCTTCTTTGTCCCCCAGTTTCGGCCTGAGGCGCCCCACCACCTGCATGGGCGAAATCTTGCCGAAACCGATCTGCGCAATCAGCTCTTCCCCTGACTGGAACGAAAGCTCTTTGGCCACGGCGGCGATCTGCTCGCTCTTGAGCAGGTTTGTCACCGTCAATCTTTCCTGCTGCAGGGCCTTTTCCAGAATGCTTTTACCCAGGGTGATGCTTTCGTCTTTTTCCTCTGTTTTGATCCAGTGCCTGATCTTGTTCCTCGCCCGGGGCGTTTTGACAAAGTTCAACCAGTCCTTACTGGGATGCTGCTTCTGGGACGTGATCACCTCGATGATATTGCCGTTTTTCAAGAGACTCCGCAGGGGTACCATCTTGCCGTTGACCTTGGCCCCCGTACACTTTTCGCCCACCTCCGAATGGATGCCGTAGGCAAAATCGATCATGGTCGCCCCTTTGGGAAAGGCTTTCACATCCCCGGTAGGCGTGAACACATACACCTCATCGGGGAAAAGATCCATTTTCACCGTATCCAGAAACTCCTGGGGATCCTCAAGATTTTTCTGCCAGTCCAGCAGTTCATTAAGCCATGCGAACTGCTTTTCATCGGTTTTTCGGGCAGCGTTTCCTTCTTTGTACTTCCAGTGCGCAGCGATGCCGCTCTCCGCCACCCGGTTCATATCCCAGGTCCTGATCTGGACCTCCATCCTTTCCCTCAGCGGCCCGAAAACCGTGGTATGCAGGGACTGGTACATATTGGCTTTGGGAACGGAAATGTAGTCCTTGAACCGTTTGGAAACGGGCTTCCAGATGGAATGAATGTGCCCAAGGGCCGCATAACACTCTTTGATGGTGTTGACGATCACCCGGAACGCCAGAACATCATAAACCTGACTCACCTCGAGGTCCTGTGCCACCATCTTTTTATAGATGCTGTAGAAGTGTTTCTGCCGCCCCTTGATGGTAGCGGAAATGTTGGCCTTGGCCAGTTCTTCGGTCAGGGTGACCTGAACCCTCCTCATGAATTCCCCTATCTCGCCCTGGCGCCGGGCCGTCAGGTCCTTGATGCTGGCGTAAATCTCCGGCTCCAGATAAAAGAGGCACAGGTCCTCGAGGCTGGATTTGATCCAGTTGATGCCCATTCTGCCGGCCAGGGGGGCATAGATATCCAGGGTTTCGGTGGCAATGCGCCGCTGCTTTCCCTCAGACTGAAACCCCAGGGTTCGCATGTTATGGAGCCTGTCCGCCAGTTTAACCAGAATCACGCGAATATCCGTACTCATAGCAAGAATCATCTTCCGAACATTCTCGGCCTGGCGTTGTTTAGAACTCTTGAAGTTCATTTTACTGATTTTGGTAACACCGTCCACGATATTGGCGGTTTCCTGACCGAAAATCGCCGTGATCTCCTCCAGACTCGCATGGGTGTCTTCAACCACGTCATGCAGAAGTCCTGCAGCGATGCAGATGACATCCATCTTCAGCTGGGTCAGGATGTAAGCGGCTTCCAGGGGATGGGAAAGATAGGGTTCTCCCGAAAGACGGATCTGGCCCTGGTGGACTTTGGCGGAGTAAACATAGGCCTTTTCAATCAACTCAATGTCCGCTTTGGGATGGTAGCTGAGGACCTTGGACGTAATGTCATTTAAGCGAATCATACAGGCCTTTCACCGTCTCCGAAATGGCCGTCGCGGCATTGTCCACGAGCAACATAAAACTCTCCGGTTCCGATCGAAGCTTGACTTCCACCTCCCCGTTTTTAAGCCCCCGGGACCCCACGGTCACCCGCACCGGAATACCCAGCAGGTCGGCATCCTTGAATTTGACGCCGGCCCGTTCATCCCGGTCATCCAAAAGCGCATCAACCCCCATGGCCAGAAGATCTTCATAGAGTTTCACGGCTGTTGCCACCACGGCTTCATCGTGCATCTGCAGCGGCAGGAGAGTCACCTCGAAAGGCGCTACGGGCGCCGGAAAAACAATGCCGTCCTTGTCGTGGTTCTGCTCGATGGCAGCCGCAACGGTACGGCCGATACCGATGCCGTAACACCCCATGATCATGGGAATCTCTTTCCCCTGTTCATTGAGAAATACGGCTTTCATGGCCTCGCTGTATTTTGTGCCCAGTTTGAACACATGCCCCACTTCAATGCCCCGTCCAAAAATGATTTCTCCGCCGCACCGGGGACACCTGTCCCCGGGTGCGATGCTTCGCAAATCGCCGAAAAATGACACCTTGAAATCTCTCTGAAGATTCACGTTTTTCAGGTGGAGGTCTTTTTCGTTACCGCCCACCACAAAGTTTTTCATGGTCAAAAGAGCGTTATCGGCCACCACTTTAATCTTCAACCCCACAGGACCCGCAAACCCCGTGGGAGCGCCGGTAACATCTTTCACCAACCCCTCGGAAGCCATTTCAACGGACTGAGCGTTCAGGGCATTTTTCAGTTTGGCTTCATTCAATTCATGATCGCCGCGCAACAACACCGCCACCGGCGCTTCATCCACCCCATAGATCAGGGTTTTTACCAGTTGATCGGGGGCGATATTCAGGAATTTCGTCACCTCGTCAATGGTGCGCTGATTGGGTGTATCCACCCGGGCCAAGACCTCAAGCGCATCGGCATCAGGCTGGGATGAAGCATCCCCTTCTTTCACTTCGGCCCGTTCCAGGTTGGCCGCATAATGGCATTCGGTGCAGTTGACAATCTGGTCCTCGCCCGATTCCGCCAACACCATGAATTCGTGGGAATAACTGCCGCCAATGGTGCCCGAGTCCGCTTCGACGGCCCTGAATTTCAAACCACATCGTTGAAATATCCGTTCATAGGCTGCGTACATGGCATCGTAACTGCGAGCGGCCCCCGCTTCATCCACATCAAAGCTGTAGGCGTCTTTCATAATGAATTCCCGGCCTCGCATGAGCCCGAAACGGGGGCGGATTTCATCCCTGAACTTGGTCTGGATCTGGTAGAGATTGATGGGCATCTGTTTGTAGGAGTGTATCTCTTTTCGCACCAGGTCCGTGATAACTTCTTCGTGGGTGGGTCCGAAACAGGCCTCCCGGTCGTGACGGTCCTTGAACCTCAGCAGTTCACGGCCGTAATATTCCCACCGGCCGCTCTCCTGCCACAGCTCCGCCGGCTGAACAGCGGGCATGAGGATTTCGATGGCCCCTGCCCGATTCATCTCTTCCCGGACGATGTTTTCCACCTTCCGAATAGACCTGAGGCCCGCGGGAAGATAAGTATAAATGCCCGATGTGAGCTTGCGAATCATGCCGGCTCGAACCATGAGCTGGTGACTGATAATCTCGGCATCGGCCGGCACTTCTTTCTGCGTGGGAATAAAATAGGTTGAATATCGCATGGTATTTTCTGATGTTCTCCTTAATTTGCCTCACCTATAGATGCAAAGGCGCGAAGGTTTATGAGTAAATGCATATCATTTGTTTTTCTTTGCGGGTGTTGCGGCTTTGCGCGGGTTAACATCTTCAATGGCTTTCTGACGATTCTACCAGCTGCATGACCTCGGAAACCAGCACATCCGCCAGCTCATTTTCCGGAACCTTGCGGACCACTTCCCCTTTTTTAAACAAAATCCCCTGCCCTCGTCCGCCGGCAACCCCCACGTCGGCCTCCCGGGCTTCGCCGGGACCATTGACCACGCAGCCCATAATGGCCACCCTGGGCGATGCGGTAATGCCGGAAATGGCCGCTTCCACCTGATCCACGAGAGAAAAAAGATCGATTTCACACCGGCCGCAGGTGGGACAGCTTATGATTTCAGGCCCCCGGGATCTCAACCCGAGAGCCCTTAAGATCTCCCAGGCCACCCGCACCTCTTCCACGGGATCGCGGGTAAGCGACACCCGGAAAGTATCCCCGATCCCTTCCGCCAGCAGAAAACCGATGCCCATGGTGCTTTTAACCGTTCCCGCAATCAACGTACCGGCTTCGGTGACCCCCAGATGCAGGGGATAATCCACCCGCTCACTCAAAAGCTCATATGCCGCAATGGTATTCCGGACATCCGACGACTTCAAGGAAATTTTGATATGGGGAAAATCGAGATTCTCCAGCATCATGACATGTTCCATGGCGCTGGCAACCATGGCCTCGGGGGTGGGACCGCCATACTTTTTCAACACATCCCGATGCATCGATCCCCCATTGACCCCGATCCGTATGGGAGCCTCCGCTTCACGGGCGGCGGAGACCACCTTTTTAACCGCATCCGGACTGCCGATATTGCCGGGATTGATGCGAAGCCCATCGGCCCCGGCCTTCAGAACCCCCAGGGCCAGGCGATGATCAAAATGGATGTCGGCAATGAGCGGGGGCTTGACCTTTTTTTTGATCTCGGCGAAAGCCACAACCGCCGCTTCATCGGGGATGGCCAAACGAACGATCTCGCATCCCGCGTCCGCCAGACGCTCGATTTGGGCCACTGTACTGGACACGTCCCGGGTGTCCGTATTGGTCATGGATTGAACGGCGATGGGAGCGCCGCCGCCGATGGGCACATCACCGACATGAATCATTTTCGTGGGTTTACGTACTCCTTCTATGGGCATGGATTAAGGGAATCTCCTTAAGGGTTGTAAAAATAAAACATCCAATAACGCACCTTCAAAACTCGCAAAACGATTCTAACCGACAGCCCTCATCCGCGCAAGTTTTTTGAGACTTACCGTCACTTCTTCATCATGCGGTCTTGTGGGTCAAACGAAATCCTTCTAATCCGAAAACCATTCCTTTTCCATTAAAACAGTCAGACCATCCGTGTGCATCAACCGATTGACCAACCCCTCAGTTTTAGGCAGTTCGTAGCCGAAAAAATATCGGAAGGTGTAAAATTTCCCCTGGTAGAAATCCTTCTCCTCTTTTGACGGGTCTCCGTTCAATGCTTTTGCGATCACAATCGCCTGAAGGAGCCACTGCCATGCCACGGCAATGATCCCGAACAATTCCAGATAAAGAGTAGCATCGGCAAGGGCCTGTTCCATTCCCCGCTCTTTTTGAATGCCGGCCAGGTGAGCCGTGACCTGTTTCAACTTTTCCAGGAAGCCCGACATCTGCTGTCCATAGGATTCAAGGGCAGGCATCTCCTTTGCCCCCCTGATGGCGGTTTGGACTTCTTCCAGATACAGCAAAAAAGCCCTTCCATTTTTCATGGGGATTTTACGGCCCAGAAGATCAAGCCCGTGAATGCCGGTGGTCCCTTCATGGATGGGATGAATCCGAGCATCCCGGTAGTATTGTTCCAGGGGGTAATCGTCACAATAGCCAGAGCCGCCGAAACACTGAAGGCCCTGGCTGATGGAAAGGATGCCGGCCTCCGATGGATAGCTTTTGGCCACCGGCGTCAGGAGATCCAGCAAAAGCGCATATTTTTCCTTCTCTTCATCGCTTCCCACTTTTTTCATGTCCACATATCGGCTGCATTGCAAGAGCAGGCTCAAGGCCCCCTCCACGACAGACCGCTGAAACAGCAACATCCGTTTTACATCGGCGTGTTCGATGATGGAAACGGGAGGGTTCTCAGGGTTTTTTTCCTCAATTTTCCGCCCCTGTTTTCGAAGGGTCGAATAGTCCAAAGCGGCATAATAGGCGGCCGTGGCCATGGCACAGGCGCCCATGCCGACACCGATCCGCGCTTCATTCATCATCTGAAACATGTAACCCAACCCCTTATGGGGTTCCCCCACCAGATAACCCCGGCAATCGTTTTGGTCTCCCAGACTGAGCTGTGCAATGGGGCAACCCCGATAACCCAGTTTGTGAAAAATCCCGGAGGTGACCACATCGTTACAAACCAAATCGCCCTTTGCATCGATACGTTTTTTGGGCACCACAAACAACGAAATTCCCTTGACGCCGAAAGGCGCCCCCTGAATCCTGGCAAGCATCAAATGAACAACGTTTTCCACGCCGTCATGATCCCCCGCCGAAATAAAGATCTTCTGTCCCTGAATCCGATAGTAATCTTCTTCGGCACGTTCCGCTGTTGTCACGATATCGGACAGGGAACTTCCCGCCTCCGGCTCCGTGAGCGCCATGGTTCCCTGCCACCGGCCACTGCGCATGTGTGGAACAAAAGCGTCATAGAGATCTCTGCTCCCGAAATTTTCAATGAGGCGAGCCGCTCCGTCGCTGAGTCCCGAATAGGCCGCCGCCGAGTAATTGGCAGCGCAGAAAACAAACTGACAACTGTCCCCAATCATATGGGGAAGCTGCTGCCCGTCCAGCTCTTCGGGAACAGTCATGCTGATCCATCCGCCCTCACCCATTTGCTTCAAAACCTTATTCACCGAAGGATGCACCTTCACCCTGTCGTCCACCAGTTCCGGCGGGTTTCGGTCCATGTCCTGAAAATGGGGCCACAAAAGCCCCCGGGCCAGTTCCACCGCGGCATCCAGCACCATATCCAGCATCTTGCGGTCATACTCCCCGTAATAGGGATACCGGGTCAGGGATGCCGCATCAAAGACCTCGTAAAGGAGGAATTTCAGGTTCCTCATGCTCATGAATTTTTCCGTCAAAATGGCTTCCTCCTGTTTCGTTCAATGGCGATGTCGCTCAAAATACCGACTTCTACATGAACCCGCACCCCCGCAGCACCGGTGAACCTGCCACCACCGATTTCACCTCTCTTCGAAAGGCGCTGAACCGGTTGTATTTTTCGTTGTAGTAGTGGTTTAATACCTGTAGTGCTTTTTTCTCATTTCCCATGGCAATGTAGGTTTCGGCCAAAGCACCCAGAATCTGGGCAGCCCGATTGTACGCCCCCCTGTGCTTGTTGGAGACAATGCCGTCGATTCTGCTGTTGCCGATCTTTTCGGCCCACGACAAGCATTCAGCCGCCTGACGATGGACGTCTTTGCACTGCTGCAATCCTTTTGTGATTTCCTCAAAAAATGTGGGGGTTTTTCCATTTTCGATGGAGATTCTTCCTGAATATGCCTCAATCTTATTGGCATAGTCTCGAAGGAGCTTGTCGATAGTGGGCGTCTTCCCGGAGTTTCCACACAGGGACCAAAGGACAGCCCCGAAGACAACGCCGGCCTTGCCGTAAGACCAGCCCAGACCCCGTTCATTCTTTGCTTCGGAAACCGCGTCTTCCAGTTTCCCTGCCATTAGCAGTACTTTTGTATACAGTATCCCGTTTTCATCGGCCGTACCGCCCTTTTCAAAAAACTTGAGAATCGCTGCAATTTCCTCATCTCGCAGGTTCTGTCGGGTGGCTTCAGCCACCAGATCAAGCAGGTTCCGGTCGCTTCCGATGGAACGAAAGCGCTCCCGTTTTCCGAAGAGGAGAAGATCCCCGTCTTTCTGTTCATTCGCGGCATCGATAAGGAACTCCGCCACACGCTCTCTGAAGGTTCTGTTTTTCAGGGCATCCAGGGCTTCTCTGCCGATCCGGATGATTTCCGCCGGTTTGTTATCTTTTTTCAGCAGTTCAAGCCAGTATAGATACCCTCTCGGCTGCCTGTTTTTCCATTGCCTTGCCAGCCTGGACACGCCGTCGATACCGTCCGTCAGGTGAACCGCTTCAAGGAGCAGAAAGGCAGGCCTTGGCGCCGTTTCATCCCGGCTCAAAAGCGCCTTCCAGTCGGAAAGAAAGGCTTCAAGACCTGCCATCGTGCCTTCCCTGGCATCCATGACATCCTGCAGGAGGGGAAATTTCTCATCATAGAGGGTTCTCTCCGCATACGAAATGGAAGCATTAACCGCCATCGACGCAACGAATGCCGACAACCGCCCGCTCGTTTCGACGGTTTCAAAAACGCACCGGGAATAGATTGCCCGCACCTCTCTGATATCCAACCCCTCCGGCGATGACCAATAAGATACACGCTCGATATAATCCACCAGATCAAAGAGCGAGGCATATACCTGACGGGCATCTTCGAGCCATCCATCCATGAAGAAGCTTTCAGCCTCGGCAAAAAATGCGGCAATATCCTCCATCTGCTCATCGCTCACATAGTCGGGATCTTCATCGTCATACCCGCTCTCTTCCCAGATATCCGGGTCATCCCAGTAGCTGCCATCCTCGATGGATTCAGCCCGTTCTTCCATACTTTCCCGCAGGGCCTGAATCTCGTTTAAAACCTCTTCTACCCGGGGCGTTTCGGGGATTTCCGATGGGCCGCAACCGGGAAGAACGGATTCGATCTTTTCGAGAAAACCCACTCTCTCAGACGTGGACACATCCTTTGCGAGACCGACCACAACGCCTGCCAGTTCTTCCTTTGAAAGCGGCAGACAAAATTCCCTGATCTTCTCAAGATAAGGTTTCAAGGCGATTCTGTTCTGGTTCATAATGCACCTTTCCTTTCAGTACGCCGTTGTCATGATATCGAATTTTGCTCAAGAGATCTTATTGCTGAGTCATGCATCTTAAATGCTTGACTACAATCCTCGCATCACGCCGCTGCTGATGCACCTAATGGATTTCCAATCGAACTCCGCTGCCAGACATACTCATAAATCCGGTTTGCAATCTTCTCGGTTTCCTCTTCGCCATAAGGGGGATCAGGAAGCACCCCAAAAAGGTTGTCCAGGATGAGGACCTTTACCTCAGCCCGAGTTTGCTCCTTTTCAGTCCAACTTTCTATCGGTTCCAAAAGGGCCGTCAACGACTCCAACAACCCCTTGCTCGCCTGTTTCAGCCGCTCTCGATCCGCTTTGCTGATGTTTTCCTTTCTGAGCAGATCAAATAAAGCCAGTTCGTCTTCGTTGAGTCCTTCCTCGGCGGCCCGCCGTTGCTCGGCATCCATGGCCGATGCAAGATCCATAACCTTTGCAAAAGTCTCTTCAACGGTTGCGCGATCCTTTTCTCTGTTGTAATCGCAAATAATCTCCTGATACTCCTTGTAATAATCCATCCGCAATGGATTATTCAAAAGCATCTGCTCCATTTTTTTCTCAACGATGGTACGGATATCCTCCAACGCAGTTTTCTTGCGCCTTACTTTTTTTGCGAACTCCTCTCGCAGTTTTTCGAAATCAATCAGGCTGAGATCAACGGTAAGTCCTTCTGCTTGGTCAATGCCTGTCTCGTTTGCGCAAATCGCCTGATTGACGATTCTATGAATCGCCTTGAGGATATCGGTCACATCCGATGTATCCCTTCGTTCTCCCAATTTCTTGTAGATGGTCTCAATATGGTCGTGACGTTCCGAGTATTGAAATACGGAGGGCTCCATGAGCAACGCCTTGAACCGGCTGAAGATTTGTCTTGCCATGATTTCAAAGCGACGTTTGGCCTCGTCGGAGGTGTAGAGAACTTCCACCGCATCCCGCAGTGCTTCAATCCTCTCAAATCCTTTTGAACCAACCAATCTTGACGGATCAAATCCAAGTTTTTTAAGATGTTGCTCCGCCGCTTCAATGGCATCAAAGAGCCCTTTCAAAAGTTCTTCAATGGGCGCCACGATCTCCTCTCCACCGCTGCCATCATCACCATCGCCCAGGGCATATTGGGCCATGGCCTCCCGAAGACTTTTCAGCATGCCGTTATAGTCCACGATCACGCCGCAGACTTTTCCGGGAAAGACCCGGTTGGCCCGGGCGATAGCCTGCATCAGGGTGTGGGCCCTCATGGGTTTATCAAGATAAAGGGTCGAAAGACATTCCACATCAAACCCCGTGAGCCACATGGCGCACACAATGGCGATGCGAAACGGATGACCGGGGTCTTTAAAGGCCGTTTCCACATCCACCCGCTTGCCGTCAGGCGTTTCAAAACCGCCCTTCATCAGCGCACGGTGTGGCCGAATATCAAAGCCCCATTTCTTGAAATCCCTGACTTCGTTCTGCCCTTCACTGATGATGATCTCAATGAGTGTTTGTTCAACCCATACAATTTGATTTCGGAGTCTGGTCGTTTCCTTTTTGAGTCTTTCACGGGTAAATTCATCAATTGCAGCATCTTGCGCCGCCTCTTTTTGAACAAGCGCATTTTTAAGAAATTCGCACTTTGACGTCCACCGAGGCAAAACCCGCTGATACATGCGGGCACAGGTGAGCTTATCGATACACACCACCATGGATTTTCCGGACTCCCACTGCGTTATACAATGCGCCACGAAGTCATCGGCAATCTTATCGAGACGATCATCCGCTGTAATCACCTCATAATCCTTGCCAAGCAACTTTTCCAAAAGGGAAATCTGGTCCTGATCCAGATCCGCTTCCTCTATTTTCTCCGCAATGCGATCATTCAGATCCAGACGGGTAAGACCCAGTTTTTCTCCCCGGTTTTCATATACCAGTTTCACCGTGGCGCCGTCTTCCTCGGAACGTTTGAAATCATATCTGGAAACATAATTTCCGAAAATGCGCCGCGTCAGATGATCGTATTTGAAAAGAGGGGTTCCCGTGAAACCGATAAATGCGGCATTGGGAAGAGCCAGGCGCATATTGCGCGCCAGTTTCCCCGCCTGCGTGCGGTGGGCTTCATCGGATATGACGATAATGTCATCCCGTTCGCTGTAGGGTTTTTCGTGGGAAACCGATTTGTTGAACTTGTGGATCAGGCTGAAGATATAGCGGTGGTCCTCCTTCAACAATTTTTCCAGTTCCTCTCCTGAGCCGGCTCTCGGGGTTTTTTCATCCACAACGCCGCAGCCCGCAAAGGTTCTGTAAATCTGGTCGTCCAGGTCTTTGCGATCCGTCATGATCACAAAGGTGAAATTTCCGGGAACCAGACGGCGGACTTTTTCCGTAAAGAACACCATGGAATAAGATTTCCCCGCACCCTGCGTGTGCCAAAAAACCCCCAACAGTCCCAGATCCGGATGCGCCCTTCTGACCATCGGTATCCCAATAATCTTTTTCGTCTCTTCTCGGAACGGTTTGTCTGAAAAACTGATTTCAGGTTGCGCCTGTTCCGCCGCCAGCAATGGTTCCGGGTCCATGTACTCATAATATTCCAGTCGTTTTTCCGGGGGAAACCGGCGCTTCAATTCCTCCTGACGCCACACTGAATCCACGGCGTGGTTGACCCCCAACACCTGATGATTCCGGGCAAGTATCTTTCGGGCGCCGCCCGGCTTACTGTCGTCATAGACAATGAAATTCTCCAGAAGGTCCAATAACCGTTCCTTTTTCAACATGCCGTTCAGCAGAACTTTCGCTTCAAGACGTCCCTTGTCCTTTTCATCATTTCGTTTCCATTCGCTGAAATGTTCCCATTCGCTGGTAATGGTGCCGTAACGCGCCCGGTCGCCGTTGCTCACTACGAGAAAGGCATTGTGATAGAAGGCGTGGGGGATGGTGTCGAAATAGTCGCTGATGTTGTTGTCAAACCCGGCCCTGATATTCAGATACACGGCCTTGAGTTCAATGAAAACAAGGGGAATGCCGTTTACAAAACAGACCAGATCAGCACGCCGGTTATAATGAGGCGAACGCAAACCCTGAATTTTAAGTTCACGAACGGCCTTGAAGGTGTTGTAATTTGAAACCGAGTTTCGAAAATCAATCACCCTGGCCTGAACCTGACGGACCCGACCTGTTTTGTCCCGATAGCTGACCGGAATGCCCTCTCGGATGTATTTGAAAAACTCCTGATTGTGCTGTAGGGTTGTGCGGGTAAAATCCCGATGAATAAACTTCTGAATGGCCACATCCACTGCCTTTTCGGGCAATGCGGGATTCAGACCTTTGATCGCAGTGCGGAGGTCCCGGGTCAAGACAATTTCTCGCTCGCTGCCCCTTCCCAGGGTGCCGTACGGCCCAAACACCTCTTTGTTCCAGGCATATACGTTTTCCCACCCGAGTTTGTCTTCCAGGTAATCCGCGAAAGTCTTCTGAACCAGACGGTCTTCGCTGTTAATATCGGTGATCATGCACGTATCTCCGGTTTATACAACGATTTCTCCATTCATAAGTTTGGGCAACAACAGATCGCGGGCTTGTTTGAGCTTTTGGTTTTGTACCAACAAGTTTTCTATTTGGCGGAATACCAGGGAGACCATTTGTTCAAAAGAACGAATTGTTTCATCACCTGGCAGGAGGAATGGGATTGATTTGAAAGTGTCAACGATGATTGCATCAAATACCGCACCGACTGCCCGTTGATGAAACTGCTCGATTGAATTTCTGATCGCACAAAACAGGAAAAACTGCGAAACCCTACCTTTTCCTTTTAACGCATAACAGGACTGATTCATAGCCATAGAACTCTGAGCCAAATTCACATTCCCCACAGTACCTCTCGCTGTAATGAATATAGTATTTTTGGGATACAATTTACTATTGCATTTCGATAATCCGGCATCAGTTAGGGTTTTCTGTGTCTCAAGTACATATGCATATTTGTGAGCATCTTTAGGCGTATAAAAGGGGATGTTGCCATCCCAGTATTCAGGCGTGCCTGTTCTTGGTGTTCCGCCACTATGTACTTCCATAGCATCAAAAGCAGTTGCTCTTTTCCATCCGTCAGGAACCCCATCCTTTACCCTTACACGCTCATGCTCCGGAAACCGAAGCCGAACAAACCATTCCTCATATAACAGCCGGGCAGATTGATCCAGAAGTTCAATCCGCCGCAGGTTGTTTTCGATGAGGATGAAACAATTGGCACATCTCCTTGTTTTCGCGCCATTTTCGGCAAATCATATCCACGCTTAAGGGTGATATAAGCCCCAAGTCGTCCTTCTACCCAGTTCATATCCCCGACTCCATGAAAAACTGTGAAGGATGAAGATTGAAGGTTAAGACTTTCACTACTGCTCTTTTTTCACCCTTCAAACTTCGCGCCTCATACGTCATCTTTTAATTCCGCCTCGATCTCTTCAATGCTCGGCAAACTTCCCTTGAGTTCATCGGGCAGGGTTTCGGTGAGGCGCGTTTCCCATTCGGCCACGCCCATGGGACTGTTCAAGCCGCGCAGGGCATATTCCACCACCAGTTTCCTTTTGCTTTTGCAGAGCAAAAGGCCGATGGTCGGTTTGTCGTCAGGATGGCGCAAAAGGTCGTCCACGGCGGAAAGGTAGAGGTTGAGCTGACCGACAAAACCGGGATCAAAGGGTACGCATTTCAGTTCCACCACGACAAAACATCGCAATTTGAGATGGTAAAACAGAAGGTCCAGATAGAAGTCCTGATCCTCCACCTCCAGCAAAACCTATCTGCCCACATAGACAAAACCCGCTCCCATTTCCAACAGAAATTTCCGTTCTCGATGGTTTTTTGTGCATACCAGAGGCGGGTTTCGTGGTTATCCAGTTTGTCGAGCAGGGCCAGATTGCTACGCCATGGAATTTGTGCAACGGACCGTTGCACAAATTCCCTCTCCGGCCAGGCATCCGCAAATTTTCGCATATACTTGAGATTGCGAGGGCTGAGCCCTTTCATCTCGGGAAAAGCATCTCGCAAATCAGCGGATAAACGATCAATGACCTTCGCTCCCCAACCCTCTTGCTGCTGACGTTCCAGAATGACGTTCCCAATATCCCAGTACAGAAGCACCATGGCTGAATTGGCTGCCAGGGTAACCCGCAACCGTTCTGTCTGAATGCGCTCTTTGAGGGTTTCCAGTACCTTTCCATAACCAGTCGGAAGCCTGTTTTTCCCCATGGCTTCGGGAAATAGGGCTTCAGGCCTGCTGCGTCCTCTGGATTTTCGGCGGTCATCATTCAGGATTTCCACGCTTCACCCTTCCAAATTCATATCCCAAGTTGCTGAAAATTGCGGGTTATCGTCTCAGCTAACGCCTGGGCCTCTTGGTTCAAGACGTCTAGCTCCGAATGGATCTCCCGCATGATTTCCTCAAAATCAAAATTCTCATCTTCCTCGGGGGGCGCAACTCCCACATACCGGCCCGGGGTCAAACTCCAATCGTTGGCTTCTATCTCCGCGCGATCCACCAGCTTGACCAGCCCTTCCACATCGTTATATTCCGCATCCGGAAACCGGCTTTGCAACCAAAGGATTCTCCGGTGAAAATAGACCACAAGCTTCAGCTTTTCCACACCATCCTTTCGAATGGCATCAAGGTCCTTTTTCAATTTGCCGATATTTCGTGTGTTCCATTCTGCGGACTGTTTGGCCCCCAACTCCTTTTCAGCCAAATCAACGAGGCTCAGGGCAAACTTGCTCAACTGATCGATCTGTTTTGTCAGGCCCTTTACTTTATCCGCCACCGGCTCAAAGGTTTTTTGCGCCTCTTTCTGCCCGCTGTTTTTCTCAGGCAGGGGTTTGCCGTTTTTCTCGGCCCAGGATGTCAGGGCCTTGAAAAGAATACCCTGCTCCTTCGTGTAAAGAGTCTGAGCGTTTTCAAGCTCTTTGAGTCTCCCCCGGTATTTTTGGAGAATCGCCTGATCTACTCCCTCGTTTTTGGCGCACGCCTTTTCAAAATCCTCGATATGGACTTTGAACTGTTTAAAAGGCTGTTCAAAGGCATCCAGTTTAGCCGGTATAAAGGCGCATTCCGTGCAGACGCTTTCCAAATATTCTTTGACGAGATTTAGAAATTTTTCGGTCTCCCCCCGGTACAGCCAGACGATGGCGGTGATGTTTCTCAACTGCTCGGGCGTAAAATCATAGATCTTTCGCGTCACCTTGCGGTAGATATTGCGGGCATCGATCATCAAGACCTTGTCCGAGAGGTTTTCAGGCTTGTTTTTGTCAAAAAACCAGAGTTCGCATGGCACGGTTCGGGTATAGAAAAAATTGGACCGGATGGCGATCATCACATCCACATGGCCGGTTTCAACGAGTTTCCGCCGAACCTCCATTTCCCCACGCCCGGCACTGGAAGCCTGAGAAGACATGACAAATCCTGCCCGGCCTTTTTCGTTCAGGTAGCTATAAAAATAGGATATCCAGAGGTAGTTGCCGTTTGAGATCTTCTTTTTCTTGTTTACGCCCGGCAACCCAAAGGGAAGGCGCTGGTCGTCTTTTATCCTCTCCCCATCCACCATATCCACGTTAAAGGGGGGATTGGCCATGACATAGTCGCATTTAGCGTAAAGGGTATGAAGGTCGTCATAAAAAGTATTGGCTTCGAGGATATTGCCTTCAAGCCCGTGAACCGCCAGGTTCATCTTCGCCAGCTTGATGGTGGTGGCGGTTTTTTCCTGGCCGTAGAAAGTCACCTCATGGGAAGTATCCAGGCCGAGACGTTCGATAAAATAGCTGGATTGGACAAACATGCCCGCTGAACCGCATGCCGGATCAAAAACAGTGCCATGCTCCGGTTCAATGACATTGACGATGGTCCTTACCAGTGAAGGCGGGGTAAAGAATTCGCCATTGTCCTGCGCTCCCTGCATGGCGAATTTCATCAGAAAGTATTCATAGATCCGTCCGAAAACATCCCCGTCCGCGTTCTTTAATGCGTCTCTGCTGAAAATGCGCAGAAGGTCTTCCAAAACGATATTTTCAAAGATGCCATACTCTTTGGGCAACACACCCAGCAGAGGCTCGAAATCCGCTTCGATTGCATCCATGGCCTCAATAAGCGTCTGGCCAAGATCCGTGTCTTTGGGCAATCCCAGAATGTAGTCATATCGTGCTTTTTCGGGGAGATACAAGGAACGGCGTTTAAGATAGTCTTCCTTCACGGCGGGTCGTTTTACCATACTGCCGGTTTTTTGATCTTCCTTGATTTGACGGGTGACGCCTTCGAACCGATTGGCCGCATGCCGAAGGAAAATAATGCCAAGTAAAGGAATACAGTACTCGGTGGAGGTAAGTTTTGAATTTGCTCGAAGCTGATCTGCAGCTTCCCAGAGATCCGATTCGATTTTTTCTATATTTTCCATATTGTCAGTACGTGAGGATTAACATCAGCAAGTAGTCGGGAGCAAACCATTTAACGCAGGCATGCCGTCCCAGGTACGCCCGAAAAAAAGTCTCCCGTTCGCCTTTTTGGAACGTTTTTTTCCATCTGCCCCCCAAACACCCCATTGCTTGAAAAAAAAGGTCGTATTGTTGATATCACATTGCCCCTTGATATCTTCAACCCATTCCGCTTTCATCGGCCTTGCCCGTGGACCGGATTCACCGCCCACAATAACCCATTGGATATCCGTGAGAGTAAGAACTCCCAGGTCCTCAAGCAAAGGCTCAATGGATAGAAAGCGAATGGGGGCCTTGATTTTTCTCAATAATTCAACCCTTGGCAAACCATGTTCTCTATTTTCAACCGTCACGCCGATCCAGACATTATCCGGCACCTCTCTTAATGCCAAGAAACGGGTCATTCTCTCTGCGCGTTTCGTAAGCACTTGAAAGGTATGGTGCGACGTTTTTTTCATAACATTAAATACCTGCCCGATGAAATCGTCTGGGATATCTTCGTGAAAAAGATCGCTCATGGAATTCACAAAGTACATGGTCGGTTTTCGCCGGGCAAGAGGTTCGTTGAGCCTGTTAGGGTGCAACGCAAGAGAAAATCCATTTTCATACCCTTTGACACCCATGGCTTTCAGGCGACGCGCCATAATTTCAGCATAACAATGCTTACAACCCGGCGATACCTTCGTACAACCGGTCGAAGGGTTCCAGGTCCGTTCCGTCCATTCTATTTTTGTACGTGTACTCATAACTTCACCTTAACTAATCGTTCCCCTTTTTCAAAATGGACGGAGTGAACCGGCCGTTTTCTTTGCATCCAGATTCTTAACTTTTCCTTCATCAATGAGTTCATTAAAGGCTTTTTGGAATTCGCTGATAAACCAACCAGTCTTTCAGCATATCAGCAAGTTGTTCAATCCCAAACCGTTTCTGATAGAATGTTAACTTAATTTCAGCCAATAGTCCTTAACCTCGGCCAAATCCATATCACTGAAAATATTGACTTCAGCGGGGAACAACTCCCCCTGTCCGGTTCTGGAGACCCGATGACCCTGCTTTGTATGTGCTCTGACATATTTCTGAACCAGATCCAGTTTCTCGGACTCTTCCATGAAAACCTTGATCCCAAGCGGATGCCGAGTCAAATAGACAAGATGATATTTCGTGCGGTCTTTGATCGGATCAAGAATTTTTACAAAAGCGGAACGTGGTCTGTCGTGAGCACCTTGCCCATGTGCATTTATTAGCTGATTGCGGTAAAGCTCAATCAGACAGGTTTCCCTCTCTTTCGAAGACAATCCGGATGTGTTGGGAACTTCACCAAATATTTCTATCATGTGCTTTTCAAAAAGGAGCTGATTATGAGCTCGCAGTATAAATTCAAACATGAAATTAACGAGATATTCAGAACGCTTTCGCTTTAACAAAGGACGTAATGTATCGATTTCGACAACGTATTTCCAACCGGTAGGATCAATGAAAAAAAAGGTGAAATCATCATTGCCGCACCACTCCAAAATATCGGACCTGAGCGAATAGAAATCTCCATGCCTGGATTCTGCATTAACTTCTTCCGTAGACTGGTTTTGAAGAAATGAATTGAGCTTCTGATACGATCTCAAATCCCTTTCGATAAACAGGGCTTTGAATCGCACATTTTTCCTCACTTAAACTCCTCGGCAAGCCTTCATCAGGCGCAATGAAATGGCAATGGAAGTATCGCTCAGATCATCACTTTCAGTGTTCCAAGGACCGGCGAAGCAATCGACGTATCACGTTCATGTTGACCAATTATCATAAAGAGACGTTCAAGATATGTTTCAAGCCTGTGTTTTATAAACGCTTGCTCTTTCCCTATGTATTGGTTTGGAATTTTCATTTTCTTAAGCTCCAAATTAAGTTATCCCATGCCAACTTACCCCACATCCATAGCGCAAAATCTTGCACCAGAGTCTATCGACACCCGAACAATCGCCTCCAGCTTTTCCCTGACTTCCGAATCAATCCGGTCTCTGGTGATAAATCCAGCCAATTCATAAAAGCTCTTTTTATCCATCACATTATAAAGTCCCAGCCGTTTGAAATAATCTTTGAAAAGAGGTGTCAAAAAATCATCACTGACCTTCGTGTCATCATGCCAGGGGTTCCCTTTTCCGAGCACTTCCATAGCTCCGGAAATCTGTTCAATGGATTGTTTCATGGTTTCCATCCTCTTATCCGCCAATGAGCGATCAAACAACGGTCCTGCCGATTCTTCTCTTTCAAGATGCCCGGCATAGGCTTCCAGCACTTCCGGGTAGCAGAGATAATTTTCAATTTCCCGTTTCCGCCAAATGAGAATTTCCGACCCCGACTCCCGAGGCGGTTGACGATCCAGACGATCAAAAACCGCGATCCCTTTCAAATGGGGGACCGCCTCCTTCAATCCTTGAAAATGACGTTGCACTTCCTTTGGGTTATTGCCCACATAATGGACATAGGGCCGCTTCAGGGCTTCAACGGCTTCCGGATATTCCAGCTTCTCGGCAAAAGAACGCAAAATCGCCAGATCCGTTGACCCTTCCAAATACAAAACCCACCCTGTCTGCCGAGCCTGGTAATAATGCTCCCAGCCGATATCCCGCAGTGATTTGAGTACTTGACTTCCGCGATCCGAAATCACATGGGGTGTTCCCAGAAAGGCGACCACAGTATCCCGTTCAGCGGATTCATTTAAGATCACTTCCGAATGGCTGGCCATGATCAGCTGATTCCCGTTTTGCAGGGCCACCTGACTCAACACCTGATAAATCTGACGTTGTCTGAGGATCTCCAAATGGGCATCCGGTTCATCCAACAGCAAAATCGCGCCGGGATTGGCGTGCATGTAGGAGAGCAACAGCAGGGTTTGCTGCAATCCCCTTCCGCTGGAAGAAAGATCCAGGCGCGACCCGTGCTCCATATAGCCCATGACCACCTCACCCCGCTCAGGGACATATGAAGGGGCTTCCAGTTCCGCACCGAACAATTCCAGAATGGCATCGAACAGCTTCTGCCATTTTCCCTGGTTTTCCTCGTAAATTTTCAAACACAGGTTTCGAAGGACTTCTGCGGTGCGGCCTTCACCGATGCGAACATTGACGGCACCCGGGTCCAGTCGGGTTTCGCTGGAAGCAAGACCTGACATGGGCGGCAGAAAGGCCAGCTGAATATCTTCAGCCGCTTCAGGGATTTCCATTCTTTGGGGATTCTTTTTTTCGGAAAGCCTGAGCGGTCTGCAGTAAAAGGACTCTCTGTTGGCATAGTAAAACTCAAAACCGCATTTCCATTCTTTGTCTTTCGTAATCCCTTCAAGGGTAATATCGACGAACACATTCTTCGTTGACTGTTTTCCATTTATTTTCTTGACATCCCGAACATGAAGGTCACGCCAAAGAAGATTCGCGGAAGGGACCGGCACGGCAATGAGATCCCGACGGTTTATGGTAACACCACTTCGCTTATCCGGAGACTGTTTTCCTTTCCGTTTTTCATTCCAGCGTTTCAGACCGATTTCCCATAACGCCAAGGCCTGCAATGCCGTGGTTTTGCCGGAATTGTTCGGCCCGATAAATACCACGGGATTTCCCAACTCAACTTCAACTGAATCGAATCGTTTAAAATTTCTTATCGTCAGCTTGGTTAGCATACTCATCTCCCGATTGCGGAAACACCTGTCTCTTAATAGTAGGAAAACGCATCCTAAGTCAATGGGGACGGGAAAGGTTAACTTTTACGACCCTCTTTCCCGGGTTTTCCGTCATAAAGATCGAGAAATTTTCAGATGGAGAAACAGAAAAAAAGCCGGCCTTTTTCTTGACATAAACACACATACAGAAATACAATTTGTGTTACACAGTAACAGGAGGGGATGGGAAAATGCCAATAAGCGCCAGATTGGATAACGATACGGAAGAACTTCTAAATAAGACCGCGGCAGCCTTGAATGTAACCAGGACCGAAATCCTGAAGGCCTCAATCCGCGAATTTTGCCAACGAACGCTGGAGAGAAAGGCTAAGCAGCCTTATGATCTGATCGAAGATCTAATTGGAGAGGAGTTTAGCGGAAAGGGCAACCTCGCTATAGATAGTGAAAGAATCTTGAGAGAGGCATTCAGCAGAAATCATGATTCTCATTGATACAGGGCCTATCGTGGCCTTTTTCGACGCTTCGGATGGCTATCACTATCTCTGCCTAGAAACACTTAAAAGCATAGACCAGCCCCTGGCTACCACATGGGCAGTTCTTACGGAGGCATTTTATCTCCTTGGATTTTCATGGAAGGCTCAGGACAACCTGTGGGAGTTTATTACGCGAGGAGGCATTGACATCCTGCCCCTAAATACCAAGTTACGCGCACGCTGCCGGACACTCATGAAAAAGTACAGGGACCTGCCAATGGACATCGCAGACGGGACCCTGGTTGCCATCGCCGAACATGAAAAAATTGAAAAGGTTTTCACCTTGGACCACAGGGACTTCAACATCTATAGGCCTGATCATGTAAAGTATTTCAAAATCTTTCCTGCCCTGCTCTGAACTTTCACCTTAAGCCGGTGGGGCAATGTGACGAAGTAAAATCAATCTTCACGAATCAACCACAGCAGTTCCTCAATAGAGAAACTCAAACCCTAAAACCGCGGCCACGCCGCTTTAACCCATGTACCTGCTTGAATTGTTTGTTGAAAACAGCACCCATAACGGAAATAGACACTTTCGCTTTCAAGAAACGCGAAGCAACCGCACCATCCCCAAATGGACCTTTCTGCCAAACGACCCGGCGGGCAGAGAACTGCTGACGCTGATCGCCATGGGGCTGGGAGGAGAAAAATATCTCAATGCACTCCCTCTTCCGGCGGAGATCGTCGGGAACCCTCATCGGCCCGTCAGGGTGGCCCATGTGCTGGCCCGTCATTACCCCCTGGATCACCAGAACCGGGGCGTATCGGTGATGGGAAGGGGGGTTGATATGGATGCCGGGGGACATGTCACGGCACTGCGCACCAAAGACCTTTCTCTGGTTTCGGGGATCGTTCCCGCAAAAAAATTGCATATCTCCGGCCGGCCTTCCGCTTACCTGCTCCTCGCTTACGGCCCGGAGTACGGACCAGGGCCGCGGGGAGAGGATTTTGAATTCACGGACCCGCTTTTTCGCCGCACCCGTTTTCACTCTCTTCTGATGCCCCATGCACCCTTGACCAACCCCGTTGATTTCATTGATCGGCTCCGCTACAAGGGGATTCGATGGGGTCGGAAACCTTCCCAAAATATGCTTCATGCCCTGTGCGAACAGCTAAAGCGGCAACTGAACATCGATACGGATTCATGGGCGGACGTGACCGTAGATGCCAACGAGGTTTGGCATGCGCTTCATCCCCGGCAACAGCATGCCGTCCTTCCCATACTGGACATGGCTCGTCACATGCTGGATGCCTTTCCCACATCCGCCACGCCCATGGAGATGCCGGGGCTTGTCCTCATGGACCAACCGGAAACCTTCTGCACTCACGGGCGTTTTAAGGCCTATATGACACTGTTGGACAACCTGTTTCCCCAACTCCAGTTTGTTCTGTCGACCGGCATGGCCGCTATAGAAAACCTTCCCTCGTCTTTTTTTCAAAAGCATCTCTCCCTCCCGGAAGAGAAAAAACCCCGGAAAAACCGACGGCCTGTCCGCCTACCCAAGGAGACAGTCCTTTTGATCGATGTGGACGGACGTCTCCCGAACCTGGCCCTGATGAAGCTGTCCGCTTACCATCGGCAAAAGGGGCATACCGTACGGCTGGAAAAAAGAGACTGTTTTCTGGAAGGTCCGGACAGGGTCTATGCATCCACCGTGTTCTATACACCCCTTTCCGTCAGGCGAAACCGGCGCTTACTGCGGCATTACGGCGACAAACTGACCCTGGGAGGCACGGGAGAGGACATTTCCTCACACCTGCCCGATGCGGTGGAAGCCCTGCATGCGGACTACACCCTCTATCCGGAACTGGGCGACCGGGCCATCGGGTTCATCACCCGGGGCTGCCCATTTGACTGCCCCTTCTGCGTGGTCCCCCCGAAGGAGGGGAAACCCCGACAGGTGAGCGATCTGGATACGCTGCTGGAAGGGGGCCGCCTGAAAAAACTCATTCTGCTGGATGACAATATCCTGAGTCATCCAAATGCGGATCGATTCCTGCTGGAAATGGCTGAAAAAAATATCATGGTGAATTTCACCCAGACCCTGGATTTGCGCCTGGTAAACCGGGAACGCGCCGGACTCCTTAAGAGGATACAGTGCAACAATACCCGCTTTACCCGGCGTAATTTTCATTTCAGTCTAAACCATAACCAGCATCTGGACCGGGTAGCCCGAAAATATCGACTGTTTGATTTCAAGCCGCGGGACAATGTGGAATTCATCTGCATGTACGGGTTTGACACGACCCTTGCCGATGATGTGGAGCGCTTCAGATTTCTGCGTTCTCTTCCCGGCGCATACGTATTCACGCAGAAATACCTGCCCATCAAGGGGGGACCCCTGCCCGATACGCACGATTTTTTCGGGATGGACCCGGACCCATTGATCGATCAACTGGTGGGCATCCTGTTCACCCAGAACATGAAAAGCATGGAAAACTACTATCGCTGGGTCAGCCGGCGATACGCCGAAACCTACGGAAAGCTCCATATGGGGTTGGTGGATACGATTTTCAGGTACAACCATCGCCACAAAAGGGGGGAATATATTGCGTCTCTGGCTGGAACAAGAAAAAAGCACTCCTGAAGGCCGGGCCGCACCCATCCTGCGTCTGCCCCATATCGACTGCTCCACCGACGAGAAAAAAAAGCTGGAGGAGATGGCGCAAAGCACTTTGTGCATCTGGCGCATCAAACGGGCCAAGGTCATCCTGGGGACACTTGAGGGCAAGACCCTGGAAAGCCTCGTGGTGGATGTTCGGGTTCCACCGGAGACGATCGTCAAATGCGTGGAAGCCTTTTCAAAACAGGGGATAAAATCCCTCCGGCATCCGACCCGGAAACCCACATGGAGAGAAACCCGCGTGGAAAAGATGCTCGATATGCTGGAAAAGCCGTCAAACCGGAAAGGAACGGATTGGAAATCTTTCACCGTTCGCTATATCGGCATCAATTTCACAGGTCCCATGATTCAGAAAATCAGAGCGCTCATCGTTGCCCATCCCGGGGCGACACGCGGCAAACTGGCGAAGATATTATGCCGTGACTTCGGCTTCTATTCCCCCGCGGGAAAAGCCAAGGACAAAACCCTCACCGATATCCTGAAACGGATGGACATGGACAACCTCATCCGATTGCCGAAATTGACGCCCGGCAAACCCCGCCGCAAAAAAAAGATGCCCACCTCTTCCCTCCTCGATCAGCGGGAAATACGCCTTTGGCATTCCAAAGACTTTGATCCCCTGAAGTTTGTGCTAATCCGGAAACCACACCATCAGGACCTGTGGAACATCATGATGAGCAGGTACCATTACCTAAAAAGACCAAGATTGTTCGGACCCCAGCTTCGGTATCTCATCCGGGGTGCAAATCCTGACGCCCTGCTGGGAGGCATCGCTTTTTCCCCTGCCGCCTGGCGCCTTGCGAGCCGGGATGCCTTTATCGGCTGGGATGACCGGCAACGGGAAATGCACCTAAACCAGGTCCTCGGTAACAGCCGATTTCTCATTCTGCCCTGGATTCAATGCCCGAACCTGGCCTCGATGATTCTCGGGCAAATTGCGAAAAGGGTTTCCTTGGACTGGAAGGAGACCTACGGCATTCAAGCGGTACTGCTGGAGACATTTGTTCAACAGGATCGATTCTCAGGCACATGTTACCGTGCCGCCAACTGGATCGAGGCGGGCAGCACCGCCGGATACAGTTACTTCAGAAGTCAAAAGAAAAACAAGGCGCCCAAAACGATTTTCCTTTACCCGCTCCTCAAAAATTTCAGAAATGTCCTGTGCCGAGCATCGTGACGTTTACCGAAATGAATTTTTGCACCTGCTCTTAGATCTTCGAATTTAATCCTGCCCCCTGACAACTGTCCCCTGCCCCCTGTAAACGTTGACCGGTTTCTTAACCATAAACCAGCAACCATAAACCGCTCCTAATAAAGAAACATGGGTTTCCCGCACACATGCCGAATCTTGGGTCGATAGGCCTCTACATCATAGAGTTCCCTCACATCCACCCGTTTCTGACCCGTACCGATGGTCCCCAGAGGGATATCCGTATACACGCCGCCGTTTAAGGCCACAAGGCGACCAAACACCTTTTTGAGCAACAGATCGATGGCCATATTGGCATAATTGACCGCCACCATCAGATCCAGGGAATCCGGAGCGCCACTTCGCATCAGATAAGAAAGCCGCTGATTCAGCACATCTTCACCGGTCAGTTTCTTGAGCAACTCCCCCGTTTCCTCGCCGATGCCGCCCAGCCTTCGATGACCGTAGGCGTCGCATTCTCCGGACAGGGTCATCTCTCCACCCACGAACTTGGCCCCTTCCGATATGGTGATCATCACATAATTCTTGGGATTGTTTTTCTTGTCCTCCATCACCAGTTCAGCCAGCTTACGGGGATCAAAAGGCACTTCGGATATCAACGCCCGTTCCACTCCAGCCAGATAAGCGGAAATCAGAGAGGTCTCCCCGCAGTAGCGTCCAAAGAGTTCAATGACGGCAATCCGCTCATGGGACCCCGCGCAGGTCCTGAGCGCATGAATAAAACCGACCCCCCGCGTCACCGCCGTGGAAAACCCGATACAGTAATCGGTGCCGAACACATCGTTATCCATGGTCTTGGGGATGGCGATCACGGGAAACCCCTTGTCCCCCAGTTTTCCGGCAAAACTGAGGGTATCATCCCCACCAATGGGAATCACCGCGTCAACGCCCATATGCTCCAGGTTTCCAATGCAATGCGCGGTAAAATCATGCACCTCTTCATCACCCTTAAAAGCACTTTTCAAAAAATCCGGTACATCCTTTTTACGGGCCGCTCCCGGATTGGTGCGCGACGTATGAAGATAGGTCCCGCCGTACCGGTCAATGGTCCGCACCTCCTCCTTGTTGAACACATGAACACACCGATCCAGTGCCGGTCCCGTCGCATCCGGATCATATTCCAGAAGTCCCGCCCATCCGCGCCGAAACCCCAGTACCGTAATCCCTTCATCGATGGCCCGGCAAACCAGGGCCTTGATGCAGGGATTAAGGCCGGGAACATCCCCACCGCCGGTCAAAATAGCGATGACCGGCTTATTTTTAATATTTTTTACCATCATAACACCTCCATTTGGAGTTGACCAACAGATAGAACCATCATCATCAGCCTCAATCAAATTATGAAAAGTGTTTCATACTGTCAAGATGATTTCATCGCCGACACTTTTCTGAAAAACAACACTTCTACAGCACCTGAGCGATAAAGAGAGGACTTATGTCACTTTGGATGACCCCCTGATTCTGGATCTCGCCCGTAATGACCCCGCCCTTTTCATGCAACGATTCCAGACCCCCATTCTCATTGATGAAATTCAATATGCGCCACAGTTGCTTCCCTGCATCAAACTGAGCGTGGACAGAGATCGCCGTCCAGGGATGTTCTGGCTCACCGGTTCCCAGCAATTTCATATCATGAAGGGCGTATCAGAATCTCTTGCCGGCCGAGTCGGCATTGTTCAACTCCTTGGACTTTCCAAACAGGAAGCCAGTGGAAAAAGCCATATGGACAGCCCGTTTCTGCCAACGCCCGAAGCGCTGCAAAACCGTATGCAACAAAATGGTTTTTGTCGTGATATTCATTTTTAACAAAGGACTTTTATATTGACAACCCGGCCTAAAACGCTATGCTTGGGCCTCAACAGCATTGAACAGGAGATTTTGAATTATGTCTGCATCGCAAAACATCCAAGCTGCCATTGAAAGGTCCTCCTTTATTCGGAAAATGTTCGAGGAAGGCGCCAAACGAAAAAAGCAGTATGGACCGGAAAATGTCTTTGATTTCAGTCTCGGAAATCCCAATCTGGAACCACCCCCCAAACTCAATCAGATCCTGACCGAGTTGATCGCGGATCCCCATCCCGGCCAACACGCCTATATGCCCAATGCCGGTTTTATTGAAACCCGCCAGGCGGTGGCGGATTATCTGAATACATACAATAAAGCCGCATTTACGCCGGACGAGATTGTCATGACCGTAGGCGCCGGCGGCGGTCTCAACGTGGTCTTGAAGACCATTCTCGATCCGGAAGATGAAGTGATCATTCCCAAACCCTACTTTGTGGAATACAATTTTTACCTGAGCAATCACCAGGGTGTCCCCAGGCCCGTGGCGACTCACCCGGATTTCTCCTTTGACCTGGATCTTATCGAAGGGGCCATCACCGAAAAAACGAAAGCGGTCCTGATCAATTCGCCCAATAACCCCACCGGGAAAGTCTACACGGCGGAAGAGATTGGGAAGCTGGCGGATCTTCTATCCCATCACAGCGCTAAAAGAGGCAATCCCATATACCTGATTTCCGATGAACCCTACCGTAAAATCGTCTATGACGGGGTTACGGTTCCCAGCATTTTCGACGCCTATTCCGAGAGCTTCCTGGTGACCTCCTTTTCCAAGGACCTGTCGCTCCCGGGCGAAAGAATCGGTTATGCGGCGGCTCATCCCGCCATGTCCGATAAGGGCATGATTCTGGCAGGGATGGTTTTCTGCAACCGCACCCTGGGGTATGTCAATGCCCCCGCCCTGATGCAGCGGGCGATCGCCCACCTGCTCAATGACAGCGTGGACATCTCCCCCTATCAGAAAAACAGGGACATCCTTTGCGAGGCCCTCTGGTCCTTCGGTTACCGGTTCGATAAGCCGGAAGGAGCATTCTACCTGTTCCCCAGATCCCCCATCGAAGACGATGTCGCCTTTATCGCGGCGCTTCAGGAGGAGAATATTCTGACGGTGCCGGGAAGCGGTTTTTTGGGCCCGGGCCACTTCAGAATCGCCTACTGCGTTTCTGAAGCAACCGTTCTGAATTCCCTTCCGGGCTTTGAAAGGGTCATCAAGAAATATTGATGGGTGACAGGCAAAAGGGAGAAATAGACCATGTATTCAAAGACCATTTCACTCAGGTTTCCCAAAACGACCGTTGACGAACCGATTGCCGCAACGCTTGTTAAAAAATTCGATCTCTCATTTAACATTCTGAAAGCCGTTATCTATCCGCGCAAAGAAGGCCTGATGGTATTGCAGTTAAGCGGCCACAAGAAGAACTATAAAAGTGGGATTCAATACCTCAAAGGTCTCGGTATCAAGGTGGAGAGCATCGGCGAGGACATCAAGCGGAACGACGACAAATGTTTTCAATGCGGCGCCTGTACGGCAGTCTGCCCCACCGGCGCCCTCAGCATCAAGAGGCCGGAAATGGAGGTGGTCTTTGACAAGGAAAAATGCAGTGCATGCGAATGGTGCGTGGCCGCTTGCCCGGCCCGCGCCATGGAAGTCAAATTCAACCAAACCCTCCTGGACTAAGTGGGGTGCGGAGTGCTGATTGCAGAGTGCTGAGTGAAAGATGCGGCATCCGCGATTGATGTGAAACCGTGAACGTCAAAAAACCCTTAAACATACTCGTGGCCCTGAGCGGGGGCGTGGACAGTTCTCTGGCCGCCGCTCTTTTGAAAGCGTCGGGGCACAGGGTCCACGGGCTTCATTTCATTTTACCGTCATCAGAAGAGATCATCCAACAACGCATGGCAAGGGTTCAGATAATCTCTGATTCCCTGGCCATCGGCCTGGATACGGTAGATCTGATAAGTATTTTTGAACGAGACTTGATTGCGCCCTTTGTGAATGCTTATCTGGATGGGCGCACCCCCAATCCCTGTGTTCGCTGCAACCCGCTCATCAAATTTGAACAGATGCTCCATTATGCAATGCAGCATCAATTTGATTTCATGGCAACGGGTCACTACGTTCGCATCAAAAGATGGGGCAAGCAAAACCCCGTCACCCTATGGAGAGGTAAAGACAGCCAAAAAGACCAGTCCTACTTCCTTCACCGATTGCATCAACGTCATCTTTCAAAAACCATTTTTCCCCTGGGCCATATGCTCAAAACCCAAACCCGAAATCGTGCCCGCGAAATGGGCATTGCCTGCCATGAAGACCGCGAAAGCCAGGAAATCTGTTTTATCCCCGGAATGGACTATCGCCAGGTTATCGAATCGCGAAGAAAGTCCGCCGTCCCCATGAAAGGCCCCATCATCAATCTTCAGGGCAAGATCGTGGGGGAACACAGGGGAATTCACCGCTATACCATCGGCCAGCGACATGGACTTGGCATTGCCTCTTCCAGGCCCTATTATGTGAAAGCGCTGGAACCGAAGGGCAATCGGGTGATCGTGGGAAGGCGGGAAGATCTCTTTTCAAAGGCAGTATTCGCAACGGATCTGCATTGGATCAGTCCTTTTGATCCCACCGAACACGCCGGCCTGAGCGCCCAGATCCGCTATCGCCATAAGCCGGCCTCCGGACGTTTGGAAATGATCTCACCCGGCACCGCGCGATTTATTTTCGATCAACCCCAAATGGCCGTAACGCCGGGGCAGGCCCTGGCGTTATATGATGGGGACCGGGTGCTGGGAGGAGGCTGGATTGTTCAAGACATTTAGAGTCATTACGCTTGGTTGCAAGGTCAATCAATATGAATCCGCTTTTATCGAGGAATCACTGACGCACGCCGGATGGCATTCGGAAACACATGGAAAATCCCCTGATGTGGTGGTCATAAACACCTGCATCGTCACCCACAAGGCGGCACACCAGTCCCGACAGGCCATCCGCAAGGCCATTCGGGAAAATCCCGAGAGCCGTATTGCGGCTATCGGCTGCTATGCCCAGGTATTTCCGGAAGAACTCGAGGCCATTGACGGCATCGACCTCATTGCCAACAACCGGGTCAAAGCCCAAATCCCACGCCTTTTGACGGCGTCTTCCGCTCCCCACCAAAAAACCGTCATGTTGCCGAGTTTCGAAGCCGGAACACCCTTCGATGCCCTTACCATTAACAACTTTCCCGGCCGGACAAGAGCATATCTGAAAATCCAGGATGGGTGCCGATCCTTCTGCACTTACTGCATCGTCCCCTATGCCAGGGGGCCCTATCGAAGCCTGACCCCTGAAAAAGTCCTTGACGCCCTGGAAGCATTTGCCGACCAGGGATACCGCGAGGTGGTGCTGACGGGCATCCACCTGGGAAAATACGGGGTGGATCTGAGCAACGACATAAATTTAAAGAGATTGCTTCAAATGGCGGGAAAACAAGGGTTTCCACTCAGGCTGCGGCTGAGCTCTCTGGAACCCCGTGAACTGGAACCGGAAATCATTGAAATGGCGGCATCGGAAAAATGGCTTTGCCCTCACTTCCATATTCCCCTTCAAAGCGGAGATGATCAAATCCTCACAAAAATGAACCGCGGCTATACCACAAAAGAATTTGCCAAAAAAATCGAAGCCGTTCACGCCGCCATTCCTCAAGGCGCCATCGGAGTAGACATCATGGTCGGGTTCCCCGGGGAAGACGACTCAGCCCATGCAAACTGCGTTTCACTTCTTCGGAATCTTCCCGTGAGCTATCTCCATGTGTTTCCCTTTTCCCCCAGAAAAGGAACCCCGGCCTGGCATTTCAAAAACAAGGTAGATGTCGACACCATCAAGAAAAGAGCTTCCGAACTGAGGAAACTTGGCAGGGAAAAACGGATACGCTTCTACGAAAGGTGCCGGAACCATGCCTTTTCTGTACTGGTGGAGGGTCCCGATGCCAAAGACAAGACCCTCATGACGGGCGCCGGCGAAAACTACCTGCCCTTTGTTTTCCCCGGGGATCATCAGTTACAGGGCCGCATGGTGCAAATGCGTGCAGTGCAAATCGCAGGGGACAAGATTCTCGGACTTTTAGTCTGAGGAGGCATTGAATGGCGGGATTCAAGACACATCTGGCGGGGGGCATCGTATCGGGAACAGGCCTGTCGCTGATCGGCTATTATTTTCAAGCGCTGAGTCTCATGCAATCAATCGCCATTTTTGTGGTGACCTGTGCCGCAGGGTTACTGCCCGACCTGGACAGCGACACAAGCAAACCCCTGGCTTTTCTGTTTCAACTGATTTCAATTCTGATACCGAGCCTTCTTTTCATGAGGGCAACCCAACGGTTTGGCAACTCTCCGGAATTTCTCATCTGCTACTTTACCGTGTCGTATCTTTTGATCAACTACGTTGTGTGCGCCATCATCAAGCAGGTCACCGTACACCGAGGCATCATGCACAGCGTACCCTTTGCGCTGCTTTGCGGGGGAATCGGTTATCTCCTTTTTGTCCCATCGGGCAGAAGCATGGCTTTAATGGGCGGATCCGCAGTCCTTTTCGGTTGCCTCGTTCACCTTCTATTGGACGAATTCAATTCTTTTGGACTCAAACTGGGGTTTATCCCGTTTCCGAAAAGATCCACCGGCACGGCTTTTAAACTGGCTGCCGAGTCCATTCCCGCAACTTTTTTTGTTTATCTACTGCTGGGTGTTGTTGCCATCATGATTTTTGCACCGGGGATATTTTCGCGGTTTATGCGGTAGATACAACCGTTCAGATAAAGAGGACGAGATAAAACCCATGTAGCAGAGTGTATGGTCATTTACTGGGTCATTTCTTGCACCTAACACGGTCAGAGGGGGGTTAACCAAACGCTGCACAAGACGCCTGATAGTCCGGCGGTTCCGGCGGGAGCCGGAGGAGGCGCTGGGAGATTGTCGTTAGGTTTGCTCATGTATTATTAAATTCTAGTCAACACAAAAATATACCAATGAATATAAAGAGATTAGGCTTTGATAAATGGTTTTCGGACAAAATTGATGCTTCAAAATCTGCCAATTATGAAATTGCAAGAGTTACTGGTGTCAATAAAGATAGTTTTCAGATCAGAAAAAATACAAAAGAAGTCTTTGCTGAAGTAACCGGAAAGATACTTTTTAATGCCGATTCACCAAAAGATTTTCCAACAGTAGGCGATTGGGTATATGCTCGATTTTATAATAATGAATCATTTGCTGTTATCCATGAAATACTTCCGAGAAAATCGCTTTTAAAAAGGAAAACAGCAGGCAAAAAAAATGAATATCAATTAATCGCTGCAAATATTGATACTGCTTTCATAATTCAATCATTTGGTTCTGATTATAATCTCAGGAGATTAGAAAGATACCTTGTCATAGTTAATGAAGCTGATATTAAGCCCATTGTGCTTCTCAGCAAAAGAGATCTTTCAACCACGCATGAAAGGAACAGAAAAATTGCTGATATTCAGACATTAATGCCAAATATTCAGATTATTGAATTCAGCAATATAAATCATTACGGAATTGATAAAATCAAAGACATACTCATTTCCGAAAAAACATTTTGTCTGCTCGGCTCATCAGGGACAGGCAAAACAACCTTGTTAAACAATCTCACTGATGATTATGTATTTGGAACGAATTCGGTCAGAGAAAAAGACGGAAAAGGAAGACATACCACCACACGACGTCACTTGACCAGTTTAGTAAATGATGCAATGATAATTGATACTCCCGGTATGCGGGAACTTGGCAATATAGATGCTTCAACAGGAATTAATGAAACATTTAAAGAAATTTCCGAGATATCAGATCAGTGTTTATATAACAACTGCACTCATACCAATGAAAGGGGATGTGCAATACTTAAAGCTTTAACTGATAGAATCATTTCAGAAGAACGTTACAGGAATTTTGTCAAAATGAAAAAAGAAACAGCTTACAATGAAATGTCATACTTTGAAAAAAGAAAAAAAGACAAAAATTTCGGAAAATTATGTAGATCAGTAATGAAAAATAAAAGGAATAACCTGTGAAGAATTCAACTTAATGAGGGCTTGGACATGACCAAACGAGTATCTTTTTTTGCCACCTGTCTAGGTGACGCCCTTTTTCCCAATATAGCCATTCATTCCGTGCAACTCCTTGAAAAACTTGGTTGCGAAGTCAGTTTTAATCCAAAGCAAACCTGTTGCGCTCAGCCTCTGGTCAATTCAGGTTTTTACGAAAAGGCAAAAAAGAGTATGCGCACCCTCATGGCTGCTCTGCTGGAAGGTGATTGTGAATATATTGTAGCCCCAAGTGGCTCCTGCGTTTGGCAGGTCAAAGCGTATCCTGAATTTTTCAAGGGTGATTCCAAATGGGAAGCCATGTCCAAAATCCTGGCTGGTAAAATCTGGGAAATAACGGATTTTATAGTTAACATTTTAGGTGTTACGGATGTTGGCGCACGGCTGAAAGGCAAAGCGGTCTATCATCCATCCTGTCACATGACCCGCCTCCTTGGCGTCAAGGAACCCCCTCTTAGTCTTCTTGCAAACATCCGGGATCTTGAGATGGTATCTTTTCCGGGACAGGATAAATGTTGTGGGTTCGGCGGCGCTTTTGCCGTTAAGCTTGGGCCTCTAAGCGGCGCCATGGTTGCTGAGAAGGTAGACAATATCGTTAAAGCAGGCGTCAACTATCTAATCGGCGCTGATGCCGGCTGCCTGATGAACATTGGTGGTCGTATCCGGCGTCAAGGACACAAAATTGAAGTGCTGCACATTGTTGAAGCACTGATGGCAAAAGACTCACCCAGCCAATTTAGGACTTAGAATATGAGCATAAAAACAAGTGATCTTCCTTTAAATAAACGCCTGGAAAAAGAACTTGCCGACAAGTTCATGCGCACTTCCATTGCCGGAGCTCAGGATCTGCTTAACCAGAAACGTTCGGACGCTTTTAAAGAACTGGGAAATTATGAACAGTGGCGGGAAAATGCGGCGGCTATCCGAAGTCATGTTTTGGAAAACCTGGATTATTACTTGAACCAGTTTGCTGACAAGGCCACCCAAAATGGCGCCCAGGTTTTTTTTGCCCAAACCGCCCAGGAAGCCACTGATCATGCCCTTCAAATCCTGGACAAGGTCAAGGCCGGCAAGGCGGTAAAATCAAAATCAATGGTCACCGAAGAGGTTGGCTTGAATGAAGCACTTGAAGAGGCCGGCATTGAGGTTGTTGAGACGGATCTTGGCGAATACATCCTCCAAACAGATGACCATGACAAGCCTTCCCATATCGTTGTTCCGGCCCTTCATAAAAACCGTGACAGGATTCGAGAGGTCTTTGCTGAAAAAAAGGGCTATACTGGAGATAATGTACCGGAAAACATTACTCGTTTTGTCCGCAAACAAATTCGGACGGAATTTCTGACCGCGGATGTAGGCATTACCGGCTGTAATTTCGCGGTTGCTGAAACCGGAACCGTCACCCTGGTAACCAACGAAGGCAATGGCCGCTTTGTCACCACAACACCAAAGACCCAGGTTGTCTTTATGGGTATGGAGCGTATTGTACCCACCTTTGTCGAACTCGATATTATTTTCAGTATGCTGGTCCGCAGTGCAGTGGGCGCCAAACTGACATCGTATTTAAGTTTTATGACCGGGCCCAAGGGAGAAAAAGACAAGGACGGCCCGGAAGAACTGCATATTATCATCGTGGACAACGGACGCTCTCATGTACTGGAAAGCGATTTCAGGGATGTTTTGCGATGTATTCGATGCGGAACCTGTATGCTTGAGTGCCCTGCTTACCGCCATATCAGTGGTCACGGCTACGGCGCCCTGTATCCAGGCCCCCTTGGCCTTGCGCTGGTTCCCGTTCTTGCCGGTTATGAGGCGTATAAAGATATGATAAAGATCTGTTCCTTATGCGGCGCCTGTAACGATGTTTGTCCGGTGAAGATTCCTCTTTATCAATTTATCCTTGAACACCGCCGTGTTGTCTCTGAAGAAAAACAACTTACGGGAAAAGCTGAGACCTTCGTTATGGGACTTTATTCGCACATTATCGGTAGTAGCAGCCTTTACGGTCTGGGAACGAAACTGACCCGTTTTAATGACCTTCTTCCTAAAATCGGACCAATGAAAGAATGGTATAAAGAAAGAGAGTTGCCAAAAGTTCCCCAAAAACGGTTCAGGGACTGGTTCAGAAAACATAAGAAGGAAGAGGCGCAAAATGATTGAAGGAAAAGAAAAATTTATCAAACGTATCTCAAATTGTCTCGGTCGCGATACTGTTCCTGTTAAACCAACGCCTTTGAGTATTCCCCATACGGTCCATCACCACTACCTGAAGGATGTCAACATGGATGAACTGGAAAAGATATTTATAAAAAACGCTGAGGCTTCCGGGACCACTGTCTATCAATGTGATTCAGGGGATCTCAATAAAACCATTGTGAAGGCTGTTGCTGCTTTTGGTAAGGGACCGATTTTGCTGGCTGATCAGGTTTTTTTTCGTGAACATGACACCTTTGAAGTTTTAAAAAATCATTTTGATCGATTGAAAATATGGGATCTGAGCTTGTCACGTGAGGAAAATATTGCAAATGCCGAACAGGCATCAGTCGGCATTGCAAAAGCAGAGCTTGCGCTTGCTGAATCCGGCACCGCTGTGATGTTCAGTCATCTTGGTTCTGGTCGCTCGATTTCTCTTCTGCCTACATACACAGTAACGATTATCCGCAAACAGGATCTTCGTCCACGTCTCACCCAGGCGATGTCTTTTCTCCGGGAACAGACTGCTATAGGATTACCAAACTCAGTCAATTTCATTTCCGCCGCCAGTGCTACGGCTGACATCGAGTTGATGCGAGTACAAGGCGTGCATGGGCCAGTCGCCATATCTTACATAATTATCAGAAATATTTCTGCAAGAGTTCTGGAGCAATTAGAGGAAAAGATTGCCTTGCCCATTGAGTGTGCCATTTGAAGAATTAGAATCCGGTTGAGAATGACTAACGCTACCAGCGGTAACGCTCCAGCAGAGCACCGGCATAGGCTCCCCTGCTTTTCCAAAATTCACTTGCTTAAATCTCCCCCGGCCTCGCTTGCCCTCAGAATACAACCAGAGCACACGCTATTTCTTGTGCAATTCCACTCGGCGGTTTTGCCTACGTCCGGCCTCGGTGCCGTTGTCGCCAATGGGTCGGGACTCACCGAAACCTGCCGCCGTCAAGCGCCCAACATCAATGCCCGCGTCCGCCAGTGCCTGCACCACGGCCTCGGCCCGAGCCTTAGAAAGGGCCACATTAGATGCCGAATCGCCAACGTTGTCGGTATGGCCTTCCACCCGGAGAGCCAGAGTCTGAGCATTTTTCATCATGGCCACGATCTCCGATAACGCAGCCTGACTTTCAGGCAGAATTACCGCTTGGCCCGAAGAAAATTGGATATAGACGGTCACGTGCCCGGCAGTGTTGAGCGTTTCGAGTAGACTGCCGGCCGTCACATCCTGGGCCATTTCTCCAACCTCGGAGACAAAGAGTGAATAGCCTTGGCCGTCGTCGAAAGCTTCCACTTTTACCCACACCACGCGACTGCCCTTCTCCAGTTTCATGGTACACACGGCCTGGTCTTTGAAAAGGACCTTGCCACCCAGTTTTTCCATGGCGTTGGTATAATTTTTGATGATCTGGAAGCTTGAAGGCGCACGCGCTCCCTCTTCCAGGCGATATTCAACCTGGGTAAGACGCCCTTCCACAACCTCGTCCTTCCAATCGTCTTCCCCCACCAAATAGGTGTACGTCACGGCATCGAACTGGTTGCGGTATTCTTCGATATAAAAGCCTGACATCCGGGTAAAAAGGCTGTGATCACGGCTGCCCGCCTTGTCCGCGACGGCAAACGCGACCGCTGGTATTATCAGTCCGGCCATGAACCAAACGGTAAGAAACAGCCTTAGCGCTTTAATATTTCTGGCATTAATCATCAGCAATCCTTTCATATCCATTTTCACTTGTCAGTGGAGAAGCCCCGTCTGGATGCAGATCCACCGATCAGGGCGTCTTTACTCTCCCCGCCTGACTGGTCGAGGGATGCAAAGTCGACGCCAAGCCGGTACGGCCGGGAATCTATTTTGGGGAGGTTTCCTCCTAATCGAAGATCTTGTTGAAAAAGCCCCGGACTTCTTCACGCACTTCGTCCACGGTTGCGCTTTTGGCTTCATCAGCCGCGGCAGCGCCGATGTCCTTAGCGGTATCCTTTGCGGCATCGGATACGGCGTTGCTGCTTTCACCACCGGAGATGTCTTCCTTCGGTGTCGTGGGAACTTCACTTATGACTGTGCCGTCAGGCAACTCGAAATAGGCATCGTCAATTGCTGATTTCTTGACGGATACCAGCTTCAGATCTTTGTCGACCCGGAGAATCCCTCCGTATCCGGACTGATACGCCTGACGAGCGGCGGAGTCCAACTGCTTGGAAAGCTCGGGGCCAGCGATACGAGCCATCGCTGAAGCAAGCGACAGCCAGGCCTCGTTAATCCGCACGATGTCGACTGCCTTGCTGAAGACAACCTCACCTTTGTCGACTGTCTTGCCTGCGGCATCCCTTGTTTCTGTGGTGTAGACGTTACCCTCGTAGCCGGCGATAGTCTCACTATGCCCTGTCGAAGCATAGGTCGTCTTCATATGGGAGGGGGTGGTGGAACTGCCGTCGCCGAACATCTTCATTATCCCCGACATCTGGTCCATGTCCATGGCAGTCCACTGCCCGTTTTCTCTTACCACCACGTAGACTTTCTTACCGGAGAGCAGCATATAATTATCCGGTGTCGAGTCCATTCGGATATGTGCTTTATCACGAACAGCCAGGGTCATTATGCCGCCATCGGCTTCCTTCCAGGTGGATATCAGATCACCCGCCAAAGCGGTGGTGCACCATATTGTCAAAATCAACCAAACCATTCCAAACCGCTTCATAACCATCCTCCGATGTTGAAGATGCCCCCGGCGTGTGAGTCGGGAAAATCTTTCAGGTGAGTTATACTGTGAGTGGCGCGCACGGTCACCTCACCCCCGGCACTTAACGACGACCTCTGCGGTAAATTACCCGTGGTATGGTGGGGTAATGACAATGCGCTTCTTAGGCGGCGGAATGTAGAGCAAACGGTGTTGAGTGTCAAGGAAAATATTACTACCTAATAAGGGGCAAACCTGAATATGATGTAGCGAGGTCTTAGCCCGATAACTGAAGCCGATCGGTCAAGGAACATTTTTGCAAATGTTGGATAAAACACATTCGAGGTTTTTGACTTAATCACGGCACAGTATCCACCTGATGTATCTTGACAAAGGTGCAATATTACGACAAACCAGGCAACTAATGGTTAATTTGAATCATCATGGTGTGATATTCACTTCCTGCAGCGTCAAAGACGATCCCGTCTCCACCCTGGGAGCCTTCGTAAATACCGTTTTGCCGTCTTGATCCTTAAATGTCTGGCCCCAGTTTCCATTAAAGGTCAGCGCCTTGGTTCCTTTCACGGTAACGGTTTCCGAATAGTCCCCTCCGGCAATGAATAGGGTAGACCCGGACGAGGCCGCATCGACGGCCGCCTGAACGGTGGTGTAGCAGGGCAACTTGCCGCCGCACTTGTTTTCAGTGTCGCTGCTGACGTACAGGTGGTGCTGCGTCTGGCCTCCGCCCCCGCCGAGATACCAGTCCAGCGTGATATTGTCGCCAAAATCCCCCGGACCGATGGCGCCTGATTGAAGGCCGAGTACCGGCGGATCACCGGTGATTCCCTTAAACCCCCAAAAGTCCGTTGAGGGATACAGGTAGGCGGGGGTGACCTCCTGGGTGCGCAGCAGTTCCAGATAGTAGGGATTGACAAGGTCGCCCGCCTTTTGGCGATCCTCCTGCAAAGTAATCATTTCCTGACCGGTCAGAAGCCCTGCAAGCCCATTGTTCTGGCCATCGTTTGTTACCTGTGCACCTTTGACCAGAATTTCAAAATTGTAAGTGTCCACGCCCAAGATATATGGAACATATCCGGCCCATACACCCGTTATGGGAAGCGCTTCGTTGTTCACGAATTTATCGGTGTAGATGACGCCCGAAAAAATGGCGTTGTAGATAGCATACATGATATTATCCCGTGCGTCACCGAGGTTGGTAACCCAGGTCGGCCAGGTCCCTGAGAGATTCTCCCACTGAGAAGCCCAGATGCAGTCAAGCATGCCCTGATCTTCAGTGGCTTCGTAAACGGCCCCGCCCGCGTCATCTACCGCATTCCAAAACTGAACGCCCACACTGGACACGTTGTACTTATAGAGTGTAAAATCCGTGAGCCGCATGGTATACTTTCCGACGTCCTTCTTGAAACTCAAATAGGCGGTCCAGGCTGCTGCGCCTTCGACCGTACCCGTGGCAGGATCTTTCATTCCGCCATAAATGTTGCCGATTCGAAAGCCCGCCGTGGTCCAATTGGGCCCCGTGCCTTTCCACCCCGACTGCCACGGCGTGTCCGATGCTGTGGTGGTTGAGATAATCCGGTCCAGCGCACGGGTTAAACTGCCGATACCTTTGGCCCATCCGTTGCCGGAATTTGAATTATTCGTGATCCAGCCGATGGGATCGGTGGCGCCCGTAAATGATAAATTTTTATTCGAAAAGCCTCCGTCCTCAGTACCCAGCCACGCGAACTGGGGCTGTGTGGTGTAGGCTTTAAGGGCAGCGCTTACCGCAGCCGTGGACTGGCCCTGCTTTGCACCGTAAACCCCGTATTTCCGCCATTGATCCGGAAGGTTTGAAAACGCCATGCGGGTGAGAAAATCCCAGCGATCGATCCAGGACAGATCAAAGGTCTGAGGGGCGGAACCGAAGAAAACCCACTCGAAATAATTGTAGGGCATCGCGCCGGTATTGGATGGCTGCGTCGTCGCGGGCTTTGAATCGCTCAAAATGGCGTAAAAGCGCTGTCCATTGTTCGGACGCATAATGCGTACCTTGCCTTGATCGATTTTACTGAGCTGCACAACGTCATAGTTGCCCTGCTCGGAATTTAGATTCAACGTATTCCACACGCCGGATTCCTGATACTGCAACTCATAATCGGTCAACAGCCAGATCTGAGCATCCGTCGGCGTAGCGCCGTAAAACTCTCCCGGGCCGAAATTGTTGTGCACCGTCATCTCGTAATAGGTGGCCGCCCCGAATGCGCGGGGCGCCTGTGCCTGTGACAATATCAGCAATACAGACAAGCAGGAGAGCAACACCAGAAACTTTCGGCAAAAAACCGCTTTCGTCATGAATCGTAATAATGGTCTCATTTTCTCTCCTTTGAATTGCCTGATAATTGCGGTTGCATATTATGGATCTTTGGAAGATATCAAATCAAAATCAACCACCTAACGCCATAAAGCCGGAAAAAGTCTCCTGCTCTTCATAACGTAAAGCAAACCAGTCTCACCCGCTGGTGTAGACGACAGCCATCAGGTAGACTTTGTGGCGCACGTTTTCAAATTCAACCGTTTCTTCCACATGCTGCCAAGCCACAGTTTCAATGGCCTTGCCCAACGTATAGGAATGGAGCAGATCGTCCGGCTGCAACTGGCCATATCCGGGTATGGCCGATGAGGTAATGTAATCCCCCGCCCCAATGGGTCCATTGATGTCGGACACCCACACCCTGCCCTCCCCAAGCGCATTGGCGATTCCGAACTGTTCTCCTTCTTGAGGCCTGTACCAGTGATCCGGCGGCAGAGGCGATACCTGGATAAAAACACCAAATATTTGCTTATCCATGGCTTTGGACGAAAGGGAAACCGTGGGCAGTGTGGAAGAGATATTGATGTCGCCGTTTTCTCCCGATCTGGCCTGAACCTGGCCCGTCACGGAGAGGATCATCCCAATCTTTATCCTGTCCAGGCAGCCTGTGGACAACTTGACTTCATGTGAACCCGTAAAAGGACCATAACCGCCAAGCGACGCATAAAAGTCGTAAGCTTTTCCAGTACCATAGAAACCCATACCGCCCACACCAACTGCATTGCCTCGAACGCCAATACCATTATAACCGTTCGCTTCCCCTATGACCCCACGCCCCTTTTCACCGGCGGATTCTCCCCTTACGCCGATTCCCGAATTGCCGCTGGACAAAGCCCAGACACCGCAACTCCAAAGGCCCCCAGCCACAAAATAGCCGCCATAATTTTCCACTTCCCCGGTATTTGAGGCTTCTCCATATACACCGACACCCTCTTTACCGGATGCATACCCGTAAACAGCCCGGGCGTTATCCCCTGTCGCATAACCGTAAACACCTCGTCCCGATGCGCCGCTGTTTTGCCCCATAACGCCGATACCACTGGTTCCGCTCGACAGGCCATAAACACCACGTCCATAATTACTGGATGATTCAAAATATCCACCGTAAGTAACCGAAGAGGTACCGGTGGCCCCGCCATAGACCGCACAGTTGGAAGCGGACGATTTTATGCGGGCGTCTGAAGGGGCTCTGTCCACAGAACCGTCCCCGCCTGTTATCTGTTTCGTGTTAGCAGGCAGGAAAGAACAAAATATTATCAGCAGTGCCGCAATAAACAACCACAACTTGAGTTTCACGGGCAACTCCTTTCTTCAGGGTCATCATAACTTGATGCCTTCAAAATCACTTCCGAAAACCGGGTCCATATTGAAAATATCAATATTCTGTCCAGCAACCCGACATCAATCTGGTGATTCAGAAAACTGTCGACTTTAAACACATGGTCGTTGAGGACGCAGCCATCCGTTACGATTCTTTTTTTCAATTCATCCATCATGCACCCAAAGTGCTTTGATAACAGGGGGTTTGGTTGACATACAGAAAAGCCCTACCCCAAAACTTGAATCTCAGTAGAAGTGTCGATCCTTCTTATTGGTCCACGCCTGGTAGGCCTCAAGCCCCAAATCCTGACGATACTGCGTGATTTTAATGCGGCGCTGGTCCAAAGGCAGAACAAAATCTTCGTACTGAAAAGCGTCGTCAAACCCAATTTTGCGGGTGTCTTCCAAATCGCAGGCAAAATACACCGCGTCGATCCGAGCCCAGTAGATGGCGCTCATGCACATGGGACAGGGAGCACCGCTGATGAAAATCTCATGCCCCATGAGCATTCTGGCGCGCTCGGGCACGGGATCGGGAGACCCATCAGGCCGTGCCACAAATTCGAGAGTTGACTTGTTTTGGTTCTCAGGGCTGATGGTGGGAGAGTAAGGGTTAATCACCCGGACCGCTTTGCGGATTGCCTCCACCTCTGCATGAGCCGTGATATCTCCCGAAAGCAACACTCGGTTCTGGCCCCTGGCGACAATCTCCCCGTCCCGGGCAATGACCGCGCCAAAAGGGCCGCCCCAACCATTTTCGACCGACTCCTTCGCCAATCTACATGCTTCCGCAATCAATTCATCGTGGGTCATGATTCTGCTCCTTTCGTGTTTTTCAGACTTGGAAAATTGTGGCATATCATGTTTAAGATTGCCAACAAAGCCGTCTTTCAGCCCAAGAATTTTGGATTCAAAAATTCATAATTTCATACCACTACCCTATTGAGATGAACAGCCAGAGCATCAAAGCAAGAACTGCCAGAATCCCGGCAAGCCCCCCAATCGTGACCCCCAAACCGGCGGCTTTTGTCGGCCGAAGCCAGAACGAAAGACACCCTGTCAATAAAGGCATGGCAATCCATTGCAGAAAGGAAACGCTGGCAACATTTCCAATTAGCATCTGCCCGGGGAAAGGCATGGACTTGAGAAACGGGTTCAGCAGGTACGTTAGAAGCATGACGGTCGGGTAAAGCGCCAAGACTACGGTAATAACCATTTTCCAATCGGGAACCTTTTGATCAGTGTCTTCCACGCCCGAAAACCATCCATCAAACCCGCCCACACGCTTCAGCGTAAAGTCTCCGAACCTTTTCTTAAGGTCATTCACCCATTTCTCGCGGATAGGGGATTTGATCCAGGCTTCAAGCAGGGGGTTGCTTTCGAAGTGGATCACCGTCACCCATTCGGCCTTGGCCCCTATTTCCGGCTGGTAAACCTCCGTATACTTGTAGCCCGGAAAATGACTGGCCTCCCGGGTGATCCCCCGCTGCCATTCCAGAAATTCGTCTGCTCGCTCCGGCGGGACGGTCTGAATCACAACAGCTGTTGCCCGCGACTGGGGAGAAAGGATTGAAAGAGAAATGTCACGATCATTGGGGTTATTCATTTTCTTCACCCTATCCCTTCAAGTTTGGTTTTTTTCCGGCGCGAAAAAACAAAAATCTGCATCCATGGTGACCGGAACCCCGGCGTTTTACAGAAGAAGCGTTTCCATTTTTTCCCCTGCTGACAAGATTTTTGGTGATCGGTGGATCATTGAACCGGCAATGTTAACGTCGGCGCATATCCGGAACCCAGGCCGGACAGCATTTTCGTTAACTGCGCCAACAGGACAAATGTTTGCTTAGAGGGAATGTCATTTTTGGCCACATAATACCAGTTCCCTTGATAGGGGATCGCGATGGCCGCTTCTTCAGGTTTTGAAGGGCTCCAATGGATGGCCAGGAGACCTTTGTACATCTCATCCCAATCAAAAGGTTCCCCGTCGGCTCGGGTAATGACATGCACCTCGCCATTTTTCTCTGCTTCCGGAGGGACTTTTACGGCCCAGGATAGAGCATATAAAGTTTCCTGCAGTGACCGGGTTTGCAGCCAAACATCCCCCTTGTATCCAGGACGAATGAGGTTTTGGACAAAGACGGAATCGAAATGAGGGTTCAGCTCGTTCCGAGGTTTGAAATTTTCAAGGGGAAAACCGAGCAGGTCCACCAATTCCTGAAGATCCCGTTCGGTAGCGCTACCCTTTTTGCGGGCGGATCGTCGAACATTCAGCAACAGGGGGTTGTCCGTTGATTCCCAGGTATTTTTGATCACGGTGCCGGATTTAAAATCGTCCGGGTTTTTAAAATCCCAACTGGTGACCGGAAAGTGGTGATTGGGAACAATGGTCAAAACTATATCGCCTCTGGCCACAAGCCTGTCAAACAGTTTGGCCAGGCGGTTGAATTTCCGGTAGGCGGGAATAGCACCCAGGGATGTGATGGATCCGTCAAATCCATTTGGAATATCATTGATTCGCTGTATGGCCAACCGAAGCACAATTTCACTGGACCAGCCGGTTTCAATTAACATGCCGATGATTTCAGTGCCTACCGGTGTCATCATGCGGCGCACGAATTCAGGACCTTGAAGCGGCGTATAGGTGATGGTGGGTGATTCGCTGTAACCCAGGGAAGGTGCCACGGCAGTGACGGAGGGGTTGTTCTGATAACTGCCGCCCACACCAGCCGACCATTTCAACTGGGTATTGATGACGGAAACGTCCACAAATCCAGGATTATGGACGAAGCGGGTCTGCACGAGTGCCAAAAGCAGCTGTTCTTCGGTGGTCTTTGCGACGGCCTCATTCAAGTTGTGGCGACCGCTTTTAATGTCGGTGGAGGCAACCAGGCTGCCGCAGCCGTACATAGCAATGGTTGCGGCAAGGGTCACGACAATCGGAAGGAAACGAAGGAAGGTGAAAAGATTCGACATCAGAGTTTTGTCTCCTTTCCTCCGAAAATACGGTAACTTCAAACCGTCGCACACTGAAAAAACATTCCTGAGTGAAAGCCTAGGGAATATCACATGACCTGTCAACTCAAAATTGAGGCTTGCAATGAATATTGAACAAAGATTAAGTCATACGAAATGAAAATGCAAATATCATCTCACATGGATTCCCAAATATCGGAAAAGGGAAATTTATGGCGATCTTCGAAGGTACTTGGATGACGTATTGAAAGATCTTGCACAGAGGCGAGAGTGTAAAAGATTGGAAGGCATCTCATGTCAGATCATTCACATATTTTGATTTCCATTCCACCCAAATATGCGGTTCCCTAAGTGGTTGGGTTCATCAAGGGCAAAAGTGCCATCCACATTACAAGGCAATACTCAGGTCGCAAGAAGAAATTTATTTGAGGAGCTTTCGGGCGCTACGCCAGCAAATTTTGACCAATATCAATTCACAATGACCTGGTCCAACCTTTTCTGTTGCAACCATTTTACGAACGATGAATGTGAATACTATAAAGACAATCCGGGTGCTTATGGAAATGCTCACTGGACCGTGCATGGATTGTGGCCCAGCTTCAATCCTGCCAGGATTGGTATCGAAGAATAGCTTATGGTGCGCTTTTCCCGGAGCTGGGCCAGGAAATCGAGAGCTGACGATAAGAAACGTCCGGAAAAGGAAGATATAGATCGCATACGGCCTCAAATGGGAATGACGACAGTCTAATTGAATTATATTTTTCATTGTGCTAAAATTGAAGGCAGATGGCAAACATAGTTGGAGGAAAAAAATGAAAACAATTAAAATCTGGATTGCAATGCTCTGTTTCTCCATTTTGATGGCAGGCGGATTTCAAAACCGTTTAGCCCTCGCCGACACAATGGACTTGATTTCCACCCTGGTAAACACCCTGGGGATCACGGAAAAACAGGCGGAAGGCGGCACCGGTGCGCTGTTAAAAAACGCCAAGGAAAACCTTAGTCAAAAAGACTTCGACAAAGTATCCGACGCAGTCCCCAAGGTGAATGACTATATTGCCCAGGCCCCTTCTACCGATTCAGGGAATGCAGCCGGCGGTCTTCTAAGCAGTGGTTTATCATCGCTGGGAGGCAGCGCGGGAAAAATCGGCGGCATGGCCGGTTTAGCGGACTCCTTTTCGAAACTTGGCATGAATACTGAAACCATGACCCAATTCATACCGGTTGTCCTTAAATTTATGGACTCCGAAGCCGGAAGCAGTGTCGCGGGATTGTTGAGAGGGCTATGGCAATAAAAAGCTTGAAACGCCTGTCTTGACTCCGTCCGGCTTTTGATGATATTCTTTAGAGCCTATTTATTAAAAAACAATAGAGAATGAGAATATGGCATAATATCATTGTAAACGGAGTTTTTATGGAAAAGGTCCTGAACATTACCGGCCGAATCGAAGACAAAAAACGGCAAAAACAGATAGAATCCAATCGGGACAAGTTTGATGCGGTTCAGAGAATGCTTCAATGCGGGTCATGCCGCTTAAAGTGCGCCATGTGCGGGCGTCATACTGAAAATAACACATCTTCGGATTCACAAAAAATGAGCCGTTCCGAATTCAGTTTATGTGAAAGTTGCAACGCGGAGTTTGAAGATTATATGAAAATCTCTGAAAAAAAAGGAACACCGCACGACATTTTCTGGCACAACAGGGCATGGGTTGAAATGTGGTCCTCTTGGGTGGCATACCAGCGCTCCCTCAAAAAATTTAGATCTTCATTCCACTTCGAGCAATTGCCTGGCAACGAAAGTAAGTAGCAACCCTTGGCATTTTGAATCGCAAACAGGAAAATGTTATCTTAATTTTCTGACCCATCGCCTTGGCTGTGTTGTGATCGGCATAAAACGATTCATCTAATAGAGAATCCATTCTATGAATTCTCTCATACTGGAGGTAACTCGATGTTTGGAATAGGCATGCCGGAATTGATTATCATTTTAATCATTATCCTGGTGATTTTCGGGGCTGGGAAATTGCCTGAAATCGGAAGTGGCATCGGAAAAGGGATCAAAAATTTCAAAAAAGCCACCCATGAAACCAAAAATGAGATTGAAGAGCCCAAAGAAAACCAAAAAAAATCAGAAGATGAAGCGTAGCAACGATTTTCACTTATCGATCAGAGCGGGGATAGTGGTGATAGGCAGGGTCACGGTAAAAGTGGCGCCTTTTCCCTCCTGACTGGCGGCACTGATTCGGCCCCCGTGTTTGGCCACAATCCCCTGAGACACACTTAGACCCAGACCGGTGCCGCTTCCCTTCGGTTTGGTGGTGAAAAAGGGATCGAAAATGGAATGGAGAATATGCTCCGGAATGCCGCTTCCAGAATCAATGACTTTCACCGCCACATACTTGGGGTCATCTGCGGGGAGGACCAGAACTTCGATCTTGCTCCCCTTGGGAGAAGCGTCGATGGCGTTGAGGATAAGGTTCAGGAACACTTGCTGCAATTGCTGACTGTCGCCGTGTACTCGGGGCAGGTTCCCGGTGGATTGAAACAGGATCTTGATCCCGGAAAGCTTGACCTGGTTGGAAGCCAGGGCAATGGTGCCCTGAAGGAGTTCGTCCAACGCGAGCGGCTCTAATTCCGAACTGCTCTCCCTGGCAAAGTCCAAAAGATTGCTGATGATTTTTTTGGATCGGCCGGCCTCCTGGACCAGGTCCTTGATCATATCCTTTTTTTCGCTTTCGTCTAATTCTTCATAGTCCTCCAGAAGCATGTGAGCCGTGAGGGTGATGTTGTTCAAGGGGTTGTTGAGTTCATGGGCCACTCCCGCGGTTAGGGTTCCCACCGCTCTCATCTTGTGGGATTGAACCAGGACTGCTGCCCGATTTTCGAGTTCCTGAATCATCTGATTGATAGCCAGGGCCAGTTCCGTAAACTCGTCCTTATAGCGCCTGGCCGGGGTAATGGGGGTGAAGTTGCCCGACGCAATGCGCCGGGCATAGGCGGAAAAGCGACTGACATCCCGCAGGATGCGGCTCCCCAGGAAATAAGCGTTGGCAGCCAGAAACACCATGAGGAAAATAAGGGAGTAAAAATGGAGTTGTCTGGAGCGGGCGAGCATCTTTCCAAGACTGGTCCTTTCCCGTTCCATGAGGTCCTGCGCCAGGGAAACCAATTTTCGTCCCGACTTTCTGACCTCGACCTCCATTTGTTCTTTGATGGCTTTTCCCTTGTTGTCGGAGGGACCGCCCTTTTCTGACGTCAGAAGATGCTCCAGAATCTCTCCGTAATGATTGAGACCGGACACCATTTTCTCGTAACTGTCCGGGCCAAGGACCTGCTTCAGTTCCCCGGTATTTTTATCAAAGATGGCCTTGGCCTGGTAGACGTTTTCGAGGGCATCATTCAGGTTGGTGGTATAGAGAAAGAAGTTTTTCTCAAACCGCCTTGCCTGAATTATTTCCACAATAAAATCATTGCTGATTTCCAGAAAATGGAGTTTCTTTTCGACTTTGGAGTTGGCGTTGCTGAGTACGAAGGCAGCTACAACCGCGAAAAGGAAAACGAGGAAAAAACTGACGCAGATCTGTAAACGAAGGCTGATCCGTTTTCGAGAAATGAGGGCCTCTCTGGCAAGCTCTACCGCCTTGATCCGTTCATATCGACCCTCAAGGCTTTTCTCTTTCTCCGTTCCCTCCGAATAGCCTTGATCTGCTTCATTTTTGGGATGCATGTGACTCTCCGTGATGGACGGCCCCTGTGACTACCTGCCTCAGGATACGTCGGCCCCTGAAACTTCGAATTCGATATTGGACCCCAGTGCTTTGGCAGCCTTTGCGATGACCTTCCGCAAATCATCCGGCTTGAAAGGTTTGGCGATAAAATCAAAGGCGCCTTTTTCCATGGCCTCTCTGGCCACGGCCATCATGGCATAGCCGGTGATCATAATGACTTTGGTCCGTTCAGATGTCTTACGTACGTGTTGCAACACCTGCAAGCCGTCGACCTCGTCCATTCGAATATCCGTTACCACAATGTCGAATTCTTTTTGATCGATTCGGTCCAGAGCCTCTTTCGGATTTTCAAAGACCTCCACGTTGCATCCGATTTTGGCCAGGGCTGGTTTCAGCCTCTTCCCCACAATGGGCTCATCATCCAATAGCAGCACTTCCAATCCCTCTGGCATTTTTTACCTCCTCATATGTTGGGTTCCAACACCCAGGCGCCTCACCAAAGATGTGAGACGAAACAACCCTTTTCTTTTGCATATGCGCGTGATGGCATCAGGCGCTTTCCGCGGCCTGCCGAAAAACATTGCTGACCACATGGACCTCTACATAACCCACACCTGGAATTTCACCTGCCAAGGCTCGAATGTTTTCCGTCTTTTTCCGCTTTTCCCTTTTGAGCGCTTTGGTGCGCACCAACACCGTTGCGCCCTCTGCCGTTACTTGTACATCCGGATACTTTTCCATGAGCGCTAACCTCACTCGAGTGGAAAGCTCTTTATCCTTCAAACATTTGATGGAATAGGTCATTGCCTGAAATTTCCGGTACGAAACCGTCTCAGCAATGGCCTTCACCGCTTCATCGGGCTCGATCTGACTGAGACTGATGACCATGTCATATTCGGAGGGGTCTGTTTCATCCCGCTTGAAAACATCCAGGGACCAGCGCTTGCGGGCAGCTTCCTGCTTTTTAAGGATTCTCCTGGCCTTTTCTATTCCCACTTTTTTTTCGGAGGCGATCTGGGAAGCCCATTCATCTCCATTGGTGAGGACTCGTATCTTGAGTACATGAGAGACACCCAGAACGTAGAGGTGGGCCGCCAGACCGTGACAAACCACGTTGTCGTCCAACAGACGCGCCATAACCGCTGCCTGGATGGTTACCAACGCACGGTTTTTCACCTTGTCGGAAAAGCCCATGGTGGAGAAGGACGGTTCCAGGGACTTAAGGATTTTGGACTCCGGGATGCTGGATGCCCGGGCCGCATCACCCAGTATTTCTCGGCCCAAAAAAGCATACTCCGTGGCTTCTGCCACTTTCCGTGCGATTGCACCGCCGGTCTCATAACGATCTGAAGAAATCAGAATAATGGACATAATCGAATCCTCATTGTAAAAAAATGTTCCGCTGGTTTCATGGCATTTGGATCATTACACGGATCTCGGGGGCAATTTCTGGGTGGCATGAACCTCCAGATCGTTGACCCCGTCCATCTTCCCCGCGATTTCTTTGGCCTTTTTTCTGACTCTTTGAATATGGTAATCGTTTCCCTTTGCATACACCAGGATGTTGCCATATTCGCTTTTGACGCCGATATTGTCAAAGGAATCGGACAGGCCGGCTTTCATTTCGGCGGCCATTGCGAAATCTTCTATCTTTTGTTGAGCCTGTTTGGTGGTCTTGAAAGGCTCTCGAATGACCGTATCACAGATGATGTCCACGGCATCCGCTATGGTGAGTTTGTGAATATGAACCACCAGGTCGTACAGCGAACTGTCGTGGGGATCCACACCGTAAAGGGTTTGGGTCCATTTGCGGCGTTCCTCATCATCCTTTAACAAGAGGGTTCGCGCCTCTGTTTCTGAAATTTTTTCCCGTTCCATCTCAGCCTGGACACGGTCGGCCAAATCCGCAATCACCCGCACTTTCAATACATGCGGAATACCTTTGAGAAGAAGATGTCCTGCCAACCCATGGTAAACCACATTGTCGTCTCTGACATATTGGACCAGCGCAGACCGAATATAGGCGATAAAGACCTGTCGGCTGTGGGAAAATCGCTCCAGAATGGATGGCGCATCGTGGATCGCCCGAATCAATCTAATTTCAGGAATATGAAAGTGTTCACTGGCATCCAGGAGGACCTCCCTGCTGATGCACTTGTATCCCAGACGGGATGAGACTTTTTCGGCAACTTCTTTTCCCTTGCTGTAAGACCCGCGAGAAATGGTGATAATGGCCATAAGTTTCCTCCTTTCTCCCTGTTTTTAGACACCGTAAACAAGCTTGATCATACCGATCATGACCACGATAAAAACAATACTGATAACCGCCCCTGCTTTCATGAAATCCACACTGCGATACCGCCCGGGACCCATGTACAGAGCATTCACCTGGTGGGTGGGCAGCATGAACGAATTGCTTGTGGCGAGCCCCACGACGAGGGCGGCCATTCTGGGGTCTGTGTGGGCCGCAATGGCCATGTTGACCACCAGGGGAACCAGAAGAACCGTGGCGCCCACGTTGGAGATGACCAGGGTGAAGACGGTGGAAAGCAAACCGATAACCGTTAGCAGAACAATGGGCTGAACTACCCCGATAGTATTTAGGATGGCATGGGCAATCCATGCTGCCGTGCCGGTTTTTTCGGTGGCAATTCCCAGGGGGATCAGCCCGGCCAAGAGGAAAATGGTGCGCCAGTCCACAGACTGGTAGGCCTCGTCAATGGAGAGCACGCGGGTGATGACCATTCCCAAAGCGCCCGTCATAAGACTGACGGAGAGTTGGATCTTGAAAATAAGCACCATGGACAGCGCAACGGCCAACCAGAAGCCGGCGAAAATGGCCTTTTCGGGACGTAACAACTCCACGTCAACGGGGGTTGTAAACAGGAGACTCTTTTCCTGCTGCAAAACCCGGAGCCGCTGCCACTCACCGTGAATCAGGACGGCGTCCCCCACGGAAAGGACAATGTCTCCAATTTCCGCTCGATAAGTCTCTTCACCCCGATATACGGCCAGAGGAACAACCTGGAATCGATCGCGCAGATTAATCTCGCGAAGGGTTTTTCCCGCCAATGGAGAACGGGGCGCCACCACCGCTTCGACGGTGCCGGAAGCGCCTTCCTCAGCTTCGCCCTTGAAGATTTCGGGAGCTCCCTTAAGCTGCATTTCTTCTTCTTCCACCATGCGCAGAACGTCCTTTTTGCGGCCATACACCAACAAATGCACGTCTGAGCGTACCGCCTGATCTCCAGTGGGAGAGAGGGTCTTGAAATCGGGTGGCTCGGTCATGGCCAGGACATTGACCAGATAACGCCTTCTCAAGTCGTCCACCAGCACCGGTTCCCTGTAATCCGTGAAATCAGTCCGGGTCTGGATTTCGTAGGTCTCCCCTATTTCCTTCAAGGTGTTTTCAAGGGAGCTCTGGGGCTTTTCTTCAGTATCATCCGCGCTTCCTTTGGGAAGAATAAACCGGCCCAGCACAATGAAACAGCCAATGCCGGCGGCCACCAGGGCCAGACCAATGGGGGTCACATCAAAGAGGCCGAAGGGTTTCAGACCAAAGGGCTCCAGGAGATCGTTTAACAGAATCAGAGGGCTGCAGCCCACCAGGGTGACGGTGCCGCCCAGGATCGCCGAAAACCCGATGGGCATGAGGAGCTGGCTCAAGGGGATCTTCATGTTCTTGCTGATGCGCTGGATGGCAGGCAGAAAAAGAGCGGCGGCGCCGATGTTCTGCATGAAGCTTGAAATACCGGCCACAGTCACGGAGATGGCGATGATAACGCGGGATTTGCTGTTTCCGGCAATCCGCAGGATGGGACTCACCAACCGATTGATCAAACCGGTCTTGTCCAATCCGGCCCCAATAATGATAACCGCAATGATGGAGATTACCGCGTTGCTGCCCAAGCCGAGAAAAGCCTCTTTCGGAGTAACCAGGTGGAGAAGGGGCAAGGAAACCATCATGAGAATCGCCACCACATCGACACGAACCCATTCCACAATAAAAAGAAAAACAGCAATACCGATCATGATCATGACCATAATCATCTGAGGCGTCAGTGTATCCATAAAAAAGTACCCGAATTATGTTGGCGTTATTGGTTTATGGCGCTTTGCGCCGACGTTTTTTTGTTTGCCGCAAAAAACCTGGTTGCTTGAACATTATGGAGGCCCCATTCCTTTCGCTCCCTTACTGCTTACCGTGAGCAAAGGACACTCAAGCGTGGTGATCACTTTGGTGAGCCAGTGGCCCCGGGGAAGTTGACAGTGGTCAGGCAGTTTCTCCCCGCTTCCCCAGATGACGGCTTGAAAGGGATCTCTTTCGGCCAGAAATTTCAAAAATTCCCGGGCCGGATCTCCCACTCGGAGTGCTATGCTGCTCTCTATGCCATCCTTGAGAAACTGAGAGGAAAAGGTTGAAAGCATTTTGCCCACCCTCTCCTCCAGAACACTCAGCGCGTTTCGCTTGGAACCGAGGAAAGATCGATGGGGAAAAGAAATTTCCACCAACATCAGAAAAGTGACCTCTGAATCCATCCTCAACGCAAGCTCACGTGCATAGGTCAATGCTGCCTGGCACACCTTCTCATTTTCAAAGACAAGTAGGTTTTTTTTAAACATGAATCCACCCCTGATACTGATTATGAAAACAGTACAGCAAATCTTGTGCCAGCGGCAAATTTATGGCTAATTATTTGAAAATTTTAATATAATGGAGGTCTTTCACAACGCGGTTGGGGATTAAAACGTTGCGAAATGAAACCATGGCCCCGCGTGGAGGCCGTTTTCCTCGTAGGAAAGAGGGTAAAAATGAAATGTTGCAAAATCGAACGGTTCCGTTTCAAAAACGAATGGTCTATTCCAGACCGTATTTCTTTATCTTTCGCCACAAACTAGCCCGGTCGATCCCTAAGATTTCGGCGGCACGAACACGGATGCCCCCGGTAAGGTTTAGAATATGGCGGATATAGTCCCGTTCCAATTCTTCCAGATTTAACAGCGAACCATCTGCGCGTTCATAGGAATAGAGATCCAAGCTCGCCAGGTCGGAAGGCAGGTCTTTGACCCGGATGGTTTTTCCGTTGCAAACGGCGACGGCCCTTTCAAGGATATTTTCCAGTTCTCTGACATTTCCCGGATACGGATAGGACTTCAGAAGTTCCAGGGTCTCGGCTGAAATCCCCTGTATACGCTTTTCAGTCTGGTGCAGAAATTTACGCAAGATGTGATAGGCCAGCAGGGGAATATCCTGTTGCCTTTCCGAGAGTCGAGGGATGTGAATTTCAAATACATTGAGACGAAAATAGAGATCCTGCCGAAAAGTCCCTTCCCTTACGGCACTCTTGAGGTCTTTGGCGGTGGCTGCCAGAAACCTGACATTTACCGCAATGGGGTGGGATGAACCGACCCGAAGGATCTCACGCTCCTGAATGACGCGGAGCAATTTCACCTGCATGGAAAAGGGCATATCTCCAATTTCATCCAAAAAAAGGGTGCCGCCTTCCGCATTTTCTATGAGACCGGCTTTTCTGCTGTGAGCACCGGTAAAGGCCTCTTTTTCGTGACCGAAAAGTTCGTTTGCAATTAGATCTTCACTGAAGGCCCCACAGTTGAAGGCCACGAACGGGCCTGGGGAACGGGAACTCTGCGCGTGAATGGAGCGCGCCACCAACTCCTTTCCCGTACCCGATTCCCCCGCAATGAGCACACTGCACTCAGCGGGGGCGATTTGAGCCACCATCTCTTTGAGGTGTGTAATTCCGGGGCTCTTTCCAATCATAACGGGACCGGCCAGGGACTCACTCCGATCCATCTGCCCTCTGGACAGGGGTTCTCGAAGGAATTTCTGTTCCAGGGCCTGGCCTGCGAGGTCTCTCAGCTGATCCGGGTCGAACGGTTTTGCCAGATAATGAAAAGCCCCTTCTTTTGTGGCTTTTACCGCGCCTTCCAGGCTCGCGTATCCCGTAATAATGATACCTTCCAGAGAAGGGTGGGCACGTTGCACCCGGTTAAACAGATCCAGACCGTTCATGTAAGGCATTTTAAGGTCGGTGATAAGAAGGTCACAGGGCTCTTGTTCCAGCCGCGTCAGAGCCCTGAGTGGATTGCTGTAAGTATATACCTTGTGTCCGACTTTTTCCAGGATGCGACGCAGGTTTCGCAGGGAAACCGGGTCGTCGTCCACCACAAAGATGCGGCCCGTCTGTTGGCATGGACCTTGCGGAGTTTTTTTCATATTCAATAAGTTAAGGCGATTGGGTCCAAGGGATTGATAATTGTCGTCCACTCCTGATGGCGGCAAACGTCGCTTTTTTTTGCGATCACACTATTTGTTATCGCTGCCCCTGACAAACGGGACCAGAAGGTCCCGCTTATTCATCCATTCAACCGATTTGCCGATCATCACGACGGCCAGAGCAACCACGATGGGTCCCGCGGAAGAAAAGAAATAGTAGTGACCACGGCTTATCCAATGGTTCACGGCAGGTTCAGCCAAGGCCAGTTCTCCGGAAATATATCCCAGCAGCGCCGCCCCTAAAATGACCAGGAAAGGAAAGCGCTCCAGCAGCTTCAAGATGAAATTACTACCGAAAATCACGATCGGCATACTGGTCAGGAGTCCCAGGGTCAGCAACCAGAAGGACCCGTTGGCCGCCGCGGCTACCCCGATAACATTGTCGAGACTCATTACCAGATCGGCAATCACAATGGTCTTCACGGCGGAAAAAAAAAGGTCGCAATCGGAAACGCCGCCATCATTCGCCTTTTCCGGCAGAATGAGTTTGACGGCAATCCAGAAAAGGAGCAAGCTGGCCACTAATTTTACGTAGGTGTAGTTCAACAACAGACCGGCGATGCCGGTGAAAGCGATTCTGCACACAATAGCCAGCGCAGTACCAAAAATGATGGCCTTTCTGCGCTGCCTTTGCCCCAGCGATCTGCATGCGAGAGCAATCACGACCGCATTGTCGCCACTCAGCAGAATGTTAATCCAAAGCACCTTAAAGACAGCAACCAAACTGGATATGTCTATCATGGAAACATCCATCTATGGGATAGGAATTCTCCGGTCCCTGTTGAATTTATTAAAAGAGACCCCTTACGTCAAGAAATTTGTGCCCGATGCCTCAAAGATGCCAACGGCGCCTTTGCCATTCTCGCCGAACTCGTTGACATTTCAGTTTGCGGTCGGTTAATATCCAAAATTATGATGGACCATCGTAAAATTCCGGTTCTTGAAACCTCTTTCAGGCAGAAGGACATCAGAGAACATTCAGGGGGACCGGGGATCCACGAAATTTTAACACACAACCGGGAAAAGGAGTACATGGGTACCGTTCACGCCATAAAAAAACAAGGCCATACAGAAAGCCGAAACACCCCGGAAGCATTGCACCGGAAAGCTTCAATACCCGGAGAATTCCATGGTCAAACCGATGATTCGCTTTCGGTGTTTGAAATAGCGCATGCAATTCCGGGGCGTCTTCGCATTGTCTTCCCACACCTGAAAAATCGAAGGGAAGTGATCTCCGGCATTACGGGTTATCTGTCCGCAAAACCCGGCGTTAACCGTGTTCTCGCAAACCATTTCTGCGCCAGTGTAACGGTTGAATACGATCATCTCGTGATAGAAAAATCATCCCTGGTGGCGTATCTGAAGTGCATGGGAGAAACAGATTTTCTGAGTCCAAACAGTGTGGGTATGCAAAAAAAACGAACGGTTGGGGCACTCGAGGATACGCTCAAAAATCCGCCCAACGGATCAGCGATCCTGTGGACCCTCGGTGGAACTTTTTTTGTCGGCATGGGCTTCCTTGGTGTCATCATCCCCGGCCTCCCGACCCCTCCCTTTGTAATCCTGGCCGCATATTGTTACCTGCGTGGGTCAAAGCGTCATTACCGGTGGCTCATGAATCATCGTCTTTTCGGAAAGCTTGTGGAGGAAACGGCTTCAGGTCCGCGGATTACCCATAAGGCCAAGAAGATGACGGTCTATTTTCTATGGTTTTCCATTTTCCTTTCCTGTATCATTTTTGTTCAGTCCATGCCCGGCAGAATGATGCTGATAATTATGGGAATCGGGATCAGCTACTATATGCTTCGCCGTTGATTCTGCCGACCCGCCGGCATCTTGTTCTCCAAGTTCTTGCCGCCAAGTCCCGGCAAAGCGGTGAAATCGATATTTTAGGCCCTTCTGCTTTTTTAAATATCCAAATTTAACAAAAGTTCAATTTTCTTCAACTCCTTTGGAATTTCAGTCATTATTTGATCTATATCCTGTTTTTTCAACTTAAATTGGAAAAGAATGGACTGTTTAAGATTAGAAATAATTTCTTTATGATGTGAATAAACTGAGTTTGCAATATATAGATGATAAACAATATTGCTCAATCTAACCCACGCTACAATGTTTGGAATAAATTTTTCAGGAGATTTGTGATGATTTTTAATAGAGTTGGATAGCATGGCAGGGAATTGCCAATTTTCAGCGACAATACCACCCAACTCAGCATGATCAATACCGAAAACGGCTCTTTCAGCTTCAACCAGCGAAAAATTCTCTTTTATAGCCAATTTAACCAGATTGACCATATTTTTACCGGCATAATGATTGAGGACGATCTTGCCAATATCGTGAAGAAGGGCGGATGTAAATAAAACAGAACCCTCTTTAACGCTGAGACCTTTAACCAAAAGTTTTGAAATAATAGCCGTAGTAACACTGTGCCGCCATAATTCACCCGCACTATAACCATAACCCGCTTGCGCATTAGAATAACCCAACAGATCATTGGCGCTCGCAAGCGCTATCACTTGGATGTTTTTTAGACCCAGAGTAACGACGGCCTGGTCAATGGTAAAAGTTTTCACTCTCAAACCATAATAACTGGAATTGCAAAGCTTCAAGCAATTGGAGGTAATCCCTTCATCGTATTTTATTATATCAATAATATCTTTGTAATTTACGTCATCATCCCTTGAAAGCTCCAGGATTTTTCTCGCAATCTCCGGGAAGGGGGGTAGTTTATCAATGGATTCCAAAATTGGTTTTAAAAGGTCAGGTTCGGACATTTAGTTTTTTTCACCCCTTTTTCCAATTCCTTAATAAGCCGGCAGGCAAACACGCTGCGCCCACAGGCGCCGTACCCAGTCGCGAAATCAACACCATCCATTGAAAATAATCCGGTTGACGATTTACACCTATTCTTTGACCCGCCGCAATTCGACTTTGACGCGATTCATTGGATTCGGACAGTCCCACACCTGAACATCCGGATCGTTCCCCATGGGAAATGTGCCGCCAAATTGAAGCGTTGTTACCCATCCTTGGATGTTATGATAAAATAATCCGCAAAACTCGCCGCACTGATGAACACTGAGATCGAACTCGTCGCCAGGTTTCATCCCGATGGTACAGTTATTTTGCATTTCAAGGACCTTTGCAACAACCTTGTTCCCAATTTTTGGATACGTAATTTCAGCCATTTGCTTCCTCCTTGTTTTGAAATTAAAATAAAATGATGTGAGAAAAACTATACTTCTATCCTATTTTTTTCGAAAAATCCATCAATGATCAGTTTTTTGCTTTATTTTATCGACAATCCATATATATATGAAAGGATCGGTTTCAGTTTCCCGCATCCAACACATTGAATTTCAAGCTAAATCCCAATAGAAATGAAGCAATAAACGAAAAGGGAGATCCAAAACATGTCGAAGGTAATGATTCATTCCGCAACCTATAAAAATATTCGTCAGGCCGTGGAACGGACTTTTGAACTTTTTCCCCTTAACCTGCGGGGAAAAACAGTGTTGATCAAACCCAACGTATTGCGCGCTTCGCTGGCCGATGAGGGGGTCGTGACCCATCCTGCTGTTCTTAGGGCCGTGGTGGAAGAGGGATATTGGGCTGATCCTGGCCTCCGATAACGCCGTCGCCATGGATGCGGTTGTGGCGAAAATGATGGGATGTGAACCGCACCTGTTGCGATTCCTTCAAAAGGCCAAAGAGCTGGGAATGGGAGATTACAATCTCGATACGATTGAAATCATAGGGAAATTGGAACAGATTTCTAATTTCAAACTGCCGCCTCTAAGCGGTGAAGCCATTCTCCATAATGAACCCATGCAGGCACTCCTCCAGAGCCGAACGTTTTTAAGGCCCCGGATTGATCCCTTGTTGTGTACAGGCTGCGCCACCTGCATCGATCAATGCCCTGTATCGGCTTTGTCCATGGGCGAACAGATACCGGAAGTGGCAGCAGAAACCTGCATCACCTGCTTCTGCTGCCAGGAAATTTGTCCGGAAAAGGCCATTTCGCTTCAATAGGCATACCATGCATGGACATCCAAAACGATCCTTGTTCAGACAAACAGGGTAATGTTGGAACGAGATGCGAATTCAAGGAATGTGGCTGCACCCCCGACCTCAATTTCGTCAATGAGATCCGATCGCTTGATCCCCATAACATCCATGGTCATCTGACATGCGATCATTTGCACGCCCGACTCACTGCAAATCTTCAAGAATTCAGGGATACTTGATACATTCTGCGCTTTCATCCATTTGTTCATCATCATGGTGGCCATGGCGGTCATCCCCGGCAATACGCCGACAATATTGGGGACGGGCATAGGCATGGCGGGATTGGCCAGCGGAGGGACCTTAAGGTTGATATTTTTCTTCTTGTTGATAATGTCGAGTCCATAAAAGGTGAAAAAAATGGATGCTTCGATATCCATGGCCGCACAACTCGCCGCCAGAATCAGTGGGGGATACGCCATATCCAGAGTTCCTTTAGAAGCAATAAAGGCCGCACGGTTCTGTTCTCCCTGGGCTTCAATGGCTTCCCTAACCTTCTTGTCAACAATACGCTCAACCTTCTCTTGGATGGTTTTTTCAATAAAGGCGGTTAATTCCTTATCCATGACGTTCCTCCCATGATTTTTATGCTTGTGCTGTAATACATTGTTCCGCATTCCGCGGTTCAAAGCTCACCGGCTCTTCCTAAAACCAACAGAGCACCTTTATAAGATACCAACACCAGGACTATCCATGAAATAATCATCACTGTAACCATCGTAAACCCTCCTTAGCAATCAAGGTTCAATCCGCAAAAAAATCTAATACATTTCATCCGCCTGTTCTCCCGCCACCTCCGCCGCGCTGATCTTCCTGGCATCCATGAGCCGCCACACATACGCGATATAAGCGAGTACCAGGGGAATAATCAGTGCCACGTAGGTCATGGCCGTAAGCGTATAATGGCTGCTGGAAGCATTGTAAATGGTCAGACTGGATTGTAAATACGCTTTTGACGGATAAAAGGCCGTGTTGTTGAAACCGGCAATGAAAAACACCGTGAGCCCCACCAGCACCGTACCCAGCCCCCCAAACCAGATACCGTTTCTTTTTCCAAGAAAGGCCGTTGCCACAACGCCCCATATGACCATCACCAAGCCAAGAAGCAAAAAAACCAACGTCAAAGGCATGGCCAACAAATTCGACAGATATTTTCCGCTCACCATGGAGACAACCCTAGTCGCGGGATCAACGCCAAAACCATCCATAAAAACCAGGTTCAACAGGACATAAAGAAGGAATGGGAGTCCGCAGAGCAGATTGACAAACACGGCTTTCCGGGTCCTTATCTCCAAATCCTGGTGACCAGTGAAATCGATATTGTTGATCAGGTACATGGCCCCCAGTATACGGGCGTTAAATACCAGAAACAACCCGAGTGAAAGATTAAAGAGGCTGAAGGCCGCTTCCAACCCCCGCAATGGATGGGTCCAGAACACAAAATTATATTCATTCAACGTAAAATTGGAACCCGTAAAAAAAGTACCCACGGCCGCACCGATGAGTAAGATTCCCACGCTGCCGTTAACAAAAAGAAAGATCTCATACGCCCTTTCGCCCAGGAAGTTACCCGGCTTTTTCCGAAACTCGTAGCTCACGGCCTGGATCACAAAGGTAAACAGAATCAGTATCCATACCCAGTAGGCCCCCCCGAAACTGGTGGCGTAAAACTTCGGAAAGGCGGCAAATAGAGCACCACCAAACAAAACGAGGGTGGTAAAGGTTAACTCCCACTTCCGTCCCAGGGAGTTGATAATCAGGGATTTTTCCAGCGCAGTTTTCCCCAGTTGGCCCAGCAGGGTCTGCCCTCCCTGAACAAAGATCAGGAAAAGAAACAGGGACCCTACCAGGGAATCAATGATCCACCAAAGCTGCTGCAACACCGTCGTATCCAAATTTCCAAACATGTTATTTGCCCTCCGGTCCCATCTGAATCTGTTTCAGCATGATCTTGATTTCCGCGATGAGCAGAATCGTGAAAATAGCCAGGAACATGAAAAAAGTAGCCTGTACGGCGCCGGTAGTCAGGTTGCTCCGCGCCACGGTCACCGGCAACAGATCCTGAATCGCCCAGGGTTGCCGACCCACCTCCGCCACAATCCACCCACATTGTTCCGCCGCAAAACCCAGGAATACGGAAGTAAAACCGACGATTAGAAGCCATTTCTGGTGGACCAGGGTGTCCTTCAGCGCAAAAACAAGAAAGAGCAGAAAGATTACCGGAAAAAGTCCCCCGAGAATCACCATAATATGAAAGGCGTAGAAAACTATTGACACAGGCGGCACCGCTTCCTCCGGTGAGTTAAGATATCCGAAGCCTAAGAAATCCTTATTCAGGTCAAAGCCGACCAGTGCCGCCTCCGCTGCCGGATCATTCCCTTCCCGTTTGGCCTTTTTATAAAGGGCCAATTGCGCCAGTGCGATTTTTCCCTTTTGGATCTTTTCATCGGCGCCCATAATATTTTCCGCTTTATTACCGTAAACCAGGTCCTTGATGCCCGGCACAAAACTGTTGGGCGCACGATTGGCCAGAAGGGACAACAGCCCGGGCAACCGTACCTCAAAGAGAAAGGGCGCCTGATCGTCATTGACCGTCTTGGAAGGATTCACGATTCCGGCAGCCACAAGACCCGCTCCCTTTTGTCCATCCCACAGACCTTCAAAGGCCGCCAGTTTCATGGGCTGGCGGTGCGCATTGTTGTAGGCCGCTTCATCTCCGGTAAATGCCACGTAACCGGAGGAAAGAAGTCCGAAAACCGACGCTACCAGAATGCTTTTCCGGGCCATTTGCGTATGTCGACCTTTTAAGAGATACCACGATGAAATCGTGATCACAAAAAGAGAAGCAAAGAGGAACCCTGAACTGGTGGTGTGGGTAAACTTGCTGATGGCCACAGGTGAAAAAAGCACGGCCCAGAAATCCTGCATTTCAAAACGAGCCGTATTGGGATTGAAGGCCATGCCGGTGGGGAACTGCATCCAACCGTTAGCCACCAGAATCCAGAGGGCCGAAAGGTTGCTGCCGATGGCGACCATCCAAGTAGAAAACAGATGGAATTTTTTGGATACGCGATCCCAGCCGAAAAACATAACCGCAAAAAATGTAGCTTCCAGAAAAAATGCAGCGATTCCCTCTACCGCCAGGGGCGCCCCGAAAATATCCCCTACCATCCACGAATAGTTGGACCAGTTGGTGCCGAATTCAAACTCTAGAATAATCCCCGTAGCCACACCGATGGCAAAATTAATGCCGAACAGAATCATCCAGAATTTGGCAATTCTTTTCCATTCCACATTCCCCGTTTTCACGTAGATACTCTCGAAAAAAGCAATGAGGAACGACAGTCCCAAGGTGAGGGGTACAAAGATCCAATGATACATGGCGGTCATGGCAAACTGGGCCCTTGCCCAATTGACCATCGTAAAATCCATCTGCTCAACCATTGCTAAATCTCCTCCATAATGGATTAACGGTTACGGCCCTCGGCCGGCAGGGTCAACATGTCCAACACATGATTGCCCCTTTGTTCATCGGTTTCAAAGTGGGTATTCAGATAATTGGGAAAGAAAAAGAGTTTGAGGATGAAGAACATAACAAAAAGCTTTAACAGAATTATCTTCCATAAGGTTCGTCCCACTGTCATGGAGCGAAAGCCATCCACGTAGAAATGAAAAATCTTTTTGGGGTAAAATCCGGCCATATTTTTCTCCCACCCATGATCCACCGCATTTTCATTTCGAAATGCAAATGGGTTGTTTAATGAGCTGAGCAAAAGTGACGCTTCCAAGGGTGTCCCGCAATTGATCCCGAGCCGACATCCATACATTATGAACCGCGCAGTTGGGACTCGCTTCACAGGATTCCGGACGGATAACGCAATCGTTTAAAAAGATCTCCCCGATCATGGTTTCAACCACCTGCAGCAGGGTAATCTCCTCCGGATCCTTCAAAAGCCGAAATCCTCCTTTGGCGCCCTGCCTGATCTCGATGATGCCCGCCCTGGACAGATCCTGAGCGATTTTGGCCAGGAAATTCCCGGGGATGACCGCATGGTTCGAAATTTCCTTCCGGCTCACCAGCACCCCTGTTCCCTTTTTTGATAGATAAAGCACACACCGCACTGCGTATTCCGCCGCTCGCGTCAGTCTCATGAGTCACCTGAAACATAAACAGAAGAAATATGATATTTAGGATGTTTTTAGTCCTATATAGTTTTTAAAAAAAAGCATGTCAAGTAAAATTTTATTTTTTCCACACCATGATATCCAACGCTGATGATCAGACCTTGGGCGCACCGTTTCGAAGCTTTTGAGCAGAGGCCGGTCCCCAGGAACCCGATTCGTACGGCAGCAACATACTGGATCTCCCTTTGCAGGTCTCGCACTCCTCCAGAATCGGCGTCAGGAAGGACCAGCACAACTCCAGGCCGTCCTGCCGCCAGAAAAGCATCTGGTCCCCCAACATGCAGTCCAGGAGTACTTTTTCATAGGCATCCAGCACGGGACCCGTATAATTCTGATCGTATTGAAAATCCATGGTTGCGGATCTCAAACACACCCGGGCGCCGGGATTCTTGGTCTGAAAGGTCAGGGTAATCTTCTCATCGGGATAAATCCCCAGAATTAACCGGTTGGCCGTAATATTTTCTCCGAGGGTGCTGCGAAATAGGGAATGGGGAACCTCCTTGAATCGAATGGTGATTTCCGTCAGCTTCCGCGCCAGTCTTTTTCCAGAGGTGAGATAAAAAGGCACCCCCTGCCAACGCCAGCTATCCAGAAAGACTTTCATGCCGGCAAAGGTGGGAATCAGGGAGTCAAAATTCACCCCCATTTCCTGACGATAACCGGGAACCTGTGTTCCATCCACCGTTCCGGCGCCATACTGCCCCAGCACCAGATATTCCCACAGGTTATCCGTTGGAAAAGGCCTCAGGGTTCGATAAACCCGTGCTTTCTCGTCGCGCACCCGGTCCGCCTCAAACAGAGAGGGCGGGTCCATGGCCGTGAGGGCAAGGAGCTGCATCATGTGGTTCTGAAACATGTCCCGCAATACACCGGCCTGTTCATAGTAACCCGCTCGGTGTTCCACCCCAAGGGTTTCAGCAGCCATAATGCTCACTGAATCGATGTAACGCCGGTTCCAGATGGGTTCAAAAACGGCATTGGCAAACCGGAACATCAGGATGTTCTGGACCGTTTCCTTGGCCAGGTAATGATCAATCCTGAAAATCCGGCGCTCATCAAAATGTTTGTGAAGCGTGCGGTCCAGACCGATGGCCGTTTTCAGATTCCGGCCAAAGGGTTTTTCCACCACGATTCTTGCCCAGCCCCGCTTCGTTTTTCCCTTGGCGGAAAGGCCTGCCCGCCCCAGCATTCCAGCTGTAATTGGATACAGGGAGGGGGGGATAGCCAGGTAAAAGACTTTATTGCCGCCGGTCCCGAATTCCCGATCCTGTAGATCAAGATATCCCGCCAGGGCCTCGAAAGACGCTTGATCCTCATATTCAATGACATGATAGAACAAAAGGGAAGCAAATTTCCGCCATTGCGTTTCATCCAAAATATTGGCTTCCCGCAAGGCCTCTTTCATTTTGTCCCGAAAGGATTCAGTGGTCAACTGGGTTCGGGCGCAACCCACCACAAAAAAAGGGTGCGGCAATCCACCATTAAGGTAAAGGTTGAACAGGGCGGGGACTATTTTTCTAGAGGTCAGGTCTCCCGATGCGCCCACGACAACAACCATGCAGGGGTCCGGGATTCCATCCCAAAGACATGATTCAAGCCTTTGGGTCATGGCGCCTTTTTCAGGACGGCATGCCCCCCGAACTCCTGTCTGAGGGCCGCAACCACCCGGTCTGAAAAAGCATCATCCGTCTGAGAGCGAAAGCGGGCCATGACCGACAAGGCAATCACCGGAGCAGACACCCCGGATTCAAGCGCCTGCTCAATGGTCCAGCGTCCCTCACCGGAATCCGCCACAACGCCCCTGATATTGGATAAACGCGGATCTTTGCTAAAAGCAGAGGCCATTAATTCCAGAAGCCACGACCGAACCACGCTCCCCCGGTTCCATAAATCCGCAACCTCCTCAAAATTCAGGGCGTCCGAATAGGGAGAGGCTTTCAGCAGCTCAAACCCTTCGGCGTAAGCCTGCATTAACCCGTACTCGATGCCGTTGTGAATCATTTTCACAAAATGTCCTGCTCCCGTGTTGCCGCAGTGAAGATATCCATCCTTCGGTGCAAGGGACTTGAAGATGGGATCGAGAAATCGGCAGACTTCCGGATCTCCCCCCAGCATCAGACAATATCCGTTCTTCAATCCCCAGATGCCGCCGCTCACCCCAACATCAACAAATTGTATCCCTTTTTCCGCCAGGAATCGGGCACGTCGAATATCGTCTTTATAACGGGTATTCCCGCCATCGATGAGGATATCCCCCGAAGACATGCTTTCGCGAAACTGTTCCAGATGCACATCCACCAAAGGACCCGCAGGCAACATCATCCAGACGACACGGGGCGGAGATAACGCCTTGACCACCTCTCCAAGTGAATCAGCACCCATGGCGCCGTATTTCACCAACTCGTCCGTCTTCTCCGCCGTGCGATTGTAGGCCACCACCCGGTGTCCTTCCAGCAGAAGACGTCGGGCCATATTCATTCCCATGCGGCCCAGACCGATCATGGCTAATTGCATTTCAATTTTCTCCACGCCGTTAAAATTCAACCCGCTTGATTGAGTCTTATTTAATTTCGTTCCGCCAATGGTTCGTACTCACAGCCGGTCAAACCGCAGTATTCACCCACGTATTCCGCCTTTGGCCGATAAAGAGCCGGTTTTTCCTGAGCGTCCGCAAATTTTTCTTCAATAATGTGGGCGCACCACCCCGACACCCTTGACATGGCAAAAATAGGGGTCATGAAATCAAGGGGAATGCCCATAATATGATAAACTGGTGCACTGTAAAAATCCACATTGGGCAATATCTCTGTTTTGCCTCTTTTTCGAAAGGCCCCAATACCATATTTTTCAATCTGGGTGGAAAGAAGATGCCACCGTTCCCGGCCAGTTTTTTGACCGAGCCTTTGGGCCATATTTTTAAGAAATTTTGCTCTGGGGTCCATGGTTTTATATACGGCATGCCCCATGCCCATAATCTTACCGCCACCATCCAGCTCCCGGTTCACCCACGCGGGAATATCCTTTTCATTTTCCAGGGACAGAAGCATTTTCATGACCCGTGCATTGGCGCCGCCGTGAAGGCTTCCGGAAAGCGCCCCGATTCCTGCGCTGACACCGGCATACATATGGGCTCTCGTGGAAACCACTTCCCGGCAGGCAAAGGTGGAGGCATTAAACGTATGGTCGGCATGAAGCACCAGGCAAGTATCCAGATCCCGGGCTATTTCTGCGTCCGGTTTTTCACCATGGAACTGCCATAAAAAATTGGCGGCATGGCTCAAAGCATCATCCGAAGGCAATGGGTCGAATCCCTGTCTGATCCTGTGCCAGGCGGCAACCAAAACCGGCATTCGAGCAATCAACCGAATAGCCATTTTAAGATTGGCGGACCTTGATTCCGCCTGCAAATCAGGATCTGACATGGCAAGCGCTGTAATGGAAGACTGAAGCACATCCATGGGAGCAGCATTTTCAGGAAAATGCCTCAAGATTTCAATTATATAATCCGGAATAGACCTTGCTTCCCGTATCTCTTTTTCAAAAACGCCAAGCGCCTCCCTGCCCGGCAGCGTACCATACAAAATGAGGTAAGCGACCTCCATAAATGTGGCGGCTTCCGCCAACTGTTCAATGCGATACCCCCGATAAAGCAAAATACCGTTTTCACCATCGATAAAGCTGATCTTGGTATCGGCAACCGTCACGCCGCGAAGCCCGACATTTTTGATATGTGCTGTTTGAGACATTTCATTCCTCTGAATCAGTTTACAACTCAATCCGACAACTTAAGTCGAATCTCATCCACCAGTTTCCGTTCATTGGGCATTAGCGATCGCCACTTGAGATCATACAAAACGTTGGGTCCAATCCTGGACAACAGTTTAAGAACCGCAACCTTCATCTCGTTTTCAGCGTCACGATTGTATTTCACCCAGAGTACCTTTGGAATATCAAGATTAAATTCCCTGCATACCCAGACGACGAGGTCCTGATAGCGTTTTTCAATGGAATAACCCTCCTTCGTTTCCGCCGCCATAACAATGACAGGCTTAAGCATCACCACATCCGGTTTCTCAGAAGAAAAATCAACGATGGTCAAATAATGAGAACCGGGCCACCAACTTACCGGCTTATAGCTGCCATCTTTTTTACCATCCCAGAAATATTTTCCATTAAAAATGATCATTCTGATTCCTTCCAGGAAATACAGTTTCCGCGACAGTTTTTGATTACTTCATCGATTTCCATCACTGGGTATTCAGCAAGCGAATTCACTTCCACATACCCGGCATCGTTCATTTGAAAGACAACCGGACACAAATCAACGCATATTTCACAGATGCTGCATTCGCTTAGGTCAATCTCGGGTTTTTTCATAAGGATTTAATGCCCTCAAAAAACCGTTCGACTTCCTTAAAGACTGATTTTAAATCAGCGAAATCCCGGCCCGCACCCTGAAGGGAAGCGGCCTTTCCTTTCAGCTCAAGACCATGGGCCTGTTTCCCGAGCTCTTCAGCGCCCATATTGGCCGCGGCGCCTTTGATGGAATGGGCGACCTCTTCCACATGCGATGGATTTCCCTCCCTGATGGCCGCTTCCAGCCGCGTCAACTGAAGCGGTGTATCTTTCAAAAAAAGATCTATGATTTCGCGTTCAAACTCCTTATCCCCGCCGGTTAACCCCTGCAACCGCCTCAAGTCCACGGGCAGGTCGGCATCGGATTGGAACCGCTCGATCCCCACGGATGGCCTGAGCACTTTTCTCCCTGCCCAACGCTGAACCATATCCAGCAACCCTTTGGGGCTCACCGGCTTCGAAATATAATCATCCATGCCGGCTGCAATACACTTTTCCCGATCACCCTTCATGGCATGGGCCGTCATGGCAATCACGGGCAACTCCCTGTATTCCGCCCCCATGTTCCGTATTTCGCGGGTTGCCGCATAGCCATCCATTTCCGGCATCTGAACATCCATGAACACCATATCATAGGATGCATTTTTGAGCGCTTCCAAAGCCTCTTTGCCGTTACCCGCCACATCCACCTTGTGACCGGCCTTTTCAATGATGCGAAGCGCCACCTTCTGGTTGACCAGGTTATCTTCCGCCAGAAGCACCCGGGCTCTTCGTACGGAATCCTCTACCAGGCTGTGCCGGGTAATGATACCCGCCCCTCCGGTCTTCTGATCCGCGCCGGCCTCACCGTCGGGATTCACCAGGGTCTCGGCCAGGGCGTCCAAAAGCTGGGATTGACGGACCGGCTTGGTGAGGTAAGCGTCGCAACCCAGTTCTTTAAAACGACGCGCATCTCCCCGCTCTCCCACGGAAGTGAGGATCAAAATGCGGGTATGATCCAAACGGGGTTGGGAACGGAAGACACGGGCCACATCTTCACCATCCATTTCCGGCATCTGGTGGTCCAGCAAAATGGCATCAAAAGGACGGTCCTCCGACATCCTCCGGTTCACCAGGCCCAGTGCTTCCTTTCCACCTTCGACCTCTTCCGGAAAACATCCAAAGGAAACCAGGGTTTTATTCAAAATGGTGCGGTTGGTGGCATTGTCGTCCACAATCAGGATATGCGTTCCCCTGACGCTTTGGCGGGTCTTCATGGGGAGTGTTTTGCTTTTATCCTGTTTTTCAAAGGGAATACTAAACCAGAAGGTACTCCCTTTGCCTTCTTCACTTTCCACGCCGATCTGGCCCCCCATCAATTCCACCAACCGTTTTGAAATACTGAGTCCCAGGCCCGTCCCGCCGAACCGGCGCGTCGTACTGCCATCCACCTGGGTAAAGCTGCTGAATACGACATCCAACCGGTCCATGGGTATGCCGATGCCGGTGTCGCTTACGGCGAATCGAATGACAACCAGGTTACCTTCTTCCCGTATCATTTTCGCGTGGATATCCACATTCCCCGTTTCCGTGAATTTAACCGCGTTCCCGGACAGGTTCACCAGAATCTGCCGCAACCGTTCCGGGTCCCCCAACAGTCTGACCTCGCTGAACGGGTCCACAAAACACGTGAATTCAACGCCTTTGGCCTGAGCAACCGGCGCCATCATTTCACCGACCCCCTCCACCACATAACGGAGATCAAAGCCGATCTCCTCGAATTCCAGTTTTCCCGACTCTATCTTTGAAAAATCAAGGATATCATTGATCAGGGTGAGCAGCCCGTTCCCGGCGGTTCTCACGGTCTCCGCATATTCTCGCTGCTCAGGGTCAAGTTCCGTGTCCAGCAATAAACCGGTCATACCGATGACGGCATTCATGGGAGTCCGGATCTCATGGCTCATATTGGCCAGAAACTGCCCCTTGGCCATACTGGCGGCCTCGGCCTCACGCCGGGCCCTCACCAGTTCGGTCACATTGATGACATTTAAGAGCACGCCGTCATAACGCTTTTCCCGGTAGATGGGCTGAACCCGAAGAATGGTTTCCGCGTCGCCGATGGCCCTTTGAATCACAACGGCCTTTGATTCGGGGTTCCGCCGGAATTCTCGAATACACCCCATCACTGTTTCCAGGCTTTTTCCCGAATGAAAACTCTCAAGTTTTTTTCCGAGAATATCTTCTCTCGACTTTCCCGCAAAACTGCAAAAGTAACCATTGACTTCCACAATCCGATCATCTCCGTCGGCAAAGACAACGCCTTCTTCCATACCCGAGATCATGGAAGAAAGCTTGGCACTTTCATGTTTTGCGGCTTCTTCCGATGCCTTGAGCGCTTTTTCAGCAGCCATCTCGGCGGTTCTGTCCTCGTAGGTCAGAAGCTGCCGGCCATTCCCGAGGTACACGGCCCTGAATCGAATCATTTTATCACTGCCGTCTTTACACCGCACCCTGAAAGTTCGGGCGTCCAGATTGCCGGTCTCCCGCGCCGTTTTCGAATCGATCTTCCAATTCCGGAAAACCGTTCTACGATAAGCCTCATCCGGGTACGCCTTTTGAAACCAAACACCCTTGGTGGGAATATCATCGAGGGTATACCCGAAAATCTCGGTGAACATGGGGTTCACGTATTCATTGACCATATCCTCATTGGAAATGGATATGCCGAATGGGGAACAATCCGTGAGATGTTTGAACTGCTCATTGTTTTGCACGCAGTAATTCCTCCACCAATTTACGGGGTTATTTCCTCAAATCCTTTTTCAGCACTTTACCCACATTGGTCTTGGGCAGTTCATCCATAAATTCAATCATGGTGGGAAGCTTGTAGGCCGCCAGTTTATCTTTGCAGTAAGTGAGGAATTCTTCCTCGGTTCCTGTTTGGCCTTCTTTCAAAACAACGAATACCTTCACCTGTTCTCCCCGTTTCGGATGCGGAACGCCCAAAGCGGCGGCCTCCTGAACCTTGGGATGTTCGAAAAATACCTCCTCGATATCGCGCGGATAAACATTGTATCCACCGCTGATGATCATATCCTTTTTACGGTCAACAATATAGAAATACCCATCCTCATCCATCTTGCCGATATCGCCGGTGTGAAGCCACCCGTCCGTCAGGGTCTCCGCCGTGGCCTCCGGTTTGTTCCAGTAGCCTTTCATGACCTGAGGACCCCTGACCAGTAATTCACCCGATTCCCCCACCGGCATGTCGGTTTCCCCATCATTGAGTTCCACAATACGACACTCGGTATCGGGGATGGGCACGCCAATGCTTCCCACCTTACGCTGCCCCATAAACGGATTGATATGGGTCACAGGCGATGACTCGGTCATACCGAAGCCTTCGACAATGGTGGACCCGGTCTTGGCCTCGAAATCCCGAATCACTTCCACCGGCAGGGGCGCACTTCCGGAAAAGCATCCCTTGATGGAGGTGAGATCGGCCTGGTCGATTCTGGGATGGTTCAACAATCCGATAAACATGGTGGGCACCAGCGGGGCAAAGGTCGGTTTGAATTTGCTGATGGCCTCGATCAAAGGCTCCGGCTGCGGCTTGGGAATCAGAATGTTTCCCCAGCCCGCATAGATGGATAAATTCATGGCCGTTGACAGACCGAACACATGAAAAAACGGCAAGGCCCCCAGCATAATTTCTTCACCATCGTTAAATCCGGGGAACCAAACTCTGAGATGTTGCACCTGTCTGCTGAGATTGGCATGGGTCAGCATGACGCCCTTGCTGACCCCTGTTGTGCCTCCGGTATACTGGAACATGGCCGTATCATCAAAGGACAACGCCACCACGGGCGCCTGACCGGTGGACCTTGCCAGCACATCTTTCCAACGGTACACATCGGGTGCGGCCTTGACATCCGCTTTCAGCCCCTTCTTTTTGCCCACCAGGGGAAACAGGAGATTCTTGGGAAAGGGCAGGTAATCGCCGATGGAGGTATAGATGATTTGTTTAATGCCGGTTTTGGGCCGCAGATCAATCATGCGGTTGCCCAGAAGATCCAGAGTAATCAACACCTTTGAACCCGAATCGTTGAACTGATGTTCCAGTTCCCGATCCGTATAAAGGGGGTTGTTCATAACCGCAGTAGCACCGGTTTTCAAAATACCATAGTAGGCCACAACGCATGGAATGACGTTGGGAAGCAGGATGGCCACGCTGTCCCCTTTTTGGATGCCGAAGTTGGACAGGCATACCGCAAACCGGTCCACCATTTCTTTGAGTTCCCCATATGTCACAGCGTATCCCTGAAAAAGAAGCGCCATATTCCGGGGGAATTTCTCAGCCGAGCGGTCCAGAAATTCCGGCAGGCATACGGCCTCATAATTTACGGATTCCGGAACACCTTCATCATAATGAGCCAGCCATGGTTTGTTTTGATACGCGATTGGTGTGGTCATGGGGTCTCCTTTTTTCAAATTTAGAGTCTATATCCGGTGGGGTTGCAGTTCCTTTTCTGAACATCTCTTTTGAATACCATTTCCTAGACAAATATATTTATGATAAGTAGGGTTGCATGTCAACAAAGAGAAAGCCTCTAAACTAGAGGTTTTATAAAACATGAGCAAAAAATGAGACACGATCAAAAAATCAACGACCCCGGTCCCATTTCCGACAATTTAAAAAGCATCCTGACGGATATTTTTCATTTCCATGGGTTCAGGCCCTACCAGAGAAACGCCTGCGAATCCGTCATGGAAGGGAAGGATCTCCTGTTGGTCATGCCCACGGGGGCCGGGAAATCCCTGTGCTACCAACTTCCCGGCATCGCGCGAAAAGGCGCCACCCTGGTAATCAGTCCTCTCATCGCCCTCATGGAGGATCAGACCGCGGGCCTCAGACAAAAGGGCTTCAGGGCCGACCGAATTCATTCCGGGCTCACCCGCCTGAAGTCCCGGCAAATCTGCAGGGAATACCTGGACGGAAAGCTTGATTTTTTCTTCATGGCCCCCGAGCGGCTGGCGGTCCCCGGCTTTCCCGAGATGCTGGCCAAAGGAAAGATCGCACTGGTAGCCGTCGATGAAGCCCATTGCATCAGCCATTGGGGACATGATTTCCGGCCTGACTATCGACTGCTGGGAGAAAGGCTTCCACTCCTTCGTCCAGCCCCGTTTATCGCCATGACGGCCACGGCAACCCCCAGGGTCCAGACGGACATTGTCAGGCAATTACGCATGAACACGCCGGAGTTACGCATCCATGGTTTCAGACGCACCAACATCGCCATTGAACTGGTGGAAATTCCCCCGGCGGATCGAACCCTGAAAGTGATGGATATTCTCAAAGCTGATGAACACAGACCCGCCATCATCTACGCACCGACCCGGCAGAAAACCGAAACTCTGGCAACGGAACTGGCCCGTGGTCTTAAAGCGGCGCCATACCACGCGGGCCTGTCGACGGAGACTCGGGACAGCGTCCAGGCGGCCTTTTTTTCGGGAAAACTGGACGTCATCGTGGCCACCATCGCCTTCGGCATGGGCATCGACAAACCCGATATCCGCACCGTGATCCACACGGCGCTCCCCGGAAGTCTGGAAGGATATTACCAGGAAATCGGCCGTGCGGGACGGGATGGCAAGCCTTCCCGCGCCATTCTTCTCCACTCCTACGGCGACCGCCGTATGCACCAGTTCTTTCACGAAAAAGGCTATCCAGCTGAAAGCATCTTGAAAGAGATTTACAGGAAGTTGAAAAAAGAAAAAATCCCCATGGAAAGTCTGACCGAAACATTGGGTATGGAGAAGGAAGAATTTGATACGGCCATGGAAAAACTGAGAATTCACGGGGGCGCACGGGTGGACCCGGACAAGACCGTGTGTCGCGGCCATGACCAGTGGAGGCGTTCCTACCGGGCCCAGAGAGACCACCAGCTCAGCCAGCTTGAAGAGATTTCCCGCTTTGCGGGTTCTTCTTCATGCCGCATGCTTCACCTGGTTCGGCATTTCGGAGATCGTGAGGACGATGGCCGTCCCTGCGGCATCTGCGATTTCTGCGCACCCCTAAACGCCATCACGGTTTCCTATCGCAAGCCCCATAAGCCGGAAGAAAAGATCATCATGCGCGCCATGACCAAACTGAAACAGCTGGGCTCTCTCAGTACGGGGAGACTTTTTGAAGCCTCATGTCCGGATGCCGCCATTTCCCGAACAGAATTTGAAAACCTGCTCAAGGCCCTTTCCGGTGCCTTACTGATCACCCTTCGGGAAGATGCCTTTCTAAAAAACGGCAAACGGATTCATTACAGGAGGGCCGAAATAACCGGAAAGGGCAAAGCCTTTCGATTCGAGACCTGCAAATCTTTGAGGGTAGGGGTTAGCTGAAGTTGATAATGTGGGAAACTAACGGCGGCTTCGCCTGCCTTGATATTGACCTCGGCGGTCTAAGCGCCCATTTTCTTGGCAGTAAAAAAACTCCGGTCCCCGAAGGTGGCGTAGATCTCATCCTTGCAGTCCGGGGTCAGATCCGAGCCATAGCGAAAGTCCGACCTTTCGGAAAACATCTTCTTCAACCCTTCCTCATTAAAAACTGCATTCCAAAGCAGCCCGCATCGACAAAAAAAGATTGATCTTGATCTTAATCATCGTTTTAACTATACATGCATCCAACTAGATCATAGTCTCTTTTTGAGAGACCATAGAAGCTGCAAGGGGTGCCGGCTCGCCGGCTGAGAATCATACCCTTACAAACCTGATCCGGATAATGCCGGCGGAGGGATGTGGCAACAGATGAAGAGCCCTGAGCCGCGTTTCCGATGACGTGGCTCTTTTTTTTGGAGGTACAGGGAATTATGGAATTGAACGATGTGACCATATCACGACTGATCATTGAATCCTACACACAAAAACTGACGTCGCTCCTTGAAGTGGATGTGGCCATGGTGGGCGCCGGACCCGCCAATATGACGGCAGGCTATTATCTGGGGAAAGCCGGGATCAAAGCGACTATTTTTGAATCCAAACTGGCCCCGGGCGGCGGCATGTGGGGCGGCGGCATGATGTTCAACGAAGCTGTGCTGCAAAACGATGCCACTCCCGTCGCCCGGGAGATCGGCATCGAACTTGCAGATCAGGGCAACGGATATTTCACCTTTGATACGGTTGAAGCCGCCTCCCTGCTCTGCGCCCGATGCGTTCAGGCGGGCACGACTATTGTCAACTGCGTTCAGGTGGAAGACGTCATGTTCAGGGAGTCCGACGGCGAAAAAAGAGTGTGCGGTCTGGTCATCAACTGGTCCCCCATCAAAAAACTGGATCTTCCCGTGGACCCCCTTAGCATTCGCGCCAATTACGTCATTGACGGAACCGGGCATCCTGCCAATATTACCACAACCATCACCCGAAAAATGGGCGTCCGCTTGAACAACAAAACCGGGGAGGTTATCGGAGAGCTCCCCCTCTGGGCGGAAAAAGGGGAGCAATTCACAGTGGCCAATACCAATGAAATCTTTCCGGGGCTGTTCGTCACCGGCATGGCCGCCAACAATGCCTATGGCGGGCCTCGCATGGGTCCAGTTTTTGGCGGCATGCTGCTTTCGGGCAAAAAGGCGGCGGAAATGCTGATTAGAAGGCTGCAACACTAAGAGCCTGTTTAAAATTTATCCCTGCTGCGGTCGGCTGCGGCTTCCGATGGCTGCGTCAGCGATGAAAATGGGCTTTCAGCATAGATCGACTACGCTTTCAGCCTCATTTTCATCGCTTCCTTGCCCTCGAAAACCTCGCCCAAGCTCGCGACGAGATAATTCTTCAACAAGCTCTAAGTTGATGACGGAGGGGGAAAAGCCTTTCGATTCGAGGCCTGCAAATCTTTGAGGGTAGCGGTTAGCTGAAGTATTAAGTGTTAAGCGTTAAGTTTTTCCGTTAATGAATGCTTAAGGATATGACTCCGTTTCCTCACTTAAAACCGTGCCTGAACGCGGTTTTCGTTCAGGCACGAATGGCTTATTTTCCGTTACGCCTTTTTATTCACCCTGAAGGTCTCATCCCCTTTTTCAAAGAAATTGATGATCTGGGTAACCGCAGCTGCGCCTGCATTGATATTGGCCTCGGCGGTCTGGGCGCCCATCTTCTTGGCGGTGAAAAAACTCCGGTCCCCACAGGTGGCGCAAATTTCATCCTTGCAATCCGGGGTCAGATCCGAGCCGTAGCAAAAGTCGGGCCTTTCAGAAAACATCTTCTTCAGCCCTTCCTCATCGATGACTTCCTTGCGGGCCGTGTTGATGAGGGCTGCCCCTTCTTTCATTTTGCTAAGCAGTTCAAAGTTAATGGAATTGACGGTTTCCGCATTCCCCGGTATGTGGAGACTGACGAAATCACAGGTGGAATAGAGTTCTTCCCTGGATGCCACGGGCTTTACCCCATCCGCTTCCATGATGCTCTTGTCCACATAGGGGTCAAAGGCGTAAACGTCCATGCCGAATCCCTTGCCCAGCCGCGCCACGCATTTGCCGGCGTTGCCATACGCATGAATACCAATGGATTTTCCTCTCAATTCCGTACCGGGCTTACCAGCGTACTGGTGCCGAACCAGGTTGAGCATCATGCCGAAGACCAGCTCTGAAACCGCATTGCTGTTCTGCCCCGGCGTATTCATGACACAAATACCCTTTTCGGTGGCCGCTTCACAGTCGATATTGTCGTATCCGGCCCCGCCGCGCGCCACCACTTTCAGGTTTTTAGCGGCATCCAGAACTTCCCGGGTGACCTTATCGCTGCGAATAATGAGGCCATCCACATCTTTCACCGCATCCAGCAATGCCTGTTTATCCGTATAGTTTTCCAGCAACCGCAGTTCGAAATCCGGATTTTTCGAAACGATCTCCTTGATGCGATCCACGGCGGCTTTGGCAAATGGTTTTTCGGTGGCAACCAGTATTACTTTTGACATTTCAAAACTCCCTATCTCTAAAATTGAACAATTAGTTCTGGATAAAGCATAAGATCACTTCATCCAAACATATTAAAATAAATAAATCATTCCGTGGCTTTCCAAAGCCAATTCTACTCCCGGAAGGGTCGCATGCTACACCCGTTGCGCGATTCAATCAAGCAATAATTGATGCACTTTAATGCCAATTCCCGGCAGGCCGGCGAAATGGCTGAAGGTCTCAAAAAAACCGGTTGCGGCAGACCGGCCTATCGCCCGGCGGCAAAGCATCTAAACAGAACATCGGCACACCCGCGGCATTCGTTCAGCCTCTTGCAATATGCCAAATTTGATGTTACATGTAGCGATACAATACGCGGTACATTATAAGCAAGCTGACGGCATACAACGAGGAATTGGAAAATATGGCTGTACAAGGAACCAAACAGGGAAAAGTGTACCTGATCGGGGCCGGGCCCGGGGATCCGGGGTTGATGACTCTCAAGGGGAAAGATATCCTCTCCCAGGCGGATGTGATTATTTATGACTACCTGGCCAACAAGGCTTTCCTTGCATATGCAAAACCCCAGGCTGAACTGATCTATGTGGGAAAAAAAGGCGGCGATCACACCATGGCCCAAGAGCAGATCAACCGCTTGATCGTCGACAAATCCCAAACGGGGAAAACCATTGCCCGGCTCAAGGGGGGAGATCCTTTCATTTTCGGCCGGGGGGGAGAAGAGGCCCAGGAGCTGGTGGCCGAAGGCGTTTCCTTCGAGGTGGTGCCGGGCATCACCTCGGCCATATCCGTTCCGGCATACGCCGGCATTCCCCTGACACACAGGGATTATACCGCCACCGTGGCCTTTGTCACCGGCCATGAAGATCCCCTCAAGGAAGAATCGAACATTCAATGGGACAAACTGGCCACGGGGGTGGGAACCCTGGTGTTTCTCATGGGCGTGGGCAATCTTCCAAGAATCGCGGAAAACCTGATTCGCCACGGTCGAAATCCGGATACGCCCGCGGCGGTCATCCGCAGGGGCACGGTGGCGGAGCAGAAAACAGTTGCGGGGAACCTCCAGAATATCGCCGAACGGGTGAAAACAGCAGGGTTGCGCCCACCAGCCATCATTGTGGTGGGAGAGGTGGTCCAGCTGCGGGATGAATTAAACTGGTTTGAGACGAAACCGCTCTTCGGCAAACGGATCGTGGTGACCCGGGCACGGGAACAGGCCAGCGGATTTCTTCAGGAACTCTCCTCCCTCGGCGCGGAGTGCATTCAGTTTCCCACCATCGAAATCATTCCCCCCGACAGCTGGGACCCCCTGGACACAGCCATCTCAAATCTGGAATCCTACCAGTGGCTGTTGTTCACCTCGGTCAACGGGGTCAAATATTTCCTTCAGAGACTCCATTTTAACGGAAAAGACGTTCGGGATCTTAAAGGCATAAAAATCGGCGCCATCGGACCCAAGACGGCCGAGCAGTGGCACAACCTGGGAATCAAGCCGGATCTGGTCCCCGGCGAGTACCGGGCCGAAGCCGTGGTGGCATCCTTCAAAAAATGGGATACCAAAGGGGTCAACATCCTGATCCCCAGGGCCGAAAAAGCCAGGGAGATCCTGCCCGACCAGTTGCGCAACATGGGCGCCCGGGTGGACGTGGTGGATGCCTATAAAACCGTCAGTCCCCAGGGAAACACCGCCGAAATTCGGGACATGCTGGAAAAAGGAATTATCGACATGGTCACCTTCACCAGTTCCTCCACGGTCACCAATTTTGTGAATATGTTCGATTCCCGGGACCAGAGGTCCCTCAATAAATGGATGAAAGGGGTAAAAATAGCCTGTATCGGACCCATCACGGCGGAAACCGCCGGGAAACAAGGGTTTTCCGTGGACTTGATGCCTGTCGATTACACCATTGAAGCCCTAACCCGCACCATAAAGAATTTTTTTATGTGACGGAAATTTATTTCCGGGTATATATAATAACCTCGGACCCGGGGCGGCCGATTCCCGACATCAGGGGTTTTCCCGATGCGTTTGGAAAGGACCGCCGGCACAACGTTTTCAAGGGAAAGCAATTGAATGCGTCTAAACCGATTATAAGAAAGGATATCAAAAATGGCTCTGGGAAATATCATCTCATATGAGACGGAAAAACCTGTTTTAGAGTTTATTGTGGACCTCGAAAAATCCATGAACAAAAGGGGTTTCATTATTCACAATAAGGATCATATGGCGCTGAAAGATACTTATGATGCGCATCACATTGAAATGCCGGAAGGATTCGATCTTCATATGCTGCAGTTGTGCAAACCTGAAAAATCGTCTGAAATGTTGAAAAATAATCTGGAAAGGGTTTCATTCCTTCCCAAATTTATCAATGTTTGGACCGGCAATGGAAAAACCCAGATTCGCATGCTTCAATATGATGGACAAGAAGTCGCTGCCCTTCTGGATGATGAAAAATACGGCAGGGCAATAAAAGAATCTTTTTCCTCAATTGCAGGGTTTATTGAAGAAGCCCTGTAATCAAATTTGATGGAACCGCATCCGTCAACAGAATCGATATGGAATTCGGCGTATGGCCCGGGCTATTCAAAATACCGTAACCACAGGGGCAGGAGACAGTTACGGATGGGATATGGCATTGCCGTGAAACGCAATGACATATTTAAGGGTTTTCCCCCTAAAAATATCCGGCATCAGATCCGCGACCTTCTCGGGGGGAATGATCTCCTCAATCAATTTTTCAAACGAACCGGGTTTTTTCCCGATCAGGATTAGAGCGTCCTTCAAATTTTTTCGGGTTAACCCATAGGCTCCCCTAAGGGATATCTCCTTGTAGTGCATAAGATTAAGCAGGTTTGTTTCAAGGGTCTCATTTTTCGTTAGCCCCCCAAAAAAGGAGAGCCGTCCCCCTTTTGCCAGCTTTGATATGCACATACCAAAAGCACCCGAATCGGCACACGCGTTAAGTGCCATGTCGAACCCGCTTTCGGTGGTCTCTTTTTGAACGCTGATATTTTCAGCCCGCTGAAATGCTTGGGAACGTAAGATCTTTTTTACATCCTTTTCGATAACCAGCGGCAGAGCGCCCATCTCCCCACATGCCAGGGCTGCCATCAAGCCAACGCTCCCGCCGCCATATATGATGATCCTCTCCCCCTTTCGGGGGTGCAGGCGCCCGAGCGCATTCAGGACGCACCCCACCGGCTCCGCCAGTGTTGCCACATGGGAGGGGAGATGATCATCAAGCGGAATCAGGCTCTCCTCGGGCGCGATCACATGGTCCGAAAATCCGCCGTCATGCTGAAAACCCATGATTTTCATCTGATCACAAAGGTTCTCCCGGCCGCTCAGGCAATAGCGGCACGATCCGCAGGTCCTTCCGGGCCATATGGCGAACCGTCGGCCATTTTCGTCCGCGGCGATGAGTTCATGGCCCAGGACCCGGGGCAACACCAGGTCCCTGTGACCCTCATGCCACATCTTGGCATCCGTTCGGCAGATGGCGCAGTATTGAACCTTTAGAAACCGAAACCCCTCGCCGGGATCAACCTTGGTTGCCTCTTTCACTTCCAGTTTTTTCAATCCGGTCAGAAGTAGTCTCATTTTTTTAATTGATTTCCATTTTTGTAAGGGCCCGCAATCTTCTGACACCCTCTTTCGGATCTCGGTTCTGGGTTTTTACCCAAGTTTCAAGGGTCATAAAAGCCGCCCCCTGTTTCAGGAGCGAACATGCCATTTCCACACCTTCTTTTATAGAAGCGACACGTCCCGCCAGATAAAATATCAGACCGGCATTCAGGCCAGCCGCCTCAAAACGGGCCCCGTTTTTCTCACCCCGCAATAACGATACAAAATCCCCGGCTTCCCGCTTTATATCCGGAACAGGGGTAAGATCGGATGGATCGTTTGTCTTCAGGCCATAATCCTCCGGGCAAAAATCATATTCCTTTATATCACCGTTCCCCATAAGTTCCGCACAATAGGTCCTGCCACAGACAGATGCCTCGTCCATACCTTTCAGGGAATTATCGATGCTGCCGTAAAGAACCAGCGCCCTCTCATATCCAATGGCTTTCATGACCTTGACAACCGGAATCATCATCTCTTTGGCATAAACACCCCTCACCCCTATTCTCGGCATGGCAGGATTTGCGAGAGAAGCGGCGATATTAAGGGTCGAACCGAAATGAATATTGGAAAGGATCCTGCCAAGGGCATTGGGATGAACCTGCGAACTCATGCCGTTAAACAGCCCGATACCGGCCGCGTTAATACTGTCAGCCACAAGATCGGCGCTGCATTCCACATCAATCCCCAGCATCTCGGCCAAATCTACGGTCCCGCATACGGAAGTGATGGCCCTCGCCCCATGTCTGGCCATCCGGACGCCTCCCGAGGCCGCAATAAGGGATGCTGCCGTGCTGATATTGAACGTCTTGAAGGTATCCATACCCGTGCCGCAGTTATCTACAAGGGGCCGCTGGTCATTTGAAACAACCTTTACGGTGTCGAGTTCGTAGATAGCCTCCCAGCTTCCCGCCACCTCTTCTTCGGTTTCACCTTTAGCAGTCATGGCCGCCAAAAAAGCCCCCTGCTGCATATCGGTCGTTTCATTCTTGAGAATGGTGTAAAAGGCGCCTTTCGCTTCCTTCCGGGACAGATCCTCTTTTTGAACCAGCCGTGTGATCAACCCTCCAAAAGCCTTGTTCATTGCTATTTGCATTGCTTCTCCTTTCCTTGATTCAGAACTGTTCTGAACAAAGGGTCATCAACACCATGGTGAATGGAGAACCACCCGAAAAGAAAGAAGAAAAGGATGCATGAACCGGATCTTGAGGAAAAAGATCGATACCCGCAAGAAATATATCGAGAAAAAAGGATACCGCCTGATAGGCCCGGATGCATACACTATCCCTTCAGTCATTCAAAATGGTTTTGATGACCACAAAAGATATGGATAGCATCCAGCTGGGATATCCGGAATTATTAACCAAACAGGCAGGCTTTCTGGCTTAAGGATCATCCTACCGGCCGCACCTTCCCGGTCTCCCAGTGGCATATTGCGGCTTTCGTCCCCTTACACAGCAATGGCTGGTTTGCGATGGACTCTCACCATCTTTCCTTTTAACATCACCTGATCCATTCTATTCACTCAGGCAATGCACCTGTGTTTAAGGTCTAAAAATATATGCAGTCCGGTAAAATGTCAACGCTAATTTACAGCCTTTGTTTTCCGGCTTCCGGCGCTGTATGTGGACTGGGAGGGGAAATCATTTTCATGGTAAGCAATCCAAAAACCTGCTAAAAAAGTCAGGGATCCATAAACTTTCCAAAGAAAAGACACAGAGCAAAAAAAATGAACAACCCCACGGATCATGAAATTTCCCTTGAAATTCTTTCTCCCCAATCAAGGGCCACGGGCGTGGTGGTCCAGAGCGTCCCCCCGGAACGAGCCAATGAATTCCTGGAATGGCAACGGGGGATCACGCAAGCGGCCAGCCATTTCCCGGGTTACAAATATACAGAGGTCTACCAGCCGACGCCGGGGAGCAGGGCCGAGTGGGTGACGGTCTTCCACTTTGAGACGAATTCCTTGCTTGAAGACTGGATCGAATCTCCTGTTCGCCAAAAATGGGTACATGACCTCAAAAAAAGGTTTGGCGACTTCACACTGAAGCGCATGGGTGGATTTGATACGTGGTTTTCGAGTGTAACCGGCGCAACCGAAAAGATCCCGGATTGGAAAATGGTCATTACCGTCGTGGCGGCCCTCTACCCCACCGTCATGCTCCTGACCTACTGGCTAAATCCATTTCTCGAGGCCCTGCCCTTTCCGGCGCGGATGCTGATCGGAAATATTGTCAGCGTTTCCGTTTTGCAATGGGTCGCCATGCCCCTACTGACGCGACGCCTTTCATTCTGGCTTCGGCCCACAAAGGCCGCCGGTTTGGGGATCACCCTTGCAGGTCTTGCCGGGATACTGGCAGGTCTTGTCTTGATGCTCCGGCTTTTCATCTCCGTAGGTTAGCGTTTGGGACTTCAGAATTCTGAAGTGGGATAGGGAATCCAAAACAAAAAGAACTGAAAAACCAGAAAATTCAAGAGGAGCAAAATCATGACTCACGATGACTTAATTGCAGAAGCCTGCCGGCTGGCCAAGGAATCCGTTGACAACAACTGGGGGGGGCCATTTGGCGCGGTCATCGCCAAGGACGGAAAAATCATCGCCCGGGGTCAGAACCGGGTGCTGCTCACGGGAGACATCACGGCCCATGCCGAGATCGAAGCCATCCGTAAAGCAGTCCGGGTGATCAACCCCTATTCACCCACCATCAGTCCTGAAAACCAAAACAAGTCGACTCTCGCGCTTGCGGCGCGTCCCGACGGCTCCCCCGATCCCGTTCCCGAACGGGCTAAAATGCTCCTGGGACATGAAATCTTTGTCAGCGGCGCGCCCTGCCCCATGTGCATGAGCGCCATCTATTGGGCCAGAATCGATGCGGTATATTTTGCCTGTGACCTTGAAGATACCCGAAAAATCGGTTTTGATGATGCCTTTCAATACGAGGATTTTCTTCTGCCCCTTGACCGGCGTCGCATCAAAATCGAGCAATATCGCCAAGACCTGGGACTCAAAGCCTACCAGGCATGGACCCAAAAAAAAGACCGGCATTTTTATTAGCCGGAGCAAAAAGGAGTACTATTGTATCATAAAACACTTTTGTATCACGAACCAATGCGAGACAACCGACAAGCTTACCCTTTTTGGCGAATTTTCGAACATAACCTTCAGGAATCTGGATCTTTTTTACCAACAGCAATAATTTCCATGAAATAAGATCCGTCTCCGCCCCTTTCCATATATCATCCATCAGGGGTCTCTTCCAGCACGACATTATCAAACATCGTTTCATATCCTATGCTTATCGAACCTTAGGCTTTCTTGAAACACGATTGTATCACCGAATATGTTAACCGCCGTGCGCCTCATGAATAGAGGTTGCACCGAGTATCTTGAAAACCTTTGTATCATCCGGGATTTCTCTTTCCACCGGTACAATAATTCGTTTTGGCACAAAAAATGCGTACATGTTGTCAATTATTTCCTTCGGAGGGTTTAAGAATGAGGCCGTGCAACGAAAGTATTAAGCATACCATCGCTATCGCAAAAACGATGCTGAAAATTGCCGATGAAGGAGATATGGTGCGTGAAGACAATGGTTGCGGCATACTATATGGCATCCTGAGGGACGCTGCTTTTAAAATCATGAAACTGGCCGAAGCAGAAAAGGATGCCCATATCAGAAAAGGCTGGTGGGATATAGAATCTGATTAAAAGGGTATTTAGCGACATCAAGTTTCGAATTTTACCACTGACGGGGGGAAAAGCCATGATGGGATTAGAGGAACTCAAAAAAAACGGAACCCTTATCGAGTCTGTCGATTGGAGCATGACCCCTGAAGAGGCCGTAAGGCTATATCTTGAATGGGGCAACAACTGGAGCAGAGGATACGAGATGGTAAGATCAAAGGATGACCAATCCCATTATTTTGTTTTGAATACATGGGAAACATCCCCTGTGATTTACTTTATTAAAAGAGATTATGAAGGCGCCGAGGAACTTGCGAAATTCGATCTTCCTGAATTTCTAAGAAATGAACGTCAGTATGATATTCCCATTCTCAAAGGGGTTTATGCGGTTGATGGTGAGTTAAGAAACTGGCTTAAAAATGAACTGAATGCAGCATAATCTCCAACTTCCTTAAAAGGAGCAATCAATGGAAAAACAGATTCTTGAAGCCATGAAAACGGCCGGAAAACCCGTAAGGCCCGGAGAAGTGGCGGACATGATTGGTAAAGAAAGCAAGGATGTATCAAAAGTCATCAGCAAACTGAAAAAAGAGGGGACTGTTATTTCCCCCAAAAGATGCTATTATGCTTTAGCCGACCAATAAGGAGATAATAGAATGGCAAAACCGGAAGAAATGTGGCAGTGTCAAACCACCAACTGTGGTTACATTTTTGATCCCGACAGAGGCGACCGAAAAGGTAAAATTCCCAAGGGAACCCATTTTGAGGATCTTCCCGAGGATTGGAAATGTCCCGTTTGCGGCGCGGGAAAGAAAATGTTCAAACCCTTGGGTGGTCCCGGATCAACCAAGGAACCTTAATTTCAATATGCTTGAAGCAAAGGAGGCATTCATGGACCTGAAAGGGACAAAGACGGAAAAAAATCTACTGACGGCATTTGCCGGTGAATCACAGGCAAGAAACCGTTACACCTATTTTGCGAGCAAAGCCAAAAAAGAAGGCTTTGTTCAGATCTCATCTATTTTCGAAGAAACCGCAAACCAGGAAAAAGAGCATGCCAAACGGCTCTTTAAATTCCTTCAGGGAGGAGATGTGGAAGTTTGCGCTGCATTTCCCGCCGGCGTTATCGGGAGCACCCTTGAAAACCTCAAGGCATCCGCTGCCGGAGAGCATCACGAGCATACCGAAATGTATCCGGAATTCGCCGCCATTGCCCGCGATGAGGGATTTATAATCATCGCGGATGTTTTTATGGCCATCGCGGTCGCCGAGAAACAACATGAAAAGCGCTATAACGATCTGGCCGCGAACATCGAAGCAAATCGCGTTTTTAAACGGGATACGGAAGAAGTGTGGCGATGCAGAAACTGCGGTTTTATTTACACGGGGAAGGAAGCCCCGGAGAGTTGTCCCGCATGCGCCCACCCTCAGGCCCATTTTGAACTGTTGGGAGAAAATTATTAGGATTTATCGTGTGCTTTTTGTGTTTAAATGGTTGCAGGTTCCTGCATCACAGGTGTAGAATAGTGTAAAGTGTCATGGAAAGGTTTCGAGAGCTTTAATCATAACCAAAACGATAGGGAGGGTTAAATGGCTGAAAAATTGGAGATCTATAAGTGCGAGGTGTGCGGAAACATTGTCGAGGTTCTGCACGGTGGCAAGGGAGAACTGGTATGTTGCGGTAAACCCATGAAACTCTTTAAAGAAAATACCGTTGATGCGGCCAAGGAAAAACATGTGCCGGTCATTCATAAGTCAGCCGACGGCATCACCGTAAAAGTCGGAGAAGCAGCCCACCCCATGGAGGAAAAGCACTACATTGAATGGATCGAAATCATTGCAGACGGCGCTGTTTATCGACAGTTTTTGAAACCCGGGGCTGCACCCGAAGCCACTTTCAACGTGTCGGCGGATCAAGTCACCGCAAGAGAGTATTGTACCCTTCACGGTCTTTGGAAGGCTTAAACTGGTTAATAGATAAAATAGTCAGGACGATGGTCATTATTTTGATGAATCACAACAATGGAAGGAGCCGATGATGTCAACACCACAGCATTGCCCAGGTTTCGAACAGGCCAAGAACTTGAAAGCGTTTACCTGTAAATGCCCCAACTGTGGGCAGGAAAAGGAAATTTTCTCAGACGAATTTGAAAAAGAGCATACCTGCTCCGGATGCGGAAAGAAAATAGACTTTACCCAATGTACCCTTGAAGCCGGTGCTTAAAAAATCCTCTAATCCTTTTTCATAACCCAGGTCCTCGCTGCGGCGCCTGATCAAGGTTCTGCTGCGAGGGCTGAAATTTCCCTCTTTTTTTCACACAAAACCCCTTAACCCCAACGCAAAACACTCATGACGGGACGGTAATTTCACACAGTCCGACCATCCGGGAGAAAAATCTTTGAAAGGGCGCATTCGCAAACAGCAGATTTTCGAGATTCTTTCCGGAAGCGATTATGACGCCGGTTTAGCGGAATTGAGGCGCCTGCCCCCTGAAAAATCCGTGAACGCCCTTTTTCCTTTTCTTTACAGCACACGGGACACCATCAAATGGCACGCCGTTTCAGCCCTGGGACGCATCGTTTTGGATATGGCCAAAGACGGCATGGAGAGCGCCCGAATCGTTGTCCGTCGTCTCATGTGGAACCTGAACGATGAGTCGGGAGGCATTGGTTGGGGGTCTCCCGAAGCCATGGGAGAAATCCTGGCCCGCCACGAAAAACTCGCCGAAGAATATGCGCCCATTTTGCTGTCTTATGCAAAAAAGGATGGTAATTTCCTGGAGCTGCCCCTGTTGCAGAGAGGGCTTCTCTGGGGCATCTCAAGACTTTCAGAGGAAAGGCCCCAACTTGTAAAAGGTGCATTTCCCCATCTCATGGCGTACCTGGAATCGGAGGATTCCGCCGTCAGGGGGCATGCCGCACGGATCATGGGATTGATCGAAGCAAACGAAGCCCGAGAACCCCTTTTGCGCCTCGTGAAGGATGAGGCTGTCTATACAACTTATCTTGATGACCAATGCTCCACGCGCCTCGTCGGAAAAACGGCCGAAGAGGCCCTTAAACGGATCGAAACAAAAAGACAGGAAAAAAATAAAAATAACCGGTTTTTTTGACTTAGGTCAAGGCAATGTGTTCGATTGTGATGCATAGTGAAACCCAATCAAGTGCAAACTGCTCTATCGGCATGCAACATTCACATGTCTTAAACCAAACTGAAAGGAGAAACGCCATGTTTTGTTTTCAATGTCAGGAAACCGCGAAAAATCAGGGATGTACCGTCAAGGGGATGTGTGGAAAACCGGAGGAAACCGCCAACCTGCAGGACCTGCTCATCCATGTGTTGAAGGGAATCGGCGTCTATGGTCAAGAGGCCGCCGAACTGGGCGCACTGGATCGAAATACCGGCAAATTTGTGGCGGAAAGCCTCTTTTCAACCATTACCAACGTCAACTGGGATGATGACTGGTTCGTTGCCCGGATCAAAGGGGCATTGAAAGTCAGGGACGATATTCAGGGCAAGTTTCTGGCCGCCTACCAGGAAAAAAAGGGAACGGCCTTTTCCGGCGTCTTGCCGGATGCCGCAACCTGGTCTTCACAAGATGCGTCCGCATTTCAAGCCAAAGCCAAGGAAGTGGGCATTCAGGCCACTCTAAATGAAGATGTCCGGTCCCTGCGCGAACTGCTGATTATCGGACTTAAGGGTGTAGCAGCGTACGCAGACCACGCCGCGATTCTGGGGTTCGAAAAAGACGACATCTACCAGTTTATGATGGAAGCCCTGGCCTCCACCACCAGGGACCTTACCGTTGACGAAATGGTAGCCCTCGTTCTCAAATGCGGCGAGACGGCAGTCAATACTATGGCCCTTCTGGATGAAGCCAATACCAGCACCTACGGTCATCCAGAAATCACGGAGGTAAACATCGGGGTGGGCAAAAACCCGGGCATTTTGATCAGCGGCCATGACTTAAAAGACATGGCGGAGCTGTTAAAGCAAACCAAAGGAACCGGCGTGGATGTGTACACTCACGGCGAAATGCTGCCGGCCAACTATTATCCGGAATTTAAAAAATATGATCATTTCGTGGGAAACTATGGCGGTTCATGGTGGCACCAGAACAATGAATTTGAATCCTTCAACGGCCCCATCCTCATGACCACCAACTGCATTATTCCCATTAAAAAGGATAACACGTATCTAAACCGCATATTTACCACCGGCATGACCGGTTATCCGGGCGCCAGGCATATACCGGACAGAACGGAAGGCGGTGCAAAGGATTTTTCCGAAATGATCCGGTTGGCCAAAACCTGCTCCTCGCCCACTGAAATTGAAACCGGAAAGATTGTGGGCGGATTTGCCCGCAACCAGGTCCTGGCATTGGCCGACAAGGTGGTGGATGCCGTAAAAAGCGGGGCTATCAAGCGGTTTATCGTCATGGCCGGTTGTGACGGCCGCCACAAATCCCGTAAATATTTCACGGAAGTGGCCGAACAGCTGCCAAAAGATGCCGTGATTCTGACGGCCGGTTGTGCGAAATACCGTTACAACAAGCTGGATCTGGGCGATATCGGGGGTATCCCACGGGTCCTGGATGCAGGGCAGTGCAACGACTGCTATTCCCTGGCCGTCATTGCCCTCAAATTGAAAGAGGTTTTCGGGCTTGACAGTATCAACGACCTGCCCATCTCTTTTGACATCGGCTGGTATGAACAGAAAGCCGTTGCCGTTCTCCTGGCGCTGCTCTTCCTGGGCGTCAAGGGCATCCGGTTGGGGCCGACCCTTCCCGCGTTCGTATCCCCCACCGTCCTGAATGTTCTGGTGGAAAATTTCGATATCAAACCCACCGGTGAAGTGGCCGCGGATATTGAAGCCATGATGGCGGGGAAATAGCGCTAAGCGGTTAGCCGTTAGTCACCAGGCTAACGGCTAACCGCTAAAGGAGAAATACCATGATGAAGAAAGTCGAAATTTTTAAGGAAAATGATTTCAATGATCTCCACATGAGCCGACTGCTGGTGAACGACTCACCTTATTTCAAGATTCTGAATTTCAATTTCAAAGCCGGACAGGAGCTTCCCATTCATTCCCATGACATTGAGGGTCAATTGAGCATCGTCGTTCTGGAAGGAGAAGGCCTCTTCCTCGCGAAGGGGGGAAAAACCATTCCAGCCAAACCGGGTGATATTCTGATCTCCGACATCAGCGAACCCCACGGCATCAGAGCAACAGGTTCAATGCGCGTTCTGGTGACCATTGCGCCCCCCATATAAATGAAGAACACAACCTCTTATGCGCATAAAAACGGTTGACATGACGGCAGGATCAAACTATTTTTCAAAGCAACGTCTTGGTAGGGTACGGTTTTACGCCGATACCCTTATGGGTGCTGGAATCTATGGGCATGTCCGATCCGAAATCAAAAAAAGAGAACAATGAAGCCGTACCGAAACAATCGACTGAGACGAGTATTGTCTCAGATATCGAAAAAGCGCTGAACTTTCTGGATTCGGAAGAATATCAAGAAAAGCCGCAACCCGTCTCCCACAAGGATCCCTCACCCGCCAGAGTTGACCCCGTCCAATCTCCCAGACCAACAACCGGCGCGCCCACAAAACCACAGCACCATATCTCATCCAATAACCAAAAAATTGAACATCCCCCCCTCAAGAACCCATCGGCCGCACCAACCCCGACAGGGGGGAAACAAGCGTCTGGAAAGCGATGGGTTCTTTACCTGGGAGGAATAATGCTGATACTTCTGGCGATTTTTATGGTTTACAAAATGGCGTAGCCAAGGGAATGAAATCCCCGTTTTGGTTATTTATTTCAGCGAATCTCGACTATCGAGCATCAACACCCATCCTTCGATTTCCCCGTCGATTCTGAGAAGTGAAATTGTCATTTGAACAAAGGTATTGTTCACGACAACCGAAAAGGATTTTCGTCTTAATTGCGTGTTTTGCGCTACCGATTTCAGCCCAAACAATATTTTCTTTTTTTCATTTGCCGGGAAAACCGTGGTGATGCGACGCGACAGCAGGTTTGAAAACGGTTGGTTCAGAATATCCAAACAGAGCGCATTCACAAAAACGATTCGAGCGTCTCGTTCAATCACGATGATGCCCATGCCGGCGCTTTCAGCAATCCCCTGCTGAAAACTCAAGGCTTCCAGCAAATCCACCGTCGCCTGCCTGCGAAAAACCTTCTCCTGATCAAACAAATCTCGATCCGTCAATGAGAGAAAAGGGGCGCCTTCAATAAATTCCATAAATCTGCCCACATAATCGGTCATCCTCTCAATGGGCTGTTTCTGAAAATAATAGTCCGCACCCACATTTTTCTGTAATTCCCGCAATTCGATAATGGAATCCGACATACCGATAATGGAAAATTCGGCACCTGTATATTTCTCGCGAATAAAATGAATGAATTGCCTGCCGTCAATTCTGGGCATGAGGATATTGATGAAGACATAATCCACCATTCGATTTTCCAACGCTGATATGCCCTGTTTGCCGTCATAGGCCTGAACGACATCGTATCCCCGTTCCTTCAGCAACTCTCCAAGAAATTTCACAAAAAAGAAATCGTTATCGACAATTAAGGCAGTTTCCGCCATATTGAACCTCGGTTTAATCGGAACCTATTGATCCCTGTAATCTTCTACGGCATTTGCATGTTAGCTGATGCAAACGCGACGCACTTCACTGATATCCGTCAACCCTTTAAAGACCTTCGAGATGCCATCCTGCATCAAGGTTGTCATCCCTTCCTTCAACGCCTGGGCTAAAAGAGCATCCAGGGGCGCCCGCTCTTTTATCAGTTGCTTAATCGGCGGCGTACCCTCCATGAGTTCATGAACCACCATTCGCCCCTTATACCCGGTTTGTGAACAATCTTCACAACCCACCGGTTTATAAAGTAAAAGGTCTTCGGAATATTCAATTCCCGTTTCTTTAAAATATTTGAGACCGTAAGCCTCGGCAATCTCCTCAAAGACTTCCCTGGAAGGATGATACGCCTTTCGGCAGGAGAGACACAACCTTCTAACCAGCCGCTGGGCCAGGACACACAGAAAGGCATCTGAAAAATTCAGAGTGTTCAATCCCATATCCAGCAATCTGGCGATGGTCTCGGGCGCGCTGTTGGTGTGCAAAGTCGAGAACACCAGATGTCCCGTCAACGATGCCTCCACGGCGATGGCCGCGGTTTCATAATCCCGCATTTCACCGATCATGATCACATCGGGATCCGCTCGCAGAAAGGCGCGCATAACCCGGGCGAAATCGAGACCGATTTTGGGTTTCACTTCCACCTGGCTCATGCCCGGCTGGGTGATTTCAACGGGATCTTCAGCCGTCCATATTTTAATGTCCGGTTGATTGATAACCCCCAGGGCCGCATGCAGGGCTGTGGTTTTGCCGCTTCCCGTTGGACCTGCCGCCAATATCAACCCATGGGGCTGATGAATGGCTTTTTCGAGGACTTGAAGGTTTCGGTCGCTGAGCCCCATATCCGTCAATTTCATGGCGCCGGGATCGGCCAGTATCCGCAGGGCGGCAGACTCAAAACCGCCCGTGGTGGGAAGCGTCGCCAGCCTCAGTTCAAACGGACGAATGCCTTTCCGCTTAAATTTTATTTTTCCATCCTGGGGCAACCGTTTCTCCGCAATATCCAAACCCGCCATGATCTTGATCCGGGACAGCATTCCCCTGGCCATACTGATGGGCGCCTCGATATAGTTCTGACAAACCCCGTCCGTTCGAAAACGGATACGGGTCTTCCTGGTCGTGATCGAGGGTTCGATATGAATATCCGACGCGTTGTTCCTGAAGGCGGCAACGACTACCTGGTCTATCAGCTTAACGATTTTGCTCGAGGACTCATCCAGAACATCCTCTATCTCTTCCTCCGCTTCTTCCTCAAAACCGGCAAAGGACAGCATGTCCAACTCTTCGAGCATATCCTCATCGGGTTTTTCAGGCTTATTTTCAAAAAAATGTTGAATAAATCGCTCGATATCCTCCTTGATGCCCACAGAAAACTCAATCCGGTTGGCTTTCATCAATCCAGTGACCTGGTCGATTTTCCTGAGATCCCTGGGATCATCCATGAGGATTTCCAATCCCTTTTTGCCCCAGCTCAGGGGCACCCATCCGGCATGCAACAGATAGGGCTGTTTTAGATTGCTGATGATCTCGACAGGGACCGGTAAATCCGCATCAAAACTTCGAAAAGCGCAATCATAGAATTCCGAAAGGGATTTCCCGATAGCATCCCGGCTGATTTTAAAATGATCGATCAGCACGAATTCCACACTTTTGTCCATTTTTTTGGAAAGACTCAATGCCTGTTGAAGCTGAGAAATCGTCACAATTCGCTCTTTGAGGAGATAACTGTATCTCGACCCCGGCAAAACCGCGGACATGCCCGATTTAAGTTTCTGCACAATCTCCCGGTTGTCAGGGTCCAGCTTTAAGGCGGACTTGAATTGCGCGAGCGCCAGGTCCTTATGCCCCCCGTGTTCCAGTTGAAGTCCCAGTGAATAATGAATCTGGGCCAGCTGCGGACCTTGAAGGGTCAACTTACGGGCGGCCTTAAAAAACCTTTCCACGACCTGATCCGGAAGAACCAGGTTCAGCAGGCATTCCACAAAATCCGGAATAATTTTAATCACCGGATAGTCTGTTTCGAACAGCTTTTCATATTCAACGACAGCCTCATTCATCAGGCCCAGTTGCTTGAAGGCCAAAGCATTATCCAGGATACCGCTTTGCCCATCCACGGTAATGGCTTCCTTGATGACCGAAATATCTTCCTGTGAAATCTCGGGAACGTGCCTTTCCAGGCTGCTCATTTCCTTTTTCAACACCCGAACCGTTCCGAGGATAGGATCCATACGGTCGGGTGCAAGCTTTGGAAGCACCGCCAGAATTTCATCGTAAACAATCAGGGATTCCTTCAGCAACCCCATAGACCGATAAATTTCAGCTTCTTTTATTCTGATATCAACATCCATTTTTTTCACTTGCACAAGATTAAAGGCCCGTTCGCCGTTTCAAAAGAGTTGGTCTTGATCATCGTCTTGGCCATCCGCCGGAACCATATGCGCCTGGCGCTCATAAAAATCTTTCCATAAGACCGACGACATCATAAGGAGACTAAAAAAAATCATCAATCGGTGTCAAGATTTAAGTTGAAAACATAGGATTTCCAAAAGTTGCTTGACGACCTCTATTTTTTTTGAATATGCTTTCCACCGGTTTTATGCCATACTTGGGTTTTGGCACTAAACTTGCTGATTCAACATCAAAATTAATTATATCAATTGACAAAATCCGGAGTACGATTACATGGCCAACCTTAACTTTAAAACAAAAGAGATGGAATGCAAAATCGTTTTCTATGGTCCCGGACGGGGCGGTAAAACCACCAACCTGGAATATATTTTCAAAACCTACCGGAAACAGACAACAGGGGAAATGCTTTCCATCAATACAAAGGGAGACCGCACCCTCTTCTTTGATTTCCTCCCCCTGAAACTCGGGAAGATACGCGGCTACGACGTACGAGTGAAACTTTACACGGTTCCCGGCCAGGTACGGTATAATGCCACGCGAAAAGTGGTCTTAAGAGGCGTTGACGGATTGGTTTTTGTAGCCGATTCCCTGCTTCTCAGACGTGAACACAATATTTTATCTCTAAAGAACCTTCAAAAAAACCTCAGTGAATACGGCTTGAAGATATCAGAGATTCCGTTGGTTCTGCAATACAACAAAAGGGATCTGGCAAAGGACGGCATTCGCCTTTTGTCCGCTGAAACCCTGGAACAGGACCTGAACAGACAATTAAAAGCCCCCTCCTTTTCGGCCAGCGCCTTCAATGGCCAAGGTGTCGGCGCCACCCTGAAAGAGTGCCTGAAACTGACCCTGGAATCCCTTCAAAAAACACTGGCATAGAGGCAAGGCATACCTTGTCTCTACAAAGGGTTTAACGGCCCCTGTAAACCGGCTTTCTTTTTTCCATAAACGCCCTCGCCCCTTCCTTCATGTCCTCGGTGGCTGTCAGGTTGGCCCAGTAATCGCTTTCCAGCGCCAAACCCGAAGACAGCGCCATATCCTTTGTACGGTTCAGCACTTTTTTGGCGGCAGCCACCCCCAGGGGCCCCCGCCGGGCGATCTTAGCCGCCAGGGCCAGGGCATTATCCATGACCTCTCCTTCGGGGGTCACCTTCTCAACCAGTCCCAATCGCAGCGCTTCCGGCGCATCGATCATATCGCCCGAGTAGATCAGCTCCTTAACCTTTCCCAGCGGCATATGATAAAGGGCTCTTTTTGTCCCGCCGTTTCCCGGAAAAATCGAGAGCCTGACCTCTGGAAAACCCAATCGCGCGGTTTCATCCACATACCGGATATCGCAGCAAAGGGCCAATTCAAGACCCGCCCCCAGGCAAAATCCATGAATGGCCGCAATGACCGGCCATTCGAAATTTTCGATCATGCCGTAAATCTCATGACTCCGCGCAAGGCGACGTTGGGCCGTATCCGGCCTCAATTCCAAAAATGTTTTGATATCGGCCCCGGCGGCGAAGGCCTTTTCCCCGGCCCCCCGCAGAATCACCGCCCGAATTTCCGCTCTGCGATCATCCAATTCCAGGAATACGGCAGCAAGCGACTCCTTGGTAGGCACATCAAGTGCGTTCATGGGAGGATGGTCGAGGGTAACCACGGCGGTCCGGTCTTCGATATCGTAGTACGCAAGTCCTCTGCCCATGTTTCATCCTCCCTGTTTGGTTCCGTCTTCCCCATAGCGATACCATCCCCGACCGGTCTTGCGACCCAACTGCCCCGCCTCAACCTTGCGCCTCAACAGCTGCGGGGGGTAATAGCGCATATCCTTGCTGTCTTGATAGATGGCCGTGAGCGCACCGCAGGAAACATCCAGACCCACCATATCGCCGGTTTCAAAGGGGCCCATTTTTCTCCCGAAGGCAAGTTTCACCCCTTTGTCGATCTCCTCAACGGTTCCGATGCCCTGCTCCAGCAGACGAATGGCCTCCACATAACTGATGAGGTTAATACGATTGAGCAAAAAACCGGGCACATCGCTTTTGACATGAATGGGCGTTTTACCCAATCGCTTCACAAAAATCGCGCCCATCTCAATAGTGTCATCTGAAGAACCGATACCCCGGACCACCTCCACCACATGGCTCATGGGGACGGGGCTGAAAAAGTGGAGCCCCAGCACTCGATCGGGCCGTCGGGTTGCCGATCCCAGGGACGTTATGGGGATAGCGGAAGTATTGCTGGCAAGAATCGCATCAAATCTGCATGTTTCATCCAGTTTTTTAAATATTTCCTGCTTCAGTTTCAGATTCTCAGGCACCACTTCAATAGCGAGATCAGCATCCACCCCACGGGAAAAATCCGTCGTCCCTTCTATTCTGGCAAGGATGGCTTCTTTTGTTTCCTTCAGCTTCCCTTTCTCAATGAATTTTCCCACCGACCAGGCAATGCCTTGAAACCCCTTGTCTATCACCCCTGGCTCACATCATTCAGGATGACCCGAATGCCCGCCTGGGCGCATACCTGGGCGATCCCACTGCCCATCAAACCGGCGCCCACAATGAAGATATTGTTTATTTCCATGGCTTATCCGCTCCTTAATGTTTGTGCAAAATATTTAAAAAAAAATGAAATAAAAAAAACGTTTCGGATGTTATTCCCTTTTTTCACGAGGGTCAAACAAATAGTTTGACATTTATATGTCAGCTCATTATACATTTACGCAATCAAATTGAAAACGCTCATTTTTCATTCCCAGAACGGATACCGCCATGTTTACCAAAATAAAGCAGAATCGAATGTCGGAAGATATTGTAAACCAGGTACTGGAAGCCATCTCCCGTGGCGATCTGGCCCCCGACGATAAGCTTCCTTCCGAAAAAGAACTGGGAGATATCTTCGGCGTCAGCCGCGTTACCATTCGGGAAGCCATCCGTTCCCTGGAACAGTTCGGCGTCATTGTGGTCCGACAGGGGAGCCGTGGGGGCGCCTACGTCAAAAAAATGGACCAGGAGTCGGTGGTCAATCAAATCGGCAATGTCTTGAAAATGGCCAACGTGACCTTTCCCCATCTGGCCATGGCCAGGGCCTCCATCGAAAGGGAAATACTCGTTGAACTGATTCCATCTAAAATAACGCCCGCGGATTGCGACAGACTCACTCAAAACATCGATCTCGCGGAAGCCCATTTTCGGGACAGGGACAGCATAAGAAGGCTTAATACCAACTTCGGCTTTCACACCACCCTGGCCCGGATTACCGAAAACCCGGTGATTATTCTCATGCACAAGGTTATCGTGGATCTTTCCAGCCACTTTTTTGAAAATGTGGAGGCCACCACGCCCATGGTGGAAAAGACCTTTGCCCAGCACCGGGAGATTGTGGAATTGTTGAAAAAAGGTCAATTCCAGAAAGCGGGGGAAGTCTGTTTTCACCATATCGCCGACGTCAGCAAAACCATCGTGGATAAATCCAAACAACAATCATTACTGGTTTCAAGGAGAATATGATTTGGAAAGAGATTTTTATCTGGTTCCTGAACTAAACAAAATGTCCCAGGAGGAAATCCGTCAATATCAGGAGAAAAAACTCGCGCACCAGCTGGCATACTGCTACAACGCCTCGGAATTCTATCGGCGAAAATTTGATCATATCGGCGCAAAGCCCGAGGACATCAAAACGATTGAAGACCTGCGCAAACTGCCCATCTTCATGGTAAAGGATGATGAAAGAAAAAGCGCCGAGGATTCCCTGAAGCAACAGGGGCACCCTTTCGGCCTTCATCTTTGCGCGCCGGTGGAAGACCTCTACCTCACCGGCACCACTTCCGGCACCACGGGAACCCCCACCTTCAGCTACACCTTTACGGAAAAGGACATCAATTTCATAGGGCGTCATCTGGGCCACAGGCTGTCCCTTACAGGCATCGGAAAGGGGGACCGGGTGGTTTTCTTTTTTGCCCTGGGCATTTACGCCACCACCATGACCCTTTGGGGACTCAGGCATCTGGGAGCACTCCCCATTGACATCGACGCCAGGGCCGGGACCGATTTGCTGCTCCAATTCATTGAACTGACCCGCCCCACCTATCTGGCCTGCACCCCGTCCCTGGCGGAATTTCTGATCCACAAATCGCCCAAAGTTTTAAACAAGTCGGTGGGTGAATTCGGTCTCAAGGGGCTGTTGACAACGGGTGAAGTGGGTATCGCCCTTCCGGAGATCAAAAACCGGCTTGAAACGGCCTATGGGTGCCGTGCCTGGGATTATTGGGCGCCCTGCGGCAACTGCATGGGCATTTCCTGCGATTCGGATGAATATTACGGACTTCATGCGGTATCTCCTGACGTCTGCACCAGTTACGACGATCTGGTGGACCCCATTACCAAGGAACCGGTGGATTCCGATGTTGACGGGGCCGTGGGAGAAATGGTCATCACGAGCCTGGAGAGGGAAGCCGCTCCGGCCATCAAATATGCCTACGGCGATGTGGTGGAGATTTTCACCCGAGAATGCCCGGCCTGCGGCTTCAAGGGAAAACGGGCACGGCTCATCGGCAGGGCCGACGACATGTTAATCGTAAAAGGGGTCAACGTCTATCCCATGGCCATCAAAGATATTATCTGCGGCTTTGCGCCGGCGGTTACCGGCGAAATGCGGGTGGTATTAAAGGAAAAACCCCCTCGGGTAACACCTCCCCTGCACCTGAAAATCGAACATGGCAAAGATATCGGACGGGACGACCTTTCGGACCTCGAAAAAAGGATCATCAACGCCCTTCACGATAAAATAAAAATCAGACCTCAAATTCAATTTGTGGCGCCCGGGGAACTCCCCAGGGAAACACGCAAAACGCCCATCTTTGAAAAGCAATACGAGCAGCGGTAATTAGGTAACGGCTCTTTAATTATATGGCAATTTCCATGCACGAAAAGATTCCACCTCAAGCAGGAGAGGAGGTGAAAATTCAAACATCAGCCGATTCAGAAACAAGTTAAAACATCACCCGAAAATAAAGGAGAAACATCATCATGAAAACCAGATCCATAATCTTCAAAATGATCCTTCCAATGGCTTGTTTGGGGCTGGCATTTTTACTGCCCGGTGCGGTAGCGGCAAAGGAAACCCCAAAATTGTTGAGCTGCACCACCTATTCAGTGGGCTCCACCGGCTACGCCACCTCCATGGGGCTCATGGAAGCCATCAAAAAGAACGAGGGAATCAACGTCAAGGTGGTGCCTGCGGGAACCGACAAGAGCAAGATTATGCCCCTTAAAAACGGCATGATGCAATTGAGCCTCTTCACCGGCGCCGGTCAATACTATGCCCTCATGGGCCTGGGGGACTTTGCCGCCAAGGACTGGGGACCCCAGCCCCTGCGCCTGGTGTATGGCTGCCCCGAAGGATCCATCGCGGGCATGATGGTTCGGGAAGACTCCGGGATCAAGACGCTTTCCGACCTCAAAGGGAAGAAAGTCGCCATGATCCCGGCAAGCCCCGCCTGCAAGGCCCTGCATGAAGGGTATCTGGCCTTCGGGGGACTGGGCCTGGACGATGTGACGGTGGTTCCCGTTTCCAGTTGGGGGGCGGCCTGGAAAGCGGTGATCGATGGCTCGGCGGATACGGCCCACTGCCTGGTGGCATCGAGCAAGGCCGTCGAACTGGCCGCATCTCCCCATGGCATCCGCTGGCTCCCGGCGCCTCCCGAAGATAAAGAAGGGTGGGCGAAATTGAACTCATTCTGCCCCTACCTGCGACCCTACAAGGCCGTCAAAGGGGCCGGCGTATCACCGGAAAAACCGGCTCAAGTGGCGTCCTATTATTATGGGCTCGTCGCCTACCCGGACCTGGACGAAGAAGTGGTTTATAAACTGACCAAGGGTATATGGAACGGCTACGATATTTACAGCCCCATGCACCCTTCCCTCAAATTGTGGACCCAGAAAGGCGCCCTCGAAACGGATCGTTTCCTGAGCCCCTATCATCCCGGCGCCGTGAAGTTTTTCAAGGAAGCGGGCGTATGGACCCCGCCCCATGAAAAACGGCAGGCCGAACTGCTGGCTCAGGAGCAGGAAAGAATCGAGAAGTTCAAGGAGTGATGGCATGGTTTCAGGGAGGGGAAAAATGAACATGGCCAAAACGGATAATTTGAAACCATCCCCCGACAGATATCGGACGCTCACAGGGGCCCTGCGATGGATATTCATATTGTTTTCACTTGCGGGGATTCTCGTGGCAATCTACCAATTGTTTCATTTCAGTTTTCTGGGCGCCATGGTGGGGGATGCGTATTATTACCTTTTGATCACCCTTTTTCTTCCCCTCCTTTTTCTCATTTCACCCATCAAAAAAAACCTGGGTTCTCAAAAAGTTCCCTGGTACGACCTTTTGTTTGCCCTGTTGAGCTTCATGGGTCCCCTGTATCTTTTTCTACATTCATACCAAATTATTCAGAACGGCTGGGAAATCATTCCCCCCATCGAGGCCTATGTTCTGGGGGTTATCCTCATGGTGATGGTTCTGGAGGGGGCCCGCAGGGCCGGGGGGCTGGGCTTTGCGCTCATCTGTCTCTTTTTTGTAACCTACGCCCTTTATGCCGAACATATGCCGGGACTCCTTGAGGGATACGGATGCGACCTGCGGCGACTGGTGGGCTTTTTCACCATGGGAACGGAAGGTGTTACCGGACTCCCCATGAAAGTAGTGGGGAATATCCTTATCGGATACATGGTCTTTGCGGTGGCACTTCAAGCTACGGGCGGCGGCAAGTTTTTCATGGATCTGGCAACCTCCCTTCTGGGGACCTACCGGGGCGGACCCGCAAAAATGTCCATTGTGGCCAGCGCATTCTTCGGAAGCATCAGCGGCAGCTCCATCTCCAATGTGTTGACCACGGGGGCGCTGACCATCCCCACCATGAAGCGCACCGGCTATCCCCCCCACTACGCCGGCGCCATCGAAGCGGCCGCCTCCACCGGCGGCGTTCTCATGCCCCCCATCATGGGGGTGACGGCCTTTGTCATGGCGGAGTTTCTGGCCGTCCCCTATTCCACCATCTGCATTGCGGCCGTCGTCCCCTCCTTTCTCTATTTTAGCGGACTGTTTTTGCAAATCGACGCCTATGCCGCCAAAGCGGGCTTGAAGGGGCTCCCTAAATCGGAACTGCCGTCAGCCAAAAAGACCCTGGCGGCGGGCTGGTTCTATATCGTAGGAATGGCCTTTCTGGTCTATGCATTATTGTACCTGCATTGGGAAACCCTTGCGCCCTTCTGGGCCAGTCTCCTCTTGCTCGTAACCTGCAATATTCGAAAGGAAACGAGGCTCAACTGGGGTAAATTCGTCAATTTTATTGAATCCACAGGAAAAGTGTTGACTGAGCTGGTGACGCTGCTCTGCGCCATCGGCAGCATTATCGGCGCCTTGTCCCTCACGGGCGTTGCCCATTCCTTTTCCAGCGACATCATCGCCCTGGCCGGTGGGAATATCGCGCTCTTGTTGATTCTGGGTGCCTTTACCAGTTTTATTCTGGGAATGGGCATGACCATCACCGCCTGTTATGTCTTTCTGGCCCTCATCCTGGCCCCTGCCCTGGTCAAAAGCGGCCTTTACCCCCTGTCCGTACACCTGTTTATCATGTACTGGGGCATGGCAAGCTACATCACCCCTCCCGTGGCCCTATCCGCTTTTGCGGGTGCGGGCCTGGCCGGGGCCGACCCCATGAAAACGGCCTTCAAAGCCATGCAGTTCGGGTTTGTCAAGTATTTCATCCCCTTTTTCTTTGTTTTGAACCCCGCCATTCTCCTTCACGGATCCGCCTGGAATATTCTGACAAGCTTCATCCTGGTCTGCTGTTCCGTGATCTGCATCAGCTACGCCCTTGAAGGGTACGTACCCAAATACGGGCTCGCGCCCCGATGGATGCGGATGGCGCTGTTTGCCGGAGGGCTCTGCCTGGGGCTCCCCTGGTGGAGCATCAGATCCGTGGGAGCAATCCTGGCCCTGGTAGTGCTGATTTTCGGCTTTGGTTTTCACAAAGGCAAAAGCCCCATCACCGAAATCGCCAATAAACCCAGTATGGGTTAAGGATATTTCAGAAAATGGACCTCGACAAGACCCTTCAACAACTGAACAAAAAACGGCAAAAGGCCCTTCAAATGGGGGGCGAAGATCGGATTCGAAAGCAGCATGCCAAGGGAAGGCTTACGGCCAGGGAACGCATCCATGCGCTGCTGGATGCCGGATCCTTTTTTGAAATGGGTCTGCTGGCCCATTCTGCCATTGCACACATGGCGAATCAGACCCCGGCGGACGGCGTAATCTGCGGATACGGGACCATAGAGGGCAGGCGGGTGGCGATCATCGCCAATGACTTTACCGTCTTGGCCTCAACCAATGCCGAAACGAACCTGAAAAAAACGCTCCAATTCAAAACCCAGATCAAAAAAAGGGGGGGCATGCCCCTCATCTGGCTGGGGGAATCCGGGGGGGCGCGAATGCCCGACTGCCAGGGAGCAAGAGAGTTCTGCACCCTTTCAGGCGGTGGCATGGACACCCTGGCTTCGGCCTACACCCATCTTCGAACACACCCCTTTATCTTTGCCGCCATGGGGGAATGCTACGGCATCCCTGATTTTCAGGCGGCCCTGGCCGACTTTGTGGTTCAGGTGAAGGGGAGCGTTCTTTCCGTGTCAGGCCCTCGGGCCCTGGCCAGAGCCGTGGGGCAAACGCACCCCGGCGAAGAGATGGGGGGCTGGAAAGTCCACTCCAGAATTACCGGCATGACGGACCGGGTGGTGGAAAACGAGGAAGAATGTTTTCATATGATCCGAACCTTTCTGGATTATATGCCCGATAACTGCGATGAACTACCCCCATCACGGCCGGCCCCCGAAGCACCCCAAAATCCCGCGGCCCGAATTCTCGATCATTTTAACGCCAACCGGAAAAAACCCTACGATATGCACCCGATTCTGGCGTGTCTTTCAGATGGGGAAAAATATCTGGAAATGAAACCCGAATACGGCGCCATGCTCCTGACCGCTCTTGCCCGAATTCAAGGAGATGTCGTGGGTTTTATCGCCAACAACCCCATGGTAAATGCCGGCGCCATGGACGTGGACGGCCTGGATAAACTGACGGGATTTATCTGTTTGTGCGATTCGTTCAATATTCCCATGATCTTCCTGCATGATACCCCGGGACATCTGGTGGGAAAAAGGGCGGAGCAAAAAAAAGTGGGCGCCAAGGTGGTCCGGGCCCAACAGGCCCTTTTTCAGGCCACCGTTCCCAAAATCAGCATCATCATCCGCAAGAGTTATGGAAAGGCCTGCACCAACATGTGCGGACCGGGCGCGGGGTATGATTTTATCGCCGCATGGCCCACCGCGGAGATCGGTTTCATGGATCCGGAGATTGCCGCGGATATAGTCTACGGCAATCTTTCGGAACAGAAGCATAACGCTTCCCTTCAAAAAATGATCGGGGATCTTTCCCCCTATCCGGCAGCGGGGACTTACCATATTCAGGATATTATCGATCCCCGAAATACCCGCGCCTATCTGATCAATGCCCTTGAGGTGATACGGGACTGGAAAAACAGGAGCGTGGGTCAACACCATCTCGCCAACTGGCCCACGAAGTTCTAACAAGGAGACACCAAAAAATATGTGGAAAAATGAACTGGCAGAACTGGAAAAGAGAAAAAACATCGCCCATGGACTGGGAGGCGAGAAAAATATCGCCAAACAACACGCCAGAGGAAAAATGACCGTTCGGGAACGGATCGATGTTCTGTGCGACGACGAAACCTTCCTCGAAAGGGGTATCCTGGCGGGAGTTCCCACGTATGATGATCAGGACCCGGACAAGCTGAAAGGTTTAGTGCCCTGCCCCTTTGTCATGGGCATCGGAAAGGTTGACGACAGACGGGTTGCCGTTCACGGCGATGACTTTACCATCAAAGGGGCGTCAGTGGGAAGAATGTATAAGGCCAAGGGCGCCTATTTTGTGAAGATGGCCCGCTCCTTGAGGCTGCCCATGGTACGTTTGGTGGAAGGGGCCGGGGGATCAATCAAAGAAATTCTTGAAATCGGTCACACGGAACTGCCCAGCTCCGGGGATGAGTGCGCCCAGAACCGGGTGGAGGTCATGTCCGAAATACCCGTGGTGTCCGCCGGTTTCGGTTCCGTGGCGGGTCTGGGCGCCCTTTACATGGTGCAAAGCCATTTTTCCGTGATGGTCCAAAACATGTGCCATGTGTTTGTGGGGGGGCCGCCCCTGGTGAAATCGGCCTTTGGAGAGGAATTCACCAAGGAAGAACTTGGGGGCTACAAGCTGCATACGCGCCTTACCGGCGTCATCGATAATGACGCGGTGGATGAACAGGACGCCCTTGATCAGATTAAGCGGTTTTTGTCCTATATGCCTTCCAATGTGTGGGAAATGCCCAAACGTCAGAACCCGGATCAGGATGACCCGGAACGTCGGGAAGAAGATCTCATTAACATCATCCCCCGGGACAACCGAAAACCCTACGACATACGAAGGATATTGAATCTGGTGTTGGACAAAGATTCCATATTTGAAATCGGAAAATACCAGGGGCGACCCCAGATTACGGCGCTGGCACGCCTGAACGGCTACCCTGTGGGGGTACTGTCCAATGATCCCATTTTTCTGGGGGGGTCCTTCAACTATGATGTGGCGGAAAAATTTCAACGGTTTATCGACATGTGCGACACCTTTCATATTCCCATTGTCAACTTTTCCGATCAACCGGGTTTCACCATCGGACTACAAAGTGAACTCCATGGGACCATTCGAAAGGGGGTCCGGGCCAGCTTTGCCATCATACAGGCCACCGTCCCCATGGCCGTCATCTACCTGCGCAAATGCTTCGGCGTAGCCGGCGGCGCCCAGAAAAGCGGCATACGATTGAGCTGGCGGTATGCCTGGCCTTCGGCGGTATGGGGAAATATTCCGGTGGAGGGGGGGGTTTACGCAGCCCACCGAAGAGAGATCGAGCAGGCGGAAGCCCCGGAAGCGTATCTTGAGAAACTGCAGGAAACCTACCGGGGTGTAGCATCGCCATTTAAGACCGCCGAGGCATTCGGCATCGAGGATATCATCGATCCCAGGGATACCAGATCCCTTCTATGCCAGTGGGTGGAAATGGCCTATGACGTGGAGAAAAACAATCTGGGGCCCAAAAAACGGGGGATGCGGTGTTGAAAGTCTTGAATCGATACGAGACAGCAGGCCCGAATAAGCATGACGGATCATTTGCGTAAGTTCGGGACGGGGCAATTTACCAAAATGGAGGGATGTTTACAGTAAGGGAAACATCATCGATTCATGCGACCCATCTGCCTTTCAATTGCGTCAATCACCTCATTTTTTTTGATGGGTTTGGTCACATAATCATCCATGCCGCCTTCTATGCATTTCTGCCGGTATCCTTTCATGGCATGGGCCGTCATGGCAACAATGGGTAAATGGTCGAAGCCCGCGGCCCGGATGGCCGCCGTCGCTTCAAAACCGTCCATTACCGGCATTTGAATATCCATAAAAACAAGATCGAAATCCTTCGGCCTTTTCCGTAATGTATTGACTGCCTCTTGTCCGTTGGGCGCTATATCCACTTTAAACCCGGCCTTTGTGAGCATCATTTTGGCCAGTTTCTGGTTGACCTTATTGTCTTCCGCAATCAATATCCGCACGGGGCGTTCACTCGGGTTGTCATTTACAGCAGGCTGTTGTTTAACGACCGGGGAATCGGAGGAATCTCGGGTGATCTCTTTTTCCTCAACCTTTGAAAACCATGCCGTAAAATGAAATGTGCTCCCTTCTGAAACTTTACTTTCCACCCAGACATCTCCTCCCATCATATGGGATATCCGCTTGCAGATAGACAATCCCAGACCCGTCCCCCCGTATTTTCGCGTGGTGGATCCGTCCGCCTGATGAAAGGGCTCAAAAATGGTTTCCAATTTTTCAGCGGGTATACCGATACCTGTATCCCGAATGGCCGCATGGATCAGAATCCGTTCAGATGTTTCCTGATCCACAAAAAGTTGCAAGGCGATCTCGCCGGAATCCGTGAATTTGGGGGCGTTCCCCATAAGGTTGACCAACACCTGACGAAATCTCATCTCATCCCCTTTTACGCGGGAACACATGTTCTCCGAAATGTCGCAGGCCATTTTCAGGGACTTATGGCCGATACGCGGCCGAATCAGGTCACACACCTCGTGAGCCGTCTGTTCCGGTGAAAAAGCGATCTCCTCCAAGTTGAATTCACCGGCTTCAATCTTGGAAAAATCCAGGATATCATTGATGAGTGTCAGCAGTGATTGACCGCTGCGCTTAATGGTCCCCACAAAATCTTTCTGGGTTTCATCCAAACGGGTTTCCACCAGCATGTCGGTAAAACCGATCACGGCGTTCATGGGCGTCCGAATTTCATGACTCATGTTGGCCAGAAACTGGCTCTTGGCCTGGTTGGCCTCATCTGCTCGTTTGGCGAGTTCATTGGCATGATGGATGGCATTGCTCAACTCTTTGTTGATGCGAACAATGTCTTCGGTACGCGACAGAACCAGGTCATCGAGATGGTCCCGGTGGCGTTTTAATTCTTCGGCCGTCCGTTCTTTTTCCTCAATCTCAATTTTCAGGGCTTCATTGCGCTCTTGAATTTGCCGGGCCAACTCTTCATTACGCTCGTACACCCATGAAAACCGTCTAATGAGATTATTTTTTTCCTCCAATTGACCGCTTTTCTCGTCGAGTTCCAGCGTTAGTTCATCGATTTTCTGGAAAATCAGGGACAAGGCGTGATACCATGGCTCCCAGGTTCCGGGCAATTTGTGAATTTTGGGAAATTGATCGCCCCGGCTCCGTGCAACAAGATAACTGATGAAATATTCAGATGGAAAAATAAACCGCGTAACCACCAGATACGCGACTGCCACGCCCAGAAGAACCGCCGTCCCCATGGCCCACCCACGCCAGTGGGGAAACAGCGATGGGGCCGGCATTGTCAGGAACAAGAACCCCAGGGCCGTAAATGCCAAAACGATAATCCCCAAAAACAGCCGCTGGTCCTTCCGGAGGAAATGCAAAACCGTGCCCATTCCCTTCAGGGAGGTGGGTGACATATGGGTTTTACGATCATTCATTCTCAGGCATCGTCATGGGAATCAACGGATTGGAAATGAAACTGGAGCTTGGTGGCGCCAATCTCAATCACGTCGAATTCGTTCAGCACGACCTCTTTTTTAACCACCTGGTAATTCACCTTCGGTTTGGTAAACCCTTCGGACGGCGCCAATCGGAATTCATCACCGACCATGCGGATGATCGCTGCGGTTTTACCGGCAAAAAAACCTTTGATCTGGATATGGTTTTCTGGCGCTTTTCCGATTTTTATGGGGAATGTTGTCATCGGAAAGCTGCGATTGGAACCATCCATGTAAGACAAAACGGCAATGGTTTGTTTGGAATGACCATCATCAGCCAGATGAGAAACACTGCGGGCCAGTTTTGATCGATGCTGCAAGGTATCCAGGGTCATGGTCCTGCATGCACTGATGATTTCGGTATCCGAGGGGATGGTCTCTCCCTCTTCATATGAAAATTCAAGCACATGTTCACCCACGGTGATGATATCTCCCTGGGTGAGAACCCGCGAGATAATAAGCTCGTCATTGATAAAAGTACCGTTTCGGCTCTGCTGGTCCGTAATATAAAAAAGGCCGCCTTCAGCTTCTATCTCAGCGTGATGCCTTGAAACAGCTGGATCATCAATCACCAGGTCATTATCCGGCAGCTTTCCGATGGTCAGGGGGTTACCCTTGTCGAAGGAAATGCGCTCAATGATTGACGATCCTGATTTCAGTGTTAGTAACGGCATTGTGCCCCCCCACAAATCCGACAAAATCCAACCGGCCCCAATTGCATATTCAACAGCGGCACTATATCGGAAATTTCCCACGCTGTCGATGGTTTCCATAGAGGTTCGATTCCTTAATTGTAAGGGCGAAAGATTTTTTGCCCCTACATGTGATCAAAACACGATTTTTTTTAAGAAAACTTTTCATTTTACCTTTACAAGATTAAAGTGATAGATATCGCAATAAATGATCAATCCAGCCGAACAAGGCTTCAGGCGGGACTAAACCATAAAATGCAATCCCAAAACATTACGAAAAAAATGAACCCTCTGCCCAATTCCAATCACATCGTTCACTTTTTTCTGGATCTTTACCGGCTTCAGGTCGGACTCCCCGAACCGGATCTCCGTCTCATGAGCGCACGTGCCTTGACCGACCCCCAAAAATCCAGGGAAATGACCTATGAACTGAACGTCACCCACAGGGGGAAAGGCCACTCTCGTCGAATGAGCCTTAACCGACTGGGCGATGACGCGGCAAGCAAAAGCACCTGTTATAAGGTCATCTATGACGATCTCCTGGTACTGAAGATTCCACCTCAACCGGTGGTTGATTTCGACCGATACCTGCAAAGCATCGAATGGGAAAGACGAATATCCAATCACCTGGCCCCAGATGTCACCTGCGTCAGCCCCAGTCTCGGCGCGATCCTGAAAAAATTCCCTGAATTTCAAAATGACGGCGATTTATCCCAAACGGCATCCGAAAAAATCATCACGCGTCGGGTTAAAAAATCTCCGGATCTTCAACGATATTTGAAAATTCGGGGAACCTTTGTTCTGTTCATGAATCTTTCCAAATACCTGTTCTTTGACCAGGTGATCGAGAAAATGCACCGACAGGGGAATCAGCTCAGCGATACGATTGCCGGCAGCCTCGATATTATGGGTGACATACAGGCTTTCGAAGCCGCCTTTGGAAAAGGCAACGATACGATTTTTTTCAATTTTACAAATCTTCAGAATACCTACCTGCGGGACATGGACCCACTGCTTCAGCAGCATGGCAAAGACAGCCTTGACGTACCGGAATACCGAAAGCGGCAGTGGATGTTCGATCAACTGGCGGGAAAAGCCATTGACAATGAACGGGATCAACTGCCGGAAGCGTTCATCCTCGATCGAAAGCGGATTGGCGCACAGGTTTTCTCGCGGGAAAAAAAGACCATTGCACAATTTTTTCAACTGATACGATCCGACATCCGAAAAACCACCGACATTCGCAACCGCAACATCTCAGGCGGCATCATTTCCAATCTAATGGAAATGCTGTTTCACCTCAGGGAAAAAAATACCGCCATCCGCGATCTGAAACCGGACAATATGTTTTTGGCGGGAAATTCCGACAACCCTGATTTTTTCCTGACATCAGCCAATCAATACGCACTGGGGCTCATCGATCTGGAAACCTCCGTCAATTTTGATAAAACCAAACCCCTGGAACAGCCGATCCTGGCCGGAACACCTTTTTTCGCCACGCCCTCTCACCTTTTCGAAAACCGGTATCTGGCGGAAGTCTTCCATGACGTCCCCCGGACCCTTTATTTGCAGGACTGGTTTGCCGCCGTTGGGGTCATATACAACATCGTAACCGGTAAAACCCTGTTTCAAAAAACCGGCCAACTACTGCCGGAAGTGGCCCGGGTGCGTTCCAAAGCCATCACGAAGGGTGAACCACCGGCAGACGTCCTGAAGCATGCCGGCTGGGCCTTTTGGCACACGGCCTGCGTTGAGTTCAGGGAGGCAATGGCTACAAATCAGACGATTTTCAAACACCTTCCCCTGTCCCTTGGGGAAAGGGAAAGGGAAATGCTGCTGGTGGAAACCCTTGGGGCTGAGAGCCTCCTGCTGAATCAGATAAAGAGTTCCATTCTAAATCAATCTTTTTTCAAGGGAGATGAAGTCCGCAAAAACATGGTCATGGCCAGTGCGGAAAAAATAACCGACCTTGAGAAAAACTGGCCAACCGGTAAGGATGCACAAAAGGCATCACCTGAGCTCAACAGGCAAATCATGGCTTTTTTGCGTTGTCTCGCACATTTAAAAAAAAGCCGCACAACCGTGTTGCAACTGCGTCCCTTCTTCGAAAAAGAAAGTTCGGACATAACCGCCCAGCACCTGGTTTTTCAGTTGTTCCGGCTGGTATTTTTCTTCATGTACCGCCCGGAATGGACTCACCGGAAACACCCCGAACCCGTTTGATCATTTGACCGGCATTGCCGTTCACACTTTCCGAAAGCATATCTTATTGATTGCAGGGCTGAGAATCAATTGGTAAAATAATTTTGAATGCAGCACATTTCCGGGAATATGAAAGGGGAGGCATCATGGTCGAAAAGGTGATCATCATGGGCGCGGCTGGACGCGATTTTCATAATTTCAACGTTTACTTCCGGAATAATCCACGATACCGGGTGGTGGCCTTTACGGCGGCCCAAATTCCCGACATCGAAAACCGCATCTATCCCGTTGAACTGGCAGGAGAAAGCTATCCTGAAGGCGTGCCCATATTCCCCGAAGATCAACTGGCAGGGCTCATTATCGAACATCAGGTGGACCTGGTGGCCTTTTCCTACAGCGACGTTACCCACATGGAGGTGATGCATAAAGCCTCTCTCGTCATGAGCAAGGGGGCTGATTTCATCCTCATCGGGGCGCCCTACACCATGCTGAAATCTTCAAAACCCGTGGTTTCCGTATGCGCCGTCCGAACGGGGTGCGGGAAATCCCAGACCACCCGGGAGGTTTGCCGAATTCTCCACAAGATCGGCAAAAAGATCGTAGTGGTCCGTCACCCCATGCCGTACGGAGATCTCAGAACCCAGGCGGTTCAGCGATTCTCCTCTTACGGAGATTTTGAAAAACATCGATGCACCCTTGAAGAACGGGAGGAATACGAACCGCTGGTGGAAATGGGCATCGTGGTCTATGCCGGCGTCGACTACGGGAAAATCCTGGCGGCGGCGGAAAAGGAGGCGGATATACTTGTGTGGGACGGGGGCAACAATGACACCCCGTTTTTTAAGCCCGATATTCACATCGTGCTCTTCGATCCACACCGTGCGGGTCATGAACGCCTCTACTACCCGGGAGAAACCAACATGCTCATGGCGGATATTGCCCTGATCAACAAAGTGGATACCGCGCCCCCCGGCAAGGTGGATGAGGTCATGAAAAATATTCAGGCGTACGCACCCGACGCCGGAATCGTAAAGGCCCGGTCGCCCGTCCTCGTCAGCAACCCCGGTCGCATCGAGAACAAGCGGGTGCTGGTGGTCGAAGACGGCCCCACCCTCACCCACGGTGAAATGTCTTTTGGCGCAGGGGTCATTGCCGCCAAGAAATACGGCGCCGCCGACATCATCGACCCCCGTCCCTATGCGGAAGGGAGCATCAAGGCGGTTTTTACCCGTTATCCCCACATGGGTCCGGTACTCCCCGCCATGGGTTACGGCGCAAAACAGCTCGGGGATCTGGAGCGGTCCATCAACCGTGTGGATTGCGATCTGGTGCTCTTTGCCACCCCCATTCACCTGACCCGGATTCTCAATATCCAAAAGCCCGCCATTCGCGTCCGTTACCGCTATGAAAACCATGACCAACCGTTTCTGAAGGACATCCTTTCAAAAAAAATCCGCGATATTTTCCAGGATGAGTCGCCATGAAAACGAAGAGAAAGATCCTGCTCGTTGCCCTTGGGGGCAATGCGCTGGTGGGGAAAAACCAGCAAGGCACCACGGAAGAACAGCTGGAAAACCTGAAAACCCCCGTAAAACAAATTGCCGCTCTCTCCAGCCGATACAGAATCATCATCACCCATGGAAACGCCCCCCAGGTGGGGACCCTGCTACTCCAGCAGGAGTGTTGCCAAACCGTCCCACGGCTTCCCCTGGAAATACTGGTGGCCCAAACCCAGGGACAAATCGGGTATATGATCGAATCGACGCTGGACGCGGCCCTCATGGAAACCGGCCAAGATACTCGCACCCATTTCGTAAGTCTTCTCAGCTACGTAGTGGTGGACCCGAATGATCCTGCTTTTATGAACCCCACCAAACCCATCGGCCCCATCTATTCGAAAGAGAAGGCGGCGACCCTCCCCTTCCCCACGAAAAAAACGGCCAAGGGATATCGACGGGTAGTGGCCTCCCCCGCTCCGGTCACCATCGTAGAGAAACGCGAGATCAAAAAGCTGATGGACATGGATTTCATGGTCATCTGCTGCGGCGGAGGGGGCATCCCCGTCATCCGGGAAGAAAGGAGTTTCTGTGGTGTTGACGCAGTCATCGATAAGGATCTTGCGAGCGCCAAACTGGCGGAAGAGGTGGGCGTGGACATTTTCCTCATGGCAACGGATGTGGAAGGGGCGGCCCTTCGATATGGTCGCAAAGACCAGACGTTTTTGCGCACCCTCACCGTAAAAGAGGCCGAACAGAGACAAAAACAAGGGCATTTCCCGGCCGGTTCCATGGGGCCGAAAGTAGAAGCCGCCGTTCAATTTGTTAAACAAACGGGAAAAAGAGCAGTCATCACCTCCGTAAGGGACATTGCGGAGGGCGTAACAGGGAATATGGGAACCGAAATAATTTCGGATTAAAAAAACTTTTCAGAGCTTTGAGCCCCTTGAAAAAGCACCTGTATTTTTAAATGGGGTCGAGTGCCACCGAAAATCTGGTATCTTTTACAACACCCGATTCTTCCCGCAAAACACCCAACGCCTGTTCATTACCGCCCCAAAGCAACATCAACTGCCGTACCATTGCCCGCATTTCTTCCGACTGAGCACTCATTTGCTGAGCCGCGCTTGCGGATTGCTCGGCGCTTGCGGCGTTATGTTGAACAACGCGATCCATTTCCGCCACGGCCTTGTTCACCTGCTCAATGCCCTGGGCCTGTTCAGTTGAAGCGCTCGCAATTTCAGAAACCAGTGTCGCCACATTTGACACGCTATCGGCAACCTGATTAAAGTTCGTGTTGGTCTGCTCCGCCAGTTCCGAACCCCCTTTGACCCTAACCCTTGTTTCCTGAATCAGTGAGGCCGTATTTCCAGCGGCCTCCGCCGCCCTCATGGCCAGATTTCGAACCTCGTCCGCAACGACGGCAAAACCGGCCCCCGCCTCACCGGCCCTGGCCGCCTCCACGGCGGCATTTAACGCCAGCAGATTGGTCTGAAAAGCGATTTCATCGATAGTCTTGATAATCTTACCCGTCTCTTCGCTGGCTTTGGAAATTTCCTCCATGGAATCCGTCAATTCCGCCATGGATTTTTTCGCATTTCCGAGGACCCCATTCGCCTCTTCCATATGGGTGTTTGCCTGATGGGCATTATCGGCGTTTTGTCTCGTCATGGAAGCCATCTCTTCCAGGGAAGAAGAGGTCTCTTCGATGGAAGCGGCCTGTTCGGAGGCCCCTTCCGCAAGAGACTGACTCGATGAAGATACTTCGGTTGCACCACTGGCCACCTGGCCGGAACTTCTCGTGAGGCCTACGATGGCCGATTTCAACGAACGATCTATGGACCGGGCAATAAAAAATCCCATGATGATTAACAAAAAAATTCCACCCAAACCCGCCACCAAACCAATCAAATCTCCTAATCTCGTATTCTTCTTAATATTGTCACGGGTCAAGCTCACGATTTCCGCGACACTCTTTTGGACCTGGCTTCCCACTGTCTGGATACGGGCCATGATTTCCTGGTTGTTTTTCCAGGTGGAGACAATTTCCGTCTCCAGCAGATCCACCTCGGAAAGAATTGTTTTCGCTTCTGACCAGTGCTTCGCATAATCCGAAGCGCCAACAGCCTCAATTACCGTATCCACATTCTTTGTTGCAAGATTCAGATGCTTTGCTAAAAGTTCTTTTCCTTCCTCATATTTTTTCAACTCAGCGAAAAGGAACAGGTTAAGGATCGTCAACATTCTTTCATTTCCATAGCTTCGGAAATCCTTGACTTCCTTTCGAACCCCGATTTTGGAAGTATCCAACACTTCGCCTTCCATCATCAAACTGTTTTCTTCCACATCGATGGTCTGAATAATCCTACTGAGGATCTCGTTCATTACCCCGATACGGTTGACCAACTCTGCCATTTTCAGGTCCATGAACTGGATGTTTTTCACCATTGTCTGAAAGAGGCTTTTATGACTTTTTTCAAGATCGATCATTTTTCCGGCAATAGACGCAATTCTTTCGTCCGTTGCGGCGCCGGCCACCCAAGCCATATCTTTTTCCAAATCTCCTTGGACTTCTCGATAATTGGAAAGCAATGCCTCATTATGCCGGTTCATGTACTGCGCTTCAATGCCCATGACCTTCAATATGCGCTGGGAAATAAGCTGCGTTTTCCTTTCCAGATCAATGGCTGCGTTTTTTGAGTAATCCAGATATTTGTAAACGCCCACCAGAACACACATTGCCACAGTCCCGATAATAAGGATAAGGATAATCCTGGCGCGTATGCTCGAAAAGTTGAACCAACTAAAATTCTGCATGAATTCTCCTCCTGGAAGGTATCCGGCCAAAAATCCCTTTGTGATACTTCTGAAGCTATCAAATTTTTAAACAGAAATTTGAAATTCAATTTTTGTTTCGCAAACAGCACCCCGAATGTCTATTCTAAAACCCTCTCGTTCAGAGGTAGCAAAATACATGGCACTCTAAAGCGCCATGTATAAAGGCATTTCACACCTCATCCGAATCCTGCTTTTTATTCGTAAATCCCCGCAAGCATGGCCACATCCTCACCAGGTACCTTGAAAACATATGCAATTTTGGGTGAGGACTTCTTTTCTCCGGGTTTGGGCCACATATAAGCCACCCAACCTTCCCCCTTGTTGTTAGCAACATTAATGAACTCCGCAAAAAACATCTTACCATTGGCGTCTTTTGCCGCCATTAGGTTCTTACCAATAAGCTTTGGTTTAATGGGATGACCGATATTGCACTTTTTGTTCAGGTCCACACAAAACACGTAGGTATCTTTCCAAACAAACGGCCCCTTGGGATCATTGATTTTTACCAACGCTGCCTCGAGACCCACATCTTTCACCAATTGCGCAGCTTCCTTGGTTTTGGCAACGCACTCCTCTTTGGTGGCCTTTTCGCCGGCCTGCCCCATTCCCACAAACATCAGTCCTGCCATCAATACCAAAATCGACGCCAAAATTTTTTTCATCTGCAATCTCCTTCCTTTTCACATGAGTTTATAAAATTGTGCTTCCCCTTACCTTACTACCATTATCGGCTTCTTTAAAAAATTTCTTTAAGTTTAAAAGCATTATGTTCCCAATAATCGTTATTCCCGTCTGCTCACGTACATGCCCCATGCCGACGCGGGTCTAAGCCTCCTTTTCATAAAATCAAACCTGTTTTTTCGTCATGGTACCATAATTATGTTATTCAATCCAAAATTTTTCTCTTGACAGAAAAACAATGATGTTTATTTTTTCGAAAAGACGCGATACATACGTAAACTTTTGTTTTAATTAACCTATTTTTCATAAGGAGTTTTTTTGAAAGGAGGGTTGAATTATGATTTTCAGAAGGATGAACAGTTGGCCCACATGGCAATTTAGAGATCAATGGGATGAAATGGATCGACTGAAAAGAGCGTTAAATACCCTCACCGAAAGTCTATCCGGCAGGGATTTGGGAGAACCTTCAGCGGGCGTATTTCCATTGATGAATGTGACCGAAGATGCAAACCATCTCTACATTCGCGCCGAGCTTCCGGGAATAAAAGCCAACGAACTGAACATTTCCGTCACCGGCGACAGTTTTTCTATTTCAGGGGAGAGGAAAACGCCCCAAGACCAGGAAAATTCGAAATACCACAGAAGAGAACGGGAATTCGGCAAGTTCAGCAGAATCATGAATCTGCCGTCGCAGGTGGACACCGGCAAGGTTGAAGCCGCCATGGTGGACGGCATTCTTAAAGTCACACTACCCAAAAGCGAAGCGGTAAAACCAAAGCAGATTGCGATAGCAGGCGTGTAGGGATAATTTATCAAGGAAAGGGGGTCGTAAAAATGACGGATACGGAAAGCAAAGCCTTACAGGCAAAAGAAAAATCGGAACTGAGATCCACCGCCGAAGCAACGAAACCGGGCCCCATCTTTACCCCGGCCGTGGATATCTTTGAAACGGACAAAGCCATTACGCTGCTGGCGGACATGCCGGGCATTCAGGCGAAGGATCTGACCATTGACTTAAGAGAAGGTGTTCTGGCACTTTCGACCCATGTGCCGTCGGAGGAAACGACTGAAGAAATGGACTTGCTGAGGGAATATCAGTCCGGAAACTACTACCGAAAATTCAATTTGTCCGATGTGATTGATCAATCCGGAATTGAAGCCAAATTAACTGATGGCGTTTTGAGGTTGACCTTGCCCAAAATTGAGGCGGCGGCGCCTCGAAGAATTGAAGTGAAAACCGGATAACCTTTCATCCGCATAACCCCGTAAAATCGTGAGAAACCCCGGTGGGGCGATGATGCCCGTCGGGGTTTCATTTAAAAAAGCCCAAGATCAATCGCTTCCGCAACGTACCGCAAAAGCCCGTTCGTTGCAGGAATTGCCGCGAAAAATATACCCCCTGTAACCGTGGCCGAAGGAGAAGCTCCTCGCCTCGGCCGAACCCTCAAGTTCTCCTGACCAGACCCACCATCCTCTGGTCTTCAAAAAGGGCGTCATATTTCGCAAACCCATCCCTTTTTTGTAAAGACTCTCCAGCTCATCCAAGGTCGGCATTCTCCAGCCACCGCCGTCGATATCAAGACTTTGCACCCAGGAGTTTGCTTCATCCCAGGTGGTGTTCTTATCAGGACCGGCAAGCCACTCAAGGCCCATGCGTGTATCCCGTACGATCCCATTGGCGAAAACCAGATAAACCCCATCCCGATTGGCGGGATTGGACCTGAAGGTAGGTGGCAGGCGTATTTGATAGTCATCCCTTTTTGCAGTCGTCAATGAATCTTGGTTTTCTGCTTGCGCTGAAATGACTTGACTCATCATTAGCAAAAAGAGAACGGCGATAAAAAAAATGGCTTTCATTGTCTTCATGGCATTCCTCCATTCTTCATTGTCTTGGGCTTTGATCATAAGGGGCATCATATCCCACGAGGCAAAGTCCCCTGAGGCCTTTTAAAAAAGATAATTGACCAAACAGGTTGGAATGGTCATAGTATAGAATTGTTTGAAGGAAAACATAAAATAGATGAAAAGTAAAGTGTGTAGAGAGGAATTTTTACCGGATATTACCGATAAGGGATATCCCCCGGCCTATTTGTCCTGGATCGTCTGGGGATTGGGCGCCGCTTTTTATTTCAGCGGGTTTTACCAGCGGGTGGCGCCGGCGGTCATGACCGATTATCTCATGGCCGACTTTCACATGGGCGCCGCGGCCCTGGGGAATCTGTCCGCCTATTATTTCTACAGCTATGTGGCCATTCAGATTCCCACCGGCATTCTCGCCGATGCATGGGGCCCCAGAAAACTACTGACCGCCGGCGCATTTGTCGCGGCCTTGGGGGCCTTTCTGTTCGCGGCGGCGCCCACCATTTTTGTCGCCAATACCGGGCGTCTCCTCATCGGTGGTTCGGTGGGCGTAGCCTGGGTTGCGCTGCTAAAACTCTCGATGCACTGGTTTCCACCGCAAAGATTTGCCATGACCAGCGGCCTGGCCCTTTGCTGCGGCCTTGTGGGGGCGGTATCCGCGGGCGTACCGTTGCGTATCTTTATCGATCACTTTGGATGGCGGCCCGTAATGCTGGTTTCGGCGGCAATCTCCATGGTCATTGCCATAGCCCTATGGCGTATCATTCGGGATGATCCTTCAGAAAGGGGATACACCGGTTTCATTCCTCCTGAAAACAGCTCTGCCCATTCCACTATCTCCCGGTTATCCGGCTTAGGGCAAGTGTTCAGTTATCCAAACACCTGGATTCTTTCCCTTGCGCCCAGCGGCATCGTTGGGCCGGTACTGGCTTTCTCAGGGTTGTGGGGCGTTCCTTTTCTGACCACTCATTACGGCTTAACCCCCGCAAAAAGTGCCGCATTGACATCCCTGCTACTGGTTGCCTGGGGGCTTGCCGGACCCGCCTTCGGTGCACTGTCGGACCGAATAGGCCGACGAAAACCCCTTTACGTTTCCGGCAGTTTAACAGGATGCGCCAGCTGGAGCCTGATCCTGTTCGTACCAGGCCTCCCCTTGTGGTTTCTGACCCTGCTTATCTTTTTGACGGGGGTCGCCTCGGGCGCTATGATTTTAAGTTTTGCCTTTGCCAAAGAGTCGGTCCCTCCGCCCCTGGCGGGAACGGTATCCGGCGTCGTCAACATGGGCGTCATGTCCGGCCCCATGATCCTTCAACCAGCCATGGGATGGATACTGGATAAAAACTGGGCCGGCTCATTTGAATCGGGAGTACGGGTTTACACCCTTGAGGCCTATCAATCCGCATTTATCCTGATGACGGGATGGGCATTGCTATCGGCCGTACTCATCTGTTTTGCCAGGGAAAGCCATTGTCGACAAATGGTTAAAACAAATTAAAACTTTACGGAATTATGAGTCGCTATATTAAATCAATAGAATCTTCGAACCATAAAAATTAACCATTGAAACATTCCTTCAGACTTGTTGAAACACTTTTTTTGCTCCAGGAACAAAAAGACATTGACCTATGACCTCATGATCAGGCAAAATAGAGTCTGTATGTAATTTCGAAGGTAGATTTGTAAAGGGTGTAACCGTACTATTGGTGATAAATAGGCGGTCAAAACATAAATGGGCTTTTTGCTCAAATTCTAAGGAGGAAGAATGATGAAAAGAAACAGCTATTGGAAGGTTCTCTTGTTTGGTTTACTGGGTTTGCTTCTGGCCGCCTGCGCCACGACAAAACCCGTAGCCCCATTCAATGCCCTTGACCTCAATCCCATGTTGCAAAGCGGGGACTTTGTACTCAAGGCTAATAATTTCATGGTCATCCTTGATAAATCCGGATCCATGGGAGAAATGTATAAAGGAAACCTCAAACTGGATTGCGCCAGAAACCTGGCCAGTGCCTTCAACCACACCATCCCCGATGCCAACCTCACAGGCGCACTCAGAATGTTTGGCCGAAAAGCAAATATGAGCCCGGTGATGACGGAACTTCTGTGGGGGCCGACCGCTTATTCAAAAGCCCCTCTGGATGCCGCTTTGAACAAAGTCGGTTTCAGCGTCGGCGACAGTCCCCTGAACATGGCGCTTGATGCAGCAGCCCAGGATTTCAAATCCGCACAAGGCAACATCGCGGTTGTCATTTTTACGGATGCCAACCAGGACGTCATGAACTACGATGCCGTAAAAAAATCCGTCATGAATCTGAAAAATCAGTATGGCAACAGACTCTGCATCTATCCCGTGCTGATCGGCGATGACAAAGAAGCGGCCAAATTCCTTGGCCAGGTTGCCGAAGAAGGGAAATGCGGGTTCATGGTTAAGGGCGATGATATCGCCTCCGGCAAAGGCATGGCCGATTTCGTGGCCAACGTCTTCTTGCAGAAGGCGCCACAGGAAGTCGTGGAAGAAGTGGTGGTCATTATGGATTCCGACGGCGACGGTGTGCCCGACAACCTGGACAAGTGCCCGGGAACGCCTAAAGGCGCCAAAGTCAACCAATTTGGATGCTGGGTGTTGGGAGACGTTCTGTTTGACTTTGATAAATACAACATCAAACCCGAATACTACGGGTTCCTGAACAGCGCCGCCAAGGTGTTCGAAATGAATCCCTCCATGAGAGTAGAGGTTCAGGGAAATACCGACAATATCGGAAGCAAGAAATACAACATGAAGCTCTCCATTGAGCGTGCAAACGCTGTCCTGCAGTATCTCGTCAACAAAGGTGTGGCTCAAAGCCGATTGACCGCCAGGGGCTTTGGTTTTTCACGTCCCGTAGCCACCAATGACACAGCTGAAGGACGCGCCCTGAACAGAAGGGTTGAACTGACACCCATGCCGTAAAACCGATTAACGGCAGTTTAAATCATTAACCACAAACATGGGGGTTAAGCATATCATTTGCTTAGCCCCCATATTTTTTTCAAACCGTTTTCACGGTTGTCGAGTTACAGTTTCTATTCTTTCGGCCGTACAGAGAGGACCGGACAGGGTGCCTGTCGAACAACACGGTCCGTGGTTGACCCCACCAAAAGCGACTCCATGACACTGTGCCCTCGAACCCCCAGCACAATCAAATCCACCTCATTCACCACGGCATACTTGGTAAGCTCATCGGAAGGGTGTCCCGCCAGAAGCAGTGTTTCCGGAACGCACCACGGTTTTGCATCCTCGGGCACCATGTCTTCAAGCTTTTGGGTCAACTTCTCCCTCAATCCTTCTCGACCGGAATCGGGCGCCCCCGCCGTCGGAGCCAACATATCTTTGTAAATCCTTGGCTCAAGAACGTGCGCCAGATACAATTCCGTTTGAAACTCCTGGGCCAGACTGAGCCCGTACTTCACAGCCAGATCGGAATCGGCGGAAAAATCACAGCCCACCAGAATTCTTTTGAGTTTCATTTCAGCCCTGACGGGCGCCGCGGGCTCCCGTTCCAGACTCCGCACGATATACATGGGACATGGGAGTGTTCGCATTAGGCGCTCCGTCACGGATCCCAGGATCAGCCGCTTCAAGCCGGAACGGCCGTGGGTGGCGCAAACCACCAGATCAGCCCCCTTTTCTTTGGCAATCATGGCAATTTCATCGGCCGTATGCCCCACGGAAGTCAGTGATTCCCAGGCGATATCCGTATCTCCAATCAAATCCTCCAGATGCTTGTGCGCATAATCGGTAATTTTGGATTCCAGCATCAAAGGATCCGAGAACCCCTCCCCGTACATGGCAACAGAAGACAAATCAACCACATGACACAAATAGAGCTTGGCGCCAAACTCCTTGGCCAAGGCAACGCCAAAAGGGACGGCGCGGTTCGAAAAATCTGAAAAATCTGTAGTGCAAATAATCGTTTTAATATCAACTTTCATAGCTCAGTACCCCCTTTCTCGTTGTTTCTCATAACAGCATTCCTCATAAAATAAACTAAAAAACCAAAACAAAAATCTGAGCAACCGGTAATTCACCGTTCGGAAACCACCGGTTGCCGAAGCCGCCCTTAACTGGAAAAATTTCCATAAATAAAACGATCATTTTCCCGCAACATCACCAATCCCATGGCTGCGGGCGTTATACCTCATGATAAACCGGTTTTTTCATTTCTGAAAAAGGGAAATTATAAAAGACATTATGACCATCATAATCCATTACCCGTAAATCATCTGACTGTTTCAGATCCCCCATAACCACCTCAAAATGCTTACCGTATTTTTGCTTAACACTTTCAATCGGGACCTCGGAGGCAATAAATTTTTTAATCCCCTTGGCCGCTAGTTTTCCCACAAATTTTTCATCGTCAAAAGATGCATAACTGGTTAAAATGAGTATTGGACCTGTTCCTCCAAAAATAATACCCGCTATCATGATAATCCCCTCCTTTCGACGGTTAAAGGCGGCGGTTTTCCGTATCTTTTCGTGACAGCTTCAATCCGGCAACCTTCCGAATATCCGGTTTCAGTGAAGATCCTACCACAAAATCCAGAATTGCACCAATTTATCTTGGAAATCTCATCAGGGAATGAGGACCAGCCAAAAGATGAATGTTCCCGAGGAAATGATGGTGCAAAGGGAAATAGCCGCATTGGCAAAATCCGGATCCCCCTTCATTTCCCTGGCCATCACGTAGGTTACGGTTGCGGTGGGGGATGCCAGCAGAATAATCCCAGGCAAGTAATCCCCAGGTGGGACATTTAGAATCTCTAATAATATCCAACCTGTAAGAGGAAGAACCATCAATTTCAACAGACACGCCAAAAGAATGATTCCCATTTTCGATCGCATGAATTCAAAGGAGATGGACCCGCCGATAATCAGCAGCGCCAGAGGAAGGGCAAGACTGCTCAGGATATCCAGACTTCTACCGATTACCAGTGGAACGGGAATCTCAAAAATGGAAAATAATATTCCCGCAACCGCCGAAAGGATTACCGGATTTCCAAGGATCGTCAGGATCATGGCGCGTATGTTCCGAGCATAATGCCGAGGACCGCTTGAATGGACCTGCAACACCAGAACCGCCAGGAAATTCTGCAGCAGTATCAAAAAGGAGGCGATGATGCCGGCCCGGGCAAGGCCATTGGCGCCGAGGAAATAATAGGCTACCGCAAAACCGATATACCCCAGATTTCCATGAAATGTGGTTTGAATAAAGGTCCCCCGTTGCTCACCTTTCAAATGGAGCATGAGACAAGCGCCCCAGGCAACGAAAAAAACAATGACCAGCGCCAACAGCGTTCCCACCACGACCTGGGGATCAAATTCGGCATGAAAGTTTGTTTTGGACAGGGCTCGAAATATCATGGCCGGAATTGCCAGATAAAACACAAGCCGGTTTGCCGGCCCCAGAAAGGCGGTGGGCAAAAACCCACGTCTCCCGGCAACCCAGCCCAGGACTATCAAAACAAAGATGGGGATGATCGTATCGATAATGTGCATGGGAAACAAACAATCTTAAAGGTTGCGGTTGTTTTTTGATTTTAACATAATTGTGATCTGATATAGGTTTCTTTTTTTTAAAAATCCGCGGCTATTGACTAAATTTATGATCTGAAGTATAAAGATTGATTTTATTCATTCTTCTCAAGGGTGTATTTTTAGTGGTTTTATTCAGCCATAACAGGTCTGCATCACTATGGGGCCGAAAATAGTCAGGGGATTTTGATGGGTTGGAAAGAAAGGGCATATTGCGGCGCGTTGACCGCTTTAGATGCAGGGAAATCAGTTCTGCTCATGGGCTGGGTCGATGCCATACGGGACCATGGCAACATTCTTTTTTTTCATATGAGGGATGTACGCGGCATTGTTCAGGTGGTTTTTGATCCGCAAGAAGACAAAGCCTGCTATGATGCAGCATCCCTGATACGCGAAGAGTATGTGATTGAGGTACGAGGCAGGGTGACCCCGCGGCAAAAAGACGCCCTGAACCCCGCCCTGCCGACGGGCCAAATTGAAGTACTGGCCACCGGACTTAAGATATTGGCGAAATCAAATACCATGCCCTTTCAAATCAGTGAAAAGGCCATGGTATTCGGCGAGGAGATTCAAGCCGGCCCCGATAATGTGGATGAAGAAATAAGGCTCAAATACCGATACCTGGATCTTCGCAGGCCTTCCGTACAAGACCTTTTTCTTAAACGATACCGGATCATCAAATGTATTCGAGATTTCCTGGATCCTTTAAACTTCATTGAAATCGAAACCCCTTTCCTGACCCGAAGCACCCCTGAAGGAGCAAGGGATTACCTGGTTCCCAGCCGGGTTCATCACGGAAAGTTTTATGCCCTGCCCCAGTCGCCGCAATTGTTTAAGCAACTGCTGATGATCGGCGGCATGGACCGATATTTTCAGATTGCACGATGCTTTCGCGATGAAGACCTGCGGCCCAATCGACAACCGGAGTTTACCCAGCTGGATCTGGAGGCTTCCTTTATTGATGAAGAATTCATCTATGAAACCATTGAAGCATTGATCGTCCAAATGTTTGCCATCGGTGGCATAACACTTCAAAGGCCCTTTCCCAGGATGACCTACGAGACGGCCATGAACCTTTATGGAACGGACCGGCCGGACCTGCGTTTTGACATGGCCTTTGTGGATGTAACCGATATTTTTCAGAACACCGACTACGCCATATTCCGGCAAATCATCGACAAAGGAGGAGAAATCAGGGGCTTCTCCGTCAAAGACCCGACCGGCGCCCTCAGCAAAAATATCCTGCAAAATGATTATGCGAAAACCATCGTGCCTCGATTCGGGGCAAAAGGATTGAGCTGGATGAAGGTGATCGAGGGAAAACTGCAATCCAATATCGTCCAGTTTTTCAGTCCCGAGGAACAGCAAGGGCTGATGAGATCTTTCGAGGCCCGGGACGGGGATGTCCTCATGATGATTGCGGATGAATCCGGCGATCTGGTCAAAAATGTACTCGGCAGACTTCGGCGCCATGTGGCTGAGCGACTGAACCTGATTCCCAAAGACCACTGGCGACCTCTTTGGGTTACGGATTTCCCCCTCTTTGAATTGAAGGACGGCCGGATCGGAAGCCAGCATCATCCCTTTACCATGCCCGACAAAACGGATTTTGATCCCGATGATATGGAAGAGCTCCAAGCCCTTAATTCAAGGGCATATGACCTGGTCATGAACGGCGAAGAGCTGGGTGGTGGCAGCATCCGTATCCACCGCATGGATATTCAAAAAAAGATCTTTCAGGCCCTGGGGCTGAGTCGGGAAGAGGTGAAGGCCAAATTCGGTTTTTTCCTCAAAGCCCTGGAATACGGCGCCCCCCCCCATGGGGGCCTGGCCCTTGGCCTGGATCGCGTCATCGCCATGATACTGGGGACATCCTCCATTCGGGACGTCATGGCATTCCCTAAAAACCGTAAAGCCTTCTGCCCTCTGACCGAGGCCCCTTCCACGGCGGATAGCCTTCAGCTTGAAGAGTTGGGGCTGAATATTTTCTCAGGCGTTGAGACGGAAAAATCCTCGAAGAACGCGGGAACACCCCCTAAAGAAACGACGCCCCCGATCGGTGTAACATCTGAAAAAATATCCAGGGAAAAGGTCAATCACGTGGCCAAACTGGCACGGCTGAAACTTTCAGACCAAGAAACCGATTTTTTCCAAAAAGACCTCAATTCCATACTGGATTACGTGGAAACCTTAAAACATCTCGATACCGACCACGTTTCCCCCATGAGCCATGTTCTGAACATGGACAACGTCTGGCGGGAAGATCGGCCTGAAACGTTCAAGGAAACGGAGCCCTTGCTTCAAAACGCCCCCATGAAAGAAAAGGGATACTACAAAGTGCCCAAGATATTGGAAGGTTAGAATTTTGGAAAGTCAAACCACAAAACTATGCGACCTGAGCGCCATGGAACTGGCCCGAATGCTGCGAAAGGGGGAGATCAGCGCAAGGGAAATCACCGAATCGGTTTTCAAAAGAATTGATGAGCGGGAAGACACCATCAATGCCTTTATCACCACAACCCGGGAAACCGCTTTCAAACAAGCCGATGAAGCCGACGCAAAATTCAAGCGAGGCGGCGATATTCCTCCTTTAACCGGCATTCCCATTGCGGTCAAAGACCTCCTGTGCACAAAAGGCATCAAAACTACCTGCGGCTCCAGAATCCTTAAGGACTTTGTCCCCACCTACAATGCCACCGCCGTGAAGAAAGTCCTTGACGCCGGCGCCGTTCTGGTGGGCAAAACCAACATGGATGAATTCGGCATGGGATCTTCCACGGAAAACAGCATTATCGGCCCCACCCGAAACCCCGTGGATACTGAACGGGTGGCGGGGGGCTCCAGCGGCGGTTCGGCGGCAGCCGTCGGATCGGGCGAAAGCATTTTGGCCCTGGGCACGGATACGGGCGGGTCCATCCGTCAACCCTCCGCCTTTTGCGGCGTCACCGGCATTAAACCCACATACGGCAGGGTTTCCCGCTACGGCTTGATCGCCTATGCCTCGTCGCTGGATCAAATCGGCGCCATCGGAAAAACTGCTGCCGATTGCGCCATGCTGCTGAACGTCATCTGCGGCCATGACCCACGGGATACCACCTCCGCCAATCTGGCAAAGCCTGCTTTTCTGGAAACCCCGCAACAGGGTATCGAGGGCATTCGAATCGGAATTCCCGAAGAATTTTTTGCGGAAGGACTGGATTCACGTATTAAAGAGACGGTTCTTAAGGCTGTCGGTCTTCTTGAAAAAAACGGCGCACAAATTGTTCCCATCAACCTGCCGCACAGTCCCTATGCGGTCAGCACTTACTATCTGATCGCCACGGCTGAAGCCAGCAGCAACCTGGCGCGATATGACGGCGTCAAGTATGGTTTCAGAAACGAAGAAGATATGGCCGACTGCATGGAAATGTATGAGAAAACCCGAACCCAAGGGTTCGGCATGGAGGTCAAGCGGCGGATCATGCTCGGCGCCTACGTTCTCTCGGCAGGCTATTACGACGCCTATTACCTGAAAGCTCAGAAAGCCAGGACATTGATCAAACAGGATTTTGACGAAGCCTTCCAAAAAGTGGATTGCATCATGACCCCGGTTTCCCCCTGTCTGCCCTTTGCACTGGGTGAAAAGATGACCGACCCCCTGCAGATGTATCTGGTGGACATCTACACCGTTTCCCTCAACCTGGCGGGACTCCCCGGCATGAGCCTCCCCTGCGGCAGGGTAGACAACCTGCCGGTGGGCCTTCAAATCGTGGGAAAACACTTTGATGAAGAAACGGTCCTTCGAGTGGGAGCCGCCTACGAGCGGATAGCTTTTGGAAACAGGAATCAGAACCATGGAATATGATGCCATAATTTGCTTTGAAACACACGTTGAACTGAAAACCGAAACAAAACTGTTCTGCGGTTGCCGGGTGGCTTACGACATCCCTCCCAACACCGAAATCTGTCCGGTTTGCACGGGACAACCCGGCGCCCTTCCCGTTCTCAACAAAAAGGCCGTGGAATACGCCGTTCGTGCGGGCCTGGCCCTTGATTGCACCATCAACCGGCGATCGCGGTTTGCCCGAAAGAATTATTTCTATCCCGATCTGCCCAAAGGGTATCAGATCTCCCAGTATGAACTGCCCTTTTGTGAAAACGGACGTCTTGAAATCACTGGAGACGATGGAAAGCCCTACCCCGTGGGCATCAAACGGATCCATTTGGAAGAGGATGCCGGGAAACTGGTGCATTCATCCGATTCCTTTGACGACGCCGATTACAGCCTGGTGGACTATAATCGCAGCAGTGTGCCACTCCTTGAGATCGTGGGAGACCATGAAAAAAATCCCCTGCGTTCTATTTCGGAAGCGCGGGCTTATCTGGACAAGTTAAAACAGATTCTCCGATACATCGGCATCAGCGACTGCAAAATGGAAAAGGGGCAGCTTCGCTGCGATGTAAACCTCTCCATGCGGCCCGTGGGGACCAGAGAGTTCGGCAACCGGACCGAAGTCAAAAACATGTCCTCTTTCCGATTCATGATGGAAGCGCTGGAATACGAAATGAAGCGGCAGGTGGAAATCCTGGAATCCGGCGGCGTCATTGACCAGGAAACCCTCCTTTTTGATGAGATAAAACGCATCACCCGTCCCATGCGAAGCAAGGAAAACGCGCCGGACTATCGCTATTTCCCGGATCCTGACCTGCTGGAGGTAAATCTCGAAGACCTGTTTATTCAAGATATTGAAAAAGCCCTGCCAGAATTGCCGCACCAGAGAATCAAGCGGATCATGGACGAACATGGCATTCCCAAAGACGATGCCTTGATTCTGACAAAGGACAAGGGAACATCGGACTATTTTTCCGCCTGCGTTCCCCATTGCCGCAACACCCGGAAACTGAGCCATTGGATCATCAAGGAACTTTTCCGCCTTCTCAAAGAAACATCCTGCACCATGGAAGAATGCCCGGTCCACCCAAAAGACTGTGCACAACTGGTCAACCTCGTGGACCAAGGCGAAGTAACCCCTGGAATCGGCAGAGAAATCCTGGAGGATATGTTTAAGACGGGACAAAACCCCAAAACCATCATCGATCAAAAGGGTTTGAAACCCATCCAGGACAATGACCAACTGGATACCTTTTTGGATGAAGCCATCAATGAAAATCCCAAGGTGGTTTCCCAAATCAAGGAAGGGAATTTAAAACCCATTGATTTTCTGGTGGGTCAGGTCATGAGAAAAACCAAAGGCAAAGCCAACCCCAAGTCGGTCATCAAATTGATCCACCGGAAGCTGGACGTATAAAACGGTTTTCAGTTGCCGGTTCACGGTTGCATATGCGAAATCCTCGCCCCAACGAAAACCTTTCCAAGACCATCAGATATGGGGGGTATCTTTTTATCCTTCTCTTCATGGTGGTAACAAACGCCTGCATCGACAAAAATGAAATTCTCAAGGAAGGCGCCCGCATCAGTATCCCCGGCGACGACATCGTAATGTCCGGGATTCTCTATGGCCCTGATGATCCCGGTAAAAGTAATCCAGCCATCGTGGTACTCCATGGCTGGCTTGAGCCTGGTGAAAACGGCGCGGAAATCGTCAGCATCGTGGCCTGGCACCTGGCCAGGGAAGGATATGTAACGCTGGCCCTTTCCATGCGCGGCTGGCCCGACACGGGGGGCAAAGATGATTGCGGCGAAAAGCAACCCGTTGATGTGGTCGAAGCGGTCCGGTGGCTTTCTCAACAACCCGGTGTCAATCCCAACCGCATCGGCCTGCTGGGGTTTTCCCAAGGGGGACAGGTGGCCCTGCTGGCGGCGGCCCTTACCCCGAAAATCAAAACCGTTGTGGCCTTTTTTCCCGTCACCGACCTGGATCGATGGGGCCAAACCACCAAAGCCCCAGGCATCAAAGAGGGATATATTCCCAATGTCTGCGCCAAAGGGCTGGGTTTGAAAGCGAGATCCCCCATAACCGTTGCCTGCGCCATTCACGCACCCACATTGCTGATCCACGGGGACCTGGACACGCGGGTTCCCATGGATCAGAGCCTCGAAATGGCAAAGGCCATACTGGATTGCGGCGGAAAAGTTCAGCTTCAACTGGTTAAGGGCGGTGAACACATCCTCAAAAAAGGGCACGAGGGATGGATTGAGGCCTGGGAGCAAACAAAAGCGTTCTTTGGACGACACCTCAAACAGATGCCTCCTTCAAAAACAGATAAAGACTGATGGTAAGGAAGCAGACGGGAGAGTGCCGCTGTTTCATTTTGTCAAGAGGATGCGACGTTGGCCATCCGGTCCAATACCAGAACCACCAAAAAACCAACCCCCATCAGGCAAAGCGCGTAACCTATCTCCATGCTCCATTGGGCGGGAAAAATATTGTGTTGGACAAGGGGCACGACCTTTCCCCCACTACCCACGAAACGCTCCACGGTTTCCTTAAAGGGCCAGATCTTTCGCAGGGACCCCAGCATCAATCCGGTCAGGAAAGCCACCATATAATCGTGATATTTTGTTAGAAACCAGCCCAACAGGCGCGAAAAAAGGGCTAAGCCTACACATGCCCCCACCGCCACGATAAAAAGGACCAGCAGGTTCCTTTCGTTGACCGCATTAAGGATATATTGATATTTTCCCATCAGCACCAGAATAAAGGAACCGGAAATACCCGGCAGAATCATGGCGCAAATGGCAACGGCTCCGGAGATAAAAAGGAACCAGGGATCATTGGGCGTGGCGCCGGGCATTAGCCCCACCAGGACATAAATGCCTGCCAGTCCGCCCAGCAGACTGCACCAGGTCAGAAGCTTCCAGGTTTCAACCCGCTTTACGACCGTCAACACCGATGCCAGAATCAACCCGAGAAAAAAAGACCAGATCAGCACGGGCCGGTTTTCCAGCAACCAGGAAAGTGCTTTTGAAAGGCTGAAAATCGCCAGGAGAATGCCGCATCCCAGCGCCAGAAGAAAAGGCCATTGGGTACGGTTCAAGAGGTCCCGAATTTTAAGGGTCGCCATCAATTTAAGGCTTTCCAGATCAAAGGACCGTATGGCATTGATGAGTTCTTCGTAAATACCCAGGATAAATGCCATGGTGCCGCCGGAAACGCCCGGCACAACATCCGCCGCGCCCATACAGAACCCTTTGGCGGTCAAGAGCAGATAATCCCTTAAAGATCTGTCGTCAGATTGCATTATGTTTCATTTCCAAATTCAAGAGTTGTCCGATTTTCCCCCGGATCAGGAAAGGATGAGGGTCAAGATCCCTACACCCCAGCAATAGGGGGCAAAATAATAAAAATGTCCCTTCTTGACCATACCCATCAGCATTTTCAAAGCAAAAAAGCCCACCAGTGCCGATGAAACAAAGCCCACAGACAGAGGCATCACACCGACCCTTGCGATGGCATCCGTCTCCAACTGGAGACCTACAGCCCCGATAATGGCAGGAATAGAGAGCAAAAAAGAGAAACGGCCCGCGGTTTCCCGTTTCAACCCCAGCAGAAGGGCGCATACAATGGTGGAACCTGAACGGGAAATTCCGGGAATTATGGCCAGCCCCTGAACGGTCCCCATGGCAAGGGCCATCCAGACCCCCACCTGATCCCATTTGCCGTGGTTTTGCGAAATGAACTTGGTAACCCCCACAATCAAACCGGTCGCCAGCAGCATAATACCCACGGTGGTAAGCGAGCCAAAAAGTGCCTCAAGAGGATCCTTGAAAATCAGACCGATGAAAGCCGTGGGGATGGAACCCACCACAACCATCAATGCGAGTAACGCATGAGACCCAAGCCCGGCCCCGCTTTTATTTCCCGGCGTCAACCAGGCCCACAGTTCCTGAATCATTCTTTTAAGATCCGACCGAAAATATATACATACGGCCAGCAAGGTTCCCAGATGGAGGGAAGCGTCCAAAAGAATTTCAGGCTCCTTGAAACCCAGGAGATTCTCAAATATGACCAGATGACCCGAACTGCTGACCGGCAGGAACTCCGTCAATCCTTGAACGACCCCCAGGAATATGGTTTCAAGATTGGTCATTAAATCATCTCCTTGGCTTTATGAATACACTTCAAAAACGAACAAAATTAATGATTGCTATGTTATTATAAGGCCTTACCGGCATTGTCAACTGATTTGTGAAACCGATGTTGAATTATGGGGCCGAAGCTGTTAGGCTGTCTTCAATATCGCATTGATTCACAAGGAGGGGCTAAAAGAATGGTTATCGCGAATATACTTGTGGGCCTTTCACTCTTAATCCTTGGCAAAAAACTCTTCTGGCTCTTTGTAGGCGCCATCGGCTTCATCGGCGCCGGCGATATGGCCACCCGGTATTTCAGCGGTTTACCCGACTGGCAAATTCTGATTATCGCCGTTGCAGCGGGGCTCCTAGGCGCTTTGCTGGCTGTCTTTTTTCAAAAAGCGGCCATCCTTCTGGTGGGGTTTTATGCCGGAGGATACCTGGTCGTTTCCCTGTTCAGCATGCTGAGCATGGCGCCGCCACCTGCCCTGCCCTTTGCACCGTTCGTTGTCGGAGGCATTCTGGGCGGCGTATTGCTGTATCTCCTTTTCGACTGGACACTCATTGTTCTGTCGTCTTTTGCCGGCGCCGCCTATATTTCCCAAACAATTCAAACGAGTGCCGTCTCTTCCGAAATACTTCCTGCGGCACTGTTTCTTGCAGGGGTCATTATCCAGGGCATCATGCTGAAAAAGGAAAAAGCTTGAACATGATTCCTGAAAAAATGGTTTGATTTTTAAAAAAAATACCACTATTTTAAACCCTAAACAAAACTGCAAGGAGGTCTACTCATGAAACGACTGGCAAAGGCAACCTGTATTTTTTCAATTTTGGTATTTCTGGGAACGATGGCAACAGGTCGCGTAATGGCGGACGACAGCATCAAAGTGGGCGTGGTTCTTCCCCTGACCGGAAAACTGGCTAAGTTCGGCGAAATTGAAAACAAATCCTTCCTGATGGCCGCGGAAGAGATCAATGCGGCGGGCGGCGTCAACGGCAAAAAAATTGAACTTATCGTTGAAGATACCATGGGGAAACCCGATGTGGGCCGCTCGGCCGTCGAGAAGCTGATCAGCCGGGACAAGGTCGTTGTATTGGGCGGTGGATACTCCAGTTCCGTAACCTGGGCTACCGTCGCCGTGGCGCAGCAACGAAAAGTGCCGTTTTTGGTCAACACGGGCTCCGCCGACCGGATCACGGAACAGGGATGGCAATATATTTTCAGACTCAACCCCCCCGTGAGTGAGTATCCCAAGGCCTTTGGCTCTTTTCTTGAAACCGTGGCCAAAGATGTTAAAACCGTTGTCATTCTTCATGAAAACTCTCTTTTCGGTCAATCTGGATCCAAAAAATTCGCAAAAACATGTGAAGAAATGGGGCTTAAGGTCCTCATGAAAGAAGGATATGAGGCGGGCGCCATTGACTTCAAGCCCCTCCTCGTCAAGGTCAAGGACAAGAATCCGGACCTGGTGTACATGATCAGCTATATCATGGACGCATCTCTTCTCATGCGACAATCCAAGGAACTCAATTTTAACCCCAGACTTTTTGTTGGAGGGGCGGCGGGATTCACCCTGCCGGAATTCCGGAAAAATGCCGGGACCGCATCTGATTATGTTTTCTCCGCAACCCTCTGGACTCCTTCCGTCCCATATCCGGGGGCCAAGGAATACTACGACAAATTCGTCGCCAAATACAATACGCCCACGGAATACCATGGCGCGGAAGCCTATGCCGCCATGTATGTTCTGGCGGACGCCTTGAAACGGGCCAAAACGCTGACGCCCGATGGTGTAAGGGAAGCCCTGGCCACAACCCATATGATGACCGCATTCGGTCCCGTAAAATTCATTTCCTATGGGAAAATGACCCAGCAAAACAGCCTTCCCACCTTTCTCGTCCAATGGATCAACGGCAAGCTGGAGACTGTCTGGCCGAAAGATGTCGCGACCCATCAATATGTCTACCCGACGCCCGAATGGAATAAGAGATGAAACAAAAATAAGGGCGGGCTTTTTCCCGCCCTTATAAAACAAATACGGGGGAGATTATGGAGGTTTTTCTGCAAACCCTGGTAGCCGGCATCCTCAAGGGAGGCCTATACAGTCTGATCGGCATCGGAATGACCCTCATTATGGGCGTCATGGGGATCATCAATCTGGCCCACGGGCAACTCATGATGGTGGCCATGTATGTGACCTTTGTATGCTTTCACTATCTGGGAATCGACCCCTACATCACATTGCTGGCCAGTATGCCGGCACTTTTTTTTCTGGGCATGGCCATTCAAAAATTCGCGCTCAATCCCCTGATGGAGGTCGAATCGATCCTTCCGGAAAACCAGGTATTGATGACCGTGGGCGTTGGGATGGTATTGACCGAAATAGCCAGGTTTATCTTTACATCCGATTACAAATCCGTGAGCACCAAATACAGCAACGCCACTTTCTTCATTGGAGAAATTTCATTCAGTGTTGCTTTAACCATCGCCTTTTTCATCGCTATCCTTTTCACTTTTTTGATGTTCTGGTTTCTGGTCAAGACGGATTTGGGCAGATCCATCCGGGCAACGGCCCAGGATAAAGACGCAGCCCTGTTAATGGGGGTCAATTCCAAGCGGATCACCACCATGACCTTCGGCATCGGTTCGGCCCTGGTAGCCGCCGCCGGAACCCTTCTCATGCCCATCTATTACCTGTTTCCGGATATTGGCGGACCCTTTACCCGAAAAGCGTTTGTCATTACCATTCTGGGGGGCCTGGGTTCGACGGTGGGGGCCATTTTCGGCGGCGTGACACTGGGTCTGGCCGAGGCTTTCGGCGCCACCTATATCGGCATGGCATTTGATGATATGATCGGGCTATTGATCTTCATACTGGTGCTCCTCTTCCTTCCCGGCGGATTCAAACGACTGACCAAAATCTAAAGGAGCGCAAACAATGAGAAAAGTTGCCCCCTTAATGCTGCTTGCTGTCCTGCTGGTTTTTCCGCTTCTGGTCCGAGACCATTATTATCAACATCTGATGATTCTGGTCCTCATGTGGGTGGTCATCGGTTCGGGATGGAATATTATCGCCGGATATACGGGGCAGGTATCCTTTGGGGATGCTGCTTTTTTCGGTACCGGCGCCTATACAGCGGGACTTTTTGCCAGCAAACTGGGGATCTCCCCCTGGTGGGCCATGGCTTTCGGCGGATTGACCGCCATGGCCGTGGCCTTCCCCTTCGGCTGGATTACCTTTCGACTGCGAGGCGCCTATTTCGCACTGGCTACCCTGGCGCTCAACGAAGTCATGCGGCATATCGCCACCATCTGGGAATCCCTTACGGACGGCATGGTGGGGATACTGATCATCCAGACCTTTATCAGCAAGGTTCCCTACTATTACATTGCCCTGGGCCTGGCCGTGGTATCCGTTCTGAGCATTCAGATCATCATGGATTCCAGGTGGGGCTACTATTTTGTTTCCATTCGGGAAGACCAGGACGCAGCGGAAAGCCTCGGCATCGATACCCACTACTACAAAATGGTCTCCCTGAATATTGCCGCTTTTCTCACCGGCATGGCCGGCGCACTCTATATGAATTATATGGGGTTTATCGATCCCGAAGTGGTGTTTTCCCTTCACGACATCTCCATCATGGCCATCCTGGTGGGCATCGTGGGCGGCGTCGGCACCATCTACGGTCCCGTCATCGGCGCCTTTGTCATGGTGGCCGTCCATGAGTTTTTCAGGACCGGCTTCTTCGGATTCTTCAAGGGGCTGGCCGCCATTACGGGATCTGATACGGTCACCGTTTTTGCCAAATATGTCAGTCAGGCCCATGTTCTGGGGTTCGGCATTCTGGTGGTACTGGTCATCCTGCTCCTTCCCAACGGAATTGTGGGGGATTGGCACAAAATCATCTCAAAGCTGTCGCCTTTCAAAAGAAAGGAGGTCCTGAGTTGAGTTTTTTCAAGATACAGCATCTGGTAAAATATTTCGGAGGCCTGGCCGCCGTAAACGATGTCAGTTTTGAGGTAAAACAGGGGGAAATTTTTGGTCTCATCGGGCCCAACGGCTCGGGCAAAACCACCCTGTTCAACATGATCAGCAATTTTCATCGACCCACATCCGGAGGTGTCTTTTTCAAAGACCGGGAAATTACCGGCCTTAAAACCCACAAGATCTGTCGTCTGGGAATCGGCAGGACCTTTCAGGTGGTAAAGCCTCTGGGCCGAATGACGGTGGAAGACAATGTTATTGCCGCGGCATTTTCGCGGGTCAAATCCAAACACCGCGCCCGAGATCTGGCTTTAGAAACCCTTGAGTTCTGCGAATTGGCCCATCGAAAAAATGTGCTGGCCAAAAGCCTTCCCATAGGGGAAAGGAAACGGCTGGAAATCACCCGGGCCATGGCCACCCGACCGCAGTTGCTGCTTCTGGACGAAACCGCTGCCGGGCTCAACCCTTCCGAAGTGGACGATGCCATCGAATTGATCAAAAGAATCCGTGAGAATGGCACCACCATCATCATCGTGGAACACATTATGAAAGTAATCATGACCATTTCGGATCGGATTCACGCCATCAATTTCGGTCAGACCATCGCGGAAGGAACCCCTGGGGAAGTCGCCAACAACAAGAAAGTCATTGAAGCCTATCTCGGAGAGGAATATGCTCAAGGTTAACGACATCGATGTGTTTTACGGAGACCTTCAGGTCCTCTGGGATGTGTCTTTTGAGGTGAAAGAAAAAGAAATCCTCGTGTTGATCGGCGCCAACGGCGCGGGGAAGTCGACCACCATCCGAACCATCTCTTCGTTGCTGGCGCCCACCAAAGGGAGTATTGAATTTAACGGGACCCTCATCAATGGGTCGCCGCCACATAAAATCATCGAACATGGCATCGTTCACGTGCCGGAGGGAAGACGCCTTTTTTCCGAAATGAGCGTCGAGGAAAACCTGATCATGGGCTCCCTTGCCCGGAAGGCGAAACAGCATCGCCGTGAAACCATGCAGCATGTATTTGAGCTTTTTCCGAGGATGAAGGAAAGGCGGAAGCAGTCCGCGGGCACCCTTTCAGGGGGCGAACAGCAGATGCTCGCCATCGGTCGGGGCCTCATGAGTCTACCCAAGCTGATGATGTTCGATGAACCCTCCCTGGGCCTGGCCCCCATCCTGGTCCATGAGATTTTTGAGATGATCAAGCGTATCAATCGCGAGGAAGGGGTCACCATCCTTCTGGTAGAGCAGAATGTCAGGCAGACCCTTGCCATGTGCCATCGCGCCTATGCCCTTGAAAACGGCCGGGTCGTGCTGGAGGGATCAGGAAAGGAACTGCTGGCGGATGAACACGTCAGAGAGGCGTATCTGGGAATTTAGCATTCATAAAACCGCTGAAAGAAGCAACCCTGGTAACGACCTTAAACCCGCTTTTTCAGATAAAACAACTGGGTAATAATGGCAAAAATACCGCCCGTAGCAATGCCTGACTTGAATACTGACTGAATGGCATGGGGCATATCATTGAGAATTTCCGGATGAAATTCCACTCCCAGTCCCGTTGACAGTGAAACCGCAACGATCATAACGTCACAACGGTTCATTGGGGATCGCTGAATGATCTTGATCCCAGCCGCCGCAACAGCACCGAACATCAACAGGGTAGCACCCCCCAGAACGGAGGGGGGAACCAGAGAAAAGAAATTGCCCACCATGGGGAAAAGCCCCAGGATGCTGAGAAATGCCGCAATGAAATAGCCCACATGTCGACTGGCAACCCCTGTCAGTTGAATGATCCCGTTGTTCTGGCCAAAGGTGGTGTTTGGAAAGGAATTAAAAAGGGTCGCCAGCATGGAGTTGACCCCATCGCCCAGCACCCCTCCCGAGACGCGCTTCATGTATAGATCCCCCTCCACCGGCTCCTCGGAAACGATAGAGGTTGCCGTTAAGTCACCTACCGATTCAAGGATGGTAATCAGATAAATCAATGCGATGGGAATGAATGCGGACAGGCTGAAATTGAGTCCGTACTTGAGCGGCACGGGAATGATGATAAAATTTGGGGTCAAGAAGCCTGAAAATTTAAAATCTCCCGTCATAGACGAAACGATCATGCCCACCACCAGGCCGATCAGGATGGAACTCATCCTCAAATATCGGTTCTCCGTTCGGTTGAGGCCCACGATGGTCAAAAACACCAGAAACCCCGGGAAAAGATGGTTCAAAGCCCCGAAGCTCCCGTCCTTCAGCGCCTGTTGGCCGCCCCCCAGTTCAACCATTCCGGCCTTTACGAGGGACAGTCCGATCAACATCACCACCGAACCACTGACCACAGGGGTGATGATCCTTTTTAAATGGCGCAAAAAACGGCTCAAAACCATTTCAATGGAGGAACCGACAAGGCAGACACCGAATATCAGGGACAAGCCGCCCAGATGGCCCGCGGCAATCAGCGGTTCGATAAATGAAAAACTGGTCCCTTGAATACTCAGCAATCCCGATCCCACCGGACCCAAGCGCCACACCTGAATAAAAGTTGAAACACCGGAAATGAAGAGGGAGAGGCTAATCAGATGGGAGGCCGTTTCGCGGTCAAAATTCAGGGCACTGCTAATAATCAACGCGGGGGTCATAATGGGCACAAAAACGGCCATCAGGTGTTGAAAAGCTGCAAAAACAGTTTCCGGCAACGGGGGCTTGTCGTTCAAACCATAGAGAATCTCGGGCCGATCATCTTTCCTTTCCCCCATCTTCATTTCGCAGTCCATGCCATTCAGGCATAAATATCGATCATCGAACCGGTTTCCATGGAACTGACGACATCTTTTCCATCGGAGCCATAAAAAAGCGCCGGCTTACCATGAGTAGAAGCGCCGGAGGTCCCCTGCCGCTTACCAATATAATCACTGGTCTGGTAGGGATCCTCTCGGAAACCGCCAACATGTGAGGCACTAAAAACCTGAGATGGCACTAAGGAAAGCGCAATATCCATGGTCAGAGGGCGACTCCTTTTCAGAGTTTCAAAATTTTAACAAATCAAATAGTCGGTTGCGTATTATCCAAATAAAATATGACGCGGTTATTCGGTTTGTCAAGGTCAAAGGTGGATCTTCAACAATTCTTATATATTGGAAAAAATCATTGACAAACACGACGATAATCCGATAAAAATTGGAAAAATCGATAATAAAGGAGTATGAACAATGTATTGCAAACTCACGGGCTTTTTTTATTTTAGGTTTTTGGGAACACCTCCGCCTGTGGATTGATGTTGATGTTGACAATTTTCAAGCCGTGGGCATTCAAAAGCCCACGGCTTTTTTTTGCTTCTTTTTAAGGAACAAAAAACTGGAAACAGGCATTTAAACCATTTTAGGATAATAAGGAAAAAAAATGAAACAGAACATCCCTGAACCCGTTGCAGTAACACCGAATTTCTATCAACTGGGGACCCCCGCCTTTCCCGCTTTTCTATCCCTGGGAAAGGTCGGCATGATCATTGAGGGCGGCACGGGACCCACCACTGAAATGATTATCCGACAGATTAAAAGCCTGAACGTTGATATGGATAAAATCGAATACATCCTGCTTACCCATACCCATGCGGATCACATCGGCGCATTGCCGCACCTGAAACGAAGATGGCCCCATCTCAAGCTGGTCGCCAGTGGACCCGGGGCAAAGATATTGAATACGCGTGAATTATATAACGAATTCCTTCTGGTGGATCTGGGTATTGCGCAGCTCATGAGAGCCAAATCAGAAATTGATGACATCCCCCCCACCCCTGAAGATTACCGCTTTGAAGTGGATCTGGTGGTCAAGGGAGGGGACACCCTGGATTTGGGGAATGATAGGGTCTGGGAAATTATCGATACCCCGGGCCATTCGCCGTGCCATATCTCGGCTTATGAAAAGTCCGAAGGCACATTGATGGTGGGAGATGCTACGGGGTTCTATGTTCCGGAAAAAGACGTCTTCTGGCCCAATTATTTTGTTTCTTTGAAAACCTACACTGACAGCATTAAAAAACTTGCCGCATTCCCGGCCAAACGCGCAGTCCTCTGTCACAATGCAGTCATAGAAGGCGATGTTCACCGATATTTTGAAAAGGCCATGCAGGCGACCCGGGAATATCATGAAAATCTTTTGAGCCGCCTCAGTCGCGGAAATTCCGCCGAAAGCATTGCCCTGGAAGGAGCACAGTTCGTCAGCACCCTTACGGACATCCAACCCTTCAAAGTCATGTACGATCTCTGCAAGCTCATGATCGACCGATCCCGGAAAACCGGCACTCCATTATCGTTCAGCCTTTCCAGTGAGGAAACATCCCCATCCCAAGAAGCACCTGTTCCAAAACCGGAAGACGCGAGGCAAAGGATTTCGGAACCGAATGCCGTCACGCTGCCTGAAACGAAAAAAAAGCTCAACCTGAACGAACGGTTGAGCCTGGTGGCGCTGATTGATGAAGGCATGCGCCGCGGATTGGCGGAAGGGCCGGTTTCAGCGGATCTTTTCAATAATCTATGGGAACTGGTGGGCGCCACCGCAAAGGGAGGCCGAATCAACAGATTGAGGTTTCAGGATTCACAAAATGGGTTTCAAATGTTTGAAATCAAGGCGGAAAGTGGAGAAAATCTCGCTCGGCTCAACATGATCTACCTGAAAAAGCCGATTCCCTGTTACTACCTGGTATATGTGGAAGTGGCAGCCCCTTTCAGACGAAAAGGTCTGGGTCACCAGATTTTGAAATCCTTTGCCGATTTTCTCACCGAGAAATCGGCGGTTGGCATTCTCGATAACATCATCCCCCGGGAAGATCCCACCAACGACATCTATCTGAAACAGTCCTGGATTCCCGTGGAAGACATCATTGGAAACCTGATGTTCTATAAAGACCATAACTACATGATTTTTGTTCCGCCCTCCCTGAAAACCAGGGATCTGAAACAACCGATTCTCAAGGTCATGTATCATCTGAAACGGAAACGGGCGGTGATCGACATTCGAGAAAACGAGACCATGGTCAGAAAAACCCTCAATGAATTCAAGGAACTCTACGAGACCCTTCTGACCTATTTTCATTCGGAGCTTGAAGGCCCCCGGTCCTCCGTATTCATGCGGTTTCTTTTCACCCGCTTTGTGACCAAATTCATCGCTTTCAGACGCCGCATCGGTGACCTGGTGGGATATACGGGAGGAGAGTCCACGGAACAGGTGGTTCTGGACGCAAATATCCATAAATTGCAGGTGAAATCCTATGCCCCGAAAGAATTCGTGAAAGAAGGCGCCATCGGCATTGGGGACTTGGAATGGCTTTCAAAACTTCCCGAAGCCTTGAAACGGAACCCGGCCCAAATCATCGAATCGCTGCCCAATTATCGAAGGCCCAATTTTCTGTTGTGGCTTAAAGAGCACGGTAAAACCTATGAAGACACCCTGACCCTGGGGGATCTCATGGACCTGGGATTTGACCCCACCCGGCTGAAAGAAATTGAGATCGACAGCCGGACCTTCATCTTTGAGCGTATTCAGGCAAGGCAGATTGACGTCCTTCAAAAAAGAGGGGAATTGGTGGCCCGAATTACGGCTGAAATGCCCAACACCAAAATCAAAAGCGCACAGTTGAAAACAAATCCCATTCTGCTGATCATCGGCGACAGAGGAAACGGATATGTTCTGCGCCGGAAAATAGATGCCATTCACTGGGAAGAAGCCATCGAGCAACTTCAAAGCAACCCTAGCCTGAAATCGGTTAATGAGGCGATAAAACTGGACAGGATTATCCTTGAAACCGTTAAAGCCACGGCTACCACCGTGAGCCGGCAGCTGGGCGTGGAAAGGGAGATGATTGTTGAGCAGTTAACCCCCTTTGTTTCCTGGGATTTAGAAAATAATCGACCGAAAATGGTCATCGACTTTTCCTTCTCTTACGTGGAATCCATCTGGATCGCGTAAGGGGCACACGTCGGGAGTCGCACATGCCGGATTTAATCTGCATTTTCTGTGGCGGGCAGGCTGAACTGCATGGCCGGTGAGCCAATGCAAAGGTCACCTGCCGGTCATGCGGGATGGAAACCAGTCCAAGTGAATATCGCGATCAAATCGAAAAATGGATGGATAGCGTTTGCGAAGAGGTTGAAACGATACCCCCTCAGTAAATCATTCCCACAAGCGCACCGGTCATACAGGTGGCAATGGTTCCAGATACGATGGATTTAAGCCCCAGGCTCACGATTTCATCCCGCCGATCGGGCGCCATGGCCCCCAGGCCCCCGATCATGATTCCCAGGGAACCGAAATTGGCAAACCCGCACATGGCATAAATCATGATCAACCGGCTCCTTTCACACAATGCTCCCTGGGGCAGTGCCGCCAGATGGATATAGGCCAGCAATTCGTTCAATACGGTTTTGACCCCCATCAACCCCCCCGCGGTCACAATCTCCGGTGCGGGGACACCCATGAGCCAGACAATGGGGGCCATCACAAACCCCACAAGCCGCTCGAAGGTCACCGGTTTCCCTGAGAAATCGGGCAAAAAAGCCAGAAAAAGGTTGACCAGATGAACCAGGGCCACGAAAACAATGAGCATGGCGATGATATTGATCAGCAACTGGATACCCCCCAGTATCCCGTTGGTAATGGCATCCATGGCGCTCCGTGCCCCCCTTGGCGCTGAAAGGGCTTCTTCGGACAACCGGGATGACTCAGGCACCATGAGTTTACTGATGGTAATGGCCGCGGGAGCGCTGACAATGGATGCCACCAGCAAATGCCCCATGATGCCGGGGACCACATGTTGAAGAATCGACGCATACAATACCATAACCGTACCCGCGATCGTGGCCATGCCGCACACCATGATGGTAAAAAGTTCGCTTCTGGAAATCCTGGAAAGATAGGGACGGACAAAAAGCGGCGCCTCTACCATGCCGATAAAGACGTTGGCAGCGGCGCCGAGGCCTTCCACGCCGCCGATTCCCATCACCCGCTTCAAAATCCACGCAAACCCGTTAACCACCAGAGGGATGATGCGCCAGTAAAAGAAGAGGGATGTCAGGGCGCTGATCACCAGCACCAGGGGCAATCCCCGAAAGGCCAGCACATAGCTGAAAGCGGGATGTTTCTCCTCAAACGGGAGATGGCCGCCCCCCAGATAGCCGAATATGAAGCTGGTACCCGCCCGGGTGGATATTTCCAATGCCCGAACCCCCTTGTTCAACCAGAGAAAGACATCCTGACTTCCCGGAAATTTCAGAAGCAACAGGGCAAGGCAAATTTGCAGCAATAACCCCGAAATCAGGGTTCTGAAATTAATATTCTTTCGGTTTTCCGAGAAGAGCCAGGCCAGGAAAGGGAGTGTTAGAAACCCCATGAAACTTTGAAATTGAATCAATTTTTTTCTCGCAATAGAAAGGGGAATACGGACGACCGTCTTCGTTGGATCATGTGGCTGATAGTAGCAAAATCCCGGCTTGAGGGTCAACAAAATAGAAATGCCCGACACGCTACGATCGATCCCCCCATTTCAACCCCTGAAATACCTGTCCCAAATGCATAGGGGATACCCACAAAAGGGTTGACATATTTCTTCAAATTTCAGATTCTCCCCAAACGATTTTCAAAAATGGAGAATATATGACCCAGTATTCATTGTTTTTACTAATGCTTGTCGGGGGAGTTGCGATTGCCGTTCAGCCCTCCATCAATGCCCGCCTGGCCCAGAAAATAGGGTTTCTGGAAAGTGCCTGCGTCTCCTTTGCCGTAGGAGCCCTGTTCCTTTTTTGCCTGACCTTTATCTGGGGACGCGGCAATTTCAGGGGGATTATCCAAGCCTCCTGGTGGGAACTGTCCGGAGGGTTGTGCGGCGTAATCTTTGTTTCACTCACAATTCTGATTGTACCGCGCATCGGGACAGCCGCTGCCTTGGCAGCGGTGATTGCCGCACAGCTGACGACGGGGCTTTTGTTGGATCAATTCGGTTTTTTCGGTTTTGAGGCGGCCCCCATGACCCTGAAGCGACTCGCAGGCGCGTGCTTTTTATTCCTCGGCGCCTTTCTGATATTTAAACGCTGAGATATCTCAGAAGAGCCCCATTTCGTGGAGGTAATGATAGGCTACAATTCCCACCGTGGTTGAGAGGTTCAAACTGCGCACCTTGCCCCAGATGGGAACTCGATAACAGGGATACGTTTCCCGCACCAGCAACGGCAAGCCAAGGGTTTCCCGTCCGAACAACAAATAATCCCCATGGTTCACCTTTGTCCCGGTATAGACCGCCTCGGCGTGCCGGCTGAAGCACAGCAGTTGACGGTCTTTATCCCTTTCCGCCAGAAACGCGTTAAAATCCATATGGTGCCGAACGTCAATTTCGGGCCAGTAATCAAGACCCGCCCGCTTGAGGTGTTTGTCGTCGACGGAAAACCCCAAAGGGTGGATCAGGTGAAGCCGCATGCGGGCGGCGCCGCACAACCTTGCAATATTTCCGGTATTGGCGGGGATCTCAGGCTCATAAAGGACCACATGAAGGTGTGGGTTCTTCAAAGCGGCATGTTTTGACGAACCTGACACCGTCATTATGGAACCACCGCAATCCGACCCATCCCCTCACTGGGATAATCGATGGTTTTCAGATGCTTCCCATAGTCTGCCAACACCTCGTGGCACACCAGAGTGGTTTTGTTCCAAACCACGGACTCCGGTTTGAGGTGAAGATACTTTTCCATGTTTTCCGGCCTGGTGCAATAGGCGTTGTGGGCAAAGGTGTAGATGCGATCAAGCGCAAGGGGTTTTTCACCGACCGTCACGTCAAACACCCTTGCCCCAGCCGGATTATTACGGTTAACTTTATACGTGATTCCCGATATCTGGTTGGAAAATCGAACTGCATCCCCTTCAAGAATCGCCAGAATCTGCCGCCCTGAAAGCCGTGCCGTCACTAAATGATCACCGAAAGGGTTCAACACCTTGAAATCCCCGTCATAAAGCACCCGGGATTCTCCGGGAAAAACCCTGAAATCCATCCTCAGAGAAGCGCTGTTGGTCATGGCCACATCGGTTTTGGCGGCCCACCTGAAGGCATCGGCGGCAAAATCCCCGAGACTGGTTTCTCGCCCTGGAAGGCAGGCCCCCAGGAGGGATTGCTTTAGAACGGCCACCGACGCTCCTCCCCGCTTATCCACATGTTCTTTGACCTGCATGGCCACATGGGCAAGTCCGGAGGGCATTAGCGGAATGATGTTGTTGGCAACCGACGTAACGATGCCATTATCCACTAAAATATCCGCCCGACCATAATAGCCGTTCATGGCGCCGGCCTGAAAGATGTAAATGCCGTTTCGAACAAGGGGCTCTTCAAGCATCATGTGGTTGTGGCCGCTCAGAATAATATCCACGCCCAGGCGGGACGGAACGGCATCCGCAAACTGAACGATACGATGCATGTACTCATGTACCATGAGAACGGTCAAATCCAGCTTTCCCATTTCTGGAATGGTTTTTTTTAGAGCCTCCAGCATGGGAATCATCTTAAGGTGTTTTTTGGTTACAACAGCCAGCACATGACCATCCTCCGGCAACAGCAGACCCACAAAGCCTATCCGCAAACCGGAAGCAGATTGAATCACACGGTAGGGGACATAATAGGGTTGTTGGTCGGCGTCAACCAGGTTGGCGCACAGCAGACCCGAGGAAAAGGCATCGGGCGCCAATACACCGGCGTCAAAATCATGATTCCCCGCGGAAATCAAAACCCTGTTGCCAAAACCCTTGACCGCCAGGGTTTTCCAGAAGGTGTTCCACAGCCGCAATTCCGTGACCCCCTTCATTTCCGGCGCAAAATCAGGACCGGTCAAAAGATCCCCGCTCATGGCATAAAATGAATTGGGATTCTTTTCAAACAGGGGCATGAGAATTTCCACCATCGCTACCATGCCCATCCGGGTGGATGAGGGAAAAAGCCAACCATGCAGGTCGTTTTGATAGATGAGGGTTACCTTTTGTGAGGCAGCAGCCGAAGCTGAAATGCCAAGCCACACCATAACAACAAGGATCAACATTTTTTTCATGGGGGCTACTCCTAAATCAGATTTCAACGAGCGGCAACGCTTCGTCCTGATTTCCGATCAAAATCCGGGTTTTTGTCAGCCCACGGTAATCCAGAACAGTTTGTGCTGCTTGGAGGGCTTTGGCGGGGTCATTGTTGGTTTCACTGAGGTGCGCCAGAACGACCCATTTAAGATCCGGGTGGGAAATGGATTCAAGAAGTTCACAGGCCTGCTGGTTCGACAGGTGCCCCTCGCTGCTATTGATTCTTTGTTTCAGATGCCATGGATAAGGCCCTTCACTGAGCATTGTGGGATCATAATTGAATTCCATGATCAAGGCGTTGCACGCCTTTAATCGATCTTCCGCCAATCGCGTGCTTCGCCCCAGATCCGTAACATGGCCGATCCTTGCCCCATTACTTGAAAAAACCAGACCCATGGGATCCGCGGCGTCATGGCATTTGGTGAAGCTCTCCAGGGAAAGATGTTTGATCTTAAAGGGTTCACCGGTTTGGATGGCAATAACGACGGGCAATTTACCCAAGGCTTTTTCGCCGCGTTCAAGCGTTTGTGCATTGGCATAAACGGGTAATTGATAGCGCCGGGCCAGAACCCCCACGCCCTTGATGTGGTCGGCATGTTCATGGGTTACCACAATGGCGTCGATACGTTGGGGAGAAATGCCCACAGCCGCCAGACGCCGTTCGATCTCGATACCGCTCAGGCCCGCATCCACCAGGATTCCGGTATCGCGGCTTTCAATATAGCAGGCGTTGCCGCGGCTCCCGGAAGAGAGGATAGAGAATTTCATTTCGACTTTCATCGGACCCCACTGTGGCCGAACCCTCCTTTGCCTCTTTTTGTCGGATCCAGTTCCGCGACGACTTGAAGCTTGGCCCGATAAACCTTTGCCAGCACCATCTGGGCGATGCGATCCCCCATCTTGACGACGAAAGGCACCTCCCCGTGGTTGATCAGAATAATGCCGATCTCACCCCTGTAATCTGAATCGATGGTACCGGGACTGTTGACCATGCTGATACCGTGTTTGAGGGCCAGGCCGCTTCGAGGACGAACCTGCATTTCGTACCCGGGGGGTATGGACAGGGCCAGCCCCGTGGGAATCAGTTTTATCTCCCCCGGAGCAAGGGTAATGGGTCTTTCAACACAGGCCCTGACATCCATTCCGGAAGCTCCATCGGAGACATAGTCCGGAACCGGAAATCCCTGTTCCGCTAAAGCAACATTACAGATCTTTATTTTGACGGGAATGGCATCCAAAGGGGGACCTTTTGCTTGATGGATCAGTGCCCATTTGCAGACAGGGCGAGGCAATCCAGATTGATGTCTTCTTCTTTTACGGGGCCAAGAGCGGCAAATGCAATCGGATCACCGCCAAAAACCGTGTTCGCTATTTCCACCACCTCGTTAACGGTCACCCGCTCTATAGCGGCCGCCACCTCTTCATAATCCACATATCTTTCAAAAATAAACTCGTTTTTGGCCGTCCGCATCATTCTGCTATCGGCACTTTCGGATGACAGATACATTCCGCCCACTATATTTTCGACGGCAGCTGAAAGATCATCCCGGGTTAATTCCCCCCGGCCCAGTTTTCTAATCTCATTTTGCGTTATTTCCAGAACGGAATTCATATTCCGCACATCCGTTGCCGCATAAACGCCAAACAACCCGGCATCCACATAGGGAGAAAAAAAAGAATACACCGAATAGGCAAGCCCCCGATTCTCCCTGATTTCCTGAAAGAGCCTGGAACTCATGTTACCGCCCAGAATGGTATTGAACAGGGCACAGGCAAACCGCCTTTCATCCACCTGAGAAGGCGCTTCACCCCCCAGGCAAAAATGCACCTGTTCCAGTTCTTTACGCTTCACCACCACGCCACCGCCACAGCGTGGAAGCTCCCTGGCAGGATTATTTTCGGAAGAATCCCTTTCGGTTTCAAAAACAGGCCTGAAATACGCAACCATTTCGTCATGGTCCACATTGCCGGCCGCCACAACGAGGACCCGCTCCGGAACATAAAAATTCCGGATATATTCACGAATCATTTCCGGGTCCATTTGAGCAACGGTTTCGGCGGTTCCCAGAACGGACCGACCCATGGGATGGTCGGGCCAGAAAAGGCTTTGGAAAAGCACATGAAGGTAATCGTCGGGAGTATCTTCCACCATGTTGATTTCCTGGAAGATCACTTCCCGTTCACGTTCCATATCCTCCAGCTTAAAGGTTGGATGGACAAAAATATCAGAAAGGATATCCGCCAGAACCGGAAAATGCCGGTCCAGCACCCTACCGTAAAAACAAGTGGTTTCCTTTCCGGTAAAGGCGTTTGAAAGACCGCCGATGGCATCCAGATCTTTGGCGATCTGGAAACCTGAGCGATTTCGGGTTCCCTTGAAACTCATATGCTCAATAAAATGGGAAACCCCGTTTTCCAACGGCGACTCGTCCCGGCTACCGGTATTCACCCATATGCCCAGCGAAACGGAACGAAGATGGGGCAACCGTTCCGAGACGATTCTAACGCCGTTTTTCAATACCGTTTTACGATACATCCGGGTTTTCCCCCAGAGCGGCTTTTCGGGAAAGGCGAATTCTGCCATCTTTTCCCACTTCCAGAACTTTCACGAGGACTTCATCTCCTTCATTGAGCACGTCGGTGACTTTGTTTACCCGTTCCGGTGCTAACTGGGAAATATGCACCAAACCATCGGTACCGGGAAATATTTCCACAAAGGCACCGAAATCCATAATCTTCACCACTTTTCCCTGATAGTTTTTTCCGACTTCAGCTTCCTGTACGATTTCCTTGATCATTTTCAAGGCCGCATCCGAACACTCCTTGTCCGGTGAAGACACGGTCACCATACCCTCGTCATCCACATCAATCCTGGCGCCGGAGACATTGCAGATTTCCCGAATGGTCTTGCCCCCTGGACCGATGAGAACCCGGACTTTTTCAGAACTGATCTTGACGGTTGTGATGATGGGTGCGTATTCAGAGACATCATTTCGAGGCTGCGAAATGGTTTTGCTCATACACTCCAGAATGTGGAGTCGACCCGCCTTGGCCTGATCGAGCGCCTGTTCCATAATCTCCCGGGTCAGCCGTTCGATTTTAATATCCATCTGAAGCGCCGTAATCCCTTCCCGGGTGCCGGTCACCTTGAAATCCATGTCCCCATAGTGGTCTTCGTCGCCCAGGATATCGGTCAACACCACCACCTTGTCGTCTTCCGCCACCAGTCCCATGGCCACACCCGCCACAAGGTCCTTGATGGGAACGCCCGCATCCATCAGTGAAAGACACCCCCCGCAGACACTGGCCATGGAAGAAGAACCGTTGGACTCGAGGATCTCGGATACGACGCGGATACAGTATTGAAATTCATCTTCCTTCGGCAATACCGGCAACAGCGCTCTTCTGGCAAGTGCGCCGTGACCGATTTCCCTGCGCCCGGGACCGCCGAGTCTCTTGGCCTCACCGACGCTATAGGGCGGAAAGTTGTAGTGCAAAATAAAGGACCGCAATTCCTCTCCAAAAATAGACTCAATTCTTTGTCGGTCCCTCTCCGTACCGAGGGTCGTCAACACCATGGCCTGAGTTTCCCCCCGGGTAAACAGCGCCGACCCGTGAATCCGCGGCAGAAGACCCACCAGACACTCTATGGGCCTGACTTCATTGAAAGCGCGTCCGTCAATCCTTTTGCCCTCAACTAGAATCATACCACGAATCATTTTCTTTTCAAGGGAATGGAAAGCCTCTTTAATCTCTGATTTCCGCCCTTCATATTCTTCCAAAAGAGCATTGACCACCTCATTTTGGGCCTCCCGCCTTTTCTGCTGCCGCATCATTTTGTCGGCAATGGCCAACACTTCCTTAAGCAAAGGTTCCCCAATCCGATCGACCTTTGTCTGAATAGAGGTGTCTACCGTTTCCTCGGGAATAATTCGCTTTGCTTTTCCCACCTCTTTCCGAAGGGCATCCTGCATATCCAGCATGGGCTGAATAGCCTCGTGCCCATAAAAAATCGCATCAATCATGTCGGATTCCGAAACGAATTGAGAACCGCCCTCAACCATCACAACACCATCCCGATTTCCCGCTACAATCAAGTTGATATCGCTCTCCGCCTGCTGGCTGAGAGTAGGATTGGCAACGAATGCCCCATTAACTCTCCCCACCTTCACCCCCGCGATGGGCCCCAGAAAGGGGATATCCGAGATTTCAAGTGCAGCGGAAGCACCCAGCATGGCCAGCATATCCGCCTCATGTTCCTTGTCCGTGGAAAGCACGGTTGCAATCACCTGGGTTTCATAATGATAATTATCCGGGAACAAGGGCCTTAGGGGCCTGTCGATCAAACGGGAAATAAGCGTTTCTTTCTCCCCCGGCCTTCCCATATCCCTTCTAAAAAAATTCCCGGGGATTTGCCCCCCTGCATAAGACATTTCCTGATATTCCACCGTCAGCGGAAGAAAATCGATCCCCTCGCGAACATCATCCGTTGCAACGGCGGTTACCAGAACGACCGTTTCGCCGGAAGTAACAACAACGGACCCGTTTGCCTGTTTGGCAATACGACCTGTTTCCACATTGACATTCTGGCCACTAATTTCAATCGAATAATTTTTCACCATTATTTCACATATCCTTTCAAATAGACGTTTCCGGGTCTTTTTGTAACCCGTGTTCCGAAAAAGCGCATTTACTCATGTTTGGCTGCAATTGCTTCTAAAATCAACTTATGGGATCTTTATTTTACGACAACCTGAACAAAAACTTATCAATCCTTTTGCAACCACCGTCATTTTTTACAATTCCGAAACACGGGGTGAAAATCAGGACAGGTCCTTGCAAGAGCAGTCACACTATTTTCGAATGCCGAGTTCCTTTATAAGGGTGCGGTATTTTTCCAAATCCCTTTTTTTCAGGTAATTCAAAAGCCTTCGCCGCTGGCCCACCAGTTTCAATAATCCCCGGCGTGAATGATGGTCTTTTTTATGCACCTTAAAATGTTCTGTAAGATATTTGATTCGACTGGTAAGTAAGGCAATCTGAACCTCGGGCGAACCGGTATCCTTCTCATGAAGCTTAAACCGATCCAGAATTTCTTTCTTTGCTCCCGCTGTCAAAACCACTTTTAGTACCTCCTAAAAATTGATGTTAAAAAAACGCTAATAAAAAAAGATCAAGCAAACACCCTCTCAAATTTTATCTTCTCATGACCGCCCCTCCCGTCGTTCGTCTTTGCAATCGCCACAAGTTTGTCGTCGCTGATCAGTTTTATGAACCTTTCCTGATCATCCCATGGGCCCCCAGCGTAAACGCAGGAAACCCCAATGTCATCGGAATCACACTCCAATTCGTCCCAAGTAGGCTGATATCCCTGCCGTACTTTTTCCGCTAACATCCCATTAAGATTCATTTGCCCCATGTCCGGCAGGGCCTTTGGTAAAGGCATCATCATTTCCAGTAGAATCTCAGTATGGGCTTGAGGGGAAATCTCCCCCGAAGGAATGGCAGAGGCCACATCAAATGCGCCGCTTCTCAATCTTCTCAGGGTTTTCAGTCGCCCTCCAGTCCCCAAATCCCGGCCCATATCAGCGGCAAGACTTCGAATATAGGTTCCACCGCCGCACCTGATCCGCATGGTAATATCAGGCAGATCAACCGAAATAATGGAAATGGAATGGATGATAACCTCTCTCTGTTTGAGTTCAAAGGACACGCCTTTTCTGGCTAATGCATAGGCCCGTGAGCCCTGGTATTTCACAGCCGAATAGGCGGGCGGCGTCTGCGTGATCCGCCCCTCATACCGATGGACCGTTTCTTGAATGTGGTCGAAACTTAATTTCGGAACATCGCGAATGGCCGTCACCCGTCCCGTGGGATCCAACGTATCAGTTTCTATGCCCAGTTCCAAAGTCGCCAGATACTCTTTTTCGCCGGCCATCATAAACCTCGAAAGTTTTGTCCCCTGTCCCAGAAGAATCACCAGCAACCCCGTGGCAAATGGATCCAGGGTTCCAGCATGTCCGACCCGATACCGCTTGCCCCGACGAAGCGTGGATCGAATTTTTTTGACAACCCCGTGGGACGTCTCCCCTTCCCCTTTGTCAACCAGGAGTATGGCATCATCGGGGTGCGTCATTCAACAACCGGCCCGCTTCAAACAAAAAATCACGTTTTAAGGTCTCAAGGTTTCCGTTGCAGGTAAACCCTGCCGCTCTCACATGCCCCCCACCTCCGAATTGCGATGCCAGTTCGGCCACATTTACCCACCGGTTTGAGCGAAGGCTGAATTTATAGAGATCTTCATCTTTTTCCATAATCATCACCGCCAGCTCAACCCCGTTAACATATCGTGGAAAATCCACAAACCCCTCACTGTCGGAACGTCTTGCCCCACTTCTCTGAAACATATCAGTGGAAAGAACCATCATACCAATTTTGCCTTCGCCGTAAAATTCAACATTGCTCAGCGCCATGGCCAGTAATTTCAGCCGAACAGGGCCGTATCCACTCATGATTTTTTGGGATATTTCCCATGGTTTGACCCCATATTCCATCAAATCCGCCGAAATTATCATGGCGGCTGATGTCGTGTTGCTAAATCTAAATGAACCGGTATCCGACTGTATTGCCGAAAACAAATTTTCGGCAATCTCGTAATCCAGAGGAAAACCGCCGATTTTTATCAATCGATACACCAATTCTCCTGTGGATGAACTATTCGCGTCAACCAGGTTGATTTCGCCAAAAAAGGAATTGGTCTCATGGTGGTCAATATTGATGGTAAGGCCTCGATCCTGCCAGAGATCCTCGTACACCCCCAATCTGCCACGTTCAGCGCAATCCAACGCCAGGACCGCATCAAATTTCCCATGGGATACCGGAAACCCGCCAGACTTCGATATGACCGACATTTTTTCAGCGCCCGTTAAAAGCGTTAAGGGAGGATGGATGGCTTTCTGGATCAGCATCACAGTCTCTTTTCCCATGTCCGCGAGGCTTTTCCCAAGGGCCAGCATGGAACCCAATCCATCGATATCCGGATCTTTGTGGGTCATCATCAAAAACCTTTGGCCCCTTTTCAACACCCCGGCTATCCGGGTCAAAGAACCCTCAAAAAGATCTTCCTGACCCATTTTCTTACTCTGCCTCAGTTTCTCGCAGTTTTTCAAAAACACGCTCCATATGACTTCCGGTTTTCAGGGAAGGGTCATAAACAAACGTAATTCCGGGAATATACCGCAGGTCAACACGCCGGCCAATTTCTCTTTTCAAAAACCCCGTCGCACTATTCAAACCTTCCTGCGCCCTTTCCACAAGGGGTTCATCACCCATAACACTGAAGTATATTCTGGCCTGTTTGAGGTCATTGCTAAGGCTGATTCCCGTCAGCGTAACCCCCTGAACACGCGGGTCTCGCACCCTTTCCAACAGAAGGAAGGCCACCTCTTTTAAAATCACATCCCCAACACGTACGGATCTTTTCCCTGGCAACATATCAAAATCCACCTCTTTGCTTCAAAAAATTCACAGGTTGTGCAACCATTTTTTATGGGGTGGATACACCCATTTTATCAGGGCGGACACACAGATCCGCCCCTACATATTGATAATATCCATTTCCGTATTCACGATTTGCGCCAAACAAAGAGAATCAAGAAAATCCAAAATATGATTTAAGGAAGAATCAACATGACGTCGATCATTGGCGACGGTGGTGACACCCAGTTCAATTTTCTGCCACTTATCGTTGGCGCCCACTTCCGCAATGGCAGCGTTGAATTTGGACCTGACCTTGTCGATCATGCTCCTGACAACTTTTCGTTTCCCCTTGAGAGACCGATTGTCAAAAAGGAGAAACTCGATCTTTAAGGTTCCCACCACCATAATTAAAGTTCCGCAGCAACTTCTTCTATCAGATAAATTTCGAAAATATCGCCAGGTTTGATATCACCAAAATTTTCCAGACCAATACCGCATTCATACCCGGTCTGCACCTCTTTGACATCTTCCTTAAACCGCTTGAGGGATGAAACAGTGCCATCAAAAACAACCACATCATCACGCAACAACCGTGCCTTGCCATTTCTTTCCACATGGCCATCCGTAACATAACATCCGGCGATGGCGCCTATTTTAGGCACACGAAAAATCTCCCGTGCTTCCGCATGTCCAATCACCTTCTCTCGCAAAATCGGTTCCAGAAGACCGGTCATGGCCAAGCGGACATCCTTAATGGCATTATAGATAACATCATAAAACCGGATATCGATATGCTCTTTCTCGGCAAGCGCGATGACGCGAGGATTGGCTCTCACATTGAACCCCAGGATAATGGCCTCTGAAGCGGAAGCCAGGGTGACATCCGATTCCGTGATGCCGCCGGTTGCCGAATGAATCACCTTAAGCTTTACGGCATCCGTACTCTGCTTGACCAAAGAGTCGGCGAGGGCCTCCGCGGAACCCTGTACATCGGCCTTAAGGATGATGTTCAACTCTTTTATGCCACCCTCCTTAATCCTCTCATACAGATCTTCGAGACTCACCAATCCCTTCTTTGATCCTTCCTGTTTCCTGGATTTTTCTTTCCGATGTTCAATGATCTGTTTGGCGACTTTTTCGTCTTTCACCACGATAAACTCATCGCCTGCCATGGGAACGCCGGATATACCATGCAAAACAACGGGGACCGATGGACCTGCCACGCTGATCTTGCGCCCCCTGCTATCCAGCATGGCCCGCACGCGACCGAAATGCTCACCGCAAACAAACTGGTCCCCCTGATGAAGCGTACCGTTTTGAATCAGAACCGTGGCCACCGGTCCGCGGCTCTTGTCCAATTCCGCCTCAACCACGGATCCCCTTGCTTCCTTGTCAGGATTCCCTGACAATTCAAGCATTTCGGTCTGCAACAGGATAAGCCCCAAGAGATCATCAATCCCTTCTCCCGTCTTGGCCGAAATCTGCCCCAACAGGGTATCGCCGCCCCATTCCTCCGGCGCAAGATTTAATTCCGCCAACTCCCTCTTGACCCTGTCGGGATCAGCATTGGGCTTATCCATTTTATTGATCGCCACAACAATTGGGATTCCTGCGGCTCGTGCATGATTAACGGCTTCCTTGGTCTGGGGCATGATCCCATCATCCGCCGCCACAACCAAAACGATAATATCGGTAATTTTCGCTCCCCGGGCTCTCATGGCCGTAAATGCTTCATGACCCGGCGTATCCAGAAAAACAATATCACCGGCCTCACGCTTCACGTAATAAGCGCCGATATGTTGGGTGATACCACCCGATTCCCCCCCGATGATATTCGATTTTCGAATATAATCGAGCAGGGAAGTCTTACCATGATCCACATGCCCCATAATGGTCACAACCGGCGGTCTTGGAACGAGATCCTCAGGTAAATCTTCCACATCGGAAAAAAACCGCTCTTCCTTAAAAGAATCCAGTTCCAATTCAAAACCGAGTTCATCGGCAACCAAAGATGCCGTATCAAAGTCCAGTGATTGGTTAATGTTGGTCATTACACCCAACTTCATCAATCGTTTAAGCAATTCCGTGGCTTTGGTCCCCATGGCCTTTGCCAAGTCCATAACGGTAACGGTTTCCTGAACCTTAAGCCTTCTTTTGATGGCTTTAGGAATGGTAATTTCCGTCTGTTTGAATTTTCGGGGAACTTCCCGGGCTTTCTTGCCGCCCTTTTTCCCTTTGTGCTTCTTGCCGCGGCCCTCATAGAGATCCGCCTTCTCGTAGACCTCCTTTTTTCGCCGTTTCGCGACCCCCCGTTTTAAAACTTCGTCGTCTTGCTCTTTTTTCCAGTCTTTTTTCTTTTTCGCGGGTTTCCCTTCCATCGGCAAACCAGCGGGCACGCTAGAAACCGGCGGTCGTTTCGGTGTATCGAGAACCGTATCAGGAACCCGCTGCTTTGGCTTTTCAGGAACAGGTTTGGCCTGTTTTCTTTCTGCCTTTTGGGCCAGGATATTTCTAAGTGGACCCTCTTCCGGCGGGCTGATAATTTTGGCTGGTTTTTCGGACTTTCTTTTCTTGCCCTTCTTCGCCCGGACTTTGGGGGATTTCTCAGGCGCCGAAGACTTCGTTTCCGGAACCGCCGCCTTCACTTTTTCGACCGGCATTTCTTTTTCCGCGGGTTCTACTGAAACCTCCGATTTTCGAGCAGGGGCTTCTTCCTCGGAAACTTCAGAGACCTCAACTTTTCGAACTGGCGCTTCTTCCTCGGGAACTTCAGAGACCTCAACAACCGGTTCAGGAGGCGCCTCGGGGGCAGCGTCAACCGTTTCCGGTAAAATCTCCGGTTCCTGAACAGAAACACGTTCCTCGGGAATTTCAGAGACCTCAACAACCGGTTCGGCAGGCGCCTCGGGGGCAGCGTCAACCGTTTCCGATGGGGCTTCTCCATCAAAGACTTCCGGAGCTTCAACAAGATTTTCAGCTGGCGCTTCAACCGTTTCGGCAGATACCGCACTTTCATTTTTTTCCGGTGCTTCCGCGTCATCCGCCTCTTCAGGCGCCACGGAGGAAGCTCTTTCGATAGCTGGGGTTTCCTGAATATCTGGTGGGCTCGTTTCAGAGGGCGGTTTTTCCTCGTTTATCGCCGATTCATCCTTCATTTCAACGGGCTCCGGCTCAGGCTGCACTATTTTTTTCCGTCTGCGAATAACCCTGGGCTTAACCCGTTTTTCAACCACCACTTCCGATACGGCGCCGGAAACAACCTTTCTGGCCTTTGAAACCGTTTCTTCGTCAAGGGTACTCATATAATTTTTAATGTCCAATCCTGCTGCATTGAGATCTTCCACAAGTTTTTTACTCTCTATTTTAAGTTCCCTTGCTAATTCATAAACCCTGATTTTAGCCATAAATTCCCCCAGAAATTGTTCAAAGTACCGGCGCCCCTTTTGCTCTTTTATGGGTAACCAAAACAGCGCTTCATCGTCAATCAGGAAAATGATTCACAAGAAATAGGAACGGAAACTTTCCGCCTGAAAGCCCTGCTCAGGCCCTTGCCTGTTTTCAGCACGGATTGACAATCTTCATTCCTGCAAATGTAGGCGCCCCTGCCCTGTCCCTTTCCACGGTCATCTCTGCCAACCACGCCGTCGGGATCCAAAACCAACCGAATCAGTTCCCGTTTATTTCCTTTAGCCCCACAGCATATGCATGTCCTGATGGGGATATGTTCCCGGGTGCTACCCATCAACCGATGCTTTCGATTCTGAAACTTCCGTTTCGGTTTCCACTTCCTGATGATCTTCCATTACCGGTTCAATCGGCACATCATCAACCTGTTTTCGGTCACCGCGAAGATAGCGATTCGCCTCGGCTATCAACGTCTCCGCTTTCTCCTTGGTAATCCCTTTGACCGCCAGAAGATCTTCAACGGTCGAACCCGCCAGATCATGAGCGGAACGAAAATCGGAATCATATAAATCGGTAGCGCCTTTTTCACCCACACTCTCTAAATCCAACAGTGACTTATAACCATCCTTGAGTGCATCATTATATTTGGTTTCGCCGACAACATCCAACCGCCATCCCGTCAATTTAGCTGCCAGTCGAACATTCTGTCCCCGTTTTCCAATGGCCAGGGACAACTGATCATCAGGAACCACAACTTCCATGCTGTGGTTTTCCTCATCCACAATGACACGGGTAATCTCAGCGGGCGCCAAAGCATTGCATATAAATTTAGCCGAGTCAGGATCCCAGGTCACGATATCGATCTTCTCCCCACGCAGTTCCTGAACCACGGCCTGAACCCGTCTCCCTTTCATGCCGACACATGCGCCCACGGGATCCACGTCCGGATCCTTTGAACTGACCGCAATTTTGGAACGCCCTCCGGGCTCACGGGCCACCTGCATGATCTGAACAATCCTTTCCGAAATCTCGGGCACCTCATTTTCAAACAGAATGGCCACGATATTGGGATGAGTTCTTGAAAGGATAATTTGGGGACCCCGACTGATTTTTCTCACATCCAGGATATAGGCCCTGATGCGATCACCCTGTTTATAAGATTCCCTGGGAATCTGCTCCTTATGGGGCAATTCCGCTTCAGCACGCCCCAGGTTGACAATGATGGCGCCCCTGTCGAACCGTTGAACGATCCCGTTGACGATTTCGCCCCGCCTGTCTTTGAAATCATCGTAGACAATGTCTCGTTCCGCTTCTTTCAACCGCTGCATGATCACCTGTTTGGCGGATTGAGCCGCGATCCTTCCAAAAGTGTCCGGATCCATTTTGATGCCCAGGCTGTCTCCGAGCTCGGTCTCAGCATCCAACTCAAGCGCTTCCTCAAGCGAGATTTGAAGGTGTTCATTTTCTACTTTTTCGACGACTTCTTTAAATTCGAACGCCTCCACTTCCCCCATCTCGTCATTGTAGATGACCTCAAGATCATATTCCGTGCCGTGCTTTTTCCTAGCCGCCGCTTTTACCGCTTCCTCAAGCGCCCCGATTAAAACATCCTGACCAACACCCTTTTCACGGCTTACCTGGTCAAGCACCTTCTTTAAGTCAGAAACCATTCCCTTGCTCCACCCAAAAGTTGAATTTCTCTAATCTCCGAAATCGAATACCAGATTGGCCTTACCCACATCCTCCCTGGAAATCGGAATAACGGCATCGTCCAATTCGAGTTTCAGCACACCACCTTCAAAAGATTGCAGAACCCCCGAAAAGTTCCTGCGGCCCTTCACAGGGACAACCGTTTTAACCTTGATTTTCCGTCCAACGGCACAGAGAAAATCCTTTTCCCTTTTGAGAGGTCTGTTAAGGCCGGGGGAAGACACCTCAAGAACATAGCGATCCGGAAGCAAGTCTTTCACATCAAGGAGATTTCCGATTTCCCGACTGACCATGGCACAGTCATCCAAATTGATGCCGGTCGGCCGATCCGCATATACCCGGAGTATCCGCCTGTTTTGCTCGGAAAGATATTCGATATCCACCAGCTCAATCCCCATTTCCTCAAGAGACGGTTCAATAAGCCGCTCTATCGCTTCTAACATGGACTCGGCCATTTCCAGTTCCTTACGCTACCTCAACTTTTCCCATTCATTTCGAAATTTCGGGGCCTAAAACCAAGAAAGCGGACCATATGGCCCGCTCCCCCTGTGCAGACAAAATTGTAAGGCGCCAGATTACATAAACCTTCTCCGCTAACTTTAAGGAATCATGAAACACCAACGCCGCGTCCGCAATTTAAAGTAAACCAACCACTTTGAGTATGCGATTGATAACCTTAAAAAGGGGGAATCAGGATCAAGTAATTGTCTCAACCATCATATGGAGCGGGCAACGGGGGTCGAACCCGCGACACCAAGCTTGGGAAGCTTGTACTCTACCAACTGAGCTATGCCCGCAATATGCTCCTGATTCAAAGGATGCACCAGCAATAAAGAGAACACCCCGTAATTAGATAGGTTTAACTTAGTGAAATCATAAAGTCAAGTAATATTTTGTTTTTTTTCATATACACAGTGGACCAAAAATTCTTGACATTGTCAAGGGATGTGCATACTATTTTTATTTTCGCATGGTCGGGCATTGAGATGCATTTCAACCCGCACCATAACAATCCAAATCAGGAGAAAATAACATCCTTGGAAGACGAACCCGAAAGAGGATTTCTAAACTTCATTAAATCTTTTTTCAAACGGAAAAACCACCTCGACAACAGCAACGATCTTACCGAAGGAATCCATGATCTCATGGATGAGGGGCAGGCAAAGGGCCTTATCACCAATGAAGAATCCCACATGGTTTATGGCGTACTGGACCTGAAAGAAACAACGGCCCACGCCATCATGGTTCCGCGAACAGAGATTTCATCCGCTTCGGCGAATTTCACCCTTGGAGAAATGATCGATCTGGTCACGGAATGCGGCCACACCCGGATTCCCATCCATAAAGACGACATCGACCATGTGGTGGGCGTTCTCCATGCCAAAGACCTGTTGCGACTTCTCGGCAGGGAACCGGATTCCAAAATTCCATTTGATATCTTCAGAAAACCATTTTTTGTTCCCGAAAACCGAAAAATCAGCGAATTATTGAAAGACCTTCAGGAAAAAAGGACCCATTTGGCTGTGGTGACCGACGAATACGGCGGCACGGCCGGCATTATCACCACGGAAGACATCCTGGAGGAAATCGTCGGCGAAATTCTGGACGAACATGACCACGAAGAGCCCCTGCTTGCCGTCCTCGAAGACGGCACTTTCATGGTGGATGCACGACTGGACGTGGAAAAACTGGAAGAGCAGCTCAAGGTGCCCCTGCCAAACGGAGACTTCGAGTCCGTCGGCGGTTTCATTATTCACCTCCTGGGGACAATACCGAAAATCGGTGAAACAATATCGTTTGGAAACTTTGAAATAACCATTCAAAAAGGTGACCAGCGAAAAATCGAAAAAGTCTTAATTTCTCCGAAAAATGGCGCCGGATTAAATCCTGCCGGCCTTGCCTCAACTTCAGGGACCGCCTAGGCCATTTTTCCATGACGCCGACAACAAAGCAGAAGCCTCTTTCCCTTCGAAACCTTCTGGCCGCCATTCTTTCGGGCGTTCTGTTGACGGCATCATTTCCACCCGGAAACCTTTCATTCCTCGCATGGGTTGCCCTCGTTCCCCTACTCATATCCATTCAAAACGCGCCCTCGGCCAAGGCATTCAAATTGGGGCTCATTGCAGGCTTTTTCCATTATATCACCCTTTTGTACTGGATCATTGTTGTCCTTGGGCAATACGGAAATCTCTCTCTGCCCGTGAGCCTCTTGGCGCTCCTGCTTCTCGCACTTTTTCTGGCCCTTTATCCCGCCCTGTTTTCCTGTCTCGCCGCCCGACTGAACCGGGGGTATTTTTCCGTCTTTTTTACGGCGGCTCTCTGGGTTTGTCTGGAATATGCACGGGCCCACCTTGTCACGGGGTTTCCCTGGTGTTTATTGGGCTACAGCCAGTACCAACAACTTGCCGTGATTCAGATCGCCGACATCCTGGGAATATACGGGATTTCCTTTCTGGTCGTTTTGGTAAATGGACTGCTCTTCCACTCATTTTTCAGAAATAAGGGGGAAAAAGCCCGCCTCCTGAAATGGGAATGGCTCTGGGTATTGCTGTTTGCAACGGGTACATTGACCTATGGGTTCCATCAGCTTTCAGAGAAGAGAATCCGGAACCAAAAATCTCCGCATATCAATGCCGCCGTCGTACAGGCCGATATTGATCAGTCCGTTAAATGGAAGGCCGAATATCAATTGCGGACCATCGCCACCTATTTCAGGCTCAGCCGTTCGGTGCGTCATTCAAAGCCGGCGTTGGTCGTATGGCCGGAAACGGCCCTGCCGTTTTTCTTTCAGGACGCACCCGGGTTTTTACCGGAAATAAGGCGCCTTTCCAATGAACTGAACGCAGCTCTCGTTTTCGGCAGCCCCGCCTATCAACGAACCACCGGAAAAACCAGTTACTATAACCGAGCCTACATGATCATACCCGGACTTCCGTCCATCCAATATTATGACAAACGGCACCTGGTGCCCTTCGGGGAATATGTTCCATTGAAACAGTATCTTCCCTTTATCAATCACCTGGTTCAAGCCGCCGGAAATTTTGTCCCGGGGGAGCCACAAGGCCCCCTCAAAGACAGGGATCTTTCCTTGGGGGTCCTCATCTGTTTTGAAGCCATTTTCCCCGAACTGGCCAGGGATCTTTCAAAGGAAGGGGCCAATCTTCTGGTCAACATCACCAACGACGCCTGGTTCGGCGCCACCAGCGCCCCTTATCAGCATTTGAGTATGGCGGTATTTCGATGTGTGGAAACCGGCATTCCCATGGTCCGAGCCGCCAACACCGGCTTCAGCGCCTTTATCGGGTCCGACGGCGCCATTTTTTCAAGAAGCGCCCTCTTTGAAGAAGCGATACTGGAGCGATCGGTCCCTGTTCCGGCCGCGTCCCAAACTTTTCACACCCGTTTTGGGGACCTGTTTGCCCTCGGGCTGGTTCTTGTTTCCCTGCTGAAACTTCTGTGGGTCTTTCGGAAAGGGCTCAGAAAGAGGCCAATCACAACCAAAATATCTCACCCAAAGACGTAAAGATTTTCTTGTTTTTTTGCGACAGGATATTGGGGAATAAGGTACTAAATACATATAAATTCAGGAGAAAGTGAATGGAACTTACAGATATTGCCTCACTGGAAAAGTGGGAAGAATTTGAAAAAGAGATACATAATCGTTCCGGCATGAATGCGGCGATATACAATAACCAGTGGAATCGTATAACCTCCTACGTGGCTTTTGCCAATGACGTTTGCCCCACCATTAAGACATATCCTGAAGGTATTGCCGCCATATGCACAGTGGCAAATCAATATTTTGGCACTGTGCTTGCCAAAACAAAACAACCCCTTGTGGATGAATGTGATGCAGGTTTTGTTAAATTTGCCGTTCCAATATTATCTGAAGGTGTGTTCTTAGGCATGGTGGGCGGCTGTGGCCATCTGTTGCCTGATGGTGAAGTTGAGACTTTTTTGATCGAAAAAGCCATTGGAAAGGATGACTTGGCGTTGAAAAAAAAGATCAAAACCATTAAGATAACTTCTAAAAAGGAAGTGGATGAACTCGTTGTTTTTGTGCAAAATTATCTTAGGGGTCTATTGTCAACCGGAAACGCTTCTTAATTCGAAGGCCGTTTATACTGGTCCAGTTTACGGTACAAATTACGCAGGCTGATGCCGAGCATTTCCGCTGCCTGTGTTTTGTTGCCGTTTGTCTTCCGTAACACCTTTTCAATGTAATCCTGCTCCACCTGTCTTAAAGGAAGGGCCTGGAATTTATCATGGTTCCCCTTGTGAATGGGAATGTCAGCAGGCGTAATAAAGTCTCCCGAAGAAAGAATCACGGCCCGCTCAACAATGTTGGCCAGTTCCCTCACATTTCCGGGCCAGCTGTATTCCCTGAACAGGTCTTTCACACCGGGAGCAAATTTTTTGGAACGGTTCAACAAATTGTTTTTCTTTTCCAGAAAAAAATCCGCCAGCAAAAAAATATCACTTCCGCGTTCGCGTAACGGCGGAAGGGTCAAACGAACGACATTCAGACGAAAATAGAGATCATCCCTGAAATTTCGTTTTGAGACTTCTTCCTCCAGATTTCGATTGGTGGCGGCAATAATTCTGACCTTCGCCTTGATTTCATTGTTCCCTCCGATACGACGAAATGTCCCGTTTTCCAGAACCCGCAACAGTTTGGACTGAGCGGCTTTAGGCATCTCTCCGATTTCGTCGATGAAAAGCGTTCCCTGGTCCGCAAGCTCCACCAGACCTCTTTTTTGGTTTTCCGCACCGGTATAGGCACCCTTTTCATGACCGAAAAGATCGTTTTCCAAAAGATGTTCCTGCAAATTTGCACAGTTAATGGCGATGAAGGACCCCTCCCGGCAATGACTCTGTTTATGAATGCTGTTGGCCACCAGTTCCTTACCGGTGCCGCTCTCGCCCTCAATCACCACGGGGCTGTTGGTGGGGGCAACTTTGGCGACATCATTCATGATCTTTTCCATTGAAGCGGATGCGAAAATCAACCGGTCATAGGGATCTTTGGATCTCAACTCCTGTTTCAGGAGTACGTTTTCATTCTGAAGCCTGCTTTTCTCGATTCCTTTTTCAACGATCAGTTCCAGCTCCGGAAGGCTGCACGGCTTCGTCAAATAGTCGTATGCCCCAAGTTTCATGGCGCTGACGGCTGATTCAATGCTGCCATAGGCGGTCATCATGATCACCACCAGCATGGGGTAGCGTTTCTGTACCCGGTCGAGGAATTCGATGCCGTTCATGCCGGGCATCTTGATATCCACCAATGCCACATGGAATATTTCCGATTCCAGCATGGTCAAAGCTGCCTCAGCACTGGGAACCCCCTTAACCGCATATCCCTTACGCCTCAAACGCCGGGTGTAAAGCTCCCGCAGGGGAGATTCATCATCGACAATCAGCACTTTTTTTTCCAAACCTTCGCTTTTCATTTTTTCCATCTTCAGTGTTCCATCATTCGGTTTTTTGCGTCTCTTTCAAAACACCGCTCGATCCCCAGGATTGTTGGGGAAATTCGTTTTAAAGGTAGTGCCGAAACCCTTACGACTCTTCACTTCTATCTGCCCTCCCAATTGTTCGACAATTCGAAAGCAGATGGACAACCCCAGTCCGGTCCCCCGGTCAGGTGCTTTGGTTGTAAAGAACGGGTCAAACATTCTCGACTGTTCATCAGGGGTCATGCCGACGCCCGTATCCGTGACAATGATGGATACAAGATTTCGCCCCCCCTGGGTCCGGACCGAAACCTGTCCTTTTTCTTCCGTGGCGTCAAGAGCGTTTTTCAGAATGTTGAGAAAAACCTGTTGAATCTGGAAATAATCCGTTTTGATGATCGGCAGCGCGGAATCAAACACCAGGGTCAGTCTTTTTCTCGTTTCTTCCCTGCCATAGCCTGAAATGGAAAGTACATGCAGAATCATTTCGTTAATGTTGACGTCCACCAAAGTCGGCTTATTGACACGGGCAAAATCCAGGAGGCTGCGCGTGATTTCCTTGCAGCGATAGGATTGCTCTTTTATGATCCGCAGGAGATCATTCAGCTCTTCCCGGTCTTCCCGTTCCAGAATGCTCCCTTCTTGGTATTCGGAAATCAGGTCCAGCACTTCTTCCGAACATCCCGCAATGGTTGCCAGGGGATTGTTGATCTCATGGGCCACACCCGCGGCCAACTCCCCCAGCCCGGAGAGTTTGCCGGCCTGCTGAAGCTGTTCCTCCAGTTTCAACCGCTGCCGGATATCCCGCATGATAAATTGTAATGCAACCGCCTGATCCCCCGTGTAAACAATGGATACGGTGGTTTCCACGGGAAGGGTCACGCCTTTCGCGCTCGTCAAACGGATCTTGTAGGGCTGTTCGGAAACCGTTTCTCGAAGATTTTCCAGGCATTGTTTAAGGATTTCCATGTCCTCACGACAAATGATCTGAAAAATAGTTTTTCCCGACAGCACTTTCCATTCCGTACCCAGCAACTCCAGTGTTTTGGGATTTGCGGAGATAAAAGCACCGTCGAGATCCGTAACGGCAATGGCGTCTATGGCGCCGTCAAAGAGTGCCTGGTATTTGATCTCGTATTCTTCCCGCTGGGTAATATCCTCAAAAACCAGGATCACCCCCGATTGGGACCGGTCATCGTCATAAAGGGGCATAATCCCATAGTTGATTGAGATGATGCCCCTTTCTTCCTGAAAAAGACTGATTTTTTCCACATGCCGTGATTTGCCGGTCTCAAGAAGTCTTTGAACGTCTTCCCCAGCTCCCGCCAAATTCATTTTCGCCAGACATTCCTCCAAAGGCAAATTCAGCACCTGGGACGACGGAAGGCTGAAAATGGCCTCCATACCTTCGTTCCATGTGAGAACACGAAGATTTTTGTCAACCACCATGATGCCGTTCTTGATGGACTGTATAATATTTTCATTGTACTGTTTAAGCTGCTCTATTTCTCTTAAATATATGGCTTTATCGGTTGTCTCATCGAGAATACACAAAAGCCCTTCGATTTCATTGCTTTTATTTTTTAGAGGAACCCCTTTCAAATTCATGCAGAGTTCCTTTCCGGTAATATCCGCCCGGAAGGGGAAATCAATGACTTCGAAGCTTTCCCCCGCAAGCCCTTTTTCCAGATAAACATCAAGGCCCGACTGCTGAACCGCCGAACAATGGAGCCAGTCAAACCCCATAAGCCTGTCCACAGAAGGGTTGCCGGCTATTTTTACATGGGCCGGGTTGGTGCTGATAATAATCCCTTTTTTGTTGAGGGTAAAGATACCGACGGGGGCATTGTAAATAATACTGTAGTTAAAATCGCTTATTTTTTTATATTTTTCCTCAATTTTTTTTCGGGAAGTAATATCCTGCAAAATTTCAATACAGTGATTGATATCTCCATTTTCTCCCGTTATGGGAGATGCCACAATCTGAAAATAAATCTTCTTGCCATCCTCGTATATGAATTCCTGCTCACAGCTGGCTGGACGACCGGTGGAAAAAGCACTGGCGGCGGCACAGTTCTCACATGGGGTTTTCCTTCCGAAAATTTCATGGCAGAACTCTATGCCTTGGCGAAATTCCGGCCAGTTCGCTGTAAAGGCCCTGTTCCACAGCATTTTCATGCTGCTATCCACCATAATACAGCCCAGCGCGGGACCGGGCATCCCTTCCAGGGAGATCATAATATCCTTGGGAGGGGTTGGGATCAATTTTTTCATTTTGCCTTCCTTTATCATGTAACACGGAGAATAGGGTTCAACCTCGCTTCCATTGGACTTCACCAAAACTCAAAAAGCAAGTTATATGCCGGGAAAAAGGAGATCCCTGATAAAATTTGAATCACCCGTAATCTCCGCTTGATGCTCCTGACATTTTCGACACACCGAGTAAAGGGCGAACCTGTGTGTTCGCCCTTTACTGGGCAGACACACAAGTCTGCCCCTACAAGCAATATCGACGTTGCCGAAACAATGATCAAAGCCAAATTCATCTTCCATTCCAGGAAATCTCCGGAAAATGCCATGACAAAATGACATACTGTCACGGCGCTTCGGATCAAACATACCTTTTGAATTTGTTTCTATTCATAAAATCACATGGAAAACAGCAGGTTGACCGTTTGGATGGATTTTGCTCCGGATGGCATGACTCTTGAATATAAAGAAATCCAAAATGCCATCGAATGTTCGTTTCATATCTAAAAAAAAATTTTAAGAAACCATTTTTATGAAGGAGTCAGATTATGCCCGGAAAGATGCCCTACGAAAAGTACGATCTCGGCAGCTATTTTGAAAAGTACAGCGACGTCAACAAGGAGGTCATCATCAAGGAAGACATTCTCCGCCTGGGGGTATCCTTTACGCCCAAGGCCCTGGAAGAATCCTCCAAATTCGCCACCAAGAGCTATTATCTATTTTCCTATGATGCCATGGATGTGGATGATATGCAGAAACAGGAATACATGAAAGCCCCCGAATGCTTTAAATTCGAAGGGGGTCCCTACAACCTGAGAATTTCAAACAACAAGAGTTGCCTTGAACAACCGGAGAAAACACCCTATAAAATTGACGTCGTCGATGGAAAGCTGCAGCTTTTCTGGGAAGACAATTACCTTGCGGACGTCATTTTGCGCCCCAAACCCCCCTACTACCGGCACAAACTTCCGGATGGAACGCCCTATTCGGACGTGGCGGCATCCGTTTTCTGGGGGTATCTCACCTTCTGCACCATCCTCAGAAGCTGCCAGTACTGGGGTGAAAAGGAAGAATGCGTTTTCTGCGACATCAATACGAATGCCCGGAAACAGTCCAAAACCGGAAGGCCCTTCATGGTGCATAAAAGCATCGATGACGTGCTGACGGTCCTCGACACCATCTTCAACAAGGAACGGGAAGAGATCAATCACAACATCCTGTTTACCGGAGGATCCATCTATCGAGAAAGCTTGCAGTTAAAAGATGCGAAAAACGTTGAGTTCTATGCGTCTTATATCCGCGCGGTCCGGGAAAAAATCGGATACCGATGGGGAATTCATCAACAGACCACGGCGTTGACAAAACCGGAATGCCAGGTTTTGAAGGATGCGGGCGTGAATTGTCATCACGCCAATATTGAAGTATGGGACAAAAACCTGTTTAAAACATTCTGCCCAGGCAAGGATGCCAAGATCGGCCGGGATGAATGGATCAAACGGGTTTGCGACTCGGTGGACGTTTTCGGGGAAGGCAATGTGGTTCCGACGCTCGTCAGCGGCTGCGAACTCTCAAAACCCTGGGGGTTTGAAAAATGGGAAGACGGCGTTAAGTCCATGAAGGAGTGCTGGGAATTCCTCATGAGCCACGGCGTGACCCCCCGCAGTTCAAGCTGGGTCATCGAGCCCAATTCCGTATTGGGACGTTACGACCAGCCCCCCATTCCGCTGGACTACTATATAGAAGTGGATATTGCATGGTACGAAACCTGGAAAAAATACGGTTTGCCGCCCATCAGCCATTTCTCGCCCATGGGCCCGGGACGCAGCCTCAGCATCAACAGCGGTCATCTGGATATGGGAAGCTGATGCTCCGGTTTACGGAAATTTCCGGATGATCTTTTAAACCCTTAGAAATGTTTTTCAAACCCAGAAGCCCCGCGGAATAAGGAGGCCCTCATGAAATACAAACTCGGCATCGATGTCGGTGGAACATTTACGGATTTCCTCATGCTGGACGAAAATGGCGATCACGCCATTTTCAAGTCCCTGTCCACGCCGAAAGACCCGAACATCGGCGTGGGAAAAGGTCTTTCGGCCATCGCCGATTATCTCTCAATGGATTCGGCCCAATTTTTAAAACAAGTTGAGATCATTGTGCATGGCACCACCATCACCACAAACGCCGTTTTGACCCGAAACGGCGCCCATACGGCATTCATCACCACACGCGGTTTCAGAGACGTCCTCAACATGAGACGGGGACTCAGGGACCGCCAGTACGACTCCCGCTACGCGCCGCCCGAGCCTTTCATAAAACGTCGAGACATCTACACGGTGGAGGAGCGCGTCGACTGTGAAGGCAACATTTTAATGCCCTTAAACGAAGATGAATTGGCAGCCATCATTGAAAAAATGAAAGACAAAGGCTATGCCGCCATCGGGGTGAGCACCCTTTTCGCCTTCATGAACGGGGAGAATGAAAAGCGCATCGGCGAAATGCTGAGAGAGGCATTCCCGGATACCTACATTTCGCTATCCAGTGAAATTCTGCCCCAGGTGCGCGTCTATGAACGCAACAGCACGGTGGCCCTGAATGCCTACGTGGGCCCCATCCTGTCCCGTTATCTGGACCATTCCCGGAATCGACTGGCGGAGAACGGATTCGATGGCACCTACCTGATCATGCAGTCCAACGGGGGCGTCATGTCCCCTGAAATGAGCAGCCGATTCGCCGTGAACACGCTCCTCTCGGGTCCCGCGGGGGGGCCTGTGGCGGGACAGTTCGTGGCAGGCATTCACGGGCTGAACAACCTCATTACCGTGGACATGGGGGGCACCAGTTTTGATGTTTGCCTGATCAAGGACGGTCAACCCGCCATCACCACGGAAGGGGATATCGGCGGTTACCGGGTGGCGTTGCCGGTTCTGGACATCGTCACCATCGGGGCCGGCGGCGGGAGCATCGCCTCGGTGGATGCCTCCGGTCTGTTGCAGGTGGGCCCCCAAAGCGCGGGAGCGGATCCGGGACCCGTCTGTTACGGCAAGGGGGGTATGGAGCCGACGGTTACCGACGTAGACCTGGTGCTGGGGTATCTGGATCCCGACTATTTCCACGGCGGGGACATGGTACTGGACAAGGAAGCATCCACCAGCGCCATTCGGGAAAAGGTGGCCGAAAAGCTGGGGATCAGCGTCATTGAGGCCGCCTCCGGCATCTACAAGATGATCAACATCAATATGGCCCTGGGCGTCAATCTCGTTTCCGTGGCCAAGGGACATAACCCCCGGGACTTTGCCATGGTGGTGGCGGGAGGCGCAGGCCCCATTCACGCGGCCATGATCGCCAAAGACCAGGACATTCCTCTGATCATCGTGCCCCGGGGCTCATCGGTATTCTGTGCGTCAGGCATGCTCATGAGCGATCTCAAGCACGACTACGTGCATACCTACACCATTGAACTGGCCAAAGTGGATATCCATCGCATCAGCGATATCTGCGGCAATCTTCTAACGGAAGCGAAATCCACCCTTCAAACCGAAGGCATTCCTGAAGACCGGATTCACAACAGCTTCACGGTGGATATCCGATATCTCGGACAATTCAATGAAGTCAATGTGCCCCTCCCCATGGCGGCTAACGGCCAGGTGCGCGAGGAAGACACCAAGTACCTGACAAAGCTGTTCCACCAGACCCACGACACCCTCTACGGATATTCCATGCCGGGGGCGGAACTGGAATTAATTAACATTCGACTGCAATCCATGGGCGAAACGGAAAAACCCAAATTTAAACCGTCGCCCGGCAGCGGACCCGATGCCTCCAAAGCGCTGAAAAACAACCGCGAGGTCTTTTTCGACGGAAAAGGCGTCAGCACACCCGTATACGACGGCCTGCTCTTAAAACACGGCAACTTGATTTTCGGACCGGCCATTGTTGAAGAGCCCACTACCACCATTGTGGTGCCGCCCGATTTCGATCTGACGTGCGATTCTTTTGAGAATTATGTGATGTACCGTAAAGATGAAAAATTAAAGGACATCATCGACAGGCTAAAAGAACCTTATCAATAAAAGGGAGGTGAAACAATGGGAAAAACAAAACTCGATCCAATTCTCAGATCGGTGCTGGCCAATCGTTTCGATTCGGTTTGCAGCGAAATGGGAGAAACCATGATGCGGACATCCAGATCGCCCATCTTCAGCGAGGCACGGGATTTTGTCACCGGCATTTTCGACGCAAAAGGACAGATGATCGCTCAAAAACCGTATATCGCGGTCCTGGCGGGCGCCCTTCCCTTCTGTCTCAAGGCGGTTATGAAATATTATGGCGACGATATTCATGACGGCGATGTAATCGTCACCAACGACCCATACCTGGGCGGCAATAACCATAAACCCGATTTTACCGTCCTGCGACCTATTTTTGAAGGCGACAGAATCGTTTTCTGGGCCGCCGCCAAGGGACACATGGCGGATACAGGGGCCACCGGCGCCTGCGGGTACAACCCGGAGGCCAGTTCCATCTGGGAGGAAGGCCTGCGGATTCCCCCCGCAAAACTATACAAAAAGGGAGAATACCACCGAAGCGTGTGGAACATGATCCTGAAAAACGTGCGAATGGAATTTCTGGTGGATGGGGATCTCAACTGCCTGGTGGGCGCCACCCGGGTGGGGGAACGAAAGCTGAAACGGGGCATCGCCATGTACGGCCAGGAAACCCTCGAACAGGCCGTGGATGAAATCGTGGAGGCCACGGAAAAGCACATGCGGGAGGAAATCTCCAAAATACCCGACGGCGAATACACGGCTGAAAGGTTCATGGATCATGATGGGTTCGACCGCGGTAAAATGGTGAAAATCAAGCTAACCATCAAGGTTAAAGGGGACGATATTTCCTTCGACTTCACCGGAAGCGATCCACAAGTCAAGGGAAGCATCAACAGCACCCTGGCCAACACCTTCTCCAGTGTATGTCTCGCCCTGTTCATGACCATCGATCCCGAGATCCGGAAAAACGAGGGATCCCTAAAGCCCATTCAGATCATCGCGCCGGAAGGAACGGTAACCAACTGCGTGGAACCGGCCGCCTGCACCGCCTGCACCATCTGCGGTACCGCCACCATCGCCGAAACCATCTGGCTGGCCCTGTCTCAAGCGGTTCCCGAAAGAGTTCAGGCCGCCTGGGCAAGATGGTCCGCCCCCGCCACCATGGGATTGAACCCCCGAACCGGAAGACTGTTCGGTGACATTCATTTCATGTGCAAGGGGGGCGCCGGGGCCACCCTGGGCTTTGACGGCTGGAACCATCTGGGCGTCATCTCCTGTGCCGGCGGACTCAGATCCCCCGATCCAGAACTCCATGAACTGGTATGCCCCTATACCGTGCTTCAGTATGAGTATCTTACGGACAGCGCCGGCGCGGGAAAATGGCGCGGCGGCATGGGAACCGCCTATCGCTTCCGAGTTGAAGGGGACAACATCCTGTCGGACAACTTCGGCGACGGCCTGAAACCGGAAACGGCGCCCTTCGGCATCGTAGGCGGAAAGGGTGCCGCTCCCAGCAAACTCGTGGTGAAAAGAGCCGACGGTTCGTCCGAAGATCCGGATGTGCATAAATTCGTCATGCTCAACAAGGGCGACATCTATGAAATCGACGAAACGGGCGGCGGCGGATACGGCAATCCTTTTGAACGGAAAACAGACGCCGTTCTGGCCGATGTTTTAGATGAGCTTGTTTCAATGGATCGTGCAAAAAAAGATTACGGCGTGGTCATCGATCCCGAAACCATGACGGTGGACAAAGATGCTACCCGGGCCTTGAGACAGGCGGCCCTGTAGGATGAAAATGCACCCCTGATACATGCTCTCGGGGGACCCCCGCAGTTTAATCTGAATTGGAGAGAAGGAGGAATTTATGTTGTACAGAAAGCTGTACCCTTTTGACTACCACGAGGCAGGCACGGTTTCGGAGGCCTGTGAAATTCTGGGATGTCACGACGTCAACGCCGCGGTAATGGCGGGCGGCATCAGTCTGGTGGATCAGATGAAGCGCAGGCTCAAAAATCCCAAAGTCCTTGTCTCCATTCAACGGATCAGGGAACTCAGGTTCCTGGAACTTACGGAAGGGGGCGCGCTCAGGATCGGGGCCCTTGCTACCCTCGGGGACGCTGAAAGATCAACGGTTTTAAAAACGAGTTTCGCTCCCCTCTGGGAGGCCATCAAACAAATCGGCTCGGCTCAGGTAAAGAATGTGGGCACCATCGTGGGAAACGTTTCAGCGTGCAATCCCGCATCCGATGTTGCCACAACCCTGGCCGCCCTTAACGCCGAAGCCGTCATTTCCGGAAGAAACGGCATCAAGAGCATACCGGTTACCTCCGTCGCCGCCCATGTGCGGAAAATCGGTCTTTCGCCCGATGAAATCATCACCGAAATCAAGGTACCGCCCATGGGGGATGGCAGCTGCGGCGCCTTCCTGAATCTGGCGCGTACCAAGGAGGATATCGCCAAAGTGGCGGTGGCGGTCAAAGCGGTGGTCCAAAACGGTCTGGTGACCGATGTTCGTCTCGCTTTGGGGGCCGTTGCGCCCGTCATATTCCTGGCATCCAATATTCAGTCTATTCTCGAGGGGGAAAAACCGTCCCTTGAACGTATCCGGGCCGCCGCACTGGCCGCCGCTGACGATGAAAGGGTCAGCCCCATCACGGATATCCGTTCCACATCTGAATACCGGCGTGAAATGATAACGGTTTTGACCGAGCGGGCGTTGAAAAGAGCGCTTTTGGAATATTTGAATTAGGGGGAGGAAAAAGCGATGCGAAAGATGCAGGCAACATTTATTGTAAACGGCGTTCGATACGACACCCTGGTGGATACCCATGCCCTGCTGGTGGAAGTCTTGAGAGACGAGCTGGGATACGGGTTCAAAGGGGTCCATGAAAGCTGCGGCTCCGGCGACTGCGGCGCATGCACCGTGCTCCTGGACGGCATCCCCATCCTCTCCTGCGTCACCCTGGCAGTAACGGCGAGGGATCGGGAAATTACCACCATCGAAGGGCTTGCAAAAGGCAATACACTTGATCCGCTCCAAAAATCCTTTATGGAAAAAGGGGCGCTGCAATGCGGGTACTGCACCCCTGGAATGATTCTGACGGCCAAAGGATTGCTCAACGAAAATCCCAATCCAACGCCCCAGGAAATCAAAGAGGGCCTGGCGGGGAATCTTTGCAGATGTACAGGCTACAAAAAGATTCTGGAGGCCGTCACCGACGCCGCGAAGGGAGGTGCATAACATGCAGAACGAACTGAAAGTGGTCGGAAAACGATTTCCGCTAAAGGAAAGTTATGACAAGGTGACCGGCAAAGCCGAATACTGTACCACCATATCGCTTCCCGGAATGCTCGTGGGAAAAATACTGCGCAGTCCCCACGCCCATGCGCGGATTCTGAACATTGACGCATCCAAAGCCGAGGTAATTCCAGGCGTAAAGGCCGTGGTCACGGGCCGGGATGTTCCCCAAAAAATCTTTACACTCAATGTCATGACCTATCAGTTGCCCGACGGGGAACCCCAGGACATGTTTTTGTTCGGGGACGAGGTCCGATACGTGGGGGAACCCGTTGCGGCAGTGGCGGCGGTCGATGAGGAAGTGGCCAGGGCTGCACTGGCGGCCATCGATGTGACCTACGAAGTGCTCCCCGCCGTTTTTGACATTGAGACCGCCGTTCAGGAAGGCGCACCACAAGTGCATGGAAACGTGCCCGGCAATGTGCCGGTACCGCCCACACCGGTTTTCTGTTACGGGGATGCGGAAAAGGGATTTGGCGAATCCGATGCGGTCGTGGAAGGGGTCTACGGTACCAGCAAGCAGATCCAGGCGGGTCTTGAAAATGCGTGCAGCGTGGCCGACTACCGGAATGGCCGGCTCACCGTCTGGAGCCAGATTCAACTTCCCCACATGGCCAAGCGCATGCTGGCCTACATGTTCGACTTGAATGAATCCGCCGTTCGGGTCATTCAGCCCTATGCGGGTTGCGGTTTCGGCGCCGGCACGGATCTTTGCGCCGAACATATCACCGCTGCCCTGTCCATCAAAGCGGGTGCCCCCGTAAAAATCAAATTATACCGCAACGAAGATTTTTCAAACCGCATCACCCGGGAACATATCGCCAAAATTCACATGAAAATGGGTCTCACCAAAGACGGAACGCCCAAGGCCCTTCAAGCCAGATACACGGGTGATGCCGGCGCTTACGTCTGCAAAATGGCCTCCGGTTGCGGCGTAGGGCTGGCAAGCAACATTACGGAATATGAATTTGAAAGCATGCACCAGGAAATTGAAGTCATTTATACCAACCACCTGGCCTGCGGCGCCATGCGGGGCTTCGGCGGCATGCAATCGAGTTTCGCGCGGGAAACCCTGGTGGACGAGGCATGCGCGAAAATCGGCATGGATCCCGTTCTGTTCCGGAAGAAATATCACCGGGGCGTCGGCGGCCTGGGTTGGTTTCCGTCTACGGCCATCTCCAGCTGCGGGCTGGATGAGTGTCTGGACGTGGGGGCGGAGAAGATCGGCTGGAAAGACAAATGGGGGAAAATGCCATCCGACGGCCCCATCAAACGGGGCGTCGGCGTCGCCGCCATGGGCTGGCTCAGCGGCGCACAGCCCATGCTCCTGGAACACAGCAACGCCACCCTCAAGTTCAATGAAGACGGGGGATGTTCTTTGTTTGTATCGCCGGGAAATCTCGGGCAGGGGGTGGCCGGTTCTCTTTCCCAGATCGCGGCGGAATCTCTGGGCATTGATTATGACGATATCAACGTGGTTCTCGGTGACACGGATGTAACGGGTTTCGATATCGGAACCCACGCTTCCAGGGGCTGCTACTGCATCGGCCTTGCCGTCCAGAAAGCGGCGGGCATGGCCCGGGAAAAATTTCTGGCCAGGGCGGCAGCCAAACTCGAGGTCAAACCGGAAGATCTTGAAATGAAGGATAAGAAGATCTTTGTGACCGCGGAACCCGAAAAAATGGTGAATTACAGGGATATCGCCTTTGACTTGATTTACAACTATGAAAAGAATTGTGAACAGCTGATGGTCCATGCCACGGTTGAACCCACCGATTTTGCACCGCCATGGCAGGCGGGGTTTGCCGAGGTTGAGGTGGACTCGGAAACCGGCGTCGTAAAGGTCGTCAAATGGCTTACGGTTCACGACATTGGAAAAGCCATCAATCCCACGGTGGTGGAGGGACAACTGGAAGGGGGAACATCCCAGGGGCTCGGTTTCGCCCTTTTCGAGGATCCCATCATCAGCCGGGAAAACGGCGCCATGCTCACGGACGGCTTTGACAAATACAAGATTCCCACCATTCTCGACATGCCCGACCATGAAGCCATACTGGTGGAACTGGGGGATCCCACGGGACCCTTCGGCGCCAAGAGCGTGGGAGAATCGGGCCTCTTTCTGCAGGCCCCGGCCATCGCCAACGCCATCTACGATGCGGTGGGCGTACGAATGCGGGATGTTCCCATGACCCCCGAGAAGGTTTTGGCGGCTTTGAAGGCAAAAGATTAAAAAATCCGGATGAACCGCTTGCAAGGTTGCGCTGGTTTTTTTTCATCCCCCGCCGGAAATTTTTCCGGTGGGGACACGGGTTCCGCATTAAACCAAAAGGAGGCATAATCATGAAGTCATTAAAAACAACCCAAATCCTGATTCTCCTGCTGTTGGTGTTCGCCGTGTCCGTTTCCGTCGGCACGAAACGTGCCGACGCCAAGGCCCCGATTGTACTAAGGTATTACACGGGAATGCCCGCTTCACATCATTTTTCAGCCAAGGACATGAAGTATTTCGCCCAAGAAGTGGAAAAAAGGACCCAGGGGAAAATAAAGGTTGAGCTGTATCCCGGAGGGCAGCTTTTTTCTTTTATTCAGGGGATCGACGCAGCCACCATGGGAGGAGTTGAGATGGGGCTCACAAGCGTGGGTTTCTGGGCCGGCTATAACCCCGTTTTTCAGTTTTCCGATTATTTCCTGCTCATCGAAGACATTGATCACTGGCTTAAAGCACGAGAAAGAATCAACGAAATTCTTCAACCGCTGTTCAAGGAACATAATGTCAGAATCCTTTTTTACAGCGCCTACGGGGGCAATGCCTATTGTGGTAAAGTTCCCGTAAACACAGTTGGGGACATGAAGGGCCTCAAAATAAGAGCCCCCGTGCCTGGCGCCCTGGAAAGCCTTAAAGGATGGGGTGCCGTTCCCGTTAGAATAACCGGGGCCGAGGTATACGACGCCATGGCCAAGGGCGCCATAGACGGGTGCGTTACGGCCTGGAGCTACATGAACGCCATGAAATTCTACGAAGTTTCCAACTATTACGTAGGGCCTTTCTGGTGGACCGTATGGGTTAATTTCATCAATCTGGATACGTGGAACGCCATTCCGGAAGATATGCGGAAAATCATACTGAAAGTTTCCCGGGAGACGCAGGAAAAATCCCTCACCTGGATGAAGGCCTATGAAGAAAAAAGTCTCGAAGTGCTACGCAAAAAAGGAACCGTTAAAATCCTGACCCATGAAGAACTGAAAGAGTGGAAAAAACCCTTACAACCCGTATACGAGGAATGGTTGAAAACATGCGCCGATAAAGGATACGGCGTTCAGGCAAAGCAGATCATGGAGGTCCTGGACAAAGCGCGTTGATAATCCATACCGAAGTTCTACCGATTTTGCCGGCATTTGTTTTGGAACAAATGCCGGCAAATTGATCCAACCTGATATCCGCGGGGGCTGCCCCAATGAAAGACATCTTACTGTTTTTGGATTCAACCATCGATAAAACCATGCGCCTCACGGGCGCCGTCGCGGCAGGGTTGATCATGCTGCTCTCCGTCTTCATAGGCGCACAGGTCTTTGCCAGATATTTTTTGGGAGTGCATATCCAAGGCCTTTTTGATTTATGTTCCTACTCCCTCATCGTCTTCACTTTTCTGTCGGCGGCCTATACGCTTCGGCAAAGGCGCCATATATCAGTGAATATCCTGGTGGACGTTCTTCCGGAAAGGGCCAAGCCGGGCTTTAGCATTTCCGTTTCCATTATATCATTGATCTTTACCGGCGCACTGGGGTACAGCAGTTGGGTTTGGGCCTCAAAATCATTTGCGTCTTCCGTCACCACCATATCGGAAATACCCATACCCAAAGGCATTCTGATTTCATCCATCGTTCTGGGGGCGTTCTTGCTTTCCCTGGAAACCGTCAGAATCATCGGAGAAAAATTCCGGATACTTAAAAACGATACTAATGCTTCCGAAGATTCAAAAATCAAGAACCGCTCCCTCCCCTACATCCTTCTGTTAATGGTCATGATCGTTATAAGCCTCGGTTTGGCCGTACAGGTGAACGTCATGTCGGGCCTGTGTCTCTTAACCCTGACGCTTTTGTTTTCCGGAATGCCCGTATTCCTGGCCCTGGGACTCGTGGGCACGGTGGGGCTTTATCTGCTCATGGGAAAAGGCGTCTTCAGGCAAATCCCTTTTTTTGCCTTTCAAGCCGTGGATAGTTTTCCCCTCACGTGTTTGCCGCTGTTCATCATCGCCGGAATGATCATGGAAAAGGGAAAGGTAGTTCATAAAGTATTTGATCTTTTTGAACATTTTTCAGGTAAATTTCATGCGGCGCCCCTTGTGGTCACCATTCTGGTCGGAGGATTTTTTTGCGCCATCAGCGGAAGCAGCGTCGCCACAACCTCCATCATTGCAGCGGTGGCCTTGCCCATTCTGGTAAAGCAGGGCTACGACAGAGCCCTCTCCAGCGGCGTGGTTTCGGGTTCCACCATCGGAACCGTCATTCCTCCTTCCATAGGCTATATTCTTTACGGCGTTATCACCGGAGAATCCATCGGTCAATTATTCGTGGCCGGCATAGTCCCCGGGGCCATCATTTTCACTTCCTACTGCCTTTATGTTATCATTCGAGGCGCCGTAAACAAAAAATCCTTATTTGAAAAAGGCATAATCCCCGAGAAAATCTCATCCGGAAAATCCTCCTGGAAAGATAAGCGAGATGCAGTCAAAGCGGCGCTCTGCGGCCTGTTTGCTCCCGTATTCGTGCTCGGAGGAATATACGCGGGGATATTCACGCCGTCGGAAGCGGCAGCCGTGATGGTAATATATGCCATCCTGGTCACGGTTGTTTTCATGAAGACCCTTAATGGGAAAGAACTTCTCAAGTGCATCCTGACGGGTGCGGAAATCAGCTCCATGATTCTCCTGATCATCGTGGGGGCGCGGATATTCGGCGCGGTAACGTCTCAATTACGGATTGCGACGCATCTGGTTGAATTCGTCAACAGCGCCGGAATATCACCCTATGCTACCCTGAGCCTTGTGGCCCTGGTACTCTTCATCTTCGGCATGTTTCTAGATTCGGCATCCATCATGGTTATCATGCTGCCGGTATTTTATCCGCTGATCATGTCAGCGGGGTTCAACTCGGTCTGGTTCGGCGTTTTTTTTATCGTCATGTTGGAAATAGGGCTGTTAACGCCCCCGGTGGGACTGAATATTTTTCTTATTTACGGAATCTCCGGTTTTCCACTGGCAAAAATCATCAAAGGTGCATTGCCTTTTCTTTTGATCATGTTACTATGCCTGGTCATCTTCACCATATTTCCCCGTACGGTCCTCTGGTTGCCGACCATGATGCTCAAGTGACGGCAGCCAAAATTTTCCGTAATGGTAAAGAAATAAACAAAAACCCAAAAATATTATGAAAAAGGGAGACAGAACATGAAAATTTGCGCGTTATTACCGATTTCCATGCCGAAGACGGTTTTCGGCGGCTACTATGAGTTGTTGATGCAAAGCTATGAACTCGCCAAGGATGAGAATACGGAAATAGAAATTCGGGATGTCCCGAAAGGACTCAAGGATCCGGCGTTAATGAGCTTTGAGGGGTTCAGAGGCCCCAATGAGGTGGAAATCGTAAAGGCCATGCTCAAAGCGGAAAAGGATGGGTTTGATGGCATATCCGGGGCCTGCTATTTTGATTGCGGCGTCCGAATGGGAAACAATCTACTCTCCATTCCCGTAATGGGGGCCGCTGAAGCCACCATGCACATGGCCGCTCTGATAGGCCGAAAGTTTGCCGTGGTGACCACGGAACCGGTCTGGGTATCTTTCATGACCGAACATCTGATCAACCTGGGATTTGCGCCTTTCGCCGTTTCACATAAGCCGGTAAGGGCCATGACCCTGCCCCTTGAAAGCATGATCGGGGATCTCATGGGGGGAAATTATGATCAAATTATCGATCATTTCATGGAAACATGCCGGGAGTGTCTGGCAGACGGGGCGGAAGTCATCATCGCCGGCTGCGGCCTGATTTCCCCCATCTTCCCGGTTAAAGGGATTTTCGAACTGGAAGGGGCGCCCATTCTGGATCCCATGGCCATGACCCTGAAAATGACGGAAACCCTGACAAATCTCAAGATGCGCGGCATGCAGATCAAAAGCGCCAAGGGTATGTCCCTGAAGGCGCCGCCGGAACTCATGACAAAGGGATTGCAGGAACTCGAACTGGCGTAGGGCAAAAAAGGATAATCGTGCGGCCTTCACCGGAAGGCCGCCAAGGTCCTGAAAATCAGCCCCCTATCTCAATGAAGTTTTGAAAAAACCCGATATTCTCCTTCTGCCAACAGCTCCTTCACCAGCCCCGAGAAGTCGATGGACCCTTCGCCCAAAACAGAGGCTTTGTAAAGGGCGGACACACAGGTCCGCCCCTACGGGCATATTGTAAATCAAAAGAGGGTGTGGATAGAGGCAGACCGGTGTGTCTGCCCGGTTGGCCCTCCGGGGATTCTTGTATGACCGCAATTTATAATTAATTCTTGAGTCTTTTCTACTTAGACTGTAAAATAATGGTGTAGACTCAATAATCAAACAAGATGATAATCCATTAAAACACGGAGGCGTCAAATAAAACGGGTGTAATCCAGTAAATCGAACAAAAGATAATGACATGGAGGAAGCAAAAATGAAAAAAATTGTTCAAAAATTGCTTAACCCTTCTGATGTTCAGATTAATGGGGATAGACCCTGGGATATCCGGATACATAACCCTGACTTTTACGGAAGGGTTTTATCAGGCGGTTCCCTTGCTCTGGGGGAAAGCTACATGGATGGCTGGTGGGATTGTGACGCCCTTGATCAATTCTTTGAAAAAATCATGGAGAATCGCTTAGACAAGAAATCAAAGACAAATGCCGCGATATCACTGTGGGTGATGCTGAAGGCAAAGGTAATCAATTCTCAGACCAGATCGAGAGCCTACATCGTCGGTAAGCGGCATTACGACATCGGTAATCATCTTTTTTCTGTTATGCTTGACAAAGGGCTGAATTATTCTTGTGCTTACTGGAAAAACGCCGAAACACTCGATACAGCGCAGGAAGCCAAATTGGACTTAATTTGTCAAAAAATCGGATTAAAATCGGGCATGAAGGTGTTGGATATCGGGTGTGGCTGGGGTGGTTTTGCAAAATATGCAGCCGCAAAATATGGCGCCAGGATACATGGCATAACGGTGTCCCGGGAGCAGGTGAAATTGGCAAATAATTTCTGCCGGGGGCTTGCGGTAAAAATCGAGCTGAAAGATTACAGGGCGTTAACGGAAAAATTCGATCGCATTGTTTCCATCGGCATGTTTGAACATGTGGGATTAAAAAACTACAGGACGTTCATGAAAGTTGTCCATCGATGTTTAAAAGAGAATGGCCTCTTTTTGTTGCACACGATAGCGGGGAACACATCCACGAATGCAACAGACCCCTGGATTAATAAATATATCTTCCCGAATTCAATGCTGCCCTCCACAAAACAGATCACCTCGGCAACGGAAGGGTTGTTTGTACTCGAGGATTGGCATAGCTTCGGGCAATTCTATGACAGAACGTTGATGGCCTGGTATCACAATTTCACAAAAAATTGGGTCAGACTCAAAGATGCATATGATGAGCGGTTTTATCGGATGTGGACCTATTATCTTCTTTCATGCGCCGGCAGTTTCAGGTCAAGAAGGAATCAGTTGTGGCAAATTGTGTTTTCGAAAAAAGGCATAAGGGGCGGTTATCCGTACAGGCGCTGAAGGAGTCCTTGACAGAAACGACCCTCTCCAGCCGCATTACGCCCCGTGCCGGACTACGTTTCAGCTGTCGGTAAGGCCGAATCCCCTTATTGCAATAGAGACGGTTGCACATGAAAAATACCCCCTGCCAGAAAACGCTCAGACAAATGATTTCCAGCCGGCTGAAAGGATTGCGGGCAGGCCCTCATTATCCAGCACCCCTTAATCAAAAAGATACCTGACCCGCAGTTCAACCTTATAATCATTCTGCTTTTCCCCGAATTCTGAATCATTGCCGCCTACCAGAACACCGCCGCGCAGTCTTAATTGTAAATTGGTTATGGGTTCGTACAAAAGCTCCGGGGTGATGGACAAACTTCGATCGTTTAAATTGATTATCGAAAATATTGCCGGAGTAAAGTAAAGGATATCGAAGGGTTCATTCCAACCGGCTCGAAAATAGAGGTAGTCGCGCATGGGTTTGAAGGCGCCTATGGATCCCTGGGATAACCGTGCCGCCTTGTCAAGCCCGAAACTGTTTCCGGTGGAAACATAGGTGTCGTATGCACCGTCAACAAACCTGTAAAAATGATCAGCGTCGTTTTCGTCAAGACCTGCGCCATTATGGTAGTATTCAACGATGAACGTCATATTGCTGGTGGTAAGATAACGAATGCCTAAGAGAAATTTCATGATATCCGATTTTTCGGTGAGGAGATTCCCCTCACTGTCTATGGATTTTTTATCAAACCCGGGGAGCCACGCAAACTCCCCGTGAACCGCAAAATTCGATATTATATTCCTGGCAAAATCAAGGCCGTAACGGGTGGTTCGGCTCTTCCCGGCAAAAAAAAGCAAGTCTATATCGGTATCCCATAGCAGGCCATAAAGTTTGGCGGCAAAATTAATGTGGTCCGGTTCGCCAAACAGGTCGTTTATGGATTTTGTGACCGGCAGGATTACCGGCGTGAACGCCAAAGTTTTTAAGGGACCGCCAAAGCTCTTGATCCAGTCGGCAACGGCAAGATAGTACCCCTCTACCGGCTCGGTGGGGTCATCAGGATCTTTGGAGCGCGAAACAAAATTCACGGTATTGAAGGCATAGCCCTTCCCCCATGGCAGAACCTTTTTGCCGGCCTCAAGGGCAAAACCGGGGTTCGGTTTTAAGGCAAGATACCCTTCAAGAAGCGTAATGCCCCCGTCCCATCCCTCATAGCCGTACCAGAGGCTGCCGTCGGCTCTAAAAAAAAGACCCGCCATGCCCCTGTGACAGCTTCCCTCGAGGCGAAGACGAGAATTGTATTGTTCCAGGGTTGATCCCTCGTCTTTATCATAGAATTTGATCTTGTAAAACGCGGAATCGCGGTCGAGGCCGAAAAGAACAGGTTTGAACTCAAAAAATCCCCCAAAACTGTAAGGTTTTTTCTCAATTTCATTTTCGATTTCCGACAAATCAAAGGTGTATTCATCCGCTGAAAAGGCCGGAAAAGGAAAAAACCAGCCCCATAGCGCAACGCCTGCGAGAATCAGGAGTCCCTTCATCTAAGGCTCTTGATTCCGGGGAGGAAATTGAGGGTGAAGGCCTCATCCGGAAGATCCCGCGCTTTGATTTTGGCGAAGATCATGATGGACCTGTAACCCTTGTAGAGAGGGCTGTCCGTTTCGATGACGGATGGCCTGACAATGCCCCCTCCAAAGTCTCTTACCTTCTTTAAATAGAGGGTCTTAATGAGCATGTCGGCCTCCGTAAGGCATTCGACCTTGGTGGGCAGCAAATTCTTCTTGTCAACCCACATCTTCAGTTTGTCATAGGCAACGGCTTTTGTCTTGGCCTTAAGGTGCAATAAATATTCATCCCCGCTCTCTTCTACCTGACGCACCCGGTATTCAGCGGCATAATCGAGCCGCAATATGTCAGAGTTGTTGAACACGCCTCCCACAACCGACTGGATGCTTGTTATCCTGATCGGTTTTCCCACATTGGGGATATAGAGCCACATGTTCTCTCCAAGTCTTAAGGTGCTTCTCCCCTTTTCGCTCGCGGGTGAAAGAAATAGCGATGCGACCCTGTCATCGCCTTTCTTCACGGTAAAAAGGATAAACTCCCTTTTCCTCCCGTCAGGTTCCATGTTGATAAGTTTTCGATAGGATTCATACACTTCAGGATTGAGATTTCTATCTATTTTTTTTAAAAGTTGGTCCCCGTCTATGGCGTAAACAGGCGCCGCCAACAGAATTGCAATGCTGATAAGGACAATTCTTTTCATATGAAATGCCTCCTATACATGCCGCAGGGCATCGATGGGCGCCATTTTCGACGCCTTGTATGCGGGCTGAAGACTCGCCAAAACAGATACCACAATGACGATGGCCGAAATTGCAAAAATATTCGGCAAATCTATTGTGGGGGAGAGAATCAGGCCTGCCTGTCTTCCGAAATCAAAGGTAAGCCCAACCCTGTTCAAGACATATAGAACCCCGGAATTGAGGATAACGCCTGTCAGCGCACCCAGAACGCCAAGACAAAATCCCTCGAGCAAAAACATGGAAAGAATCTTCTCGGGCATCGTGCCGATGGCCGCTATCGTGCCGATCTCTCTGATCCTTTCATACACCGCCATGATCATGACATTCATAATGCTCACAAGCACGATGGCAATAAGCATGATCTTGATAAAGAAGGTCATCACATCTATCATCCTTGCAATATTGAAAAAGGGGGAAAGTTTTTCCCAGGTATGCACCTCAAAGACAGGTTTCCCGGCCTTGTTTAGCGCTGTTGAGAGGATCCCATTGATTTTGCCATGCACCTCATGGAGACGGCTGAAGTCGGAGAGCCTAAGGGCCATCTCGCTGACATCCATCTTTTCCATCCTGAGGACTTCCATGGCATCCTGAATATGCATGTAACCATCTCTTCCGCCGGGGCCCGTGGCGCTCTCAACGATCCCTCCGATCTTGAATTGCTTTCCGTTAACGGACCCGTTCTTATTGGTGGCAATCACAACAACCGTGTCGCCGACCTTAACTTTCATTCCCCTAGCGATCAACTCAGGGACAAGGATCTCCCCTTTTCGGATGGTCTTGTCCCCCTCTTTTATCCTTGAGAAAAGGAGCGGCACCGTTTTTATCTCATCCTCGGGGGATACACCGTTTAACCTGATATTGGTCGTCTCAACGAAATTGCTGAACAGACCACCAAATTTTATCCTCTTTGAACAGGCCTCGATACCCGCGGTTTCTTTAATCGCTTTTTCTATTTTTTTTAAGGCCCCGGGGTTCAGATTCATGGTAAGGGGCAGGTTATCCATGGATGCTAAATACCCTTTTTTGTGGATCTGGATATGGCCCACAAAGGAGTCCGTTATCTGCCCGATCATCATGTTCTTGAATGACCCCGTGACGGCAATAAAGACAAGGACAAATACAACCCCCACGGTGATCAGAGAAGCGGTCAGAAATGTCCTTCGCTTGTATCGGGTCAGGTTTCTCAGGGCAATTTTAAATATATTAAACACTGCCTTTGCCCCCCTTCACATGTCGATCGGCCAATACGCCGTCTTCCAGCATATAGATTTCCTCAACCTCCCCAACAATTTTCCGGTCATGGGTGGAAAAAATAAAGGTTGTCCCAAACGCCTCCTTCATCTTTTTCATGATATCGATGACCCGATAAGCGGTTTTATGGTCTAAATTGGCAGTCGGTTCATCCGCGAGGATGAGCTTTGGCGCTGTCACCAGCGCCCTTGCCACCGCTGCTCTCTGCTTCTGTCCGCCTGAAATCTGATCCGGATATTTGTCTTTCTGTTCAATCATCCCAACGGCGTCAAGGAGGTCCATGACCCGTCTTTTTCTTTCATCTGAAGGGGTGTTTTGCACCATAAGAAGGGGGTATTCCACATTCTCAAAGACTGTCAGCACGGGAAGAAGATTAAAGTCCTGAAATATGAAGCCGATGTTTTTACCTCTGAAAGAGGCTGCCATGCGTCTGTTAAGATGAGCAATATCCGTGTCGCCAACCCTTAAGGTTCCTTCGGTCGGCTTGTCAAGACAGCCGATGAGGTTCAGGATTGTGGTCTTTCCACTGCCGGAAGGCCCCACAAAAGAAACAAAAGAGGCCGCATCTATTTCGAAACTCAACCCCTTTAGGGCCTCAATTTTGATATCGCCGCTCATATATGTTTTAGAAACATCCGTTGCCGTTACCAAACTCATATCTTTCCTTTCAAATTCTTTCCTTTAGCAAAACCACGGTCAAAACTGATCCTTTCCCCGGTTCACGCTTAACAAAGATCCGTCCCGCCCTCCACAAAGGAGATTTTCACCGTCAAGCAACCCCGCTGTATTTAACCTGACCGGAATCGTTCCATCCCATTTATTAACGAAAAAAACCCATAATTCATTGAAAAACCGTGAACCGGCAACTGTAAACCGGCAACCGTGAACGGTCACTAAAAAACAAGAAACTTTCGATCAGCTGAGCTTAAAACCGCGGCTATGCCGCCTTAGTTTACAACCCAAACCGCATGATTCTTAGCCATATTGATGAGTTTGTTGCTGACGGTTCCCATGAGGAAATCTCTCACCCTGGAAAGCCCCCTTCTACCCACAACGATGGTCCCATAGCCCCCATCCGCTGCTTCCTGGACCACGGCAGCCGCACGACTCCGCACACCCGTGATAATTTTGGTGGTAATCCGATCCGGATCAAATCCTGATCGTACCAACGCGCTCCTGGCTTCATCAAATACCCCATTCATCTCCATTTTTCTCTGGTTCACATATTCCGGATTATCATTTCTGATCACATGAATGAATCCAGCATCAAAATCGGACCCACCCAGCAGGCTTCCCACATAGTCTACGGTACGCATGGCGTTCTCCGAACCATCCAGACCCAGAAGCACTGACCCTGACGAAGGTTTCTTGCCAACCACCAGGATGGGAACAAAGGAAATCTTCCCGATGAGTTTTGTTGCGATACTCCCCAGCACAAGATCTTTCAGGTTGCTCATCCCTTTTCTGCCCACCAGGACACCGTCATAGTCCCGTTCTGCCTCTTTTGCGATATCTCGCGCAAAGCCGCTTTGTCTGTTCTGAATTTTTACGTTTACCGATTCCTCGGGAAAACCGGCACGCCGGAGAATTTTCTCCGCTTTTTGCATATATTCCTGAATGGTTTTTTCGCGCTCCTTGTCCCAAGCCCTGACCTCGCTCATCCGCCAGGCAACGGAGCTGTTCCTTTCCAGGTCCCAATATCCTTCAGGTATCTTACTGTAAACGTTGAATAACACCAGCTCCATTTCCCGAAATGCCGGGATTTTGGCCACGTACCTGACGATTTCCAAAGCATTTTCGGATCCGTCCACTGCCAGCAACATTCTCTTTTTAGCATTATCCGTCATCATCAATCCTCCTTAAGGGGTTTGTTTTGATTTCCACACACTTTTCCGCCGCATGGCGGACGCGACCCTGAAGCCTGATGTAGCTTCTTACCATGTCTTCTCTAATGGCAGGGTTATGAAGAAGAGCGGCAGGATGCCGCACCGGAATTATTTCCTGATCGTCCACCACAAAAATGTGGCCATAGACGCTATGAAATTCCGCTTTGGAAGGACGTTCAATACCATATTTTATAAACAGGTATCGGGTTGCATAATACCCCAGCGGGACCAGAATTCCGGGTCTTACCGCCGCTATCTCGCGATCCAGAAATCGGCAGCAAGCTTCAATTTCGTCCGCCTTGGGCTTTCTGTTTTTGGGGAGCAAGCATTTTATGAGATTGGTCATATAGATATCTTTCCTGCTGATCTCTACCCTGTTCAACATCTCATTGAGAACCATTCCGGAGGGACCAATAAACATGATCCCTTCTCTATCTTCATTTTCTCCGGGCGCCTGGGCAATGAGCATCAATTGGGCGGAGGTGTCCCCTTCCCCGCAAACAGCGTTTTTCCTACTTTTGGCCAATCCACACCGATCACAACACCTGATCTCTTTATTCATCGCTTCGATATCATTCACTATACCCATAATCTCTTATTTCCTAATGCGGATAACCGCAAACAACATATCTCGCGCAAAGACGCAAAGGCGCAAAGATTTTCTTATTTTTTGTGATAGAAAACCAGGTACTAATGCGGCATAGCCGCAATCACAACCCAATGCCGTCAATTTCGGCCCCGCATAGAGGGCAATGCCCATTCTCCAACCGATTCCGCAATAAGCTGAGCCCGTAGCGCTCTATCAGCAAAGCGCCACAGGCATGGCAGCAGGTATTTTCGCCATCCTCTCCGGGTACATTGCCCGCATAAACATATCGCAGGCCCTCTTCCATGCCGATTTCACGGGCCATCCGGAGGGTTTCAAGAGGCGTTCGGGGTTTGTCCACCATCTTGTATGTGGGATAGAACTGCGTAACGTGCCAGGGAATCTCAGGGCCGACCCCCTTAATAAATTGAGCGATATCCCGCAGCTCCCGGGGTTGATCATTCAGCCCTGGAATAATAAGCGTTGCAACCTCCACCCAGACGCCAAGCGATTTCATCAACCGGACCGATTCCAGCACCGGTTTAAGGCGGGCGCCGCAAATCTCTTTATAGAAATTATCGGTAAACGCCTTTATGTCTATATTGACGGCATCTAAACAGGGCGCAATTTTAACGATGGCCGCCTCACTCATATAGCCATTGCTGACGAAGATATTTTTCAGACCCTCCCTTTGGGCCAGGACAGCGGTATCGTAAGCAAATTCGAAAAAAACGGTCGGTTCGGTATAGGTATAAGCAATTGTTCCGCAACCGGCGGTTTTTGCCGCCGCAACAATCTGCTCCGGGGTTCGATGTTCTCCGAGGACGTCCCCTCTGTTCTTACGGGGGTATTGGGAGATGTCGAAGTTCTGGCAATGCTTGCAGCGGAAGTTGCAGCCCATTGTTCCCAATGAATAGGCGGTTGTGCCGGGGAAGAAGTTGAACAACGGCTTTTTCTCGATGGGGTCCACATGCTCGGCAATAATATTACCATACGCCAGACTGTAAAGCCTGCCCATTTGGTTTTGCCTCACCCCGCAAAGGCCCAGCTTATCCTCCTGGATTTTGCACTGGTGGTTGCATAAATTGCAGCGCACAACGCTATGGTCAAGGCATTCATAAAGCATGGCTTCATACATTGTATTTACCTCGGTCCCTAAAAAAGGAATTAAATTGTTTCAATGTCAAACCTTGGCATATCTATTTCTTTTCTTTAAAGCACAATATATGCCAAGAATTCGACAGTTTAATATTATCGCTAAATTCATAAGGTCAGCGATATGGCCAATTGGCATATATCCAATTGATGATCCAACATGTGCAAAATTTCCCACATTTTCTTTTCCAAACTGTAAAATACCCTGACACTCCGAGCCTATGAATAGAAAGATCTCCACCCATGGGACGAAACCCTATAACCAGCCTGATACACACGGTATTTTTCTTCATGAACGTCCTTTTTCATCGGAAATCTCTCCTCTGTTTCCGATGGCACATTTTATGCTGAAAGGAAGTCAAGTTTGATTATTTTAAACCCGAACACAAAAGGCTGGAAAGGAGGGCCTCACAACAATGGCATCCAATTTTAGAATCCTCAGACATCAAAACGGCGACAACCTTCACCTGAGACTTGCGGGCAACTTTGACGGGACATCCGCGTGGGAAGTCTTAAACACCTTGAAAAAAGAGTGCCCTAAAGTTTCAAAGGTATTTATCCATTGCAATTGCCTGGAAAATATAGACCCCTTCGGCCGAGATGTGTTTCAGAACAACATGAAAGAACTGCGAAAAAATTGCGCGGCTTTTTTGTTTACCGGGGAAAAATCCAGGCAAATTGCGCCTGAACAGGGGTGGCGGTTGTAACGTTACAAAGGTAACAATGGTAACGTTTTTGGGACATAGCACGGGGAGGGTGCTAAAAAAACGCAAGGAGGTAATTGATATGGAATTAGTTCCGTGGAAACCCTTTGGAGAGATCACTTCATTTCGAGGAGAGATGGACAAACTCTGGGATCGATTTTTTGGGCAAAGGCCATTGGCCGGAACATTTTCGGAAGAATGGATGCCGTCGGTGGACATTTCGGAAACCGCGGACCAGCTTCTGATTAAGGCGGAGTTGCCCGGTCTGGAAACAAAGGATGTCAATGTGAGCATCTCGGGAGACCTTCTGACCATAAAAGGTGAAAAGAAAAAAGAAAAAGAAGAAAAGGATGAGCATCATCATTATGTTGAGCGATATTCCGGATCTTTTGAGCGTTCCTTTCGAATCCCCATGAACATTAAAACCGACAACATCGAGGCCATCTTTGACAAGGGCGTCTTGAAGCTAACCCTTCCAAAAGTGGAAGAAGCCAAGAAAAAAGACATTGAAATCAAGGTCAAGTAACTCTATTTTTGCGCCCTCCCCGGTTCTTCATCAATAGAAGTACAATTTCAATCCACGCCCCCGCATGGGGGGCGACATAACCCCGCAACCACTTTTCCACGGACATCGGCGATCTCATTCATGGAATAGATCAGGGCGCCGTTTTTGCCGGTCAACACATGCTTCTCAGCGGGCTAATGGTACAACAGCTTATGGGCATCCATACGGGCCTTCTGACGAACGTTCCAACTCCTTTACCGTAAAAAATGAATTTTCCAGTTGACAGTATATCTTTTTTGATACACTATTTTTTTCATGACCGGCAAGCAAATCATAAAGAAGCTTGAAAGCAATAACTGGCATGTCGTCCGGGTCCACGGCAGCCACCACCTGCTGAGTGACGGATCAAGCACGGTTTCCGTCCCAGTACATGGAAATAGGGATATAGGCATCGGCTTATTGAAAGCCATCGAAAAACAAACGGGGGTTGAACTGCAATGAAGATTGAATATCCCGCAAAAATTGAAAAGGATGATGACGGCTTTTTCTTCGTATCTTTCCATGATATCCCTGAGGCGCTTACGCAGGGTGAAACGATGGAAGAAGCGGTGTTTAATGCCTCTGAAGTACTCACCCTTGCGCTGGAACACAGAATGGACGAAAAGGAAGCTATCCCTGAACCGTCTAAGACGAAAAGCCAAGGCGCCCATATGATCTCCCCTGATGCGAAAGTTCAGGCTGCGATGCTCGTGAGGAACGCCAGGGCGGACAGATCTCTTGCGGAATTGGCCCGTGCGCTTGAGACCTCGTGGCCGGCCGCGCAACGTCTTGAAAGTCCGCACCACTCCCCCTCTCTTAAAATGCTGAACAAGGCAGCTTCAGCCCTTGGAAAACGTCTTGTTTTAAGTTTTGAATAGCCGCGTTACGAGTGGTTATCCGCACCTGCATCCGGGCTTTCCCCCGGTATCCAACGATCCGGTCCCGCCAAGATCACACCGATGCCAAGACCGGAGATAAAACATACAGGCATATTCACATCCCCACTCTCTTGAATTCCATGTCGTACTCCGCGAACCGCCGCCCGCATTCCGATTGATCCATGATGACGTCAGATTCTTCCGTGAGTTCACGTTTGGCCTTGTCCCATGACTGCGGTTTCAATCCACGCCCCCGCATGGGGGGCGACTAACCACCAGCATCGCACACGGGTTATCAGCGGGTTTCAATCCACGCCCCCGCATGGGGGGCGACTGGTCGCAATTTCCTTGCTCGACCCCAACACAAGGTTTCAATCCACGCCCCCGCATGGGGGGCGACCCGCTAGGGATGGAAATCTTTACCGAGTTCCACAGTTTCAATCCACGCCCCCGCATGGGGGGCGACGGAGAATGGATAGGCACAAAGGCTAATATGCCAAGTTTCAATCCACGCCCCCGCATGGGGGGCGACTAACCTTATCATCCACCCCATCAAACCAATAACTCGTTTCAATCCACGCCCCCGCATGGGGGGCGACCCGGACGTACCTGAAGTTCCAGATGTACCAGCTGTTTCAATCCACGCCCCCGCATGGGGGGCGACGAAATTAAAGGGCAGTTGATACTATCAACAGAGGTTTCAATCCACGCCCCCGCATGGGGGGCGACCTTGAAACACTGGCAAAAGAGACATCGTTCACCATGTTTCAATCCACGCCCCCGCATGGGGGGCGACGCACTTACCAAGGCCGTCTGAGCGCTTATGCCTGTTTCAATCCACGCCCCCGCATGGGGGGCGACTAATCAGGTAGGACCGCTGAAACACGTAGCGGCTGTTTCAATCCACGCCCCCGCATGGGGGGCGACCGGAAATGGTGTCAAGCATGAATGAACTTAGGAATGTTTCAATCCACGCCCCCGCATGGGGGGCGACTTTTCCATCTGATAACATCCTTATATAAGCTTCAGTTTCAATCCACGCCCCCGCATGGGGGGCGACGTAACTTTCCATTAAAGTCTGGAGATACAAACAAGTTTCAATCCACGCCCCCGCATGGGGGGCGACATTAAAGTATGCGCCGATTCAGGCGTTTGGTTCTGTTTCAATCCACGCCCCCGCATGGGGGGCGACCCCATTCTAAAGATGACGGGAGATGAGTCATGAGTTTCAATCCACGCCCCCGCATGGGGGGCGACCAGATTGGATCGGAGACGGTATCAACCGACGGTGGTTTCAATCCACGCCCCCGCATGGGGGGCGACCGCCAGCACCGGAAGGCGCTGGATTTTCTATACTTTCAGGGGTCTTTTCGCGAACCCCCATCAATATCCTCCTTTCGATAATTCTGAAATTTTTAAAAATATACAACTACATGAAATGACTAATAAAATCATTTGCGCGACCATCACCCCTCCAATAATAGCAAAAACCTCTGTATTATCAATTAGTTGCTAAAGTTATGAAAAATCTCAGCATCGGGTTCGCGCCAAGACGTCAAACAATAAGGGGACCCTCTGGATCATTGATTTTTTTGGCCCCGACGTGTTCAACTCGACGCCGCCAGTTGGCGCCTAGAAAATAGAAGCGAAGACTGTCTTTTTCAGGATCGATTTCATCAATGAGCATCTGCCGAAGTCTTGTCCACTGCGCAGGATCGACAGAACACTCAAAAACTGAATATTGAACCCGCTGACCATAGTTCTTGCAAGTCTTGGCGACTCTCCGCAGACGACGCGAACCTTCCGGCGTAACCGTTGAAACATCGTAACTCACAACCACCAGCATGCCATTCCCCTATTTCCAGATAAAGCACGGGTATCCATCCAAATCACCCCTGAGATACCGCGCCAACAACAACGCCTGCATGTGAAATAATAGCCCAATGGTAACTTTCTCTTCAATAAAAGGATGAAATATCTCATCCTGTTTTCGTTTTTGATAGGCAACAAGCACGGATTTTCGCGTCTCATCATCCATCAAAACGGCTCCGGCTTCACTTTCCGTAAACCCGCTTTTTTGAACCTGGTTCAGGTTTACCAATGAAAGGACCAGCCGATCCGCCAGAAAAGGCCGGAATTCTTCCATCAAATCAAGGGCCAGTCCGGGTCGGCCCGGTCGATCCCTGTGGAGAAAACCCACCGCCGGGTCCAACCCGACAGTCTCAAGGGCGGATCTTACATCATGCATCAAGAGAGTGTAAACAAATGACAAAAGGCAGTTCACCCGATCAAGAGGTGGCCGGCGATTCCTTTCCCTGAAAATGAAAGCCTCCTTTTGCGTAACAAACAAATGATCAAACACCCTGAAATAGGTATGGGCCGCTTCACCCTCAATGCCACGCAGACTGTTCAAGGGTAACCCGGTTTGAAGGCTGTCTAAAGAGTTGCCAAGTCTACTCACGGCCTCTTTAACTTCATTGCTGTTCATTTTTCCAGCGTGATCCCGTAATCCCCTGCGCAAAACCGTTCGGCAGTTGGCCACTTTTCCCATCAGAATTGACCTGGCCATCCGAGCCGAGACATCCATATCATCAGCCTGGCGATACTGTTCCCGCCTCAAAAGGACATTACCGGAAACAGGTCCCTGCACCCTGGCAAGGAACCGCCCATATTCTGTTAAAAAGCTGACAGCCACATCTCTTTCAGCACAGAATCCCATCAGGAAAGGACTGCAAAGAACATTTCCAAAACACACGATTCCGCCCAGAGTATGGATCGGAACACGCAATCGGATTTCTTTTTTTACTTTCACCAGCACCGTTTCGCCTTCTTTTGAAAGGTAGGCGCCCTGGGTAGTAACATAGAGCGTGTTCAGATGTTTTTTCATGGCTCTCCCACTGCATCGATTAAATAACGCTCAATTGATCTCGATTTGTCGACGATTTTTGGAAGACACAGATTTTTCATGGAACAACTGTCGCATCTTTTTGTATAAACGGCCTTCGGCGTCTTTCCTGCCTCAAAAAGGCGGTGAAATCCGGCTGCGGTCTCCTCGGTTTCCCCTCTTAGCCGGTCATCGAAATCAACATCCTGCCTGTGACGCGTTTTCCCGTAAAAGAGAGCGCCCGATTTCACTGTAACGTCAAGCATCTCCTCAAGACAAAGCGCCTGAGCACAAAGCTGCACTTTGTCGGAATTATCCTTTTTGGGTTTTCCGCGTTTGTATTCTACGGGAAAAGGCAACCATTTAGCTTCGGACAAGTCAGCATCTCGATGGAATTCCACCACGTCCGCTTTTCCGATGAGCCCAAGCCGAAGGGATCTCAAGGCCATACTGTACTCAACCCGGATAGCACCTCTGGATTCCCGGTCTTCTTTATGGACACGCTCGTGCATGATCCGGCCTTCGGCCGTAAGGCGGTTTTCCGCCCATGACTGCTCTATGTGGATAAGGGCGCACTGTCGTTCACAGAACAGAAGGTGCTGGAGGCCGGACAAGGGGAGGAGATCGTTTTCTGGAAATATCTCAGTCATTGACTATAGCATCTCTAGAGGTTATTATTTTATAAATGATTACGTCATTCAAACACTATCATTAAGGTGGAATCATGAGAGATTTTTCCCCCGTGCATCCCGGCGAAATCCTCAGAGAAGAATTCCTTAAACCCATGGGCATTACCTATTCCCGGCTAGCCAACGACATCAATGTCCCCAACATGACAATCAGCAACATCTGCAACGAAAAGTCTGGCATCAGTGCGGATACCGCACTACGTCTTTCCCGCTGTTTTGGCACCTCCGTAGAATTCTGGACCGGCATCCAAGCCCATTACGAAACCGAATGCGCCCACATGAAACTGGGCGAAAGGCTTCGGAAAGAGGTCAAAGTTCTTAAACAGGTGCCGTAGGCCTGAAAAGTGGCTTCAGATTTTACCGACGGCATCCCCCAATAAAAACAGGAAACCTAGACCCGGAAAGGGCATGGCGCAGTATCCATGTTTATCCCATTACATCTTTTCGTCCAAGGTTACTCCATCAGGAACATTACTATGATCTATTGTTACCAGATAATCGGAAAATGCCCGCGCCGGTTTCGATTCACTGCTTTCTCGGTTGACTTTCACCAGTTCAAACAATCTATGGGCAGGTGCATTGCCAAGCTTTGAGTCGTGCTTGAAAACAATCAGCTTCTGAGCGTTCATTTTGCCTCGCGCCGCAGAATGATCGTGATCGAACATATTGATCAGTGAATCCCACAACAAATCCAGATCTTCTTCCGAGAATCCCGTTTGAGCGGCCAAATGTGCGGAAATATAGCCTTCCGCTCGATAAAGAGCATAAGGAACGATATGTTTTCGTCCCATAGTCCGATTATCGCCGCTCTGCTGCTCGGCCTCTTTTTCAGTTGTCACCGCCATTCGTGTAATACTGATTTCCATCGGAACAATGGATTCTATACTGCGGGCAAAGTTTAGTTGCACCGGCCCACGAACCTGACCACAGTTAACTCCTGTAGACATAACAGCACCGAAAGTACGCACATCAAAAAAGTTGGTACACATCCAGCCTCGGGCCTTTTCCACATCGGCTCCAGACCCTTTACGTTTCTTATTATCACTTTGATCTTTTGCTCCAACTGCCTGATGAGCCCTTTCATGGGTCTGGTTAAGGATTGCTTTTTCCCTGATATAGATTTCATAAGGAGATTGATTTTCTTTAACAATCTCCACAAAATTCCGGATTTTCCGTTTTAGACATACATCTGTGACGAGACCATAACTTGTTTCCGGATCGATCCTGGGCATATTGCCCGCATCCGGATCACCATTGGGATTGCCGTTTTCCACATCAAAAAGATAGACAAATTCATAGCGGTTTTGTATTGGATTATGCATTGTCATTCTCCTTTTTATCTGCCTTAGTGTAAAAATCTTTTCGCTGATGATAATATCCAATCGCAAACAACCCCTGATCATCCAAACTCAAATGAGCGGGAAATTCACGAATCTCCTGCATGATTTCTTCAATCATTTTATCCGTGTTGCGCCCGTATTCCGCCTTCTGTATGTGGTGCTGCGCCAATCTCAGCAACCGTGGGAAAACCGTACGAGGAGTAGCGGAGGCCGAACCATAAAAACTATCCTTGATGGTCGTATTTGCACCCGGTATCGCATCTTTCTGTGCTTTTTCAAGAACGGCGAAAAGCCGTCCCAGCCTGTACGCAACGCTGGTTGATTCTTTATCCAATGCCATTGTGACCTCCTTTGAAATCTGGTTAATGCGATATTTCCGGACAAGGCATGCCTTGATCATTGCAACACGCAAATAGTTTATTTCCTGATCAGCACGTATGCGACCTATGATTGCCGTCATCAAACTCTGCGGATAGGCCGAACCTGTTACAATTGAGCGTACAATTGCACCGGAAAGAACAGGTGATATATTTTCAGTTTTTTTCAATACAGCGGTTTCTTTCAAAATCTGCCAAATCCCCGGGAATTCAGGATCACTGTCGTAATTTTTGATGATAGACAGGTCATTGAAGTGCCGGCCGATTTTAGCACTGATATCCCCCACCGTGCTGATATGCCAAAATCGAACCGAAAGACGCGAGGCATTGGGAGACAACCCCAGGATATAGAACTTCATATCGGTATCGTTAATTTCTTCCGGCAGCTTCTTGCCGTCTCGAACAGCTTCAAGATAATCCCGCACTTCCTTTAAATCACCGCTGTCATCCCGAGGACTCAAAATAAATCCCATAAAACCTTCAACAGGCGATTCACGTTCCGTCCAAAATATTGTTGAGGCATCGCCTATCTGGATTTTCTGGCGGCTGTCGGAACGAAGAAGATGGTTAAGGGCGGTGGTATAGTTAAACGTGATCTCTTCGCTGACTGGGGCATTGAAATTCTGTTCCTTGCCATAGGATAAAAAAGCATCAAGATTGAAGGAAACAATAGCAGCACCCATTGACTGAGCACCTCGCACACCTTTTATTTTGGGGTGTAATCTGGCAACAGATTTTTTTTCACCGCAAACCAGGCACGTTGCGATAACACCTGAGCTATTCCCGGAATAATGTTCCAACCAGGCATCCTTGACTTTTGGACGGTCGTGAACGTATCCAAATTCGCCATCCAGTTGAAAGATAAGGTTTGCACCGGTCACTATCTCTTCCCAATACGCCAACCTCGGAGCATTCTCAGGATTCCATGAACCCAGAAACCGCAATACCGCCACCATTCCTTCGTCATCAAGCTGATCACCGATATGTTCATGCAGATCTTTAAATGCCTCGAAGGTTTTCTGAGTTCGTTCCGGTTTCCCCTTATTGTCAGCCCCAAGGACATACCCTGCGTTATCCCATAAAAAATTGGGGGCAATATTGACTGCTCGAATCGCACTTTCGGGAACAACCACTTGTTTTGGCGCCAACCTTTTTCCCTGCGTTTCTCTCAAGTCAAGAACCTGAAGCAATTTTCCTTCACGATCCAGCAATAACGCAAAGTGGATCTTTTGAGAACTGAATCCCAGCAGAGGGATATTCGTGTCGGTATTTTCCTTCAGCCTGCCGTAATAATTGTTTAATGCGGGAAGGATCATGATTTCACCTCCTTTCCATCCAACGGAGGGACTTCAATGATCCCGTTGTTCATCTCAGCCCTGAAAAATTTCGCTTCCAAGTTGTTTTCGAAATCCATATCGTGCAATACCCAGCCAAGATCCTGCTTCCCCAAAAGCTGTGATTGAGGAATATCCTCCTCTATCAATTCGAAATTGGCGGAAAATTCACGGCAGCCAAGGTAGGGCTGATGAAAACACTGCCCTTTACGGGCACGACGTTCAAAGATCTCTTTGTGCTTGGCGGCGTTATTGTCTTCATCGCCATTGAACTCAAAGTGCGCCTCAACAACATAACATACATCCCGCAATACCATTGCCGCTCGCTGCTGACGATCTTGCTCAATGAAGGTTTCAACCGGGCTGACACCATCCCTCATTGCCTTCCTAATGGTGCTGATCGCCAATTTCCCAGCAAGCTCGTTGCGCCGGATGTTGTCAAACCGGATGGGTGTAAGGACATGGATTCGGTCTATAACCCAGGTAATCGCCGGCTTCCAATAAATCGCTTCAAGAATTCCGCGAGCGGCCGACGGCGTCATTACATCATAACTCACACGTTCCACTTTCATCTCCGGCCGAGTGAAACAAGCGTAGTCACCCCAGACTTTCAATGTTATTCCATACGACATTAAGACACCCCCTTTCTATTATGGCTCATCTCATTATTCCAATATTAAGATCATTACATGATGAGGCTTTCAACCTCATGAAAAGTCGGATCCTCCGGGCAGAGACCAAGATCATCACGGTAAATATCCATGTTGACTAAAACGCAATACTGGTCGTGAAGACGCTCCACGCTTCCCACGCATTCCAAACTGCTTAACACCTTGGGATACATCTGCACTGTAAATCGTTGGGCTCGCCTGGCAAACACCGCAGGATATTCTGAATATCGCAAACCGTTGATGATTACTTCTGCTTCCTTATTCCACGGGATAATAACGGGTTCAGCAGAATCTTTAATGATCTTGAATTTTTGATCCACGCCCTTGAAAGGGAAGTCTCCATTCTTTGCGCCTTCGCCGAGATCATCCAGTATCTGGTATTCATCAAGCTTTTCCCCCTTCGTCCAGTACAACATCCTGAAATATTCGGTAACCGCTTCCCTTGATAAAAGATCCTCATGACGAAGCATCACGCTTTCAGCGATCTGTGCGGTCTGTCGAAAATATCCGGGTGGAAGACCATCTTCAGGCGAAAAAACAAAAACCAACCCACCTTCAAGCAACTTTCCTTCCCTGTTACAGCGACCCGCCGCCTGGGCTATGGAATCAATACCGGCAGATGAACGAAATACAATTGGAAAATCAATATCTACCCCTGCTTCGATTAACTGGGTACTGACTACCCGGCATGAACGGCCATCAAGGAGAGCGGATCTTATCTTGTTCAGGGTTTCAGTCCTGTGTTCAGGACACATGAGAGCGCTTAGATGATAGCACCCTTCTTCCTCCTCACGGATCCGTTCGAAGATACGTCTGGCATGTCCTCGCGTATTCACCACACAAAGAACCTGTTTGTGTTCTTTTAATCTATCGGCTAATTCACCGTCGGAAATCACAGGTATTTTTTTTACTTGAACCCGCTTAAACGCGGCATAAAGTTTATCCGGATCAGGAACAATCTCACGCACCCCTTCCAATCCATTTTTGAAAGTTTCCGTTAGCGATAAAGCAGGCTGCGTGGCCGTACATAAAACGATTGATGTTTTGTAATCAGACGAAAGCTCCCTTAAAACCTCAAGGCATGGCATTAACAGGGGCACCGGCAACATCTGTGCCTCATCGAGAATAACAACGCTGCTCGCTATGTTGTGTATCTTTCGGCACCTTGATGACCGACAACGATATAATGATTCAAAGAATTGAACATTTGTGGTAACGACGACCGGCGCATCCCAGTTTTCCGAGGCAAGGCGGGAACGCTGATCTTCGTCGTCAGGTTCGAAGCTACTGTGATGCTCCAATACCGCATTCTCTCCTAGAATTTGCCTAAAAACGGATGCATTCTGCTCGATAATGCTGGTATAGGGGATAACATAGATAATCCTTTTTAAATTATATTTCAGGGCATGCTTCATGGCAAAGGCGAGAGATGAAATCGTCTTTCCACCTCCTGTTGGAACTGTCAAAGAAAACAGGCCTTGAGGGAGTTCGGCGGCGTCAACGCAGTTTTTTAAGATTTCAGACCTGTGCTTGTTGATGGGTGTTTCTAGGGCATGCTTAGCCAATTGATTGAGTGCGGCGCCAAGTTTAGCATTCAGCGCCGCTAAAGAAGAATATCCCTTCCGCCATGAAGATTTTTCCCCGTTCATAAAAGATTCAGTATCAAGGAAATCCGCATCTACAAGGCAGGAATAAATCATCCTTATGAAAAAAGACAGTTGGAAGCCAAATCGATTTTGATTGTGGACATTAAGAACAAAGGGGAGTTCACCTAAACTCTTTGAATTAAGGATACATTCAGGGCAGGAATGATAATCGGGGATGACCTTTTTTAGCCGGTCATGGAGACAGGCATTATTGGACTTTCCGTCAAGGAGACCGGAGTGATGTCCGGCAATGGCATAAGCCAGCAGTTTGCCTTTCTCACCAAAAGTTTTGAAGGCATGCTGCGCTCCAGCAGTTGAATGGTCAACCCTTCCCGATTTTGTTTCAATATAGGCATCTGCTCCCTCGTAAACGTTTAGCTTTTCTTGAAATTCATCCGGATATTTGCCGATGTCGTGCCATAATCCCGCCACAAATCCCCAATTCCCAGCGCCAAAGTCTTCAGCAAACGTTCCGGCTATCTCTGCAACGTTCTGTAAATGTTCTTCCAACGGTTGCCATTCTTCGGGGGGTCGGTTTTCTTTGCTATGGGCATAAAAGCACTTTTTTTCCATTGGAATCCTCGCTATTCACAAAAAAACGAACTATCTCAGAGCCTGGCGATTAGCGCACCGCCATCTCAACCCATATTGACGTTACCTCAAAGTGTGAACCCTAAACCATGTGAGGCTAAAGCTTCCCGAAAAAACCTTCCAAACCGGAATTAACAAGTAGGATCGATCATTTACAAACCTCATCATCATCCCAAAATTCACGATAGAGGTTGACATAATCACCTGCCGCCTGAGTATCTATTTCGTAATAGTAACGGCACAACCTCCTAAACAAAGGAATAATCCGAGGATCAAAGCAATATCCCAACAGGCTATCGAGCAAATTTTCAATCTGTCTCGAATTGCGGCTTTTTTCACCGATAAGGGCATCAATTTCGATTTTGTATTCAGCATGAGCTTCTTCCAAAAGCTGTTTAACTGGGCCGCTAACCCATTCAAATTCTGAACGGTTCTATCGTTCATTTCAAGATTCTCTGCTCAAATTCAATCCACGAGAGCCACATTCAATTGTCAAAAAAAGCATTAAGACTAAAATCCAAACTGTAAAATCATAATTACTCATTCACCATATTCCGAAATTTGCGCAAAACTACTCCCCGATAAGGCATTTGTCAATGAGTATTTTTCTTGGGCTGAAAACCATATTCCATACCTATCCCCCACCAACACCCCCATCAAATCAGGTATCCCCACCCGCCCTTCCAGTGCTTCCTGGAGCTCCCGTCGATCCCAAGCCAGCCATGCAGGCGCCTGGCTGATATCATACAAATTGCGGGAGTATTTCGGGACGCCCGGGACGGGGGCGCATATTCAACCCGAATGTTGGTAAACCTATGACCCCGTTAAGCATCCACAATCTCAACATCCCGGCCGCTGTCAGCGATGTACCAGGTCCCTGCGCCCACCTTGAAATCCAAGGTTTTTTTGAACCTCAACATGGCGGATCATAACACCCCTCTTTGACATATATGGTCACAGGATTTGAAAAAAATGGTGTTTTTTTCTTTTTTTCTGGTTCAAAGAAGTTTTCCAATGGCGGCGCCCCTATTGAACGGATTTACCGGAAAACAATTTTGAGATGAAAAATGAAATGATCAAGGCTGGAAAACCGGCTGTCAGAAAGATCGGTCCCGAATCCAACCCATCCACGCATCCTGAAGCGCATAAGGAACATGCTTTGCGTTACATACCCGTATGGTGTGGCCAGTGCCCCCTTTCATGGCATCTTCCGGGTCCGCCTAGAAGAACGCCGCGGTGGCCCCGTCTAACCAATTCGGACTCCCCATGACCTTCAAGGTGTCCCTTAACAGGTAGATGGCCTTTCTCCCTAAAGCCGGTACTTTGTGGCGGTTTTCGATGACCCCTCGGTTTTGCGGGGATGCGGTCAGGGTATGCTGGGGGACTTCGGCAACCACCCGACGTCCTTCCAGGAGGATCACTGGCCGGGCCAGGGCGTTAACCCTTGTCTCCAGGTTTTTGAGGGCAGGCGTCATTCCAAACCGAGCCCTTCTCGAATGCGATTTTTCAAGGCATGAATGCCGCCGGATTTCCCGAGAAGGGTCTTATTCTTGACGGCGTCTTCAACCCATGCCAAAAGTGCCTGATCTTCCAGGGTGGGCTTTGCGTCGACCACCATTTCCATCAGCCACTTTCGACTTTTCATCACAACCCCTTCCCAGCTCTGCCGTTGATCACCAAAATCAATTTCCAGAATGCGAAGCAGAACTGCCGTTGTCAGCAGCAGGAATCGATCCACCCCCTTTTCCGTTTTGATATCATGGGATATATTTTTGAGGTTTTGAAAATAAAGATGCAGCTTTCGGGCCATGGGCTTGTCCATTTCCATGCCCCCTTCCGCTTTCTGAAGGGACAGAATTTGCAGCAGCATCTTCTGTCTGCCGGAAGTGGATGCCGCATCGCTACCAAAACGCCGGTGCGATGATGTCGATAGAGCGGCAGACAAAGAACCCATCCTGAGAAAAGTGGGGACATCGAGTATTTTCCGTCTGGGGGGGTCTCCGATGCAGAAGCGCACATTCCTGTCACTGGAAACACAGAAGTCTTCCCCGGATGAATAATCCATAACGCAGGAGGCCACAACGTTCACCGCCCCCGCCTCATACCTGCCGCGACCCAACACACTCCCCATGCCGTGCCACCCCATGGCCACGGGCACCGGAATTCGACGGAGAAGCGGCGCACCCACCGATTTTTCCGCCGCCGATCTTTCCTCCAAAGCCACAAAGCTGGTGTAGCGGGAAATGATACCGAAAGACCGGGACAGGTCGATGAAGGCATCACGCACCGAACCGTTTTTCCGCTCCTGTTGCCGGGACCCTTTTTCCGCACCAAATTCGTGTTGGTCTTCCAGGTCGCCAATCCGTTTCGAAGCCCACAACAGGGGAACGTGCCCTATCTCAGCATCGGTATTTTCCACCAAAATGCGTTTTGAAACCGATTCACCATAATAAACCCTTTCACAACGCGATCCCTGGTTCGTGCCTCAAACCCGCATAACACGGCGCCTTCCGGCAGGGGGAACCGGTAAACCGCCTCCACCGGCTTGTTCTCCGTATTTTTGAAACGCTGATGCAACATGAATTTCGCGCCCCGACCCAGAATCTCGCCTTCAAGACGAACGCCTGTCAGCGGCATCACACGGTCTTCAATGGTGTTGCACCCATAAGGTTCATTCATGCCCCGCTCCTTTCGACCCGAGAATACCGCAGGCCATGCGCACAATCGCTTCGATCTGTTTGCGCTTTTTTGTTTCCAGATCCCGGGTAACGTGAATCTCCAGTCCGGGCGCCAGGGGGTGCCGGATCCAGATTTCTCTTTCAACGGACGGCCCTGAAAAAGGGGCGGTTTTCAGCATTTCGCGAATGGTCGACAGCTGCAGGCCCTGATCCTGAAATCCCTTGATTTCCTGAAGCCTTTTAATATGACTGTCAAAATAAAAACCGCCCCGACCCCTTCCCGCGGGCGGTTCCAAAATCCCCTCTGATATGTAATATCGAACTGTTCTTCGTGAGAAACCGCTTTTTTCACAGATTTCTTCAATGCTGTACCGTTCTTTTTCCATAGATCATAAATAACAGTCTACTGTCATAATTACAACAAAAAAAAATTGCGGAAATCACCCTTAAAATCTAGATCCGTGCCTGAACGGGTTTTTCCTTCAGGCCTTAATTCCCATCAAATGAAAATCGGTTCATCTCCCCCGTCTCAAGATCCACATGCACCATGGTGTTCCTGAAGGGACGTCCACGGTCGAGAAGAACTTTAACCACCTCCATGACCTGCAGCGTGGCGACGAGGGACGGCGTAACCGCCGGGACCCCCAGAAGGGCCTCGGGACTCTTTTCCCGGGGCCTTTCGTCATTGGGTTCGCCATACAGCAGGGTCAACCCGGCATCCCCGGGAAAAATGGTCATCACCTGACCCTCAAAACCCGCCAGGGCCCCATGCACCAGGGGAATTTTCAGCGATGCAGCGGCATCCTGGATGACAAAGCGGTCCGGCACATTGTCCAGGGCATCCACGATCACATCCGCTCCTGCCAGGAGTTCTCCCGCATTGGCCGCATCCATTTGATCCGCATGCGCCACCACGTCAACACCGGGGTTGACATTTTGAAGCACCCGGGCCGCCACTTCGCATTTGGGTCGTCCCAGGTCCCGCACGCTGGACAGGGCCTGCCGATTCAGGTTGGTTTCATCAAAACGGTCATGATCCACCACCACCAGATAACCGATCCCCATCCTGGCCAGCAGCAGAAGGACCTGCCCGCCGAGCCCCCCTGAACCCACCACCGCCACCCGTGATGTCACAAGGCGGAACTGTTCTTCGCCGGAAATGGTTTCTCGATTCCGAAGATACCGGCAGGGACAAATGCCGCCTTCCAGAGCTGCCTCGTAAACAGCCCGAAGGGTGCAACCGAAACGGCCGGCAATCTCCATGGCCGAAGCCTCTTCCAGGGTTTTTACTTCACGCCCGGCGGGATCATGAATTGTTTTTGACCGTTCCCGGATCAATCGATGCATGGGGTTGCCTCCTGGGCTTGCCATTCCCGTTTCTTCCGCTCTCTTTCAAAACCCACCTGATAAACCTGGTCAATATCGGCATATTCAACGGCACATCGCCACAATACCCCAACGACCATCTTCGCGCAGGGGTATACCTTATAGATAAGTCGGGCTTGGCCCTAACTTCGCCCACCCGGCAATGAATTGCCGGGCTATTGTCTGTCGCCCTTACAGGGCTCTCACAGTCCCGTAGGGACGGCAGGAAATAGCCCGGGGTTTCAACCCCGGAGCTAATGGGCGAGATAATGACCAAGCCCGATAAGTCATATCACCACCCATTTGAATTCCAAAAATACCACTCAATTCTGGCCGCATCTTGGGAAAGGAGCAAAACTCAACGGGAGGTGGTGACCTTGCGGTATTGAGTCTTCTGACGAGTTGCTTTATTTGTCGGCAAACCAATGGCGTCAAAAGAATGCGTTCTTGGCTTTTGCTTGTCCCTCCCCATAAATTATATATTCCGAGCCTCTTGAAAAATGAGAATTATTATACATTAAACACAACATCACGGATGTCTGCTTTCATTTTACAAGAAGCTCTTCCGAAATACCCTTTTTACTTCTGTTTTATGTAAATTGTTGAGCCATTATCTCCATGGAATCCAGGATGAACGGTGACTTTGGGCGCCGTAAAAGTCACTGTCGCATCGCTTTCAACTGATACGTTGCTACCCAATGTAATGGCCGTGGCATTGGAGCAGGAACAGGTGGTGCCTCCAAGGTATGTGGCATTGGTAATCACGCCGTCTACAGGGCAATCGGGGCACTCGGAACTGGTTGTCTGGGTGAGGGTTAAGGTCTTCCCGGCGATGGTGATCGTACCCGTTCTCTCGTTTCTTGTGGCGTTTCCATCGTGCGTACTCTGGAACGAAACGTCATCTATAAACCAATTACTGTTTAAACTTCCGTTTGTTGCTGCTCTGATTTGCAGGGTTACGGTTTGGCCGGCGTAAGCACTCAGGTTGATAGATTTTTGCACCCATCCACCGGTGTTGTTTGTTGAACAAAGTTGGACCGTATCCACAGTGGTTCCGTTGATGCGCGTGTAACCGTAATCATAACCGCAAGCATCCGCTGATGCTATCCAATGGTAAAACGCCAAATAGGGACAACTGGACGAAACAGTCACTTGTTGCTGAATATAACTGGTGTCGTCATACGCACCTCCCAACCAAACAGCCCAGGAACCGCTATGGGGTGTGACAGTACCCGGGAAACCGGAATTTATGATCAAATCGTATCCGCCGGAAGAATATTCCGTCCACACGGTTTTTCCGGATTCAAAATCTCCGTTTGAAACGTCAGGGCATGCAGAGCGTGATAGTGCCGCATATGAATAGCCCACCGTCCCGTTCCCCGTGCCGCTGCTGCCGGAGGTCACTGTAATCCAGTCCGCATTGCTCGTTACCGTCCATGCACAGGTACTGTCGGACGCTGTAACCGATACACTCCCGCTTCCGCTCGTTCCACCCACGGAGCAAGTGGTCGGGGAAATGGAATAGGTGCATGCCGCTGAAGGCTGAAGATTGACGATACTGACAGATTGTAGCGCCATGCCTGAATAACTGCCCCCCCAGGTCATGGTGTGATTGCTGTAGTCCCAGGTGTCGTGGATATAGACCCTATTACCGGTATCGTCATAGCCGACACCGACTATGGTATGTCCCGCGAGGTTAAGCATGACCGGCCGGCCGGCATCGATTTCCGCCTTGTACTGTGCAAATGAAAATCCTCCAGCAATATTATTATCTGTTTTTTGATTATAACAGGTGGTAACGGTATACCCCCTGGCTTCGTAAAAAAGTTTTCTCCCGTAAGTTCCATCGTTCCAGCTTAGCTTATGCCCATCATTCGTAATCGTCTCCATATCACTACAGGTTAATTGGCTTGCTAAAGAAGTATAGTTCCAGAAATTTGTTGACCCATCAGTGTTGTCATAGGCGGTCTGACTGGTCTTCATATAATCGCCAATCGCATTCCCCCAGGTGTGCTGCGTCCAACCGCTTGTAATATAGGGGTCTTGAGCCGAACTTCCATACTTAACCCAATAATCGTCAATGGAACCGCGCGTTGTCCTGCCGTCAACCCCGTTATGGGAGCCGGCCAACGGGAGATTCGGATACGTTTTGTACCCATCCGACCAGGTGGGCCAAGAGCTGTTATTCAACGGCATGACTCCCCCATCGGTGGGCCCGGTATACATATTGGGGAACCCGTTCCGGTCATAGTAGCCGGCGATCATGGCACCGGAAACGGAAGAACATCCGAAGACCCAGTTGAAAGCGGGAACGGTCATGGTGTTGCTGCCCCTTTTCGGGTTGGGTTCGGGCAGGTTGACGGGCAAGCGCTCAAGCTCGTAGCCGGGGGGAGGAGTCGGCGGGCCATTGATTATTTCTTTGACGAGGCTTGTTCCGTCGCTATACGTTAAGACCTGGGTGCTGAAATATTTATTGATCTGTTCCAACGGGCCTTGCACCACCGGGATTGGAGGCCTTGGTTTGGCTTCCGGAGGTATCTTTTTCTCCTCAGCTTGGGCAGAAGGTACACAGAGATACAATGCTATTCCAAAGATTGCAGTCACTACGAATGCTTTGCGGATCCGGGGAAATAATGTAGTGTACATAATTTTTTAACTCCTTATGGTGGAATGATGGAAATGATAAGATCTACAAATCCTGCCGCCAACTGTGCGATGGCGAACGTTTAGTTTACCTGTAAACGGGTAAAGCGCTACAAATCATCGATACCCTCTTCTTATATAAACACAAACGTTAATTATCAGGTTTTTTTACACTGATAATAGCTCTCTATTTCTAAATGTAGAACAAATTATTAAGAGAAATAGAAGATGTCAATAAAAAATCCAGCACAGGACTATTTTGACAATAGATGCAGAAGGACCTACCCGGCGGGATCATGAATTGTTTTTGACCGTTCCCGGATCAATCGATGCATGGGGTTGCCTCCTGGGCTTGCCATTCCCGTTTCTTCCGCTCTCTTTCAAAACCCACCTGATAAACCTGGTCAATATCGGCATATTCAAAGGCACATGGCCACAATACCCCAACGACCATCTTCGCGCAAAGGAAAATAACATGGCCATAGTGATCATCCAAATCACAAACCAGCCCAACGATATTCTTGACGAACAATGCTTAACCATTTATATTAAAACAAAAAAATTTCAGGGAGGAATATGGAAACCATCGGACTGGGACGATGCTGGGAAGATATGCCTGTGGGGTATATCTTCAAGACCGTCGGACGAACCATTACGGAAACCGACCTCGTAAATTTCCTGGGGTCAAGCGGCATGGTGGAAGTACTCTTCACCGATACGACCTATGCCGAAAAGCATGCGCCGGGGGGAGGACGCATCGTGCCCGCCGCCCTCTTATTCAGCATCGCTGAAGGCCTGACCATACAGGCCACCCTGCAGGGAACCGGCCTGGCATTCATCCACATGGATCTCGATGTAAAAGGGCCCACCTTCGTAGGGGACACCATCCATGTTGAAGCGGAAGTCACCGAAAGCCGCGCCTCCACCAAGGACCCCCAACGCGGCCTGGTTCGCACCCGGAACAGGATCGTGAACCAAAAAGGGGAAACGGTGATCATTTATACGCCCCTTCGACTTTACGTGGGTCGAACCATGCTGGCTTCTCACTGGGAATAATAATCAAGCCGCATAAATTGTTCAGCGTGGCAGAAGCACCATACCCTGAGTAGAATGGCCGAAACGATGTTCAAGGCCTAAAATGTCATGAAACCTGATTCACCTCAAAATCGCTTCACCGCCTATCGGTTCGCCATACTGTTGGCCGTTTTTCTGCTGCAATTGCTGACCACCCCCCTTTTTGAAGGAAGCATGACGGCCGGATATGCGGCCGACATCTTTTTCTATTTAATTCTGGCGGCAGCAGCCTTTTCCATTCGAAAAAGCCGCTTTTTCAAACTGGCCATTGTTCTCGGCACGATCTCCATTGCCTGCGAAATTATCGGCTATTTATCGGGCGGCATCATTATAATACTGATCCTTACCGATTGCGTCGCAAGCACCTATCTGATTCTGGTAACGCTGCTCATCGCCACCAACGTAGCCCGAAAACGCAACATTGACCTGGATACCGTAATGGGCGGGTTGTGCGTCTATATATTGATCGGGATATTCTGGACCTCCATCTTCATCAACCTTGAATTGTTCCACCCGGGATCCTTCAATTTCGGCGTGCACGGCCAGCATCCCAACATACTTTCCATTTACAGCCTTCTGATGTACTACAGCTTCGTGACGCTGATGACCATCGGTTTCGGCGACGTGGTGCCCATCTCAAGCATCGCGCAAACATTGACCATCCTGGAAGGCCTTATCGGCCAGTTCTACCTCATCTTTTTCATGGCATCCCTGGTGGGCCTTTACATCCAAAAGCGTCAAAATAAAGATTCGCTGTAACCGTTCACGGGGGGCAATGGTTTTCCCTTGACCTTTCGCATTTTTCTAACTACATTTTGTCAAGTTTTTTCGGTGCCTTTGCAGCCGGATTAAACACCAATCGCGAAAATTCTCCATTCAATCGGCCGATAAAGGATGTATTTTCATGAAACCGGTTCCAAAGGGTTTACAGAAAACGGCACTGGGACTTGCCTTGCTGGTCATCCTTTTCATACCAAGTTATGCGGTTTCCTCCACCTCGACCGATGAGGACTTTGGCCCATTGAACAGTGATGCCGGCAACAGCGGTCTCGCTGAAGCGGCCCCCAAAACTCCCGGGAATCTGGATGCGGCCGTTTCAAATCTGGCAAAACGGCTGGTTCAACAGGGAAAGCTGCAGGGCCTGCCGGTCCTCATCACCACCAGCGACCTCTACGAATCCCAAACCCGCATGAGCCTTCCCCTGGCCATCCAGTTGCGCTGCAAACTGATTACGGAAATGAAACGTCTAGGATGCCGGGTGCTGCTGCACGACGCTGAGGCGGAAAACAACATGATCCTCCAGGGAACCTGGCAGAAACAGGGCAAAGCGCTGCAAATCGATCTCAAGGTCATGAAAATGGGACCCAGCGGCCCCGAGGCGGTGGCATCGGCTTCGGAAAAGATTCCACTTGAACAGATCGATCCATCCGCCCTGACCCCGGATCGGGAATCCTGGGCCCGGTATCTGGTGTGCAAACTGGAAGCCAACGCCATGAATCCCGTACACCGTACCCTCCATATGGGCGACTTCCAGGTCATGGGAAAGCAAGCAAGCCCTGAATTGGGCCGCTATCTCTCAGGATGGATTCGGCCCGCCCTGGCGGAAAGCCGCATGTTTCTTCCCCTGGACCCGCAAAAGGCCCTCAGGGGACTTTCCATCACCAGCCTGCGCACCCGCGGCACCCGGGCCATCTACCCGATTCGGCCCGATAAAAACGAGGCTCCCAGCCTCACCGCGGATCTGCTCAAAGCGGACGGTGAAATGAAAGGGACCGCATGGCTTCACGAAACCGAGGTGGAGGTCCGGATTCGGATCAATAACCGGCAAGGCCGGCAGTTCACAGCGGCGACGGCGGATATACCATCCAACCTCTTCCCCAGGTATCTACTTAAAGCCCCACCGGTCACCTGGAAAACCCCTGCTGTTACACCTGAAACCACCGGGAGCATTTCCAAAAACGGCCTGCAGGTGGAACTTACCACCGCCCGGGGTGAAGAACACCCCATCTACCGAAAAGATGAACACATCAAATTCGTGATCCGCCTCAACCGTTCCGCCTTTCTCTATCTGTTTGATCTCGATCCCGGAGGAAATGCAATTCTGCTCTATCCGGTGGGTGACAACGGCCAGTTGGTCAGGGGAGGACAATGCGGCGCCATGCCGCAACCGGATACCCCCATTATTCTTCCTGAGGACGGATGTTCATACGATCTCGTGGTGGCCGAACCCTATGGAACGGACCGGGTGTGGGTAGTGGCTGCCGAATCCCCCCTGGATTTTCCGGCGGATCTGACGGGCGACTGGTCAAAGGCGAGTGAACTGGTACGCCGCATCAGAGCCCAGGGAATTTCCGGCCTGGGGGGCTATGCCGAAGCCCAGGTGGAGGTGGTTACCGAGCCTCAGGCAACACGGAAAAACTGAGCATCATACCCTCTCGATGTCGTTACACCATCTTAGATCAGATCTATATATTATGGCCATTTTTTCCTTGACTCATATCGGGGATTTTTATACGGTCACGCTAAGTGCAGTTCTCATTTCCCCAATGCTTTTTTCGAGCAATATCCGCAAGATTAAAGTATTTTTTTTACCTTTCAATCTTAAAGGAGGTGAAACACTAAGCGAAAAATTATTTATAATCGTTATGGATCAAGAATTTATTCAAAAATTTTAAAGGAACCCTGGTTATATTTTTTCCAAACTTGGCAAGTCGGACTTTAATCGGTTCGAGGAAGAGGATAAAACAATGAAAAAATTTTACAGGTCACTGGGAATTGTTGTTTTATGTATGGTGATGTTTTCGGGTGTCACTTTTGCCGCAACACCATTTAGCAATGTTGTTGTATTTGGAGACAGTCTTTCCGATAATGGAAATGTTTTTGCGTTGTCCGGCGGCGCCTACCCAGCCAGCAGTCACGCATATGAAGGACGCTGGTCAAACGGTCCTGTGTGGATAGAATATCTTTCGCGATATTTTAGCGCCGGGCTGATGGATCTTGCCCAAGGCGGCGCCACAACCGGAGATGAAACATCGATTCCTGTCGGCCTGCAAAAACAGGTTGCTGATTTTTTAGCCCTGACTTCTCTTTATCCGACAATAATTTCGGATGAAACGTTGTTTGTGGTGTGGGCAGGGCCCAACGATTTCTTATCAGGCGGCACTGACTATCTTGGTGCGGTAGACAATATCGTCATAGCTTTAGATATGCTTGCCGCTGCCGGCGTGAAACATCTTCTTGTTGCCAATATGCCAAATCTGGGCGCTACGCCGAGACTCAACCCTTATCCTGAACTTTCTGAAGGCGCTAAACTTCTAACGCAGGCATTCAATGGGACTTTGAAGGGGGCGGTTGAGAGTTTCAAACAAACCTACGCATCAATTTCTGTTTATTATTTCGATGTTTACGCCTTATTTACGGCGGTCATTGCCGATCCTGAATCTTATGGGTTTACAAATGTTACCAACGCATACGTGAACGATGATGACACTGTAAATGATGATGGGGAAATATACTTATTTTGGGATGACGTTCACCCGATGACGCTCGCCCATAAATTACTTGCCAAGAAAGCAGCTGATTTTGTTGATGGGGCGAGTTCTGCGTGGTACACCTCTTCAGGTTTATTAAATCTCCCCCAGGTGTTTGGAAATGGATTTGATATCAATTATAATGCGGTTCTGGAAAATGTAGGGACGATTCCAAGCGATTCTGAAAACATTTATTTCAAAGTAAAGAGTGTTACAATCAATTAGGGTGTGGCTCTTTTGCATTTTCGATATAACGATTGCTGTGGTTGCTATCCTGTTCATTCGTCTGGTCAGCGTTTACTTGATTATTTTAAGATGGCCGGTGTTTTCACTAGATGACTTTGAGTTTGTTGTGGAAGGAACGAAGCCTCCAGCATAGAGTGCTTGATGATTTCGTTTGTACTCACAATCCTCATGAAAAGTCCAGTACTCATCGAAGTCCTTGCTTGAACGTAAGGCTCGTAAACGTAATACTGCTTCTGCTCCCTGAAGGGTCCATTTAGCCCCTGTAATTTCCATCCGGTCTTTTACAAGATGCCGGCATGCTCCTTCAATAACGCCGGTTCCAATAGGAAACCCCTTGGAAAGATAGCGGTTATATTTGAGATAGGGCGATTTATTGAGCAGGTAGGTGGCACATTTGTCTACAGGTTTTCGTTTTTCCGTGCTGATTTTTTTCCTGGTGGCACTTCGGCGCATCCCGCCAGCCATGTGTCCTGCCTTTCCCTCAAGAATTTTCCTCAGACGATGTTCGACCCATTGTTCGAGCTCTGGACCGGATTCAGGATGAAAGACTCTGCCGGCACTCCAAAGGTATTCTATAACATGAATAACATCTACAATGATGGTCAGGTCAATGCCTTGGGTTTTGGCAATGTTGCGCAAAATGTTGATCTGAGTATTGTTTCCATCAACCAATGCCACCCAGTTTTTCTCATGGTTGGGGTCCCGGTTTTGAGCCTCGGTAAAAGCCTCTTGAATAATTTCTTCAGGTTTTTTTTCAAGACTGGCCCAAACTCGCTTATTTTCTATAGGTGGCCGTTTCATTTTTTTGATGCGAGGACCGCTTTCGGAAACCAGGTCATCAGGACTGCGCTCAAATGAATCGGTAGTGTATACAGCTGCTACAGTGGCCATGCGTTTGGCATTCTTTTTTTCCCCTTGAGAGAGCCGCTTTCCCATCTTTTGTCTGCGTTTTTCAGCTGCTTTGCGTGTTTTTTCTCTGAGGTCTCTTTCGTGGAGTACCACGCCCTTCCCATCAGCGGTGATTGCCAACACGGATACTGTAGCTTTTTCTTCTGAACAGCGGCATTTGCGCGTCTCATAAAATGCATCGAAGTCCCGGGCAGCACGTTGAACCACTTCTTCGGCCTGGCGTTTGGGCACACTCCCGCCGGTGGTTTTAGCAATGGTTTCCACAACCTCATCAAAAGAGTTCTTTGCCGCTTCTTCTGCTACTCTTCGCTGTAGCTCCAATGAATAAATCTCTGGGGGAAGGTTCAGTTCGGCATCCAGCGGATGAAGACTTTTACATCCTTTATTGCCGTATCCGGCACGGTTCAGCTCAACCCTACCGAACACTGTTTCAATCTTTCGTTCATGGGCAGGTGTTTCAATTCGTTTGATTCCATTTGCATCCCTGACAGGTTCATTGCTTGTGCCGGGGCTGCGGTTATTAAGATGTTCCTGAAGCAAAATGCGCATCAATTCACGCCCCCGCTTCTCAAGTTCCTGTTCTAAGTTGCTCATATCCATCGAATTTCCCTCTCCGGAATCAAGGATACTTATGATGCGCTCAAAATATTCATGACCCTGACCATAAGGATATTCCAGGGAAGAAAGTGCCGGCGCGGCTCCCATAAGCGCTATCTCCCCCCTTTAAGCCGGTTGACGGCATTTTTTACCAGTGGGTAAACAAGGATGGTTTTAACATCTGCTCCGTGCCGTTTACCGGCTCTGTCCATTCGTCCGCGACCGCTGGTCTTTCCCAGTTCAATCCAGTTGGCTGCCCGGTAACATCCACCATGATAACGCTTTTGGTTTACCAGCGTCTCCACCAACAAGGGATCCACTGCATAATGGCCCCGCCAGTCCTCTCGAAGCCGACTCAAAACACACGAAAGCAGCGAACTGGCCAGATTGCGTATTCTTGGCAGGACCAAAAATCGACTATTGTTTACGATCTGCTGAAGACCTTGTCCGCGTGTCGCGTCATCCCAACCAATCCATTGATCCCTGGCCTTCATCCGCCAAGCTGGGCTGGAGAATTGAACACAGCCTACAACTTGTCGTGTGGGACGGGTTACATACACCAGATATTGAAGCTTCGCTCCAAATGCCATGGCATATCCAAGGTAGTGGTAACGGCTTACAAGATCCTTGAAAAGTCCTCGCTGTTCAGCGCTCTTGACCAGTTCCATATCCAGGGGCGAAAACGCTTCTACACTCCCAGACAGTCCGGCCCAAGCAGGAGAATCTTTTCCCGGCGCAATGTGCCGTCGCGTACCTTTCCTCGGTCCGCTCCCATGGCTCTCCGGAAGCCTGAAATACCCCTCGCTTTCCAATCGTTCCAAAAAGTTCAGGCACTCCCGACCTTTGAGAACTCCATTGGGCCGTCTCCACTCCAGCAGTTCACATACCGTATGCGACAATTCCGTTCGGCTGATTCCTGGACAGCTCTCAACCACTTCCTGAATCAAGGATACGTCTTGAGAGGCAAACTCACGGCCACAAAATCGGTGATTGTCTCTTGCTCTGATCATGGCGTTCCTCCTTCGTCATTCTCATATAGCAAGGAACTGAAGAAAGATCCAGAACAAAATGAAAGCCAACAAAAATAACTTTCTTCTCCTTTCCACTGTTCAGGAACACGAAAACCAGGACATAGCCTTTTACTGAAATGTTATTTTCGCAAAAAACCTTAGCAACTTGGTCCGTAGGGCACCTAAAGCGTCATTATTTAAGACTTTTATTCGTGATCCAAAAGAGCCACACCCAATCAATTAAGAAGCATATATGGGAATGCGCTTACTTGATGTCCATCCGCGAATTAAAAAAAGTTGTTCAATTTCGAGGACCATGATTTGATCCTGAACCCGAAGTCGAACAAATTGGCGATTTGCGGATGGGCACCATTTAGTTAAATATATTAAAATAGTAAAGAAAATTACTCCCGATGGGTCAATTTCGGAGGAAGCATAGCCAAGGGCTTGGTCCTAACTTCGCCCACAACCCTTTAAGCGGCTAATTTCAAACGATTCCGTGGTCGCGCTGGATAATCCATCCTATCCACGAGAAAATCAAAAAGATCGTTTTGTTTTGCCTCAAAGAATCGTTCAGCAGCTGTTGTTCCATCGCGTCTTCTGACGTAGTAGTTGTGCATGACCGTCAACGCTTTCAAATGTCGATGACTCAGTCGATGAATTCCTTGATGACGGAGAGCCAGTTGCGCGTTTCTCCCTTCAACGCAGGAACTCGATCTTTGAAAAAGTTGAGCGCAATCCCTGGCTGCTTTTTCCAATTTCTCTATTTTACAATCCGAGCTTACCGCACTGAGGCCTTCGATGCTGTCAACAATCGATAGTAACTCATGGGCTTTCTCAAGGAGATCCGCTTTGCGGTCAACATCCCTTTCCTTACTTGCAGCCAGTTTCAAATAATGACCCGGAATCAAATAGTTGTACATCAAGTACTTGTCGCGATCCGATAATTGCATGTTTTCAAGGGAAATATCGATCATTTTAAAGAAAAAAGCGATAGTGGCTACCATATCGCCCATAACGCGTTGGGCTTTGTTGACGCGATCCTTGCACCGATCTGAAAGGTCACTGGTCGCCTTATGAATTTTATCGAAGCAGTCTGATAAAAGTTCGGAAACGGTTTCAGAATCCTGTCTTTGGCCGGTTTTCAGATTGTATGGATGATAAACTTTGCCTATCTCAGCCTTTGCGTTTCGAACCGTTTCGTGGTTTAAACGGGCTTGTTCTAAATCTTCTTTGATCTGCTGCTCCTTTTGTTTCGCTTGCGCGATTCTTTCCTCAAAGTGAGGTCTGCGTCCCCGGGGCCGTTTTTCAGCGCTGTCGAATTTTTCTTTTTCTCGCTCTATCTTGAGGGTCTGTTTGATCGCTTCCTCGTCTTCTTTTTCGGCTTTTCTCACTTTTGACATCAAGCCGCCACAAGTACCTCTGCCAATCTCATAAATGACGTGAAAACAGTCCGGTGAATGATGGACCTGAAGACCTTTGAGGGCGTGACTGATCAGGCTACGGCCCTCATCGCTGGCTACTTGAATAACCTCAACCGGCAAATTCTTTAGCGCTTCACAAACAGCCTCATTCCAGGTTTCGGTCTTGCGATTTATGCTATATTTTTCTACAAGGATAAAATTTGACACAGGTTCAATGGCCACAAGACAAATTTCAGGATGAAAGGTCTCATCTTCGCAAAGCGTGATTACCTTTATTGGCATTTGCTGTGCAAGCCTTTTATCCTCGATTTTTCCGAACTGGATGATGTTATTATCCATCTGTTCAGACGCTCTTCGCTGAGACGAATAAGATGACGCCACAAATGGAGACAGACCTGATCTCTTCAAAAAATCGCTAATATTGTGGATGCTGGCAGTTCCATCCTTTGTAAACGATACGTGGGCAGATGTCACCAACCTGTGCAAAAAAGCAATGCCAACCGGGCATTCAAAAACTCGATTACAACAGGGTCTGAATCAATGCTATATTTTCTGCCAACCCAATGCCTGATTGTTGATCGAGGAATGTCAGCGTTTTTTGCAAAGTCACGCTGGCTAACGGTTTGGTCCCTCGTTTCAAAATCATAAACAAGTTTCGCCGTGTTGGCTCGATCCCATTTATCTCTTCCAATTGCTACCTCTGGTGTTTGGTTATATAATGTATCCAAGGCTCGATCTGGTAGTTTGGTATTGAAAATAAGTTAGTTAGCGCTCACTTATTTTCTCATATCAGATCGAGCTTAAAATGTCCTCCACTTTCTCAGGTCGAACTATCTTTTCATCGTTCCTCAGGCTAAATGGGCGAAGTTAGGACCAAGCCCAAATAATCAAGTAAACTCTCACCAGACGAATGAACAGGATAGCAACCACGGGATCGTCATATCAAAAAATGCAAAAGAGCACACCCAAATACTAATTCGATAAAACCAAATCCGTCCAACAAAACACGGTTATTGTATTTGCCTTTCACCGCTTGAGCACAGGTAAGGAAAATTGTCGCCGAAAATTGATTAAATAGCCATATTAAATCAGGCAAACCCCGATTGAAAATCAGATTCGAACAAGATATATGTTTTGCTGAAATTAATTTTCGCTGACATTTTCTTAAACGTTGGGGAATTGAAAAATGCATAATGCGATTTATTTCCCACATTCATGGTGGATCTATGTTGACACATAATTCATTTTGTCAGGATTCCCATAGCAGAATAAAACTACGGGTTAAATGGTATCGCAGTGCCATAAAACCCCTAATGTTTGATTTGGAAATTGGAAAACCAAGAATATATGAAAAGATGAATCGGAGGTAGCTGACATGAAAAGAACACTGATTTGGATATTCGGATTTGTTTTTGGAATATTTCTTAACAATAGTTTTCCTAATGCAGTCTATGGACAAGGAGTAGGCGCCGTAATTGAGAGTGGCGCGATTTATGATAAAAATAGCTCATATAAAGATACGTTTTATATGAACTTAACAAACTGTGCGGATCTCGCGGACGGCGTTTCAGATCTTAGCGCCAAGATAGTAGAAATTCGGGTGGGCCCAAAGGTCATGAACATTCCGGGCAGTGAGTTCAAATTGCTGGGCAATTATTATATGTATTACAAGCCCGGCAAAAAAGCCGGCGAAGAATTGGATAAAATCACTCTCAATCCTCTTTCAAACAGCATCTACCTCTATTGCGCCAACACACTGGTGGACGGAATTGCCAACCCCATTACAGTGATGGTGAAAATCGGGGAATGGGAGTGTGGCACAAAAGGGAGATGGACAGAAGAGAAGTGGTCGGGAGGCGTCAAATATATCCTTCCAATCGTACAGATTTCAGACAATCTCGTTGTATTTAGTGAGGGTAACTACATTCGAGAAGTCAGCCAAACGATTGGTCAAGCGGGGGGGACAGTTACATCTTCAGATCCCACCTCTCCAATCTATGGCATAATTGTGCAGTTTCCTGGTGGTGCATTACCGCAAAACACAGAAGTTACCTTAGGCTATAATGATGGCTCATTAATACCCAATTCCGGTGTTTATGCAGGTGTGAATCTTCTCATTGAGGTCCCCGGCGTTAGCACTTTTGGCCAACCGGTGACAATAATTGTACCATTCGACAATCCAAACGCGGTGGCAATCCCCTATTATATAACCCAAGATGGGCATCTTCGTCCTGCGCAACTCGTCAACATCGACAGCATTGCCAAAACATTTAGCTTTCAGACTTTCCATGCATCCCTGTTCAGTTGGATTATTGAGCTTACGAATAACATCATCAATTCCGATTTTGTTGATACAGGGTTCAAACCGGAAGAGGATGGTTTCAAGGTTGTAAATAACGGTTCGATCTACAACCGTGGAGGCGAATGTTTCGGAATGACATCTTTCGCTTTGTGGTATTTCATGAACCATATGGGGACTGCTGGAAATTTCTATCCAAGGTTCTACGATTTATTGGGCCAAGACTCATCAGGCGCTGCTTTAAGAGGGCAGGATGTCATTGCCACCAGGTCTTTTGTATCTATTGCTCAACAATGGAATACTTATTTTCCAACTGTGGCGCGGGAAATAAATTTATCTCAACAGGGACGATATGCGACAATTCGCAATATCATAGACAATACCCTAAACCCAGTGTTGGTATACCTTTACCACTCAACAGGAGTAGGAGGAGCACATTCAGTCCTTGCATATGCCTATCATGGATCAAGCGGACAAATCAATATTTACGACCCGAATTATCCTGGGACAACAAAAATAATCCAATACAATTCAGCTTCAAATTCTTTTCAGAATTACAGCGGATATGATGGAATTGTGTACAATGGAGATGGTTCTTTGAATTTAACGGAGCCGTATCTGAACATCTTAAACGACGCCGAAAGCAATTTCAGAAATAGTGCCATGCCGATTATTAACGTGACATCTCACCCCAATGGAAGCATCGTTACGTCGAATACCATTGTCTTGAGCGGAACAATTGAGAGCGTCGAGATTCTCGTGGATAGACTCAAGGTCCACGTAGGTTCTGTTGAATTTTCAACAAGCGTACCTCCCGATGGAAATTTTTCCATACCCGTGAGTTTGGAAAATGGTGTAAACCATCTGGCATTCTCATTGGAAGGGAAGGACTCCGATGGAAAGGATATTTCAATATCGCCAACAAATTTAGACACGGTTGACTATATTATTGAGCTAACGGGTCTCAACGCCGTCATTTTGATGACGTTGACATGGGATAAGGATGACACGGATTTAGATACTTACGTTATAGATCCAAATGGTGATTATTCATCTTATTATCATATGAATACGGCAGATGGAGGAGAGTTGGATTACGATGATGTAGATGGATTCGGCCCTGAACATTGGACTCTGATGAATACTGACATCATTCGCTATGATCAACCATATAGATTCAGAGTTCACTATTACAGCGATCATGGCAACGGTGGGACCAATTATCTGGTAACCATTAAGCTGTACGAAGGAACTGAGAGAGAAGCAAGTTATTCCTACACGGGATTCCTGATGGCCAATGATAGCTCAAACAGCGGGCCCCTTGACGTCGGACCGGATTGGGTTGATATCGCTCAAATCACACTTACCCAGGACGCTTCCGCAAGCGGCGGTTCATTATGTCTCACGCCGATGGCCGACGCGTCTGCGTCAACTTCAGGGCAACCCATAATAACCGTTCCGATTCCTTCGGTGGAAGAGCGGATACGCATCAAAAACAGCCAATAAGTTTTCTTTATATCTGGGGAAAATTGTCATATTTTCCCAGATATAAAACTCGCTGCATTAGGTATTGCGGGATGAAGTTAGCTTGTAAATCAACAATTATATGGACGGCATTGCCTATGGCCGTTTTTTTGGGGGGCTTGATGGCTTTATCTGCCGGAAATCTCAGTAAGAATCCTGCACACTTTGTTCCTGGAAAAATAAGGATACTTTATTGTTTTGAGGTTGATGAGCAAGGGGGACTGTTTAAGATCGAAAGATCTAATACCGCTGCGGATGGCATCGTCATTGAGGTTCCTGTTCAAGCATTGAAGCGAAGCGTTACTGTTTCGGTCGGACTAAATGATGGAAAGCTGTATGTACCATCGGGAAAAACCTGCGGTATTGTCCTGGTTATCGATGTATCCGACGAGGTAAAGCGTTTTGATCGGCCCTTAAAAATAACAAGTAAGATTAGCGCAGAAAAGAACATGATATCAGTGGTTGGATATACCATCGACGATGAAGGACGGTTGCATACACTGGATACAATTTTCAACAACAAATCTCCGGATGTTGTTTCATTTTATACCTTTAGACCTGTAACTTTGACCTGGGTGCAAATATTAAATAATTAGAGTCTTACAAATTAAACCTGAGAGCCCATCTCTAACAAAGCTTAACACGCTAATAATTCATTCATTTTCACTTTAAACGTTCATGAAATTTCTTGGTTAAAAGCAATGATTTCGACAATTCGAAAAAAAGGAGTGCGGATGAATCCACCACAGTTCGACTATGATTTTATCGTTATCGGATCCGGTTTCGGCGGAAGCGTATCGGCATTACGGTTAGCGGAAAAAGGATATCGGGTTTGCGTTTTGGAGAAGGGACGGCGCTGGAACAAGGAAGACTTTCCTAGAACCAACTGGAAAAGGTGAAATGCCACCATTCTTCAGAATAGGGCAAAAAACCGTTTTTCACCATCTTCATTACAGATAGCCATCGATGGGCCTCCCCACAAAATTATCATGGGTATGATAACGCAATCTAAATTTTGATAATGATTTTTTTTCTGTCCAGAATTACCGCTAACCCTGCTAATACAATAATGGGAAGAACGCCTACAAACAGTAAAGCCAATGCAGGGTTGGCGGCGAGAAATTTCTTGGAAAATAACCCAATATATATTTGCAAAACCGGCGTTAGAATAAACATTAAAAGCATGTTTTTGCCAAATTCACTGAGTAAGGGAATTTTAAACTCAAGTTGTTCAAATCCATAAAAGAGTGTCATCACAAAACCCGCCCTGCCCATCGCCATTAAAGCCAAAGAAGTTGTTACATCATGATGTTCAGCGGGTTGAACCCAATCAAGCAGATAACAGGCGATAAAACAGAGCGTAGATATGGGAAGGATTTTTTGTTTGAAAACCGCTGATGGATTTTCCACGTTCATTCGATACCATTGGCCAAAGCACGTTCCCATAATGGCAATTGCGGCATGATTAACGGCGTTAAATGGAAAGAGTATTCCTGTTTGCGTGTGATAATGCTTGAAGCCTGGGAGCGCATAGAATATGGAGTGGCATATCATGAGGGCAATGGACAAAAGCACTCTTTTATTCGCACCTTTAATCAGATAGACGCCGAGATATGCTGCAAGCGAACCGATGGCCAAATTCGCAAACGTGCCATTGTAAATAACATCCCTCGTTCCAAAAAACCCTTCCATGAAGAAATGAAGAACACCATCGTCAAAAAAAGCCAGAACATAAAGCACCCCTACCCTGGTAAGTCCGTGTTTCCAGGCAGCCCTGGGACTAAGCTTTTCCAAACGGCCCTTAAAGGCAAGATAGGCAACGAAGCCCAATACAAACATAAAAATTTGCTGTCCGATATCAATGATGGTGATAATTGCCGGATATCCATCATAATAGCAAAAGCCATGGTTTAAAAATGTAGGACCCAGTATGGGGTTCTTGCCTGACCAGTCACCGGAAAGCTCCCATGTTATGGTCGAAAGAATCAAGAATAACACGACAAAGCCTCTGAACTGATCCAGCCACTCATACCGCTTATGTAACGATTTATGATGGGACATATTTCCTTCGGTTGTCTGTCAGATGAAACACGAAAAAATGAATCATTGAAGGTCGTCCCCACCTCACTAACGGCTGAGGGGGATGGTCAATATCGGCGCCGCCTTCTGATCGGCGCTGCCGGCGATGGTAGCGGACCATAAGGTACGCATGATATTGTAAAACCATTTGGTTTTGGTGTTGCTTTCCTCGATGTAGAACCAGTAATTCCGGTATTCTACCGCTATGGCAGAATTTGCAGGCTCATCCCGTGACGTATGAATTCGAATAGACTTGCCGACAAGCCCCAGTTCTGGAAAAGGCGCCACAAGCCCCTTGGCCAGGTGTTCAGAGGGGATACTCGTGGCGGCTCTCAAGATCTGAATCAGATTCAAAGTTGATCGGGTTGAAATGGCAACGCAGTCTGCTTTTTTCCCCCTGATGCCGAAATATACCGGAAGCACAATATCTTCTGAGTAGTCCGCGGGCATTGGAAGTCCCAGCAAACCAAGGTAGTCGCGAACTTTTGCCAGGTGAGTGGCATCCCAGTTGGTTATGAGAATGGCGAAGGGAATTTTTTCTCTGGGGTCCTCCACCCACTGAAGGATACCGGCTTGAATCAGCTCTTTGTTGAGTTCAGCAAACCGCTGAAACCGAAGTTCCGGTTCCCCTGTTGCCGAACTCAGGAAGTGCGGGTTGGGAAGGTCGTTAATCCGTTCCGCGAGCATGATGAGGGAGGCTGCCGGGTAGATACTGTTGCGCACAAACATCACCAGAACATCCAGAGGTATGGGGGCCATCAGCTGGCGAAGGTACTGCTCCCCCTGAACCGGTTGATAGGTAATGGTGGGATTCTCTTCATAGGCCACACCGGCGTTTAAAGGGATGAGGTTTCCAATATAGTTCTGAGAAGGGCCGATGCCTGTCTGAATACCGCCATTGGCAACGAAACGCACATTGGCCGCAACACCGGTGACCGCTAAAAGCGAAAAGGTTTCTCCATAGCAACCCTTGACAATGGCCATGAGCATCTGCTCGTTTTCAGTCCTGCTGATGGCTTCATTATAATCCCCACGTCCCGAACTGACGGATGCAGGCCCCACCATTGCGCAGCCGGAAACCCAGCACAGCAACAACATGCCGAAAATGGTAGTTATAAGCCGCTCATTTCGAAGGTGAAGGAATACCATAAGGTTGCTCCTTAAACGTTTTTAAGGGAAGAATGCTACCGGGAGAAGAGGAAAGAGTCAAGGGAATCAAAGCAAAACTAAGGAGAAATAAAGGGTTGCCGTCAGAAGAAGACACGCCGTTTCCCTTGACAATGCAAATTGCCAAAGGTAACAAAGCTGTTGTCCCCTTGGATGTACTGCCCGGAGTCAGAAGTCACAGGAAAATCGGAAACCCAAAAGGTCTCATGCTGTCCATGGCGGATGACTTCGATTGGGAGCAACGCTTTTCAGATTGCCAAAAGGCCTTGGTCCGACCGCGGAAATTTATTGATAAAGGCGATTCGAATACACCCATGAGCTTGCCATGAAATTCAGCACAACAATACGACGTCTCCTATTCCTGACCCTAATGAGCTTTTACGCTTCCTGTGGCAGAGAAGATATTTTCGAGGATCGGAGGGACCTGATCGCGCTGACAAGCCATGAAGCATATGAACATGACAACCATGAAGGAGAAAGAAATGGATAAAGCCCAACTTGAAAAAATCATTCAGAAACGACTTGCACTCCCGGATCATGAGTTTAAGCGCATTAGCGACAATGAAAAGTACCAGCGCCTTTTCGCCAACGCGCTGGAAGCCTCCCACTATCGACTGGTCGCCACCGTAGTGGAATCCAAGGGGTGTCACTCCCGGCATGTGGTGGGACAACGTCTGATATTTGATTCCTCGGGCAATCTTCTGACCGAGCACGCCCCAAAACGAATATGTGCATTTCTTCTGCCCAACCTGGTGGTGTTGATCAACGCTTTTTTCGAAAATCTCATGAACGGCAGAGACCCCAACGAAATCATGTTCAACCGCACCGGCTGTTTCGACGTGGGACCGGCCTGCGGCGGATGGGGGCACGTGGTGGTGGAAATGAAGGCCGAACTTCAGGATTAGAAAGATTTTTGGGGCCAATTAACAACAATGACTGTTGACAGTCAAAAACGAGTATGCTATCAAATGGTGTTCCACGATCGATATCGCTTGTCTCCTTAATATGTTACCCTCTACCTGGAGTGTTTTTTTGTTCTCTAAAAAGTTCACGGTATTGCTGGTCCCAGAAGGCTCCAGCAGGGTTAAACAATTCAAGCTTCCGAAAATACACCCTATTTTTGTCATTTTTCTTTTAGCTGGGGTATCCTTTTTCGGTTTCGGAATCATAAAGGACTACCTGTCCCTTAAAGCAAAAGTGCCTCATATGGCCATGCTGGAAGCGAAAAACGCGCTTCAGCAGAAGCAGCTCATCCTGATGGCGAATCGTATCGATGCCGTCACCCGGGACATGGGCGAACTGAAAAAGCAGGACAAAAGCCTGAAAGCCCTTGCGGACCAGGTGGGCACGGAAGATGCGGGCAAATTCAGGGGCATGGGCGGTTCAGACCCCGTTCTGCTCAATCCCAAGGAAAACCTTCGCAAAGCCGACCGAAAGCTGGTTCAGGCCATGCACCAATCCCTTGACAATATCGAAAGTGAAATAGACCTAACCGAACGAAACAATAAAAGCCTGGCAAAATTTCTGGACGATCAGAAAATGTTGCTGGCCTCGACCCCCTCCATATGGCCCACCAAGGGATGGTTAAGTTCCCGTTTTGGCTACCGCTCCTCTCCTTTCACCCAAAAGAGAGAATTTCACAAGGGAATCGATATCTCCACGAGGAAAGGCGCACCAATTCTTTCACCGGCAAACGGACTGGTCGTTTTCGCCGGCTGGAAAAATGGATACGGCAGGGTCATCGTCATGAAGCACGGCAACGGCCTCAAAACAAAATATGCACATCTCAAAAAGTTTCTGGTCAAAAAAGGTCAACATGTGAAAAAAGGGGAAACCATTGGTCAGGTCGGCAATTCCGGCAGAACCACCGGTTCCCACCTTCATTACGAAGTTCACCTGAACAACGTCCCCGTAAATCCGCTTCGCTATATTTTTAATTGATTTCAAAAATTTCGCCTCTTTTTCCGCCTTCCCATGCCAGAAATCGAAGATCTGCACATAAGTCCTTGATTTTTAGACCGCAAAGTTTTTTAATGCGCTCTGATAACAGTATTACCTGACAACTCTCTCATTGGTAAATAAAATCATGTTTGGAAAAGTCTTAAAAGGAATTTTCGGCAGCAAAAACGAACGGACCCTCAAACAGCTGGCCCCCCTGGTGGAGCGCATTAATCAACTGGAACCTGATTTCAAAGGCCTCTCGGATGATGCGCTGCTGTCTAAAACAGTCGAATTCAGAGAACGGCTTCAAAAGGGAGAAACCCTGGACGACATCCTTCCGGAAGCCTTTGCCGCCGTGAGAGAAACCTCGGTGCGAACCCTGGGCATGCGGCATTTTGACGTGCAGCTCATCGGCGGGATCGTACTCCACCAGGGAAAGATCGCCGAGATGAAAACCGGCGAGGGAAAAACTTTAGCCGCCACACTGCCGCTCTACCTCAATGCGCTGGAAGGTCGGGGCGCCCACCTGATAACGGTCAATGACTACCTGGCCAAAAGGGACTCCGAGTGGATGAGCGCCATCTACCATGCCCTGGGTCTAAGCGTGGGGGTGATCGTGCATGGCATTGACGACGCCGAACGGAAGGCGGCTTATGCCTGCGACATCACCTACGGCACCAACAATGAATTCGGATTTGATTACCTTCGCGACAACATGAAATTTGAGGTGAAGGATTTTGTTCAGAGAGAATTCCGTTACGCCATCGTGGATGAAGTGGACAGTATCCTCATCGATGAAGCACGAACGCCGCTGATCATCAGCGGTCCCGTGGAACACAGCGAAAACAAAATATTTGAAGAAATCAAGCCCCTTGTCATGCGTCTTCGGCAAAAACAGGGAGAGATTATCCGCTCGCTGCTGAAAGACGTCCGGCAGCTTCTGGATGACGGAAAGCTGGATGACAACACCATTGAAACCCTCCTCAAAATTAAGCGAGGTGATCCCAAAAACCCGGTTTACCTTGACATGGTGGCTCAAAACCAGGCGTTGAAAAAGCAGATCGACAAAACGGAAAGCATGTTGCGCAGCCAGAAGATATTACCCGATCTGGACGAGGATCTTTACTGCACCATTGACGAAATGAGCAACGCAGTGGAACTTACTGAAAAGGGGATCGATCTCCTTTCAGAAAACAGCTCGGATAATTTCATGCTTCCCGACCTGGACGACGAAAGCCACACCATTCGCCAGAATAAAGATCTTAGCGATACGGAAAAGGATACGCAGCTCAGGGAAATTGAAGCGCGATACATGCGGACCTCCGAACTCATTCATGCCATACAGCAACTGGTGAAAGCCTTCTGGCTGTTTGAAAAAGATGTCCACTATGTCATCAAAGACAACGAAATCATGATCGTGGATGAATTCACGGGCCGAATGATGCCGGGACGTCGGTGGAGCGATGGTCTGCATCAGGCCGTGGAAGCCAAGGAAGGGGTAAAGGTTGCGGGAGAAAACCAGACCCTTGCCACGGTGACCTTTCAGAATTATTTCCGCATGTATGACAAACTCGCCGGCATGACCGGTACGGCGGACACGGAAGCAGCTGAATTCAATAATATTTACAAACTGGACGTGGTGGTCATTCCCACCAACAAGAAAATGGCGCGCATTAATTACCCGGATGTCATCTACAAGACCGAAAGGGAAAAATTCAAAGCCGCCGTTGATGAAATCAAGACACTTTACGAAAAGGGCCAGCCGGTTCTCGTGGGGACCATCTCCATCGAAAAATCCGAGATGTTGAGCAAAATGCTGAAACGGGCCGGCGTTCCCCACTCCGTGCTCAATGCCAAACACCACCAGAAAGAGGCTGAAATTATTGCCAATGCGGGGCAAACCAAAACCGTGACCATTTCCACCAACATGGCCGGAAGGGGCACGGATATCGTCTTGGGCGAAGGCGTTCGGGAATTAGGCGGACTCCACATCCTGGGCACGGAACGGCACGAAAGCCGAAGGGTGGACAATCAGTTGCGAGGCCGCTCCGGCCGCCAGGGCGATCCCGGCACCTCCCGTTTCTACCTTTCCCTGGAAGATGATCTGCTGCGGATCTTCGGTTCGGACCGAATCTCCTCCATCATGGAACGATTGGGAATGGAAGAAGGGGAACCCATTGAACACAGCTTGATTTCCCGGGGCATTGAAAATGCGCAAAAAAAGGTGGAAGCCCGCAACTTCGATATGCGAAAGCATCTCCTGGACTATGATGACGTGATGAACAAACACCGGGAAATCATCTATTCCCTGAGAAAAGACGTCCTTCAAGGGCAAAACCTTCGGGAAATGATCGAGGAAATGATCGATCAAAAAGCAGAAACCCTGGTTGAACAGTGGATCGACCCGAAGGCGCATCCCGAAGACTGGAACTTGAAAGAATTAAACGACGGCATTTCCTGGCTTTTTAGTTTTCCCGCCAATATCGGACCTGAAGCAATGGGAGAAGAGGCCTTTGACGCGCTGAAGGTAGAAAACCTTCCGGACCTGATCAAAGAACGCGCACTGGCGGAATACGAGGAACGGGAAAAGCTGTTTGGAAAAGAAGACCTGGAACGTCTGGCGCGTTATTTCATCCTTCAGATCATTGACGATAAATGGGTAAGCCATCTGCAAGCCATGGACCACATGAAGGAAGGGGTCGGACTGCGCGGGTACGGACAACTTGACCCACTGAAAGAGTATCAGAAAGAAGGGTTTGCCATGTTTGGCGAGCTCATGGACCAAATCCGGGAAGAAATTCTTCGAACCCTTTTCCGCATACAGATCGTACGCCGGGAACCGGACATCATGCCCAAGAAGAAAAGGACGCTGAACCTGAACCGTGGGGATGGCGACGCGGGCGGCGTTACGGTCCGGCGAAAGGAAGAAAAGGTTGGCAGGAATGCACCATGCCCTTGCGGGAGCGGGAAGAAATACAAAAAGTGCTGTGGGGCCGGTAAATAGTGCCCATCCATTTTCTGGATGGACACTAAAGAGGCGCGAGGAATAAAATGAGCGAACTGATGGAAAATCAAGAGATACCGATGGTACAGGGGTTCACCGCGGCAGCGGTGGCATCGGGGCTGAAAAAAGCCCATGGACTCGATCTGGCATTGATTGTATCGGAGAGGACCGCAACGGCAGCCGGGGTCTTTACCGCCAACAAGGTCAAAGCAGCTCCCGTTATGTTCAGTCGGAAAAACATTGAAAATGGAACGGCAACGGCCATTATTGCCAATGCGGGAAACGCCAATGCCTGTACGGGCGCGCATGGGCTTGCGGATGCCGAGCAAACAGCGGATCTTGTGGGACAATACTTGGGAATTTCACCTGACAACGTCCTGGTGGCCTCCACGGGAGTAATCGGCCAAAGGCTGAACATGGACAAGATTTCAAACGCCATTCCCAAATTGAAGGAAGCCTTGACGCCTGAAGGCATCCCCATGGCGGCCCGGGCCATCATGACCACGGACTCCTTCCCCAAAACCAGCCGCTTTGATGGTCGGGCCGGCAACCACGCCTACCGCATTGTGGGATTTGCCAAGGGCGCCGGCATGATCATGCCGAACATGGCCACCATGTTATGTTTTATCCTGACGGACCTTCAAATCTCGCCCAATGATCTGCAAAAGGCCCTTCGCTCTTCAACCGCAAAAACCTTTAACCGGATTACGGTGGACGGGGATACCAGCACCAATGACATGGTATTGATGCTGGCCAACGGCATGGCCGAAAATGGAAACCTTTCAGAACAGGACCAGACTCAGTTTGAGACGGGCCTGACCGGGGTCATGGAAACCCTTGCGCGGATGATTGTCCGGGACGGCGAAGGCGCCACCAAACTGGTGGATGTGAAAGTAAAAAATGCCTTTTCCCCGGAAGACGCTCAAAAAGCAGCAAGAACCGTAGCCAACTCCAGTCTCGTCAAAACCGCCTTTTACGGACAGGACCCCAATTGGGGAAGAATTATGGCGGCCCTTGGACGAGCGAATATCGAAATGGATGAAACACGCGTTGATATCTGGATCAACGACATTCAGATTGTTTCCGGAGGGCTCGGAAAGGGTGAGGAAGCTGAAAAAAAAGCCGCCGGGATCATGACCGGAAGGGAATTTGAATTACACATCGACCTCCACCAAGGCGACCACGCTGAACATGTGGTGACCAGCGACCTCACCCACGAATACATCAACATCAATGCGGATTATCGAACCTGATTTCAACATCAAGGAGGATGTGATGCTTGCAGTGATCATGTGCGGAGGTTCCGGAACACGTTTCTGGCCAGCAAGTCGAAGGCAACAGCCAAAGCAGTTTTTGAACATTACGGGCAAAGGCCCCATGGTGGTGGACACCTGCAACCGGCTCACCCCTTTAATCGATGACGATCGAATTATTCTGGTTCTGGGAAAAGAACACCTCTCAGAAGCCAAGGCGCTTTTTGAAGGCCGAAGCATTCATATGCTGGCTGAACCCGTGGGCAGGAATACGGCGCCCTGCATGGGCCTGGGCGCTCTCTACGCCCGGCATCTGGGAAACGAAGAACCGGTGGCCTTTCTGCCGGCGGATCACTTCATCAGCAACCCTGAAGTATTTCTGGCGGATCTTGATTCAGCCGGGAAACTTGCCGCCAAAGGGGGCATTGCAACCCTCGGAATTGTACCCACGCGGCCTGAAACCGGTTATGGCTATATCCAGAGAGCCGCGGATGCAATCGGTCCGGAGAATACATCCGCACACCGGGTCACGGCGTTCGTTGAAAAGCCCGATCTTGAAAAAGCCCACGCCTATCTGAACAGCGGCGACTATTACTGGAACGCCGGCATTTTCGTGGCCACCCCCGAGACCATCCTGAAAGAAATTGAAAAACAATTGCCGGACCTTCATGAGGGGCTTAAGCGGATTGCGAAAGCCCTGGGGACGGACCCATTTGAAGCGGAATTCAAAGCAGCCTATGAGAACCTCAAAAGCATCTCTTTTGATTACGGGATCATGGAAAACACCCGACAACCGGTGTTCGTCATTCCCTCTGAATGCGGGTGGAGCGATGTGGGATCATGGGAATCCCTCTATGAATTGAGGACGGACGAATGCGACGACAACCGGAATCTGGCCGAAGGAGAAACCCTCCTCATTGACTGTGAAAAAAGTTTCGTCAGAAGCGCTGGAAACCGGCTGGTAACATGCCTGGGACTCACGGACTGCCTGGTGGTGGATACCGGGGACACGGTGCTGGTGGCCAACCTGAACCAATCCCAGGATATTCGCAAAATCGTGGACAAGCTGAAAGAAATGGGGAAGGACGCACTTCTGTGATTCCGCACATTTTCAGGGAATACGACATTCGCGGCGTTTTTCCCGAAGAATTGAACGAAAAGGATATTTATCGCCTGGGACTGGCCCTTGGAGCCTATTTTCAGGAAAAAAACGCCCGGCGGATATCTCTGGGCCGGGATTGCCGGCTCAGCTCCCCGGATCTGGCCGCATGGCTTTCCCGAGGCCTTCTGGCATCAGGCATGACCCTTGTGGACGTGGGCATGGTCCCCACCCCAATGCTCTATTTTTCCCTGCATCATCTAAAAGTGGAAGGCGGCATACAGATCACCGGCAGTCACAACCCACCGCAATTCAATGGTTTTAAAATCTGTCTGGGGCATCAATCCGTTTATGGGGAAGAAATACAAAAAATCAGAAAAATCGCCGAATCAGACAACTTCATTTTCACAACCGCAAAAGGAAAGCGTCTTAAATCCTCGGTGGACGCCTCCTATATCCAATATATGGTCGGCAACATTCAACCGGGACCCGTGATTAGAAGCGTCGTGGTAGACGGCGGAAACGGCGTTGCGGGACCCTCGGCAGTTGAAATCTACCGCGGTCTGGGCTTTGAGGTCCACCCCCTTTTTTGTGAACCGGATGGCCGATTTCCAAACCACCATCCCGACCCCACCCTGCCGGAAAATCTCCAATGGCTCATCAAAAGGGTTCGCGAAAAAAGAGCTGACCTCGGTATCGCCTTTGATGGCGACGGAGACAGAATCGGAGTGGTGAACCGAGAGGGACACATTATTGCCGCAGACCATTTGATGATGATTTTTTCCCGGGATTTGTTGACGCGGCATACCGGCGCCAAAATTATCGGAGACGTGAAATGCTCCCAGGCACTTTTTGACGACATCAAAGCCCACGGGGGAAACCCCATCATGTGGAAATCCGGGCACTCCCTCACCAAGAGCAAGATGCAGGAAGAAAAAGCCCTTCTGGCGGGCGAATTGAGCGGGCATATTTTCTTTGGAGAACGATATTTTGGGTATGATGACGCTATTTATGCCGGGGCCAGACTTTTGGAAATCCTTTCAAGGCACGATACCGGGTTAGATGCACTTCTGGAGGGCATTCCCAATCTGGTGAACAGCCCTGAAATCCGGCTGGATTGCCCTGATGACCGGAAATTTCAAATCGCGGCCACCGTTGCCGACCAATTCAGAAAAACCCATGAGGTCATTGACCTGGACGGCGCCAGGGTCCTTATGGACGGCGGCTGGGGTCTCATCAGGGCTTCCAATACCCAGCCGGCACTGGTTCTCCGCTTTGAAGCCGAAAGTGAAAACCGATTGAAGGAAATTGAGTGCCTGTTTATGAAAAAAGTGAGAGTGCTGATTTAAACCGCATACCGGCCAGAATAATCCGCTTTTCCTTACCTTCAGAGCGCAGGACCCTTTTCCGGGCCGTAATATCGTAGATATCCGACATCCTTCTAAAGAATTCCAGGCTTGTTTTCCTCAGGCCCTCTGCCAGAATGATTTCTCCTCCCGGCTTCAAATAGCGTTTGAACAACCCGAGAAGAGGCTCAAAGTATTCTTCTTTATAGATTACTTCCGAACCCAATATCATGTCGAATTTTCCCACAAGGTTCGGCTTTGTCCAGTCCAGTTCGGTAATGCTGAGTTCCGAGGATTCGGAAGAGTGGTTGACACGGGCATTGGCCCGTGCGAAATTAAGTGCATCCCGGTTATACTCGGTCATGGTAACCCGATGTCCGTAGCCGGCGGCGACGACCCCCACCAGACCGATACCGCAACCGATTTCCAACAGATGCTTTTGGGGGTCAACGGGCATGGCCGCCATATGATTGGCCAGAACAATGGATGCTTCCCATATTTTACTCCACAGGGGAAACTCCTTAAAAACATCATCGGGATCAAGAAAGGGATCGAGGGATTTGGGAACAAAAAACTGAAACCGACGATCCCCAATGGCAAGGGGCGAGATATCGGTCTTATATTTCTGATGAAAAGATGACATGGAAAACATGGGCTTTACTTTTCTCCTCAAAATTCACAATAAAAATTCAAAGCTGTCAGGGAGTTAAAACATGCAAGTCGTCATTTTAGGTTCAGGCACCACCATCCCCATGAAAGACCGGGGGTCGCCATCCGTCGCCGTGTTTGTTGACGATCGTCCCATCCTGCTGGATATGGGCCCGGGAACCCTGCGTCAGTTGGTGCGGTTCGGCATTTCGCACGAAAACATCGAACGCATATTGATCACCCATTTTCATCCGGACCATACGGCGGATCTGATCCATTTTTTATTTGCGACCAAAAACCCGAACGTTTTGAAAACAAGGTCTCCCTTTACCCTGTACGGTCCCACCGGACTTCGCACGTTCATCGGCGCCCTTCAAAGCGCTTATCCGCACTGGCTGGATATCCCTTCGGAAATCATGCGGATAGAAGAACCGGCGACCGATGGAAACAATGAATGGACGTTTGGCCATTTCAGGATAAAAACCGCTCCCAGCAGTCATACGCCCGGCAGCCTCGCCTACCGGATCGAAAACAAGGCCGGAAAGAAGATGGTTTTCTCCGGTGATACGGGCTTCTGCGAGAGCATCATCGATCTGGCAAAGGGCGCGGATCTTCTGATCCTTGAAGCGGCCTTTCCCGATGATCAGCCCATGGAGGGGCATCTCACCCCTTCCCTGGCCGGCCGCATGGCCCGCCTTGCCGGGGTCAAACGTCTGGTTTTGACGCACTTTTATCCGGAATGTTTGAAAACGGACATTGCAGCCCAATGCCGAAGAACCTGGGATGGAGAACTTACCCTGGGAGAAGATCTGCTGCAACTCCAAATCTGATGGTGAAGTCAAACCGGTTTCTCAGTAGGTCCGATCAATAATGTATTGGATAAGCGTCAACAGGTTTGCCTTGACCGAAGAATCGGGAAAACATTTCAAGCACATGGCGGCGTCATGCACGTACCCCTGGGCTTCCTTGCGTATTTTTTCCAGAACCTCGCCATCCCTCACCCAATCCAGCAGCGTTTGGTAGGCATCCTGATCTGTTTTTCGCTTCTTGAACAACGCCGCAAATCTCGTTTTTTCATCGGGTTCAAGTTCAGCCAGGGTGTAAATAAGGGGCAGGGTGATTTTTCCTTCCAGCAAGTCTTTTCCCACCGGCTTTCCGAACACTTCTTCTGAAGATGTATAGTCCAGAAGGTCATCCACCAACTGAAAGGCAATGCCCACGGACCGACCAAACCGGGTCAAAGCCGCTTCGGTATCGGCATCGCTTCCCGAAACAATGGCCCCGCAACCGCACGCCGCTGAAATCAGGATGGCGGTCTTTGCGGCAATGATCTTCATATAGCTGTCCCGCCCGGTTTCCAGATCGTCGGTGTGAATCAATTCCAGTATTTGCCCTTCCGACATGTGCATGGTGGCATTGGTAAGCGCTGCTATGAAGGGGATACTATTGGCGGAAACCGCAATGGACAAGGCTTTGGAAAATAAAAAATCCCCTTGCAGCACTGCCGCCTGATTCCCCCATATTTGATTGGAGGAGGGCTTCCTCCTCCGGATCTCAGCATTGTCGAGAACATCGTCGTGAAGAAGAGAAGAGGTGTGAATATACTCAAAAACCGTCGAAAGAGGATACAAATTCTTACCCTGATAACCGCATAATTGGCTGGAAAGGATAAAAATGAGCGGCCTGAGCCGTTTTCCCTGGCCCAGGAGGGCATATTTCCCGATTTCTTCAACCAAGGGCACACGGGACTGAAATACCTTGTCCAACTCCCGGTTAATCTTCTCAAAGTGTTCTTCAAACAATGCAAGATTTGGAATTTCCGCATTCATCATTAACGTTTCAGATTTCCTTTCCCCTTGTCATCTCCAAATTTATGGTGGGATGCCTCCCGTGGAGGCATTTCACATCTTTCGTTTAATTTTTTATCATAATTCACCTGGATGAAATTTACAACCCATTTTCAAACCCAATACATTGACGGTTCTCGGCCCTGAGGTCAGCCACCCCGTGAATCCGACCCAAAAATAAAGAAGGCGCCCAACGAGATGTTGACAAATTTGCCAAGATGATTATTTTTTTGAAAAAAACAAGCTAATCATAATAATATCAACCTGTTATGCGCTTCTTTTCGTATTTTCAACAATCGTCAAAAAAATGGCTGTTCTTAATTTTCATTTTCTTCAAGGAGGATTAAAAAAATGAACATTAAACCATTAAGCGACAGGGTATTGGTCTTGAGGATTGAGGAAGAAGAAAAGACCCCTGGAGGCATCATCATTCCCGATACGGCCAAGGAAAAACCGCAAGAAGGCAGGGTTGTGGCGGTTGGACCCGGGAAAACGGATGATGACGGAAAACGAGTTTCCCTTGCAGTCAAAGAAAATGATCGTGTGCTTTTCGGAAAATATGCCGGCACTGAAATTAAAATCGACGGGGTTGAACACCTTATCATGCGCGAGGATGACATTCTCGGCATTGTCGAAAAGTGACAGGGAGGGAACAGGGAATGGCAAAGAAAGAAATCAGATATAGCGCGCAGGCGCGTGAAAAAATGATGAAAGGCGTCAACACCCTTGCCAATGCCGTGAAAGTCACTCTTGGGCCCAAGGGACGCAATGTGATCCTTGAAAAATCATGGGGCTCCCCCAACATCACAAAAGACGGCGTAACCGTTGCCAAGGAAATTGAACTTGCAGACAAGTTCGAAAACATGGGCGCACAGATGGTCAAAGAGGTAGCCTCCAAGACTTCCGACGTGGCCGGAGATGGAACCACCACGGCTACCATTCTGGCCCAGGCTATTTACAGGGAGGGATCGAAACTGGTGGCGGCCGGTAACAACCCCATGTCCATCAAACGCGGCATTGAAAAGGCCGTGGATACCGCGGTGGCGGAACTTAAAAAAAATTTCGAAACTCACCCAGGACAAAAATGAAATCGCGCAGGTGGGAACGGTTTCCGCCAATAATGACCGCACCATCGGGGATATCATCGCCGAAGCCATGGAAAAGGTGGGTAAAGAGGGCGTCATCACCGTCGAAGAAGCCAAAAGCATGGAAACCACCCTGGAAATTGTTGAGGGCATGCAGTTTGACCGGGGCTATCTGAGTCCGTATTTCGTCACAGACCCTGAAAAAATGGAAACCCATCTTGAAGATGCCTATATCCTGCTGCACGAAAAAAAGATCAGCAACATGAAAGATCTGGTGTCGATTCTGGAGCAGATCGCCAAATCGGGCAACCCCCTCCTGCTGGTAGCGGAGGATGTGGAGGGCGAGGCCCTGGCCACCCTGGTGGTAAACAAAATTCGCGGAACCCTCACCTGTTGCGCCGTGAAGGCGCCTGGATTTGGAGACCGACGAAAGGCCATCCTTCAGGATATTGCCGTGTTGAGCGGCGGCCAGGTCATCAGCGAGGATCTGGGGATCAAACTCGAGAATCTTACCCTAAAAGATTTGGGCACCGCAAAAAAAATTACGATAGACAAGGACAACACCACCATCGTGGATGGCGGCGGATCCAAAAATGCTCTTGAGGGGCGCGTCAAACAGATCAGGGCACAAATTGACGAAACAACCAGCGATTATGACCGGGAGAAACTTCAGGAACGTCTGGCAAAACTTATCGGCGGCGTGGCCGTGATCAACGTGGGCGCCGCCACCGAGGCTGAAATGAAAGAGAAGAAAGCCAGAGTGGAGGATGCCCTCAATGCCACCCGTGCGGCGGTTGAGGAAGGTATCGTTCCCGGTGGGGGCGTTGCCCTTCTCCGAACCATAAAGGCCCTGGAAAATACCGTTTTGGACGGCGAAGAACAGTTGGGCGTCAAACTTATCAAGGAGGCGCTAGAGGAACCCATACGCCAAATTGCCAACAACGCCGGCTTCGAAGGTTCGGTGGTGGTCCGAAAGGTCATGGAGGGAGAAGGTAATTTCGGATTCAATGCGGAAACGGGCCAATACGAAGATTTACTCAAAGCGGGCATCATCGACCCCACCAAGGTCACACGCTTTGCCCTTCAGAACGCTGCATCCGTTGCCGGTCTGCTCATGACCACCGAAGCCATGGTGGCTGAAAAACCCGAGGATAAAAAGCCCCAGGGCGCCCCACGGATGCCGGAGGATATGTATTAGACAGTTAAAACCCAATACCCAGAAATGAGCCGGGCAGAAGAGAGATTCTGCCCGGTTTCCAAAACGGAATAAAACCATGAAGCGCGACTATTATGAAATTCTGGGCGTGGACGGAAACGCTTCAGATGAGGAGATCAAAAGCAGTTTTCGCCGTCTGGCCCGGAAATATCACCCGGATCGAAATTCGGGGGACAAAGAGACGGAAGAGCGATTCAAAGAGGCGGCCGAAGCCTATGAGATGCTGCGGGATCCCGAAAAACGCCGATTGTATGACCATTACGGCCACGCGGGCCTTCAAGGCACCGGATTCCGGGGTTTCAGCGGCTTTGACGATATCGCTTCCTCCTTCGGGGATATGTTTGGAAATCTTTTCAACTTTGGAGGCGATTCCCGGTCCCGCACACGTATCAAAAAAGGCGCGGATCTTCATTACGATTTAAAGATCGACTTCCTTCATGCAGCCTTTGGCGCGGAAAAAAGAATCGAAGTACCAATGCCCGAAACCTGTCGAAGTTGTGAAGGCTCGGGCATTGAAAACGGTTTTCAGCCTCAAACCTGCGGCACCTGCGGCGGCACGGGTCGGATCGTAAGATCCCAGGGGTTCATGCGTATTGCCACCACCTGTCCCAGCTGCCGGGGCGCGGGTGCGGTGATCGACCACCCCTGTAAAGAATGCGGAGGCGCGGGCCGGGTTCAGATAAAAAAGAAGATCAGCGTAAAAGTCCCGCCAGGCATTGACAGCGGCATAAGCCTGAAACTGAGCGGCCAAGGGGAGCCAAGTTCCAACGGAGGGCCTCCCGGAGACCTTTATGTCCGGATCCATGTTGAACCACACGGATTTTTCGAAAGGCAACAAGCCGATATCATTTGCCGTGTGCCGATCTCCGCCGTGAATGCCGCTCTGGGAACCACTCTGGAAATTCCCACCCTTGACGGCTCCGAAAAGATCAGTATTCCGCCGGGAACCCAGCCCGGAGCGATACTGAGATTAACGGGGAAAGGCATCCCACGATTGCGGGGACAGGGACGGGGGGACCAGATCATCGAATTGGAGGTACGAATTCCAACGAATTTGAACAAAGATCAGGAAAAACTGCTTCGGGAATTTGCCCGGGCGGAGATGGAAGAACCAAACGGTAACCCCCAGACGTGGGATTTTTATTCAAGGAAGAAGGATGGGGATTTTCATGCCGGGAATGCGAGGCATTAGAGACGGCCTGTGGAAAATCCAACCTCGCCTCATTCTTCCGTCAAAATCTTACCCACCAGATCATACGCATGCGCCTCCGTAATCAACACCGGCAAAATGTCGCCCACAACCCCCTCACCGTCATTGATCAAAACCCTGCCGTCCACATCCGGGGCCATTGATGCCGTTCTTCCCGCCAGCAGGAGATCGGTTTCAGGGCTTTCGCCTTCCACCAGAACGGGCAACACCCGCCCCACCAGTTGCCGGTGATGTTTTTTTGAAATATCGGCCTGGAGCCGCATGAGTCGCTCCCGTCTTTCAAAAGCAACTTCGCCATCCACCTGGTCAGGAAAGCGGGCAGCGGGCGTCCCCTTTTCCGGGCTGAACGCAAACACCCCCAGGTGCTCGAATTGCGCCATTTCAACGAAATCACAGAGTTCTTCAAACATCTCATCGGTTTCTCCGGGAAACCCCACCATGAGCGACGTACGAACATGGATTCTTCGGTTCCGGTTTCGAATCATGGTCATTAGATTCGACGGGGTATTATTTCCAGAATCCCGCCCCATGGCTCTCAAAAGCGCCGGATTGGCATGTTGAAAAGGGAGATCCAGATAGGGGACAATCCGTTCGGTTGTATCCATCAAATCCAGGAACGCCTCCGACAAACGCGTGGGATGAAAATACAACAGCCGAATCCAGTCAATGCCCTCAATGCTGGAAAGTCCCGTCAACAAATCCATAATTCGGCTTTTTCCGTAAAGATCTTCCCCGTACCGGCTGGTATCCTGAGCAATCAGGTTGATTTCCTTTACGCCCGAAGCGGCCATTCCAGAGGCTTCCGCGAGCAGGGCGTCGATTTTACGGCTTCGAAAGGGACCCCTGAGTTTGGGAATCAGACAATAACGGCACCGGTTGGCGCAGCCTTCGGCAATTCTCAGGTAAGCGGTATAAAAAGGCGTTGATTGAATTCTGGGGAGCTGATGATCCGCCGCAAAAACCGGGCGACTGATCAGCATGGGTGCGGGAGATTGGTCGAAGCACTTTATGACGTCTGAAATCCGATGGATTTCACTGGTGCCGAGCCAGGCATCCACCTCGGGCATTTCGTTTCTCAGTTTGTACCCGTAGCGTTGTACAAAGCAACCGGCCACCACCAGTTTTTTGAGTGTTCCCGATTCCTTGAAACGGGCCGCTTCTAAAATCGTATCGATGGCTTCCTGTACCGCCTCCTGAAGAAAACCGCAGGTGTTGATCACCACCACTTCGGCCTTTTCGATGTTGGAAACCACCTCATAGCCATCGCGGTCGAGGATGCCCAGCATATGTTCCGTGTCCACCAGGTTTTTGGCGCAGCCGAGGCTGATCATAAAAAGGGACTTGGTATGGGTCATGTCATCATTTCAGGGCGTATCGGTTGACGCCTGCTCCGTTTCAGGATACAAATGGATCTCTTTTATCGCAATTTGCGCTCGGGAGCGAATAATGCTTCGCCCCCGGATGGTAGTTGTTATCAATCTATCCCACTACGGATTTATGTCAAGCAAAAGCCGTAATGGGAAAAAACCTTGACAAAGCCAATCCATAACATAAACTGAAAAGCATGAGAAAGTGGACGTGGTTTATAGGGATTCAACCGTGAAAAAATATGATTTTAACGGATTAGAGCGGGTATTGCTGAACTCGCCGGAGGTGGCCGCGGCCTATGTCTTTGGTTCCGCCGTTGCAAAGGAGCCGGTTGTCAATGACCTTGATATACTGGTGCTGCTCTACCCCCATATAGATCGAAATACGGCGTATTTTGAGTTGCATGACCGGATTGCGAAATCACAGAATGTTGATTTCAATCAAATAGATATTCTGTTTTTCGATCTTGAGGAGGCAGACCCTGAAGTTCTTTATGACGCCGTGAATAAAGGGATACTGATAAAGAATGAATCTCCCGCCCTTTTGGTCAAAAAAATCGAAGACCTTACCAGGTATTTTGTCGCCAATGAGTTCATGATAAGCCAGGCGGAGCTACTTGAACAGGAACGGCTGGAGGCTTTTTGTGCTGATCAATAGTCGTCGGATCAACGGATATCTGTCGGATATGGTTGCCGAGGTGGAAGACATTCAATCTGTTCTTGCAAGACCGGATGACAAAATTGTGCAAGATCATCACATCATCAAAAGTCTGAAGTTTTCAACCATCGTAATAGCGGAATCTATCGGTAATATATTGCAGCATTTACTGGCAAAAAAAGAACACTTGGCTGTTCGGGGCTTTACAGAGGCCTTTGTCAAAGCCGGAGAATATGAAATAATCTCAGGAGATTTGTTAAACCGTCTCTTACCGTTCGCAAGATTTCGAAATATGCTTGTGCATCAGTACTGGCGCGTTGAAAACGGATTGTTCGTGGAAAACCTGCGTGCCGGACTCCCCGATTTTCGTCTGTTTATAAAATAGATCAGGCAGGTTGCAACTGAAACTCCCTCAAATTCAAATTTATGTCAAGGAAAAGCCGTCATCACGAACCCCTGAAAACCCGGACGATGCTAACCGCCAACGACCGGGCACTTTTCGACGAAGCCAGCGCCCTTTCCCGCAAATATCATGGGAACACCCTGGACCTGTACCTTCCCGGCATGATCCGTTATGGAAAGGTGCGGGGCCGTTACCCGGCCCTATCCATCACCGGAAATGAATGTCAACTGCTGTGCGATCACTGCAAGGGACTTCTCCTTGGGCCCATGTTAAAGGCGGAAAACCCGGAGGACCTGCTCAGACGATGCAGCGCATTTGCAAAAAACGGTGCCCACGGCGTGCTTCTGACCGGGGGCTCCGATCCTCACGGACAACTCCCCTGGAAACGCTATTTGCCGGTGATTGAGCAAATCAGTACGGAAACAAATCTGTTTCTGTCCGCCCACACGGGCTTTCCAGACCATCGGATGTGCCGGCAACTCAAAGCGGCGGGGATCAAACAGGGGCTCATTGACGTGATGGGAGACGATGAAACCGCCTGCTCCATCTATCACCTGAAGGGACTGGATCCGGTTTTGAAGGCCCTTTCGGGCATCAAGGAAAGCGGACTTCAACTGGCCCCCCATATTGTCGCGGGACTTTTCCATGGAAAGATAAAAGCCGAACAGCGTGCACTGGAAATCATCCGCTCCTACACGCCCCATGTATTGGTCATTGTGGTGTTGACGCCCCTCAAAGGGACGCCCATGGCCGGGGCGCCCATCCCATCCCCCCTGGAAATTGCTCGCCTGATTGCACAAGCCAGGCTGTTGATGCCACGCATCCCCATATCCCTGGGATGCGAAAGGCCCAGAAACAGAATCGGGTGGGAGATGGAACGGCTTGCCATCCGAGCCGGTGTCAACCGAATGGCCGTATGGTCGGAGCAGGCCGTTCACGAGGCCCGCCGCCTCGGGTTGAGCATCCGAGTTCAACGCACCTGCTGTTCTCTGGATTTCCAGGACGAATACGCATCTCCCCTTCAAACTTTGGGTTTCTGACATTTTTCTTGACAGCCGCGCGCCTGATATGGCAAGTAACAAATTTCACAAAATACTTCATAGAATCGAAAGGAATAACGGATAAACGTTCGGTGCATGCTTTTTTTCCTGGTGCCCCGTCGATTATTTTTCTGGAAACCATAAGCTCAAAAGGCAGGAGACAATTGTTATGAGTGAAAAAAAACCGAGAGGCCCTGTGATGATCATTGGTGGGGGCATTGCCGGAATCCAGGCGGCCCTTTCCCTTTCCGGCGCAGGCTATGGTGTTCACCTGGTGGAACGTGCGGCATCATTGGGCGGTATGCTACCCAATCTTCATCGAATCTATCCCCTTTGTACATGCTGCAAGCTGGATCCCCGGATTGCCGCCTGTAGCCAAGATCCCAACATTGATATCATGCTGGATACCCAACTTGTTGCGCTATCCGGAAAGCTTGGAGATTTCAAAACAACCCTGGAAACGGGGGGCGAAAAAAAGCAATTGGACGTGGGCGCCATTATCCTGGCGACCGGCATCGAAGCATTTGATCCCACGGGACAAGTGACCTATCCCTACGGTTTAAATCCCAACGTGGTAACCAGCGTCGAATACGAACAGCTTCAAAAGCCCCTCGGTCCCAACAGCGGCGTTCTTCAAAGGCCATCCGACGGCAAAAAGCCGGAAAAAATCGCCTGGCTTCAGTGTGTGGGTTCAAGGGACATCAACCAATGCGACGCTCCCTACTGCTCTTCCGTCTGCTGTATGTATGCACTTAAGGAAGCGGTGAACACCAAGGAATTTGACGAAGACATTGAAACGACCATCTTCTATATGGATATGCGAACCCACGGCAAAGGGTTCGAAGACTACTTGAACAATGCCGTCCAAAGAGATGTTCGCCTCATTCGAAGTCGGGTCCATACAATAGATAAAGATCCGGAGGGCGACAACCTCATCATTAACTTCGCCGACGAAAAAGGCGAAGGACACAGCGAAATCTTTGACATGGTGGTCCTCTCGGTGGGTCTCAAACCCAGCAGTCAAACCGAAAGCCTGGCCAAAATGATGAAACTCAATCTGACCCCGGATCAGTTCATCGGCTCAGAGCCCTTCAAACCCGTTTCAACCAACGTCCCCGGCATCTTCGTTTGCGGTGGGGCAACCGGACCCAATGATATTGGCCAGTCCGTTATTCAAGCCTCGGCTTCCGTATCGGAAGTGGCTTGTGTTGTGAACCCCGCACCTTTTTCATCGCCCAGGGAATACCCTGAACCCATTGTCGATGACGGGCAGGCGCCTAATATTCTGTTTGCCTATCAACTGTGTCCCGGTATGACGTCGGGCATTGGTGAGGAAATCGAAGCGTATGCATCAAAGGTGCCGGGCGTCGCAACCACATTTCATGTGGACGGCGACATCCTGATGACCCTCAGCGCCAAGATCAAGGAAACCGGCGCCAACCGGCTGGTCTTCGCCTCCTGTACGCCGGTCATTCACGAAAATCTGCTCCGGGAAGCGCTGAGACTGGCGGGATTAAACCCCTATCTTTATGAAATGGTGGATCTTCGCGCCATGGATGAAAACGCCCCGACCGCTCAGATTCAAGACAGGGTTCGCATGGGCGTTGCACGTGCCGGTTTTCTCTCGGCGCCCGCCTTGCAGAACATACCGGTCGTCAAGAGCGCCCTGGTAGTGGGCGGCGGAATTTCCGGTCTTGAAAGCGCTCTGGCGCTGTCTCGTGAAGGTTACCCCGTCACGGTTGTGGAAAAAGAACGGGAATTGGGCGGCAACGGCAGGCACGTCAAAAAAACCTGGCAAAACCATGACGTTCAGGAATATCTGAAAGGCCTTGTCAACACCGTCAATGGGGACAAAAACATCACGGTGCTAACAGAAGCCACAGTCAAAAGCAACCGGGGATTCGGCGGAAACTTTGTCGCAACGGTGGATCAAAAGGGCGCAGAGCAGGAAGTTTCATACGGCGCCGCTATTCTGGCCCCCGGCGGAACCGCCGCCAAACCCGGCCAATATCTTTATGGGGAACACAAGCAGGTTCTTCTCTGGTCGGAGCTGGATCAGAAATTGATAACCGATCCCGCTTCCGTTGAAAGCGCCAATACAGCAGTATTCATTCAGTGTGTCGGCTCCCGGGGAGATGGGGACTGCGCCCATTGCAGTAATATCTGCTGTTCTTTTTCGGTTCGAGCAGCCATCGACTTAAAAACCAAGAATCCGGACATGAACGTTTATATCCTGTACCGGGATATGCGAACTTTCGGCGAACGTGAACTCATCTACCGGGAAGCCCGTGAAAAGGGCGTACTTTTCATCCGTTACGAACTCGAAAACAGACCGGATGTTCAGGCTGCGGGCGATAAGCTGAAGGTGGTGGTATACGATCAGGTCCTCCAGAATTCAATTCTGCTGGAGGCTGATGTTGTTTCGCTGCAAACAGCTATTGTGGGATCCAGCAACGCGGAATTGGCCCATATTTTCGGCATTGACCTGGATGAAAACGGCTTTTTTGCTGAAGCGCCTGAAAAGCTGCGGCCCATGGACGCCACAAAGACAGGGATTTTCATTGCCGGAATGGCAGCCTACCCCAAAGACGTGACGGAAAGCATCGCTCAAGGCAAAGCCGCTTCGGCCCGTGCTCTGGAATTACTTTGTCAGGATACGGTTCAAGTGGGCGGCTTGGTGGCGGAGGTCAACGTTGAGAAATGCGCCGTCTGCTGTACCTGCGTCAGGACATGCCCCTTCCATGTTCCGGTCATTAACCGTGAAATCGGCGCGGCCTACATTGATTCGGCCCTCTGTCGCGGTTGTGGTATGTGCGTCGCCGAGTGTCCGGGGAAAGCTATTTTTATGTCCAGCTGCAGCGATCAGATGCTGACCGAAGCACCCACTGTGCTTCTGGCCACTCGATAGATCATTTGTTGACGGCTGCAAGCACATCATCCAGCCGTCAGTGAAAAAACAGAACAACTGCTAATCATTCAAGGAGATGGTTATATGGATGACTTCAAACCTCAAATTGTCGCCTTTTGCTGTTCAAATTGCGCATCATCCGCTGCCAAGGTGGCCCATGGCATGAAAAAGGCGTTGCCGGACAATATTAAAATCATTCAGGTTCCCTGCACGGGAAGAATTGAAACCCTTCACCTTCTGAAACCTTTTGAAGAAGGGGCGGACGGCGTTTACGTGGCGGGATGCCAGGAGGACAGCTGCCAGTATATCAGCGGCATTGCCAAGGCCGCCAAACGGGTTGAACAAGTCAAGAAGATTCTGGAAGGGATCAGCATAGAACCGGAAAGGATTGCCGTGTTTCACCTGAGTGCCGGAAAAGGTGACATGGTGGAAGTGGCAGACCGAATGGTCAACACCGTCAAGGAATTAGGCCCAGTCCTGCCGGCATAGAACTCATAAGACGCTGCGAGGGATAACAATGATTGTTGCAGAATCAAAACCGATCAAGGAAATACTTGAAATGGTCAAGGATTTTAATAAAATCCTTGTGGTTGGATGTAAAGGTTGCGTAACGGTGTGTAATGTGGGGGGCGCCAAGGAAGTGGCAATTCTGGCTGCCGCCATTCGAATCTCCAGAAAAAAAGACGGCTTGGATGTGGTCGTGGGCGAGCATACGCTGGAGAGACAGTGCGACCCGGAGTATATTGATGAACTCAAGGACATCATCGGTGATTATGATGCGGTGATCAGCATCGCATGTGGTGTGGGGCCGCAGTTTATTTCCGAAAAATACCCCGCTCAAAAGGTTTTTCCGGGGGTCAATACAAAATTTATGGGCGGCGCCGTGGAACATGGCGTCTGGGCGGAACGATGTGCCGGCTGCGGCACCTGCGCCATTCACCTTTTCGGGGGGCTCTGCCCCATTGCCCGATGTTCAAAAAGCCTTCTGAACGGGCCTTGTGGGGGATCTTCCAAGGGAAAATGTGAAATCAGCAAAGATGTGGACTGTGTCTGGGATTTAATTGTAAACAAAATGATGGAGCAGGGTCGTCTGGATGAACTCATGCTGTTCAGGCCGCCCAAAAACTGGACTACCGCGCGCGATGGCGGACCGCGGAAAATGATCAGGGAGGAACTGGTAAAATGAGCGAGCACAAAGCAGGAAGCAATCTGGAGAAAGTTTTGAGCGCGGGTCATTTCGCTTTTACCGGTGAGTGCGGGCCTCCGCAGGGCGCAAACGTGGAGCACCTGATTGAAAAGGCGAATCATTTGAAAGGATGTGTTGATTCCGTTAATGTGACGGACAACCAGACTGCCGTGGTGCGCATGTCCAGCTGGGCCGCGTCTCTTATTCTGATGCAACAGGGCCTGGAACCCAATTTTCAGATGGTTTGCCGGGATCGAAACCGTCTGGCCATACAGAGCGACATCCTGGGCGTCTATGCCATGGGCATTCGTAACATGCTCTGCCTTTCAGGGGACCACCAGTCATTTGGTAATCATCCGGAAAGCAAGAATGTTTTCGACATCGACTCCATGCAACTGATTCATACGGTCAAAACCATGCGGGATGAGGGAAAGTTTTTAAACGGTTCCGATGTAGACGTACCCCCCAAGCTGTTCATCGGCGCCGCCAGCAACCCCTTTGCGGAACCCTTTGATTTCCGTGTTTACCGCCTGGCCAAAAAGATCTCCGCGGGAGCGGATTTTATTCAGACCCAGTGCATCTACAACATGGATAAATTCAGGGAGTTCATGAAGCGCGCCGTGGACATGGGACTGCATGAGAAATGCTACATCCTCGCGGGCGTCACCCCCATGAAGAGCGTCGGTATGGCACTCTATATGTCAAAACAGGTGCCCGGCATGGATGTACCCCAATCCCTGGTCAAGCGGTTGCGAGGGGCCGGCAAAGGAAAAGTGGCCGAAGAAGGCATCAAATTCGCACTGGAACAGATCGAAGAATTTAAAGAGATGGAAGGGGTGGCTGGTGTCCACCTCATGGCCATTGAGTGGGAACACAAGGTAGCGGAGATCGCCGAACGCGCGGGCGTACTGCCCAGACCCGTTGTATAAACCAAAAACGCATTAGCAAATTCAAACCATGAACCCGAAAGAAGTCGCACAGTGACGTCTTTCGGGTTTTTTTCTTGAATTCCATTCATTATCGCTTATAATGCCGGAATATTAAAACCTCCGCGAAAAAAGGCATCCGTGATCATCAAAACGAAAAACGGCAGGCATTTTGATACCGATCGTGATCTGACAGGACCCGAAAGGCATATTCTCCAGAAGCTTTTTGCATGGGAAGCCATGTCTGAAAGCGTTGCGCAATTTCGGGAAAAAAAGAAAACGGCTCTAAACACCGGCTGGAACGGCTCGGGTCCCATTTCGGCAAGCCCTGCCTTGAAAGCCATTTGCAAGGACATGGAAAAGAAAGTAACGGCCCGGCTGCAAAGAACATAATGATGGATGCAAATGATTATTCCTAGGATAAAGCAGCAGGCCCTGTCTATTGAGGCCCCATGAATCCCAAAGTCCCTGGTCCCAAACCGCCGGTAGAAACACCTAATCTCAAACCGGAACAGCACGCTTTTCCCACCCTCACTACAATCATCATCGGAGGCGGAGGAGCCTGTTATGAAATCCTGAAGCAACACATGGAAGGTCAACTTGACCGAATGAACATGGAAATCGTGGGGGTTGCGAGTTCGAACGCCCATGCCGTCGGCTTTATTTACGCCAAAGAACTGGGCATTTTAACCATCGCCGACTACCATGATCTCTATACCATCAAAGGCCTGAACCTGATCATTGAACTTACCGGATCCGAAGAGGTGATGGAAGACCTGCTTCGAACCAAACCCAAGGGCGTTTCCCTCCTTGACCACAGGACCGCTCGAATGCTCTGGATCGCAACAACCCATTTTCGGGAAGGAGAAAAAGCGAGACGACATACCCAAACCATTCTGGACTCCCTGCCCTATCGGCTTATGGTGGTGAATGAGGACATGACCATCAGCATGGTCAACAAAACATTCCTTAAAAAAAACCACCTCACCTATGAGGAAGCCCTCCAAAGACACTGCTACAAAGTACGCTACCAGAACCACTGGCCCTGCTATCAGATGGGAAAACGCTGTTATCTCAATGAAGTCAAAAAGCATGGTAAAACCATAAGCACCATCCTTGAAAAGAAATGTGAAGGAGGGGAATCACATTTCGACGTGGTGACGGTCTCCCCCATCTTCGACGACCAGGGACGAATCGTGCAGGTTCTCGAAGCGGCCAGGGATATCACGGAAAGGATTAAGCTGCAGCGGGAGGTCCAGAAATCGAATGCCTTCTTCCAAAACGTTATTCAAAGTTCGGTGGACGGTATCGTTGTGGTGGACACAAAAGGCCATGTCCTGATTTTCAATGGTGGAATGGAGCGGCTGACCGGATATTCCGCCGAGGAAATTATGAAGTACGGTCATCTCAGCCGTTTTTACGACATTGACATCGCCAAGGAAAACATGCAGAAGATGCGCAGCAATCAACACGGTCCCATTGGCAAACTGAATCCTACCGCTATGAATATCATCCATAAATCAGGGGAAGAAATCCCGGTCACCCTGTCCGCATCCATCATCAGAAGCGAAGGAAAGGAGATAGGAAGTGTCGGCGCGTTCACAGATATGCGAGAAATTCTCCAGATGCGTCGGGAATTGGAAGAAGCCCATCTTCAACTGGTGCAATCTGACAAGATTGCTTCAGTGGGACGGATGGCGGCCGGCGTTGCGCACGAAATCAACAATCCCCTGGCCGGTGTGCTGATCTATGCGGAACTCCTCAAAGAAAGCTTCGCGGACAATCCTCAACACCTTGAAGATATAAACGAAATCATCAAGCAAACCCTCAGATGCAAAAAAATTGTTTCAGAATTACTGGAGTTCAGCCGGCAATCCACCGGCAAACAAACCGCTTTCGAACTGGAAAAGCTTATCGACACCTGTTTAAACCTGCTCATCAAACAAGCCGCTTTTCAGAATATTCGCGTTCACAAGGAGATCGAACAGAACATGCCCACCATGCTGGGGGATATGGGACAGTTGCAACAGGTCTTTACCAACCTTTTCACCAATGCTTCAGATGCCATGGAAGGGGTTGGAAAACTGCATATCAAGGCCGGATACCAAGCTGACGAATCAAAATTCGTTGTCCAGGTTTCCGACGAAGGTCCCGGCATACCCGTGGAGATGCGGGACAAAATATTTGATATTTTTTACACGTCCAAACCTGTGGGTAAAGGCACAGGCTTGGGCCTCAGTATTTCACAGAACATTATTAACCTGCATGGCGGCAACATTCGATTTGAATGCCCTCCGAAAGGCGGAACCACTTTCACCATTGAATTGCCGCTTGAATCCACCGAAATTTCCGTTCAAGAACCCCTCTTTATTGGATTGGATGAATAATGGCTGAAAAAACATGTGTTCTGGTTGTAGATGATGAAAAAGTGGTCAGGGAAGGATGCCGCCGCGTACTTAACCGCAACTATGAGATTTTAACCGCTGAAAACGGAAACCGGGCTTTAGACGTGCTGGCCAAAGAAAGTATCGATGTCATGCTGCTGGATCTCAAAATGCCGGTTATGGGCGGCGAAGAGGTCCTGGAAAAAACCCGCGAATCCTATCCCGATATTCCCGTCATCGTGATTACCGGTCATGGCACAGTGGATACAGCTGTGGAATGCATGAAAAAAGGGGCTTATGACTTCATCACCAAGCCGTTCCAAATCGACCAATTCCTGATCACCATCGCGAGGGCCGCGGAAAAAAGACGCCTGGAATTAAAAGCCAAGCAGTTTGAGGCGGAAAACATTCGAAACCTCTACGATCTTGATCTGGAAAAAAGCCGGCTGAAAACCATCATCAATCACATGGCCAACGGCATCATGGTCACCAACCGCAACCTGGAAGTGGTGCTTCACAACCCGGCCCTCATGCGCCTGATGGAAATTTCCGACAGGCGGGAAAGTCCCACACCCCTTTCTGAAATCATTAAGGATGAATCCCTGATCGACACCCTTAAACAACTTCTCGGCGGTGAAACCATGAAAGACGAATCGGTTTCCCAGGAAATCCAATTGGAAAAAAGCACCCTCCGCGCCCTGTCGGCGCCGGCCATCGATCCGGACAGGGCCGTTGTGGGCACGGTAACAGTCCTGGAAGATATTACCGCATTTAAACAGCTCGATCAAATGAAGTCGGATTTTGTCAACATGGTCGCCCATGAGCTGCGCAGCCCGCTCGTGGCCATCCGGCAGATCAACAGTGTTTTGCTGGAAGGACTGGCCGGCCCCCTTCAGGAGAAGCAGCAGGACTTTGTCAAACGGGGCATGAACAAAATCGATTCCCTTCTAAGCCTTATCAACGACCTTTTAGACATGGCTAAAATTGAGGCAGGAAAATTTGTTCAACACCAGGCGCCCACGGATATCGGTAAGATTATTGAAGATATCATTGTCCTCATGGAACCGAGGGCACAAGAACAGGGGATTGTCCTGACCCATTTATGCGAAAACATGAAACCGGTCCAGGCGGACCCCAAAAGAATCGAAGAAATTTTCAACAACCTCATCAGCAATGCCATCAACTATTCTCCCGAAGGTGGCCGCGTCACCGTCTCCGCCAAAGGGTTGGGTGAATACATGGAAATCCGGGTTGAAGATACGGGGGTGGGCATACCTACCGAGGAATTACCCAAGATATTTGACAAATTCTACCGGGTCAAACATCCCAAAACCCGCCAGGTCATCGGGACGGGGCTCGGACTTGCCATCGTCAAAGGGGTGGTGGACGCCCATCAAGGTTCGATTCAGGTGGAGAGCATTCCGGACGCGGGAACCACTTTCAAGGTATTGCTTCCGGTTATCGTTGCCAAGGAATGAAATTGCGCTGAATGGCCCACGGAAAAAAAATAAAACATGTGCTGATCGTCGATGACGAGTCAGTGGTCAGAAAAGGGATTAGCCGGGCGCTTGTCAACCGAAAGATGCACACCACGGAAGCGGCCAATGGCAAAGAGGCCTTGGCGTGCCTCAATACCCGTGTCTTTGATCTGGTCCTCCTGGATATCAAAATGGAGGATATGGACGGCATTGAAATCCTCAAACAGATACGTCGAAAATACCCTGAAACAAATGTCGTCATGATTACAGGGTATCCCACCATTGCCACAGCGGTCCATTGTACAAAACTTGGCGCCCTGGACTACCTGACCAAACCTTTCAGCCTCGATGACCTGGATGCGGCCATCAGCAAAGTCTACCATGGAAAAACCTTAAACCGCGAGCCATCCACCGGATGCAATGGGTTAAAACAGGGTTCCCCCAAACACCTCATTGTCGGCCAAAGCTCACCCATGAAAAAAATTTTTGAAAAAATAAAGCGGGTAGCCCCCACCGAAAGCTCCGTGCTGATATCCGGCGAAAGCGGCACGGGGAAAGAACTGGTGGCCCGCGCCATTCATGCCAACAGCAATCGGAAAGACAAGGAATTTGTGGCGGTTGACTGTTCCGCCCTGGTTGAAACGCTCCTTGAAAGTGAGCTTTTCGGCCATATAAAGGGGTCCTTTACCGGCGCCCATCAAACCAAACATGGTCTCTTTGAGCTGGCCAACCACGGAACCTTTTTCTTTGATGAAATTACGAACCTCAGCCTGAAAATTCAAGCCAAGCTTCTGAGGGTCCTTCAAGAACGGGAATTCATGAAGGTGGGCGATCAGCAACGCATAAAGCTGGACGTTCGCATCATCGCCGCTTCCAACACACCCCTTCCCGAAGCCATTCAGAAGGGAACATTTCGAGAAGACCTCTTCTATCGCCTGAGCGTAGTTCCCCTCGATCTCCCTTCACTCAGGGAAAGAAAAGAGGACATTCCCCTTCTGATTGAGCATTTCCTGGAAAAACTAAGCCGCAAAATGAAAAAACCGCCGACAACGATATCGCCCGAGGCCATTGAAGTTTTAAAGGAATACCCGTGGCCCGGCAATGTCAGAGAACTTGAACACGCCATCGAAAGGATCCTGATTCTTGAAGATACGGATATTATCCAAGAAAGAAACCTTCCTGCTTATATCATCCAGCAGCAGGGAGAGCTACAGCTTTTCCCCGACAACCCCACTACCCTTGAAGAATTGGAAAAAAAATACATCGCCTTTGTAATGAAAAAAACCAAAGGCAAAAAGATCGAGGCCGCTAGAATTTTGGGCATTAACCGAAAAACCCTTTCAGCCAAGATCAATAAATACGGGTTACAATAATTCTGATACAGGGGAAAACCAATAGAAAAAAAGTAGATTTTCATAATCCTGGGGTTCGATAAATCATGAGTGAACAAAACAAACGGAATGGCTGAGAATGAAGCGGGAACAGCGGCCATTTTCGCTGATTCTTTGTGATGTTGATTTTTTTAAACGCTACAACGATCACTATGGACACCAGAAAGGCGATGAGTGCCTTAAAGCTGTGGCTAAATGTATGAAAAGAAGTATTTTTAGACCTGCTGATTTTGCAGCCCGATATGGCGGAGAGGAATTTATTTTAATATTGCCGGATACCACTTCCAAAGGAGCGCATCATCTCGCTGAAATGATTCGGACGACAATTGTTTCCATGAAACGGGAACACATACGTTCGGATGCGAACGATTTTGTCACATTAAGCTTCGGGGTTGCCACGATGGTTCCTCCCATGGAAGGCGGTAATGCTGAAGATCTTGTCAAAGCAGCGGATGATGCTTTATATGCATCCAAAAATGCGGGCCGTAATTTGGTCACCACAAGGGATCTTGGCTGAACGGGTCTTTGGCGTAGACGCCTATCACATTTCAAACAATTAACCACTTGAAACAGCGGGAAACCCGTAAAGAAAAATGGAAAGGATCTTCACTTGCTGCATATATTTATCGATGCTGATGCGTGTCCGGTCAAACAGGAAGTGTACCGCGTCGCAAGCCGATGTGGTCTTAATGTCACATTGGTGGCCAACTCCCGAATGCGAACTCCGAATGAGCCATGGATTGCTCTCGAAGTTGTGGGGAACGAATTGGACGCGGCCGACGATTGGATAATCGAACACGTGCAACCGCATGACATCGTGATTACCGCCGATATTCCCCTTGCGAGCAGCTGCCTTAATAGAGGCGCCCGTGTCATCGGCACAACCGGAAAACCATTCACGGAAGACAACATCGGTCACTCCATCGCAACGCGAGACCTATTATCGGAACTTCGAGACGCAGGAGAGATAACAGGTGGGCCGCCGCCGCTGAAAAAACGTGATAGATCACGTTTTCTTCAACAGCTTGACGAAGTAATTCAATCAATCCGTCGTAAGCATCCGATCGATCTCGCATAATTCAAAATTAAAGTGTACTCGCCTGAAAAGCCCCGCTTTAAAAATATGTTTGTGTAAAGCGCTTTATCTTTTCAGTTGTCAACATTTTACAGTTTGTTCAGATTTAAATTACCATAACATGTGTAAGATCAGGCAGTTAAGAAATCATGTAATTATTGGCATTAAAATTGCTTAATTTGATTTAGTTCAAATGGCGTAAGCGTTTTTTTAGGGAGAACGATTCTATGTTTAAAAAAATGAAATTGAGTTCAAAGATTGTCAGTCTTGCCGTTATCCTGATTTTGCTAACAGGATTCGTGGCCACTATAGGGTACCGAAGCCTTTCCAGCGTAGTAAACAGCGTTTCAAGAGTGAATGACGTCAATGGCTTGGTCCAGGAGCTGTCAGCCATTCGGCAACAGGAGAAAGATTTTATTATCCTGGGTGATCGTTTTCATGGGGATAAAGTCCATGAGAGTGTTCTGCAGCTAGAAAAAGAAGCCATCGTAATTAAAAACAAATTCGACCAAAAAGAGAATAAAGAAAAGGTAGAGATGGTTTCCAAGCAATTGTCGGCATATGGAACCGCATTTGACACTTATGACAGCCTGGAGACGCGCAAGCACAAAACAATGGCCAAGATGCAGGATAAAACGCGCACGGCAATGGAAAAACTTGAGGATATCGAATCAGACCAGAGCAAACAGTTGGCCGAGAGCCGCAAAAATCTGGAGCGGTTTCTGAACGAAAGCCTGGCCATTGTCGATGATGCCAACCTGATTGTCAAACATGTCCTTGAAGCACGCATCGCAGAGAAGGACTACCTCTTAACCGGGAACAAGGAAGCCTTTGAACAATCCATTGGAACCATTAATGTTGTTTTTGACATTAATGACAGGATGCTCCCTCGGTTAACCGACGCCGGGGATCAGAAAATTGTCCAAAAAATGGGGGACCAGACGACGGGTTATGTGGTGGCTTTTTCAAATTATCTACACGAAAAAAATGATTTCAATTTAAAAAGTATGCTGCAATATGCCAACGATATGCAAGAGGCGGCACTGACCATACGCAAAAACCAAAGAGAAAAACTGGCTGCGGTCCGAGTTGCGTCTTCCAGACAAAATGAGACCAGACTGAAAACAGCGAATGATGCAAACCAAATGTTAAAATGGTTTTTGGATACCCGGAAAAACGAAAAGGAAATGATTATTACGAAAGACCTAAAATTTCGGACCATGGTGGATAATCAGATTTCCCGAATACTCAACCTTGGACGAGACTTGAAAACCCAATTTAAATCGGAAGCCGACATTCTTCGAATCAGTGAAGCGCTTGCATCGGTTATGGCTTACAAAGAGGCCTTTAACCTGTTCGCCGGTCTGATGGATCAGCAAATGACTGCCAACAAAAACATGCTGACAGCCGCACAGGCAGCAGAGAACGCCTGCAAAGAAATTCAAAGCAATCAACAACAAAGAATGCTTTCCCAGATCATTAGCGCCAACCGATTTATGATTGGCGGGGCGGCGGTCAGCATGTTCTTTGGTCTTTTGCTTTGTTTTTTCATTACACGAAGCATTCAGCGAGGGATTGCCCCCGTCATTGATGGGCTTACCGAGGCAGCCGATCAAGTGAACACGGGTTCCCATGAAGTTGCATCCGCCAGCCAAACACTTGCTGCCGGGGCATCCCAGCAAGCTGCCGGAATCGAAGAAATCTCCTCATCTCTGGAAGAGGTGTCTTCCATGACCAAACAAACCGCGGAGAATGCCGACCAGGCAGATCTGCACATGCGGGAAAGCAAGCAGGTGGTTATTAAGGCAAATGATTCAATGAACCGGTTGGCAAACGCCATCGCTGAGGTATCAGAAGCCAGCCATGAAACCTCCAAAATCATTAAGACGATTGATGAAATCGCCTTTCAAACCAATCTGCTGGCCTTGAATGCAGCCGTTGAAGCCGCCAGGGTAGGTGAAGCCGGCGCCGGTTTTGCCGTGGTGGCGAATGAAGTTCGAAACCTCGCAATGCGGGCAGCTGAAGCCGCAAAGGACACTTCCAGACTCATTGATTCCGTGGTAAAGAAAATCCATGAAGGTACGGCGTTAGTAGATCTGACGTCCCATGATTTTCATGAAGTGACCGACAGTACTGAAAAGGTGGGTGTTCTTGTAGCTGAAATTGCCTCCGCTTCCGATGAACAAAAGAAAGGTATTGAGCAAGTCAACATTGCCATTACCGAGATAGACGGCGTGACGCAACAAAATGCAGCCAATGCGGAAGAGAGCGCTGCTACCTCTGAGGAAATGAGCGCTCAGGGGACGGAAATGAAAAAATTTGTGGAGGAATTAACAATTATAATTGGCACCCGAAGAAAGCCGGGATCGCATCGGTTCTTTGGGAAGAAAAACAAGAAAGATGAAGCTACTTTCAAGAACACCCCCTCTTTGCCGGAAGCCTTTTAACCATACCTTGAATCGGGGACTGATTTTATGGAAATATATAAATATGAATCAACCTCACCCCCGGCAATAAATTGCCGGGCTATTTTCAAATGTCCCTGCGGGACAACCGGAGAATAACACCTAAACCTCGAATTCCTAACCCATGCCATGCCATAGGAAGAATCCATAACACTGCTTCAAAAAGCGTCTGTTCACTGCCGCGGATAATCCGGCGTTACGACCGGCGCGATCTCCTCGAACAGGTCACATTGATCGTCAAAGCTTAAACCCGTGCTCAACTCAAAATCATTGGATCCGTTCAAATGGAGTGCCTTTTCCTCTCCGGCTTCAAATTGGGACCATTCCGGAAGATCGGTTGCCCACGGGACGCCGGTCTTGGCATAATTGGTCCACAATTCCATAATCTGGTTCGAAAATATGGCGTCATCTGCTCCGTATCCCTGGGCCGGGTCCAGGTTCCCGAAAACATAGGCCAATTCCGAACCGTGAAAACATCCGAGAGATTGGCCTGCTTCAGTCGGTGGGGTACGGGTATAATAATAACGCCATACAGGAACGGAAAGTGAGGCGCTGCGGGCCGTATGTCTTATCGGTTCCTGCATCGCCGCAAGACCATGTACGGTGATGGCCATTACCACTGCTTCTTCATCCGTACTTGCCGGGTAGTAACGCTGAACCGTCTGAGCGTTTTCTCCAAACCATGTCTGCAGTGCCTGTTCATAGTCGGATATGGTTCTGATATTATATTCATAAACAAACAAAGAGCCCTCATCCTTGACCGTTCCAAGAATCATGGGCGCGTGTTGAATCGTAAACGGCGTTTGTCGCGGGTCCTGGCTTATGATCACGCCATCCATGACCGGCCCGAAAAAACCACCGAGTTTTGCGCTTGCTTCAATGATTGTCTCAAATGGAACATCACGCATCTCTGCCGGGGTCCGTGCATTCAGGTCGTTTTGAAGCGCCAATCCCTTTTGAGCGGCCTGCTGCCAAGAGCCGGTCAAATTTAAAACATATTTGCTTGATGATGCCGTTCCACTCATACTTATGGCCTTATGAAACAGCCCCTCCGCCTGGGGAGTCTGCTGCAACAAGGTCACGCTGCAAGCTCCCGAAGACTCCCCAAAAATCGTCACGTTATTCGGGTCTCCACCAAAATTTTCAATATTTTCATGAACCCACTCCAGAGCGGCAATTGCGTCATAAAGCCCGTAGTTTCCAGTCTGAGCTTGATCATCATACAACGCTTGACTGACCATAAATCCCAAGGCGCCGATTCTGTAATTGGCGGCGACCAGAACAATGCCCTTCTTGACCAGATTAACACCGTTGTATAGCGACTGTGATGCCGACCCGCCCATATAGCCCCCGCCGTGAAACCAGACCATGACCGGCAGGTTTTCTCCCTTTCTGGCTGCGGGGGTCCAGACATTCAGGTATAAGCAATCTTCACTGCATGACGTTAAACCGTATAAGTTTCCGGGAGAAACATCCTGCGGACAGGGCTCGGCAAGCTTGTCCGCCGTACGAATACCCGTCCAGGAATCCTCCTGAACCGGCACGCGCCAGCGCCTCTCTCCAACAGGAGGAGCAGCAAAAGGGATGCCAAGATAAGAATATGTTCCGTTGTCCATGATCCCGGAAACATAGCCGGATCTTGTCATTACGGCAGAAATTGTTTGATTCTCTCCGTTATCGCTACATCCTCCAAATACGAAGATGCAAAGTAAACCGAATAAAATTGGAATGAAATTATATAAATTTTTCTTCATCATCTTGACCTCAGAATTAATCAAAGATCCCTTCACTTCCGTGCTTCAGGGGATGCGTCCCAATTCAAGCGCACCCCAAACCTCTGTCGCAGTCTGCGGGACCGCCGAACCACTGTCGCCGTATGAACATCCTGACAAAGCAAAAACCAGGAATAGACCTATCACCCAAACCAAACTATCAAAACCTCTTTTTTCTATTCATTTTCCGCCTCCTTCAAAAATCATATTGAATCCCCATGCTCCTCATTCATGCATCGAATACCATTAAGGCTTTTCATCAGAAGGCCAAAGAATTTTGGGTCTTCGCGGATTAACGTGAAGAAGAGAATTTTGTTGTTCCCTCGGGCTGGTTCCCATGCTCTGCGTGGGAACGAGTGCGAAAGCGAAGTCAGTAGCGATTTTCAGGTTAATCCGCGATGAGCCAAAATTTTTACCAGTCCTTTATTTTGAAAGGAATCCTGCGTACGTCTAGCACGGTTCATGACATGATACCACATGCCCCCCGCAAATTGTATTCTGAGCAGCCTCAACATACGCCGGATGCTATCAGGACAGCACGAATAAGTCATTCAAAGATTTGCCCTCCCTATTGAGTATTGTGAAATGGGGTCAAAAGGCAACGGTAGAATGACCCCATTTCATCGAAATATATCTATTTCAGAATATAAACATTCGGATAGTCCATAAGCTTCAACGTGGCCGCAATGACACCCGCCACTGCCGGAACATCGTGAACAATGATGAGGTTGTTGCTCTTATTTAACTCCTCCATCATTGGTTTTGAGAACATGTTAGCGTAATCAACATGATTCGCTGATGCGACATGACCTTTTTTATATTTTTCTTCATCCCGAAAATCAACGAACGTGCAATTTTTTAACTTCCGTGCATCCGTTTCAGTAATAATGAATTCAGCAAAATTATTCTTGTTTACAGCAATGACTGCATTCAGAAGTTCTTGATCCCCTACCGTTTTGTAACCCGCTTTTTTCCAACCTTTAATGCCGTCTCTCATCCAGTAGACATTTTTATAGCCGTTTTCAACCGCCAACCTGGCGGCGTGATAGGATTTCCATCATGTACTTGACGCGCAATAGGTGACAATGGGTGTGTTTTTATCCTTCGGAAGTTGTGATATATCAAAGTCAACTTCACTCAATGGCAAATCAGTGCGTTTGTGGTCTTTTGGAACCAAACAGGTTATGTGTATGGTACCGGAAGGATGACCTTTCATGAAATCAGTCGTGTGACTGTGACATGCAATTATAGTTGCGCCATCTTTGTGAAGTTGATTTGCTTCTTTCAAACTCACTGCTTTGAAACCATCCCCACCTTTTAAGGGGGCGGGAACCTTGGCCGCAAGCGTAAATGTTGAAAATGCGATGGTAAACAGCAGGGATAAAATCAGGATTGAGATTTTTCTATACATCAATGAACTCCTTTCCGTTTCAGATTTTTTTGTGAAAAAAAATCACAGTTGGTATTGTTTTGCCTGATTAACAAGGCGTTTTTATCTTTTTATCACCCCCCCTCACCTATAAACCAAAATTGGCATGTGCAATCCATTGCCAGTCAATTTTGGTTTTGAAGAAAACAGAAAGCCGCCTACTGGAATTAATACAGACGGGCTTACCCTTTTGAGTACCTTCCGCTGAAACGCAATAAGATATCAGTCATTTAAAACATGCTTCCACACGGTATGCGCCACCAGACCCTGTTTTTTCATTTCCTGGACCAACCCTAGAGCGAAATCGCTTCCCTGGGGCATGGTCACGCTTTTTCCCCAACGCAGAATCACCATGAGTTCCTCCTTTACAGTCGGATTCATATAGATTTCCCATTGACGCATATTCTTCGGTGACTCCACGGATTCCATCATCTCAAAAAAGCGCATTTCCTCCTTTCCACGGTTTCCCCTTCTGAGACGAATTCTGATGGTTTCAATCCAGGCCATTGAACTCACTTCTAAAGACTGATTAAATACTCATTATTTTCTGCAAAAAATATGCCGTATCCGGAAACTCAGAAAAAGCCTCTCAGACTCCTTCAGGACTGTGCGATTAAGGTGTTCTGCCCACGGCGCCTGTATATATTCATGCCGGGACTCCTGAGAGTGAACGCGTCGCCCTTTTTGTCAAGCGCCATAGCATCGGCCGGCCGCATCCGTTATAACCATCCAAAACACACGCGGGGAGGGGCCATTCCCCAGGACAGCTTTTATGAAGTGCAACACCAGTCAAATTTGTACCATGATAGTAACGGCCGAAATCCTTATAGGTAATATTACCAGAAATAATATTTAGGTTCGTCACGCTGCATTTCCCTTACCGGCATAAAATTCAAATAGTTTGGATTTATCCAATTCATCCAGCCAAATTCGCCGTTGGTTGTATAGTAATAGAAATAGCCGTAATTTTCATCATCACCCTTACTACCCATCCAATAATATTCGCATTCTATGGTTTCGCAAGTTTCAGGCTCCTGCCAAGTGGGGAGAAAGCGCTCGCTATTCATGGCCGTGAGCCCCTGGGATCGGGCAAATTCTCCAGGACTGCTACCAGACCAATTTCCGAACATATCCTTGATATGATCATGCGACGGTAATCTCCAGTTCGTAAAATCATATTTCCAAGTACCTTCATTCATCTTCCTAACAAAACAGATGCCAAAATATATGCTTTCCGTCATACCGCCGGTGAAATCAACCTGATTCCACCAACTGCCAAGGAGCATATACCAATCCGCCGGATAAATCATCATTTCCCATTGATTATCGGGCAGATAGATCATGAGATTATAATTATCACCATGATAGATATACGTGCTATCAGGTATCCGTAATCTGTCTTCTATTTTCCCGTCTGGCATTTTTACTTTATTAAGCCAGTCCATTTCGGCATTGCTCTCTGTATACAAATCGTTCGCCAGACCTTTTATATCGTCTTCATCCCCCACAGGCCCAATATTATCGATTGGCGATCCGGCACGGTAGTATTCAATAACCAGGTATGTTTCTATGGCCTCTATCCGGTTGTAATACTTAAAAAGATCCCTAACCTTGTTCTGATAGTTTTCCTTTGAAAGAAATCTTTTTTGAGCCTTAAGTGTATCCGCGTAAATTTTAAATAGTCCTTCAGTTTTTGTGTTGGTGTCCCCAAAAAGAGTTGTGTGCAAATAGCCCTTAGACGGTGCGATCTGGGTTCTAATGATATTAAGCTGATCTTTTATTGAATTTAACCTTATCGCTTTGGCATCATCGTTGAGAGTTTCAGGGTCTACCTGTAGTTTATTTTTCAATTTTGTATATGTATTTGTAACCGTCGTTATGTACTTCTTAAGACTATTTGAGAGAGAAACATATGTCTCCTTGGTTATCGCGGCCAGGATCTGATCTCTTAAAGCCAAAACTTCGCTTTCTAATTTTAGAAGATCGTCGTGGATTTCCGTCAACATCAATTTCATTTCCTTTATGTCAGCCTTCGACGGGCCGCCCATGTCCGGGAACAGTTCCTGCATTCCGATGTTCAACGCAAAACCACAGCCCCACGCAATGCAGCCGTTTCTGGCCGCCTGTCCCAAGGTTGTTCCCGCACATTCTTTGACCAGTGGCCCTGCCTCTATAGGATTTTCACCTGAAGCATAGGGAGGAAATGTGTGCTTTGCCGTGACGTCCTGGGCCATTTCTTCCACAAGCGTTTCCATGAAGATTTCAACCCCACCTTGGGTTCCCGCTTCTTCCAGGAACCTCTCTGGACTGAAGTATTTATCTTGATGATAGAGCCCCCTTCCGATATTGACTTCACCGGGGATATCGAGGAAAGCCTTTACGCCATTTGTAACCTCAGCAAGACTTTTGTCAGGATTGCGATCAAGATAGACGCAGGCCAAGGTGGTCACAAAATTGAGGTAAATCGTGTCGCTATCCGGATTAAAGGCCTCGAACTGTCCCACCAACCTATAGTTGACGTTTTCTCCCGACGCCGTGCCGCCGATCGAAACCACCCGAAACTCATATGGCACATAGGGCACTGAAATCATGAAGGCCCCGTAATCACTGGTAGCGGGAGCCTTTTTTTCTGAGATTAGTACGCCATCACTGTATGTGACCTGCAAAGTGGCGCCTGAAATATCGGTTTTCCCTGCTACATAACCGTCTAGGTAAGACATTTCTGAGCTTGGAACTGATGAAGAGCAGCCCCCCATTAAGAGAACGATCAGGCAGAAACCAAGCGACTTGATTTTGCGTTTATAAATTTTCATAAAAATGGCACCCCCTTTTAGATGGGCTGATGGGCATCAGCAAGAGTATTGAAACAGCAAACAATATCGAAACGTCAGGAAAATTCGGCATTCTTTCCATAGCATTAGCTTCACTATTTAATTATTAAAATAAAGAATCTTTTTGAACGGGGATTACAACAAAATTCACGTTCTAGTGGCAGTTTACCGCCTCATTTCTTTTAAATTAAGCTTCTATTGTTTTTATAGCAAACACTGTGCCGAATTTTGATTGATTTTTTTATGGTTTATTTTCAGATGGTTACAAATTTCCTCAATTTTTCAGTTGAAATGAAACGGTATTTCTCTCATATTTAGCGCAATTCGCTCTCACATTTATCGGTTTGCAGATATACACCGAAACATGAGAGATATCTTTTCCGCCAAAGTACGGAGAGCTTTTGGAAACAGACAGTCCCTGCTATGAGGACCGGTTTAAAATCTGCAGCAGTCCCAACATTGAAACGGCCATCTGGAGATGCCTGCTGTACATTCAATCGGATATTCCCGCCAACGCCATGACGTTGCTTCTGTTTGATCCCGGACTCGGATTTATTGAAACCGTGGCCATAGCCACCTTTGGAGGGGGAAAACCCACTGCCGTTAAAACCCGGTTACCCGCCCCCATTCGAGAGCAGTTCCTCACATTCATAGAAGATCTTGAGGGAAAGCCCGCATGTCAGATCATTGATCGATTGAAAGATGATGATATGGCCCGCCTCGTGGCACAGGACTTGAATGCGCTGGAAGAATCAGGCCTCTTGCTGGATATCATTCTGGAGGGTAAATACCTGGGGATTGTGGCCGCCACCAGCCGCCGGGGCGAAAAATTCGACGACGAACACGCCCGATTGCTGCTTTTGCTCCACAATCCCCTGGCCATGGCTTGCGCCAACTTTTTAAGGCAAAGGGAACTGAAAGAACTCAGCGAGCGTTTGGCCGAAAATTACCGACTTCTGCAGGAGGATTTCATCAATCTCACAGGCAATGAGGTGATCGGCGCCGGTTTCGGCCTCAAGGGCGTTCTGGAGTTGATCCATCACGTGGCGCCCACCGATACCCCGGTGCTCCTTCTGGGAGAGACGGGCGTGGGCAAAGAGGTCATTGCCAATACCATACACCGGCTCTCTTTACGAAAAAACAATCCACTCATCAAGGTGGATTGTGCGGCCATTCCGGACAATCTTGTGGAAAGCGAACTTTTCGGCCATGAAAAAGGATCGTTTACCGGGGCGTTCTCCCAGGTGTACGGCCGTTTTGAGCGGGCCAACGGCGGCACCCTGTTTTTGGATGAAATTGGAGAACTATCTCCGGAAGCTCAGAAAAAGCTTCTCAGGGTCCTTCAGGACAGTGTAATTGAACGGATCGGGGGATCTGAAGTGATCAACGTGGATATTCGGGTCATTGCCGCCACCCACAGATCCCTGGAGTCCATGTTGCCAAACGGGGAATTTCGAAAAGATCTCTTTTTTCGGCTGAATGTTTTTCCCATTTCCATTCCGCCCTTGCGGGATCGCAGGGAAGATATTCCCCGGTTCGTGGATCACTTTATCAATGTCATGAGCCGAAAAATGAAATTGTCATCCATCGCCACCCTGGCGCCGGGTGTCATTGATAACCTTATGGATTATCAGTGGCCTGGAAATATTCGAGAATTGAAAAACGCGGTGGAACGGGAACTCATCATAAACCGCGGCAAACCGCTGACCTTTTCATCTCTGTTTTCAACCATACCGGAAAATATTGACATACCCGTTGAGCGAATGGCTGAGCGCTCCATGGACCTGGACCGGGCCATTACGTTGCATATCAGAAAGGTGCTGGATATGACCGGCGGTCGAGTGGAGGGAAAACGCGGGGCCGCACGGCTTTTGGGGGTTCATCCGAGAACCCTGCAGTATCGCATGAAGAAGCTCAACATCCCTTTTGGCCGAAATTACAAACGGTTGAAGCCTGTGTCAGCAACAATCGCCCCTTGAACGACATCATTGACTGTCGGTCACGGACAAACGGGTAATTTTGCAACATTTGGGGCATTTTTACCCAAAACGCCTTTTTATATGATATAGCAAATACTTGCCCTGACATAGCCTCATTTTTCGCTACAAAACATCCCAAAACGATCTGCATTGCCTTGAACCCGCTCATTGTCTTCAACTCATTGATTTATATTGGACAATACCCATGCATCCAACACAGGCATGGTATTTGCTAATATCAACGACAAATGGAAAAGCGAAATCGCTTCCAGGGGTATTGATATCGGGTTCAATCAGCCGCTTCCAACAGGAGCACAGCCGGCATAGGGATATGGGCGCAAACAAAACCATCCTCATAGCAGAACAGACGGGAAACACTCCCAAAGCACTGGAAATTTTTGCAACGGATCGGGATTATGAACTGATGAAAGCCGGCAATCTCAAGAATGTACTTTTGACCCTTCAGGAGAACAGAATCGATGCGCTGGTGCTGGATGCTTCCCTGCTGGAGGCGGACTGCGGTTTCATCTCCGTAATCAAGGGAATGGGAAAAGATCTTCCCATCATCGTTTGCGCGGAAAAAAACACCCCTGAGCTGGAAAGTGAAATCCGTAAACATCAGATTTTCTATTACCATATTAAATCCTTTGGAGTCGAAGATCTCGTAATGGCCATTTCCAACGCCGTCAACGGGTTATCGCATTAACTTGGAGGTCCGAACCATGCCGTTAAAGGAAAGAATTGAAGCTGAAAAGTTTATTGTTCTGGGAGAATTCGAACCACCCAAAGGCGCTGATTTCCATCCCTTCATCAAGGACGCCAACCTTGTAAGGGGCAGGGTGGACGCCATTGTGGTCCCGGAAATGGCCAATGCCGTATTAAAAGCCAGTTCCCTTGGAGGTTGCGCCTGTCTGGAAAGGGAGGGAATTGAGTCGGTGCTTCAAGTCTGCTGCCGGGACCGTAATCGTCTTGCGCTTCAGGCGGATATCCTATCCGCGGCAGCCTTGGGGGTCGGAAACATCATGGTGATCAGTGGCGTGGAAACCCGATTCGGCGATCACCCCCAGGCAAGAATCGTCAATGATCTCGATTTGATGGAATTAATTCAGGCAATACAGACCCTGCAAAAGGGAAAAGATCTGGCAGGGGTTGAACTTAAAGGCGCCCCCTCCCTTTGCATCGGTTCCACCGTTAATGCCGGCGCAACGGGGAATCTGCTGGACGTGGAAATGGAAAATCTTGAAAAAATGGTCGACTCCGGTGTGGATTACGTTATCACCAATCCTGTTTTTGACCTGCGTCGTTTTGAACAGTTCATCAAACGGGTTGACACCACAAAAATTGCTGTGCTGCCTACCATCCTGCTGCTCAAATCCGCCGGCATGGCACGTTACATCGATCGCAATGTCAGGGGAATCTCAATCCCTCCCGACATCACCCGAGGCATACAGAAAGCTCCGGATAAAGTCAAAGAGTGCATCCGCATCGCGGGCGATACCCTGAAAAGGGTAAAAGAGATGGGAATGGCCGGCGTTTTGATTTCCACTGTAGGTTGGGAAAGCAAACTCCCCTTAATCTTGGACAAGGCTCAGCTTTAAGAACGGAAAGGAACCCTAATCATGTCGAAAACCCAGTCTCAACAGCAGTCAGGATCGGTCATGGTTGTCGGCGGCGGCATCGCCGGCATGCAGTCGGCCCTGGACCTGGCCAATTCAGGCTACCATGTCCAGCTCATTGAAGCGTCTTCAGCCATTGGCGGGGTCATGTCCGAACTGGACAAAACATTCCCCACCAACGACTGCGCCATGTGAATTATCTCGCCAAAACTGGTCGAGGTCGGCCGGCATCTCAACATCGATTTGATCACCTCCGCCGAGGTGAAAAAGGTGGAAGGAACCGCGGGAAATTTCAGGGTCACGGTTCAAAAAGCACCGCGATTTATTGACGCATCCAAATGCACAGCCTGTGGTGATTGCGCAGAAGTATGCCCCGTAGCGCTACCCAATGAATATGATCAGGGATTAAGTCAGAAACATGCCATTTTCAAGAAATACGCACAGGCCATCCCCAGCGCCTTTGCCGTTCATAAAGCGGACAAAGCCCCATGCCGCCTGGCCTGCCCCGCGGGGTTAAATGTTCAGGGCTACGTTCAGATGGTGGGCTTGGGAAAATATGAGGCGGCCCTCAACATCATCATGGATGATCTGCCCCTTCCCGGCGTGTTGGGCCGCATCTGCCCCCATGCGTGCGAAGAAGCCTGCCGGAGATGTGAAGCGGATGATCCCGTGGCCATTCGGAACCTGAAACGCCTGGCAGCCGATCAATTTGATCCCCGAAATATCAAGATCGATTGCCTGCCTTTAAGGGAAGAAAAGGTGGCCATCATCGGTTCAGGACCGGCAGGGCTTTCCGCTGCCTACCATCTGGCGCGAAAAGGGATTTCTTGTACCATTTTTGAGGCGCTCTCCAAACCCGGCGGCATGCTGCGGGTAGGCATACCCGATCACCGACTGCCCCAGGATATTCTGGACAGGGAGATTGAAATCATTACCAACCTGGGGCAAGTTATCAAAACCAACATGCGCCTGGGCGTGGATTATTCCGTGGATGACCTGTTCAGCCAGGGCTATAAGGCGGTCTATCTGGCCATCGGCGCCCACAAAGGAATTGCATTGGGCATTCCCGGAGAGGATGCGAAAGGCGCTCGGCAGGGCGTGGATTTTCTGCGCGAACTGAACCTGAATGGAAAAACCGAAGTGGGTGAACGGGTCGCCATCATCGGCGGCGGCAATGTGGCCATTGACGTTTCCCGTGCTGCCATCCGCCTGGGCGCTGAAGCGGTCCATATCATATATCGAAGAACACGCGCCGAAATGCCCGCCTGGGAAGAGGAGATAGCGGCGGCGGAAGCGGAAGGCGTCCAGATCGCCTATCTGGCAGCCCCACAGGAAGTCCTGCTACAGGAAGGAAAGGTGGTGGGCCTGCGATGTCTGCGGATGGAATTGGGCGAACCCGATAAATCCGGGAGAAGAAGACCCGTACCCATTCAGGGTAGCGAATATGATCTGGAAATTGATCAACTCATCTCCGCTATCGGACAAAGGCCGGATCTTTCTGCTCTGGAGCATGTGAAGGACTTAGGTTTTTCATCCCGGGGAACAGCTGAAACAGACCCCCTGACCTTTGCCACCAAACGGGAAGGCGTCTTTGCGGGAGGAGACCTTCAGACCGGACCGGCCCAGGCCATTATGGCCATTGCGGCGGGACGGGAAGCGGCCTGCTCCATCGAACGTTATCTGGACGGTGCGGACATGGCCGAAGGCCGGGAACCCCTGCTGCCGGAAATGCCCGAATATCGCCCGATTCCCGCGCTTCTGCCTGTCGCACGGAGAGAAACCATGCCGGAACTCTCCGTGCCGGACCGGGCCGGAAACTTCAGGGAGGTGGAGCTGGGCTATGGGGAACAGCAAGGTCAGCAGGAAGCAAAACGATGTTTGAACTGCGGTTACTGTTGCGAATGCTACCAGTGCGTGGAAGCCTGCAAGGCCGAAGCCGTGACCTTGATCACCCACGCGGAGAAACCCGAAACCCTGGAACTCCACACCGGGTCCATTATTATGGCGCCCGGGTTCCAACCCTTTGATCCCTCAGGTTTTGACACCTATCATTATACGGATCATCCCAATGTGATCACCGCCATGGAATTTGAGCGCATTCTCTCGGCTTCGGGTCCCACCATGGGGCACCTGGTGAGGGTTTCAGATCACAAGGAACCCAAGAAAATCGCATGGATCCAATGCGTGGGGTCCAGGGACATCAATCAATGCGACCACTCGTACTGTTCCAACGTGTGCTGTATGTACGCCATCAAGGAGGCGGTCATTGCCAAGGAACATGCGGGAAACGACCTGGACTGCGCCATCTTCTTCATGGACATGCGCACCCATGGAAAGGATTTCGAGGTCTATTACAACAATGCTCAGAACAAACACGGGGTTCGCTTCATCAGGAGTCGGGTGCACACCATCGACCCTCAAATTGATGATGATTCGCTAACCCTGAAATACGCGGCGGAAACGGGTGAGTTCATTGAGGAAACCTTTGACCTGGTGGTGCTTTCCGTTGGCATGGAAATAAGCCCAAAGGTGGTACAACTCGCCGAAAACATGGGGCTGGATATTAACGAAGACAATTTCTGCAGGACAGAACCTTTTTTTCCTGTAAATGCCTCCCGAAAAGGCGTGTATGTGTGCGGGGCCTTTCAGGGGCCCAAGGATATTCCCCAATCGGTTCTGGAAGCCAGCGCGGCGGCTTGCGCCTCGGGCATGATCTTGAGTGAAACCCGGGGGACCGAAGTTCGCATCAAAACCATTCCCGATGAAATGGATGTGGCCGGCATGACGCCCCGGGTGGGGGTATTTGTGTGTAACTGCGGCATCAACATCGGGGGCGTTGTGGACGTCCCGGCGGTGGCCGAATATGCGGCAACGCTACCTAACGTGGTCCTTACGGATCAGAACCTGTTCACCTGCTCCCAGGATACCCAGGAAAAGATCAAGCAGGTCATTCAGGAAAACGACATCAACCGCGTGGTGGTGGCCGCCTGCTCACCGACCACCCATGAAGCGCTCTTTCAAGACAGCCTTCAGGAAAGCGGCCTCAACAAATATCTCTTTGAAATGGCCAATATCCGTAACCATAATTCCTGGGTTCACCGGGACGACCCTGAAGCCGCCACCAACAAAGCCAAGGATTTGGTCCGCATGGCCGTGGCCAGGGCTTCCCTACTGGATCCCCTTAAGGCCAGAACTATCACCGTTAACAAACGGGCCCTGGTGATCGGCGGCGGCATCGCCGGTATGACCGCGGCCCTGGGGATAGCGGAGCAGGGATTTGAAGTGGTACTCATCGAGAAAAATGCTCAACTTGGGGGCCTTGCCAGGGAACTCACGGACACCATTGAAGGAAACGACATTCAGGCCCATCTGTCCGACGTCATTTCCATGGTGGAACAACATGAAAAAATTCAAGTGTTAACCGAATCCCTCATCGTTGGTTTCAACGGTTTCAAGGGAAATTTCACCACTGAAATAATAGTGGGACCGGGCATGTATGAACGAAAAATCGATCATGGTGTGGTCATTCTGGCCACAGGCGCTCGGGAATACAAACCCATCGAATTTCTATACGGCCAAGACGATCGGGTTCTCACCCAAATCGAACTGGACAGGCGGCTTTACGAAAAAGGCAGTGAAAACCTGGAACGGGTTATCATGATTCAATGCGTGGGCTCCCGCAATGAGGAGAACCCGAATTGTTCCCGCATCTGCTGCCAGACCGCCATTAAAAACGCCCTTGAAATCAAGCGACAGAACCCGGAAACGGAGGTGTATATTCTCTACCGGGATATCCGAACCTATGGCCTTATGGAAAAATACTACCGTGAAGCCAGGCGTTTAGGGGTCCTCTTTTTCAGGTTTGACCAAAATCATCCGCCTGAGTTGGAAAGCACCGAAAATGGCCTCATGGTACGCTTTAAAGACCACGTACTGCAACGGGAGATCCAGGCAAAAGCAGATATCGTCGCTCTTAGTACGGGCATGCGCGCTGAAGAAAACGAAGAGCTGTCATCCATCCTCAGAGTGGCGCAGAACCAGGACGGTTATTTCATGGAAGCCCACGTGAAACTGCGCCCGGTGGATATGCAAAACGACGCCTTCTTTGTATGTGGCACGGCCCACAGCCCGAAACTCATATCCGAATCCATCAGCCAGGCCATGGCGGCGGCGGCGAGGGCCGTCACCTTCCTGGCCCAGGATAAAATCGCCCTTTCCGTGGTCACAGCCACGGTGGATCAGGAAAAATGCGCTTCTTGTTTAGTTTGCGTTCGGTCCTGCCCCTATGGGGTACCCAGAATCAATGAGGACGGGGTCAGTGAAATTGATCCGGCCCTGTGCCGGGGCTGCGGGATCTGCGCTTCAGAGTGCCCAGCCAAGGTAATTCAGCTGGACTGGTATGAAGACAATCAAGTCATGAGCAAAGTGGAAGCTTTACTGGAGGGAGTACTGTAATGGACAGATTCGAACCGATTATCATTGCCTTTTGCTGCCAGTTTTGAGGTTATACCGCTGCGGACCTGGCAGGTTCCATGCGACTTCAATATCCCAGCAACGTCAGGATCATCAAACTGCCCTGTACCGGAAAAGTGGATCTGATCCATCTGCTGCGTTCCATTGAAAAAGGGGCGGATGGGGTTTGCGTGGTGGGCTGCCTGGAAGGGGCCTGCCAGTTCACCAACGGCAACATTCGCGCCCGAAAACGAGTGGCGGAAGCGCAGCGAATTCTTGACAGCATTCAGATGGGCGGAGAACGGGTGCAAATGTTCAACCTGAGTTCCAGTGAAGCGCCCCAGTTCGTCAAGGTCATCACTGAAATGACCGAAAAAATAAAGGAGATGGGCCCAAACCCCTTGAAAACGCAAAACTTAAAGATCAAAGCGCAAAACATAAATGCTCAAAGCTCACCTCTTTCAGATTCCAGCTTTGAGCTTCCAGCTCATAAGGAGGGAGTGATATTATGATTGTGGCCAAAAGAAAGCCCATTGAGGAGATCATTGAGGAAGCACAGGGGTATGAAAAAATACTCATGGTCGGATGCAACGAATGCGTCACGGTATGTGAGGCGGGAGGTAAAAAGGAAGTGGCGGTTCTGGCCTCAGCCCTGCGGATGCACTTTATGAACCAGGGAAAAGACGTGAAAATCGACGAGGTCACCCTGGAGCGACAATGCGACCATGAATACCTGGAAGAATTGCGAAACCGGATTGACCGTTACGATGCGGTCATATCCCTTGCCTGCGGGGTTGGGGTTCAATTCATGGCGGAAAAATACATGAGTACGCCGGTCCTGCCGGGCGTCGATACATGCTTTATGGGGGTCACGGAGGAGCGGGGTGTATGGTCCGAGCGCTGCCAGGGTTGCGGTCACTGCATGCTGGCCAAAACTGCCGGCATCTGCCCGGTTTCCCGCTGCGCCAAACGGCTTTTCAACGGGCCCTGCGGAGGATCCACCAAGGGCCATTGCGAAATCGACAAAAATCTCATCTGCGGCTGGCAGCTCATCGTGGACCGGTTAACGAAACTGGGCAGACTGGACGACTATGAGATCCTCATACCCATCAAAGACTGGTCAACGGAGCGGGCCGGCGGTCCCAGAAAAGTGGTGAGGGAGGACGTAATGCAATGAAAACAAAGACCCCCAGTAAACTGGAAAAGATTTTAAATGCCGGGCATCTGGCCGTCACATCTGAATGCGGTCCCCCAAGGGGAAGTGACCCGGAGGCAATCACCAAAAAGGCCGAAATGATCAAAAATCATGTGGATGCCATCAACATCACCGACAACCAGACCAGCGTCGTACGGCTATCCAGCCTGGCGTCCTGCATCCACCTCAAACTGATGGGGTTGGAACCGATTCTGCAAATGGTGGTCAGAGACCGAAATCGGATCGCCATTCAGAGCGATATTCTGGGCGCCGCCTCTTTTGACATCCACAACATTTTATGCCTTTCCGGAGACCATCAGCAATTCGGAGATTCCCATCAGGGACAGAACGTCTTTGACATAGACTCCATGCAGCTGATCCAGACCGTGAGACACATGCGGGATGAGGGTAAATTCTTAGGCGGCGACGACATCAATCGACCGCCCAACATGTTTGTGGGCGCAGCCGCCAACCCCTTTGCGGATCCTTTTGAAATCCGCACGCCCCGCCTGGCCAAAAAGATCGCTGCCGGGGTTGAGTTCATCCAAACCCAGTGCATCTACAACCTGGATAAGTTTGAACTCTGGATGCAACAGGCCCGTGATCGCGGCCTCCACGAAAAAGTCCATATTCTGGCCGGTGTAACGCCTTTTAAATCCGCTGGCATGGCCAAGTACATGAAAAACCGCGTGCCGGGAATGGATGTTCCCGATGAGGTGGTCAAACGGATGGCCGGCGTCCCCAAGGAAAAACAGCCGGAAGAGGGGATCAACATCTGCGTTGAAACCATTGAGCGCTTAAAAGAATGTGAAGGGGTCAGAGGATTTCACGTCATGGCCATTGAATGGGAAGAAAAGGTACCGGAAATTGTGGAACGAAGCGGACTTTATCCCAGGCCTGAAGGTGTAGGATGAGGATAAACGGGCTGATGCCGCCTCTTTACCAAAAGAATCGGCAACAGCCAAAAATATGCGGCATTAATGTAAATGCGCGCATTTAATAATAATCAGAGAAAGGAGGTTTCGTTATGGATAAAAAATATGTGCTGGTGGTTGATGATGATCCTGATCTGGTGGAAACCGTGGCCATGATGCTGGAAAGCAAAGGATGTGAGGTGGGCAGAGCCTATGACGGCGTGGAAGGAGAAGCGTCCATAAAAGAACGACGTCCCGACCTGGTTGTTCTCGATGTCATGATGCCCCGAAAGGATGGGTATGTACTCTGCGCCGAACTGAAAGCGAACGCTGAGACGGCGGATATTCCGGTGGTTCTCTTGACCGCCGTGGGAGAAGCTGTACCCACCACCACCTACACCCATGCCGACGGCATGTCAACCGAAGCGGATGACTATATTGCCAAACCCATTGATACGGAAGGGTTGTGGGAAGTGGTCACCAATCTGTTTTAAAAAAATGCTGTAGAGACAAGGCATGCCTTGTCTCTACATGCCTTGTCTCTCCCCCCTTAAATGGGTTTTCCATGGTAACTCAGGAAAAGCTGGGCGGTTTTAAAATTTTAAAGGCGGTGTCGCTCATTTCGCCGGCGCCCTTCACGCCGGACAGGCTGTCCCCTGCGGCATTATTTCGCACCCTTGCGGAACATCAAATCAATCTACCCTACGTCACCTGCGTCCGAAACGATTCGGATGGGTACCGCATCGATTTGGCGGTGGAAGCCGGAGACGCCCGGACGGCAAGCGATCTCATTCAAAAAACCCTTGAACAAAAGCTCATTCAGAGGTCGAACACAGCCATCCTTTCCATATTTCCCCACCGAAAAAAACCCGCCATCGCGGGCGCCCTTTTTGAAGCCTTTGGCCGCGAAGGCATCCAGCCGGACGTCATGGCCCATTCACCGTCAGCCATTTCCGCGGTACTTGACGAAAAGGTACTGGTCCGCGCCGGCCGTTCCCTTTTTGGGCCCTTTGCTTTCAGCGCTTATCGAACGCCTGAAGACTGGAAACTGGCTCAAAAGGGCAAAGAAAAACTTTACAAGGAAGTCGTCGCGTCCTACCAGGAGAAACGCCCAAAAGTATACGGACTTGAATACCAGGACCGGCAAGAATTGTTGAGGGTCGCCGTGGTGCATTCAAACATGGGAACTCTGAACATGGCCTTTGAAGCCTTTTCCAGGCAGGGACTTGATCTTACCTTCCTGGCCGCAAGCCGTTCACAAGGCCAATTCGGCGCCATAACGCTGTGCTTACCCATGACCCAAAGAAACGCCAACAAAGAAACCATTGCCCGGGCGGTTCCCCAATCAAAAATCGAAACACGCAAATCCGTCGGCACATTCTCCATGAACGGTCCCCACTTCGGAGATCGTTACGGCATCGTCAGAGACCTGTTGACGGCCCTGGAAAGAGACGGGGTTAATCTTATGGGATTGAGCTGCACCATTGCCTCCATTACGGGGGTTGTTTTATCATCGCACCTGGAAAAAGCCATTAAAGCCATCCAGGGCTGCTTCGATGTTCCTTCCATTCTCAAAACAGATCGAAAATATGAATAGGCCTGTGTTAACACGCCTCCCCTGCTTTCCGCGTCCTCAAATTCCTTATTGCGGAGACAAGGCGTGTCTTGTCTCTACCTTTAGATTTCAAAACCGCTTTGTGGTTGACATATGACCCCTGTTTTGCCTATATGTGTTGAAAGTGGGGTAGACAGATTTTTCCCTATTCCAAAATCGCCTTGAGGGGTATTTGTGGGCGGCCCCCGCCGGCAATGACTAAAATACAAACTTTTCCGCCCAGCCTATTGGAGGAGTTCATAATGGTTCCAGCCTTGCTTGTTATGTGTGGTCTGGGAGCGGTATTAGGTATTGTTCTGAGCCTCGCATCCAAAATTTTTTATGTTTATGAAGACCCGAGGATCGGGCAGGTGGAAGATTGTCTGGCCGGCGCCAATTGCGGCGGATGCGGGTTTGCGGGATGTTCAGCCGCGGCCGTTGCCGTGGTCCAGGGAGAAGCGCCCGCCAATGTTTGCATCGTTGCGGGGGAAGAATCGACCAAAGCCGTTGCGGCGATCATGGGAATGGCAGGAGGTGTTGCGGAAGCCGCCACTTGCTCGAACCCCTGTACCGGGGGAAATCGTGCGCCGCTAAGGTATCTTTACGAGGGCATTCCCTCATGCCGGGCACAGATGATGTTGGACGACGGCAAACGCCAATGTGATATCGGGTGTCTCGGTTACGGCGACTGTGTAAGGGCCTGTCTGTTTGGCGCCCTGAAAATAGGACCTGAGGGGTTCCCCGTTGTGGATGAGGAAAAATGCGTGGGTTGCGGCGCCTGCGAACGTACCTGTCCGAAAAACATCTTAAAGGTTAAAACCCCATCTGAACGGTTGCTTCACTTTAACGAGGCAGGAGACTGCCTGGCGCCATGCCGACAGACCTGCCCGGCACAGATCAACATCCCACTCTACATTGCTCAGATTCGAAAAGGGGATTACGAGGGCGCCGTCCATACAATCCGAGAGCGCAACCCCCTGCTCCTCTCCTGCGGCAGGGTATGCCCCCACCCCTGTGAAACCAACTGCCGTCGTGGCCTGGAAGACGAGCCGGTCTCCATCAACCAGTTGAAACGCTTTGTAGCCGACTATGAGATGACTTCCGGCAAGCGGTTTCCCATTTCCGTAGCGCCGCTCACCAACAAAAAGATCGCCGTCGTCGGCGGGGGTCCCGCGGGATTGAGCTGCGCCTTTTTCCTTCGCCGAATGGGCCACGAGGTCACCATATACGAAGCCATGCCCAAGCTGGGCGGCATGATCCGTTACGGCATTCCCGAATATCGCCTTCCCAAAAAGATCCTGGACTGGGAAATTGAAGGCATACTAAATCTAGGAATTGAATGTCACACCCGGGTGAAATTCGGTGTGGATTTTGACCTGACATCTCTTGTAGCAGCCGGTTATGATGCCATTTTCATGGGGATCGGGGCCTGGAAAGACTCCCTGTTACGCGTAGAAGGTGAAAACCTGGAAGGGTGCTACACGGGCATTGATTTTCTGTCCCGTCTCGCCGGCGGCGAAAAGCTTCCCATGGGAGAAACGGCGGTGGTCATCGGAGGCGGAAACACCGCCATCGACTGTACCCGAAACCTCCTTCGCTATGGGGTCAAAAAAGTCTACCTGGCGTATCGAAGGACCCGAAAAGAGATGCCCGCCAACCCGGTTGAGGTCGAAGCGGCAGATGAGGAAGGCGTGGAATTCATCTTCCTGACGGCGCCCAAGGAAGTGGTGAGCGATGATAAAGGGCATTGCACCCATCTGGAATACCTGAAAATGGAATTGGGCGAACCGGATGCCAGCGGCAGACGACGCCCCGTTCCTATCGAAGGGTCGGAAACACGGCTGCAGACGGATATGATCATTACCGCCATCGGACAGGCCCCGGACGTATCATTTGTAGAACGGGATCAGAAACGCCTGGCCGAGTTGAGAACCACCCGCCGGAATACGATAGAAACCGACCCCAAGACGCTGCAAACCAATATCCCCTACCTCTTTGCGGGCGGCGATTCGGCCACGGGTCCGGCCCTGGTAGTAACCGCCATTGGCGGCGGCAGACGGGCCGCCAGATCGATCCACCAGTATGTCATGAACGAGGAAGTGAAGGCTTCACCCAGAGAACTGGGCCAAGGCCTTATCCCTGAGTCGGACTTGGACCATGTGATTGGCATTGTCAAAAAACCCAGATCCCCCATGGAAGAACTACCTCCCGACGAAAGGATCAAATCCTTTGTGGAAGTGGATCAAGTCCTCACTGAGGAACAAGCCTTAACAGAGAGTAGAAGATGCCTCTCTTGCGGCATTACCTGTTACAGCATGGATGTGCAATCGGAAGCGGCATCCTGCAATCAGGCAAGCGCAGGCTGATTCAAATAACAAGCCGGGGCAGGATGTAATACACCCTGCCCCGGTCTTAAAAAATGACCTATCCGAAACAACTGACAGACCACGTCTTCCTGTTCGGCAATCGCTATGTTTCCGTCTACCTGGTTAAGGGAAATCAGATAAATCGAAGGACCACGACCTCCTGCGTCTACTTTACCCCTTGACATACAAGAGCAAATCCCCTATGTTTCTGCCTCAAAAAAGTGTGTTTTTATAACCGACGCATGAGCAAGAAGCTCGGCCGGTAAAAGCCAAACATAATCCATACAAACGCCACGAAGGCCTCATCATCCTGCAGGAGGGATGACTTCGCGGCGTTTTTTTTTGCCAAAGGAGATGCTTATGATTCTGAAACCATTCATGAGGGAAGGGGTCATGCCCTTGCCAGTGACTTTTATTTCCTCGATCAGTCGGGAAGGCGTTCGCAACATCGCCCCCTGGTCGTGCGTTATGCCGGTCCTGCGACCTCTTGACCTGATTCTGGCCGCTTCGGCCAAAAAACGCGATACACTGCAAAATATACGCGACATGAATGAATTTGTCTTGAATCTGGTCGGAGCCGACATGGCAGATAAAGTCTTTCCCACAGCGCGTCACAGTTCGCCGGAAACGGATGAGTTCATAGTGGCGGGGCTTGATGAGAAGCCTTCCATTTCCATCAAGACGCCCGGAATCGCGGGATGCTACGCCTGGATGGAATGCGAACTCGTCAAGGAGTACGAAGAGGAAGAGTTTGTCCTGCTGCTGGGAAGGGTTTTGCGGTTGGAAGTGCGGGATGATGTCCTTGGTGAAGACGGGGCGCTGGATGTGGCAGAAGCAAGACCGCTTATGATGACCGGAAGCCGTAAGGGTATGAATTTTTGCACCGCGGTGAATCTGGGAAAGCAGGAGCCGTTCAGCGCCATGTTCCCGAATGGAAAAGACCCGCTGGCCGGCTTGTATCACGAATAAGAAACCCGACAACCGCTTTCTAAAAAAAAGGTGCTGAAATTGAATTTAATTGAATGAGATAGGAGAATGGTATGAAACGTATTTGTTTACTTTGTGCTTTACAATTCTGCATTATGCTTTTGACTGGGACGTCCGCCTTTACTGCCGGGCCGCCGTGGATGTACGCCGCTGACGCTGCCTTGCAACAGGCGCTTTCGGAAATCGGAACCACAAAAAGTCAGGACGATCTGCTGCTCCTGACCAATGCAGGTTACGGGATGGTGGACGGCCGGAGTACAGAGCAATTCATCGATTTGGGACAGAAGGACACCGGATGCAGCATAGGGTCACGAAACCTGATTCTCATCCACGGCTCGATTCTTGATCCGCTCTGGTTTTCTCTGTACCGAAAGGGGTCGAATAAAATCGTCTTCGTTAAATGGACCGACTCCGGGTTCGAGCAGCAAATTCTGGACGCCGCGCCGGATAAAATCCTGACGCCTCAAGGCTGGAAACAGGCCGCTTCCGGTCTGATCGGCCCCAACACCTTTTCCGTGGTCAGCTTTAGTCTGACCTGGGCCGTCAATCCACCCTGGACGCTCTTGCTGTCCGCCGCCTTTCACGACCATTTCTGCCCCGGCATCAACGCCGGCTATATCGCCGGTCAGTACTTTATGGATAAACTGCCTCTGGGCCCCGGCGACAAATACGTCTTTTCCAGCGCTCCTGCCAAATGCTGGGCGGACGCCCTGCAGGTCATGTTCAACGCCACTCCCGGCAAGGCATCCGGTTATTCAATGGCCATTAGCGGAAAAAAATTGAACACGTACGCCGCCAAAGGCGTCGATCCCATGACCGTGGCCATGCGCGTAAATCGGAAGAAGGATTCATGCACCGGCTTGGTACTCGGCTTTGACTGGAACAAGGCCTATGACGCCACCGGCGTCAAGGCCGACGAATTATATTGCAAAGGCGGTCCGTCCAACCCCATGTTCTGGGTGGCCCGAGTGAAGATGGCGCAAGCACTGGCCTGCATGCCAAGAGAAAAGCTCCTGGCTACATCGTGGCGCTGAAATCGTTCTCCGGCCCCGCCAAACTCGCTAGTCAGATCGGCGGAGGCGATCCGTACCAAACAGTCATAAAGTAGGAATTTCGACAAAACGCCGCTGGGACTTAAACGAGCCCCGGCGGCGATCAGCCTTGTTTTGGTCCTCTTTTATCTGACGCAAGGCACGTTCAAATTCAGGGATAAGACGCTTATGTTTCTTGTTTAGGTAGTGAAAAAGTAAGCTTGTCTCAAGTGGTGGATCTAAAATTCCTATACCCCGAAATCTATCATCGTTTTTGATAATCTCAAAAGTGGATCTTGCTTCAATAACAGTATCTACTCTTCCAGATTTTAACATTTTAAATAAAGCTTCGAGATTATCGACTTTTGTGGCATCTAACCTTTTTGTTTTTATTTCAGCGAGTTTAAAGCCCCTCAGGAAGGCAATTCTATACGGATACAGACTTTCCCCAACCATTGATCTCAATATCCTTTACGGAATATGCTACGGTCTCGGCAGTGCAGATTGGAACAGAAACAGGCACTAAGTTTGAATATTCCTCAGACATTCCTTCGATCCTGAAGAGTTCACCGTCAGTGATTCCGGAATTTGCTGATCCGATCGCACGCTCTCCGGGAAGGTATCTCATTTCGATTTCGATGCCTATTTTCCTGTATGCTTCACGGACTATTTTCAAAGACTTGGCAGCCACATTGCTGTTAGTATCAGGAAATGTAGATATTACTAAACGATCCTGCGCGAAAGAGTTACCTGATGCCATCAAGACAATAATAAGTACGAGGACTTTACAGTTCATTTTTATCCCCATTTGTTACTCTAAGTGCGGTGTTGACCGGTATCGGAGCTTCGTACATCCAAAACTTCCCGAACCGATCTTGCCAGGGTTTCCTTTTCGATGGGCTTTTCAATGTACTTACTGATCCCGATTTCTTTTGCCCTTTCCTCTGAAAGTCTATCACTGTACCCCGTACAGAGAATGATGGGAAAATTTGACTTGATTTTGAGTATCTCCCGCACCAGATTGTCTCCGCCCATTTGGGGCATGGTCATATCGGTGATGATGAGATCGAATGATTCCGGGCGGCATCGGAAATGCTCCAGAGCCTTCAACGGGTTCGTTTCGCCTGTGACGGAGTATCCCAGCCGCTCCAACCGTTGCCGGTTCAATTGCACCATTGCATCTTCATCATCTACAAAGAGAATCCGTTCATTACCGGTGAAAAGTTCTTCCGTCCTTTCCGGTTTTTCGGCCTGCTCAAATGAGGTCATGGGGAAAAACACATTAAATACGGTACCTTTCCCAAGCTCGCTCCTCACTTTGATGAAACCATTGTGGCTTTGTATAATCCCATGTACCACCGCAAGCCCCATGCCGGTTCCCTTTCCCACTTCCTTTGTGGTAAAGTAGGGGTCAAAGATTCGGTCGACCACACTCTTTTCCATGCCATGCCCCGTATCCGTTACCATCAGATGGACATAGGGACCGGGATTCTTTTCAAGATCGTTAAGAAAGTCCTTTTCCGCCAAGAAAATTTCGCATAGGTTGATTTCCAGGATGCCACCACTCTCTTCCATGGCATGGACCCCATTCATACAGAGGTTGATCAACACCTGATGGACCTGGGTGGGATCAGCATTGACGGTTCCGGTATCTTTCGGGATATTGGTGCGCAGTTCAATGGAAGAGGGGATGAACGAGCGCAGAAGTCTCTTGGATTCCTCGATAATGGGGCCAATTTTTATGGGCTTTTTCTCCGGCTCCGTTTTCCGACTGAAACTGAGCAATTGTCTCACAATATCTCTGGCCCTTAGACTGGTGGCCTTTATTTCTTTGACATTGGCACGGGCGGGGCTCCAATCCGGAATATCTTCATGGGCCAATTCGGCATTTCCAATAATGATGCCGAGAATGTTATTAAAATCATGCGCAATTCCACCGGCCAGAGTGCCGATACTCTCCATTTTATGGGCCTGTCGGAGCAGTTTTTCGCTTTCCATTTCTTTGGTGACGTCCTGAAAAGTACCTCTGGTCAATAAAGGCTTACCATCATCGCTGTAATAATTATCAGCCACCCCGTGAATATATATGACATTTCCATTTTTTTGAACGAGCCTGAAATCCACGTCCATTGGTTCATGGGTTTCAAGAGAGCATCGGATATGCTCCTCAACCCGGGTTAGGTCCTCTTCATGAATATATTCCATGAATTGTTCATGCGTAAATGCCTCCGACGGATTTTCGATATCCAGAAGCTGGAAAAAGCCTCTGGACCAGTATCCTTCACCACTCTGCCAGTTTCTTTCAAAATATCCCAACCTGGCTATGGTTTCGGCCTGTTGCAGGGATGTGATGCTTTTTTCCAGAACCTTTTGCGCCGCCCGTTCTTTTGTCTGGTCGCGAAAAACCAGGACCACGCCGACAATTTTCCCGTTATCATCTTTAATCGGTGACCCGGAATCGGCGATGGGAATCTCCCTGCCGTTTTTGGTGATGAGAAGGGTGTGGTTGGCCAGTCGCACCACTCTTCCGTCCTTGAGGACCTGAGTTACCGGGTTTTCAACTGTTTCGCGCGTTGATTCGTTGATAATATGAAACACCTCTTGCATGGGTTTCCCCACGATTTCCCCTTCAATCCAGCCGGTCAGGGCTTCCGCAACGGGGTTCATAAATGTGATACAACCTTTCATATCAGTGGCAATGACACCATCCCCTATGCTTCCCAGCGTTGTCCTCAGCCATTCTTCGCTCACTTTCAACCGATGCTCCATCTGATGCTTATAAAGGGCGATTTCTATGGCCGAGCGGAGATCTTTATCTTCAAAAGGTTTAACAATATAACCAAAAGGCTCGGTGTGTTTAGCACGTTCCAACGTATCTTCATCCGCATAGGCCGTAAGATAGATCACGGGGACCTGGTATTTCGCTCGCAATTCAACAGCCGTATCGATACCATTCATGCCATCACCGAGTTTTATATCCATCAAGGCGATATCAGGAAAATTTAGTGCAGCCGCTTCTAATGCTTTTTTCCCGGAAGTAGCCACCGCACAAACCGTATATCCCATACCCATCAGTTTCTGTTTGATATCTTCAGCAACAATACGACTGTCTTCAACGATAAGGATCTTGCCTTTTTCCATCAGTCAGATTTCCTTATAAGATTTAAATCTGAAATTTTTGCTGATTTCGATTTTGCCTGCCATTGATACCGCGATGGCCACCTGGATTCTATCTTGATCCAACAGTCTGAAAAGATGCGTCATATCCTCGGCATAATAACGGGATAAGCCTCTTGTGCCGATTTCCGAATATCGAATTCCACGAATGATCCCAACGTTAAGACCCTCCAAATCTTTCCATGTCTTTATTTCTCGCGTAATATTTTTTGTGAATACCATGCCCTTAAACAATATAACGGGTGTCGGGACAGGGATCAGATTGGGGAATTCTTTTTCGGTTCCCGCAATTCGCGCCACATCGCCATCGGATTCACCGTTGTTGGCCATGACGATGGACCTTTGGCCCGGAAATGTTTCAAAACGCACATTGTACCCGATTCTCCGATAGGCTTCGCGAAGCACCTCTTTTGCCGTTGCATGAGTTTGCTCGTTTTGAATAGCGGTGATGAAAACAGAATGGATATTATCTGATCGGACGAGAGATGCGGCACACATGAAGCATAGCAAAAACAAAAGCACCATAAAAAAACAGGCCCTGACGCCATGTATCGGGTGGCATCGGGTGAATTTCATTTTTCGCCTTTTTGATATTACTTGTCCTTGATTTTTATTCTCTAAATGGAAATACCCTATTCCCATCATTTTTCATGAGCATCCTTTGATAATCGTAATTTTTGAAATTTCAACACCCCCAAACGCTAGAAATGCTTGCTCTTTTGTTCAAGGAAAATGGAAGTAGTGACACCCGCTTTCATTCTCATACCATAGATTGGAAATTCGACGGAAATACCAGATCATCCATTACAATACACCATTGTAGGCCCAAAGAAAAGGAGGATAATCGAAAGGCACATCATCGACGAAATCACCTTCAAGACAAACAAGCCAAGAGACCGCCTCGTTCTGGAACTGACGGACCATGGGACAAGCCGGATGGTGTATTTATTTTTTACCAAGGTCCTTGTCTATTATTCTTGCCACTACAGTTTGCATTGTCTACTATCAGACCATAAGAATCGAGGGACAGTTTTGCCGGATGCGGATCAAGCTCTTTGCTCAGTTATAATTTTCTAAAAAATTATAAACAACGATTGGAGGCGCAATGGAATTTACAGAAATTATTATTGAAAAAGGACAAAACCATGTTGCATCAATCACTTTAAACCGCCCGAAACACATGAATACATTCAGCAGCCAAATGGCAATAGAGCTTAATCAGGCGCTTATGGATCTGGATGCTGACCCATTCGTTAGAGTAATCCTCTTAAAAGGCGCCGGCAAAGCATTTTGTGCGGGAATTGACGTTAGTGAGCTTGAGGGACAAACGCCTATGGAATATCAGGAATGGATAAGCAAAATGGAACGTCCCCTTGCAAATATTTCTAAACTTAAAAAGCCTGTTATGGCACAACTCCATGGCGTTGCCGCGGCGAATGGAATGGGCCTGATTGCAGCGGCAGACCTTGTAATTGCAGCAGACAATTCACGCATGGGTCTGACGGCTATCAATGTTGGGCTCAACTGCGTCGGACCTGTGATCCCCGTTGCAAGATGCGTGGGCAGGAAAAAAGCGCTTGAACTTTTATTGTACGGCAACCTAATAATGGCAGAAGAAGCATTGTCCCTTGGCCTGATCAACAAAATTGTACCAAAAGACGAACTTGAATCAAAAGCCCTTGAATGGGCAGAAGAACTTGCTCAAAAAAGCCCCATAGCAGTGCGGATTGCAAAAACAGGCTTCTATAATTCTGAAGATATGAATTATGATGATCAGTTTGCTTATATGAATGAAGCCTTTGCCAGATTATGCACCACAGACGATGCAAAAGAAGGCGTTAAAGCTTTCTTTGAAAAACGCGATCCGGTTTGGCAGGAAAAATAATTCAGATTGGGCCGAACGGCCGTGTCCCCTTATGGGCCCGGGCATAGGCGGATCCCAACAGAGAATTGTGACCATTTGATATCGCGCCATGATCAGGTTTAAATATGCTGACTGGCGAGTTTACGCCTTCGGCACTCTGAATACCACGAAATTCTTGTTATCGAGTCTGCAGCCAGGCCTGGCCGTGGAGAAGGGCTGTCCCAGAACCATGGCCGGCGCTGGAAAGGCTGTCCTGTCATCCCCGCTTCGACGTACGCAAACAGGACTGGAACATCCAGCCATTCACCGAAATCGCCTGCCTCCCATTCGTATTGCGACTCTGGGCGGTTTCAGGGTCTATAAGGATACCGTCATTTTCAGGGTTTTTTTTCCTTTTCCATGATCTCTTTTATTTTCTTTTCTTCCCACCCTTTACCAAACGGCTTACCTTTGATCAGAAAAACCCGCGAAGCATGAAACAGAATGGATAGGCCCCAAAAAATGGTTACCCAGTAAAACCACAAATGATCAGGGCTTGTCAGGAGATTGATGACAATCAGCATGACATTGATAACGGCATAGGAAATCAAGTTCCCATAAAATTTTTTCAGTTCATCAACTCTTTTTCTTGCCCCCTCGTATTTTTCATCATTCATTGACCTCACCCCCATAAATTGACAAATAATGCCGCATGTGCGGCGCGCCGCCAAGGGCCACGGTAAAATCTCTTTTCATGCGCAATAAATGAGAGACCAGTAAAGGCCTTCGAAGGAGCAGCCTGAAAAGATAGAAGATCCGGGGAGAGCCTTTCTGATCGACGCATTGATAGAGGGCTTCAGGAATGGAAACATCCGCTGAATCACAGACGGCCCGGACGGCAAAAAAGGGAAGTTCTGATTGATTCGCAACCTGCGCCACGCCCGCAGTCTCCATATCAACAGCCATTGCCGCCGTTTGATCAAAAAGCGCCTTTTTACCGGCGGCATTCAAAACGGCCTGGCGAACCGTAACGATCGGTCCCCAACGAGCAGTTACGCCTTTTGCAGCTAAATCATCCAACGCCGCCTCAGAATCGCTCTCATCCCTTTTCCAAACCCGATAAATCCCATTTTCCCTTTCCATGAAAACCGCATCGGCAAACACCAGGTCACCTGGCCCCAACCCCGGATCCAACCCACCTGAAACACCGAAAGCCCCCAACGCTCCCAGGTTTTTTCCAACCAGCCACCTGGCGGCGGAAAAGGCGTTACCTATTCCCATACCGGACTGGACCACCAGCAACTCGTTTCCGTCTTTCAAAAACGATCGGCAATATGAAAATCCTTCCGCTTCTTGCCAGTTCCGCCGACCAACCAAGGCCTTTGCCTCGCTAGGAAGCGCCACCACAATCCCTATGGTTGAATTAATGTTCCGGCCCATAAAACCGGTTTCTATTGCTTTCATTTTTTTGTTGTTTATAGAAAAGCGATGAACGTCATTGACGCTCTGGAACAGAGCCGGGAAAATTTTAAATCCCACCAAACAGGGGAATTTAAACCCTTACCGGCAAATGGGGTAGAAACCGAGATAGGATATCAGGCAAAAATGGTTTTCCGGTTTATAAAGCCGGCAGGGATAGATCCGCGGGGTATTTCAAGCTAACTTCATCTTGAAGGGTCATTTTGTCCGAACGTAATCGACGGTATTCACCCAATGCCCATAGGGGAAAAAACTGAGCATACCCATGATAACGCAAGTAAAACACACTGGGAAAGCCCGTTCCCGTATAAAGCTTTTCCTCCCATTTTCCCTGTTTGGTCTGATGCTTGAGAAGGTAGTGAACACCCCGCTGTACCGCGGAACTCCCCACTTCACCGGCGGCCATGAGCCCAAGGAGCGCCCATGCAGTTTGGGAGGCAGTGCTTTTCCCCTTCCCCGCAAGACTGGGATCCGTATAAGAGTAACATGTTTCACCCCACCCATTATCCAGGTTCTGACAGGATTTCAACCACTGAACCGCCCTCTGAATATAGGGCTGTGACGGATCTTCACCCAAGCAACCCAAGCCTTTCAAGACAGACCATGTGCCGTAGATATAATTGACCCCCCAGCGTCCAAACCATGCCCCAAAATCTTCCTGTTCTCTTTTCAGAAAATCGAGACCTCTGGAAATAGGCGGAAAATCAACCCCATATCCTAACATGGCCAATAGCTCAATACACCTGCCCGTCAAATCGGATGTGCCGGGATCCAGGAGCGCACCGTGATCGGCAAAGGGAATCTCATTGAGATAGAGGTAATTGTTGTCGATATCAAAAGCGCCCCATCCCCCATCGGAACTCTGCAAGCCGATCACCCAGTTCACAGCTTTGGCAATTCTATCCCGGTATTTGTCTTCATTCAAGACGCCGCCCCGCAGGAGCGCCATGAGAACCATCGGTGTATCATCTACATCCGGATAAAGCGTATTTTCGAACTGAAAGGCCCACCCGGCAGGCTCAAGATCCGGCGCACGATAGGCCCAATCTCCGGGAACAAGGATCAGTTGTTTAAAAAGCCATTCGATAGCCGCCTGAACGGCGTTATGGTTTGAGGGAAGCCCTCCCTCGAGCACAGCGGAAAGACTTAAGCAGGTATCCCAGATGGGTGACAAACAGGGTTGACAGTAGGCTTCATCGCCATGGGTCACCAGCAAGTCTTCTATGGCCTGAATCCCTCGAACAAACTCCGGATGATCCTCCGGATATCCCAAAATCTTTAGCGCCATCACTGCATTGGCCATGGCCGGGAAAATGGCCCCGATACCCCCCTCACCTTTCATCCGTTCAAGGGTCCATGCCTCAGCCAGTTTAAGGCCTTTTTTTCTCAGAACACGAGGCATCACGGGATCGACTTTTTTTAAAATACGGTCCAGAATCAAAAAACAGTTTTTAAAAAAACTGCCCTGAACAAAATGATCCAGATGTCGGAGCGCGTGTGGCGGCGACACAAAAAGTTCGGAAACCCCCTCCTCCGGCTTCAGATGACAAACGGGCCGCTTTGCACTGAGAAGCAAAAGGGGAACGATAACGGTGCGGGACCAGTAAGATATCTTATGAAGATGGAAAAAAAACCATCTCGGCAGAAGCATAATCTCAATGGGCATGGCCGGGGTGGTTTCCCAGGGAATCTGACCAAAAAGCGCCAACATGAATCGGGTAAAAACGTTGGCTTCCGAGGCTCCCCCACAACCCAGAACAAAAGCCCTGGCCTTGGCCATATGCGATGCATCGGGAGAATCTCCCAGGTATTTTAAAGCAAAATAAGCTTTAACTGAAGCGCTGATATTGCCTTCACCCTCATAATACAACGGCCAGCCGCCGCTATCAAGCTGCCGGTTGCGCAGATAATTGGCAATCCGCACCTTGAGATCCATGGAAATCTCACGCCCCAGAAATCTCTGGAGCAGAATATACTCCGACGGAATGGTCGTGTCCGCCTCCAGATCAAACACCCAATACCCTTTGTCGCTCTGAATATTCAAAAAACGATCGCGGGCTCTTCGGATTGATTCATTTAGACGTTCCACGGTAAACAGAGGAGTTGCCGTCGGGGCAGCATCTGTTTTTTCAGGACTGGTACGGTGGGTTTTTCCGGGAAAACCGGTCCACTTTTTCGGATCAGCAAGAGATTTCAAGGCCGTACGGATGCGTTGCTTCATCTAAACAAGTAACCCTCCAGAAGATGTATCATGAAAGAAATCTAAACAGAACCTATATATGACTATTCTCAAAAATTCAAGTAAAATCACAGAAATGTTAATTGTGATTAACGCTTAGCCTCTCACCATTAACAGATCACAAACAGATTTAAAAGTTTCTCCCAATACTGAACGACATAAATCCTGAAATACGTCAATAAAAATCATGGCAAAATTGAAAAGCGCTTGCTCAAAAACACATTCATCTCATATCATAGCCACAATCATTTTAAGCCGATCCAATTGAACGGATTTTTCATGAAACGATACCGGGATTTCAACACCTACCTCAGAGAACAATTCGGAGAACGGGTACAACGCATCTCGTTGGATGCCGGACTCGGCTGCCCCAATCGCGACGGAACCGTTTCCGAGGGTGGATGCATCTTCTGTGATGGGCGGGGCTCCGGCACGGGGGCTTTTACAGAGGATCGGGAATCCATCTCCCGGCAAATCGAAAGGGCCAAAGGATTCATCCGAAAACGGTATAAGGCGCACAAGTTCATCGCCTATTTTCAATCTTTCACCAATACCTACGCACCGGTTTCCCACTTACAACAACTTTACGATGAAGCATTAAGCCACTCCGAAATGGTAGGGCTCTCGGTGGCCACCCGACCCGATTGCGTCAATAAAAAAATTCTTGAAATGATCAGCGCCTACCAAAAAGATCATCTGATCTGGATGGAATACGGCCTTCAGTCGGCCCACGACAAAACCCTTCAAACCATCAATCGGGGGCATTCCGTGGCCTGTTTTGAGGAGGGGGTTCGCCTGGCCCACGACTTTGGCCTGAACGTATGTGCCCACGTGATTCTGGGGCTTCCCGGTGAAGACCGACGGATGATGCTGGAAACGGCCCGATTCCTTGCCAGGCTGCCCGTTCAAGGGGTCAAAATCCATCTCCTTTACGTAATTCGAGGAACTCCCCTGGCCCAACTTTATGCAAAAGGGGATTTTCATTGTTTGGAAAGGGATGAATATGCGAACCGGGTGGTGGACTTTCTGGAACTTCTGCCCCCCGATGTGGTCATTCAACGGCTGACCGGGGATCCCGGAAAATCCAACCTAGTTGCTCCGGAGTGGGCAATTCACAAGATGGAAAACCTTAGAACAATTCAGGATATGCTGGAGAGGAGACAAACATGGCAGGGACGTCTATACGAACCATCTACTGCCGGCGCATGAAGATGGATCGCCTTTATGTCTATTTGGCTTCCACGGAAAAGGGAGCGCTTCGCATCGGGATCAGCTTGAATTCAACCCCTGATGCAAAGACTTTTTTCAAAGCCTTTTATTCAAAGTCGGAATTGCTGGAAAGCCATGATGCCGACCGGCCGCTTGAGCAGGCGGTTGAAGCGGCCTTTTCCAATAGGAACTCTCCCGAAAAACCGACCCTGGATATTACCTGCACCCCCTTTCAATGGTCAGTTATGAAAGCCATTGCAAACATTCCTTTCGGAGAAACCAGGACCTACAAAGAGGTGGCAGCCATGGTCGGGAAACCCAAGGGCGCCCGGGCCGTAGGACAAGCCATGGGCCGAAACCCCCTGCCCCTCATTTTTCCGTGACACCGGGTTCTTGCCGCCGGGGGACTCGGGGGTTTTGGCAGCGGACTGGACGTAAAACAATATCTCCTGGCACACGAAGCGGAAATACGGAAAGAAACAGAGCCGTGAGCATCATAAGAAAGGATGGCTTTGATTTCGGCTTCGACCCCGACGCATGTACCACCTGTCCAAGCCACTGTTGCCGTGGTAAATCGGGTCGCGTTTGGTTAAACCAACGGGAAATTCATCAAATCTGTGACTTTTTGAAGATGAATACCATCGACTTCATCCAAAGGTATCTCAACCGGATCAACAACAGATTATCCATCAAGGAGCGATTCAGCGGACACGATTTCGAATGTATCTTCCTGGAAGGGTCGCAAAACAGATGTTCAATCTACGAGGTCAGACCCCTTCAATGCCGACAATTCCCCTTCTGGGATTATTTCAGGAAACACAGGGCGCAAGCCATCGCGGAATGTCCCGGGATCAGGGAATGATGGCGCCGTTATCAGGCGAGAAGCGGAACAGACTAAAGAGAGGCTTCAGGAGATCTTTTCCAGAACGCTTTCCAGACCCTTGGGGTCCTGGACATTAAACACGCTGATGGCGTCGTCCGGAGAGGCAATTTTTTTGAGCAAGCCGGTCAAAACATTCTTGGGTCCCACCTCCACAAAAGTGCTCACCCCGTCATCCAGCATTTTCCGCATGATATCGTACCACCTCACCGGGCTCACCAGCTGATTGGCCATGATATCTTTGATGCGCTCGGGATCGGTCTCACGCGCTGCTGTCGCATTAAACAGCATTTCCGATTGGGGGGATGAAAAAGAGATGTCTTCCATGAACGCTCTGAACTCATCCACTCCCCCCCGCATCAACCTGGAATGCCAGGCACCGCTGACCTTCAGGGGGATGGCCTTGGCTTTTTTCTTTTTGGCCAGTTGAACAGCCCGGTCCACAGGTTCCTTTTGTCCGGTAATGACGATCTGCCGGGCTGCATTGTGGTTGGCGACATCAAGAATATCGCCTTTTTTTGCTTCCGCCACGATTTCTAAAACCACGTCCATATCCAAGCCAACCACAGCTGCCATAAGGCCGGGTTTTGCCAAGGCCTCCCGATGCATCAACGCACCCCTTTTTTGGACCAAGCGGAGGGCGTCGCTTTCGCTGACAATCCCCGCTGAAACCATAGCCGCATATTCGCCCACACTGTGTCCGGCAGAAACCGTTGACTTGATGCCCGATTCATTCAGGATAGAAAGACAGGCCAGACTGATGGCGGTAATGGCCGGCTGACAATTTTCCGTGAGGGTCAATTCAGACATAGGCCCTTCAAAACAAAGTCTGGAGATGGGCTTTCCGCAAATCCGATCCGTCTCATTGAAAATGTGATCAAGGCCCGGAAATTGGTCCAGGAGATCCCGTCCCATGCCCACAACCTGCGAGCCCTGTCCCGGAAATAAAAATCCTACAGACTCTCCCATGAAAAACCCCCAACAAAACAACAAACAACGTCATCCAAAAACAATTGGCGGAAAAGAACCAACATCAGCGGTAATCTAATAGAACACTTACAAAAGTGTTACCCCATCAGCACGTCTCTTAGGAACGGGGTCCCTCTTTGGAACCCCCCACCTTTTCCCGGAACAACTGATCCTTTGCCACCTGGTAAGCGGAAGATCCCGGCGTTAGATTTTGGTTGCGCGCCAGTTGTGCCTCGATCTCCCGTTCCATCTCATCGAACTTTATACTGCTCCGGCTGATAACCTTGTTGATCTCATGGTATATTTCTTCATCCGTCCCATAAATTTCAATGACAGCCGGATCATTAATGAGGACTTCCATAAGATACTGCGTCATGTAGAGGGAATAGGGATTTGGACGGGAAACCAGCGTTCTAATCGGAGAAATAAAATAGGTGAAATCGAATTCCGTACTGTTTGCCGCTTTTTTCATGCCCTTCATAAGCGCATTGGAAACAGCCACAGAATTGTCTGTCTCAATAATCTTTTCCTGCAACAGCGTCTGCATCAGTTTGCCATGGATTTCATCCAGTTTAAACTTGAAGAACCTTCCCTGCTGAAAAGCACGCTTCTTTTCCTGGCGCTCCAACCGGTTGACCAATTTTTCGTGAACCCTGCCGCTATCCCTGGTATGCATAGGAAACCTTCACCATTCACATTGAGGTTAATCTTTACCTTTGGAAGTACTCGATGCTTCCGTTTTGTTCGCCGTTTTCGTCGCGGCTTTTGCTTCGACCTTTGGTGTCGGCGTATCACTGGAAGCTGCCTTTTGTTTTGCCTCTATCTGACTGTTACCGTTCTTAGAAGCGTAATCGGTCACATACCATCCTGTCCCTTTCAGATGAAAAGTACTCTGGCTGATGAGCTTTTTCATCTCTGAATGGCACTGTTCACACTCAACAAGCGGGGGGTCCGTGATTTTCTGAAAGGCCTCCACATGGTGCCCGCATTTATCGCATTCATATTCATAAATCGGCATGCTTAAATATCTCCTCCTTCACATTCAAAAAACGATCTCACACATCCTGTGCCCCTGATAGGAATCAAGGACATAATTCAAATTCGGTAAAGAAAAATCCTTTAAAATTTCAAAAGTCGTTCTGTGAACAACTTCTTCTTCTTTATCCCTGTTTTTTTCGGACACATCAAACCGTTGATAAAAGTTACAAAATCTTACGATATGAACCAATTCATGGGTAAAAACGTAAATAAGAAGCGGCAGCAACGTAAGATAACGATCCCTTTTCAGGACCTCCAGGATGAGGTGATCCTGCAAACAAATGAAGTAAAAATCTCTGTATTTTGTTTTCGGGTCAAAATCATCCACCATCCTCATGCCTTTGAACAGCACCGCCAATGCGGATGAACTCATCCCTTCCAATCTAAGCGACACCCGGGTCTTGACATCAAAACAATGCCGTTTCCACTGACCCAGAGAAAACTTATAGAAATTGCCCGTGGCGTCTTCTGCAATTTCCAGAGCGTCGCTGACAACCGTAAGGTCATTTTCTTTGAAAGAGGCCATAGTGACATCAAAGGTCCGTATTGGCAAACAATACGAAAAAAATAAGATCAGACGGGAAAATGTCAACGCCGGGTTGGGTTTTTGCTGGTGGCGGTGACTGGATTTGAACCAGTGACCCTGCGGATATGAGCCGCATGCTCTGACCAACTGAGCTACACCGCCGTTAGCGATCTGGGGCCTAAATTTATGCAATTTTATCTTTTTGTCAACCAAATAATACCCCAATTAAAAAAACATTCTAAAAGTAATTGAAATCTAAGGAAATAAATTACAACGGCGACTGACTAAATGTTCCGCCAAAAGCACATATTTGCCATCGACCTGTTCATTTTCAGACCACGTTCTTTACTTGGCCCTTAATAATCGGATAGGATAAATGTTAAGATAAAGATGTGAATCCATGGCGTCGGCACGCAAGCCCGATAAAATTATCAAGGAGACAAAAATGGCAAATAGTAAAGGGGGGCTATTTTCAGGCACCGTCACTGCCAGAAACTGCCCTACTTGTGGACACCACGAAATAGGTCTAATCTCTGAAAATGGCATTTTCCACCCTCTCAAACCCGGAACCCGGGTTGTCATGATGGATGAAACGGAACCGGAACGAATACAACCACAGAGCACTGCATTTACATCAGCAAAGCATATTCGGGAAGAAATTTCATGCTCATTGGAAGGCATTTACTGGATTCCCAAACCGCTCATGGGGGACAGACGCATGCGACTCAAATACGGCGTGGTCATTCGAGAAGCAGTGGGATCAGTTCCCATGAATGAACACATCTATACGTCTGCTTATATACAAAAGCTAAGTTATTTACTGGAAAAAGAAGTATACATTCCCATCCCCGTCATTCTCGATCGCTTTTTCGGGGCCCCTCATCTGGCTTCAGGCGAAAACCGTGACATCGCAGGCAACATGTGGGAAGAACTGGAAGAAATTCGTCAACCCGCGGAACGGATAAAACAATGGCTTAGGGAGCCAGGACAAAAAGGCCTTGGAATTGCTGGTTCAGCCCGACGCAGTGGAAATCCTGGATCAACAGCCTGTCAGCGAAGAAATGGCCTTAGAGGAACTCAAGAATCTGGACCTGGAGGACTTCCTGGAGCTACTTTAAAGGCTGTTAGCCGTTAGCTGTCAGTCCTTAAGCTAACGGGCTAAGGCTAAAAAAAAGGGCGTCATGGGCCGACATGCCCGGGACGCCCTTTAAATGGCATTATGATTCTCTTACAGGTATTTCTTTACCTCTTCGGTCAATGCTGGAACCACATCAAAGAGGTCTCCCACGACACCATAGTCAGCCTTCTGGAAAATGGGGGCATCCTCATCCTTATTGATGGCAACAATCACTTTCGAAGTGCTCATACCGGCCAAGTGCTGAATGGCGCCGGATATACCGCAAGCCACATACAGGTTGGGAGAAACCACTTTTCCCGTTTGCCCCACCTGATCCGTATGAGGCCGCCATCCCGCGTCAACAGCTGAACGGGAGGCACCGATGCTGGCACCGATCGAGTCCGCCAGATCTTCCAGAATCTTATAATTTTCAGGGCCTTTCATTCCCCGCCCGCCTGAAACGATTTTGTCCGCTTCCGTCAGGTCTACCTTGCCGCTTTCGTCCTTAACCACTTCCAGAACCTTGGTTTTCAAATCCGCATCGTCCAGGCTGAAATCAGCGTCTACCACCTCGGCGGATTTGGATGCATCAGGTTCATTCATTTCCATGACCTTCGGCCTGGCCGCGGCCATCTGTGGAAAACTGTTTTCAAAGGAGACCTTTGCATAGGCCTTACCGGCATAAATGGGCCTGGTTGCCACGAGATTTCCATCTTCAATGGCAAAAGCGGTGCAATCCTGGGCCATTCCCACACCAAGGCGTGCCGCCAATCTCGAAGAAAGATCCTTTCCCTCCACGGAGGCGCCCACGAGCAGTACAGCAGGATCTCCGGCCTTCACCAAACCCGAAATGACGGATACATAAGCATCCGTGGTATAGGGTTCCAATTTGGGATCATCACAAACCAAAACCTTATCCGCGCCATATTGACCCAGTTCAGCGGCCTTATCCTTAATATTAGAACCCAGCAGTATCACGGTCAGTTCCTGACCAAGGGTATCCGCCAGACGTCTTCCTTCACTCACAATTTCGTAAGTGATTTTCCGGATTGCGCCATCCCTCTGCTCGGCAATCGTCCAAACTCCCTGTGCCATTTTTTTCTCCTTACACAATCATCCTAAACATTAATATTCGCACACCCATCCCATTTGAAAAGATCAGAAAAGAGAAGGGATTATAAAACCTTGGCCTCGTCGTGCAGCAGCTTTGCCAGCGCGGCCGCCTTTTCCTGAGGCGTATCGCCCGGAACGATGATTCCGGCCTTTCGAGAGGGAGGCGGAATCAGTTCCAAAATCTTCAATTTCCTTGCGCCCGCACCGAATTCGGCGGCATCTAACCCCAGATCCCCAAGATTTTTTTCCGCAAGGGGCTTTTTCTTGGCCTTCATGATTCCGGGAAGAGACGCATATCGGGGCTCATTCAACCCTTTTTGCGCCGTTATAAGAACGGGCAACGAAGATTCAATGATAAGGGTCTCCCCTTCAATGGGTCGGTCCACCTTCACGGTCTTCCCATCCTCACCCACTTCAACCTTGACAATCAGGGAAAGCTGCGGAATGTTCAGCAGCTCAGCGATGGCCGCACCGACCAATCCCTGATCATCATCCACGCCCCGCTGACCTGTAAAAATAATATCAGCCTCAAGATCTTTGATGGCGGCGGCAATAGCCTTGGCCGTCCCAAGCGCATCACTGCCTTCCAGGGCGTCGTCGCTGACCAGAATTCCCTTGTCCGCACCCATGGCCAACGCCGTACGGATAGATTCCGTCACTCTTTTGGGTCCAAGCCCCACCACGGTCACCTCACCACCGTGTTTTTCTTTCAAGCGCAAAGCCTCTTCCACACCATACTCATCATAGGGATTCATCACCCATTTGACGTCATCCGTCACAATTGACGTCCCATCCGGTCCAATCTTGATCTGGCTTTCGGTATCCGGTACCTGTTTCAGACAGACTATAATGTTCACTTTGTCCTCCTTCCTTACAACTGTTTCAAGTTATCGCCATGCACGAACTCATTATTCCATTATGCCATTTAAAAAAAATCCACTGATCTGCTTAGCAACGGTTCTAATATCATACTGTTTACGACTTGACAATACCCAAAACCGGGACACTTCATCCAAAGCGCCAAAAAATGCTCTTTTAGCAACACCCGGGATCACGTCTTTTCTAAAAAGCCCCCGCTTCTGCCCATCTCTAACAATATCTTCTATGATATCAAGATATTCTATAAATCTCTCATTCTTATATTCCTTCATGAACTTGCCGCTCTGCCGCAACTCCACCTGAATAATCTCCGCCATATCCTTGTTCATTTCGATGAGGCCCAAATGGGTTGATGCAAACTTTTCAAGTTTTGCAGCCGGATCTTCCATTTCCGAAACCTGAAGCATCATGTTGTCCAAAACAGCCTTCATCTGTTCTTCAAAAAGAGAAATCAGAATGTCATCTTTGTTTTCAAAATAGATGTAAATCGTTCCATCCGCCACTTTGGCCTCTTTTGCAATTTCGGAAATTTTTGACTGGTAGAAGCCATTTCTTGCAAAAACTTTTGTGGCCGCCTCAATAATTCTATGGTACTTTTCGTTGTCTTTTCTTTTGCTCACATTCCCCACCTTCAATGAATGACTATTCATTCATAAATTGATACCATCGCTTGGTGTTTGTGTCAAGCATTTTTATCCGGGTTTCCAGGCATTACACAAAATGGCGCGATTGCCGATTCAAATGTTCTTGACAAGAATTTACCTGTTGCATTAGATTTCAATCCATCGTCGCTAGCGCCGAACTGACCGTTAGCGGTTATCTGTTAACAGAGAAGGTAGCCATCATACAATGAAAGCCTTTCGCGGCGCCCCAAGCCTCTTCGTCTCCACTGACCCTGAAAAACGACGGGCGGACCTGGAAGTAAAGGACCTCACCCTCAAATTCGGCGGCATTACGGCACTTAGCAAAATTGACATTTCGGTTCAAAACGGAGAACTGGTTTCCCTTATCGGTCCTAACGGCGCCGGCAAAACGAGCCTGTTAAACTGCATTTCAGGCAACTACAGACCCCAGGAAGGAAGCATTGCCTTGAATGGAGAGGACATAACGCGTCTATCGCCGCATCAGCTGGCGGAAAGAGGGATTGGCAGAACATATCAAACCCTTGAACTCTTTCCGGAAATGACGGTGCTTTCCAACATGATGCTGGCACGCCATGTTCACTTCAAATACCATTGTGGCGCGGCCTGCCTGTTCTCCAAAAGCATGCGGGCGGAAGAAGTTCGACAGAGAAAGATCGTGGAAGAACTCATTGATTTTCTGAATCTGCAAGCCATTCGTAAAGAATATGTGGGCAACCTGCCCATCGGCATGCGAAAACGGGTTGATCTGGGTCGCGCCCTTGCCGTGAACCCGAAGCTCCTCATTTTGGATGAACCCTTTATGGGAATGACGCTTGAAGAAAAAGACGACATACTTCGGATCCTCCTGGAACTGAATGAAACATGGCATCAAACGATCATACTGGTGGAACATGATATGTCCGTTGTAATGAATATCTCAAAAAGAGTGATCGTTTTTGATTTTGGGATCAAAATCGCAGAAGGCTCTCCCGATTTTGTTCAAAAACATCCACAGGTTGTCAAAGCCTATCTCGGAGATACATAAAACCGGCAACCCGTCGATTCACATCCTTTTTAATTGAGCCTGACATGAATGATTTCAGTTCTAAAATTGAGCGCATTGACCCGGAAATTCTATCCTCCATGGGACAGTATACGCTTCCCCAGATCCTGTATAAACAGGCTGAACGATTTGGATCTCAGAAAACCGCCATCCGGGAAAAAGCCTACGGCATATGGCAAACGTTACACTGGACGGCATACCTTCGTCATAGCAAACATGCTGCTCTGGGGTTGATGGCTTTGGGATTGGAAAGAGGGGAAACAGTCGGTCTAATCCTTGACAACGGACCAGAATGGCTTTTTGGAGAACTGGGCATACACGCGGCCGGCGCCGTAGCGCTTCCGCTCTTTGCTTCAGCCGGGGCCGAGACGCTGACGCTTGAACTGGACCATGTACAAGCAACTTATGTTTTTGCCCAAAATCAGGTGCAGGTGGAAAAGCTTCTCGCCCATCGCGAAAATCTCTCCCATGTAAAGCAAATCATATATGTGGATCCCACCGGTCTAAAATTTTATCGAGACAACCCCTGGTTAATCAGTTTCAGGCAGCTTTTGGAACTGGGCGAAGATCTGGACAACGAACAACCGGACCTTTTCATCAAAGAACTCTGGGATGGCAGACCGGAAGATATCGCCATCATGCTGAGGACCTCAGGCACCACGGGACCACCGAAACTGGTCATGCTAAGCCATGCCAATGTTACAAACACGGCTTCCGGGTGGATCGAAACCGAACCCATCGGCATCCAGGCGAACTGGGTATCCATATCCCCAATGGCCTGGATGGTTGAGCACATTTGGGCCATGGGAATCGCCCTTTGTGGCGGTTTAACCACAAACTTTCCCGAAAGACCTGAAACCCTGCTGGAAGATTTTGTGGATATCGCGCCAACCGTCATCACGGCATCCGCCGAATTCTGGGAACATCTTGCATCACAAATTATCACCAGCATGGCGGATTCAGGGCATTTTAATCGCTTTCTTTTTGATACGACCCTGGAAACGGGAAATCATATCGCCGCCCTTAAATCTGAAAAAAAACCCGTTTCCGTCAGCCTGAAACTCAAAACCCGACTGCTCGAAAGAATCATATCCCGACCCCTTCTTCATCGGATCGGGTGCCATAAGCTTCGCACCGCCTACACGGGAGGACAACCGATCCGCCCGGATATTATTCAGTTTTTCAGGAATCTCGGGCTGAACCTCAAACACTGTTACGGTTTGACGGAAACATGCGGCATGATCCATGTCCATCGGGACGGAGAGGTCAAACCCGCGACCGTTGGAAAACCTTTGCCCGGAACTGAAATCAAAATCAACGAAACCGGAGAAGTCATTATTTCAAGCCCATCCAACTTCGTGGGTTATTATCAGGACCCCGACGCCACCCATCGGATTTTGATTGACGGCTGGCTCCACACCGGCGACCTGGGATATCTTGACGAAGATGGGCATCTGGCCATAACCGGTCGAAACCAGCAGATCATTCTATAGTCGAGGGGGCTTTTTTCAAACATGGCGTTTTTTCTTCAACTTCTGCTAAATGGCGTTTCCCTGGGGTTGCTCTACGGCGTATCCGCCATCGGATTTGTTTTGATCTACAGGTCCAGCGGTTTGCTGAACTTTGCCCATGGGGGAATGATTGCCTTCGGAGCGGTTGCGTTCCTTGCCCTTTCCACCTGGGCGGGCTGGCCCATTATCCTCTCTTTTGCGATTACCCTGGCGGGGAGCTTCATTTTGGGGATTATCCTTGAACGATGCTTCATGCGTCCACTTCTTGGAAGAGACAACCCGGTTCAAACCATCCTGATGACCCTGGGCCTGGCACTGATGCTGAAGAGCTTTTTGTCCTTCATTTTCGGCGCCGAAATCTATCACTATCCAGCCTTTCTTTCCGAAACTTTTACCCTTACATGGGGAGATCTTCACCTCTCGCCCGTTCATATGTCAGTTTTCATTGTGGGAATCCTCTTCTTGGTTCTTTGTGGACTTTTCTTCAGCTTCTCATCACAAGGCCTCGCCATAAGATCCGTGGGGGAAAACCGAACAGCAGCCCGCTCACTGGGGGTTCGCACAAAACGCGTCTTCGCACTCTCATGGGCCACTGCCGCCCTCTTGTGCGCCGTAAGCGGCATAATGCTGAGCATGATGAACGGCGGCGTCCATATCCACCCGCTCGGCCCAATGGGACTAAAGGTATTTCCCGTTGTTATTCTGGGGGGGCTCAACAGCATCGGGGGCGCCATCCTGGGCGGCATTGTTATCGGTTTGCTGGAAACGCTTACGGGTGGCTATATTTCACAATCTTTACAGAATATCATACCCTTTATTGCACTTGTCCTTATTCTTATGCTAAAACCGTCGGGACTCTTTGCTCAGGCAAAAATCGAAAGGGTATAACCCCATGCGGCACATCAAACCAACAGAAGGACCAAGAAGGCCATTTCCCCCTTTGTTTCATTCATGCGGGAATTTTAAGGTCAGCTACCAGGAAGACCTGAAACGCTTTCAAACAAAATTCAGCCGGCAACTTATCATTACGGGCATTTTATGCCTTTTCGTCCTGATACCGTTTTTCAGCAACGATTATATCCTTCACCTCCTGGGCATGATCGGAATTTATGCCATTGCCGGGGTGGGTCTCAATATTCTTACCGGATACACCGGCCAGCTCTCATTGGGCCATGGGGCTTTTTTTGGGGTCGGCGCCTATACAGGCGCTCTTCTGGCTGCAAAGTCGGGGTTTCCTTTCTTCCTTACCTTACCGCTTGCGGGAATTGTCGCTTCCATGGTGGGAACGATTTTCGCGATCCCCACGGTTCGCCTCAAATTCATTTACCTTGCCGTAGCCACCCTGGCCGGGCAATTCATTATTGAATATGGTCTGGTACAATGGACCTCCCTTACAAACGGCGCAAAAGGTTTTGTTATACCGGCACCCACTTTTATGGGACTGACTCCGGGAAAAAATCTTACCGTTTTTTACATCACCTACTTCAGCCTCGTGATCATGACCTTGCTGGCAGCCAATCTCCTCCGAAGTAAAATCGGACGCGCTTTTCTTGCCATCCGACAAAATGATCGGGCCGCCGCGACAATGGGAATTGCCGTTTTTCCCCATAAACTCCTGGCCTTTGCCATCAGCTCTTTTTTCGCGGGGGTGGCCGGCGCCCTTTTCGCTTACAGTGTAACGGTCATTACACCTGAGATGTTCAGTCTGACACTCTCCATCCAACTCCTTGCCATCATCCTTATCGGCGGTATCGGCAGCATTTCCGGTTCAATTCTGGGCGCACTGGTCATTGTTTTCCTGAACGAAATATTGACCTTCATCATCGAATGTTTCATGAATGCCGGCGCTCACGTCGTTACCGGCATCACCACACCGCTACATGAGTTTGTATTGGGCCTTGCCATCGTTCTGGTCATTATTTTTAAGCCGAAAGGGCTGATAAACGCATGGTACATGGTCAAATCGAGTTTTAGAAAATGGCCTTTTTCTTAAACGTTTAGCAATTCGCGATCAGCCAAAATCCAGCCAAGGATGTCAGGCAATGGAAAATAACAGATGTTTACAGGTTGACAATATCAGTGTGGTCTATTCCGGCGGCCTACGGGTGGTCAGTGGCGTATCACTTACCATCCCAAAGGGGGAAATCGCGGCACTCCTGGGCAACAACGGCGCCGGAAAAACCACGCTGCTCAAAGCCATTTCCGGATTGCTTGAGCCAAAAAAGGCCCGTATCACGGAAGGCCGCATTTCCTATTACGGGAAACCCATACACAACGCCCCTCCTGAACAACTTACCCGTGAGGGGATCATTCAAGTCCTTGAAGGGAGACAGGAATTCAAATCCCTGACCGTCGAAGAAAACCTCAGGGTCGGGGCAACCACTCGACCGGGCAAATCATATGGAAAAGATCTGGAGATGATTTACCGCTATTTTCCAACCTTGTTTTCCAAAAAAAAATCCCTTGCGGTGTATTGCAGCAGCGGCGAGCTCCAAATGCTTGCCATCGGACGAGCCCTCATGGCCCACCCGAAACTGCTACTTCTGGATGAACCTTCCCAGGGACTCGCTCCGCTTTTAATCAAGGAAATCCTTAACATCATCAAAAGCATCAATGTTGAAAAAAATACCGCTATGTTGTTGGCGGAACAAAACGCCAACATGGCACTTCAAATTGCCCAACAGGGGTATATCATGGAAAATGGTAAAATCGTAAAACAGAAGCAACATCATGGATTTCCCCAATCCTTTTCCTAAAAGCGTTCTTTGGCAAAAAGACGCGTTTCAATTCATCGATCCGGATCAATTTGAGAAGCTGGGGATCGATCCCGCATCGGTGCCCCTGGGAACCTATATTTCTTTCAAACATCCGTCGCAATTGAGGAGCAGGTTTGGTGGAAATGCTTACGGTTTCGGTTTTTTTGAGGATTACGACCGGCTGAATCCTGATGAAATCAAAAAACTCAACCGCATTACCCTCGACAACCCTGAAGACATTCGTGTTCATTACAAGGATTTAAATGAAATACACCGGAAAATGGGCTTACTGATCCGGTTTTCCAGTCTCGGACACCCTTACTATCTCATCCCGGTTCACCTCATTTCCATTTCCATGGCCCATATTCAGGCCAAAGTCTCCGAAATTGGAAGGATTGTTGATTATCACCGAAAGAAGTATTTGAAAGAATATTACAGAATCGGCGTTCTGGCGCGCCAGGACGACCTGATCCTTCACGAACTCTCTTTTCTCTTCCAGGACCATCATTTTTTTGTCATTGATTCTCCCGAAAAGCTTCTGAGTACAGATCCGGACCTGGATATCGTCATATTGACCAATGATCTCTTTGAAACCGTCATCATGGAGCGGTTCAGTCATTTAGGTCAACAAACGATTTCAAAGAAACGACTGGAACAATACAGCATTTACATGCTATGGAAAATCTGCAACCTGCTCAAAAGGGAAGGTGAAATCTTTATTATTGCCAACCATTTCGCCGCCAAAAGCAACCATACCGCCGGACTGACATTCAAAACGGAACAGGAAGAAAAGAGATTCGCACTGTTCAGCCATATTTTTAAAACCAAAAAAAGATACAACATCAAGGAACACAGAGTTCAAGTTAACACATTTGACCTTCAGAAATACCTGAGTGGCCTTTATGTGGAGCAGGAAATGCTAAACGCTTTGCTCAAGGGAAAATCCCCGGTCGATCTCTCCCTCGAAGAAATCGATCAATTGCCCTACCTCCAATACGAATTAACGGATTCCCCTTTCATTGTGGACCAGGAAAAAACATGGTCCGAACTTCTTTCCATTTTCTTCGACAAAATATTTCTCAAACCGCTAGTCCCCGACCGCGTCAAAAATGACTGGGAAAAAAGGTTTTCCTGCAACGGCTATGAACCGAGCAACATGCTGATCTACCTGGGGCAAAAAAAATCTCTGGAAACCGCCGTGAAAGACCTTAAACGGGATATAGCCGATTCCAACCTGGCCGGCTGCGCCATGGAACTCGTGGCGGATTACCGGGATTCCCTGGAATTTCTCATTCAGACCCTTGGGGTCCTTCTCGCTCTCAAACAGGGGAATTATAATTCCCTTCCCCGAGTCTTCATCGATCGACTCCGACAACCGCTGGAAAATAAAAACAGACGGTTCAGCGCACTCACCCATTGCATCAAACTCACCGGCAAGATCAAACGCCTTGAAAAAATAAGGAACGACCTGAATCCGGACAAAATTGAGGGAACCCACACCCGATTGTTATCCAACCTGGAAGCCCTTTCCTGCTTTGGTTTTACACACAATGAACTGAAGGAGATGGTTCTCATTACACTGGGGCATACACCACTGGGGCGCATCATCTCGGGAAAAATGTCCGAAAAGGCACTTGAACCCGTCTCTGATATGGCTGGCGCCTATGAACCGCGACAGGCGCTTAACATGCTCCGCTACTGCCGTTTGATGACCATGGCGGAAACAAGGGCCGCCAGGGGCTCCGAACTCCCTCGTGAACAGCTTGCCCTGCTCTTCGAACTGTATGAATCCGCCGTTCGCGTTGTCATAAACCAGGAGCTGGATTGGGACCAGCTTCTGGAAGAAAAAACAACCGCCACGGGGGGCATAAGGAACAGGATTGTCAGGAAAATACTTATGATGATGGGGTATTTTGAATTCCTGGAAAGCTGGTCCGAACTCAAAAAAAAGGGCTCAATGGAAAAGGAAGCCCTGGCAGACTACGACGAGGGGAAGCTGGCCCGAATCGAAAGGGTCATTAAACTCGTTAAGGCCATCGAAAAATTCGAAGAGATCTATCTCAAAGTAGACCCTCTTCACCTCCCTGCCTTCTACCGGAAATTCCTGGGCATGGAGTTTCATGGCACCGGCCACCTTTTTGAAAGAATGGACAGTCTGAATGTATTCGTACTGCTATGGATCACGGTCAATCTAGCCAGGGGAGAATCAATCAATTTCAATCCTATTCTGGCCGACCTGAAGCCCGATAAAATTGAAAACAGGGTCCGGAAGGTGGAACATGAGGCCGCAGCCGTCAACGTACAGCAACTAAATCCGGAACGCCTCAACCGATTCAGCAGCCAGCTGAACCAGGACAGATCCGCATTTGTCATGGGAACCGGCTTTCAGCTCAAGATATCCGAAAAAACGAACGCGTTGGAAATCACCTATAAAGATATCTCAAAAAATATCAAAGAGGCCAATGCCCTGTCCAAAAGGATTGCGGACCAGCCTGTTTCCAAAATCCCACTGGAGGACCTTCGAAATCTGGAGGCCATATTCGCCGACTTGGAAACCTTTTTCCAGAGCCAGCGCAGCGTTTTGAAGTATCCCAACAACAAGCTAAAAATCCCCGCAAGACAAAGACGCTGGTTTGATTCAACCCGGGAAATGAGAAAGGTCCTCCGAAACAACTTCAGGAAGGTAACATTCAAACCTGAATATCTTCACACCGATATCCATCTTCTTTACCATCACGCGCCCGCGCTATTGAACTTTCTGCTCCCTGAATTCATGGCCCTTCGGAACCTTGATCTTTCCGGAAACCTTTATTTAACATCCCCGGTAACGGATTATATCATGGCCGCCACCAGAAAATTCCAAGCCCTGGTGTCCCATGACAAGGCAAGTTTTCAAAACCAGCGGTTTTTACACCGGCTTGCCCAAAAGGAGTTCGGGCCCATGGCAACCGGCATCATGGGCGTCAGCCAGCGCCAGCTCGAAGATCTCGAAAACATTGTAGACCGACTCAAAACCAACCGGGATCTCTTTGCGGCTTTAACCCGATCATTCGTATTCCAGGACCTGGGAAGGATCCCGGGCTTACGGAAAAAATATCAAACGGAAATCAATCCGGCCGAGCTTGCCGACGCGGGAGCACATTTCATCGCAAAGGAAAACATCGGTCCCCGGTACGGACTCAATAAAAAAAGCACGGACTATCTCATTTTTCTGGTCAAAAATCATGACGCCCTTCACCATACCATCAAGGGAGAAATCTCCTTTTCCGCCATGGCATCCATTCTGGACAGACGGGACAAGGATCTCTTCGATGCATTCCTCATCACCACGTTTATCATGCTAAGCGCCATCAGGGAAGATCTCATGCTGGAAGATCTGGCCCTGTGGATTTTCAAAACAAGAGCGGTATGTCATGGCGTCATCGATGGAAAAACCACCCTTCAGGAACAGCTGGACCGGGTTGTCTTAAAACGGGGACGGCTCTTTTACGCCATTCAGGAATACCTGGAGAACGGCCTGCCAAAAGGCGTTACGCCTTCAGAGTACCTGGCTTCAAAGGAATGGGGGAGCATTGACGGAACAAAACGCCTTCAAGCCGGCAGAATGATACTGGCCATGGAAAGAATTTTCAGGATGAGGGGCATCCGACATGCCGAATTTCGGGATCTGGCCGGACTCATCATAAAAATACCCTTAAAATATATTCACAAAAAGAGAAAATTTCATAATGTGGGATTTGCCACCTTTGAAAAAGAGGTTTATGAGGCCTTACGCATTTACAAGACATTGCAATCCATGCGGGAAGACATCCGGCATTTCATGCTGGAGGAGTTGATCGGAGACAAAGTGCGCATCTACGGGTACGAGAAAGTCAGCAGCTATTTGAGTTATAAAAATCAGATGAAACTGCTGCTGGTGGGCCTGGCCGGCACTCGAAAAATAAGGGATAACGATGCCCCCATCTCTCTCAATTTCATTCCCATGAGCGAAACCGTTGAACAACGCTACGAAGCCATCAACGATTATCTTGACGGCATTCCATCGCTGAAAATATGGGAAGACGATTCACAACTAAGCCATCTTTTCGTCGCTCAAAGCGGCATTCTTCTCAAAAAAGAACAATATCCCAATGTTCTGTCCGTCATTTTCCAAAACCGCGTTTCCATCACTCGGAAAATTGACCACATGTCATCCATCAACGACTTGGAACAGCTTAAAATCTACTTTCACTACAGTCTGGGGTCCCTGAGAAAATACCCCTTTTTTACCGAGGATTATGAGATTTTACTTGAAAAGGCCTTTGAAAAAAGAATGACGGAAATCACCGATATGATGCTCGACCGAACCCAAAGACAAATGGCCCTGACCAAAGATTTTGAAGCGCTTTACAACCTGTTGAGCGACCTGCTTGAAAGATCCAAGGATATCGGATTTTCCCGTGAACAGGAACACCGCTTAAACGACCTTTATGAAATGCGCAAAAACGGCCTTAAGCGGGAAAAACTTTCAGAGATCGAAGCTGTCCTTGAAAACATCATCGACGCCCAGGAGTTGAAAAACTACTGGGAAAGCATCAAATGGGGTCTGCAGGGAAACCGCAAGTTTTTTGGAACGGAGTATGAACTCCTCATCGCCGAGAAATTTGACACCACAAACGCGAGGATATCCACCCATCACGTCTGAGGCCGGGAAAAAAACCAACCGATGTTCCACTCGCCCGTCTCCCTGCCGAGCCTTCAGTTAAACGAGTTTTCCAACGGCATCCAGAATCTCCTGATAGTTGGGTTCTTCACTCACCTCATTCACCAACTGGATGTATTGTATGACCCCTTCACGGTCCACCACAAAAACAGAACGCGCCAGCAATTTCAATTCCTTGATCCAAACGCCGTATGCATTGCCGAAAGACCGATCCGCATAGTCGGAGAGGGTGACAACCTTTTCGACCCCCGCGGCGCCGCACCATCTTTTCTGAGCAAAGGGCAGGTCCATACTCACGGTAATGATGGCCACGTCGTCCCCCAGGGCGCCCGCTTCTTCGTTAAACCTTCGGGTCTCCATATCACATACCGGCGTATCCAGTGAAGGCACCGAAGAAATGATGCAAACCTTACCGCGATATGAAGATAATGATACAGGTTCCAGGTCGTTATTAACCAAGACCACCTCCGGCGCCATATCGCCGATATTGAGCTCCCGACCCTCCAATGTCAGCGGATTTCCCTTCATGGTAATCTTGCCGAAACGCTCACCCATCGCTTTTCCGTAATTCCGGCAAGCCGTTATCCCTTCCTCCGCTGGAACCACGGGTTCCTTCAAGTCCAAGGCGCCGAGCTTCAACATATCCATCTTCAGCACAAATTCCATGGTATCAAAAATCAGTTTTCCCGCCTCCCCGCTATGCAGGTAAGAACCGAAGGCCCCGCCCATTTTGCCATTGAGATCGGCCTTCCTGGCCAAAACAAGGAAATTCTGCATATCGGCGGTCATGTTCCTGTAAAAAGTGGGAGATCCAAAAAAGTAGCCGTCATAACCTTTCAAGGTCTCGGGGTCCTTTAATTCCAGGACCTTTTTAACAACCGCCTCATTGCCGCTCTGTCGAATACCTTCGGCAATATTTTCCGCCATTTTCCTCGTATAGCCCGTCGTGCTGACATAGGCCACCAAAAATTTTTTCATCGGTTTATCCTCCCTTTCGTTGTGCTGTCATATGACTTTACTGAAAGCTTTTGCCAGAGCGCTACATACCGGACACTTCTCCGGCGGCTCATCCTCGCAGGTAAACCCGCACACGGAGCAGACATAATAGCAATCCACATCTTTGGGATTTTCCAGACTTTCCAAAGCCTTTTCGTAAAGGCCCGCATGCACCTTTTCCACATCATTTGCAAAAGAAAAAGAACGCACCGCCGACTTATTGCCCTCTTTCTTTGCCTCTTCAATCATCGCCGGATACATTTCCTTAAATTCATGGGTCTCCCCTTCAATGGCCGACTTGAGATTTTCAGCGGTCGTCTTGACGCCCCCCAGGGTTCTCAAATGGGCATGGGCATGAACGGTCTCGGCTTCGGCAGCGGCACGAAAAAGCTTGGCAACCTGAGGATATCCCTCATTGTCCGCTTTTTTAGCAAAGGCAAGATACTTTCGATTGGCTTGCGATTCCCCCGCAAACGCTTCCCAAAGATTGTCTTCTGTTTTGCTCATGATCTATTTCTCCTTATGGCTTTTTGAAGTTGAATAAAAGAAATCTCCCTGAGGGGCAATGCTCCCCTAAAAAAGACATCAAACGATTTCCTTTAAAACAAAACGACCTAAACCCTATTCATAATCCGTGCCAACAGCGCCCTAAAACGAAAATAGTTCTAAATAACGCAATACTATCAATAGACTAGCATATTTATCGAAATTGAAGGGTCTGCCGGACCAACATTTTGAGACATCTTGTACCGTAAAGGCCAGAGGCATAATGGATTAAATAAAATCGCATTGTCATTTTTGACAACTTGGGGGCAAAACGATAAGTGATTTGATGAAAACCGCAATAAACTCAAATAAATTTCAACGAAATGCGTTGCATTTAAATTAGGCGAACCGAGGCCGAATAACATAAAAAACCAGAAAAATCGTTCTCATAGTTATTTGGAGAGTTCAGCTGATCCGTCTCATCTCTATTTTTAAGACATGATTGTCTCTTGAGACACCCACAACTAATCAAACAAATCCTGCACCCAGGAAAGAGCGGCGGCCGCATTGGGATATCCGATGGTCGGTACCAGCAGGATCAGGGCATGGCAAACTTCATCCGGGGTCGCACCAGCCTCTATGGCCCGCCTTGCGTGGCTGTGAACCGCACCTTCGGATTTTTGCGTTGCCGCAGCGGCCAGTTTAATCAATTGCACCATCTTATCGTCCAATGGCCCGGCGTTCTGGACCGCTTTTCCCAACTGATCGACAGCCTGCATGACATCTTTGTACTCTTCCTGCAGTTTCTGATAAAACTTAGGCATTTCATTCATAATAAATCCTCCTTGAAAGCACTCTAAACATGGGTTGATTAAAAAAATATGGTAAAAAAATAAGCTATTCGGCAATAGCTGTCAAGGACAAGTCCACTGATTTCGGTACACCATGCCTCATGTTCGAAAATTAAGGGCAAACCGGGCGCGGTGAAAAAACATGATCCCCCGCGGCATTTGCTTATAAACGCACCGGTCCGTTTCTAAACATCACAAACAATTTGTCACCCTCCCGGCAGACAAGATAACCAATCTGATTTTTTAAATGTGGCGCCACAAAATATCCCGGCCACCCTCACAATTTTCGGCATTACCTCCCCCGGGTCTCAATCACCCGCATGGATTTCCATTTGCCCCCCAAAAAACGTAGGAGAAATACAATACTTAATATCATGACATAGGCCGACACATTGATCCACGAAACCATGACGCCCCAACCCATCACAATCACCCCCAGGTATGTGGGCGCCACCAGCACCAGTGCCGAAGTGATCACAATGGCAACCATCACATAGCGGGTGTCTCCGGCCCCCTTGATGGCCGAGGCAAACACAAGGTTCATGGTGTCAAAAATCGAATAAACGGCAACGAATCTGAGTAGAATCACGGTCAGGCGATAGATCTCGGCGAAACCCGCCGGATCAGCCCCCGCCGCAAAGGGAAGCACAAAAAGGTCCGGGATAAAAAGATAGCCCAGCGAAATGACAAACATATACCCAAAGGTCAAATGGAACCCGGAATAAACGCTGATTGCTATGACCGCAAATGGCCGTTGGGTCAACACAACCCATCGTAATTATAGATTTAAAAATCCATCAGTTATCAATCTGTAAAGTATATGATTCTGCGAAAGTGGTGCTGTTGTGCTATTTTTCTGGATTATTACGCAAAAATAGAGGGTTTTTGGGTTTATATGCTATGAAGTATATGTTATATGTGAAGCACTAAATCATATACTTTATAGGTGCTATATGGCCCGATTAAGTCAAGATACACTCGAGACAGCGCGGCAGCATTTAGAACAAATAAAGATATTCAAGATTGGAGAACTGGCATCCGTGCTTACATGTTCTATCCCAAATGCCAGATTAAAGCTTAAGCAGTGGCGCGCACATACAAGCTATAACCAGAACGGCAAGTACTATGCATTGCCGCAAGTCCCAAGATTTAACCAGCATGGACTATGGCGGTATAAAGATGTCGCCTTTTCCAAGCATGGGAATTTAAAAAAAACCATTATTCATCTGGTGACCGTTTCGAATGCCGGATTTTCAGGCAGACAGCTTGGTGAACTTCTTGGGCTTTCGCCTCAGTCCTTTTTGCACCATTTTCGGGACTGTCGGGGCATCTATCGTGAAAAGCATGGCGGTGTGTACGTCTATTTCTCTGATACTGATGAGGTGCGCGAAAAACAGGTACAACAAAGAAGTTCTCTTGTGGAACGATCAACCATAGTTACCATTTCAGACCCTGAAGCGGTTATGATTCTGGTTGCCATCATCCAGCATCACGGTATATCAACAGAAGATATTTTAGCCTTACCGGAAATAAAGAAACGTAAGATGAGCCCGGCCAAGATCCAGGGATTCATGGAGTTTCACGGGCTTTTAAAAAAAATTCCGCATTCCGGGCGTTGAAACTGCTTAAAACCTTTATTGCCAGACTGACTTTCAGCGTTCGACCCGATGTATTGTTTCGGGAAAAGCCGATTTTACAATTTTATCCTGAAACACAAAATTGTCCTGAGTGTAATTCCATGCTCAACGTTCATAAAACTGCTGATCCAAAAACCGTGGTTACCATGGATATTGGCGCTTTTCTTGCCAAGGAAACGGTGCTGTATTGCCCAAATGGCCACGGAACGTTCAGGTCAGAACAGCTTCGAAACCTCGTACCCAAAGGCGCCACTTTTGGGTTTGATGTCATGGTTGAGGTGGGGTTTGCCCTTTTTGTTCGTTGCCGCGGCAATCAAGAGGTCATGGCGGAGTTGGCGGCAAAGAATGTATTCATGTCTGAACGGGAAATCAGCTACCTGGGCCGTAAGTTTGTCATTTATCTTGCATTGGCGCACCGGCAAAGCCGGTCAGTTTTGCGAAAGTTCCTCAAAGACAGGGGTGGATACATTCTCCATGTCGATGGAACTTGTGAAGGTGATAGCCCCAATCTATTTTGTGGTTTAGACGGGCTATCGGAACTGGTGCTTGATACGATCAAGATTTCTTCAGAAAAGAAAGAAAAACTCGTCCCTTTCTTTCGCGGGATCAAAGAGCAGTACGGTGAACCAACTGCCCTTGTACACGATATGGGCAAAGGGATTGTCAATGCAGTGGAGGAAGTCTTTCCGGAAACCCCCGACTTTATATGCCATTTCCATTTTTTGCGCGACATCGGCAAAGACCTGCTGGCTGATGAATACAGGGCTTTTCAAAAACGACTGCAGCGACTCAAAGTTCGACCGATTTTGAGGAGGAAAGCCAAATATCTTGAGAAGAAAGTCGATTCAGCTCGCCACGATATCGATGAAATTCTTGAAAGCCTTCAACGTGGACATTTTCAGACAGCACATTCCGACCATATCCCCGTGATTACGGCATACGCTTTAATTCAGTGGGTATTTGATTATCCAAACCAGTCCAACGGCTATGGATTTCCTTTTGACCGCGTAGATTTTGATTTTTATGAACGTCTTCAACAAGTTCACGGGTTGCTCAAGCGAATCATGAAGATGAGTCACAGCGATTTTGATCGTGCAAACCGACCCTTTGGCCAATTATACAAAGTGGTTGGAAACGTTGTAGAAGATAAGCGTCTCAATGATCTTGCCAAAAATCTGAAAGCAAAAGCAGGCGTGTTTGATAAACTGCGTTGCGCCATGCGCATTGCTCTTCCTGAAGGCAAAAACGGTATCAACGATAATGGCGATGAAATGGAGATGAAAAGCATTGAAGAAAAGGTGACCGCATTCAGGAACTGGCTTCTTGAAAATAAACACAGGAAGAAGACCTATGTGAATATGGTCGCGCAGATCGACAAATACTGGGAAAAACTATTTGCCGATCCGATACCTGTCGTTACCCCGAACGGAGTCACCATAATTCACCCTCAAAGGACGAACAATATTCTGGAGAGGTTTTTCCGGGATGCGAAACGACGAGGTCGGAAAAAAACAGGCATGGGTTCGTTGAATAAAATGCTGAAAGCGATCCTTGCAGATACGCCGTTGGTACAAAATTTAAAGAACGATCAGTATATGGAAATTATTCTCAACGGATGTTCAAGCCTGGAAGAAAGATTTTCACAAATTGATGCCAGTCTGGTACGAGAAGAGATGGCAGAGGCGGCCAGGAGCAACGGAAAGATATTGCCGGCGATTAAAAAAATGATAAGGGATGTTGAATTCACGGCAAAAATATCGACGTTGTTTTGTTCAGCAGAAGCAAGATGAATGCCAACCGCCATTTGCGGTCATAGCAATTAACCGTCATTAAGGGACCTTTGAAATTGGGACTTCTGTAATGGATGGCGCTGGCCAGAAATTCCTTGCCGGTCCCTGTCTCACCGAGAATAAGAACAGGGGTATCTGGGCTTTTAGCCACCATACCGATCAAATCCATCACATCCTGAATGGCACTGCTTTCACCGATAAAGCAGGGGAGATTTTCCCTGAGATATTCTTCCTGAAGGTTTTGAATTTCTTTTCTCAATCGAATGGTTTCAAGGGCGTTACAAATAGCCGGCTCGAGAACGTCCATGTGAAGCGGTTTCACCACATAGTCGTAAGCCCCAAGTTTCATGGCGGCGATCCCCGTATTCAGATCCTCATAGGCCGTTATCATAATGATAATCACATCTGGATACAGATCTTTGAGGATACCGAGAGCCTTGATCCCATCCATTCCGGGCAGTCCGATATCCAGCAGAACCAGGTCCGGAGGTCCGTTCTCCATGGCCTTGATGGCGGCCTCGGCCGTGGAAAACGTCTCCACCCGGTAATCTGATTGAAGGGCCAAACCGATCCCGTCCCTAATGGCCTCTTCATCGTCAACCACATAGATGGAATATGTAATCTTGCCTGCCATGTTTTTGAAACCGTCGAGATTATACTTTCGAAAATCCCGGTGTTTTGATGGGTAGTCGAATCGTGAAGGCCGCTCCGCCCCATCTGTTTTCAGAAACTTGCAAATTTCCCTCATGATCGGAAACGATTCTGTGGCACAGGCTGAGTCCAATGCCCGTGCTTTCCGTTTTGGTGGTAAAAAAAGGGTCAAATATTTTTTCTCTTAATTCCAGAGGTACGCCGGGGCCGGAATCAGAAACCCTCACACAAACGTGGTTGTTTTCCGCAAAAGAAATGATTTCTATTTGCTTTTGATCTTTCGCATTCTTCATGGCTTCAGCGGCATTGGTAATCAGATTCAGAACAACCTCCTCAATCAGCTGCGCATCCGCGTTTACCATCGGAAGGTCATGGGCCAGCTTTTTTTCAATCTTGATGCCTCTTTTACGCAAGGTCACGGAAGCAAGACCAACGGCATCTTCGACAGGCTGATCTAAGTCCGTCAAAACGAACTTTGGGTTGCTGGGCTTAGAAAAATCCATGACCCTTCTAATCACGGACTCAATCTTATTTGAAGCCGATTGGATCTGCACCAGAATCTGACCGATCTTTCCCCCATTTTCGCCCTTGTCGTAGAGCTTTTCCAGGGCATTCAAATATATATTGATTCCCGAAAGCGGATTTCTGATCTCGTGGGCAATACCGGCGGCCACATGGCCGAGGGAGGACATCTTGTCCTGAGACCTCAAAAAAGCTTCCAGCTGTTTGGCCCGGGTAACATCCATCATGTTGATCAATATAGCGTCTTTTCCCTGATAGTTTATGGCGTTCGCCTGACAATGGACCCACCTCAAGTCACAAGTGCTTCCGACTTTTTCCGGAGGATAAAACCTGAAGTCCGTCTCCTGTATTCGAAGCATTTTAGAAGATATATTTTTGTAAAATTCCTTTACTTTTTCAATATCATCAGGATACATGGACTCTATTTCCACCAATTTTGTCTTTCGGGGTAACGGACCACAGAGTCTCTCCTGTACGGGGTTTTGATAGATGACCTGGTCATTTTGAATGATCGCAATACCGATTATTGCGTTTTCCACCAGATCACGAAACCGTTTTTCCATTTCAAACAGCGCCGCTTCCGTCCTTTTCTGCTCAATAATTTTTCCAGTTCTTTTGGCAATGGCACTTAACAAAACCTTCTCTTCTTGAAGAAAAGGATCATTTTTCCAGCCAGGCCTCCTTTCCAGGTAGACCGCTTCAATGCTCCCGATCCGGCTTCCATTGGCAAATATGCCCTCAGCCTGCCGCCACCGCGTCTTCCTGTAGTTCCCTGTGGCATAAACCTCCCCTTCAAGCGTGATGCGTGCACAGGTGATTTCAGGATACTGCATGGCCGCCGGAATAAGGTCGACGGCGCTTTGCAGCAGCTCTTTCAACGACATACCACTCTTTTCGATCAAATTGGAAAAGTCGTAAAGACAATTCAGCTCCTTGATCCGCTCACCCAGTAAATGCATCACCTCACTCAATCGTTCTTCGGTCATCGTCGAGCCCCTGACATTTTACATGGTTCCCACTGTCCGTTCAATTTTGGCTTCCCTGCACCTACCTTCGCCATTGGGATGTGCCATTTTTTTTACCCTCTCCTGTGTTCATACTACAAGAAATCCTCGGAAAACTCAAAAAGGTATCTTCTCCTTCTCAAAACTCACATTCTGCACTTTGAGCACGAGTTTCGTGAATTATAAAAAAAATCGTATTATCCATTAGTTGTCGCTTTTTTCCGAACATTCATATTCCGATAAACGCAATATCTTGAAAATAGTCTATGATATTGATGGTTAAAATTCTTTGCTGAAAATGCATCCAGTTTCCTTGCAAAATCTTATACCGCCTCTTTCAGCTCATTTTCCGCTTTAAACCTAACGCATTCAAAAATAGCGGATTATCCCGATCTCAAGCCGGTGGATAAGCTGGTAAGCGGTTTAGACCCCTCCAAATTTAGAATTGCTGTAGAATCGCTATTCTCCTTGACTTGAAATCTCCAAAGGCGTAGTGTTTTCTTCCTTCAATTACCCACAATAACGCCTGAAATTTCAAGAGTTCCATGCACTGAAAATCGACGGCAAGGCGGGGCCGGTCGCACGGGCTTCACTAGAAAGATAAAAATGAATATTATCTTGGTTTAATTTTCATTAAAACCATTTGAAGACTGACAATGGAGGACATTTAGTTATGCGTGTTACACATTTGTACAAGAATGACAACCCGGTTATTTCCATGGAATTTTTTCCACCGAGGAATGATAAGGCGATTGAAACTTTTGACAAAACAATCGATAGCCTGGCACAATTGAAACCGGATTATATGTCCATAACATTCGGTGCCGGCGGCTCCACCAGGGATGGCTCCTATCAAACGGTTAAACGACTGATGGTGGATAAGGATCTGCCTACCGTGGCATATATTGCCGGATACGGACTTGCCCCCCATGAAATCATTGAAGTCCTGAACAACTATAAAGCGTTGGGGGTTGAAACCATTTTTGTAATCCGAGGCGATAAACCAAGAGGAGATGATGTTGCCGCGGCCCCTGATGCCTTTCACTACGCGTCTGAGATGATTTCGTTCATTAAAGAGCGCTATGATTTTACACTGGGATGCGCTGGATACCCTGAAGGTCATATTGATGCTGAAAGCCTCGATAAAGACATCGAATATCTGAAACTTAAAGTTGACAATGGCGCGGAGTATGTTGTTGCACAGTATTTTTATGATAACGCCTATTTTTTTGACTTTGTCGCCAAGTGCCGGGCCATTGGAATTGGTGTCCCCATTATACCGGGCATCATGCCGGTGTACACGGTCAAGATGACCCGGATGTTATCCAAAGTTTGTGGTTCAACCATTCCCGATAAATTGCAACGAAAACTCGATGCAGTGGACCCAGAGGATAAAGACGCAGTTTTAAATTTGGGAATAGATTTTGCCACGGAACAATGCATGGGGTTGTTGAAAAAAGGCGTCGACGGACTTCATTTTTACACCATGGACCGCGGTAAATCCACAACTGAGATCATTAATAGCCTGAGGCGTCAAAAACTGCTGTAAACAGATTTTAAGTTTTAATCTGATGAACATCCCCTCAAAAGCTGAGATTGTCGGCGCTTAATAGGGCTGGAAAAGGACAACAAATGGACCAAATATCTCAAAAAGTCAATCAATGGATCAACAGCGGTAGAGACCCTAGAAGCGCCCACTGGCAGGGCGGGCTTGAGGCAATGCTTGATGTATTTTCACCCTATGTCGAGCCCGGAAAGCTCACTCCGGTTGCCCCTCTTGAGGAAGATGACGTTCATGTCTTCAGGTTGGCCATGGGGGCCGTTGATCTGAGTCCCAACCTGATCGCTGTTTTTTTGCCGCCCTCCATTGCAGGATCCGTTATTCCACCTGATTCGGCCGAAGAACTCCAAAGAATCGATAAAAACGAGCCCTCCTACAAGATCATCATTGCCCGGTCCGGCGAGGAGATCAGAATCGTGTGCGCCGAAATCTCAGACAGGGCCACCAAACCGGGATTCGACATTTTCCAGTCAGGCGCCCTTCTCGGAACTTATGATTTTCCTTCCCAGGAGGTGTGCCTTTCCGAACTTTCCAAAGCCATCCGGGCACATGCCTGGGAAAAAGGCGCCTGGAGCGTGGAAGACCACAAAAAATACACCATCAACTGGTTTGAACGAAGCATGGATCTTTCCAGGGGCGATCTTCCCGTAGAACAGGGTCATTCCTTTTTCCATAGTCCAACCCTGATAAAGAGCAACCGGGTCGACGCGCTGTTCGTCCTCCTCCATGACATTCTTATTAAACATTTAAATGATCCTGAGGACCCCTTGAGCCTTGCCGCGTCATCCATTAAAGCCATGAAGGATCAAACCCTTCGCTCAAAAAAATTAGAAGACCTTGCAAGCCAGGCGGTATTTGGGCTTTTGAACCGGATAAGACAGCTGGAGATCATGAAATTCAACGAATTTTCAAACGCTGAAAACGAGCAGTTTAAAAACGAGGTATCAAGAGTCATACTGAAGGTGGCTAACAAACTTTCCTGATGAGGCGCAATCCATGAAAAACAGGCACTACTAAGCATGTAAACAAAAAAAGGGTGCAAAACAAAAACGTTACACCCTCAAAGTTCACGATTTCAATGCCAATAACGGTTAGAACGGAATATCGTCGTCGGGGAGATTTGGTGGCGGTTCGTCAGGGAAATCGCCTTGAGGCGCCCGGCTGTTCATCCTGTCGCCCGGCGATCCCAACATCTGCATTTTGTAGGCAACGATTTCCGTCGTGTACCGTTTGACCCCATCCTTGTCTTCCCATGCCCTGGTTTGGAGACTTCCCTCGATGTAGACCTGGCTTCCTTTTTTCAAATACTCCCCGCAAATCTCCCCGAGCCGCCGCCAGGCAACGATCCTGTGCCATTCCGTTTTTTCCTGTTTTTCGCCCGTATTCTTATCTTTCCACGTTTCTGTCGTAGCAATGGAAAAATTGGCCACCGCCACGCCGCTGGGTGTATATCGAATATCCGGATCCGATCCCAGATTTCCCACCAGTATCACCTTATTTACACTCGCCATTCCGTTATCTCCTTTTTTCCGGTCCCATCCGCGGGACACCCATGGATTACCTGAATGCCGTTTTCATAACACACGGCGCAAAGACAAGTCAAAGGCAATCCGCTCCACCTGGGCACTCAAAAAACACCGATTCCCTGTTGACGGGGATGACTGAAACGGTTAAGGTACCGTTTATGCGAAGAATTGAGCAACCAATTGATTATAGAGATAAAATGTATCGAGGTATAACAATTGTTAAAAATTATACCACTGGGGGGCCTGGGGGAAATCGGCCTCAACATGATGGTTATCCAACACGGTTCCCACATGGTGGTTGTGGACGCGGGGTTGATGTTCCCCGATGATTTTATGCCCGGCGTGGACCTGGTCATCCCCGATTTCACCTACCTCAGGGAAAACCGAGAAATAATTAAAGCCGTCATTCTCACCCATGGACATGAAGACCACATCGGCGCCATGCCTTTCTTTCTGAAGGAATTTCCGGTTCCGGTCTTCGGCACGGGGTTTACCCTGGATTTGCTCAGGGAAAAGCTGAAAGAACATATCCTGCCCAAAAATGCCGACCTGAACACCGTAATTCCAGGCGAAACCACTGAAATAGGACCCTTCAGAGTAGAATTTATTCGCGTCAACCACAGCATTGTGGACGGGGTGGGTCTGGCCGTGGAAACGCCGGAGGGCCTCATTGTCCATTCCGGAGATTTCCGAATTGATCCCACGCCGGTGGATGAACAGATGACGGATCTCACCCGTTTTGCCCATTTCGGAGAAAAAGGTGTCCTGGCCTTTTTTTCCGACTCCACCAACGCTGAAAAAGAAGGCTACACCCTCAGTGAATGGGACGTCAAAAAAACCCTGGGGGAGTTCTTTCAAACCAGCAGGGGAAGGCTGATTATCGCCAGCTTTGCTTCCAATATCACGCGAATCCAGGAAGTCATATCCCTGGCGGAACAATTTGGCCGAAAGGTGGTTTTCAACGGAAAAAGCATGATCACCAACGTGGGGATTGCCAAAACCCACGGATTTATCCATTATCCCGAAGAACTCGAGATCACGGAAAAAATGATTCAATCCCTTCCGGACCACCAGGTGGTGATTATCACCACCGGCAGCCAGGGAGAACCCATGAGCGCCCTGAGCCGAATGGCCAGAGGTCAGCACAAGGGCATTGCCATACGCAAAGGCGACACTATCATCCTTTCCTCCAGATTTATTCCCGGCAACGAAAAGGCCATCACTTCCGTCATCAACAAACTGTATGGTCTGGGAGCTGATGTGATCTACGAAAAGGTCTCCGACATTCATACCTCAGGACACGCGCGGCAGGCCGAATTAAAGATCATGCTGAGTCTCGTGAAACCCCGATATTTTATTCCCGTTCACGGAGAATACCGGCACCTGGTCAAACACGCCCGGATCGCTCGCGATATGGGAATGGATGAGGACCATACGCTCATTGCCCGGGATGGCAATGTCATCTGCTTTGAAAAGGGCCTGGCAAAAATAAACGATACGATCACAACGGGCCGGATTTTTGTGGACGGCAAAGGCGTAGGCGATATCGAGGAAACCGTTTTGCGCGACCGGCGAAAGCTCAGAAATCACGGCATGGTGGTGGTCCAACTGGTCTTAGCGGAAAAAACAGGTGAAGTTCTCTACGGCCCGGAAATGGTATCTCGCGGCTTTGTACTTGAAGATCAGGGCCAATTTATCCTTGAGGACGCCCGATGTATCGTGTTAGAGGTGCTTGACGAGTTAGAAAAGACTTCCCCCTTGGATCGCAAAAGAGTGGAAGCGGAAATCCGAAGAAGGCTGAAACGTTTTTTCTACAACGTGATCGAGAGAAGCCCCCTCATCATACCGACCATCATCCCCATATGAGCATGCCAAGAAAATGAAAAGAAAGAAACCATCAACCTCCAAATCCGATAAAGAGGAACCGCAATCCATATCCTTTTCCCCTCCCCCTGCCGGACATCCACTTAAAAGAGAAATTCGGGGAATTATGTTGCTGTTGCTGGCGGTGGTTCTGAGCGGCAGTCTTCTCTCTTATTCTTCCCATGATAGACTTATCTGGAATGTCGCGGGCGCCTTGGGCAAAGCTCACAACCTGTTTGGAACAGTGGGCGCCCATTTATCCGGCGGCCTTTTCGATCTTCTGGGCTTTGGGGCATTTTGGACCCCGTTGATCTTCTTTGCGCTGTCTCTTATCGCATTCAAGAATCGCTCGCCCGCCTCACCCGTCAAAAGCATGCTCGTCATTCTGATCATGCTTACGTCATTTTCCGCCCTCTTGAACCTTCAGTTTCAAAAGGGATTATTCTACCGAGGAACCGTCATGGCGGCCGGGGGAATCATCGGCCTTCATATAGCGGGGTTATCCATCACCATTTTGAATTTTTTTGGATCCTATGTTTTCCTTGCCACTATTTTCGCAATCTCGCTGCTGGCGATAACCCGCCTTTCCCTGGGGTGGATTTTCTCCCGACTGAAATTGTGGATACTCGGGATATTCAAAAAAATCAAGGAAATCGCAACCAAAAGAAAGGAACGAAAAATAGGGACGGCAAAAACCCCTGTGGTCCGGGACAGGATCAAGAAAAAACCAAAAGTCAACATCGTGGAAACCCCCAAAAAAGATCCCCCGCCCCTTCCCCGACAGGAAAAATTTCCTTTTATGCAAAAACCTGGAGAATTTGAACTCCCGTCCCTGGATCTTTTGCGCATTCCTCCTGAGAACAAGAATGTCACTTTTCAGCGGGAAACCCTTGAAGCGAATGCCCGCCGCCTGGAAAAAAAGCTCGAAGACTTTGGCGTGGAAGGAGAGGTGGTGGAAATCCTTCCAGGCCCCGTCATAACCATGTACGAATACAAACCCGCTCCCGGCATCAAAATCAGCAAGGTAGCGGGTCTTTCAGATGACCTGGCGTTAACCCTCAAAGCCCGAAGCATCCGCATCGTGGCCCCCATCCCCGGCAAAGCCGCCATCGGCATTGAAATCCCAAACGACCAGCGGGAAATGGTCTATTTAAGGGAAATTCTTTCCAGTTCAGCCTATGTGGATACCAACGCCAAACTGCCCATTGCTCTGGGCAAGGACATCACAGGCTCCGCCGTGGTGGCGGACCTGGCAAAAATGCCCCACCTGCTGGTGGCGGGCGCCACCGGAACCGGTAAGAGTGTTTCCATCAACGCCATGATCCAGAGCCTGCTCTATACGGTATCGCCGGACATGGCGAGATTCCTGATGGTGGATCCCAAACGCATCGAGCTGTCCATCTACCAGGATATCCCCCACCTGCTTCACCCGGTGGTCGCCCAACCCAAGGATGCCAACAAAGCTCTTAAATGGGCCGTTCATGAAATGGAGCGGCGCTATATGCTGCTATCGGATAGAGGCGTCAGGAATATCGATTCCTACAACCGAAAAATCGTGAAACAGACCGGGAAAAACGATTCATCCGAAAACAAGGACGAAGAGGGGGGCGAAGACAGGGGCGTCGATCGACACCTTCCCTATATCATCATTATTATCGATGAACTGGCTGACCTCATGATGGTATCCTCAAAGGAGGTGGAGGAATCCATCACCCGTCTGGCTCAGATGGCCCGCGCCGCCGGCATTCACCTGATTATTGCCACCCAGCGACCCTCGGTCAATGTGCTGACCGGCATTATCAAGGCCAACTTCCCAACCCGGTTGTCTTTCCAGGTGTCTTCAAAAGTGGATTCCCGAACCATCCTGGACACCAACGGCGCCGAAAATCTCCTGGGCGACGGGGACATGCTGTTCATGCCACCCGGCGTAGGCCGCATCATGCGCATTCACGGCCCTTATATTTCAGACGAAGAAGTCAAAGGTGTGGCGGATTTTTTAAGAAGCCAGAAAAAACCGGATTATGACCCCAGCATCCTTTCCCACATGGTCGAAGAGGAAACCACGGATGAAGAACCCATCGAGATGGATGAAAAATTCGATGAAGCCGTTGAATTCATCTGCAAAACCGGCCAAGCCTCCATTTCCATGTTGCAGCGCAAGCTGCGAGTGGGGTACAATCGTGCGGCCCGAATGATCGAAGTCATGGAAACGGAAGGGATTGTGGGGCCCTCGGACGGGGTCCGACCCCGGGAAGTCTATGGCAGAAAAGGAGGATAACATGCACAAAATTTTATTGACAATCCTATTGCTGACATTCCCGGCGCATTCGCCCGTTTTGGCGGAGGATACCCTTTCAGATATTCTTCAAGGGATTCAAAATCGTTATGGGCACACGTCAGGGCTTTCCGTTCCCTACACCCGGGACGTCATGACCCGCTCCATGAGTCTGCTGGGAACTCAAGCCAAAGGAGACCTGGCATCGGGCGTCATTCACTTCAAATCCCCTCACTTTCTAAGGCTTGACCAGGAAATGCCGGCACCCGAAACCATCATTGCCAATGATACTATTTTATGGTGGTACATTCCCGGCAAAAAAGAGGCACACCAATACCAGGCGAAAGATTTCGGCAAGGAACTCAGGCTGCTCGGTGATATTTTCAGTGGACTGGCGGAAGTTAAAGACCGTTTTCAGGTGCAACAGCAGGAATCTGACGAAAATGGGGATTATAAGATTGTGTTGATCCCCGATCCCCCCTGGCAGGAAATTGATCGCATCTCCCTCACCCTAAGCCCCACATATGAAATCCGCTGCGTCCGGATTTTTAACGCATTGGGAAGCGTCACCCGATTCAACCTGGGCGATTTCACCCTGGGAAAGACCTTTGAAAATGGATTCTTTGAATTTGTTGCACCGCCCGGGGTGAGCGTTATGCTGGAAGGGGAAATTCGACCAAAATAGTACCAACCATGGCAGCCATTCCTTTATATCCGGAGACGCGTGCCCTTGAAACCAAGCGTTACCCCAAAGAAAGAGACAAGAGGTAAATTGAAGTCTGTTCATGGGTTACAAAGGTAATCAGTCGTGTAAAGGGGTTGGTGGATAAACCACGTACCATAACCCCTAAGAGGAAAAAATGGACTATGAAATCAAGAAAATAGAGATGGGGGACGAATTCAAGGTTTGTCCCAGTTGCGGTTATGAAGATGGGTTTCACTCCATGTTCAAGAAAGAAGGCGGGATCACAAAATGGCTATTTATCTGCCCTTCCTGCCACGATGTTTTCGATATAGATTTTACCGTATGACAGAGTTGATCTTTTAGAACAAGCATGAACAAAGCTCGTGGAGATCATGAAGGCGGCCATCGAGAAAACCAATGACGCGGATACAGAGGTATGGAGTCTTGACCATGTTTGAATTTCTGAAGGATTTGGATAAAGACATCCGTGATGCTCTGTTGAAACAGTTGCGCAACCTCTGGACACACTCATCGACTGCCATAGAGGGAAATATCCTGGCCTTCGGTGAGACGGCGTTTGTCCTTGAGGAGGGCCTTACCATATCCGGTAACCGCTCAAGGATCATCAAGAGGTAGTGGGGCATGCCAGGGCGATTGATCTCGTTTACGGGCTTGTTGGAGGCGTATCCCCACCAACGGAAAAAAACCTGTTCGATTTGCACAAGGCCGTTCAAACCGAGCAGGTGATGGATGTTTATAAACCACTTGGAGCCTGGAAGGTGGAACCCAATTCCACAGTGATTGTTTCCGGCAACGAACAGATCATATTTGAATATGCATCGCCAAAGGATGTGCCGAAGCTTATGCACCACTGGTTCGGCTTCTTTCAAGATGTTTGCCGAGAAAAGGGCGTAAGCAGAAAAGAAGCGCTTACGGCCTATGTGAGACTTCACGTTTCTTTTGTGAGGATACATCCCTTCTGGGATGGAAATGGCAGAATTGCCCGTCTCATAGGCAATATTCCCGTCATCAGCGCCGGTTATCCCCCCATCATCATCCCCAAAGAGCGTCGTCGGGAATATATTGAAGCCCTATCCGAATATCATGTCGCGGCAGGGACTATAACCGGCCAAAGCGATCTCCTGCCGATGGTTGATAAGCTGGACAGGTTCAAGCTGTTTTGTGCGGAATCATGGGGGGAATCGATTAAATTAGCGGACCATGCCATGAGAAAACAGCAGGAACGTAATCAAAGGTAGGGTTCGGGAAAAGATCATATCCAGGCATTAAAAAAACCGTTCTGGGGAAACCACTCTCAACATCAGCAATATAACGCTCTTTTTGATCCAGATACCGGTTTTCTAGTCCTGAATTCTATCTATTAAAACAGAAAAATGACAGTGAATTCCTGAAACCGCCAAAAATATTTACAACCCGACATCAAGGCGCGTTGCCATGAGGGAAAGGCTTGAATATTAGCCGTTTTTTCCAGAAGCTCCGCAGACTGGCGGATCGCCGTCAAAACACCTTAGCCCAAATGCCCGCCGGCAGGACATGGCATCCTCCCGCCATACCTCGCCGAGACTGCCGGTCGTGGAGATACCTATTTTTCATAGGAAGTGGCATCCTGTGGCAGAGCCACGATGGGATTCTCCTCACGAAGCTGCGGCAAACAAATGTCGACCCGCGTCCAAAGGCCCTCCTGTTGGCTCTCGATGGAAACCGTTCCCTTATGGAGCAGGACGATTTCTCGGACAATGGCAAGGCCGAGTCCCGCCCCACCGTGTTTTGTGGAACGGGATTTATCCACCCGATAGAACGGCTCAAACACCTTGGGCAGATCTTCTTTGGGGATACCCGGGCCGGTATTGTAGAATGAAAGATGTATCCGGCCCTTCGTTGCAAAAGCTTTAAAGTCTATCCGGCCTTCTTCCGCATTGTATTTGACGGCATTATCAACGACGTTAATGAGCGCTCTGCGGATCTTGTCCTTGTCGCCCCGGATCTCGATTTTTTGTGGCATTTCGGTTTCCAGCCGGATTTTGGCCCGCTCCATGAGCGGAGCAAAATCCGCCAGCACCGAACGGGCCAGCTCCGTGATATTGAAGGATTCCAGCAGCAAGGACCCTTTAATTTCCAAAACAGATAGCTCCAGCAGCTTTCTGACCAGCCTGTCCATGCGCAGGAGATTGCGCTCCTGGGTATTCAACTGCCGAAGAAAAGCTTCGGGCAGATCACTGCGTTGCATCGCTTCGTCGAAAAAAAGCCTCAACATGGCGATGGGGCTCTTGAGTTCATGGGAAGCGTCGCCAAGAAACCGCTTCTGGTGGGCAAAGGAAAACTGGAGTCGATCAAACATTTCGTTCAGGCAGGCGGCAAGGTCATGGATCTCATCGCGTCTCCGGCGCAGAGGGATTCTTTTCTCCAGCGTGTTTTCGTTGATATCGCGGGCCAGTTGGTTGATGGCGGCAATGGGCTTCACGATCCGGCCTGCCAGCACATAGCTCAATCCTACCAGCAAGATCGTCGAGACCACCAAACCAATGCCGATGGCGACCAGTAAATCGGAAATTTCCTCTTCCAGGTCTTCCACGGGCTTGGCGATCTGGATCAGATAGGGTACACCCCTGATATGTTCAGCAAAGCTCCGGACTCTGAATGTGACATTATCCTCGTCGTCCTGGTGAAGATCCATCCGTTTTTTGGGGACTTGTTCGCTGATCATGTACGCCTCTCCACCCTTGTCCCGATACAAGGGGAGGTTCACCAGCCTGGACAACTCCGATTCATATACCGTACGCAGGTCCTGATCGTACACCTTTATCCAATAATGCTCCGAAGAAACAGGCAGCACGATTTCCGGCGCGCCCGTCAACGGTTTTTGCATCCTGACCAGTTGCTTTGCCACGGCGGCCGCAGCCGTCTTCAACTGCGCGTCAATCATTTCCAAAGGCTGTTCCCGAAGTTCCAAAAAAACCACCAGCGAGAAAACCAAACTGGTAAAAAACCCGGCGCTGGCAACCCAGAGCATGATCCTGTGACGGATTTTCATCAATCTTTTTCCTTGATAATGTAGCCGACACCCCGGATGGTCCTGACAATCCCGCCGTTGACATCTCCGATCTTGTGCCGCAGGTTTTTGATATGGACGTCGATATAGTTGGACATGGTAAAGGGATCGAAATCCTCACCCCAGACATGTTCCGCCAGACTGAAACGCGATACGGCCCGGTTCTTGTTGTACAAAAGAAACTCAAGGATGGCGAACTCCTTGGGCGTCAACTGCACGGGCTTGCCACCGGCCGTCACCTCGCGGCCGATAGTGTTCAGTTGGATGTCGCCGATTTCCAGAACGGGCGTGGCATGTTCCGTGACCCTTCGGAGCAGGGCGCGCACCCGCGCCAGGAGCTCGGCCGCAGAAAAGGGTTTGGCCAGGTAATCGTCCGCCCCCTGGTCGAGCCCCTTGATCTTGTCGTCGACCTCGCTCCTGGCTGTCAGCATGAGGACGGGCGTCCCGATTTCGGCTTCGCGAACTTCCCGCAACACCGACAACCCGTCTCTTTTGGGCAACATGATATCCAGGATGATCAGGTCAAAGGGCTGGTCGAAAATCCGATCCAGCGCCTCTTCGCCATCCATTGCGGTGTTGACGATATAACGCTGGCTTTCCAGGATTTGCCGTAATTGTTGCAGCAGCGAGTGTTCATCATCGACAACTAAAATTCTCATGGCCATGCACCCCTAAAGATGGTTCTCAAATCCCTCTGGGCGGATTGTTCTTCGCCAAAGAGGAAACAGCCCCCTTCTGCATAATACTCAAATATACAATCAAACTTACGATTACCAATAGAAAAAGAGCATTTACCGTTGTCATACCTAATCCCAAGCCGCTTTCAGTAAAGGGCTTTATCATGAAATCCCCTAAAGACGCTCCAAGAGGCCTCGTTAGAACAAAAACGATCCAAAACGCCAATACACCATTCATCTCCAAACAATAAAAGCAAAAGGTTACAATTGCAATTGAGACGGCAAATATTAATAACGCTACTCCATAGCCGAGTGCAAGCCCCTCCGATATCAGATCGCCGACGCCGGTTCCCAAAGCAAAAGCCAACAGGATAATAATCCAGTAAAAAATCTCTCTCCTGACCGTATCGATGGAATGGATAGATAATGTCTTCTCACTTTTATACCACACTGCAAAACCGGCAAGCATTGTAATCGTAAAAACGATACTCAGGGTAACCAAACCAACCCCCAAGTCATCCACTAACAGATCCGTAATCAAAGTACCTACGATGCTCATTAGAATCACAACCGTCCAGTAGCTGACCGGTACATACCGTTTCAGCTTAAACTGAATAAAAAGGGATGCCGCCAGAAGACCCCCCATAATTAGAGAGGTAATATCCAATCCCAGGCCGAGGTTATAAGATAGAAAATCCGCGCCGGTTTCACCCACGGTGGTCGATAAAACCTTCAGGAGCCAAAAAGTAAAAGTTACTTCAGGAACCCTCACTAATAATTTACCCATAATATACATCCTTTTACCAGAATTCATTCCATTGTTCCCATCGTTATTATCATGATCTTCACATTCAAGGCACCACCATCCCAAACATAACACACCCCCCGAACACTTTGAAAATACGGTGTTCGGGGGGTATTGGGTTGATTAGTCCTTGCCATCATGATCGTCGTTCTCTTTACCATGACCGTAATTGTCGTCATCCGCCTTGTCCCGCTCCATAGCCAGGACCTTTCCTGAACCGGCGTCCACCTTCACCTCCACAATGGCCTTGTCGGCGGTGACCACTTCCACGCCGTACACCAGAAAACCGTTCTCTTCTTCAAGTTCGGTCTTCAGTACCTGGCCGTGAACCGCGGCCAATGCCTTCTGAACGGCCTGTCCCCACGCGATCTTTGCCAAAGCGGGAAAATCCGCTTCAACCTGATTCTCGATCCGGATGGTTCCATTAGCGACTTCACTTTCGTCCAATTCAGCAAAACCTGTTCCGGAAAGGGCAAACCCCATAACCAGGACACCGCTTCCAATGATGTTAATCCACTTTTTCTTCATGATACTACCTCCTGTTGTTCAGGTTGTCAGGCTATTTTGGCGCCAATCGGCAAGACAGCCAACGCCTTGCCGTGCCATTTGACAACACTATAAACCGCCATCATGAAGAGAGCATGAAGTTGAAGGTCCTGAATTTAATTTTGTTCGGAATTTTTCTCGTGAGACAAAAGGAATAGAAAAAATTGGGGGCAGATTTCAACGGGTTGTTTTGCCCAAATGGTTATTCATTAATTACACCTAATTTGGTAGTAACGGGAAATCTGACAGTAAATGTCACCCCTTTTTCCTGGTTTGGATGAGAAAAAATCCGCCCGCCGTGGGCCTCCACGATTTTTTTCACGATGGGCAAACCCAAACCGGTTCCCTTGCTCTTCTTGGTGAAAAACGGCTTGAAGATATTTTCGCCGTCTTCCGCTGCTATCCCAGGGCCGCTGTCGATCACATGAAGATTAACCCCATGGTGATCGACGACTGTCTTTATGGTTACATGTTCTCCAGAGGGACTGGCCTCAAGGGCGTTCGTCACAAGATTCAAGAGCGCCTGTTTGACTTTCGACCCATCCAGCATAAGCGGAGATAAAAGAGGATCAAGGTCTGTATCGATGACTATCCGGACTTTATCGGCTACGGGACGAACCGTCTCCGCAACTTCCCGGGCCAGATCGTTCAAATTTGTCCTTTTGAGTTGGATCTCCGCGGGCTTTCCGAAATCCAACATTTCCTTGACCATCGTATCGAGACGCCCCGTCTCCTGAATGACCACCTGGAGTTTTCTCTGCTTGGGATCGTTTTCCTCCAGTGCTCTGGAAACCTGGGCCGTAAAACCGCCGATGGCCATGAGCGGCGTTTTCATATCATGCGCCAACTCCAACACGGTCCGGCCCACAGCGGCAAGGCTCTCCGCCCCAACAAGGGCCCTGTGTTTTTTTCTTTCCCTTTCGACCAAGCTCCCGAGTATCAATGCGATAGCAAGGTAGAGACAACCTTCCAGGATTTCATGAAAATCTTCGAGGGAAAATCCGTGCCAATGTACCATAACATAAGGGAAGAAAAGCAAGATCATTGTCAGGGCAATCGTTATGGAACCTTTGATTCCAAACCAGAAAGTTCCCAAAATGAGAGGGATATAAGAAAGTACTCTGTAAAAGGCGTGTTCGTAGACCATGTGGTAAAAGGTGAAATAGTTCAAACAAAGCAAAGCTGCAATGAGCGTGGTGATAAACACCATACGCTTCCAATCTTCATGATATGGCATGATTCATCTCCCAGACGGCAGGGGACACTCCCTCGCAGGTTGCTATCCTGGAGGTCCTCCTGGATCTGTTCTACGGTTTTCCTGAATCTAGCCCAGTCAATTTCCAGTTGCTCTAAATTTTCTTGACTCACATAAGATTTGTCAAGTTCCTTACGCAGTTTAATCCATATTTCCTAATTAACGCATGACCCTTACCAAAAGCTTTCGCGGATATTACAATCTGGTAACGTTCTTTTAAAACCATTGCATCCTTGAAAAGTCGAAAGGTATTTTGGGCCCATATTCCCCTTGTCGGTTTCTCCGATTTTTGATTCATGCCATGGGAGTTTTATTGCCAGAGGAGGGCCTTTTCTCTCCAGGTGGATCAGCATCGAAGCCGCCAACCGGATTCTTTATCTTCAAGATATTTAGAAAGGCGGGCAACACGACCAAAACCAGGGGCAATTGAACGATCAATCCGGAGATGATGGCAATGGCCAATGGCTTTTGCATGGCTGAACCCTGTCCGATGCCCATGGCAAGGGGCAGTAATGCCAGGATAGCAGCTGCGGTAGTCATGGCGATGGGCCGCATGCGGTTTTTCCCCGCCAAAATCAATGCCGCCTTTTTATCGATATCGCACGGCAAAGTCCCATACTCCGAAAAATAGAAGATGCTCACTTCCGTTACAATACCCACGATCATGGTCATCCCCATCATGGAGGAGATGTTGATCTCGGCCCCGGTTAAATAGAGGCCGACAAAAACCGCCGTAAAAGCGAGGAGTGTGGTGGCGACCATTGCGATGCCCACACGGAAGCTTTCATAGAGAAAAAGCAGAAGTAAGAATACCAGGATAACGGCGGAAAAAAAGACCGTCATGAGACCCGTAAACGCGATCTGCTGCTGTGCATAAAGGCCTCCCAGAGCATAGTAGACCTCTTTTGGCAGCAGGCTGGATCCTGCCAGTACGGATTTGATATCCCGGATGACGGATCCCATGTCGCGACCGGAGATGCGTCCGGTTACCGCAATCATCCGCTTGAGGTCATCCCGCATAATCTCGGGTTGCCCCGTAACGGCCGTAAGCGATGCAATCCGCTTGAGTGGAAAGAAATGCCCATCCGGGGCACTAAGGCGAAGGTCAAGCAAATCCCGGGGGGTTTTGCGCACGCCGGCCGGAATCCACACACGCACGCCCACCATTTTGGGGCCTTTCCGAATGTAGGTGGTGACCACGCCGGACAAAAGGTCGGTCAGCATACGTGTTACGCCATCGGGATCTACCCCCTCCAGTGAAGCCTTGTCCCGGTTTACCCGAATATCCAGGGCATCGCCTGCCAGGACAATGCCGTCTTTGACATCCACCACGCCCGGGATTTTCCGAATTGCCCGGGCGACCTCGGGTCCTAGCCCCATCAGGAGGGTGCCGTTATCGGAAAAGAGTTTGATCTCGATGGGCTGGGGAACGGCAGTCAAATCTCCGATGAGATCTTCCATCAGCTGGGCCATCTCGATCTCTAAACCGGGGACCGAGACTTCAACCTGCCTGCGCACATCATCCATAATGGCCTCTATGGGCCGTCGGGGAGGGGGCTTGAGACGCACAAAAAAGTCACCCTGGTTTGCTTCGGTAAACGTTCCGCCCAGCGAAAGGCCCGTGCGGCGCGAGTAGGTTTGCACCTCGGGCATTTTCTGTAAAATGGTTTCCACCTGCCGCAAAAGCCGGTCCGTTTCTGTAAGGGATGTGCCGGGTTGAGAACGATAATCCAGGATAAAGCCGCCTTCATCCATTCCGGGCATAAATCCCGATCCCAGGTTTTTGTATGAAAACCAGCCGGCAACGAGCAGCGGGGACAGGAGGAAAATTACAAGCCCCGGACGGGCCAGGACGATCTTCATGAGCCTTTCGTATGATCCATGGAAAAACCGGATCAGAGCGCCGCCCTCTGCCTGACCCGCATCTTTTTGGCCGAGTAAATGATCGGCAAGGATCGGTACAGCCAGCCATGCGATAAAAAACGAAATCATGAGACCGGAGGCCATGGTCAGGGAAAGTGACCTGAAGAATGCACCGGTCACACCGGACAAAAATGCCATGGGAGTAAATATGATAATGGTGGAAGCGGATGATCCGGCAAGGGGTCGGGTGAACTCCCGCGCAGCCAGCATCACCCTGCCATGGTGTTCACCGGGGAATTCCCGCAATCGGCGGACAATGTGTTCCTGCATCACGATCATATCATCGATGATAAGGGCTACCGCAGCCGCCATGCCCCCCAGGGTCATGATATTAAAACTCATATTCAGAGCGTACAGTAACAGGACCGTGCCGGCTAACACACACGGAACCGTCACCGCGGCAATCAGGGTCATTTTTATATTGCGCAAGAAAACCCACAAAACAAAAATGGCAAAAAACACCCCTATCAGAATGGCATCCCGTACACTGAGCGCGGAAGAATGGATCAATTCACTCTGGTCGTACCAATTGGCGATCCTGACGCCTGTCGGCAACCGGCTGCGAAATCCGGAAAGCTTCTCTTTTGCATCCCGGGCGATCTGCACGGTATTGCCTCCCGGCTGCTGGTAGACCTGGAAAAGCACCGCATCGTGTCCATCCGCGGTGACCCGGTTCCACTGGGGCGCCGTGCTGCGACTCACGGCGGCAATATCATCCAGGCGCACCAGACCATTTTCACCGGAACGAAGGATAGTCTCCTTGATCTCTCCCATGTTTTTAAACCGGGTGTCGGAAACCACCAGATCGAGTTTATAGTGGTCTTCTATACGGCCGACAGCCGTAATGACATTGGCGCCGGAGACGGCCTTTGCCACATCGTTCAGGGAAAGGCCATAGGCGGCGAGACGCGCCGGGTCCACCGTTACCCGGTATTCTTCCCTGGCGCCTCCCTGGACGCCGATTTTCGCCACGCCCTTTACGGCCGACAGCAGGGGCCGCAACCGATACAATGCGATATCGCGCAGTTCTACCAGTGAACGGGTATCAGAGGTCAGACTGTAGGCCAGTACGGGAAAGATCGTGGGCGACATGCGGCGCACCCGGAAGACGGTTCCCGGGGGAAGGTTGGAAATGACCTGGCTTATAGCGGATTCCACTTGCAGGGTAGCCGCCACCATGTCCTCTCCCCAGTCAAAATTAATGGAGACATCAGCACTCCCCCTGCTGGTGGTGGAGCGCACACTGCGCACGCCGGGAATCGCCCTGACAACCTCTTCCACAGGCCAGGTCGCTTCAATGGCCATTTGCTCGGCCGGACGGTCTCCTGCATCAAGGGAAACCACCACTCTCGGGAAGTTCACATGGGGAAAGAGGGCCACCGGGAGCTTGAAGCTACTGGCCGCCCCACCGAGAGCGAGGACGACGATAAAGAAAAGGATTGAACGGGAATGCCTCTGTATCCATTCCTTGCCGGTCATGGGGAGACCTCCATACGGACCGCCATGCCATCCGTCAATTCATAATTTCCCAAGACAACCACGGGCTCTCCGGGTTGAAGATCCGTGCCCGTGATCCGGATCTCCTTTTGATCTTCAAGGCAGATCTTCACCCTGTGCTTCACCGCCCGATCATTTTTTACCGTAAAGAGGATGTTCTGATCCCCTTCGTGCAGCACGGCGTTTCGCAGAACAATCAGGCCACTTTCGGAGGCGATAATGATTTTCCCCAAAACAACCTCACCGAGAAGAATATTCGCTGTCGGGGGAAACGAAACAAAGAGATCCACCAGGAGCGTGGTGGGGTTGACCGCGCGGGAGACCTCACGCACGCTCCCTGTAAAGCTCTCGGCGTCGGGCACCTCCACACGGCTAAGCGAGACGGGCTGGCCCGGCTTCACCTGGCGGTTGTTTTCCGGCTCGATCCCCAATCGGGCTTCAAGACGGTTCTGGGAAATGATCTCCACAAGGGGTGATCCGGCGGGAACAATGGCGCCCTCCTGAATGAAGACCTTCCGGATCAGTCCTTCCGTATCGGCCCGGATATCCCGTTTGCCGTCCACGCCCCGCTTCTTGAGGCTTTCGAGATCGGAGCGGGCCAGATTCAATGCCTGCCTTGCATCCAGAACCTGTTTATTGGTGGCCAATTTGAGATTGAAAAGTTGACGCCTGCGTTCAAGGTCCTGTTTGGCCGATTCATACGCGTTATTGGCCTGTTCGAACTTGAGATGGGTATCCGGGCTGGGTTCGATTTCAAGAAGTTTACCTCCTTTCATCACTTCCTGCCCGGAGCTAACCATGATACGGAAAACCCGGCTTTCAAAGGGCACCGAAACCGTCTGCGTTGCCCCCGGCGCCGGAACGATTTTTCCGTAAACCTGGATATGCTCCTTGATCGTCCCTTCCCGGATGGGAGTGGTCTTCACGGACGACACGACTTCAACCGTTGTTGCCGGCCGCAAAGGGGGACGATCTTTCTCGGTTATCTGCTTTGCGCTATCATAAAATCGCCAGTAGCCACCTGCCAACGCAAAAACAACGACCATTATAATGATCCAGCCTGTTCGTTTCAATTTCGCACCCCCATCGCTTCCTCCCCGCCCAGATACCGGCCCGCCGCAATTTCCAGGGCGATGTTTTGGTCCATAAGGCTTTGCTTGAGCCGGAGAAGTTCCAACCTTTTGGCGATCAATTCATTGACAACATTATAATAGCTCAGCACATCGGCCATGCCATCAAGCAGAGCCCTGCGATATTTTTCGACCACATCTTTCAGCGTGGGAAGGGCCCTTTCGGTCGCCCCGATCTGCTCTTGGATAGATGCCATATCCGCCAGGATGGTCGCCACATTGGATCGAGCCTCGAAGAGACGGTCCACATATTCGTCAAACAGTTGCTTCCGGGTGGCCTGCTGGATCGCTATCCGGCCCTGGTTCCTGTCAAAAAAGGGAAGGTCTATGCTGACGGTGAAACCGGTGCTGACCACATTGGAGTTGTCGCGGGCTTGTAAAAACCCGATATTGATCCTTGGGAACTGGGCCAATACGGCGGCTCTCACACGTTCGTCTTGACTTTGATATCCCATTTTGAGGGCGAGAAGATCAAGGCGCCGATCCTCTATTCCGTTCATGAGGGTTGTGAGAGAGGGCAGCTCTAAAACCTCCGGGAGGCTTGCGCCTGCCTCGAGAAAAACCGCACCTTCGGGGGGAAAACCGAGAGATTTCTTGAGCGCGAGTTGCTCTGTTTTCATCTGTTGTTCCGTAACCAGAAGCGTCAGCTGAACTGCCTGGAGGGCGGCTTCCGCGGCGGATAGATCAATGGCGGTCATGTCTCCCATATCCACGGCCTGTTTCACCGCATCCCGGTTTTTCTGAAGACCCTTCTCCCCCTCCTTGGCAACGGATATTTGCTTTTTCAAGAGAATCAATCGGTATACCTGCTGCCTCGCCGCCTGTGCCGCCTGCCATTCCCGCCAGGCCACATCCAGATCCACGGAAAGGGCCTGGGCCTTTGCCGCATCCACACGGGCGCCTCGGGTAATCAGCGTCTGGATGTCCCAACCCAACCCCAGGCCATAGTCATTGATCGCGTTTGCGCTGTCCCCTCCCGTCGGGAAGTTCAGACCATAAGACAATTGGGGATTGGGGAGGATGCCTGCCTCAAGGAGTTGGGCCCTTGCCACGCCTCTTTGGTCTCGCAAAGCCCGCAGTTTGGGGTTGACCAGGACGGCAATCAAAGCCGCCTCCTCCGGGGAAAGCCCATCCCGATCGTTTATGGGAAATGGTTTTAAAATGGGGTGTTTTATGGCTTTGGCCTCAATCCTGATGACTTCCATGTCGGGAGGCGTGAGTTCCCGGGCCACACCGGCCTGATTCAATGGAAGTTCGTGGTACGTAGCGCACCCGCTCACGGCAATCGCCGCAATGAATAGCAATAAAAGGCCTTTGGCCCAGTGGTTTCGCATAGGGTCACCTGTTGCTCAATCCCTGATTATCGGCATCCGTAAACGGCTATTTAAAATTTGTCCACAGCATGAATAACCATTAATTCTTGAAGATGCTCCGCTATTTCCTGAGAAATAGCGAGCTCGCTGGCGATAGGCCTAATGTTTTCCCGGGCCGTAAGGAGATCCTGAGGGGTTTTGACCATTTTGTACGAGCTGCTCGCGGTTTTACCAAGGAACTGAGCCAGAAAGGCGTCATTCACGACAGGCTTCGTCTCTTTGGCGATATTTTCAACGACCACTATCTTATCAATGGAATCCCAATTTATTCGCACCAAAATGACTAGTTTGCCATAAAGCGTCTCCAGATATAGAGGAACAATGTCTCCTATTTCCCCGTGGTGCCGTCTTATTTCACGGTAATAGGTTAACCACCCTTTTGGGTAATATGTGAGCGGATGACCCAGTAATTCCTGTATCTTTGCTTTATCATCCTGCGTTAGGAGCAACTCTCTTTTCTCATACCGATCCAAACTGAATCCCATCTTTTTCAGTTCACTATTAGAGACCTCGTCTTTGCAATTGGGATGAAACATCCCCGCACAACTTGCCGGCGTTATGACAAGGAACGAATAAGCAATGATAATGATTATATTTCTATTGAGCATTTGATTCATGACACTACCTCCTGTTGTTTAGGTTGTCAGGCTATCTTAGCAATCGGCAAGACGGCCAAGGCCTTGCCGTGCCGTTTGACCAACACTATAAACTGCCATCATGAAGAGACCATGAAGTTGGAGCCCCTGGACCTTATTTTGTTCGGAATTTCATTTTGAGTGACAGAGGGATAGAAAAAGCGGATCAAGATGGAGGAAGTGCGTTTCATACTGTTTTGATACTGCTACAAAGAGGCGTTGGACGAATGGAAGATATCCACCATTTTATGGCCACCCACATATTCAGTGGATTCGCAGACCGTGATGCTTTCCATTTTCTGGGTGATTTCCTTGATGCGATCACATTGCGCTTTGATTTTTCCCAGACTTTCAATTTCTGGATTATCTTGAATGACTTCATTGAGCAACAGGTAAATATATTGCAGGGGCTGATTGATCTCGTGGCATGTGGCGCCGGCAATCTCAAGCACCCCTTCCAGTTTTTCCCGACCCAATTGTTCCTGCTGGGCCCGATGCCGATCCGTGATGTCGCGGGTCACCGCAATCAGGCATTCCTCATCCCCATAATTGATCACTTCAGCGGACCAGAGTACATGCCGGATTTCACCGGATTTCATGCGGAATTCCACTTCCAGGTTACGAACCACCCCTTTTTCCCTGAGGGTCTTGACCATCTCGGCTCGCTTCCGGGGATCTGCCCAGATGCCCAGATCGATGGAATTGCGGCCGATGACTTCCTCCTTGGTATAACCGGTGGTCCGCAAAAAGGCTTCATTCACATCCACATAGAACCCTTCGAGCGTTGAGATGACAAACCAGTCCGGGCTTGAACGGAACACCTTCTGAAATTTATCTTCTGAAATACTGAGGGCTTCCTGGGTGTGTACACACTTGGTGTTATCCATGAAATACCCCAGGACGGCTTTTCGTCCCTCATAGTTTATAGGCAGCACGGTCTCAATAATCCACCTGACCTCATTATGTTTTGTGACAATTCGATGTTCATAGGGGTTCGTAGGTTGCCCCTTCAGCATCCTGACGGCCTCTTCTCTGACGGATTGTTTGTCATCTTGGGGCACCATTTTAAGAGAATTCATACCAATTATCTCTGATTCTTCATAACCAGTAATTCTCTGAAACTCCGGATTTACAAAAACAAAATTACCATCTTGAACAATGAAAATGCCGATAGGCGAATTCAAGAATATATCGGCAAAAAACTCAGGAGGCCCTTCATATTCGGCTTGAAAAAGCTTCTGAATATCCGGATGATGCTCAATGGCCCTTAAAAACTGACCCGTACGACGTGCCAGACGGCGCCGGAGTATGGCCGTGATTTTCCCCTTGATTTCATATCCATTATCGTGATCCTGATCCATAAGTCGAAGAAAGTCTGTTCCGGAAATACTAATGACCTCCGTGGGTTCAACGCAAACAGCGGTGGCTGTGTAGTGGGAACCGGGAAACAGAGCGGACCAACCAAAGGAAAACCCTGTCTTTATGGCGCCCATGGAAACGCTGATGGTCTCTGAGACATCCACCTCCAGGACCGCTTTTCCTTCATTCAGCATGTAAAAAAAATCCGCATCATCACCCTGCCGAAATACAACGTCCCGTGCGCCAAATACGCGCATCTGCAAAAAGGGAATCATTTTGCCCAACATCGAATCACTCACGTTTTCCAGCAAAAGAATCTTTCGCAACTCTTCAAAGGCAATCATGCCATGGTCTCCATTTCATTTCACGTAAGAATAAAAATCAACACCAGAAACAGTGTGGATATGCCGGCCCCCATGCCGATGGGAACGGTTCCACCCATCATATCCGCATAGAAACCGATCTTTTTCATTTTCAAGCGTTCACCATGCACTCCCATCAATATCCAGAGAGTCACCATTACAATAAGGGACAGTCGCGCCATAAAGTCCTTTGAAAGGGCAGCGAGGGTTCCAGCGATGCCTTTCACAAAAAAGCGATCGCAAAACCGATTCAATCCGTTTAAGACACGATCAGAAATGCGAAAAAAAAGCCGCCCTCCCCTGCGGTAAAACCAGTCCGCATCCAGGTTGATGCAACGGATTTCAGCCGGGTATATGCCGGCCCGCAACAGCAGGGTGAAGGCCAGGGCCGAAAAGAAAAGAAGCTGGGTCTGTCCCACCACATGGGGCGCTGTGTAGGGAACGTAGGACACGGGGTAGGGAAGCAACGCATACAGGGGAGCAGGATAGACACCGATAAAAATACAGAAAAAAGCTGCAATGCCCATGGCCAGGAGCATATGAATGGGCGCCTCTTTGGGCCGCATGCCCGAATCATGGGAAAAAAAGGCAAAATAGGGGATCTTGATGCCCGCATGGTGAAACACGCCGGCTGAAGCGAAAAGCAAAATGAACCACACAATTCTCATGTGCCCGCTTGCGGCGGCATCCATCACCATGGACTTACTCACAAAACCGCTGAAAAGGGGAAAAGCGGAAATGGATGCGGCCCCCACCATGCAGAAGATACAGGTCAACGGCATGGTCCGGTAAAGCCCTCCCAGATCCGTACCGTTGATTTTCCCCGTCCGGTACATGACTGCGCCCATGGACATGAAGAGCAGCCCTTTAAACAGAATATCGTTAAAAGCATGGCAAACCGCGCCGTTTATGGCCAAAGCCGTCCCGATGCCGATGCCGCATACCATAAACCCCACCTGGTTCACCAGGCTGTAAGCCAGAACCCGTCTCAAATCGTTTTCGATCACCGCATAAAAAATAGGGAATCCCGTCATAACAGCCCCGATCCAGATGAGGGGCTCAGCGCCTGGGAACCCCCGTGCAAGGGCGTACACCGCCACCTTGGTGGTAAAGGCGCTCAGGAAAATGGTTCCGGTGATGGTCGCCTCAGGGTAACTGTCGGTCAACCACGGATGAAGCAGAGGCCAGGCGCAGTTAAGGCCGAACCCCAGAAAAATGAGATAACTCCCCAGTCCGTTCAACCCCAGATAATCGAAATTGATGGAGCCGGTATGGTTCACATGGATCACGATGCCGGCCAACAGGCACAGGCCCCCGGCCGCATGAACCAGCAGATAACGATATCCCGAGGCCATGGCCGCCTGGGTGCGACGGGCCCAGATGAGGAAAATGGAAAATACGGTCAACATTTCCCAGAATACAAAAAAAGTGAAGAGATCGCCGGCAAATATGGCCCCCAGAGCGCTTCCGGCATAAAGAAGACCCGCCATCTGCTGAAGGTTGTCCTTGACATGGAGGGCATACAGGATGGCGATAAAACTGATAAGATGAAAAATATAAGCGAACAGCAGACTCAGTTTGTCCACCCTTCCCAGAACCAAATGGTAATCCAGGAAATTGATCTCGAAATGGGTTCCCTGCCCTAGGACCATCAGGTTCAGAAAACCGATCACGGGAATCAGCAGCAGCCAGACGCTTTTCAGACGTTTGGGAATAAAAGGGAGCAACAATGCGCCCACAACGAAGATGCTCACCGGGGGAACGGCATCAGTCATAGTAATCCTCGTTTCTTTTGACCAGGGGCCGCAGAAAGTATTTGGCGACAATCACCAGAACCACGCAGGCCACAAAACCGTAAACCGCAAAGAATTCGGGCCACGCTTCCCATCCAAAATGGGGATGTTTGTGGAGAAGAAATTCAATGAGCAACAGCACCACAAGGGAGCCATAAAAACAACCCAGCAGAATTTTGACATTTTTGGGATTATCAAAAAGATATTTTTTTTCCGGTTGCTCTTGATTGCCGGATTCGTCATTGTGCTTTGTCATGGCTTTCTCCTCGGGGAACCGAATTTCAAAATCCGCGATTCAAAACAACGTATTATATAGAATCAGCGCCAGATACAGTGACCCCACGGTGATGGCAATGAAAAATGCCGTTCTATACCCCGGCACGGGCTCATGAGACAGTTCCATTTTCTCTTCGTTTTCTTCGCTCAATATTAATGACCTCCCAGGAACTTGACCGCCATGCCCGCCAGCCTGAAAAAGGGTTCGGGATAAAAAAACAGGATCACAGAGATAAATGCCGTTATCACGGGAGGCGCCGCGCAGAAAATGGGTGCCTCTTGCACCCTGTTTTCAAACATGGCAGCGTCCGCAGGTGGAAAAAAGGCCCTGTAAACCACCGGCATGAAATAGGCGGCATTGAGCAAGGAACTTGAAAGCAGCACAAACAAAAACGCCGACTGGTTTGCCTCCAGGGTTCCCAGCACCAGGTACCATTTGCTCAGGAAACCGCCAGTGGGAGGAAGGCCTATAATACTCAGGGAGCCCACAAAAAAAGCCCCCATGGTCCAGGGCATTCTTCGCCCAATCCCCACCATTTCGCTGATGTTCCGCTTTCCCGTGGCCACAAATATGGCGCCGGCACAGAAAAACAGGGTGATCTTTCCAAAGGCATGCATGGCAATATGGAGCATGCCGCCCGTAATCCCCTTGGGGGACAGCAGCCCCACCCCCAGAATGATATAGGATAACTGTCCGATGGTGGAAAACGCCAGCATTCGCTTGAGATTGTCCTGGCTGAGGGCAATGAGCGATGCCGTGATGATCGTTACCGATGCAATGATACAGACCAAAACACCAAGATTGAATTCGCTCAGCAGTTGGGTTCCAAACACGCCGGTCAAGATACGGACAATGCTGAAAACCCCCACTTTCACAACGGCCACGGCATGCAGCAGGGCGCTCACGGGCGTAGGGGCCACCATGGCAGCCGGCAGCCACCCGTGAAAGGGCATGATACCCGCCTTGGCAAACCCAAAAACGAAAAAAACCAGCAGCATCCCCGCAAGCCCTTTGTTGCAAGCGCCGGCCAGGAACCCCTGGTTTGAAAACTCCAGGGTACCGGTCAAATGGTAACACACCAGCATGGCCGGCAAGACCAGTCCGATGGAAGTTCCCAGAATATAGGTCAGATATTTTCGGCCCGAGGTCCGCGCTTCCCGGTCCTGGTGGTGGGTCACCAGCGGATACGTGGCCAGGGAAAGCATTTCGTAAAAGAGGTAAAGGGTCAGAAGATTGGCCGAAAACGCCACGCCGATGGTGGCGGACAGGGCCAGGGCAAAAAAGATATAATATCTTGTCTGGCTGTGTTCCTTGAGCCCTCTCATATACCCGATGGAATAGGCACTGGTGATAATCCAGAGGGATGCCGCCACACAGGCAAACAACAACCCCAGCGCATCCACCCGGAACCTGATGGCCACCCCCGGAACAACCTCCACAAGGGTGTAAACCATCTGGTTCCCCGCAAGGATCACGGGCAACATGGAGAGGACCAGCAAAAGCTTCACCATAGCGGCGCTAAAGGTCCAGGCTTCCCGTATATTGGGTCTTTTACTTAATATCAGGAGCGGAATCACGCAAATGGATACGAGAACCGTGATCAGAGGTTTTATGGAGAGGATGGTTTCCATTAATCAGCCTAAAAAAACCTGTTAAAAGCCCTGTTTCAGTAAAAGCGGGTCAATAATATGATTCACGATACTTCCGGTGTAAAGCCCGATAACAATCAACCCCAGAGACACAATAAGCAACGACGCCAACATGGATATGGGCGCCTCCATTACCGTGACCGGCGATGAATCATGACCGTGATTTTCGAAATCCCCGTAATAGCTGATCTCAATCACCCTGAAAAAAAGGATGACGTTGACCAGACTGCTGAATAGAAGCGCTGCCACAAACTCATATTGACCGGCCTGCAGCCCACCGGAGATGAGATACCACTTGCTGAAAAAACCGCAGGTGGGGGGTACGCCGATGATGCTCAAGGCGCCGGCCACGAAACAGGCCATGGTCACCGGCATCTTGCGAAAGAGTCCCTTCAGTTGGTCAAAGCCCAGTCCTCGTATTCGATAATAGATACTGCCCGCACAAAGAAAAAGGCAAAGGGTCATGACCGCATCGTTCATGATATGAAGAATGGCCCCGGTCATACCGGCGTTGTTTCCCAGCCAGGCACCCCCCATCATATATCCGATTTCAGAAACAATAATATAGCAGAACATTCGTTTCAGGTTTTTCTGGGCCAGGGCAAACACAGCACCCATAACAATGGCCAGACTTGACAGCCATACCATTGGACTCCCAAGTTTTAAAATCACAAAGGCAAAATCCACCGAAAATATGGTGAGCATAAGCCGGATCATCACATAGACCATCACCTTGGTCATGAGCGGTGCAATGAGACTACCGGTCGCCGTGGGCGCGGAGGAGTAGGCATTTGGCAACCACATGTGCAGCGGAAAAAACGCCATTTTGATGCCCACCCCCGCCAGGCAGAAAATGAAAGCCATGATTACCGCAGGGCTATGAAACAACGGGGGCAGAAGGGTTGCCACATCCGCCATATTCAAGGACCCGGTCATGATATACAAAAACCCTACCCCCAGCAGGTAAAAGCAACCGCCCACTGTGCCCAGGAAAAGGTAATTCAAGGCGGCCATGGGGGCACGCCCTGATCCCAGGCCAATAAGCGCATAACTGGTGAGAGAGGCTACCTCCAGGAGTACATAAAGATTGAACAGGTCGCCCGTCATCAAGATGCCCGTGAGACCTACAATGAAAAGCAGATAAAGGCTGTAAAACGCGCCCGATTTTTCAGGCATCTCCTCAGTCACGTTTTTTCGAGTGGCAATCAGGTTGATAAACGCCAGGACCGTGACCACCGCCACCACCAGACCGTTTAGATAATCTACGTGATAGCCAATTCCCCATGGGGTTTCCCAACCGCCCATGCGGTACTTCACCACGCCGACCGCAGCCACACGTCCAAACAGACACACCGAAAACCAGGCCGAAAGCCCCAGACCCAACAGGGTCAGCGGAAAACACAAAGCCTTTTTGACCCAGGCAGCCCCACTGACCACAAAGGCAAACAGGAACGGCAAAACAACAATTAATGCGGGATAGTGGTCTCTCATTCCGCCCTCAACTGCATGAGGATCTCATCTTCCTCAAGGGTCTTGTGCTTCTGGTAAATCTTGATGGCCAGGGCCAGGGCCACCCCAAAGGTGGATACGGAAACCACAATGGCCGTCAACATCAGCACGTGGGGCAGCGGATTGATGTAATGGGTGGGATCCACGCCATGGTGGCCGGCGCCGTGTTCCAGAATAGGGATGGTCGCCCCTTCTTTGCACCCGATGGACACATAAAAAAGGATAATGGAAGTTTGAAAAATATTCATCCCCACCAGTTTTTTAATGAGGTTATTCTTGGCGATCATGGCGTAAAGGCCGATCATCATTAAAGCAATACAAAGCCAATAATTATATTTACCCAGGATGGTCACCGCCAAATCACTCATGTTTTACAACCCCTCATCCTGCCTGCCTTCCGAAGACAGGTTATTATAAATGGAAATCATGACCGCCATCACTGTTATGCCCACGCCCACTTCAACCCCCAGAATGCCCAATGACCGCGCTTCGATTCGATGCGTAAAGAGAATTTTGCTCAAAACGGCGTAATCCAGGAAATTCCCACCCAGAAGGATGCAGAGCGCCCCGATACCCGAATAGATCAGAACACCCACGGCCATAAGGATATGGGTTGTTTTTTCACTGATGCGACCGATGGCGGTGCGCATGTTGTAGCTGATGGCGATGAGAATCACACTGGCGCCTAAAATCACGCCCCCCTGAAACCCGCCGCCGGGACTGTGATGGCCGTGGGCGATCACATAGAGGGCAAAAAGCTGAACAAAAGGGGCCAGGATTCTGCAGACCGTTGTAACAATCAGATCATAGGGCGTCCACAGGGTGTCGATACGTTCAAACTCACTGGAAGCATCGGGAATTCTACCACTCTTGAGGTGCAGGGTAACGCCTGTAGAGATATGCCGATAATAGCTGTCCTCCGGTCGATTCCGGAACAGCCTTAAGAGGACAAAGCACCCCAGGCCCGCGCAGAAAATGACGCTGGTTTCAAACATGGTGTCAAAACCACGGTAATCGGCCAGCACCGCCGTCACCACATTGGGAACGGAAGTCTCCTCAAAGGCCTTTGTCAGATGGTAGGTGGCAATATGGACACTAGCGGGCGATGCGGGATCGCCCCAGGAGGGAAAGTCCTGTGTAGCATAGAGCAGAAGTGCCCCCGTCAAAACCACAATGATTAAACCGACCGCCTTCAATCCTTAGTCCTCCGGGTCGTTCGAAATATGGCGGCCACAAAAAAAACGGTACTGACGCCCGCGCCCACGGATGCTTCGGTAAACGCAACATCCACCGCCCCCATGATGGCCCAGAGCAGGCACATGAGAAAACTATAGGCGCCGAACAAAATAGCGCACCCCAACAGGTCTTTCACCGAAATCGCCGCAACTGCCGCAAAAATAACCAGGAGCAAAATTACCAGATCCAATCCCCAGATCAATTGTCTATTTCCCCCTGTCCTGTTTTGTCCAGGGCCTGAGGCCCGCTCTGAATCCCGCGTCCACAATGGCATGGGTAGCCGTGGGGCTCAAGATAAAGATAAAAAGCACGATGAGCATTATTTTCAGACTGGTGAGAACGGCCCCCCATGAAAAATCATTGAGGTTATAAAGGGCAACACCCAGAACCATCAAAAGAGACCCAAGGGTATCCATCTTTCCGGCCGGGTGCAGCCGGGTATAAAAATCCGGCAATCGAAGAATTCCCACAGCGCCGCCCGTAAAAAAAACCAGTCCGCAAATAAACAAAAAAACCACAATGATATTCATGAGATTAACATCCTCAATCGATCCGGTAACAAGAATAAACGGCTACTTATACGGTGGCTCCTCATACAACCCTTTGCGTTTCTGGAAATATCGAGACGCCGCTAAAACCGCCACAAAATTGAGCAACGCGTAGGCCATGGCAATATCCACAAACATGTCCAGCCGTCCGTAAATCAGACCGATCAGCAGCAGCAAGATAACGGTCTTGCTGCCGATGGCATTAACACCGACAAGACGGTCCAGAACCGTGGGGCCAAACGCCGCCCGGTACAATGAAGCGATCATCAGCAAACATAAATAGAGCGCCGCATAAAAAAAGATATCGGCCATCATCCGTCCTCAAAGGCTCTCGCCACTCTTTTTTCCATCTCTCCCGGGAGGGGCTCCCCGGATTTTTGGTCTATGGCATGCACATGAAAAGTGCCGTTAATGGAAACGTACATGGTAATGGTGCCCGGCGTCAGGGTAATGGCGTTAGCAAAGGCCACCAGGGAAATCTCTTTTTGGAGTGTGCTGTCGAACCGAATGATCTGCGGATCGATCAACTCCATCATTCGGGGATGAAACACCAGATACAAAACGTAGAGGTTGGCCATGCCCACCTGGTAAAGCAGCCATGGGATATAGACGATTACCCGAAACCATTGCCGAAAGACCCCCTTGGTCTTTGATTGGGAAAACAGAAGATCCCCCGAAAGAATGCTGACAATAGCACAGGAAATCACGCCGAGGCTCATGTGGAACAGATCAAATTTTCCTGAAAGAATTATCCAGAGGCAGAACAGCGCGATAAAGGTCAAAACATGTAAAGAAACAGGTCGTTCGGCGTCGGCAGGCGCGTCGCCAGGCCCTTTTGTGAGGTTGAAGGTTGTCTCTTCCGCCAAATGTTCCTTCAAGGATACCCCCCTTTTCTTCTTGCTTCAACCCGCACCCTGAGAAAAAATGTTATAAATTCAACGGCTGGCGGATTGACATGAAAAGTTACGAAACCGGCAGTTTAACAGCAAATGTTGTCCCTTTTCCTAATTGGCTTTCAAAGGAAATGCTCCCCCCTAACTTTTGGATGATATTGCGGCTGATGGGAAGGCCTAAACCCGTCCCTTTTCCCGATGGTTTGGTGGTATAAAAATACTCGTAAATTTTTTTCTGATCTTCCTCGGAAATACCGATGCCCGTATCGGAAATATTGATTTCCACCATGGAAACACCTCCGACATCACAAAGAGAAGTTTTCAGTGTAATCCGTCCCCCCTTGCCGGGTTTCTCCTTCACGGCATATACCGCATTGGAGATGAAATTTACAAAGACCTGTTCCAGTAATCGCTTGTCCGAGTTAATAACAACAGGCCCTTCCATGAAATCGAAAACAATTTCTACATCCGTAAATTTCAGCTCGGGGGTCAGCAGGCTGACTGATTCCTTCAGAAGTTCATGCGCATCCAGTGAAGTCGTTGAAAGCTTTGAGTCTCGAACGAAACTCAACAGTTGGTGGGTAATGTCCCTGCAGCGTTTGGTCTGTTCGCTGATATGGCGAACAGAAGTCTTGATTTCTTTCTGGTCTTCCTGACCTAAGCCTTTAGAGTCGCTGGCCACCGCACCGATCCAACCGGCAATCTCCCCTATAACGGCAACGGGATTGTTAAGTTCATGAACGATTCCGGAAGCAATGCGTCCCACCTCCGCCAAACGGTCCACGCGAATGAGGTCTTCCCTAAACTTTCGCCATGAGGTCACATCCCGGCACACGCCCACCATGCCGATAATTTCCTCATGGCTATTGGTCAAGGGCGTCAGGACCATTCGACAATAAACGTAGCGGCCTGTTTTATGCTGAAAGGAGAATTCGTCATAAATCGCTCTCCCTTGTTTCATGCATTGGGCCGCCAACTTGTCAAACTCCCCAGGGTCTACTGCCAGGTCTTTCATTTTCCGACCGGACAGCTCACCCCGGGTATACCCCAATACCGCCTCTCCCCCTTTGCCAAAAGAAATCGGAACGCCATCTAAATCAGTTCTGAAAATCATGTCCCTTGAATTTTCCAGTACACAATCCAGATAGGCACTGACCTGATAAAGTTCCTCTTCTTTATTGGAGAGAAGCTGGGTCTCTTTTTTCAATTTTATATGGAGTCCATCATTCGAGTCCATAAATTTTGCGCAGTTTGTTCATGGCCTTTTTGATGCCCCTGGCACCCATCCCTGAACGATAAATTTCCTCCACTTCATCTCTGAATTTTGCATTTTGCAACTGCATTTTGGTCTCATAGGCCTCATTGATGGTCTCCAGCAGATTGTCGTATTCAATGGGCTTGAGAAGATATTTAAAAGCGTTTTCTCGACCGCTTTCCAGGGCCGAGTCAATGGTGCCGTGCCCGGTCAGGACGATGCTCTGGAGAAACGGCTGGACCTTCTTGAGCCTTTTCTGGGTCTCAACGCCGTCCATACCCGGCATTTTGAGGTCCACCACAGCCACATCAAAGTCATCGTTATTGGCTACTTCAATTGCTTCCTCGCCTGAAAAAGTAGCCTTTACAGTATATCCTTCCCTCAAAAGGCGTTTTGAGAGATATTCAACAAGAGTTTCTTCATCATCAATAAGCAGCACTCGGATATCGGATTTTTCGCTCATAGCAGGCGACTCCTTCGGATTGGGTTGGAATTGGAAAAATGCTTTGAAAGAGGCGAACATTTACTGTCTTAAACATACTTCCCAAAACCATGGTTTGTCAACTGTTTTAAATACGGGCACTGCCTGTCAACCTTCATACAGCGCTTCAATCTCCGCCAGGTACCGCTCCAGCACATTCCGCCGTTTCAACTTCATGGTCTGGGTCAACATGCCGTTTTCAAATAAAAAGGTTTCTTTCAAAAATAGAAATTTCCGTGGGATTTCATACCCGCCGAATTTTCCCTTTAAATAATTTTTGATGGCGTTTGCGATCATTTCCCGTACCCGCGGGTTTTGAACCAGCGCCTCGGGGTCATTGGCCAGGTTGTTTTCCCTTGCATACTTTTCCAGAACCCCAAAGTCCGGAACCACCAAGGCGATATTATAGTCCCGACCTTCGCCATAGACCATCACACTTTCAACTAAAGGCAGCAGTTTCATATCCTCTTCCAGGGCCGATGGAAAAACATATTTTCCGTTCACCAGCTTATACTGCTCCTTGATGCGTCCCGTGATAAAGAGATACCCCTCTTCATCCAGACGCCCCCGGTCGCCGGTCCTGAAGCCTCCATCTTCGGTCATCACTTCTTTTGTGGCCTCCGGGTTGTTGTGGTAACCCTGCATGACATTGGGGCCATATACGATGATCTCCCCATCATCGCGACCATCTTCCGCTGAAAACTTGTCAATCACCACTCGCACCTGGTCAATGGGACGACCTACGCTGCCGGGCTTGTGGGCCGTGGGGCAGTTCATGGTGACCGCCGGCGTGGTCTCGGTGAGCCCATAGCAATCATAAACGGGAACCCCGATATCAGAGAAAAAGTGACTGATCTCCACATTCATCGTAGCGCTGCCGCTGAGCGTCCCCGTAAGTCTTCCCCCGAACCGCTGGCGGATCTTGCTGAACACGACGGCATCGGCCAGTTTGAATTTGAGGTCCGTCAGCAAACAGCGCTTCCCTTCCTCGGCCAGTTCCCGGCGTTTTTTGGTACTTTCAATGCCCATGGTGAAAAGCATCTTGGCAAGGCCACCCGTTTCATTCATCTTGGCCCATACGCCATCGTAAATTTTGTTGAAAACCTTGGGCACGGCAATGAGGAATGTGGGTTTTACCTTCGCCATATCCTCTGCAATGGTCGTGGCATTTTCAATAAAACCCAGCGACCCACCCACGTGGAGAAAAAAATAAAGTTCTCCGGTCTGGCCAAAAGAGTGTGCCCACGGCAGGATGGACAGACCCCGATCCTCCTTGCTCAACTGAGGATACAGTTTTCCTCCGGCCAAAACATTGCTCGTAAAATTGCCGTGGGAAAGAAGCACCCCCTTTGGACTTCCGGTTGTTCCGGAAGTATAAATCAAAACAGCGATATCGGAGGGCTCGGGGTGAATGGATTTCACGGGGGTTTCTTTCCCCAGCCGTTCCAGTTCCGCCATTGTTTTTTCACCTTCGGCATCAATGATGAAAATCTTTTCAAGGGCGGGGGTTTCATTTATGAGCGTCTTGACTTTTTCATATATTTCCCGTGAAGATACCAGCAATACCTTGATACCGCTGTCGTTGATGATATGTTTCCAGATTTGCACGAGTTCGTTTTCATACATGGGAATGTATCGGGCCCCCAGACCATATGTGGCAAAAGCAGCAATGGCCCACTCGCTTCGGTTGTTGGCAATAATGCCCACGGCATCGCCCTTTTTAACGCCCACCCGGGCCAGGCCGCCGCGCAGGTTATCAATGCGCTCGCCTAACTCCCGATAAGTCATCCATTCATAGTCACCGTCCGCGTTTTTCCTACCGAAAACGGCCCGGTCCCCATACTTACCAACGCTGGTTTCAATGAGATCCACCAGGTTGTCCGGTTTTTCGTACCGATACGCCATGTGATTCCCCCTTTGATTGTTTAGGCCCTACGGATTCATTTCATAGCTGTCTTTCAAACAAACCACATGATTTTCCCATATATTCTGAAAGCATTCCCTGTCAGCCACCGGCTTTTGAATCATCTTCATGCACAGCGCCATCTGTTTTTCCGTGGCGCCGGGCTTTGAGTAAATCCGCAGGGCAAATTCTGAGAAATCCCGGATCATAAAATCGAAGATCTGAGACAGGAGATCGTCTTCCACCTGCTCCATACGGCATTTTTCAATAATAAGCTGACCATAAACCACCAGCGTAAAAAGTTCGCCCAGATTCAACAAAAAATCGATATCCTTTATTTGTTCCTTGTCAGGAGGCGCCGTCATTAAAAATTCTTTAAGCACGCCGATCTGTTCCTTAAAGCGGTTGACATTGGGCAGGTCAACGCTATCGTAGGCGATGTTATAATCATGAAAACGAATTTTACCCAGCCCCCGGGTGGGACCCTGATTAAAGAGAAAATCATCGTTTATGGCTTCATCCTGTTTGGGGATTTCGGGAAACACATCGGGATTGAAGAAATAATTGGCCATAAACTTGATAATCAGGGCCATGTTCACATGGACGGTCCCTTCCAGTTTCGGAAGGGCCCGAATTTCGCGGGTTGCCATCTCAAAATAGGTATCCTTTTCATACCCCCTGGCCGCAATGACGTCCCAAAGAAGATTGATAACATCTTCCCCCTGGGTGGTAATCTTCATCTTCACCATGGGGTTGTAGAGCAGGTAACGCCTGTCTTCGGACGAGGCTGATCGCATATAATCGCCGGCCCGCTGAGCAAACATTTTCATGCCCGCAAGACGCGCATAGCCGTCCACGAAATATTGCCGGATATGGGGGAAATCCGTCACCCATTTGCCATAGAGGTTTCGGTGGGCCGCATGGGTGATGGCCTCGTAAAAGGCATGGGTACAAATACCGATACTGCCCCAGCCCAGGTTGAATTTTCCCACGTTAATAGTGTTCAAACTGGAATCCCACGCATCCCTGCCAGTGGTAAGAATATCTTCGTCGGTAATGGGGTAGCTGTTGAGGGCATATTCCGCCACATATCCCTGCCAGGCCACAACATTCTGTCTGCATTCATAGTTTTCGTGTTTCGAATCCACCACAAAGAAAACATATTCATCTGTCTCTGAATCCCTCGCAAACGTGGATACCATGGCCGCTTCGTTGCCGTTTCCGATATAGTATTTTCCGCCATCCGCCACATAACGACCCCCACCAAGATCAGTCAGGAACATTTCAGTGGAATAGAGATCCGCCCCATGGGCCTTTTCAGACAGGCCGAACGCGAAAATGGCCCCCTCTTTGAGCAGTTTCGAGGTCTTTTGTTTGACGGTTTCATTCTTTCCCATCCAGATGGGCCCCAGTCCCAATATGGTTACCTGCCAGGCATACCAATAGGGCAGACCATAAAAAGCCAGCACCTCGTTAAAATCGCAATTGCGGAACGTATCCCAGCGGGCATCTGGGTCACCTTCCGCATATTGGGGAGGGGTCAACAGAGTGGAGAACACCTTGTTCTCTTTTAAGAACTCAATAAAATCATCATACCATACCTGGTCATGATAGTCTTTTTTGAGTTTTTGTTTTCCCTTGCTTTCAAAAAAAGCAATGGTCTTCAACATGATCTCCCGGGATCGCTCATCAAGATGTTCGTATTTCTCGGTTCGTGGATTTAGAAACATTTGGCATCTCCTTCACAATAGGCCTCTTTTAAGAGGTCGACAAAAAACCATACAAGTAGAAACGACCTGTTTTGTATCATTTTTTATCTCAACATAAAACCCATAAGTCAGTAAAACAAAACCACTGCGGGGCCATCAATCAATGAAGCCCTATCGAGGCCCCATAATTTTTCTCGACAAGGCTTTCAGGAGAAAACCCGATCTGTGAAAAGAACTCTCTTAAATCAATGCATCTGACACAAACAATAGTCTTGTTTTTTCCAACCACATACCTTAAATACTGTCCGCAAAGATCTTGCCCCCGCATCCCGCTCAGCAGTTTGATTTTCCCTTTCGACCTTTTACCTTCAATCGTCAAATTAAAGGTGGGTTGTCCCTCCTTTTTCGCAGCCCAGTGAGCATTTTCCGCGCTGATGCATTGCTCCGCTAATTGTTTAAATGATAATCCCATGATGATTCCCTTGTTATTTTTCTATTTTACCTTTATATAAGGAGTCTCTCTGTTCCAATCCAGCCTTATAAATTCTAAAAATTTCGGAGGTATTTCATGGCAAAATTTTACGCGTTTCATTTTTCAGAAGGCTGCAGAATGCCCGCCTTGAGTCCCGAACAGGCCGCAGGCCTCAAACAGGCCATCGGTGAGGCAATGGGAAAAATGCCCGGAGTAATATTCAATGGCGTGATGTGGAACCCCGATACGGCCATTGCCGTCGCAGATATCGACGCCCCCGATCTCCAAACGGCACAGGCGTTTTGCAAAACGATTAACTCCCCCCCCTTTGATACGATTGTGCCGGTTGAACCCTTAGAGCTGTAAACAGAACCTAAAAAATATTGGATTGGGACAGAGAGCCCTTCAAAACAGTCAAAAACGCTTCAAAAAATATATGAACGACCAAGTCATGCCGGAGGTGTCTCATGAACACACTTTCAAATGATCCATGCCATAACTGTGGAATCTGCTGTTTGACTTTTCCACTTCCCCCCTTCGATGCCAACGAGTTGGTAAAGGCACCGGATACACTCCTTCAACAAGTTGACGTCTACGCTCACAGTGCTCGCTATCGAAATTCCAATCCGTGCCTTTGGCTGGATCTCGATTCCGGCAAGTGCAAGCACCACAGATTTCGGCCGGTCCTCTGTCGATGGTTCAAACCAGGGTGTTCGGCATGCAACGACCTCCGCGTCAAAGCCGGCCTTCCGAAGCTTGCCCAGTGAGTACGGGCATAGGGACGTAATACGGGTGTACACAAAATGATCCTCGGAATCAATAGCGCCGGCACAGGCAAAAACAAGGCCGATATTCAACAAATTCAAATGCTACCTGGAAAAATCTGATTGCAGCCGTCCGTATTGCCAAAGATTCCGCATGGCCCTTGCTGCACGCTCCGGTGTGGCATAATTGACCAGAGCGCCCGCGTTTTCAAGTGCCTCGATCTGGACGTCCCATATGCCCGGCGGCGCCAGGATACAGCTCACCACTGGTTTTTTCCGGCCCCATTCCGTGAGCAAGTCGCTGATTCCCTCAAGCGCCCCCACATTGGCCGATGCAAACATCATTAGAAACAGAATGCCGTGGACCCTCTCATCAGCCATAACCGCCTGAACAATCCCCTTAATGGCGTTTGAATCATACCAGGCCGGCCCCATGTCCACAGGATTGGTGCGTAGGGCCAGGGGGGGCAGGAGTTCGTTGATTCGGACTTGGGTTTCCCCGGCAAACCGAACGATGTCAAGGCCTCCCGATTCACACACATCACAGGCGGCCATGGCCGGGCCCGCCTGCCCTGACAGCACCGCCACCCCAGGCCCTTTGGCAATGGGGCATGACGCCAGGGCCTTGGCCGTATCCAGCAAGGACTGGGCGCTGTCAACGGTCAGGATTCCCGCTTGTTTGAAAGCATCCGTATAAATTTCATGACGTCCCGCCAGAGAACCCGTATGAGAACGGGCCGCCGCATCTCCAACCGTGCCGCTGCCCGTCTTGTAAGCCACAACGGGCTTTTTCCCCCGATGACGAGAAGCGGCGGCCAACAGGCCTTTTGGAGAATCAAGACCCTCAACGTAAAGGGCCAAAACCCTGGTATCGGGATCTTCCACTAGATAATCCACCATTTCCACAAAATCCACATTCAGCCGATTACCCAGGCCCACAATCTTACTGAAACCCACCCCATCACGCATGGCCAGGAATCCCAGCAAATGGGAAATCCCGCCGCTCTGGCTCACCAGGGCCACGAACCCCGGTTTCAATAGGGAAAACTCCGGCGTAAACGACGCATTGAGATGAACACAAAGATTCACCATGCCAAAGGTATTGGGTCCGATGACGGGAATTCCGGCCTCATTGGCAATACCGGCCACTTGCTCGTGAAGCGCTATGCCTGCCGGATCATCGATCTCCTTGAACCCTGCCGTAATCAGAACGATTCCTCGAACCTTTGCCGCTGCGCACTCCCTGAAAACGCCGGGAACTTGTTTGGCGGGCACAACAACAACGACAAGATCAATGGCATCATGAACCTCCGTTATGGAGGACCATGCCTTGAAACCGAAAATCTCCCCGGCCCCCGGATTGATGGGAAATACAGCCCCCTTGAATCCGCCGTTTATCAGGCTTTTCATCACATGAAACCCAAGTTTTGAGGGATTATCCGATGCACCGATGACCGCAACCGACTTGGGATTAAACAGGGCATGCATAACACGATCTCCTTCCTTCTCCATGAACCTTCCGTGTTGGATATTCGGATATTCGTTTTGTCAATTCAATGTAACGCGCTAGATCTCTCCGGTTTCCCGGGCCCTTGGAAAACTCAGCGTAAACGTACTCCCTCTCATTTCCCAACTCTTCACATGGATGCGCCCACCATCATTTTTCACAATCTCATTGCTGATGCAAAGCCCCAGGCCCGCCCCTTTTCCCGCTTCCCGGGTGGTAAAAAAAGGCTCAAAAATTCTTTCCAACAAATCCCGGGGGATGCCGATTCCCGTATCGGACACGGAAACCTTGACCCGGTTTTGTTCCGTAAAAGAGCGGATCACAATGAGTCGTCCCTTCATCTTATCATCGGCACTTTTCCCGGCAATAATCGCCTCACCCGCATTGGAAATCAGGTTGTACATCACCTGTTCCAGTCGGTTGGCATGACCGAAAATCAGGGGAAGATCCTCGTCCGGATCAAAGGTGAGCCGAATATCATCCAGCGATAATTGCGGCTCGATGATGGCCAGGGTTTTTCGAATCACCTCATTGAGGTTAACCTTTTCTTTTTCGAATCCCCGTTTTTCTTCCAGCTCCGTGAGACGTTTGATCATAACCGCGGCCCGGTCCACCTGTCCGCTTATCTCAGTAGACACCTGCAAAAGATGGTCGTCAGGAACCCTTTCCTTTCGTTGAGCCATCATTTTCAAGAATTCGCTCCCCACCTTGATGGCATTCAGCGGCTGGTTCAACTCGTGCGCAATGGCGGGAGAGATACCGCCCATGGTGGGCATGAGACGAAGCAGGTCCCACGCCGTTACCAGTTCCACATGGAGCATGACCGACGGCAGGATGAACAAAGCCCCCACCAGCGACGCCAGCATGGTAGCCACCATGAGAAGGCCAAACACCGCCGTAGGATTAAAGTGGGAAAAAATCAGCACGGAAAACCCCATACTGATGGCCAGGGTGGTGAATATAATCGGCCTTCCCACCCCGTAAATGGTATCCTGGAGCGCCCGGTCCTTATCCAGGTCTTTCTTGAACTCGTGGTTATAGCGAAACAGGTAATGAATGGTATCGTCCACGGCCAGGCCGATGGCAATGCAGGCGATAAGACTGGTGGCAACAGAGAGTTCAATCCCCAACCAGCCCATGAGCCCGAAGCTCACCACAATGGGAAACAGGTTGGGAAGAATGGCCATAACCCCAACTTTCACGGAAAGGAACAGGAGAGACATGGCGGCAATGATAAGGACCAGGGTCAGAGAGAGACTTTTCACCAGGCCCCGGGTCAACAGGCGACTGCTTTGTGAAATTACAATCCCGAATCCGGTCACATGGCATTCAAAAGCCTCTCCGAAATTCTGTTGAAGATACTCCCCGATCTCCTCTTTCAACGCCAGGAAATCCCGTGAGCTGGAGATATGGGTCCGAAGCAAAATATTGGCTTTTTTAAGATCTTCGTCCATGAACCGACTGAACATCTCCTGCCCCAGCATGGTCTTATAACTGTTGACCAGCATACGGACCTCAAATGGTTCCGATGGGATAACGTAGGCGTCCTTATTGTATTGACTGGCCCCGTAATTCACCAGCTTAAGAAAATCCACCAGGGAAATGGTCTTGTCGACCCCTTTCAGGGTGCTCAAAAAATCTTGAATCCGCGCAATCTGAAGGAGATGGTTGGGGTTTTCAAAATATCCGTCAACCCTTGAATTCAACACCACATTAACCGGAAAACTGCCTGCCGTTTGCCGGGAAACGTCTTCAAAATGACGACTGATGGGTGTATCCTTTTTGAAAAAGCCCACAGGATTCGTTTCCACTTTTATCTGGGAAATACCGCAGAGCGCAACCATGGCCACTATGGAAACCGCCAGTAATACCTTTTTCTGGTGATGCTGGTTCAGTTGAATAATCCAGGTGAGCAACCCGTTGATAACACCGCACCCCCGTGGGGTATCGATCTCATCCTTGCGGGGCATGGGCAGAATTGAGAGCGCTGCCGGCACTGCGGTCAGCATCATGACGAGCATGCTGAGCAGACCAAAACAGGAGAAAGCGGCAAACTCCCGAATGCTGTTGATCTGGTTCAACATGAGGGAGGCCAGGCCGATGATGGTGGTGACCACCGCCAGAACCGTTGGAAATCGAACCTGAATAAAACATAAATACACCGCTTCCCTGGTAGAATCCGCGTTCTGGGCCGACGATCGATATTCGGAAAAGATGTACATGCAGTACGCAGTGCCCACCGCAATGAGAAAAATGGGCACTATCATGGTCAGCAGGGAAAGCGGTCTTTGGGTCCAGGCCATCATGCCGAAAGTCCAGATCAATGTAGACAGGACAGCGCCGGTGGGGATCAATACGGATCTGGCATCCCGAAACAGGCATAGGAGAACAATGGCCATGACCACGAAGGTGATGGGCGGCAATTGCAGAAAATCCCTTTCGGTATAGGCGGCAAGGGCCTGGGAAACCAGCGGCATGCCGATCTGGTAAAGGGAAAGACCTTCATTCTCTTTTTGCAGTATTTTCTCAATGGCATCGACAATTGGCCCTTTATCGGAAATATCTCCCAGGATAACCGACAAAATGGTGGTCTTTTTGTCTTCCGATAGAAAATTTCGGTTGAAGAGTTCGATGGGAACGATAATTTCCTTGAATTCATCCAGACTCCACCGGGAAGTAAGATCCATATCCCGTTTGATTCCCGGAAGGCTCAGAACCTTGGTCACCCCTGGAATTTTTGAAATATCTCCGGCAATAGCGGCCAGACGCTGGAACGTTTCCGGCGCAAAAACATTCTCGGACCGGGCCGCCACGAGGATCATTTCCTCGCTGCCGAACATCTTTTTGAATTCGCGGTAATAAACACTTTCCGGCAGATCCCGGATGGCCAGATCGTAAATGGATGTCTGAAAACGAAGGTTCGGCAACTTCGTGGCAAAAAGCAGGGTCAGCAGAACGATCAGAATCAAAACCGGAACAGGATGCCTGATCACGAATCGAAGTCGCCGTCCTGAGTTCAATGTACGCAATATGCCTGCCATGGAAGACCTTATCGATTAAGACCTTTCCCCACGTCCCGGTCCATTGCGCAGTATTTCTTCGGCGCGGGTCAGGGCGGCATCAAGCGATTCTCTCTGAACGGGTTTATGGATAAAATCCGTTGCCTTGAGATCCAATGCCTTTCCAGCCAGTTCCTTATCCCCATGGCCCGTAACCACAATGACCACGGCGTCGGGAGCCAAAATTTTGATCCGCTTTAAAACTTCAAAGCCGTCCATACCCGGCATTTTGATGTCCGTAAACACAATACCGGGCTTTTCTTTTTCAAATAACAGGAGTCCTTCTTCACCGTTTTCGGCCGTCAAAACCTCAAAGCCATAAGCCTCCAGAAAAAGCCGAAACATGGCCAGGGTAGGTTTTTCATCATCGATAATCAAAACTTTCCGCATCAATTTCTCCTTAATGAATCCATCCGCGGCAATCGCACGGCAAACGTGGTTCCGATCCCCATGCCACTGTGTACACGAATATCGCCCCCATGCTCCACAACAATTTCATAAACGATCGCCAGCCCCAGGCCCATCCCCTTTCCCACCTCCTTAGTGGTGAAAAAAGGCTCAAAAATTTTATCACGGGCATCTTTTGATATCCCCGAACCCGTATCAGAAACCGCGATGACGACCTGGCCTTTCTTTGAAAATGACCGGATGCCGATTCTGCCGCAAACCCTCTCGCCAAAGGTTTCGCGATTTTGAACAATGGCGTCGCGCGCATTGGTCAGAAGGTTGAAAATCACCTGTTCCAGACGATTGTTATGAGCCAGGACCAACAGAATATCTTTGCCTGGAAGAAACCTGAGATCAACATCCTGAAGCTTCAATTGCTGACCGATAATCTTTACAACATTTTCAATAGGCCTGTTGATGGAGACCTCCTCCCTGCTGAAATCCGCTTTCCTGGCAAATTCCCGCAAACGGGTAATAATCTCGGATGCCCGATCCACCTGCTCGCTCACCTGTCCGGCGACCTGTGCCAGATCTTTCGTTGGAATGGTCCTGCCCTGCTCCACCATGAGGGTCAAAAAATCGCTCCCCATTTTAATGGCATTCAACGGCTGATTGAGTTCGTGGGCAATACCCGCGGACATTTCCCCCAGACTTTTCATTTTGCCGGCCTGAATTAACTGTGCGTCCTTTTCAATAATTTCAGTAATATCACTGGTGGCCAAAACAATCACATCCCGCCCCTGATAAATACCCGGACAGGCCCGCACATTCACGTAGAAGGGTCGGTGTCCTTTTCGGTAGTGCCGCGCCCTCGAACTGAGTACGCAGACACTGGCCATGGCTTTTTCCCCAAGCGTCTCACTATTCCAGTCTCCATATTCAAAAACCCCCAGATCGCTGAAAGATCGACCGATCAGATCCTCCCTGGCGTACCCGTAGGTTTCAGCCGCGGCCAAATTGGCATCCAGAATCTCAAACCCCTCGCGAGCCACCACAAAAACGGGATTGGGACCGCTGTCAAAAAGGGAACGGTATTTCTGCTCACTTTCCTTGAGCTGTTCCCTGGATGCCCTGAGGGATGCAGTCATGTGGTCGAAGGCGCCGGCCAGTTGCTCTATTTCATCGCCCCAACGGCTTTTGAAGACGTCACCCTCATGACCTGAAGCGGGTTCCGTCTCCAGATTGCCCAGGCTGATCTCGTTGGCCCGCCGAATCAGTTCCCCCATGGGCCGGGTGATGTATCCGGAAAGCCAGTGGGCAATACCGAAAAAAATGAGGATAATAACTGAGATAAAACCCAAAAACGTTATTCGAAGCCGACCGACAATTTCATCAATATACCCTTTGCTCAACCCTACATGGACAGCGCCGATTGGTGAAACACCCTCTTTCAAAGGAAACATGATATCATAGGCGGATTGCGTGCCGAAAGAAAGCCGTTCGATACTGTGGGACCGTCCGGAACCGACCCGCTTGACCCGGAGCAAGGCTTCGGGAAAACCATCCGCAAAGGTATGCGCCAAAAGCTGCCCATTGCGATCCAAAACGAACATGTAGGAAATCAGCGACTCCCGATTTCCAAGCCGGGAAGCGTCAAAGAGCAACCGGTTTAAAGCATCCCTGTTTACTTTCAAGACGTGGGCCTTGCTCTCCTCGGCAACGCTTTGTGCAATACCCACTCCCCGCTGCTCCATTCGGGTGATCAGGCTCGAAACCAGCACCCATCGCGCCACCAGGGCAATGCCGACGCTGACCAGGAGAATCACGGCCACGGACGCAAAAAATATTTTATTTTTGTGGCTCAGCCGACGCAACAAGAACATCTGAACCTCACGATATCAAATTTTCATCTTTCATGGCCGGCCGGTCAAAGGAAAACGGTCCATCCGCCAGGGCTCCCGACACCATCACCGCCACACCTTCCCGCCTGTTCCGAAATGTATTTCAAATCCTCCTGACCTGCCCCCGGAATATCGATTGCGCCACCTGAAAGCAAGCGACCGCATCGAATATCCTCAGAAACCGCCATTCTCCCACAATCAGCCCCAAATGAACATCGGAAATTTGAACGATTGTGAGCATTGGATTATGATCGGATGCAATGTTCCTCAGCCATCACAAAAAAAAAGGGGTCGACAAATAATGTCTAACCCCTTTATTTTACATGGTGCCTAGGACGAGAATCGAACTCGTACGGGAGGAAACCCCGAGGGATTTTAAGTCCCTTGCGTCTACCAATTCCGCCACCCAGGCTGAAACCATACTTTTATATTTCAGAGGACTCGCTGTCAAGCTCTTAATCACAGCAACAGCAATTCTAATGTTGGCCTGAGACAAATTTCCATAATTACAGGCATTCTTGCCATCCCATGGCTAAACCTTCGGCCGTTTATACATGGCCTCGATGAGGTCTCCGAAGGCCTCGTTAACATAGCTCCGCTTGACCTTCATGGTGGGGGTGACCTCCCCATCCTCTTCATAGAGTTTCTTGGGCAGAATGGTGAATTTCTTGATCTGCTCGACACGTGCCAGGGTATCGTTCACATCGGAAACTTCCTTCTGAATCAACTTGTTGATTTCCGGGCTTTGGGTCAGGTCTTTGTAGGTGGAAAACTGAACCTTCTGGTCCTGAGCGAATTTGACCACGTTGTCCTCATCAATCATAATGAGGGCTGAAATAAACTTGCGCTGGTCCCCGATGACCACCGCGTCGTTGATGTAGGGGCTGAATTTCAATTTATTCTCAATGTACTGGGGCGTAATATTCTTCCCGCCCGCCGTTACGATGATGTCCTTTTTCCGGTCCGTGATCTTGAGATACCCATCCTCGTCAATCTCGCCCACATCACCGGAGTAAAGCCAGCCATCCTGTATGGTTTCTGCCGTCGCTTCAGGGTTTTTGTAGTATCCCTTGAAAACGCTGGGGGATTTCACCAGGATCTCACCATCCTCGGCAATTTTAATTTGGGTTCCCGTAATGGGAGGGCCCACAGTGCCGAATTTGACTTTTCCCACCCGTGACACGCAAGTCACGCCCGTCCCCTCGGTCTGGCCGTATCCTTCCACCAGGTTCACTCCGATGGATTGGAAAAAATGAAGGACATCGGGCGAAATGGGTGCGGCCCCCGAATAGGCGATGCGCATACGATCAAATCCCAACCGTTCCTTGAGCTTTCGAAACACTGCAAAATGGGCCAGGTTGTAGAGAAGCGCCAGAAGACCAGGGACCGGTTTGAAATCCATCATCAGAGAGGCCCGCTTCTTCCCAATTTTAAGGGCCATGCCGAAGGCCATTTTCTTAAACCAGGTGGCATCGGACATACGGATATACACCGCCGAGAGATACTTCTCCCAGATACGGGGGACCGCATACCCCACAGTGGGGGACACCTCAATCATATTGTCCGTCACCGTCTCCAGATTCTCGATAAAATTGACGGTATAACCATGGGTAATATGCCCCATGACCGAAAAGAGCTGTTCAAAAACATGGCACAGGGGTAAAAAAGAAAGGACCTCGTCTTCGTCATTCATGGGATTTTCCGTGGTAATGGCCTTCCCCATCCACATGAGGTTCCGGTGGGTCAGCATGGCCCCTTTGGGCGGCCCAGTGGTGCCAGAGGTATAAATGAGCATGGAAACATCTTCCGGCTTCACCCGCGCAATTTGCGTTTCAAAACGATCGGGTGCTTTTTGGGCAGCCCGGTCGCCCATCTCAAGAATTTCTTCATAGGTCATGACCATGGGATCTTCAAAATGCCGCAAGCCTTCCAGATCCCACACAATGACCTTTTTAAGATGGGGAACGTTATCCCGAAACTGGAGCCATTTATCCAGTTGCTCTTCATTTTCCACAAAGAAAAACCTGGAATCCGAATTGCCGATCACATACTCCACCTGGGGCCATGCATTGGTGGAATAAACCCCCACTGCCGTACCGCCCACGCACTGAACCGCCATATCGACAATGACCCATTCCGGACAGTTATCACCGATGATGGAGACGCAATCCCCCGGTTTCAGCCCCATATCCATGAGTGCCGACCCCACACACCTGGCCTGACGATAATACTCGTTCCAGGAAATATCCTTCCAGAGTCCATACGCCTTACTGCGCAAAGCCACCCGGTCACCGTATTTCAGGGCCGTCGTTTTGAACATCAACGGTGCGGTTTCAACGGCCATAGACAGTACCTCCTGGGTAAATGCGGAATGCGGAATGCGGATTGCGGAATTGAAAAACCACTTCCCAACTCGGAACAGGGGAACTAAAAATTCCGCATTCCGCAATCCGCATTCCGCAATCTCCAACTATCGCCAACGTTTCTTCCGTTTCCACCGTTGGAAACCCTTGGCGGATTCTTCACTCCGAATGCCCATGTAAAATTCCTTTACATCCCGGTCTTCCATCAACTCCCGGGATTTTCCCTTCATGACAAACCGCCCGTTTTCCAGGATCAAACCCATATAGGAGATGGAAAGGGCCATGCGGGCATTCTGCTCCACCAGAAGAATCGTCATGCCCCCCTTGTTGATGGCACGGATAATCTTGAAAATCTCTTGCACCAGAAGCGGCGAAAGCCCGAGAGAGGGTTCATCCAGGAAAAGAAGTTTCGGACGGTTCATCAAAGCACGGCCCATTGCCAGCATCTGCTGCTCACCCCCCGACAGGGTGCCCGCCCATTGACCGTGTCGCTCCTTCAAAACCGGAAAATGCCCGAAAATCTCTTCCACGTCTTTCTTGATGCCCGATCGATCCCGGCGGATGTACGCGCCCATCAGAAGATTTTCCCGAACAGTCAATTCTTCAAACACTTCCCGTCCCTCGGGGACATAAGAAATGCCCCGCCTGACAATGACCTCCGGGTCTTTTCCGTCAATGCGCTTTCCTAAGAATTCGATGGTTCCCTTGTCGGGTTGATCATCTAAAAGACCCATCACCGTTTTCAAAATGGTGGACTTGCCGGCGCCGTTATTCCCCAGGATCGCGGTAATGGTCCCCTCTTCCACGGCAAGGGATACGCCCCTCAAGGCGTAGATCAAGCCATAGAAGGTCTCGATGTTCTTGATGTCAAGCAGCGTCGCCAATGGCTTCGTCCTCTCCCAGGTAGGCCTTCAGAACCTCGGGATTCTTTTGAACTTCCTCGGGGTCCCCCTCCATGATGGGCTTGCCGAAATTAATGACCAGAATCCGTTCCGAAATGTCCATGACCATTTTCATGTCGTGTTCAATGAGCAGAATGGTCACCCCCAACTCATCCTGGATATCCTTGACCCAGAAAATCATATCCTGCTTTTCTTCGGAATTCATCCCCGCGCAAGGTTCATCCAGCAGCAGCAATTCCGGTTCAAGGGCCAGTGCCCTGCCCAGCTCCACCTGTTTCTGGGTGCCGTAGGGGAGACCGCCGACGAATTTGTTGCGCACGGACTGCAAATCCAGCAGATCGATAATCTCCTCCACCTTTCGCCGGTGAGAAACCTCTTCACGCCCGGCAAAGGATCTGCGTCCCCACATGAAGGATCCCCTGAAAAGACCCGTCTTCATGTAATTATGCCGGCCCGCCATGAGATTTTCCATGGTACTCATATGGGAAAACAGTTCGATATTCTGAAACGTGCGGGCAATCCCCAATTTGGCCACACGGTCGGGTTTTTTCCCCTGAATCTCAATACCTTTAAAGATAATCCGGCCACGATTGGGTTTGTAAATGCCGTTAATGCAATTGAACAGCGTTGTTTTTCCCGCGCCATTGGGGCCGATGATGGCAAAAATGGAACCCTTCTTTACCTGGAAATGAATACCGTTCAGTGCCACCAGGCCGCCGAATGATATGCCTAGGTCCTCAACCTTAAAGAAATCCATAAATCCGCCACTCAAATACAGCCGTTTACGGTTACCGGTTTACGGTTCACGGTTATTTCAACCGTAAACCGTAAACGAGCACCCATCATCTTACAATAAGCAAAATCTCTATTTAATTTCCATCCAGTCGGTCAGTTTCTCATACTTGCCCCCTTTGAGGCATTTGACCAGGAAAATCTCTTTCTGGCCCTGGCGACATGCATAAGGCTCTGCCAGATCCAGCGGGCCATAGCTGATCTTTCCGCCGATCCCCTTGAAATTCTTGATCCCTTCCATCTCTTTAACGAGCCTTTCGCGGGTCAAATCCCGACCGCATCGCTTAATGCCTTCCACCAGGGGTTCAGAAAAGATGATGCCCGCATAGAAAAACAGGCCCCATCTCTCGCCTTTGGCGGCAAATTTTTCGTAGGCATCCTTTTTGTATTTTTTGAGCAGGGGATCATCCGCATTCGGCAGTTCCCCAAAGGTAGCGGCAATGACGCCCTCCCACAGACCCTTGCTGATTTTGTACATCAACGGAAAATCAGAACAGGTACTGGTACTCAACCATTGAGGGGCGAATTTCATGGCTTTGCTGGTGCCGACAATGCGCACCGCATGGGTCGGGGTCACCCACAACAACACCGCATCGGCATTGGCCTTTTTCAGTTTCATGACATGGGGTTTCATGTCCGTATCGGATTTTTCAACGGGAATCTGCTCCACCAGCTTCAGACCCATTTTCTCCAGCTCTTCCGTGGCGCCCTTGACGCCGTTTTTGCCGTAATCATCGTTCTGGTAAGCAATGGCAATGCGTTTCTTGCCCAGTTTCTCCACCGCATAACGAACAAGCCCCTTGGCCTCGATGTAATAGAGGGGATAGACCGCAAAGAGGAATTTACGGGGAGGCTCGATCCAGTGAAGAGACCCGGAGGAAGGTCCCACCCAGGGGATATTCCGTTCCATGAGATAATCCACCACCGAAAGGCCGGGGGCCGTGCCCACGCCGGACACCCAGGCAAACATGCCCGTTCCCTCCTGCAGTTCTTTGACGCCCGCCTTGGTTTTGGCGGGGTTATAACCATCGTCAAACATGTGATGGATGAGCTTTCGTCCATTGATTCCGCCTTCGGCATTGATCATCTTGAAGTAGGCATCCGTCCCCCGGGCCACGGACCCCCATGGGGCCGCGGGACCTGTCTGAGGACCCCATTGCCCGATATGGATTTCCGTATCCGTCACCCCTTCCTCGGCCCCCGACGCGAAGGCCATCCCCAACACCAGAACAACCGCTGCCAGTCCCACCAGAAATCTCTTCGTTTTCATGCCCTTCTCCTTTCCATAATATGGATTTCCGTCGTTCCCGTCATTACCCCTTCCTCGGTTTCCCCCGACGCGCAAGGCCATCGAGCCCTGAACACCAGCAAACAACCGCTGCCAGTCCCACCAGAAATCTCTTCGTTTTCTGATGCCCTTACTCCTTTCTGAGTGCAAAGCTTATAATGGTTGACGATTCATCCAAACTCCGCAATTATCAGCTTACACCTTTTTCACATAATGACGTGCAAAAAGCCCGGAAGGCTTGATACACAGAACCACCACAATAATGGCGAAGGCCACAACGGATTTGAACTCTATGGACACATAGAGTCCGAACAGATTCTCGATGATGCCGATGATATAGGCGCCGAAAACAGAACCGGGAAGGGAGGTCATGCCGCCCATCACCGCACCCGCAAACCCCTTCAGCATGGGATCCCACATCATGTAAGGCTGCATGGTCATGGGGGCGATCAAAAGACCGGAAAGGCAACCCACCATGGAAGAAATCCCCCAGGTAACCATCAGAATCCGATTGGTCCTGATCCCCATGAGGCGTGCCGCCATATTGTTTTGCTGGGTGGCCTTCATGGCCACCCCCAGCTTGGAATATTTCAGGAACAGGAACAGCACAACCATGACGGTCAAAGCCACCACAAAGGTCAGCACTTCCAGGGCGCTCACAAAGATTCCACCGACTTCCACGCTGTCATAGGGGGACAGGGGAAAGGGCATGGTTTTGGGGTCAGCCCCGAATTTCCAGGAAACAAATCCCATGAGGATCATTTCAAGGCCGATGGTAATGATAATCATCCCCAGGATGTTGGGTTCCTTGGCCCGCCGGAGAACCGCGAACTCCAGAAAAAACCCCAGGAATGCCGCAAAGATTAAAGCCGATGGAAACGCCACATAAAAAGGAAAACCATGATACTCCAGAACCATGTAAGTCAAAAAGCTGGAAACCAGCGCCATCTCACCCTGAGCAAAATTCACGACCTCGGAAGTCTTGTAAATCAGCACCATGGCAAGCCCCATCAAAGCGTAGGAACTCCCCACAGCAATGCCACTGGCAATGGTCTGGATAAATTCAAGCATAGACTAAACCTCGTATGAGAGCTTTTAGCTGTCAGCTTCGAAGGCTAACGGCTAATCGCTAACCGCTAACTGCTTCCCTAAAACGGCCAGGTACGCCAGTAGATCTTGGTTCGAATCCAGAACCCGTAAATCCCCAGCGGTTCAAAAAGCATGATCAAAACCATGATGAGACCGTATATAATGAACTGAATGTTGCTCACCCCCGTAATGGAAAAATAATCCTTGCTCATGGCCTCCAGCCACTGTCCCAGATAGGGGATGCTCAGGATATTGCGCAATTCCAGATCCAGCCAACTCAACAGACAAGCCCCCGCAATGGCGCCGAAGATGGACCCAAGCCCCCCCACCACCACCATTCCCAGGAAAATGATGGACATCATGAGGGTAAACATTTCCGGCTCGATGAACCGCAGGACAAAGGCATACAACCCTCCGGCAATGCCGGCATAAAAGGCGCTCACCGCAAAGGCCAGGGTCTTGTAATAGGTCAGGTTGACCCCCATGGTTTCCGCGGCGATATCCGCATCCCGGATGGCAATAAACGCGCGCCCCACTTTGGTTTTGATAAGATTCCGAGCCGCCAAAACTAAAATGACGGTGACAATAATCAATAGATAGTAAAAATCCCGGTCCGATTCCAGGTGCCACGGTCCAATGGTGAGCGGCGGCGTATGCAACCCCTGCCGTCCACCAAAAAGATCAACGCGACCGATGACCTGTGTGATGGTGAGACCGAACCCAAGGGTAGCAATGGAAAGATATGGCCCTTCAAGCCTCAAGGCCGGAATTCCCAAGAGAAAACCGAAAAGGGCTGCCGTCAACCCGCCTGCCGGCAGGGCCAATAGAAAGGGGAGATGAACCTTGGCCATAAACACCACGGTGCCGTAGGCGCCGATGGCAAAAAAACCCGCGTGTCCCAGGGATATCTGCCCGGTATACCCCACCAGTAGATTCAACCCCACAGCCACAATGATATTGATGGCCATGTAATTGGCCATATAGACATAATAATTTTTGACAAAAAGCGGAAACAGGGCCAGACAAATTATCAGGGCCGCAAACCAGAAGACGACCACCCCGGATGAAAAAAGTCGAACATCTTCGTAATAGTCCCTCTTCATATCCATAGGATAACATCTCCTAGATAATCGCGGAATGCGGATTGAAAATCATTTCCGATCGGTTTTTTCAAGCACTTTTCGGTAATAGACTTCAGACTCTCCCAACAGCGGAGACCCCTTGCCCATCATATTCAACTGCATGATTTTATAATTTATTTTCTTGATATGTCGAAATTTTTGTTTTTCGTCGGGGATGTCGTCCAGCATGTCCTCCATGGTCCGGATCTCTTTTCTAAGCTGGAGCTCCGGGGGAAGACAATCCGCATTTCTCAGAATCTTATAGGTCAGCCTGAGTTCTTCGGGTATATGGCTGTCATCTTCAAATTCAATGGGTTTTCCCTTTCCTGGAAGGTCATCGAAGTCCCCATTTTTCTGAGCATCTTGGATCCGCTTTTCAATAATCTTTTGAAATGCAAACATGGATTTGATACCTTGTTCAGGTGTGAAGTGGTTTGTTTATAAACAATCGATCCCATTATTTCAAGATAAAATCGTATGGACACTCCCTTTAAAAGTGTCCCCGGTTCACTCGAATAAGCGGCTATGGCTTCACTTTTCTTTTTCAGATTGATCAATTCAACCCGTTTATCATTGACCAGCATAAAGATTCGCACTATATATTTAACCTACTGGAAGGGAAAGGAGATCCTGCGATGCAGATGAACGCATCCGTAACATCGGAGCTTTACGAACTTGTTCAGCGCAAGGTTCACTCCGGTCTCTACGGAAATGCCAGCGAAGTGGTGAGGGATGCCCTTCGGCGCATGGATGAGCGTGTCATCGTTGATGCCGCCTGGAGCGAGTTGAACGACATCCTGGAATCATCTGTTGCAAGCGGACGAAGTCCACGTTCGGTCAGCGATGTCATCTCTCAGACGCGCCACGGGAACAACGAATGAGTTCCGACGGATATTGGTTGACGCGATCGGCTGAGAAAGACTTGGCCGATATTGCGAATTATACGCTTGAAACCTGGGGCGAAAAACAACTGGAGATCTACCGACATCGCCTCGAAGAACGATTGGCGTTACTGCTTGATTTTCCCGAACTGGGGGAGGAACCATCCAATGCTGCGCAGCGATTTCCGATACGTGGTGGAAGGCAAACATTATATCTTCTACCGCCGTGTCGGCGCCGATATCGAAATTTTGCGGTTTCTACACTGTCGTTCCGACATCATCAATAAACTCTCCGCCTATCTCTGATGGCACTGAGAATTTCGTATTTTTCGCACCCGTTGTGTTGAACCATTAATTCTGACAACTTTTTGACTCGGCTCCAAAAAAAAGGAGAAAACCAAATGGATTTTATCATCGAAAAGGGACTCGCCCAGCTTCGCGCCCTCCCCTTTTACCCGGTTATCCAATCCAAATCCAAATATGAATTAATCGACATGACCTTGACACTCATCGGGGTGGCCTTTGAAGAAGTTTCCAAACGGGCCCCCGATTTGAAACGGGAAATCACAAATTGGAATGACGGCAGACGATGTGCCTTGGGGGTGCTTCCCAGAGGACCCTTTATCACCCTTGAAAAAAGGGGAAACCAGATTCACTACCTGGGGAAAAAAAAGATTGATCCACACATGACCTTTCTCTTTAAGAACCTCGATTCCGCCATGCTGGTACTGACCGCCCAGATGAGCGCCCACCAGGCCCTGGCCGAAAGCCGGATTCTGCTGGATGGCCAGGTTTCCTACGGCATGGAATTAAACCGAGCACTGGCCATCGTGGAAACCTATCTTTTCCCCCAGTTCATATTGAATACAATTTTTAAACGGCCGCCCACCCTCAATGCCTATCAACTGGTGGTCAAAGCCCTTGTTTATGCGGCACTGGGTCCGGCCCTGATCAAGAACGGCCTTAAGTGCGCCATAAAGCGTCCACAGGGGGCAGGGGACAGTCGTCAGGGGGCAGGATAAAATTCGAAGATTTGGATCGAGCTTGTTTTTCTACGCACTGATAACTGCACCCTGACAACTGCACCCTCATAAACAATAGGAGGAAATACCATGCTGCCCAATTATTACCAGTTCTATTGTCCCGTCAAAATCCTTTCAGGCCAGTTGGCCGTCAGCAATATTCCCTTTGAAATGAAGCTGATGGGATGCCAAAGGGCCATGGTCGTCACCGATAAAGGCGTGGTCAAGGCCGGGCTCATCGATATCGTCAAAAGCGCCTTTGCGGATTCCGACGTAAAAATCGGCCATATTTTTGATGAAGTGCCCCAGGACTCCAGTGATAGAATCGCCAACCGCATTGCACGGATATTTAAGACCGATCGGTGCGACTGCTTCATCGCCGTAGGCGGCGGCAGCGCCTTGGATTCGGCCAAGGGCGCCAATATTGTCCTGTCCGCTGATTCCGGCAATATTCTGGATTTTCAAGGGGCCGATAAGATCACCAGCGACCTGAAACCCCTCATCGCCGTCCCCACCACCGCCGGCACCGGCAGTGAAGTAACGAAAGTCGCCGTGATTTACAACGAAACCACGGAAACCAAAATGAGTTTTGTCTCCGATAAACTCTATCCCAACCTGGCGGTGATCGACCCCCGCATGACCCTGACCATGCCCTCCATAATCACGGCCGCCACCGGCATGGATGCCCTGACCCACGCCATAGAAGCCTATATCTGCATTCAGAAAAACCCCATTGACGACGTCTATGCCAAAACCGCCATCGACCTGATTCGCCGTTATCTGGTTCGCGCAACAGAGGATGGGAAAGACATGGAAGCACGGATGGGAATGGCCAATGCGGCCCTCTTTGCGGGAATCGCCTTTTCCAACTCCATGGTGGGGATGGTCCACGCCCTGGCCCATGCTTTGGGGGGCGTCTGTCACGTACCCCATGGAATGGCCAACGCCATTCTGCTGCCATGGTGTCTTGAATACAATCTCAAAAAAGTCCCCGAATACATCGCTGAACTTTCCGGTCTTCTGGGAGGCGCCAGGGCCTACCTTGCCCCATCCGAGCAGGCGGCGGAAACCATTTCCCTCATCCGGAATCTGCTGAAAAAACTCCATAAAATATCCGGACTGCCCGAAACATTACGGGATGCCAAAGTAATGGAAGAGCAACTTCCGGAAGCAGCGACAGCCGCCATTAACGACGGCGCCTTGATCTACAACCCACGGGAGGTCTCTTATGAAGATGCCCTGGCCGTGTACCGACAGGCATATTAATCAGGAGGAATTTCTTGGGCATTACCATCGTACAAAAAAGCGACTTGAATCATCCGAAAACCAATCCGAAAATAGCACTCGTCCTGTCGGGCGGGGGGATATCGGGCGGCGCCTTCAAGATCGGAGGACTGCTTGCACTCAGCAGTTTCATGGCCAATCGACGGCTCAGGGATTTTGACATGTTCGTGGGGGTCAGCGCCGGCGCCATCATCACCTCATACCTGGCAAACGGCGTATCCTCAAAAGACATGGCCGCCAGTTTGGAAGGAGCGCCGGGCAGACTGAACCCCATCAAAGCGTGGGACCTGTACACCCCCAACCTCATGGCGTTTCTTCAAATTCCCACCCATGTCATGGGGCACATGCTGTCCATTTTCCCCAAACAGCTCCGCGATATCCTGGTGAACAAAAATATTTTCAGGGAAGCCTTTCGAAAAAGGTTGCTCCAAACCCTTTATAAGCCGACCTATCAGAATGTAGGAGATTTTCTTGCCTACTGCCTCAAAGACGGCAATCCCCATTCACATCACCCGACCTGGCCCTGGCACTATCTACCCAACAGCATCTTCACCACGGAAAAATTCGAACGGGCCAATCGGAAAAACCTGGAAGACCATGGGCTCTATAACGATTTCACCGCCCTTTACAAGAACCGGGGCAAGGAACTCTATACCATCAGCATGAACCTGGATTGCGCCAGGCGGACTGTTTTCGGACATGACGAAAACAACACGGTCTCCATCTCCAAAGCCATGGAAGCATCCATGGCCATCCCTTTTTTCTACAAGCCCGTCAATATCGATGGCGTGGATTATGTGGATGGCGCTGTCATCAAAACCACCAACATGGATCTGGCGGTTTCCAAAAATGCGGATCTGATCATCTGCTACAATCCCTTTCGCCCTTTCAACCTGGATCTTTTCTGTGAACAGTGTGAAGCCAATAAGGAGAGGACCCGCATCGCGGAAGAAGGCATCTATTCCATTTTCAACCAGGTCATGCGCACCATGCTGCACACCCGACTCATGCACGGCATTTCCTTATATCAAAAGAATCCCGATTTCAAAGGCGATATCATTCTGGTGGAACCCACCGAATATGACGATAAATTTTTCGACATGAATCCCATGGCCTTCTGGGAGCGCCGCGAGGCGGCCAAACGGGGGTACGAATCGGTCAGACAGTCCATCGCCAAGGACTATGATATCCTGAAAAGAATCCTCACGGCCCACGGCATTAAAACAAATCCCAAATTTAAGACGGCCCCCATGGAAGCCCCCACCGAGGTCGAGGTCGCTACATGCCCGGCGCCTATGCCGGCCTGAGGCGCACAAAAATGACCATGGAAAGGGCTACCAGAGCCATCATAGATCTGAACGCCATCGCCTTTAATGTTGCGGCGGTTCGGAGCATCATCGGGCCTTCCAGGGATCTAATGGCCATCGTCAAAGCGGACGCCTATGGCCATGGGGCGATAAAAGTGAGCAAAACCGCCTTAAACAGCGGCGCCACATGCCTGGGGGTTGCCCTCCCAGAAGAAGGGGCACAACTTCGAAAACGGGGGATCGAAGCCCCGATTCTGGTCCTGGGGGTCATTCACCCGAAAGAAGCCTCAAAAGTAGTCGAATCCCACCTGGAACAAACCCTCTGTACCGTGGAAGCGGCAGAGGCCCTGGACCGGATCGCAAGGGCAACCGCTCAGAAAATCAGCGTTCACATCAAGGTGGACACCGGCATGGGACGGATCGGAATCGCCCCTCGGGATGCACCGGCATTTGCAAAAAAAATCAGCGGCTTTCAAAACCTCTATCTCAAAGGCATCTTCAGCCATCTCCCCTGCGCGGATGAGGCGGATAAGACATTTACGGAGCGCCAGATTCGAATATTTGACGATCTCCTGCGGGAAATTGAGGCGTCAGGCATCAAAATCCCCCAAAAACATCTGGCCAACAGCGCGGGGGTTCTGGATTTCCCAAGATCCCATTACGACCTCGTAAGACCCGGCATCATGTTGTACGGTCTTCGCCCTTCTCCCCATGTGAGCCGCCATGTGGCGCTTAAACCGGCCATGACCCTCAAAACAAAAGTGGCCTATCTGAAACAGGTTCCCCAGGGCACCCCCATCAGTTACGGCCATACCTTTTGTTCCCGCGGGCAGATGATCGTGGCCACCCTTCCCATCGGCTATGGGGATGGGTACAGCAGGGGGCTCTCCAATCGCGGCTATGCCCTGATCCGGAATATGCCGGCATCCCTGGTGGGACGTGTGTGCATGGATATGTGCATGTTTGACGTCACGGATATTCCGGGCATTCAACCCGATGACGAGGCGATTCTTTTCGGAGAAACACCCACCGTGGATGAACTGGCCGCCCAGCTGGACACGATCAATTATGAAATCGTCTGTTCCATTGGAAAAAGGGTGCCTAAAATTTATATATGACGACTACCCCCTGACAATTTTAGAAAAGGAGATTAACGTTATGATCATCGGTATCCCGACAGAAGTCAAAGTCGCTGAAAAACGTGTGGCGGTAACCCCTTCAGGCGTCAGGACCCTCGTTCAGAACGGCCACACGGTCCTGATCCAATCCAATGCGGGCTTCGGCAGCGGCTTTCCCAATGAACAATATGTTCAGGCCGGCGCGCAAATCATCGTCCACCAGAAAGACATATGGGCCGATGCTCAAATGATCATGAAGGTCAAAGAGCCTCTTCCCATTGAATACGATCTGATGAGAGAGGGCCAGATCATTTTCACCTACCTTCACCTGGCGGCGGCCAGAAGCCTGGCTGAAAAAATGGTTGAAAAGAAAGTGGTGGGCATTGCCTATGAAACCATTCAAACCGAAAAGAGAACCCTTCCCCTCCTGGCGCCAATGAGCGCCGTTGCGGGACGATTATCCATTCAGGCCGGCGCCTATTGCCTTGAAGCCAAATCCGGCGGCATGGGGGTGTTGCTGAGCGGAGTCCCAGGCGTGCGACCGGCCTATGTGGTCATCATCGGCGCGGGGGTTTCCGGCCTGCATGCCTGTTTCAGCGCCGTGGGCGCCGGGGCCCGGGTTACCATTCTGGACATCAACCAGGAACGGCTGGACTACATCAACGATGTCATGCGGGGGAGCGTGACCACCCTCATGAGCAATGAGGGCATTTTGGAAGAAGAGGTCATGAAAGCGGATCTCGTCATCTGTTCGGTTCTCATCCCGGGCGCCTGTGCGCCCAAGCTCATCTCCCGGGACCTGCTCAAGAAAATGAAACCCGGGGCCGCCATCGTGGATATTTCCATCGATCAGGGCGGGGCCTGCGAGACCAGCCGCCCCACCACCCATGAAGATCCCACCTTCGTGGAAGAGGGCATCGTCCACTATTGCGTCAACAACATGCCCGGCGCCGTCCCCCGAACCTCCACCATGGCGCTCACCAACGCCACCCTGCCTTACGCGCTTGAAATCGCCAATTCGGGGTATGAAAAAGCCATGCGGGAAAACCCCCGGATTGCCTGGGGGATGAATGTCATCAAGGGGCATGTGGTACACAGGGCCGTGGCCGAAAGTCTTGGATTGACCTACACGCCGCTTTAGGTGAATCAAGTAACGCATATTATCGGATGCAAATACTTTTGATATTGACGAACTCTTTAATCCCGTAGATGGAGAGCTCCCGACCATATCCGGAGCGTTTTACACCACCAAAGGGCATCCGCGGCATGGAAGCCACCTTGCTGTTGACAAATACCATTCCGGCTTCGATTTCGCGCGCGACGCGTTCGCCCCTGGCGTGATCCTTTGTCCAAACACTGGCGCCGAGGCCGAATTGCGTATCGTTGGCGACCTTAATGGCTTCCGCTTCATCCTTGACAATAATGTTGGCAGCAACGGGTCCGAAGGTCTCTTCTTCGTAAACCGGCATCCCTTTTCCGACATTTGAGAGGATGGTTGCCGCATAGAAATTCCCCGGACGATCCAACTTTTTACCACCGGTCACCAGCCTGGCGCCCATCGCGATACTTTTTTCAACCTGGCCGTGCAAGTCTTCCAGCAGATCCCATCGAGACATGGGCGCCAGTTGCGTACTTTCATCCGCGGGATCTCCCACAACCAGGGCTTCAGTGGCCTCTTTCTGAATCGCTTCGAATTTTTCAGCTACGGACGCAACGATGATAAACCGCTTCGCCGCAATACAAACCTGACCGGCATTCCAGTTTCTGGCAATCACCGCTGTTTTGGCGCATTCTTCCAGATCCGCATCTTCCAGTACCACAAACGGATTTGAACCACCCAATTCTAAAACCGTCTTTTTAAGCGCCTTACCGGCAGCTTCAGCCACGTTACCGCCGGCAGCCTCACTTCCAGTAAACGTTACCGCTTTGATCGCCGGATGCCTGATCACATCCGCAACCTGCCCGGATGAAACAACCAGGGATCTGAACAGATTTTCAGGGAAACCGGCTTTTCGCACAATCTCTTCGATTTTAAGCGCGCATCCCATCACGTTGGAAGCATGCTTCAAGACACCGGCATTCCCAGCCATCAGAGCGGGAGCGATAAACCGGAAAACCTGGGAAAACGGGTAATTCCAGGGCATCACCGCCAAAATCGGCCCTAAAGGCTGAAAGGCGACAAAACTTTTTAAACAGGTGGTTTTGATCACTTCATCTTCGAGAAATTTTTCAGCGTTTTCCGCATAGTATTCACAAACACAAGCACATTTTTCGATTTCCACTCGCGACTCCTGAATCACTTTGCCCATCTCAGCGGTCATAATGGCAGCGCACTCATCTCGCTCTTTTTTGAGAATTTGAGCGACATTTTTCATGAGCCTGGCGCGGTCGGCAAAGGAAAAGGTTTTCCAGATTCGCCAATCGGTCTCAACGGCTTGAATAATATTTTGAACTTCCGTCGGTGTATATTCCGTGTACTCTTTTATCACTTCATTTGTTGCCGGATTGATGCTTTTCATGTCTTTCTCCAATATCGTTTTACAGACTCCTTAAAATTTCGGGCCTTAGGCCACAAAAGCGGTTAAAGGCCAAGCGCATAATTTAAAACTCGGAAAGTAACCGTTGAAGCTGCTGCACCAAATAGTGCGGTAAAGAAATCAACTTGAAGTCCACCGTCCCCTTTGCTGTTTTTCTTCTTTCAGTGAATAGGGTCGGTTGAGCTGAACAAAATCTGACGGCGCGGGACAATGATTTTTCCAGGACCATGATTTGCAGAGCTCGCAGACTTCCGGTACTGCCGGCTTTAATCTCAACAGGAACGACATTATTAAAACCATCGGTGATCACATAGTCCACCTCGGCCGATGAAGATTTTCTCTCTCGCGCCCAGTAGAAAAGTTCAGGCGTCCTGTAATACGGCTGCGCTTGATAAAGATGCTGGCCGACAAATTGCTCCGCCAAAGTTCCGTTATTCACCAGGTTCAACTCTCCGACCTGTTCAATTTCAGTGGGTATGAGATTCAATTGCGTCAGTAATAGCCCAACGTCAAGGAGCATCATCTTGAAAAATCGTTCGTTCTTCTCCGCTGCCAACGGCGTTCCATTGGCGTGGCTATGAAAAACCTTTGTGATAATCCGGGCCAGACACAGTTGTTCAACCGCCTTTGCCAAGTCATTGGACCGGTAGTTCGGCGTCAAGTGAGAGTAGATGAGTTTTTTCCCCATCAACCGAGGCATTGAATCAAAAACCATCTTGAGGAGTTGTGGATTTGCCTTGCCATGATATTTATTGAAATCCAAGCGAAATGTCTCGACAATCTCCGATTTGACCCTTTCGACTTCTTTAAAACTGCGGTTCCGGGCAAAACAACTGATGGCCTCAGGCATCCCGCCCACAACATTGAATATGCGTACCAGATGGTTCAGTTTTTCATGAACCGGTTCCTGGATTATGTCGCCAAATTTGTAGTGCTCTAATTTCGCGACGGCTTTGTCCTCTCCTGTTGCCGACAGAAATTCTTGAAAGGTCAGGGGGCCGAGATAAAAAAGTTCAATGCGTCCCACCGGAATGGAAAATTTCGGTTCAGCCAACACAAACTCCAGAAGCGATCCGGTCGCTATTATTCTGTATTCCGGCGCCTCCTCGTAGAAATACCGAAGAAGAGATAGAACAGGCGGGCAAGACTGTACTTCATCAAAGAAAATAACAGATCGTTTGGGATCGATATCAACATGGAGTTCGAACTCAATGGCCTCAATCGTCCTGTGGGGATTCAAATCATTCAGTGTTGGGATAAACCTCCAGGGTTTCTCCATGTTCAGTTCAACCAACTGAAAATCCTGCTGATCCGCAAACATCCGCACCAGGGTGGTTTTGCCGACCTGACGTGCACCGCGGATTAACATGGGCTTACGTTTACTTCTGTAAGACCATTCTTTTAAATAGCTTAGTGAATCTCTGTTGATCATTCCCCTACCCTCTTTAGAATCCTTTAACACCAATTTAAAAGCGTATGCGTCGATAGATCAAAAGTAAAGGTATTTTTAACTAAAATTTTATTAAAAGTAAGGGTAAAAATCGCGCATAACAACAAATTCCCTAAACCACAAAAAGGTTTCTCCATACTCGGAGGCCTCAACTGAGCCGTTCCGCCCTTGGGTCAACAGCCAGCGGTGAAGGATCCGACAGGTTGGAAATCCATTGTTTTCAGCGTCACAAGGTCATCTTTTCCCTGATTCATAAGCAAGCGATCTCCTCCCTGTTTGGATATTCGCCGAACACTCATGGCTTTACCGTTGTAAACAAGTTCCCATTTTTCCGCTTAATCACGCCTTTTTCAAAAAATGCAGTCATGATTTCATGATATTTCATTTCGTACCCGCCGTTAAAGTATAGATCGACGGACTCTTTAAACCAATGAGTATCCATCAGATATGGGAAAAAATCATTTTCACCAATGGTTTTCTTCATCAGCAATGTGTAAACGATGATTTTCTTTATCAGATCATTGCCGATCATTTGCCGATCGATTAAATACCTTTCAATTTTCTTTTTGCTTTTTGACAGGGCCGTTTTCATGTCGCTGAAGGGCTTTCCATGACCGGGATAGACCCACCTTACATCAAGGGATTCAAGTTTTTGAAGCGATTCCCACATGCGAAATAATGCCGTACTCCCTTCAACACGAAGCGTCATGACGGCCATATCATTCTCCCAAAGGGTATCGGAAGATATAAGGATTTTCCCCCGGCGGTTATACAGAACGATGCCGTCTGAAGCATGTCCGGGCGTATAAATCACTTGAAATTCGTGAGGGCCGACAGGAATAACATCGCCATCTTTCAAGGTTTTGGTGCATTTAAAAAAATCAGCTTCCTGGTTATAGTACCGCCACCATGTAGACCAATCATCTTCGGTGTCCATAAAATACTTGCCAACTTCGTGCAGAGCAATGTCGCACCCGGATCTTTTCTGAATGATTTGATTGCCGCCCATGTGATCGCAATGGGTGTGGGTGTTAACAATCAAAGAAGCATCAGAAAGATTTACGCCCAATTCCGTTATTAAACGTTCCGTTTCTTTGAAGTCGGTAACATATCCCGTATCGATAAGGATTGGAGACCTGGATCGATAAACAAAGTGATTTCCATTTAAATACCCTCTTTCGATAAAAAACAGATCTTTCAAAATCTCATTTTGAAGCATAAATTAGGTCTCACAGTGAGTTCTTTAACTTAAGGATGATAGCCCCATCAAAATATTTCTGCAAGTCAGATGGTGTGCCTGGCGCCTTTCCCGGGTTTGCAAGCTCGGACAATTACGGATTCCGTCCAAAATCCGCACTGCTTCAAGCGACGGTTGAATGCCTCGTTTGCGCCACAGGAGCAAACAGCCGGACTCCCTCCGGAGCGGAGGGCGTCATCCTGTCGGAATTATACCGGCAGAGAAGCGCGTAATCGTAATCCCTTCGAAACAAAATATTCCTTGACTTTAGAGAATATTCATTATCTCATCATTTTATGACCTTTCAATAATCCATTGAAAATCGAATTCAAATTGATTTCCCAATTGATTTTGGTCGGATTCACCTGCGGCTAACCTTACATAACCTTCGCCGGCATCCCTTTTCTTTTGTTGAACTTCTTTTGGACTTTGAGGGCGCAAACCATGAATTGCCCGAAATGTAAAACCGATATTCCCGAGACAGCCAAATTCTGTATTGAATGCGGGGCATCCTTCATAACAGCTCAAAAGTAGTTTACACTTTTGAAAAGTGAAAGGTAAAAGGTGAAAATTTGGCGACTCTTCACTTTTCAGGGCTACGGTCGTAAGCCGGAACAAAATGTTTGAACACGATTTGAAAGATTAAATGATGGACAGGATTGCCATTGGCCGATGAAACGCAAACAAAAGGGTGTAAAGGGCTTTGAAGAAACTTGTCCTGACGCCGGATTCTAATCATATGAATCGTGTTCAAAACGGAAAGGATGCCACAAAACGTGATCATTTCCGTACAACAATCACCGGACCGTCGACCGGTCAAAGGGTCTGCAAAGCTCTCGGTGTAAAACTCACGGCTGAAGCCGTATATGGGTAGGGCTTTTCTTCGATAAAATTGTGTCCGGGGAGCTGGTGAATCCCGAGATGCATCTGTTGAAGCCAAATGGTCATGCGGTTTTGGCGGCGGAGATGGCTCATAGTCCGTAGACTAAAGAAAGGACTCGCGCAAAGGCGCAGAGGCGCAAAGAAAAAGACTATGTTTTAAAAACTTTGCGTCTTGGCGTCTTTGCGCGAGAAATAAAAAGAAATCGTAAAAGCAATATACGACAGCGAAGAGCAAAATGGGTTTTTTGCTTGACGGAGGGGTTTCTGTACTGGGATTTTGGCCGGGACATTCTCATGGAACACAAAAGCAGGTTGTACAAAGGCATGCGGCTGCTGTAGAGACAAGGAGAGACTTCGGGAATTCTACGGCATGCTGGCCTTTCACTACGGCAAAGGGGAGGACACGGATAAGACGGAAGAATATCTTATCAAGGCGGGTAAAGAAGCCCTGAAATCGTCACCTTCCAGCGAGGCCTTGCACTATTTTCAGGAGGCCCTGGATCAACTGGACAGGATCGGAAACTTTCACCAGGGAAAATGATGCTTTCGTGGACGTCAGGATTCTATCGCCATTGGAGACGCCATCGGCTTTGAGAGCGGGAAGCACCGCCAAACGGACTCGAAACAATGGACCGGGAATATTTCATAAAAGCGCATAATGCAGCTTCAGGGCATGTTTTATCTGTTCCATGAAAGGATGGGAGACCTGGATCGATAAACAAAGTGATTTCCGTTTAAATACCCTCTTTCGATAAAAAACAGATCTTTTGAAATCTCATTTTGAAGCATAAATTGGGTCCCACAGTTCCTATAATCGCTGAATCAAATAGACGTAGGCAGAGAGCCGACTCTGTTTCTTTATCTCATAAAATTGCGGCAACAGCTCGCGCTTTTTTGGACTGCCCTTCAATGGGGACAGGTATACCGCACCCTTGCCGCACGACGGAACGGGCGCATCTCGAAGCAGTTCGGCAAGTGATTGATAATGTTCCGGTGGAAGCTGTTCTCCCAGAAGAAAATTGGCGGTAATCTCAATGTTGGCATAGGCGGCATTGATTTCCAGCATTTTCCGGAAAGCATCGCAAACCTTTTCGGGGTCCAAAGGTTTATGAATGTATGCCAGCGTTGCCGCGTCCACGGATTCCAATCCAATGTTGATGTAGGTATAAAACGGGAGTTGGTTGAGTCTTTCGAACAACTCATTTTCAATCTTGAGCAGGGAATCCACACTTCCAAACAAAAACAGCATAGGGGTCTCCGGGCGTGGAGACCCAAAGCCGAAGGCCTTGACGGCTTCGGAAGCGGCCATAAAAATCAAATCATTCCCCGCCGCAAGGGCATCGTGATTCCCAAAAAACAAGGCATTATAATTCTCAAGGTTGCGACCATAAAAAACCTTTAGCTGTCGAATCTGTTCCAAAATATCGTTTCTGGAACGGGCCTGAAAATGATGCGCCGATTTAACGCAGCAGAACTTGCAATGATATAGACATCCATCCGCAATCGTAAGGGGGATAACCTCATAATCAACATATCGCGTATCAGGTGGGAGAACCGATGCGCGTTCGCCGATGATTGAACTCAATACTTGTGATTGCCGGTATAAAACGTTTTCATCATTGCTGAAAATCAGGTCTATAAAATCTTTGGCTTTGGAAGGCAATCCGTCTCTTCGCGCACCATAAAGATTCGCATATAGTTGAGACCATGCCGCAAAAGCATTCATGATGCCGGGATTTGAAAAATAGTTGTATTCCCAAATGGAATTGCTGGCATATGGAAGACAAGGCAAATAGTATTGACCGAGCCAGGAAATAATACCATTTTCGCTGCTGTCATCGCCAACCGAATAATACACCCAATCATTGCCGTCGGTCCGTTTAAGCTGTTCGGACGGATGGGGCCAGTTGGTGTTAAGGCCTCGGATGAATTTAATTTCTCCATTTAAATTAAAGAGAAATTCGTGTTCGGATGTTCTGATCTCCGAGTATCTTCCATGGCGGAGCAGATAACTCGGCTTTTTAATGTGGCCGCCGCCTTTCTTTTCAATGGTAATTGCAAGGTTATTCAGATAATAAGATGCCATTTTTTCACCTCGGATCTAATAAATCAACTTAAAGCTGCCGTTTTTGCCAACAATTAACCAAGGTGTCCCCCAAGAAGCACCGGTTCGAGCGGATGAACCGAAATTGGGTTGCAGCCACCATCACGGTTTTCCTGCAAGCCAGATAGTGTGCCTGGCGCCTTTCCCAGGTTTGCGGGCACGGGCCATCACGGTTTCCGTCCGAAATCCGCTCTGCTGCAGGCGACGGGTGAATGCCTCGTTTGGGGCACAGGACCAAACAGCCAGAATCCCTCCGGAGCGGAGGGCGGAAAAGGTCATTTTAAGGCCCGAAGCACCGTAGAGTCGGTCATTTTCTTTTCGGGTAAGGCCCTCGGGACCATTGTCTACATCCAGAAGTATGATGTCCCAGGCGGATTTTTCTTTCCGGAGGATGTTCCCCACATCCTCTTCCACTACAAATACCCGGGGGTCATCCAGGGGCATTCCGGCAAGGTGCCCCAGGTACTCCCGGTTCCATCCCACCACCGCTGGGATCAGTTCGGATACGGTAATGGTGGTATCCGGCGCCGATTGTTCAAGCGCCGCCGCCAATGTGTAGCCCATACCGAGGCCACCGATGAGCATCCTCAGACCGGATTTTCGGTTAAGTCGTCTGCATGCGAGTTCGGCCAGGGCATCCTCGGAACCGTGGCGGCGGCTGTTCATCAGCTCTACGCCCGCCGTTCGAATGGAAAATTCCGTGCCTCGTTTCAGCAGAATGACCTCTCCAACATGTCCCGGGACCTCCGCCCAGTCGATCTTTTCCCAGGGGATCACATATTTCTCCCAGTCCTGGCTAACTTTCCAACAATAAAACTTCCGATCAGAAGCTGTAACGGATGATAGAACATCAGTGGGACCACGATAAGCGCAAGATCCAGTCCGGTCGAACCGAATATGGCATGGGCCATGGGTATTCCCGTGGAAAGGGCCTTTTGCGTCGCGGAAAAGAAGAAGGCAATGCCGTCCTTCCGCTTGAAACCACCGATTCTCAAGCAAAATGCCCCACATGCCATCACCATGAGGAGCAGCATCAAAACCGCTGCGAAGGTAATGGCAATCTCATCCACACCGAGGTTTTTCCAGGTATGGCTTTTGACCGAATTGCAGAAGGCGGCATATACGATAAAGAGAATCAATCCCATGCTAATATTGGACATCTTTTTCCGGTTCCGATCCGACCATTCCGCCACCCACCGCCGCACACCCTGGCCGATGATGAGGGGTATCAGCACGATCCAGACGATTTTCAGAATAAGATCGCCCACAGGCGGAAGCGCCACGCTTTGCCCCATTTGCCAGGACACCCAAAGGGGCACCAGAAAGACCCCCAGGACGTTGGCGGTGGAAGCGTTAAAAAGCGCTATGGTAGCCGCCCCCCCTGCCTGGGCGGTAAACACCACCGAGGAAGATATGGTGGTGGGAACAACGGCCAGAAAAAGAAACGCCATTCGTAAATCAAGGGTAAAAAATTTTCCAACGAAAAGCATCCAGAACCATACCAGGGCCGGTATAAAAATAAATATAAATGACTGAATAGAAATGTGAATTTTGTATTGCTGAAGACCATTTTTAATTTCATGGGTGGGCAGGGAAAGGCCTTGAAGAATGAATATGATAAAAATAGCGGCTTTGGTAGTCACCTTTGGATAAAGCCACCCGCCGCCGGCCCCCGCTTCGGGAGCGATCCAGGCCAGCACCACCGCGAAAGCCAGTAAGGAAATAAATATATAGGGATTGCCTGAGCCTAAAAAACGCAGCAGTGAAGAAAATTTTCCCATGGGGGTAGAGATGCCTCAAAATTGAAAACGCCATAATTCGATAAGAATGGTCTACAGACCAAACAAAAAGGAAGGATCAGCCGGCGTTAATAGAGCGGTCTCAACCTCGGCGCCGCAGTACCGTTCAAGCATTTGCGCCACGCGATCACGTACGGAAACAGTGCGTTTTAGCGCATCGTCGCCCAGTCCGTCAATGTTCATGAGCATGGCGTTTGTTTCTTCGGTAACTCGGGTTTGAAAACCGTTTCGCCAATTCCACCGCCGGCACATGACCTCACGGGTCTCCGCGACCCTATAAATAATCTCCCCGGGATCGGGGGATTCCGTTTTGTCGGGATTGTTGAGGGGCGTGAACCGTTCACTTCCTTCCGCGTACCGAAGTTCGAGTGTTTGCCCTGCCCGAAGCAAGTCGTCTCCGCCTACAGGGAGGACCCCTCGAATGGAATTGTCGTTCATGATGGCCACTGCCTTGTTAATGAATGGAATGGAGACGCCGGGCTTTTGAACCCGCTTCAAGAGGGCCAGGTGTGCGGGAGGAAATTTATTGGGATTACATCCCAGTTCCCGGTAGGTTTCATTCCAGACCGCCGTCCTCGGATCGGTTTTCAGATCGATGGGAGCGGCCGCTGCACTGGCCAGAGCCTCCTTTAAAAGCGTTTCAAGTTCCCCGGAAAAACCCTGATTGTCCATCTTTCGAGCCACCACGATGCCCCGTCTGAAACCGGGGAATTTGTCAAATACTTCTTTGTCGATGCGTGTTTCAGGCATGTTCTTTTGCTCCTTCAATTGAATCATTGTTCAATTTTGCCGACAGATGCCTCTGATGGGCCACCACCAGCTTGATATCGCCATAGGAAAAATTATCGCCCAATTCATTTTTGACGGCTTTCATGGAATCATTGGGAACGTGATCCAGTGCGGCTTCAATGGCGGCTTGTTTTTCAGGTGAGAGCACCCTGTCGATATTCAAACTGCCCGTTTCGATAAAAAAGCAGAGGTGGCCCTGAATGGTGGACTCCACCAGACCCCTTTCTTCCGCGATACGGGCAACGGTCAATCCCTTATGGAACATATCAAAACTGATCTGTTGGGTATCCGAGGCCGACATCGCTTTTTCCGAGGATTTTCCTTTTCCCGGCACATCTTTTAATTTCGGCAATGTCACCGCGTTGATCCCGTGTTTTTTGCGATAGGCCGCCACCAGATCCAAAAGTTCATCACCATATTTTTGAAGGGTCTTCTTACCCACCCCTTTGATATTTTTTAAATCCGTCCGATTGCCGGGTAAATTAACAGCGATCTGAATCAATATCCGTTGATGGAGAATCTGAAAATGGGGCACGCCCAGCTCCCTGGCCTTGTGAGACCGCCAGTCCTTCAGCTGCTGGAACAATTCAGGGTGCTCGATGTCCGATTCGCCGTAAAATTGGGGTTGCGGTGTTTTTTCTTTTTCAGGGGAAAAGTCGATTTCGGCAATTGATATGGCACGCAGATAATCCGAAGGCGTAAAGCCCTTCTCACAGGATTTGACACCCGCAAGCTTCACGACAATCTCGTGTTTGAGATTATTGACGGCATTATTAATCTGTTTGTCCAGTTCACGATTGTCCGTTTCCACCCGGAAACGCTGCACAAGATCATTAAAAATCAGAGAAAATTTTTCCTGAAACCATGTGGATGCCTTGCCGATCCGTTCCAGAATATGGGCATCGGATTCGGGCAGGTCTTCCGCCGTAAAAATGGTTCGCAATTGATTTTTAAATTTTTCGCTGACCGTGAAAATATGCTCATGAGCCATTTCCCGCAAACGGCCCATGTCCGACACGCCGGATACCCGGACCAGGCCGGCATTTTCTCGCAAAATCCGGACAAGATAATTAAGACGGTTGCGCAGGGTTTGAAAATCGAAACACGCCAGCAGCAATTGCTGCTGATAGCCGATTTTAGCCGCCCGAAGCCCATTTTCAGAGGGCGGATTTTGTCTGACCGTATCATCGAAGCTCAGGACGACCTCATCCGTTCCAATACCCCGGGATGGGACGGGAGAGCTGAGGACCATGCCCTCAAAGGTTTTACAACGGCTTAGCGCCACATAAACCTGGCCATGGGCAAAAGCGGATTCGGCATCGATGACGGCCTTGTCAAAGGTCAGGCCCTGACTTTTATGAATGGTAATGGCCCATGCCGGTTTCAGGGGAAATTGTTTAAATTTGCCGATGACATCCTCTTGGATTTCCTTATTTTCTTCGTTTACCGTATATTTGACATTCTCCCATTCCACGGGTTCAACCACAATTGTCTCAGACTCATCAGGACACAGGATGCGGATTTCCTGTTTGGAAATCCCCTTGATTTTGCCGATTTTGCCGTTGAAATAGCGTTTTTCAGGGGAAGCGTCATTACGAAGGAACATCACCTGGGCTCCCTCCTTCAATACCAGAACCCCCGGGGTCGGATAAGCATGTTCGGGAAACTCTCCGGAAATCTCTGCTTTAAAACGATATTCTTTTCCCGCTAATGCCATAAGTCTGGAGTTGTTGATGGCGTCGGCATTGCGGTTGTGGGTGGTCAGGGTAATATACCCCTGGTCTTCTTCCGGGGCAAAATTCCCAACATACCGCTTGTTCAGTTCCCCAATGGCGGCGCCGTCCAGCCGATTGTCCCGGACCCGGTTCAGCAACTCGATAAATCGGGCATCCGACTGACGGTAAATATGCTTTAATTCAATGGTCAACAGTTCCGTCCGCCCAAGGGCATGACTGCTGAAAAAATATACCGATTCATAATGGGGTTGCAGAAGTTGCCACTCCTCCCGCTTTGCCACGGGAGAAAGTTGGTGCAGATCCCCGATCATGAGCAACTGCACGCCGCCGAATGGCTGATTATTGCGGCGGTGTTGCCGCAGAACCATATCCACGGCATCGAGCAGATCGGCCCGCACCATGCTGATCTCGTCAATCACCAACAAATCCAGGCTCTTGATAATCCGTTTCTTTTCCTTGCTGAATCGGAACAGGCGTTGCCGGTACTGTTCATTGGCCTCGCTGCCCGGAAGGAAAGGACCGAACGGCAACTGAAAAAATGAATGGAGCGTGACACCGCCGGCATTGATGGCCGCAACCCCGGTTGGGGCCGTGATGATCATTCGTTTTGCGGTGTTTCCCTTCAGGCTGTGCAGAAAGGTGGTTTTACCGGTGCCGGCTTTTCCCGTTAAAAAGATATGGCGGCCCGTGTATCGAACAAAGTCCCCGGCCAACTCCAATTCATGGTTTATTATCGGTGTGGACGTCATCGGTTTTTTTCCAGTCATGCGCTATGATATTGATTTTCATGAAACGACGACCAGCGTGAATCATGATATTTTCAATAAATAATAAACAGATCCATAAGAGTCAAGAACAGATACGATTCTTTGTTTTCAGCAATAAACGGCGCGGTTTGCTATGGAATTACTGAAATAAACAATTTTCTGACCATCAGGGGTAAGCGTCCATGCGCCGCCAGGAGATTTTGAAGGTCTCATGGGTAAAAATTGCTTTCCTTATATCTCACCATGAATTTTCCCGTTCGAAGTTTCCATTGTGAAAGCCGCTGATTATTCCGGGAGGAGCAGCCGCCACTTCCCGTTGACTTTGCCGATCGGCAACGACAGGGTTATTGAAAGGGATGTTGTTCCGCCGTCCGGCGCGGTTTCGTTATGTTCATACCGTGATCCAAATGTCATATCAAACGGCGCCGGACAGGAATACCGGATACCAACGGCATCGCTCGGTTTCATAGGGAGGACACTGGCAATATCGGGGTTTTCTCTTAGAGCGTTTCTCATCATTTCATATTCCGCTTCCGCCGCTTTTTTTTGTCCAAGCGACAGAGGCTGACCCGCGAAAAGGATGAGGTAAGCCTCTTTACCCTGCATAACTGCGGCTATGACTTTTCCGGCAAATCTTACTTCAGGCCGGTTGTCGTTCAAAACGGTCAGGTTTTTTCCAGGGGGTTTCTGCAAATAAACTGAAAAATAGTCGATATCATTAATGTTATCCGGCGAAACGCCTTTGATGACTGCGGAGCCGAACGTCATATGGCCGAAAGGCGTTGAATCCTTTTGCATGTTTGTCCACATACTTTCTCCGGCGCCGATCAGATCCTTGGTTTTATTGTACAACTTGACCACCAGTCTTGCCCTTTTACAGGGGTTATTTAATTTCCATTGATTACTGAAAAGGTAAAAAGTTTTACTGGGCGGGGGCATGGGGAATGCAAAGGCTATCGTATTTCCGTCTATTGCATGCGTTCCAAGCGCAAACTCATGATACTCTTGTCCGCTAAAGCTATTTGTGGCTAATATGAGGATACTCAAAGCCGCAACAACGAAAACCGTTTTAACCCCATTTTTTGTCATTACAGCGCCCTGTTGAGACTACTTTTCTATTTATAGGTTTAAGCAACTGATCAGAATAAATATCTTGGGGTGTATGATCATGTTCTCTTTAAACCGGTTAGGGATGTGCCCAATATAATATCCCCATATCAAATTATAACAGCAAGACATGCGAACGAAACACTTGCCTGAAGCAAAAAACTCACGCGGATAAAACAAATCACATTCAAGCACAAAAATGTATCAAAGCAGTTCCCATTAGAAACAGTTGGCCCTTTCTGTCATCTATTTTATCGAGCTTTCGATTTTAATTCAATCGGCTTCTTTGGGAAAAGCTGTATAGTTCCATCTGCCTAGCTTTTCGTCGAACTTTATCTTCATCTTTTCTTTGTAATCCTGTGCATATTTTTTTCCGGTTTAATAAACTTTTGTCATGATATTTGCTTTCACTTTCAAGCCTGTCGTTGTCACTGTCGATTCAATTAGCTTGGTGACAATATCATAGCTTTTCAAGATGACGCCGCGCATTGATCTCGTAATATGGCAAAACAACCTGTGCTCAATAGGATTCCATTTTGATGCTTATGACGGATAATGTGCGATTCTGATACCGACCTGAATTTCATTCAGAAGCTTTTCTAGCGCCTCTTTAAAAATGTAATGCCTATAGGAATTGCTTCCGCCAGAATCGCAAAGGATCAAAATGGATGTAGCATCGGGATAATCGTATCTTCCTTTATTGTGCCACCATTGCCGAATTGAATCGCAGGCGAATTCACTGGTATCTTTACTCGTTCCAATTTTGATGCTCTCGTAAAAAGTCCGATTTTGCCCTCTTTATACCCCCTAAATAATTGATATTATTAGGTGCGAATTTCGGTTTTTTGACTTTTTACGAGACCATCAAAATTGAGTGATCCATTATTAGGGGGAATTATCATCACCGGAGCAACTGACGAATAAGAAACTCAATAAAATTATAATCCATTTCATTTCTTGCCCTCTTCTTTTTTGATTAGCGAGTTCGCAAATGGTCCCGAAGTCATCATGTCGAACTCCTCAACTAATACACTTTCGAAACCTTTTTTGTCACAATAAAATACAATCTCTTGCCAATTACTCCGAAATCGTTTTTTCTCAGGATACGCGCAAGCCTTGAGATTAGCGTTACTCGGTGCAAAATCTGTCACCTACCATACTCCGTTCGCCCATCAGAATGATGATATCAAACATTTAGACACTCCTCTCCGTATCTTCCTGCCCCCAATCCTTTTTATGTTAAGGAGCAACCACCCGGATGATGGGCAGTAACTTAACGCTCCCCCCTCCTGTCGCAAGGGGAGCATACATCTCTGTTGTTCCCGCCTGTTCGGTGAACGTGGCGGTCCAACCCCCACTAATTGTAACCGCTCCCGCGATCTTCCACTCTGGCGCCTCTGGGTACTTGCCGTCAGCCACCTCGATGATTGTTCCGGCTTCCGCCACATTGAGGGCCGCCTGTATGGAAGAATAACAGGGATCCAGATCACCGCATTGTCCATTGCTGCTAACATACAAGGTAGATGAGGTAGCGGTAATGAATCTGTTATAGTAATAGTTCAGAAGTGGCACAAATTCAGTTGTCGCTTTCAGTTGTCCGGTGGTGTTGGGATGGCTGTCCCATTCTCCGGTGGGATAGGCCGGAAAGTTGTAATTTGTGTTAATAACGTGCTGAACGGCTCCGTTATACCATCGGTGATGGTTATCTGTCGCGGTCAAGACATTGAAATAGTCAAACACGGCAACATTGTTATACGCATATCCTTTTAGCCAGTCATTGATCAGCCAATTGTTGAAAGCACGAGCATTCGCTGCTCGATGATCAGGTGTCTGGTAGTCTGACGCATAATCATTTCGATTCTGAGGCGGGGCGGTGATGACAATGAATAACTTATCCTGGCGGGTCTGAAAGTAGCTCAGTAGATTATTATAAACCGCCTTGGCATTGCTCACCGTATATTGGTTGGACACTTCCGATGCTGGCGGGTCGTCGGGGTTTCCAAACAGGTCTGAGTTTGGAAAGCACGATTTGAACATGATGATCTTATTTTCACCCCCTGGATCGGTTGTCAGGCGAGACCAAGAGCCGAAGTCGCCCACATTCTGATCGTTTTCGTTAAAAAGCGCCGTAAGGATCGTCGCGCTGTTGGCACCGGTGAACCATTCAGGCCAATTCGGGATATCTGTCGAATCACCAATGCTGTAGGGCCCCCACCCGTAATTTGTTGCGCTGACAAAATAGTTGTTGGTCATCAAAGTGGACCCCAATTCACCGTAAGGTTGGTCTGTATTTGAATCGGCAAGCCAGTTCCCTCCAGTGGAATGGTGAATGAAAATAAGTTTAACCGTCGATAAGGGAGGGGTGATCTGTGCTACAGTCGCACGTTCGATATTTGAATAACCGCTGCTTCCAAAACCGTTATAAGCCTGCAAAGCAACGTAAAAATCGGAACCATCCGGAAGACTGGCAGACATGGACGTCTTGTCTCCCATAGGAATATTATCGATCGGGCTAGCCTCCGGGTACGGGGCATAATATAGAGTATATCCGGTTGCACCAGCGACCGATGACCAGGAAAGAAAAACTGTCGTACCGGTAACCGTTACTGTTAAGGTTGGTGCCTCAAGAGCCAAGGCAATCCCACCAACCAGGAAAGTCGCCAGAAAAACACACACGATGATCAAATGTTTTGTTGTTTTCATTTTAGCCCCCCTTTTTAAGTGTTTAAAACTACAATACTCACTTGTACACCGCCAAATGCCATAAGATCACATTATTATTCTCGACCACACATCAGGCAAAACCGGTAAATACTCAACCCCTTCAAAAGAGCTGGTTTCCAGAATTCAAATACGACATTTGCTTAAGCTGATAACCTCAAAACGGACGAGTACGTGCATGATCTTTCAGTACCACATTCCCCAAGATTTCGCAAAGCTGTCAGATGTATTGTTTCGTTCTGAAAAAATTGATTTCAGCAACAAAGATATAGGCTATACTTCCGTCCATAACTTATGGCAAATTCTAGCATAAAGTAAGGATTTTAATAAGCTGAAAAATGGTGGGGAGGTGCCCCCATGCCAAAACCACCAGACGATTTTATTTAATTGCCGACAGGCCAATCCTGTCGCCAAACGGACCGTCTAATCCGTAATCGCCCCTCTCATAAATCCTCTGTTATGTGAAATATCCTCATTTATTGACGATTTAGACTCTAGCCCCATTTTCTGCACGGAATCCGGGATTCACATGCACTATCGGCGCCTTAAAAGTTACCGTTGCGCCGCTTTTGATGCTTACCCCAATCCCGATGGTAATTGAGGTAGTATCACTGCATTCACAGGAAATTCCTGAATTAAATGTGACATTGGTGAGGATCACTGGGCTGGTGGAATAGATGGCCTGGACAGGGCCAGGGACGAAGACCGCTATGGAATCTTTTATATGGATGTAAATTGAGGGAGAGGGGCCAGTTTGGACGCTGACGTTCACCAGCATGATTACATGAACCTGCTATGTCTAACAGCCTTCAGACCGATATGAACTGATTCAATATCTATAACTTATGTCATCTACTTGCTTTGTCTGAAGTCACATTTTGAAAACTTCCAGTGCAGTCTTAACCATTCAAAGCCGATACAAGACATGTGTTATTTCTTTGCTCTTGACCCAAAAGACGGTTTTCTCTATGCTCATAGACGGAAAAGGGAATGTCTTATCACCTCATCTGCGGTAATATAATTTCGGAATGTAACAGTCAAAGTGCTTGGCTAAAAGGCCTCGTAAAAGGGAGGTTATGATGATGAATATTTTTAAGACGTTGAGTGCAATGACAGCGGGTGTGGTGTTGACCTTAACCGTTTCAGCTTCAGCCGAGACAGTAACAACGACCCCCTCTTCAATCATTACCCCCGACAAAGTCAAGAGCGGGGGGGAAATATCTGCTTTTACCGCCGGGCTATGATGGTCCGCTTCCGGAAGGTGGTTTTTACATTGCGAAGTCGAAAACACTGCGGGTCCTCTACGCAGCCCGTTCCTTTCTGGTGGACAATGATCCAAAGCCGGCGGTCGATCTCATCAAGAAGACAATCAAGATTTACCCCTATACCCCGCGCGGTGTGGGCACAAGCATTGCGACCGCTCTTCTTTTATAGCTAAAGGGCATCGTTTACGGAGGCAGTCCCAGTGTTGCGGCGATTCTTGCTTTGGCCGTCACCCTTCTTCGTCCCAGGAGACCGGAAAGGATACCCCGGTATAAAACACATAATGAAAGTCCGTCAAATCCTTGACGTAGAATAGCATCATTGCACTCAGGAAGGTGGGACGGCGGGCTGGAATTTGTCGAGCACTGCTAGTGCTGTTTGCGCTCGCTGGACCAATTCATATCGCTGATCAGTTTGACGGCGAAAATGTCTGCCAAAAGCGAACCGATGGTCTCGATGGTTTTCCGAAACGGCGTGTTCCGTACACGACTCCATCTCGCGTCACCTTCAAAACGCTCGGGCAATTGAATATTGTATAAAACGGGTGCCTTCGGATCTTCAAAATCGTCGAGGTTGAAGGCATGGACCCTCAGCCATGCCTCGCCCGCGGGGATGATATCCGTCAGGTAGTCAATGGCCACCTGCCCATTGTCAAAGACCGTTGTCGTCAGTTTTCGCCCCTCCTCCCAGTTGCCCAAGGTGGCGTCGGGCACTACCTCCACAAGATTCCAGCCGGCAAGGACGATGTTTTCTCCGGAACGAACGGCGCTTCCGGACACCCCTTGGATCAGATCGCCGAAAACGGCCTCTTTCATCTTGGACAGGAAGAACCCAGCCCGTCCCAAAAGACCCTGGGGCTCCTTTTCTCCGTCTGGGCGCCAGAAGCCAAAACTGAAAGCGCTGCCCAGGTCCTCGAAAAAGTCCACAATGGACCCGAGGACTCCCTTCTCCCGTCCCATCCGAATCTGGTTGTTTTCATCCCGATAATACGTGTCAGTACCAAAAAAAAGATTTCCGACAAAGTTGGTCATATTGCCCAATACATCGGAGAAATCCTTCCCGATCCGATCCCAAAAGGACTCGTTGGACTTGGGAGCTGCGTCGACTATTCTATTTTCCAGATCATAATGGTCTCCCCCGGGATTGCTCAAGAGCTGGTCGTCTTTATACTTCTCCCAATCGCTCTGCGGTTCATGGGCCACGTCCTGCTTCTGATAGGCGGCAACGGCGTTGGCTTGGGATGGAGCATTCGCTGCCGTTTCAAATGGATAGGGGGGTGAGGACAAGGAGACATGATCCACGGCATGAGAGGGACCGTCATCCGAAGGGCAGACTTGCTCTTCCTCCAGAATGCAGTCAAATTCATCCCGTACCGCTACGGACGGTTGGGTTCCCGGCGGACCAGGTCCGCCGCTCGGGGGGGCACTGTAAATGTAGTCGATTTCCATCAAAATTCCTGTGTTCGAAGTCTTTCAGAGGCGTAATCCCCGATTCGTCAAAAACCCTTGCTCCTCGAATGACAATTCTGCTCAGGACCATGGGATCACCCCTCTCGGCATTTTTCCAATGTAATTTTAAAGCAATGTTCGTGCCAAAATAAAGAACAGAGGAACATACGATCACCATTTTTTTCTATGGTCTTAGATCCGTGAGCATTGAACAGACAAAAACCCCGTGCACTTTGAAGATCTTATTGTTTAGGCCCTTCCCAGGTTTTCTGTCATAAAAAACAAGAGACTTTCGATCAGCTGAGCTTAAAACGTAAAATTTAAAACTGCGGCCATGCCGCCTCAGATCCCTTTAAGATATTGGACGTTAGTTGAGGGATGAATATTTTTTTTAAGTTCTTTTTTTGAATCGCGATTTCCATTTAGAAGATTTTGAAAAAGCGTTACGGTTCCGGTTTTATTCATCTCGATTTTGGTTTCGGTTTTGATATCCCTTAAATCGATAAAAAAACTGGAAAACATATCCGGTAAATCCGTAACAATATCTGTATTCAAAAAATTATGGCTATTATAAATACAAGGATAGTTTCCCTTTGATTTTTCAATAAAAAGAGGAACCTTTTCTAAATTTTCAATTGATGAGGATTTATGACACTTTTGAACACATTCCTCATCAATTATGCTTTTTTCACACCCAATAACCTGAGAAAATAAACATTGTCTGCTACTGAGAAGTAAAATAGGATGATATATGCTATAGTATAGCTTGACATTGTCAGGATTCTTGATAATTCTTATCTGTTTTTTACTTATTTCATTTGAAATAAATGACCCATAACAGTTGAAATTTTCTTTTAAACATAAAAGGCTAAAGGAGTTAACAATATTAAGATAGGGTCCTGCGATCCAGGGAATTCCTTTTTGACAGGCTTCATAGGCAATTCCGGTATTGTTTGTCACAATCAGCTTTGGTTCTACCTTTTTAAGAAATGCCACCGCGGCATTATAATTTTCGCCTATTAAAATAGAGGGGAACCACGGCACTAATTTTTTATTTTTTAAAAAAAGATCTATCAATTCATGATATTCATCTTTAGAACAACTTGGAATTTCAAAAAATATATTGGCAGATGTATGATGATACAAGTTTAAATCTTTTTTTGAAGAGATTAATACCGAAAGATCGGGTTTTGTTTTTAATGTAATTGTTTTTTTTAAGCATGGAAAATCAATTGGATCAACCATTTCTTTTGAACCATTTAAAACAAATAAAATTCTTTTTTTTATTGAAGTGAGTTCTTTAAAAGGTACAAAAAGATCACGTTGAAGATTTTCCACTCCTAGATATTTAATGTAATATTCCGTGTTATTTAATGCTTTAAACCTTTCAAACAACATATCATAATTTAAACACTTAATACTGCCTTTCTTGTTTTTTAGGGGAAAATTTTTACCGCCTGACCGTATTGTTTTTGCCTCATCCATCTGGTTACGACTGTGCCGGTTTAGCGCGTATGTACCGGCATTTGCGAGATTAGCCTCTGAAAGCACGATAAATGAAGCGTCCGGCGTTTTTACTGATACTTCTAACGGAGCATCCAGCTTACCTGAAATACTTAAGGTTAAAGGAACTTTAGAGATACTTAATTTCTCTATTTTATTCTTAACGTTAGCGGTTATGTCTGCTTTTTCCTCATAAAATTCCGTTGGATCGTTTACCGTTTCATTATCCGTGGCATAATGACCAATTCCAGAAAGGTGTTTAATTGAATTATCCATGGGATTATCAATAAACATATCGTTATTGATATCTCCCTTCAGATAGGAATTTGAAAAATCCCGGTTAAACACCGTGTAAAGATCTCTATTATCAGTGTTTAAAATATTTTGATTATAAAAACTAAGAAGTTGTTTTTTCCAGCAATTCACAACCGTATATACGTATTCAAAACTCTTCATTCTTCCTTCGATTTTTATCGAGGAAACGCCTGCATCACATATTTCTTTTAGATCAAAATATGCTGAGTTATCTTTAAGATTGAGGGGAAAATCTTTACCTTCAGGCGTCGTTATATATCTATCTCTACAGGGTTGACTACATCTACCACGATTTCCAGACTTCCCTCCAAGAACAGAACTCATATAACAAATACCTGAAAAAGAGATACAGTAGGAACCATGGACAAATACTTCAGTTAAAATATTGTTTTCATGTCCAACCAACGTTAACTCTTTTATCTCATTAATATTCAGCTCTCTTGAGAGATTAACCTGGGTAGCCGTTAATTTACTTAAAAACTTTATCTGACCTTCATTATGAGTTGTAAGCTGAGTAGATGCATGTATTTTAAGACCTTTAAAGTATTTAGATAAAAGATAAAACAACCCTAAATCCTGAACAATTACACCATCGATAGTTGTATTAATCAGTTTATTCAATAAGTTTATAAGGGCCCTGATTTCAACTTCAACGATAATGATATTAAGGGTTAAAAAGACTTTACAATTATTTCTATGTGCAAGATTCAAGATGCCATTTAAATCTTCAAAATTTATATTGGTTGCCCTGTCCCTGGCATTGAATTTACTCAAACCACAGTATATAGCATCCGCCCCTGCTGCAATTGCAGCTTTTATCGCATCAATATCTCCACCCGGCGCAAGTAATTCAATTTTTCTTTTCATGGTATTATCGCTTTCCAGGTGGAATTTAGAAGCTGAGAGCATTCCGATCCTCTTGACGCTTACAAGATATTCATGCCTTTCGGGTGATGGTTCCCAGCGCTTCTTCCGCCGCATCCCGGGTTTCAGGGCTGTAGGGCCCTGACAAAACCGTTTCCAACTTGACTATGGTATCCCGGTTTCCCGCTTCCCCGAGAATATAAACCACATCCCCCCGAACCTGTTCATTAAGCGTAGGAAATCTTTCCCAGAGAGGCCCCACGCATTGCTCCGCCAGGGGTTTGTCCTGTTCAATGATTTCTTCCATAACCACCATGGCGCCCAGTCGAACAGACCATTTCTCAGAAGTCAGGAGTTCATAAAAGCTGGGGAAAATCGTTCCCTGTTCCATCATCATGTGGGCTAACAGACCCGCCTGCCCTTCCCCCAGCAGACTTTCAATGGATAACGCACTGATCAGAGAGGGATCCTGGTTCAAAACAACGTCTAGAATTTCCTTCAAGGGCACTTGCCCCGTCCACCGCATGCCTTCATCAAAAATGAGGGTAGGCGCCGATTTTATCCCCAGCGGTTCCGCCATTTCCGGAAACAGCAAACCGTCAATAATGGTGAGCTTCACCCATTCGTTTACCAGGACCAGGGGCGCCAGTTCCTGAACCATTTTGGGACAATGAGGGCACTCAGGTGCGATAAACAGTTTCAAAAAACAAGGGATTTTAAGGCGTTCCAATTGGGCGGCAGCACTTTCGGAAATAGGCGGCTTCACCTTGCCGGACCACGAAAGGACATCCAGGAACGGCTCCAGCTCGGGACCCAGAGGAACGGCGTGATAAATGAGACCGTGATGGACCTCAAAGAACGGCGGTTGTTTTACGTCATCCCCTTTCCGGTATGTCGCCACAACATTTGGCGCCAACAACGACAGTTCCTCACAAAAATTCCTGAAAATATCGCTTCGTTCATCATCTGAAACAACACACGTAATTGGAATTTCAGTCAAAAACGCCCTTTCCCGGTCTAAAATCAGTTTTTTTTCATCGGGTGTCATAATTTACAAGTATCCTTATGGTTAATGGTTGCCACAGCAACCGCCGCCGCCACCGCAATCCGTCACGCGACCGGCCATGGCCCGAACAATCTCGGCTTGATCTGCATCTTCAATAGCATATACCGTGACTTTCATGAAGAAAACGTCCATGAGCCTGACCCTTTCAGGCAGGGGAATCGCCAGACGTCCGAACATCTCATCAACGCGCCAGCCCCGAATTTCAAACCGAAGGATATCGCCCACTGTCTTGCCCATCAACTCATATTCAAAGTTCGTATATCCCTCGGGCCCAACCCCCACCACAAGCCTGAAGGAGACCGGCTCCGGCGTCAAATCCATTTTCTTTTCATGGGTTCCCGCTTCAAGGAGCAGGGTGACTTTCGTAAGGCCTTCAATTTTCCGATTTGATTCGCTCATAGAGATTCCCTTCCTTTCCCATTTTTTAAATATTTCTAGCCCCCGGCACAAAGAACCTGTATGATTCAAAAAAAGCAAATCAAAGCAGGAGACAAAAAATTGACAAAACATCTCATCTGGATCGACCTGGAAATGACCGGCCTGGACCCCGAAACCTACGTGATCGTAGAAATCGCATCCATTGTAACTGATGACCAGCTCAACGTGGTAGCCGAAGGACCGGACATCGCCATAAACCATCCCGATGCCGTCCTTTCCGCCATGGAACCCTGGAGCCTTGAACACCACCAGGCCTCGGGGTTGACGGATCGCATCAAAGCCTCCCCTTATAGTTGCACCCAAGCCGAAGCGGAGACCCTTTCGTTCCTTTCCCAATACTGTAAAAAGGGTGATTCCCCCCTCTGCGGCAATTCCATCGGCCAGGACCGCCGTTTTCTGGTGAAATACATGCCGGCGTTGGAAGATTTTTTCCATTACCGCAACATCGACGTCAGCTCCATCAAAGAACTGGCCAAACGATGGTATCCCTCTCTTCCTCGGTTTGAAAAGAAAAAAACACACCTGGCACTAAGCGACATCCGAGAATCCATCGACGAACTGATCTACTACCGCAAAAACGTTTTTCTGCCCTGAAAACCGTTTGGGGAACTGCTGCCCATAGGCAGCTGACTTGGAAAAAAAGACCCCCTTTTGTCGGCTCATGACAGCCTCCTTACGGGATGCAAAAACAATCGGTTTTTGTAACCGTCCACAGGATGCAGAAAAATCAGCGTTAATTCATCAATCTTCCAATCTCATCCTGCCCCCTGATAACTGCACCCTGCACCCTTTTTTAAATCTATCACAGGAAGAAACAGTTCCGCAAGGTCCGGCCATTTGTTTTAGGTCTTTTTTTTAAATGGCCGAGATCCCGTAAAAAAAATCTTGACAGCCGAATCAGCAGGAACTATATTCCGAAAAAAGAATTCAGGAGCTAAACATGAAAAAATTTAACGAGGTGATGAAAGCCCTTTCCGATCCCAATCGGGTTAAGATCGTAAAAATGCTTCAACACCGTTCCATGTGCGTCTGCGAGCTGCGGGAGGCTCTCCAGGTTTCCCAGCCCACCGTCAGCAAGCATCTCAAGATTCTGGAAAGGGCGGGGTTGGTTGATTATAAAAAGGACGGCTTGTGGGTGGATTATTTTCTTGCGGATGGCAGCGAAAGTCCCTACGCGGGAGCTCTTCTGGGAAACCTTCGTCACTGGATGGAAACAGATGATGAGGTTTCTCGCCTGGTGGATCGGCTTCCGTTTATCAACAGGGTGGATATCTGCAAACGGTAGACTGTTTTTTTTCGTTTTAATATATTACTAAATTGTTATTTATGCATTGCAAAAATCAGCTCCACGATCACTGAACAGGACCACAGGAGAAAACGTCATGAAAGAAAGATGGAAACTACTGTTCATCATATTGATCTTCGGGGCCGCCTACTACGTGCCCTGGGCGAGCCCCGTCATTCGCCGGTCCGGCCTGGAGGCTTTTATGATGCTCCAGGAATACGCCCGACAACATGTACTCACCTGCCTCATCCCCGCCTTCTTCATCGCGGGGGGAATAGCCGTATTCGTAAGTCAGGCATCCGTCCTCAAATACTTCGGCGCTACCGCCAGAAAAATTCTCTCATATTCCGTGGCGTCCGTTTCAGGAACGGTGCTGGCTGTCTGTTCCTGCACCGTACTCCCTCTTTTTGCGGGGATCTATTCACGCGGCGCCGGCATCGGTCCCGCAACGGCCTTCCTCTATTCAGGCCCGGCCATCAATGTGCTGGCCATCGTGCTCACGGCGCGGATCCTGGGCTGGCAACTGGGACTGGCCAGAGCCATCGGCGCGGTCCTCTTTGCCGTCATCACCGGTCTGCTGATGGCTTTCATCTTTCGAAAAGACGACGCGGCCAGGGCCAAGGGCGAAATATTTTTGCCCGATGACGAGGGAACCGGACGAACCCTTACCCAGGATGGCCTTTTCATGCTCACCATGGTCCTGATTTTGATCTTTGCCGCCTTTGCCAGACCGGCCCAAGGCGCAACCGGCCTATGGCCGGCCATATTCGCCGCCAAATGGGTCATTACCGCCGGGCTCCTGGTCATTTTAGGGTTTATGCTCAAAGCCTGGTTTATTAAGGAAGAGCGCATCACCTGGGTCCAGTCCACCTGGGGCTTCATGAAACAGATCTTCCCCCTTTTGGGTGCGGGGGTCCTGGTGGCGGGATTCATGCTGGGCAGGCCCGGGCATCCGGCCCTGATTCCCGATCAGTATATCGAAGGCCTTGTGGGGGGAAACTCCCTGTGGGCGAACCTTTTTGCTTCGGTCTCCGGTGCACTCATGTATTTTGCCACCCTCACGGAAGTGCCCATACTTCAAGGTCTGCTGGGCGCCGGCATGGGAAAGGGCCCGGCCCTCTCCCTTTTGCTGGCGGGACCGGCCCTTTCCCTGCCCAACATGCTGGTCATCGGAGGCGTCATGGGCGCTAAGAAGACGGCGGTTTTCTGCACAATCATCGTTATATTGAGCACCATTGCGGGAATGATTTATGGAGCAATCGCCGGTTAAATCATTAAAATTTCCCAGGCGAAAGGAAAAAACATCATGACAACAGAGGATGTGGTTCAGATCAGGGTGGAAGACCAGACTGTGGGCATCATGGGGCTAAAACAAGCCTTGAAGGACATTGCGGCGGAATATGCCCAAAGCACTGATGACGAAGCGGCCGCGGCGCTTTTAAGCAGGCTTTCAAAAAAAAACTATATTCCGGATAAAGTCAGGGCATCCTACCAAAAGGCCTTCCTGCGGGAGTTCAAGAAATTTACGGGTAAGCCATATGAGGAAAAAGCACCCTCGGGCCTTGACATCAAGGTCTTCGGACCGGGATGCGTCCAATGCGACCGGCTGGAACAGGAATTAATGGCGGCAGTAGAGACAAGGCATGCCTTGTCTCTACGAGCCGACCGGACCAAAGTCAACATCGAACATGTGCGGGATATCAAGGAAATCGGGAGATCGGGCATCATGGGAACACCCGCCCTGATGATTAACGGCAAGATCAAATCAGTGGGAAAAGTCCCGCCGCGATCCAAGCTGATCCAATGGCTTGAAGAAGCTGACACTAAAAAACATTAATTTACGGGAAGAAAGGAATACCATTATGGAAATCAAAGTGCTGGGACCGGGATGCCCTAAATGCGAGCAGACGGAAACGCGGGTCAAAGAAGTGATACAGGCGTCAAATATTGAGGCCTCACTGATCAAGGTCAAAAACGTCATGGAGATTGCCAAACATGGCGTTTTTATGACCCCCGCCGTGATTGTGGACGGGGAGGTTAAATGCGTCGGCAAGGTCCCCTCAAAGGATGAAATCAAGGGATGGATCAGCAAATAAACAAAAGCCATTTAAAGGTTTCTTTAAAAGGGAGTGAACACGGTGAAGGGAAATATCAAAAAAATATTGTACGGTTTGCTTTTTATGGGGTTCATGGGCCTTTTCTCTTACGGCTGCTCATCCGATGAACCCCAGGCATCTCATCCGCAACCCACGGGCATTGTTCCGATCAAGGGGATGGTAACCCTGGTGGATCTGGGCGCGGATGCCTGCATTCCCTGTAAAATGATGATGCCCATCATCGCAAAACTCGAAAAAGCATATCGCGGAAAGGCGGCCATCGTATTTATCGATGTCTGGAAAGACGGGGAACCGGCCAAACGTTTCGGCATCAGCGCCATCCCAACCCAGATATTTTTTGATAAAGACGGCAGGGAAGTCTACCGCCATACCGGGTTCCTGGGAGAAGCGGAGATTGTTTCCCAGTTGAAAAAGATGGGGATCAGTTGAAAGATACCTCTCCATAGCCCGACGAGGACATCAGGAGCGCATCCATGCTGGAAACATTTTTTCTAACGATTAATGAGTGGATTGCCGGAGGAACCGCCATCGCCGCCGCAGGTTGTTTTCTCTGGGGCATGATCAGCGTAGTGTTCAGCCCGTGCCATCTTGCATCCATCCCTTTGATCGTGGCCTATGTGGGCGCGCAGCAGGAGGTTCTGCAACCCAGACAAGCCGCCTTCTATTCGCTTGTTTTCACGGTGGGCCTGTTCATTACCATCGCGATCATCGGCATCATCTGCGCCCTGCTGGGGAGGATGCTGGGAGACGTGGGCAGCTACTGGCAAATCCTGGTGGGGCTGGTCCTGGTCTGGGTAGCGCTGGGCATGCTGGGCGTGGAAAAATGCGTCATGTCCGGGAATCTCCTCTCCAGGGTGAAACTTCGCGGCATGTTGGGGGCACTGGTGCTGGGTCTGGCCTATGGGATGCTGTCCGGCAGCTGCACCTTTGGATTTATCGCCCCCATCCTGGCCATTGTCACGGTTCAAGAGAAGGTGGCCACGGGCATGATATTCATCCTGCTCTTTGCCGTCGGGCATTGTCTCCCCATCGTAGCGGCGGGAAGTTGCACCGCGGCGGTCCAGCGGGTGTTGGAAAACAACCGATGGCAGGGGTTTGGCAACTGGTTTCGAAAAGGGGCCGGGGGTCTCATCGGATGTATGGGACTGTATTTTATCCTAAACCCATTTTTCTCAATGTAAACTCTTTTTTGGGAGGTCAATACCATGTCGGACGCACGTCTTTTAGCGGAATGGTTTCCGGAATTCGCCGAACATCTGGACAAAATGGATGAAACCTACAAGGAAATGCGAACCATCGATGAAAAAACCTATCAATTCATCTGCTTCGCCCTGGCCATCAAGGCCCGATCAAAACCCTGTCTGCTCAAGCATTTCATGGGCGCTCTGGAAGCGGGGGCGACCGTAAAAGAACTCAGCTATATTATGGCGTTGACTTTCAGGGAAGCGGCGGGGGGTGATGACTGCTGGACCCATGACGCTCTGGGAGACTATAAAGCACTCATTGCCGAGGGGCTCAAAAGTTCGGAGTGCTGCTCACGATGAGCGCCTCAACTGGAAATGTAAAACAGAAAAGGGCATACCCCCCAAGCTTGGGGGAGCATGCCCTTCTTTTACAGATATTGCAAAATCTAGCTTACAGTGACATTTGCCGCGGAAGGGCCTTTCTGCCCTTGCTCGATGTCAAAGGTAACCCTGTCACCTTCGCTGAGGCTTTTAAAGCCGCTTGCATTGATCGCTGAATGATGAACAAACACATCGGGTCCGTTTTCCTGCTCGATAAAGCCGAATCCTTTTTGGTCGTTAAACCACTTTACTGTTCCGTTACTCATGGTAATATCCTCCTTTCTATAAATTGCTCAATATCTTAGACTGGAGGATATGACACTTAAAAACAATCTGTTCCTTCAGAAAAAACCACCCCGCAAATTGCAGGTGGCTCCGTATTGATCTTTCAATGATAACACTTTATATCGAGAAAGCAAGCTATTTCTCTTTTTTAGGCATTTTTTCTTATAATTTTCGGATTCATGAATGCGTCCAACGGATATCCACCACCCCGTTGAGTTCAGCATCTATTGCCGAAAAAAGTGTTGCTAAAACAAATTTGGACCGAATTCCAAGTACATAAAGAGAATTATCAGCGTTGTTCCCAAAGAGACAATCCCCGTTCCAATGGCGCCTGTTCGTCTGTTCTCATCGTTACTGAAGATCGTGACGATCCCGCCTGTTACCGCCATTGCAAATGCCACCATACAGGCTATTTGGAGAACAAGTATCGGTTCCGGCCTGACGTTTATGAAAAAAGAGAGCAAAAACACACCTGCGACAATTGAACCCATTGTCTGCTTGTCTCTATCCTCATGAAACATGGTTGACAATCCGCCAATAACGGCCATAAGAAAAGACACAATAGAAATTAACTCTCGCACTTTAAAAGCCTCGCCAATCTTCATATTTTACTCAAAATTCGATTCCTCTTCTCGCCCTAACGCCGTTTTTGAAGGGATGCTTGATCTCGTTCATTTCGATGACCACATTTGCTGCGCCCATCACGTTGGGATGGGCATATCGCCCCCCCAGCAGCAGATGCGCGGTCTTCGGTTTCTTGAGAAACAAATCCTGAACCTCTTGGGGGTGAATAAAACCATAATTTACGGCAATATTGATTTCATCCAGAACCACCAGCCCGTAGCGGGAAGACAATATGATTTCTTTTCCCCGATCCCAGGCTTCCCGAGCCGCTTCCTCATGGGTGGGGTCAGCACCGGGATTTTCTTTGTTCACAAACCCCTTTCCCATGGTCTCGATCTCAAGTGCGAGCAGATTTTTAATGGCCATAACCTCGCCATAGGGTTTGGGAGACTTGATAATCTGAAGGATAAAGGAGGGTACATTCATACTGCTCATGAGAAGCGCCTTTCCCAGGCAGTAGGTGGTCTTTCCTTTTCCCTTGCCCGTCACCACTTCGATGGGGCCATGATTTTCATCCCGGGCCGGCGTCCGCACCGTCATTTCCGTGACCAGATCAGCCCCCTCCATGATCTCACCCGCGGCATCAGATCCCGTCAGCACCAATTCCACATGGGACGCTTTTTCCCGCATCAACCCAAGGATCTCATTCAGCGAAACCACGCCCCTTGAAACCAGATCGAGGACACCGTCCAGAACCACGATGTCATAGGCGCCGGATACAGCGATGGTTCGGGCTTTTTGAAAGGCAGCCTTTGCCCTTTCTTCCGTAATATCGGACCCCTTCACGGCTGAGGCGTCGATCGTCAGGTTTGGAGCAAGAACCGCACAGGCCTGTTCTTCTCCGCCCATAAGATCATGGGGAGCAAACCGTGTAATGAGCGTACGAAGCCCATAGCCTGAGGCGCGAAGGGCCAGACCAAAGGGGGCATAATGGGGGTTTTTTGAAGGGCTTGTGTAAACCTGTATGAGGCCGGTTTCCCGACCAGAGGATATTTCAGAATGAATTTTCATGACGCGTCCACTTGTTTGAGTTAATAGGGTTTTTCTGATGCCGACTTTAGTTTACATAGTCGGCGGTTTGTGGAAAACAAAAAAAATTTTGCACACCATACAACGATAATTGCGTACCGGCAACCTTTTCCGGTCTACCATTGACAAAAGTCCTATTATCAGAGTTCGGGAAATTTCCCGTCATTTCTCAAGTAAATTTGTACACGTTGGTTGAAAAATATTCAATGAAACTTTATATGAAAGGACTGCTTTGGCTACAATATCTTGTATGTGGATTCAATCTTACACACAGCTCATTCGGTTTTTAAAAAGGTAAAACGTTCTTTCATTTTTTGTTGTGCCCACCAGGGCATGGGGGTTAGTCAAATCAGCGAATATTACAGTATAATAGGCCTCAAATAAGGAATCCCAGTCGAAGTGCACAGCACATCTTGAGAAAAACCAGTGCAATTATTTCAGATATTTACATTGCTGCATTAAGATTTTTCAGGTAAAATGCAAGCCTCTGGGGGTAATTATGGATACGTAAGGCATATCACAACGTTTTGATGGCATGATTTTTTTGTGATATTGTCAAAGGTATCAAAGGTTCAAACAACTTCAGAAACAGAATTCATAGCAAATGCGATTGAAGCTATAAAAAGGATCTCATTTTCCCCTCATTCATCTCACAATTATTCAACTAAAGAGAACATTGGGTAACCGCGTGGTGAGCTTTTTGCCCGTCTTCCCCTTGTCTTTTCATTTTCCGTATCACTGCTTTCTTCCGAACCATCGGCCCGATACTTTTAATTTGCTCTAGCACTTCTTCCGAAGCTAAAATAATCCAACCTTCTGAACACACATCATCATGATAGGGAACCCGATTTATAGGACCATCTTTCCAATGGATACTTTCTATAATCGTGCGGTTTTCTCGATCCTCCCATTGGAACATCCCGGCGTTGCTTGATTTCCAGCCGAGATGAAATGCTACGGTTGGATTAAAAGCTAACCACTCCTGCCCGCCTAGTTCTACTGTTCGGGGTTTTCCATAGATCGCTATCGATGGTTCTTTCGAATTGACAGATTTGTGATACTCTTCAGCCTGCCAGTAACTTCGATGAGGAAAAAATTGATAAGCATCATGCAGCTCTTCCAGCAGTGGGTTATCAGGATGACAAAGCATACTGAAGCGGTATTCCGTTGCCATTTCCCAAACCAGATGACACGTACGAGTGAGTTCGGCCAAAACAATGCGTCCGTCAAGGAAACGTTCTGGCATTAAGGCAAAAGAATCTGCCACTTTATTCACCCAATATTCACTATTATAACAGCCCACTTTTTCGCTCTCAGGCAGAACAATATCTGCCGGGCGTTGTGCGGGTTCTATACATGACATGGTCCGATCATGTTGACTATACAAATGCTTGATGGCAGCCAATGTCCGATCATCCAATTTTCCTGCATCAGTCAATTCTGCCGCAACATAATTAAGAGAACGCAATGCCTGTTGGGGCCGCAAGCGGTGATAAGTAAGTTTCAAATTCGCAGCACTAAGCCAAGCCTTCATATCTTCTTCTGTCTTTTTGTGCCAGTTTTCCTTTGGGGAAAGGGTTTTCATTAACACTGCGGCACGGTTGATTAAATTTTGCTGAGGAATCCCTGACAGCTGGCCGAGTAATTCAAATTCATTTTGGAAGGGCCGAACCATCTCTAGCGGATCATCGCTGTCTGGGAAAGAGGCGCCTGGAGGCAGGGAGGAAAAAGGTATGACTTCGTCGTATACTGGGAAATCGGGTAATTCCATGAAATAGGTGGTGGCTAATGGTCGGGAATCAGGAGAGGACGAGGGAATACCTATAGCGTGCGTCAGTCCGGTTGCCATTGTTCGGATTGTCATATTGGGCGAAGCGCTCAAAAGGCTCAGCTTTTCAGAAAAGGCAACCGCAGCCTTCGGACGTTGTTCCAAAACGGATTCTAAAACAGCCAACGCCTGACATATTTGGGGCTCCCCGCCTTCAAGCATACTGTTTAATACTGAAATTGATTGGGCATCATTAGCAGGATTCTTGTATAGTTTGCAGAAAGCACGATGGGCTTCTTCATTGATTTCTGAAATCTCTATTTGCATGGCATCTACAATCAATTGCATCAAAATAGCTTGCCAGGAAAAATGGTGTTCTCCAGGATATGGTGGCAAGGCTTTCGTGTGAACGAATTCATTTAGCTGAAAAACATGTTCGCGGATCTCCTCCCAAACCTCAACTACCGGCACTTGGTCAAAAAACAATGGCAAGTAGTCCTCCAGGTTGTTTATCATTGAGCGGGGATTACGCCGGGCTGACAAGTAGTCGTTGACAAGCAGATCAAAGGCCATGGCACGCCCTTGTTCGGTATCGAAATCCAAAAACGCCCGCACGGCAGACAAACGGCTGCCACCATCCCAATTTTTATCCCAACCCTCTGGCACAGACTTACCAAGCAAAGATTTTAAAAGCGCCCGGCCCTCTTCTTCATGACCCAAAGCTTTTAAGCGCTTGGCAAACAATGCATCACATGTAGGCCAATATTCAAATTTCCTAAGGATTGTGATCAGGGAAAGAACTTGCTCACGTTCCAATGTGTTTATTATTTTAGCAATCGCTTTTTCCCATCGAAAGTGCTTTATCTCCTCAATCTTATGGATGAAGTCCAACAAATCCTGTCCTGAGTTGATACGTAATAATGCATCTTTTTGACTCAATTTCTCGCCAGTCTTCAAATGCACATCTGAATCAGATTCATAACGTTTTTCCCGAAAATCTTGTTCCAATTCGGTTTGAAAAAACGAAGCATCAGCCCCAGCCGACTGCAGCCCTTGGATTATACCACGCCACCATTCAGCCCGATGTGATGGATATGCTTTTGTTGCTATGGCGCTATTTAGCATGAACAATAAAGACTGTGCATCTTTCTGGGTATATCTCCGTGCGCATTGCTGTGCCAGCAGTTTCGGCAATTCCATGGGAACAGTTTCTGAAAAGGGAACCAGCAGGTGAGTAGCCAGAATGAATACCGTCTCAAGGGGTGCCTCCGGAGACAATGTTGCAGCACATAACATGCCTTCCATAACTCCGCTATAATGAATGGCGTGTTGTTCCAAAAGCCAGACTTTAAGTTGGAGGGCATAGGAGGGATTCCATTCGGAGACCAATTTGACAAGATTTGCGGCAGCTTCTTGTGTTCCACGTCCTCGGCCGGTTCGCTCAAATACTACCAATGCCGCTGCAAATGTACGTATATCCTCTACAGTTTTGCTTGGAAAAACAGAAGTGGTTTTTCCCAACCATTCAACCCATTCGGAAAATTGGTCGTCCTTATCATAAATTATTCCAAAGCTGTCCTGGAAAAGTTCCAAAAATAGCTTGCGCGCTTTTTGGCGTTGATCGGCTTCCAGCCATGCGAAGGCTTGCTCGGAAAATTCTGAGATTCGGTAAGTTGAATCATCTTGGAAACTAAATCGGGCCTCTATTGCATCCAAGCGACGGATCAGATCATCCAAAGGACACCCCAGACGAAAGAGTGTCAAGGCGATTGCGCGCTGCCAATGGGATCGCCAATGTTGAGGCTCCTCTTTCCAAAGACGATCAAATTCTTTTGCCAATGCCTGCAGAGCATCCAAACCATGTTTTGCAACGGCATGAGCCATAAAGATGTAGAAATCTGGTGCACATTTTCGATATGAATGCCAATTGCTCCAAGCCCGGGTTTCTTGGAAATTTCGACCAAACAGGTTTAAAGCCGGATGTAGTTGGCGCAAAATTATACCGGCCGGGAGATGATTACCCGCCCAGGCCTGCCCCCAAAGATTGGCGACGATGACCAAATTACGCTCAAACAAGACGCCTCCGCGCCTCCGTATTTCATCATCAGGGACGGCCTGAATTGGGTCAACAGGTTTTCCTAATGCAGCAAGCAAACGGTTAAAACGAATTCGAAATAGGAAAGGATCTAAATTGCTCCAATTCCAGTCGTCCATTGTATCATGGAGGGGAGGCTGGGAAAGACCCGCTATCCATTCGGCAGCAGCTTCCTTATCTCCACGAATTCGGAATAAGAATTCGGCAATTTGCAGTTTGGAATGATCTTTGCGTCTTTCCTTTTCTGCCCATTTCATCAATCGGTCAAGCGCTTCATTGCTTGATCGCTGATTTTTCGGAAAGGAGCAAGTATGAAAATCCAAACGTCTCATTAAGAATTCGCCACCATCGCGGTGCCGTAGTAGATCATTCAGCTGTCTCAATTTCTTTTCATCGCCGCAATCAAAAAGAGCATCAACTAAAGCGATCAGGACATTTTTTCGCACATATCGATGCTGCTCTTCTGGATTCTGTTCTTGTTGAATATGCCTGGTGTCAGCTTCTAACTGATCGATGATATTGAACAGTCTGTTTAAAGACCTGAAATAATGTGAAATTTTTATCCAAGCATATACAGTTTCCAGGTTCCCGCCTTTAATATGCTCAATCGATGTGGAGCCATTAAGTAAGTCAAGTGGTTCCGAAGCGTTAAAAACCTTTTCAGCAGCTTGTAGTTTACCTCGCTCAATCAGGAACTCGGCAAATCTCATAGCCTTTTTTTGCTCTACCCGGATTTGTTGTCCGTCCATGACCAAGTGCATAGCCGCATTAATGCCATGAACTTCATACAGCAATTGAACCAAATCGTGATCACTAGAATCAATATTCTCCTGTCTATCTCCAAGTTCTTTTTCAATCAAAAAAATGCGGATAATTGCCAATCCATCCTGTTTGATCCGCGCAGCCTTAAGACATAGCCCGGTATCCTGTAATATTGCCTCAAGATGGCGCAAATTCATAAATTGTTTGCGAAAATATTTTTGTGAGCCAATTTCCAGTACTTTTCCCCAATCTTCAGAACAAGCACGATGATAAAGCGCCTCCCATGCCCAAGGGGTTTCAGGTTTCGCTGCTGCCGCATAATCTGCAAGGCGTTGATGGTAAGCCTTATCTCGTGCCAAATCTTGTTTTCCGAAAATGTTGATGCGGGTTTGAGCCAGAATGAACTGCCGGAAGCTGTTATGAAAAAAGTGCCAGCGGTTGTCCGATTCTTCCCAGAAATAGTGTTTGGCTTGAGTGACGAGGATCTTGACTGCGAATTCGGGCGCCCATTCGAGCAAATCCGTGGGACTGAATGGACCACGCAGTCTGCTGAGCATTGCCAACAGCTCTTTCAGCTCTTCATGCCTATTCAATTTATTCCAGTAAATTAAATAGTTTTCCTCAATATGTCCTTGATAAGGTTCCGTCCCGTTTAGAATTTTCTTCAGTTTGTTTTCATCACAAGCGTTTTCAATGTTTGCCAGCAAATATCGGAGCGCTAAGGGGTGACCGTTGGATAAAGCGTTGATTTTCTCCTTTTGGTCATGTGAGAGCACAATAGGCAATGCGAAACCGGAAATAAGATTTAGCACCGCTTGCCTTGATAGTGGTTGCAGGGTTATCGTTCTTCCTGCTTGACACAAATGATGATTTATTCGCTCGGGCAGATCATTAAGTACCAGAGTTTGACTTCCCAAAACAAACACCACACCCTCTGGAATGGACTCTGGACGAGGTAAATCTTTTAGAAGGCTACGTTCAGGAGATTGTTCACGTTCGATATGATCTAGGCCATCAACGACAATCAAGGTGATGGCTTTGTCCTTGAGCCACTTCTCATGTAGCTCACTCAGTTGAGCGGCTAACGCTTCGCGCAAATCTTCAAGAGATTCTGGCTGAGATACAATGCCTGTACGGGCATAAATTCCTTGACGTTGGAGCGCTAAATACAGGTCGTGTAGAAAAGAGATAGCTTCTCCCCTGCCTTCTTGCAAGGGGCTGTTGGGAACGTAAGCATAGTAGCGAATAACCCGAAACCCTTTACGGTATCGCAAAGTCTGGGTCAATGTTGTAGATTTGCCTGAACCTGGTGGGCCTATCAGTGCGATATAGCCGAAATTAAACCGATTGATCGAGGCTTCCAGTTCCTCAACCGACTGAGTTATCGGCTGGTAAAGGGTTTCATCTACCGGAAATTCATGTTTAAAACGAAACTCAAAACGGGATTCCCAATTCAAGCGTCGCAACAAGTCGGCGCGAGTAACATGGATTATTCTTTGTTCTCCACCTCCAAGCTTGGCAATCAACCGTGCAACTTGATCAACATCCTTTTCCCGTCGAATGTTTCTGTGATCCACCGGCTGATCCTGTTCGGGAAACTGATAGCCAAAACGAAGGAAACTGTTTTCTATAAAGGCAAGGAAATCGTCGTCATCAAGCAAATCGGCTTCCCGTCTGACAACCCCCATTGCTGCCCGCCAACCTTGAGGAATACTACCTAAGCCAAAAGGCAGCCAATCTTTCTTATTTATCCAACAATCACGTATAAAACCTGGGAAATTTGGCTGCAATGGGGGAGGATCGTCTAAAGGTAATTTTATCTTATGGTTGTTTAACGGCGACTCATGGAATGGAATATGTCTATGGACTAGATAAACAAAAATATGTCTGTCTGGATGCAGGCTCTTGAGTCGCTGCCACCCATCCGCTAATTGTGATATTAAACTGGGCTTCTTGCCCGAACGTGTAATGTCTGCAAAAGCTATTGTTTTCGCTGTCTCTGACCATTTGACCTGGAAAGCATGCAATTCCCCATCGGTTGTTGCTATTTGAATGTCATCCACCCTCCCTGCCTTCGGGTCTGCGATTTTAAACCAGTCAAGCTTACCTTCAACAAGGAAATCGCAGATAAGGTTTGCCGCCCGTTTATCCTGGGCTTCATACCCTATTCTGGCGACTCGCTCACCGTCTGCTGGGCTTATTTTCATAGTATTTAGGCATTTTCTTAAATGTTCGTTGATTTTGTATCAATCCACCATTAGTTCCAAGCTATAAAAAAACATGCCTGAGACCAGCTGACTGAACCACTTGGCATATTCTCCCGGACGGAGGAGAAAAAAGATGTATTGTTGGTTTATTGTGTTGCGGAATTGCTCGGGAAAATCAATAGGGTTCGCCTTGCGGAGCTGGCTGTTCAGACTCTTAAAATGCTCTTTTCCGAATTTCTCTTTTGCGATGGTGGCCTCGCTGTCATCGTCATCATCTTTTATTTCGACCACAAGAATGATGTCGTCAATCCCTTTCTCCTGAAGGTAATGGAACTGGCTGACCATATTGGAATCGACCTTTGCATTAAGGAGCAAATAATCACGAATGGAGACTTTGATGAAGAAATCAGGGTTGAACGATCGCCTGACCCGGTCTTTTCCTCTTTTCCAGTATTCGTAATCAAGGCTGTAAAACCCCATGTCGGGGGACTTCACCCAGGCGCTGATGAATTTAGAATGTTCAATCAGCCGAAAAAGAAATTCCCTTTCAGGCTCATGACTCAGGATCACCAGGCCTTGCGGAGAGCGGAACAATGAAGTGTTAGCGGCATACAGATTTTTTGAAGCATAGATTTTCCGGATATAATCGTGGGTGAAAGCCAGCAGGTCTTTCTGTTGTGGCGGTTTACCCATTTCATCAATAATAAAAAGATTCTGGTCTCCCAATTCCTCCTTGAAATCTTCGGTAACGAAAATACTTAGCGTATGGTCCAGCCCTCCTGACCGTGCACTTCCTTGCTGGATTTCAGTGGTGCTGATGCCTTTGACGGACCCTTCGATCCGTTCCCGGACAACCTTTTTTCTGCCTTTTGGCAAAAACTGGTTGAAAAAAAGTTCAATCTGATGCCTGTTTTCAGCGGAAAGCAGGTCATCCTGGATCCCCACCTTATCCATGGCCGTCCGAATGACCGCTTCAATCTCTTCAGGGCCGGGGATATCGTCTAAAACCATGCCGTCGCCAAAATCAAAATGTTTCCGTTCAAACACCCTATTTTTGAAACGCCGTTCAATTTCAAGGACGACCTGATCCACCGTAAGAAATTCTTTTGTCAGTTGAAAATGTTTTGTTCCTTCAATGTAGGTGACTTTCACCCCGAGCTTCTCCGCTGAAGGGGTCAACATCAGGTTCCTTCGACGGTCATCGTCATTGAATTCTTCAGGTTTGCGGTCTTCAAGTCGTTCACTCGGCAGGTATTCCAGGTTAAAGAGACAGAAGTGATGTTGAGACCGCTTCTGATCGGGGTCTTGCAACACATTTGACGTAAAACGCATCTCGCATTCCGTCACTTCATCGAGCAGTTCCCGGATATGTTGAGCAAACTTGTCATGGTTGGTGATGGTCACCATGGGATAATTTTGCTGTATGGCGCCAAGGCTCACATTCCTGGGCAACCTCAGTCCCCGGCCCAGCACCTGGGAAATCAACAGTTTGGAATTAAAGACCCGTTCCTCTGCCGGGACAATTTGAAAGACATTGTCAACATCCCACCCTTCCGAGAGCTTGTTGACGGCAAAAATAAATTCAACCTTTCCGCCGATTTTTTCAGGGTCCGTCTCCTCGATCTGATCCAGCTTCTGTTTGTATTCCGCCTCGCCAAGTTTGCTGATAACACAAATCACCCGTTCCCGGGCGGCCTGCTCCAGGACCGAGCGCGGTTGGCCTTTCAGCGCCGGAATTTGGGTTGGCAGCAATTCAGCAAGGACCTGAACAAAGAGATCGGAATTCCGCTGTGCCGCAACCTGAGTTGGATGAATAAAGACCGTAACGGGTTTCACCATTGGCTTGCCGTTCTTGCCGGGGTAGGCGTATTTCCGTCTGTTTTCCGCATGGGTGGAGAGGATCTGCTCGTAACGCTGACGGGGTGTCAGTTCATCATTGTCTCCCTCGTCGGTCTCGGTTTTCAGAATGGCGTTGATACGCTTGATGACTTTTTCATCAATGGCATCCTTGATGGAATAATTGCAGAGCACATCCGGGAAATATTCATTTTTGTTGTAGGGCGTACCGGTAAAGCCGATATGGCGGCGTATGGAGGCTTCCTCACGGATAAATTTCATCCACAGCCGTTCATCGCGCGATACCCCCCTTCCTTCCGTCTCAAAATTATACCCCACTGTTTCACCGGAAAAGGTGAGATGCGAATAGGCATGATGCACCTCATCGCTTAACACGAGAACTTCGCCGTTATGGTTGAAAAGTGTGTCGCCGATGGAATTACGTTCCCGGTTGTAAATGGCATTGATATTTTCGATGACAATGGAAGCATCCTCTATGGGATCGTTACAGTTCAGGAGTCTGACGACTTTGTGACGAAGACGTTCAGGAAGCTGCTTTTTCAATTCCGCCCCCTTTTCGCCATACAGATATTCTTTGAACTTGTCACGCAGCCCTTCCTCGATAACCGTGGAAGAAGGCCCGAGGACCAGTACCCGCTTTACCTTCCCAAGGAGGATGGAAAGATGGGAAACGGCAAACATGACATAGGATTTTCCCGTTCCGGTCGCAAGGTGGCAGACGCCGGAAAGTTTCTCGGGAAGCGGCAGCATACTGAGGAAATGTGCTTCGGAGAGAAACCGTCTTCGGATTGACTCTTTTTGTCCGTAGTTCTCCCGGGCCAGGTCCAGAACGGAAGCGTAGGCCCCGCCCCATAGATACGTCATGATCTCCTTGATGGCGTCAAATTGGTACTTACGGTCCCCGGTAAGGGTGACGACATAGTCTTCCACTTCAGAAAAATCAAACAGGCTGATATCGCACCGCCTGACATTCACATCAAGGGTATGTTCGGAAAGGGAGAGTCGTGCCATAAGTTATTCCTTTTCCACCAATGTAATGGGGCTTTCATTGCCGTGCCGATCAATGGCAATGACGGCGGTTTTTTCTGAAATATTTTTCACACTGACCTTCTCATCTTTAATGTCCTTGGCATAGATTACGGCGTCAACTGTGAATCCGGTTTCTTCCCTGTAATCCGTATCGATAAGCAGCATGGCCAGGCCTTCCATCCCTTTGCAACGTTTTCCGACGCTATCCAGAATTGTGGTTTCAAAGCCGGTGATCCGCAGCCCTCTTTTTGATCTCTCAACCTTCACCGATACGGTTTCGTTGAAATAGAAACCCACCGAGGAAATGAGCTTGTTGATATTGTCCGGGGTGTTGGGCTGTTCTTCGATGGAGAAATTGCGTGACGCCTCCTCCAGTACCTTGTAAGGGAAGGTCAGCATTTTAAAGATAACCGTGTCGCCATCAGCGTTCTTCAGTTCCGTATCACCTATCCGCGTACAGTTTTCGGGCGCAATGAGATAATAGTTCCCCTTAAATTTGCCGCCGGACTGGGTAATGATGTCCTGCAGGTATTCCGCATCCACACGGACGTTCCGGAGATAATCATCATCCCAGACCGGGAAGACCTCCACAGGGTTGCCGTCTTTCAGGGCACAGACATTGCTCACCCGGTATTTGGCGGCCAAGCCGTCATCCCGTTCCGAAATGCCGAAGATTCCCAGCACAAAACGGGTATAGGCATCCCGGTTTTTGCGCAGGTTCATGATTTTGCCGAAATCGAAGGCGCCCACCGAGACGACACAGAAGGACTTGGGGGGCTTACCGTACTTCAACTTCTTCTTTTTGTCTTTCAGCTCAAGTTTCTGGGAGTCAGCGATTTCACACATGCGTTTCTGCATTGTGTAGATGGCATGCTTGCCGAAATCACAGGCGATCCATCGACGACCTAGTTTTTCCGCCACCGCTGCTGTAGTCCCCGAACCGGCGAAGACATCCATCACCAAATCGCCGGGGTTGCTGCTGGCAAGGACGATTCTTTCGAGGAGGGATTCAGGTTTTTGGGTTGGGTATCCAATTCGCTCTGGGGATCTGTTATGTATTACTTTTATATCGGTCCATAAATCCTGAAGTGGAACCCCTTCAAATTCATCTAAATATCTTTTTAAACGAGGGACACCTTTCTTTGGCCAATGAAGTCGCCCTTCGGCATCATGTTTCTCCATTGTACTTTGAGGACAACGCCATAGATGTTTTATTCCCTTATATGTATACTCATACCCCCCTCCAGACAAACCTCCTGCGGAAAGATCACCGCGGGCATATCTTCTGTCAGTTTCTGGTTCAATTTGATCAAAAAATTCCTGAATGTATTCTGGACTAGGACCAGTCAAAACACGGTTCCAAATTCGGTTTCTTGATTTTGAGTATAAAAGCACTGTATCATGGATCACACCGCATTTTCCCGGATCGTTATGAGCACTCTGTCTTTTCCAGACTATCTCGTTAATAAATCCACCCTGTTTAAATATTTCATCCAAAACAACTTTCATGTAATGAGTCATTTTCTGATCAAGGTGGACATAAATGCTACCATCCAAATCCAGCAATTCACTGATGAATATCAGCCTCTCTCTCAACCCCTCTATAAATTCAGCTCGATCCAGTTTATCTGCATAGCTATCTTCTCCTTCTTTTCCCCTAAAATCTCCCTTTGTTGCAAACGGCGGATCAATATAAACCAGCTTGACCTTACCTTTGACCTTATCCTTGATAATCGGAGTCCTGGTCGAGAAAACAGGTTTTAAGAAATTGAAGGTTATCCCCCTGAACAATCAGGTTCTGCCAGTTATCGTCCGGATCATTTTCCTCGGGGCTGAAAAGACTCAGTTGGGTGGCATGCCGGTTCAGTTTTCCACCGTCAAAAGAGCGCACCAGTTGAAGGGGTGAACCGCCGCCAAAAAGAGTCGCTTCATTCAAAATGGCGGCTTCGCTCCGTTTTCCCTGATATTCAATAGTGGGAATTTTTGAATCCTTTAGCATCTTGAAATCATAAGAGGCGTAAAGACTGGGAAACAGTTTTTTGGCCAGCTCCCGGGGCGGCTCAAGCCCTTCATTGATACAGCGTTGCAGTGTAATAAGATCGTCTTCGCCCAATTCTATGTTTGCCATGCTGATACCTTTTGGTGATGCATCGTTTTGGAAAATGTATTCCTTATCCCTTCATTATTCATGAAAGCCCCCAGAAAGGATCCTCGGCCCAGTCTTCCGGCATTCCCATGTGAGCTTTGCTCACTTCAGGGTGATGCTGAAGTAGTTCATAAAGACGTTTGTGCCAGGTAGAGCCCGGATTTATCTTTCTAAGGAGTATCTCAATCACAGTAAGAAACAGGTACAATCGCCGGGCCGATTCAATCCTTGGGTCAGCAAGTGGACGCGTGAAATCCGGCCAAGGATCCGGTCTCTTTCTTGGCAGTACCGGCCTGCTGCCGAACTCACGGTTCCAGGTTCTGGCATGGTGGGCGCAGATGTTGCGCAAATCTGACAAGGACCTGAACCAGGATTTCAAGACAGTGTCGGGCAGGCCCCAGAATGACGCAATGTCCGTTTTGTCTTTCTTGAGACGCAGTTGAGAAAAAAGCACCGAGACTTCCTTGAAGGTCAGGATTTCCATCACCATCCATACGGGAGGAAGCTCGGGGTCAGAGTATTTTGCCCGGTAATGTTTGATGAAGGTCTCTGCCTGGCTGTCGTTGCATTTTCTTCGGATCTGACGGATCAACCAATCATGGTTATATCGGGTGTCAAAGATTTCTTTTTGGAGATAGGCATAGGGGCCATGGTTTCCGGCCAGGACATTTGTCATTCCGGCCCGCAAGGCCACCTCAATCCGTTCAATGGCATCCAATATGAGAAGACGGATCCGGCGGTCAAATATATAGAGATCCAGCACGGCATCAAAGGTTGTTCCCGTCCTGAAATGATGCTCAGTATCCCCCACCTGAAAAGGGAGGGTATAGGCGCTGAGCCGGTAATAGCTGATTACTGAGAGATAGCGACGGGCGCGGGCAGGATCAGGGATAAGGAGTCCCCGGCTGAGCCATTGGTCGATGTGTTCCGAGATGGAAAGATGCGGTTTATTGAAAATGGTCATGCCCAGATCCTCCGGGCATAAAAAAACCCGCCAAAGTGTGCATACCAAAAAGGCAGAGGCATGGCGAGTGTGTTATTTATAAAATAGGCTGTCTGGTTTATATTTGCAAGCAAAAAAAATATCATATTCTAATCCGTAAATGCCTGCTCCAGAAGTTTGTTCAAAACATCAGTCTTTGTCTGCCCCTTTTCCGGAGTAAGGGTGAATTTATTAATCCGGACAAACCCGTATCCGTAGCTTTCCAACTCCAGCTGCCGTTCGATATCATACTCCAGGTATTCCTGGTCAAAATTGTGCCGGGTGACCACATCCGGGTTTTTGGTATGAAATTCAACCCCGTCATACTCGATGATGAGTGACTTTTCCTTGCCGCCGTCCGTCAGAGTAAGCAGAAAATCGACCCGATAGTTAGGGATGTTCCGATGATACTCCTCCCGGATGTATTTGCCGATCTCGAACTGAGCGATGAGATGCAATTTATGGTTATTCTTCTGGAAAAACTCAGTCTGGATGATGTTACCATAGAGTTCTTTTTCCGCTGGCGAATCAAAGACCGTCTCATCTTCAACGTAATGATCATGGGCCGCATTCAGCACGGTTTCATAGTGCCGCAGCGCATCGCCCAGGCGGGTATCACTGTAATCGCCAATGGGCATGCTATGCACAAAGACCATGATGTCCTTGGCGCGGCTGAAACCGACATTCAGTCGTTGCATTTTAAGACGACGGATGTTATCGGCCGTACCGCCGATGATCGGATAAATGGCCCTGAGATCCGCATTATGAAGTTTCTTATCTTGAACAAAAGAATAATAGATGAGATCCCGCTCCTCACCTTGAACATCCCCTACAAACCAGATTTTGAACCGATGGTTCCGAACCAGTTCAGGGTATATGGAAAGCTCTTTCCTAAAGATTTCGCCCATGCGGACCGCCTGCTCCCGAAAGGAACAGATCACCCCAATAGATCCTTTGTAGCCTTGTGTGACAAGCGCTTCCAAATCATTCTTAATGGCTTCAATCTCATCAAGGTTCACATTGCGACCGGAGACGCCTCTGGTTTTAACAGGCAGAAACCGCAGCACTTCCTTGATCGGCTTTGTTCGGATTCGGTTGGTAATGAGTTCGATCTGGCTTTCTTTGTAAAAAAAGTCGTTTGAATAGCTGATAATCTCGGGGAAACTTCGGAAATGGACATTCAGGGACTCCGAGTAATTGGTCAGCGCCTTTGCAAAGGCAAGGGTCGAAGTGCGGATGCTAAATGTCTTGAGCCACTCCTTTGTCCCCGGGGTTATGGGAATAAGAGCACTGGATTCCACATCCTCTTCACCCGGCTCAATGGATGCCTCGCGGGCAAGCCGTTCTTGCTCCTCCTCGGAAATGGACTGATTCCGGTCCAGAGCATAGTCGCGCAGGATATCCTTGAAATAGTATGCGGAGTATTGTTGAGAGACATTCACCGCCCCAACAGCGCCGTATTGCAGCTCATCTCCAAAAACAATCGTTTGTTTGGCGCGCAACATCAAAGAAATGGACTCGGCGATGGAAACCTGGGAAGCCTCATCGATGATGAGAAAATCAATCATGTCGGATTCCATGGGAAAATGCCGGGAAATGAGCCCCGGCTCCGAGATGATGCAGGAGAGATTTTCAAGCAGCACTTTTGCCTGATGGGGCGATATCCTTTTTCCCGTATGGATGGAATTTTGGATGCGCTGGGTATCGGCAGTGTGATTAAGGAGGTGGCTCAAACGGCGATCCGTTTTACACTCCAGCAGTTTCTGGGACTTCACGAAGAAATCATCAAACCGACTACGGGAAGGCGGCGACGGCTTTTCATATTCAGAAAGTTCAACATAGAGCGCCATGAAACGGAAAATTTTGTCAGCAATGGGATGGCTGGTGGAAAGCTTTTCCAAAGTGCTGATATTGTCGGCAGAAATATCCAGGGCATGAAGCAAATCTTCAAAATGCTCGAAAAGCCCTTTGATTGCGGCAATATCATCTTTCTCCAGTAAGCCAACAAACTCATTTGCCTGTTTGATGGCAACAAAAACGCTGGGGAGATCTTCTCTTTGGGGGTTGGCAAGTCCCGCAAAAGGCTGGATGCCTTCCTGCTTCTCAATATAGCGGCCAAACGATTTGATAGCCTCAAGTTGTTCTCGAATCGTTTCTAGGGTGATATCTGAAAAATTATTGCCGGTTAGAGTCTCCAGGAGTGCTGTTTCCTCCGAAAACTGAAGGCTTGTCAATTTCTCGACGAGGTTGGCCATGGCATCAACAGGGCAGGTCCGGCTGCCCATTAGGATATAGTCTTTGGTGAAAAACGAATATTGATCATGACAGGCATCCACAGCCTGTATAGAGTTTTCAAGGTTTGCCAGTATTACGGCGGTTTCATTACGGTTTAGTTCGTCCGCCAATTGACCGGACACATTGGCAATTTCCGCTTTGGTTTGGGCAATGTCTTTGTTCTTGAAAAATTTGCCTAAAAATTTTGTCTCCAGTTCCGCCAGTTGAGAGATCAATTCATAAACATTTTTGAGCTCGTCGTAAGAAGCGATATCATTCCCGTTGAAAGCCGGGGGAATAGGCAGGTCGGCGTTGATGGCTGTCAATTGGTTTATGGGGGTTTTCAAGGTGACATGTAGAGCTAATTGACCCACTATCTTTTCAAAATCATCCATTCCTTTGGGTATGGATGAAATTTTACCCATCACATGAGCGGGTATGGAAGTATGCATTCGGTTTAACTGATTACAGGTTTCCAGCACTTGGGGAAGTTCTTTCCGCCGATTGAAAAAGACATCAAGCGCTTCAAAAGATATCTCAATTGGGGTTGCATTAAATTTCTCAACCAGTCGACGAACCCTTTCAAAATTGATACGCGTATGTCCCTTGAGCTTTGAAAAAGGAATTTCAGAGACTTGCGGCGCAATTTTAACTATTTCTTCCAGTGAACAAGTCCACTCAAATGTTTTATGGATTTTCTCATCGTACCGACCGGCTGTTTCCCAGAACCGTCTGTTTGATTCTTCGATTTGTAAATAAAGATGGTTCCTGTCTTTATCGACAGCATCGTGATTCAAGTCCTGGGCCCTGGACCTCGCTGCATTGATAACCGGGCTTGACAATGTGTTTTCAAGGTTGTTGATGCTTGTGGCGCCCTTGGCCCGTTCCAGACGAAGAATGGATGGCTTGGAGCGTGGATGTAGTCTTTTGAACTGCTCCGTAAGGGCATCATCGATGACATCAAGCGCCTGCTTTTTGTGGGAAGTAATGACCACGGATTTTTCCAACTGATTGGCAAGATAGACAATGGCGCTTATGGTATATGATTTTCCGGTGCCGGGAGGCCCGTCGACCACGATTATTTCGTTTTTCCCGTTTTCAACGGCAGTGAGGATTCTTTTCTGTTTTTCGTTTAGGCTGATCGGTATGGTCAATCGCTGCGGTACGATACGTTCTGCGGATTTTTTGGGATAATGCCTGGTGTAGGCATCCTGAACTTCATCGGAGGTATTTTCTACATTTCCCTCTACATACCGGGCAACCATGTCAATGAATTTGCGTCCACCGCCGGTTTCAAGGCTCGTGATCAATTCTGAATAATCCAGAATCCTGCGATCCTCTTCTTTTATAGCCTGAAGCCCCACTCTGTATTTGATTGATGGCAGATCATCTTTCACCAACGGTCGAAAATGAGGCCTCAGCATAAAACTCTCCGGGACCGTATATTTCGCTTGCAGAAACCTTTCAATGGCAGATAGCGAAATGGCGGCATCGGTGAAGCGACAGGCCCGGGGTGTTGTAAGCACCGTGTCAAACTCGAAATTATTGATGCCGGGAGTGTTCAGCATGACAAGGTCTCGGGGCGTTTCCATAATGATCCGGTCTTCTGCATCACGCATGTTGAGTTCCACGGCAAAAAGAGGGTAACGCTGCTCTCCCTTTTCCATCTCATGAAAAAATACATACAATGACTGTGTGCCAAGGAGCTGGATATAACTTCGCAATATGGGATGAAGGTCGAATATGGTATGGTTAAAGGATTGATTTATAACATGCTCAACCACAGCCGTCACATAAGCCTCCGGCGTATTCGCGTTTTTGATTAGCCGTTTGAGATCATCATGAAGGCTTTGCACCTCCCGTTGAGGATTAAAAGAAGAGGGCGGCACACTATGAAAGCCAAACTCATCTTGAAGGGCTTTGATTTTTCGATCTTGAGCTTCCGTGAACAATTGAAGCAAACGGCGACGGAAAGCCAGGTTGTATTCTCTCAGTGCTTCTTTTAAGGCACGGGAATGAAGTTCCTCCAGATCCTTTTCCGGAAGGGCATCTTTAAGACGTTCAAAATTTTCGCTGATTAGGGCCTGCAGGAATTCTTGATTGAGCGTTTCTGAAAAATCAACTTTCAAGGTGGTGATGAAGGCGTCGTGATCAATAGTTACCCTATATTGCTCTTTTTTAACATCAAAAGACAATGGGCTGCCTGATGCAACAGTCTCAAGCAGTTCTATCTGAAAACCGGGAAACACGGAAAGATCCAAAGTAAACGAATCATCGGACCATTCGTATGGTAATCTACGGCTGAAACGAAACCTTGTTTCATTGAAAGCTGCAAAATAATTGAGAACGCTTTTGGCAAAATTCTTCATAACATTGTCGTCTTCCCAAGTAAAGAACTGGCGTATGATCGTAATGCATCTGTTTGACAGGTCCGATCACACCAAGAATATTCTTTCTATTGTTGGAAGTTATCGCTCTTATGTTAAACTCCATCGGAGCATATTCTGTGTTTTCAATTTTGTCAACACTGGTTTATTAGGGGGATACTGTAATTGAATAAGCTCCAACGTTTTGCTTTTTTGAACACGCATAATGTTTTGTTTAACCCTGTTTTCATAACGCACATTCCAATTTCTTGTTCATCAAGGCGGCTACAGGATCTAATGCACATGAAACCTGAAATGCTTTTCTAATCCCCCAATGTTTTGGAATCACAATATCATGAGCTTTTGTCACATCCGGTCATAAACAAAGATTTCTTTTGAAAAACAGCGATTGTTGATTGTGGAAGGGGAATTGTGACTTCGGCAAGAAAATTAGCAGGCTACCCAGCAAATTCTCAGAATACGAAAAGCGGTACTATCTGCTGACAACCAATGAAGGTATTGTGATATGAGTTCAATAGCTCCACCGACGAAAATTGAATTTGCTATTTCACTCATTGTTTAATTTCACTACATTTTGTGGTCGAGCCATTTTCAGATTGTTAATCCAAACATAAGGGTTTACATGAAAACACATTCTCCAGACCAGCACTTCCTCCTGTGAGTGAAGCTTTCAGCCTTGACTGTCGCGGCGAAACGCCGCTCTCACAGGAGAATTTTCATGCTTGCAAACGAGCTTCATGGGGACAAAAGTGTAAACCGAGAAATGAAGAATGCCCACGGTTCATAATGTTTTATCATCCTCAAAAAAGCACCTGCACCTCGATGATGTTTCCAGCCGCCAGACACGATATCCCTTCCGGAATCTTGATCAGGGCCTCGGCCCGTGCCTGGGACTGAATCCGACTTTTCATGCGATGGGGGATGGCCCACCACTCCCCTCCTTTTTTTTCAAGAGTCGCCTGAAAGAACTGGGTCCATGTGACATCCCCACTCACCTCCTCCGCCAGCCGTACTTTCTTTAATGGGAACGGCGCCGTTGGTTTTCCCGCCATCCGGAGGAGCCCGGGGAGCGCAATCTGCAAAAATGCCATCTCATTGGACGGGGGTCCGCCGGGAAGGCAAAAGATCGGCTTGCCGTCCAGGATACCCAGAGCCACGGCCTTTCCAGGACCGATGCGGACACGGTGGAAAAACATTTCCCACCCCATTTTATCCAGAATTTTGGTGGTGAGATCGCGCTCGCTTTTCCAGGCGCCGCCGCTGGTCAAAAGGGCATCATTGGTCGAAAGCAAGCGTCTGAAGGTCTTTTCAAGGTCATCCGGGTCATCACGAACAACGACGGTTTCTCCCGGCATACCGAAATGACGCAACCACGAATAGAGGGTCACCACATTGCTGGCATATAACTGGCCGGGCCTGAGGGAATGCCCCGGCGCGATCACTTCATCGCCCGTGGCCACAACCGCCACCCTGGGGGAAGGAAATACCTTGACATGGTGTACGCCGCCGGCTGCCAGCAGGCCGGTCAACGCAGGCGTCACCATCTGTCCCCGTCTCACGATGGGTCCTCCGGCCGAAACATCGCTTCCCTTGAAAAGAACATTGCATCCCGGCGGCGCATCCCGGTGACAGACGACCTTTTCACCCTGAGTTTCCGTAAACTCCACGGACACCACGGCATCGGCCCCTTCTGGAATCACGGCACCCGTCAGGACTTCGATGGCATCCCCCGATTGAACCTTTCTTTTTGCGGCATCTCCCGCTGCCAGGGACCCGGCAATTCTGAGTGGAATGCCATTTCCGGGGGAGGCCTGGGCAATATCCGCGGAAACCACCGCATACCCGTCCCGCATAGAAGACGTAGCCGAGGGACAATCCACCACCGCCGTTAGATCCTCGGCCGCCACACGGTCACATACCTCATGCACGGGCATCGACACCGCATCCAGGGTTTTCACGGCCCCAAGGGTTAAAGAAAGAGCCTGTTTCAAACCGATATCATAGCTTCGAACCATTTGGACACCCCTTTTTCATGGGATTAAAAACTCCCAAGTTATCACAACACCCGGTCATGCAGGGCGGAGAATTCTCCACGCACTTTCGAAACGCGACCGGGATCAATTTCCGCTGAAACAAAGCACTCACCTTCCCCGCCTTCCGCCAGCACGGTCCCACCCGGATCAACGATCATGCTGTGACCGGCGAAGGGAATGCCTTCTCCCCTGCCTGCACAATTACAGGAAAACAGGTAGGCCAGATTTTCGTGAGCCCGCGCCCGGTTGAACAGACGCCACGCCTCCAGGCGAGCCATGGGCCAAGCAGACGGCACCAGAAAAAATCCCGCGCCCTGATCCACCATCAACCTGAAAAGCTCCGGAAATCGCAGATCATAGCAGGTGGTAATCCCCATCTTCCCCCAGGGCAGGTCCGCTACCACCGGCTTTTTACCGGGCCGCAACAGTTTCCGTTCTTCCGACTGGTATCCGAAAAGATGAATTTTTCGGTACTGCGCGATAACCTCACCATCAGGCCCCAAGATAAGCGCCGCGTTGAACAGGTCATCGTCTTCTCTCAGCACCAGGCTTCCCATTAAAAGATGGGTTCCCGATTCCATCGCTTTTTTCCGCAAAGCTGAAACCGTTGGACCATCGATGGGCTCACTGTCGCTTTCATAACGATGAAATGAAAAATAGCCACTGGGCCACAATTCCGGAAGCAGCATCAAATCGCTTGGCGGCGCCTGGTCCACCAGATCTAATACGGCTTCGAGATTTTCTGCCTTAGGCCTGTCCTTTATTTCCATCTGGATGCTGGTAACACGCATGAGTACTTTTTCCTTTCAAAAAAAACCAATCCGTGCGAAAAGACATGTTTCAGTCCTGACTGAAACTTTACAATCAGGCTGGCATTTTGTATAACCCAATTCCTGGCTGTTAGGCAACCTCCATATCTTACCCTTGAAAACAGGGGAACAAAAAATCCGAACGGAATAGGAAAACAACACATGATCACCTTGCTGGATTACGGTGCGGGAAACGTCAGAAGCGTCATTAACGCCATCGAGCGACTTGGTGAGCGGGTACAACTTGTCAAAAGGGGAGAAGACATTCTTTCTGCCGAAAAGCTGGTCTTTCCCGGTGTAGGCGCTTTTGGCAATATGATGAAAATCCTGAATGAAAAGCAATTCGTTGCACCACTTAAAGCCTATCTCGAAGCCGATCGTCCCTTCCTGGGCATCTGCCTGGGCCTTCAGGCCCTGTTTGAAAAGAGCGAAGAAGCCCCGAACATTCCGGGTCTGGGCTTCATCCCGGGAACCGTAAAGCGATTTAACATCGAGCTTTCCGTTCCTCACATCGGGTGGAACGGTCTGAACATCCATCAACCATCCAGGTTGTTTGCCGGGCTTGAGGGAAACGAGAAGTTCTATTTTGTCCATTCCTACCACGTACGCCCGGATACGGATGATTTCGTGCTGACCACCACCGACTACGGTTATCGTTTCGTCAGCGCCATTCAGAAAGGGCGTGTTGCCGCCACACAATTTCACCCGGAAAAAAGCGGTAAATCAGGACTTTCTCTTTAAAAAACTTCCTTAAGGCTAACGTTGAAGCAGCCATGCCCCCACAAATATCGGCGTCAACCCGTCTGGCCAAACGCATCATTGCCTGTCTGGACGTTCGCACCAACGATTTGGGAGATCTGGTGGTAACCAAGGGGGACCAGTATGATGTGAGAGAAAACGGAGATGTCCGAAATCTTGGAAAACCGGAGGACCTGGCACGCCGGTACTACGAGGAGGGCGCCGACGAAATCACCTTCCTCAATATCACCGGATTCAGGGACTTTCCACTGGAAGATATGCCCATGCTGGAAGTGCTCCGGAAGACATCCGAAAATGTCTTTGTCCCCCTCACCATCGGCGGCGGCATTCGGGACTACACGGACAAGGACGGGAAAACCTACACATCCCTTGCGGTCGCCGCAAAATATTTCAGATCCGGCGCGGATAAAATATCCATCGGCGGCGATGCCGTCCTGATTGCCGAAGCATATCTTAAAACCGGTCTTAAAACCGGCCGAAGCGCCATTGAAGAAATCGCCCGGGTCTATGGAAACCAGGCCGTGGTGATATCCGTCGATCCCAGGCGCGTATACGTGAAAACGCCTGAAGAGGTGAAACACCACGTCATCAAAACCAAGATCCCGGGCCCCAATGGCGAATCCTATTGCTGGTATCAATGCACCATCAAAGGGGGCCGGGAGGGCCGAAACCTTGACGCGGTAACCCTGGCGCAAGTCTGTGAAAAGTTGGGGGCCGGAGAGATCCTGCTCAATTCCATCGACCGGGACGGCACGGGCCAGGGGTTTGATCTGGAATTCATCAACGCGGTCAAAGGAGCGGTTTCCATCCCCGTAATTGCCTCCAGCGGCGCCGGGTGCACGCAACATTTCCTTGATGTTTTCACCAAAACTCAGGCCGAATCAGCCTTGGCCGCCGGAATCTTTCATCGGAAAGACGTGCCCATCGGGCAGGTGAAAACCGAACTGAAGGGACGGGTGGAAATAAGGGTTTAGGCCCTTAGATATCCAGGTTGAAAGAACTGATGCCAAAACGGCCTACAAGATCCGTCCACCGGATGCGACCTATCATTGTACGCTCCTATTCGCTGAAAACAATACCCAAGTCTATTTCCAGTTCATTTTCAAGTAAATTGACTTTGATCTTCTCATCTTCCGCAAATATCTCCGGAAACCCATATGTTCCGTTTTCCCCCAGCTTATAGATATGAACCGCCCGATTCACGGGATCTACAATCCAGTATTCCCTGACACCGGAGTGTTGATAGAGTCTCCGTTTATCCTTGAAGTCTCTTTTGGCTGTTGAAGGGGAAAGAATTTCTATGACGAGATCAGGCGGACCATAGCAACCTCTCTGTTTTATTTTGTCTTTATCACAAACCACAAGGATGTCAGGCTGTACGATATTGGTGCTGTTTTCAAACAGTTCCCCTTTTTCCGGCAGAAGTACATCGAAGGGAGCATGAAAAATCTTACATTTTTTATCTTTGAGAGATGCTCTGAATTGATAAATCAAGTCCACGGAGACGGCCTGATGTACCTCACTGGCGCCCGGCGCCATGCTGTAAACGAGGCCTCCGATTATCTCATAACGGTTATCATCAGGCCAGGCAATATAGTCTGCAAATGTATAATTTCTATTATTTTTCTCTATTGCTTCCGCCATTGATATGGACTCCCGCAACATAGGGTATATTTCTGTTCCAACCTAATAATCGCCCTTTGAATTCTCCTTTAAGGGTAGGATATCCCGCCTTAAACCCTCCGTCAACTTTTTTTGAAGCAGGTGGAAATCAGGGGTTAGGAGCCGTTTCGGTAATATTTCTCATCGATCACCCCTTTTACCACCTGCAACCCATCCATTTGGGGCGGTTTAAACCCGAATATCAAATCCAGAAAAACCATTACAATCCGGTAAGTGGCGCCCCACAGGACCTCGGTTCCCATCATGGTGTGATGCAAAAAACAGGGAAAATGTCGCGACTCCCCCTTTTTGACCGGCCCTTTGGGCACATTGAAAAGAAGGCTGTATTGTGCGTAATTGTCAACGGCCAGCAGTTCCCTCAAGGGGATGTGAACAATTTTCTCAACTTCCCGGTTGATGAAAAACCGTCCCTGGTTGCGGATCCAGCCCACAAAGGGAAAGATCTCCCGTTGAAACATCACCAGACGCTGAGGGGGCAAAGGACCCAGAAATTGAACACCAAACGGATTTAACCCCATTTCCTCGAAACTCTCCCGGATACTGGTGGCAAAAAGCAGCGACAATCGCCTGGCCTGTCTGGGCCTTTCGCTTTGCCATTTCCGCCAGTAAGGCCAACGTGCCAGAGGAAAAAAGGGCAGCCTCATGACCCGGGCCAGATTCGGGTCCAGCCAGTGGGCGATGGCGCCGCCTGGAAAACACAGGTCTCCCGGCTGTTTGATCAGCTGGGAACGTTTATTGAGAACCAGGCAGGGATCATCCACAAACCGGGAACTCGGGCATTTCCGACTGAGGGGAAAAAGAACCGCGGAAGCCCCCATGGACCCGGACACCCCTCTGGGAAAAACTTTCCCAAGGCTGCTTTGCCGCAACACTTCCTGGATATGCGCCGTCAAGAGGTAGTCGTTTTCCAGCAGATTTTCCGTTTCCATCAAAACCTCCTTACAAAAGCAACCGTCGCCAACCATTGACATTTCCCGGAAATATGCGGTAATGTCGAAGGGTAAACAAGCAAGCGACAACACCATCCGAGGCCCCTGAGAGTCCCTATGCCCGCCGCCTTACCCTACAAATGGAAAGCCCTGCTCACCGTGGCCATGGGAACCATGATGGCCACCATGGACGCCAGCATCACCACCATTGCCTTTCCCGAACTGACGAGGGTGTTTCATACCGATCTTTCCACGGTCATGTGGGTAGCTGTGGCTTACATTCTGACGAGCAGCAGTTTAATGCTCATTTTTGGAAAAATCAGCGATTTTATCGGGAGAACCCGAATTTACACCGTCGGCATGGCCGTTTTTACCATTGGCATGGCAGCCTGTGCCCTGGCCCAGAACGTGGAACAGATCATTATTTTCAGGATTGTTCAAGCTATTGGAGCGGCCATGTCCATTGCCTGCGGCACGGCCATCGTCACCGAAGCTTTTCCCCCCAATGAAATCGGAAAAGGGCTGGGAATGCTCAGCATGTCCGTGTCAGCGGGTTTTATTCTGGGACCCATTATCGGAGGATTTCTGCTGGAATGGCTGGACTGGCGGTCCCTGTTTTATGCCCGGGCGCCCATCGGCATCATCACCTTTTGCATGTCGCTGATCCTGCTTGAAAAGGACAAGGGACGTTCGGAAAAAATGACCCTGGATGTCATGGGCGCCATCACCTCCTCGGCCGGGTTTTTCTGCCTGATTTTCGGCATGGGTCAAATCAAACAACGCGGACCCACATCGCTCCCGGTTCTCCTCTTCCTGGGATGCGGTATCATCATAATCCTGGTCTTCCTCATGCTGGAACGTCGCGCCACAGACCCTATCATCGACCTGGATCTGTTTAAAAATCGGACTTTTTCCTATGCCATGGCAAGTCTGTTTCTCTTTTTTCTGGCCGTACCTCCCTACATCCTCATCATGCCCTTTTACCTCATGGAAGGCATCAACCTCTCCCCTTTGGAATCAGGCCTGCTCATGGCCGTGGTCTCCATGATTACCATGTTCACCAGTCCCATCAGCGGGGCACTGTCCGACCGCTTCGGACCTGTATGGCCCTCGGTATTTGGAGCGGGCGCCGTTACCACCGCCTTTTCCTGCATGCTTGGATTTGATCTTCAAACGGAAATTACGACCATCATCCTGATCCTGATTCTGCTGGGCCTGGGCGTGGGGGCCTTTCAGCCTCCCAACAACAGCACCATCATGGGCGCCGTGGAGCGAAAACGACTCGGTTCGGCATCCGCCCTCATTGCCACCGAACGACAGGTAGGCATCTCACTGGGGATGGCATTTTCCGGCGCCATTTTTTCCGCCCGGCAATCCCTGTATCAGGCGACACTACGCCTCGAAGGGTGGGATGAAACACAGGCCCTCAGACGTTCCATCCCTCCTGCCTATCAGGAGGTACTCCTCATATCCGTGTTCCTGGCCCTTGGGGCCATGGTTTTTGCACTCTTGTCCGTAAAAAGAAAATCGTAATCGTTCGCAGGGTGCAGTTTTCAGGGGTGCAGGAAAAACCAGCTTCAAACTTATTTCATCCTGCCCCCTGTAAACGGTTATAAGGCCCACTTCAGCAGGGATGAGCCCCATGTGAGCCCCGCTCCAAAACTCACCAGAAGAACATTTGCACCGGTTGCTAAACACCCCTCTCGATTGGCCTCATCCATGGCAATAGGAATAGAGGCTGAGGAGGTGTTCCCATACCGCTGAATATTGGTATAAACCCTATCCATGGGAATTTTAAGATTTTTGGCCGTAGCCTGAATAATCCTGAGATTGGCCTGATGGGGAATCATATTGTCAACGTCCGTTTCACTCATGGCATTGTGATCGAGAGCTTCCCGGGCTATTGACGTCAAACAGTTGACAGCCTGCTTAAAAAGACGATTGCCCTCCATTTTGAGATGAAAGGATTTTTGATCAATACAACTCAAAATTTTTGGAAGGCTTAATTTTCCTTCAGATGAATAGAGCAGCTCGCCAAAACTGCCGTCGGATTTTAAATGGGTGGACAATATCCCGTCATCGCCTTTTTCGGCGGTCAACACCACGGCGCCCGCACCATCCCCAAGGAGTACACAGGTCCCACGGTCTTCCCAATTCACAATGGTGGACAAGCGCTCCACCCCCATGACGAGAGCCGTTTTGCAGGTTCCGCATTGAATGGCGTTGTTGGCCACGGAAAGCGCATATAAGAACCCGGAACAACCAGCCGAAACATCAAAAGCCGCTGCGTTTGAAGCGTTCAGGCTTTCCTGAACCATACAGGCGGCCGATGGAAACTGTCGATCCGGCGTAACGGTTCCCGTCACGATCATATCCAGTTTGTCAGGCGAAATCCCCGCCATCTCCAAGGCTTTCCGGGAAGCATCCGTTGCCAGATCCGTGGTGGTCTCATCCCGGTCTTTTGACGCAATACGCCGCTCCTCAATACCGCTTCGCCGTACAATCCATTCATTGTTGGTATCTACGATGCTCTCGAGCTCCACGTTGGTCAAAATCTTTTTCGGCGCCGTCGAACCGGTTCCAACAATTCTTCCTCTTGGCATCCTTGCCATTTTTACGTCATCCTTCCAAATCAAACTTACCCAATTATATGTCGTGATCCAACCCCACAATGTTCAATGAATCATATCCTGTTTGAAATACTCTCCCATTCAATCAGGTCTCCAATCACCGCGGTTCGACCCCCTATGGCCTAACGGTATTGATAATAAGAAAATTCCAGGAATTGCTTTCTCCGCAGGCAGCCAAAAAACTTCAGAAAAATTTTCGGTCAAATCAAGGCAGGATATTTTTTTTACGCTTTGCCTCTCATACCCGGCAACAGATCAAACATCTGCTCCGGCCACAAACAAAAAGGTTTTCGCGAGACGCATCACTGATGGAGCCTTCATCTAAATATTGTATCTCATATAATTATACGGTCCTTTCATGTCAAGCGAAAAGTCGTGAAGTCGCCTCTTGCAACACTATCCCTTTCCGGTGTATGTTGAAACAAACGATTGTCGATGAGAACGGAATCAAAAGAAAAAAGCCATTGAAGATTCAGACAATGAGGAGATGCTCATGCTTTTTGAACTGCGGCAGTACCGGATCAAAAATGGAAAACGCGACCAATGGGTCAAATTGATGGAAGAACAGATCATTCCCTTTCAAACATCCAGGGGCGTGGTGGTGGTCGGCAGTTTTATCGCCCGGGAAGAAAAAGATCTCTATGTATGGATACGCCGTTTTGAAAACGAGGAAGAACGACAACGACTGTACAAGGAGATATATGAAAGCGACTTCTGGATCAATGAAATAAGGCCACAATCGGAAGGGCTACTGGACCGGGAAAGCATTATTAACACACTGCTGGAAGCAACCCCGAAGTCGGTACTTCGGTAATTAAAAATCCGTGTGGCGGACGGTGCCTCTAAAATCATCCTTTTTTCAAACCCACGGATAGAATTCAGATAAAATCCCGTCTTCCGCCGCCTGGTTTTTCGCCGTTTTACAATGCTGCCATCCCTTTATACCAAAGAGAGCCAAATAAGCCCGCAATACCAACGGCCACGATAATTCCCACGATCTAAGACTTCAAAAGTATCGTTTCATCATCAACAAAAGAGACGCATTTATCACACGATATCAGCTATTATGCAATTTGAACTGCATTTTCAAAATAAGTATAATTAATTGTTATTTTTAGATTTTAAAAATTTTTTGCCCGCATCAAATTTTAATTTTCAAAACAATCGAAATTTTTCTTGACAAAGTTAATGAAGCAATATATTCATGCAATTAACTTTCTTGTAGTTTGAACTACACTCATTCTTAAAACAGTTCGAAAAGGAGGGAACGTGGATAGAAACGAAGTCTTAGAAAAAATGAAGGCTGCGGAAATCGACACCCTGCGCGTTGATTTCGCTGATATGCACGGCATTGCACGCGGCAAAATTATTCCCGCCGGACGATTGGATGAAATCCTCGAAGAAGGCATCAATTGTGCAAAGCCCACCTTTTCCCTGGATTTGAGTTACAACATCCCGCCCGGGACGGGAACAGCGGAAGAAGTCAACTATGAGGATATGACCGTTATTCCCGACATCAATACCTTTACCATCCTTCCATACCAGAAAAGGACCGCCCGATTTATCGGCGATATTACAGCCGGCGGCAAGCCTTTTCCCTTTTCACCCAGAGAGCTCCTTAAACGCGTCATGAAAGAGTATGAGGCCATGGGCATGCTACCCGTTGCCGCCACGGAACTGGAATTTTTTGTCTTCAAGGATAACGGAGAATCCCTGGAATATTATTCAAACCAGCCCAGCAATGTTTACACCACAAACCTGAGGGTGGACCCCATCTATCTGATGCGAAAGCTGCAAAATGCTCTCCTTTCCATGGGCATAGACGTCCTTTATACCAACCATGAATTCTTTCAGGGACAATATGAAATAAACTGGCGCCATACGGACGCACTGACCATGGCGGACCAGAGTTTTACCTTCAAAACGGTTTGCAAGGAAATGGCATTCATTAACAATCTGCTGGTCACATTTATGGACCGCCCTAAGAACAACATGGGCGGCAGTGGATACCATCTGCATGTATCCATGAACGACGCCAAAACCGGAAAAACACTTTTTGATGATCCAAACGGAAAACTGGGAATGTCCGATACCATGCGGCATTTTATCGGCGGTCAGCTTGCGCACGCCAAAGGGATGACGCCTTTTTTCGCGCCGATCATCAACTCATATAAACGGTATGCACTGAACAGTTTTGCCCCCTATTACATCGCCTGGGGACTCGACAACCGTACCACCTATATCCGCGTCCCCAACGAACGGGGAAAAGCGACCCGCATCGAAAATCGCGCACCCTGCGCTTCGGCAAATCCCTACCTGGTCATCGCGGTCGCCTTGATTGCCGGACTGGACGGCATCAAAAAGAAAATTGATCCCGGCGATTACTATGATGGGGACATCTATGCTGAAGAACCCGGCAAATATGAAACCCTGCCGGGCTACCTGCATGAAGCCATCGGAGAGTTGATGAAAGACGAAGTCCTCTGCGACGCCATAGGTCCTGAAATCATAAAGAATTTTACCACCATGAAACTAGCGGAAGCTGAGCGGTTTCGAACATTCGTCACCGACTGGGAGACCCAGGAGTATTCCTACCACCTTTAGCCGTAATTTTTTAAAATTACAAAGCGGCCGCATTGCACAGGCGACCCGAAAAGATTTGCTTTATATCGACAACATCTGAAAAAGGGAGAAGCAATATGTGCGGAATAGCGGGGATTATTGCCAAGGACGTCCCAACCCTTGGGCAAGACCTGATCAATATGCTCAAGGAGCTTGTTCATCGTGGGAAGGACGCCACCGGCCTGGCGGTTTATGAAAACAGGGATAATGTTCAAGTTCGGGTTTCGATGACCGGACCTCAATACCTTGCGGCGCTTGAAGAAATCATCGGTGAACATGGCGCCCTTTCCCAACGGAAGGTTTATCAGGGGGAAGGCGTCTTTACGTTCTTTCAAGCTGAAGTCGATATGGCGCCGGATTCGGAAAACCTCTCGGCGCTCCATTTGGCTATTGATGCACACCCTGAACTTTGCGTTCATTCTCTGGGGAAGCAGATCACGGTTTATAAAGATCAAGGGTCGGCGGAGGACCTGCAACGCGTCCATGAAATTCCCCGGATTAAATGCACCCACGGCATCGGGCACGTCAGACTGGCAACTGAAAGCGTCGACAACATCAATTTCGCACATCCCTTTGTTTCCTATCTGTACCCGGGATTGGCCATTGTTCATAATGGTCAATTCACCAATTATTTCAATACCCGTAGAACATTGGAAAGCTTTGGGGTCAGGTTCAAGACCAACAACGATTCGGAGATGGCGGCTCATTATATCGGGTACCACATGAAAGAAAAGGGGTTGTCCCTGGAAGAGGCGCTCAATCTGGCCCTGGATGCTTTTGATGGCGTGTTCACGCTTCTGGTGAGCACCGAAAATCAAATGGGCGCCATCCGTGATCGCCTGGGCATAAAGCCCATGCTGTTCTTTGAAAAGGATGGCGCAACAGTACTTTTCGGTTCGGAACAGATCTGTTTAACCCCAATCGTCTCCGATGTATATGCCACGGAGATGGAACCGGGAGGCATAAAGGTATGGTCCATCTAGACATTTCAAAGATGAGTTCCCGCGATATCAACAAAACCCTCAAGGAATTGATTATTAAAGAAAAAGAGATCCTTGTTGAAAACCCGCATTCTCTTCACAATTTTGCCACTGCCCTTATCGGGCAGGGTAACATTACGGTGAACGGAAGTACCGGATTTTATACCGGAGGGTTTCTCGAAGGCCCCACCCTGCTCATCAAAGGGAATACCGGCTGGTATACGGGCGACAACATGCTGGCGGGCGAAATCATCGTGGAGATGAACACCGGAAGCAACGCCGCCCCCTCCATGCTGGGCGGCACCATGGTCATCAAGGGGAACAGCGGCAGTCGAACCGGCTACGGCATGAAAGGCGGGGATCTGATTGTATGCGGTAATGTGGGCCGATGGACCGGGCAAATGACCCTTGGCGGACGTATCATTATCCTCGGAACCCTTGGTGAAGGAACAGGGGAATCCATGTATGACGGCATCATTCACGTTCTGGATCCGGATATCGAAAATAAACTGGGGGGAAATGTTCGGGTTGTTCCCATCAGCGACAGGGAAAAGGGTGAGGTGGCATCTCTTTTCAATAAGTACGGCATCAAACAGGATGTGGAAAAATTTAAAAGCGTAGTCCCCAAAGTATATGGGCGTCATGAATACGTCTTGTTTAAACCAACCCATAAAAAGGGGGTACAGAACTAATGGGAGACAAAAAAGAAACCTTACGGCCGAAAGATGTTCAGAGAGGCGTATGGAATAAAGAGACCATCTCAGAGATCAAACACAAGGCCCAAACCGGAAAACATCGGATACGGGGATGCGGTACGCCCAGAAAGCTCCCCAACTTTGATGATCTTCTCTTTCTCCCTTCGCAGCTCACCCGCATGTCCATCGATACTTACCGGGAAGACTGCGAAACCCGGACCGTCCTGGGCGCACGCTATGCCACCAAACCGCTGGTCATTGAAACACCCATCATGATCTCCGGCATGTCATACGGGGCACTCAGCAAAGAGGCCAAAATCGCCATGGCAAAAGCCACGTCGATCGTAGGAACCTCCATCAATAACGGCGAAGGCGGTCTCCTTCCCGAGGAAAGAGAGAACTCCTACAAACAGGTGGTACAGATCCTTCCCAGCAGAATCGGGTTCTCCCTCAGAAGCATCGAAGCCGCCGATGCACTCGAAATCATCACGGGCATCGGGGCAAAACCCGGACTGGCCGGACACCTGATGGCATCCAAAATAACAAAGGAGATCGCGGCGTTTCGTCAACTGCCTGAAGGCATTGATCTCCACAGCCACCCCCGGCATGGCGATATTTTCGGTGCCGATGACCTGTGTCTAAAGGTCGATGAATTGAGGGATGTAACCAACGGTGAAATCCCCATATTCATCAAGATCGCAGCCGGAAGGGTTTGGGAGGATGTCAAAATCGCCGCAAAATCCGGAGTGGACGGCATCGTCATAGACGGCGCGGAAGGCGGCACCGGCGCCGCCCCCGTCGTGGCCGCCAACAACCTTGGAATTCCCCTGATGCCGGCCCTCGTCCAGGCGGTCCGCAGCCTGGAAGACATGGGCGTTAAGGAAGAGATGAGCCTTGTGGTTTCGGGCGGCATCAAGGATGGCGCGGATGTGGCCAAGGCCATTGCCTTGGGAGCTGACGCCGTTGCACTCGGAACCGGCGCGATGATTGCCATGGGATGCGTGGTTTGTCTCAGATGCGATGAAGGAAGATGTGCATTCGGCATCGGCACGCAGGATCCGGAACTGAGAAAAAATCTGAATGTGGATGAAGCGGCCCAAAAAATCGCCAACTACATTCAGGCCATGACCTATGAAGCCGTGATTATCGCCAAAGCAGCTGGGAAGACCAAATTGAGCAGTCTGGAAAGGGAGGATGTGCGATCTCTGACCCTTGAAGCCTGCGCCATGACAGGCATCCCTTTGATCGGCAGCAACTATGTTTTCGGCGAACGATTCGGGTTCTGTTAAACAGTTAACAGTCGAGGTAATCTCCAAATGCGAATTACGGAACACCCCATCCTGGGACCCTTTGAGAAGGGGAAAAAAATAAAATTTACGTTTGACGGCAACACCATGGAAGGCTGTGATGATGAACCCATCGCTGCGGCCTTAAGGGCGCAGGGCATATTGATTCACCGGTTTACCACCAGAAGAGAAGAGCCGAGGGGCCTCTTCTGCGCCATAGGTCGGTGTACGGATTGCGTCATGACGGTTGATGGTGTTCCAAATGTGCGCACCTGCGTAACGCCTTTGCGAGAAGGAATGGATGTGCAAACTCAAAAAGGCAAAGGACGGATAACGGCCGAGGAGTAAAATATGCAAAGGCATGAAATGGTGAGCGTCGGCGCAGGTCCCGCCGGTCTTTCAGCTGCCATTGAGGCGGCAAAAAACGGCGTACAGGTGGCGGTGTATGATGAAAATGACAGACCCGGCGGTCAACTGTTTAAACAAATTCATAAGTTCTTCGGTTCCCATGAACACAGGGCCATGGAAAGAGGCTTTAATATTGGAAAAAGCCTTCTTGAAGAGGCCCGGGATTTGGGCGTTCAGGTGATCCTGAACTCGGTTGTCATGGGCATCTATGAAAACAAAACCATGAACATCATGGTAAAGGATCATGTGGAGGAGGTCAAAGGGGAAAGAATCCTAGTGGCCACCGGTGCATCTGAAAACATGATTCCCTTCCCCGGCTGGACCCTGCCTGGCGTCATCGGTGCGGGCGCCGCCCAAACCATGGCCAATATCCACGGCGTCAGGCCGGGCAAAAGGCTTCTCATGGTGGGATCGGGGAACGTGGGTGTCGTGGTGAGCTATCAGATGCTTCAGGCAGGCTGTGAAGTGGCCGCAATCATCGATGCCGCCCCTGAAGTGGGAGGGTATGGGGTTCATGCCGCCAAGGTGGCACGAACCGGGGTCCCTTTCTATTTGGGACACACCATTAAAAACGCCCACGGGAAAAAGTGTGTGGAAGGCGCTACCATTCACCAGGTGGACGCATCCTGGCAACCGGTAACGGGAACCGAAAAGACGTTTGACGTGGATACCATCTGCGTGGCAGTCGGATTGAATCCCATGACGCAGCTTCTCAAAATGGCCGGCTGCAAAATGGTTTTTGTTCCGGCACTGGGTGGCGGCATTCCAGCCCACAATAAAAACCAGGAAACGTCCATCCCCGGGATATATGTTGCCGGCGATGTTTCAGGAATTGAAGAGGCCAGCTCAGCAATCGTTGAAGGACGACTTGCGGGAATCGCGGCATCCAACAGTCTGGGATACTTAAACGACGACGATTTTCATCAACAAAGGGAAACGCTCCTGCAAAGCATGGCAGGGTTGAGAAGCGGTCCATTTGGTCAAAAAAGGGATGCGGGAAAGCAAATCCTGTTCGAGTCGATGAAAGGATGAAATAATGCCGGAAGGACTTAAAAAAACGGGATATTTATCGGATGAAGAGATTAAATCGGGGCCGGGAATACCCTCCGCGCAAAGACGCAAAAGAGGCCCCGTGGCAGTCATTGAGTGCATTCAACCCATCCCCTGCAATCCATGCGAAACAAGCTGCAAGGTGAATGCCATAACCGTCGGAGATGACATCACCAACCTGCCGCATCTGGATCAAGACAAGTGCATCGGATGCGCCTCGTGTATCGCCATCTGCCCCGGACAAGCGATCTTTGTGGTGGATGATGGATTTGAGGAAGAACGTTCACGGGTCATGATCCCCTATGAATTTCTACCGCTGCCCCAAAAGGGAGAGGTGGTGATTGCACTGGACAGGTCCGGAAAGGAAGTGGGTGATGCAGAGATATTGAACATCAGAAAAAAAGAGAATATGGACAAAACCGCAGTGGTGACATTGGCAGTGCCAAAGGCACAGTCCATGAACGTGAGATTTTTCAAAACCAAGAATTAACGAAAACAATGAGGAGGTAAGTGGTTATGGCCGAACAAGCATTGGGAATGGTGGAAACAAGAGGACTCGTTGCGGCGATCGAAGCAGCCGACGCCATGGTAAAGGCGGCAAACGTGAAACTGGTGGGCAAGGAACATGCCGGGGGTGGGCTGGTCACCATTTCCGTAAGAGGGGACGTTGGAGCGGTAAAAGCGGCAACGGATGCGGGGGGCGCCGCGGCCCAGAAGGTTGGAGAACTGGTTTCCGTCCATGTGATCCCAAGGCCTCATTCCGACATTGAAATTATTATCCCGAAACGTGAGCAATAGCCGCAAGACGCTGGTTCCGGGCATTGGCGGGCGGCCCTCAAAAGCCGACCCCAAAAAAATGAAATCTCATAATGTAAGGAGCGGTTCCGATGGCATTCAGCATCCAATTTATCTCGCACCCATCATCGGGCGTCAAAAACATGTTGGCCCAGCGGTTGGGCCCCCATGGAAAAAAAATCTTCGCTGAAGATGGTTTCGAATTCAGTGCCGTCGGACTGATTCAAGGAAAGCTGGTGGACATGATATTTGCCGCGGATATTGCTGAAAAGGCTGCATCGGTTGAAGTCTTTGACCTGAGAGGCCTTTGTCCGCAGCATATCACCATGATCGGTATTTTTGGCGATGTGTCCGCGGTAAAAGCAAGTCTTGACGCCATTAAGAGTGATGATAACCTGAAATAAGGTTACCGTAACGGGCTGAAAACTCTGGAACGCTTTGCATGGAAGGATGTGCGGGAAAATGGTCATTGCAAGGGTTGTGGGAAATGTGTGGTCGTCTAAAAAAAATGAAAAGATCAATTCCTTTCGGCTGTTGTTTGTTCAGCCCCTGGGGCCTGGTTTAAAGCCCATGCCGAAGCTGATCGTTGCCGTCGATGAAATCGGCGCCGGCATCGGTGAAGAGGTTCTGGTAACACAGGGCGCGCCCGCCATGCAGGCGTTTTCACGGGATGACTTGATCCCGGTTGACGCCGTGGTGGTGGCCATCGTGGATAGTCTGGAAATGCCAAACAGCGGGACTTCAGAATGAAAAAAGAAGACATCATCAGCAAAGTCCGGGCCGCGGGCATCATCGGCGCGGGGGGCGCGGGATTTCCCACCCATGTAAAACTCAATGCCACGGTGACGCATGTCCTGGGAAACGGCGCTTCCTGTGAACCCCTTCTGATGACGGATCCCTATTTGATGAAAAATGATCCGGATGCCGTGCTTCGCGGTCTCCGCCTGGTAATGGACTGTACGGGCGCACAAAAGGGTTCCATCTGCCTCAAGGGAAAACACCGGGGCGCCATGGATGCCCTCGAGAAAAAGGTGGGAGAGAGTTCATTCAAGGAAATTGATCTCTTTGAACTGGATGATTTTTACCCCGCGGGCGATGAACAGGTGCTGGTATATGAAGTCACAAAACGGGTTGTCCCCGAAGGCGGCATTCCCCTGCAGGTAGGGGCGGTGGTGAGCAACGTGGAAACCCTCCTCAACATCAAACGGGCCGTCGAGGAAGGGTTGCCGGTAACGGAAAGATATCTGACCGTTGCCGGCGAGGTGACGCGGCCCATGCTCCTGAAAGTGCCCATCGGGGTCAGTGTAGCGGATGTCATCGCTTTAGCCGGTGGACCTACCATCGAGGCCTGCCGGGTCATCATGGGCGGACCCATGATGGGCCAGGTGGTCGACGACATGAGCACCCCCATCACCAAGACCAGCAGCGGCATCATCGTCCTTCCCGCCCATCACAATATTATCGCCGGAAAGATCCGAAATCCGGAACAGATCCGAAAGATCGCCGCAACTATTTGTTGTCAATGTACACGTTGCACGGATCTTTGCCCCCGGAAACTTCTGGGGCACCGATTGGAACCCCACAAGATCATGCGAAGCCTGGGATGGCACACAAATCTCGCCGATGAGAGATTGCAGGATGCCCTCATATGTTCTGAATGCGGTATCTGCGAAAAATACGCATGCCCCATGATGATTTCCCCCCGGGAAGTCAATGCCGCCATCAAACGGGAACTGCTGACAAAGGGCGTTAAGAGACCCGTGGAAGAAAAGGAATACAGGCCATCCAATTTCAGAGACGGGCGAAAAATACCCACGAAGCGGCTCATGCAACGCCTCGGGATCAGCGATTACGACATTCATCCTGAACTTTATACACCGGAAATTCAGGTTTCCAAAGTCGCGATCCCATTAAAACAACATATCGGCGCACCGTCCGTGAGCCTGGTTCGTGAAGGCGATCATGTGACCAAGGGAGACGTCATCGGTGAAATTCCTGAAAAAGCCCTCGGCGCCAGAGTGCATGCCAGCATTTCGGGGAGAGTTGTATCGGTTGGGGACGTTGTGGTCATCCAGGGATAGCGGAAGCAAAGGGATAAAGGCAAGGGATGAGGTTGATATAATGGAATATAGAGCCATCGGCATGGTTGAACTGAACAGCGTCGCAAAGGGGATCGAATGCGCGGACCAAATGGTCAAAACAGCAACAATAGAAATTGTTACAGCGCGTCCATCATGCCCAGGCCGATACCTGATCATGGTCAGCGGAGATGTGGGTTCAATTCAAAATGCGGTGGATGTGGGGAAGCTTGCCGCCGATGAATTCCTGGTGGATTGGTTCATCATCCCCAACGCGAGCCCGGAGTTGTTTCCGGCATTGAACGGCACAACCCGGATTCGGGAAATAGATGCACTCGGCGTTATCGAGACCTATTCGGTGGCATCGTGCATCGCCGCCGCCGACGGCGCCGCCAAGGCGGCCGATGTGGACCTTATTGAAATCAGATGCGCCACCGGCCTTGCCGGAAAATCCTACATCATCCTCACGGGCGATGTGGGCTCCGTAAAGGCCGCCGTTGATGCGGGCGTGGCCCTCGTGAAAGAGGACGGCCAGGTGGTGTGTCATGTGGTTCTCCCAGCGCCGGACAAAGATCTCATCGAAAGGCTCCTATGAACACTCACATCAACAACATATTAACCATGCTGAACAAACCCGATATGTGGGATTTTTCGGGGGCAAAAAAGCTGTTTGCAGGGGTTGATGTTGGGACATTCAAAGTTTCCGTCATTGTCGTGGATGAAAACGGGCGACCCAGGGCTGCAACACTGGAACGTGCCGAGGTCGTTAAAAGCGGCATGATCGTGGACTATATGGGGGCGGTTCAAATTGTCAAAAAGATGCTTGAAAAAATCAGAGGCGTCTCTCCCCTCTCTTTGGATATGGGCGCCACAAGCTATCCCCCGCAAACTGAATCAGGCAATATCAACACCACGAAATATATCCTCGAGGCGGTAGGTCTGGAAGTTTTGAATGTGTTGGACGAACCCACGGCGGCGAACCTTGTCTTAAAAATGGAAAACGCGGCGATCCTGGACGTGGGCGGCGGGACAACGGGCATCGCGGTCATCAAAGGGGGGAAGGTCGTTTACAGTAATGATGAGGCGACTGGCGGCGTTCACCTGACCCTGGTTCTGTCCGGGGCGCTGAAGATCAGTTACGAAGAGGCTGAAACCCTCAAAATGGGAGAGAACAGCAGGGAAATAGTGCCAATCGTAAAACCGGTGATTGACAAGATCTCCACCATCGCCGCCGGTTTTCTGACGCCCTTCAAAGATATCGACAAAGTCTGCCTGGTGGGGGGAACCTGCGAATTGGAAGGATTGCCCGAAATTATCGCCAAAAATCTCGGCCTGGAAACCTTCAGGCCCGTCGGGCCGCAGGTGATTACCCCTTTTGGCATTGCACTTTCCTGCATTGACGCAAAGGTTGAAAAATAAAGATATGGCCGATTTAAGTCCGGAAATCATCAAAGAGATTGTGCGCGAAGTCGTTAGCGAACTCCGCCGGGATGCCCCCATACCCGCCAAAACCAAAAAGGAAAAAAGCAGCGGCATTGAAATCAGGGCGCTGATCGTATTTCAATCAGGGGTATTTAAGCTGGACGAGGCGCTCAAACAGGTCGGGATCATTGAACGTCAGGTTGAAAAATCGGGTGTTTTCACCTCCGAATCCGCCAGGGCCTGGATATGCGGAGATGATTTGAAAGAAAAAACCGGATCTCGCTGCATCCTGGACACCGTAAAACAAACAGGGCTTGAAAAAGTCCTTGAAAAATCCGACATCCTGGTTTTACCGACCCTCTGCATGAAAGTGGCCGCCAAGGTGGCATCGCTCACCTGTGATGATGCGGAATCCGGCATTGTGTTTTCAGCCCTTGCCAGGGGCAAGAAAGTATTGGCGGCCAGGGACGGTTTTATGTTCTGGGAGGTTCTGAATAATGCCGGATTGCGCGAAGAAATTGAAAGTATTTTGGAAAAGCTGGAACAGTTCGGCATTGTTTTCTGCAAGACGGAAGAGTTGAGCAGTTCCTTTCAAAAAATGACAACCCCGGGATCTGATCAACCCACTTACGGAATAAAGAAAGTCGGAGGTCCTCCCAACACGGCCCTGTCTCTGGTAACGGCCGACGACATCACCCGGGCCTACCAGGCAAAAGGACGGGAGATTCTACTGGCGCAAGGCGGTAAAATCACCCCCCTGGCCAGGGATTTGGCCAAAGAATATGCCATTACCATTTTGGAGCAAATGCAAAAGACATAGGAGCGGATCACCCGTGTCCATTTAAGTCTAAAAAAATATTGATTTAACCACTTAAGGAGAGACCCTATGGCTGAGTTACGAGTGTTTTGCCATTTAGACCGATTACAGCCCCAGTTTGCGTCCCTGTTCGGCAGTTCCTGCAGGGGATTTTTGCCTGTTGAAGGGATGGCATCCCTTTTTATCGAAGTGTTGCCCGGCATCGAAATCAATCGGCTGGCAGATATCGCACTCAAGGCAACAAACGCCAAACCGGGCGAACTAATAGTGGAAAGACGATATGGCATGCTGGAAATCCACTCCTTTGACCAGGAAGAAATTCTGCATGCGGGAAGAATGATCCTGGAGGAGATGGGCGTAAAAGAAGAAGATCGCATTGCCCCCAAGGTACTCTCTACCTCCATCGTTAACAAGGTAGACCCCTATCAGGCCGTCATCATTAATCGAAACAGCAAGGGAATGTTAATTTTGGGCGGCGACGATGTCTACCTTCTGGAGGTATCGCCTGCCGCATATTCCTCCATAGCCGCCAACGAGGCTGAAAAACACTGCAATGTCCGGCTGGTGGATCTTCGGTTTTTCGGCGCGGCGGGTCGCGTATACCTGGCAGGTACGGAATCGGAAGTGAGTGCGGCAGCACAAAAAGTGATCGAAACCCTGGATGGTATTTCAGGCAGAAAACAATAGCGGGGATATGACCCATGCAGCAGGCTTTGGGGCTCATCGAAACAAGGGGACTGGTTGCAGCCATTGAGGCAGCGGATGCCATGGTCAAGGCAGCCAACGTGCAACTGATCGGCAGGGAGATCATCGGACGGGGTCTCGTTACCGTCATGGTGACCGGAGATGTGGGCGCCGTAAAGGCTGCCACAGATGCCGGCGCCGCGGCCTGTCAACGTGTGGGACAATTATTATCGGTGCATGTCATCCCTCGGCCTCATGATGACGTAGACTTCCTGATACCGAAGATGCTTTTCCATGAAGAATCACCCAAACCGTCCAAAGGCCGGCGAAAAAAAACGGTCATGGGAAAAGGGAAACGCACCCAGAAAGTGAAGAGTGAAAAGTGAAAAGTGGGCCGCTCTTCACTTATGAAAATGACGCCAACCGCTTTTAAGCTAACAGCTAACAGCTAACAGCTAATAGCTAAATGCAGGAGAACCAGATGGCTACTGTTTTTATATTCGGCAGCGATATTCTAAACCTTCTTAAAGAAGGGAAGAAAGAAATTGAAATTCCAGAGGACGCAAGGATCTCAGCCGCTGCCCGTGATCTGATCAAGGAGCATCATATTCAAGTCAATTCCATCACTTCGCATTCGGAAACAGATGATGCCGATCCTCCTTTGAAAAGCGAAAACTCACCGGAAGAGACCGAGGAAAGTGTCGGAAATCCGAAACCGGAAACGCCCTTTGAAATTTCCGAAAAGGAAATCGAAGAAATCGCAAACCGGGTTCTTGAACGACTGAGAGAAGCGAAAAATCTCGCCGGTCTTCCGATTGTCAAAAATGATGAAAAAAGCGCTCCCGATGACGATCTGGTGATTTGCAGATGTGAAGAGATCACCAAAGGGGAAATTAAAGAAGCCATTCGAAACGGCATGTCGACTTTGAATGGCATAAAACGGATTACGCGTGCGGGAATGGGGCTTTGCCAGGGTCAAACATGTCAAAGGCTGGTGACGCAAATACTGGCCGGCGAACTCGGCATCAGTCCGGCTGAAATTGAATCCACCACCGCAAGGGCGCCGGTCAGACCCGTGCGGTTATCAGTATTTGCAACCGGATAAACAATTGCCTTTGCGGATCAGGAGATAATATGCCTAATACAGCAGATTGCGTTATTGTGGGAGGCGGCGTCATGGGATGCGCCATCGCCTATAACCTTGCCAAACAGGGCCTCAAACCGATGGTCATCGAAAAATCCGATATTGGCGGTGAAGCCTCCGGAAGCAATGGAGGAGGGGTCCGGCAATCGGCAAGGGATCTCAGGGAAATGCCGCTCGCCATGGAGAGCATCCAAATGTATGGACACCTCCATGAAGAACTTGAGATGGACGTGGAGTATGTCCGCAAGGGGAATCTCAGGCTTTGCACCAATGAAGAAGAGATGGCGGCAATGGAAAAAGCCGTGGAGAACCAGAAGGGCGCGGGTCTCCAGTTGGAAATGCTTGACCGCAAGCAAGTCCTTGAAATTAATCCATACGTGGGTGAAAAGGTGATCGGCGCCAGTTTTTGTCCCACCGACGGCCATGCCAACCCTTTTTTGGTAACCTATGGATTTTTCAAAAAGGCAAAGTCTTTTGGCGCACGGTTCAACACCCATGAGATGGTGCAGGACATCCGGTTGCAGAAGGGAAAGGTTTCCGCTGTCATTACGGATAAACAGGTCATTGAAACGGATCTGGTCGTAAACGCCGCGGGGGTTGCCGGTCGAAAAATCGCCAATATGGTGGGGCTGGATGTGCCCATGAAGCCGATTTTTTCGGAAGCGTTGATCACCGAGCCCTACCCTCCCCTGTTTCAACAAATGGTCGGACACGCCAAGGGTCTGTTTTATGGAAGACAAACGGTACACGGCCCTTTTTTCTGGGGCGGCTTCGTCGGCACCGAGGACTATATTTATCGCAACGGTAAACCCCTTTTCAATTATATCGGTCCGGCCATATCCAAAAGCGTTTTAGACTTCTTTCCCGTACTGAAGAATCTGCATGTGATCCGGATGTGGTCAGGGCTCATCGCCATGATATCCGATGGCATACCCATACTCGGGCTTACCGAGGAAGTCCCCGGTTTTGTATTTTCCACCGGGTTCAGCGGGCATGGGTTTGGTTTGTCGCCCGTTATCGGGCGGCTCCTCTCGGAGTTGATCATGGACTGTAAAACAAGCATCTCCATCCAGGATTTCTGTTACGGGCGGTTCAGCCGAGGGACAAATGATTTTTGCGGCATCCAAGAAAATGCCTCATGCACCCTGAACGATGAGTTTTGCCCCAATAAACGAGAATGGCTGAAAAGCATTTAAGAGGACCCATTCATGATTGATTTAAGAGCATTTGCAATAATTGATCGCTTACAGAAACAGTTTGTGGGCTTTATCGGCTCCACCGCCATGGGATATTACCCCGTTGCCGGACAGGCAGCAATCTTCATTGAAATCGCGCCGGGCATCGAGATTAACAAACTGACCGATGTGATGATGAAAAAAGCCAATGTGCTACCGGGCGCCATGGTCGTGGAAAGAACCTTCGGAATGCTTGAGGTCCATGCCGATTCACCGGCGGATATAGAAGAGGCGGGCAGAGTTCTGTTGGATTATCTGGGAATGACCATAGCCGATCGGATGAAACCCGAAATTGTAGCCTCGCAAACCATTGAACGAACCGATCCTTTCATGAGTCAAATTGTCAATCGTTTCCGCAATGCCAGCATGTGCCTTTCGGACGATTCCCTGTACATCATGGAAGTTGTGCCCGCGGGATACGCAGGCCTTGCGGCAAACGAGGCCGAAAAGGCGGCCGATATCACCATTAACCATGTCACGGTGTTCGGCGCCAGCGGCAGGCTTTATCTCTCGGGAACTTCTTCCAATGTAAAGGCTGCCAGGGAAGCGGCGGAGGGGGTATTGAAACATCTGGAAGGAAGAGAGACATAAATTATGAGTTCGATCAAAAAAGATTTTTTTGAAAAGATCATCTCCGTATATCCCACGCTGTCCCCCAAAAAAAAACGGGTGGCCGACTTTATCCTCAGGGATTACAAAAAAGTCTTTTTGATGACCGCCAAGGAAATTGCCGAAGAATGCGACGTCAGCGAACCAACCATCATCCGCTTCACCGTTGATCTCGGGTTTAACGGCTATTCGGATTTCATGCAACAGGTCAAAGCCCTGCTTCACATGGAATTAACGAGCCAGGAGCGGTTAATTAAGGCATCTAAGCAAACCCATGGAAAAAGCACACTTCAACTCTACTGCCAAAATGCCGTCCATAACCTTCAAAACGTGATGAATTCGGTTTCCGAAACCGACTTCAAGGAAATTGCAAAGCAGTTGCATAAAGCCGAACGTGTTTATGTGGTCGGATACCGGGCTTCAGGAACGCTGGCCTATTATATGGGGTATCTCCTCAAAAAAATACGGCCGAACGTGTTTACCGACATCAATCTTTCATGGGACCTGATGGATTCCATTACCCACAGCGGCAAGAACAGCCTGCTTTTTGCCATTGCGTATCCAAGGTATCCCATGAGGACCCTTGAGACCTTGAAACACGCAAAGAGATATGGCCTGACCATCATTGCGCTTACCGACAACCACAAGTCTCCTGCTGTGAGCCTTTCGGACCACCACATCATTCTCGATGTGGAAGGCGTTTCTTTTGTGGATCCCTTTTCGCACATCATCCCGTTTCTGGGCGCACTGGTTCATGAAGTCACATTTCTGAACAACCAAAAGGCCATGGAACGGATTACCGAATTCGATAAAAGCGTTGCATCCGCCAATGAATTCTTTACCGAAGAGAACCCCAATGAAAGGCTGAAATACAGAAATGCGGGTTGTTCATATTTGCGTTCACTTTGGCCTGAAAGCCGATCGCTTCAATAAACGTTCAAAAACATTTGACGCCGTGGAATTTTTTTCCCATGGCCGCGGATAAAAAATACAGGGAGATGAAAACATGAATCTTGACGAAAAATTGATCAGTCAAATCGTTGAAACAGTGGTCCGAAAGCTAGCTGAAAGCGATTCACAAGCCGGCAGTGATAATGTCGACAGTAACGCCGGACTTAAAATCAAAGATGGTGTTTTCAACGAGATGGAGGATGCCATTTTTGCCGCTGAAACAGCTCAAAAAAAGCTGATCGCCCTCCCCCTTTCAGATCGCGAACAGATTATTCAGGCGATCCGTGATACGGGAATGGCCAACGCCTGGGAATACGCCCGCATGGAGTTTGAAGAGACGGGCCTGGGAAAGACGGAGGACAACCTGAAAAAGATTGAAGCATCCTGCCACGTCCTGGGAATGGACGATCTCTCCTCCGAAGTTTACACGGGCGATAAGGGCGTCACCATCGTCGAGAGAATCCCCTATGGGGTCATCGCTTCCATCAACCCGGTGACCAATGGAAGTCCCACCATTATTTTCAACGCCATCATGATGCTTGCTGGGGGCAACACCGTCATCAACAATCCCCATCCCAAAACAAAGGCTGTTTCCATCAAAACAATCCGCGACATTAACGCGGCGGTGATTGCGGCGGGCGGTCCGCCCAATTGCGTTTGCTGCCTTCTTGAACCCACGGTCCCTTCAGCGCAGTATCTCATGACCCACGAAAAAATCAGACTCATTGCCGTCACGGGCGGCCATGGGGTCGTCGCTTTTGCCACAAAAACCGGTAAACGGGTTTTTGCGGGCGGACCCGGAAACCCACCGGTGGTGGTGGATGAAAGCGCGGACCTTGATCTCGCCGCCAAATGCATTATTGAAGGCGCCTCCTTTTCGAATTGCACCCCCTGCGCCAGTGAAAAAGAAATCTTTGTAGTTGATTCGGTAGCGGACAAACTCAAATCGCTCCTTCAACAGGAAGGCGCATACGAAATCACCGCCAGCCAGGGAGAAGCACTGATGAAACACATCTTTACCGAAGTCAAAGGCCCCGGCCAGGGCGGCGTCATCAATATGGATTTCATCGGGAAACCCCCCTCTTTTATTCTCAAGGCAATCGACGTGGCGGTGGGACCTGAGGCAAAAATCATAATCCTTGAAACGGATAATGATCATCCGCTGGTATGGACGGAGCAGATCATGCCCGTAATTCCCTTTGTGCGCTGCAAAGATGCGGATGAGGCGATCGTGCGCGGCGTTAAAGCCGAACAGGGATTGGGTCACACCATCGTCATCCATTCCAATAATCTCAAAAATCTCGGCAAAATGGCATCCATGGCGGAAGTCTGTTCATTTGTCAAAAACGCATCATCCCTTGCGGGCGTAGGGGTTACGGGAGAAGGGTACACGTCCTTTCACGTCTCCACCGATGGAGAAGGGCATACCCGTCCCAGAAATTTCACCAAAGTCCGCAGATGCATTATCGCCAACGATTTCAGACTTCGATTCGGCGCCAAGTAATTGAGCAAAACAACCATTTTCAGCGAATCAAAAATCATGTAAAGGAGGTGAAACCAGGCAGTCATTCAGGAATTCAACATGGTCCTTTGACCTAAAACCAGGAGGAGAGAGAATAATGAAAAAGAGATTTTTATGCATTCTTGGACTTGTTGCCATTGTTTTGTTAACCTTCACCACAACCCACGCCGACATATTGGATCCTTACGACAATATCGCCGCCCCCCCCGGGACCTTTGCTCTCGGAACCTATTTGATGTACCAGCACTTTCCCGAATTCTCCCCGAAAGATGGCGACGACATTGATATTGGCGTCGATGCCACGGTCCTTGCCTTTAGACCCGTTTATTTCTCTCCGGTCCAGTTTTTTGGCCATTCCTGGGGATTTAACGCCATTCTTCCCATGGGACAGGTCAGTCAGACGGGCCTCGAAAGCAGTACCGGTTTTGGTGATCTCATTTTTGGCCCGTTTATCTATCTTGTCGAGAACGAAGCCAACAACTTTTATCTTTCCTTTTGGAATTCATTCAGGCGCCAACGGGGAAATTTTCCGATGACGCTAACCTCAATTTCGGAACGGATTGCTGGTTTTTTGAACAGGAACTTGCACTGGGGTGGTATCCCGGAAAATTCGGCATTGATGCCAACCTGAACTGGTGGATATTTAATGAATCAGGTCCGACAAACTACAAACGACCCCAATCCCTTGAACTGGAAGCGGTATTCCATTATGCGGTTACGGACAAATTCACGGTCGGCCTTCAGGGCGCTGCCTGGTGGGAGTTGGAAGACGCTGAAGATAATGGCATTACCTTGGACGGGTCAAAGGGAAATAACCTCAAGCTGGGTTTGAACCTTGGATACACCCTTATGGACAACTTTATCGTGAATCTCAGATTTATGCAGGATGTCGTATCAGAGAACTGGACCAAAGGGTCCACAACCTATCTGAGGCTCTTGTACGTCTTCTGATTTTCGGAGTTCAAAAACCATGGAGTTATTAAAACGCAAAAATTTTTCTTCCGGCGCCCCATTTGAGGAAAAAGTGGGGTACAGTCGCGCCGTCAGTGTCGGTAATTATGTGTTCGTCGGCGGCACCACCTCCACAAATTCGGAGGGTATTGTGGAAGGCGCGGGTGATGCCTATGCGCAAACCAGAATTATCCTGACGAAGATTGAGCAGGCCCTGGAACGTGCGGGGGCATCGCCTTCGGATGTGGTCCGCGTCAGATTTTACGTGACCGATATCAGCAAAGGTCAGGATTACCTGAGAGCTTATTCCGAATGGTTCAAAACCGTCAAACCGGTGATCACCATGGCCGAGGTAAGCGCCCTGGCCCGACCGGAACACTTGGTCGAGATAGAGGCTGATGCCATCACGGGCTCTTATTCAATCAATCGGAAATGAGCCGGACACTTATCAAGCAAAGACGTTGCTTGTGGCGAAATTGCAGGCAAATTTCCTGATTAAGGAGGTCATCATGAAAAGACGGTTTATCTTTGTCGAGGAAGTCCAAGCAGCCCTAGCGAGTGGGCAGAGCGAGATGGCCTTGCCTGAAGGGACCCGATTTTCTCCCGCAGCAAATGATCTTATACGGGAAAAAGGCATTCGCGTGTCGTTCACGGAGCAGTCTGCCCCAGAGAATAAAAAGGCACTGGTACCTGTCGGCGACAAGAACAAGAAAATGCAAGACGCCGCCCAAACAAGTACATTCATCGCGGTAGTTTCAGCCGGGCGAGATACTGCGGGCACGGTTGGCAATATCGCGGCTCGAAGCCCCTATTTTCTCCTTTTTAACAACCGAGGAGAATTGATTGAGGTCATTGAAAATCCACACAAAAAAATAGGTGGGGGCGCAGGCCCTCTGGTCGCGAAACTTATGGCTGAAAAAGGGGTAAAAACCTTGATCGCCGGGAATTTCGGCATCAACATCAAAGCCAGTCTCGAGGAGAAAGGGGTGGGCTATCTGGCATTTTCCGGCACGGTGGATGAAGCCGTTAAATTCATCGTGGAGCGAAAATAATATTTGAGAAGTTAAAGGAACGTCTAACGCAAATATTTTTGACAAAGGAGAACGAACATGCAAGGGAAAAAATCGGTCTTTTTAGGTTTTTTTATAGTACTGGCGCTGTTTATTTTTTCTTTCACCATTTGTCCTTTAACCGCCGCGGCAGAAAAAAAGAAGGTCTTCCGATGGAAAATACAGTCCGCATATCCGCGCGGAGATGTATCCATGGAACTATTGAAGGTTTTTGCTAAAAACGCGGAAAAAAGAAGTAATGGCCAACTGAAGATCACGGTTTTCGCGGAACCTGAACTGGTTCCCGGCGAACAGCTGTTTGAAGCCACCCAGAGAGGCACCATCGATATGCTCCATGCATTAGGGGCCATGTGGGGTGGGATCGTCCCGGTGGGAGAAGTGGAATTCGGTCTCCCCTATGCCTGGAGAATCCCCGGAGATCTTAAAATCAGCGACAGCTCGGAAGCCATCCGTGAATTCTTTTTCGAAAGCGGATTCGTGGATCTTCTGCGCAAGGAGTATGGGAAACACGGCCTTTACTGGCTCGATATGCATACCTACGGACCGATTTTCACGGTTTCCACCAAGCCCATCAAGAAATGTGAAGACTTGAAGGGCAAAAAAATGCGGATGGAAGGCTCCTGGATGAAATACTACGATATGCTCGGCGCCCATGGAACCTACATCAGCGGTATGGAAGCCTATATGGGTTTAAAGCTGGGGACATTGGACGGATCACAATGGGATGTCAGTTGTTTGACGGCCTTAAAATGGTACGAGGTCGCCCCTTACTGGCTTCGGGGAGTAGATCCCGACCATTGCATCGGCCATATCCTGGTGAACCAGAAATCCTGGAACGCACTGCCGGATAATTGCAAAGAAGCGCTAAAGGGCGCCGGCAATGACTATTTCCATGCACTGGTCAAGGTCCACGAGGGAGAAATGAAAAAAGTGGCCCAACTGGTAAAGGATGGCAAAGTCACGGAAAGCTGGCTCGATGAAGACTGTCGAAAAGTCCATGCCGAGATGGCCTATAAGCTTTGGGAAGAGATCGGCGCAAGAGATCCCGCCGCGGCCAAGGCCATAGCAATGATCAAAGAGTGGAAAGGTCTGCAAAAGTGATGGTATAATCCCTTTAGTCCGCCCCTGGAAAAATCCATTGCTCCACTCAGGGGTGGACATAAAAAGAACTGATGAGAAAAGGTGCCACCATGACAAACAATAAACGGTCTTTTTTTTATTTCGTCGACAGGGTGACGGAAAAGGCAGGGCAAGGCGCCTGCTACATCGTCCTTCTGATTATGACCGTTACCACAATAGATGTTGTGGCAAGATACGTATTTAACAATCCTCTGCTCTGGGGATGGATGACAAACCGTCAATTGTTCGGCGTATTCATTTTGTTTGCGGGGGCTTATACCATGTTCAAAGAAGAACATATCAGAATAGAAATTTTCTATGACCTCTTCCCGAAGAAAATGAAATTTTTTGCAAAGGTTATAGCCCTCATCTCATTTGTCGCCTTCATGGGCGTCCTGATCTGGCAAAGCGCATGGATGGGTTGGAATTCTTTTCAAATGGGAGAGAAAGCGGCCGGTGCTTTTCGAATCCCCATGTACCCCTTCAAGTTGATTATTCCCGTTGCGGCATTTTTGTTTTTCCTCCAGGGGATCAGCGTTTTCACCCGTTTTCTCAGGAAATAGCCCATGAGCGGATAATCAAAACACCAGGGAAACCAGAGAACATTTCGGTGTCAATCCTCACGTAACCAATGGGAACTAAAGACTTATGAGCACTGAACTTGTCACATTTTTATTGTTTGGCGGACTTGTTTTTCTCCTGGCATTGGGCGTACCCGTTGTATTTGCCCTGGGCGGCATCAGCGTCGCCATTACCTATATGATGGGAAATGCCGATGATCTGTACATCGTTGCCACTACCACCTACCGGCAAATCACCGATCCCACGCTCATAACGATTCCCCTCTTTCTTCTGATGGGCAATTTTCTCCTCCATTCCGGTATTTCCGACCGACTCTTTGTTGCTCTCAATCACTGGTTGTCCGGCGTAAGAGGCGGGCTTGCCATTGTTTCCGTAGGCGTATGCGTGGCATTGGCCATGTGCGGGGGATTCGGTCCCGGCATCTTGACCATGGGCCTGATTGCCGTCCCGGCCATGCTCAAGCATTCCTATGACAGATCTCTTGCATTGGGCAGCGTCATGGCGGGAGGCGTCCTCGGAGAGATCATCCCCCCCAGCATTATCATGATCATATTTGCCTATATCTCCCATGTATCCATTGGGAAATTATTTTTTGGAGGAGCCATCCCGGGTCTTTTGACCGCCTGTCTTTATATCATCTATATAACAGTCAGATGTCATCTCAACCCTCAACTAGCGCCCAAATCATCGGTGGAAGTCACATGGAAAATACGATGGGTTTCCCTGAAAGAAATTGTTCTGCCGGGATTGTTGATCCTGTTGGTACTGGGATCCATTTTCTGGGGTATTGCAACGCCTACGGAGGCCGCCGGCGTAGGCGCCATGGGCGCCTTTATCATTTGCATCCTTTATGGAAAACTCTCCTTTAAAGTTATCACTGAGTCCTGCATGGACACCCTCAAAATCAGCGGCATGGCCCTCTGGATTCTGGTGGCGGCCACCCTTTTCGGAGTTGTATACACCAGCGCGGGCGCTCAATCGATGGTCATGGAGTTTGTGCAGGACCTTGAAATAAACCGGTGGTTCATTCTCGCGGTCATGCAAGTCATCCTCCTGCTGTTCGGCGCTTTCATGGATGATTATGCGGTAGTGACCATTTGCGCGCCCATTTTTGTTCCCATCGCCGCTTCCATTGGATTCGATCCCATATGGTTTTCCATTATTTTTATCCTCAACATGCAGGTTGCGTATTTAACGCCTCCCTTTGGCTGGGCCTTGATTCTAATGAAGGCGGTTGCGCCGAAAAACATTCATACAAAGGAAATATGGCGCGCCGTACCCCCTTTTGTATTGATCCAATTGCTGGTTTTAATTATTGTCATGCTGTTTCCCCAACTGGCACTGTGGCTTCCGGAAAAAATGTTTTGACAAGAATGAATTCATTGTGAGGTTCCTGGTATGACGCAAGAAAATCGATTGGACGGCAAACGGATTCTGATCGTCGATGACGAACCGGATATCCTGGACTCGCTCAAAGAACTGTTGAATATGTGCATCCTGGTCGAGGCTTCCAGTTTTGAAGAAGCAAAAAAGCTCCTTGAAGAAGAATTTTTTCATCTGGCGGTTTTAGACATCATGGGGGTAAAGGGCTACGAACTGTTGGACATTTGTCGGGAAAAGGAAATACCGACTGCAATGCTTACCGCTTATTCCGTAACGCCCGAGGACATCGAAAAATCTTTTCAAAACGGCGCGGCATCATTTGTACCCAAAGATGAGCTGCTCAACATCGAGGTCTTCCTGCAGGATATCCTGGAAGCCAAGGAAAAAGGAAAATCGCTATGGTGGCGTTGGTTCGACAGGCTTGCCGATTACTGTGAGAAAAAATTTGGTCCGGATTGGCAAAAAGAACACCATATTTCCGTGAGATGATGTTCACAATTAAAAAGATAGATGAATAAAGCATTGCCCCATACAAAAAGGAGACATTATGACGGCTGACTTGGTTATCAAAAACGGCAAGGTTATTACGGTTGACAAGGATTTCAGCATCAAAGAGGCCATCGCGGTGGATGGCGGCAAAATCGTGGCCGTCGGTTCAAATGACCACATTCAAAAATTCATCACATCCAACACCAAAGTTCTGGACCTTAAAGGCAAAACGATCCTTCCCGGCATCAACGAATCGCATATGCATGTTCCTTTTTTCGGGGCAACCCGCCCACCACTTGCAATCGATCTGACCTACCCCGCGGTTCAGTCCATCCCCCAGATGGTCGAAGCGCTCCGGCAACGAGTGGCGGAGACACCTCCGGGCGAATGGATTCGTGGGTTCGGCTGGGATCAGGGGTCCCTTGAAGAGTGTGCAAAGGATCCATCCCGGTTTCCCCGAAGATGGGACCTGGATGCCGTATCGCCGGACCACCCGGTTGCTTTTACGGATTTTTCAGCGCACACCCTCCTGGTTAACAGCAAGGCGCTTGAAATAGCGAATATTGACAAAAATACACCGCCCCCCCCATCAGGGGAAATTGAGAGAGACGAAAACGGCGAACCGACCGGCATTTTCAAAGAACCGGGGGCTCAAGCCGTCATATCCGTCCACGTACCGCTTCTCACGCGGGAAGAGAAGAAGACAGCCCTTCTAACTGCCTTAACCCATCTCAATGCGCAGGGGGTTACCAGTTTTACCGATGCCGCCATCGGACCCGGCGGTGAGACGTTTGTTTCAGGCGTCATGAGTGCTGAATTCATAGATCTTTACCTGGAGCTGCTGGCTGAAAAAAGATTGACGGCTCGCGCGTCCATCCTGCTGCTCCTGGGTGATTATGGCGAGCTGACCTATGAGGATCTGGAAAACGGCCTCAAAACATTCAAAGTACCCGTCAATATTGACAAAGATAGGCTTCAATTCCCCGGCGTCAAGATATTCGCGGACGGCATCCCTTTAACCTACACCTCATGGATGAACGAAGATTATATCAGTGGAAATGCGGGTCACGGCAGGTCGGTTATCCCAGGGGTAACAGACCAGGAGCAGCGGGATAATCTGATTGAAATGATCAAGCTGGTTCACGGACACGGTTTTCAGGTCGGTATTCATGCCACGGGGGACAGGGCCATTGACGCCGTTGTGGATGGTTTTGTGGAGGCAATTGAAGAAAAGCCCGGCGGTGATCCCCGGCATTATGTCATTCACGGTGATTTGATCAGCGCTGAAAAAGCCAGACTATTGACCAAATACAATTGCGGCATCGCCATGCAGCCTTTCATCAGCGCCATGATCGCCGACTTTGAACCCGCAGTCATCGGAGAAGAACGCGCCGCCTATGAGTGGCCTACGAGAACGGTTCTGGATGCAGGAACCAATTTGACCAGTAACTCCGACGCTCCGGTCACCTATCCCAACTGGCGGATGGGGGTTCAAGCGGCGGTTTTGAGGGAAGGCCTGGTATCGGGGAAGGTAAGCGGTCCTGAAGAGTGCATCACAGTGGAAGAGGCCATTCGAACCTATACCATCAACGGTGCCTGGCAGGACCACATGGAAGAGGTCAAGGGTTCCATCGAAGTGGGTAAATTCGCCGATTTCTGCATTATCGGTGAGGATATCCTGTCGTCGGATCCTCACAAAATCGGTGAAATCCCAGTCCTGATGACCCTTGTAGCAGGGGAAATTGTCTTTGATAAAACTGACGGTCTATTCGAATAATCCGCCTTTTATCCAGTCCAGTTCCCCTTTGCAAAATCAAGTCTATGATGATATATCGTGCCTGAATAAAAATTCCATTCAGGCACGGTTTTAAGTTTTAAGTAAAAAAACGGTGGGTCTCCATGCGAATCCATTTGCTACAACATGATCCGATCGATGATTCACGCGATAATATCGCCATATGGTCCCAAAAAAAAGGGTATGAACTCGCTGAAACCTATCCCTGCAACAACGAAAAGCCACCATCATTCGACGAATTTGACTGGCTGATCATCATGGGCGGCTCCCAGCATGCATGGGATGAGAAAAATCATCCGTGGCTCGTTTCCGAAAAGGAATTCATCGCCAAGGCAATAGCGAAAGAAAAGATTATCCTCGGCATCTGTCTGGGGGCTCAACTCATTGCCGAGGCCCTGGGGGGTACGGTTTTCCCGAACAAAGAAGAAGAAATCGGTTGGTTCGAGGTTTTTTTAACCCCTGAAGGCAAAACATCATTTCTTTTCAAAAATATACCCAAAACATTTGTCACCTTCCATTGGCACAGTGATCATTTCTCCCTGCCCCCCGGTTGTACCCGACTGGCCCATAGCGAACCGACTTCAAACCAGGCCTTTGTCCGCAAAGATTGTCCTTTGGTGGGTTTACAGTTTCATCCCGAAATGACCCGCAAGATGACCGATACTTTTGCCCGAAAATATGGTCATCAGTGGGCAAAAGGACGGTTTGTTCCGGGCGGTAAAACCGTGCTCAAACAAACCGAAAAAATCCCTGACACTTACTGGTTAATGGAGGGGATTCTCAACAATATGGACCATGAATTCAACAGCAGGAGAAGATGATGAAAGAAATTCTAAATCCTTTCCATATTGCCCAAAAACAATTGGATCATGCCGCGGAAAAACTGGGGCTGGACGAAGCCACCCATGAATTGCTTCGGTGGCCCATGCGCGAATTGAAAGTAACCATGCCCGTCAAGATGGATGATGGGACCACACGGGTGTTTCACGGATTCCGTATTCAGTACAACACGGCGCGCGGCCCTGCAAAGGGGGGCATTCGCTGGCACCCTGATGAAACCATCGATACGGTGCGGGCACTGTCAGCCTGGATGACCTGGAAAACAGCCGTTGTGGATATCCCTTTGGGCGGAGGAAAGGGTGGGATTGTCTGCAATCCCAAGGAACTTACCGAAACGGAAAAAGAACGTTTAGCCCGTGCTTACGTACGCGCCGTGGGGCGGACTTTGGGCGTTACCAAAGATGTACCCGCGCCGGACGTCTACACCACGCCCCAGATTATGGCATGGATGATGGATGAATATGAAATCATTACAGGAGAACACCATCCGGGCGTCATCACCGGAAAACCCATCGCCCTGGGAGGCTCCCAGGGGCGGGGGGATGCCACGGCACGAGGGGGCATATACGCGGTACGTGAGGCCGCCAAAGCCCTTGAAATGGATCTCAAGGGCGCTTCAATGGCCATCCAGGGCTTCGGGAACGCGGGCCAGCATGCGGCACGCATCGGAGAGGAACTGATCGGCATGAAACTGGTGGCCGCAACGGATTCCAAAGGGGGCGTTTACAACCCCAAGGGAATTGATGCTAAAGCCCTCATTGACCACAAAATCCGTACCGGCAGTCTTAAGGGATTCGCCGATACCGATGCCATCACCAACAAAGAACTGCTGGAACTGGAAACGCCGGTTATTTTCCCGGCAGCCCTTGAAAATGTCATCACAAAGGAAAACGCTTCAAAAATCCGCTGCGCCATCCTGTGCGAACTGGCCAACGGCCCCACCACCCCGGATGCCGATGATATCCTTTACGAAAAAGGGATATTCGTTCTCCCGGATTTTCTGGCCAATGCGGGCGGCGTCACGGTCTCCTACTTGGAACAGGTCCAGAACACCTACAATCTCTACTGGAATCTGGACGAAATTCACTTTCGTCTGAAAGATACCATGCGCCGCGCTTTTGAAAGCGTTTACGAAATGAGTCGTAACAACGCTATTCATATGCGAAATGCCGCCTATCTGGTGGCCGTTGCACGGGTGGCCGAAGCCTGCAAGCTGCGGGGGTGGGTGTAGGGCGGCAAGCCGCGGTTTTAACCTGTGTGTTTTAAGTTTTAAGCCCCTACAAACAAATTTTTGGCCCAAGAGGGAAAAAAACAACAAAATGGCCGATGAACAGACACAGCAGCTTCTGGTGCGTGCCTGCCGCATGTATCGGAAAATGATGCGGCACCCCCATCTTGTGGAGGCCATGCGGAAAATTTTCCGGGCGGTTCTGCTGGAAAAGGCATTGCTTCATCCGGAGCAGATCAGGAGAGATGCCGAAAACACTATTGCGCTGGAACAGCCCGCTCCTTCGGAAAAAAGGCTCCGTGAATACATGGATGCAGCCCTTGATCTTGCGCTGGTTCAACATTTTAACGACCAGGAAATTGACCAGTATATCAACCTTGCTCGAAAAGAAGACCGACTGCAAAACCTGGTCAAGGTGGTCAGCACTGAAGGGGTTACATCCCTTCGGATCAAAAAGGCCCTGCGGGAATTCTGTGAAATTCCCGAGGGAACCACCTTTGTCTCCCCCAGTGAAGCGGAGGGTGTCCGGGTAGCCCTGATCAACCATTTCATCTCCAATCAGCTCCCCTTTGTGGGCATCGCCAAGCAGCACATCACCATACGCGACATCGATGAAATGCTTGAGCGTTCCTACTGGAGCCCGCGATATCCGGGACGGATCGGCGGTAAGGCAGCCGGACTGCTGCTGGCCTACCGGATCATCCTGCCGCGACTCACGGAGCGAGACCCCGAGCTGGAGCATTATTTGGCCATTCCCGAATCCTATTACTTCAACTCCGGCATTTTCTCCGATTTTGTGGATTACAACCACCTCTATGAACTGCACACCCACAAATACAAAAGCCGGGACGACATCGAAGAAGCCTTCAAAAAAATCCCCGGCATCATGGCCAACACCACTTTTCCACCCGATACTGTAAGCCTGTTTCGCAAGTTCCTTAATGAGGTGGGGGAACATCCGCTGATTTTGAGATCCTCCAGCCTTCTGGAAGATAATTTCGGTCACGCTTTTTCGGGGAAATACGATTCCGTATTTATTTCAAACCATGGGGATATCGAAGAACGCCTTGAAGAATTTATCTGGGGCCTGAAGCAGGTCCTCATGAGTACCTTTGGACCGGCCCCCATCCATTACCGCAAAGAACGCAACCTTCTGGATTTTGACGAAAGGATGAGCGTGCTGGCCCAGAAGGTGGTGGGGCGTCGTTTCGGCGACTATTTTTTTCCCTTTGCCGCGGGCGTCGCCTTCTCCTTCAATGCCTATGGATGGACGTCCCGCATTAAAAAGGAAGAGGGAATCGTTCGGCTGGTTTTCGGTTTGGGGACACGCGCCGTGGATCGGGTGGGAGACGATTATCCCAGAATGATTCCCGTGAGCCATCCCCTTCTGAGGCCCGAGGTGGACCCGGGACAAATCCGCAAATATTCCCAGAAAACGGTGGATGTCTTCAACCTGAAAACGGGCCGGTTGGAACCCGTCGCCTTTCTGGACTTGATGCGCCGGATTCACCATCCGGATCTATATGATGCCGTATCGGTGGACCAGGAAGGCAATCTGGCCGCCCCCATGTTCAAAGGCCGGCCAATTGACATCGATCACAGTTGCCTCACCTTCCATAACCTTCTCACCCGGACCCCGTTCATCAGCACCCTGAAAAAAATCCTCAATAAACTGGAAACCGCCTATGGACGGCCGGTGGATGTGGAATTCGCCTGGGACAACGGCAAACTTTATCTCCTTCAATGCCGCACCCTCTCCATGAGAACCCAAACGGCAAAAGTCTCCCTGCCAACGAATATCCCCCATACCCGGATTCTTTTCACCAATAACCGCGGCGTCACCAACGGTCTCATCGAAAACATCGAATACGTCGTTTATGTGGATCCCCGAAGCTATAACAACATCACCTGCTATGACGAAAAGATGGAGATCGGTCGCGTTGTGGGCCGGATCAACAGAAAACTTATGGGGAAACGGTACGCCCTTTTCGGTCCGGGGCGATGGGGCAGCAACGACATCAATCTCGGTGTCCGCGTCGGATATGAAGACATTAACAACACCCTCACGTTAGGCGAAATCGCCTTTGAAACCGACGGCTCCACACCGGAAGTCTCCTACGGCACCCACTTTTTCAACGATCTCGTGGAAGCGGAGATTATCCCCATGGCCATTTATCCGGATCTGAAGGGAACCCATATTGATGAACGTTTCCTCTTGGAGGCTCAAAATGGACTCGCCGCCATGGTCCCGGAAATGGCCCATCATGCTTCGGTGGTGCATCTGATCCATGTGCCGGCGTCAACGGGCGGGCACCTGCTGCACATCTACCAGGATGGGCAGGCACAGCAGGGAATGGGCTTTTTTGCGCCCCCTTCCTGAGGGTCTTTACACCAACATGGCCGACAGGCAATCCAGGTCTTTTCGATCCCAGTCGATACCGCCCTCTTTCTCGTTTGACATAGCCATATGACAATGTTATCTTCGACATATGACAAACAGGAGGCGTAATAATGCTGAATCAAGAAACAACAGGCTATGGAAGTGCTTGTTTGGGGGTAAGGGCAGATGATCTTAATGCCATCATCAGTGAAATCAAAAATGGTCTGCCTTACAGTTCATTTGAGACATTACAGAAAACGGTAGATATCCCACAGAAAAAACTGGCAGACGTCATCAATGTCAATCACCGAACGTTATCTCGACGCAAAAAAGAACGCAAATTTCAAAGCGATGAATCGGAGCGACTGCTTCGTATCGGTAAGATTGTAGATCGGGCCATAGCGTTGATGGAGGGAGATATCCACATGGCGAAAAGCTGGCTGATGCAACCTGTACCGGCACTCGGCGGAAAAACGCCACTTGAATATGCGGATACGGAGCCGGGGGCTCTTGAGGTCATCACCCTGATCGGCCGGTTGGAACATGGGGTGTTCAGTTGAAAAGGGTCTATCGTCTCTGCAAAAAACAGTATGGCATCACTCCTGCCATGGCGTTCAGCGGGACCGGGGCCAAACAGAACCCCGGACGCTGGAATTCAGCAGATATCCCCATGGTCTACACAGCAGAGTCCCTTTCCCTGGCCATGCTTGAAATGCTTGTTCATTTAGACGAGGGCATGCTTCGACTCTCTTATGTTTTTTTCGAAGTGGAAGCGTCAACGGACCTGATTCTTAAATTACCCCTGAAAGATCTGCCTGCAAACTGGAAAATCTATCCAGCACCCACATCCACAAAAGTGACCGGGGATAAATGGGCAAGTGAGATGTCGTCATTAATTTTAGAAGTCCCAAGCACATTAAGCCCCGTTGAACGAACCTTTCTGATCAATCCCGAACATCCTGATTTCACCAAACTCACCATCAATGGTCCATTCCCCTTATCGTTTGATCCTCGCTTAAAACACTAAAATTGCGGCTTGCCGCTTTAGAAAATATCACCCCCAGAGCCTCCATCAAACGGTTGCCCTAGGAGACTGTCCGAAAATGCCCTTTTGCCCAAACTCTTTGTCATACTCAAAAAAATAATCCTCGGAATATCAACTATATGCCTGTGGTTATTTTTTCAAGTATTCCTCGATTTTGAACAAAATTGCTATTCTCGGACAGCCTCCTCGACCATAGGATTTTTTTTGAAAATACGTTCCTTTAAATTCGCAGTCACCCTCACCTTGTGGTAATATGTCACAAAACCATCTTGTACTTGACTCGTGCCTATTTATGGATAACAAGCAATCATTTGAAAAATTTAAACAAACAGTGAAAATGTTGGAATACGATAAAGAAAAGTTGCAAGCTTTTGTCGAAATTTTTGATAACATTTTAGGTTCGGTTCGTAGCCCTCTAGTGGTACTTGATTCTGATTTGAAGGTTCTAAAAGCCAATGATTCCTTTTACCGGACCTTCAAGGTCAGACCAGAGGGCACAGAGGGGGTATTGATATATGATCTTGGCAACCGACAATGGAACATCCCCAAGCTAAGAGAATTACTTGAAGATATTCTCCCTCAGAAGTCCACATTTGATGATTTTGAGGTGGAACATAACTTTGAGACCATAGGCCGAAAGATAATGCATCTGAACGCCAGACGGATCTACCGAGAGTCAAAGCAAACCCAGATGATCCTTTTGTCCATCGAGGATGTGTCTGAGCGCGAATATTATAAAAGACATCTTGAGGAACTTGTTGAGAAGCGAACGGCAGAAATGAGAGTCGCAAGAGAAGAAGCGGAAAAAGGCAGACATACAGCAGAAACCGCATTTTTCGAAATAAAGAAGTTAAAAAATCAACTTGAAGCCGAAAGGGCTTATCTGCAAGAAGAAATCAAACTGGAATACAACCATGAGAACATTATCGGCCAGAGTGATGGGATCAATTACATTCTCTATAAGGTTGAACAGATTGCCGCAAGTGATACCATCGTCCTGGTTCTGGGCGAGACCGGAACCGGCAAGGAACTGGCGGCCCGGGCCATTCACAATTTGAGTTTGCGAAAAGGGCGGGCCTTGATGAAAGTGAATTGTGCCGCACTGCCGTCCAATCTTATCGAGAGCGAGCTGTTCGGTCATGAGAGAGGTGCTTTCACGGGCGCCCATTCCAGGCACCAGGGCCGATTTGAAGTCGCAGACGGCGCCACCCTTTTTCTGGATGAGATTGGTGAATTGCCGCTGGAATTGCAAGCCAAGCTGCTCAGGGTAATTCAGGATGGTGAGTTTGAGCGGTTGGGCAGCTCTAAAACAATCAAGGTCGATGTGCGGATTATTGCGGCCACCAATCGCAATCTGGAAGAGGAAGTTCGCAGGGGCCGTTTCCGAGACGATCTCTGGTACCGTCTCAATATTTTCCCCATTACCATGCCGCCCCTTCGGGATCGGTTGGATGACATTCCACTGCTCGTCGATTTTTATATCAAAAAGATCTCCAAACGAATGGGCAAGTCCATTGAGATTATTCCGACGAGAGTCATGAATGCCTTTCAGGAATATCACTGGCCCGGTAATGTTCGAGAACTGGAAAACGTCCTTGAACGTGCGGTCATTAACTCCTCGGGACCCAAGCTGCGCCTGGTGGATGAACTGAAGACCCATCAAAAAGACCTGTGGTCCACGCAAAAAACGCTTCAGTCCCTTGAGCGCGAGCATATTATGCGAATCCTCGAACTGACGAAGTGGCAAGTCAGTGGAAAAAAAGGGGCTGCCGAGATCCTGGGGCTGAACCGCAGCACCTTGCGGGCCCGAATGCGAAAACTGGGTATTGTCAAGCCGTAAGACCCGGCACAACCGGCTCAAATACGCTCTTTATTTGACCCGTTCAAAACGATTCTCTTCATGTTCGTATCCCCTCTCCAAGCATTATTTCCTAATATTTGCAAAGCGCCGATTGGGCGGTCATATTTGACCACTTGCCGTATTTGACCATTATTTCGCCTCAACCAGGGCATATTCCCACCCCCCTCTATTTTGACGATTCATTGATAAATCAATGCCTTTTCGCCAATCAGGATTGCGCTTATCCAGTCCGGCACGAAACTTGGATACAACATAATGGAATGCCGGCGTTTTTGGGCATCAGACAGGATGGAGAGATTTTGTGTGAATACGTGAATATACCGTGAACAAAACCCTGGAAGGAAATTTCCCTTAGAGGAGGGCTTCCGTGATTATCATGAGGATTACCATGAAGGCGCTCATGGAAAAACGAACGGAGATGATGCAAACGCTTCGCTCGATGATTGAACCGGCGGGGAAAGAAAAGGGGTGTCTAAGTTATGACGTTTTTTGCGATATGGAAGGCCACACTGTTTTCAACCTGTTCGAAGAGTGGGAAACCCGTGAAGACCTGGACCGTCATATCCGGTCTGAAAGATTCAGTGTTTTGCTCGGAACAAAAAGCCTTTTGGCCAGACCTCTGGAAATGAAAATCCATACAGTCTCCCATTCGGAAGGAGCGGAGATCGTGAATGCTCTCAGGGGCAAGGGAACCTTCAAAAAGGACTTTTAAAATGAACCCAACCTATAAAAATATTGCGATTTCGATCATGATCGCGCTTTTGCTGCTCATGCTGTTTCGAGGATTCAACGAACCCGTAAGCACCGCCGCCATTGATTACAGTGACTTTTTGAGAATGGTCGAGAGCGAAAGTGTTACCCAGGTCATGATTCAGGGGGACGACATATCCGGTCTGAGTGCTAAGGGACCTTTCAATACATTCGCCCCTCAAGATCCTGGACTGATTCAGTTGCTCAAGCGAAAAGGAGTGAAGATATCGGCAAAACCCCAGGAAGGAGACGCATGGTACAAGGTGATCCTTTCCTGGGTCCCGATGCTTTTAATGATCGGTGTTTGGATATTCTTCATGCGCCGGATGCAGGGCGGCAATGGAAACCCAATGTCCTTTGGGAAAAGCAAAGCAACGCTCATGTCGGACTCACAAGAGAAAGTTACATTCGAAGATGTCGCTGGAATTGATGAGGCCAGGGATGAATTACAGGAAATTGTCGACTTCCTGAAGGATCCTGAAAATTTCACAAGACTGGGGGGAAGAATACCGAAAGGGGTTCTTCTTGTCGGGGCGCCGGGTACGGGTAAGACGTTACTGGCAAGGGCCATCGCCGGTGTGGCGGGTGTTCCCTTTTACAGCATGAGCGGGTCGGATTTTGTAGAGATGTTTGTGGGAGTGGGTGCATCCAGGGTCCGAGACCTTTTTAAGCAAGGCAAAAAAAACGCTCCCTGTATCATATTTGTAGATGAGATCGATGCGCTGGGCCGGCAAAGGGGCGCCGGTCTGGGCGGTGGACATGACGAAAAGGAACAGACCCTGAATCAGCTTTTGGTAGAGATGGATGGATTTGAATCCAATGAGGGTGTCATCTTGATAGCGGCCACAAACAGACCCGATGTGCTGGACCCCGCGTTGTTGAGGCCCGGGCGATTCGACAGGCAGGTGGTGGTTTCCGTTCCTGACATAAGGGGAAGATTGGGCATCCTGAAAGTGCATGTCAGAAAGAATCCACTATCAGATGATGTTGATCTCAAAGTTCTTGCGAGAGGGACCCCCGGGTTCACCGGCGCCGATATTGAAAATATGGTGAATGAGGCGGCGCTCATGGCGGCCAGACGCGGAAAGGACCAGTTGGAGATGGTCGACCTTGAAGACGCCAAGGACAAGGTCATGATGGGACCCGAGCGACAGAGTATGATCATCTCTGAGGCGGAGAAAAAGGCCATGTCCTATCACGAGGCAGGGCATACGCTTGTGGCGAAGCTCCTTCCGGGCACGGATCCCATTCACAAGGTGACCATCATCCCCCGGGGTCGATCCCTCGGCCTGACCCAGCAGCTTCCAATGGTGGAAAGGCACACCAATTCTAAAGAGGACCTGCACAAAAGCATTTGTATTTTGATGGGAGGAAGGGCCGCTGAAGAGATCATACTCAATACCCAGACAACCGGAACGGGAGATGATATTCGAAAGGCCTCCGAATTGGCAAGAAAGATGGTCTGTGAGTACGGTATGAGCACCGAACTGGGCCCCCTTGCTTTTGGAAAAAAGGAAGGGCAGGTGTTTCTGGGAAAAGCCTTCGGCAGGCAGAGGGATTACAGCCGGATGACGGCACAAAAAATCGATGAAGCCGTCAGGAGCACGGTCATCGAAGCCCACAATAAAGCAGCTCAGCTCATCCGGAATAACCTGGATATCCTGGGCAAGATAGCCATTGCCCTTTTGGAGAAGGAGACGCTGAACAGTCGTGATATCGATGAATTAATGGCGGGCTGGTAAGTCCGTACGGTATTCACATTCAATGGTTAAATATCGATAGGGAGGAGCACCGTCATGTCCTTAAAAGAGAATCTAAAGGCCAAAATGAAGATTGACAAGCTTGTTAAAAAGCTAATTTCCACCATGGAAGAGCCCCCCGGAAAGTGGTGGTTGGACAAAGTCCTCACTGAGGAGCTTCTTCACATGACCGATTTTGAATATAAAAAAGCCAGGGATCTCCAGCTTTATATACGCCCTTCAGAGGGAGAGATCATGGAGGTGCTGGTTTTCGACAACGCGTTGTCCATTTACCGTGCCACGGTGAATGATGTGGTCCTTCGTAAAAGCCCCTGCTGGCATGAAATGGTGAGCATCAGAAACATAATAAAAATCATGAATGATAAGGATGTCATTATCAGCAAGGGTAAGGCGTCACTTGAAAGATTGCACGCAAACGCCCTGGCACTGCTTGATCTTACTTATACCGAGGAGGACATGGCGCTGCTCCTTGAAGATGCACACAATGGACTGGCCGGAAGATCCATTGTGCAGATTCAGGAATGTCTGAAACTTTTTTTTGAACTCCTGAATTTTCAGCCCCTCTTTTTCGGGCCGGAGGACCACAATTTAGCGCTATTTTCCAGACCATATTCTAAAGGCGGTGCTGTCCCCTTATTTGAGTATCTTATTCTTTTCGATGAAAAAAACCTGTTGTTAGGTCTGAAGAAAGGCATTTTTTCGTCAGAGCGCGATTCGGACCTGGAGCGGTTGGAACCATATCTCCGAGGTGAGAAAGCGACCGACCTTCTAGGCATGGATGTTTTCAAATTTCTGGCTGAGTTGGCCCTGGAAAAGGCACATCCTAATGCTGCCGATGTTCAAAGTTGGGATGAACCACGGATATCAACCGGTTAGGGAACTGGAAGAAAATAATATACGCATAATGCGTAGATTATTTTTTGGAAATTCCCTTAAACCTCTCTGCGAACGATTGGAGTCAGCGGGTCTCAATCTGAGTGAACGGGGAAAAGGTAGAAATGGAAAACCCTTTCAGAAGCGCTTGCCAAGCGCCCGCAACTTGCGCTGAAAATCCATGGCCGGTTTGATCCGGTTACAGACGGTGAGGCCCTGAAGTCCATGCTGATCCGGCTCGAAATTGCCACGCATAAGGAGGGATAGAAAGGTTCTTCCCGGCGAAGATCCGGGGCGGGTGAATGTGAACAATCCGCCGGTCCAGCAGGCCATCGACATAATGGTCATCGAGCGAATTTCCGCCCATGTGCCGGCAGCGGGGAAGTCCGATGCCAACATCATCCATTTGTTTCCAAACCGTTATTCATTCAATAGTCATAAATCGACAATTACAAATCCTTCAGGGCGCCCTCAATATATGGAGGTTCCACCAAATGTTGAGGGCTAACCCATCATTTCAACTTTCTCCACGCTTCTTTCCTATTCATATAACAAATCGTTATTAATGGATTATTGCAGCATTTTGCCTTTTCTCCAATTTTTGGCAGGCACTTTGCAGATACAATTTGCATGATTTTAGTCGGCATATGAATGAAAAGGTTTTGAGGAAGGAATCAATAAATGCAAACCGGAAGTCTGCTCCTTTAAGGAGTTATCAACATCATCTGTGGCGAAGGGAGAGTCTATGAAAATTGTGCTGATCTATCCTGAGTATCCGGCTACCTTTTGGAGTTTCAAGTACGCCCTTAGGTTCATTCGCAAAAAGGCGGCCTTGCCCCCTCTAGGCCTTCTGACGATAGGGGCAATGCTGCCCGAAGAATGGCCCAAGAAGTTGGTTGATCTGAATGTGACGGAACTCACTGACGGAGACCTGGCGTGGGCTGATTATGCTTTTATCAGCGGCATGGTTGTGCAAAGAGAGTCGGCACGTGAAATCATCGCCCGGTGTAAGGAGGCGAATCTCAAGGTCATCGCCGGCGGGCCGCTGTTCACCAGCGAATATGATCAATTCCAGGATGTGACCCATTTTGTCCTGAATGAAGCCGAAAAGACCTTGCCCCCCTTTCTGGCGGATCTGGAGAAGGGGTTCGCCCGGCACATCTATAAGACCCCCGAGTTTTGTGACATCCGCGGCACACCTGCGCCTCTGTGGGATTTAATCGATTTAAAAAAATACGCCTCCATGAGCATCCAATTTTCGCGTGGCTGTCCATTTAATTGTGAGTTCTGTAACGTCACCACCTTATTCGGGCATCGGCCACGCATGAAAACAGCAGAACAAATCATTGCCGAGTTGGATGGACTTTACGATAACAAGTGGCGTGGACCCGTCTTTTTTGTGGATGACAATTTTATCGGTAACAAAGGCTATCTCAAGGACCATCTTTTGCCGGCTCTCATCCAATGGCAGAAAGGCAGGAAGGAGATTCCTTTTAGCACGGAGGCCTCGGTTAATCTGGCCGATGATCCGGCATTGATGAACATGATGGTCCAGGCGGGTTTTGATACGGTCTTCATCGGCATCGAAACGCCCGATGAAGGAAGTCTGACGGAATGCAACAAACAACAGAACAAGAACCGGGATCTGCTTGAGAGTGTAAAACGAATACAGCGGTCCGGACTGCAAGTGACGGGAGGCTTCATTGTCGGCTTTGACAACGACACGCCTTCCATCTTTCAGCGGCAGATTGAGTTTATCCAAAAGAGCGGCATCGTGACGGCCATGGTGGGCTTACTGAACGCCCCTGCCGGCACAAGGCTTTACGAACGATTGGGAAAGGAGGGACGACTGATCGACACTGTCTCCGGCGATAACGTAGATGGTACAACCAATATCCTCCCCAGAATGGGGATCGATGCCTTGCGTGAAGGATACGGAAGCTTGATGCGGCACATTTACTCGCCCGAGCATTATTATGTGCGAGCGATGACCTTCCTTCGGGAATACAAGAGACCAAAGGTCAGAACCCCCCTGGATTTTCAACGGTTGCTGGCAGTCTTACGTTCAAGCATCCGCCTGGGTATTTTCGGGAAGGAGCGATTCCAGTATTGGAAGATCCTGTCCTGGACCCTTTTCCGTCGTCCTCAATTTCTGGCATTGGCTGTCACTCTAGCGATTTACGGCCATCATTTCCGCAAGATCTGTGAACTGAAGATGGCTCAGTGAGTCGGGAAATTATGGTTACGCCGTAAGTTCCGAGGTGAGAAAGCAGCCGACCTTCAAGGCATGGATGTCTTCGAATTCCTGTCCGGACTGGCGCTGGAAGAGGCAGATCATAATGCTGCCGATGTTCAGAGTTGAGATAAACCGCGGATATCAAACGGCTGATAGTCTTGACCATCTCCCCCAAATATGGCAATCTGATTCAACTCGGGAAAACATAACCCTCATTTAAAATTCATTCGGTGCTTATTGAAATTTAAGCTGATTTTAATTCCAATCACGGAATGGGATTTTGCGTGGTGGGGTGGTACGCATTGGGGATTGGGATGGATAAGAAGGAATTAAGGGTGAAGGAAAACCAGAGAGAGTCCGAACTCAGGGGAAGCGCTGAGGAAAAGCTGGAAGAAGCGATCCGCGACTACGGAGATCTCTCCGAAGCCCAGCCCGAAAGTATGACGAGCCTCATACACGAGCTTCGGGTTCATCAGATTGAGTTGAAAATGCAAAACGAAGAGCTCCGCCGCATTCAAGGGGAATTAGAAAAGGCGCGGGATCAATATTCTCATTTGTATGATTTCTCACCGGTCGGCTATGTTACGCTGACTGAAACGGGAATCATCCATGAGGCCAATCTCACCCTTGCTTCCATGTTGGGTGTAGAGCGGAACGTTTTGGTTGGAACGCCTTTCTCCCGCTTCGTTTTGAGAGACGATCAGGATATCTTCTACAAACTTCGGCATCGCCTTCTGGAAACGAAGAAATCCCAGTCCTGCGAACTGCGCCTTTTGAAACAGAACGAACATGCGTTTTTTGCCGGTTTAGACTGTATGGCTGTAAAAAACAGGGACGACGATTTCAGGTTTATCAGAGCGGCAGTGAGCGATATCACCGAACGGCACCTTAGCGCCAAGGCTATGCAGGAAGCCCACAACGGACTGGAACAGCGAGTGGAAGAACGGACAGCCGAACTCCGGACGGCGAATGAGGAACTGGTGCGGGAAATGGAAAAACATCGACAGTCAGCGGAAGCCCTCTGCAAAGCACTTTCTGAAATCAAGACGCTGAAAGACCAACTCGAGGCCGAAAATATTTACTTTCGGCGAGAAAGGAGAATAAAACATCAATTCAATGAGATTCTCGGGCAAAGCGATAGTCTCAGGCATGTTCTTTTTCGGGTGGAGCAGGTTGCTCCTGAGAACACGACGGTCCTCATCCTTGGCGAGACCGGTACGGGAAAGGAGTTGATCGCCGCCGCCATCCACAACATGAGTCCACGCAAGGATCGGGCGCTCATCACGGTCAACTGTGCCGCCCTGCCGGCCAATTTAATAGAAAGCGAATTGTTCGGTCGGGAGAAGGGGGCCTTTACCGGGGCTGATACCCGGCAGATAGGCCGGTTCGAGGTTGCCCAGGAATCCACCCTTTGCCTGGACGAGATCGGAGAAATGCCGCTGGAATTGCAGGCCAAGCTGCTTCGGGTGATCCAGCACAACGAGTTTGAGCGCCTGGGCTCCTCCCGTACCATCAAAGTCGATGTGAGGGTCATCGCAACAACCAATCGAAACCTTGAGGAAGAGATTCAAAAGGGCCGATTCCGCCAGGACCTTTACTATCGGCTCAATGTTTTCCCGATCACGGTACCGCCATTACGGCAGCGGAAAGAAGACATCCCGTTGTTGGTCCATGCCTTCATAGAGCGCTATGCCAGAAAAATGGGGAAAAAGATCACATCGATTCAAAAAGGGACGATGAAGGTTTTGCAGGATTACCCGTGGCCCGGGAACATCCGGGAGCTGGAAAGTATCATTGAACGGGCCGTGATTTTGTGCCCCGGGCCGGTTTTGCATTTGGCGGACAAACTGGCGATTTCATCCCTTCCCCTGTCATCCGGCATGAAAACGCTGGAAGAGACCGAGCGAAACCAAATCCTCAACACCTTCTTGGAAACCCGGTATCGCATCGAGGGAAAGAACGGGGCCGCGGAGGTCCTGGGGCTCCACCCGAGTACCTTGAGAGCACGGATGCATGAGCTCGGAATACTCCGGCCGGGGACCAAGGTGCCTGATTAAACGGCCCCGCTTTCTTCAAAAACTCCCTCAGCATGTTGAGGTTCCACCAAATATTGAGGGCTAACCCACCCGCCCAGAGTTCAAGCTGAGTTGATCCGGGCGGCTGCCGGCAGTAATGCCGCTTCCACTCTTCCTCCGTATCGCCGCACGGCTTTGGTCGTGCGGCGTTGAAGCGGCGCCCAATCGTGTCCGTCTAAAGGAGACGTCCTGGTTAGCAGAATAATCTGGATCCGGATCAAAGTGGCTTTTTTCGTTATTCTTCTAAGCCTTCCCTATAGGCTCGTTTAAACTCGGATTTGGCTTTTTTAAAGCTGTTTTTGTACATATCCCAGATGGTTTCCGCGCCTTGCTTGAGATCCTCCCATGTATTTTCACTTGCATCACGGATCTTTGTAAGCGTTTGTTGTGCCTCTTCTACGTTTTGACGAAGCTCTTTGATCTGCTCCTCGTACTTGATTTTCGTCTTTGCATCAGCCTTCGAGGTTTCTCGGTCTAATCTCTCAATATCCTTATCCCATTCGTCAAGCTGTGCTTTGAGCCTTTCCAGATAGGCCTGTCTGGTAGTCATGATCAATCCTCCCGCTATTTGTTCTTGTAGTTGTTGCTCTGATATCTGTCGACGAAACTCGCATAGGTGCCGTCAATTTCAATGATCAGTTTTAGACAGAAAAATGTGCCATGGCGGGCTTCAAGATAACGTTGCTCGGCGCACCATTAGCCGGGATACTAAACTGGTGAAAATTGTCGCTTGTCATCTATACTGAAAGAACCCGCTTTGATTTGCCCGTAGAAAACATTCAACGTTTCCAAAATCAGCTATCTCCACGCTTAATGAGATGGAGTTCAAGACCAAAGCTGTTCAGCAATTCAAATACTTTCCCAAGTTGAGCGGTAGCTTTGCCCCCTTCAAGTTCTATAAAGTGCATTTACCGTGATCTCTGAATCATTTTTTCCGTTGCTCAAAGCTTTCTAAAGACTGTTCTCTTTCTTTTGTTGAAACACAGGCCAGACATCCTTCTATCTCATAATCCATCAATGCCTCAAGGCTGCACTCACCCTGGGCCATAAGAAAGCCCTTTTTGATTACTTTCAGAGAAAATGAGGAATTGGCAACAATCTTTTGGGCCATATCAATGGCCTCATCCATCAGTGCATCCATCGGTACGGCTTTGTTGACAAGGCCAATACGGGCAGCTTCAATGCCTGTAATGTTTTCCGCGGTAAATAATAGCTCTCTTGCCTTACCCGGCCCGACCAGATCTTGAACGAGACGAAATGCGCCCCCTGTGACCGATGATGTTACCTTCGCTTCAGGAGACCCAATAAGGGCATCTTCGGCTGCAATCCTGATATCACAGGCCAGAGCGAGCTCATACCCGGAACCCAGCGCATACCCATTAATTGCTGCAATGGTTGGTTTTTCAAACCGGATGATCTTTCGGGATGCCTCTTGCAGGGATTCAAGGTATATTCTGTAGTCTTCAATGCTTCTGCCTTTTGAATCCTTAAGATCTGCCCCGGTTGAAAAAGCGCGGCCAACACCTGTGATGATAAGTGCCTTTACATTATTGTCCTGTTTTACCGTATCGAGGACGTCCTGCATCTCAATCCAGAGCTGCCGGTTCATGGCATTGAGCACCTTGGGCCTGTTCAACTTGATCAGTCCGATCAGGTTTTGTTTTTCATAAATAATACATTCATAACTCATGAGATTCACCTTTTATGATAGGAGTTGATCAATAGCAATTTCCAAATTACCGGATTGTTCATAGTATACTTCCAATTAAGAATTTGAAAAAAAAGAACCCTGCTTGGGGTGTAAATCAAGGCTGTTGGAGAAGATAGCAAATTTAGAGAAGGTACAACACATTCGGCTCTTCCTCTCGTTCCCACGCTCCAGCGTGGGAACGAGGGAGTGTAGTGCGTAAGAACGAGGATACTCTCCAACGGTCGTGATTTACACCCCCCTGCTTGTTTTTGTTATATTCCTTAGGCTTTTTAAACTTCAAAATCGACTACTCGAGAAGCAACAGGATCTGTATAGATAATTTTTGTCTTATAGGATTTTACATTGATATAGGCGGTGGCAACATGTTTTTTAAAGGTCCATTCAAGATTCAACTCCGTGTCCCTGGATTTAAGCAAGTTAAATTCTCCATTAAATGCAGGATAACTGTTTCGAAATTCCATAAGTTTTAAAAGACGTTGAACCACCGGCTTTTTAATATCTTCCCGAATTTCTTCTATCGTATAATTGTGACGGTTGATATTTCTGCCCATCTTTGTTTTTTCCAACAGTTCAATATCATTCTCTCCAGCCAGCAGACCGACATAATATACCTGGGGGATTCCGGGCGAAAAAAACTGGATGGTTCTGGCGGCAATATAGGCGTCATCATTACACCCCAAGGCTGAATAATAGGTGCAATTCACCTGATAAATATCCAGGTTCTGATAGTCCGGCCCGGAATAGGTCTCTTTTACATTGGAGCCTTTTTCATACAATTTTTTAATGGTTTGATCGATTTCATCCGGATTTAGCAACCCTTCAACATCTACGACACCGATGCCGTCGTGGGTATCCAGGGTCGTGATCTGTTTTCTCGGGCATTTTTTCAACCAGGATTTAAGGGACCGTGTTTTTCCCATGTAAAGGGCATGGAGAACCAGCATGGGCAGGGAAAAATCATAGCACCAGTACCCTTTTGCCGCCAGTTTGAGCTGATAGGAATAGTGTTCGTGGACTTCCGGCAGAATCTGGGTATCAAATGCAGACGTATAATCGCTGAACCAGTCCAGAAGTTCCCATATCTCGGGTTCCTGAAAAAAGCATTTGGTGCCCAGTTCTACGGTGGTATAGGCAATGGCATCCAGCCGGATCATTTTAGGACGATTTCTGGCCAGCCGGATCAGAAAATTACGCATAACTTCCCGGGTTTTGGGGGAATTATAATCCAGATCAATTTGTTCATGATTAAAGGTGCACCATATTTTTTCCAGGGTACCATTGGGCCGTTCCAATGTCTGGTAGGGCGGTCGGGGTTTCCGGGTGTATACTTTTTCCAGGTCCTCATCCTTTATCGAACCCCCGGGAGCAAGTTTATCAAAACTTAGGAACATATCTGCATATTCACTGTCAGCTCCCTTTGCAATATAATCCTGGAAAAAAACAGACTGACGCGAGATGTGATTGACCATAAAATCAATGATCAGATCAAAATCCTGGCCGATTTTTTCCACATCCTCCCAGGTGCCGAATGCAGGGTCCACTTCATCATAGGTCAAGGGGGCAAATCCCCTGTCCGAAGAGGACGGGTAAAAGGGAAGCAGGTGAACGCCGCCAATGGCTTTGAAAAAATATTTGCGCAAGACATAATGCAGCTCCGGCAGGTTGGCGCCGAAACTGTCAGGATATGTAATTAATTGAATTTTATTTTTAATTTTCATCAGGCACCATTTCCTTTGCTTTCTGGATAAATTGATAATGAAGGATACCCTCCATCATACCGCCGGCATGGGATTTTTTGGCAAAATAGATCTGTTTTGCAGATCTCAGCGTCTCAAGCTCCGGGCTGTAATTTCCCACTACAACCCCCAAGGGCTCTCCTTTCAGCATTTCTGCATCATTGCCTGAATCACCGCACACCAGAATATTTTTCAAAGGGACTCCCCATTTATAGCTCAAGTACCGGATGGCTTTTCCCTTTGAAGCCCTGTACGGCAAGATATCCAAGTGCTGATCCTGGGAATATATCAAGGTGTACTTAAATCTGTTTTGGGTCAATACGTGGTGAATCCTGGCCAGTCTGTCCTTCCCCGGTGCCATGGTATAACTGAGTTTATACGCACTTTGAGCACTTGCTTCCTGGGGACGGATAAAATCAATCTCTTCTTTGAGTATAGATGTGATCAGTTCCGGGTCCCAATTTTTTGAAATATGGGTTTCCCACCCCTTGTCAGGAGCCAGGGAATCACCATAGCTGATCCGGCTGCCCACACCGGAAACAATAATGTCCGGCATCCTTATCCCGTGAGTGTTCAGAATATCCAGGGCAGATTCAAACATTCTTCCCGTGGCCACACCAAACCCTATCTTCCCTGCGTTTTTTCCAAGCAGATCCATTAATGCATGGAGGTCTTCCGGGTTCCCCCCCAAAAGGGTGTTGTCAATATCGGTGATCAGCATATAATCGAGTTTTGCAAGCCGTTTGCCAATGCTCTCCTTTGGTTCTACTGCGGTGATAAACGATTTCTCATATTTTCGGCAGACTTCTTTCATCTCAGTGCAATAGGACTTGGCGTGACTCACCCAGGAATAAAATTTTCGGGTATTCAGGATGCCGTTTTTTGAAAATTGATTCCACTTATCCGGGTGAACAATGATATCCTTGATAGCGGAAGCCATTTCCACCGTGTTTGTGGGATCCACCAGTGTGCCTGTTTTGCAGTTGTGAACAATATCCCTTGGACCGCCGTCATTGGTGGAAACAATGGGCAGACCGCAGGCCAGTGCTTCCAGCAGGGTCAAGCCAAAAGGTTCTGTCAATGCAGGATTGACAAATACGCCTCTTTTCTCCGCGGCAATCCGGTAGAGTTCAGGGACCTCGTGCTCAAAATCATGTTTCTTGGGAATGGCCATTTTCCCATACAGGTTGTACTTGTCCATTAACAGCAGCATCCGGGTAAGGACATCCCGCTCTGTTTCTTCCTTATCGGAAATATCTTTCCGGATACCGGCAAATATGGCAAGGTTTGCCATGGCCTGGAGTTCAGCATCTTCACCATAGGCTTTTAACAGACCCTGGATATTTTTCCGTTTGTCCGGACGACAGAGAACCAGGATCAAGGGCTTGTCCGGGTGCGTAAAAAATCGGTTCAATTCTTGAACTACCGATGCCTTGGCAAACAGAGCCTCTTCCTCTTCACTGCTGCTGGAAAAGGTGTCATGGTAATAGGGATAAAATCGCGCAATGCCGATACCCGGCGGAATGACCGTATACGTCGGCAGGGTCCGATTGCGGTACATCCCGTACTGACCTTCAATTTCCTGGTGGGTGCTGGTAATGACCCGATCCGCGGATTTAAGGATATGTTCCTCTGTATCAATCCGATGATCAATTTTCAGTTTTCGATTCATCTCAATGAGATCATATCCATCCTCAAGCAGCCGTGCTTTCTTGGATCGGCCCAGGGAATGCCCGGTATAGACAAGGGGAACACCAAAGAAACTGCCCAGCTCCATGGCCACATGCCCCGCGTCCGGGTAGTGGCCGTGAACAATATCCGGAATATCTTTTTCCCGCCGGATAAAAATAATGGTTTTATCCACAAATTCATCCAAATGGGGCCAGAGCAATTCTTTGCGGATATACTTTTTCCCCCCACACTGAATCCGTACGATACGGAATTTTTCATTCACCTGTTCCAGGGGCTGGCCATAATCATCAGAATAGGATTTATCCTTGATCAGCCGCGTGAACAAATCTATTTTTCGGATCTGATCACTGGTAGACAGGGTCCTGCACAATTCCACCACATATTTGATCTGACCGCCGGTATCTGCATCCTTTCCCAATTCCATGTTTTCGGAACGTATCAGTCCGTGAATGCTGAACATCTGAATATATAGTCCTTTGTCAGGTATCATCGTTTTTGTAGCCTCTGTCTGAAATCATTATAAATACGCTCATCTTCCGGCAACGCCCCTTTAATCCCGCAAATATACCCTGCAAATTCACTGGCAAGGCCCATGATTGTGTCAACGGGCAATTTTTTCAGCCATCCGGCCGCCGATATGGCAGCATAAGCATCCCCTGCGCCAACAGTATCCACAACATTTTCCAATGGAAAAGGAGCACAATGATAGTTTTTTTCACGGGTAATCCATTGGCTGCCAAGACTTCCCATAGTCAAAACAATTGATTTAAGGTCATGGGCTGTCATGAACGCGTCCATGGTTTCCTTGTTCAGTGTTTCACTAATTCTGATATCTGAGATTTCCAGCCATTCCTCCCGGCTCAATTTAAGGATATCCGAGGCCCTGAGGACTGCCTTGATAACCTCAGGACCATAAAACCCCGGACGCAGATTTAGATCACAAAAAACCGTTGTCCTTGATTGTTTTTGGCCCATTACCTTTTGAATTAGGGCGCATCCATTTTCGCTGTACTGGATAAGACTGCCAAAATATAGAAGATCGATAGATTGCTGTAAAAGGGTTGAAACCCCCCTGTCAAAGGCAAGCTGGGACCAGGCCGTATCCGGTACTATAGCAAACTCATGGCCATGATCAGACATGGTCACCTTAACCGTACCGGTATCATGATCTGGATCTGACTGAATATCGGTTAAATCAAATTGATGCTGCTTTAAAAAATATAAGATTTCCCTGCCAAGCGCATCCTTTCCCACCCGGGAAACAAACCGGACTGAAAAACCCAATTTCTTCAAATGAAAAGCAAAGTTAAACGGTGCTCCACCTAACTTTTTGTTGTTAACAAACAGATCAAACAGTATTTCGCCTATAACAAGAATCATTCTGACCTAAGTTTTAAAAAACAATCCAAAAAGGGATTTTGCATTTTTTTTTGATTAACGAACATAATGAAAGATTAATTATTATATATCTGACTATAGACCATTTAAGTGATCAGAGTCAAGGTTGATGTTTTTATCAAAAGACTATTTAACTCTTCGCGAGAACTCCCAACCCATTTATGCTAACAAAAATTGAGCCAGGATTTGCGCAGAAGAAAATTTTGTAAATAATCACTCTTTGTCAAAGCTATCGACAATAATTGCTCCCATTGATGCAGGCATTGTTATAATAATCAACCGCTTTAAAGCTATAAGTGGTCCTGATAATAAGGGAAACTTGCCTATGGACAGCAAGACTAACGAAACAACAATCGCTGCTACTATATATGCAATAATTACTCTTAAACAAAATATTACAGTCCTGTATTTAATATTTCCTTGAAAGACACTTTCGTATGCATAAAAAGATAAAAAACAGACAGATAAAATAAAAAGCATTACCATATTTATAAAGGGCAGTGTTTCTCCAAGCCTCCAAGCCTCTTCCGAAAATGATATTGGAACTGCAAGTGCAAAGGCACCTATGGCAATTTGGCTTGCATCCTCTAAATTAAAATGCAGCCAATTATCGCTGATCATTCAATCCATCTCCTTATTCATAATTACACGATTTTTACCTTTATCTTTTGCTTCACATAGTGCATTGTCTGCATCGCCTAATTGATGGCCATATGAGTCATTACCGGGATACCTTGCCTCTATATTGTCTGCGGGGTCTTTGCCTCCATTCAGACGTCTTTTGGTTTAAGGATAGGCAAAGATTCCCATGTGACGAAAGGAATCATCCGGCGCTTGAACCGACCCAGATCATCGAAGTGCATAACGTCGAAAACGTCTTCATCATGGCTAAAATGCTGGTTAGCCCTGTGCAGCGAGGCATAAAACGGAATGAATCCGATATTGTCTTGAGCCAGAAGCCGTTTACGGACGCCCTCCGAATTGGCGATAGAAATAGGGAGCTTGGCTTCGTGGATCGCCAGAAACATGCGTATCGTCTCAACCATTCTGCCGATAGATTCGCCTCGCAGCTCAACTTTGAATCCTTCTTGCCGGTATGAGGACGGGCGCGAAACGGTAAGGTCTATGTGTGTTGTGTTACCCCCTCGCTTTATCTCCCATGGGTGCCCCCCTCCTTTTCTTTTGGAATGCTTACCGTCGATCCATTCGGCAAACTCTTCCTCGGAGGTTGAATCTATGTCCAGAAGCCCTTCGTGCCGGCCGTCGGCATATCGGCTATACATCTCTCGACCAGACAAAGATTCATCGACTGTCTCCCCTTTGCGCTTCCCAGCTATATAGGCGATTCTGCAATACTGGAAATAATCAGCCGCTGTCATAGACGAAACTTCCGTGCCCTCCGTTTTGAGAAAAAAACCATCTTCGACCAGACGCACCAGCTTCCAGGTCCTGCCCTTGCCCAGTTGCTTATCCAGTCGGTAAACATCAGGGAGAGAAGCGCGGATGAGAGCATTGGGGGCAACACCATATCTGTGACGTAAAGGGTACTCGATCTGAATTCGTTTGTTGGCCTTTATCCACTCTTTTCGGGCAACTTTCAGCCATTTGCGCGCTGACTCGATTAGTGTTTTCCATACCGTAGTCAGCTGACCATGGTTTTCAACAGAATAAGAAGGGGCTCCCTTAGAGTCCATTGCTCGCACGCCCTTTTTCTGCTCTACCTCCAGACTGCCACCACTACCGTCAACATGGGTGATGTAGAAGGTGTGCCTGTACTTATTGACATGCAGGTGATGCCATTTATCCCCCTTGTCCGGAAACAAGATATTCCAAACGTGGTCCAAAGAGGACAACTCGTAGGAGAAATCACCCAATTCCTTCACTAAAGCGAAGACTGAGGCTGTCAGTTCCATTGCTCTTCAGTTTATCCTAAATATGAAAATTCATTTTGTGTTCGCGAGGGGTCACAAAGGTTCGATAGTTTTCCCACTCAGCGGTTTTCAGTGACATGTATTGGCAATAAAGCGCATCTCCCAGGAAATCTTTAAGAAATGAACTGTTTTCGGCTTCCACCAGCGCTTCAAACATATTACGGGGCAAAAAATTTGTGTCCATGAGGTGAGAAGCGTTCTTCGTATCAGAGAGATTTCCGATATCAGGATTTCCACAATCTATTTTCTCTCGAATTCCCTGAAGCCCCATCCCAATTAAGGTTGCAATTTGCAGATAAATATTACCAGAAGGGTCTGGGGACCGAATTTCAATTCTGGTGTCTTTTCCGCCTTCAGCATACGGGACCCTGACCATAGAGCTGCGGTTTTTGAGCCCCCACCCTCGGACAATGGGGGCTTCCTTGCCGATTACATAGGCCTTATAAGAGTTGAAAGTGGCTGCCATAATGATCGATGTCTCTCTCGCATACTTAATCATACCACCGATGAAAAAACGTGCTGTTTCACTGATGTTATCAGATCCATTGGGTTTGTAGAACAGGTAATTCCCTTCAAGGTCTTGGGCGGATATGTGAATGTGAAGCGCATTTCTATTGAAACCGTTAAACGGTTTGGGCATAAAAGTGGCGTGTAAATCCTTCTCATGGGCCACCCTCTTGGTGATATAGGAAAATAAAACAGTTCGATCCGCAGTTTTTAAAGGGTCCAGTCAAGAAAGATTAATCTCATGCTGAGAAGGGGTGACTTCATGGTGCATTTTTTCAAATTGGATCCCGCACCGCTTCAACACCGCCACAATCTCCTTCTTAACCGACTCCCCTTTATCTCTTGGATCCGTGTGGAAGTATCCGGCAGTATCAGTATGGATATCTTTGCTGAATTCATCGCCCGTCAACAGAAAAAATTCATGCTCCGGGGCTGTCAGAAAACGAAAGCCAAACTCGGCCTCAGCTTGTTCGACGACCTTCTCCAATAAAGCCCTCGGATCCAATAGAGATCTTTCGCCATACGCTTCATTTATTTGGTCCGATAATCTTCCAAATACCGATTCTCATCGCGCGCCCAATATAAGGATTGAATATCAACGGCTCTTAACAGCACCAACGGCTCTTAACAGCACCTCTTCTCTGGCATCAGAAGCCTCTGCCAAAATGTCACCCATGGGACCAACCAGTTTGCTTTTTCCACAACTGTTATTACCAACGGTATTAACGCCCAAAATAAAGACGGTATTGTCCAGGGCACGTGCCGGCAACTGGATATCCCAACGCCGCGATGCAGAGACACTCCATACGGAAGGACAAATAATCAGTTCCACACCTTCCAATGCCAACAGCCGTGATGGTTCGGGAAATTCCATTTCATAACAGATCAACACCCCGATTTTTGCCCGCTCTGTTTCAAAAATAGGGTATTTTATCTCACCCTTTTTAAAGATTTCGCTCTCGCGCCCCCATAAAAGGCTCTTGCGCACAACACCCAATATCTCTCCTTTTTGATCAATAATAGCCGCTGAAATAAACAATTGATTTTCGGAATCTTTCTCTGCGAAAGAACTGATCACCACGGCTTTTGCACGTCGAGCCTCTTCTCTGAGTTGATTAATGGAAGGTCCATCTCTTGTTTCAGCAAATTGTTGAAAAGCCTGCTTGGACAGATAGTAACCCGTGGTCCAGAGTTCAGGAAAAACGATTAGATCGGCTTCCTGGCCGAGCTGTCGCATAAAGTGAATCCCTCGTTTTAAATTGGCCTGAATATCACCTAAAATCGGTGTGATCTGAATGGCAGCGACTTGAAAAATTTCCAGAACTCCTCCTAATCGAAATAAATAGAACTTTTGCATAAGTCTTGATAGTCATTTGACCCAATTTAGACCGTTTACAACCGCTTGTAAACTGAAAAATTTAGAAGTGTCCAACGCAAGGTTACATATGCCATCATTCTCCATGCTGCACCAAAAAAATTCATGCCAGGCAGCTTCATTTTATGGGGCTCCGGGATTCAGATTCACCAGAATATAGGAATCCCTCACTTTTGGATCAACAGTCTACGAAGGGCGCGACCACAAATGTGGTAGTTGCCTCATTCTGACCCTGTCATGCGGCATGAGAACCCTGGAATAGACGGAGCGAAACCAAATTCTTGATACCCTCGTTGAAACCCGGTATCTCATCGAGGGAAAGAAGGGGGCCGCAAAGGTCCTGGACCTCCACCCGAGTACCTTGAGAGCAAGGATGCATAAGCTCGGAATACTCCGGCCGGGTGCCAAGGCACCGGACTAAACGTCCCCGCTATCCTCAAAAACTCCCTCAGCATATTGCGGTTCCACCAAATATTGAGGGCTAACCCATCATTTCAACCTTCTCCACGCTTCTCTCTTATTTCTCTAATCAACTGTTATTACAAGAATAGTAGATATTCTTGTGCTTTCTTCGCTTGTTGGCAAGCCTTTTGCAAGTACAATTTACGATGATCCTGCTCACCTCTCCTAAGAGGGAAGTCGCTGTCGTTTTATTGGGAAGGGGGTATTACTTAACGAAGGGCTACGGAAGTTTTTTGCGGAGGTGAAAATAAGGAAGGGGATAAGCAGTAGAAGGTCGTGAGAGATGAGCGCTCACATTGAATGCGTAAGAATCTAAACTTATAAGGAGACAGATCATGAAACGGAAGTCTTATCAAGTTACTTTTCCAGCTACACTCGTTGTTGTGATGGTGGCGTTTATAGCGACAATCTTTTTCGCCAATCCAAATCTTTCTTTTGCGGCGTCAGGCAAAGAGAAATCGTCGGCAGCTGATAGAACCTCTGCTGTCGACTATACTGAGGCCCAAATCAAACAGCTTCAAGGCACGCTGGATATCACTGAAGCCCAGAAAGAACTATGGAATAACCTCACTCAGGTGATGCGGGAAAATGCAATAGAAATGGACGCCCTTAAAAAGGAGCGGGCTGAAAACGCCAAGCCCATGAATGCTCTCGAGCATATGAAACTGCACAGGCGAATTACCGAAACCCATTTAAATCAGATGAATAAGCTCATCCCGCCTTTCGAGGCGCTCTATGCAACGATGTCGGAGCAACAGAAAAATATCACCGATATAATATTCCGGACAGGGAAATATGGAAAGCCGAAAAGGAAATGATCGGCAACATTATATAAATAAACAAATAAAGATTGACGCCAAACCGACGCTTAAAATTAATCCAAAAGCGGAGTGACGTTATGAAAACATCAAGTAGATGGAATTTCAGCTCCATGGTTGGCAAGATGATGATGGGGCTTGTTTTAGCCGCAATGATCGGCAGTATAGACGTGTCGCCGGCCCTCGCCAAAAATGACCATAAACATGGAAAACATGACAAGCACTATTACGATCACAAGGGACATGGGCATAAACACCACAAGACTGTTTATCGTCCTTATGGCTACTATCGGCCCCATGCCTACAGGGAACCGGTTTATTATCCTCCGCCGCCGGTCGTCTATGAAGCGCCTCCAGCGCCGGGCATCACTATTTTTTTCCCACCCATCTTTATTGGGCAGTAAGAAATTGCTTCGCGTCGGCCGCCCAGAATTCAAGCTGAGTTGATCCGGGCGGCTGCCGGCAGTAATGCCCGTTTCCACTCTTCCTCCGTATCGCCGCTCGGCTTTGGTCGTGCGGCGTTGAAGCGGCGTCCAATCGTGTCCGTTTAAAGGAGACGTCCTGGTTAGCAGAATAATCTGGATCCGGATCAAAGTGGCTTTTTTCGTTATTCTTCTAAGCCTTCCCTTGGAGACATCTCAAAAAGTCATCAGAGCAGGCGTGGCGACTATTTCGATTTCTTTGTCAAGAACATCATCGGATAGCATCGCTATCGGATCTAAATGCATTTCTGATAGAAAAACGTCGGATTGCAATCCGACTTTCCCCAAAGTTTACCCTCGATATATGGAGGTTCCACCAAATATTGAGGGTAAACAATCCTTCCAAACTTTTCCGCTGTTCCATCCTTTTAACCTAATTCATTGTTATTAATGGATGAATCCATCCTTCCGCTTTCTTCCACTGTTGGCAGGATATTTGCATTACATATTTGCATCAGTTTGATCATCATACGAATACACTGAATATCCCTACCGAAATACCGGTGGTCGATGAGCTGTATAAGCAGCTGCGGCCTGTCAAACATTACTATTTTGGAAATTCAGAATCTCTGATACCGCACTACGACGGCGTCGCGATCCCACTGGAAAACACACGAATCCTGTGGCAGCGATGATCCGATTGACAAGAAAGGAGATAGGTAATGACCAGGGAAAAGAGCCTGAAACAATCCCGGGAATTCGCTGAGAGCATCATCAACACCGTGCGTGAACCCTTAATCGTTCTGGATCAGGATCTAAGGGTGGTCACCGTCAGCCGTTCCTTCTACGGGGTCTTCAAGGTAAAGCCCGAAGAGACCGTGGGGCAACTTATCTATGACCTCGGCAACAAACAGTGGAATATCCCCAAGCTGCGGGAACTGCTGGAAACCATCCTTCCCGAAAAGACCAGCTTTGACAACTATGAGGTTGAACACGATTTTGCCACCATCGGCAGGCGCGTCATGCTGTTGAATGCCCGCCAGATTGAACGAGCGATGGGCAAGGAGCGTATCATCCTGCTGGCCATCGAGGACGTTACCGAGCGTAGTCATTTTGAAGACCTGCTGGAAGAGTCTGAAGAGCGCTACAGGCGCATTTTTGAGACCGCCACCGACGGAATCGTGCTTTTAGAAAAGCGCGAAGGACATATCGTCCGTGCGAATCCGGCCACCGAGAAAATGTTGGGTTATTCCGAAGCGGAATACATCGGAAAAATGCTGGAGGATATCGGTGTGCCGATTGATATGAGTGATTTTCCGATGATAATGGAATCTTTGAACAAGAGCGGCATTCTTAATTACGAGGATGTTCCGATAAAATCCAAGTCCGGACAGGATTCCCACGCGGACGTATATATGGTCGACAGAGCAAACCTGGCCCAATGTAATATTCGCGATGTCAGTGAAAGGAAACTGGCCGAGAAAATACTTGCGGAAGAGAAAAAGTTCATTGACAATGCCCTCAATACACTGCAAGACGCGTTCTTTGTTTTAGATTTAGAGGGAAGATTCCTCAGGTGGAATAAGACATTGACTGCTGTCACCGGCTACACCGACAGGGAAATTTCTTTGAAGAAGGCTACTGATTTATTCCAGGCGGATGAAAAAGAGCGAGTATCCGGAAGCATTCTGAAAGTGATTGAAGAAGGAAGCGACCATGTTGAAGCAATAATGGTTACCAAAGACGGGAGGGAAATTCCCTATGCATTCAACGCAGCGATATTGAGTGATGCTCAAAACGAACCCGTAGGCATAAGTGGTGTTGGCAGAGACATCTCCGAGCATCAAAGGCTTGAAGCCCAACTCCGTCACGCCCAGAAGATGGAGGCAGTCGGCACGCTGGCAGGGGGGATTGCCCACGATTTCAATAATATCCTCAATGTGATCATGGGCTATGGCGCCATTGTAGAGGACACGCTGGAACCCGGCAGTCCTGTTAGGGAAGATATGAAGGAGGTACTCATTGCCGCCGACAGGGCCGCGGATCTTACCCGAAGGCTGCTTGTCTTCAGCAGAAAAGATGTTGTTAATATTATGCCCATTGACATCAATGAAATTATTCTTGGCTTGAAGAAGATGCTTGAACGCATTATCAGTGAGAGTATTGAGTTTGATATTGAGCTTAGCGACATGCCTTTGACAGTGCTGGCTGATGCGGGGCAGATAGAGCAGGTCCTGATAAATCTGGCTGTAAATTCCAAAGACGCAATGCTGGAGGGCGGTCGGTTGACGATCGGCACGGGCCTTCAAGAATTGAATGATGAATATGTTGCGGCGTATGGATATGGCAAACCAGGGACATATGCCCTGATCATGGTTGCCGATACAGGGCAGGGAATGGATGCGGAGACACAGAAGAAGATATTCGAGCCTTTTTTTACCACAAAAGAGGTTGGGAAAGGGACAGGGCTTGGCCTTGCAATTTCATACGAGATAATAAAAAAGCATGGCGGTTACACAAATGTTTACAGCGAACCGGGACAAGGCACGGTATTCAAGATATACCTGCCGCTCAATGAAGACGCGGCATCCCTGGACAAAGAAAAGGAGGCCGCAGCTTCTGTCAAACACCGAAATGAGACTGTCCTTGTGGCCGAAGACGACGCCTCCGTAAGGAAATTGGCGACGATAGTGCTGGAGTCTTTCGGCTACAGAGTTATCGCCGCTGTAGACGGCGAAGATGCCATCGCAAAATTCATGGAAAACAGGGAACGGATCAGCATCGTCCTGCTTGATATGATCATGCCGAAGAAAAGCGGGGAAGAAGTCGGTGAGGCGATCAGAAAAGTAAGCCCGGGGGTAAAAATACTCTTTGCGAGTGGGTATACCATGGATATGATCAAAGGCAAAGAATTGATGGAGGCCGATTTTGACTTTATCCAAAAGCCTTTCACACCGAAAGCCCTTCTAATAAAGGTGAGGGAGGTTCTGGAAAGATGAAAGGAAATACTCTACCCAACACCAACGAGCAACTCCAGAGAGAGCTTGCCGAGAGCAAAAAGCTGGAACAGGAACTGTTGGACCTTTCCTCTCGCCAGGAAGCCATACTGGCCGCTGTGCCGGAGTTGATCATGGAGGTGGACAACCACAATATCTATACTTGGGCGAATCAGACCGGCTTTGCCTTCTTCGGCGATGATGTGATCGGCCAAAACCTGCATGACTTGATTGCGCTCGTGCGTTTTCGCCCGGCGTACCACACCGCCTTCCGGAAATTTCAGCAGACTGGCCAGGGATCTGCCGTGGGGAAGATACTCGATCTTGAGGCCCTCCGAAAAGACGGGCAGGAAATCTCGGTCCAGTTGTCGCTATCCGCCGTTCAAACAAATGACGGCTGGCATGCCTTAGGCCTCATTCGCGATATCACCGAGCGTAAACGGGGGGAGGATTTACTGCGTGAGAAAGAGCGTCTTCTGTCTGAATCGCAGCGCCTTGGCCATATCGGCAGCTTTTTCTCCGAGCTGTCAGGCCCCATGCAATGGTCAGACGAGCTGTATCGTCTCCATGGGGTTTCACCGGAAACATTCACCCCGAGTTTGGAGTCTCTCTTAGAGTTGATACATCCTGACGACCGACAGTCGATGCAGGACTTGTTTGCCGCCAGCGCAGCAGGAGAAAAGTCCAGCGCCTTGGAGTTTCGCATCAACAGACCTGATGGGACAATGCGATATGTCAGGGCATTGGGTGAAGTGGTTCTTGATAGTGAGAATAGACCCATCTACATGGCCGGGACTGTGCAGGACATCACCGAGAGCAAACTCGCTGAAGAAGAATCACTAAGATATTCCGCTGAACTCGAAAAGAAAAACAAGGAGCTTCTCGATGCTCTTGCAAATGTGAAACAATTAACCGGCATGCTGCCCATATGCGCGTCATGTAAAAAGATCAGGGACGACAAAGGATACTGGAGTGCAGTTGAATCCTACATAGGCAAGCATTCAGAAGCTGAGTTCAGTCATGGCCTCTGCCCGGAGTGCGAAAAAAAGGCGTATGAGGATTTGAAGAAATTACTCAAGGAAGACACCTGATGCAAATACATTTTCTGAATTGATGTTCAGATTGACTCATGAAATATTTTCAGAAGATAAAGCCAAGATAGTTTGGGATAAAATTATAACGCATGTGGACATGGGGCCACGTTTGAGCTGTCATGGAGGTTTGACGATGCGACAAATATGGGTAATGGCCTGTTTATCGATAATACTTATCGCAGGTCAGACGAGTGCGGCTGACAGAGCACATAAGGCGGAAGCCGCTGAGAACAAAGCGGGGGTACTGGAGCAGAACTCCGCAGCAGGGGGGAGTAAGATGTCCCCTTCTCGATCCGAGATCATCACGAAGACTGAAGTGCAGGCAGTCGATCCGGTCGGTGAAGAGCCCCTGGACGATGCGATCACCTGTCTTTCACGCACCATCTACTGGGAGGCAAAAAACGAGGGCGCTGCCGGCATGGAAGCAGTTGCCGGTGTTGTTATGAACCGGTTAGGCTGTCAGGGCTTTCCAAACACGATTTGTGGCGTTGTCACGCAAGGCAATGAGGTGGGTGCCTGTCAGTTCTCGTGGTGGTGCGATGGCCGTTCTGATGACGCAGAAGAGGATAAACACTACACGATCGCCAAGGAAATAGCGAGAAAAGCTCTCAACCGGCAACTACCGGACCGGACTTGTGGAGCAATGTATTTCCACCGGCGGAAAGCTACCCCAGGTTGGTCAGCGAAATACATCAAGACTGTGGAGATTGGCGAGCATATCTTCTACAAGCCTCACTGTGACATGGCAAAATAAGCACCTACTCATTCAGGCTTCATCCGATGACTCACTGGGATTAAGAGAAGCCACGTTCGTTCATTACGGCGCCGTTTTAAACAACCTTTCATAGATGCTCCGTGCCTGCCTTAGGTTGCCGCTGCGCTCGTAACCTTCGCTGATCTCGATCAGGCCTTTCCGGGCCTGGACCGCTTCCAGGGTGTCGGGGTGGCAGTCAATTAATTCAAAGTACATTTCGGCCGCCTGGTGTGGGGCGTTGGTTGCCTGGTAGGCGTCGGCCATTTTCAGAAGGCGATTCAGTAGTCCGGAACCGGCTTCAACTACGGCGGCGGCTTCAACCACGGCGGCCGTTTCAATCACCGAAGCGGCTTCAACCACGGCGGCGGCTTTAGCCACAGCGGCCGTTTGAACCACCGAAGCGGCTTCAACCACGGCGGTATCAGCGGCGTGATTGACGGCCGCAACAAGGGTGGCTTCGTCGGTATCTCTATGAACTTTTGTTCTTCGCTCCTGTTTCATTTTTCCCTCCTGTGACAACAGATTATGGAACAGCTCATTGTTTTTATAGTCATCATGCAAATTGTATCTGCAAAGGGCCTGCCAACAATTGGAGAAAAAGCAAAATCCTGCAATAATCCATTAATAACGATTTGTTATATGAATAGGAGAGGCGCGTGGAGGAGTTTAAAATGATTGCTTAGCCCTCAATATTTAGTGGAAACCTCAATATACTGAGGGAGCTTTTGAGGATAGCAGGGAAGTTTAATCCGGCACTTTGGCCTCCGGCCGGACGATCCCGAGCTTATGCATCCTTACTCTCAAGGTACTCGGGTGGATGCCCAGGATCTCCACGGCTCCGGTTTTTATAGAGGAACAACGTGATAAGCTAATTTCGGAACTTCAAAAGACACTATCAGAGGTTAAAACATTAAAGTTTACCCTCGATATATGGAGGTTCCACCAAATATTGAGGGATAAACGATCATTTCAAACTTTTCCGTTTTTCCATCCTTTTAATCTAATGCTTTGTTATTAAAGGATGAATCCATCCTTCCACTTTCTTCCACTTGTTGGCAGGATATTTGCAATACCTAATTTGCATGAGTTTGATCATCATACGAATAGCAAGGAATAACATAGGGTGACAGGATGATGAAATTGGCGCTATTGCGGCACGGTGAAAGCTTGTGGAATAGGGAAAACCGTTTTTCGGGATGGACGGATGTTGATCTTTCCAACCATGGGATGATCGAAGCTCGAGAAGCCGGCAAAACGCTCAAATCTGAAGGCTACGACTTCGATATCGCCTATACCTCAGTGCTGAGGCGCGCCATACGAACACTTTGGATTGTGCTGGATGAACTTGACCAAATGTGGATTCCTGTCGAGCGGTCGTGGCGTCTGAATGAGCGGCACTATGGGGCTCTGCAAGGCCTGAACAAGGCGGATACCGCAAAACGTTTTGGGAATGATCAGGTACTTCTTTGGCGCAGAAGCTATGATATCAGGCCCCCGGCTTTGAATAAGACGGACGAACGATATCCGGTCCATGATCCGCGTTATCGGGAATTGGATGATCGCGATTTGCCGCTAACAGAGTGTTTAAGAGACACGGTCGAGCGCTTCTTGCCCTATTGGCGCGGATCTATTGCACCTGCCATCAAAGCGGGAAAAAGAGCAATCATCGTAGCTCACGGCAACAGCCTGCGGGCACTGGTGAAGTATCTCGACAATGTTTCAGACGAAGACATTGTTACGCTGAATATTCCTACTGGAATACCGTTGGTGTATGAGCTGGATAAGGAGCTGCGGCCTATCAAACATTACTATTTGGGGGATTCAGAATCCGTGGCGCAAGCAACGAAGGCTGTGGCGAACCAAGGTAAAGCGCACTTAATAAGGTAAGATCAGCCAACAAGGCGGATTCAGGCGACGACAAATTAGTGGTTGCTATTATCTGCCACAACAGGAAGGAGGTGATGAATATGCCAAATAAAGACGGAACCGGACCCAAAGGTCAGGGACCAAAAGACGGTCATGGCAAAGGTAAGGGCAAGGGCAATAGCCCTGGTCAAGGTCCGAAGACTGGAGGAAAGAAAGGCGTTAAGGAAGAAACCAAAAAGTAAGCCGGATTTAATAACGAGAATTGAAGGCTTGCGAACAATCGCATGAGCGCAGACCAGGAAGGCCGGGGCAAATATTATTGTGGATCTTCATGTCCTGTGCCCCGGCCTTTTTTGGCTGCTTATGCAGAGCGTTATGCATGAAGCGACAAAACGGGAAGAGGCGTTACGAATGAACAACGATAAACTCAGATCTGTAGCAAAAGCAATCGTCGAAAAACAGAAGGGCGTGCTGGCGGCGGACGAAAGCAATCCCACGATCAAGAAACGTTTCGATTCGATCAAGGTCGAGTCCACCGAAGAAAATCGCCGGCGGTACCGCGAAATCCTTTTTACAAGCGAAGGGATTGAACGTTATATCGGAGGGGTCATTCTCTTCGACGAAACGCTGCGCCAAGGCACTCGGGACGGTACTCCCTTTGCGGAGCTGCTATCGAGCCGGGGGATCGTACCGGGGATCAAGGTGGACAAAGGCGCTAAAGCGCTGGCATTGTACCCTGGCGACAAAATCACCGAGGGGCTTGACGGCCTGCGCGAGCGGCTCGTCGAGTACAAACAGATGGGGGCTAAGTTCGCTAAGTGGCGGGCGGTTATTGAGATCAACGAGCGCGATGTTCCTTCGGCGTTCGGTATTCGTGCGAATGCCCACGTATTAGCGCGTTATGCCGCGCTTTGCCAGGAATTGGATATTGTGCCGATCGTGGAACCGGAAGTCCTCATGGATGGCGCCCACGACATGGAACGGTGTGAAGTTATCACATCCAGGGTTCTCGAGGCAGTGTTCACCGAACTTGACGCCCACGGTGTGCTTTTCGAGGGTATGTTACTAAAGCCGAATATCGTTATTGCCGGTATGAAATGCGCGCGTCAGGAAAACGTGCAGCGGGTTGCCGAGGCCACGGTCCGTTGCCTGACCCGCTACGTACCGGCGGCTGTCCCTGGAATCGTATTCCTGTCCGGTGGGCAGAGTGCGGAAGATGCCACTGACCACCTGAACGCCATAAACATGATGGGCTCGCATCCGTGGCAAGTCAGTTTTTCTTATGGGCGTGCGTTGCAGGCGCCGGTGCTTGCAACCTGGAAAGGTCAGGAAGGCAATCTGGCTGCTGCTCAGAAGACGCTTTTGAAACGTTGCCGGTTAAACGGTCTAGCTCGCGACGGAAAGTATGCCCGGGCAATGGAAATGCCTGGGAGCAATTAAAAACAGGTATCGATGCGGCTCTGGAGAATTTGGGTAACGCCTACAAAAAGGCAGCGGCCGAGTTCAGCAAATCCTGAAATTTGTTGTTCGTGCAGGGTTTACCAAAATTTCCCATCAATATATGGGGGTTCTACCAAATGTTGAGGTCCGGCAAATCGATTGAACCTTGTCCATACTTCTGTTTTATTTGACAACGAATACTTGTGTAAAGGTATCCATATCGTTTTGGAATGCCGGGAACGGAACCGACTCACTCAAAATAATTGGCGCCTGGTAATGGCGCGTCAAGGAAAAGTTCGAAATGCAAGACAACAAACAGAAACTGAAAGTGCTGATGCTGGATGCTGCCACCGGTTTTTATCGCATGCAACGCTACCGTATCGGCGATTTTTTCGGCCCCGTGGATCTGGGGATTCATCTAGCCTTTAAGCATAACACCTTGACCATTGGCGCCGGGTTGCTGGCCGGCTCTGTCTTTCCCGGATCCGACCGGCTTATATTCGCCGGTATCTCTCCCTGCTGGCACGGTTTTTATGTCTCCTCCATGGGAGGGGCGGCCCTGGTGTTCAACAATCTCGGCATCAACATGCTCAGTCTCACCGGCAAAGCCCCGTATCCTTCCCTCTTGTACCTGAACCGCAACCACGGCGAAGAAATCGAGGTGGAACTGGTTCCGGTCGTACCCGACCGGATCTGGGACCAAGGCCGCAAAGGGGTGTATGCCGTGATGGAACATGCCATCCGGATGTTCGGTCCGAGGTATGAAAAAGACCCCCGGGTGCTGTCCGTCGGACCGGCCGCACGCGATTCGGATTTCGGCGCCATTGGATCTGCCCCTGTAAAAAAGGGAGAACTGACCCATGTGGATACCTGGGCCGGCAGGGGAGGCTTTGGCAGCAAGTTGTTTCAGGAGCATGGCCTTGTGGGCATCATATACGGCGGAACCCATATCGACGAGGATTTTCGCGATCGCTCCGTGGCGGACGAATGGTTCCAGGACAAGTTCAACCAGCGGATGGCGGCCAAGGACATGGAGGCAACCACCAAATACCGGTACGACCCGAAATTCAATACGGGCGGCACCTTCGGGGCCAATTATGCAGCCATGGATGGCAATATTCTGGCGTTTAATTACCGCACCATCTACTGGCGTCAGGAAGCGCGCAAGGATCTTCATGAACGATTTATCCTGAATCATTACCTCAAACAGTTCAATGAGGAGACCATCGAAACCAAGCAGCAGCACAATTGCGGTGAGCCGTGCGCAGCAGTATGCAAAAAAATGTACGGCCCTTATAAGAAAGACTATGAACCCTACCAGACCATGGGACCCTTGTGCGGGATTTTCGACCAGCGGGCCGCCGAACAACTCAACCACCATGCCGACCAACTGGGCTTCGATGCCATCTCCGTGGGAGGGGCCCTCGCCTGGCTCATGGACTGTCTGGACGATGGGTTGATAACACCCCCGGAACTGGGGGTGGATCGATTGCCCAGGTGGGATATGGCCAATTTTGATGTGGTGGGCGATTCAATGCACAATGCCGAACTTGGCATGGCATTGATGGATCAGATGATGCAACCCGGCGGTAAAATACCCTTACGGTTCGGGGTCAGGAAATTTGCCCGCCGTCTGGCCCGGGAAAAGGGCAAAGCGGTGCTGGACCGGTTTGTGTTCAATGCCTTTGCCCGTCAGGGCTGGATGGTGCCTAACCAGTACTGGACACCCGGGACCCTCGCCCCCATGGCCATCACGGGAAAGTATTACATGTACTACGGCCGGGACTTTCTGCCGCCTCGCGAGTTGGGAAGAGAAAATGCCCGGCGCATGATCAAGGAACTGATGCTGGACAACCTCGGGATCTGCCGCTTTCACCGGGCCTGGGCGGAAACACTGATTCCCGATATCGTGGAAAACATCTTTGGGGAAAAGGATGCGTTCCTGAGTTCTTTAAACATGACCGCAAGCCGCATCACCAGCCGTAATGCATCGGTTTTCTGGGAGTCGGAACGTAACATGGACATGGTGTTCACCTTCCTGAAAAACAAAAAAGAGACCGACCGGGTCAGCCATCCTGAACTGGACCGCTGGATTGATTTTTTCACTCGGGACAGACATGCCGCCGCGTACGAGTTTTGGTACGAAATGCACAAAGGCATCCATGAGATGCTTCGGGAATATCCTGTGTGATGAGAATTTGTTCGGGAATGCGGTTGTCTGGTGCATGGTTCAAATCTCCCTCCAAATGAAACGGTTTTGAGGAAGGAATCAATAAATGCAAACGGAAATATGCTCCGGATCGAAAGGATTGAAGGAAGAGAGACAACGGTCGAAGATAAACAACTCGAAAATGAATTAGAAGAGGTCAATCATGGACAAGACATGTAATCCGCTTCAAAGAAGGGGAGAGAGGAGTATCTTTTGCTCTTACTACAAGGACTGCCTGGACCATGCGGTCCGGATGTCCTGGCCCTGCTGGGATTGCGGTGATTGCAGGCATAAGCTCGATCAGGGAGCCAGGCCGGAGATGACGCTTTTCGGAGGAGATTCCATTGGGCATTATGATTTGAGATTGAATCTCCGAGCATCCGCCGCGGTATTCCGAGCCGGTAGCGAATGTTAGGGAACGTATTTCTCATCCCCATCTTTTGCCATTAGTAGGTTCGGTGAGATCAAGAAAGAAAGAGAAAGGGTTCGTTTGTGGCTAAACAGGCAACCGAATTAAGGTATGCCGTCCGGTTTCGCGTGGTCTTCAAATATTTCGGCCAACTGTGCCTTGTGCTCGCTACGCTGTCGCTGGCGCCGTTGGCGATTTCGCTGATCTTTGGCGACACACGCATCCGCCTGCGGATGCGGCCTCTCAGGAGTGATTGCAACTGTATCGGAGAGTCCCTCTGTGCCAATGTACAAGGATACCTCTTTAATTGGGAAGGGAATGGAGAAAGGAATTGAACTCAGGGTGTCAATTTCAAAGAATTTGGGGAGGACAGAACCATGATCGACAAAAAAGCGTTGTGTGAAAAGATAAGATCTATCCATCCGGACATAGGCAAATGCGGCATAGATGTGGCCGTAGATTGGGATGAAGCAAAAAAGGCGTGGGTTGTGGATTTGAAAAAGGACAGCCACGAGCTAAAGACCCACTTGGAACCCGAAGATGCCGATAGATGTATGGAGGGGAAACAGTGTGTCGCTCTCGGGCTTCAAATTGCTCAACTGGAGACCAATATAGAAGGGTGAGTGTCAAAAAAAGGAGGGAGGCATGCGATGAAAAGGAAAGGGATGGTGCTTTTCGGAGTGTCCTGTGTTCTGGTCTTTTTTGGATCGGCGCCGAGTGCGGGGCAGAACTCCTGCCAAGATTACAACGGAAATGTGATTCCCTGCAAGGAACCTTTCTACCGCTATTACGACCGGGATGGACATTACGATATCTATCCCACGACTTACACCAAGCTCGATTCACACGGAAACGAGGCGCCTGATTCGGCTGCTTCCTGGGTCATGGTGCGCGACAATGACACCGGCCTCATCTGGGAGGTCAAACGGAACATGGATGGCGTGAAGAATTATAACGATCCCCACGATTCGGACAACATTTACACCTGGTACGACCCCAACCCGAACACCAACGGAGGTGATGCCGGGACCCCGGGCGATGGTACGGACACCAGGGACTTTATTGAAGCCTTAAATAATGCCCGTTTCGGAGGCTATTCCAACTGGCGAATGCCGAGCATCAAAGAGTTGGCGTATCTGGTGGATTACAGCATTCTTTCTGACCGGCATGACAGAAACACCATTTATATAAACACCACGTACTTCCCGAATACGATGTTATCCTATTACTGGTCGTCTACCAGCCACTCCTATTTCCCCTACTACGCATGGGCCAAGTATTTCCACCTCGTCAAAGACGACTGGCGCTATAAGAGCTCTGCCCATTATGTTCGGGCCGTACGGTATGGACAGTGAAAAAGAAAGGTGGCTTTTCGCTAGAGCGCGATTCGGATCTGGATTGGTTCCGGCAATATGTCCGGAATAATCCCAACCCATCATCATCTTTAGTTGCTCCTGGACAGGGCGCATGAATTCGGCTGATAGTCTTGACCATCTCCCCCAAATATGGCATTCTGACTCAACTCAGAAAGATATAACCCTCATTTAAAATTCATTCGGTGCTTATTGAAATTTAGGCTGATTTAAATTCCAATCACGGAAGGGGATTTTGGGTAGTGGGTGGTAGGCATTGGGGCTTGTGATGGATGCGAAGGAATTAAAAGTGAAGGAAAATCAGACAGAATCCGAACTCAGGCGAAGCGCTGAGGAAAAACTGAAAGAACTGACCTCAGGCATGGGAGATCTCTCCGAAGTCCCGCCCGAAAGGACGGCGAACCTCATACACGAGCTTCAGGTTCACCAGATTGAGTTGAAAATGCAAAACGATGAGCTCCGCTACATTCAAGGGGAATTAGAAAAGGGGCGGGATCAATATTCTCATTTGTATGATTTCTCACCGGTCGGCTATGTTACGTTGACTGATAAGGGAATCATCCATGAGGCCAATCTCACCCTTGCTTCCATGTTGGGTGTAGAGCGGAGCGTTTTGGTTGGAAAGCCGTTCTCCTCTTTCGTTTTTAGAGACGACCAGGATGCTTTCTACAAACTTCGGCATCGCCTTCTGGAAACGGAGGAATCCCAGTTCTGCGAACTGCGCCTTTTGAAAAAGGACGAACATGCGTTTTTTGCCAATTTAGACTGTATGGTTGTAAAAAACAGGGACGACGATTTCAGGTTTATCAGAGCGGCAGTGAGCGATGTCACCGAACGGCACCTTATCGCCGATGCTTTGCAGGAAGCCCACAACGGACTGGAACAGCGAGTGGAAGAACGGACAGCCGAACTCCGAACGACGAATGAGGAACTGGTGCGGGAAATCGAAAAACATCGACAGTCAGCGGAATCCCTATGTAAAGCCCTTTCTGAAATCAAGACCCTGAAAGACCAACTCGAGGCCGAGAATATTTACTTTCGACGAGAAATGAAACTAAAACATCAATTCAATCAGATTCTCGGGCAAAGCGATAGCCTCAGGCATGTTCTTTTTCGGGCGGAGCAGGTTGCTCCTCAGAACACGACGGTCCTCATCCTCGGCGAGACCGGTACGGGAAAGGAGTTGATCGCCACCGCCATCCACAACATGAGTCCACGCAAGGATCGGACGCTCATCACGGTCAACTGTGCCGCCCTGCCGGCCAATTTAATAGAAAGCGAATTGTTCGGCCGGGAGAAGGGGGCCTTTACCGGGGCCGATACCCGGCAGATAGGTCGGTTCGAGGTTGCCCAGGGGTCTACCCTTTGCCTAGACGAGATCGGAGAACTGCCGCTGGAGTTGCAGGCCAAACTGCTGCGGGTGATCCAGCATAACGAGTTTGAGCGCCTGGGCTCCTCCCGTACCATCAAAGTCGATGTGAGGGTCATCGCAACAACCAATCGAAACCTTGAGGAAGAGATTCAAAAGGGCCGATTCCGCCAGGACCTTTACTATCGGCTCAATGTTTTCCCGATCACGGTACCGCCATTACGGCAGCGGAACGAAGATATCCCGTTGTTGGTCCATGCCTTCATAGAGCGCTATGCCAGAAAAATGGGGAAAAAGATCACGTCGATTCAGAAGGGGACAATGAGGGTTCTGCGGGATTACCCGTGGCCCGGGAACATCCGGGAGCTGGAAAGTATCATTGAACGGGCCGTGATTTTGTGCCCCGGGCCGGTTTTGCATTTGGCGGATAAACTGGCGATTTCATCCCTTCCCCTGTCATCCGGCATGAAAACGCTGGAAGAGACCGAGCGAAACCAAATCCTCAACACCCTCCTGGAAACCCGGTGGCGCATCGAGGGAAAGAACGGGGCCGCGGAGGTCCTGGGGCTCCACCCGAGTACCTTGAGAGCAAGGATGCATAAGCTCGGGATACTCCGGCCGGGTGCCAAGGCGCCGGATTAAACTTCCCTGCTATCCTCAAAAACTCCCTCAGCATATTGCGGTTCCACCAAATATAGAGGGAAAACCAGCCATTCCATACGCTGCCGCTGCACGCTCCTGTTAGCCTAACGAACTGTTATTAAATCAGTAATCCAAAATATTGCCGATTTGCGGTTGTTGGCAGGATAGTTGCATCTCCCAATTCCATGCCCCTGATCACAATACAAATGAAGTGTCTTGCGGAGAAGCGCAAGGAACTTTCGCAGACGATTGCATTACTGCTCGGCTCCATTAGGACAGAGAAAGGATGTCGGCGGTGCGACTTTTGCGGGAGTATGGAGGATGAAAATCGCCTCTTCCTTTTTGAGGAGTGGGATACCCGGGAGGACTTTGACCGCTATCTAAAGTCTGAGGGTTTTAAGGTATTTCGGGGAGCGATGAATCTCCTCCAGGAGCCCTGTGAAATGGTGTTTTACACTCGCGGGCTGGCCCACAAGGGAACTGGTCACCAAACTTGTCAATGGAATGAGGCAATTCAATCACGGAGGTTCTTATGATGGAAGGAAGAAAAGCGTACGAAGAAAAGTTAGATGCACAGTTTAATGAATGGAACGCGCAGATCACTTTGCTCAAGGCGAAGGCTGAGAATGCCAAGGCCGATGCGAAGATTGATTACTACAAAAGCATTGAGGCATTGGAGCACAAACAGGGTGAAGCCAAGGCGAAGCTGCAAGAGTTAAGAACCGCCGGCGATGAGGCATGGGAAGCCGTCAAAGCAGGTGCGGAAAGAGCCTGGGCTGAAGTCAAGACCGCCTATCACGATGCGGCCTCGAAGTTCAAATAAGGCTGGGATTCTGAATGTATGGGTTTGGCAGTATGCTGTTTTCTGTTCAAGCGAAGGGGAAGATCAAGGAGACCACCATGACTCGTCGTGATACGCGAAGGATAGACAGCTCTCGCCTCAAGACCCACGTTGACGCCATGGCCGAACAGGCCGTGGATGTAACCCCTGACGCATCGTCCCGGCATTTGCATAACGGCCTCGATACGCCGCTGCCGCCCGCTGACCTGCACGGAAGCTATACCAATAACCGCCCGCTCCCGACCGAGGGCATCGCGGACCGCCATGCCTATATTATCGGCAGTGGGATCGGAGGCCTGTCCGCCGCCTTCTTCCTGATCCGTGACGGTCATATGCCGGCCCGGAACATTACGATTCTGGAATCCCAGAAGATAGAGGGCGGCGCGCTCGATGCGGCCGGCAATGCCGAGGAAGGCTATATCGTCCGCGGTGGCCGCGAGATGGAGATGACCTATCAGAACTTTTGGGATGTTTTCTCGGAAATACCCGCTCTGGAGCTTCCCGAGCCGTTCACAGTGCTTGACGAATTCCGGATCGTAAATGACGCCGACAAGAACTGGTCGAAAGCCCGGCTTCTTGAAAAGCAAGGCCAGATCAGGGATTTCTCGACCATGGGGCTTAGCCGGCTGCAGCAGCTTGAGCTTATGCGACTTTTCCTGGCGCGGAAGGAAGATCTGGACAACATCACGGTAGAAGAGTGGTTCAGTGAAGACTTCCTGAAGAGCAACTTCTACCTATTCTGGCGCACCATGTTCGCCTTTCAGAACTGGCATTCACTCCTGGAAATGAAGCTGTATATGCATCGCTTCCTGCATCTTATGGATGGGCTGAACGACATGACCTCGCTCGTCTTTCCCAAATACAACCAGTACGAAAGCTTCGTCCGCCCACTGATGGCGTGGCTGAAGGACCAGGGCGTCAGGATCCGGTACGACACGATTGTGTCTGACCTGGAGATGGATTTCAGCGGCGAGACCAAAACGACCACCGCAATCCAGTGCCACACCGGCAATGGCGATGAGACGATCAAGATTCACGGGCGCGATCTGGTCTTCGTGACCATAGGCTCGATCGTCGAGGACACAGCCTACGGTGATGACGATACGGTTCCCCAGCTGAGGGTAAACGAACCGGACCCGGGTGTCGGATCAAGCTGGCAGCTATGGAAGAACCTCGCCCGGAAATCCCCCGCCTTCGGACGGCCCGAGAAATTCTGCGGCGACGTATCCAGGTCAACGTGGGAATCGGCGACGCTGACCTGTAAGCCCTCACCGCTGGTGGACAAGCTGAAGGAGCTTTCAGTCAACGATCCCTATTCCGGCAAAACGGTCACGGGTGGCATCATCACCTTCACCGACTCTGCCTGGTTGATGAGTTTCACCGTCAACCGCCAGCCGCACTTCCCGGATCAGCCCGATGATGTCATTGTGCCCTGGGTTTATGCGTTGCTGATGGACAAGCCCGGAGATTGCGTCAAAAAGCCGATGCCGGAATGCACCGGCAAGGAAATACTCACCGAACTGTGTTTTCACCTCGGCCTGATTGATCAGGTCGACGAGGTGATCGCCGCCACCAAAGTGCGCACCGCGCTGATGCCCTACATCACCGCACAGTTCATGCCCCGCGCCGGCGGCGACCGCCCGTGGGCGGTACCGGAGGGCTCCACCAACACGGCGTGTCTCGGTCAGTTTGTGGAAACCCATAACGACGTGGTGTTCACGCTGGAAAGTTCGGTTCGTACGGCTCGCACCGGCGTCTACAGCCTGCTTGGCATCAAGAAGCAGGTGCCCGACATCTACCCCGGCCAGTATGATATTCGCCGTTTGCTACGGGCAGCGCGGACGCTGAACAACGACGAGGCGTTTTTGGGCGAAGGCCTCCTTCGCCGCCTTCTGGGGGGAACCTATCTCGAAAATATCCTGCCCCTTGGCCCGAATGAGGAGACCGCTGATTTGCACAAACACGGTGTGTTCGAGCAGCAGCTGAGCGCTCTGCGCGGCCTTTTCGAAGAAAGCCATACACTGGATACCGCGAAGAAGTGGATTCAGGGTGCGATAGACAACCTGCGCGAACGTCGATGAGTTCCCAAGGGGACACGGCCCGAGAGCTCTTGGCATCAGGCTCCGGGGACGAGATCGATCCGACTCCGGAAGTCCCGCGGACAATCACCGAGGCGCTGGGCGCGGAGCTGACCGAACCGCACCAGACCGTCGCATCCTATGGCGGGGGCGGCGGCGTTATGCGGCATAAAAGAGGTGGGGGCATTACCATCGCACAGAAACTCGATACAGCCAAACAGCCTGATATGCCTCTTAGCGCAATTGAAAGCGGGTGTATTGATAAATTTGACTCATAAAATCGGGTCCATATCCCTATTTGGGGGGGGTGAAACTCGCGAAAAGGAGTTAATACTTGAAACACATCCTGTTATCGTTGATTTTCCTGTTGTCTTTTATAACGGCTTCCGGCGGGATGACCGAGCAGCCGGAACGCGACGAGCCGCCCATGCCGCAACTCGCCGGGGTTTTTAAGAAAGAGGGTTTTAAGAAGAAAGAGGCGGGAATTTCCGCTGTTATGGCATTAATTGTCAAACAGACCAATCGTTTCCGGAAGGGGGAAGGCCTTGAACCGGTTGGGCCAAACAAAGCGCTGAACAAAACATCGCAGCGATTCGCCGATTTCATGGCCCGCACGAAGAAGTTCGGCCACACGGCCGATGGCCGTTTACCGTCTGAGCGGGCGCAAGCCCAGGAATATCAATATTGTATCGTCTCCGAGAACATTGCCTACCAGTTTCGTTCCGAGGGATTCAGTACGGAAGAACTGGGAAAGATTTTCGTCACGGGATGGGAAAAGTCCCCGGAACACCGCAAGAATATGGTGGATCCCGATGTCGTGGAAATAGGTGTGGGTGTTGCTCAAGACCCGGCGTCCGGGGTGTATTTTGCCGTGCAGATGTTCGGGCGCCCCAAATCCATGAGGATTCGCTTCCAGTTGGTCAATGAGTCAGATCAAACGGTTCATTATCTGCTTTCAAACCGAGAAGGCCGTCAAAAATATTCCCTCCCGCCGCAGTTGATCCGGACCCACGAAAACTGTCGTCCTACGACACTTGAACTCTCAGAGCTGGAGATAGAGACACGCATATCCGGCGGCGCCCGCTACACCGTAGTCAATTGAAAAAAAGGGGGATTGGCCCTCACAACCGGCAATCTGTGAGGAAGTGTGTGTTGACCATCTCGAACAAACCATTTGTGCGGACTTGCTGAAGCTCACCGCTCAATTCAAGGTTAAACTGTGATACCAACGTATTTGGAGAATTGAATCTCATGTGGATATTCTCAACTCAAGACTTGAGACCGGCATCTTGGAGTTTGCAGTAGTCCGTGTAGGCACAAACGGGATTGGCAAAACCAACGCCTACCTCTTCATATAGACTGAATGCGGCATCGATCCCCTCCTTTTTCAGGATGTTTATTTCATCTTCGTAATGGAAACCCGGTGGCGCATCGAGGGAAAGAACGGGACTGCAAAGGTCCTGGGGCTCCACCCGAATACCTTGAGAGCACGGATGCATAAACTCGGAATACTCCGGCCGGGGGCTAAGGCGCCGGATTAAACTGCCCCGCTATCCTCAAAAACCCCCTCAGCATATTGCGGTTCCACCAAATATTGAGGGCAAATCAGCCATTCCATACGCTGCCGCTACTCGCTCCTGTTGTCCTAAAGAACTGTTATTAATTCAGTAATCCAAAATATTGCCGATTCGCGGTTGTTGGCAGGATAGTTGCACTTCCCAGTTCCATTGACGGCTGAGAAAACAAGCTGACATATGTTGTTTTCAGTTCAGGCGGAGGGATTTTAGCTGGCGACATCAGTGTTCGCGAAAGGAGGCTCAGTAACATGCAAATCGATATCTCCCCACAACCGGTGGTTGCGCTAATCGCGGGTATCGCGATTCTCGTTGCACCGAAACTATTGAATTTTATTGTTGCCATTTATCTCATTGTATTTGGCATTTTGGGGCTGGTCCGAATGTAATTAACCCGAAATCCAACAGGAGGCATATCATGAAATCAAGCACAAAGGACGAGGCAGAAGGAAAGTTGCACCAGGCGAAGGGCAAGATCAAGGAGATCACAGGGAAAGTCATCCTGAATCCTGACTTGGAGGCTGAAGGCAAAAAGGAAAATAAAACCGGCAAAGTTCAAGAAAAAATCGGTGAGATCAAGAAGGTCGGTGGTAAGTAAACAAAGGCTTCCATAAAAAAGCTTTTGGAAGCGTTAGAGAGGAGGCTGAAATGCTTTGGACCATATTTGTAATTCTTTTGATTCTGTGGGTGCTGGGTCTGTTGACAAGCTACACGATGGGTGGCGCCATCCATATCCTGCTGGTCATTGCCATCATCGTGGTGCTGATCCAGGTGATTCAAGGACGAAGACGAGGGTAACCACCTGGTCCCTTGCCGGAGAGGAAAACACTCTTCTGCCAAAATTAATAGAAAGTCCCGGCGGCTAACCATCTAAAGCGGCAAAGCCGCAGTTTTAAGTTTTAGGTTTTAGATTTTGTTCTTTCACCGGAGGATATCGCTCGACAAATTGTACGAATTTCGCAAGCTCAGGAAATGGAAATGGAATCTGACCGATGAATAAACTCAAGCAAATTTGGAGCCATCTGCGGTCAAGCTTTTGGTTTCTGCCTTCGCTGATTGTTGCCGTCAGCATCGCCCTCGCCGTGGCTTTGATTGGAGCTGATTTCACAGAGAGCGAACAATGGCTGGCCCGCTGGCCACGCCTGTTTGGCGTCGGCGCGGATGGCGCACGCGGGACTTTGTCCACGATTGCCGGATCGATGATGACCGTGGTGGGGGTCACGTTTTCGATGGTTTTGATGACGCTGGCGCTGGCCTCAAGCCAATACACCTCGCGCATCCTTCGGAACTTCATGCGTGACCGTGTCACGCAGGTTGTGCTCGGAATCTTCGCTGGTATTTTCACCTATTGCCTGATCGTGTTGCGGACCGTCCGCGGCGGCGTTGATGGCGTATTTGTTCCGAGCATGGCAGTGTCTTTCAGCGTCGTGCTGGCGATGGGCGGCATCGGCGTCCTCATTTTTTTCATCCATCACATCGCTGCTTCGATCCAGGCCTCGAACATTATTGCCTCGGTAGCCGACGAAACCATGGCGGTTGTTGACCGGCTTTTTCCAGAGAAGCTTGGAAACGGACCGGTTGACAGCGATGAGGACCCGGCAGTACTCACACTGCCGGCGCAACACTGGCAGGCCGTCCCGGCCAGGAGGAATGGTTACATCCAAGGCATGGATAATGCGGCGCTCCTGCGTTTGGCTCGGGACTACAACACCATTGTGCGGATGGAACGGGGCATCGGCGATTTTGTGGTCCATGACGCCACGCTGGCCTCGCTCGCTTTGGAGTTCCCGCCGGGACAAGAGCTCATCACTGCTTTGCGGGAGTCCTACCGCATAGACCGGTATCGCACGGTGGAACAAGATCTCGCTTTCGGCGTCAGACAGATCGTGGACATAGCGTTACGGGCGCTATCTCCCGGCATCAACGACACCACGACGGCCGTGATGTGTGTGGATTATCTGACGGCGATTCTGGCACGGCTGGCCTCCCGGTCAATCCCTTCATTGCACCGCTATGAGAACCGGGAATTGAGGGTGATCGCCATCGGACCCACCTTTGCGAGCCTTGTGGCCGAAGCGTTCGATCAAATTCGCGGCAGTGCCGACGGCAATATCGCCATCATGTTACGGATGCTTGGCGCGATCCAAACCGTCGCCGGTCTGACAGCCACTCCGAGCCGACGGCGGGCGCTCCATGAACAAGTGCAATGGATCGCCGAATTGGCCGAACGCACCATCGAGTCCCCGCACGACCGGGAACGGCTTGAGAGCCGGCTGGCGCGTGTGCGCGAAGCACTCGAAACAGAGCCGGTTTTATCGGCAGGGGTAAATGCCCCCTCCCCTGCCCCTTTAGGCCCTTAGGGCCTCTCGAACGACAACATGTTGTAAAAGAAAAAACTGGAATTTGTAAACGTTCACGGTTCATAGTTTTGAGTGTTGGGTTTTGAGTTTTGAGTTGAGGGAAAAAGACAGCTATCAGTATCCTTGACGGCTCTCAGGGAGCCACTTTTTCTGAGCGTAGTCTCTGAAAAAGCCTAGTACCTTATCACCTGGTTTTCTGTCACAAAAAACAAGAAGTTAATTGACTGAAAAACCTAAAACCTAAAACTTAAAACTGCGGCTTTGCCGCTTTAGGCAGATAGGGGTTTCTCTACGTTGAAATCAGGAGACATAATTATGCGCAAACGAATCATCACCCCAGTTCAGCAAGAAACGGCATCAGCAGACCTGGGCTGGTTGAATCTGGAAAAACTCGCGGAGGTGGAAATCACCTCGGAGGACGCCGATCATCCAATTGAGTCCGCGTTGCTTCCCGTTCGAGCCTCGGGGTGGCGTGCCGCGGGGCCTGGAAAGCAGACGATCCGGCTTCTGTTCAACGACCCGCAACGGCTTCAGCGGATATGGCTGAACTTCGTAGAGACCCGCACTGAGCGCACACAAGAATACGTCTTGCGTTGGTCGCCGGATGGTGGGCAGTCGTTCCGAGAAATCGTGCGGCAGCAGTGGAACTTCAGTCCCCAAGGCGCAACCAGCGAGACGGAAGACCTTCACGTCGAACTCCCGGCGGTCACTGTGCTCGAGTTGCGTATCATTCCGGACATAAGTGGGGGAAATGCATTCGCTTCTTTAGCGCAGTTGAGGCTTGCCTAAGCGTATCCAGCGGATAGCCAAAATCGCCACGCCTTTTACTGTCGCAAAAGTCCCGCCACTTTTTGCCGCCGATGATGCAGGTTATGCATCTCAATAAATAAACAAGATTTTCGAAAAGAGGCAAATTCTGAAGCGCTATTATAAGAATATCTGAAGAGTTTCGTGAGGCCCGGAGAAAGCATTCCGCAGTAGAGTCTAGCATAAACACCCTTGAAAACCATGGGCTGGATCGGTGCCTGGACCATGGAATAAAAGGATTTGAGCGCTATGTGGGGTTGGCCGTCCTGGCGCGAAATATCCAAATCATCGGCCACATTCTTCAACAAAAAAAGCTGAAGCAAGTACAGCGATTGGAAAAAATGCAAAAGAGACGGAGCGGAACCAGATCCTCAAGACCCTCCTGGAAACCCGATGGCACATCGAGGGAAAGGACGGGGCCGCAGAGATCCTGGGTCTCAACCCGAGTACCTTGAGAGCCAGGATGCATAAGCTCGGGATCGTCCGTAATCAGACCAAAAAGCCGGATTAAGATTCGACTCTCCCAGAAGTCCCCCCTCAATATATGGAGGTTCCACTAAATATTGAGGGCAAACGATTATTTCAAACTTTTCCGCTGTTCCATCCTTTCAAGCCAATTTCTTGTTATTAATGGATGAATCCATCCTTCCGCTTTCTTCCACTTGTTGGCAGGAGATTTGCAGTACCTATTTGCATGAGTTTGATCAGCATTACGAATAGAGACCTTTTCTGTTAAGCGCCTGGAGCTGTCATAGGAGGAAAAAATGATGAACAATGACAAGATCAAAAGTGCATTTTCGCATGTCCTACCGCCCCTGCCCTACGCGGATAACGCGCTGTGCCCTGTAATCTCCGCGAATACGATTGGCTTCCACTACGGCAAGCACCACAAGAACCTCATCAATTGGGATTTCGTCAATTCCAACCTGGGATAGGTGATATGCCGAACCAGTATGGGAGCAATACAGACGAAAAGCCAAAAACACATGAAAGGTGACTTTGCCCATGGATAGAATCACTATGGATATACGGACAATCACCACTGCTCCTGGCTGGGGTCGACTCGCTTTTTCCCATTTACCGGGAGGTGAACACCTATCCACATTTGATGGAAGGGGGGATTCCGGGAAATCCCGAGGGTTTGAAGCCCGAGGAACTCCATGGTCAGGCATGGGCACGGGTGGAGCCCGTATTCAAAAAAGCGCGGGAGGAGTCGGCAGCCCGCTACCGTCAACTGGCAGGCACTGGACGGACTACCAGTGACGTCAAGGAAGCGGTTTTGGCCGCCCATCACGGGCGAATCGACGTGCTCTTTGTCGCCGTCGGCTTACAGATATGGGGAGGGTTTGATCCGGAAAAAGACAAGGTTTATATGCACGAACCCCCTGAACCCGGCGATGAGGACCTCCTCGATTTAACGGCAATCCAGACCCTCATCAATGGAGGCACGGTCTACGCCATTTTGCCGGAAGAAGTCCCTGATCACGCGCTTCTTGCAGCGCTGATGCGGTACTGAACAAGACATGCAAAGCACTTCAAAGAATGGAAGAGAGGAGTTTCATTATGTCTTTTAAAGATAACATGAGGGCGAAGATGAACTTAGACGGGATTTTCCGGCAGCTAATTTCCACCATGAAAGAGCCGCCGGGAAAATGGTGGTTGGACAAGGTCCTCGCCCGGGCACTTCTCAACATGACCGATTTCGAGCCCAAGAAGTTCAGGGATCTTCATCTCTACATACGTTCCCTGGAGGGCGAGGCCATGGAAGTATTGGTTTTCGACAATGAATTGCCCATCTACCATACGACCGTAGCCGATGTAGCCCTTCGCAAAAGCCCGTTCTGGGAGGAAATGTTCAGCATTGGAAATATCAAGAAGATCATGAATGATAAAGATGTCATTATAAGCAAGGGAAAGGAGTCACTGAAGAGATTACATGCCAATGCCCTGGCCCTTCTGGATCTCACCTATACCGGGGAGGACCTGGCGATGCTGGTTGAGGATGGCCGCGGTGGCCTGGAACGGAAATCGGTCGGGGAAATACAGGAATTGTTGGACCTGTTTATCGACTTGCTTGATTTCGAGCCTTTGCTTCTTGACGTCCTGGAGCGGAATTTAGAGATCTTCGCCTGGCCAAAAGGTCGCGACGGCGACGCTCCGACCTTTGAGCATCTCATCCTCTTCGACCCAAAAACCCTGTCGTTGGGCCTGAAGAAAGGGGCTTTTTCTCCGAAGAACGATTTAGATCTTGCATGGGTGATGCAATATGCCCACGATGAGAAAAAGGCCGATCTTCAAGGCGTAGATGTTTTTGAATTCCTGGCTGATCTGGCGCTAAGAAAAATGCAGTGAAGGATGTAATTCGGACTGAAATCCAACAGGAGGGATATCATGAAATCAAGCACAAGGGACGAGGCGGAAGGAAAGTTGCACCAAGTGAAGGGTAAGATCAAGGAGATCGCCGGGAAAGTCATCCTGAATCCTGACCTGGAAGCCGACGGTATCGATGAAAATATGGCCGGCAAAGCTCAGAAAAAGCTCGGTCAGATCAAAGAGGTATTGGGGAAGTAGTGAAAGCTGGGTATCATGTACCAGAGGATGAATCCGAAGCTGCACAGATGTTCAAAAAAAAGAAAGGGAGGGAATTACCATGAGTACTACAACACTTATTCTTGTCATTGTCGTTTTGTTACTATTATTCGGCGGGGGTGGCGGTTACTATTGGCGTAGACGGCGGTAGATATGTCGGGTGCCACTGATTGGAGATTGATATCTGATCTGGATGTCTTTTTTGTTCGAGTGGGAAAACCTCCTTTCGAGTGGCATCCTCTGCATAATCCTTACAAAAGGATATGGAGGTTCCACCAAATATTGAGGGAAAACCAGACATTCCATACCCTGCCGCTACACGCTCCTGTTAACCTAACGAACTGTTATTAATTCAGTAATCCAAAATTCTGTGGGGGATTGGGCTTGTTGAGCTGTTTAAAAAAATCAAAGGCGGTTGTCATGAAAAGATATCTATTTTCCAGAATGGTTGTAACAGGGGTTGTAGTCGTGTTGATAAGCTTTGGCGTCAACGCATTTGCAGAAACGGGCGGAGGCTCCGGAAAAATTGTCGTCATTCGGGATTCCGATGGCGACGGGGTGTTTGACAACCTGGACAAACGTCCGGGAACCCCGAATGGTGCTAACGTAAACCAGTTTGGTTGCTGGGTCCTCGAAAATGTGCTTTTTGATTTTAAGAAATATGACATCAAACCACAATTCGACGGATACTTAGACCAAGTCGCAGTAGTTTTTGAGAAGAATCCTTCCATCAAAGTGCAAATCCAAGGAAATACGGATAACATCGGGACTGCGGCCAACAACATAAAAATCTCTTTAAAAAGAGCGGAAGCTGTTATGAACTATCTCATCAAAAAGGGCGTTGCCAAAAACAGGCTTTCGGCCAAGGGGTATGGTTTCACAAGACCGATAGCCACCAACGCAACAGCAGAAGGCAGGGCGCTCAACCGGAGGGTTGAACTGAGACCCATTCCCTGAAGATTCATCAAACTCCGTGCAGGTACGGAGGATACCATGCCGCCCTATGCAGACAAAATTTGAGCGCCTGGGCTCCTCCCGAGTACCTTGAGAGCAAGGATGCATAAGCTCGGGATCGTCCGGCCGGAGGCCAAGGCGCCGGATTAAACTGCCCCGCTATCCTCAAAAGCCCCCTCAACATATGGAAGAGTTTCACGAAGTATCCTGGTCGGCAAGGGAAATAGCGACGTAAACGCGTACGACGTGAGGTATTCAGTGTAAATCGTCAAGAAGGCAAAAACAAAACATTACAACAAAAAGGAGAACGTACCATGAAAGCAATACATTCTGCAGTTCTGATGGCAGCCGCATTCGCTCTGCTGGTGATCAGCGTGCCCGTGCATGGGTCCAACACGGATGACCGCATCGAATCATCGGCCAGGAAGACTTATGTTTTCAAGACCTACCTTAAGCACGATGACATTAAGATCCAGGCCAAAGACGGCGCCGTCACCTTGACGGGGACTGTCGCCGAAGAACCTAACATAATGTTGGCCCAGGCGACCGTGGAGGGCTTACCAGGGGTCAAGAGTGTCGACAATCAGCTGAAACTGAAGGATGAAGCAGGCGCCGGAAGCCCGGACGCGCTGGTCAGTGCAAGAGTGAAGCTTGATCTGCTGTCCCATCGCAACCTGCGTGGCAGTAAGACGGACGTTCAAGTGAAAGATGGGATCGTCACCTTGAGCGGCGAAGCCGAGAACCAGGCCCAAATCGATCTGACGACCGAATACATCAGGGACGTCGAGGGCGTCAAGGATGTGAAGAACGACATGACCCTGTTGGTGGCCGAAAAAACGATGGGCGAAAAGGCCGGGGACGTGGGCAAGAAGATCGGCGATACGGCCAGTAGCATGAGCAAGAAGATCGGCGATACGGCCAGTAGCATGAGCAAGAAGATTGGTGATACGGCCGGGGACGTGGGCAACAAAATCGGCAACACGGCCGGTGATGTGGGGGAATGGATTGATGACGCATCCATTACCGCTTTGGTCAAAGGGACGTTGCTGTATCATCGTTCGACCAGCGGCCTCAACACCAAGGTCGAGACGACCAAAGGCGTGGTCAAGTTGACTGGCTCGGCCAAGAACCCATCCGAGAAGGAATTGGCTACCAAATTCGTGGAAGACGTTTATGGCGTGAAGAGTGTCAATAACCAGATGACCATCAAGTAATACGAGTCGTTTATCAAAGAAATCCCGGCTATGTTGCCCTTGGGCGCTGAAAAACGAACGTGGGTAACAGGCCGGCGCAACTCAAAAAGATCATGAAATATTGTAGCGCATGGCTGAGGAATATCATGAAATCAAGCACAAGAGACGAGGCAGAAGGCAAAAAGGAAAACAAAATCGGTAAAGTTCAAGAAAAAATCGGTGAGATCAAGAAGGTCGGTGGTAAGTAAACAAAGGCTTCCATAAAAAGGCTTTTGGAGGCGTTAGAGAGGAGGCTGAAATGCTTTGGACCATATTTGTAATTCTTTTGATTCTGTGGGTGCTGGGTTTGTTGACAAGCTCTACACGATGGGTGGCGCCATCCATATCCTGCTGGTCATTGCCATCATCGTGGTGCTGATCCAGGTGATTCAAGGACGAAGACGAGGGTAACCATCTAAAGCGGCAAAGCCGCAGTTTTAAGTTTTAAGTTTTAGGTTTTAGGTTTTTCAGTCAATTAACTTCTTGTTTTTTGTGACAGAAAACCAGGTGATAAGGTACTAAACTGAAAGCAATGCGGAAAAGGAATCTGAACGATATGGCAAAACGATGTGAAGACATGAATGAAGAGAGCAAGAGCGGCAGTTCGAAAGATGAAGTTATGAGATGGGCCCGGTACCCAAGCATAAGGAGGTCGGAGCATGGCAACGAATAGAATCCACGATGAATTTGTAAAAGATATTCCCGTCTCGCCGGTTTTCGTTTATATCGCTACGGCAATCGGGATGCCCGCTATAATCTTGGGGCACATAGTAGAGGGGACGTATCGGTGGATGAAATCACGGGGGAATGTCGTGAAAAGGGAAAGCTCTCAGACCATTAGCTCAGGTTTGAAGTTCGCGGTCACCGGTAATATCGCCAACGTATTTGGAGAATTGAATCCGAGGCAATACTCAATGTATCGCAGGTTGGGAATGAAAAGGCTCTCCACAACATCTTGGTGCGCCACGAGGGCGCAAATTACCAGCGGGTGAAAGTCCCGTCCGGGAAATTGTCGGTACATCCCGGTAGCTACCCGGGCAGTGAGGATCGGCTAAATGTCTTTCCTATCACGGTACCGCCATTACGGCAGCGGAAAGAAGACATTCCCTTTGTTGGTCCATGCCTTCATAGAGCGCTATGCCGGAAAAATGGGGAAAAAGATCACGTCGATCCAGAAGCAAACGATGAAGGGATTGCAGGATTATCCGTGGCCGGGAACATCCGGGAGCTCAAAAGTATTATTGAACGGGCCGTGATTTTGTGCCCCGGGCCTGTCTTGCATTTGGCGGATAAACTGGCGATTTCATCCCCTCCCCTGTCATCCGGCATGAAAACTCTGGAAGAGACCGAGCAAAACCAAATCCTCAACACCCTCTTGGAAACCCGGTGGCGCATCAAGGGAAAGAGCGGGACCGCGGAGATCCTGGGGCTTCACCCGAGTACCTTGAGAGCAAAGATACAGAAGCCCGGAATACTCCGGCCGGGTACCAAGGTCTCGGATTAAACGTCCCCGCTACCCTCAAAAACTCCCTCAGCATATTGAGGTTCCACCACATATTGAGGGCAAATCAGCCGTTCCATACGCTGCCGCTACACGCTCCTGTTGACGTAACGAACTGTTATTAATTCAGTAATCCAAAACATTGCCGATTCGCGGTTGTTGGCAGGATAGTTGCACTTCCCAGTTCCATTGACGGCTGAGAAAACAAGCATACTTCCACTTCCACCGATCGTGGACGAACGGTGGATCAGCAAGAGGAGAAATGAAGAACAAAACGACTCATTCGAACATCGGCGCGGTGGTCTCAGTGCGCGGCAGTGTCGTAGATATACGGTTCGATGCCCATTTGCCGCCCATCTACTCGTTGCTGCACGCGATGAGGGGCGAGATTGCCATTGAGGTTTTAGCCCAGCTCGACGCGCATCGCGTGCGTGGCATCGCGCTGACCCCCACCCAGGGCCTGGCCCGCGGCATGACGGTCGAGGACACGGGCGGACCGTTGAAGGCGCCGGTGGGCAAGGGAATTCTCGGACGTATGTTCGACGTGTTCGGCAATGCGCTCGACCGCGAAGGGGTCGTTTCGAACGTGGAGTGGCGCACTGTCCATCGCGCCCCGCCCTCGTTGGCACGGCGTTCCACCAAGTCCGAGGTCTTCGAGACGGGCATCAAGGTGATTGATGTGCTCATGCCGCTCGAGCGCGGCGGCAAGGCGGGCCTGTTCGGCGGCGCGGGTGTCGGCAAAACCGTCCTGCTCACCGAAATGATCCACAATATGATCGGCCACTACGAAGGGGTCAGCCTGTTTTGCGGCATCGGCGAACGCTGTCGCGAAGGCGAGGAGCTTTACCGCGAGATGAAGGCAGCGGGTGTACTGCCGAACATGGTGATGGTCTTCGGTCAAATGAACGAGCCCCCCGGCAGCCGTTTCCGCGTGGGCCACGCCGCGCTCACGATGGCCGAATATTTCCGGGATGACGAACGGCGCGATGTGCTGCTGCTCATTGACAACATTTTCCGTTTTATCCAGGCTGGCTCGGAAGTGTCGGGGCTGATGGGGCAAATGCCGTCACGCCTCGGCTATCAGCCCACCATGGGCACCGAGCTGTCTCGGCTGGAGGAGCGCATCGCTAACACCGACACGGGCGCCATTACGTCCATTCAGGCGGTGTATGTGCCGGCGGATGATTTCACCGATCCAGCGGCGGTGCATACGTTCTCGCATCTTTCCGCCTCGATCGTGCTCTCGCGCAAGCGGGCCGGCGAAGGCCTATATCCGGCTATCGACCCGTTGCAATCCAGTTCCAAGATGGCCACGACGGGCATCGTCGGCGAGCGGCATTACGGACTGGCCCAGGAAATCCGGCGGACGCTCGCGCAATACGCGCAGCTCAAGGACATTATTGCCATGCTCGGCCTGGAGCAGCTTTCGCCGGAGGACCGTAATGTGGTCGCCCGCGCCCGCCGGTTGGAACGTTTTCTCACTCAGCCTTTTTTCACCACCGAGCAGTTCACGGGCCTCAAAGGCAAACTCGTCAGCCTTGAAGACGCGCTGGACGGCTGTGAGCGCATCCTGCGTGATGAATTTAAAGACTACCCGGAGAGCGCACTCTACATGATCGGGGTGATTGACGAAGCCAAGGGAAAAGCGAAACACGGCAAACCTGAAGCGAAAGCTGAAGCTGATTCTAAAACCGAGAACCAGGGCGACCCGAAACCGGAACCGAAACCACAACCGGAGATCGAACATGCAGCAACCGACGCTCATGAATCTTAGGGTTCTCCTGCCGTTTCGAATCTTCGCTGAGAAAAGCAGCGTTTCGCGCATCGTTGCCGAGACCCGAAAGGGCTCGTTCGGACTCTTGCCACACCGACTCGACTGCGTCGCGGCACTCGCGCCCGGGATTTTGATTTACGAAAACGAAATCGAAGGTGAGGTTTACGTGGCTGTGGATGAAGGGGTGCTGATCAAGACCGGCTTGGACGTACTCGTTTCCGTGCGCAACGCCATATCCGGAAAGGAGCTCGGCCGATTGCGTGAGGCGGTGGAGCAGGAATTTCTGAATTTGGACGAACGGGAACAGAATATCCGCTCGGTGTTGGCGAAAATGGAAACCGGTTTCATCCGGCGCCTTGCGGAATTTCATCATGACTGACGAATACAAAAATGAACCGTTGAAGCCGAAGTCGGTGCTCAGTCGGGAGGTCGGCGCCAAAGCGGCGCGCAAACTCCGAGCGCAACGCCATGTCACGCGAACCGTCTGGTTTGGCCTGGGCATGATGGGGCTGATTGGCTGGTCGGTGGCGATTCCCACGCTGCTCGGCGCGTTCCTCGGTATCTGGCTGGACCATCGTTATCCGGGAGGCCGCTCCTGGACCCTGGCCCTGCTGGTTGCAGGTCTCGCGATCGGGTGTTTGAATGCGTGGCATTGGGTAACCAAGGAAGACAAGGCCATGCGGGACGAACAGGAGGATGAAGATGGATGAATTGGTGACGCTGTCCCTGGCATTGATGGCGGGGCTGTTACTCGGTGCGATGTTCTTCGGTGGTCTTTGGTGGACGGTTCAAAAAGGGGTTTCGGCCAAAAATCCGGCGCTTTGGTTCTTCGGGAGCCTGCTGCTGCGGATGAGCATTGCGCTGGCTGGATTTTATTTTGTTTCCGGCGGTCATTGGGAGCGAATGCTGGTGTGTCTCTTGGGATTTTTCATCGCACGTTTCATGGTGACGCGGCTTACCAGCCCGCCGGTCGAACACCCCGACTCACCAGTGAAGGAGATTGATTGGCCATGCACCTGAGTCCTGACGCGATCATCTTCTGGCAACACGGGTTTCTAAAACTCAACGCCACCATTGTGTTCACGTGGGGGCTGATGATTGTAATGGCCGTCGGTTCAAAACTCATCACCCGCAAACTTTCCACCGGTCTCAAGCGTTCCCGCTGGCAGAACCTTCTGGAAATCGTCGTAACCCTGATCGAGAAACAAATCGAAGAAGTGGGCCTCCGCCACCCCAGGAGATATCTCCCGTTTCTGGGCACGCTCTTTCTGTTCGTGTCTCTGGCCGCCCTCTGCACCATCATTCCCGGCTACGAGCCGCCGACGGGGTCGCTCTCGACCACCACGGCGCTTGCGCTGTGCGTCTTTGTGGCCGTGCCGCTGTTCGGCATTGTGGAACGGGGCTTGGGCGACTACCTCAAGTCCTATGTGAAGCCGACGTTCATTATGCTGCCGTTTAACATCATCAGTGAGCTTTCGCGCACGCTGGCCCTGGCCGTCCGCCTGTTCGGCAACATGATGAGTGGGACGATGATTATCGGTATTCTGCTGACCATCACGCCCTTCATCTTTCCGATCGTGATGAAGGCGCTGGGGCTCCTCACCGGCATGGTGCAAGCCTACATATTCTTTATCCTGGCCACGGTTTACATCGCGGCCGCCACGCGCGTCCGTAAACACAAACCTGAGCCCGAGGCAAAAAAAATTGAAGTATAAACACCAACAACCATAAGGAGATAATACTATGGATAGCATGACGATTATCGCGGCGGCATCCATTGTCACCGCCGGCATCACCACCGGTTTCGGCACCATGGGGCCTGCACTTGGCGAAGGGAAGGCGGTTTCGACGGCGCTGACTTCGCTGGCTCAGCAGCCTGATGCCTCCGCCACCATCACCCGGACCTTGTTCGTGGGCCTGGCGATGATCGAATCCACGGCCATTTACTGCTTCGTGGTCTCGATGATTCTGATCTTCGCCAACCCATTCTGGACCCACGTCATCGCCCAAACCACAGGAAAGTAAACCTATGTTAATGGATTGGTTCACCATCGGAGCACAGGCGCTCAACCTTCTCATCCTGGTGTGGTTGATGAGGCGATTTCTCTACAAACCCATCCTCCACGCCATCGATGAGCGGGAGCAGCGGATCGCCAGGGAACTCGCGGAGGCCGACAAAAAGAAGGCCGACGCCGAAAAAGAACGCGAACAGTTCCAGAAAAAGAACGAGACGTTCGACCGGGAGCGCGAAGCGTTCATGAACCAGGCGAAGGACGAGGCAAAGGCCGAACGCGGGCGTCTTCTCGATGAGGCGCGGCAGGCGGCCGACGCCCTGCGCGCCAAACGACAGGACGCGTTGAAACGCGAACAACAAAGCCTGAACGACGAAATCACCCGCCGAACCCGGGAGGAAGTCTTTGCCATCGCGGGAAAGACGCTGACGGACCTCGCCGGGACAAGCCTGGAAGAACGTATGAGCGAGGTGCTCATGCGGCGCTTGCGAGAGCTGGATGGTGATGCGAAGGAAGGCCTTGCCAAGGCCCTGAAAACATCGTCCGACCCGGTACTCGTGCGCAGCGCCTTCGAGTTGCCGTCGGAACAACGGGCCGCAATACAGCATGCGCTCAACGAAACCTTTTCGGCTGAAATCCACGTCCGTTTCGAGACCGCGCCGGACGTGATCAGCGGTATCGAACTGACCGCTAACGGAAGAAAGGTCGCCTGGAGCATCGCGGATTATCTGACGTCGCTGGAAAAGAGCGTCGGCGAACTGCTGAAAGAACAGTCCAAAGCCCAAGCCGACCCTGAGGCTGAACCTGAAACGCAAGCCGGGTCCAGGTCAAAGTCCGGGCCGAAGTCCGGGACTGAGCCTGCGGCTTCCGAGGAGGGCAAATGAGCGCGCCGCCCGATTCTTTAAAGCGTGGCTTCGACCGCGCATTCGCCGGCCTGAGCCAGGGGCGGGAAACCTTCACGCCGCAACTGACGACCCGTGAGGTGGGCACGATCGCCGGCATCTCCACGGGCATCGCCCGTGTCGCGGGCCTTCCCGGGGTTGGGTTTGATGAATTGGTGATGTTTCCCGGCGATGTGTTCGGCATCGCATTCAACGTGGATGCGGACGAAATCGGGGTCGTCCTGCTCGGCGAATACTGGCATCTTAACATGGGGGATGAAGTCCGGCGCACGGGCCGGGTTATGGACGTTGCCGTGGGCGACGGATTGCTGGGTCGCGTCATCGACCCGCTCGGTCGGCCCCTCGATGGCAATGGGCCGGTAGCCGCAAGCAGCAGCCTGCCCATCGAACGTCCTGCCGCGGCCATCATGGATCGCGCGCCCGTCACCGTGCCGCTCCAGACCGGCATTAAAGTCATCGATGCGCTCATTCCCATCGGACGCGGCCAGCGTGAGCTGATCCTCGGTGACCGGCAGACGGGCAAGACCGCCATTGCCATCGACACCATCCTTAATCAGCGTGGCAAGGATGTTCTGTGCGTCTATTGTGCCATCGGCCAAAGGGGGTCCGCCATCGCGAAGGCCGTGGCCACCTTCCAGCAAAAGGACGCGATGGATTACACCGTCGTGGTTATCACCGAGGGCAACGACCCGCCGGGCCTCGCCTACATCGCCCCTTACGCCGCCACCAGCATCGCGGAGTCTTTCATGGCGCAAGGCCGCGACGTACTGATCGTTTACGATGACCTCACCCATCACGCCCGAGCCTATCGCGAGCTTTCGCTGTTGCTTCGCCGTCCGCCCGGTCGCGAAGCCTTCCCCGGCGACATCTTTTATATCCACTCGCGGCTGCTGGAACGCGCCACGCACCTGCGCAAGGAACTCGGCGGCGGCTCGCTCACCGCGCTGCCCATCATCGAAACCGAAGCGCAAAACATTTCCGCCTATATTCCGACCAACCTGATCTCCATCACCGATGGGCAGATTTACCTCTCGCCGTCTCTGTTCGAGCTGGGCGTGCTGCCCGCGGTCGATGTGGGCAAATCCGTTTCACGCGTCGGCGGCAAGGCGCAACGGGCGGCCTACCGAGCGGTGGCGGGGGACCTCAAGCTCGGCTACGCGCAGTTTGAGGAGCTTGAAACCTTTGCCCGGTTCGGCGCCCGGCTGGATGAAGATAACCGCACGGTCATCGAACATGGGCGGCGCATCCGGGCCTGCCTCAAGCAGGCGGAATTCGCCCCCGTGTCCGTGCCCGAGCAAATCGCCGTGCTGCTGGGATTGACCGCCGAACTCTTCGACGACGTGCCGCTTGACCGTATGAAGGATGCTGAGCAGGCCGTTCGCAAGGCCGCGGCGGAGATCCCGGCTCAGGTGCGCGAACGGTTAGATGGCGCAGACAAGTTGAGCGATGCGGATCGCGAAATGATCATCGACATCAGCCGCCAGGCGATCGAAGCGTTCCGGCCCGATTCGGACACCAAGTCCGAACAGGAAACCGAAAAGCAGCCCGGACCTGAAGCGAAAGCCGCGCCCAAGCCTGAACCCGAGACCAAGCCCGAGGCTCAAACGGAGGTCAAACCCAAGCCCAAGGCGGGACAAAAGGAGAAGGCATGAGCGACACGACTGCGAGTCTGCGTCGAAAGATCGACATCGCCGGAAATCTCCAATCCGTTGTCCGCACCATGAAGGCCCTGGCCGCTTCGAGTATCGGCCAATACGAGCAATCGGTACGCGCGTTGGGTGACTTCTATCGCACCGTGGAACTGGGGTTGGGCGTCTGTTTCCGGGGCGCCGGTTCAGCGGGATTGATGACCGGAAAAGCAAGACGATCAAATGAGGGTGCGATCGGCGCGGTCGTGTTCGGTTCAGACCAGGGACTGGTGGGCCGGTTTAATGATGTGGTGGCCGATTATGCGGTCAAGACGCTGGCGGCCCTGCCGGCCAAACCCGAGGTCTGGGCCGTCGGTGAGCGCGTTCATGCCCGCCTGGCGGACGCGGGCCTGCCGCTGAAGGGACTCTTCACCGTGCCGAACTCCGTCAAGGCCATCACCCCGCTCGTCGGGCAGATTCTCGTGGAGAGAGAGACGCGCCGCAGCCAGGGGGAAATCACCGAGTTCCACCTCTTCTACAACCGCCCCACGTCCGGGCCGGTTTATGCGCCCGTCAGCCAGCGACTGCTTCCCCTGGACGAAAACTGGCGACGCAGGCTGGCCGAACTTCCCTGGCCGACGGGAAACTTGCCCGAGGTCATGGGTGGCGGCACCGCGGCCTTGCGGGCGCTCATCCGCGAATATCTTTTCGTCTCGCTCTTTAGGGCATGCGCCGAATCCCTCGCGAGCGAGAACGCTAGCCGCCTGGCGGCGATGCAACGCGCCGACAAAAACATCGATGAATTGCTGGAGGAGCTCAACCGGACATTCCATCGTTTGCGCCAGAGCGGCATCGACGAGGAACTGTTTGACGTCATCTCCGGTTTCGAAGCGTTGAGCGCAGAGGAGAAATAATGACGAATACAGAAGCAGAAGACATTGCCTCTTCGACCCAAAAACCCTGTCGTTGAGCCTGAAGAAAGGAGCCTTTTCTCCGTAGAACGATTTAGATCTTGCGTGGGCGATGCAATATACCCGCGATGAGAAAACAGCCGATCTTCAAGGCATAGACGTTTTTGAATTCCTGGCCGAGCTGGCGCTAAGAAAAGTGCGCACCTAAAGAAGGCAAAGCCTACAAACAAATCTATCTTCGTTAATTCCAACCTGGGATAGATGGTATGTCGAACCAGTATGGGAGCAATACAGACGAAAAGCCAAAAACACATGAAAGGTGACTTTGCCCATGGATAGAATCACTATGGATATATTGAAACAAGCGTTTCTGGACCGTCATTCCGGCTGGTGTGTCTCGCTGTTCATGCCGACGCACCGGGCGGGTCGGGGTACGGAACAGGATCCGATTCGTTTCAAGAATCTGCTTCGGGAGGCGGAAGAACGTCTCACTGCAAAAGGTTTGCGCGCTCCGGAGGTTCAGGAGTTGCTCAAAGAGTCCCAGCGATTGTTGCAGGATCGGGGTTTCTGGCAGCGGCAGAGCGACGGCCTGGCCGTATTTTTTTCCGCAGACACATTACGCTTTTTCAGACTGCCGATGGTCTTCAAGGAACTGGCGGTGGTTTCCCATCGTTTTCATGTCAAACCGCTGCTTCCAATTTTAGCCGGCGACGGTCTTTTTCACATCCTGGCCCTCAGTCAGAACCAGATTCGGCTGCTGGAAGGCACACGGCATACGGTAGATGAGATCGCGCTGGAGGCTATAGCCCAAAGCCTCTCCGAAGCCTTTCCGGAGGTATCCACAGAGAAGCAATTGCAGATTCATACGGGCACACCATCGGGAACAGGAAGCCGCGCGGCAATGTTCCATGGGCATGACGGCAGCAACGAAGACAAAGACATGATACGCCAGTGGTTTCGCATGATCGACAGGCAGGTGTGCGATTTGCTTCCAGACGGACAATCACCACTGGTCCTGGCTGGGATCGACTCGCTTTTTCCCATTTACCGGGAGGTGAACACCTATCCACATTTGATGGAAGGGGGGATTCCGGGAAATCCCGAGGGTTTGAAGCCCGAGGAACTCCATGGTCAGGTATGGGCGCGGGTGGAGTCCGTATTCAAAAAAGCGCGGGAGGCGTCGGCAGGCCGCTACCGTCAACTGGCTGGCACTGGACGGACTACCAGTGACGTCAAGGAGGCGGTTTTGGCCGCCCATCACGGACGGATCGAGGTGCTCTTTGTCGCCGTCGGCGTACAGATATGGGGAGGGTATGATCCGGAAAAAGACAAGGTTTATATGCACGACCCCCCTGAACCCGGCGATGAGGACCTCCTCGATTTAACGGCAATCCAGACCCTCATCAATGGAGGCACGGTCTACGCCATTTTGCCGGAAGAAGTCCCTGATCACGCGCTTCTTGCAGCGCTGATGCGGTACTGAACAAGACAGATGCAATGTATGGTCCTTTATCAAAAACACATTGAGGAGTTTCGGACAAAATACGCTCAGGCTGAAGAGAAGAGAGAGGACATTCATTATTATACGTGACTCATGGCGGATTAACGTGAAAACTTTCCAGGAGGGGAAAAGTCGTATAGTCCGTAGGTCAGGTTGTCCCGCGTTCACATTTTTACCGCGAAATTTCGATTTTCACTCCAACCCCCATGAACGTACAAAATCCCACATGTCCACACGTGGGATTACCTGACATTGCTGTATCATCGTTCGACCAGTAACCTCAACACCAAGGTCGAGACGACCGAAGGCGTTGTCAAGTTGAGCAGCCGGCGATGAAGCATGGGAAGCCGTCAAAGCAGGTGCGGAAAAAGCCTGGGCTGAAGTCAAGACCGCCTATCACGATGCGGCCTCGAAGTTCAAATAAGGCAGGGATTCTGAATAGAAAAGGGGTGAATGAACCCATGGATACTCCTGAAAGCGAACCGCTTCGCAAACATTGGCTGAGGAGGGTTTTGCTGGGCAAATCCTTCATCATCGCTGTTGGCCTTATGATCACCTATACCCTGGCGGGCTTTTTTCTTGCCCCCTATCTGATCAAGCGCCAGGCGACCCGGTTTGCTCGGGAATCCCTCCAGTGCCTGGTGGACATGGAAGAGGTCCGGGTAAACCCATACACCCTCACCCTGGAAATCAGGAACGTCGACCTCAAGGAGAGGGACGGATCCCCGCTACTCGCATTCAAGTCGTTTTTTATCAACTTCGAGATCTCCAGTCTCTGGCGCCGGGCCTGGACCTTTGCAGATGTTCGCATGGATGGCCCGGTCGTGAACCTGCAAATAAAACCTGAGGGCCGCATCAACTTTGTGGATCTCGCAGGCCGGATCCCAGGAAAAGAAAATGGGGGGAAAACTTCCCTGCAAGAAAAACCCGAAGAAGAGGTGCACCCGCCGCGCGTTATCTTTGAGCACATTGCCTTGAACCAGGGGCGACTCGTTTTCACGGACCGATCCCGCCCCACTCCCGGCAGTATTACGCTTGAGACGATTGGCTTGCAGTTCAAAAACCTTACCACGGTGCCGGACAAGAAGGGCGTCTATTCCTTTAAAGCGGCCCTCCCCCACGGTGGAAAAGTCACGGGGTCCGGCGACGTTTCCCTCCATCCTCTCCGTTCCGAGGGCCGGTTAAAAGTGGCGGGATTCAAGACCGCTTCGGTATGGGCGTTTTTGCAGGATGAAATCCTGCTGGACGAACCGAAGGGTGACGTTGACCTCGAAGCCCGCTACCGGTTTGCCAATGACGCAAAATCCCCTTCCCTTGTCATTGAGGGTTTGAAAGTGCTTGTCTCGGCCATGGCGCTCAAGGCCCGGGGGGACCGGGAACCGATTCTCTCAATGGACACCATTCGCCTTGATGACGGCCGGTTTGATCTGGCCTCTCGATCGTTCGAGGTGGGGGAGCTGGCGCTCTCCCGGGGTCGCGCGACGGCGGACATCAACGAACAAGGGCGATTGAACTGGCGGGGGCTTTTAAGGGCCGGCGGAGATTCCTTGTCTCCCACTTCTAAAGCAGAGGCCGCAGAAGGACGGCCCTGGCGCGTGACGCTCAAGGCCTTCACTCTTGATGATTTCACCGTGGCCTACAGCGACCGCAGCCGTCTTTATCCTCTTGAAATAGGCGTTTCCAGACTCGGTGCGAAGGTCAAGGCCGATCTTTCCTTTATGCCCGATAACGTGGCGGTCCTGGCAGAGAACCTGAACGTCCTCTTCGAGGGTGTCTCCTTGAAAGAGGTGGGGCCGGACCCGCCCCTGGTCACGCTGGAAAGTTTTGCCGTGGAGGGAGGCCGCATGGACCTTGAAGCCCGGCAGGTGACCCTGGACAGGGTCATGATGGAAGGCGGGCATGCCGCCGTGGTGCTGGAAAAGACCGGTGCGGTGAACCTGTTGCGCGTGCTCGGAAGGGGAAATGTCGGCAAAATCATAGAAAAGATTGCAGAAGTCGTGGAAAAGGCGCAAGCAGAGGGGCGGCCCTGGTCCGTTGCCGTCGGCGCAGTGGAGGCGGCCGGGTTGAGCATCGCTTTCAGGGATCAGACGCTTTCGCCCGCGCCCGCTGTGAACCTTCAAGACATTTCGCTGAAGCTTGCCGATTTTCAGAGTGAAGGCAAGGTCTCTGCTCCCTTTGAGGCGTCTCTAACGGTACGGGAAGGGGGCACCATGAGGGCAAAGGGACGGTTCACTCTCTCTCAGAAAAGCGCGGAAGCGACTGTCCATGTATCGAACCTGGCCCTGACACCTTTTCAGCCCTACGTGGCACAATACGCCTACCTGAGCGTGGATGCGGGGAATTTCAACGCTGCGGGAAAGGTGCGCTACGGTGAGGGAGAAAAAGGTCCGAACCTGCAGTTCTCTGGAGATGCGCACATCGCCGATCTGCTCGTTTCCGAGCTGAACACTCAGTTGAGCACCACGAAAAGGTTTCTTGCCTGGCGGGACTTGAAGGCGAAGAATATTAAGCTGGGTCTTGGGCCTGAACGGCTTGACATCGAAGAAGTCCGCCTCATCGAGCCCTACGGAAAGCTGATCATATATGAAGACAGAAGCCTGAACCTGAACAAGGTGCTGCGGCATCAAGGGGAACCGGTTGAGGCAAAAAAGCCGGTGTCCCAGGCGGAAACTCCCGGCGGGTTTCCGGTGGATGTTCAAAGGATCCACATCGAAAAAGGCGTCCTCGATTTCGCGGACTTGAGTCTCCGCATACCATTTGCCGCAAAGATCTATGAATTAAAGGGAGCCATCGCCGGGCTTTCCACCAAAGAAGGAGCGCGGGCGCAGATTCAGCTCGAAGGCAGGGTGGATGAATACGGCACGTCCCGTATCCAGGGTCAGATTGAGCCGCTCAACATGAAGCATTTCACCGACATCGACATGATTTTCAAGAACGTGGAGATGGCCAACCTCACCCCTTACACGGGGAAATTCGCCGGGTACAGGATCGCCTCTGGAAGGCTCTCCCTCGATCTTCACTACCTGATCCGGCAGAGTGAGCTCAAAGGGAGCAACCAGATCATCCTGGATAACCTCACGCTGGGCGAGAAGGTGGAAAGCCCCGATGCGCCTAATATCCCCCTTGCGCTCGCCCTTGCGCTCCTCAAGGATGCCGATGGTCGGATCGACATCGGGCTCCCGGTTTCCGGCAATCTGGACGATCCTCAATTCAGCTACGCGCATCTCATATGGAAAACCCTTACCAGTTTTTTCACCAGAATTGTCACTTCCCCTTTCAGGGCACTGGCCGGCATGTTCGGAAAGGAAAAGGAGAATCTCGAGACCATCGAGTTTGAGCCGGGTAAGGCCGTGTTGCCACCTCCTGAGCGAGAAAAAGTGAAGATCCTTTCGAAAGCGCTTGCCAAGCGCCCTCAACTTGCGCTGAAAATCCAGGGCCGGTTTGATCCGATCACAGACGGTGAAGCCCTGAAGTCCATGGCGATCCGGCATGAAATCGCCGAGCGTTCGGGTAGAGTGGTTGGTCCCAACGAAGATGCGGGACCGATGGATGTGAACAATCCCCTGGTCCAGCTCGCCATCGAAACCATGGTCACGGAACGAATTTCCGCCGATGCGCTGGCTGCGGCCAAGGAGAGTGCGGAGAAACGGGCGGCGGTGATGGACAAAAAAGTCGCAAAAGCTGCCGTGCTCCCGCCGGACCAGTCCCGCGAGCTGTATAACGCCCTGCTGCAAAAACTTCTCGAAGCGCATCCGATAACAGAAGTCCGATTGAACGAACTGGCCGGTAAACGGGCGGAAGCGATCAAACAGGAATTTGTGGCAACAGGGACGATCGATGAGAAAAGGCTGACGGTCCTTGAAATCTCAGCCACGCAGGAAAAAGATAAGGAAACCGTATCTTCCGAGCTCACCCTGGATGTTCATCGTTGAGATGTCTCACGTTCATCACTAATAAAGGGGATAAGAAAAAGGACCATAAAAAAGATCATGGAAAGGGAAAGTAGGATGACAAATGGTTATCCCACAATGAAAATGCCGTTAACATCAATTTCCATGAAAGGAGGTGTCATAACATGCAAATCGATATATCCCCACAGCCGGTGGTTGCACTAATCGCGGGTATCGCGATTCTCGTTGCCCCGAAACTATTGAATTTTATCGTTGCCATTTATCTCATTGTATTTGGTGTTTTAGGGCTTGTCCGAATGTAGTCAAACCGAAATCCAACAGGAGGAATATCATGAAATCGAGCAAAAAAGACGAGGTGGAAGGGAAGATGCACCGAGTGAAGGGCAAGATCAAGGAGATTGCGGGAAAAGTCATTCTGGATTCTGACTTGGAAGCCGAAGGCAAAAAAGAAAACAAAACCGGCAAAGTTCAGGAAAAAATCGGCGATATCAAAAAGGTCATTGGTAAATGAACACAGGCTTCCAACAGAGGTTTTTGGATGCGTTAGGAGGTGGGGAAGATGGCTTTAACCATATTTGTGATGGCTTTAATTATTTTGGGCTTGGGCATATTTACAGGGTACACGATGGGTGGCGTCATTCATGACCTAAAGAAAAACAAAGCCCGACAAAGGGGTTCGTCACCTGGAGGACATTAAAGGTTTTTCTTCGCCCGCCAGGAGCCCGAAAGGCCACATCAAGATCCGACGACACTTCTCAAAAGGTCACCCTCAATATTTGGAGGTTCCACCACATATTGAGGGTCAACCCATCATCTGAACCTTCTCAACGATGCTCTCCTATTGATATAACCAATCGTTATTAATAGGTTATTGCAACATTATGCCGTTTCTCCAATTGTTGGCAGGCCCTTTGGATGCACCATTTGCATGATCCTGGTCGGCATATGAATGAAAAGGTTTTGGGAAAGGCATCACTAAATGCAAACCGGAAATATGCTTCGGATCGAAAGGAGGGAAATCATGTCTATTTCGCTTATTATCAGCTTTTTACTTCTTCTGGTCGTTATTGTTACCGCCATACAAAACAGTATGCCTTTAAATTTCAAATTTCTCACGTGGGATCTTCAGATGTCTGTCATGGCCTTGATTGTCTATTCCGCTATCATGGGTGGCGCCATTGTGGCCATTCTGACCTTGCCAAAGCTGGGAAAAAAATCCCTTCATGAAAGGCGTATGAACAAAGAGATCCATAAATTGAAGGGAGAGAAATAACGGCCGACCATAAACAACTCGAAAATGAATTAGCAGAGAAAAAAGGGGTCACACCTATTTATTCCCCTGTTTGTTCCCGTTCTGGGGGAAGGGGGCCGGAATAAATAGGTATGACCCTTTTTTACTGGATGCTGCCACCGGTTTTTATCGCATGCAACGCTATCGTGTCGGCGATTTTTTCGGCCCCGTGGATCTGGGGATTCATCTGGCCTTTAAGCATAACGCCTTGACCATTGGCGCCGGGCTGCTGGCCGGCTCTGTCTTTCTACAGGTCCGGCCGCACGCGATTCGGATTTCGGCGCCATTGGATCTGCCCCTGTAAGAAAGGGGGAACTGACCCATGTGGATACCTGGGCCGGCAGGGCTGGATGGTGCCTAACCAGTACTGGACACCCGGCGCTTATGCGCCGATGGCCATCACGGGAAGGTATTACATGTACTACGGCCGGGACTTTCTGCCGCCTCGCGAGTTGGGAAGAGAGAATGCCCGGAGCATGCTGAAGGAACTGATGCTGGACAATCTCGGGATCTGCCGCTTTCACCGGGCCTGGGCGGAAACGCTGATTCCCGATATCGTGGAAAACATCTTTGGGGAAAAGGATGCGTTCCTGAGTTCTTTAAACATGACCGCCGGTCGCATAACCAGCCGTAATGCATCGGCTTTCTGGGAGTCGGAACGTAACATGGACATGGTGTTCACCTTCCTCGAAAACAAAAAAGAGACCGACCGAAACCAAATCCTCAACACCCTCTTAAAAACCTGGTGGCGCATCGAGGGAAAGAACGGGGCCGCTAATCATCACTTTAAAAGGAGGTTGTGAAAATGAAAAGGTCGTGTTCCTAAGGGGGTTATTGGGAATAATGCTTTTGGTCCCGGGGGCCTTGTCGGGATGTGGTGAGAAGGACCAAACCGAGAGCAAGTCTGCTGCCGCGTTCAGGGAAGATGTCAAGAGGGAGGCCAGGGAGGCTTATGACACAACCAGGGCCTACACGCAGGAGCAGATGCGGGCTTTTCGGGAACAGACGGAGCCGGCGCTAAGCAAAGCGCAGTCCAGGAAGTATTGCCGAAAACCTATCGACCGGAGTTCTGGAATTTGTTGTTTGTGCAGGGTTTTTCCCAAAGTTACCCTCAACATATTGCGGTTCCACCAAATATTGAGGCCAAACCAATCTTTTCCTCCTTTCCACGCTTTTCCACCGTTTATCTAATTCACTGTTATTAAAGAAAGATTAGAGATTTTTGATTTACTTTGGGTGTTGGCAGGCCTTTTGCATTTACAATTTGCGATGATTCTAGTCGGCATATGAATAAAACGGTTGAAAGGAAACCATCCTCGCCCAGGGCGGAGAGATGCGGGATGAGCCCGGGCTGACGGGTCGAACTTCTTTTTCACGCTGCAGAAGGCTGATGGATCAAAGTCGACCCTCATATAAATATGATCATAACCTCAAGAGGAGCAATTTATGAAATTATTACTGACATCCGTATTCGGACCCTACGGGGTGGATGACGCATATGGCAGAAAAGAAAATAAAATGGAACTGTTTCACAACCAGGTCACCCGCGAACAGGGCATTTTTTCATACCGGTTCAACCATGGCAGCCAGGGGCTCTATTTTCTGGCGGAAAACATCGACATGCCCACAGCGGTGCTTGATTTTCCAACACTCAAACGATTCAAGAATGAGTTGAAAAAGGGATATGACTACATCGGCATCAGCTTCATCATTCCCAATTTCAAGAAGGCCAAAGAGATGGCGCGCCTCATTCGTGAAGTGTCACCCAAAAGCAAGATCATTCTGGGCGGACACGGCGTGAACATCCCTGGAATCGAATCGCTCATGGATTATGATTACCGATGTAAAGGGGAAGGCGTCTATTTTTTGAGGGAGCTTTTCGGGGAAAAGATGGACACCCCCATTCGGCATCCCCTTGAGTACAGTTCCTTCAACCGGCAGGTCATGGGGGCCCCATGGCCGTCGGATTCCGGGATCCTCATTACGGGCGTGGGGTGCGCCAACAAATGCCGATTTTGCGCCACATCGCACTTTTTTGGCAAATATATCCCTTATTTGAAAACCGGCCAGGACATTTTCGATGTCTGCTGCCGCTACGAAGATGAGAAGGGCATCACCGATTTCGGCGTGCTGGATGAAAATTTTCTGAAGATGAAGGACCGTGCACTGGAACTCCTGGAACTGATGGAAACCCACGATCGCCACTTCAACTTCGCCATCTTCAGCTCCGCGGAAACCCTTAAGGAGATCGGGGATCTGGATATTCTCGTGCGCATGGGGATCACTTTTGTGTGGGTGGGCGTTGAATCGAAACGGGAGATCTATCTGAAAAACAAGAATACGGATTTTGAGATTCTCTTCAACGAACTTAAAAAACGGGGCATCAGCGTTCTGGCATCATTGATTCTATTTAGCGAAAAACACGATAAAGAAACCATTTGGGAGGATGTGGACTTTGTCACATCGCTGGCTCCTGATTATGTGCAATTCTCTCCTCTGGGGCCCATCCCCGGAACAAAACTCTATGATGATTATGAAAAGCAGGGAAAATTAATAAAAGATGTCCCTTATGAATCCCAGCACGGCCAGGGGAAAATATGGTTTCATCATGATCATTTTTCAAGAGATGAATCGGAAGCGTTCCTGCGCCTGGCTTTTGATACGGACTATATCAGAAACGGCGCTTCCATGCTGCGGGCCATCAAAACAACTTTGGACGGTTATCAATATTGCAGCACCCATTCCGACCAAAGGGTAAAAAACCGTTTACCGTATTTCAGAAAAAGGCTCGAAATGACCCGATATTTTCTTCCGGCCTCCACTCTCTTTGTACAAAACCAGCAAAGCAAAACCCTGCTGCGGGAAATCAAGAACGCCTATCGTCTAACATTCGGGAGAATGAATTTCAGGACGTTGATGCCATCACTGGCGGTTCTTTTATTCAGCACGAAAGAATATCTGCGATGCCGTATCATCAGTGATGTGAGAGTCCCTAAAACATCCTATCGCCGGCAGTATAAAGTTTCTACGAAGGAGAGCCGATGGGCCGCGCCCTCTTTCATGGATGAGGTGATCCCAAAGATACGCTACCGACTGGCCAAAACCCATGATGGTACAACGCTCCGAGCAAATCAAGCTGCCCGAACAGGAGCAAAATGAATGATCATCGCACTATTCTGATAAAAAGGGGTCGTGATAAAAAGGGGTCGCACCTATTTATTCCCCTATTCGTCCCCATCCTGGGGAAGGGGGCCGGGATAAATAGGTGTGACCCCTTTTTATCTGGCATGAGATGGTGAACATTAGTAATATTCAAAAAATCATGAATGAAAATGGAAAACTCCGAAAGGGAATGAGACCATGCCTGATAGCCGAACGGATGATATACCGGTATTTGTAAACAAATGGAAAGGACGATTCAATTTTTCCCGGTTTAATTTTAAACCGGGCAGAACATTGAAGATCCTGGTCGCAGTGGCGGTACTGTTATTCGTCTGCTACAAACTTTTTTTTGTTTACGTGCAGCCCGATGAGTACGGGATCAAGGTAGTCCGGGTGGGCCTGAACCGCGGTGTTCAAAAGGAGGTTTATCATGCCGGCCTGACGTTTGTTCTACCCTTTGGGTTGCAGCAGATGTATCGTTTTCCCAAGGGGATTCAAGTGCTGGAGTTGACCAATTTTCCCGAAACTGCCGCGGGAGGGGCACGCAAAGACCGGGCCGCTCACATTCAAACCTCCGATGGCTTTTTCGTGGATGTGGACGTCTCCATGCTTTACCACATTAAGGACCCCTATCTGGTTTTTACCACCATCGGTCCGGGAACCCTTTTTGAGGACAACGGCATCATTCCCAAGGCCGAACCGGCTTTGAAAGAGACCCTCGGGAAATTGACCACCGAAGAATTTTACAACAGTCCCATGAGGGTTAAAAAGGCGGAAGAGGCCAAACGTCAGCTAAACAGAGAATTGAATCTCAAAGGCATCGAAGTAGACCAGGTGCTGGTCCGATATTTCAAATACAGCCCCGAAATCCAGAAGAATATTGAGGCGAAGAAACTCCAGGATCAGATGGTCTTTACCAATCAGGCTGCCGCCCGGGCGGCCAAGGAAGAAGCGCAATTGAAGAAAATCGTTCAGGAGGGAATGGTGATTGCCGCCGTTGAAATGGAAAAGGGGAAAGCCTATGTCACCCGCAAAATCGCCGAAAAAGATCTTTATGTTCGCAAGATAAAGGCGGAAGCGGATCTGCTGGTAAAGCTCTCGGAGGCTGAACGGGTACGCTTGAAAAATGAGTCCCTGAAAGGGATCGGTTCGGAGCGCATGGTGGGGTTGAAGATGGCCGATGCCTACAAGGGACTGGACCTTATTATTCTGCCCAGTGATGGATCCCATGGCGTCAACCCGTTGGATCTGAACAATACCCTGCATTTATTCGACGTTCGCAAAGGAGCTGACAAATGAAACGCTTTTTTATCTCGATCATTTTAATAGGGGCGGTACTCTCTACAGTGGGTTGTGGTTTCCATACCACGGGGGAAACAGAGGTGGGCGTCAGGACCCGCAAAGTGGGTTTTTTCGGCCCGAAGGGCGTTGAAGATCGCGTTTATGCCCAGGGCGCCACCTATTTCTTCATGCCTTTTATCAATGACTGGCATGTCTTTGACACCAAGCTGCAGAACCTGGAAATGACATTTTCGAAAACGAGGGGTGACCGAAGAAGTCAGGACGATCTGGTGTTTAAAACCATCGACGGCAACGACATCAGCCTGGATGTGATTATTGCCTACCGCATCGATGCCGAAAAGGCGCCTTACATCCTCCAGTATGTGGCGTGCGACGATGCCACCCTGAGGGATACCATTGTTCGGACTGTTGCCCGAAGCAAGCCTCGGGACATTTTCGGCGAACTCAAGACCGAGGCATTCTATGTCGCCGAATCCCGGGAAACCCAGGCCAACAAAGCCAAGGATGCGCTTCAGCAAATTCTGGGACCCATGGGCATTGTCGTGGAAAAAGTGCTGACCAATGACTATCGTTTCAACACCGAATATACAAAGGCCATCGAAGACAAGAAAGTGGCCGATCAACAGGTGGAGAAAAATAAATCGGCTCAGCACGCCGCCCTTGAAGAGTATAAACGTAAACTGGAAGAAGCCCGGGGTGAAGTTAACAAAATGGTTGCCGATGCTGACGGTCGATACCTCAAGGACAAAATTGAAGCGGATGTGTACCAGGAACAACAACAGCTTCTGGCCAAGGCCATCCAGGCCGAAGGCGTCGCGGAAGCCAAGGGCATTCAGGAAATGAACAACGCCCTTGCGGGGGCCGGCGGCGAAGCAATTGTGAAACTGAGAATCGCCGAGGCGCTTCAGGGAAAGCGCATCATACTGCTGCCGGTTTCAGAGGGTGGGATGAATCTCAAGACCACCGATATTAACCGGCTGATCGAAACACTGGGGGTTAAATCCCTCTCCGCCGGAAAATGAGAAAAAAAGGACAACCCTTCCGTGCGCCTTGTTTCAGACAATCAATTCACTCTGATGCAAAACGGCGAAACCTATTTTCCGGCCATTGAAAGAGCCCTGGACCGGGCGATTCATGAAATTTATCTGGAAAGCTATATCTTCCAAAATGACAATACCGGACGACGCATCGCGGAAGCGCTCAAACGAGGGGCCCTTCGTGGGGTCAAAACCCACGTTCTGATCGATGGATTCGGCTCCAATGGTCTGCCAATAACCATGGTCGAATTCCTTGAGGCGGCCGGTGTAATGGTGCTGAAATTCCGGCCCAAGATATCGCCCTGGTCGTTTAAGCGACGGAGTTTGCGTCGTCTGCACCGGAAAATGGTGGTTGTTGATCAGCAGATTGCCTTTGTCGGAGGCATTAACATTATCGACGACATTGATATGCCTGGTGAAACATCGCCTCGTTATGATTACGCCGTATGTGTCGAAGGTCCCCTGGTTAAAGAAGTGCATGATTCCGCCCGCCGGTTGTGGAGGCAAGTGGCCCGGAGCCATTTTCGTCCCGGCTGGGGCCGGGACAAAGACAGACAAGCACCTCTAAAGGAACCCATGGGCCGTATGTGCGGAGCTTTTGTGGTACGGGACAACATCCGCCATCGCCGCGATATTGAAAATGCCTATCTGCAGGCCATTGGACATGCGAAATTCGAAATCATTCTTGCAAATGCCTATTTTTTCCCCGGGTTGAATTTTCGTCATGCCCTTCTGGACGCAGCCCGGCGCGGTGTCCGGGTGGTTTTGCTGTTGCAGGGAAAAGTGGAATATCGATTGCTGCATTATGCCTCGCATGGCCTCTATGGCAGTTTCTTAAATGCAGGAATGGAGATATATGAATATCACAAGAGTTTTATGCACACCAAGGTTGCTGTGATTGATGAACATTGGGCCACTGTGGGATCCTCAAACCTTGACCCGCTCAGTCTTTTGCTTGCGCTTGAGGCAAATGTTGTTGTGATGGATGAAGATTTTGCAGAAGATTTGAAAGGAAGCCTGGAAGCGGCTATCAAGGCGGGGGCGCGTCAGGTATTTAAGCATAACTTGAGAACGCAGACTTTCGGCATGCGTTTAGCGAGCTGCCTGAGTTACGGTTTGGTGCGATTCATGACAGGAATGACCGGGTATGTGCCCCCGAAACAATAAAGAAGGTTCCGACGCAGAGCGTCACAACCAGCCTGAGGTCACATGCGTTTCAAAATTAGAATTGCTGCAAATCGGCTGATAATCTTGACTATTTCCCTCAAATATTGCATTCTGGCTCAAATCCTGGAAAACATAACCCTCATTTAAAATTCATTGGGTGCTTAACGACATTTAAGCTAATCTAAATTCCAATTGCGAAAAAAGATTTTGCCTGGAGGGTGGGAGGCATCGGGGGATTGGGATGAATGTGAAGGAATCAAAGGTGAAAGAAAATCAGAGAGAGTCCCAACTCAGGCGAAGCGCTGAGGAAAAACTGAAAGAACTGACCTCAGGCATGGGAGATCTCTCCGAAGTCCCGCCCGAAAGGACGGCGAACCTCATACACGAGCTTCAGGTTCACCAGATTGAGTTGAAAATGCAAAACGATGAGCTCCGCTACATTCAAGGGGAATTAGAAAAGGGGCGGGATCAATATTCTCATTTGTATGATTTCTCACCGGTCGGCTATGTTACGTTGACTGATAAGGGAATCATCCATGAGGCCAATCTCACCCTTGCTTCCATGTTGGGTGTAGAGCGGAGCGTTTTGGTTGGAAAGCCGTTCTCCTCTTTCGTTTTTAGAGACGACCAGGATGCTTTCTACAAACTTCGGCATCGCCTTCTGGAAACGGAGGAATCCCAGTTCTGCGAACTGCGCCTTTTGAAAAAGGACGAACATGCGTTTTTTGCCAATTTAGACTGTATGGTTGTAAAAAACAGGGACGACGGTTTCAGGTTTATCAGAGGGGCAGTGAGCGATATCTCCGAACGGCACCTTCTCGCCGAGGCTTTGCAGAAAGCCCACAACGGGCTGGAACAGCGAGTGGAAGAGCGGACAGCCGAACTCCGGACGGCGAATACGGAACTGGCGCAGGAAATCGAAAAACATCGAAAAGCAGCGGAATCCCTCTGCAAAGCCCTTTCCGAAATCAAGAAACTGAAAGACCAGCTTGAGGCCGAGAATATTTACTTTCGGCGGGAAATGAAACTGAAACATCAATTCAATCAGATTCTCGGGCAAAGCGACAGCCTCAGGCATGTTCTTTTTCGGGCGGAGCAGGTCGCCCCTCAGAACACGACGGTCCTCATCCTTGGCGAGACCGGTACGGGAAAGGAGTTGATCGCCGCCGCCATCCACAACATGAGTCCACGCAAGGATCGGCCGCTCATCACGGTCAACTGCGCCGCCCTGCCGGCCAGTTTAATAGAAAGCGAATTGTTCGGCCGGGAGAAGGGGGCCTTTACCGGGGCCGATACCCGGCGGATAGGGCGGTTCGAGATTGCCCATGGGTCCACCCTTTGTCTGGACGAGATCGGAGAATTGTCGCTGGAGTTGCAGGCCAAGCTGCTCCGGGTGATCCAGCATAACGCGTTTGAACGTCTCGGCTCCTCCCATACCATCAAAGTCGATGCGAGGGTCATCGCAACAACCAATCGAAACCTTGAGGAAGAGGTTCAAAAGGGCCGATTCCGGGAGGACCTTTACTATCGGCTCAACGTCTTCCCGATCACGGTACCGCCACTGCGGGAACGGAAAGAAGACATCCCTTTGCTGGTCCATGCCTTCATGGAGCGGTATGCCAGGAAAATGGGGAAACAGATCACATCGATCCAGAAGGGGATGATGAAGGATCTGCAGAATTACCCGTGGCCCGGGAACATTCGGGAGCTGGAAAGTATCATTGAACGGGCCGTGATCTTGAGCCCCGGGCCGGTCTTGCACCTGGCGGACAAACTGGCGATTTCATCCCCTCCCCTGTCATCCGGCATGAGAACCCTGGAAGAGACGGAGCGCAACCAAATCCTCAACACCCTCCTGGAAACCCGGTGGCGCATCGAGGGAAAGAACGGGGCCGCGGAGGTCCTGGGGCTCCACCCGAGTACCTTGCGAGCAAGGATGCAGAAGCTCGGAATACGCCGGCCGGAGGCCAAAGCGCCGGATTAAACTTCCCCGCTATCATCAAAAAGCTCCCTCAGCATATGGAGGTTCCACCAAATATTGAGGGTAAACCATCATTTTAAACTCTTTCGCTGTTCCATCCTTTTGATCTAATTATTTGTTATTAATGGACGAATCCATCCTTTCGCTTTCTTCCACGATTGGCAGGAGATTTGCAGTACCTATGAGCATGAGTTTGATCATCATACGTTCGCCAACGGGAAGGAGGTGACGAATATGCCAAATAAAGACGGAACCGGACCCAAAGGTCAGGGACCCAAAGACGGCCATGGTAAAGGTAAGGGAAAGGGCAATAGCCCTGGTCAAGGTCCGAAGACTGGAGGAAAGCAAGGCGTTAAGGAAGAAACCAAAAAGTAAGCCGGATTTAGAAACGAGAATTGAGGGCTTGCGAATAATCGCATGAAGGAGGCAGAAAATGCTCAGGGAAAGAACCGTAAAGAAATTCCAGGAATTCCCGAATGGAGCCCGGGAATTAGCCGAGAGCATCCTCAACACCGTGCGTGAACCCTTGATCGTCCTGGATCAAGACCTGAGGGTTGTCACCATCAGCCGTTCCTTTTACGAAGTCTTTAAGGTAAGCCCCGAAGAGACCGTGGGGCAGCATATCTATGATCTGGGCAACAAGCAGTGGGATATTCCCAAGCTGCGGGAACTGCTGGAAACCATTCTTCCCCAAAAAACCACCTTTGACGATTATGAGGTTGAACACGATTTTGCCGGCATCGGCAGGCGCATCATGCTTCTGAATGCCCGGCAGATTGAACGGGCATCGGGAGAAAAGCGGCTCATCCTTCTGGCCATTGAGGACATCAGCAAAGAAAGGCAATTGCAAGACCTGTTGGCAGACTCTGAAAGGCGCTTCAGGCGACTTTTTGAGACCGCCAGCGACGGGATTGTTCTTCTCGAAAAGGATGAAGGACGTATCATCCAGGGGAATCCGGCCATCGAAGAAATGCTGGGTTATTTCGAAACGGATTACATGGGGAAAAAGCTGTCGGATATCGGCGTTCCGCTCGATATGAGTGATGTCCCGGCAATCATGGCATCCTTGAAAAAAAACGGCATTCTTAATTACAAAGATGTATCCGTGAAGGCCAAGTCCGGGGAGGAAGTCTACACGGACATCTATATGGTTGACAAAGCGGAGCTGGCCCAATGCAATATTCGAAATGTCAGCGAGCGGAAGCTGGCGGAGAAGAACATGCAGGCGGCGCTTCGGAAAGCCCATGGGGACAAATCAAGGCTGGAGGCCATCATGGCCTCAATGGGGGATGGGCTCAGTATTCAGGATACCGATTTTGTCGTTCTCTACCAGAATACTGTCCATAAAAATATTAGAGGAGACCACGTCGGCGAACACTGCTACTCGTCCTATGAGGACAAAGACCACGTATGTGAAGGTTGCCCTGTCGCGATGGCTTTCCGGGACGGGGGTATTCATAAGGCGGAGCGGTCCGCGGCTATCAGCACAGGGTCAATGTATGTGGAGATTACCGCATCGCCATTAAGGGATCTGGAAGGGAACATTGTTGCGGGGATAGAAGTGGTAAAAGACGTCACCGATCAAAAAAAACTGGAAGCCCAACTTCGCCACTCCCAGAAGATGGAGGCCGTCGGCACTCTGGCAGGGGGAATTGCGCACGATTTCAATAATATTCTCAGTATCATCAAAGGGTATGGCGACATGGTCATGGACGCTCTGGAAACAGGCAGTCCTTCAAGGGAAGATATGAATGAGGTGCTCACTGCCGCCGACAGGGCTGCCGATCTTACCCAAAGGCTCCTTATCTTCAGCAGAAAAGAGATTGTTGAAGTGAAGCCCGTTGATATCAATGCGCTTCTTTTAGGACTGCAGAAAATGCTTGTCCGAATCATCAGAGAGAGTATTGATCTTAATCTGGACCTTTCGGAGAAGCCCTTGATCGTACAGGCGGATGCAGGGGAAATGGAGCAGGTGCTGATGAACCTTGCCGTAAATGCCAGGGACGCAATGTTTGAAGGCGGACGGCTGACAATCAGCACAGGCCTTGTGGAAGTGGATGAAGCATTTGTTGCGGCTTATGGATATGGTGCGCCTGGAAAATATGCACTGATCACGGTTGCCGATACCGGGTGTGGAATGGATGCAAAAACCCGGAAGAGGATATTCGACCCCTTTTTTACCACAAAAGGGGTTGGCAAAGGAACGGGGCTTGGTCTTTCAATGGCCTACGCAATATTGAAACAACATAACGGATACATCAAGGTCTACAGTGAGGCGGGAGAAGGCACGGTCTTTAGCATATATCTTCCGCTTAGCGAGGAGCTGGCATCCACGGACGGAAAGCCGGAGGACCTCGTCCCGGTCAAAGGCGGTAATGAGACAATCCTTATCGCCGAGGATGATGATTCCTTGCGGAAATTGATCAAAAACATTCTGGAGTCCTCAGGTTACCAGGTGATCGCCGCAAAGGACGGCGAAGAGGCCATCTCAAAATTCGTGGAAAACAGGGAATGGATCAGCCTTGTCCTGCTGGATATGGTCATGCCGACAAAAACCGGCAAAGAGGTCAGTGAGGTGATCAGAAAAGCCAGTCCCCGAATAAAGGTCCTTTTTGCAAGCGGATACTCCGAGGATATCGTCAAGACCGATGAATTGACGGCGGCCGGTTTTGACTTCATCCACAAGCCTTTTCATTCGAGGGATCTTCTGATCCAGGTGCGGGAAATTCTGGACCGATGAAAAACAATGAGTTGTCTATTCCTGGCGTTGGCTGTCACTCTTACGATTTACGGCCTCCTACAAATTCATCATTGGGTTGCGGGTGTCCCGCCTAAAAAGAAACCGGACTATCTTGAACGTTAATTTTTCCCTCTTAGAGCGGATCTCAATCCTTCCCGGGCGACCCTTGAACCTTGGATCTCGTCGAACATTGCAAAATTTACGGCGTTTATTGCATCGATGTTTCTCTTGCGATTATCCTCAAAAGCTTCACGATCAAAAACTTCTCGAAAAATAGTTTCAAAATCCTGTCGCCTGTTTTCCGTGAAAATTTTCTGAAATAGAACTTCAGGCCGTTCCGCGGATCCGAATTCATCGAGACGCTTCATAATATACGTTATCGTTCTGACGGTTAACTTAAAGCCAAAGATTTTTTCCAATACGACTTGAAGGGCCTCTTGTAATTTCGCCTGGTCGGATCCATCCATGGAAATTTCTTGTGACCCTTGCTCAGCAACAACGGGAGGCCTTAACATTCTCTTCTGTTTTTTGGTTCTCGATTGGCTATAAGCCTCTGCCTGTCGGCATAGGTGCTCTGCATGCAGCGAAGCTACCTGAAGGTAAGCGCTCAGATTGTAAAAGCCAGAGTGTATATGCTCAGGAAGCAGATCTCCACTTCGGCTGAAGACATACCTGTATTTATGGTCAATTTCACCCCAAGCCTCCTCAAGAATAGTCCGTAATTGGAACTCAACCTGAAGCCCTTTCAACTCATCGATTGCATCTGAATTCTTGCCAAGCCGTATTTGATAATGAATGGATGAATAGCCGCTATATCGAAGACTAAGGTTGTCTGGAATCGACTCTCCGGGATCTACCGGCAGAACAAATGACCTCTTTTGATCCGGTTTTTTGATGAATCGTAGAATTTTCTCTTGTACCAGAAGTCCAAGATATGCTTCGACTCTCTTAATATCTGAAAGACGCAGACAGATAAGCCTGATTCCAAGTAAATCGCCGACTCTTTCCCCGAAATTCTTATGCGTAATAGGCGCTGCTCCAGCTTTGAGCTGTTTGTTCTCTTCATCAATTTTCTCTATTAGCCTCACTTCATCTTTAAGCCGATATATAATGGTATGAAGACTTTCCTTTGGTGACGAAGGATCTTCCCTGATTAGATGAACAATGTACTCCGCAAGTTCCTCGTATTTCCTTTTTTCCTTGAAGAACGCGACTAAGATATCTTCCTTCTGACGTTTTCTCATTTATCAAATCTCTTCTGACCCCTTTTTTCCCTTGTATTGTTGATCTTGCTTTTGAGCATGCCGGAGATATCGCCTGTTTTTTGCCTCTCTCCTATCGTGACCGGAGTCATGTTTATTGCTTGCAAATAGCCTGCCAACAATCAGTGAACATTAAATTGTTAAGTCATAGACTGAGAAATCAAGCAAAAGGCGTTAAAATCTGTCTTCATTAAAGGCAAAGATCCCTCCATATATGGGGGTTCCACCACATATGGAGGGCTAACCCATTGTCCCAACCTTTACCACCATTACCTCCTAATCATATAACCAATCGTTATTAAAGGATGGTTACAGCCTCCTGCCTTTCCCCGATTATTGGCAGGCCTTTTGCATATAACATTCATGAAAGAGCCGCAAAGAAGAGGGTGGTTGGGACAAGGTCCTCACCAGGGAACTTCTCAACATCATGACCGGGAATGTGGGGCCCAATGCGGTGAAAACCCTTGCCGCAGCAGGAGTAGAAGTCTTTTTGGGACAGAATGGAACCGTCCGGGAAGCGCTTGAGAGATACCGGGACGGGGCTCTCCAGTCCACCAGCACGCCCAATGTGGCCGATCATTACGGCATGGGCGACAGCACGGGAAGCAGTGGTACCAGTGGCGGCGGCATGGACCGTGGAATGGGGCGCGGGATGGGACGCGGCATTCAGGGGGTAAGTCCCTCTTCAACCATTCCCGCCTCTGGAACCGATGAAGTGAATCAATTGAAAGACCAGGTGCGGCAGCTGCGGGAACAGGTCAACGGACTTGAATCGAAATTGGGTAAGTAAAGAACAAAAAACAAAACCCTTGGAGGTTGATATTTATGGCAAAACAAAATTTAAGCCAACAGGATCAGCATCAAATACAGGATAATGTGATCAAAGAAAGCCTGCTCAGAATCAAACATAAAATCCTCGTGATGAGCGGCAAGGGAGGCGTTGGAAAAAGCAGTGTGGCGGCCTACCTGTCCGTGGCTCTGGCCAGGCGGGGATACAAGGTGGGGCTCATGGATGTGGATCTTCATGGACCCAGCATCCCCCGCATGCTGGGCCTCAAGGGAAGTCTCGGACAGGGAACGGGCAACGGAAAAGCACGCCCTGTCAGTTATCTTCCCAATATGGAGGTGATTTCCATTGAAACACTTCTGGGGGACGACAAGGATGCCGCCACTATCTGGCGGGGACCTCTTAAGATCGGGGTGATCAGGCAGTTCATATCCGATATGGAGTGGAATGACCTGGACTACATGATTATCGATTCGCCGCCGGGAACCGGCGATGAACCCCTTACCGTTGCCCAGACCATTCCGGACGCGCTGGCCCTGATTGTGACGACGCCCCAGGAAATATCTCTGGCGGATGTGCGAAAATCCATCAATTTCTGCCGCCAGGTCAATATGGAAATTCTGGGCCTGGTGGAAAATATGAGTGGGCTTACATGCCCGCACTGCGGCAAAACCATTGACCTGTTCAAGACGCACGGCGGCATGCTGACCGCGAAAAAAGAAGGACTGAGGCTTCTGGGAACACTTCCCCTTGAACCACGGGTGGTCATGAACGGCGATTCCGGGAGTATGGGGATTCTGGATGACAACAATCTCCCCATCACGCGGGAATTCAATAAAATGGTGGATGAAATTGTGCAGTTGACCCAGCATCGGACAAAGGCGGTTCCGAAAACCAAGCCGGAGTTTCCCATCATCGGGAAGAAAGGCGTCAAAGATTCTAAAAAACTGGTGGTCCCTGTATCCGAAGGAAAATTAAGTTCCCATTTCGGGCACTGCGAACAATTTGCATTCATAGAAACCCGGGATGGGAAAATCGTCAAAACGGAAATGCGCAATCCGCCGGCCCATGAACCGGGGGTGTTGCCGCAGTGGCTTTACGAGCAGGGCGCTGATGTGGCCATTGTGGGAGGAATGGGCGAAAACGCTCAGCAGCTTTTGCGCGGCAACGGCATTGAGGTCGTCATGGGCGCGCCCGTGGATTCTCCGGAGTCGCTGGCAAACCAGTACCTCTCCAATACCCTGGTTTCGGGTGCGAATCGTTGTGATCATTGAGTGATGAAGATAGTTGCTAACCGCCAAAGGAGAACATAATGATTATTAGTATAGCAAGCGGCAAGGGAGGAACGGGAAAGACCACGGTCGCCACCAATCTGGCCGTTTCTCTTGATTCCCGGGTTCAGCTTCTGGACTGCGACGTGGAAGAACCCAATGCCCACCTCTTCATCCGACCCCATATGGAAGAGACCCGGATCATTACCACCCCTGTGCCCGAGGTGGATATGGAAAAATGCAGCCTCTGCGGAAAATGTGGGGAAATTTGCCAGTTCAGGGCCATCATTGTGATTGGAGAAACCGTGCTGCCCTTTGTTGAAATGTGCCATAGCTGCGGCGGCTGCATGGAGGTTTGTCCCGAAAAGGCCATTACGGAGACGACCCGGGAGTTGGGCCGCATCGAAAGGGGATACCGCAATGGCTTGGAATTTGTGCACGGAAAGCTGCGTGTGGGCGAGGCCATGTCTCCGCCGCTGATTAGAAGCGTGCGCCAATACACACGCTCGGACATGGTGACCATCATCGATGCCCCTCCGGGAACCTCTTGCCCCGTGATTGCATCCATGAAAGGCGCGGATTTCGTGCTGCTGGTGACCGAACCCACGCCTTTCGGTCTCCATGATTTGAAGTTGGCTATAGGGGCTGTCCGAATCCTGGGCATTCCCTGCGGACTGGTCATCAACCGATCGGATATAGGCGATGACCGTGTCAAGGCCTACGCCAAAGAGCAAAATATACCCGTTTTGATGGAGATTCCCTTTGACAGGCGAATTGCCGAAGCTTACTCGCGGGGCGATATGGTTGTTGATGTGTTGCCTGAATGGAAAGAAAGCTTTATCCAACTGTACCGGGATATTGACAAAATAGCAGGGGCAAAAAGGAGCGTTTCATGAAAGAGGTAGTCGTCATAAGCGGCAAGGGAGGAACGGGAAAGACCAGTATTGTTTCGGCGTTTGCTTCCCTTGCCGAAAGCAAGGTGCTTTGCGATGCGGATGTGGATGCGGCGGATCTTCACTTGATCATGGCCCCTACGATTAAGGAACGCCATGATTTTGAATCCGGACACACGGCAAAAATTGATCCGGATAAATGTACCCTCTGTGGCCGGTGCCGGGATCTGTGCCGATGGGATGCCATCAGCGAGGATTTTGTGGTAGACGAAATGGACTGCGAGGGCTGCGGCGTCTGTTATTATTTCTGTCCCGAAAAGGCCATAGCGTTTCCGATCAATACCTGCGGCGAGTGGTATATTTCTGATACGCGTTTTGGCCCCATGGCCCATGCCAGGCTGGGCATTGCCGAGGAAAATTCAGGAAAGCTGGTGGCGCTGATTCGCCGGGAAGGGATGAAACTGGCCGAAGAAAAAAACCTGGATTTACTACTCACGGATGGCCCTCCCGGTGTGGGATGCCCGGTAATCGCTTCTTTGGGCGGAGCATCGGCCGTCTTGATTGTGGCCGAGCCGACGGTTTCGGGCAAACATGATATGGAAAGGGTGTCGGAGCTGGCGGTATTTTTCAAGGTGCCGGCAATGCTTTGCGTTAACAAATTCGATATCAACCCCGGGATGGGAAAGGCTATTGAGGCCTTTGCGAAAGAAAAGAATATAAGGGTCATGGGCCGCGTTCCTTTTGATCCCGCCTTTACCCACGCCATGGTTGAGGGAAAGACCATTGTTGAATTTGGTGAACAGGGAGAAGGTTCCCGGGCTGTTAAGGCCATATGGGGACGGCCTGGCAAAAAGTCCGCGGCTAATTTGAAGACCCAGTACGGAAACAGGATCTGTTTCTATGCCCTACAGATCGGCGTGGATCCCGACGGTAAGAAACTCCTTGAGCAAGTCGTAGAGACGGGTCAGTGCGGAACCTATGTCACAGGGGACCAGGTTACCTCCCCTGAAGGGATGGCCGATTTCGTAAGAAGGATCTTTCTGAAAAAGGCCCCGTCCAAACCCGCACCGGTAGTTGTGGAAAAGGGTGTCATTCTGGATTCGGATGGCGATGGAGTGCCCGACAACCTGGACAAGTGCCCGGGAACCCCCATGGGCGCAGTTGAGCAGAAAACGCTTGACCCCGGCGATGCAGGAGACCGGAAATATTCCCTGCCGCGCTCCCGGCTCCGGGTGCCGGACCAGGGCGTCAAAATCCGTCATTGCGTCCTTCACGCTCCCTTTGGGCTGTCGGATGGCCGAGGGTTGTCGCCTGTCCAAAATCCCCTGCTTTTGATTACTTATTTCATGCCTGGGTTATCATAGGAATCCGAATATGGTTATCTTCGTAGTATAATCCGGTTGATAATGCAATGTGTTTGCTGGAAAACCAGAATCGCGCGCATATTGTTCTGAAAGGCAGAATGATTCGTTTGGCCTCAATATATGGAGGTCCCACCACATATGGAGGGCTAAACAATAATTTCAACCTTCTTCATGGTTCTCTCCTGTTCATATAACCAACCGTTATTAAAGGCTGATTACAGCCCCATGTCTTTCCCCCAATAGTTGGCAGGCCCTTTGCATTAACAGTTTACATGATCCTGGTCACCATCCAAAGGATGGAATACTATGAAATCGAACAAGAAGGACCCATCAATCATGGAGGTCGTTATGAAAGACGAAAGAAAAGCGTACGAAGAAAAGTTGGATGCACAGTTGAAGGAATGGAATGCACGGATCGCTCTGCTCAAGGCCAAGGATGAGAATGCCAAGGCCGATGCGAAGATGGATTACCTCAAAATCATCGAGGCATTGGAGCACAAACAGGGTGAAGCCAAGGCGAAGTTGACGGAGTTAAAAACCGCTGGCGATGAGGCATGGGAATCCGTCAAAGCAGGTGCGGAAAAAGCCTGGGCTGAAGTCAAGACCGCCTATCACGATGCGGCTTCGAAGTTCAAATAAGGCAGGGATTCTGAATAGAAAAGGGGTAAATGAACCCATGGATACTCCTGAAAGCAAACCGCTTCGCAAACATTGGCTGATGAGGGTTTTGCTGGGCAAAGCCTTCATCGTCGCTGTTGGCCTTATGATCACCTATACCCTGGCGGGCTTTTTTCTTGCCCCCTATCTGATCAAGCGCCAGGCGACTCGGTTTGCTCAGGAATCCCTCAAGTGTCTCGTGATCATGGAAAAGGTCCGGGTGAACCCATACACTCTCACCCTGGAAATCAGGAACTTCGACCTCAAAGAAAGAGTCGGATCCCCGCTACTCGCATTCAAGTCGTTTTTTATCAACTTCGAGATCTCCAGTCTCTGGCGCCGGGCCTGGACCTTTGCGGATGTTCGCATGGATGGCCCGGTCGTGAACCTGCAAATAAAACCTGAGGGCCGCATCAACTTTGTGGATCTCGCAGGCCGGATCCCAGGAAAAGAAAATGGGGGGAAAACTTCCCTGCAAGAAAAACCCGAAGAAGAGGTGCACCCGCCGCGCGTTATCTTTGAGCACATTGCCTTGAACCAGGGGCGACTCCTTTTCACGGACCGATCCGGCCCCACTCCCGGCAGTATTGTGCTTGAGACGATTGGCCTGGAGTTCAAAAACCTTACCACGCTGTTGGACAAGAAGGGCGTCTATTCCATTGAAGCAACCCTCCCCCACGGCGGAAAGCTCACAGGGTCCGGCGATGTTTCCCTCCATCCTCTCTGGTCCGACGGCAGGGTAAAAGTGGAGGGATTCAAGACCGTTTCGGCGTGGGCGTTTTTGCAGGATGAAATCCTGTTGAACAAACCGGGGGGTGAAGTAGACTTTGAAGCCCGCTATCGATTTGCCAATGCGGCAAAATCCCCTTCCCTTGTCATTGAGGAATTGAAAATGCTTGTCTCGGCCCTGGAACTCAAGGCCCGGGGGGACCGGGAACCGATTCTCGCAGTTGACACCATTCGTCTCGATGACGGCCGGTTTGATCTGGCCTCTCGATCGTTCCAGGTGGGGGCGTTGGCGCTCTCCCGGGGTCGCGCGACGGCGGACATCAACGAACAGGGGCGATTGAACTGGCAGGCGCTTTTAAAGGCCGACGGAGCTCCCCGGTCTCCCGCCCAAAAGGTGGCGCCCCTGGAAAGACCGCCATGGCGCGTGATGCTAAAGACCCTCAGTCTTGATGATTTCACCGTGGCCTACAGTGATCACAGCAGGTTTTATCCTCTTGAAATCGGCGTTTCAAGACTCGGTGTCAAGGGCAAGGCCGATCTTTCTTTTATGCCCGAAAAAGTGGGGGTCCTGGCAGAGAATTTTAACGTCCTCTTCGAGGGCGTATCCTTAAAAAAAGCGGGGCAGGATGCGCCCCTGGTCACGCTGGAAAGTCTTGCCGTGGAGGGAGGCCGCATGGACCTTGAAACCCGGCAGGTGACCCTGGACAGGATCATGATGGAAGGCGGGCATGCCGCCATGGTGCTGGAAAAGACCGGCAACCTGAACCTATTGCGCGTGCTCGGAAGGAGAAATGTCGGCAAACTTCGAGAAAAAATTGCAGGCGCCGTGGAAAAGGCGCAAGCTGAAGGACGGCCCTGGTCTGTTGCCGTCGGATCAGTGGCGGCAGCCGGGTTGAACGTCGCTTTCAGGGATCAGACGCTTTCGCCCGCTCCCGCCGTGAACCTTCAAGACATTACGCTGAAGCTTGCCGATTTTCACAGTGAAGGCAAGGCCTCTGCTCCCTTTGAGGTGTCTTTGACGTTACAGGAAGGGGGCGCCGTGAATGCCAAGGGACGCTTCACGCTCGCTCAGAAAAGCGCGGAAGCGACTGTTCATGTGTCGAACCTGGCCCTGACGCCTTTTCAGCCCTACGTGGCACAATACGCCTACCTGAGTGTGGATTCGGGAGATTTCAACGCTGCGGGAAAGGTGCGCTACGGTGAGGGGGGAAAAGGCCCGAACCTGCAATTCTCCGGCGATGCGCACATCATTGATCTGCTCGTTTCGGAGTTGGGCGCCAAGTTGCAAACCAAGCCGGACACCACGCAAAAATTTCTTGCCTGGCAGGCCTTGAAAGCGAACAATATCAAGCTGGGCCTTTGGCCTGAACGGCTTGACATCGGAGAAGTCCGCCTCATAGAGCCCTACGGAAAGCTGATCATATATGAAGACATGAGCCTGAACCTGACCAAGGTGCTGCGGCATAAAGAGGAAACGGTTGAGGCAAAAAAACCGGTGTCCCAAGCGGAAACCCCCGGCGGGTTTCCGGTGGATGTTCGGAGGATCCGCATCGAGAAAGGCGTCCTCGATTTCGCGGACCTGAGTCTCCGCATACCATTTGGCGCAAAGATCTATGAATTGAAGGGAGCAATCGTCGGGCTTTCCACGAAAAAAGGCGCGCGGGCGCGGATTCAGCTTGAGGGCAAAGTGGATGAATATGGCATGTCCAGAATCCAGGGGCAGATTGAGCCGCTCAACGTCAAGCATTTTGCCGACATCACCATGATTTTCAAGAACGTGGAGATGACCAACCTCACCCCTTACACGGGGAAATTCGCCGGGTACAGAATCGCCTCCGGAAAGCTCTCCCTTGATCTTCATTACCTGATCGAGCAGAGTGAACTCAAAGGGAGCAACCAGATCATTCTGGACAACCTCACGCTGGGCGAGGAGGTGGAAAGCACCGCTTCGCCTGACATCCCCCTTGAGCTTGCCCTTGCACTCCTGAAGGATGCCGATGGTCGGATCGACATCGGACTCCCGGTTTCCGGCAACCTGGATGATCCTCAGTTCAGCTACGCGCATCTCATGTGGAAAACCCTTATCAGCTTTTTGACCAAAATCGTCACTTCCCCTTTCAGGGCACTGGCCGGCATGCTCGGAGTGGAACAGGAGAATCTTGAGACCATTGGGTTTGAGCCGGGTCGGGCCGTGTTGCTTCCTCCTGAACGAGAAAAAGTGAAGACCCTTTCAGAGGCGCTTGCCAAGCGCCCGCAACTTGCGCTGAAAATCCAGGGCCGGTTTGATCCGGTTGCAGACGGTGAGGCCCTGAAGTCCATGCTGATCCGGCTCGAAATTGCCGGACGGACGGGTAGAAAGGTTGGTTCCGTCGAAGATCCGGGGCCGGTGAATTTGAGCAATCCGCCGGTCCAGCAGGCCATCGAGATGATGGTCATGGAACGAATTTCTGCAGATGTGCTGGCTGCGGCCAAGGAACGTGCGGCAAAACGGGGGGCGGTGATGAATAAGAAAGCCGGAAAAGCTGCCGTGCACCCGCCGGACCTGTCCCGCGATCTTTACACCGCCCTGCTGCAAAAACTTGTCGAAGCGCAACCGGTAACAGAAATTCGGCTGACTGAATTGGCCCGTGAACGGGCGGAAGCGATCAAGCAGGAATTTGTAGCAGCGGGGACGATCGATGAGAGAAGGCTGACGGTCCTTGAAACCTCAGCCACTCAAGAAAAGGACAAGAAAACCGTATCTTCCGCGCTCACCCTGGATGTTCATCGTTGAGATGTCTCAGGCCTGGAAGACGGCGTTCATCACTCAGGATTTCACTTTACCTGAAAAAATGTTAAAGGTTGTGGTCATATTTGACCGTTTATCATATTTGACCACCATTTCGGTTCCTCCACCAAGCTTTCGATTTTGAATATTATTTTATAAATCAATGCTTTGCATCAAATAGAAGTTCGCTCATCCAGCTTGGCATAAAACTTGAGTATACCATAATGAACATTGATGTTTTAGACGGAAGAAAGGTCGGAGAGATTTCTGAATTTGGGAATATGCTGCGATCATCAGCTCATGAAAGGAGTATGAATAGAGAAATTCATAAATTGAGAGAAAAGATGTAAGCGTTGGCAAAAAGGACATATAGGCGGGTCTTAGACAGAATGGCCCTTTCTTGAAAGATGTGGATATCAAGGTGAGGTGCTTACAAATAAGGAGTAATTGCTATGAAAAAGAGAAATATCGTTATCCGCTTTTTACTTTTCGGAACAATAGTTTGGTCATTGGTACTTTTATCTCATATTCCAACGATGGCAGTGGATGTGAGTGTGAATGTAGGCGTGAATATTCCTCTGCCTCCCGCTATCGTATTTTCGGCGCCTCCACAGTTGGTAGTGATGCCTGAGACATATGTATATGTGGACCCTGACGTAGATGTGGATATCTTTTTCTACGGTGGTTGGTGGTGGCGTCCGTGGGAAGGGCGCTGGTATCGATCGCGGAATTATAATTCAGGTTGGGGTCACTATAAAAACGTTCCATCCTTTTATAGAGAAGTACCATCACGTTGGAGGGATGACTATCGGGGGCATAAATGGAAAGGGCATAAATGGGACCACAAACGAATACCTCACGAAGAAGTTCAACGGAACTGGAACAAATGGGAAAAGGACAAACATTGGGAGAAGCAAAATACATGGGGCGTCAGAGATTTGAAGCCCCAAAAGAACTCCCGAGGACAACATAATGAGGTCCAAAAAAAAGGCCGACCGCAATCCCGAGAGGCGGTCAAGCCACAACACCAGCCACAACAGTCTCAGTCTCGACATGAAAAATCTGATAAGAATAAACAGAGGGAAGATGTAAGGGATAATAAAAAGGATCATGGAAGGGATGATAAAAAGGATCATGGAAAGGGAAATGGAAAGTAGGATGACAAAAGATTATCCCACATGCCCTTGTGGTCATCGCCATCATCGTGGTGCTGATCCAGGTTATTCAGGGACGACGAGTGTAACCATTTGAAACATTACTAGATAGAGGAGTAACGGCTATGAAAAAGAGAAATAGGTTTCTTGGGTACTTTATCCTTCTGATAATGATCGCCGCCTTAGCGGCCTGCGCTTCCACATCGAAACAGGAAGGTACCGGTGAATATGTCGACAATTCGGTGATTACAACCAAGGTCAAATCCCTGCTCGCAGCGGATGATTTTCTTAAGTCATTTAAGATCGGTGTAGAAACTTACAAGAGCACCGTTCAACTGAGCGGATTCGTTAACTCTCAAAAGGCCGTCGATAAAGCGATTGAAATCGCATGGAGCGTAAAAGGGGTCACGTCCGTAAAGAGCGATCTGATCGTGAAAGAATAGGGTGCGGAAAAAAAGAGGAAAGGTGTGTGAGCACGAAATTAAACGTAAGTCGACAAAGGTATCTTGAAAGTATTTGAGAGGTGGGCAAGGTGGTTTTAACCATATTTGTGATTGCTTTAATGGTGTTGTGGTTGGGCATATTTACAGGGTACACGATGGGTGGTGTGATTCACGACATAAAGGAAAAGAAAGCCCTTAAAGTTCAAGTTGAAATCGGCGAGATCAAGAATGGCGTTGGTAAGTAAATATAGATTCGTACACTGTACTTCAATTACAACCGAAAGGAGGAAATGATGGAAAAATGTGCTTATGGGTTTGGAAGCTTCGTGAAGGGTTGGAAAATAGGGATTATGGTATTGGTGATGGCTTTTTCATTCGGGTTGGCTTCATGTGAAAAGGAAGGGCCGGCGGAAAAGGCCGGTAAAAAAATGGATAACGCCATGGAAAAAATGGGAGACCAACTGGAAAAGGCGGGGGATAAAGTGAAACAGGCGACCGACAAGGTGAACCAATAGCGCTTGACATGAAGATGCTTCTTTATTGAGGTGAGCATTTTGAAAGGTTCAGGCAGGTATGAAATGATTTTTAATGGCAGCTTTTTGAAGAGCTCTTTATGGATCTTTTGGGTTTTTACCGTTTGGATAGCGGCATGGAATCCGGTTTCTGAATCGGATGCGGCGGAGGCCACTGACGATTTTATTCAAGGTTATGCAACTGCCATTGTGGGCATGAGTTATCCGGGTCAGGTGGGATACATTCAGGTAAAAAATGGCGTGGTATATGTTGAGCAAAGTCGTTTATCGGAAGAAGAAAAAACAGATTTGGGCCAGGTGATCTCAGGCATAAAAGGCGTCAAAAAGGTTCAATTTCTTTTGAATGAAAAACATCCGCAAAGGGTTCTTGCAGCCGAGACTGACAAGGAAGAAACGGTTGCACTGGACGGGTCTTTGCCGGTCTTCCTGCCTGAAACACAGCTGTTTCGACCGCTGATTGCCGCTCCCCGATGGCCGCGGTTTTCCGCTTCCTACCAGCGATATACGAAAGGCGATTTGCTTACGGATGTGGCATCCGTCAGTTTCGGCGAGTCGTTCGGCATCTATCGTTTTCGCGGCCCTTGGCAATCCACCATGGAGGTGGGCATTCAGGCGGGTGTTTTTTCCATTTTCGACCTGGATGCTGAATCCTTTGATTTGATCAATGCGGACTATCGGGTGGGGATTCCAGTCTTCATCAAGAAGGAAAATTTTACCAATATGATGCGCATATTTCATCAAAGCTCGCACCTGGGTGATGAATATGTCTTAAGGGGAGATGCCGCGGAGCGAAAAAATCTGAGCTATAACGCTTTTGACACCCTGTTTTCTTATGACTTTCCCAAAGGGTTCCGTGCCTATGCCGGAGGAGGGTATCTTTTTGATCGCACGCCTTCTGATTTCGACCCCTGGTACAGTCAGGTCGGCTTGGAATTTCACAGCCCGTGGTCCTGGCTGAACGGCGCCATGTCTCCCGTGGCGGCTGTAGACATCCAGAACTGGCAGGAAAGCGGTTGGAATACGGATCTGTCGGTGCGTGCGGGAGTACAGTTTGAAAATCCTGAAATCCTGGGCCGAAAGCTTATGTTGCTGCTGGAGTATTATAATGGGAAATCACCCAATGGACAGTTCTATGAAAACACAATCGAGTACTTTGGTCTGGGGTTGCACTTCTTTTTTCAGTAAGAAGATCCAGCTGGGTTTATCTGCAGGAGTGTGGCCATGCATCAACTTTTTCCGCGATCTTTTTCGCGGATGTTTTTGGGTTCAGCCGTTTGGCACGATTTATGTTCGATGGGCTTATCCAAACCCTTTCGTTAATCCTGATTGCCTGGATTCTTGTGCTCTTCCTCAAAGGCTGTCTTGAAAGCGTTTTGTACAGCCATGGACTTCAAAAATTTGACATTGTATTGAAGAATCGTTCCAGCATTCAATCGAAAAGGATTTTTGTCATCAGTGTTTTGGTTATCGGCATGCTGGTCGCTGAAGTACTGGTTCGCTGGAATGTATTTCCCAATGCCGACGATGCCTTCGCAAAATTTTTTTCTTACGGTATGATCATCGGTCAAAAGGAGATCACCGTTGGATTGGTTTTAGCTGCCGGGCTCGTGATTTATTGCTCTTTTATCGTTTCCTGGACCCTCCAAATGACCATACTGGCAGGTGCGCACCGCTTCTGGATGCCTTCCGCGACGTTTTTCCGAGAGGCGTTATCAACGTCATCTATGGCGAGGGGCGAGAAATGATCCCTCCGCTCATGGCATCCGGCAAAATCAACGTGCTGGGGCTGATCGGCACGAGCAAGACGGCAAACGCCCTGAAAAAACTGCACCCCAGCCCCAATCGCCTTCGCTGTGTGCTGGGGTTGGAGGCCAAGAATCCGGCTATTGTGCTGAAAGGCGCCGACCTTGATCCGGCCGTAAAAGAATGCGTCCTTTTGGCTCCCTTTCCTTTAACGGACAGCGTTGCACGGCGCTAAAGATCCTCTTTGTGGAAGCCGACATTGCGGATGTGTTTCTCGAACGGTTTGCCGCGGCCGTTAACGCGCTATCCTTTGGGATACCGTGGCAGAAGGGGGTTTTCCTGACACCGGTCGCGGAAAAAGGCAAAATAGATTACCTGTGTGAACTTGTAGCGGATGCCGTGTTACAAGGGGCGCGTATCGTCAATGCGGCCGGGGGAACTGTTTTCGGAAGTTTCTTTTTTCCGGCCGTCCTGTATCCGGTTCACGATAAAATGAGAGTGTATCATGAAGAACAGTTCGGACCGGTTATTCCGGTGCTTCCCTTTGAAAATATGGGTTAACCCATTGAATACATAATCAATTCCAACTATGGCCAGCAGGTCAGCATTTTCGGAAGTGATCCGGACCAGATTGCACGATTGATAGACCCGCTTGTCAACCAGGTCTGCCGGGTCAATTTCAATAGCCAGTGCCAGCGGGGGCCGGACACGTTCCCCTTTGCGGGTCGGAAGAATTCCGCCGAAGGAACCCTTTCCGTATCCGATGCCTTACGGGTTTTTTCCATTCGAACGTTGGTTGCCGCCAAGCAAACTGATTTGAACAAACAGATTATCACCCCCATCGTGCGGGATCACAAAAGCAAATTTCTTGCGACCGATTTTATCCTATAAAGGAGCCCCTTGAGAGCGCGGACGCATAAGCCCGGACTCGTTCGCAGGGGACCAAAAGGCGGGATTAAGATCCGACGACGTTCCCCAAAGATCACCCTCAATATATGGAGGTTCCGCCAAATATTGAGGGGAAACCAACCCTTCTATGCGCTGCGCTACTTTCTCCCTTTAAGCTAAATACTTGTTATTAAAACATTAATACGAAATATTGCCGATTCGCGATTGTTGGCAAGATAGTTGCACATCCAAGTTTCATAATCCTGTTCATCATACAAATCAAAGTCCATGCACAAAAGCGCAAGGAACTTTCCCAGATGATGGTGGGTGGCATTGTATCGTTTGTTGTGGAAATAAGGAAGAAAGGAGGCTTACTTAACATGCAAATCAGTGTATCCCCACAGCCGGTGGTTGCTCTAATCGCGGGAATCGTGATTCTCATTGCCCCGAGACTTTTGAATTATATCGTTGCCATTTATCTCATTGTATTTGGCATCTTAGGGCTGGTCAGAATGTAGTAAAACCGAAATCCGGAAGGAGGAATATCATGAAATCAAGCACAAGGGACGAGGCAGAAGGCAAATTGCACCAAGTGAAGGGTAAGATCAAGGAGATCTCCGGGAAAGTCATCCTGAATCCTGACTTGGAAGCCGAAGGAAAAAAGGAAAACGAAACCGGCAAAGTTCAAGAAAAAATCGGCGAGATCAAGAAGGCTGTTGGTAAGTAAACATAGGCTTCCAAAAGAAGATTTTAGAGGTCTTAGGAGGCAGCGAAGATGCTTTGGACCATATGTGTAATTCTTTTGATTCTGTGGGGCCTGGGCTTGTTGACCGGATACACGATGGGTGGCGTCATTCATGCCCTGCTGATCATCGCCATCGTAGTGGTACTGATCCGAGTTATTCAAGGACGACGATTGTAACCATCTGAACCTGCCGGAGAAGTTGAGGTGCTTGGGAAGGAGGTGATCAGCAGGTCTGGAAATATTTTGCGGAATCTTATCTTAGCGGAAAAGGTCCGGTAATCAACCTCACACACCAATTAATTTATCAATAATTCCAATAGAAGAAAGGAGAACTTGAAATGAGAAATGCCAAATTTTCTAGCATTATGTTATTTTTTATTTTTTCACTATCAATGCCATCTTTTGCGGAGATGAAAGCCGCACCACCCGAAATTATGAATAAGTATCAGCTTACACTCCAGCAGCCAATTGTTGACGGAAAATTTGTTTTCCTAAACGGTGTGCATAATTTTGGATCTAAATCCACGCGTGTATTTGATTGGGGGGATGGTACGATCGAAGTCGGTAAATTTCCTGGAAAACACCTGTATCAGAATCCGGGAACGTATACGATAACCCGTACGATCACAGAGGATACGGCTGATGGAAGAGTCGTAAAGACAGCAAAAACAAGTGTAACCATTCAAGAAATAAAACTCGCACCACCTGAAATTCTGAATAAGTATCAGCTTACACTCCATAAGCCAAGTGTTCACTTAAGATTTGTTTCCTTAAACGGTGTGCATAATTTCGGACCTTCATCTAAACGTTCATTTGATTGGGGCGATGGCACATTAGTATACGGCAAGTTCCCTGGAAGACATATATACGAGAACCCGGGAACGTATACGATAACCCGTACGATCACAGAAGATACGCCCGATGGAAGGGTCGTAAAGACAGCAAAAACAAGTGTAACCATTCAAGAAATAAAACTCGCACCACCTGAAATTCTGAATAAGTATAAACTAACGCTTCGACAACCAATTATAGACGGAAGAAGTGTAACTTTGAACGGTGAGCATAATTTTGGACCTTCATCTAAACTTTCATTTGGTTGGGGCGATGGTACATTTGAAGACGGCGCTTTTCCTGGAAAACATATATACAAGAGTCCGGGAACGTATGAAATAGTCCTGGTAGCCACCGAAAATACGCCTCTTGGAAGCGTAGAACAGATTGAACCGGTAACAGTGATTATTAAATAAGAATGCCATAATCATTTGAATTTGGAATAACTTTTTTATTTACCCCAACTGTAATAAGTTCAGCGAAAATCACTTCGTCACAGCTTCAGGATATTCGACACCCCTTCCTTTGATGTGGCGAAGTTTTTCGTGAGAAATTTACACGGAGGAATAACTCCGGCCAGACCGGTACGGGAAAGGAGTTGGTCACCGCCGCCATCCACAACATGAGCCCACGCAAGATCGGCCGCTAATCACGATCAACTGTGCTGCCCTGCCGGCCAATCTAATAGAAAGCGAATTATTCGGCTTAGACACTTCGGATTTTCATTCGCTTGTTGGCAGGCCTTTTGCGGGTACTATTTGTTATGATTCTGGTCACCTCTCCTAAGAGGGAATGCTCTACCATTTTATTGGGAAGGGGGTATTAACGAAGGGCTACGGAAGTTTTTTTCAGAGGTGATAAGGAAGGGGATAAGCAGTAGAAGGTGAATGGGACGATTCTAATGGGCGAAAGTTGAGTGGTTTGCAGTATCTTGACGTTCGCAAGCGTTAAAGACTAAATTTATAAGGAGGGGAACATGAAACGGAAGGATTATCAAATTGCTTTACCAGCTAAGCTCGTTGTTGTGATGGTGGCGATGCTATCCACAATCTTTTTCGCCAATTCAAATCTTTCTTTTGCGGCAGCAGGCAAAGAGAAATCGTCGGCAGTTAATAGCACCTCTGCTGTTGACTATACCGAGGCCCGAATCAAACAGCTTCAAGGCACGCTGGATATTACCGAGGGCCAAAAAGAATTATGGAATAACCTACTCAGGTGATGCGGGAAAATGCGATAGCGATGGACGCCCTCAAAAAGGAGAAGGCTGAAAACGCCAAGCCCATGAATGCTCTTGAGCATATGAAACTGCACAGAAAAATTACCGAAACCCATTTAAATCAGATGAATAAGCTCATCCCGCCTTTCGAGGCGCTCTATGCAACGATGTCGGATCAACAGAAAAACATTACCGATATAATATTTCGGACAGGGAAATATGGAAAGCGGAAAAGGAAATGATCGGGAATATCATACAAATAAACAAATAAAGATTGACGCCAAACAGGCGCTTAAAATCAATCCAAGAACAGAGTGACGTTATGAAAACATCAAGTAGATGGAATTTCAGCTCTATAGTAGGCAAGATGATGATGGGGCTTGTTTTAGCCGCAATGATCGGCAGTATAGATGTGGCGCCGGGCATCACTATTTTTTTCCCACCCATTTTTATTGGGCAGTAAGGGGATTGCTTCGCGTCGGCCGCCCAGAGTTCAAGCTGAGTTGATCCGGGCGACGGCCGGCAGCAAATTGCCGCTTCCACTCTTCCTCCGTCTCAGCCTGCCTGGATAACGCCGCCTCACCATACTTTAGCTGCGAGGAGGTGGCTTGAAAGACGACCACAGGCGTACTCAAATTAAATGGCAGGACTAAAAAACACTGATGAAAGAAATTGAGGGGTGAATGATGGACAATACATGTAAGCCGCTCCAAAGAAGGGGAGAAAGGAATATCTTCTGTTCTTTTTATAAAAGTTGTCTTGATTATGCAATCAAGGAATCCTGGTCCTGTTGAAATTGCAGTGATTGCCGTCATAAATTTGATCAGGGCGCTGCGCCTGAGCTGGAACTTTCGATCGGAGACGCAATTGAACATTATGATTTGAAACTGAATTTTCGCGCATCTGCCACGGCATTCATACTCAATGGTTAGGGAACTGGAAGAAAATAGTATACGCATATCGTGCAGAATTTTTGTTTGTCTTCAAGGCGTGATGGCTGGTGTATAGTGGGCTATGTGCCTGCTATCTCCCCCAAATATGGCAATCTGACTCAACTCAGGAAAACATAACCCTCATTTAAAATTCATTCGGTGCTTATTGAAATTTAGGCTGAACTCCCCAAAGTTCCCCCTCAATATATGGAGGTTCCACCAAATATTGAGGGGAAACCAACCATTTTATACGCTGCCCCTACTCTCTCCTATAGACCTAAAGACCTGTTATTGATTTATTAATCCGAAATATTCCCGATTCGCGGTTGTTGGCACGATAGTTGCAATTTTCAGTTCCATGATCGAGTTCATCATACGAATGAAAGTCCCCGCACAAAAGCGCAAGGAACTTTCCCAGACGATCGCATTACTAATTGGCGCCATAAAGACAGAGAAGGGGTGCCGGCGTTGCGACTTTTGCTGGAGTGTGGAAAATGAAAACCAACTGTTTCTTCTTGAAGAATGGGATACCCGCACGGACCTTGACCGTTATCTGAAGTCGGAGCATTTTAAGATACTTCGGGGCGCTATGAGCCTTCTTAAGAAACCTTGTGAAACGGTTTTTCACACCATATCAGAGGAGAAGTGAAGAATGGAAGGAGACATATTTCCCTTAATATGGGTGTGAGCCATGTATTTCCACTTCGGCAAAGACGACTGGCTCTATTAGAACACTGCCCATTATATCCGGGCAGTTCGGTATGGACAGTGATGGGCCGTATATGACCATCGGTCAAATATGACCCTGCCTGTTGGCCTATTTATGTCTGTTCCGTCAATGTCTTTTCACTGTTAATTATTACAAATCAGTGCATTAGGCATAAAAAAACAGAAATTACATTTATGGTATTAATTTTGCATATCTATAAAGATAGCGTAACAAATTTCAAATATTTTTGAAGGGAGAGCACTTGCACTCAAGCGATGGCGACCGCATGTTCGCTGTGAGATAGGAGAATCCAACATGATAAATAACAATAGACTTACAGAAGCAGGCAAGCAGTACACGACGGCTCATGACGCTCAGTACAAGACGAAGAACATGCCTGAAGCATTCAAGCTTTATAGAGGCATCATCTCTGACCATCCCAATACCAAGGAGGCTGGATACTCCATGTCACAGGTTCATAACATCGTGAATGCCGTGGTTCCAAAACAGGAAGTTATGGATGCTCTTGTGGCGATGACGCTTGATCATTTTAAACAAGATGTGACATCGGATGTCAAGCCCGCTTCGGAAGTGCCGATTGCATCGTGATGACCCGGATGGCCATGCGATATGCGAAGGCCTGTCAACCCTATTAATGTTAAACCGCAACAGACGTTCCGCCAAAAAAAGGGTAATTAACAAATCACAAAGAAAATTAAAGGAGATATGACCATGAAACCGGAAAATGCTGGGAAAATCAAGTACGGCGTTTGGGGTATTATCGTTGGAGCAATCGTCGTGATGATCACCGGTTTTGCGTGGGGGGGATGGACGACCTCCGGCACGACCCAAAAGATGAACGCAGCGGCGGTCCTGGACAGCCAGGCGGAGATTTGCGTCGGCCAGTTCATGGCGTTACCGAACCACAAGGAAAAACTCAAAGAAATGGGAGCTCTGGAATCGTGGAAGAGGGCTGAATACATCGAAAAGGGGGGCTGGGATAAAATGCCCGGGCAAACGGAAAAGCCTGACTATACCGTGAGTCGCGCATGCGCTGATGGGCTTTCGCTTCTTATTGAAAAATGAGTTGCCCGTTAAAAATGATGAATTGGAAAAGAGTGACCAAATTCGTCACCCCCGCGAAAGCGGGGGTTCTTAAACACCATGTTTTGATGGATTTGCGTGCTCGCGGGGACGGTGAAAACGGATGATTTTTGGGCATTTACCGGGTTCATTAATAATTGGATGAAAACTTTTTTTGAGGGAAAGGAGATTGAATGGGAGACAAGGGAAAAAAAGACAAAGGCAAACGCGAAGAACAGAAAAAAGCCCAACACACAAAAAAGGAGAAACGGCAGGAAAAAAAAGATAAGTTGAAATCCATGTGGGAAAACGACAAATAAACGAAAAACAAAAAGAGCGTGATTATGACATCTGTTATTAAGTATTACGAGGGAATCAACTCGGTTGCCGTCATTGGCAACTATCTGCCACGCCAGTGCGGTATCGCGACCTTCACCACGGATCTGGTCGAGGCTCTGTCATTGGAAGCCCCCGATATTGACTGCTGGGCGGCAGCCATGAATGATAAACCCGATGGATATGCCTATCCGGAAAAAGTGCGTTTCGAGATCAACCAGAACAAGTTATCCGATTATAGCGTGGCATCTCAATTCCTCAATATCGATCAGACGGATATTGTCAGCGTGCAGCATGAATATGGGCTTTTCGGGGGGCCTGCCGGCAGCCATCTGCTGAAATTGTTGGGCGATCTGCGCATGCCGGTGGTGACGACGCTGCATACGGTTTTAAAGGACCCCGCGCCGGAATATCGTGCGGTTATGTGCAAGCTGGCTGATCTGTCGGACAAACTGGTGGTCATGAGCCACAAGGCCGTTGATTTTCTCAAAGATATCTATGGAGTTCCCGAGGAGAAAATTGCCTTTGTCCATCACGGCATTCCGGACACCCCGTTTATTGATTCAAGTTTTTACAAAGACAAGTTTGGCGTGGAAGGTAAAAAAGTGCTGCTCACCTTCGGCTTGCTTTCCCCGAATAAAGGCATTGAAACGGTATTGCAGGCCCTTCCGGCGGTCATCAAAAATCACCCGGATGTGGTCTATATTATCCTCGGGGCAACCCATCCCCATATATTGAAATTTCATGGGGATGCATACCGTATCATGCTTCAGCAGCTCGTGCAAAAACTTCACATCGGCGAACATGTCATTTTTCAGAATCGTTTTGTTGAACTCAAAGAGTTGTGCGAGTTTTTAGGCATCGCCGATCTCTACGTCACCCCTTATCTTGAAGAAGCTCAGATTACCTCCGGGACCCTTGCCTATGCCATGGGCACGGGCAAGGCCGTCATTTCGACACCCTACTGGTATGCCACCGAAATGCTTGCCGAAGGCCGGGGCCGAATTGTGCCGTTCAATAATCCGGATGCCATGGCGCAACAAATTTCCGGACTTTTTGACAACGATATAGAACGGCACGGCATGCGCAAAAAAGCCTATACCTTCACCCGGGACGCAGTCTGGAAGGAAGTCGCCCGAAAATATCTTCAGGTTTTCACTGAGGTCCGGCAAAACCGCACCCGAAACCCCCGTCCAAGACATTCCTATGTTGAAAAGATCATGGCCATCACGAATTTCGAACTGCCGGAGATCAAGCTCAATCACTTGAAGGCCTTTACCGATGATACGGGCATCCTGCAACATGCCAACTATACCATTCCCGATCGTACCCATGGCTACTGCACCGATGATAATGCCAGAGCGCTGCTGGTTGCCGCCATGGGGCAAAAATATCTGCCCACAAACGGCTTTGGGCTTGATTCCCTCAGCGGTCATTATCTCGGATTTCTTCTGTACGCCTATAATGAAAAAACGGGCCGTTTTCGCAATTTCATGACCTATTCGCGGCAGTGGATGGAGGAGATCGGGTCCGAGGATGCCCATGGCAGAGCCATCTGGTGCCTTGGTAAAGCCGTGGCTTTTCTTGATGATCCGGGACATCTGGCCATGAGCACAACCCTTTTCAAAAAAGCATTGAGAACCGTCGAGAATTTTCATGCGCCCCGTGCCGTCGCTTTTTGTCTGGTGGGCATGAATGCTTATCTGCAAAAATTTTCAGGCGACAGTGATGTGCGCAGGATCCAAGAAGTTCTTGCCGACAGGCTTTTCAATCAGTTCAAAAGCAATGCAACAGACGATTGGCCCTGGCTTGAGAACGCGCTAAACTACGCCAACGGCAAACTGCCCCATGCCCTGCTCTTGTCCGGGAACCGGATGCAACGCAACGACATGATCGACATGGGTCTCAATTCCCTCAAATGGCTGCTTGCCATCCAAACCGAAGACCATCACTTCGTGCCCATCGGCAGCAACGGATGGTATATAAAAAACGGACTCAGAGCCCGTTTCGACCAGCAACCCGTCGAAGCCAACGCCATGGTTGAGGCTTGTGTGGAAGCTTTTAATATTACCCGGGATAAATTCTGGTTCGACAATGCCGTCATTTGTTTCAACTGGTTTCTCGGACACAATGATCTGAACATGCCGCTCTATGATCCCAAAACCGGCGGCTGCCGTGATGGATTGATGGCGGACGGCATCAACCAGAATGAAGGGGCCGAGTCCTCCCTTGCCTGGCTGCTTTCACTGATGACGTTGCAGAAGCTCTATGCCGACGAAATTTTAAACCAGCCGTTGACAAAGAAAACAGAATAACAAAAGGATCAGTCATGCATATCGCAATGCTCTCGCCCATTGCCTGGCGTACGCCGCCGCGGCATTACGGCCCCTGGGAGAATGTGGCCTCCCTTATAACCGAAGGTCTGGTGTCGTGTGGGCATGAGGTCACCTTGTTTGCCACCGCGGATTCCAAAACCAGCGGCACGCTGCACGCAGTTTGCCCACGGGGTTACGAAGAAGACCGATCGCTCATACCGAAAGTATGGGAATGTCTGCATATCTCCGAGCTATTCGACCACGCCGGTGAATTTGACGTGATCCACAACAATTTTGATTTTCTGCCCCTGACCTATACGGGACTTACCACCACACCGGTGGTGGCCACCATTCACGGTTTTTCATCGCCCGGGATTCTGCCCGTTTACAAAAAATACAACCACAAAGTATCGTATGTTTCCATCAGCGATGCCGACCGGTCGCCGGAACTTGATTATATCAAAACCATTCATCACGGTATTGATATCCGGCAATTTGATTTCCAGCCTGCCCCTGACAATTATTTGCTTTTTTTCGGGCGTATTCACAACGACAAGGGCGCCCGACAAGCGATTGAAATCGCCGGGGCCTGCAACAAAAAGCTCATCATGGCGGGCATTATTCAGGACCAGGCCTACCATGACCAATATGTGGTGCCTAAAATAGACAATGACAAGGTGATTTATGTAGGTAGCGTCGGGCCCGTCGAGCGCAACCGGCTGCTCGGCAAGGCCTGCGCGTTGTTGCACCCCATACAGTTTGATGAACCTTTCGGTCTGTCCGTTATCGAATCCATGGCCTGTGGTACACCCGTGATTGCCTTTAACCGGGGCAGCATGCCGGAACTGATCGAAAACGGAAAAAATGGTTTTTTGGTGAGCACCGTGGACGAGGCCATGAAGATGGTTGCCCGTATCAAAGACATTGATCGTGCCACCTGTCGAGGACATGTTGAACGGCATTTCACGGTTGATCGCATGGTCAAACAATACATCGACGTTTATGAAATGATTTTGCGGGACGGTGAACGATGAAAATGCAGAACCCGATTATAACACGTTTTAAACATAACCCCATCCTGACCAGAAAGGATGTGCCCTATCCGGTGGCTACCGTTCACAATGCGGGCATCGTCAAACACAACGATCGTTACATTATGCTTTTCAGGTCGCATCTGCAAAACGGTCGCTCCATCATCGGCAGAGCCGACAGTGAAGATGGCTTTTCATTTACGGTTCATCCAAAACCCTTTCTGATCCCTTCAACGGACACTGTCTTTGCCGAATATGAAGCGTTCGGTGTCGAAGACCTCAGAATTTGCCCGGTGGAAAGCGAATACCTGCTGACCTACAGTGCTTATTCCCGGCACGGTGTGCGAATTGCTCTGGCGCGTACCAGGGATTTTGAAATTGTTGAACGTGTTGCGCTGATCACCCAGGCCGATCTGCGCAACGTGGTTATTTTTCCTGAAAAGTTCGGTGGCAGGTATGTACGTCTGGACCGTCCGCATTCGGAAATTTCCCCCTGGTCCATCTGGATTTCCTATTCTCCCGACCTGGTTCACTGGGGCGATTCCCGGGTGATCATGAAACCGGTGAGCTATCACTGGGATGAAATGAAAATCGGACCCGGTGCGCCGCCCTTCAAGACCGACAAGGGATGGCTTCATATTTATCATGGTGTTTTCAAGACCATGTCCGGAACCGTGTATCGACTCGGCGCGGCCCTGCATGACCTTGATGATCCGGCGAACATCATCGGCGTCTCCGATCAGTGGATATTGCAGCCGGAGGATCCCTGGGAGGTCACCGGCTATGTGCCCAATGTTGTCTTTACCTGCGGCGCGGTCCCGGAAGAGGACGGCACGGTAAAAATATACTGGGGCGGGGCGGATACGGTCATGTGCGCCGGCACAGCCGTGATCGATGAATTGGTAGCGCTCTGCCTCTCGGTTTCCCGGCCGGCGTTGTAAATCCTCCAAAGCGGAACATTTCAATCGACATTAAGGCCACCATTTAATGGTATGCATGCAGTAGCTTAATAAATTTAAGGCAAATCCTTCATGAACAATATTGATGAAAAATATCGAAAATACTTCCTGGTCAAGGAAATGCTGGAAGTAAAAAAAGTTTTGGCTGCCATGGAGCCGTTTCAAATTTTCGAATTTACAAAACATATTAAACATAAAAAAATATTATTAACCGGCGAAGGATCTTCAAGAATTTTTCCGGCAAAAAAGGTTATCTATGATGCTCGGCATTACAACTATAAAGAAACGATAATAACGGAAGGCGCAAGTCAGGCTGCCGAATATAATCTTGATGATTATACTGTTTTTATTGCTTCAAATTCGGGCAAAACAAAAGAAGGTGTTAAATTAATTGAAACATTAAAAAAGAGAAAACATGAAAATATTATTGCGGTGGTTGCCCATAAAGATACTGAAATTATAACGAATTCAGATTATGCCTATCTACTGAAAAGCGGTCATGAAGAGGCTGTGGCGGCCACTAAAACAGTTATTGAGCAGGCATTATTCTACGATATATTATTTAGGAAATCCAATAACAAAAAAATTCCCGACTTAGATAAGTTAGGGAACTTAATTGGACAAATCTTAAAAGCTGAAATTCCTGAAAAAATAATCAATAAGCTGGTTTCTTCCAAAACGATTTATTTTGCGGGTAGAAACAACGGTGTTTCAGAAGAATTAGCACTAAAAGCAAATGAAATCTCACGGAAACAATCCGATTACCTTGAAGGGACATATGCGGTTCACGGAATTGAAGAGGTCATGTCACCGGATGATATCATCATCGTTATAGATCCTTTCCGGGAAGAAGAAGCCAAAATACAAAAAACATTGGTAGCCGAATTAGGGATGACGGTCATTGCCATATCACCTGAGAAAACATCTTTTTCCACGTTGGAAATCCCCGATTATGGTGACTTTAATCCCTACTTGGAACTGGCGATGGGCTGGAATTTACTAGTAGAAACAGCGTTGAAACAAGGAATTGACCTGGATCATCCTAAACGAGCTAGGAAAATCGGCAATGAATTTGAACAAAAAATTTAATTCTAAAGAGATCGCTGTCATTGTCGCTCATCCGGATGATGAAACCTTATGGGCCGGCGGAATGATTTTGATGAATCCTGAGTGTAAATGGACAATTATATCTCTTTGCAGAGCAAATGATACGGATCGTGCGCCAAAGTTTTTTAACGCTTTAAAAGTTTATGGCGCAAGTGGAGCGATGGGAAACCTTGACGATGGCCCGGAACAAAAACCGCTTCCTAAAGAGGATGTGGAAGAATCAATTACTTCTTTATTACCGCGGATTAATTATGATCTAATTGTCACCCATAGTCCTGCTGGAGAATATACCCAACATAAAAGGCATGAAGAGACCGGCAGAGGAGTCTCTTTTTTATGGGAGAGGGAACAAATAGCATCCTCTCAGTTATGGCTTTTTGCGTATGAAGATGACAACAAAGCTCATTATTCTAAGGCGATTAAAAATGCCGACATTGTCATTGAACTCCCTGAAACTATCTGGCTCAAAAAGCATAGTATTATTACGAAAACATATCGGTTTTCAGCGACCAGTTTTGAAGCGTTGACAACACCGAAAACAGAGGCTTTTTGGTGTTTTAAGACAGGAGAAAAGATTAAAGCGATCAATAAGGAGCGTTAAAAATGAAAGTTCTGCTTTTATATGATTATCCCGCTTCTCCAGGTGGTTTAGCCACACAGGGAGAATTGTTATACAAAGGATTAAAAGAAATGGGCGTAGATGCTCATCCCGTAAATTTTGAATCAGCTCAGGAAAAAGAATGGTACTATAGATGGTTTAAACCTGATGTTGTTCTTGGGGTTGGTTATTGGGGGCATACTCCGGATTTAATTCTTCATCCTCAGCAGTATGGTGTTCAGCCTGTTCCATGGCTGGTTGCCGATGGGTATATTTCAAATTATCGTGAGATATTAAATAACCTGCCGCTCATTTTAGTCACTTCAAACTGGGTGAAAGACGTCTATATCCGAGATGGCATAAATGAAGACAATATTGAGGTGCTACCTGTGGGCTGTGATACGGATGCGTTTCATCCCATGGACAAGACAGATCCCAAGGTGACGGCGGTAAGGCAATCAATGGGGATTGGTCCTGACGACATGATGATTTTAACCGTTGGCGGGGATGCCGCTTCCAAGGGGGCATTGGAAGTGATGCAGGCTCTGGCCATCAATAATTCCAAAGCCCCTCCCTGGAAATATGTTTGCAAGGTCTGGCCCCAGGACAGAACGGAAATACAAAATGCATCTGATCATAAACTGTGCAATCAGCTTGGGATCAGCCAGAACATCATTAATGTGATGAATCGATTATCAAGAACGTTTATGCCGTATTTAATCAACGCCTGCGATATTTATGCAGCGCCTTCCCGCCTGGAAGGGTTTGGAATGCCTCAAGTTGAGGCCGGCGCATGTGGAAAACCGGTTATCGGAATAAGGGCCATGGGAATGCTGGATACACTTGTTCATGGTGAAACCGCTCTTTTGGCTGAAGTTGCTCAGGAAATTCTCTTAAAAGAAGCCATGGTGTTCAGCGAATCGGGGTCTCAGGAAAGACACAGAGTCATCTTCCCAAATCCTCGTACGGTTGATTATCGTGCAAGTGTTCATGATATTGCCAATTATTTAATGGATTTAATGGAAAGTCCCGATCTGCGCCATAAACTGGGCGAAGCAGCAAGAAAAAGAGTTGTTGAAAATTTTAATTATAAGGTAGTTGCTAAACGCTTTGTAGAAATTATTTCCTCACGACTCGGAATCTCATAATGGAACAACACATACCCGTATTAATAGAAAAAGCAAAAACCGCGGCTCTTGAGGTACTTTTGCATAACAATAGAGGGCCGTTTATGAATCTTCCAAGAACAGCTGGATGGGGTTACCCTGAGCCCTATACAAGAGATTTAATGATTGCAAGCCTTGGGATTCTGGTAACGGGGAATGAAACATTAATCAATTCCCTGCGAAGTGTCTTTCAGGTTCTGGCAAAACATCAGACGCGGCTCGGGCATATTTCCTCCATTGTTCATGATCCCGAAGAACGCGGTGCAAGTGATACCACCCCTTTATTTCTCATGGCAATAAAAATATTTCGTGATTATACGGGAGAAGATGGCTTTTTAGAAGAAGCGGTTGAAAAGGCGCTTACCTGGATGGAGTATCAGTCTCCATCCAACCGGGTTCTAGTGGCTCAGCTTCCTACCAGTGATTGGCGTGATGAACAGTGGGTTTTAGGTCATGGCCTTTTTGTCAATACAATAGTATTCACTTACTTAAAGTTATTTTGTCTTGATGAGCGAGCAAGCTTGTTAAAAAAGAAAATCAAAACCCGTCTTTCTATCAGAGAAGAGGACGGTAAACATTACACGGAGGGAGGTTTACAAATAAAATTTAAACCCCATTATGCGCTCTGGTCCTATAAGGTGTACAATAGTGAACGTTTTGATCTTTTAGGAAATAGTCTGGCAATTCTTTCGGGGATTGCCTCGCCGTCAAGATCCTTAGATATTATTTCCTGGATAGAAGAAGAGTGCCGGAAACTAAAAAACAACGGAGATCTGGTTATAGATTTACCGCCAAATTTTTTCCCTTTTATCAATCCGGGAGACAATGACTGGCGACAAAGATATGCAAGATTCAACCTCCCCGGAGATTACCACAATGGAGGCGTATGGCCATTTATTTGCGGATTTTATATAGCCGCTTTAGTGGCAGCGGGAAGATATAAACTCGCTGAAAAAAAGTTTGAAGCACTTACAAAACTGATGAAATCCGTCAAAACAGCTAAAGTAGAATTTGGGTTCAATGAATGGTTTAAAGCCCAGGATGGTAAACCCAAAGGGCAGGATTGGCAAACATGGTCGGCGGCCATGTATTTATACGCGGCTGAGTGTATTAAGCTAAAGCGAACGCCTTTTTTTGATAAAATGAGAGCCGGAAAAAGATGAAGTAATTACCTTCACCTGTGACATTAAGGACACAATAGATATGCATCATGAAAAACATCAAAAACTGAAAGTCAAAAGAACAGCAACCCAGATCGCAGGGGACACTTCACGTGTTATAACCCGACCTCACATTCCCGAGAGTACGTATCGCATATCCAGGATTATTCAGCGCATCGTAGACTTGCCTGAGCCCGCGGCCGAAAATCTTCTTTCACAAATAATGACTGATTTTTCCGGACGGCATGAAAACATTGGAACCATTTTTGAGCGGCATATCAATAATGTGAAAGATTGTTTTCCCCGGGATGTAACCCAGAGCGATGTTAAAAGGGCTCTTATCGGGGCCTATTTTACCATGGAGTACGCAGTTGAATCGGCTGCCCTCTTTAACCCTTCCATTATCCCCCATCCTGATCAAAGCCATCTGAAAAAAGGGAGCTTGCGCTTTGTCATGAGTCTGCGGGCAACCGGCGAAGGACATGTTTCATCAATTGTATTTCGCAGCGGCGTCCTTGACCGGAACAATAAGTTTCTCTTGGACCCGATCAGTGATTTTGTGGAAACGCCGGATCTCCAGCCGGACCCTGTTTACAAACGCAATGTTTTCCAGCGTAAGCTGAACGAGATGGGAGCCATCCATGAGATAAGCGCTCATATCCTTGACCGGATGTCGGAAGATTTTACCTATCGTGAGTTATTGGATAAAATTGCAGTGCTTCGCGCAGAACCGCTGTTTTCCGAAGAGCATCAAAACAGAACCTTCGAGGTTATGCGCTGGCTTGCGGATTCCAATTACGAGGTGAGTTTCCACGCCGATCACCGCATATCCGAACGGGTGATCTTTCCCGTTTCGAAAAATGAAAGCAGGGGCATTGAAGATGCCCGTTTTGTTCAATTCTTTGATGACAACCAGGAATTCACCTATTATGCGACCTATACCGCCTATAACGGTTTCACAATTCTTCCGCAGTTGATTGAAACAAAGGATTTTATCAAATTTAAAGTGATTACGCTCAACGGTAAAGCCGTGCAAAACAAGGGCATGGCGCTTTTCCCACGGAAAATCGCCGGCCGCTATGTCATGCTTTCGCGCCAGGACGGCGAAAACAATCATATCATGTTCTCGGACAATATCCATTTTTGGCAAAAGACCCAAATCATACAGGAGCCTGAATATCCATGGGAATTCATTCAGATCGGCAACTGCGGGTCCCCCCTGGAAACCGATAAAGGCTGGATCGTGCTCACCCATGGCGTAGGTCCCATGCGCAAATATTGCATCGGCGCCATGCTGCTCGATCTTGAAAACCCGGCAAAAGTCATCGCCCGCCTTGAAGAACCGTTAATTGCACCTCGTGAGGAAGACCGCGAGGGGTATGTCCCCAATGTGGTTTATACCTGCGGCGCAATTTTCCATGGCGGCGTCCTGGTCATCCCCTATGGCATGTCTGATATTAAAACCGGCATCGCGACTGTTGACGTCAGCGAGTTGATTGAATGCATGCACGCAGTGCCAGGGGAACGCTAATACTATCTCGTCTGAACTGTCAATTGTGCCGCGTTTGTGACCCATCCGCCGCCCATGGCCATTTATCCGGATCAGAAGGGAACGCATATTGATGAACGCTTTCTTCTTGGAGGCTCAAAACGAACTCGCCGCCATGGGCCCGGAAATGGCCCGACATGCCGCTGTGGTACATCTCATCCATGTGCCGACTTCAACGGACGGTCACCTTGCTGCACATCTACCAGGATGGGCAGGGACAGCAGGGAATGGGCTTTTTTGCGCCCCCGTCCTGAGGGTCTCCTTGCCCCGACGTGACCGAGGATCAGGTTAAAGGAAGCCCCGCTCATGTCGTCAATTCTTCCTTAACGGCAAGCCCCAAGGTTTCCAGGGTGTACGGTTTTTTGATGTACCTTCCCGCTCCCAGGCGTTGTGCGATTTTCACATCCTCCGTCTCAGAAAAGCCGCTGGCAATAATGGCTCTCTGTCCCGGACGAACGGCCAGAACCCGCTCATATGTTTCGCGGCCATTGATCCCTTCGGGCATCAACATATCCAACAGTAAAAGATCCACACCGTGCTCTTCCACATATTGAACAGCCGCTTCACCACTGGCAACAGATTCCACATTGTACCCCAGTCGGAGAAGAATCTCACAAGCGATTTCTCTTTGGATTTCTTCGTCATCAACCACCAGAATCTTCTCACCCTGACCCGAATACTCTTTTAAAGCAATCTCCTGCCGCACCATCGTCTGCTGGTTTGTGCTCACTGGAAAGAAGAGCTCAAACAGGGTGCCTTTTTCGGTACTTCGGACATTGATGTATCCGTCGTGTTCCTGAATGGTATTCCATACCACCGCAAGCCCCAAACCCGTGCCACTCCTGCCCATCACCTTTTTCGTATAAAACGGTTCGAAAATACGATCCATATCACCGGAAGAGATGCCGGATCCGTTGTCTGAAACGCTCAGCAGCACATACTCCCCGACACGGACCTCCGCATATCCCGATAACGGTCCATCCAAATAACGGTTTGCGGTGGAGATCGTTACCGTACCGTTGTCTTCAACGGCCTCGAAAGCGTTGGAAATCAAATTCATCAGACTCTTTCTGATATGAATCGGCGAGCACTGAATATTGAACAGGGACGCATCAAGGTCGGTTCTCAGATTTACCGATGAATGCATTTCCGCCATCTTCCGGTGCTCCGGGGAATTCAGATAATCTTCAATCATCCCGTTCAAATTCGTGACCACCTTTTCCGCGGCAACCCCTCTGGCCACCGTTAATAAGTCCGCGACCACGTCGGCGGCCCTCAAGCCTGATTCACGAATAGTGTTTATGGGTTTCCTGAGATGGCTGTCTTTGGGCAAATTCATGAGAAGCAATTCCGGATAACTGACGATTCCCGACAGTATGTTGTTCAAGTCATGGGCAATGCCGCCTGCCATGAGGCCGAGAGATTCCATTTTCTTTGATCTGAAGCGGTCCTTCTCGCTTTGCCTTAGCGCCGCCTCAGCCCGAATGCGTCGCAACATATCCTTTTTCATATTCTCATTCAAAATAGCCAGTTTTTCAGTCCGGTCATCAAGCGTCTCCAGCATGTTATCAAATTCGCCAGCCAACGCACCGATTTCATCCCGGCGTTTCATTTTAAGACGAGCCGAAAGATCGCCGGTCTTGCCGATGGCGAGGGCATGATTTTTCAATTTCACGATGGGCCTGAGGATGGTGTACCGAAAAACAAACAGCATAATCCCCAGAATCAGAAGTACTGAAGCCAAACCCGTGAGGAGTGCATACCGTGTTGTCTCACAACCTTTCAGATAAATCACCCTGGGAATCACCGCGGATATCAAAAAAACGGAATTGTTGGCGACACCGGAAAACCCGGTTTGAACCCGCAGACGATCCTTCCCCAGCGGTTCGATCGAATGACGCTCGAAATCGCCTGTAACGGCATTTTTTTTGATCACGGGAAGTGAATCCGGGGTCACAGCCCGAATACCGAAAGAAACCCTGGACTGGGTTATCAGTTTCCGGATCAATCGGTCATCCAGAAACCGACCCATAATCAGGGTTCCTCTGACAGGGCCCTCGTTCTCACTGTTGAGAATGGGACAACAAGCAATCAGCATAGGGCCTTTTTCTGTGGACAGCAATCCTGAAACGGAAGCATCCAAAACTGCTCCGGCACCCTTTTCCCACGGAAAAAAGACATCCCGGTTTTTGAGGACAGCCCTTTCAAAATCGTTTAGGCGTATCCGCTCTTTGCTTTTTAAATCAAGGATTTCACCCCAAATAACAACCCTGTTGTTACTGAGAAAATAGATAAGATTGATACGGTTATCAGCGAAGGTGCTGAGAACCAAATTACTCTCCATGAATTTCCGTGACCGGGTTACAACGAATTCATAGGTGTCATCCCATGCCGACCAATCCCAACAGAGGGTATCGAGGTGTTGAACTTCCGCCTTAATGGCCCCCGTGACACGGTCCATATCTTTTTCGGCCTCGGCATATTCCAGCTCGGTAAAGCCCGGCAAAATGACGAATTTCTGAAGTGCATAATCGGCAATACCGTACAGTAAGAAAATAATTAAGAAAATGAGGGCGGCCTTTGATTTCAGCGACATGTCTCTGCTCAGAGTATTTTAATGGAATGGCAAAAATTGCATCCATGGAACAATAAAAGCCATTGCGCTGTCAAGAGAAACCACCTCAAAATTTCATTATTCGGGCTTGGCCCCAAAAATTTGTTGGAGAATGCCTCAACCGCAAGGTTCTAAAACCCTACTGGATGCCCGGATGTTTGCCATAAATCGGAGGATCTTCTTCAGGCTATTGATCCAGTCTTCGGGGTAAGATTTCGTGGATTTTATCCCGACGTGCGACACAAGAGATATCCGTCAATCTCTTTCATACAACAATCAGTCGAGTATCACCCCCCCCTGAACATACCCGACAGACAGTCCAGGTTCCTTCGATCCCAGTCAATCCCCCCCTCTTTTTTGGGAGTTTCCAGGATCTTCGGTATGTGGGCCAGGCGTTTATCGTTCATGATCAGTGAAAACCCCAGAGAACCGATTTCGCCTTTTCCGATGTGATGGTGACGGTCAACCCTGGAACCCAGCTCCCGCCGGGCATCGTTCGTGTGGATCACTTTGAGGCGGTCCAGCCCCAGGATTCGGTCAAAGGCCGCCATGGTCTGATGATAGGCCGTTTCGGTGCGAATATCGTAACCGGCGGCAAAGATGTGGCAGGTATCGAGACAAAACCCGAGACGATCACGCTGTTCGACCCTTTCGAAAATGGCGGCGAGCTGTTCGAAGGTATGCCCCAGGGTCGTGCCCTGGCCGGCGCAGGTTTCCAGCAGTAGCCGGGGGCCGTTGTCCTGGGTTTCATGAAGCACCCGGTTGATGCCTTCCGCAATCCGCTGGATGCCCGCAGTCTCACCGGTCCCCATGTGGGCGCCCGGATGATGGACCACCCAGGGGATGCCGAGTTGGGCGGATCGGGTCATCTCCCCGGTCAGCGCGGTGCAGGCCCGGTCGAATTTTTTCTTTTCCGGGGATGCGAGATTGATCAGGTATGCCGTGTGGGAAGCAATGGCCCCAATGCCGGTTTCCCGCCGGGCCCCGCCAAAGGCCTCAATATCTTGATCCGTCAGAATCCGTTCTTTCCAGGTGCTGGCGTTCTTGGTAAAGATCTGGACAGCGGTGCAGCCGTAGTCTCCGGCCCGAACCAATGCCTTGTGAAGACCACCGGCAATGGAAAAATGGGCGCCGAGAAATGGGCGGCACAATCCCTGATCCGGTTCTTTCCGCTTTCCGGTTCTATGCATTGACGGCATTTATTTTTCCCGACTCAAGCATCGAAACGACGCGTCCAGTCATAATCACGGGACGTCACCGCATCCTCCATGCGACGAATACGTTGCTCCATGTTATCATATCTGCGCTTGATCCGATCCACGGCACGCGGTCTTGAATGGACGTAACTGTCGTAAAAATCATGGGCATCGTCGCTGTCAATACGCAAAACAGGGGCCGGCTTCATAATCAGCGCCGCCAGAAAATAGAGGCCCGTCACCGGCCAGAAACCACTCACCAGCAATAACAAAACGGCAATGGTCCTGCCCCAGAATACGGAAAAATCAAAATATTCCGATATACCGCGAATTACCCCGAGAATGATTCCGTTTCGGGAGCGATAAAGACCCCTTTCAAAGCTTCTGTTCATAAATCTCATGGCTCACGATCCTTTCTTCGACCTTTTAAAATAATGGTTTCCAGGGCCTCCATCCGTTTTTCCATACTGTCGAGACCCTGATAGATCTCCTGAATCATCCGGGTGTCCTCTGTTTGGGATCGTTGGTCCTTTTGAGACAACCCCCCTTTTTTGATTTTGATGCCCATGAGGATCGTCCCGCCCACAATGGCCAGACACAGAATCAACCCGCCGAATATGATTGCCACAATCAGTGCGCCCTGCATCACGGTGCAACCCTTTCCGCCTGACGGTTCATGGAGGACTTGAGACGACTCAGGTCATTTTCGATCTCATCGTCCATCATCAGCCCTTCGAATTCAGCCTCAAGGGTCGGTTTTTTTCCATAATTCACCAGATCCGCTTCCGCCTCCATCCGTTCGATGCGATTTTCCAGGGCTTCAAATTTCATCACCGCATCCGTACTTTCAATTCGGCGAATATCCTCCTGAGCACGTCGCTTTCGAACCGCATGAATGTGCCGCTGAACCAGCATCCGCTGCTTATCACGCGCTTTTTGCAGTTTTTCCTCCAATTGTTGAATATCCCCATGGTACTGTCCCACCAGGGAATCCAATTCAAAAAGCTCCTTTTTGTGATCCTGGAGCCGGCCGGCATATTTCCGCTTTTCCATGAGGGCCTCTCGCGCCAAATCGTCCCGGCCTTTATTGACCGCCAGTTCAGCCCGTCCTTCCCATACCTTGACACGTTCCTTGATTTCCTCCAATTGACGTCGGGTCCTGGAAGCCCTGGCGATCACCCCGGCACAGGATGCCTTCAGTTCCACCACGGTATCTTCCATTTCACGGATCATCAGTTTGATCAACTTCTCCGGGTCTTCGGCCCCCTCCAGCATAACATTGATGTTTGAGCTGACAATATCCCGAAAGCGTGTAAAAATTCCCATATTCATCCCTCCATCTCAAAAAAAGCATCTCATTTTTAAATCCTGAAAATGCCATATAGCAGGAATCATACCAAATCCTCCAATTCTTTCCGTTTCAAAAGAAATCAAGGCCTTAAGACCATTGACAAACGACAACTTAGTGGCGATAATAACCAAGATATTGCATTTTTAGACTTTCAATATGGTTTTTTTCGCCATGGAACGCCATCTGATGCCCTCACGAAAATCGATTTCCCCGGAATCCGTTTCCGGAACCCATGAGGCACTTGGACAATCGGAAGCCTTTCTGGACCTTCAGGAACGTCTAAGCCGGGTCGCCCCCATTGACAGACCGGTATTGCTTCTGGGAGAGCGGGGAACCGGCAAGGAATTGGCCGCAGCCCGCATCCACTTCCTCTCCAAGCGCTGGCAGGGGCCCCTGATCGCCTTGAATTGCGCCGCCCTGACCCCCTCTCTGATCGAAAGCGAGCTTTTCGGATATGAAAGAGGCGCTTTCACCGGGGCGGAGCGACGACGAACGGGGCGATTTGAAGCAGCCCACGAAGGCACGTTATTCCTCGATGAAATCGGCAACATGCCCCTCGAGGTACAGGAAAAAACACTTCGGCTGGTGGAATACGGCACTTTTGAACGGGTCGGCAGCTCCAGGAGCATTGAAGTGGATGTTCGTCTCGTGGCGGCCACCAATGTAGATTTGGTGAAACGAACGAAAGAGGGACATTTTAAGGCCGATCTACTGGACCGCCTCTCCTTTGAAGTGATTTTGCTGCCCCCCCTGAGGGAAAGATCCGAAGACATCGCACTTCTGGCCAACCATTTTGCCTCCAGAATGGCCTTTGAGATGGACCGCCGGGAGACGCCCTCATTTGCGTCTGAGACCCTGAATCTTCTGGAAGACTACCCGTGGCCGGGAAACATCCGGGAACTGAAAAATGTGGTGGAACGGGCTGTATATCGGACGGATGACGTGATCATCAGGAAAATTATTTTTGACCCTTTTGAGAATTTTCGCGCGGAAAAAGAATCGTCCGATGTACAGAAAACCGCCATTGATCCCGAACATCCCATCATCGATGACCTTCTCCATATGCCGCTTCAGAAAGCCGTTCGGGAATTAAAAATTCGCATGATGAACCGGGCGCTTTCATCGGCGGAACACAACCAAAAAAAAGCAGCCGACATCCTGGGGCTCACCTATCATCAGTTCCGCGGTCTTTATCGAACGGTGAAAGACGATCGTCAACACGCTGCGGGCAAAGCCGGAGAATTGTAAACTGAAAGTAAACTGAAAGTTCAAACGATCAAAGGGGCTGCGCCGTCACATCAAACCGAATTCCCTGGGCAAGGGGCAGCTCATCGGACCAGTTGACGACAGTGGTCTGGCGGCGCATATAGGTTTTCCAGGCATCCGAACCGGCTTCCCGACCGCCACCCGTATCTTTCTCCCCCCCGAAAGCACCCCCGATTTCCGCACCACTGGTTCCAGCATTGACATTGGCGATCCCGCAATCGCTTCCCGAATGGCTCAAGAAAAATTCGGCCTCTTTCAGATGGTTTGTAAAAATGGCGGAGGAGAGCCCTTGCGGGACATTATTCTGCAAGGCGATCGCCTCGCTGAGATCCCCCTTATAGGGAATGAGGTAAAGAATGGGTGCGAAGGTTTCGGTTTGCACCAGTGGACAATCCGCTGACACCCGGCAAATACAGGGCGTGACATAGGTACCGGCATCAAAGAGCCCGCCGGAGAGCACCTCGCCGCCGTAAAGGATGCGCCCGCCCTGCTCCCGAACGGCCTTGAGAGCGGCCTGCATGGTTTGCACCGCTTTTGGGTCAATCAGAGGGCCCATGAGAGTCCCTTCATCCAGAGGATTTCCAATGGGGATTTGCTGGTATGCCCCGATAAGGGCCTTCGAAAAAGGACCGATAATATCCTGGTGGACAATGGCCCGACGGGTGGTGGTGCATCGTTGTCCTGCCGTTCCAACCGCACCGAAAACAATGGCCGGCACCGCGGTTTTCAGATCGGCATTGGGGGTAACGATGACCGCGTTATTGCCACCCAACTCCAGGATGGTTTTTCCAAGACGCGCAGCCACCGTCTGCCCCACATGACGCCCCATGGCCACGCTGCCGGTGGCGGATATGAGCGGAATACGACGATCCGCCAATAGCCGATCCCCCACTTCCCGACGATCACCGATAAGGATATTCAAGAGGCCTTCGGGCAGATCATTCTCCCGCAACACCCGCCATGCGGTCTGAATCGCGGCAACCGCACTGAGCGGCGCCTTGGAAGAGGGTTTCCACACCACCGTATTGCCGGCGATGAGCGCAATCATGGCATTCCAGGCCCAGACAGCCACGGGGAAGTTGAATGAAGATATAACCCCCACCGGCCCCAGGGGATGCCATTGCTCATACATCCGATGCCCGGCGCGCTCACTGTGCATGGTCTTCCCATAAAGCATGCGGGACTGGCCCACGGCAAAATCCGCCATGTCGATCATTTCCTGTACTTCACCCTCGCCTTCAGAGCGGATTTTCCCCACTTCCAGACTGACCAGGGCGCCCAGATCCCGCTTCACCTCCCGCAATCGATTGCCTATTTGTCGAACGATGTCTCCCCGCTCGGCGGCCGGAACGCTTCGCCAAATTTGAAATGCCCGTTCCGCGGCGGTGATGACGTTTTCATAATCTTCAGCATCAGCACAGCAAATTTGACCCAGAGACTTTCCGGTAATCGGCGATGTCGCATCCAGACATGGACCGTGACAGACCAACCAGGACCCCACCCCCGCACCGGGCTGTTTTTCCGAAATATTGAATTTGTCGAGAATCTTTTCCATGATGACGCCCCCGGCGGCCCATACACTTCCCGAAGGGCCTCCTCCAGAATGGACAAACCAACATCGATTTCTTCCCCGCTCACCGAAAGGGCCGGACAAAAACGGATGTTGTTTTCGCCGCATCCGAGCAACAGAAGCCCACGGCGAAAGGCGGCCTGGATGATATTGCCGCGACCTTGATGATCCGGCGTTTTACGATCCCGGTCTTTCACCAGTTCCATGGCGACCATGAGGCCCTTTCCCCGAACATCGCCCATGCATTCGTATTCTTTTTGCAGGACCCGCAAACCGGACAACAGCCGACGACCCTGAACGTCCGCGTTTTTCATGTAGGCAGTTTGGAGTAGCTCGATAGTCGCCAGGGCAGCGGCGCAGGAAACGGGGTTGCCGCCGAAAGTGGACGCATGGGACCCTGCTTTCCAGGTCATTATGTCCGCGTCCGCCACCATGGCGCCCAACGGCATGCCGGATGCAATGCCCTTGGCCAGGGCCATCATATCCGGCTGCACCCCGAAGTGTTCCATGGCAAACATTTTGCCGGTTCGCCCCATGCCGGACTGGACTTCGTCCGCCACATAAAGAATTTGATAATTCTCCGCGACCTGCTTCAATTTCTGATGAAATTCAGGGGGAGGAACAATGTACCCCCCCTCTCCCTGTATGGGCTCAACGATAATGGCCGCCACCTCCTCCGCCGGGAGGGTAGTTCTGAAGAGGGTCTCTTCTATCCACTGAACACAATAAATGTCGCATTCCGGATAAGTCAGGTGGTAGGGGCATCGATAACAGTAAGCATAAGGGATATGCGTAATCCCCGGCACCAGGGGGAAATAATTTTTTTTCTGGATGGCCTTGCTGGCCGTAAGGGAAAGGGCCCCCATGGTCCGGCCGTGAAAGGCCCCAAAAAACGCGATATTCAGATCCCGGCGGGTATGCCAGCGGGCCAGCTTAAAAGCGGCTTCCACGGCCTCCGCTCCCGAATTGCCGAAATAGACCTTTCTTGGACGATTTCCCGGCGTCAGGGTGGCCAATTTTTCCGCAAGGCGGATCTGGGGCCCATAATAAAAATCGGTACCGGACATGTGCAGGAGTCGATCCGCCTGGGTTTTAATGGCCTGAACCACCTCTGGATGGCAGTGCCCGGTGGTGCATACCGCAATACCGGCGGTAAAATCGAGAAATTCATTCCCGTCCACATCCTTTAACCAGAGTCCGGCGCCGATGTCAGCTACCAGGGGGTAGGCCCGGGTGTAGGAAGGGGAAACATACCGGTCATCCAGCTGTATCCATTTGCTTGCATTGGGACCGGGAAGAACGGTTCGGATGGTGGGTTTTTTCATAGAACCTCCTGTCCTTGTCGTTTGGGTGTTTTATAATGTTAAAAGAATATGCGCCGCATGTCAAAAAAACATTCAACATGCTTGGATACAAGCTGTCTGGTTTACTTTTTTAACGACGTCCGGGGCGCCGTCCATTTCAATCATATCCCCGCAAGCAGCACAGCAAAAAAACCCGACATGGGCGACTCCGCTTTAAACCGGTCCCCTCAATTGTAAACTCCATATCGCCTCCCGTTTCAAAAATAAACGACCTGCAATCGAGACGAAAAAAGGTGGATTTCCCCAAACCGAGCGGAAATCCACCTTCTCAAACGGGTCTGAAATTTAGATATCCGTTATCCTTAGTCACTGACCGTTGTACCTGCCTCAACCTCCGCTGTAGCCAAGTTACTCACAAATCGAAACTGACTATCCATAATGGCGGCATAAAACGTATACTTATTAAACGGAATATTCACGAGGGGCACAGAGAGAACATTTTCGTTGTAGGTCTCCGTGGGGTTTGTTCGAAATGGTGTGGGGGTTGTGGACAATGTGGGCAGGTAGTGAATTACCCCATCCCACTTGACGGCAATATATAGGATAGCATCCTCTGGTATGTTTCCCTCAATTTTCAGCATAAGTGCCAAGGTAAAATACGCTCCCATCCCGGCGTTAATCCTCACCTGCGGCTTCCCCACTTTGCTGACGATGTCCACGCGCTTGACTTCATACAGCCCATTCGTCTGGTCAGTAGCGATTACATTTATCCAACCCTCTCCGACGCCTTCAATCTCGATAGCATTTTCATCTCCGGCAACTGACGCCACATTGGCCACCCTGTAACACTGTCCACTAGCGCTGCAATCGCCCTGCTGCCACATGTAGTTGGAACCCGGAACACCTCCGGTGGTTGCAGTGAGGATGATTTTTCCCCCTACGGCAACTTCGTCCGGACCTGAAACGACAACCCCCCCGTATTCATTAGGCACTACACTCACGACTAGTTCTGCCGCTGCGTGGGTATCATTTCCGTAAACTCTCACACAAAAAACTCCCGGATTTGTGGTGGTGAGAACACCTTCTTCACTAATGGTTGCCGCATCGTTCGTCATATATGCGTAACCCCAGGTATAGCTCGAATCAGTTCCCCCCAACGTGGTCACTGTATAGGTGGCAGTGTGACCCAGCTGCACAACGTCCGGACCGATTAGCTCAAGATAAGGCTCAGCCTGCGCCGGAACCACGGATAACATCATGATCGCCGAAAAAACCAAAAAAACCTGCTTTACAAATTTTGACTGCATCGTTTCGTCCTCCATATTTATATGAAAGAGATTTTAACCACAATAATTCAAAGGTCTCATCATTGGTCTGGCCAAAAATCTCTTTCATACCTCGTTATGGCAGGCATCCTGCCATGACCTTTAGTCGGTTGGGATAATATGGTATTGAGACGCTGGAGTCAAAAAAAAACGACGAGATCAAAAGCCTTCTTTTAAGGGTCCTATATCAAACAGGTGCTCTGCCGATTTTTGGATGGGGGCATCCCTGAATGGCGGGAACCTCATAAACCTCAAGAGTACAGACGGAATCCCCTTCCTCATCAGGTTGTGCTAACTGAACAAATATCAAAAGGATTAATGACCGGTTATGCCTTTTGTCCAGGCAGGAGCTTTCTGGAAATTTTCATATCTTTTTTGATCAATGTGAAAATACAATATGCAATACTTAACCCAAACCATAACCACACTATAATGTATAGCGAGCAGTGTTTCGCAAGAGGCTCATAATCCAGGAAGGGAGTTTCATCCCGCCCCCGCTCACATCTTTCATCACCCAAGACCCGGGCCCATCTTTACCGCGTCAAGTGATACAAACGCCATCGTTAAGAATAGCTGCACCCAAATCACGCTTACCGGGATTCAAGTTCTTGGATTTCGATATAGTCATCTGATTCAACATTCGTAATCACAATTGAACACCTTCCGTCGGCTAAACTGTTCAACGAAAAGGTCGCGCCCTCCGGAAGTGAATCCTTGGGTATAGGCAACGGCGTCATGCTCTGGATGCGTGAGACTGAAACAGTCTCGGGTATAAGGCTCTCCTGTGCGCCAGATGGCTTAAAAACAAGCTTATCAAAAACCACTGATGGATATCGCACTTCAAGGTCCGAAGAAGCGCCACCAATGACTTGCCAGTCAGATCTGTTGATCGTGTAGCGCAAAGGGCTTGAATAAAGGTCGTCGCCTAATTGAATTAATTCCCATCCTGCATGTGGATAAAAGACCTTGGATCGGCATTTTAGGCCGTTGAAGGATAGATAGTAATAATCCCCTGATTTGGCTGCGCTCAACTCGTCTATATCACCTGAGACCTCAACGTTTTCGAGTCCACGCCAACAGGAATTGAGCTTGCCAATATACCGTGGCTTTGCGGGATCAGAGACATCGTAAAACAGCACATTTTGGTAACTGCCTAGTCCTCTATACATCGGCTCAGCAAAGCACATATCAGCCCATTTGCCCCCGTCCCAGTTTTGGCCGGCGATGACAACGATATGACCGATACGACGAAGGTCGCCCGGATGATTGTATCCGCTGGCAAGGTGGCTGTTGTTCAATTCGTCCACCCATATTATGCGCCCCCCCGTTTGTTCTTTTTCAAGCTCTCCTACAAACACCATTCCTCCTTCGTCATTGGTGCAATTCTGAGAAAAGGTGCCCATATAATACTGTTTGTTCTCTTTATCGGGAAGACGAAGCATATCTTGGAAGTGTTCCCACCTATGACCCCCACACGTATGATAGTGCAAAGGAAAACCTTCTTATCAAACTCAATATTTCTGTACTGCTCGTCGAAGGTCGATACATTATTGATATTCACCAACTCCATGGAAGGTTTGGAATTGATGTCTTCGAAACTGGGCATAAATTTTCCTTTCACCACGAGGTCATCCAGATTTTCACCGCTCCAGCCTCCTATTTCTGTAATTTTTCCCTCCCGGATTGCCAGTGAACCGCCGTCGCCACCTCCGCCGATATGGCGGCTCTTGTTGGTCCAGACCTCCAAACGGTCGATGCGATTTCCATATCGAACTTCGATTCTGTTTATGTACTCACCCTCAGCCAGTGTCAGCTCACCCAGGGGATCGCCGCCGCCACCACCATGCTTTGTGCCGTTGATGATGATTGCATCCACGCTTTCATCTCCCTCAATGGCGATGGATCGAATGGTTTCTAGCGGGAAGAATTTTCCTCCCTCTCTATCAGCGAAGCCTTCGGAAATCGCCAATCCCGTCCCCATGATTTTTAGTTGAACGAGCCTGAGTGGGTACACTGGCTCGTGTTGATCATTGGCTTTGGCGCCTATTGCCAGAATTTCGCCGTCGATTCTCTTAAATCGACCGCCGGGACCACCTCCGCCGATATAGCGGCCATTGTTGGTCCAGATTCCCAAACCGTTCATGGATTCTCCATGTCGAACTTCGATTCTGTTTATGTATTCACCTTCAGCGAGTGTCAGCGTGTCCGAGCGGTCGCCTCCGTCATCGCCAAACTTACGGTCGTTGATGATGATTGCATTCACTCTGTCACCGCTACGAACGGCGATGGAGTGAATGGGTTGCAAAGGGAGCGATAATTTTCCGTTTCCACCTACCGTTACGGTTGTACTATGATGAAGACGGCTGTCATCTTCATCCGGACCAAAAATGGATTTTGTTACTCTCAGATCGTCCAGGGTGGAGTCGTCGTCCGCGCATGCGGTCAGACCGGCTGCCATGAAAATGCTGACCAGAAAGACTAATAACTTGTGTGAGAAAACCGCTTTCATTGCTTCTCCTTTGGCCGGAGGCCGATGGGTTCGGCCCGACAGATGGTATTGCGTCAGTTGGGACTTGGCGCCCCCCCACCTTGGGTCTCCCCAGTTCTGGATCCAATAGGGAACATCCGATACTTTCCGTTTTTACCGGGATCTAGTCGGAGTCCCAGTGCCCATAAATCGAAAATACCTGGCTCCCAACGCGGAGGGACCGCAGTTGACCGTATACCTCAAACGGGAGGGCAAGCGTGCTTGCCCGAACGGACTAACGGCTGAAGCCTCTGGTTAGAGGCGGAAAAAATGCCTTGAATCCTTGAATTACGTATAAATCATCTTCGATTAGCATATAATGCTATCTTAATTAATCAAAGATATCATTTGTGTCAATAAGAGAATATAGTATAAAGGCTGAAAATCAGGTTTTTAAGGAGAATCAAAAATTGCGACAATTCATGGTAGGATTTCGTGTAACTGAGGAAGAGAAGAAAATGCTTGCCGAAATGGCGAAGAAAGAACACCGGTCAATTGCAAACTTTATAAGGCTTTGCGTAATCACCTGCTTGGAACAGCATTACGACAAGTCATGGCCAACGGACGAGCCCGACGAGTAGGATAATCCAGACAGAAGAAGCCGACGGAAATAGGCATTTTCATTCTCTAAAGGTTATAATAAAGGCTCCTTGAGACTTTTCCGTTCGGGGGATTCACACTCAGGATGGCTCAAACCCATCTCATATTCCACCCTCTTTTGACCCGGCAACTGTCCATATATCTGACAAGGATCAAACATATCAGAAGGTCAAAAAGCATCTGTGATCATCCAGTCATGGAATTGGGTAAAACCTGAGATTAATTCAGCTTTGAAATCCTCGAACATTTCAAAAACAAGAGGTATCGCCTGCAATATTCGGATATGTCAGTCTTGAAGTCACAGATCTTATTTTCAAGGACCAATTTCCCGGGATCTCACCAGAAAATGAGAAAATTTCATCCCACTTCTCCATCAGCGCTACTTGACTGCTCTGGATGAATTGCCGGATTTTACCCATCCGCCCCGACGGCATCTGATACAATCCAGGAAGGGGGTTTCATCCTGCCCCCGCTCACATCTTTCATAAGGGAACTGGAAGAAAATAATCTACGCATATCGTGCAGAATTTTTGTTCGTCTTCAAGGCGCGATAGCAGGTGCATAGTGGGCTATGTGCCTGTTATCGCAACGTAGAAGAATTGCAAAAAGGCAAACAGGATGCGTAGATTATTTTTTGGAAGTTCCCTTAGTGTTCGTCCTCGTATTTATTCAATGCAAACGGGTCTGCGAATACATATGAAGCCTGTTCAAATGTTATCCCATGTTCCCTGATATTGATTATCTCTTTATTTGGATCCCATTCAAATTTCATGTCTGCTCCGCACCTGTCTTTCCGTTCCATCAAGCATAAAATAACACAACGCCCCCCTGCCCGATTTCTTTATAATTTTGAGAGAAAAGCGCTCCTTTTGCCCCTCGGAAACTCAATATAGACGCATTTTAAGGGGCTTATTTTTTGATTCTTCGTTCTTTAACAATCACTTGGCGTAGCCCGACCCCATTCCCATTCCCACCCGAAGCTGTCCGCAACCTTTTTAAGCTTCAAGAAGCGATCATCAGAAATGTTTACGGTCAGATTTATCATGTAAAACCCTCCTTGTTGTCATTTCTTTAATCATGTCACTCAGTGGAATCGTTTTCAATACGCCTTTCACCCCAATTTCAAAGATGTTCCCAATCATCCGGTACTGGTATAGCGGGAAAAATAAAACCCCTCGTTCGGCAAATCACTTGACAAAATCGATCTTTATGGCGAATTTGATTTCTGTTTGATAAATGAACACATCAAGTATTAGGAGACATATGCGCGCAAAGACAACCCTGATCGCCTCAGATAAGAGCTGGATCGAGGGCGATGCCATCAGACAGTTGGAAAAAACAGCGGAGCTGGAGGGCATGCTGTCAGCTGTGGGGCTGCCGGATCTGCACCCGGGTAAAGGAGGCCCGGTGGGTGCTGCCTTTTTAAGTAAAAAGTTCATCTATCCCTACATCATCGGAAATGATGTCGGCTGCGGCATGGGTTTGTTCAATACCACCTTGAATGCCCGAAAGGTGAAGCGTGATAAATGGGTCAAGAAACTCAGAGGCCTGGATGAACCGTGGCAGGGCGACACCCGGGGGTGGCTGCTTCAAAATGGACTTGATTTAACGGACCATGTTGCTGCCTGCGGCACCATCGGCGGCGGCAACCATTTTGCGGAACTTCAGATGGTGGAAACAGTTTATGACGCATCCGCCCTGAAAGCCATGGGGATTGACAAGATGAATATGCTGCTGCTGGTTCACAGCGGTTCCAGGGGGCTTGGAAACGAACTGCTGCGTCGGCACACCGATAAGTTCGGCGCCGGCGGTCTGCCTGAAGAAAGCCTGGAGGCAAAGCGCTATTTGGCTTCCCACGATTTAGCCCTCCTGTGGGCCCGAGCAAACCGCTTTCTGATTGCCAAGCGATTTCTGGAAGCACTGAACTCGGCATACGAGCCGATTCTCGATATCTGCCACAACAGTGTGACAAGAATTGAGATTGACGGCGAAGTCTGCCGGCTGCACCGCAAAGGGGCGGCGCCTTCGGATAAAGGCCCCATCGCCGTGCCGGGTTCAAGGGGTGCGTTGAGTTATCTGGTCGATCCCGTGGGAGACATGAAGCAGAGCCTTTGGTCTCTGCCCCATGGGGCGGGACGAAAATGGAGTCGCAAAAGCACCCGGCAGCGCCTGAAAGCAAAATACAGTGCAAAAGCCCTGACGCAAACGACGCTGGGTAGTACCGTCATTTGTGAGGACCGGGATTTACTCTACGAAGAGGCGCCGGAAGCCTACAAGAGCATTGAATCGGTCATTGCCGATATGGTCCAGGCCGGTCTTATCAAGGTTCTGGCCACCCTGCGTCCGCTGATAACCTACAAGGTGAGGATGGAGAAACAGAGATTGGCCGGTCGGAACATGACCCCGATCGAAATTCCTCCAAAATCCCCGGCAATGCTTCCACCAGATACAACGGCAGCGACAAAAGCGTAAAGGAAACCGGTATACTACCCCCGTCCATTCTGACCGAGTGGGTAAGAAAACGAATTTCCGGAAGATTGAGATCAAAGCGGACACACAGGGGCGATTTCTTACGTGCCGCAAACTGATGCAGGCTCTTGAGCGTCCCGGTTTTTCCGGCTTTGACTTCAATGGGGACCACCAGGTTTCCGCTGGATGTCACATAATCGGTTTCCGCATTGGCGGTTTTCTGCTCCCGCAACCAGTAGGTCAACCGCGGCGGCTCAAGGGGCTGGAGCAAATGCTGCCCCACAAACTGTTCAGCCAGCTTTCCTTCATTGACAAGGTTATCCCCATCCAGGGCATTGAGGGCAATCCAGTCCAGTCCGGTGAGGTAGGCGGCCAACCCCACATCCATGAAAATCAGCTTGTACACATTCTCGTGGATGTCGGCAAAGAGCGGCACTCCCGAACAGTTGCTGTGAAAAACCTGGTGACATACCCGTGCCTTTACCAGCAGATCGATGGCCGTTTTGACGTTTCTGGACCTGTCTTCTCTGCTAATGTTGCTGTATTTAACTTTTTGCCCGATCATTCGGGGAATCTGCCTGAAAACCTTTTGCATCAGGACCAAGTCCTTTTGTTTGGCGTACTTGGAAAAATCATCCTGGTAGGTTCCGGCAATGGACCGGTGAACCGCTGTTACTTCGGTGACGGCATACTCCTCCGCAAACACCGCCACCGCCTCCGGCATGCCTCCCACAAACAGGAATTCCCGCTGGCGTTTGAGCAGCTTATGATGGGCGGTAACCGGTATGACATTATTTATTCGGAAGTTAGATATATGAGGAGTCAACGCCGGTTCCACTGCCGCCAAGAACTCACTGAAAGTCATCGGTCCCAGATGATAGTATTCAATTCGGCCGACGGGCATTGAAAAATGATGGTCGGCCAGAGCAAATTCAAGCAGGGACCCGGCGGATATTACGGGTAGGTCAGGCATTTCCTCATAGAAGTAGCGAAGGGTCTGTATGGCGTGAGGGGTCGCTTGAATTTCGTCCAAAAACAACAGGGAATCGGGGGATCGTATTTTTCGGCCCACCAGAGCGTTCAATTCCTGAATAATCAAGCCCATATCGAGGGTTTTGAAAATATTATCGAGATACAGGTTTTGCTCCAGGTTGATTTCGTTTAAAGCAACCCCTTTTGAAGCCGCAAAATGACGGACCAAGGTGGATTTGCCTACCTGGCGCGCACCCCTCAGTACCAGAGGTTTCCGGTTCTTTTTTTGGTGCCAGTTATTCAGGTGTTTTTCAGCATGTCTCTCAAGCATCGGTCAAAACAAACCTCTTATTTAGCCAACTTCTTAACAATGAAGGGGTCTTTTGTCAACTATTGTTTGAGCCGGATAAGAGTTATCATCCTCTTCGGAGCTGCAACCCTTTTCCTCACATGACGAGTAATACCCGAGAATGTGCCTGTGGGTATGACCGTTTCTACGGTATTCATGGAAGCGGTAATGCTCCAAATCCGGAACGCCGGTATGAATCAGGTTCTCAAAATTCAGTTTTCTGCCCCGACGGCAGGAAGGCTTTGCCCTGGAATCGATGGTCCATCAGATAGGGCGCGATGTTTATCAGGGGCAGCCGTACCCTGCCGGCTATCCGGGAAAGACTTTCCATAAATGCCGGGTCTTTTCATTGATGGCAACGGGGGTTCCCGAAGCGTTAAGGGCGCAATAGCGGGTGAAACCCTTGAATAGCCAACGTACGGCCCCACTTCCAGGAGCCCTTTGGCGACTCCCGATGAAGAGGGTTTTAGCGAATCGGACGCTCTTCGCCTGGGGGTTTCGGAAATGACGCGATTCGGAATGGAAGAGAAAGATTTCCAGGAACTCGCTTCATTGATAAGGGACGTGGTCGTCAAAAAAGCCCATCTCAAAGCCTGGATTGAAAAAATACGGTGGGGGTTTCAGGGTTTGAAATTCTATTTTTCCGAGCAGAAATTCGAAAGCCACCTGCAGGATCTTCACAAACTTCTGATATAAGATATTGGGGCATTAGTCAGTCCGTGATGCGCTACTTTCGATGTTTTTTGTTGCTTTTCAGGTGCGCCAACAACGATGATTCAAAGGGTATGCCTTTCAGCTTTCGAACGGAAGAATAGAATCAGCATTCTTCACTTTTTAGTATACGAAAAAAGGGCGTCAAAAACCCATTTTTCTGAGGCTCCCAAGAGTACAGTGTAACAGAAAGACAATATAGGAAACCTTCACTTTTGAATTAACGACCTAAAGAGGTCGTGACCACAATATGTAGTGGTGTTGGATAATGAGTGAAATCGCAACTTCAATCTTGCCCGATTGAGATATGTGGATAATATCACAAAATATTGAAATGTTGTGATAATAGCAGCTTCATGTAAGCGCGGTTGTTACGGCAGAAAACGGGCAGGAAGCCCTGGAACAACTTGAGGCATCCTCTTTTTTGACATTGTGATTTCCGATATTGACATGCCGGTCATGGATGGGGTGGATATTTTCAAAAATGCCCGTGAACGTTATCCGAATTTCAACCAGCGATTCATCTTCTGCTCGGGCAATGTTACCGGTGGAATCTCTGATTTTTGTAAACGTAATGAATTTGTCCTTCAAAAACCGGTCATCCTTTCATCGCTTCAAACCGTTGCCGAAGGCCTGATGATGGCGGCCGGCGCTGAAACGGTTGCAGGCCAAGAGTGAAAGGGATAAGAATAGAAAGAAGTGCCATAAGCTTTTTTTGTAAGGTGGCTGTTATGAAAATGGCCGACTGAATTGATCTCTTCAGGGATCTTTTTGTTGACAACGCTTTGATAACCGTTACGCCCTATCCGAAAATAAATAGAGGACATGGGGTCTTCAGAAATACTCGATCCCGCTCAAATCAGCGATGTGATTAAACTCTTCACGAATAATTACTTTCAGTAACCGTTCCAGAGTTTCATCTTCGACGATACCTGCAAGTCCTGAATAAAAGACGATACTGTCTTTTTCAAATGGCAAGGCGAAGTCAACAATGCCTTCAACACCTTCATATCCCATAAATTTTTGATTTAAAATATAATCAAAATCAAAGACCTTCGAATTTTCAAAAGCTTTTACATAATTTGAAATGGCGTTTTCCGCAACTTCCCCTAACGCCCGGCCAAGTATATCTTTGAAATTTATTTCGAGACCCGAAATAAAGTCCTTATGTTCAAGCTCTTTTGAGGCAAGACCTTGAAGTTTGATGGAGACCTGCCCATCGGAGACATGTTTTGACGCCTCAAAATAGAATTCAGAGGATGCATGTTCCAGCCTTTCTGCCATCTTCAATAAATTTGAAAGAACCTGGTCTAACACAATGGTTTTATGAATCTTCGGCATGGCATGACCTCATTTGAGGAGGTTGATTTCCAGATCCTTTCCAAGTCTGACCTATATTTTGAAGAGATGCTTGAGGTTTTCAACCATGCCGTCGTGGGCCTTTTCTTCTTTGACCATTCGGGCGAATATGGCCTTGTACTCTGGATTGCCCAGTTGATCGTGAAGATCCTGATAGATGTCGCGCATCTTGTTTTCGATTTGCTGAATCTGCTCGAAATAGTGCAGAAGATCGTCTTTAGTAAACATCGATGGTCTCTCCTTGAACCCGTTTCATGAGGGAAATCAAAAAATCCTTGTGCTGCTGGTTAGCATTGATCAGAATTTCAAGGGTCTTTTTGATCTGGGAAACATCGGCTTTAGACAGGCCGCTTTTGGTGACAATGGCCGAGAGGTGTCTTAAATAAATGGTGACAGCGCTCTCTTCCGTCTTAATGCCCTCCTGAATGCGTTTGATGAGCTCTTCCTTGGTCATTTCAAAAATCCTCCGATCCATTGATGGGGCGAGCAGCCGCCTGTTTTGCCAATGTGCTTAAACGAGACCGCGCCATCACTGTTAATGCGCCAATCGTTTTCTTTCTTTACCTGAAACCACACCAGTCCGCCAAGTTCCCACGCTTTGGCGGTGTCAAATGCGTTTTTGATCCATGAACTTTTGTCGCCCCCCTGGCTCACCGAGGCGGTTTCAAACACCATAAGGGGTTTTTCCGGCGCCAGTTGGCGCAGGGTTTTCACTGGGTGCTGAAATATGGCGGCAAATGACTGCCACTGGCTGTTCCAACCGTTTTTAGCCATGGTCTGGGTCGTTCCCCAGTTGTATCCGTCAATTCCCAGAATATCGACGTATTCGTCCCCGGGATAGTAGTTTTCAATGCGGTTCCAGGACGCACTGGGATCGTAGGAAGTATTGGGAACCGATTCCGCGTTGGGGCAGAACACCCACAGCACATTGCGGGCCCCCGCCTTTTGAAACAGGGTCACCACATACCTGAAAAGGCTTTTGTAAATTCCAGGGCTTTCGGGTCCATAGTCTGACTTTTTCGTTCCCCAGTGGTACCGCGCCACATTCATCTCGTGGGCCAGCCGTATCATAAAGGGCTTTTCCCACAAGGCGGCGCGTCTGGCAAATTCCAGCAGGTAAAGGCCGTAGGCGCCCTTTAAAATGTCAGCCCCTGAAATCATGATCTCGCGGCCTTCGCTGTAATACATGGGTTCCCAGGTCAGGCAGGGGACGGCCCCCGTTTGCCAGATAGCATTCAGGGTTGCATTGGGGAAATGGGAAAAAACCTGATTCTTCATTGAAGGCCATTGAAGAAAAAAAGAGACGATTCCGGGGGATGTTCCGATCTCCCCTTTTATTTTTTCCAGGCGATCTTTGGTGATGGGGTAACCATCCAGGGCCACGCCGAAAAATGGGGAATCCGGAACGCATCCGCAGAAGCCGGCCTGTGGCAGGGAAGGAAACAGGAGCATAAGGGAAAGGCAGGGCAGCAGCCACCGGTTTTTGTGCGTCATGATGTCAGTCCTCTTGCGGGTTGTTGAAATAGAGCACCGATGACAGGATCAGAAAATGATAGAAACACCAGCAGGTATTGGCGATCAGGGCCGCCAGTGGCTCCCGTTCATAGATGATCCGGTTGATTCCCCAGATGATGGCGGAAAAATTGAGGGCCACCATCGAAAGCTGCGGCCACAGGGCTCTAAGGGGCAGTTCCATGGCTCCGCCCTTCGGGGTGATGCCGAAAGTGCCTTTGACCCCCAGGAGCCCCAGTATGGACGCCTTAATGTAGACGGGAAAGGTAACGGCCAGCAGCAGCTGGCCGAGCACAATGTCTTTGAAAATATATTTTCGCTGCCTCAGGGTCCAGAAAAAAATGGATATGGTCAGGATAAAATAGGGAATAAAGAAGATGGCGTAGATCTCCGGGTTGGCAAAATAGCTCGGCACGCTCAGAAAAAGGTACAGAATGGGACAGAGGACGAGAATCAGAAAGACCGGACCGATAAAGTAGTGTGTGCTGGACAGAATATATTCCCACCATTTCACCATTGCCAGTTTTTTTGGATGGCGCAAAAAGAATCCGGCAACGCTCCTGAACAATCCCACCGTGCCCAGTGCCCATCGGAACTGCTGTTTGAAGTAGCCCCCCAGGTCCTCGGGGCCCATTCCAAAGGCCATCACCTTGCTGACGTAAGCCGATCTCCATCCCTTGAGATGAAATTTCAGGGAGGTGGCGAAGTCCTCGGTGACCGAGGTTTCATCAAAGCCGCCCACATCCATGAGCGCCTCGCGCCGGAACATGACATTGGTGCCGCAGCAGAACATGGCGTCCTTGAGGCTTTTCCCCTCGCAGATGTATTCGTAAAAAACCGCCTGCTGCAAGCCGGAAGCCCGGGCAATACGGTTGGATTCAAAATTCGTATAGTACTGGGGCGTCTGGATAAAGGCCAGATGTGGGTTGGCTTCCATTCTCGCCGCCAGAGACTCCACAAATTCGGGAAACGGGTTCATATCCGCGTCGAATACCACGATATATTTTTCCTTTTCCTGCTTTTCCGTATTCGAAAAATCACGGAATTCGAACCCCTCTCTCTGTTCGCCCTCGATGAAATGGAGAAAATCATTGACCATCCCCGCCTTGGCGCCGTGCCATTTGCGCCGGAAAAGCCCCACCCCGATCCGTTGGCACATTTCGTCGATGGATGCTCTGTAGCGCTTGCGTTCCGCCGGGTCCTGGCCCGGCAGGTCGTAGCGGGTGTCATCCAGAAAATAGATGTGCTTGTTCGGGTAGGTCAAATTGTAAAAGGAGATCAGGGTATCTTCCACCACTTCCAGGGGTTCGTTGTATGACGAGACGATAATGGCCACGGGCGGATAGGTATCAAGGGGGGGCGGGGAATCATCCCGTTCAACAAAGCCTTTTCCGCGAAGAACAATGTGGTAAATTTCAAGGAAATAGCCGATCCCGTGGGTAATGATAAAGGCTTCGGCAAACAGCAGAAAGAGTGCCACAATTTTTTCATACCAGTGGTAATCCAGAAGCAGGAACAGGAAGGTCCTCACCATCAGATATATGACGGCCAGAATGATACACAGAATGGGAATCAATATCAGGACTTTCATTCGACCGGGGTTTTGGGGTGTTTTTTCTGTCATGGCTCTAAAATTGATACCGAATATCGGCCCAGATCCCTTCCGCATCCCACAGCCGGGAGCGATGGATCAGGCCCGTAAGGTTAAGGGTCCAGTGTTCCAGAAATTCATAATGCCACTTTCCCCGAAGTCCAACGGCGGGATTGCTTTCCGTATCCGTTCCCAGCGTCAGGGCCAGATCATAGAAATGGAGCTCGCTTCCGCAGAAAAAAAGGTCCGACACGTCATGATACCACTCAAAGGTCACCGTTCCATCCACGTAGTTTTGCGGGGTCCAGTAGGGATGAATGATGTTGACGAGTTGACCGTCCTCATACTGGTACACATCGTGGTTCAGGGTGTCCCGGTATTCACCGGTCAGTGCAATTTTAAATATCCTCGGGTGATCGGTAAAGGCGTAGCCCGCACCCAAAAGGAAGAGCCGGCCGGCATTATCATCATTGTACCCCATGTATTTTGCGATTCCCTGAACTTCCAGCCGGCGGGTAATGTCGGAATTAACGGTCAACCACCAGGAATTGGCCTGGATACCCTGTTTGATTCCAAAATAGTTGTAGAGTTCGTCTGTACGGTCATAACCCAGGCCCACCTCCGCATAATCCCGCAGGTTGAACCAGATGTGGGCGTAACCGGTATCCGTGTTTTGCAGTTCATTGTCTTGATAATACTTCCGGGTCCAGCCGGCTTCCCCTCGAATGTAGGGGGTCAAGACGCCCCCGACCCCCAGGGTGAAACCGTTTGCGCCGTAGGAGGTATCGTTAAAGCTCGGGTGCTCGATCCAGTGGTGGCTGGCCAGCCTGAGATGAAACCTGCAACCCACGGGCACGTCCACCTCCAGATCGGTTCGGTACCGGTCGATCTCCGTCAGGCCGTTCCTCCCCCGCTCGGCCCAATAGATCTGCCCCGCCTTCAGTGAGGGATTGCTACGGATCTCCTGTCTTTTAAGGGCCTTTGACGCCAGGCTGTGGAGTTTATCCAGATCCAGGAGTTTCCGGTAGGTTTTTGCCTCACGGTCGCACAGGCCCGTTGCGCATTCGAGCTGGGCGTAATCAAAGATGGCCTCCTGGTTTCCCGGGGCGAAAGCCATGAGCTCTTCATAGGCATCCATGGCCCGGGTACGCCGTTTGTTCCAGGCAAGGCCTTTCGCCCTGCCTTCCAGGTAAGCCAGCTTTTGAATGACAAATGCCGGGTGAAGCCGGGTCAGGATGGCGTCAATCTGCCGCCGGGTGTTTGATGAGAGGGCGGGCTGAATTTTTTTCAGTTCTTCGGTGAATTGCTCAAATCCCTGAAAGACGGAGCCTTTCTCCGCCCTGTCGGTTAACCTGGATGCGGCGTCGGTGAGTTCTGAATTACCGGATGCCGCGACAACGGGCTCCAATGAGGCGGCAAGGGCTTCGTCAACCGGCGGCCTGAGAAGCGTTTCATACGTCTCCTGGGCCGTATCCATGTCCTTGCCCCATACGGCTGTGCGGGCCTTTTCCATTCGAGGCACCGGGTCCAAAGGCGCGATCTCATGGATTTTGTCGTACATCGCAATGGATTCGTCGTACTGTCTACCCCAACCGAGGGCCCTGGCCCACCCCATGAGGATTTTCCGGTTTTTGGGAAAGGTTTGCGCAAGCGCTTCAAATTGCCTGGTGGCGCGGTCGTACTGGTGATCGATGGCAAGGATCTCGGCCAGTCCCAGTTGGGAGGGGAAGTAGTCAGTATCCCGCTTTAAAGCGGCCTCGTAACATTTTATGGCAATCCGGTTGTACCCGTTTTGGGCATACAGTTTTGCCCATTGGTCCAGCGTTATTGGGGAGATGGCGGGGTCCTTCAATAGGACGTCCACAAAATCTTCCGATGTGACCTCATCAAATCCAGCCGCGTAAAAGCGAGCCGCTACACTTTGAGGATGGGCTTTTGCGGTTTGCATAAAGGCGGAGATGGCAAGATCCTCTTTGCCCTCTTCCAGATACACCTTTCCCACTCCCAGGAGGCCCTTTTCGCCGCAGCACTTCATTTTCGATAATTTTGAGTAGATACCCAGCGCTTCTTCGTATTGTTTCTGAGACAAACGGATATCCGCCTTCAGGAGAAGCCCTTCGGGGTTGCCGGGGTCCAGTTCAAGAAATTGCTCGACCTGGTTTTCAGCGGCATCAAAATCTTTCTCCAGAAGTTTCAGCCTGGCAAGCTCCAGAAGCAACTCCCGGGAATCGGGAGAGGCCAGAAGCAATTGTTTGTAGACCCCTTCCGATTCCCCATAGCGCTCCGAACTTCTCAGAAGGGCCGCCAGTTGTAACAGGGTGTCCCTTTCCTGGGGATGGGCCGAAAGGTGATCTTTGTAAATGGCCTCGGCTTTGTGAAAATCCCCCCACGTATTCATTCGGTCCGCGAATTTCAGTTTCATCGTCTTGGGCTGATCACTTATTTGCAGGGCCTTCCGGTAAAGATCGCGGCTCCTGGCCGCATGCCCGAGTGTCGCTTCCAGATCAGCCAGTGCAACAAGAGTCTCAGTATCCTCTGGGTGCGTCGTTCGCATTTGCCTCAAAATGGAAAGTGCCTCTTTCGTATTCCCCTTTCGAATGAGGACGCGCGCCATCTCCAGACGTTCGAGGGCATTGTTCGGGTTTTCACTGACAAGAATACGGTATTCCATGATGGCGTCATCCAGGGTCCGGTCATCATAGGAAAGGATTCTCGCCAGAGCCAGCCGGGCCGCATCATCCGTGATCCAGCTTTCCCTGGGAACAAGCGTTTGAGTGTTGGAAAGGGAAGGCTTGGAACTTGCAATCTTTGTTTGCTGTTTTCGGCAGATTTGCACGCTAATTCGGTCAGGGCTTTTCAGAAGAACGGCGGTGACGTCGTATCGGTCTGTTTTAAGATCAAAAACGATCCGCACCGTTTCCCGGTTGAATTGCCTGACCCGAATGGCCTGAACGAGGGCGCCATCCACCGGATAGACTCGTTTCACCGTGTCCCCCATCCTTACGTTTTTCAGATCAAAATAAACTCTTTCCGACCGGCGCAGGTTTTTGCGGCTGAATTCCACAGGACCGGAAAGATCGATGACCGCTTTTGCACACGCCGCGTTCTTCTCGTATGTGATGTGGGTTACGGCCACTTGTGATCTACCGGGTTGAAAGGCGCATACAGTTGAAAGGCCGGCCGGCCAGATGCATGCGCACAGGAGAGCTGCAATGATACTTTTACACCCCACCGTTTCTCCAAATACAGATCGAAAACAAGTCGCGCATTTCGAAACACAAAATTTCGCCCAGCCACGTGCCATCGCGAGAATCCTTAAGGCGGTCACAAATCACCTTTCCTCATGAAACACCAGAAGGGTTGCATATCAAACCCATGAACAAAACCCCTCAAAAGATGCTCTAATCAAGCGTTTTTTTCAGTTCTTTGGCGGCCTCTGCGTGCTGCCCGGCCCAGATGAGCACAAAGGCATACCGCCTTCGCACCTGAATATCATCGGGATGCGCTTTCAGGATCTTTCGGTATTCACTGAGAGAGGCATCGTATTTCTTCTGCCAGCTCAGCATATCCGCCAACTTCAGCCGGACGGCCTGATCTTCCGGGTGGCTTTCCAGATGGGCTTTGTAAAGCGGTTCCGCTCCCGCATAGTTCTTCTGGGCCACGAGAAGATCGGCCATGAGGACCTTCGTATCACCGGTTATGTCTTTAGGGGGAAGCTGCTCCAGGATTTGGACGGCAGCCTTTTGATCCCCTTTCCAGAAGGAAACCTTGGCCATTTCAAGCTTTGCTTCCGTAAGGCCGGGTTTCTCTTTCAAGAGCTTTCTATACTGCTCGAGGCTCTCATCGTATCGTTTGACGTAGGAAAGCACCCTTGCCAGTTCCCAGCGGGCACGCCACTCCGGAATCTCTTCTCCGGGTTTCAGCTCCATGGCTTTCATTTCGTTGGGTTTCAAAGGGGCAGCTGCATTAATTGACGGTTGAACAGAAGATTTTCGAGGGGTTTCCGTTGAATAAGCGGAAAAGGCGCCACAGAAAAAAAGAAGACCCAGTGAGATGCATCCAAACAGAAGATGTCTGATTCGTGAATTTTTCATGTTGTCTCCCCCAAAGCTTTTTTGTATTCCAAAATGGCCTCATCAAAACGGCCGGACCAGGTTAAAACCCGCGCCAGAAGAATGCGGGCTGAGACGTTTTCGGGTTGATGTTCAAGCAATGTCTGATAGAGGTGAATGGCCTCATTGAATTGGCCGAAAATAATGTAGATATTGGCCAGTTCCTTGAGGGCCGGTAGTTTATCCGGGCTTCGCTTAAGGATACTTTCAAAAATCGTCTTCGCTTTTGTAAAATCGCCGACGGCAATGTAGCTCGTTCCCAAATGGTACATGAGCATTGGGGCCGTAAAGCCTTTCTTTTGGAGCCCCGCGTAGCAGGGAATGGCCCGCGCGTACTCTTCTTTAGCGAAATAGCGTTCTCCCTTTCGAAACGTTACCCAGTCCGGTTTGAATAAATGATACGCCAGGGTGGTGAGTAGCGCTATGGCGACCAAGGTTAGCAGCAGGGCGAATCGTTTCATAACCAGGACTTCTCATTAAGTGAAAGACACGTTCCTTTGGCTGAAAATTAGTTTTTCAGCTCCATGCCATTTAAAAATGGGGTATTGTTTGGAATTTTAATGAAGATATAAATACAAAATATTTGCCGGGTCAAGGAAAAAAGATTCAATTCCGTCGGTTGTGAAGCTGTACGGCTGATTTTTAGCGGTTGAGAGCACCATTTCGCTCGAAAGAGAAAATGGAAATGGCCTTGACACCCATCGCCAACCATGCCAGCATTCATTAATGAAAAATCAGTTCCTATTCCCCCGAACAGTTTCAAATCAGGGCGTTATTCGAATGAAGGAGAAAAAAGTCATGAATACTGAATCGAAGGATTCCCTTGACTATGAAAAAGCCATACCCGTTTTGGACAACATCTACTGAGTGGGGTTTTGCGACAAACTGAGCGGGCTGCACTGCAACCCCTACCTGATTATCGACGGGCAAGAAGCCGTGGTCATTGACGGGGGCAGCTGGCCCGACTTTCCCACGGTGATGATGAAAATTCTACAGACCGGTATAGAACCTTCTTCCATCATCGCCATGATTTATCAGCATTACGACCCCGACCTGGTGGGCAGTGTCAGTAATTTCGAAGACATTATCGGCAAAAGGGATCTCAAGATCATTTCGGATTCTCAAAACAACATGTTCATTCGCCACTATTCGGTCTCTTCTCCCCTGATTTCCCTGGATCAGATCGAGCACGCTTTCCAGTTTTCCAGCGGCCGTGCCTTGCGCTTTGTCAACACGCCTTACTGCCATTCGGCCGGAAGCTTCATCACCTTCGATGAAAAAAGCGGGGTCCTTTTTACCAGTGATCTTATGGGCAGCTACGGGGCCAAATGGGACCTGTTTCTGGAACTCGATGCCGAATGCCATGAATGCCGCGATTTCGCCCACTGTGTTCGAGGCGAAACCTATTGCCCCATACCCGACATACTGGAATTTCACGGCCGAATTATGACGTCCCAAAAGGCGCTGGGTCTGGCCTTTGAAAAGATTCGGAAGATTCACTTCTCTATCATCGCCCCTCAACACGGGAGCATTATTCGCAGATCCCGGGATGCAAATACCGTCTTTCGATTTCTGGCACGGCTCAAAGACGTGGGCATTGACCGAATCCTTCCGGAAGATTCAGAATCCATCAAGAACGGGTTGAAGGGGGGGCTATGAATTTGCAAGATGCCAGATTCCATTCCAACACGCTTACAAGGGACCTGATGGAATACAAGGCCCTGAGGAAGGACAATGAGATCAACAACCGGCTGCTCAAAGAACTGGTGATGAAATATGCGGCCGCCGAGCAAGAACTTAGCATCCTGAACCGGGAGTTGGTAAGAAAACAGGATCTTCTGGAAAAGGACCTTGAGGCTGCGGCGTTTATTCAGCAGGCCCTGTTGCCGAAAATGCCCACATCATTCGAAAGCTTCATATCGCCTGGCGGTTCGAGCCTTGCGAGCATGTGGGCGGGGATATCTTCAATCTTTTCTGGCTGGATGATGCGCGTCGTCATTTGGGCTGTTATGTCCTGGATGTGAGCGGTCACGGTGTGCCGGCCGCCATGGTGACGGTTTCAGTGTCTCAGATATTTCAGGACGAAAACCGAGAGGTCACTCGACGAAAGCAGAAGGAACCGCCATTTTACAGGTTGGCGTCTCCGTCGGAAGTTCTGTCCACCCTGGATGACGCCTTCCCCATGGAACGGTTCGACAGATACTTCACCATGACCTACCTCATCATCGATACCAGGGACCTGACCCTTCAGTACAGCAACGCCGCCCATCCGCCTCCCTTGTTGCTTCGAAAAGGGAGGAGTCCCGAGCCCTTGAAACGGGGGGGCACCATCGTGGGAATGGGGGGATACTCCCCTTTGAGAACGGTCATAAAGCACTGGCGCCCGGGGATAAACTGATCCTTTATACCGACGGCATCACCGAGTACCAAAACAGACAAGGAACGCTCTTTGGAGATGACCGTTTCCATGAACTTCTGAAAAAGATGACCGATCGGCCGCTGGCCGAACTCGTAACAGGCGTTTACAGGGAGGTCATGTCATTTGGTGAGGGTGAAAAGATTCAAGACGACATAACGCTGCTGGGCTTTGAGTTTGTTGCGTAAAAAACCCCTCGACCATAACAAGTGCAAACGACCCAGTCTGACATAATAGGTCCGGCCCGTTCATAAATTTCTGAGGCAGGCCAATACGGCTTGAAAACATCAGCCATAAACAAAATGCTCACGTGCAGGGTTTTTCTTTGTATAATTGATATTAAGCCATAAGAAAAGTTCTTTTCCAAAGCTGTGTGATCTTGACTTATCTCAAAGAATGCACGCCATCAAAAACCTGTGATATTCCTTTATTATCTGTAAGTGCCCTCAGATTCCTGAATTCTAATCGGAGAATCCTGCACCACAACATATGGGGGTCAACCCATTTTCCCACTATCCGGTCACAGAAAAAGGTTACGTGCATAAACCCTCTTACCAAATCCGTCCGATCCATGCAAGGCTGACAGATCAATCTTAGACTATTCGCCAGTGAAATCAAACGAATGTTGCATATAGGAAGTCTTCACTTTTGGAGTAACAGTCTGAAATAGGAACGACCACAATATGTAGAGGTTCTCCCATTCTGATTTTATGGGGTCAATGGGCTACAGTTTTACTGAATATCCTGCCCGTTGTCATTTGAAACCGCAGCTGAGATACGTTGAAGATATGACAGTTTAGCATAAAAAGCAATTATTTATCCGGTGCATTGTCTGGTTTAAGTGAAGCATCATGTCCCCGGAATTCAGGAATTCATTGCGTTTCATTCAAGATTGGCTTTCTCCTCTGATTTCGCGGCAACAACCCTGTTTCTCCCACTGGTTTTTCCTTTGTAAAGGGCCTGATCGGCTTTTTGGATACAATCGTCGACGCTGCCGGGTGGATTAAATTGACAAACACCGAACGTCATGGTTATTTCAAGCGACACTCCGTTGAAAGTGAAAGAACTTTCTTCTATGGCCTTGCGCAACTTTTCAGCAAGCGACACTCCCCCGGACAAACCCGTGTCCGGAAGCAGAAATAAAAATTCCTCGCCGCCCCACCGTGATACAATGTCCTGTTTTCGTAAAGTCGAATGAAACAATCGAGCAATTTTAACGAGCACGAAATCACCGCAGTCATGACCGTACAAGTCATTAAAGTTCTTAAATTTATCAATATCCGAGATAACAAGAGTAAAGTCAGTATGCTTCCTTTCGAAGCGGTTTTTTTCTTCTTGTATCGACTTCATCATGCTTCTGCGATTCAAAAGTCCGGTAAGAGGATCAGTTGATGCGAGCAACTCCATTTCTTTGTGTGCCTCAACCAACTCTTCGTTTTTTTCCACGAGTTGCTTATTGAAGAAGGAAAGTTGTTGGGTCCTTTCCGCAACCTGCTCTTCAAGGGTTCGGTTGTATTCTTCAAGGTCTTCATACAATTGAGCGTTTTCAAGTGATATGATCATTTTTGATGAAAGCAGGACCAATGTTTCCAACCTGTCCGGAGTGAAAACACCGTTGGTAAGATTGTTTTCCAGATAAAGGATTGCGCCTATCTTGCCTTTGCTGATCAGAGGCAAACACAGCACCGACCGTACCTTTGATTTTGCAAAATAGGGGTCTTTTGTGAAGTCGCCGTTTTGGAACGCACAGTTCAGCACAATCTTCTCTTTTGTACGGACCACATAGTTGATGAGGGATTTCGGAAGATTGCCGTAGTTCTCAAAAGGCTGTTCAAGCAGTATTTCAACCCCGGCATTGTCTGATCGCGCCACAGCTTTCATCGTAAGTTTTTCGTCCTCGACAGTAATAAAAACACCTTTCTGCGCACCGGCGTTTTCGAGGGAAACCATCATAATCACCCTGATCAAGTCATCTGTGCGGAGTTCCCTGGAAATCGCTTGGGATGCCTTGAAAATGGACGTGATATCAAGTTCGGAATGCGTAGCCGTCCCCGATACCGTCGAGATGGTTGTGTCCATCCCTGTCCGTCCGGCAGGCAGATGCCTTTCAAAAAAAACGGGGAAACACTCCTCAATATGTTCCACCTTGCGTTTGGCCCCCCATCTGCCGAAAAGGTAATGTGCTTCCCTGGCATACCCCGATGCGGATGTTTCATAACCCGTGTCCATATAGAACTTTGCCGCCATTTCATTGACCACGGCTTCATCCCTGATAAACCCATACTTTCCGGCAGTTTTTGCCGCCTTGACATATAAGCTTGCAGCCAAGGAATGGTCCTTGTTAAGCCTGGCGATTTCCGCCTCCATCAGCAGTTGCAAATGTAAAAAATTATTTTGAAAGTTGTCGGCCCATTTCTTCATCTGTTCGTAATCGCGGTTTAAACGCTCCCATGCGGTCTCCGCCTCTTCTGGATTCATAGAATCCAGAAGCCTTGAAAGGGAAAGAACGGTTATGATGCACGCTCTCACCATATACGGCAGCCCCATGATCGACTTGACGGTTTTGTCTGCTTCATAGATATGCTCAAGCGCCCTGGCGTAATCGCCATATAAAAAGCAGACCTCCGCCTTGCTGATATGATAGATGGTGATGCCGGTGGGGTATATTCTCTCCATCATATTTTTCAAGCAAAAAAGTTCATCAAAATCCTCGTTGTCGAGAGAAAACCGATCTTTGGTTAGCCCTCTGAAATTCTGGAACATCTGCAGAACAATATTGGTTTCATCAAGGGCGTCGTAGCAACCATAGTCTTTGAACAGAACCCGAAACTCTTTCTTGTTGTTAAAGATGGCATCAAGCGTTAGTGTGGGGTCCCAGATCAAGTGGTGATGTGCGATATACCCAAAATAGAAAAGGTCACCGGAGTGATATCCGGCGTCAATCCCTTTCAAATGCAGAGGGGTCAAGTTGGACCAGTGGGTATTCCAATGAAAGATGAAGTTGGAGTAGGTGTGCATCATTCTGCACAGCATGTCCTTATCATCATATTTTTCCTGCAAGGCCATACCGAGCTTTCCGAACTCGTAACCGGTCTTAAGATCCCCCAGTGATGCGGTCAGCATTATGGAATAACCCAGATATCCAAATGCTGTTTCCACACTGTTGCCATGCCTGATGGCATGGTTCACGATTTTCAAGAACAAGAGTGCGAAAAGGTTCTCATTCCCCAGCAAATACACGGAAGCCGCCATCTCCATAATCAGTTTGGCGATTGCACGCTGTTCGGGATCGGTTATGTCGGGGGCGTTTGCAAGGTCTGCAACAGGCCGGCCGCCGAGGTTGGACTCGATCGTCTGCATTTCGCTCATCAACTGCGGCATATCCGGGTTAAACGGCAGATCAACTCCCAATAAACGCAATCCTTCCAGCCCCGCACGTACAGACGCTTCAAGCTTGCCCATTGTTGTGTATTGTCTGGCTTGCATGGAAAGGATGTCGGCCCGTTCGAGATCGCTTCCAGCAAGGCGCAAGGCCATGGATATCAGCTCTTCGGCTCTGTCGTACTCGCCGGTAAGATAGGCACATTGGGCCAACTCAATATTAAGATCAAATGTAAGATCGTAAAATGTTTCCCATGCATTGTTCGGAAGTAATTCAACTCCTACGGAAAAATAGCCGTAACCCGCCTTGTACGCGGAAGAACTTTTTGCATTTTCGCCCGCGGCAAGGTTTAGTCGAGCCAGTTCAATTTTCTCCTTTCCGTTGGAAATCAGTCTCCTTCCCTCATTTAAATGGTAAACGATATCCGTAAGTTTATCTTTCCTATGCTCCACGTCCGGAGTATATTCCTTTAAAAGACGCCCAATGGATAGGTGGACGTATGCCCGCTGATCTTCCGCGATAAGGCTGTAGGCCGCCTGTTGGACCCGGTCGTGCTGAAACCGGTAGCTGACGCCGAAATCCAAAGCATTATCCATGCCCCCGGTTCTGGATAGCATACGGTATTTTTCATCCAGGGGGAGAATAAGCTCCTCCGAAATTGCCGCCCACAGGTTGGCGGCGATTATGCCGGGAGGCTCTTTTTGTGCAATTGAAAGCGTTTTCAATTCGAATTTGTCCCCGATACACGCGGCTATTTTCAGCGCGTCCTGACAGGCGAGCGGCAACTCCCTTAACTTGCTTACAAGCAAGTCAACCACATTTTCGCTTACCTCCATATCTTCAATGCGTTCCATACTCCAGCGCCATTCGCCGGAAGTTCTATCAAAAAAGATAATCTTCTCCTTATACAGATCTGCCATGAACGCCTTGGAAAAAAATGGATTTCCTTTTGTCTTTTCAGTAATGATTTCGGAAAGCATCAAGGTTTGGTCAGGGGATTTGTGCAGCGTATCGGCGACAATGTTGTTTATGACCTCGGTATTAAGGGGCGATACCCGGATGTGCAGCACCGAGGCGCCGCTCTCCAACTCTTCTATTGTCAGTTGAAGCGGATGCCCCGGACCTACTTCATTGCTTCTGTAGGCGCCAATGATCGTCAGGCCCTTAATACGGGAGGATAAGACAAGTTTCTTCATTAAATGCAGAGATGAAGGGTCCACCCATTGCAGGTCGTCAAGAAAGATAACCAGTGGAATATTGGAATCCGTGAATACTCTTACAAAATTCTCAAAGGATACAACAAAACGGTTCAGCGATTCAGTGGGGTTGAGTTTTGTCACTTCCGGTTGCGGACCGATTATTCGTTCCAAGTCCGGAATGATATCAATAATGATTCCAGCGTTGGCGCCCAATACATCCAGCAATTCCCGCTTCCACATCAGAAGCTTCTCATCTGATTCTCCCAATAGCTGTTTCATAAGGTGACTGAATGCGGTGCTGATCGCTTTGAAAGGGATATCTTTTTGAAACTGATCATATTTTCCTTTAAAAAAATACCCTTTTTGACCTGCAACGCTTTTTTGAATTTCATTTACAATAACCGTTTTTCCGACTCCCGAGTAACCGGAAACAAAAGTAAAGGAATTCTCGCCTTCCAAGGATCGGTTAAAAGCCGCTTGAAGCGCGGCAATTTCCTTGTCGCGCCCATAGAGTTTTTGCGGAATATTGAAACGATCGGAGACATCTTTTTCGCCTATGGGGAAATCTTCTATTTTCCCATTTTGAATAAGTTGTTCAAGGCATGAAGTAAGGTCGCTCAACAAACCAAAGGCCGTCTGGTAACGCTTTTCAGGATCCTTCTCCATTAGCTTCAAGACGATGCCGGAAATGACGGGCGGAATTTCAGCGTCTATTGAATGGAGCGATTCGGGCAGTATGGCGATATGATGGTGCACCATATCCATTTTGTCCCGGGCGGCAAATGGAGGCTTTCCGGTGAAAAGTTCATAAAGGGTTACGCCCAATGAGTAAAAGTCCGTTCGATAGTCCACGGCATGGTTCATTCGACCTGTTTGTTCCGGCGATATATAGGCAAGAGTCCCTTCAAGTTTTCCGGAATCGAAAAGAGATGTTTCCTCATGAGAAAGCTTTGAAGATATTCCAAAATCAATGATTTGCACAGCGTCTGTCTCAGGGTTCCAAACGATATTGGCGGGGTTGATATCTTTATGCATGATTTTGTGATCGTGAATACTGTACAGAGAGCTGGTAATCTTTATTGCTATCCTGAGTATGTCATGAAAGGAAAAGCTCCGTTTCTGAAGGTGCTGCCGTAAAGAGTCTCCACCGGAATCATTCATGACAATGGCAAAAGAATTCCCAATCTTTATAAAGTCAGTTGGCGCTGCTATCCCCTCTATGCCTTTGTCAGAGACCAGCGCAAATTCCCATTTAAACCTGGCAACAGTCTCCGGCGACGGATATTGCTGATCAAGGACTTTTAAAACAACATGCGAATCATTTTCATTCGAAACACCCCGATATATTTTTGATTTTCCCGAATATATTTCCTTCAGGTCTCTGAACCCATCAATAAGGTGTCGCTCCATAGTGTCTCCCCTGTTTATTTTTTGCTATCATGGCAAAATGGTTCGTGGTCTTTCAGCTAAATACTGCATTGCTATAGTCTTTCAGAAAGATAATTTCGGGAACAAATCCAATGGGCTTATGAACAGCATGGAGAGGATTCCACAATTCATACATGCCTCAGAAAAACAGATTCGAAACTGGCTTCATATGTTTTTCATCAAAAGGCTTGCATGATAGGCAGCCAGTTAAGAAGCCTATTCCAATTCACTTTGGAAATTCGAGATAACCAATGGCAAGAATCAACGTCCAGATCACCGTGAACAGCAGAAAACATTTATGAATCGATGGGTGTGTTCTTTCTTCTGTTTCATAACTGTCTTTATTGGAAATAATGTTGGGAAAGGACTTCTTGCATGATACTTCCATAGCATAGCGATCAGAATTTCGCAAAGCTGCCAGATCAATTCTTCACATTTCCCTGGAAATAGATCTTGACAGTATGGAAACAAAGCCGTTAGGACGATACCAGCTGTTGTGGTCCGCCTTTTCATTGAAAAACCTGCAATAGATTGAGAGTATCCACATGAGATTCCGTTCTCCGAATACGTTGGATATTCCCAAAATTTGGGCGGACCCAAGAACTATGAAAGAAATGCTTTTTGACCTTATCTCCAGCTCCATAGCCGCTGAAAGGGAAGTTGGTCGGATCGAATTTTAACTCCACGCTGTATGGGACTTGGATCTAAAACATCGCCATTTACTACGTGCCGGTTTTAGCCGGCACTTTCTGAAAACCCATCAACTCATAATTCCATCAATGAAAAAAAAGATTTACAGAAACTCATTCACTGTCGCACCCGATTGCCCTCTGGTCACAGGTGGAAGGGTCGGAGCCCTCGTTACAGAGCGTTTTAAAATAAGTGCACATTTCGTGATCCGTTACGATATCGTCTATGTTCGAAGCACTGTAAGTAAGGATAGCCGCGTTTATTGCAAGCTGGTCGCAATTGAAGTCGTTGAAATCGGGAAGAACTGGAAGCGTAACACCAAACGTTATATCATGCTGTCCGCTTACGTGCGAGTACATCAGATCTGTGCAATCAAGGCCGAGCGGTGGAAGTTTTGGGACAAGGTCGTTCGTGTTTATGACCCTCCAGCTCACGCGGTCCGCGCCGTACTCTCCTTGATAGGTGCTTACGAAATCACTGTCCCCTACTGCGGGTTCTGCAAAGTTATACATAAACAAATTTGCAATCGATAAATTCTGAGAGAGATCGGGGAAAGCGGTAACAGCGAGCGCCCCTCCCATGCTGTGCCCGGTAACATAAAGGTTGTCGTAATTGCCGGTCCCGACAAGCTCGTCCAGTTTGTTGAAAATAGTGGCCCTTATGGGATTGGTGTTGGTCCCCATATATTTGTTCAGGAATCCCTCCGAAACCTTTCCGCCGTTGGGCACCAGGGTGTAGTCCACCTGAATGTCAAGGATGTCAGCAAGAGCGTCGGAGATATCAGCTGTTCCCCTGAAAGCCAGGTATATATTCTTACCCTCGGTGGCGATGAACGCAATCGGTACTACGCTCGTGTCATCATTGCATGTGGGGTTAATCGCGCTGTCAACACCTTCATAAATAACCTCCTCCAGTTGAAATGGTGCCGGCACGGTAATCGCGTCCTTGCCGGTTTCTATACACTGTTTCAGCTGTTCATATGCGACCAGGCTCAGTTCTCCAAGCGTAATCGCGGTTTCGAGATTGAACTCCCCACCGGGTGCTGGTGCGGGATTGGTGCTGTCGGTGCTGCCGCTGCACCCGATTGTCAGTCCGGAAAAAACGGTCAGTAAAAGAAAAAATTTCAGGATTCTGTCTGTTTTCATGTTTTTCTCGCTTCCGTGTTTGTGGTTTGTTACATAACCGTATAATCAGGCTGCCGATCATACCTCTTACCTCTAAAATCATATCCTACAAAGCATACACACCAAATAGAAGAAATATTTAAATCAATGCACAAAGGCCTAAACTCAATCTTTTTTTAATGTTTGATTGCTGAGGTCTAGCCATCAAGAATCCCATTCACCGAATAATTTTCTGTCTGGTTGGATTGCAATTGTTGTCTTGCAAGATCATGGTCGAGTCATGAATACTTGCCTTTTGATGTGTATCCCTATGTTTTCAGGTTTTGAGTTCTGTCGGTATCTATTACAAAATCGATTCAGAATATTCAGGTTTAGAAAAATTGACCGATTTAAGGATTAAAGGAAGGTATTTGTCGTGAAGAGTCTCCCCCCTATCCACAGGGGAGATATAAAGTTTTTAGTATAATCACTTTTTTGGAGCAGCACAACCTAAATCTGTGAGTTCAGTTTCATTTGGAGTTACGATTCGTGCATGATTCTTCCGTAGCATAGCGGTCGGAATTTCACAAGACTGCGAGATTAATACTTCGCATTTCCCAGGGAATAGCTCTTAAAGCGTGGAACCAAAACCGTTTGGACGATAGCCCATATCTTGTGGTGAGCCTTTTCATTGAAAAACCTGGAATATATTGAGAATATCTGAAATCGCCGTCCATGTCAAAAACCTACAATACGCCTTGCCTATTCAAATACTCGATTGTCTTCCTGACGTCAAACAGGGAATTCTTACGACCACTATATATGGTAGTTGATCAACTCGCACCCGATCCGGTTTCAGGAAAGGGGTACGTGCATAAGTCTTGCGTTTCGCTCCGCCCAATTTAGGCCAAGTTTCAACCATTTGTAAACCGAAAAATTTAGAAGCGTCCAACTCAAAGTTAGATATGTCAGTCTTGAAGTCACAGATCTTATTTTCAAGGACCAATTTCCCGGAATCTCACCAGAAAATGAGAAAATTTCATCCCACTTCTCCATCAGCGCTACTTGACTGCTCTGGATGAATTGCCGGATTTTACCCATCCGCCCCGGCGGCATCTGATACAATCCAGGAAGGCGGTTGCATCCTGCCCCCGCTCACATCTTTCATCACCACATCCAGTGCCGTCTCCTGAAGGGTCCCATCCAGGTCCGTAATCCATATATCCACCACAAACCGGTTCGGATGGACCTCTTTGGGAAAGATCCCGGCGGTATAGGTGTTTCCCGGTCGGGTCGGCGAAAACAGCCGGCGCAAGCCAAACCCCACGGGAAAACCCACCAACCCAGCGTAACGCTGTCCCCAGACACAGGCCGCTTGAAAAGCCGCATCCAGGGGAAAGGGTGAGCCCAGAAGCCCTGAAAGATCTCCCAGCGGCGCCGCGCAAACCTTTGCCGCGGCGCCTTTCCGGGAAATGGTAACCTCGCCTTTCAGGTTGTGGTAACTGGAACCGAAGGGCACCAGATCTTCGTAGATGGTTTCAACGGGAATATGATATTCAGGCGCCACCGGAATTTTCAAAGCGGCAGGATCGGTATCACTTAAAAATTCTTGGAAACAAAGGGTTGCATGCTCCAGGGTTCGGGTGATCATGGCCTTTCCAAATCTGACCCGGGTGATGAGCCTTGAAACCACCATGCCGTCATCAAAAACTTCAAGATCGTTGAAGGCATTGATTGGATGCCCGGTATCTGTAATGATCAGGAACTTGTCAAATCTTCCATTCCTGATGCAGTGAACGGCATTTCCCGGCAGATACTTCAGGGTGGACGCCGCCAGTATTTGCATGGCTTCCACCGCCGGCAGGACGGCTTTGCCCTGGAATCGGTGGTCCATCAGGTAGGGTGCGACCTTTATGTTCAGGGGCAGCCGCACCCTGTCGGTTATCCGGGAAAAACTTTCCATAAATGCCGGGTCTTTTCATCGATGGCCACGGGGGAGCCCGAAGCGTTAAGGGCGCAATGGCGGGTAAACCCCTTACAGATGATGTCTCCGGTTTCCCCGTGGGTAATCACATAATCGAATTGCAGGCGAACCCGTTCGAGTTTTCCGGGTATGGTATGAATCCACATGGGGTCATCGTAGCGCAGGGGCACGTGATAGGTGGCGCCCAGTTCAATGATGGGATAAATATGCCCCCCCGCTTCAATCTCCCGGTAGGGGTACGCCGTATCCCGCATCATGGATGCCCTTCCCAACTCAAAAAACCGAAAATAGTTGGAATGGTACACCAGCCCGGACCGATCCGTATCCGCGTAGAGGACGCGACTGCCGCACCGATGCCAGATACGGTTATCCGTCTTGTCCTGAACATAGGGGCGGTTATCCTGTAGCGGTTCGGGAATAAAGGGTTTAGGTCTCATCTGGTCCCTCCAAAAACCACACAGCAGTTGGTTCCTCCGAACCCGAATGCGTTGGAGAGAAAAATGTCATGGCGCATTTTCCGGGTCCTGTTGGGAACCACGTCAACACCATCGAGGGCCGGATCGGGAATATGATTGATGGTGGGCAGAATCACGCCCTGCTGCATGGCTTCAATGCTGAGAGCTGCCTCGATGGCGGCGGCCGCGCCCAGGGTATGCCCGATCTGGCTTTTGTTGGACGAAACGGGCATCTTTTCCAGATGATCCCTAAACACCCGTCTCAAACAATCGACTTCCATGGTATCACCTCTCTGGGTTGACGTGCCGTGGGCGTTGACATATTGGATATCTTCCGGTGCGAGCCCCGCATCGTCGATGGCCCCGCGCATAGCCCGGAGCACCGTATCCGGGTTGGGCCGGGTGAAATGAAAGGCATCGGAGGACCACCCCACCCCCAGGACTTCCCCTCTGGGCTTAAGCCCGTAAACGGAGAGCATCTCCTCCGCCGCCAGAACCAGAACCCCCGCCCCTTCGGAAAGGACAAACCCTTTTCGGTCAATGCTAAAAGGCCGCGATGCCAGTGCAGGATCATGATGTGCCCGGTCTCCCGGCAGGATTTTGATGGTGGCGTTCATGTTTTCAAACCCGTGAATAATCTCCGGAATGAGGCAGGTATCCACGCCTCCCGCCAAAACAAAATCACAATCCCCGTCTCTAATCATCCTGGCGCCCAGTCCCACGGCATAATTTCCCGAAGCACAGGCCCCTTGAGGCGAAAAAATCGGCCCTGAAAATTTAAAGGCCATTCCCGCTTTTCCGGCCGGCAGATTGGCGCACAGGTTGGGCAACAGATAGGGGCTTATTTTCAGAGGGCCTTTGTTGACATAGTTTTCCATGGCCACCCTGAAGGCATCAACGCCGTTGAGCGCCGACCCCACCAGACAGGCGGTTCGGGGCCCCGTATCCTGATCCATTTCAAGACCGGCATGCAAAAGGGCCTCCCGACAAACAGCCACCGTCAACAGAACAAAGTCCGCATTCCAGTTATACACCTCCCTGGCATTCACAAAATCAAGATCCGAAGGATTCCAGTCGGGGATCTCCCCCACCACATGGCTGAGGGCGTTAACCCGACACCGGGTCACCTTTCTGAAACCCGCCTCCCCTTTTACAGCCCGTTTCCATGTTTCCGGAAACGTCTTTCCCAAGGGCGTGGCCGCCCCATAGCCCACCACGAAAACCCGCCTGTTGCTGGGCGCTTTCATCCGATCGCCCTGGATACAACCGTCAGCGGATTTTTCGAAACACAATACATGCGTTGCACCCTCCAAAACCAAAAGCGTTTTTCAAAACAAATTCCTGATCTAACGGCCTTGCCCCTTCCATCACGCAGTCCATGACCATTTCGGGATCCGGCGTATAATTAATGGTGGGGAGCAGGGTCTCTCTTTGCATGCCTTCCATGGCCAATACGGATTCGATGGCGCTGGAAGCCCCCATGCAGTGCCCTGTAAGGGATTTGGCGGCGCAGACCGGCGGAATTTCATGGCCGAACACGGCTTTCAAGGCGTCAAACTCAACCCGGTCTCCCACTCGGGTGGAAGTGGCATGGGCATTGATACAGTCGATATCGCCGGGCTGTATCCCCGCATCTTGAATCGATTCCGAAATGGCGCGCCGCACGGTCTCAAAATTGGGGGCCACGAAATGACGGGCATCGGACGTCATGCTCCAGCCGGCCAGTTCAATGCCATAGGACAGGCCGTGAGCATCCGCAAAATCCTTGGAAACCAGTATCACGCAGGCGGCGCCCTCGGAGATCACAAACCCCCTTCTGTCAACGGAAAAAGGCCGGCTGGCCCTGGAAGGGGGTTCCGGTAATTGACCTTCCCTGGGACGATAGGCGCCGTTCATGGTGGCAAAACCCGCCACAATCGGTTCCACCAATGGAAAGTCCACGGCCCCACAAATCACCAGATCCGCCCGATCCTGGTCCAGCAGCATTTTCCCCACGATCATGGAGGTCGCCCCCGTTGCGCAGGCAGTGATGGTGGAGGTGATGGGCCCCGTGGCGTGGGTCAGGATGGATATTTTCCCTCCCACCATATTGATGCAGGCATTGGGATTGGTAAAGGGGTGCGGCATTCGCCCTTCCCGAATCATCCGCCTGTCGGCTGTCAACACCGCGTCCTGCCCCCCCACCGCGGAGCTGAAGGTAACGGCTGTCCTGGGCGCCAGATCAGGGGTTATATCCACCGCGCTTTTCAGAAGGGCCCGGTGCGCCACCAGCATGGCATGTTTAAAAATGGGGGAGGTCCATTGGGCCAGGTTCCTGGAAGACAGAAACGGATAGGGCGACGCATCCCATTCGCCCACCTGTCCCGCGATACGGACCGGAAAATCATCGGTCAAGGGAAACCGCGTAAGAGACTTGATGCCGCTCTCGCCCCTGATAGCCCGTTCCCACTGCGTCTCCATGTCCGTCCCCAGAGGAGACACCAAATCATAACCCAGAATAACAGTCCTGTTGTCAGTCATAAGAAATGCCGGAAAAACCCGAGATCCATTTTATCATTGTCAGGATGGATCCTACCCCCTGTTTTCAATCAAAGCGCTGATAAGACCGGCACGGACTTGGCTTCGATGATTTTTTTATCCGCGGTGACCAGGGTAAGACGATAAACCAGGGCGGTAGCTGCCAGGAATCGATCCGCGGGATCCTGGTGCGGCAGGTCGACCTGTCGGCTTTGGATTGCCACTTCCCGATTAATGGGTGCTTCCTTGAAAGGAATTGTCCGAAAAATACGACGCACGGCTTTGATCCGGTCGCCTTTGAGCATAATGCGCTTCTTTTCCGCCAGCACCAGGATTTCCCATGCACTGATGGGAGAAAACCAGAGTTCCCCGTGGGGATCAGCCAGTCTTTCGATAATCCCGGGGGGAAGTCGTTCAGGTTCAGCGGCGCTCCAAAGAATGATGTGGGTATCCAGCAGCAGCCTCAATCCTTTAGAACCTCCCATTGGTTTTCATCTAAAGCCGGAGATAGCACATCGCCCGTAATTTCAAGCTGATCCCTCATAAAGCCAATCCAGTCGTTCGCTTTAGGGGGGGGAGGGGGCGGGCTGACCAGCGCGATGGGCTCCCCATTCCGGGTAACCAACAGGGGCCTTCCGGTCTTATTGACGTCATCCAGCAAGCGCAGACAGGTTGCCTTGAATTTGGAAATCGGTACCGTCTGGTTCATCTTCATCCAGCTCCTTTAAAATTTGCCATAAGGAATGATGTTGTCATAGTCAATGACCATGGTCAATACAAAAATTGGAAAATAAGCGATCCATTACCATGGGATAAACTGATAGAGTTTGGCGAACATCTCATAGACCTCGATCCAGTTCTTGAGGTCCTGTGCCGACCGGATATGCGCCCGCTTGTTAACCATCACCCAGCTCATGTGGGCAGCGCCGTCCTTGCAGGTTGAACAGTCGCGTGTTTCAGAGGTGCAGCATCGATGCATGGTTTTAAGATCGGAGGCCCACCGGATGAAGCCGATCAGGCGTCTGGGACCGGGGCTTCTTCGGTCCAGGGGTTCCGTGACGGAGGGACACTCATTCCACCCGAAAGAACGGCCCAGCATTTTGCCGGTGGTGATAATCCGATGGTAGTACTTTGAGGAAATAACCGTATCGGGGTAAGAATCCAGCATTTGGTCCATTTCATCGCGAATATCCTTTAGTTGTTCCTGGCCCCAGAAAAATTGATCCACCCCCTCATCGTTTGAAAGGAGCTGCATATGGACTTTCAACCCCGCATCCCTGATTTTTTTGATCAGCCGTTCCATTTTCCCCACCTGTTTGGGCGTAAGGGTATACAGGTAATAAGCGTGGGGATCGCCTTGGTAATGCTTACTGGAGATGGAAAAAACATCCTTTCCCCGAAGCGTCTTTTCATCCTCTTCATCGCCCCACAGTGAAATCCCCACCATCATATGGGGAAACCGATCCCGGGGTACCTTGATCAACCCATTTGTGGCGCAGAAAGTGGGCAGCCGACTGTAAAAAGCCTTCACCCGATCCAGGCAAAGGGTGGGCTCCCCGCCGATGAGAATAGCCAGATTGACGCCCCTCGCCATTTCCCCATCGATGAAGTGTTCCCATTTTTGAATATCCATCTCTTCACGGGCGGCTTCATGTTCCCCGGAGGAGAAAAAAAAGCACCCCTTGCACCGTAAATTGCATCGATTCGTGACATCATAAATGGAGCTTCTGATGTTCAATTTTGAAATTTTTTTATATCGGTCGTACCATTCCGGGTTCAGCAGGGAACTCACGGTTTTCATGGAAAAAGACTCCTTAAACGAAAAGCTGTCAGCTTTTAGCCATTAGCTTTCAGCATGCCTAAAACAGCTAACGGCTAACCGGATAACCGCTCAAATGGAAAAATCATGCCCGGGCGGGGGCACAAGATCAGCACACAAATTTGGACTTTTCTCATAACCTGTGACCCACACCGAAAGATAGGTATCCACATAATCCAGCCAGGCCCTGAAGGTGTCCGGGTCTGTGGCATGGCGAAATAGTTTCGCCGTTACAATGGCGCTCCCGGCGGCATAATGGCGGCAATCACGGCAGTCCGTATCCGGAACACAGCAGGCAGCCGCCCTGTTCCAGGTGAGATCGGTACGATACTGTCTAAAAGACCGGCCCAGCCCCTGGGTTTTCGACGGGTTCATCCGGGGGTAAGGGCAGGCGTATAGGTCATGGAGGCCAAGGGGATGGGTATGGGCCACGATGTTATAGGGGGAAAACAGGACGGTTTCGGGATATTGGGAAAGAAGCGTCATCATGGTTTTCCGAACATGCGCAAGCGATGTTTTCGTATGGCGAAGGGGCCCCTCATAGCCCACGGGTGCGGAAAACATGTTGAAGGTGACCTTGCAACCCTCTTCGGAAAGGATATCCAGCACGGGCCCGGCATCCTCGATATTGTTGCGGGTAAAGGTATAGACAAAAACCGCCCGCCCATCACCCCGGTAATTGGCGACCTGTTGTTGCAGCATACCCTCCCGGTGCCGAATCCCGGCACTGGTCTCATCACTCCCCCAGACGGAAATATGGATTTTATAACCGATGGCATGGGGGATCTTTCGTAAGCCGTTGGACGCAATGGCCCCCAGGGGAATCTCCCGGTAGCACACATGACAAAGGTCGGGCACAAGGGAGGGTTCGGCGCCCGCCAGGACCACATAGGTAATCCCCCGTTTTTTCTCTGCCCTCATGAGTTGTTGCCATTGCTCAGGGTCCCGATTTTCCACGGCGAACTGCTTATTCCCCTCATAATAATAACAGCCGTCGCAACGAATATTGCAGCGATGGGTCATATCATAGGTAGACTCCCGCAGAAAAAAATAACGACGCACTTTTTCCCATCGCCGGTTTGTTTCCGAATCTGCCAGAAGATCCTTGAACCGATAACCGATTTTCCCGGACGTTATCGTCATGCCTTACCCCCAGGGTACACAGCTTCCTTTATGCCTGGTTTCCATGATCACCTCGATATTAACGGTCGGCCGCCTCCTGACGGGCCGCTTCGCTTTTCTTTTCAGCCAATCTCATCTTTCGACGTTCCCTGGCATCGTCATTTCTTCTCTTTTCCTCATCGGTTTCCAGCATCAGCGGCGGAACAGGCTTGGGGCGACGGCTTTTGTCCAATGCCACAAGGGTCAGATAAGCCGAAGCAGTCGGGGTCACTTCACCTGAAAACAGGTCTTCACTCTCAGCCCTGACCCCCACCTCCATGGAAGTTGTTCCCACCATATTTACACTGGCTTTCAAGGTCAACATATTCCCCACGAAAATGGGATAATGAAAATCAATCCTGTCAATGGAGGCGGTCACCGCGATGCAACGGGCATGCCGCATGGCCACCACCGTAGCAATTTGATCGATCAGTTTCATGATAACGCCCCCATGCACGTTACCAGCGGGATTGGCATCCTGGGGCATCATCACGTGAGAAATTACCACAACACTGTCTTTTACCGTTTTTGCACTCATAGGCGTTCTCCCTCAAAAAATATTGTTTAAATCGAAAATTCAAGCGGACGATGTAGAGACAAGGCATGTCTTGTCTCTGCCACAAATTCAAATATAAGGGTGGGCGATTATCTCACGGAAAGGGTCGCCAAGGGATCAGGGAATGGAAGCGATGCTCAATAATTCGGATAGCCGCGGATCAGGATATCATCCCCAAACCGCCTGACCTTGATATTATGGAGTTTTAGGGATTCTTCCATGGTTTTAGGCCCGATTCCAGCCGCCATGGGGATTCCGTCGCCGCCGCCCAGGATCTTCGGGGCGATAAAAACATAGTATTTATCGATCAGTTTGGCACGAAGCATGGCCCCCATAATCCCCGCCCCCCCTTCCACCAAAACACTGGTGACGGACATTTCTCCCAGCTTTTCCATTAGAGCGGTCAAGTCGATTCCGCCGGTATCAGTGGGGCATACCAACGTTTCCACACCTTCGGGATGAGGTCCGGAAGCCTGGTATAGACGATCGCCTTCCATACTGGTGGCGATGAGGGTACGCGCGGCAGACTGAAGCTGCATGACTTTTGCGCCAGGCGGCGTCCTGAAATTTGTATCCACAACAATCCGAATGGGATCTTTGCCGCGTTTTACCTTGAAACGGGCGGTCATGGATGGATCATCGGCCACTACCGTTCCAACCCCCATCATCACGGCGTCCACACGATCTCTCAAGCGATGTACGAACCCCCTTGATTTCTCGTTGGTGATCCATTGGGAATGCTGTGTGGATGTGGCAGTCCAACCGTCAAGGGTAATGGCCGATTTGGCCATCACAAAAGGTCTGGAGGTTGTGACAAATTTAATGAAATCCTCATTCAACCGGATACATTCATCCCTCAAAACATCGTTAACCACCTCAAGCCCTTTTTTCTCCAGATATGCGCATCCTCCCCCCGTCACCAGGGGGTTGGGATCTCGCATCCCCACAACAACCTTCTTGACGCCGCTTTTCAGAATAAGTTCAGTACAGGGAGGCGTTTTTCCAAAATGGTTGCATGGCTCCAGGGTGACATAGAGGGTGCCCCCCGGAGCGCGGTTGCCGACCTCCTTAAAGGCTTCAACTTCCGCATGGGGCATCCCCGCCCGATGGTGATAACCTTTGGCAAGCACCTTCCCTTCCCTGACAATAACGGCGCCAACAGCGGGATTGGGAGATGTCCGACCCAAGCCTTTGCGTGCTTCCTGAATCGCCAGCTTCATGAATTTGATATGGGCTTCATTCATGGCTAAACCTCATTTTTTTCCTGAACCTGTTTGGATTCCAGAATATCTTCCAATTCCACCATGAATTCGTTTATGTCCTTAAACTGCCGATACACGGATGCAAATCGCACATAGGCCACTTCATCCCATTCCTTGAGTTTTTTGATGACCTTCTCGCCCACTTCCGCGCTTTCAATTTCCTTTTTGCCGAGTTCCTGAAAATAAAGTTCAATAGAATCAACAAATTCTTCAATACGGGTCACACTGATGGGTCGTTTCTGGCATGCCCTGCCAATGCCGGAGATAATCTTTTCGCGATTGAAGGGTTCCCGCCTGCCGTCTTTCTTAACCACCATGGGGAGGACATCTTCCAGTTTTTCGTATGTTGTAAACCGTCTGCCGCATGCCAGACATTCCCGCCGTCGACGAATGGTTCGTCCATCTTTGCTCAGCCTGGAGTCAATCACCTTATTGTCAATTTTGGTGCAGTACGGACATTTCATTTGTCAAACCTCATAATTTCTATACCCGCCTCAGCCAGCATGGCATCGGACAGATCGTCATCATATCCCTCGTCGTAATAAATCCTTTTTATGCCGGCATTGATGATCATTTTAGTGCAGATAACGCACGGTTTATTGGTGCAATACAAAGTGGCCCCGGCAATGGGAATTCCATAATAGGCGGCTTGGATGATGGCGTTTTGTTCCGCGTGAAGGGCCCGACACAGTTCATGCCGTGTGCCGGAGGGGATTGAAGCTTCCTTTCGAAGACATCCCACTTCGATGCAGTGTTTCAGTCCGGACGGTGCGCCATTATATCCCGTGGCCAGAATTCGTTTATCTTTGACCAGAATGGCCCCCACATGACGTCTCAAACAGGTGGATCGGGTGGCGACCATCCGGGTAATGGATGCAAAATACTGATTCCAGGATGGCCTTTCATATTCCATATTATCTCAATGTTTTACATTGTTTTTTTAATAATATAAATTAATTGTTTTCCTGTGCATACAGGTAAGGGTAAATGGGATATGCTTCACACAGCTCGGAAACAACGCCTTTAACCCGCCGCAAAACCGCTTCACTGGCAGGCGCGCTGAGAATATCGTTTATCAGTGATGCAATTTTCAGAATTTCGGATTCTTTCATGCCCCGAGTCGTCAGCGCAGGCGTCCCCAACCTCAATCCACTGGTAATTTTTGGGCCTTTTTTGTCAAAGGGAACCGCATTTTTGTTGGCCACAATGCCGGCTTCCCCAAGGGATCGTTCCGCATCGAGGCCGGAGATACCCTTAGCCGTCAGGTCAATGAGGACCAGATGATTGTCCGTTCCGCCCGAGACCAGATTAAAGCCATACCCTGTAAGCGCTTCGGCGAGCACATGTGCATTGACCAGGACCTGCTTCTGGTAAACAGCAAAATCAGGGCGAAGGGCCTCTTCAAAGGCGACGGCCTTCGCGGCAATGATATGCATCAAAGGCCCCCCCTGGATTCCCGGAAAAACGCCTTTATCCAGTTTGGCCTCATATTCCTCGGAACAGAGGATCAAACCGCCCCTTGGACCTCGGAGCGTCTTATGGGTGGTGCTGGTGATGAAATCCGCTTCCCCAACCGGAGAGGGATGAAGCCCCACGGCAACAAGACCCGCGATATGGGCCATGTCAACCATGAAATAGGCGCCGACATCACGAGCAATGTCCTTAAAGGCTGAAAAGTCGATGCGGCGAGGATAAGCGCTGGCCCCGGCGATAATGATTTTCGGTTTATGTTTTCGAGCAAGATCGCGAACCTGATCATAATCGATCCGCTGGGTTTCAGGATGCAATCCATAAAAAACGGGCTTATAAATCTTGCCGGAAAAGCTGACCGGGCTTCCGTGGGTAAGGTGCCCCCCGTGGGAAAGGTCCATACCCATGATCGTATCTCCGCTTTGCAGCAAGGAGAGGTATACGGCCATGTTTGCCTGTGAGCCGGAATGGGGCTGAACATTTGCGTGTTCTGAATTAAACAGCCTGTTGGCACGGTCTCGAGCCAACCGTTCAACCCTGTCCACGAAATCGCATCCCCCGTAATACCGAGCCCCGGGATACCCTTCGGCGTATTTGTTGGTCATGACATTGGCCTGAGCTTCAATCACCGCCCGACTCGCATAATTCTCGGACGCGATCATTACCAGGCTTTGCCTTTCCCTGAGCAGTTCTGCCTCGATCGCTTCGTAAACCTCGGAATCCGTTTCTTTTAGTGTTGGTTCGTTCAAAACAACCCTCTATCTATTTCTCTTCAATCTGGTTCAATCGCAATTCATGGCGCCCGCCTTCAAAGGGGGTCCGCAAAAAAAGGTCCACCATTTCGAGGGCGATGCCCTTTCCAATGACACGCCCCCCCATCACCAGGATATTGGCGTCATTGTGCTGCCGGCTCAGTCTGGCGGTGAAAAGGTTATGGCACAGACACGCCCTGACCCCTCGATAACGGTTTGCGACAACACTCATGCCGATGCCGGTGCCGCATATGAGTATGCCACGAGCGAATTTCCCTTCAGAAACCGCCCCTGAGACTTTATGCGCCACTTCGGGATAATCGATGGCATCCTCGCTGAATGTGCCGCCGTCCGTAACATCCCAATCGTTCAGTGTTTCCAAAAAACGCCGGCAGACTTCCTTAAGTTCAAAGCCGCCGTGATCCGATCCGATAATAATGTTCTTCATGGGTTCACCCATATTGTTTTAGCTTTCGTATGCCGCAAATATCAGAGAGGCATTGGTGCCGCCAAACCCGAATGAATTGCTCATGGCGGTTCGCACCCGGGCCTTTCTGGCCACATTGGGCACATAGTCCAGATCGCAATCAGGATCCGGCGTTTCATAATTTATAGTGGGGGGAATCACGCCATGTCTGATGGTCAGCAGTGAAAAAACCGACTCCGTCCCCCCCGCCCCTCCCAGCAAATGACCGGTCATGGATTTTGTCGAACTGATGCTGAGCTTGTAGGCATGCTCCTTAAACACTTCTTTAATCGCCTTGTTTTCCGAAGCATCGTTCAACTGGGTGGACGTGCCATGGGCATTGACATAATCGATATCTTCGGGCTTGAAACCGGCAAAATCAAGGGCATTTTTCATGCATGCGATGGCGCCGACGCCTTCAGGATCCGGTGCGGACACATGATAAGCATCTCCGGAAAGGCCATAGCCCACTACCTCGCCGTAAATCGAGGCGCCCCGCTCAAGGGCATGTTCAAGTTCTTCCAGGATGAGGATGCCCGCGCCTTCACCAATGATAAATCCGTCACGATTCAAATCAAAGGGCCTTGAAGCTTTTTCAGGCGCATCATTACGCGTTGAAAGCGCCCGCATGGAACAAAATCCGCCCACGGCCAGAGGGGTCACCACGGATTCCGCCCCCCCGGTAAACATGACGTCCGCAAACCCTTCGCGAATGTATCTGAAAGCCTCGCCCACGGCGTGAGCACTGGCGGCGCAAGCCGTTTCAATGGAGATGTTGGGGCCTTTGGCGCCAAATTCAATGGCGATTTGTCCCGGCGCCATATTGGCGATAATACCTGGAATAAAAAAAGGACTGATCCGCTTAGGACCCTTTTCAAGGAGGACCGAATGATAATGTTCCAGGGTTGCCAGCCCTCCCAGGCCACTCCCCGTAACGCAGCCTACGCGATGGGCGTTTTTCCCGTCGATCGTAAGGCCTGAATCCTCCATGGCCATTCTGGCCGAAGCAACAGCGTAATGGATAAAAACATCAAACCGACGGATCTGCTGTTTATCCATAAAATCCTGGGGCCTGAAATCCTTTACCTCCCCGGCAATTTGGGATGCAAAACCGGAAGCATCAAATCTTGTGATAATTCCGATTCCCGATTTGCCGGAACAGGCCGCTTCCCAGTTTTTCGCCACCCCCGTCCCCAGCGGCGTCACCATACCCAATCCCGTCGCCACGACCCTTCTGGTCATTTTATCATTCCTCCACAAGCCTTTAGATTTTCAGATAAATACATCAAATTCACCAGAGGGATAAATTCTGCAACCACTTGATCAAAGATTGACCACTCAATTATGGAGAGGTCACATATCATCCGATTGCCGCTTTAACATAGTCAATGGCATTTTTGACGGTTGCTATTTTTTCAGCATCTTCGTCAGGAATCGAAATATCAAATTCTTCTTCCATCGCCATAATCAGTTCGACCTGATCTAAAGAATCGGCGCCCAGATCATCCACAAAGGAAGCTCCCGGCACAACATCCTTTTCCGGCACATCCAACTGCTCACATATAATTTTCGTAATTTTTTCGTCGACAGTCGACATATCCTGTTACCTCCTCAAAATTGTACTTTTCATTTTCACATATACAGGCCACCATTCACATGAATGACCTGTCCGGTAATATATCCGGCGGCATCCGAACACAGCCAGTACACTGCCTCCGCCACGTCTTCCGGTTTACCCATTTTTCCGAAAGGAATCTGTCTTAAAAAATTATCCTTTGCCTTATCGGGGATTGCCGCGGTCATTTCGGTGTCAATGAAACCAGGCGCCACGGCATTGACATTTATCCCCCTGCCAGCCACTTCCCTGGCAATACTCTTGGTAAATCCCATAATGCCGGCTTTCGAAGCCGCATAATTGGACTGCCCGAAATTCCCGATCTGACCCACCACTGAGGAAATATTCACAATGGCGCCGCGCCGTTGTTGACTCATGGCGCGAATAACCGCTTTGGTGCAATTGAATACGCTCTTAAGATTTATCCTCAACACATCATCCCAGACTTCCTCGCTCATTCGCAGCAGCAAGGTATCCCGGGTGATGCCTGCATTATTGACCAGCACATCGATCTTCTCGTGTTTTTCAAGAATTTCACGAAATAATTGATCCGCCACGTCAAAGGAGGAGATGTCGGCCCGGTAAAATTCCGCTGCCACGCCACCGGCCTTCAACTGATTCATCGTCTCATTGCAGGGTTCATCCGAGGGGTCATAATGAATAATAACAATTTTCGCTTTTTCTTTCGCAAACCGATAGACCACACTGCGCCCGATCCCCTTTGATCCCCCCGTGACAACGACGGTCCTGGCATTTGAATCACTCATAATGGATTTCCTCTTTATGATAAGGTCCTATTCAAGATGATAGGATTCCAGTTGCAGGCTCATTTTCTCAACTGTTTGGTTTTGGGCATACTGGGCCGCCATATGTATGGCATTGCGAATGGCTTTGGCCGAAGATCCCCCATGGCAAACCATTCCCACGCCTTTGATGCCCAGCAGGGGGGCGCCGCCGTACTCCTCGTAACTCAACTCCCGTGCAAAGCGAAAAAACGCGTTGCGACTCAAAGTCAAGGCAATTCGCCCTGGAAACGAACGCATCAGTTCCCTTTTCATCATCCGGGCCATGGACTCCACGGTCCCTTCCGTTAATTTAAGGGCCACGTTTCCAACAAAGCCGTCACACACAATAATTTTGACGTCCCCTTTGAGAAAATCCCTGCCTTCGATATTACCGACGAAGTTCAGGGAACTATTTGTATTTTTGAATAAATCATACGCACAACGCACCAGCTCATTGCCTTTTCCTCCTTCTCCGCCAATGTTGAGAAGCGCAATCTTCGGATTGTTCATCTCCAGGCAGGAACAGCCGAATGCATGGGCCATGACGCCGAACTGAAACAGCTGGGCCGGCCGGCAATCCACATTGGCGCCGGCATCGATCAAAATAATCGGCCCATTTTCCGTCGGTACAATGCTGGCAATGGCGGGCCGTTCCACCCCCCGAATCCGACCCAACGCCAAAACGCCAGCGGCCAGGGTCGCACCGGAATTCCCGGCGCTGATCACCGCATCGGCCCGGCCTTCCTTTGCGAGGCCGAACGCCACGCGAATGGAACTATCCTTTTTTCTTCGAAGGGCCTTAAGCGGAGACTCGTCCATTTCCACGACATCTTCGCAGTGATGAATGGAGATACGGTCACTTACCTTACGAGCGCCAAGAAGCTCCGTCAGCACAGTCTTATGCCCCACAAGGATAACGTGGATGCCAAACTTCGATGCGGCCTCCAGAGCTCCCTGAACCACCACTTCCGGAGCGTCATCTCCACCCATGGCGTCCACAGCTATCTTCATGTCAGCTCTCTTCAGTTTTGATGATGCTCCTGCCCTTATAGGCGCCGCATTCCGGGCACACATGATGGGGTAAAACAGGTTCATGACACTGTGGGCAGCTCGTGACATTAGACAGTTTAACAGTGTCGTGGGTTCGCCTTGAATCCCGCTTTGCTTTTGATTTCTTTTTTTTGGGTACAGCCATAATTTGGGTTTGCTCCGCTTCACCGTCCACTTAAGAAAAAATCGATTTCCCCGTGGCGGCATAAAGATTAATAGTTAACGCGATCCTAAATTTAAAGTTCTTCCCGAATTTTCAAGGCTTTCAATTTTAAGAAGGCAGGGTGTCCAACCTTTTCGCTGCATTTGCAGGTTTCCACATTCAAATTAACACCGCATCGGGAACAAAATCCCGCGCAGTCTTTCCGACACAAAAGCTTCATGGGTAACGACAGATAGATCTGTTCCCTGATAATATCGTCAAGATCAATTTTTTCGTCTGCGACAAATCCAACCGCCAGATCGTCTTTTTCCAACTCCGTTTCACTCTGAAGCGGGTCCAAGAGGGCGTCAGGCAAGAGAACCAGTCGAAAATCACGGCTCACGGCAAGGGTATATGCTTCAAGACACCGGTCACAAACGACCCGAAGCCTTCCCCTTACATGGCCATTCACCGTATATCTGTTATCTTCCCTGGAAACTGAAATCTTTGCATTCAGAGGACCCTCCAAGCCCTGGATCTGCTCATTGCCATCGCTCGCATGCCACCAATCGGGTTGAATCATCAAATCAAAATGGCGAGGGCTCCTTGAAATGCTTTTCAGATCAACGATCATAACGCCTAAACCTAAAAAAAAGCAGCACAATAGAATCTTTCCGAGTCAAAAGAGGTGAGTATATAAAAACCCCTTGTTTTGTCAAGAAATTTTATCAGCTTCGTTTAAACCAAAATACCCGTGAAAATTTTACAGCGACCGTTCAAAGTTCCAAATTGTTCTTTTTTTATTGACACTTATGCCTATTCTTTGTTATCCTTACGAAGTATTTAACACTATTTTGGGCCTTCGTTCAATGACGGGTTGCGCCGTATACCCTAAAAATGCACTGAAGGTCAAGGAATCTGTTTGCCCATGTGGAAATACCGCGAACAACTGAGTTATTTTGAAAAACTGAGACGATCCATCTATGAAAATCTCAGAGACGACCTGGAACGTCGTCTGATAAAAATAGCCCTTATCGGTTCCTATAACCAATTCAGGGAAAATGGCGTTGAATATCGTTTTGTTGAAAAGAGCGAACTGAAACCAAAATCAAAGAAGATGGAGAAGGAATCCAAATTCTTCAACACATTTCTGGTCATCATATGTGAAAACGTCATCAGCAGTGAACTGAAAAACTATATCCGTTTTTACCCTGAAAACAGCGTGGCAAAAAAAAACCTCGAATATCTTGCGGATTTCACCCTTTACAATAAATTCCATAAAAATCTCAAACATTTTGATTCTCCCAAGAGCATTGAACTCCTGGAAGAACTTCTCGATATCGATTATGCGCTCCTCATACAACAAGACCCGACCGTCAAAACGAAAAACCGATATTCGCTCACGAATTTTCATGTAAAAATAGACTGGCCCATCGCCGATGCCGCCGAAAACCTGGCCAAAGGCTTACGGTACATTCAAAACAACCTCTACGAAAATGGAGACAAGGACGCCCGTATTCTCCAAAACAAACTGTTTGAATATTATGGCTGTCACTACAGCGTCGGCGGCAGACGGACCGCGGGTTTGATTGCCGCACAGCTCTTGAGAAAACTTGACGGCATCTGCACGGTATTTGTATCCAGCTCGGAATCGAGAACCCTGTATCGATACTCTGAAAGAGGCGTTTCAAAATTTTTTTTAGTGCCGCTCATGGAAGAACAGCTGGCCCCCATTGCCGGGAGCCAGGGAATCAGTTTGGATTTTTTAAAATCAAACTATCTGCATTCCGAAGAAACAAAACATGTCGCCATCCTGGAAGCGGCCTACAGCCACACGGTTCACGCCAAACCCCCCAAGGACGGCAAACTCAGAAAAATCAAACCGGCGTATAACTGGCTCAGGCTCAGAGATGAATTTCTGCTTGCGAAACTGAGTTCCCCTCATGCAAAGCCGATTCCTTACAGTTGGGTCTACGCCGCGGACAGCTAAAAACGATTTAATGGAGGCATTATTTTTCTAAATGGAAAAACCAACCATTGTTACTCGATTTCCCCCCAGCCCCACGGGCTATCTTCATATCGGCGGTTCAAGAACGGCCCTTTTCAACTGGCTCTTTACAAAACAAAAAGGCGGCAAGTTCATCCTGCGCATTGAAGATACGGACGAGGAAAGATCGTCTGACGCCGCCACCGAAGCGATTCTGGAATCCATGAAATGGCTGGGTCTCTCATGGGATGAAGGGCCCTACTTTCAATCCCGGCGATACGATCTTTATAACGCCGTGATCGACCGATTACTGGATATGGGGCAAGCTTATCACTGTCATTGCTCGCCGGAAGTACTGGAACAAAAAAGAAATGACGCCCTGGCCAAGGGGTTGAAACCCAAATATGACGGCACATGCCGCGATCTGGGGCTCGGTCCCGCACCCGGATCCGTGGTCCGCCTCAAGACGCCTAGAACAGGAACCACCGGATTCGACGATCTGGTCAAAGGCCCTATCCGCTTTGAAAACGAGGAATTGGATGACCTCATTATCAAACGGTCCAATGGCAGCCCCACTTATCATCTGGCCGTGGTGGCCGATGATATTGATCTGGGCATCACCTATGTCATCCGGGGGGACGATCATGTCAACAACACCCCCCGGCAGATCCTCATTTACAAGGCCCTGGGCGAACCCCTGCCTCAATACGCACACCTGCCCATGATTCTGGGACCCGACAAAACCCGCCTCAGCAAGCGGCACGGCGCCATGAGCGTCCTGGCCTATCGGGACATGGGCTATCTGCCCCATGCCCTTCTCAATGCGCTGGCACGGGTGGGCTGGTCTTACGGGGATCAGGAAAAATTTTCAATGGAAGAAATGATCGAGAAATTTTCCCTGGACCATGTGGGGAAATCAGCCGGGGTATTCAATACCGAAAAGCTCCTGGATCTCAATGCCTGGTATATTCGGGAATCTTCGGATGAATTTCTGGTGGAAAGCCTGATGCCCTTTCTCGAAAAACTGGGGATTGCTCAGCCGGATGAGGCCCTTCTAAAAGGAATCGTACCGCATCTCAAGGCCAGAAGCAAAACGCTGGTTGAGATGGCGGAAGGGGCAAAATTCTGTTTTGATGAAGAAATCAAATACGAGAAAAAGGGCGATGACAAGTTCTTGAAAAAGGACATGGCTGAACTGCTGAACAGTCTGGCCGACACCCTTTCCAAGACACCGCGCTTTGACCAGGAGACCCTTGAAAAGACCTTCATCTCTTTTTTGGAAGAAAAAGAGATCAAACTAAAGAAAATCGCGCAACCCTTGCGCATCGCATTGACGGGGAAAACCGCCAGCCCCGGAATCTTTGAAGTGATGCAGGTTCTGGGAAAGGAAACGGTTGTCGACCGAATCCGCAAGGCGGTTGATCACATCAACGCCAAGTGAGTTTTTCTTATTTCGTTCAATTTTCAGGCAACCCTCATAAGGAGCAAATATGGTGAACCTGGATACATTAAAGGAAACCATACGGCAGGCGCTTCCGGAACTGTTACGCCTCGACCCGGATTTTCGATCGCACATCCTAGAAATAACGCGTGAAAAATATGCCGATCGTAAAGAGACTGAAAATTGGTTTCATGAAGCCATGGATGAGATGCGCCGTGAACGTGAAAGACAGGACAAAAAATGGGACAAACACATCGAGGATCAGGAACGACACAGGAAGGAGGAGGCCCAAAAGTGGGCCGAGCATCTCAAGGAGCAGGAACGAAACAGGAAGGAACAGGCTCAAAAATGGGCTGAGCATCTCAAGGAGCAGGAACGAAACAGGAAGGAACAGGCTCAAAAATGGGCTGAGCATCTCGAGGAGCAAGAACGGAACAGGAAAGAGCAGGCCCAAAAGTGGGAAACACATGAACGCCGGAATAAAGAAGAGTTTGACCGAGTCCACGAAGCGATCATGGCCATGGCCAAAAAGCATGAGCGATCGATCGGCGCCCTGGGCGCCAGATGGGGCATGCAATCCGAAAGGTCCTTTCGCAATGCCCTGGCCGGCATTCTAGAGGAAAATTTCGGCGTAGAGGTGATCAACGTCAATGAATATGACGATCAGGGGGTGGTGTTTGGACGACCCGATCAGATTGAACTGGATGTGATCATTAAAAATGGAATGCTTCTGATCTGCGAACTCAAATCATCCATTGACAAAGCAGGGATGTATATCTTTGAGCGTAAGGCGCGGTTCTATGAAAGCCGCCATGACCGCAAAGCCGACCGGTTGATCGTAATTTCGCCGATGATTGACCCCAAGGCGCGGAAAGTGGCGGAAAAACTGAATATCGAAACCTATAACGATTCGGACGACGTGGAAAGCCTGGATTGATGTATGGAAACCACGATGGCCTTCTGACCGTTCCATCCGGAGACATGCCTTATAAATAATCCCGTTTTCCCTGCCACGCTTTTTTTCCCGTTCCCGCGCTCTCTGTGAGAACGGGCTTCCAAGACGCTCCGCGGCATTTCTCGCTAAAAAACTCCCCGAATCTCCAACAAGCCCGGCTCATGATCTGGTGTCTGCGCATCAGGAGGATCGGGGGCAGGAGTTTGTCGAAAACAAACCTTGCCTTATAATGAAAAATTAATGATTAAAAAAATCTTTTCCTTGACTTGCGTGCTTTAATGGGCGTAGGGAATTGCACAACGATCTGATATGAATTTTTCACTATAAACGATCGGGATTCATTTTTTACCTTCAAACCAGCGAGGAATGGAAATGACCCACACTATTTAACAGCCCCGTTTTCCCAACAGGAGGAGAACGGGGCTGTTTGGTTCTAGGGGTTTCAATGGAATATTTGTGGAAAAAAAGTCATGTCTTCAAAAAAGTTGTTCTAACCTATTTTTTTCTTTAAAAACCGAGCGGCATTCAATCGTATTGTGCAAGAGGAAAAGATGTTTAAATCAATACAGATTCATAAGCACCTCAAATATGAAACAACACCTGAGGATGACCTTTTTTTTGTTCGTGGCTTTCTGGGCTTCACAGAAAAGGAACCATTTGAATGGCAAAAGCGTTTATTCGGATTTTTTCTTAAAGGAGAAATACCACAGCAGGCGGCTTTGCCGACGGGGGCGGGTAAAACATCGTTGATGGCAATATGGTTGCTCTCTTATGTTCGGCTGGCTTCAATGGGAAAAAGAGACATTCTTCCGAGACGTCTCGGATGGATTGTGGACAGACGGGTTGTGGTTGACCAGGCAACTGAGGAGGCACTGAATATTCGTCAGAAGATATGCGATCTGGAAAATATTGAAGATCAGGCTGTACGGGAGGTGCTTTCAACCGTAAAGCGGGAGATTCAAAAGAGTTGCATTAACCACCTGAATGAGGCGGTTCCTTTAGCCGTCAGCACTCTCAGGGGTGAACTAGCCGACAATCAGGAATGGAAAAAGGACCCTTCAAAACTTGCTATTATCATCGGCACTGTGGATATGATCGGATCGCGACTCCTTTTCAGCGGGTACGGTGATGGAGGATATTTCAGGCCTTATCATGCTGGATTACTGGGAATAGACGCTTTAATCGTAATGGATGAGGCTCACCTGAGCCCTGCCCTGGTAAAAACCATTGAACAGGTTGCCAAACATAGCGCTGCAGCGGGGCATCCCTTTACACCCATGCGGACGATTCAACTCACGGCAACTCCTCGCGGGCATTCCAAGGGCACGTTCCTGCTCAAAAGCGATGACCCTGACATGATGGACCCGAGTTCGCCGCTTGCCATCAGAATGAAATGCAAAAAAGTGCTTTTCCTTCATGCGTGCGAGACCACGGTCGAGGAAAAAGAAAAGAATCGAACTGATGCGCTGTGCAAAAAAATCGTTTCGCTCGCCAGTAAATATGCCGGAAGCGGACAACACATTGCCATCTATATCCGCTCCCCGAAAGTTGCGGAAACAATACATGATGCACTGAGTAAAACCGACAACATAGAGAAAAAGAATGTTGGATTGCTGACGGGAACAATCCGCGGCTACGAACGTGATCAACTGGAAAAAGGACCCGTTTTTAAAGCATTCTACAAACATGACAACCTTTCCTGCAGCTCCGATAGCGCTTCAACTTACTATCTGGTAATGACATCGGCGGGAGAAGTGGGCGTTAACTTAAGCGCTGACCATATGGTTTGCGATCTTGTTTCATTGGAGTCGCTCATACAGCGCCTGGGACGTGTCCTTCGCTTCGGCGGTTTGGGAAGAATCGCCAGAATTGATCTTGTGCATACCCTCGGAACAGCAATAGACCGAAAAGCTTATAAGAAAGGAACGATAGGAAAATTCGAAAACACCCCTGAATGGAAAACGCTGCGATTCCTTGAAGAACGTATAAGGGGGATCTCTGAAGAGAGCATGCCAGCAGATAATCCGCTCAATTCTGAAGCGCAAGGCCTTGATGTATCGCCATGGTCTTTTACGGCCAACCCCTTCCCCGACGACGTTTATTCCGAAGCCTCCTGGTCGCCGCAAGTTGATGCATCTCATATCGATCAATGGGCCATGACCAGCATTCCCGACAGACACTTTCCTCAAAGACGTCCCGTTGAACCGTGGCTTCATGGGGTAAGAGAATCGATTCCGGAAACCTATCTTGCATGGCGTGATGATGTTGCACTTATCGCGAGCGCAAAACTCACATCCAGGGATTTGAATAGGCATTTCTCTTCATTCAGGATTCTTGCCCATGAAAAGGTTAAATGCAAAACCGTTGATCTAATATCTATTTTCGGACTGATAAAGAACCCCAAAATTTCAAAAAGCAGCAAGGAAATAGAAAAGGAAGCACAACGGGTAGAAGACCTTAAAAAAATGCCTTTGATGGTTCAGAAGGCGGATGGAACAGTTGTGGCGATGAATCTTTTCAAACTGGAAAAGAATTTTCAGGAACTGAAAAGCATCGATTTTCTCTCCTACGCCACCCTCATTCTGCCGTCGAAATTGGGAAAATTAAAGGACGGCGTAATCGATCCAAAGGCAAAAAAGCCGGTTGAAGACGTATCCTGTGAAATGGGCGGACGAAACCGCAAACGAATTCGGATTGATTTTGACGGTTCACGCTGGAGATGGACCGACAATCTTGGAGAAACGCAAAAAGAGAAATGGGAATCCCTGAATGGGCTTAAAGAGAAAGATAACACGGATGAGGTATTGCGAAAATTCGCTAAACAATACCACAGTCGGGTGGTTTCACGGATTTCACTTTCTTCCGCTTCAGAGTCAATTGAAGACATTGAAAGCAGGGCGAACACCGGAAATGGAGCAGGTGCATGGATTGTTTACCTGATCCAGGATAAAGCAGATAAAGCGGATGCTTTCGAACAATCTCTGGTTCAGCACCTCGCCGACACCAGATCTCTTGCCGGTCTTCTGGCGGAACGTCTTCTCAATTCAGAAGAACTGAAAAAAACCATTGAGAAGGCGGCCGCTAATCACGATTTGGGCAAGAACCGTGAACCCTGGCAGCGAGCCATCGGTAATCCCGACCCTTCCCGTCCCCTGGCAAAAAGCAAGAGCGTGCATTTCAATTCACAGTTGACATGCGGGTATCGCCACGAGTTCGGTTCCTTGATGGAATTACCTGACGAAAACGGCGATTTAGATGGAGAATTGCTCAAACATCTAATTGCTTCCCACCATAGGTCGGGACGGCCGGGGTTTGATCATCGGGCTTTTGATCGGAACTATTCCCTCAATCTCAACAAAAAGGTGGGATTGCAAGCAATGGAACGATTCTTTGCATTACAGAAAAAGTATGGCTGGTGGGGGCTTGCCTACCTGGAAGCCATTTTGAAAGCCGCCGATGGGCTGGCTTCAGCGGGGTATACGGACGGGAGCGTCGATTATGAAGAATAAACACATTATCACGATAAATCTAGACCCTTGTAATCCCGGGCAATACTTTGCCTGCTGCGGTCTGCTGGCCGTCGCTGACAGACTTTCCGGTTCTGCAAAGGCATGGTTTGACTGCCCGAATGATATGCCGAGACAGGGCAGATTTTTCATTGAAACGGATGACCCCATAGAAAACGAAATGTTAACGGTTTTCGATGATGCCACGGTGATTGAGGACCCGTCGTTCGGGGATACTTACAAAAATCCCATTACCATCGAAACAAAAGATGCCGGTTCTTGGTATTTGGACTGGTGGCTTGAAAACGATTACTGCGATGCAAATTCCGAGCTCAAAAATTGGGCGGGGACCATAAAAATCAAGGAAGACCTTTTTGAACATTGGTTCAGAATTATCAAAACAGCGCAAAAACTTAAATGTCCAATGTGTGATCTTTTCGATATTAGCATCGCAGGAAAAAAGATAAACATTGACCCTCGCTCTTCATTCAATGGAGGCCTTTCCATTGGATATTCTCCAAACAAAATGAACTTTAAAACAGCGATCTATCCGTTTGTCGAACTATTCGGCGCTATCGGTTTGCAATATAACCGTCCAACGCTGGGGAAATTGAAAAGCCTTTTCTACCATGTGTGGCACAGACCGATTTCTTTTGCAGTCGCATCCATAACAATGGCGAATCAAAACCGTTTGGATACCCTGCGTTTCTATTTCAAACAAGAAACCAATTCAGAATTGGGGAAAAATACACCCTACACCTTTGCACAACGGCAGAGCCAAATAATATAGCTGTTTTATAAAAAAAGCGAAACAAACAGGGAAAGGAAAAGGATAATGAGCATTTCTAAAAAATGGTTAGAGGATGAAAGTGATGTGGCGGCAATTTCGATTCGCGAACATCTGCAATCCGTGGGCGGCGACGATGACGTTATTTTCCCCCCGACTTTTGCCGACCCGAAAGAGAAGTATGCAATTGATAAAACAGAAGCGGGAAATGTCTGCATTATTGACACAGTGGGTTCCCAGGCAAACAGAATTGAGCCCATTTTCAAGACTGCCCCATATTCGGAGTGGGTTCCACAGGTACTGATCAAGGCTGGCGAACAAACTATCAACTTGCTCGACGTTGGACACCGCATTGCCGACGCATTGGTACGGTTTTCCGATCTATCCGAAAAAATTGAAACGGCATTTCTGGAACACGACAGGGGAAACAGCCTGAAACTGGCTCAACTGGCGCCAACGTCCTTCATTTTTGGGGTCTGGGACTCCAGGGGCACGGAGGTGAAAGTACCCCGGATATTTTCTTCCACAATCCGTGCATTCAACGTAAACACGCTTCACAGATCCGCGCAATACGTCCCCCCCATTGATTATCAGAAAGAAGGATTCATCGGCGAAAATGAAACAAAAAAAGGAACCGATGAAAAGAGCCCTGTGGCCCAAGTCGGTCTGGTGCATGTGCCTGCGAGGGGACTCGGCGGCGTCGTGGTCCAAGGAGGCATCCGCAGAGACGCGGTTCTGAACCTATCCACAATCCGTCTCTATACGGTAAGAAATGCCGAAGGCAAAATGGATGTCGAAAATACAAAAAAATTGAGAGAATATCTTCTGGGGTTGTCCCTGTGCGCCGCATTTGCCCCACTTCGCCAGAATCTGCGGCAGGGTTGCCTTCTGGTACGGCACCCCGAAAAAGAAATGGAGGTTAACCTCGTCTCATTTTCAGGGCAAAGAGAGAAATTTAAGGCGACTATTGACGATATACAAACCTTCACGGAAGAGGCGGCAAAACAGTTTGGAATAACAAACCAGCCTTTAATTGCAGCTTTTGACATTAAAAAAGCAAAAGATGCGGTCAAAAATGTCGGCAATAAAAAAAAGAAATAGCCGGGTACTGATTCTAAGACATTCGCAAAGGCTTCACGGTTTGTCAGGGGAAAAATCACATGTTGGATAAAACACACCGCTATTTGCAAATCTCCGTTCTTTATTTGACCGATCGATACCATGGGAAAGGGACATGGCCTCCTTCCCCCGCACGGGTGTTTCAGTCACTTGTTGCCGCGGGGAGAAAAGGCTCAAGCCCGGAGGAATGGCAGGATTCAATTTCACTATCCCTGGAATGGCTCGAACAAAAAGATGCCCCCATAATTCTGGCGCCGGACGTCAATAACCGCGGTTATCTCGTGACCTCCGTTCCGCGAAATCAAGCGGAAAAGGCGGTTAAATCAACAGGAATTGATGGTCGTTATCTGCGACAACACAAGGATTTAAAAACCTTCAGGCCTCTTTTATTGTCCGACGACCTCCAGGAGCGCTTTGTATATTACCTGTGGCCTGTTTCGGAAGAAGAAATGGAAAAACAAAGAAAGACAATTGAAATAATTCGTCGGACTGCGAAAAAAATGAGTCATCTCGGTCTTGGCATCGACCAGGTCGCGGGAAGTGGTCGGGTTCTGCGGGGAGATGAAGCAATTCACGAAGGTTTCAGGCTTTATGAGCCCACCCATTTGCCGAGCGCGTTGCGTTTTGAAGTTCCTGCCCAAGGGTATCTCAAAAATCTGATTGACCTCTATGAAGAAAAGCGGAACCGATTCAAGGCAGGCGTTGTTTCCACCTATTTTCACCCGGAAAGATACCGTATGGTCTCCTATCGGAAAGAAGGGGCGTTGGATTTAAGCCGATCCATGGCCGTGTTTGCCCTGAAATCTCCGGAAGGAACCGGCCGGAACATCTCCGTCCGATGGCAGGATGCCGCCATGACCGTTGCGCCATGGGCCCGGCACGGGGCAGGTGTCATTGCAAAAAGAGAAGAATGCTCACCGGAATGGATTGACCAATTCGTATTGGGGCATACCACCGAAAATACGAGAGACCAACGTCTTTCATATCTGCCCCTTCCCAGTATCGGACACCGGAATGCGGATGGCCGCATCCGTCGGTTCGCAATTGTGGAGCCTTTTGGATCGGATGGAAAAACCATGGAGATGATCGAATGGGGCCTGCCTTATATAGCGTTAAGCAATACTGATGGGGAAAAGGTGGCGAAGGCGGAAACGATCGACGCTGAAAGGGATACCGTTGTCAAGCGGTATCGTGGAAAATCAAAAACATGGGCCACTGTTACCCCAATGATCATGCATGGGCAAGTGTACCAGCGTAAAAAGTTCTCTCCGAGGAAACTGGAAAAACTCTTGCTTTCAGCCTTTGCCGATGCTGGATATCCCGAAGACATCATTTTCGATTTTGATTTCAAGAGGGCGCCCTACTGGGCCGGTTGCGGCGATGCGCGGCTAATGCGCGTGCCTCGGCACCTGGACGGATGGCCCCGCTACCACGTTTCAGTCACATTTAAAACGGAAATGTCAGGTCCGATCATAGCCGGTATCGGACGTCATTACGGCCTGGGCCTTTTTGCGCGGTTTCGCACTGAAGGCCCCTAAAAACGCTTTTTCGTCTAAACCCGAACATATGCGAAACAAATGGTCCACCCCATTTGAAGAGGAAGCGATGACCCATAACACGGCTTCACAAACAACTTCTGTCAGCACGGAACAGCCGGAATTACTGCCCGCACGGACCCTTTGCGAATACGCCTTTTGCCCAAGAGCCGGATATATCGAATGGGTTCAGTACGACAATGCCGACAATTTCATCACCCTCGACGGGACTTACAAACACAGACGGGTTCACGGCAGGGAGGATGAACTTCCGTCACTTGATGCAGCAAACGATTCAGCCCCGAAAATTGCACGATCGGTTCTCCTCTCCTCCAAACGTCTGGGGTTTATCGCCATAATTGATCTGGTCGAACTAACTGAAGATCTGGCTGTCCCTGTTGAGTACAAACGCTCGAAAAAACCGGATAACCCGGAAGGCGCATGGGAGCCGGTTCGAGTGCAGTTATGTGTTCAGGGTCTCCTTCTGCGTGAAAACGGCTACAGCTGTGACCATGGCTATATCTATTACATCGACTCGAAAGAGCGGGTCCGGATCCCTCTGGAAGAATCGCTGATCAAGCGGACCCTGGCACTCTCGGCTGAGTTCCGAAGGATAACCGAAGCGGCAGAAATCCCGCCGCCGCTTGAAAACAGCCCCAAATGCAACGGCTGTTCTCTGGCACCCATCTGCCTGCCGGATGAAGTCGGGTTGCTTAAAGAAAGGGGCCTTTCCCATCGTTTTGAGCCTCGCAGGCTCGTACCCGCACGCGATGACGCAATGCCGGTGTACGTCCAGGTTCAGGGTGGATATGTGGGAAAAAGTGGCGATACCCTGTCTATCAAAGAAAAAGGGAAAAAGGTTGCGGAGGCGAAATTATTCGAAACCTCTCAGCTCGTCATCATGGGAAACGCTCAGGTGACTACCCAGGCGCTTCAGGAACTCATGCGCCGCGGCATTCCCGTGATCTACATGTCCACCGGCGGATGGTTCTATGGCATGGCACTTGGTCCCATGAACCGAAATATCGATCTGCGACTCCATCAATACGAAGCGGTTCGCAACGCCGAATCCGCCTTGATCCTCTCCCGTCAATTCATCACAGGTAAAATTCGAAACTGTCGCACCCTACTCAGGCGCAACGCTCGGGGCGAGATATCGAAAGAACTGGCCGAACTGATGGCGGCAGCAAAAAAAGCGGCGACTGCTGAAAACCAAAATACCCTCTTGGGTATTGAAGGCAATGCAGCCCGGATTTATTTCCGCGAATTCAGCAGGATGATCAAAAAGGAGTCCATGGAAAACGGATTTACCTTTCAAACACGTAATCGCCGCCCACCCAAGGATCCGGTTAATGCGCTTTTGTCGCTTTCCTATTCTCTGCTCGCAAAAGATTTGACTGTTATGTGTACTGCCGCGGGTCTTGATCCATTCCTCGGGCTTTTCCATAAGCCAAGATACGGAAGACCATCCCTGGCATTGGACCTCATGGAAGAATTTCGCCCTCTTATTGCGGATTCCGTAACGCTGAATGCCATCAATAACGGCATTGTGACTTCAAAAGACTTTGTTTATGGTGGAACGGGAGTCAATTTGAAACCCGGCGCCAGGCGGAAATTCATTATGGCCTATGAACGTAGAATGGACCAATTGATACGTCACCCTTTGTTTGGCTACCAAATTAGTTACAGACGAGTTCTTGATGTGCAAGCGCGTCTTCTGGGACGATTTGTGTCTGGAGAATTGCCTGAATACCCCATTTTTCTTACACGGTGATGCCATGCGAAATGCATACCTAGTCACTTACGACATTACAGACCCTAAACGGCTGCGGACTGTCTTCAAAACCATGCAGGGCTTTGGAGAGCATCTTCAATACTCTGTTTTCAGATGCGAACTGCTGCCGGCCGACAAAATAAGAATGTTTTCAAGACTTACGGAACAAATCAATCACAAGGAGGATCAGATATTAGTCGTGAATCTCGGTCCTGAAAAAGGACGAGCAAGAGAATGCATTGAGGCTTTAGGCACAAAATACGAACCATTGGAACGTAAACCCGTAGTGGTTTAAATTCATGGACGGCTATAAAAACTTCGAATGGCCCTTTTTCGCCGAAGAATTGCGAGGGATTAGGTCATTGAAAATTTCCCGGGACCGCTCGAATGGATGTAAAGTTAAATCATAACAATATATTGGATAACTATAGGAGGTCCGCCAGCCATGTTTTGCCGATTAAATATGAAGAGGAGTACATACCAATCGAAAAAACTGAGTAAACCTTTTGGAAAAACAATGAAAATCAGGCCCGCTATTTCCGCAGATGAAAGTCTGCGGCTCCATTGAAGCCTCATATGTCAGATCGTTTGCGTCCATTGGGTAGCCATTTCCGCAGATGAAAGTCTGCGGCTCCATTGAAGCATCTTTTTTCGCATAGTAATATCCCATGACGTTTGATTTCCGCAGATGAAAGTCTGCGGCTCCATTGAAGCGGCATCGTCGCAGAGACCGGCTTTTAAAGCCTCAAATTTCCGCAGATGAAAGTCTGCGGCTCCATTGAAGCCAGGCACACTTACATTAAAATCGGCTGTGTTTACTATATTTCCGCAGATGAAAGTCTGCGGCTCCATTGAAGCAATGCCGTTGCGCCCAGGTTGCCGTGCCCACCGGTGATTTCCGCAGATGAAAGTCTGCGGCTCCATTGAAGCTGGCGATAATGCCGGCGGCGGCCATCACGGCCAGGGCATTTCCGCAGATGAAAGTCTGCGGCTCCATTGAAGCCAACTACTGCCCGGTAAACCAGTGGTGTAATTACTGATTTCCGCATCGGAATTTCCTAATCCCTATATCTTCGTCTTCAAGCTTTTCCTGCCGAATCATCCAGTCGCGGAAGGCCCTGGTTATCGCCATGGTCAGTATGGTGAGGTAGGCGTGAACACAAAAACCGGCTTTGTTGTTTTCCGGTGGTCTTTTGATGAACCATCCCTGTTTTGATTCCCTGAACAAATATATTTGACAGATCCCATCAGAAATTGCGGCCACAGGACGTAAAAACCGGTCCACTTCAGGAAGAAACCACGGATCATCAAGGTGGCACAGAGGATTTAATTAGGGAAACCATTTTATGGATGGTTTTTGGACGTCCATGGCGTGGAAAATTGGGCCATATTTTCGTTGGAGGCCTTGTTTGGAAGTATTTTTCGAAGATTTTTGAGGTTGAGATAAAGACACATCGATCCGCCTGATATCCCCTTTGTCTTGTCAATTTAAAGGGCGCCTTCCGGCCGGCGTTTACGCAGGCCGGTTCGAGGCACTGACTGCACTGGCCCACAAGGATGTCCTCGGGAAAAGGCGCAAGAGGGTTCTGCAGAACCTGAATTCGGGACAAGGACGGATTTATCATACCCTCATGGCCAGCCTTCAGGCCATCATACAGGAGATACCTCCCTGACGTTTCCGGTTGCTTCCTCCCCTGCCCTTTAGAACCCGGGAATCTCCGTCCAGACCGGCCATGGTCTTTCCGGCGTATAGCGGATCCAGGAGAATTCCTCATTTCCAGAGCCCTCTGAAGCCTTGCCTGCGCCTTTGAAGACAGGTTGCCGACGTCTTCGATTCATTTAAAGTTTAACTCAAAATTTAGTGCGGATGAAACAGCTATTTCGCCGGATTGATGGCGAAGTCCATCTTGTTTCTCAAAACTTCATGAACAGCCTTGTTCAGGCTGTTTTGTCGATCAATCATTCCCGAGACCTTTCGAGCCTTTTGGCGCATCTGATCGTTGGTCAGGATTTCACGAATGGCTTCTGCCAGTTTTTGTTTGTTGATCCGGTGTCGCCATATGGGTTTTGGTCCCAGGTTGGATCGATACACCTGGTGCCCCCAGTAATACTGATCCAGAAGGTGGGGCACCACAATCTGGGGAACGCCGCTTGCGGCACCGGCGGCGGTGGTTCCCGCGCCCCCGTGGTGAATGACCCCGGCCATGCGGGGAAAGATTTTCAGGTGTGGATATTTGTGAATAAAGAAGACATCCTCGCATGGGGAGAACTCCGAAGGCTCTTTCCAGAATTTGGCGATAACCACCCGCGACCCCACTGACCGTGCTGCCTGAACAATGAGTGAAACATTGTCCATCTGGACCTTTTTCGGCATACTGCCAAAACCGGCATAAACAGGCGGTGGCCCTGCGTTTAAAAACCGTTCCAATGCCTCAAAGGGCTGATCCGGCTGGTCCAGGTGGAGATAACCGGTTTGAACGGTGTCAGGTTCCACATCCGGCGGAATTGTGGAAACGGCCTTGTCGGTAGCTACGATGACGCGTTGCCCCAGGAAACTGTCCCACGCTTCATGAACCGGTTTTAATCGGAATTTTTTGCGTTCCCTATTGACCAGAGCTGTCACCGTAAGGCGATTCACCATGTGACCGATTTGCCAGGTCAGGCGATTGTAGGATGCTGGGAATCCCTGGCGTTTGCAGAAGGGAGCTGGATAATAGCCGGAGGGCAGCACGGAAGGAGAAAACGCCACAAAACGGTAGGGGATATCCATTGACTCCGCAATACTCGATAAAGCGCCCACCAGAGAGGCGCCCACCACCAGATCCGCGCCGGCGATAATTTTGGGAAAGATACGAAATTGGGATATGAATTCCTTGCGGAGATACCGGATAAACTGAATGGTAGTGCGGATTGAATGGGCATCTTTCATGGTGTCGATAAAGGCGGTTATATCGCTTCCCAAAGGCGTAAACGGACATCCCAGTTGTCGCACCCATGCTTCCTTTTCAGGGGGGGCCGCCAGAAGCACCTGATGTCCGGCCGATTGCAAGGCCAGGGACAGGGCCAGCATCGGCTGAACATCGCCACGCGAGCCAAAGGTAGCCAAAACAATTTTCATTTGCTCTCCTCCGTTTCTTTTGAGGTCCGGTATGCTTTCAGATCCCGCAAAACGTCATCGAGCAATTTCCGTAAATACCATTTGCCGACGCCGGAATCCCAGTAAGCTTTCATGAACTCACGCGCTCCCTCTATTACTTCCGGCTGAATTTGAAAGATCTTCACACCTCAATTCATTTTACCCCTGGATCTAGCGGAAGAATACATATTTCATTGTCTTCCGCCTTACACCTGAACAAAATATTCGCCGGGAAACGGAATGCACCGTTTGGCGGCGGAATCTGACGGTATTTCATCAAAACAACAATCGCCAGACTTCAGAATCTCACAATGGACCAATCTTAATCTCTTCCGCGGCCAGCTCGGTCAACATGAACTTCTGAACCTTACCGCTGCGCGTCATGGGAAAATCATCCACTACTTTGAAATAACGAGGCCGCATTTTCTCCACAACATTTTCCTCGGCATAGACCGCCAGATCCTCTACGTTCACCTTGGAACCCTTCTTTATTTTAAACCAGGCCACCACCTCCTGTCCCTTTCCCGCATGGGGAACACCAAAAACCTGTACCTCCGAAACATCCGGATGCCGGTATAAACACTCCTCCACTTCCACGGGAAAGATTTCCATTTTATCCCTGACAATCACGTCTTTCAGCCGCCCGGTAATTCTAAAATACCCTGTTTCGTCCATTTCTCCGAGGTCGCCCGTATGAAACCATCCGTCCCGATCCACAGCGGCGGCGGTGGCCCCCGGCATGCCATAATATTCTTTCATCAAAAACCCTCTGGTGCAAAGTTCCCCCTGGGTGTCATGAGGGCGATCCTCACCGGTTGCCGGGTCTACAATCTTTACCTGATTGCATGGCAGCGGGGTTCCAATGGTTCCCACTCGCAACGCAAGCGGATCATCGGGATGGGTCATGGTGATCCAGGAGGCGGTTTCCGTAATGCCGTAAGCGACCGTCATATCCGAAACCCCCACCTCTTCCACGAGTCGCTTCATCAATTCCATGGGACAGGGGGCGCCGCCCACAATGCCCGTTCGTACCGATGCCCATCGATCTTTCCTGAATGCGGGGTGTTCCAATAACGCGATAAACATGGCGGGGGACCCGTAAATTGCCGTGCAATTTTCTCTAAAAAGACTTTCGAGGATATGAACCGGGTCAAAGACCTTTGCCGGCATCACCAGGGCCGCCCCTCGAATGAGACCCGACAGTGCGATGCAGGTGTTGCCGAACATGTGAAAGAGAGGGAAAAACAGGCACAGACGATCCTGCTCCGTGATATGCTGACGTTCGGTGGAACAGAGGGACTTGTTGATCAATCCCAGGTGGTCCAATACAACTCCCTTGGGCCGGCCCGTCGTACCGGAAGTATACATGATAGCCACGGGATCTTCCGGCTGAACCGCTTTTTCCATTTCGAGGAGACTTGTGCAACCGCCCCGGTCCCCCATGGTCATCAACTCCTGCCATGATATGCCTTCCTCCTCATAAGATTCAGAGGACATCACAATGATGTTTTTAAGGGACAAAACATCAATCGACATCGCCCGATCCGCCAGGTCTCCCGACACCATCAGCGCCACACATTCCGCCTGTTCCAAAATGTATTTCAAATCCGCCTGGTCGGCCCCCGGGTCAACGGGGACGAAAACAGCGCCCAGCTTTACAATGGCCAGCATGGAAATGACCCATTCCGGCATGTTGGCGGCCCATATGGCCACCCGATCCCCCATTTGAATTTCCAGAGCAGCCAGACCGCCGGCGACCCGGCTCACCTGCCACGATAACAGTTCATAGTTGTATCGCATGCCCCTTTGGCTATGAATCAGGGCGTCGCGCTCGGGATAGCGCCGTGCGATTTTTGCCAAGCTACCGCCAATGGTATCGTGAACAGTTTCCATATTGGGATCTCCTGATTTGAAGTTTCTAACAGGTCATGACTATTTCATGTAATCCGAGCCAGTGGATAGGTCAACCATTTTCACTATTTCCCATGCACCAGATCGATCACCGTCACTTCGGGAGGCGCCAGAAACCGCATGGGCGGTCCCCAGGTCCCAGACCCCCGATTGACGTACAGAAAAGACCCGTTTTCGAGATTCAGAAGTCCGGAATCGATGGGATAAAGCATCTTTATGATCAGGGTGAAGGGAAAAATCTGCCCCCGGTGGGTATGACCGGACAGTTGCAGATCAAACAGATTTCCAGCCAGGGGATTCAACATGGGCCTGTGCTTTAAAAGTAGGATAAACCGATCCTTTGGCAAACTCGACAACAATTGAGGCTCCGTCGCCTTGCCGGATAGACCGAATCGCCTTGCAGCCGGGTCATCCACCCCGACAACGACCACCGCACCTGGAATATCAACGGTTTCATCGGAAAGCAAAATAAAACCGGCGTCTTTACAGAAATTCCGGCCCCGCTCGATCCCCACATAATATTCGTGGTTCCCGTTGACCGCATATTTGCCGAGCGGCGGTTTGATTTCTTGAAATGCTTTGGCCAAAACTTCAATGCCATCGATCTGCCCGTCCAGCAGATCGCCTGTGGAAACCAGGATGTCCGGATTTGCCGCGGCTACCACATCCAGTATCCGAGACAGCCGCCATTCTCCCACAATCAGCCCCAGATGGACATCGGAAATCTGAACGATTCTGAGGCGACCCACCTCTTTCGGAATTTTGGGTGTTTTAATGACAAGATACTCCGTTCGAATACTAATGGCCTCAATCTGAGCATAAAGGCCCAAAACCAATGCCACCCCCAGTGCCATGAAAAAAACCGCCTTTGGGGAGAGCTTCCGATTACCGGGTCGGCGACCTTTGGCTCGGAAAATAAGAAACCCCAGGCCTCGGCAAACATCCAGGCAAAATGCGGTCGCAACAAACAGAAACAAAAACCCCATCCAGGTATAGCCCGCATAAGCCAATATTCGGGCCATGAAATCCATCCCCTGCCGTTCGAGTACCCGGACCATGATGGGGCAAAAGACCATTCCCCCCATGAAAAGGCCTAAAAGGATACCCACACCTTTGTGAAAACGAAATGCACCCCAGGCTTTCCGAAAGGCATAAAAGTGTAGAGACCCGTAGAGGGTGATGAAAACACTTAGAAAAAGAACCATTCGCAATAGAAGATGCCTCCTGAAAAAAGTAAGCTACATCCGGGGAAAGGCCGGACCGGCTGGCCCATCCCCTGCCCCCGTGGTAAGGCAAAAACGGGGGCTGACCGTCGTCCCACAGAGTCCCTCATCTTCCCATGGACCTCAAATGATGCGTCATTTTTCCAAATATGAATGCAAGACCGCTATAAAAGAGATAAAACCAGTGAAACAGCACACTTTTGAAGGTAAAAACGCCTCCCCGAAGCCGCAGAAAATACAGGTACAGGTCTCTGTTAAGGATGAGAATGAAGACGATAAAAACCACTGTTGCGCCCCAAGCCCACCCGTTGATAAAGGAAAAAGGCAATGCCGAGATCAACCCGAAAACAGAAGCGCAGGATATCCGATCCCCCATTTTCAGATTCAGGTCGGATGGGATTCCGCCCCGTTGCAAAATCAGTCGGGTCCAGGGAATCGCCCGATCAAAGATATCCGTTTTTAATAAATACCAAAACCGCCACTGTTTCAGATGTTTGACCTGTAGATTTTTGAGCAGACAAATCGAATATCCGTGATCCCTGAGACGATATCCCAATTCGATATCTTCAATGCAAGGCCGGGTAAACCCTTCGTCAAAACCTCCCATGGCAAAAAACACTTCCCGTCGGATGGCGCCGCAGGCGCCCCAGAAAGTGGAGGCTTCGGGTTCGGCCCGCTGGTGGATATAATGATGAAACAGGTTCTTGTACTGGGACAGGAAATTCCCTTCAGAAGGCGCATCATCATAAGAGCCGATAAGGGCCGCAATACTTTGGTTGTTCTGAAAAAATTTACGGACCTTGCCGATGCAATCCCCATGAATCTCCACATCCGCATCCACAAAGAACAGAATATCCCCCGTTGCCGCTTTCGCCCCAACGTTTCTCGCCCCGGCAGGCCCCATGGGCGGAGGCCCAATGGAAATCACCTTAATGCCGACATCCTCCGCCATTTGCCCTGAACCATGGGTATCCCCATCCGCCACGACAATCAATTCATCGGGCCGAGGTCGAGCGGATTGAATGCTCATCAGACAGCGTTTGAATTTTTCTCCGCCATTATGAACGGGAACGATAACCGAAATTCGCAATCTTTCACTCCTAGAGATTTCACTATTTTTCTTGACATTCTCGACCGCACATGCTTTCATTTTTGACCATTAATGTTTTTGCCGCTGAGGTGAAATCTAGCGTCATACAGTTCTTACGCATCCCGATTTTCAGCTGAAATAGCGACCAGAGGGAATAAAGATGAAGGCATTGGGCATTATACTCACGGGATTCGGAGTGATTCTCTCGTTTTTCACGTTTCTTTTTTACACCCTTGAAGATTACACACCCTATGCCGATCCTATCCCCCTGTGGCCCATATTCCTGGGGGTGGCAGTTGCGCTTATCGGGCTTGCCTGTTTAAAAAAGGCGCCTTAAGACTACATCTTCCGATGTCTCAGGATGGAAATCAGCAGTGAAAAACCGATAACCCCCGCAAGAACAAACCCCGCCAGCCCGACCAGGGGAATATCGTTCCATTTGGGCGGAATGCCCGATAATACCACCAGCGAGGAGCCCACGATCAAGGCGGCCAGAACAATGGCAAACACCAGCCTGTTACTGGTCCGGTTGTGGGTATTGAGCAGGGGTTCCAGACCGGAATGCCCGAATTCAATTTTAATTTTTCCTTCCCTGGCCTGTTTGAGAATAGACCGCACCTCACCCGGGATTTCCCGGCCCAATTGGATCAGTTCCGTACCGATCTCCAGCACGTCCCCGGCAATCCGCCTGGGGTCCATGCGATCCTGTTGGATTTTTCGCACGAAAGGCTCCGCCTGCTTCAGAATGTCAAAGCCCGGTTCCAGCATCTTGGCGATGCCCTCGATGGTACCCAGAGATTTCATCATCAGGTAGAGATCGGGTTTGATGGTAAGCCCATGGGAAGAAACCGTCTCGATGAGCTTCTGAAACAGTTTACCCATTTCCAGTTTGTTTTGATGTCCATAAACCTGGTGTTCCAGAAGGTCCATGAGATCCCGTTCCAGTTTTTCCCGATCCGGTTCCACATCATAGAGAGAGAGTCTCAACACGGACTCCGTGATTTTCCGCTCGTTTCTGCCCGCGAGGCTGGTGACAAAATCCGTAAAATCCTCCCGTTCATCCTGGCGGATACGACCCATCATGCCGAAATCCAGGAAACAGATCACATGGTTCGGCAATATGAAAATGTTTCCCGGATGCGGGTCCGCATGAAAAAAACCATGCACGAAAATCTGTTTCATGATCAGATCGGCGCCGTTTACGGCAATCCGATGAAGATCGCAACCCTTCTGTTTGAGCCTGTCCGTGTCCGAAACCTTAATGCCGTCAATATACTCGATGGTCAGGACACGGGAAGAATTTAATTCCCTGAATACTTTGGGCACATACACCGTATGTTCTCCCATGAACTGCCGTGAAAAACGCTCCGTATGATAGGATTCGATGGTATAGTCGATTTCCTTTTCCAGGCTTCGGGCAAATTCTTCCACGACCCGCGTGGGACGCTGGACCACCATCTCTTCCACATGGCGTTCCATAAGAGAGGCCAGGTGAAGCAGGATTTCCAAATCAATTTCCACGATTTTCCGAATACCCGGCCGTTGAACCTTTACCACCACCTCCTCCCCATCCACCAACCGCGCCCTGTGCACCTGGCCGATGGACGCGGCCGCCAGCGGTCTGGAATCAAAATGGGCAAAGAGTTCCTCCGGCGGACTGCCCAGTTCTTCGGTGATGATGGTTTTAACCGCCTCATGGGAAAAGGCTGGCACATTGTCCTGCAACTTGCTCAATTCACGGGAATACTCAAGGGGGATCAAATCGGGCCGGGTCGAAAGGATTTGCCCCAGCTTAATAAACGTCGGCCCCAGCTCTTCCACGGCCATTCGAACCCGTTCGGCTCTGGATAGTTTTTCAATTTGATCGCGTCTCTTTTTTGAAATCATCTGCAAACCAACTTCGATATATTGTTCAATTTTGAGCGTTTCAATGATATCCCCAAATCCATACTTAAACAAAACGCTCAGAATTTCCCGATACCGGTTGAGGTGTCGATAGGTACGACCCACGATGCCTATTTTCCGGATGCTCAACATGCTGATTCTCCTTTCGATAAAGGCGCTTCGCCATAAACCTGGCGGCAAAGGTATATTGCCGGTCAAAGCGAAGGTCTGTCAATTAAAAGATGATTTTTTTAAACATTTTCTGATATAATGGTTTGTTTTGCACATTTAAAAAATCCAAGGAGAAACCATGAACAAAACCATTGCAGTTCTGGAAGGCGATGGCATCGGCCCTGAAATCGTCCATGAAGCCCTCAAAGTCCTTACGACCATTGAAAAGAAATACGGCCACACCTTTGATTTTAAACCCGCCCCCTTCGGCGCGGGCGCCTATTTTACGGAAGGCTCCCCCTTTCCGGAAAAAACAAAACAAATCTGCGACGAAGCCGACGTCATCATCAAGGGTCCCGTCGGACTCGCGGTTGAGCAAATGGACGAAATTCCACAGGAATTCCGACCGGAACTGGGCGCCATTCTGCCGCTCAGAAAGCGATATGACACCTTTGCCAATTTCAGGCCCGTACGGCTTCCCGCCGGCCTGAAATCCTTCTCCCCGCTGAAGGAGGAGGTCATCGGCCAGGGGATCGACATCTTGATGATCCGTGAACTGGTGGGCGGCATCTATTTCGGCGAAAAAGTTGAAGGCGAGTCCACCCATATGACCTATGCCCGGGATGATTGCACCTATACCGAAGCGCAGGTGCGCCGCGTGGCCATTGTGGCCTTTGATGAAGCCAGGAAACGCAAAACAAAGTTGACCGACATTCATAAGGCCAACGTCCTGTCCACATCCCGTTTCTGGCGGAAAATTGTGGCGGATGTGTCCAAAGACTATCCCGATGTGCCCTTCCAATCGACCCTGGTGGACAATGCCGCCTTTCAACTGGTGGTCAACCCGAGCCAATTTAACGGGGTAATGCTCCTTGAGAATATGCAGGGAGACATCCTCACGGATCAGGCCGGGGGGATTATCGGTTCTTTGGGGCTGATGCCGTCCGCCTGCATCGGACCGGAAAAGAGCTACGTGGAGCCGGCCCATGGGTCAGCCCCGGATATTGCCGGGAAAAACATGGCCAATCCCTACTCCATGATCGGGAGCATTGCCATGCTTTTGGAAAAATGTCTGGGGCTCCCCAACGAAGCACTGGATGTCTGGAACGCCATTTTCAGTGTCTTTGAGGAGGGATTCATTACCCGGGACCTCATGGGATACCAACATACGAAAAAAAATATTCTCACCACTTCGGCATTCGGGGACAGGGTGGTTCAAAAAATTCTGGCAGAGGAAACTGCGCAATGATCATCGATGATATTTTACAACTGGTGGGCAACACCCCCCTCATTCACTTGAAAAATGAACCCATTTTTGCCAAGGCTGAGTTTCTGAATCCGGGCGGCAGCATCAAGGACCGGGTGGCCATGGCCATGATTGAAGGGGCGGAAAAAACCGGACGTCTCACCCCCGATTCCATTATCACGGAACCGACCTCCGGCAATACGGGCATCGGCATTGCGCTGGTGGGAAAACTCAGAGGATACAGGGTACGCATCGTCATGCCGGAGAACATGAGTGAAGAGCGGAAAAAGCTGATTCGTTCCCTGGGAGCGGAACTGGTACTGACCCCAAAGGAAAAAAACATCGCGGGGGCCGTGGAACGCGTGCGACAAATGGCGGAAACGGAAGAAAATGTGGTGGTCCTCCAACAGTTTGAAAATCCGGACAACCCCCGGGTTCATTATGAAGAAACCGCCCGTGAACTATGGGAGCAGCTGGATGGCCATATCGACTGCTTTGTGGCGGGAGTGGGCAGCGGCGGCACCCTTCAGGGCATCGGCAAATTCCTGAAAGAACACCGGCCCGGCGTTAAAATCGTGGCCGTGGAACCCAAAAACGTTTCGGCCCTGCTGGGCCATGAACCCGGGCTTCACCAGATTCAGGGGATCGGCGACGGCTTCATTCCCGATGTACTGGACAAATCCCTGGTGGATGATGTGATCGAAGTCTCCGATGAAGACGCCATTGACACCACGCGCCAACTGGGCAGGGAGCTGGGGCTTCTGGTGGGCATCTCCTCGGGGGCCAATGTCTGGGGGGCCAGGAAAATGGCCTTAAGAATTTCCGGAAACATTGCAACGGTCCTGCCGGACCGCTCCGAGCGTTATTTCAGTACGGCACTCATGTAACCCCTTGAACAACTGAACATCAATGAAAAAAACGACCTGTTGTCAGCCGAAGGGCACTGAGATTCTGAAAGCCCTTTCCATTCGTCAACCGTGGGCGACGCTGGTGATGCAAGGCGCCAAGACCATGGAAATCCGGTCATGGAGACCCGTTAAAATGGTATTTCCCGAAACGTTGCTGATCCACGCAGGCCAAAAACCCGATTCCAATGCCACCGGGCGTTTTGAATTGCCGCACGACCTGCCCGGAGGCGTCATCCTGGGACAGGTTGTGATGACCGGCATTACCTCATATGAAAATGAAGCACAATGGCTGAAGGATCTCTCCATCCACCTGAACAGGCCGGAAGCGTATCATCGGGGGCTCTACGGTTTTCGGTTCTCACAACCCCGACAATACCCGAAACCCATCCCTTTCAAGGGGCGTTTGGGGTTTTTCAAGGTCCCTGCCTCGACCGTTCGATTTCCGGGGCCCGGGTATTATTGAACATCCATATCAAATTGTGAAAAAGATTTTGTTTTGACCGCTTCGGGCTTGGGAGAGTACCCCGTCGGTTCCGTTCCCTCTTTAAACGCCTGGAACACCGTTTTTTTGGAGTGTCGCCCTGCCAAAAGACCTGTTTCCCCGTCAATCTTCGCAAAAACGACCCCTTTGGGGACCTGAAAATCTTTGACCGACTTTTCAGCCAGGACCTCCCGCATAAAATCCAGCCAGATGGGACTTGCCGCCCGGGAACCGGTTTCACCCTTGCCCATCTCCCTTGAATCGTCGTATCCCACCCATACGCCCGTCACCAGCTCGGGCGTGTACCCCATAAACCAGGCATCCCGCAGATCGTTGGTGGTGCCCGTCTTTCCAGCGGCAGGCCGTTTCAATGCCCTGATGCGCCAACCCGTCCCTTCGGTTATAACGGCCTTCAGCAAATCCGTCATCACAAACGCCGTCTCCTTTGAAAGAACCGGCGATGTTTCCGGCTGATTTTCTTCAAGGACCTGACCGGTGCGGTCCAAGACCCGTTTCACGAATAAGGGCTTCACCAAAATTCCGCCATTGGCAAAAACAGCGTAGGCCCGGGTCAATTCCATCAACGATACACCGGATGAGCCCAGAGCCAGTGAAAGATTCGGGGTCAACTCAGATTCTATTCCCATATTCCGGGCATAGGAAATAGCATAATTCACACCGATTTTATTAAGGATTTTGACGGTAATCACATTTCTGCTTTTGGCAAGACCCGTCCGTATCAATGTGGGACCATAGAACTTTTGCTTATAATTTTTGGGTTTCCAAACTTCCCCATCGGCATTGGGAGTGGACACATAAGGAGAATCCATAATAATGCTCGCAGGATTCATTCCCTGGTCCAGAGCGGCGGAATAAATCAAGGGCTTGAAAGCGGATCCGGGTTGACGTCTGGACTGGGTTGCCCGGTTAAACTGGCTTTCATCAAAGCTACGTCCCCCCAGCATGACTTTTACCTCACCCGTCTCGGCAGTCATGCAAACAAGCGCCCCCTGGGCCATCGGGGTCTGCTCCAATGCGACCTCCCAGGCAAAATCTTGACCCTCGCCATCCCTTTTCAGAACCCGCACCAGAACAACATCTCCCGGTTTCAGTACCGAAGAGGGGTTTTTGACCCGAGCGGCATAATATGGCACCACTTTATCGGGCTTCCTTGCCCATTTCATCTCCTTTAGCGGCAGACAAGCCATCTCTTTTCCCAGTCGAATGGAGACCCGGCTTTTTTCGTCATCCACTTTCGTGACCAACCCTTGTACCAAGGAACCCACGTTCATTACCGTTTGCTTCACCACCGCACCCACTTTGGGAGGTAAAATCGAGGATGCATTCGCCGCACGCACTTCATAATCTTGGATTTCTTTCGCCGAAAGGTGGCGTATGGGACCGCGATATCCTTCACGTTTATCCAGATCCATCAAACCCTTATCAAGGGCTTCCCTTCCAATAACCTGCATTTTGAGATCCAGCGTTGTGTAAACATCGAGTCCCCCGCGATACAGGAGGTCTTTTCCATATTTTTCCAACAGATAACGTCGCACATACTCTGAAAAGTAGGGGGCGCGTTCAAAAGTGTTGACGCCTTTCGTACGAATATCAAGTTCAGTCTGCAACGCCAGGGTCCGTGATGCATCATCGATGAATCCTTCTTCAACCATCCTTGAAAGAACATATTTCTGCCGGGCCTTGGCCCGATCAAAATGGGAAACCGGTGAATACCTGGCCGGTGCCTGGGGCAAACCCGCCAGGAGGGCAGCCTCCGCCAGCGTCAGGTCTTTTGCGGATTTTCCAAAATAGGTCTGGGTTGCCGCCTCCACGCCATATGCGCCCTGCCCCAGATAAATCTGGTTGAGATAGAGAAACAGGATATGTTCCTTGGAGAAAGTTTTTTCGAGCTGAATGGATAAAATGGCTTCCCGGACTTTGCGCCGATAGGTCTTTTTGACGTTCTTCAGAATCAGCGATTTCGTAACCTGCTGGGTAATGGTACTCCCCCCCTGCTCGACCTTCCCGGCAGACAGATTCTTCAAAAAAGCGCGAAGAATGCCTTGAACATCCACACCCTGGTGCTCAAAAAAGCGTGAGTCTTCCGCCGCCACAAATGCATTGATCAAGTGGTCGGGAAGCACCGAAAGGGGCACCACAGTCCGTTTTTCCTCCCAGAGCCTTCCGATGACTTCACCGTCATCGCTGTAGATCCTTGTGATCACGGGGGGTCTGTAATCCTTTACTGAGCCCACATAGGGAAGGTTGCTGGACCAGAGATACCAGAAATAAACGCCGACACTGAGGCCGATAACCACAACGATGGAAAAAAACCACAGAAAAATCTTGAAAAACAGCTTCATGGGAAAATTCTCTCATCACGCTTAGCACGCGGACATCAAAAATTAAAGGGTGCGGGGATCATGGAAAGCAAAGACCCGGTTACAGGGAAGTTATACTACAACCGGGCCTTAAGTCAACTGATGGGAGTAAATCGAAGGAGAAATGAGGATACTGACCTGTTATGGATTCGCCGCCGTGGGGGAAGATTGAGGATTATTCTGGCCACTGGGACTTAAATCCTCAATTTCGATACCCTGAATATCGTCCCAGGACAAAAACCCCATCTTCCGTTTCACGGAGGGCATCTCGAAATCATCAAAATCATATTCCGTGTCCACATCACAGCTATGTCCCGGGGCGTAGAATCTCTGTCCCGAGTCTTTTTGGCCGGACCACTTCTTTTCAATTTCACGCTGGCAATCGATGCATCTCGTCACCCCCGGCATTGCCACAAGCCGCTTATAACCGATTTCCTCGCCGCAATCTTCACAAAAACCGAAATCCTCATTTTCATGAATGTGCATCACCAGCTTTTCAAGCTTTTCCAATTCCTGGGTTCTTCGATCCATCAGACTGTAATAGGTTTGAACGGAAATCTCCTTTCCAGCACGATCCCCATCCTCAGCGGAGTTATCGCCGAAAAGAGCGTCTTTGTTATCCTCGTGATTGCGTCTCATCTCATTTAATGTATTTTCAACCATGGTTTTTTTTGCCATCAGGGTTTCTAAAATCATTAAGCGAGAATCTTTATCCTCCGACATTCCGCATAAATCCATATTCAGCATCTTCAACTCCCATTTCTAGAATTCTTATTTTTCAGGACTGCGAACAAATTGAGTGGTGTGAAAACATTGATGAAGCGGAGCAATTTTAGCCAGGAATTCAGATTTGTCAATCAGATATTATCATTTTTCGGGTCTTTATGCTTTTTGACGGCGTTTCTTTTGAGAAAAAAAGGCTGACCCCCACCATGATGGCGCCCACGGTAATGGCAGCATCCGCCACATTGAAGGCGGGCCAGTGATAGGTTCCCACATAAACGTCAATAAAATCAATCACTTCACGAAATCTCAAACGATCGATAAGATTACCCAGGGCCCCGCCGAGGATCAGCGAAAGGCCCAGGGTAACCCAGTTGCTTTCATCCTTCATGGTAAAAAACCAGCACAACAGCAGCACAACGGCAAGAATTGTCGCCGTCACCAGAACCCAGTAACCGAAATTCATATCCGGCCGGTTCAGGAACCCAAAGGCCATGCCCCGATTTCTCACATGAACCAGATTGAAAAAGCCTTTGATCATCGGTACGCTCTCATAAATCTTCAGGCTTCCCGTGACGGCCATTTTGGAAGCCTGATCCAGGGCCACAATGAGCAGCGCGGGCCAGATCATCAGGGGGTAATTATGTGCAGAACGTCTCGGCATCGCTTACAAATGGTTGGATTTTCATTATCGTCGCCCACTGACGCATCATGCATCCAGCAACGTTCGCACTTGGGATCGGTGGAAGGCGCTACAACCACCTTGAGCCCGGGAAGCGTTTCGCTTTCAAGACCCCCTTCAACCTGGGCCATATCAAGGAGTTTAACCGACGAAACAATAAAAATGGACCGTAGTGCATCGGCGTAGGGGGTCAATTTCACCTTGAGTTCAGGCGAAACCCCCAGGATTACCGCCGCATCCAGAGGATGCCCGATGATCTTTTCTTTCCGTGCAAGCTCCAGGGTCTTGGTCACCTCTTTTCGCACGGAGAGAATCTCGTCCCACCGCTTCGCCAGTTCGGGATTCAGGTATTCCTTTTTCAGGGGAATAAAGAGATCCGCATGAACGCTCGATAAACGATTTTCGCCACCCATGTATTGCCAGATTTCATCGGCGGTAAAGGAAAGGACCGGCGCCATGAGCCGCACCAGGGTTTCCAGAATCTCATTCATGGCAACCTGCGCCGATCGCCTTAAAGTGGATGTCTGGGGGGACGTGTAAAGGCGATCCTTGATGATATCGAGGTAAAATGCAGAGAGGTCCAGGGCACAGAAGTTATGCAGATGGTGATAGACCAGGTGAAAATCAAATTTCTCATAGGCCTTCGTGATGCGTTCGGTCAATCCCTGAAGTTGATGAAGTGCCCACTGGTCCAGCTCTTCCATTTGTTCATAGGCAACGGCATCGGTTTGGGGGTTGAAATCATTGAGATTTCCCAGAAGATACCGGCAGGTGTTTCGAATGCGGCGATAAGCGTCGGTCAATCGCTGAAGAATTTCCCTGCTGAGCTTGATATTGTCACGATAATCTTCTCCCGCCACCCAGAGCCTGATAATCTCCGCCCCATGGCTCTTGATCAGAGCCTCGGGCGGAATCACATTGCCGGCGGATTTGTGCATGGCTTTTCCCTTTCCATCCACCACAAACCCGTGGGTCAGCACATTCCGATAAGGCGCCTGGTTTCGCGTCCCCACTGAACACAACAACGAACTGTGAAACCACCCCCGGTGCTGATCACTCCCTTCCAGATAAAGATCCGCGGGACTGTCCAGGTAGGGGCGATTTTCCATGACCGCCGCATAACTCACGCCGGAATCAAACCACACATCCAGAATATCCGTTTCCTTTTCGAAATCATCGGACCCGCATGCAGGGCACGTTGTGTTTTCCGGAAGCAATTCCTTTTCGGAAGCCGTGAACCAGATATCCGCGCCAGATTTTTCCACCATTCCCGCCACGTGGTCGATAATCTCCTGGGAAATCACCACCTCGCCGCATTTTTTGCAGAAGAATACGGTGATGGGAACGCCCCAGGATCTCTGCCGGGAAATACACCAGTCCGGCCGGTTGGCGATCATGCTATGGATTCGGTCGCGACCCCAGGAAGGAAACCAATTGACTTCGTTAATGGCTCTAAGGGCCGCATCCCTCAAACCCGTTTTGTCCATGGAAATAAACCACTGCTCCGTGGAACGGAAAATCACCGGCTTTTTGCATCGCCAGCAATGAGGATATTCATGGGTGATTTTCTGTTCTTTCACCAGGGCGCCAAGCGCTGTCAGCTTGTCAATGACGGAGCGGTTGGCTTCAAACACCTCCATGCCTGAAAAGTATTCAACATCCAGGGTAAACCGACCGGCGTCATCCACAGGAGAATACACCTCCAAACCGTATTTGAGACCGGTTTCGTAGTCCTCACGGCCATGACCGGGGGCCGTATGTACGCAGCCCGTGCCGCTCTCCAGGGTTACATAGGGGGCCAGAACGATCAGGCTCGACCGGTCGACGATGGGATGTTTGGCTTCCAGGTTTTCCAGGTCACCGGCATCAAACACTTTCAGGATTTCATAGGACTCAATACCGAAGGTTGCCATGCATTCTTCCAGAAGACCTTCGGCCAGAATCATGACGTCGTTTTCACTGGTTTCAACCGCCGCATAGGGCAAGTCGGGATGAAGGGCGATGGCCAGATTGGCGGGAAGGGTCCAAGGGGTGGTGGTCCAAATCACCACCGAAACCTGTTTCCCTTCAAAAACCGGATCCAATGCCGTCAAATCGGAAATCATGGGAAATTTGACAAAGATGGAGGGGGATGTGTGCTGCTCGTATTCCACTTCGGCTTCCGCAAGGGCTGTTTTGCACGATGCGCACCAGTAAATGGGTTTTTTGCTCCTGACCAGGCTGCCATTTAAGGCAAACTTTCCAAACTCCCTGACGATGGTGGCCTCATAGGGGTAATTCATGGTGAGATAGGGTTGATCCCATTCTCCCAGAACGCCGAGCCGTTTAAACTCATCACGTTGAATATCAATATATTTTTTCGCGTACCGGCGGCAGTACCCTCTCACTTCCGCCTGGGTCATTTCCCGCTTTTTCTTGCCCAGCTCACTATCCACCTTATGTTCGATAGGCAAACCGTGGCAATCCCAACCCGGAACGTAAGGGACATCAAAACCGGCCATCTGTTTGCTCTTGATGATAATATCCTTCAACACCTTGTTGAATGCCGTTCCCATATGAATATTGCCGTTGGCGTATGGCGGGCCGTCATGAAGCATGTATCGGGGCCTGCCCTTTGAAAGTTCCCGGATCGTTTCGTACAGCCTTTCCTTCTCCCACCGCAGAAGGGTCTCGGGCTCTTTTTTGACCAGATTCCCCTTCATGGGAAATTTGGTTTTGGGCAGGTTGAGTGTTTCCTTATAGTCCATATTGTTCAGGCCTCCAGGTTCAAAAATGTACGATTCAATAGTCTGATGCGGGATTTCAAGTTCTCACTTCCAGCTGTTCCAGCATTTTTTCCGCAAAATGAATGATATAATCCCTCTGCTGGTCCGTGCAATAGGCGGTACAGTCGCATTTCAATGTTTGTAGTGAGCGCACCAGAAATTCCAGTTTGACCCAGTCCGAACCCACCTCCACCGCAAAGGCATGGGGTTGACAAGCGGTGTGCTGAAACTGAAGGGGACTCAACAGATCTTCGGGAAACTGAATCCAGAAAAGCTGCTCCATCGTGGAACGTGAAGCGTTATCCTTCAGAAATTGGGAGATTTTCTCTATATTTTCCGAGGTTATTTCGTCCAGTAAGTAGGCTTTCATTATATCAAATCTCCAGTTTCGCGCTGATCCATTTTTCGCCCCCCCATATACGCGTCCACCACCGCATAAATCCAGAGGACGGCGAAAGCGACCCCCAGGCACCAGAGCAGCGTATAATCCTGGGCGCTAATCCTTGCCATCAGCGCTTCAGGGTCTGACACATCGATCTGTCCCGACCTGAAAACGGCATTGATGACCTGCAAGAGGCGGATAATCCCCGCTACAAAGAGCGCGAACACGGCGCAAAGGAGGATGATCCCTTTTTTCATCTCCTGATTGACAATCTGCCCAAGTCCGGGAATGACCAAACCGGAGCAAAGGGGGCTCATGATGGCTTTTCGCATAAGAATAATGTTCAAAATGGGTTATGAAACAATTTTTTTACGCTTATATCTCAATGGCAACACCTTGTCAATGCGGTCATCGGGATTCACCGTAATTCTGCTGACATCGATGAGGGGCCCGTTCATAAGGGCCTAACGCCCGTCCGGCCATGGTCATGGCGTTCTTCGACGCTCTTTTGCGTTGTATCTTTGATGCCTTTGAGATATCGTAGCAAGTGTAGTTTAAATTTCGGAATCGTTTACAATATCAGAAAAGAATCTGGGGAAAGCCATGACAAATCCGCTGATGGAGCACCCGTTTTCAAAATCCACCACCCAGACGGAAAAATGCCGGATGCTGTTTGAAACCGTTTCGTCGGATGACAGCCTGGGCATCGTCATCAACGCCGATCCTGACGCCATGTCCAGCGCCCTGGCGTTAAAGCGGTTGTTCTGGCGAAAAGTCAGGAAGGTGGAGATCCTGCATGTCAATACCATTGACCGCCCCGATAACCTTGCGCTAATCAGACTGCTCAACATCAAACAACGGCGTATCCGTTCAATGCGCGGTCGAAAGCTCACAAAATGGGCCATAGTGGATTCCCAACCCAGCCACTACCCCCCCTTCAAGGACCACCCTTTCGATATCATCATAGACCATCATCCCGTGGATGCTTCGTCAAAAGCAACTTTCATGGACATCAGAGCGGACTATGGCGCCAACGCAACCATCATGACCGAGTACCTCAAGAGCCTGAAAGTGATCCCGTCCACCAGGCTCGCAACCGCACTGTTCTACGGCATCAAAACCGACACCGCTAATTTTGCAAGGGATTCCCTGTCCAACGACATCAATGCCTTCAAATACCTGTATCAATTCACCAACATGAACACCATCAAAAAGATTGAATCTTCCGAATTGAGCCGTCATGCTCTGAAAGATTTTCGCATTGCCATGGAAAAGCTTGTTTTTGCGGACAACATGGCCTTTGTGGACATGGGAGAAGTCAAAAATCCCGACACGCTGGTCATCATTGCTGATTTTTTCATGAAGCTGTCGGAAACCGAATGGAGCATCGTCGCCGGCATCCATGACAAAAAGCTGATCGTCATTTTCAGAAATGCGGGTTTCCGGAGAAATGCCGGCAATACGGCTAAAAAACTTTTCAATTCCTGGGGGGGCTCCGCCGGCGGCCATAAGTCGGCCGCCAGAGGGGAAATACCGCTGAAAGAACTGGAGGCCAAAACAGGCGGCAGCAACAATTTCGGCAAAATAATTCTGGAAAAATTGAAGACCCTTAAACGCAAAAGCCCTTCACCTGACAACGGGTCTTCCAAAAGGAGTAAATCTTGATGGGTTTCAAAGCCAGGACCATCGAAGCCAGGCTCATAGAAGAGGTCAAAACCCTTATCGAGCAGGGAAAATTCGGCCCGCTCAAAAAGCTCATTGAAGAAATGCGACCCGCTGATATGGCAGACCTGATCGAGCATTTGGGCGCCGGTGAAAGAATCATCATTTTTCAGCTCCTCGATCCGGAGGGCGCCGGCGACGTACTCGTCGAGATCGAACCGCCTGTTCAAGAACGCATTCTGAGAGACCTGGACAACAAAGCCATTTCAGACATTGTGGCGGAAATGGATTCCGACGATGCGGCGGATCTGGTGGGGGACCTCCCGGCTGACCGGGCACAGGAAATCATCGATGCCGTCGATGATCACATCTCGGAAGAAATTGAAAAGCTGCTCCCTTTCCCCGAAGACACCGCCGGCGGCATCATGGCCCTGGAATTTCTGGCGGTAAAGGCCGACATCACAGTGGGAGGCGCCATCAAAACCATTCGAGAAAAAGGGCGAGAGATTGAAAACCTCTACTATATCTGGGTCACGGATGATTTTCAAAGACTGGTGGGGGTCATTTCACTGAAAGATCTGGTACTTGAACCGGAAGACCGGAAAATCAGCGACATCATGAATCCTGATGTTATTTCCGTAGGGGTGGACATGGATCAGGAAGAAGTGGCCAATCTCGTCCGGCGATACGACCTGGTCAATATCCCTGTTGTGGACGATCATCTGCGACTGATTGGCCGCATCACCCATGACGATATTATTGACGTCATCGAAGAAGAAAACGATGAAGATATATCCCTCATGGCCGGCGTTATCGATCAGGAAGTTACCGAGGAATCCATCCTCAAAATTTCCAGAGCCAGACTTCCATGGCTTATTGCGGCCCTTTTCGGGGGCGTTTTTGCGGCGGTGATCATTGATCAGTTTGAAGCTTCCATCAAGGCGATGATCGCTCTGTCATTCTTTTTCCCCGTGGTCATGGCCATGGGTGGAAACACCGGCACCCAGGCCTCCTCGGTAGTGGTCAGAGGGCTTGCAACCGGGGATATCGGACTTGTAAACATTGGCAAAAGACTGTGGATGGAATTGCGGGTGGCGCTCATCAACGGCCTCATCTGCGGAGGCATCCTCGGGTTGATTGTGGGCTTTTGGGTAGAGGACTATCGAATGGGTCTCATTGTGAACATGGCCCTCTTTCTCATCATCGTGATTTCAGGCCTGATCGGCACCGCCGTTCCCCTGGCGCTGAAGCGACTCAATGTGGACCCTGCCCTGGCGGCCGGGCCCTTTGTGACCACATCAAACGATGTCTTGAGCCTTCTCATCTACCTGGGGCTGACAACCTTTTTCCTTCGCATAACCGTTTGACAACCCTTGAAAAATCTTCAAGGCCAGGTCTCGACTGATTCCCGGCGCCTGGCTCAATTCCTCCACCGTTGCTTTGGAAATTACATCTAAACTCTTAAAATATTTTAAAATGATCTGCTTTCTCTTCTTTCCGATGCCGGGGATACCATCCAGGCAACTTCGGGTCAGACTTTTAGCCCTCAGGTTTCGATGGTAGGTGATGGCCCTTCGGTGCGCCTCGTCCCGAATTCGCATCATCAGAAACAAGACGGGATGATTGGCCTTTAATCCGACCGGATTCTTTCTACCCGGAATGTAGATCTTGTCACATTGCTCTCCCAGGCCCTCATTGGGCTTGGCCAGAGAAATCACCTCTGGTAAAACACCCACCGGCGCGTCGACAGCGGATTCCGCCTGCCGATCTAAAACGCGCTTGACCGCGGCCAGATGCCCTTTTCCCCCATCCACCAGAAAGAGGTCCGGCAAAGGCTTTCCGGCAATCCGCCGACCCACCATTTCAGCCATCATCCCGTAATCATCAATGCCATCGACCTGCTTGATGCGATAATTCAGATAGTTTGAAGGATCCGGTTCACCATCTTTAAAGGAAACCACGGTCCCCACGGCCAACCCGCCCTGAAAATTGGAAATATCAAGCCCCTCAATGGTTCGCGGAATTTTTTTAAGGTTCAGCAGGGACTGGGCCGAATTCAACAGATCTTCCTTTTGGATCACCTGGTAACCCAAAAGCTGATTTTTCGCGTTGGCCACCGCCATATCGACCCGTTTCTTCTTTTCCCCCCGTTCGGGGTGGTGAAGCATGATCTTTTTTCCCGCCAGATCACAAAGCCATTCCCGCAACGCAACGGAATCGCTTATGGATTCGGAAATCAGAATGGCATTGGGGATAAACACCGGGGCGGAATAATATTGTTTCAAAAATGCTTCCAACACTTCCCACATGGGGACCGTCTGATCTTCAAAAAGAAAACTTCGACTTCCCGTCAAATGCCCCCCCCGTACAAAAAGAACCGCAACCTGGTGCAACGGTCCCATTTGAGCAATACCGATCACGTCCTGATCAATCATGTGAGGTGAAACCACATGCTGACGTTCCACGGTTCTCTCAATGGCCTGGATCCGATCCCTGATTTCGGCGGCCCTCTCAAAATCCAGGGTTCCAGCCGCTTCTTCCATCTCCTTTTTCAGATCACCCACCAATTCCCTGTTGCGCCCTTCCAGAAAAAGCCGAACCTGTTCCACCATTTTTGCGTACTCTTTTTCGGAGACCTTATGCGCACAGGGTCCGAGACAACGGTCCATCTGGAAATTCAGACAGGGCCGGGTACGTGTTTTCAGCTTTGCCCCCTTGCATTTTCGAAGTTTAAAGGCGCCGGCAATCACCCGGGTGGTGTTGCGTACCGCGTTTGCGGAAGAAAAAGGTCCGAAATATAGGGCTCCGTCTTTCTTGATTTTTCTAACAATGCCGAGACGCGGATAGGGCTCATGAACGTCCAGCCTGAGACAGGGGTATTGTTTGTCGTCCCGAAGGATGATATTGTAGCGGGGTTTGAATTTCTTGATCAAATCATTTTCAAGGATAAAGGCGTCTTTTTCGGTGAGGGTAAGGATAAATTCCAGGCCGTCGGCCATTTGCATCATTCGGGTGGTTTTGACGGCTGTATTGTCCTGACTTCGAAAATAAGAAAGCACCCGCTTTTTGAGATTTTTGGCTTTTCCCACATAGATGACCTTACCTTGCAAATCCACGAACAGATATACGCCGGGACCATCGGGAAGGACTTTTCGCAATGATTTTGGATCCAGTTCATACCGGACGCGGTCATGGGGCATGTTTCTTAAATATCATCCCATCGGGTCTGAAGGCGTTTGGTCAAAATCACCAGGTTGTGTGGATAATCCTCCATGTCAAGCACATGATCCTTCAAAATCGCCCGTTCAACGAAATCCAACTTTTTAACACCATGAATCACCGAGATATCTCGATCTTCAATGAGCTGCATCACCAGGATTTTCAATCTAATGTCCATGGCTAAGTTGATCAGGTCCAGGAGCATCCATGTTCCCAGTTTTTTTTCCCGCAGGGCCGGATCCACGGCAATCCGGATTTTACCGATGTGTTTTTTGGCCCCATACCCTTTCATCATCAGTACGGCATTGGCAACCGCCCGGCCTTCCAGAAAGGCGACAATGGAAACCACCCGCTTCAAATCAAGATTCCGGATCCACCCGTCAATCAACTCCGGATCATTGACATCATGATTTAAAAACCACAATTCATCCCGGGGAAATCTGTGGAACATCTGAAAAAGCGCCTCCTGATCGCCATCTTTCAAAGGCCTCAGGGTCACGCCGGTGCCATCCTTAAGAATCACCTCTTTGGGATAATCTTTCAGTACACTTTCAATGGTTCGTTGTCGTTCCATTTTCCACCTTTTGCATTTTTCAAAAAAGTTGCATGGGGTCAAATTAAATGATAGAACCCACAAGAGTCAAGATGATATATGACCGACTCGCAAATCCGGAATCATTGACATGAACCGTTTTATGAAGAAATACCATATTTTTCTGCTGCTCCCGGTGCTTTTCATGATGTTACACGCTTGTGCACCCAAAAGACCCGTCATGCCGCCGCTGGCCAGCGTCGAAGGGATAACACGACATTTTTCCCAAGGACGGATCATTGACCTCAAAACGGGAAAGCCCCTTTCTTTTCCCGACCTGGTGGATCAGCTGAAAGGAATCGACGTTGTTTTCGTGGGAGAGGTTCACAACAATCCGGAGCACCACCTGATTCAGGTACAACTTCTGCAGTCCCTTTTGGCGCTGAATACCCCGCCCCCGGCGGTTGCAATGGAATTTTTCGACACCACCCGTCAACCGGCGCTGGACCAGTTCATGAATGGGGATCTGGATGAAGCGACGTTTCTGAAACAGGTTGACTGGAAAAACAACTGGCGTTTTCCCTATCATCTTTATCGCCCGCTGCTGTGGGCCTCCCGAGAAAAAGGGACCGCGCTCCTAGGCATCAACGCACCGCACCGGGTGGTCGGAAAGGTGGCGAAATCGGGTCTTTCAAGCCTCACGGTGAAAGAACGCGGGCAGGTGGCCAAAGATATCAATCTGAGCATTGCGGATCATCAAAAATATATCAACGACATATTCAAACAACACCAGTTCCGGGGACATGCCAAAAACAGCATGGGAAATTTCGATCATTTCTATCAGGCCCAATGCGTATGGGACGAAACAATGGCAGAAACCATTGCCGATTATATAAAGGCAAAGGGCGGAAAATTGGTCGTTTTTACTGGGAACGGCCATATTATCAACAAATTCGGCATTCCCGACCGGGTCCGGCGGCGTGTGGACGTGAATATGGCAACCATCGTGCTATACCCCTTGACAGAAAGGACAACAATCAATAAAAGAGTGGCTGATTATGTCTGGCTCACCAGTGGTTGTGCAGTAGAAAGGATGATGATGCGCCCCATGAGAAGATAGCTGTTAGCCATTCGCTATTAGCCGTTAGCTTAAAGGAAAGGGACAACGGAAAAATGAGAATTAACACCGAAAAAATTGATGACCTTACCCCTGAAAAACGAAAGGGCATCATGGAAAGATCCATGGAGGATATCTCTGTGGTTTTTGAAGATGTTCGCGGCATTGTCAACGACATAAAAGCCCGCGGCGACGCGGTAACCCTTACCCATTACCGAAAACACAAGGCGGACATCGCACCCTCCGATCTGGAAGCAACCCGGGAAGAAATTACTGCCGCCTACAAGCTCCTGGACCCCAAAGTGGTGGAGGCGCTCAGAGCCGCGGCCCGAAACATCATCAAATTCCACACGGCCCAGAAGGAGCGGGAGATGTGGTCCATCGAAGTGGCTGAAGGCATTCTGGCCGGACGCATCACACGGGCCATGGATATCGTGGGATGCTACATCCCCGGGGGAAGCGCCGTCTATCCCAGTTCCATTCTGATGACCGTGCTTCCCGCCAAGGTGGCGGGCGTCGGTGAGGTTGTGGCCGTGACGCCTCCCGGCAAGGGCATGACGGCCAATGCCGCCACCCTGGTGGCGGCGGACATTGCCGGTTGCGACCGTATTTTCAAGGTGGGAGGCCCATGGGGCGTGGCCGGCCTCGCTTATGGAACCGAAACCATGCCCCGGGTACATAAAATTGTGGGACCCGGCAACAAGTACGTCACCGCCGCCAAAATGCTGGTCTACGGGCAGGTGGATATTGACTCCCCCGCGGGCCCCAGCGAATCCCTGATACTGGCTGATGAGAGCGGTAATCCTGAATGGATCGCCATTGATTTCCTGAGCCAGGTGGAACACGACCCGGACTCCGCGGCGGTACTGGTGACGCCATCCCGGGAACTGGCCTTTGCTGTCGCAAGAATCATCGAACGGGAATTTGAAACCCTGACCCGAAAGGAAATTTTCAAATCTTCCCTGGTCAAGCACTCCTGCATCCTGATTGCGGCAGACATGGAGCAGGCCATTGATTTTACCAATGAATACGCCGCCGAACATCTTCAGATTCTGACCCAGGACCCCTTTATCACCTTGACCAAAATCAAACATGCCGGCAGCATCTTCATGGGCCCCTACGCGCCGGTGCCGGTGGGCGATTATGCTTCCGGCACAAACCATGTGCTGCCCACCGGTCAGTGCGCCCGCATGTTTTCGGGTCTGTCCGTGGACGATTTCATCAAAAAACCCACATTCCAGTATCTGAGCAAGGAGGGTCTTGCGGGCTTGAAAGACACTGTGATCACCCTTGCTGAAGCAGAAGGTCTTCCCATTCACGCCAGAGCGGTGAAGACGCGATTTGCCTAAGATCCAGGCGACCGTTTTAAAAACCATTTGTACATCTTATTTAATTAAAGGGGAGGTTTTAAAGGAATGGCTGACATCAAAGGTTATGACATGCCTGATGAGCTCTACTACCACGAAGAGCACAGTTGGGCCAGGGTAGAGGGCACCAAAGTCACCATCGGCATGAGCGACATGTTTCAGAAAGAAGCAGGCGACATTGTGTTTGTGGATCTTCCGGAAGAGGAAGACGAGGTGGAGCAGGGAGAGACCTGCGGAAAGATTCAGTCCCGAAAATGGATCGGAAAGCTCGTCGCCCCTGTTTCCGGGGAAATTATCGAAATCAACGAAGACCTTGAGGACGATACCTCTCTGATCAACTCCGATCCCTACGGGGAAGGTTGGATACTGGTCATTGAAGCCGAGGATGAGGACGACCTGAAAGGGGAGCTTGACAATCTCATTCATGGCGATGGGGTGGTGGATTTCGTTGAGCGGGAAATCGAAAAGACGGAAGCGGAAAAAGCCAAGGCATAAAGATGATGAAGGTTCAGGAAATGAGTACCCCCTGGCGTCTGTTCAGGAATCTTGAATCGCCGGTTTCCACCGCCGAAGGTTTGGCGGTGGATGACACCCTGCCCTGCGCCGTGGGGGTGAATCATTCGCCGCCCATCCTACACCTGTATACCTTTATCCCATCAGCGATTGTGGGCAAATACCAGGATATGGAGGCGGCCCTCAGGCTGGATCGATGCAAGGCCCGCGGCATCGAATATAATCGAAGGAGCACCGGCGGGGGCACCGTCATCATGGGCCCGGAGATCGTCTCCCTGGGCCTCGGGATCAATGTGGACTATCCTGGGCTGAAAAAAGGCGTGGGGGGCGTATTTGAATCCCTGAGTCGCGTCCTCATCAATGCTCTGGCCAAACTGGGAATAGATGCCTATTTTCAACCCAAGAACGATCTGGAAGTCGGCGGAAAAAAAATTGCGGGGTTATCCGCCGCCTCCGAAGCCAACAACACGCTCCTTTTTCATACCAGTCTTCTGGTGAACTTCGATGTGGCACTGATGACCGACATCATGAACACGCCGGTCATAAAATTTCAGGACAAGGGCTACAACTGTTTCAGTCAGCGAATGACCACAATACGCCATGAAACAGGCCGCGAGGTTTCCACTAAAGAAACCATGGAAGCCATTCAAGGGGCCTTTGAGGAAGAATTTCATATTATCTTCAAGGAAGACGCCCCCGATCCATGGGAGCAAAAAACCATTCAGGATTTCATCGATGAACGGTATACCCGCAAAGACTGGATCTTCTCTCACAAACATCCAAGAACACGGATGGGGGTTGGCCAGTTGAAAACACGGGGCGGACTTCTGGAAATATACCTTTCCCTTTCCGGCGCTTCCATCGAGAGTATCCTGATCACGGGAGATTTTTTTTCCACAAGCGCCGATATACACAAAATCGAGAACGCTCTCAAATGGACCTCCGCACGCAAGGAACGCATTGAAGAAAATATTTCGTCGGTATGGCACGACAACATGATTTACGGCATCGATGTGCAGACCCTTACGCAGGCAGTTTTGCTGGCAAAGGAAAATCAGGTGAGACTTTAATGCGGCATAGCCGCAGTTTTAAGTTTTATGTTTTAAGCTCAGATGATAGAAAGTTTCTTGTTTTTTTATGACAGAAAACCTGGATATAAGAGCAGGTACTAAATGACTGAAAAGAAACAAAGCCCGGATTACGCCAAAATGAGCCAGGCCACGGCCATCTCCCTGGGATTGATGCGGGGAAGGATGTACCGGGGCGCCGTCAACCGGTGCGTCAATCTGCTGGTTCACTATCCCGAAGGGTGTTCCGCCAATTGCGCCTATTGCGGGCTTGCCAAAAAACGACCCGGAACCTACCGGGAAAAGAGCTTTATTCATGTGGAATGGCCCCTCTTTTCCATGAAGCAGATTATCGATGCTATCAACCAGGCCCCTTCCTATGTTCAGCGAACATGTGTATCCATGATCACCAACGGTAAATGCAAGGGCCACACCCTGACCATGACCGAGGCGCTGAAACGCAACACGACGATTCCCATATCTATCCTGACCAGTCCCACCATTCTGGATCAGGAATTTCTTATTGAAGCCAGGGACCGCGGGGCCGATAAAATCGGCATTGCCCTGGATCTGGCAACCCCCGAACTCTTTGATCGATATCGCGGCAAAGGGGTATCCGGACCGCACGTTTGGGAAAAATACTGGAAGTTCATGGTGGATAGCCTTGAGGTATTCGGCGCTCGGAACGTGGGGGCGCACCTCATGGTAGGGATGGGCGAAACCGAAAAAGAAATGGTCACTCTCATGGACCAGCTGTGGCGCATGGGTGTGGACAACCATCTTTTTTCCTTTTTTGCCGAAGAAGGCTCAAGCCTGGGAAACAGGCCCCAGCCGCCATGGTCAACCTACCTGAGGATTCAATTGGCCCGGCACCTCATTGAAAAGGAAATTTCAGCATCAAGTCAGATGTCGTTCAATGAGGAAGGTCGTATCGTGAATTTCGGAGTGGATCGGGAGCATCTCAACGAAATCATTGCGCTGGGGGTTCCCTTCATGACAACCGGTTGTGTTGATCACAATGGAGAAGTTGCCTGCAACCGTCCGTTCGGCAACTGCCTGCCGGACATCCAGCAATGGAATTACCCCTATCGGCCCAACGGGGAAGAGATCAATTTGATCCTGACAAATATTTTCTTGGAGAATCACGCAATTTTTTAAAAAAAACATTTGACAAGATGAAAACCAAATGTTATCAAAACGAATTCTGGTTGGGCCGTTAGCTCAGTTTGGTAGAGCAGCGGACTTTTAATCCGTTGGTCGCGAGTTCGATTCTCGCACGGCCCACCAGCATGGCGACATAACTTAGGACTGCACTTGAGGCGGAAGCCTCGACGGTGACCATCCAAGCGTTATTGAAGATTACCAATAACGTCCCCATCGTCTAGCCAGGTCCAGGACACAGGCCTTTCACGCCTGCGACAGGGGTTCGAATCCCCTTGGGGACGCCAGTTTTATTTAAGGGAATCAACCCAATAGGGTTGATTCCCTTTTTTCTTTGTCAGCCGAGAATATCCCTTCTTTCAAATGAAGTATCAGAAGTTCGACCCCTGTTCGGAAATCAATTTTTCCACCCGCCAGACCATATATTTGGCATGTCGGCATGAAATTCTTTGATGTCCCGCCAGAAGTTTCGAAGCGAGTTCTTTTGAGTTTTTTTCGGGTCGGCAACTTTTTTGCCAAAATTTTGCCAAAAATCGATCTTACCTATCCTTACCCAGCGTTTCCTGATATTCCCTGAAATGCTCTATCCAGACATTGACCATCCTGCGAACCGTTCTGGCCTTCGACATAGCGGAATATGTCAATGGCAAGCAGACACGCTGCCGAAGATTACTGGGATGGATCCGGCGGCCCTGAGAAGTGCAGAAAAAATATTCACATTCTAAGCGGTTATGAATTTCTTTCCGGGCCTTCAAAGGTTCAAGCTTTGAATCGCATTTCATTTTCGTGCTATCAGGTCCTAATGGTTATCTACCAATCCCAGAAGCTTAGCCACAACAAAACGAATTCCGTATTTCTCGGCCAGATTGTCGGCTTTCTCAATGGCACGTTTCATATTACTTGACGCATACACACGTAGACTACCATTCATCTGATCACAACCTGCGGGATCAGACAGCACATCATAATAACCTTCACACCCTCTCATTCCCTTCTGTGTAATTCTCACGTGTCTTGCAAAAGCCTGCTCAGATATAAAATGAGCTACAGTCTTCTGTTCAGTTGCGTAAATTTTTTCGTAAACAGGCACGACAAAGTTTCCGTATTTCATTGTAATATATGGTTCGGCCCGCCATTTTTCTTTTGAATAAAGACGCGATGGGCCTCCGTACCCAAGACAGAATATGGCATCATCAGACTCACCTGCTTTTTCCCATGGGTACTCCGCATCCTCCGGATCATCATCCATTCTCTTGCCACCTTCAACCGAACCATCCATAAGGTCGGTAATAAACTCTGGCTCGTCCAGCCAGGCCTCCAGGTGAGCCTGTAGCAGCATGGCATTCCCGACTTTTTCCTTGTGGTTTTCCGCAGTCCGGAATTCACGCCATTTCTGAACCATCAACTTTTCAATACTCTTAAGTTCCCGGTTCTTTTTTGGATGCCTTGGATTCATACTTGCCATGCGCGTAATTTACTATGACCATCCATTAAAAATATTTTTTTTCTCATCAGTTATGGTAAACAGGCACTTATAAGCACGTGCGAAAGGTAGGAACTTGTAAACTGATGATAATCCAAGAGAAACTCACGATAAACAGCGGTTGAAGAATGGGGCAATATCCTTTCACAATTATTGTGGAATGATTTGCGTAAAGCAATCTTTCGGAATGTCTGCTCTGGCAGCTACAGAAACTCTCAGCGTTTTATTTGATTGATTCCTTACTTATGCCCACATACTAAAATCCTATTCAGCATCGTGTTGTCTCGCGGAAAAGCCTTTTAAAGCAACCAAATAACGAGCTATGTTCAACAGGCCCTATTTGGTTAGTCCTAACTGTCCTTGGTTTACCTTGTTGACATACTTTCCGTTAATGACCTGCACGGTCGCAATTCGCTTATCGCAAGAAGGGCAACATATGTCGGTGCCTTTCTCCGAGTAATCATTGATGAATATGCCAGTGTGGTCTTCTGTTATCCGGTCCCGATGAATTTTCAACAACCTTCTCCCAGGGCCTTTCTTATATTTCAACAGCTTTTGGCCGCACTTGCAATAGATTTCAAGAATTTTGTACTTGGTAAGCTTCTTCAAGAGTGCGCCTTTCTTATTTGGTCAGGTGGCGCCAATCATTTATTTTCCATAAAAATCAGCAGCATTTTTATCATACCTTACCCAAATAGCGTCCCTCATAATCCGATGTACAAAGAGGGGCTTTTTTTTTGTTAAAAATCGCACTCACAACCTCACCGATAAAGAGGCTGTGGTTTCCCGGCGTCAGGTGTTCAATAATACGGCACTCCATGGCACCGATACAGTCTGATAAAACAGGGCAGCCGGTGATACCATCATTCCAAGAAATATTCTCAAATTTGGTTTGTGAGTTTGGCCCCATAAAGCGATTTACAAAAGCTTTTTGAGTATTGTCCAAAATGTGCAAAGCGAAATGCCTGCTTTTCATGAGCAAATCATGAGTGTAACGGTTCGGGTGAACGGCCACCTGGACCAGAGGGGGTTCATAGGAAACCTGGGTTACCCACGAGACGATCATCCCATTGATGATGTCTTCAAAACGAGTGGTCAAGACATAAATCCCATAGGCCATGTGGGCCATGTTTTTCACAATTGCCTGTTCCATATCCATCCTTTGCTGGTGATGATTTAAAAATACTGATACACATGTCGGGCCAATTTTCAATTAAATGAATGGTTATAAAAATCAAGAAGCAGTTATACCTAACGCTATTTTTCCTTTTTATCCAGGTTATTATGGCATATCAAAAAAGGCAATGCCACGAAATGGATTCTCTATGCTGGAATCATGAAACTCACAAAAATCCCAAAATTTTTAAATTTTTTAAACTTTTTAAAAGTGGGTCATTTTTTAATGCCCAAAACACCTGAATAGATGCCAGGCAAGGTCTCTTCTGACGACAGAAGATTAATGATATAGGAATCCCGGAATCTGGGATTAATGACCAATGAGCGGCGCAACCACAAGATGTGGAAAAAGCGGCTTCTGGTTCTACAGTCCATAATCCGCCTTGAGCCTTTCCAAATCATCGATATCCCGCTCTAAACCCATCTCTTCGAAGAGTATTCCGGCTTTTTCCAAATAGCCTTTGCCTTCTATTCCGTTGACCTCTTTGTATTTGCTTTCAGGATCCAGCAACCGCTTTCCCAACTCAAAATATGTTCGGGAGAGGTCCGGCTTTGCGCCGAGGCGTTCCCCTTCCTGAATGGTCTTTTCCCACCATTTGATGGATTTTCCTTGCTGGCCGATGAGCCAGTAATAAAGTCCCATCAGCCGAAAAATCCTGGTCCTGTAAGGTGCATATTTGCGCGAATTCCGAACAGCCGCTTTTCCGGACTCATAGGCGCGCTTTCGAAGATTCGCAATATCCGATGAATTTTCGGAACGGATTGCGCGTCCCAGTCGAAATTGCTTAGACCCCTGCTCATGGCCATCACAACCTGGAAATGCCTGGTGCGATCATAAAATGCGAGTGCGGTTGCCGACCTATAGGACAATTCATTGATTTTCTTGTCCCGGTCTTCAGAAGATTTTTTTGAACCGGGTAACTTCAAGTAAATCATCTTTATCATTACGAGCAGATCCCAGGCGAGTCTCAAAATTCCAACAAGCCCTCTTTTAGGTAGTGATGCACCCCATTGTGCCAACACACTGTCAAAATACTTTACTGCTTCCTCCCATTGCGCCCTATTGTACAAGGCAATCCCAATATTCTTCTCAAAATTGATGCGTTTTCCTCGTTCAGCATCTTGATCACTTTTGGTGAGATACAGTTTCAGCGCTTCTTGAAAGTAATGCAGCGCTTCGCTCGAAGCCGAAGACCTCAGCACTTTAGATTACTTTGGGTGTAATCCGGCTGGAGAACCGCTAGCCTAGAAAACCAAACCCTGGAATGGTCCAGCCTATCAGAGACTAACGCAATCTTTCCCATATCATAGTTGCGTCAAGAAATTTTCATCCCACAGAATAATACTTCTAGCAGTCTTCCGTTGTGGGAGAGTAAATATATGAGTCAAGTTTCAACAAGAGGAAAGCTCATAAATGACCTGGGATATCGAATTCTCTCCTCTCTGAAATAAAAATTACTATTTTAATCTGGCCTGAAAAATACCGAACGCAGTCCCAATAAAAGTTCTGTTTTTGCACTTCCGTTTTTGAGGGGCCATACAACATGTAGTGGTGATGGTAATCTGGAGAATTTTCCACATAACAATCGCAAAGTATCCAAAATGTACAGATAATAAAGGTTAATCACAAAATTTCAGGGATTTAAGATAGTTGGAAGTCTCTCAATTAATCACCACCCAGGCACAACCAGGCGAAACCTGTGATTTCATCTTGGGGCGGTTCAAAACTTGTCTGGAAAAGAGGCATTCCTTGCGCTATATTCTTGCGAGCTTACACCTGCAAATATTTTTGATACCCCAAGTGCTTTGGACTTTCCGGTTTTCCAGGTCTATTCCAATCTTCTAGTTCCTTTTCGAGACCGATCGCCGCTTCCTTCAAACGAAGCGGTGATTCTATTCCAATTTCCCAAAGCCCTACTTTCGTCATGCTATCTTCGATCCTTTTCACTGTTTTTATTGGAAAAATTTTAAATATTCAGTTAATGTGTACCATACCACTGTGACCTTTGGGAAACAACCCAAATATTTAAAGGTCCAGAGTGAAAAACCAAGTCTGCCACTAGGCATGAAATTGGTTTGCGATGATAACCATTTGAAACTATTATTGGGATTTTCTAACGGCCATAAGACGGGAAAGAGTCCATCTTATCGGAACTTAATTTTTGTTCCATTTTCTTCTCCGTTGGCGATGAAATTGCTTACAACGGATTGGTCTTAAAGTGATATTTACATCGCACAATGAAAATACTTAACCAAATAAAAGAAACAACAGCACCTTCTCTTTTCACCAAAGCATTGCTGCAGTACAAACAGGGAGATTTTGAAGAGTCTATAGACCTGATGATAGAACTGATTAAAAGAATTCCCGACATAAAACATGATAATTTCTAGAAGGCCACTTTTTTACTGATAAAATCAAAATTAGAGGAAGATTTCAATGCCGATGATTATAAAGAGGCGCTAAACGCTATAAAAGATTCACCCCACAAAATAACAGATGATCTTAAAATCATCGAAACAACATTTAAGCACAAATTGAATCATCATAATCGCCGTTAATAAACAATAATAAAATCAAACTTTGACAACATCTAAGTGAAACAAAACAAACAACTAATATGAATAAAAATGATCAAAATAAGGAAATATGGTTTCCAGCTAAAAAACATGGGTTTGGTTGGGGAATACCTGTAACCTGGCAAGGTTGGGTTGTCATTTTAGTTTATTCTGTTCTGATGATTATCGGAGCATTAGTTCTGACAAAACCTTCAATTCCTGTGGGATATTTCATTGGTTACACTTTTCTTCTGAGTGCCATTTTGATTTCAATTTGTTGGATTAAAGGAGAGAAGAAGTAGAGGTTTTCATTGTGTATATTGCGATTGATTATCCTGGTAAATTTGAATTTGGTTGTTCTATAATTATCGCTGAAATAGGATCATTATCACTTATTAGAAAGGAAAGATTGGTATGAAATCGAAAATTCAAATTGTTCGGTCGGTCTTTATTATTGGTTTTTTTTAATTCTAATTGCGGGTTGCAGTGGATATGATCAACAAAAGCAAGACACTGTGATAAGATATGGATATCCCGATTTTTGCAAGGAAGTACCTCCTGTGAACACTGAGTTATATCCTGAAGGAATGTGTAAATATGCCGCTGCGTACTGTGTTGGGCAAAACGGGGGGCTTGCTTCCCATGAGTGGCCCAAGCACGGTTCCTGTACCACTCTTCCACAGAAAATATTTTATGCGGAAATACTGAGGCTGGCTGAGTATGTCGACAGCCTGGAAGGTTCCCATTTGATTTATGATAATATCGGGGAATCGATCGACCTATCCGATCTCCATGACGCATATGGAGGCCCTTCAATGGTAAGCATGGGCTGTGACAAAGAATGTAATCTGGTGACTATAAGTACTTGCTACAGTGTGGCTCCGGACGGGACAGTCGGAGTGAGAGAAGCATGTGGTAATGATGTCCTTAACTCTGGATATGATAATGGCTGTCAGCTTAACAATTGTCAAAAAGTAAATATCCTGGTTTCTGGAAAATGTGATCACACAGGTGGTTCTACCAGCGATCTGGGTAATAAATATGAGGGACTTTCGGGCGTTACTCCAGGAGATTTTGAACAGTATCAGTTCGCAATGATCTGGGCCAATCGCTACTGTTGCGACATTTCCAAGGACGACGCCGCTGTATGTGAATACTTTAAAGATAATCCGGATGCTTATGGAAATGCACACTGGACCGTACATGGATTGTGGCCAAACTTTAATCCCGCCAGGATTGGTATCAGAGAATAAGGTAAGGATGGATATCAAATCATGTCAGATTCAGAATGGACAATGCAAGGTGGCACACTGAGCCACAAAAACGCCATGAAGGAATTCGGGTTCAGTGAAGAACAAATAGTAAAAGCCATCAAATCCGGAAGATTACAGTATCGGGTGAACTATGCTCATGGTAACCCATATTATAAAGTGCTTCGTTCTGAAGTCGAAAGATTTGCCAAAGAAATACATGGAATTGATGGTTTAAATAAACAAAAAGATGATCATCGTTTAAAGGTGGTTAAAAGAGAAATCAATAGCCTGAAGAGGAAGTTGAAAAAATTGGAAAAAGAAAGAGACCAATTGGTTGAAAGCCTAAATTCCTGAAAAGTCTTGGCAGAAAGCTTGACAAACCAATATCAGGAATCACTCCAGATTTAAAACCCTCTTCAAACCATCCCGGCATGGAGCAATGATTCGAGTGGGTGGCACGCTAAAAAGAGCAATCTCAGGACACATTTTCATTTGCCCTATTAACTTTCCCGCCTTGGCCAGATTGATGTTATAGGGTGGGTCTTCATCTGATTTCAGGGTGTTCCAGGCATTCTTCTGAAATGAAACTACGATGCCATTGTCTGACAGGAAATCCCTTGAACATTCAATAACCCTTTCTCGTTCAGCTTCTTCAAGCCGTTTCATGGCTTTGGCACCGATGAGTTTCTGTACACCGGCCACCCCACCCCATTTTCCTCCAGGAGCACTTGGCATTGAAATAATGACACATAAAGCAATACGAAAAGGAGAATCATAATCCAGATTCAAAAGCTGGTCCCTTCTTTCCATATTCAAAGATTCAGTTGAAAGAGAAGAGTCAAAAGGAAGATCGATAATACCGGACGGCTTTAGAATGCTCTTCCAGAAGCGGCTCTCTTTGCCGTTATCCTTAAACGCGAAAAACATACCCGATTGGACAGAGTGAGATGCAGGGTTACCAAAAACCAGTAACAGGCCTGGCCGGGAGTCTTTTCTGGATGGAATCAGTTGTTCCGATTTGTATGTAAGACGGTTTTCTTTTTTCTGATAAATGTTCCTGTTGGCATCGTCAGAGGCGATAAAACTTTTCCATTTTCGATCAAAGTTTTTCCTTTCAAAAGGCGTGGGAAGTAAAGCATTAAGGTTAACGGCGAAATTCATCCGTACTGGATCAGGTGACTTGTATGTCAAGATGGTTTTTGGTTTCCGGGTCATTTTTTTGTTACCCCGATTTCTGGAAACCTTCATTTTTCAATCCCCACCGGTATAGGTGGTATCCATTGATAGTCAAACCTTCTGGGACCAGAAAGAGGACCAGACCAATAGCCATGCCAGTGAGCTCGCCTCATATGGGACTTAACGGATCGACCTGAACCTTCCGTTTTTGCAGATTCATGGGATTCCCTTATCAACCCTCCAATACGTTCTCCGATATGCCAGATAGTGGGACCAGGTGCCTGAAACAAACGCCAGCCATGTTTCTTGGTCTTTTTTGCTTTTGGTCGTACAGGCTTTTTGCTAGCACCGAAATCAGGATAATCAGAGCAGAGATACAAGACCAAAGAAACCATTGGCATAAGGTTTTCAGTATCGAAGAAACTACCATTTCCGCCATCCAGAAATTGCGCCAGCATTTCAGATGGAATATTCCGGACACATTCAGCCATTACCTTTTCAAGGGCTTCCTCCAAGGACCAGTTCCCGATGTGCATCGGCACAGGAACCAGCATTTCATCGGTATCCAGAACAAATCTCAGTTCTTTCCGATGATTATTGGCATCATGTTCAAGATGAACCCAGAAGCCGAACAGATTTGATTCACCGTGTTTCTTGTCAGGCGTTTCGACATAGATACTCCACTCCGGCAACCGTAGCAGGACATCCGCAGGCAAGTCTCCGGACAGTTTTGTTGTCCATAATGCGTCAAATACCTCCGGATCAAAGCGATAAACACCCTGGGAATACCGCCAAGTAGCGATTGCAGCCAGTCTGCTGACATCTGGAATCAATTGAGGCGGAACGGAATCAGACTCTATGGCCTTAGAAACAACCGCATAGAAACCAGCCATCGGCAGGAAACACCATTTCGGCCAGTTGGGAATATCCTTCCCCCTCCTTCGTCTGAATTCATCGATAAGGTCATACCCTTTCGAATACTGTCGGTTGATTTTATTTAGGTGCTCGCTGGGGCGCATTCTAATTCAAAGACAGAAAAAGTCGTCATAGTGAGGCTTGTTTCTTTCTTTCCTTTATTGGTGCTGCGGTTACATTCAAAGAAAAAGAATTTCCTGCGAATGAAACCTTATGATCAAGAATGTATTCCTGAACATCCGGAAACATTTTCTCCTTACGGTCAATAAGCATTTCAAGACTATCTAAAAATATGCCCACATCCTCCCCACCTAAATTCCCAGGGAGCTTTTCTATCATCTGCTCCTGCAATTCTGTTCTTTTTTCCCCCTCGAAAAGAGAGATGTTCCATGCCATGACTGTCAAGAATATGATTGTTTCAATCCTATGGGGTTCTTGATACCGAGCCCTTAGCGGTTCATTCACCCTTAAGATGGCTTCAGAAATCTTCAGCTCACCCGGTGGCGTTGGTTTTGGAACCGGTTTTGAAGTTTTTCCTTTTCTTTTCTTCTTCTTTTTCTTTTTTGACATGATCGTGCTTTCTTAAAATTTGATGAGATTGTTCCAGATTTCTATCTAACGCGGGCTACGCCCGCAACCCAACATATTGAAATGACATAGAGCCACCACTCTTGTAATTTGGATAAAGAAAGCAATCGACATCCAACAACACAAGAGGTGACTCATGAAAAGGTTTATAGAAAGGTTTTCAAGTCTAGTCAAGGGCACTATCACTGGTTTTGATCGTATTGTGTTTAAAGGATTCGTTCTGCCATTGATGTCTGCTAATGGCGCCATGCAATTTTGCGGTATCAAAGGGATTCTCAACAAGAATTATAAGAATTGGATGATGGAACAAAGCGCGAGCCTGAATGAAGCCGCAAATGAATACGGCAAGAAGAACTGTGGGAAAGGCGTTATTCCTCTTTCCACATGGCGTATTCGAAAAGAAAAATTGGCTCATGAGCGACAGACAACTGAGCAAATTGAAAGTGGACTTATCGGCATATGGTCCTGCCTGGAGGCGGCTTCTTCGTATCGTGCTCGGTATTGTGAAAAATCCGGATACCCACAACTGAAAAGCTATCAAACCCGTTGTAAACATTTGTACTTTTACTTTGACCATTACGAGCGAAAATTTCTCAGGAAGTTAACAATCGCTTTATGGATGATCTTTCTACGCTGACGGATCAATCACCTGCTCGTAATCTAATTGATCAGATAACCTGCCATCAGAACCAGAATGGCCGTCGGTTTCGACCATTGGATCCGACGGGAAAAGACCGTGAATTATTCCAGTCCCTGAGTACCCCCGAATTCAGAATTTCAGGATTAACCAACAAGAGCACCAGGAAAAAATCAAGAGAAAAAATTGATTTTATTTAGGCAAAACTCCTCCATTGCGGCTCAAGCCGATTTTTTTAAATTTTATTGACTGCGCTTAACAATTGCACTTTCAGATATTCGCATTTCGGCTTTACAGGTGGAAAACCCTGCCCTAAATGCCCGATATTGGCAATCTGGTATGACTAGATCTCTTGAGTTTTCAAGGATCAGAGCACCTTGGAGCCATATTTAAAGAATTCGGACGGACAGGGTGGGCATTCTTGTGAAAGCCGTCAGTAGTGTCCACCTAATCAGGGGAACATTGCGGCAGCTGTTGTATAGCCATCCTGTCCGCCGAAACCGCAAAAACCGTAAGCGCAAAGGTTAAGTTCAGTGGATTCTGGGTTCACAGTTTTAGCTTTATTTCATATAGCTCCTGTACCATGCATCGCCATTGGCCTAACGGGCGATCATTTTCAAAAGCAGCTTCGAGTGCGCCTGCTTTCTTCCATTTTTTCCGGAGGGACGGCCAGGTCTTAAGATAATAGCCCGCCCGTTCTTCCGGTTTGACTTCTGTATTACGGAATTGCTCCGGCATATATATTTGGGAGGTCCGCATCAGACACATTGCCGTACGGAGAAATCGACGGCCAATGCCAAAGTCAGCGTGTTGTCCGGCTGCTTCACGACGTTTGTAATCGGCCATCAATTCTTCTGGACCGTGTAAACCCATGTGATTGCCAGATTGAACGACATAGTCTTTAAGAATATGATTACAGCGTTTTGCTACTTTACCGGTATAGATTTTACCTTCGGAGCCACCGGTTTGTTTGACCCTGGGGATAATGCCTGAATATGATAGCAGATTGTTCAATGGCTCTTGCTCATGTGGGTTTCCAATTTCAGCTGACACGCCCGCAGCCAGAACGATGCCGATACCGCGAAAAGTTGTTAGAAATGCACCTTGTGTTTGCGCAAGCCATACAGCAACTTCGTGTTCCAGTTGTTCTATACTGTCTTTCAAACACCTAAAATGCTTGACATGTTGAGCGAATGAGAGCTGGAGGGTGTCGACGTATTCATTTGGTGTATTGAGCACACGCGCCGCATATTTCTGAAGTTTAGTCGCAATACTTCCAGGTTTTGCTGTTCCGCATCGTTCCAAGATTTCAACCAGCTTTTTTCGTTTCCGACGACGGATCTGGTGTGGACTGAATCGATTTTCCATTAGGTATAATGAGCTCTCTGAAAAAGACAAAATACCACTTTTCTTCTCATTCAGAAATCCAGGAAAGAGCCGATCAACAACCGTATGAATTCGATTTTTACTTCTGTTGACATGGCAACAAGTTTTTTCTTGTGACGAACCACTGTGCGGAGGTTACGGTAGATGCCGGATTGAACAGGAGAACAGTTGCCCCGCCGGTTGAGGAGCATTGAAGCGATGCCCATTAAATCCAGGAGATCGGTGCTGGCTTGCATATTTGCTCGTTGCTCTTTCGCATCATGGGCGTTGACACCCGCGACGATCCATCCTCCAGATCGTAAGGTATTGACAAAGTTTTCAGCATAAGAACCCACGTCTTCGCCGCCAAAGAAGACATGTTTAAGATTTATTTGACGATGCTTGCAAGATCGGGTTACCTGTTCGGTAAGGTATTCGATCCCTTCGGGGGAGTTTTTAACGAAAAACGGTTTCCTGAGAATGTGACCATTGCCATTACACAACATGGCAACATGGTCTTTTTTGGCGTAATCTATTGGCACACACATAACTTTTGCGCCGTTTCCGGCTTCTTCAAATAGAATGAGTAGCTCTTGACTTTGGTTTGTATAAATGTTCTTTTTTTTCATGGTGAAATTCCTCCTTTCATTCGCAGCTGGTTCATTCCAGACTGCTCTCAAATCCGCCACCGGTATATCCGGATGGCTAATTATGAAAGTGGAGTTTCACCTACCTTATCACTGCTGTGACGAAAATAAGGCAATTGACAATTTATTACTCCGCAGATACTATTTTATATTCTTTCAGTGATTTTCGGTTAGGTTTTTGCGTTCGATAATGTCTTAGAAATTGTAAAATCGATGACTTAAATTCGTATTTCTTTTGACATTCCAATTTGGGGTGTGCGGTGAAAATTCTGTAATCTTATATAATTTTAGAAGGTTACAAAATAACCTGCACATTTGAAGGGCAAGTAAAAGTTAATGCTCCTTCCTTTAACCCGTTATATCGGCCTGTTCAAAATTGGAGAAAATGATGAAAAAGAATTGTAGTGTTACTCTGTGGCTAAATTTAGCGCTTTCTATTTTTTCATTTTTGACTTTTTTCAGTTTCAGTACTGCCCAGGCTGTGGACGCTGAAGAGATATCCGGGACGGTATACGCCTCCGACGGCATCACGCCCATCCCTGGCGGCGGCTGGGTTTACGCGAGAACCGGCGATCCATGCGGGACTACTCATTCCAGTTGGAATTCTTCCATCAACGGTGACGGCACCTATTCGATTCAAGGCCTTCCCCCGGGGACTTATTATCTGCAAACGAACCCCTCAGAAAATTACTTATATGAATGGTGGGCCTCAGGCGGAAGCGTGTTGAATTGCAGCGGTGCGCAGACTGTTACGGTGAATGAAGGGGACAGCCTTTCAGGGAAAAACTTTAAACTTGATCAGGCAGGTTCCATATCCGGCATTGTGCATAATGGCAGCGACGGGGTCATCCAGGATGCTCAGATCAGCATCCATGCCATCCCCGCAGATAACAGCTGGGGTGGCCTTGGCACCTGGGTTTCTATGACCGACGGCAGTTTTACCATATCCCACCTCGCCCCGGGCACCTACAAAGTGCTTGCCAACAACAATCGTGTTCCGGGCTACGTGACCAAGTATTATGTTGATACCTTTGACTGGAATGCGGCTGCAGAGGTGACGGTCGAGGCCGGCAAAACGACTGATCTGTCGTCCAATCCAATAAAACTCGAAACGGCAGGTTTGATCACCGGACACGTCTATGAATCAAACGGCACGACACCTGTGGTAAACGCTTGCGTTAATGTGTCTTCTACGGCGCCCCAATGGAATCAGGTGGCCGGATTTTGTTGCACGGATTCGGAAGGTGCCTACAGCATACCGGTTCCGTCCGGCGACTATTTTTTGAGGACCCATGCCGATTGCCAGGGTTCGAACCCGTATCTTATCGACGAATGGTATAGCACCGGGGGGGGCACTACCGATGGCAATCTGGCACAATCTGTGAGTGTCGTATCGGGCCAGACAGCGAGCAATATCGATTTTTCACTTTCGACGGGCGGCGGCATCAGCGGCACGGTGACGGACGACGGTAACCCCGTTGAAGGCATCCAGGTTTGCGGCTGGCCCTTCCCCGGCGGCGACGGTCAATGCACCACGACCCAATCGGACGGAAAATACAGATTATCCGGCCTTCAGCCGGGCTATACCCGGGTGCGGGAATCGGGCGGCGGGTATCCGACCATGTATTACAACAACACCTATGACTCCAACTGGGCCACGCCCCTGATGGTAACCGCCGGTCAGACCGCCACGGGCATCGCCTTCTCCATGGGCACGAACGGTTCCATTTCAGGGATCATCAATCAAAGCGACGGGACAACCCCGATTCCCTACGCGTGCGTGGACGTCTACATGCACCCATGCGGCAACCGGTATAAAAACGCGCAGGCCGATTCCAACGGCGCCTACACCATTACGGGACTTCCTCCGGGGGACTACTATGTGCTTACCCGGACCGGCTGTACCCAGTCGTCGTCACAATACTCTGACGAATGGTGGACCGCCGGTACCGGCGCCGCGTTTTGTGACCAGGCCGGGGCCGTGAGCGTTTCGTCCGGGCAGGACACACCGAGCGTCGATTTCGCTCTGAATCAGAACAGCGAAACCTACCCCCCACCCACGTTCACTTCGGCCGGGGTCTTTTCCGCCCACTTCGCGGACGGTTCCACTCGAACCCATTTTTATGCATTTATCAACGGGCCCAGCCCTGAAGATGTGGTTTCTTTTACAGCCACCGGACCTTCCGGAACCTTTAATTTGAACCTGGCCGGGACTCCTTTTGCGCAATTGGGGGACTTCTATTTTGCCAGTTCCGATACCGTTGTGTCGAACGGTGTCTATACGTTTTCGGTCACCGACAGCTTGGGCCGAACCGCCACGGTAGACAGATACTTTACCTACGACGGCACCGTACCCCGGGTGGATTCCGCCACCATGAAAGTCGACGGCCAAAACAACTACGCCTATGTGGGAACCACAACCCCCACCCTGACTTGGAACCCGGTGAGCTGGCCCGGAACCCCCGGTTACTACCAGGTTTTTGTGTATGATTATGACGGGATGGCCATATGGTATACCGAAACAACTGACGGCACATCCATTACCATCCGTGACGGGTATCTCCAGCCCGAAACGCCGTACCTCTGGTGGGTCCGCGCCTGTGATATCCCCGAGACAGGTCAAAAAGGCCAGAACCGGGCCTACAGCAACACCCTCTATTTTTATACCGGGGCACCGGGACTCACTCCGGATGTCAGCCAGAACATCCCTTATTCCTATACGAGCCATGTTTATAATCCCGGCGCCACCTGGTTCGGGGTTTATAATACTCATCTTGCGCCATGGGATATCGATCATCTCCGGGTTACCGGGCCGGACGGGACTGTTTACCCGAACGGTGGCTACAGCTGGTTTCTTTTTACGGCCATGTATTACTACCGCTGGAGCAGCGGTCCCTTTCCCATCCCTGACGGCATCTATAATTTCGCGTTGACGGATAAAAATAACAACACCTACACCGCAACCCATGATCATACGTACGTGTCCGTTCAGTATGTCCCCGAGGACTCACGATTACCCCTCGAAGATGCTTACCTGTACACCAAAGCTCCCACATTCAGCTGGGATCCTCCGGTTGATGGAACGTATTCCGGAGCGTATTATTACAGCTTCCGGATATATGATTACAACGCACGGATTCAGATTTATGCATCAGCCAACATTACCGATACCACTTTCACCCTTCCCGAGACGTTGGCTCAGAGGCTGCCCTACGGGTCCTACAAGTGGCAGATCAGGGTTTACAAAGAAAATGGAGAAGGGAGCCGCGACGGAACCAATGCGGCTATTTCACCCAATCGGACTTTCACGATCAATGCGCCGACACCCAGTATCATTACCACACCCCCCTCTTCAATTACGGGAAGCACGGCGGAAAGCGGGGGAAATGTCACTTATCAGGGTGAAAGCGCCGTGACGTCACGGGGGGTGTGCTGGAGCACTTCCGAGAACCCCACAATTGCTGATGACTATACTGCAGACGGCCCTGGAACCGGCATTTTTGTCAGTTCCATAACAGGATTGACACCCGGCACAAAATACTATGTGAGGGCTTATGCCACGAACGGCTCTGGCACTGCTTACGGTAGTGACTTGACCTTCACCACCTCTGCGACTGTTCCCACGGTAACGACCAAGGCCATATCTTTGATAACCGCCAGCAGTGCCTCAAGCGGCGGGAATATATCATCAGATGGCGGCGCTGAAATAAGCGCCAAGGGCGTCTGCTGGAGCACATCTGAAAACCCGACTGTCGCCAACGGCCATACTTCGGATGGTAGCGGCACAGCGAGTTTCACAAGCTCAATAACAGGCCTAAATGCGGGCAAAACTTACCATGTGCGTGCCTATGCCACAAACAGTGCTGGAAGCGGGTATGGCAGCGATGTCAGTTTTAAAACCGATTATGGGATGACGATATATGTTTGCAGCGATGGAATTTGTGGGAACAAACCCAACTGCCACAAAACAATTGAAAGTGCCGTTAACTCCGCCGTGAGCGGCACCATAATCAAGGTCGCAAATAATACCACATACAACGGCGATGTTACGGTATCGGATAAAACGCTTACGATTCTGGGTGGATGGGATACAGATTTTGGTAGCGACAACGGAATCACGACAGTCCAGAATACGCCAACTGTGCAAAATGGGTCTCTTACCTTAAAACAAGTGAAAATCATTCCGTGATGTACAGCAATACATACCTTGAGATTGCAAGGCGTCCTAAAAAAGCGAAGAAGCCAGAACCATATGAAAGAAAGCATGGATGACGCTTCGAATTTCGGATTTCGCACTGTACAAGAGTACCCTTGTTCAACTTAATTATCCACTACGGCATTCTTTCATACGCTAATTATGGGGAGGGACGAGAAAGGTCAAAGGTCAAATTTTGCTAGCAGCATCGGCCTGCTACCAAGACAAAAATCGTCAGGTGGCTTAAAAGGTCAAGGTCACCACCTCCCCTCCAGTTTTGTTGCAGAATGCTGTTCAGTCGGAATAGATATCATGAACGATCTACCGCAGCCGAAGGCTTGTGATATCCTCTTCGGGAGAACTGCCAACTTAGGGTTGAGAGACGCATGAAACTGGCTGTTTCTTGGATGACATCGGGTAGGTATATCTCCAACAAACCTGAAGCAGCCAAAATGTACAAGTATGAACCGTTAATCAGAAAATTTTGCCATTGCCGATTTTTACTGATATTCAATATATACTCAGAGCGACCAACCCTGAAAGATGGCCTCAATCTCAACATTCTTTCAAGCCATCTGGTTTGATGATATCACAGTCTTTTTGAGCTTTAAGATATTTTGGGTTTCGGTATAGGAAATGAGTTGAGGTCAGGCCGGAATATTTTCAAATTCGAAGCAATATTCTCACCAAAAAAGTAAGTCTTATTGCAGGTTTTTGATGATGCCAACACTTTGTTTTTTTTATAAATGTTTCATGGAAAACGTTGTGACGGTTTCGCGTTTACCGGTGTATATGTGTCAGTAGGGGTCAAAATTTATAGAGGAAGTCAGAAATCGAGTTGAGGGAACTAAGTTTTAGAAAAAATCGCCTGAGAGTAACACCAAAGAAACGGGGGGGTATGAGATCATTATTGAGGTCATCAATTTTATTACTCACTACGGGTCTATTGGCTATGACCCTTTTGGGGTGCAGCGGCAGCGACAGCAGCAACAGTGCTTCAGCTGACCTGAGCAAGCGTCTGTACGTGCTTGCTGCTGAAAGTGGAACGGTGACACCCACTGATGAAGACTCTGAATTTCTCATAACTCTCGACCAGGTCCGGACGGATGTCCTCTGGTTCACCGACAGGCCTGAACTTCTAACAGGGGGAAACACCACAACTGATTATGTTGGATATTTATGGCCTCTTGTTTACGGCGATGTGGCCCCCAATGCCGTTATCAAATTCCAGTTTGCGGGCGCAAATGCCGGGCTTTTTGTAACCTTAGGGAAGCCGGATTACGATTCAGGGACTGGCATCCTCAAGTTCAAGGTCACGCTGCTGAACGCCACCTTTGACGAAGGGCTGCAAAATTTTTTGGAATTTTATAAACCCGTGGTCACTGTTTTAAACAATGTGCCTGGGCAGGATGGGGAATCGAGCTTTGTTATTTATGGTGAAACCGCCTCTATTGACGTTACTTCCACGGAAGGTCAATACACGTTGATCCAGGAAGAATTAGACAACAGCGTTTTACTGGCAAACAATGCTCCCGGTCGCTATTCAAGTGTAAGCACAACCGAAGAATTCGTAGCGCAATGGAGCGGTAGATTTGGCGACAGCCCACCAAACGCCATCATATCAGGTATCGCGGATACAGGTGAACTTTATGGATATCTTTTGACCCTTACTGACCCAAAGTATGACGAAACTGTAAATCGTATCACCTATTCGGCAACGGTTCTGGGTCAGGAAACGGAAATCCCGGGAACGCTGACGTCTGCGACTTTGGTCCTTGATGCCGCCGGAGGACCGATGCCGGTAACATATCCTCTGGGTGTTGCCTACGGGCCTTGCGGTTCCGGCGAGACGGCTGAGCTCGATGTTATCGCAAAGCACTTCAAGGTTTTCAGACTCTACAAGTTCGACAAGACATCACTGGACTACGCCAAAGCACACGGAATGGAAGTGCTTCTGGGCACGACAAACGAGCGGGCTCAGACGTTTGCGACGGATCCGTCCAAGATAAGCGCTTTTGTGACCGAAATCATTCCTTATCTCAACTCAGGCACCATCAAGGTAATCCTCCTGGGCAACGAACCTCTCAATAGCGGTGTTTTCTATCAGTGCCCTGACATGCAAAATGCAATAGAAGGTGTTTACAACGAGCTTAAGCGTAAAGGGTACGATATCCCGGTCTCCGTAAACGTGATGGACAACACCTACTGGGGTGGCGGGTTTGATACCAGGCTGAATAATTGCGTGTTGCCCGCCATTGCGAAGCAGAAAAACCCCGTTTTTTACGTGGATTTGTATCCGTACCTATCGGACAATAACATGGATCCATACAGGCTCGACGCAAACCTGTTGCTTACTGACATGTACAGCGGCGGTCACGGCAATCAGGGTTGGGTTCCGGCGATGGCGGCCAAATATCCTAAAATCGGCGTCTTTATTGGCGAGACTGGATGGGCTTCTGCCGGCGGGAACCCTCCAAGTGGCGCGGTTTCCAATACCACGAACGAGGGGAAATATGTGGGCAGCGTTGCCACCTGGGCCAAGACCAAAGGACATCACACGATTCTGTTCATGATGTTTGACAGAGCCTGCAAAGGAACCAACTGGGAAGGGCATTACGGTCTGATGACTGACGTTAATAATCCAAAACCGAATGTGACCGTTCCAACAGATCTGGTCCCCTGAAAATGCTGCATCCCGGAAATGCCCGTACCTGGACGTTCTCAGCCGTACGAGTCACTTATTGAAACATCAGCGAGTCAGCGATGGCGGCTTTCTGGGAACCTTCTGCGGGCGAGGTTCTCGCACGAGCACCCCGTGGGGAGACACGAAGTTTCTTGCTCCCGGAACAGGCGAGTAAGTAGGGAACTGGTAGAAATCTGCCGTTGCGTTGGGGGCTCAAACCGGGATTCACTCTCTTTGGTCGCCATCACGTATCATCCTTCCGTTTGGCCTGGAACCAGGGTATTAGAAAAAAATCGGGAGATTGACGCCCATTTTTCCGATTCAACATGCAGAAGGATGTTGATACAATTTCCGTTTGAAAGTTGAAACGCACACCCCTGAATGATCACAATTCAAGATCCCTGGGCCGGGAAACATCAAAAGATAAGAATTTTTCCAAACTGTTTGTTTCAATATCCAACGTATCTGGAGTACTAAACTCGAGGCAATACTCTCAAAATATCTGCAATCTAAGGTTTGGGGCCGACAGAGTTATAGAAGGTCAAGAATTCACACAATATCGTGCTGCCTGGCAACCGCATTGTCCGGTAATTCGTGACGTCAGTGGTGCAAAACACTTAATCTTCCGATTCTGGAGAGATATTACTTGCAGGGGCTTTTAGAGCAGGACTTCATTTGTACCTTCACTAGTTTTGGACTCCACTCTTCGCATTCAGCGGGCAGTTCGATGTCATGCGGTTCGCTGTTCCATTCATTAATAAACGTAAATATCCCCCCAACTCCGGTGAGTCCTAATGAGTTGTCAATCAAATTCAGTAATTTCCGGTTAGGTTTTTGCATAAAAGTTTGAAATTTTATGGTTTTTAAAATTTTGCCCGTGACGTGGATCGGCCATGTGGCTATCAAGGATTCGAGTCTCATTCTGTATCTTGATGCGCAGTTCTCTGACCCGCTTTATGCTGACTCTTTCGTTGTGCTGCTCGCGACAATAGATGGCAAGCAGCAAATATGTGATCAGGCCTGAAATGATTTGCACCATCAGGCCGTACTCACTCCTGGCAATCAGATGGTAAACTCTGAGATGGCGTTTCCACCAGCCAAAGAATATCTCGATATCCCATCTGAGTTTATAAATGAGAGCAATTTGCTCCGCTGGCAGATCATGAGACTTGCGGCAACCCAGTATTTGATGTTGTTGACAGTGTATCCGACGATTCTGACTGGCTTTTGGGTCTGATTCGTTCCAGGAGTTCCCAAGAGAACAACTGCGTCGCAGAAGATGCTGCTTTCAGGATCGATTTCATGGGCCTTCAGAATGGTTTTCTTTGTGCCGGCCTTGATGCGGCAAACAAAATGCTTTTCCTCTTCTTGCCACTGATCAAACCGATCATGGGCCTGGTATCCACGATCGGTAACGCCAGTTTGCCCCGGAGAAAGGATCATGCTGACGAAAGGACGCTCAGCGCCATTACCATCGGAAAGGAATACTTTTCTTGGAATCCCTCGGTTTAAATCAAATCCGAGATGGACTTTGGCTTTTTTCGAACCTTTTCTGTAATCAGCCCAATGCATCGAAAGACATGCATCAATCAAGGAACCGTCGATACCAATGAGTTCCCCAAAATCAGGATATTCCATTGGTAGAACAGAAACAGCATTGGTTTGGAGGTTCTGGTAAATGTACATGAACTGCTCAAGCCCTCTGGAATTGATGGCCTCAGCAAAGCTGCTCTTTTGTAAGCGCCATCTCAAACACACCTCAGGGCCTTCGGAATTTCCAGCTGCTCTGGACTGAGATTCCAGGGCAGTAATGCATCATAATCCTCAAGCGATTCAGCCATCGGCAGCTTTTCGAAAATGAACCGGAGGTACGCATACGGCTCCAGCTTATTTGCTCTGGCCGTTTCGATCAGACTATAGAGGAGCGCGCTGGCCTCAGCTCCCTCCGGAGTTCCTGAGAATAGCCAGTTCTTTCGGCCCACCACGAATGGCCGTATAGAATTTTCGGCCATGTTGTTGTCAATGGACAATCTGCCATCTTCAACGTAGCCAATCAGCCGGTGCCACTGGTTCAGCGTATAGGCTACGGCTTTGCCGAGCAGTCCCTTGGGGGGTGTCCGGAGTGCCGTTCTGTCAAGCCACTGCTTGAATTTATCCAGAATCGCCTTGGATTCCTGCTGGCGCACAAGGTAAATTTCATCTGTAGACAGCCCTTTTTCACGGGCTTCCTTTTCTATACGATACAATTTTCGAATATAGTCCAACGCCTTATCTGCGCTGCAATTCTTTCTGTTTTTACCTTGGGCCTTGATCACATCCATGAATTTCCGACGGGCATGAGCCCAGCGCCCGATATGCCGAATCTTTTCCTCATGATCCAGGAAATTATAGCCCGAATAGCCGTCCGTCTGTACGCAGCCTTCAAAATCGCCCAGAAATGCCTTGGCAACGTCGCCGCCTCGGGTTGGATGATACTCATAGATCAAAACCGGTTTTTTAGGATCCCCCCGACGGAAAATCCACATATATGATTTGGTGGTCGGGTCCCGACCCGGTTCCTGCAACACTTGCAGGGTGGTTTCATCAGCCTGAATCACAAAACCGGATAAAACCTCATCAATGAACAGGTTGAGAAGGGGTTGAGAGGATGCCGCCACTTGCATTGCCCAACTGCACATGGATGTTCTCGAAATTTCTACTCCTAAACGCTGAAATTGCTTTTCTTGCCGGTAAAACGGCGTGTGATCCACAAATTTTGCAGTCAAAATATGGGCCAGGAGACCCGGAGTCGCAATGGATCGGGGGAATGATTCGAGGAGGAACCGGGGCGATTTTGACCGTCGGGCCATCATCTTCCACACCTTCACAATTTTTGCACGCATATTTGGGCCGGATATGTTTGATTACCTGCATTTTTGCAGGAATGATATCCAATTGTTCAGAAACCTCTTCCCCGATCCGCGTTAACTGGCAGCCACATGCGCATATTTTATCGGCATCATCAATGTCATGCACAACCTCAAATCTGGGGAGGTCCTCAGGAAGCGGCTTCCGACCGCGTTTCCTGCGATCATGAGCAGGGACATGAACCTTTCCCTCCGGCTCATCTTCGTCAGCAGGTTCCGGCATGTCGAACAGCGGGAGCGTCTCAGGCCCATACTGGAATTTTATGGAGAGGCCATTGATTGACTTGCGCATATCGGTGGCTCCCGTGGCGATATAAACCTGGTCCAAAACACCCGGGAAAAACATCACCGGTTCTCCAGCACGTTTAGAAGCCTGTCCAAGGTAGCAGGGGAGAAGTTGTCTCCGACCGCAACGGACATCTTTCCCGGCAGGATGATTTTCAGTCCTGATTCATCCGGATGAGCGTTATTACGAATCAAAGCCATCTTCACAGGAACAATCTTCTGGCGGCTTTTCTCACTGGATAGCTGTTTACGCCAATAGCCCATCGCATTGTAGGATAGGTTATGCTGTCTGCAATATTCGGCTCGGCTTAAGCCGCTTTTGGCGGCCGCACCCAAATGGGCTTCCCAATGTCGTCGGTTTCTGGTCTGCTGATTTTTCGTGTCCGTGCTCATGGGCATCCTCCCTAAAAAATTGAAAAGTTGCCCAGATTATCGCACGGCGCCGGGCGGCGCGGTAGATGTGGTTTTATTGGCGCTTACGTTTAGTCGCAATACTTCCAGGTTTTGCTGTTCCGCATCGTTCCAAGATTTCAACCAGCTTTTTTCGTTTCCGACGACGGATCTGGTGTGGACTGAATCGATTTTCCATTAGGTATAATGAGCTCTCTGAAAAAGACAAAATACCACTTTTCTTCTCATCCAGAAATCCAGGAAAGAGCCGATCAACAACCGTATGAATTCGATTTTTACTTCTGTTGACATGGCAACAAGTTTTTTCCTGTGACGAACCACTGTGCGGAGGTTACGGTAGATGCCGGATTGAACAGGAGAACAGTTGCCCCGCCGGTTGAGGAGCATTGAAGCGATGCCCATTAAATCCAGGCGATCGGTGCTGGCTTGCATATTTGCTCGTTGCTCTTTCGCATCATGGGCGTTGACACCCGCGACGATCCATCCTCCAGATCGTAAGGTATTGACAAAGTTTTCAGCATAAGAACCCACGTCTTCGCCGCCAAAGAAGACATGTTTGAGATTTATTTGACGATGCTTGCAAGATCGGGTTACCTGTTCGGTAAGGTATTCGATCCCTTCGGGGGAGTTTTTAACGAAAAACGGTTTCCTGAGAATGTGACCATTGCCATTACACAACATGGCAACATGGTCTTTTTTGGCGTAATCTATTGGCACACACATAACTTTTGCGCCGTTTCCGGCTTCTTCAAATAGAATGAGTAGCTCTTGACTTTGGTTTGTATAAATGTTCTTTTTTTTCATGGTGAAATTCCTCCTTTCATTCGCAGCTGGTTCATTCCAGACTGCTCTCAAATCCGCCACCGGTATATCCGGATGGCTAATTATGAAAGTGGAGTTTCACCTACCTTTTGTCAAAACTCGATGACCTTGCTCATCACCAAAATATGTAATGGTGTCCCGAGTTATAGAGTTGGGGAGGAGAGTCGAGCTAACCCTAAAGGGCTCACTCTCCTCCCCAACATCTATCCCTCGGAAAGGTACCAGATGTAGTGGTGTTGAATAATGAGTGAAATCGCAACTTCAATCTTGCCCGATAGAGATATGTGGCTAATATCACAAAATATTGAAATGTTGTGATATCAGTTATGTTTTGCGACTATGCTTTTGAAAGAAATCTCCAAAGCAGTCTGTTTCGCCTCCTGCAATGTTCCATATCTGAGGGGGTTGAATCTCCTTTCGGAATTATCATTTTTGTTTGCATCGAAATTTTTGCTGTGCTAAATTGCTTAGAATTTAATAGTAAATAATCCGACACAAGATGTGGGAGGTTTTGGGACGGCCATGGGACTTTGTAGTATGGGTGGAATGCAGGGTTATATCACAAGTTTTGAGGGTGCCCGTTTTTTGCAGATACTCAATCTATCACAGGCTGAACCGGTGATTACCGCACCCCCTATATATTGTGTTTGAATCATGTTATGGTATATTTCGATTTCTGATCTCAATCCGCTCCCAATTGCACCCTCACCTGACCTTCTATTGACCGAGCGGACATCCCCTCTGGATTCTCGGAGGTCAAATCCGGAACTAAAGAATAATAGCAACCCTTTTTCCAAAATCAAAATAAAAGACCATGAATATAAAGATCTCGCTTCGCACAATTTCATTCTGGCTGCTCCTGGTCCTTAGCATCAGTCCTTTAATCGTAATTTCCACAATTGGTATCAACAGTGTTTTGAACCAATTGGAGGGGGTCGAAGAAGAGTATGAGAAACTTCTCCTGGAACAGCAACTTATCCCGGTAGAAACCGAAATTACTGTATACAAAGAACTGATTCGCTTTGTATCTCAACTGCCGGCGGTCATTGAAATTCTTGGTGAAGGTGGTGACTGGGAAGGCAATATTGCAAAGGAGCGCGCCATTGCCAGATACACGGGAGTTGTCACCAGGGCTTTCAGCAATCATCCTGAAATAAATAATATTCAGATTTTGAATGCCCAAGGCAGAGAACTCCTGCATATTAAAAAAGATGCGGGTCAACAATTTCAATTCCGCTTTAATGCTGAAAACCGGACCAATTTAGATCAGGATATTGTTCGTAAAACCATAGCATTAGACCGGCTGGAGACGAGCGCTATCCCCAAAGTGGCCGAATCATTGTCGGTTGAGGACATCAAAGTTCATCATCTCATACTGCAAATGTACACTCCCATTCGATTTAAGGGCAAGAATATTGGGGTCTTTGTAAGTGATATCGACATAGGGGAATTGTCCAAAATTTTTCCAAAGATCCAATGGGTTTTTAGCGATGGAAGCTATCTTTCAGAAAAGAATAATACCATTCCGGCGCTAAAGCGGTTTCCCGGGCTGCATGCAGTTTTCGCCTCAGGCAAACCCGGAATGACGGGTGAGTCTCCGACGTTATCATGGGTACGAGTTTTTAAGGCCGAAAACAGGGATATATCTCTTTGGGCAGGCAGAGAGATACAACTTGAAAGTACAAATGAAGCAGGCAGTCGGTTCAAAATACATATCATCACAGGAGCGCTTTTGGCAGGCATTTTTGTTTTGCTTGTCGCTTATTATATATCAGGCCGGATGCAATCTTTTTTAGTCACTCTTCTGTCTTGGCTGAAAGACTCAATGACAAATGGGGACGACCAGCCGCAGCACACCCGAACCGGAATAGAGGAAGTTGATGCATTTGCCGTCCAATTGGAACGTCTTGTCTCCGACCGAAATACATATGAACAAAACCTCTCGAATGCTGCCAGGGAATGGCAAACTACATTTGATGCGACCAATAGAGTAATATGGCTTCTTGACCAGGACCGCCGGATCATAAAAGCAAATAAAATAACGGAATCTGTATTTAAACACCCTGCTGATTCTGTCATTGGCAAATACTGCTGGCAAATAGTGCATGGAACAGACAAACCTCCAGAAGAATGCCCGTTTCAGAAAACCAAAAATAGTTTAACCAAGGCGGTTGCTGAAATTCAGATTGGCGATTTATGGTTTGAGGAAGCAACTGATCCGGTTTTTAATAAAGAAGGTAAGTTTGAAAAAGCCGTTCACACTTTGAATGACATCACAGAAAGGAAAACTCTAGAGATAGAAAAAGAAAAATTGATTTCGGAGCTTCAAGATGCTTTGGCTGAAGTGAAAAAGCTAAGCGGCTTGCTTCCCATCTGCGCTCATTGTAAAAAAATTCGTGATGATAAAGGTTATTGGACCCAGATTGAATCTTATATCCATGAACATTCTGAAGCAAAATTTAGCCACAGTATATGCCAGGAATGCGCTAAGAAATACTATCCAGATATGGACATTTATTAGGAATAGCAAAGCGTTAGATATGTCTATTATTGTTGCCACTATATGATTTGAAAAGTGTAAGGACTGGGACATGTCGTGGTGGGGGGGGATGGAATTGTGCATGATTATCCTATCTTTGAATCTGGCATGTTCTAAATATTTCAAGAATGCCAAAGGCAAGCACAACAAATATCGGTGTTTTTGCGGAGTTCCATTTTGATGGGGAAATACAAGATGTAGTGATGTTAATATTCTGAGAAATTTTCCACATATCTCCAATTATGTTGCGAGTTGCCTTAACCGGCCAAAAATACGGAGATTTTCGAAACGGCTGCGGGAAATTCTGAATTGCATTAAAAAACAATATGTTATATCGAGTTTTTCCGTGCCCATGTTCGCATCCCACAACATAATCTTTTGAACTTTTACGCAACTCTGCGTCGGGATTTGCTGGTTGTTCTCCCCTGCTAAAGGCTATCCAGCCAGGCCATCAAATCCCCCTCGTTTTCCCATTGAAGTAAATCATCTATATCGGGATCGTCCGTCAGGACCGATTGCATATACCTGATAAATTTCTTCTGGATATGACGCTTTTGGTCGATGTCCAAATGAAGATAAATGGTGGTGGACTGAAGATTATCGTGGCCGAGATGGTTTTTGATGTCGGTGGTGGGGTAGCCACGGCAAAGCATATCCACTGCCCTGGAATGTCGAAAACTGTGCACGGGATTAATATGCTTCAGTCGTTTTGGAGAGATAACCTTTTCCAAATACTTCTTGCAAATGCGGTAAATGCCATGCCGGGTGAGTTGCTCTCTCCGCTGATTGATAAACAGCCGTTCTTGATGCTGGGGCCGTGGGGAGTTCCGATACTTTCGAATATAAAGCTGAAGCAACTGGCAGGTCTTTGTTTCAAGCCTTATGAGTCGAAAGCGGTTTCCCTTGCCCAGAATCGCCAGCGTTTTTTTGTCCGGATCAAAGTAATCGAGATTGAGTGTTGCAATTTCACTGGCCCGGGCGCCGGAATCATATAGGAGATGAAGGAGAACATAATCCCTGAACCCCTCATGTCGCTTCAAATCAACAGACTGAAAGATTCGAAGGATTTCGTCGTGATACAAGAATCCGATCAGAGTCTTCTGAGAACGTTTCTGTGGAATGTCTCGGATGTTATCGGCCAATTCTTTGTATTCCGGACACATTAGACGGAGCATTTTGGCAAAGGATTTGAGAGCAGCAAGCCGCTGATTGCGTGTCTTGACAAGGTTGTTTCTCTCGTTTTGCAGGTCCTCAAGAAATGCAAAGATGAGTTCCCGCGAGATATGCTCCACCCGAAGGGACTTGATTTTGATTTTATAAAAGGATGCCGCAAAAGGGAGAAAAAGCCGAAAAGCATCCCGATAGGATCTGACCGTCTCAGGACTGACCCCTTTAATATGCGGCAAATATTGGTCGAAGAACCGATGGATTAGCGGCGATAGTTTCATCTTTTGTTCCTCTGCCACAAAGAGATGTCCACCAACTGCTCTCGCATCATGGCATCAGCCACCTTTAAATATACGGCTGTACTTTTGGGATTTTTGTGTCCCATGTAAGCGGCCAGAATGGGCAATGCATTTTGAGCGGATTGCCCTCTTTCCCTGACGCTTTTAAGGGTGTTTATGGCAAAAGCATGCCTCAGACTGTGGGGCGTGGGCGGATTGAAATTGACGTTGCCCACAATCCTGCGCTCCCGGGACAGACCCATTTTTCGAAGGACATTTGCAAAAACGTATCGCAATTTTGCGTGGGAAATACCCCGATTCTGTATTCCGACCAGCAAATATGGATTTTCATCGTTGGGCGTAAGAATGTCGCGAACAGAAAGATAGTTTTCAATCTGGGTGGCTACATCTTTTGGAACCGGGATCAGCCTGTCTTTGCTGAATTTGGTCTTTTCAATATAAATGGTGGCATCATCAGGGCGGTAATGGTGTCTTAAAAGCCTTACAGGTTCTGATATTCTCAGACCGCACCGCGCCAGGAGAAGGACGGCCAGATATGTGGCTAGGTCTATTAAGAACCAGGATTCCGTTTTTCGGATTCCGCTGTTCATGACATTTAGCAGATGATCCACCTGTTCAGGGGAAAAGACAAAAGGAACAACCGTCTGCTGGCGAAGACGCGGAACATCTTCCAAGGGATTTTGCATCACTTCTTCCCGGCGGATCAGAAACTGGAAGAAAGATCGAAGGACGGACATCATGTTGTTGACACTACAGGCCTCCAAAGGTTTTTCCTTTTGCATTTTGAGGAAAAAGGCAGAATTGAGATCATCCCATTTTGAACGGCTTTCCACCAGATACTGATCCAAAAGACGAAGATAGTAATGGGTGGGCATTTTTCGGTATCCCAAATCGTCCCGGTAGGCCATAAATGCTTCCATTTGCGGTGCCATGAAGCTTTTAAAGGATTTCATCAAACAAGACCTTTCTCATCAGTTCGATGTCGATGTGAAGATATTTTTGAGTGGACTCGATGCTTTTATGGCCCATCATTTCTTTGACGTCGTATATGGAATGACCTGTTTGCAGGAGGTTCTGTGCATAGGAATGCCTGAGCCAGTAGGCTGAGGCAGACAAACCCGCCTTTTTCATGGCCAGAGAGATGTGATGAGTTACTGAGTTGGAAGAGATGGGTCTGTAGGGTTTTTGTAACGTCAGGAAAAGCTGCCGTAATTGGGTCTTGGGCCTGGCTTTATAGACATACAAGGCGATGGCCTTCAGGGTTTTTTCGGGCAGGGGCAGGACTCCCGGGTTATCCGTCTTCCTTGTGACCAAGGTCAGTTCGGACAGCTGGAAAGAAATGTCATCCAGGGTAATGCGAGAGATCTCAATAGGGCGCAGTCCTAATGTATAAATGAGGAGCAGCATGGCATAGGTTCGAATCTCGGAAATCGTATTCAGTGTGATGCTGCCAAAGAGTTTTTTCAATTCCTCCGGCCGCAGAAATTTGGGAGGCTTTCGGTCACCGTATGTACGGGGTCCCACCAGGAGTTCGGCAATATTCTTTTTGATGATCTTTTCCTGGTAAAGGTATTTGAGAAACTTCCGTATTTGGCCCCGGTAAATGGTGCGGGTGCTATTGCAAAACGGCTTGTTGAAGATTTCCACAAAGTCATCGATGTGCTGGATCTTAAGGTCTTTAAGATTAATATGTTGTTCTTCGAGATAGTTGTTTAGAGGGGCCAGGACCCTTCTGGACGACCTTATAAATACTTGGCCAACTGCTTTTCCCTGGTGCAAATAAAGCAGATATCGTTCATAGATATCGGGGAGGATGACGTTTTTGTGTGGAACTTCAAGCGGCTTTGGAATGTCGCCCTGTTCATGGAGGTAAACCGAAAAGCCTGTTAGTGCCTCAATTGCAGCAGGGAAAGATTTGCAATCTTTTCCGAAAACCCTGATGGTATCCACGGAAAACACGTTTTCCCATGCAAGTTTGTGTTCGACCGCAAAAATAAGGAATGCAATCAGGACTTGTTCGCAGTTTTTCTTGAGCGCTTCTGAATTTTGCGCGGCCGTGAACCAGCCGAGGTAATCCACAATGGTTTTGGCCAGTTTTGTGATGTGCTTATGGACCATTTCAAATTCCCCCGATGGCTTTTTCCACCAGTTGTGCAATCTTTGCTTTCGGATCATTTTGAGGCGTTGCGTTTTTTTTCTGAAACGGTTTTTTCGGCAGGTCCAGCACTTGAAAAAGGGTGCCGTCAAAGGCGATAAGATCCTTGTCGATCAAAGCATCCCGCGCCAGGATGTAGTCGTCTACGCTGATTTTCAGTAACGTACAAATGGCGTCATACGCATAAAACGATAAGCCGTTTCGGTCTGAGGCCAAAACGAGGAAGAGATACAAAAGGATTTCCATCGGCTTCAATGAAGCCAGAAAGCCATCCATCAAAAACCGATGGGGAACGAAGCTGAATCCCCCTTGAATACGTCTGATCCGTCCGGGTTCCAGGATTCTTTTTGTGATCATGATTGCCCCCGCTTTTTTTGGGGCAAATTATAGAAAACCGTCAAGGCCCGGGTCGATCGCGTCTTAAAAACACATTTGGGATAGTCGTGGCGTTTTCCTATTATTTACAGGCAGTTGAATATTGATTGCATCTTGAAAACGCTGGAGCATTAGTTGTGCCAAATATTCTATGATTACAAGGTGTTGTCTTCCAATCGCTTCTTGAACATACTTTTGGGGAAGTCCGGTCTTCAGGCGGGTTTTAGACTGGCTGTTTTCGGCTTGAGACTCCACCTTCTTTTGCAGATAATTTGTCTTGAAGTAATCGCCATTGCGTTTGTTCCAGCTGTCACATTGTCGCCGATGCCATTCTCTTTTACACTCGGGATCACCACAGGTACGCTGACGATCTTTTTGACGTGGATTAGGCCTGAACCAGCGGCGACATACACTGCAAGGCCGCTTTCGAGTATATGCTTGATCACCCATGTCGCTTCCTCCTGCATACAGGTGAACGTTTAAATCCACCAATCCCAGTGCAGAAAGAATAGCACCCTCCCGGATTTATATGGTCTCTGTTACGGTCGCCTTATCAAGAAGGTATGAAGAAGTCTGTGGATGTGGAAAAAGAATCAAAAGAATGATATGGATGGTTTTTAAATATCCCTTTTTTGAATCAGATGGGTTCGGAAAACACGCAACATAACTTAGGCCAAAACATAACTCCAACAATCGCCAAGTATCCGAAAAGTACAGGTAATAAAGGTTAATCACAAAATTCCAGGGGTTTAAGATAGTTGGAAGTCTCTCAATGTATATTGAGGTCGACCGAGCCTCCGAGACGGAACCAATCCCGACGTTCCATCAAGACTTCCGAATTTATGTAATCACAGCTTTTTCGTTCTTTACGATATTTGGTTTTTGGTATAGGAAATCAGTCAAGGTGAGGCTGGAATATTTACATATCTAAATGAATGCGCTATGTAAGAAAATAGGTCAACCCAATTATCTCAGCCGGAATGGATATCACAACCGATTTTTCACAGCCAAAAAATCCTTGTGATCTACCACAAACAGCCATCTTAGTTGAGCCGATTTTCATGTTGCATTCTGCTTCTATGTCTGTCTATATTACCATCTTATGAAAATTGAATTATGTGAACCTAGATTTCCAGGTTGTAAACTGACCCAAGTAGCCTCAGGCTACAGGCGATGCGTTGAGGGATCCACTGGTCTATATCAGCAACCAAACATCGGATACTGTTCTTGTGGATTACTACACCGATATGCCCGGCCTAAAATCGATAAAAAGAGGACAAACAAAGGTTCCTTCCGGCGCTGTGGATTTTCTTTCTCCGGAAGGAGTTGACTACTATGCACGAAAAAACAGCGGTGCATTGAAAAATCAAAAAAACCATATTTTTGTTCTTGTTTATACTATGGTTAATGGTAAGAAGACGCTCAAAAGCCAAAATAGCCGTGAATTCGAGTTGTACGGCGCCGATGCCCTTAACCGGGACAAACGATTGGACCTTTTTATTAAAGTGGCACCGGATTATTCAATCACTGTTGAAATACACCGCAAGAGGAAACCGTAGGTCACTTTTGAATTTCCCCGATTCGGGCTCGGAAAGGCTTACTCATTTACACGGTTTGGACGTTCTGCGCGCGGTGGCCATCCTGATGGTCATTCTTTCCCATGGACGTTATTTCCTGCTGGATCATTTTTCATGGAGTCACTGGCTCCGTTGCTGTGGCTGGGTTGGGGTTCAATTTTTCTTTGCGTTGAGCGGTTTTTTGATTGGGCGTCAGATCCTGAACTGTAGAACATCGAAGAACCTGACTCAGATGCTGCGCCCTTTCTATGCACGAAGAGTGCTTCGCATCCTGCCAGTTTATTACCTTTTTCTTTGGGTGTGGCTCTTTTGCATTTTCGATATAACGATTGCTGTGGTTGCTATCCTGTTCATTCGTCTGGTCAGCGTTTACTTGATTATTTTAAGATGGCCGGTGTTTTCACTAGATGACTTTGAGTTTGTTGTGGAAGGAACGAAGCCTCCAGCATAGAGTGCTTGATGATTTCGTTTGTACTCACAATCCTCATGAAAAGTCCAGTACTCATCGAAGTCCTTGCTTGAACGTAAGGCTCGTAAACGTAATACTGCTTCTGCTCCCTGAAGGGTCCATTTAGCCCCTGTAATTTCCATCCGGTCTTTTACAAGATGCCGGCATGCTCCTTCAATAACGCCGGTTCCAATAGGAAACCCCTTGGAAAGATAGCGGTTATATTTGAGATAGGGCGATTTATTGAGCAGGTAGGTGGCACATTTGTCTACAGGTTTTCGTTTTTCCGTGCTGATTTTTTTCCTGGTGGCACTTCGGCGCATCCCGCCAGCCATGTGTCCTGCCTTTCCCTCAAGAATTTTCCTCAGACGATGTTCGACCCATTGTTCGAGCTCTGGACCGGATTCAGGATGAAAGACTCTGCCGGCACTCCAAAGGTATTCTATAACATGAATAACATCTACAATGATGGTCAGGTCAATGCCTTGGGTTTTGGCAATGTTGCGCAAAATGTTGATCTGAGTATTGTTTCCATCAACCAATGCCACCCAGTTTTTCTCATGGTTGGGGTCCCGGTTTTGAGCCTCGGTAAAAGCCTCTTGAATAATTTCTTCAGGTTTTTTTTCAAGACTGGCCCAAACTCGCTTATTTTCTATAGGTGGCCGTTTCATTTTTTTGATGCGAGGACCGCTTTCGGAAACCAGGTCATCAGGACTGCGCTCAAATGAATCGGTAGTGTATACAGCTGCTACAGTGGCCATGCGTTTGGCATTCTTTTTTTCCCCTTGAGAGAGCCGCTTTCCCATCTTTTGTCTGCGTTTTTCAGCTGCTTTGCGTGTTTTTTCTCTGAGGTCTCTTTCGTGGAGTACCACGCCCTTCCCATCAGCGGTGATTGCCAACACGGATACTGTAGCTTTTTCTTCTGAACAGCGGCATTTGCGCGTCTCATAAAATGCATCGAAGTCCCGGGCAGCACGTTGAACCACTTCTTCGGCCTGGCGTTTGGGCACACTCCCGCCGGTGGTTTTAGCAATGGTTTCCACAACCTCATCAAAAGAGTTCTTTGCCGCTTCTTCTGCTACTCTTCGCTGTAGCTCCAATGAATAAATCTCTGGGGGAAGGTTCAGTTCGGCATCCAGCGGATGAAGACTTTTACATCCTTTATTGCCGTATCCGGCACGGTTCAGCTCAACCCTACCGAACACTGTTTCAATCTTTCGTTCATGGGCAGGTGTTTCAATTCGTTTGATTCCATTTGCATCCCTGACAGGTTCATTGCTTGTGCCGGGGCTGCGGTTATTAAGATGTTCCTGAAGCAAAATGCGCATCAATTCACGCCCCCGCTTCTCAAGTTCCTGTTCTAAGTTGCTCATATCCATCGAATTTCCCTCTCCGGAATCAAGGATACTTATGATGCGCTCAAAATATTCATGACCCTGACCATAAGGATATTCCAGGGAAGAAAGTGCCGGCGCGGCTCCCATAAGCGCTATCTCCCCCCTTTAAGCCGGTTGACGGCATTTTTTACCAGTGGGTAAACAAGGATGGTTTTAACATCTGCTCCGTGCCGTTTACCGGCTCTGTCCATTCGTCCGCGACCGCTGGTCTTTCCCAGTTCAATCCAGTTGGCTGCCCGGTAACATCCACCATGATAACGCTTTTGGTTTACCAGCGTCTCCACCAACAAGGGATCCACTGCATAATGGCCCCGCCAGTCCTCTCGAAGCCGACTCAAAACACACGAAAGCAGCGAACTGGCCAGATTGCGTATTCTTGGCAGGACCAAAAATCGACTATTGTTTACGATCTGCTGAAGACCTTGTCCGCGTGTCGCGTCATCCCAACCAATCCATTGATCCCTGGCCTTCATCCGCCAAGCTGGGCTGGAGAATTGAACACAGCCTACAACTTGTCGTGTGGGACGGGTTACATACACCAGATATTGAAGCTTCGCTCCAAATGCCATGGCATATCCAAGGTAGTGGTAACGGCTTACAAGATCCTTGAAAAGTCCTCGCTGTTCAGCGCTCTTGACCAGTTCCATATCCAGGGGCGAAAACGCTTCTACACTCCCAGACAGTCCGGCCCAAGCAGGAGAATCTTTTCCCGGCGCAATGTGCCGTCGCGTACCTTTCCTCGGTCCGCTCCCATGGCTCTCCGGAAGCCTGAAATACCCCTCGCTTTCCAATCGTTCCAAAAAGTTCAGGCACTCCCGACCTTTGAGAACTCCATTGGGCCGTCTCCACTCCAGCAGTTCACATACCGTATGCGACAATTCCGTTCGGCTGATTCCTGGACAGCTCTCAACCACTTCCTGAATCAAGGATACGTCTTGAGAGGCAAACTCACGGCCACAAAATCGGTGATTGTCTCTTGCTCTGATCATGGCGTTCCTCCTTCGTCATTCTCATATAGCAAGGAACTGAAGAAAGATCCAGAACAAAATGAAAGCCAACAAAAATAACTTTCTTCTCCTTTCCACTGTTCAGGAACACGAAAACCAGGACATAGCCTTTTACTGAAATGTTATTTTCGCAAAAAACCTTAGCAACTTGGTCCGTAGGGCACCTAAAGCGTCATTATTTAAGACTTTTATTCGTGATCCAAAAGAGCCACACCCTTTTTCTTTTGATCAATATCCTGATCGCGCTCTATTTATGGCCGCGATCGATACCCCACTGGTACGCTTATCCTTTCTTTGTGCAGAATCTTGTCCATGGGCCTAATCATTTTTTCGCCGAATCATGGTTCATTTCGGTCGAGGTCTGGTTTTACGTCCTTTTTCCGCTTGCGGTGTTATGGTTGATGCGTCTGGGTCATAAACACGGGAAAGCATATGTCAGCACCGTTCTATGTCTTATCACTGTGGGGTCTCTGATTAGAGTCGCGGTTGTTTTGTGGGGGCACCCTTCTTTTATGGATCAGAGTCGCACCGCTGTATTTTTCCGAATGGATGCGCCGATGTATGGTGCGCTAATGGCCTGGTTGCTAACCGGACGGCCAGCCGTTTGGATCGCCAGGTTCAGGAGATGGCTTTTTGGCGTGGGAGGGTTGACGCTCATTACGCTGTCCATTATTTTTATGAATGAATCATCGGATTCGTCTACTTTTTTGTGTACAGTCTTCTTTAATATTGCCGGTCTGGCTGCGGCACTATTGCTGCCTACTGCCATTTTATATCAAAACCGTTTGGGTGGTCCGATTTTTCGATTGAATCAGTTATTGGCACGGTGGTCCTATGCAGCATATCTATGCAATGTACCAATGGCCTTTCTCTTGTTCTATTTTTTTTCTCGCCAAATCAGACTTAATATCAGTTTGGCCTATTCCATATTCCTGGCTTACATCTTTTTCACTCTATGCATTGCGGCACTGTGTACCAACCTCATTTTCCAAAGGGAACAAAAAAAGTGTTAACGTCACAATTTTGGCCGGAATCACAACCGATTTCTCGCAGCCGAATACCTGTGATATCCCCATGGCGATGGAACTTGCTGAGGGTTGAGGGATGCACACAATTTGCCGCTTTTTGCATTTCTCAGACTTCAGGTTCCTCAATATATCCCAGCCTGCTCAGAAAATTGCGTACGGTATCTGGATGAATTGGTTTTCTGCCATCTTTTCTGGTTCTATTGCTGTAGCCCAGATCAATATGTTTGCTGTTGAACCCGAGAAGCCGCAAAACATGATGATCTTGGAATAAATATTTGATGTTATCATCAAATTTTATTCCAAAGAGAGATTTGGCAAAACTCAACATGGTCAACAGGCAGACAGGAACGCCACTGTGTCCGGTCGTAAGCCCCAACAAGGCAAGCATTTGCAAAAGACCAAATGAGATGATAAAGGTTGCAAATTCATCAAGATGTCCCCAGCCACTCAAGGAAACATCGTCATGTTTCTTCTGGCGAAGCTTCTCGCGCACGACTTCTTGGTTCAAAATGATAATTTGCGGTCCCTTTTCAATAATAACCCAGATCTCCATTACAAGCATCCACACTATAATAAATCAGGACCGGCTCTTTGTTCATAGGTTGGCTCAACTTTTTTTGAGGAATAATCAGTTTCCAAATTTCTGATTTAAATCGACTCCTCAAATCAACCGGCCATCAAAGAGGAAGCCCCCGATTTTCTCAAGCTTTCCGCAGAAACACTGGAAAACGGCGCTGAGCATCGGATAAGCTCTCGAGGCGGTAGATAAGACGCCTGCAAACCATCAGCGCGTGGGTGAGCCGCTGTTGAGCCTCCGGGGTCTGGGAGAGAACGCGTTCAGTACGCAATTGCGCCAAAAGCCGGTCAAATAGCTGATCTAACCGGGCCAGGCGCAGACGAATCGTGCCATATGCCTTTTCTTGCCGAGCAGTTGCCACCAGCGAAAGGATCTCGAGCAACCCTTTCATGAAATCCGGATTCAGTGTTAGAAAGACGCTCCTGGTTGCGGCATCCAAGGGATCCATGACCACGCTTTCTTTCTGCAGAAGGCGCACCTGGTCCAGCCATATTTGAACCGGAGCCGCGTCAGCGGCGGTAATTTCCCCCTGGGTCAGAAGTGTTTGAAGGGTGGACTCCAGGGCGACCACATCCAACAGGTTCTTATGGGAACCGCTTTCTCCCTTGAATCGTGATGTGACCAGTTCTCCGACGATGGCAAGATTCCCTTTTGCGGCAAGGATTCCGGCTGAAAATTTTTTAACGAGGTCTTCCGGCCAGATCAACAGGTTGATGGTCCAGATGAAAAGAACCCCCAGGAAAATACCAGCCAGCCGCTCCGTGGGCGGGGCAAGGCTGGTGGTCGCCCCCATGTCATGCACCGTGGCCAGGATATAGCAAATCCCCGCCTGGCACCCCAGATAGGCGGCGCCGGGACGTCCCCCCCAGATATAGGCGAAGAGAGATACCGCGAAAAACAACGTAATCGACAGCACCAGTGTGGATTCCACCTGAAACCCCAGGAAGGCATAGCCGGCGGCGGCTCCCACCAGGCAGCCGGTAAAGCGCAGCAGCCCCTTGTGGGTGGTACTCATGAGATCCTGTTGCAGCACGGTGATCACCGCCACGGACATATTTAGCGCACCTCCCGGAATTTCGGCCCACAGCCAGAACCAGAAGACACAGACGATGCCCAACGCCCCCTTGATGGCATATTTCATGGTGGGAATGTGAAGGCTTCTCATGCACCCAAACCATCGAAATCGATAGAGATCCGAATGCCTGTTGGAAATGATGACATCGGACAGGTCCGCCACCTCACTGACCGTATTCTCATAGGTCTTAAAGGTCATGTCATTCACCATTCGGCGCACCAGAAAAATCAGTTCCAGAAAAGTGAGGCAATCAAATACGCTCCTGCTTTCCTCCGCGTTATCGTCCACCCGGGTTGTGGCATCAGATTCAAGGGCCGTAAGCAGATCCCGAATATGAGTGATGACCGGATCATTTTCGACCAGTGACCAGCCTTTTTTTTCTTTAAGCAAATCAAATTGTTCCGCAAGAATCTCCAGATCCGACCGGTACAATTCCTGATAGGTTTTGGGTGGCATTTCTCTTACAAGCGTCAGAAAAAAACCATGGAAATCCTCCGTCCTCGCGCTGAGCCGGTCCATCAATGACCTTAGCACAACCGGGTCCCCCCTCAGCAATTTCATTTCAAAACCGGCATCCTCCAGGCGCGTTCTCAGCCCGCGCAACCCCTGAATCAACTGACGGTACATTTTCTCGACCGGTTCCATCCGGTAGTCTCCCGCCAAGTAAAAGCGCATGATTTCAGCCATCCATTCAAGGGTTTTCGCGCGCTGACGCTCAAAATCCGCCTGAACGGTTTCGTGTGCGTAGTCGGGAAAGAGTACCACATTGACCACCAGAGAGACCAGCACGCCCAGCGCAATGGCGGCACTTCGGTGTATCGCGATGTAGAGGGTGATATCCGGCTGGGTCATTCCCACCATGGAAATGAGGACGCTGTTCATGATGAAATAACTCCAGAAATACCCGCTTTTGAGGGTCACCCCCAGGTAGAAACCGAAAATGGACAGGACAAAGAATGCAAACGTATAGGTCAGGTGCTGCTGAATAAAGAGACCGGTCATCAACACCGCCAGAAAGCACCCGCAACAGGCGCCGGCCCCCCGCATCCACCCCTTTCGAATGGACGCCGCCACATTGGGCTGCATCATGATCATTGTGGTGATGCCCGCCCAGTAAGCCTCCTTAAAATCCAGCCAGTAGGTGAGCAACACCGCCAGCACACAGGAGAGTCCCGTCTTGAGCGCCTGGCGGGTTTGCCGGCTGCCCCAGGCGAAGTCACCGAAAGTCCCTCGAAGGTCCCTGAAAATGAGCCCGTAGTGGTCCAGCAGGGTCATGGATCCGAACTCTTCTCAGATCCCAGCAGAATCAGAGTTCGCACATCGGCCCCCATGCGGAACTGCACGTCCGGGGGCGGATCCACAAATCGAATCCGCACTGGGAACCGGTATTGAAGTCTGATCCAGTCGATTGTGGGCGAGATGTAGGGAAGTGCTCCCTGCGGCTTGTCGCTGCGGCTGACACCGGTTCCGATGCTGACCACACGACCCTCAAAAATGCGCCATGGATAGAGATCGCATTGAATCCACACCTTTTGGCCTGGCTTGATTTTCCCCACGTGGCTCTCTTTGTAGTTGGCTTCCACCCAGAACTCCGTGGTCTCCACAATGCCAAACATGGGCGCCCCCACGACCGCATAGTCGCCGGGGCGTATGTACATATTGTTCACAAAACCCGGGTTCGGCGCGCAAAGCCGGCACATGGAAAGATCATACCGGGCCAGGGCCACGCGCGCCTTGCTCGCATCAATCACCGTTGCCTGTTCGGCCACGGCCGCCATCCAGTACTTCACGTTTTCCTTGCTCTGGGTGAGCCGTATGGTGACGTTGTCCAGCTCCGTCTCCACGTTCTCATAGGCCTGCTTGCTGACGGCATTTTCTCGACTGAGTTCCTTAAAGCGGTCGCGCTTTTTGACGGCCAGCTTGAATTCAGCGGCGACGCTTTTGAGCGTCTCCCGGGCCATCTCGTATTTGATTTCGGTCACTTTAAGCTGCGCCTGATCCTGGGCCAGTGTGGCCTTGTGTACGTTCAACACCAGCTGATAGGGGTATTCCTCCAGTTCGATCATTAGATTGCCTTTTTCAACATGCTGGTTGTTACTCACGTGAACCGCCTTTACGTGACCTTTTACGCGAGGGCTCACGGCCGCCCAGTTGGCGCGGATATAGGCGTTGGAAGTATAGACCACCACTTCATGAAAAATCACGGCAACGGCAATGCACGAGGCGACAAAGAAAAGAAAAAAAATCAGAAATTTTCGAGGTTTCCGCGTTCCCATGGCTAAAAAGTGAAATTGGGGTCATTGATTTGTGAATTAACAATTTTCAGCCTTCTCTGGTATTTCTTGCTTTGTGCCATTTCATCTCTTACTCTTCGCACAATGTGGCTGATTGCTGAATAGCTCATCCCGAAAAAATCGCCGACCTCCTCATTCGTAAATGCTCCTCTTTTCCAAAGAAGATAAACCAGAAGATCCCTGTCTTCCCTCTCTTCTCCGCGTAGACTTTGCGCCCGTTTGATCCGGTTCATGTCCCGACCAAGCAATTCAGAAACACGGGTCAGATACGATTCACCATTAATACGTCCCATCATGTCCCGCTGCTGGGATATTTCTCGATCAGGTTTCTTATTGATATATTGATAATCACCTGGGATTCAATTCGCCAAATACGTTGTATCATCATCCGTCCAATACGGCCCTGACAGCCCTTGCCAGCTTGCCCTTGTTCAGGGGTTTCATGACGAATCCTTTGATTCTAAGTTCTTTGGCTTTTTTCTCATCGACGGCATCGCTGTGCCCAGTACAGAGAAGGATCGGGATATCTTTTCCGATTTTCATCAGCTCGACCGCCAGCTGATCGCCGGACATTTTGGGCATTGACATGTCTGTAATCATCAGGTCGAACTCATCGGGAGTTGACCTAAAACGGTCCAGTGCCGCTATACTATCGGTCAAATCTGTAACATGGTATCCCAGTCTTTCAAACATTTGGCGAATCATGTTGGCAATTGATGGATCGTCATCCACCAAAAGGATTCTTTCGCTGCCAGTGGGCAATTCGCCTTCACTTTTCGCTTTGACCGGTGCTTCTTCTTCGATTTTGGGAAACAGCACTTCAACAGTGGTTCCTTCGCCAACGGCGCTTTCTATATTAATGGTTCCCTTGCATTTCTTCACCAGCCCATACCGCTGCCTTGACCAAACTCTTTGGTTGTGAAATAGGCTTCAAATACCTTTTCCAGAACATCGGGCGAAATGCCTTCGCCACTGTCTCTAACAGTCAGCTTCACAAAATCACCCGAAGAGAGGTCTTCATAGCGGGATGCATCTTTTTCATTTAGCTTCACATCAGAAATATTCACCTCAAGTATGCCACCTGATGTTTTCATGGCATGCGCCGCATTGGTACAGAGGTTGATGACGATTTGATGGATTTCGGTTGGGTCTCCCAAGATCATACTTGGATCAGATTCCAGTTTTCGCTTTTCCGTGAGATCCTGAACTGTGGAAATCATAAGATTCTGATCAAGAATGGGTATATTTATGGCGGTAACAATCCTTTTTTCACTTTTATTCGTTGTTATTTCCAGGTCCTCCCAAACCATTCGTTCCGGGTCGCCGGAGGCGATATCAACAAAGAATATCTCCGGCCATAACTTGCTGAAAATCCTGATGTGCAGATTTCCTGGTATTTCTGGCGATGAAGTGATCAAACCAATTAAGCCCGATGATCTCATCCTCTTCATAGTCGAGAATTTCGCATGCTTTTCTATTCACCAGCGTGACCGTGCCTTTGGTATCCAGACCCACAAACATGACCCCGGCGAGTTGGAGTATTTGCTCAGCCTTTTTCTTCTCTTGCCGCAAAGCATCCTCCGCCTGTTTCCGTTCGGTGACATCCTGACAAACTCCGTAGAGCCTCTTTAAACGGCCATCCTCCCCATAGGACGCAAAACCCTTGGTATTGTAATGAACAATCGACCCATCTTTGTGAATCGATCGCAAAAACAGATCATAACTTTTGCCATCATTTAAAAGTTTCATCATAGCGATATCAAAGATTTGCCAGTCGTCGGGATGGATTAACAGCCGGTGATCCTCTAAAGAGACTTCTCCTTTTGAGGGATCCAATCCGAAAATGCGAAAGATTTCTTCGGTCCAGGTGGGCATCTGGATCACAGGATCATAGGTCCAATAGCCTATACCAGCCATCTTTTGTGCCTGCGCCAGGAGATCCTCAAGCTCCTTTTTTTCCTGCTGGGCCTGCTCACGCACAGCTATTTCAGCCCGCAATTCATCTCGTGAAACGGTTGTGGCATGTAATCGATCCGCCATTTTGTCGAACTCATTGGCGACTGCTGAAATTTCATTTTTTCCAGTCAGTTTCAGACGCTTTTCTAAGGATCCGGTGCCCAACTCCGAAATGCCTTCCTGTAATTTTTTCAGCGGGATGGTGAATCCCCTTATGGCCCACAAAAGCGTTGCACCAATAACAGCAGCGGTCACAGCTAAGACAAATAATATAAATATACGATTATTGTTCCTGGCCGTGGTTAGGTGTGCAAGGATTTTCCCGCTAAGTCGGTTTTAAGAATTTGCCAAAAAATAATTTTGGCAAACTTTAGACCAAAGTAGTTCATTTTTCGGTCTGTTTTAAACCACAAATTTTAAAACTCAAGCCTTGAGCCATACCTTACTAGAAAGGCTGCTTTCCTTGAAATAAGAAAATTTCAGCCGCACCTCGACTCTTTTCTTATACAAAAACCTGCAATACGCCTTACATATTCAAATAATCAACTGTCTTCCTGACGTCAAGCAAGGAATTCTCCCCGACCACAACATATTGTGGTCAACTCGGTTTCCGCTTATCCGGTCGCAGAAAAAGAGTACGTGCATCATCCCTCACCCCGGTGTCACCGAAATCGTGCAAAACTGACAGATCAATCTTACACTATTTCGCCATGAAATCAAACGGATGTTATATAGGAAGTCTTCACTTTTGGATGAATAGCCTGAAAAGGGAGCGAACACAAGATGTAGTGGTGTTGGATAATGAGAAAAATGGCAAGTTCAATCTTGCTCGGATGAGATACTGAGCTCATATCACAACGTCGTCTTTGCTTTTGGTACGTTGAGTTATCACAAGTCTTATGTACCCAAAAAAACTGTCACTTTCATGCATCTCTCAACTCTCAGGTCGCTCCCCTCCCAATGATAATATCACAACCATTTGGCTACAAGAAATCGCTTGGGATACCTATGATTCCGGATTATTGCCAATCACAGGATTGGGGCAATGATAAAACTGGTGGGAAGGTGGTGCCCTCGTGCCGGAAGCAACCTGACGATTTTACTTAATTGGCGACAGGCCAATCCTGCCGTCAAAAGGACCGTGTAATCCGTAACCGTCTCTCCCCATATTCATTTCACGGCTGTATGGTTAGCATCTGCATTGTGAGCGAGCCTTGGGTCACAGTCGGTGATTTGATAAATGTCTTATTGACTGTTTGATTCTTAAATTTGGCATCCCATCCACCTCGAAGCGTTATGGCCTTTGAAAGACCGAGTCGAAATATTTCGTTGTACGTCCCCTCAGCCAAACGTATTGAAGCGCCTTCTGCTGCGTAGTCTATCGCATCTTGGATTGAAGTGTAGCAGGGGTCATTTCCATCACATGTGTCATCGGTGTTGTTGACATATACAACTGACGGGGCTGACTCGAGATTAAACGTGATTGTGTGATAGGAGGAGTTTCTATAATTATTCCCATCTGCATCAATCACATTAACTCTCCATTTATAAGAACTCCCTTTAGGCAGATTTAAGGCTTCATTGGGAGTAAAGGAAGTGGCTGTGCTCGAAGGAGAGTCGAACCACCGCATTTGTTGAGTGTTGTCAACAATACGAATACTGTAAAGATAGGTTCCATCACCAGTATCCCCTTGGACTCTGGACCAGCTGAATGTAGGTTTTTCCGTATCCAAATAGGCATTGTCTACTGGGATACGGGAGTCTTCCGAAAATTCGGGGATCGGGTTATAGGTGTAGCTTCTGGTGTCGGAATCAGTCCTCCCTGAACTGTCTTTGATTTCGACTGTATATGTTCCATTTGGCATTGACGCTGGCGGGTCGAACGACGTGACGTTTGCATTATAAGCCGGGAAAGTGAATTGATAGTAGCGACCATTAAGCTCGTAGACGACATTGTCGGGGCCGGTGAATCGAAAATAGTCGATATCCCAAGGCGCAACGTTGATGGCCCGTGAGTAGATAAAGTTTATCAAACTTGAAGTCGATATTGACAGAATGCCTTTCAGGTCTATTTCTGGCGTGCTTTTTGTACCCGTGTAAAAAAGAGCTTCGCTTTCACGACAGTTCTGGCCGACGATATCCCACACACGCGCCTTATAACGGTAAGGAGTGTTAGATTGCAGCATTTCTTTAGAAAACTTGAACGAAGGGGTCGTCACAAAGGGGCTGCTGTACCAGATGGCCTTTCCGTCATAGTCTCGGATTTGTGCCTGGTAGCAATAGTTCCCTGTAACCGGGGAAAAACTGAAGGTAGGGGTGGGGGTATTTGTTACCGCATAGGTTTTGTCTGCCGGAACTAGGGACGTCGCCGCTGGGATACTGTCATTATAGGTGAACTCCCGAACCACCGAGGCGGTCCGGCCAATGCTGTCCGTAACCGTCAATGTATAGCTGCCGTTGTTCAGAACACCGGGCTCCACATGCGCGTAAAAAAGTCCATATTGCTGAAAAGATTGCCCGGAAGTCAGATTATAAGGACCGGATGGACCGGTTGCCGTAAAAGAGGCCACATCGACCGGTGATGGGCCGCTGATGATTGCAAAAAAAATGGTTGTGATCGAATCGTCCGCTGCGTGAAAAGAGAAAACCATTGCCCTGTGGAATTGCGGCGCCGGATATGCATTTGCCTGGTTAAGAGGCAACGAAAAAAGCACGACAGATAGAAATAAGAACAATCCCACTGCTTTCAAAGCCCTATCACGAATAACTCGCATTTTTCCCTCCTAATTTTCTAATTTTTGAAGGTGAAAAATCTCATTACACCACCTAGCCCAACATGCCAACGAAAAAAAGTTTTTACCATGCTACAAATGCTCGGCAGTTGACAACTGATTTCTATCCTACTGGATGCCTTTTTGAACAAAACAGGAAGGAACATTTTAATCTCTTTTGCTTTCTCCAGATAACCTACAAAAGCCTTCCAATAAATCAGGAATTTGAACTTTGATTTCATTTGGATGTCAAAAATTTTTGTCGTAATTTTAAAACATGGGGCACACTTCACTTCCCTGGAAAAAGTATTGCCGCAGCTTTAAAATATTCCAGCCTCACCTAAACACACATTTCTCGTGCCAAAACCAAATATCATCGAGCTGCAAAAAGTTTTGGTATCATCAAACCAACCGGTTTAAGCGGGCATTGAGATTGAAGCCATCTCTCTAAGCCGGTCGCTGGTGATTAATTGAGTCATCCAAAAAAAACCGGCGCCATCAAAATCCTGCGATACCCCTTACATATCTGAAATTGCTTTCACGTTCCTGGACCTAAACCGTAATATCCTACCACCACAGCATATAGGGTCAATCCATTTACCGCTCATCCGGTCACAAAAAAAGACTACGTGCATCTATCTTCACAGCAAAGCACTCAAAATCTTGCGAGCCTAGCAGATCAATCTTACACTGTTTGCTACTGAAATCAAACGAATGTCAGATAGCAGTCCTTCCAGTCGAGCCCTTTCACCCAGCAACGCTCTCCCACCGCCGTTTCTTCCAATTTTTCCTGACTCTTTCTGCCTTCAACCCTGCCAAGAACCCTCTGCCTTCGTGATGGTTTTCTTGGACAGGATGAGTCCCACGTCCATTACCTGCCAGGTAGGGTACAGCCGTATTTCTCAGGGATCACCTTTAGCCAGAGGTCCGAAGCGATGTATGTTTCCAGTTCCCCAGCCGACCGGAAAACGTATAGCGCCCCCATTGGCCTTGGTCCTTGTCAACCCACCAGCATTTGTACTCCACCGCTTCCATGTCGGCGAATATGGGGTACCCTGCCGATGAACATCTGGCGCATTTGCTCAACGGATTTCGGATTTTCGGGCTTAAAGACACAGCACAGACTTTCTTTTGATCGGGCATGTTATTTCCATGTATCCGAATTATGCTGCTGTCGCCGTGCTCCCTCTTTCAAGCTTTCAGGCGCTCATCAGGCCGGAAGTGAATGCAATTCCTTCGAAATCCTAAACAGCCTCCTTCAGCTTCTTCCCCTCTTTGAATTTGACGGCATTGAATGCCTTGATTTTGATCGGCGAGCGGGTCTGGGGATTCCTGCCTTTACGGGCTTTTCGGCGTACTTTCGAAAAAATTCAGAATCCGATCAAGGTTACCTTACCGTCCTTTTTCTTCAGCTCTTTCGTAATGCGGTCGATGAGCGAATTCAGCGCAGCATTAGCAACGGATTTACTGATGCGTGCATCCTTGGATTGAAAATTTTATTTGGTGATCGTAACTTTAACCAATAGGATATGTTGAGGTCAATTCATTTTTTATTACCCCTCAAAAAACGGGAGGTGCACTATGGAACTGTTGGAGGCCACGAATTTTTTTTTGACTATCAGAGAATGAATTCCAAAAAAAGCACATTGAAAAACTATGAGTTCGTTCTAACCAGATTCGAGCACCACTTCGGCAATATTGAGTCAGCAATTCCCGGTCAGGAATTTACTCACAGCGTTTGTAAAATAAATTTCAAAAACAAACGCTGAGATCAGATACTTTTCAGAAAAATTGCTCCAAATCCACTATTGGCTCCCTCGATTTCTTGCAGCTTGAGACTTTTTCACAAGGGTGAGAACATAAAAGATATGGGTTAGGGCAAAGATATCCATTTCCGGAAGCTCCAGTCTTTTTAGCATTGATGGATCTTTTGTAAGTGAATTCGACATGACAAATTTACGCAGTGTCATACAAAATGACCAGCGCTTGAAATTTTACGCCATAATAGAGGGCTTCATAGAGCATCCTCATCGATTTGAATTCAAAATCTCTAAACAAAGCTCTCATACGTTCCCACAATTCCCTTTTTGAACCGAGTTTATGCCATGCCGCTTTAAATAGTGGGCAACAAAGTTGCTGTGTTTGATCAACCAAGAATGCCAGCATCATAAGCATCGCAAAAGCAACACTCAGATTCTTTTTGCCGAGCCCGTAGTTGTGTTCAAAATGATAGCCTTGATTTTTAAGCGTATTGAAGGTTTCATTTTCGATCTTCCATCTCGCACGGCCACCTCGCATCAGCTGGTATGCATTCTTCTTTTCTATAAAAAAATCAGTCACCCAACTGAAATGCTGTGTCTTTTCCTGTGTAATTTCCCAATATTCCAGAAAGTTAACCAGCACATCTTTGTTAGAGGCATTGAGGGGCACTTGGTTAAGAACTCGGAACCGATGCGTTTTTTCCGGATCGTCTTTATCGACAGATTCGAATTCAGTAACGCATTCCGAAAGAAGAATTCCGCGCTTTTAAGATAAATATGGAAAGTCTCAGTTCGCCCAGCGACGCATATTTCGCCGTTTCTGCGGTGTAAGAGCCGTTGGACCGGATCGACCCTTGAGACGCATGGTTTTTGAAGAGACGAATAAGGGTCGTCCCTGCCTTTCAGAACTGTCGCATTTCTGGTTCGGCTTTTCATCTTGTCGCTTCGGGTTTTTAGGTGCATGGTCTTCGAAATACGCACTCGGTATTGATTTTGAAGATCCTGCGAGACATTTGGAGGCATTGGACATTGCGAATCCTTTTTTTCAAATGCTGAGGCGAACGCCCTAAAAAAAAGAAAAGGAACTGAGCGTTTGCTAACTTTTTATCAATTTTGGAGCTTAAAAGAAGCGGCGTTAAAGTCGATCGGAGAAGGCTTGCCGTTCGGACTCTATGCGTTTGAATTTGAGGTCGACCCGAAAATAAACATTGATACTTCAGATTCTCAGTTGCCTTCCTGTGAAGACTATCTTTACCGTAATCCGGAATACCCCATTGAGGCATACGCTTCATAACTTTTTAAAAAGCCCTCGTATCCTATTCACCCCCCCCCCCACAGGATTCGAAAAATTAGGATGCAACCTTGAAGTGAAGTAACAAATCGACCCGAAAATAAACATTGATACTTCAGATTCTCAGTTGCCTTCCTGTGAAGACTATCTTTACCGTAATCCGGAATACCCCATTGAGGCATACGCTTCATAACTTTTTAAAAAGCCCTCGTATCCTATTCACCCCCCCCCCCCAGGATTCGAAAAATTAGGATGCAACCTTGAAGTGAAGTAACAAACAGCGGCATAATCCTACAGCATCATACGGCCGAGAGCAATATGATTGCTGCGAAGGATGGGGTGTGAAATTCTTGTTTTAATGATTTGGTGAAGGGAACAGCTACCCGGGCTGTAGCTTCGCTCTTTCAATAATCAGATCAGATAGCGCCGGCATACTGAACTTTTTGGAAACCCTGTCGCTAATGTATTCGAAAGCGTTGATCCCCAATTTCTTGGCGGTTTGGACGTCGGTCATTTTCTTTGAAACCTTGAAATTCGCCATTAGACAAAATGCCTTCTGATCAAAACGGTATGTTCTTTCCCTGCCACACAGCAACAAATCAAGTATCGTGAGACGATCTTTGCGCGGGACGGTAAAAAAGGCTGTATAATATGGATTACAGAAAATCTGTGAATAGTAGTTTTTGCCGTTAACCCTTACCGTGGTATCGTCGATTTGGTGATAAGGCGTATGCTCCAGTGCAGCACGGAAGATGTCTTTTTTCTCCTGGTTGAACCCGGTTTCATCATTGGTAAGGATTCGCGAAATAGTCGATTGTGAAATGTCTATGCCACAGTTTTCAAGCAACTCCCGAATTTTTGGCTGAGACATGGCGTTCCTTCGGTGCATTTACTTGTTTCTTCCCGAAGAACATCGGTCTCACGTTAGGTCTGAGACGTTCGGCACATCCGGCTACCCTTGCAAAGCAACTTTAACAAGGCACGCATTTTCGGGGCTGCAGTCATTCCTTTATGTTCAGGCTCCCATACTCGCTAGGCCCCCAGGTTGCACCCACCGCTGGAGATCAACGTCTCCAGGGCGGCCGGGCCGTTTACACCACGCAATGGACATGAGGTTACCCTTCATGAACTGTGGCATCGCTACACACTCGAACCGAGCAATTAGCATGACGGGACTTTCACCCGCTAGATTAAGGCCTTGTCGGCCGCTACCTAAGACCCCGGTGGCGTCGCTGAATACTCACCATAGCGCATTCAGGACTATTGCCTTCCAGCACGTCAAAGCTGTCGGCTTTCCCTCCTACAAATCAGGAGGATATCCTTTCGGTCCACAACAATCATTATTTCGGGGCTCGATACAGAGCCTGCACCCTTGATCCCGTCCGGCTTCGGACTCCCGTTACCGGGTTTGCCCTCGGACTTCACTGCTGGCATGGTGGTTAACCTTTAGCCAGATGGGAATTGGATCTTTCAACCCTCACCCACTGGGTAACAACAACCAATTTCATTCCGCTAGCGCGGAACTTCCCATGGGGCGGCGACCTTCAGCGCCGGGGCCGACCTTTTCCAACAACGTTTGCAAATCCAGTTCAGTTGAGGTTCGTTCGTAGAAGCGGCCATACCATCGCAGGTAGGGGGGGCGGTCATCCAGTCGTAAAACTCTGCGCTTTCCGGCATTACCCCGACATTACGGCGAATTGCAGAGGCATATTCCGCGGGGTCACGGCCCAGCACGCTGATCAGACCGCTATCGCGTGCGCGCAGCCACAGCAAAGCGAAGATGGTGGTGGACTTGCCGGCCCCGTTTGGCTCCAGCAAAACATAGATATCACCGGACCGCAGATTTAGATCGATGCCGTTCAGGATTTCCTTTCCCGCAATATTCAGATGCAGATTCCCGATGGTGATCATTGAATAGACCTCACATGATAAAGTTTGCGGGCGTATGAGCCTCGATCAATACGTCCGCAATGGTGATCAAAGCGCCCCAACCACTTGCAACATACGGTGTTAAAGGCACTTTGGAGCGATTAGTCCTTACGATCACGATCATCATCCTTTTTGCCGTGCTCGTGATCTTCGTCATCCGCCTTGTCCCGCTTCATAGCCAGAATCTTTCCTGAACCGGCGTCCACCTTCACATCCACGATGGCCTTGTCGGCGGTGACCACTTCTACACCATACACCAAGAAGCCGTCCTCTTCTTCAAGTTCGATCTTCAGTGCCTGGCCGTGAACTGTGGCCAAAGCCTTCTGAACGGCCTGCTCCCACGTGACCTTTGCCAAAGCGGGAAAATCCGCTTCAACCTGATTCTCGATCCGGATGGTTCCGGCACGGACCTTGCTGTCATCCGATTTCGCAAAACCTGTGCCGGCAAAGGCAAGCCCGATGACCAGAACACCGGTTCCAATAATGTTGTTCCATTTTTTCTTCATGATACGACCTCCGGTTATTAATGTTTCAGGCTTTCCAGCCTTGTCAGCAAGACAAACAATGCCTTGCCTTGTAATTTTCAACACTATAAACCGCCATCATGGAGAGAGCATGAAGTTGAAGGCTCTGAATCTAATTTTGTTGGTCTTTTTATGGCGCGATAGATCGCACGGAAGAAATTGGTGACAACCCTAAACGGGCTTTTGTCCAAACGAATGGGGATTCATCTGCTTGGCAGCAGCTTCTTGTCGGAGTGACTGTCTCTGTAGTAAATGGATGTAAAGATAAGGAACAGCATCTCAAGCTGATTGACAATAGCCTTGATAAACACCAGGTCGTCACGGGAGAGTTTTACTTTTGGAATAATACAGAATGTCTTGATGTAAAAGTTTTCCTGTCCCGATTCCACCACCGTAAACCCCTTTGACTTCTCACTTGAGACGAGAGCCTTGTTGCTGATTTTGTGCCGGGGAAGAACTGCGTTTCCGCGTGTTGCACTGTATTCTCCCAGGCTGTTCAGGCTTTGGGTATCGATTATTCTGAAGAGCACCCATCCTGTGTTTACCATGCCAAGGATCCTATCTGCCAGGAAGTGCAGAATATAACCAAAATCTTTCTTGTTCTCGGGGAATTTTTGCACACTCGAAAACACGGATTTGATTTCCTGTATCTGTACATTTACGGTTCCGATGTATTTAAACGCATCGGAAAGCCGGTTTTCCAATGCGCCTTTTTCCTTGTTCAACCTATGGATTTGTTCCAGGTTCCTCGTAGCTTCTTTTCGGTATGAAGAGAGTACAGTATACCCCGTTGTGAAAAGTAATAGAATTGTGACAACCTCAACGAGTTGCTCCTCGAACACTGTAAATCCTGAGTGGATCATGTAAGGCGTGAAAACGATGAGCAGGAATATGGCAACCAAAATCAGAAGGTATGTTCGTTCGAGAACCCTAATGTTTTTATTCATTATTGGGACTCCCTTAGCAAGCTACTCTTTTTCGAGGTCTTCCTGGATCTGCGTAACGGTTTTTCTGAATCTCGCCCAGTCAATTTCCAATTTTTCAAGTTCTCTGTGATCCACATAGGATTTGTCGAGGTCCTCTCTCGCCATTTTCAGGTCTTCGAAGAGGATATTCAGGTTCTTAAAGGCTTGATGAAGATCGCCCCTTATCCCATTATTTCGCTTCACCTGACTCAAAGAGAAGCAATGGCTCATCACCAGGCTCACATCAGACTCCAGCTTTTTGACGCCCCCGAGAATATCGACCAGGTCCTTACGCTCTCGATCTCTGAACCATGCGGCATGATCCTTTTCCAGCAAGTCCAGACCCTGTTTCACCTTTCCAGTATCATCGATAAGTCTCCTCACATCCTTCTCCAAAACAAATTCCACAACATGTCTCCTTTCATGTAATTTGAAGATTGAGGGCAATATCTACCCTATCGCACGCTGTTATTCCCCTTTTAACGCACAAACCTTGCGGGAAGCTTTCTGAAAAATTACGGGTTGGTAATGTTCCTCTAAAACCATTGCTCTCCTTAAAAAAGCGGAAAGCATTTCAGTCCAATATCCCGATTATCAATTCCTCCTTCTCTTGAATCATGCCATGGCAGTTCAATTGCCAGGGGACGGTCTTTTCTCTCCACCTGTCCCAGCTACGAAGTCTTCAACCGGATTCTTTGTCTTCAAGATTTTTAAAAAGGCAGGTAACACTATCAAAACCAGGGGCAATTGAACAACCAACCCGGAGATGATGGCAATGGCCAATGGCCTTTGCATGGCTGAACCCTGTCCGATGCCTATGGCAAGGGGCAACAATGCGAGGATGGCGGCCGCAGTCGTCATGGCGATGGGCCGCATACGGTTTTTCCCCGCCAAAATCAGCACGCCATTCTTGTCGTGATCGCCCGGCAACGTCCTGTATTCCGAGAAAAAGAAGATGCCCACTTCCGTTACGATACCCACGATCATGGTCATCCCCATCACGGAGGAGATATTGATCTCGGTCCCGGTTAAATAAAGGCCGATAAAAACCGCCGGAAAGGCGAGGAGTGTGGTAGCAAGCATGGCGATGCCCACGCGAAAGCTTTCATAGAGAAAAAGCAGCAGCAGAAATACCAGGATAACCGAGTGGAGTTTCACCGACGTGCCCACGCGAAGCCCGGGAAGGTCCTCCGTTTCTACCCCCAGGATGGCTATCAGGCGATCGCTGCCGCCAATTGCCATGGCCGCGGTGTCGACCTTTACCCGGTCGCCCCGGGAAATGGCAAGCGAGGTGACGATGCCGTCGAGGGGCGCTTTCAGGGTCTGGGCCGCTTTGTCGGCTCCCTGGGCCTGCATGGTCCGCAGGTTGCTCCGGGCATCCGCCAGGGTCTTTCGGGCCGTGTCCACCTGGGAACGGGTGGTCAGATGCTCTTTCAGGAGTTGCTCCTGGCGCTTCAGTTCCCTTGCCGCGTAGTCCATTGCGTCCCGAGCCTGGACGTATTGGTTGTAAGCATCGGGCGCCGCCTGCATCTCAAACAGAGCATCGCCCCGTTGCTCCCGGGTGGTCCGCTCCACGGCAATCGCCCCCCGGCTGCCTGAGAACAGGGGAAGGGTGAGGCCGATGGTGAAGCCGCTCGTGTCAACGCTGCTGGTGTCCCGGGCTCTGCTGATCCCGATGCTCACCGATGGGAACTCGGAGAGAATGGCCGCCCGCACTTTGGCCTCCTGACTTTGATAACCGGCCTGAAGGGCCAGGAGGTCCGGCCGGCGCCGGGACGCTTCCGACAGCCGGGCTTTCAGGACTAAGGCCGACATGAGCGGGGCCGGCGACGGCATCCGGATGGGTAGCGGGACCTCTGGAGAAAGGCCCAGAAGGAGATGGAGGGCATGATCCGTATCGTTGTGGGTCTGCTCCAGCTGATTGATCTGGCTCAGGGAGTCAAGGAGGGCGCTTAGTTCTACTTTGTCACTCTCCATTTAAGGGTTATTTTTAATATATACTATTGATTTAATTTATCTTTTTATGTTGACATGATCGGAATAACATGTTAGTTTCGACCCATGAAAAAACGAAATCAATGGGGCGTTGGTATGAGTACCAACAGCCCGCCAGAACAATCGTAGTCTTGATAAAGGAGCGACCCATGCCAACAGCCCCCTCGGGGGCATAGATGTGCATTTTGGTGAGTTTTATGATCGATATTCGCCGTTATTTCAGTCACATAGTACGGGGTTTCCCAAAAAAGGAGATAAATCAGTAGGGGTTAAAAGGCAGTGGTGTGGCCAACTCGGCAAAGTTGACAATTGCCAGGTTGGTGTTTTTTCGGCGTTGGGGTACCGGGAACACGCTACTCCTGTTGGTTTCAAATTGTACCTGCCTGAAGACTGGACCGATGATCAGAAAAGATGTGAAACTGCCGGTATTCCAGATGAATCCGTTGTTTTTTACAGCAAGCATGACCTTGCTTTTCAACTGGTTCTTGAAGCTCGGAGACAGGGTATTCAATTTGCTTGGGTCGGCGCAGATGGTTTTTATGGAGAAAACCCTGCCTTTTTACGGTCTTTGGACCAAACCAATGAAACCTTCGTGATTGACGTTCACAAGGATCAGCGTATTTATCTTGAAAACCCGGAGCCGGTAGTTCCAGCGAGAAAATCAAATAAAGGTCCAGAACCGAAAAAGCCAAAAGCCCAAACAGAACCCGTCAGGGTCGATAAGTGGTTAGAACAGCAGCCGGAAGAGGCTTGGCAGAGAACCATTGTAAGAGACACGACCAAGGGAAAGCTTCTGGTCGACGTTCTGCATAAACTTGTATGGCTTTGGGACGGAGAGGAACCCGAGGCACATTGCCGGCACCTCATTGTTCGGCGGGAAGTGACCGGTACTAAAGTGAAATTTAGTTTGAGCAATGCTCCAGAGAGCACAGCGCTACTGGATAGAGCGTTCATTTCAGGATGCAAAGGTCGAATGTGGTTTAGGGGAGTACCAGGCGCGAAAGTGGCGCAGTTGGCATCACCACATGGCAATGGTCATGATGGCAATGCTGTTTTTGTTAGAGCAACGCCTTTTATATAGAAGGGATATCCCTTTGCTGAGCTGCTTTGATATTATGTGTATACTTTCTTTTCTTCTGCCCCAAAGGGCATTTGATGCAGACGAAGTTTTCCGGCAGATGGAAATCCGTCACAAGAGGCGTCAGGCTTTAATTGACTCAGCATATCGAAAACAGCTCAGAGAATATTTCTAAAATTGGTTGAAGGTGAGTGACAAAGTAGAATTAAGCGTCTCGGCATGGGGCCATCCTCCGAAAGGGTTTCAAGGAAAGGGGCCAGGTTTTGACGAATCAAATCCAGTGACGTCATGAACGAGGGCAACAGCCAGGTCTCTTCTCCGTCGTCATCCTGGGACTTGAAGCATCCTTCGCCCTCATGAAGGGAGCGAAGGCAGTATATCGGGCCACAAGGTCGAGATATTTTTCGGTCTGGCCGCGATAAAGCCACACGATGGCCAGAAGGTTCTGTTCCTGCTCTGGGCTGAAGTCATAAATCTTGCGGGTGACTTTCCGGTAGATATTCCGTGCATCGAACATCAAGACCTTGTCGCTGTATTGCTCCGGCTTATTGCGGTTGAAAAACCAGAGTTCGCAGGGAACGGTGCGGGTATAGAAAATCAGAGGAACATAAAGCAAGATTACCAAAGGGCGAAAGAATATGGTATGAAGCGGCGTTTGATTTTGAAAAAGTCAAAGCAAAAAACCTCTATAAAACAACAAAATCCCGCATCATCGATCTAAAGGTGAGGATTACCCCTTTAAGCACCTTTTCCAATGGGGATTCCCATGGCTATCTGGTTCAGATTGCGACACTACCGAAGGAAACAAGCACAAGATGAATTCGAAGAAGGTATAAGGCGTTTTCGAATTCTTTTTGAAATCGTAACGGATGCCATCTATGTCCACGATGCAGAAGTGCCGTGTCTCAAAAGTTTTGTCCGCAGCTTTGGAAATTTGTCTATGAAACGGCTGCATCTCTAAGGCGCCTCTGCTATCGGGGATTTCTCTGTTCCGAAGGCCCTGTGCTCAATCGTTTGAAACAGCGGGCCGTCAACAGGCCGAACTCGACTATTCCCGAATTTCCAAACCGAGAAAAGATGCCATATCCTTTCGCAGTTTTTCAGGTTTGGCCACTGAAACCGCGTGCCCGCAATTGGTGTAGGAGGGATGATAAACGGTCCTTTTAAGAGTGGTGTCGGCATTGATTTGCGCCATGAATCCCGGTTGGTAGTTAACCGTAAACAGGCTGTTGGCCTCGTCAAGAACAACATCCGAAACAATCTGATCATAGTGTTTCAGTGACGGTGGCAGAGCCGGTGAATAGATCATAATATCCTTGTCCGCGTTGGTGATCATGACATCCATCACCGCCAGATTATGCAGAAACATTTCACCATATATCACCGAATCCGGATTGATCTGCTTGGCATATCTTCTGCCGATCCAACTGACTAAGGGTTTGGCAATGGGGTTATTATCCAACGAATCAATGTAGTATATGAAACATAGCATCTTGTCCCATGCTTTGAAATAATCGTCACAGGTTCCGCTGAGTCTGCCCAGGTAGTTGCGAAGGTCATAAGCCTCGCTTTCAATGGGGATGGATGGAATATCATCATCCGCTCTGACCGCCAGCTGCGGCGGGAGCAATTCTTCGCCGAAAATCTTTTCAATCAGGTTCGCCAAGTCACTGCAGGAAGAGCCGATACACCTTGTATAGGCGCCGTCCTTGTCTCTCACGGCGGGGCCGAAATCTAAAACATTTTTCAGATACGCGGGGCCAGGCAGATTGAACAGTTTTGAAAGGACGTCCGCCCGCATCAACCCCCTTGTAGCATGATTCTCCAGGGCATCCGTGAACCCTTCATCCTTATCAACAAAATAGGGATCCAGCAGAAGCTGCTTCTGAACATAACTGATTGCACTCATGCACACTTCGGATCCGGATTTGCCCTTCGGACGTTCCCATTTTTTAACATCTCTGGTATGCTTTGCCCACAATTGATCGATGATGGAATCCTCAGCTGAAAACATCTTTCCCGCTTCTACATTATAGTATTCACCGGTGAGCTGAGGTTGAACCAGTACCACTTTGCCGAATTGCTTCTGCGCGATCTCTTTAGGGGTAGGATCTTTCATTCCAAAGGCATTCCAATAATGGGCCTTGACCGCGTTAACCAGGGCCTTGTCTTTGAAAAGAAAGTCCACGGTGGGATCACCGCTATAATTTTCCGGGAACAACAACATGTTGAGCATTAATGTGGCTCTCGTACCTCCATAGCTCTCCCCCACGATGTACACTGGATGCTTCGCCACGTTGCACCTATCCAAGATCGCAAGCATGGCCCGGACCATCAAGTCCGCATCCACAAAGCAGTTGAAGGTATTGGCACTGATGAGGCCCCGGAAGGCTTCGCCGCACGGATATTCATAGCCGTAATTGTATGAAAAGCCGGTCCACGGCGCATCTATATAGAGGACATTGGCCATTTTTCGCCAACTGAATTTATTTTCGGCAAAAAGGCTTTCACCGGTTACTTCCTTGCAGAGGGTGACGTCCGCCGTATTCATGCTCAGGAAGTTTACAGAGGTGGCAGCGCCCGGACCCCCGTTAAAAACCACCAGAACGGGCAAATCACTGGCCTTTAACAGACCATCGCCCCCGACGGCCTTCTGGAAGGAGTAAAACAGTCTTACCGGCTCCGTGGACAGGGTCTTAATGCGCCGGTGTGAGTCGAGATAATCATAGGAAAAGCTGTCGATTGAAACAAAGCCGCATTCACTGCCAACCACACTGTCGTCCCCTGGATTATTATCTGAAGGATTGTCATCCCCGGAACACGCCGCAATAGAAAACAACAGCGCCCATAGGATACAGGCCGTTTTGAAACGCAATATTACTTTCATTATCAATTTCTCCATAGTCCCGCTGAAATGCTGACTTTCGTCCCCTGCTACTCGACCCCTTCCAATGAGTAGGGGGATCCGCTTCCATCGTCCCATCATTTGTGATGTGTGTGATAAGAATTCCCTTTTGTGGGGAAGAGATATAAGGAAAACGGGCTTGAGCGTCAAGGAAAATGTGACCACAGGATAAGGGGGTGGAGAGAAGGCACGACAAGAGGTGAATCTGAGTTCAGGGCAGGCCTGCGTTGGGTAGACCAGTCATGCGGTCCTATGGCGCCAGGAAATGCGGAAATGGTGAAAATTTAAACAAAGCAGCCCGTTGGCCCCGATCTTTTTTTCAAAAATCAGGCATCTTATGTTTCTGGATACTGATGATCCACATAAAGCCAGTCGTTGAAAGACGGATTCAGTAATTGAGGGCTGAGATGTGATGGTTGGGAGAGTGCCATGCAATTCTTCTTCAAATTCCAAAAAATCTAGCACGCGATAATTTCTGATTCAAACAGAAATGTAAAAATTCCAGAGAAGCCCCGATCTTTTTACTAATGAACATTGGGGAGGGATTAGTCCGGTTTGGACGTTGACGTTCACTACCATGATTATACATGATCCTGCTATTATCTGTAATGAAATGAGAAATCTGACAACTCCCATATATAGTGGTTGGCTATAAGGATTCAGAAGCTAGAGAATGATCCTCAGCGACGATTTTCATCACGCCGCCTTGGTATTCTGTCAGTTATGTTGCCACGTTGGTTATGTTGCAACAATTTGATTCCGACTTTTGATTCCGACATGAGTTGTTAACTCCTTATAATTCTATTAATTCCAATCCTTTTCATTTATTTTCTGATTGTCCGCCCGTAGATCTTTCCCCGGAGACCTTGATGAAAACCCCTGCAAGCAGTTGTGTATTCTGATTTGATGTAATTGGATTGAATCCTGTTCCAACAGCCAAACAGGGGGATAGCCATGAGCAGTCAATCATACACCAAAAAGCGACCCTGTTGTATTTGTCGGCGATGGTTTAAACCCTATGACCGGATTTCCATGGGATTTCAGCGATACACCTGCATCATGGCGTCGGAGGGCGCCGGAATTCGGAGAGCACAATGTGGAGATTCTTGAGGAATTGGGCTACAACAAAGAAAAGATCGCTTCCCTCAGAGAAGAGGACATTATCGCTTAAAACATATTCATTATGAGAATTCCATCTGATGTTCTTTCCGGTTTTGTACCGGAAGGAAAGTGGTTTACATTATTCAAGCCGTATGTCAACGGTCGTTTTAAAGTGAGCCATTTTCGGTCGTTAAATTTGAGCCACGCTCATTCACTTTATGAATATCTTTCACCTCCTTTTCAGCGATTTTTCCTTTCAAACGATAGCTGTTTCCTCTGATATTGATCACCGCGCTATGGTGTTAACGACGATTATATGCCCAAAGACTTCGTAATTGAAATTCTGGTTTCGGAACCCATTATCCTTTCACCTAAAACCTGCATTCAACTTTTTTAAATTGAATGAAAAAAATTACATTCAATAACTTATGCTATAAATGACTAATGTGTTAGTGCAGCGAAACGACGTCAAACATTCAGGACGTTCATCTAAAATCTCGAACTTATTTAGTATTTCAGGACATGTGCGTGGGTTGTTGAAAAAGGTAGAACCTTTGTGACTTACTTTCGGTGCGGGGAGGCCTACAGACATCACATTCGGCTGGGCAAAAAAGTCGCAATTTCAGGAAAGATGGTGATGATCACAATGACCAGAAGAGCCGCCACCAAAAACGGCAGTATCCCCCGGAAAATAACCGTCAAGGGCACATCCGGGGCCGCGGCGTTCAGAACAAAAACATTGAGACCGACAGGGGGGGTTATCAAACCCACCTCCAGGACAATCACCATTAAAACCCCGAACCAGATCGGATTGAACTGCAAAGCCTCGATGACCGGAAAAATAATGGGAATGGTTAGAATCATGATGGCATAGCAGTCCATCACACAACCCATCAACACGTAAATCAAAATAATGCCCATCAGAATGACCATCTTTGGAAGGGCGAGACCGGCGATAAAGTCCGCAAGTCCCATGGGAATCCTGGCCAACCCCAAAAAAGAAGAGAAGATGTTCGCACCGATGATAATCAAAAAGATCATGGCAGTGGTCTTGCCCGTATCAAAGAGGCATTGAATGAGCCCGGACATACCCAGCTTTCCCTTGAGCAAGGCAATCATAAAGGATCCGAAGGCACCCACACCGGCCGCTTCCGTCGGCGTAACGATGCCCATGTACAACCCCCCCATGACGATAACGATCAGAAGGAGAATGCCCCATGTGCCGGACAGCGAGCTGATTTTCTGTTTCCATGTGGTTGCATCGCCCCGGGGGCCCATCTCCGGATCGAGCCGGCACTGAATATAGATGGTCAAAATAAAGAGAAGGGCAAGGAGTATCCCCGGCAGAATTCCCGCCATGAAGAGTTTGCCGATGGATTCCTGCGTTAAAATACCGTAGATGACAAATCCGATACTGGGGGGAATCAAGATCCCCAGGGTCCCCCCCGCGGCCACACAACCCGTGGAAAGCTTCTGGTTGTATTTGTATTTGTCCATTTCGGGAATGGCCACCATTCCCATGGTGGCGCCCGTGGCAAGTGAGGAACCGCATACCGCGGCAAATCCGGCGCAGGCACAGATGGTGGCCATGGCCAGACCCCCTCGAAAACGGCCCATCCAGGCATACACGGTCTTGTATATATCGGTGCTGATGCCCGAGATGAAGGCGAATTGGCCCATCAGAACAAACAGGGGTATCACACTCAGGGTGTAGCTGGATCCTTCGGCCAGGGGCGTCATCCCGAGAATGCTCATACCCGATTCCCAGCCTACAAGAACACACAGTCCCAGGAATCCCACCAGTGCCATGGCAATACCGATATACATCCCAAGGGCCAGCAGGATAAACATGAGTACGATTCCTAAGATACCTATGATTTCAGGGCTCATGAATCAACGTTCTCCTTTTTTTCACCGAGGATCCTCAGCAGATCCCGTACATATTCAAGGCTCATAGCCACGCATCCCAGGACGAGAAAAAGGACAAAAGGGTAAATGGGGACGGCCAGATTCGGAGATGCCTCCCTGAATTCGACCAGTTCAAGGGCTCTTCGAAACCCCATATAGGTAATCAAACACATGAGAATGAGGCAAATGGAATGGTTGAACAGGGCGATGGATCTTTGAATCTTTTTGGGAAAGAGAGATACCAACAAATCGACCGCAACGTGGCCTTTGCTGTGTTGGGTATAAGCCAAAAAAGAAAAAATCAGAACCAGTACCATAAATTCGGTCAATTCAAAGACCCCCGTGATTGGCGCATTAAAAAGGTAACGGCCGGCCACATCGGCGGTGGTGAGACACATGATGCCGAAAAGTGAGCAGGCTCCCACATAGGCTAATGCGGTACTGATTCGCCCCAGTTTGCGTGAAACGGACTCCTTATCCATAAGTTTTTCCATGCCCCCTTTCGCGTGCGCCATCATGCGGCACAAGGAGCCGGGAGCAGGGGCACGGGTTAGATCGCCCCGCCCCCGTATTTCCTTGATGTTTTGGGGTTAAATTTTCCTTGCCTGTGTAATACTCTACTCCGCGCTCAATTTCACCGCGGCATCCAGCACGACCTTACCGGGAAGACCTCTTTTATCCATTTGTTTGACCCATTCATGCCTTAAGGGCATACACATCTTTTTCAACCGGTCTGTTTCTCCCGGATCCATCTGAATGGCTTTCATCCCTTTTTTCTCGCAAAGATTTTTCATGATGGGCCTCACCTGGTCATACACCCTGCCGCACTCCTCGCTCATGAGCAGGCCCGTTGTCTCGTCGATAACTTTCTTGACGTCATCGGGAAGGGAATCATATTTGCGCTTGTTCATAACCACCATCATGGTCATGGTATAAAAATCGGCCTCGGTCCCGTATTTCAGAAGCTCCGCCAGCTTAAAAATGAAATTGCCTTCCCAGGGAAGGACGGTCCCATCCACGACGCCCCTCTCAAGGGCGGTGTAGACGTCGGTCACCGGCATATTGACCGGAACCGCATCGAAGAGTTTCAGCGCCTTGGTCACGTGCGGATTGGCGGTTCTGAATTTCATGCCCTTGAAATCCTCAATCTTTTTGATGGGTGTCTTCACGGTGTTGAACCCGCCCGGATCATGGCAGAAAAGCGCCAGGACCTTGACTTTTCGGTACTCCTTCTGGAATTCGGGAAACTGTTCATAGACCTTCCACATGGCCGCGGAGGTCTTTTGGGCCGAGGTACTCATGAAGGGGAGTTCAAAAACCGATGTCATGGGAAATCGGCCCGGCGTATAGTCATGCAGGATATAGACGATGTCGGCGATGCCTTTTTCCGCCAGTCCATAGTGGTCGGGCGTCTTCCCCAGAGCGCCCCCCGGGAAAAACGTGACTTTGACCTTTCCGTTGGTCATCTTGTTGATTTTTTCGGCCCAGGGCTCGAACACTTTTTTCTGCATGGTATGTTTGGGTGAAAAAGGCTGTGCAAATTTCAGTTCTATGGTTTCCGCTCCCACAAAGGCCGGGGGCAGAAGAGACATGATACCAAAAGCTGTAATCATCAAAACCGCCAATACTGTTGTTTTTTTCATCATTAGCACGCTCCTTAATCGTTTTGTTGTTTATGATTCATCCCCTGCGACAGGCGCAACAGGGGCGCTTTCATGGCTCAAAAACCCCTGAACTTCCCTTTGGCGATAAGCCGGTTCTACCCAGAAAGTGCCGGACCTGCGCTTTAAGACAACGGCCTCTCACCGGCCTTAAGGTATTCTTTTCTAATCTCCCGTTTCAATATCTTCCCGGCCGGGCTTTTGGAAAACGTTTCCACCACGTGATATTCCTTCGGCACCTTGAACGGCGCAAGTTTCGTCTTCAATCGAGCGGAAAGCGTTGTTGGATCGATGGTCATGCCGGGTTTGGGCACTAGCAAGGCGGTGACCCGCTCACCCCATTCCTTGTCGGGAAGGCCTATCACCGTACATTCCTCCACCTCCGGGAGGGAAAAAAGGACTTCTTCGATTTCTCTGGGATACACGTTTTCACCGCCGGTAATGATCATATCCTTCAAACGGTCCACGATATACAGATATCCCTGATCATCAAGCCGGCCCAAATCCCCACTCCTGAACCAATCGTCCCAGAAGACCGATGCCGTCTCTTCCGGCCTGTTAAGATACCCTTTCATGATATTGCGGCCGCGAACACAGATTTCCCCTTCTTCACCCGTGGCTCTAATATTTCCTTCCGGGTCCCTTATTTGAATTTCCTCGCCCGAAACAGGCGTGCCCACGGACCCCACCACATGACGATAATAATGGTTGTAGGTGACCATGGAGGAACTCTCCGTCATACCGTAGGCCTCATGAATGGAAAGCTCTGTCTCCTCCTTCCAACGGCGTACGATTTCTTCGGCCATGCTGGCCGCTGCTGAAAAGCAATAACGGACCGACCCCAATTTCTCTTTGATGCGACCCAGGGAAAGGAGGCGAACATAAACCGTAGGAACTGCAAAGAGTTTTGTGACGCGCCCAGATTCCATGGCATTTAAAACCTTTTCCATGTCAAATGACGGAAGCAATTCAAGACTGCCGCCGCTCAATATGGTGGCATTCATGATATGCATCTGACCGAACACATGGTTAAAGGGTAGAAAGCAGAGGGCCCGGTCGTTTTGGTCGGAGCGCTCATTGAAGACCACGTTGTTAATGGCCGTTGTGATGTTTTCGTGAGTGAGCAGAACCCCCTTTGGAATACCGGTGGTGCCACCCGTAAAGAGGATTGCCGCGGTATCGGACCGATCCCGCTCAAGGGCCTTGAATGATCCCGACCCTTTGCCACTCAGCTGTTCGAGATCCAGGTCCCCGCCCGGACAGATGATCTTTTCCAACACGCCCGGTCGTTTCAGGCCTTTCAGATCATCCAGCTTCTCCTCATGGGTATAAATGATCCTCGGCGAGGATTCGTTGACGGAAACGGCCAGTTCATCGGTTTTCAGCAGGGCGGACATAGTCACGGCCACAGCCCCTGCCTTTAGCACGCCGAAATAGAATGCCAGCCAGTCCTTCGAATTCGGGGCACAAAGCGCCACGTGATCCCCAGGCTGAACACCCAGTCGGATCAGTGCCGTTGCCATGCGGTTTGCCCGATCATTGAGATCGGCGTAACTTGTCTCGACCCTGTCTTCACTGACGACCGGACGGGACGGAAAGAAAAACGCCGATCGTTCCAGGTTTGTTGCGATATTCATCCTTCAAACCCCTTACTCTAAAATTCCCTATGGGATTTTCTATTTGGTCTTACATTAAATGTCAACCCATAATTGACATTTTTACAACCCCGAGATTTCCCTTTTGCGCTTGCTGGCGGACTTAGCGGAAGAATTCCTCCCTCGCATACACTTTACGGGTTTTTAACTCGCTATATGCCGTTCGCAATTTCAAATGCATCCCATATGGCATACATGATATTTTTAACCCTGCGGGCATCGCCTACCAGATAGGTGCAGGGCACTTCAAAGCGAATCTCTTCATAGAGGGATTTATTGGGGTTGTAACCGATGGCCAGAACAACGGAATCGCATGGGATCGTCTCTTCACCCTTTTGAGTGTCGAAGAAAAGTTTTCCATTGCGAAACGCCTTTGCGGTTGCCGAGGTCTTGACCTGAATCCCGTGATAGGGGATCAATGCTTCCAACATGTCGCTGTTGGCATGGCACAAAGGCGCGTTCACGGCCAGCAGCTTGTCAAGGACTTCCAGGATGATGACTTTCTTGCCTTCCTTTGCGAGCCACAATGCGGTTTCACACCCGATCAGGCCCCCTCCCAGCACAACAACCCTATTGCCCACATTGGCTTTCTTAAGCAGTGCTTCTTCCGCCGTAAATACCTTGTCATCCTCTCCCAGGGTGAGAATCCTGGGCCTGGAACCGGTGGCGATGATCACGGCATCAAATTGATTTGAAAGAATATAATCTTTATCGATTTTGCTGTTGAGCTTTACCGAAACCCCCAGGGTTTCCAGGCTGTATGTGTACCAATCGACCAGCGCAAGATCATCCTTCTTAAAATCAGGCGCTCCGCCGGGGAGCAGGTTGCCCCCCAGTTTTCCGGACCGTTCGCATAGAACCGGCACATGTCCCCGTGTGGCCAATACCCTTGCCGCTTCACACCCCGCAACACCACCACCTACGATCAATACTTTTTTCTTCTTCAAAACAGGATTGTAGGCGGCCTCCCTTTCCCGGCAGGTTTGCGGGTTGACGGCGCAGTTAAGGGCCGAGTAGGTTTGAATGCGCCCCATGCACCCTTCATGACAGGAGATGCAGGGGCGAATCTCTCGAAGGTTCCCGCACTGGAGTTTATTGACGTAATCGGGGTCCGCCAGGAGCGGTCTGCCCAGGCTGACCATATCGCATACGCCTTCACGGATAGCCGCGGAAGACAGATTCGGGTCATCCATGCGGCCCGCACAGATAATGGGTGCTTCAACGGTTTCTTTCATGATCTTTGCATAAGGCCGAAACAGCCCCTTTTCCTGATACATGGGGGGATGGCTCCACCACCAGGAATCGTAGGAGCCCACGTCAACATCAAGGGCGTCATAGCCGCATGCCACCAGGAGTTTGGCCGCTTCCCTGCCCTCTTCAATATCCCGGCCCTTTTCTTCAAATTCCTCGCCCGGCAGGGCACCTGACTTGTATCCTTTTATGAAGCTCTTGGGGCTGTAGCGAAGGGTAACCGGAAAACCTTCACCACAGGTTTTTTTAATTTCCTGAACCACTTCCGCGGCAAAACGCAAACGGTTTTCAAGGGAGCCGCCATAATCGTCCGTACGGTGGTTGAAAAAGGAAATGGCGAATTGATCCAGTAGATACCCTTCATGGACCGCATGAATTTGAACGCCGTCAAAGCCTGCCCGCTGCGCATGAAAAGCCCCTTCACCGAACTTCTTGACAATGTGCCGGATCTCTTCCGCTTCCATTGGGCGGCAGGTTTTGTCCAGCCACCGGTGCGGTATGGCAGACGGGGCCACCGGCGGGTATTCCCCCATGTTGGTGGGAACCGTTACCCTTCCAAAACCGGCCGACATCTGTAAAAATATTTTGGTGTCATAGGCATGAATTCGTTCGGTCATTTCCTTGGCCGTGCGGACAAAATGAACGGGGTTATGGGTGGAACACGGCACGTGGGGCATGGCATGTTTTTCAATCTCGTTGTCAACAAAGGTGACGCCTGTGATAATAAGCCCTACGCCGCCTCTGGCCCTGTGGGTGTAGTAATCGATTCCCTTCTGGTTAAAGGCCCCCTCCGTATCGGACAATCCCAGGGGTCCCATGGGCGCCATGGCAAATCTGTTCTTGATTTCAAGGTCGGCAATTTTGACTGTTGAAAATAAGTTCTGGTATGGTTTCAAAATGTGTCTCCTCTATCCAAATTAAATAAACCACTCTCCCTCGGAAAGTGGCACCACAAATGGGTGAGCCTTCATAAGCGACCTACCGCATCAGGTTCGGATAGTATTCTCCTTAATCAATAGCTTTTTAAAAACCTTGCGATTTATTACCGGAAAATGAGTCTGTCTCTTTTCCTAAATCACCCCTTTACACTCAAGTCCATTTTTTCGATAATATCCTTGACATAAATTTTACTTTGGTCTTACATTTAATGTCAAGCCAATCGTGGCGTTTTTTACAAAATCGAAAATTCCTTATTTTCAGGTAACCATGACTCAATTCAAGCCCATTAAAACTTCAAGAGTCTCCGAAGACGTGTTGATACAACTCAAAGAAGCCATTCTCCTGGGAGCTTACAAGTCCGGCGAAAAATTGCCATCCGAACGGGAACTGACCCTCCAATTTCAAGTGAGCAGAGGGGTTGTTCGCGAGGCCGTCAGAGCCCTGGAGCTCAGTGGATTCGTAGTGATGCGCCAGGGGCCCGCCGGGGGCGCATTTGTTACCGACCTGTCATTTAACCAGGTGGGCAACGCCTTTCTGGACCTGTTCCTGGCCAATAAGGTCTCCATGGCCGAAGTGGCCCAGGTCAGATCCCATGTGGAGCCCAAGGTTGCGGAGCTGGCCGCAATCCAAATAACGCCGGAACACCAAAAGCAGCTCGAACATGCACAGGACGAGGAATTTGTAACCCCCAAATCCCATGGAGAGCGGATCGTCCGGTTGACGGATGTTCACATTGTTCTGGCCCAGGTCTGCGGCAACCACTTTTTTGAGGCGACCGTCCGATCCATGCTCAAGCTTACCGCGGAAGTGGTCCTGGCGGTTGAAGCCGATCATGAGGCCCTGCACAACGCGGGAGAGCACGCTCCCATCATTGATGCGGTTATCAAAGGCGACCCGGAAAGGGCGTCGAGAGAGATGGAACAGCATCTTAAGCGATTTTCCGACAGCTTGATTGAAATGGAAAAGATCTACCGCAAAAAATTCACCCTTGATAAAACCCCTTGAAGGGTAACGCTTTCGCCCGTTGGCGCCGATCGTTGAAACTTTTTCAGTTTTATCACAAGGGGTAATCCTTCCATGACGGCCGGTTCCCGCTGTCACCGGGTCATCACGCTTCATATTCGCAAGGTGCTGGACATGACCGAAGGCCGGTTGGAGGGAAAACGCGGGGCCGCACGGCTTTTGGGGGTTCATCCCAGGACCCTGCAGTATCGCATGAAAAAGCTCAATATTGCATTTGGGCGGAATTACAGGCGGGTGGAATCTGGGGGATAAAATGTTTTTATTTTTTTCTTAGATCCATTCTGCTTTCATGAGAATCTCCAGTTCTGACAACTGACCACTGGTAACCGCAGCTATGCCGCGTAAGGTTTTTAAACGAATCAACCATTCATTTTGAACATGGGAGAGCATCAGGCAATTCAAAGTGATAGTGATAGGGGTCTACGTTTGCCCCTTCTTCAACCGTTCCATCATCTCATTCAGTCTATTTTAAGCTGAGGCATATCTTTATTGATCTCGCCTTTAATTCTACTTTGTCACATTGCCGTCTCGGCTCGCTCGGCGGCGAGGCGCTCTGCTTGAACCTTCCGAGCCGATCCGATCGCCGATTTTCGTTTTTTGTGCCGTATCTCCATTTGGCGTAAAATTTCATCCTGAGTAACGGCTCTTTTCGGAAGTGCATATTTGAGGATAGATACGATATCAGCACAGCTCAAAAGGGGATAGAGAGCCTGATGTTTCAGTTTTTGTTCGAGCATGAACTGCATTGCCATCATAACCAAGGCCATATGGTGATGCCATGCGAGCCACCCACGGACCTGATAATCATCAAGTCCACTATGCTGTTTCGATTCCTGGAAGGCGCGCTCGACCCAGTAGCGCTGAGCTTGAGCAAATGCAAGACGCTCTACCGAAGTATCCGCGGGAGCATTGCTCAACGTGTATTTGAGTTTACTTCCATCAATTTCCCGGCGAACAATCAAATGCCACTCATGGGCCGAAGGCTCTTCTCCATCCCAAAGCCATACTCTCTGATGAAATATATCTACAACAAGCTTGCCTTCGGTTGTCTCTCGCACTGTGATGCGGCGCCAGCGGGAAGCCGGCGCCTGTGCAGCCAGAAGGTCGACACGAACAGGCGGCATGCGCGCTTCAAGTTTTTCAGGAGCCCGGCCCCTCGAGGATTTGCGGGGAGGAACACGAGGTTCGGGATCTTCGACCCAAACCATCTGATTCTTGCGGACATCCGCTACAAAAACCTCGCCCATCTCATGCAGGCTACGCAAGAAGGCAGGATCCTCCCCATAAAGACCGTCGCAGCCCACCCAACTGAACGAGATACCCTTCTGCCGATTGGCGTCAACCATTTCCAGGGCCAAATCATGCTTACGAAGGAGTTTGAGGCGATCGGCCGGCACACCGGCTGCTTCACAACGTTCAGGATCCTCGACCCAATTTTCCGGCAAATACAACCGGCAATCGATAGGTGTAGCGTGAACACCATGACCCAAAACGGCAAAAACTCCCACTTGGCAGTTATCTACCTTGCCGATGGTTCCTGCTCACTGTCTGCTCACGCCCACAGACTTTGTACCCTTCTTGAGAAAAGCCGTTTCATCGATCAGCAGACAGCGGTCGTCCCCACCTTGAAGGGCATCATTACTGCGCATGCCCATGGGGAAATCGAGCCCCGCCGAAATCTGCGGGTCAGGGAGAAGACCTGCCGAATATAGCCGTGCCCCGGCCACACCCAGCTGTTCTTGTTTTGCTTTCAGATCCGGATTGTCTCGGACTGCCAAAGAGGCCACCTGGTCGAGGGTCAGCATCTTTTCCTCAAGCCCTTCGGGTGCGCCAGCAGGTCCCGTCGATACAACCGACGGGGACAGGCTGAATTCCTGGGGCAGCGGCTTCGGTGAATAGCCGGCACAACCGGCCATCAACAGCAGGCCGACCATAAAAATGCCCAACATATGGTAGCATTTCAGCCTGTGCTCTAGGCGCGTTATGCGTTTTCTCTCCATTCGTTCGCCCTTGCTCAAAATCTATCCAGCGCATTAATAGCCATTACTTCCTGGAGGCGGTCCGCAATCTCCTGAGACATGGCAGGCTCGCCGCTGATAGGCCGGATGAAACTCGGGGCGGTAAGAGGATACTGTGGGGGGGGTGGCCACTTTGTAAGAGCTGCTCACGGTTCCCCCAATGAATTGGGACAGGAAAAATTCGTTCACAAGAGGCTTCCCATCTTTGCTGACATTTTCAGAGACGATGATTTTATCGATGGAATACCACTTTATTCGCGCCAAAATGATTAACCTGCCATATGGCGTCTCCAATTTCAAAGGGACAATATCCCCTATTTCCCCATGTCTTATTTCATTGTAAAAGCCAAAACCTTTCGGATAATACCTTAGGGGATGGCCCAATATCTGCTGGATCTTTGCCTTATCATCTGCCGTCAGAAGCACCTCACTTTGCCTGTAACGATCTAAACTAAACCCCATCCTTTTTAGCTCAGTCTGAGGGATGTCCTCTTTGAAAGTCCATTGGAACATCTTGCCGCAGCCTCCCAGCATCGTTATGAGCAGCCAACAAACACCGATGATGATAAGCGTATTTCTGTTGTGCATGTGATCCTCCTTAGGGCGCACTCAAAGACAAATCTGCAGAATTGACGCTAAGCTTCCGTTTGGATTTGGCCGGTACATTTGAGTGAACCCATAAAAATATGAATCAACCGCGTTACCGCAACCTTAGATTGTGTTTCTAAGAAAGGCCCCGAGCCTGCGGTCGAGAGTGATGATGAGGTCGATCATACAGAGAAGCACCGGCCACATTTAGCGTTCCCGGCCGTAGCCACCGGTCTCGTCCGTTTCGTAACGGCCCATTGGTCCGTGATCATCATTATCCGCGTAATCCTGTTCCATGGCGAGGACCTTGCCGGAGCCTGCATCCACCCTTACATTCATGTTCTACCTGTTTATCGATCCGGATGGTTCCCCCAAGGACGTCCCTGCCCTCCGATTCTGCAAAGCTCTTTCCGACCGTGGCAAGGACCCCCACCAAGGCGATGCTGCCAACCTTAAAAATCCAATCACCTTTCATGAATCAACCTCCTGTCATGAGCATTTTTGTATCCTGCCTGAAAAGGAGTCGATCACCTTTTCACTACATTTTCAACCCATGGTAAGAAACGATCATGAAGAAAGGATGAAGCGAGGAATCATGAAGTGAAAAAAATTGCGGGTAGCCCAATTCGTCTGGAGGTAGTTGACAAAAACAGCCATTGAATAGGCTTAGAGGAGAAATGGTGGATGAAGAATCTTCTAATGGTGGTCGAGGATGCCTTTTGTCAGAAATTTTACGAAAAAGCAGTTGAGATTTCTGCTATTCCAAGCAGATACAACCCGGCGAAACTTGTGATTTAATCATTTGGAGGGTTCAAGAATCGTCGGCAAACGAGACGTTTTTTCAGCCTTATTCTATGCCCCGGCACTTGTGAATATTTTTGGAATCCCAAGTGCAGTGCATAGGGGGGTTTTCGTATACACCCAACCCATCCAGATGCTTTGTTTTTTCGCAAAAATATCGAAAACACCTTCGGGCAATCATTCGCACACAGCCAGTCTCTCAAGTTTATATTGATCACAATGATTTTAGATGTCTATTATCTTTGACCTTTGTTAAGGTAAGGTTGGCCTACGGTTGAGTAACGGGAAATATCCGCTATTTCCTTGGGCATGATTGTAATGGGTCATAACAACAATAAACGGGACCTGGATAATCATCTCGATTTCCGATTCGAATGAGTCCACAACCTGCAGTAATCGGTCAGTAATTAAATTGGTCGTAGAATTTCTACAACCTCTTGGGTTAGAAAATCTACCACAGTTCAATTCGCAATCCCGACGATTTTCTCATACAATAGCGCCAATATAGTTTGGCTTGATCCTGAAATTTGGCGAAGTTGTAGAGAATATTTCTGGAATGTCAATGATTGCCGGTAGGTAGTCTCTTACAACAGTCTTCCGGCCAATTCCGTGTCATTCACAATCCACTGCGATTCTTTTTTGGTACTGTTCGCCCTATTTTACCTGGGCTGTATAGCTCCACACAACATCGGCACATCACTCCCCACCCTCGGAAAATACGCTTTTGGCGCCGATGGCGGAAGCGTTGCCAAACGCTCATTTAGGAATGCCGAAGTCGTTTCCTCAGAAGGAAAAATCGGCCCGTCTGACGGCCAATCAATAAGGTCTTTGATATCCCAATCATGCTCGAAGGTTTTCAAAAACAAGTCGGTGTCCGTCCCAAACAGAACCAATCCAAGCTCTCGGTTGAAATCGAGTGAATTTCCAGAGATGTTTTGCGATCCCACGAACGCATGAGCGTTCAGACTGTTCGCGTCTGCCAGTAGAACCTTGGCATGAATGTACATGAATTCATCATTATTTGGAAATAACCTAACCTGTCCGCCTGCCTTGCAGATTTTGTCAAAATTCCAGTAGAAATTATAGTATGACTCACCTGTATCTTCATTTGTTTTAATTCCCCCGGTCATAATGACTCTTACCTTTACGCCGTTTTCTGCCGCAATGACAATGTGGTCCACGATCTCGTCATCGTTCATTTCTTCATTGTAGATATCCAGGGTATAATTCGCGCTGTCGATCACATAGAGGTGGGCTTTCCGTGCGTTACCCTGATCAATCGATGAGCCCAGATTTTCCGGATCGTATGATGGATACTCTCCGTCAGCTGGATAGCTGCCAGCTTCGAATCCGGGTAGCCCAGTTGTCCCATTGCTCCAGACCAGACCGTCGGGACGCTGAGGCCAGCTTGTCGAGGCTGACTTCAGATCATTCGTGACACTCGATCCATTACAGTTAAAGTCAGAGTCAAAGACGGCTGCAATTTCCGCCACCGTTTCCGGGTCTTTAATAACAACGCCAAAATCACGGGTGCCTTTGCCGTTGTCCGGATAGCCCGGCCCCCAGAATTGGCAGGGATCATTGCACTGCCCACCGTATTCACTCATTTCCCACGCAAAAGCGCTCAGGTTGAGGGTCATGACCAGCGCTGCTGACGATTCGCCCAACTCACGGGCCTCCAGTGCTCTTCCCTGTTTGGCAGCGTCTATCAGGATTGTTTTCTGGTGGGTTATATTAAAGTTGTTTGATGACCAATGGAAGGTGACAACACCGTCGCCTGGAGCGGCGTTCAAGTCGTCAATGACTGCATACTGCTGGTCATAGCGCGAATTGTCCGGGTTTGACCCAGCAAAGAACTGCCCATTGTACATGATACGAATATCGACTCCATTTTCCTTGGCGATCTTAAGCGCTTCGAGAATCCGGGGGCCGCCGAGCTCGTAGATCGAGATGTCGACCGAAAAGGTAGCATTTTCGATGGCTCCCAGAACCGTCTCGCCTCTGTCGTCTGGCTCCGCCCACACCAAATGGGACTTGATGGCTGAAGTTTCGGAACTATCACTGCACGCAAAAGAGCAAACAGCAATCAACCCAAGGGCGAGGAGGGGCCAGAGAGATCTCATCGATAATTGCATTTTTCTACCATTCCTTGTCTGTGAAGTTACACAGACCTTTAGATCCGAAACCTGACGAGGTCGATCAAAGGTATTTCTGGAAAAATTTAATCTGGTCATGAATGCTCCTTTCCGGTGTGGATGATGTCACCCGTTGCCCCTTCGTGAACTGCTTCGGTCAAGTGATATCTTGGGTTCTTGATTGTATCTGTAAGTTTGGGCTGGATGATGAGTTGGAGAGCACCACATGCCGTCCAAAAACAGAGCCAGTCCCCTGCATCTCTCTACCCTCAAACCATGCTTCCAGGTGATGATATCACAAAACTCCTTTGTTGTGAAATAGGGTTCAAAAATTTTTACCAGAATATCAGGTGGGATGCCTTCCCGGTGTCTCTCGCAGTCAATTTGGCAAAATCACCGGGGGAAAGGTCTTCGTAACGAGAGGCGGTTTTTTCTTCCTGCGTCGCATCAGAAATACTTACCTCAATTATGCCATCTGATGTTTGATACCGGCAATTTCGCGTGATCAATGGGTTTGCCCGATCATTACCTACTGACGGGCAGAGTCAAAACCGGAGCCGCCGAAGGACAGGAACCAGCCTGCAAATCCCCCAGGATTTCCAAAAGCAGAAAAGTGCTTTTGGCGTTCAGATCATTGTCTTTCAAATAGAACCAGTGATCTCTATAGCATACAGCGATATAAGCATCTTTTGGTTTTTCCCCGCTCGAATGGATACGAATCTGTTCTCATCGAAACCAAAGCGCATGCTCGACTCGCTTCTGGTGACCTGGACCCGATTGTCAAGGAGCAGAAAGTCTACACGGCGTTTTCCGGAGGAGGATGGCATGCGTACACAACCCATGCGGCATTGCTCATGGGGGCGCTCGACGGCATGTCGAATGACGGCGCAAAACGCTCACTTGAAGCATTGACCCAACATGTGGTTGGAATGGCAGCGAACTCGGGTGGTAGCTGGTTTCTCTCAATGCTCGCTTTTGCGGAGGTTTTCAAGTCACAGGTTGAAACATTCTCAATTGATAAATATTGTGCAAATGGATGGCTTGGCAAACAGAGAGACATCTTCAATAATGATTATGATAACGGTCATGGTGGAACGGATACATCCAAAATGCTTGCGAACTGGGTTGATTCCACCCAGAACTCGGTTTTTAAGCCCTTGGGTCTTTATGAGACACTGAACAGTATAAAACTGTCCGGCACGCATTTACCCTGGGCTCAAGAAAAGTCAGTGGTTTTTGCCACGAGTCTTGGCACGGGCCGCGTCCTTGACGGACTGGGTATTATGTCCGAACCGGGGGTTATTCTCAGCAAAAATGATGGCAAAAAAAATACGTATACATACACTGCTTATGATTCCGGCATATATCCTCAGGTGGCTGCGACACCGGTGCTTCTGACCAGCCTGGGTGATAGCGGGCAGAAAATGTCCGCGCCATTTATGGCGGGCGATTTTACGCTTGCCTATTCCGATGGTTCATCCACAGTGGAAAGGTTCTACCATGCGAATGTCTCGCCTGGCAATTTGAGCGTATTTGATGCGGCGACATGTTCCTCGCAATACAGGGTGTATGATGTTACCACCAAAGAGAATGCGACGTTGGGGATCAAGGCGGGGAGCAAAGGGGAGCTTCATGTTTTTACGAACTACATGCCGGACGCTACCCCGATGCCGGGACAAACAGGTGGTCCAGATATCGAGAAAACCTTTGACATGTACGATGCAATGCTGAAAACTGTGAGAGGAGGTTTTGGAGGTGACCGATGGAATGACCTTAAGAGTGCGCTTAATTTGATCAAATAGTCTGAAAACGTTTTGATATTGCTTTTATTTCTATTATAAATTGATGCTTCCTATTACCGCTGGCTACGTCAACCGGGTGATGGGTTGATCCAAGGAGATGGTCATGTCAAAAAGAATTTTTCTATTGTCGCTTATATCGTTATCATTGGCTTTATTTGTTCCGTTTGCTTGCGCGGAAAATATATCAGACGCATCCGCGAAAAGTCCGACGGTTGATGACTATGAAGGAACCTGGATTATGAAATCACCGGAAGACGTAAAATCATTGAGATGGGACGGGCAAAATCCGAATACACAAAAGTTCACAATAGTTACCATCTTCTGCCGCCGCCCCAATGCCTCTCAAAACCCCCTCCCGAAAAACCGCCACTTCGGCTGAAATATCCGCGCTGGCTGGCCATCCGTGCTTCCATGCCGTCTTGGCAGCCGCCGAACGCAGTGCCGAATGAACCGTGATCCCAGTCTCTTCCGGCGTTGGGATCCAGGTCATGGCCGGGGCCCTGTCCCAATCCGTTGCCCATGTTTCCGGGACCTTTTCCGTTGAACGCCGGGGCATATCCCCGGTCCCTGAACCCGGTTCCAGCCTGCTGGCGGGAAAACTGTCCGTAGCGCTGATTGAGGTTCGGGTTGCGGTAGGCGACCCCTCTTCTGTGCAGGGGGTCATGTCGCCAGGGCTGAGGGCCGGGTTGTCCGCCATGGATATTCACATTTCGATTGAAGTCGGCCGTCCGGTTGATGTTGACATTGACGGAGTTATTGTGCCAGTTGCATCCACACCAGCTTGAAATGCCGATGCCCACGGCCATTCCCATGCCGAAGGATACCAGCCCCATTCCGGGAGGGTAGGGCCAGGCATAAGGCGGATAGGCCGGGTATGGCCAGGGGCCGTAAACAACGGCTGGGTTATAGGTGGGCACATATATCACCTGTGGGTTCGAGGGTTCGATTACAATAGTCTTGCCCTGGACCTCTACTTTTTGTTCTTTGCCGGTTTTGAGATTCCCCGCGGCATGGGCTTTGGCCCGAAGTTCCTGGATGACATCCATCACCTCTTTTTGCTGACCCAAAAAGGCGTCTCCGAGCTGAGTGGTCTGATCCAGTTTTTGATTCATGGAATCCAACACCTTGGGGAAATGGCACAGGGATTTGACGCTCACGTCCCATGACTTGTCCTTTAGGGCATTATCCAACGCATCCCCCGTCAGTTTGGGATTGGCCTTTACGAACCGGTCGGCTTCAACCACCTCCAGAGGATAGGTGGCGGCCATCAGAATCTGGGCCACCAGAGAATCCGGGTACAGCGCGATGGGCGCCACCAGCTGGGCAATCTGTTCCCTGGTGAAATTGTTCCCGGAACTGTTGCCGTCGCTTTGCGCCATGAGATGGGGCGGAATTGCCAGAAGCAGGACCAGAACGCCGGTCAGCCATTTGCGCAAACAGGAATATTTGGTTTTCATGAGGTCTCCCCAAAAAGTTGAGGCATTAAGGTAACAGGATATTTTTTTTGCAGGAAGGAACATAAAGAAAATCGGTTTGCGGGTCAAGTGGAAAAGCGCTTGTCACTTACCTAAATCGATCCCCCGCATTTTGTACCCCACTTTCCGTTGACCCCCGAATCCGTTTCCGCTATGTTTCAGTCTTAAAAAAGCGACTTTCTGTCGCCTCACCCGATTCGGGCGGGGCGGGGACAATGTTTCTTTGTTGAGAAAGGGAAAGGAAAATGAAATTTGGGAAATCGTGCCTGACCATATGCCTCGTTCTTCTCTCCGTGACGTCAGGGGTTGCGGCGGACAAGGTTCGGTTGGCCACGGGAGAATGGCCCCCCTATGTGTCCGAGGGCTTAGAACAGTATGGAGCGGTTTCCCGCATGGTTACGGACGCCTTTGCGGCCGAGGGCCTTGCGGTGGAAATCACGTTTCTTCCCTGGAAACGGGCATATGAGCAGGCCAGAGCAGGCGATTTTGACGGGACATTCGCCTGGTCCAGGGAATCCGATCGAGAGCGGGATTTCTATTACAGCGATCCCATCTTCAGCGACAGCATGGTCTTTTTCCACTTGAAGCAGATGCCCTTTGAATGGGAAACCATGGATGACCTGAAGGGGCTTCGGATCGGCTGTACATTGGAATACAACTATGGCGACGCCTTTCGAGCGGCGGAAAAGGCCGGGAAATTGACCATTGACTGGGTTCCGAAGGATATCCAGAACTTTCGAAAACTGTTGCGGGAAAGGGTGGCCCTGGTGCCGTTGGAAGCGCCGGCAGGGTACTATATTCTACGGAATCATTTTACCCCCGAAGAGATTGGGAAAGTGACGTATCATCCCAAGGCGGTCAGAACCGGGGCCTATTATCTCCTCTTGCCGAAGCGTCTCCAAGAGAGCCGGAAGCTGCTGACCGTCTTTAACAGGGGTTTGAAACAGCTCCGCCAGCGCGGTGCGATCGATGCGTATTTGAAAAATTTCCAAGAGGGGCACGACCCGAAGCGGTGAACGGTATTCTGCACGCCCTGTACTGCGGATCTCCTTGCGGCGAAGCCGGGCCGAAACAGATGGAAATCACCTTCAGCGTCATGGGGAGGACCCTTTTCTCATTGCCGAAGGCGTTTTTCCCGTCCATCTCCTGAAAGAACGGCGAAAAGCGGCGGTTTCCGCGTACCCCAAAAGCTCGGCGATTTCATCGATGCACAGGGTGGTGGATGTCAGATACTTCGTCGCCAGTCCGGCCCGTACCTCATCCAGCAGTGCCCGATAGCTGGTGTTGCGTTCCCGAAGGCGGCGGCGAAGGGTCCGGGAGCCCAACCCCAGTTTTCGGGCCACCCGCGGCGCGGTGGGGAAGTCCCCCGGCGAAGTGACAATCATTTGCCGGATCGTTTCCACCATCTCATCGTCGTGCTGCAATTTGTCCAGGAAGGTTCGGCACTGGTGCAGACAGAACGCGTTGATCTCCGGACTGGCCGTCAGGACCGGGCGTTTCAACACCGACGCATCCATCCGCACCAGATTGGTTTCCTGTTGGAACTGCAGCTCCGCGCGAAAGTAGTCTTTGTAGATGGCGGCATATTTCGGGCGGGCATAGGCGACCCGGGCCTCCAGCACCGGCGGGGGGCTTCCCGTGGCAAACTTGATCGTGCTGAGGGAGGAGGAAAGCACTTTTTCGATGGCAAAGGCATACAATTCTTCGCTATCGATCCTGAGGGCCGGTGTAAATTCCCAGGAACAGGTATCCCCTTCATCATGAAACGCAATGCGCACGAGGGACCCGCAGATGTCCCAGTATTGAACGGCGATCCGGCTGGACTCTCCCCAGGTGGCGCAGCTTAAAATGGCATACCCCCAGAAACCGAGCCGGCTCGTATAATTGAGTTGACGGGACGCCGACAGGCCCAGTGTGGGGTCCCCGGTTTCATGGAGGGCGTTGAGCACCAGGGTTCGATACTGGTCCGCGTCCAGGACCGCCTCCTTGTCCTTCAACCACGCCGGTCCCAGACCGGTGCCGCGCAGCACGGCCTCGGCGCCCACACCGCGCTTTCCCACCTCCTCGATGAGCCATTTGGCCGTAATTCCCGGAAAGATTTCCTGAAAGGTCAAAACAAGATCCCCCATGGCCGAAAATTGTCCGGATGGTACCCCTATTTCATGCACAAAGCAAGTCGAATGGCCGGAATTGCACGAAAATTGTCCAAATCGGTCCTGTCTTTTCCGATGATTCCCGATTATACTAAAATCCCACAGAGGGATATGCAAGCACTGTGAGCGTGGAAACCTCATTGTCGATTCAGGATTCAACCCGAAACCGGAAAGGAGACACATCATGGAACGTAAGAACCACCGACTTCTGGCCATGGCGATCGTACTGGGCACTGTTCTGGTACTGTCAGCGTGCAGCGACAACGACAACAACGTCACCCCGGATAGTTCCGCAGCGAACCAGGCGGGTGTACAGTTGGCTATCCAGGGACCCCTGGACTATGACTGGCTTTTGCAAATGGAACAAGCGAAGCTGGAAAGCCCATCGTCCGTCTCCGCCACCAGTTCGGCCGCGGAAGAAGGCACCGAGGTGGCCGTAAAAGCGATTACAGGCGTGCTGCAAAGCCTGGATAGCCCGATGAAACTCGTCACGAGCGGCATCAAATTGATCCTGGCGCCGTTCAAGATCTGGCAAGACGTCAAGCAAGCCCAAGAGCAGGAGCAAGAGAAGACGGATATTGAGACAGCGTTCAATATCCTCTTCGAAGAGGTGGATGAACTGCAGACGGAGATCGCAGACCTTCAGAATGAAATCCTAACTGAGAACCAGATACTTCAATCCTATGTGCAACAGTTTAACAAACAGACGGAATGTTCGGCATATGCAAATTTTGAGAACGCTGTTCAATCCGTCTACGTAGGCAATGTCACCGCACCCGAAAGTATGTCGGGCTGTAGCATCGAAAACGAGCCAAGCGGCGTTGTGAATGACGTCGTCAATTGTCTGAAAACGAACGGCTACTACACACCTGCCACGGAAAGCACCCCCGGCTCCCTGGACCTGATCGGAGCCGCCACGGATGGAACTGTCATGAAGTTTATTAATAATTTGGTCACGGAATACACTACCACGAGTACGTCGCTAACGTATTCTTTGAATGGTATCTCCGGCACAAACTTGTCCAAAGGCGCACTGACGAAACAGACGACAACGGTTGACAATACATGCGCAACGACCGGCGCCTCATTGGTGGACGAACTGGCCTGTTGGTACACCTTCTTGGTGGAATCCCTTCCCGAAGCGGGTACGTCGTATACCGTACCCCACCCAAGTGGTGTAACCGAGGTCAGTAACAACTTCGTCGATACCTTGGAGGGGTACAACGATTTCGTGATGTTCTTGTACCAGCAAAGCGTGAGCGCGCTGAGTGCGGCAATGCTCATGGAGATGCTCACCAGTACGCTGAACTACATCAACTACGGCAATGCATGCCTGGGTTCCCCGCAGACCCCGACTGCATTGACAAAACAACAAATCGGTTCCTGGGAACCGTATATTGACACGGTCTCCGTCGGTACCGATTATACCCTCAACACGGAAAGCCACCCCATATGCTTTAACCAGACGACCTGCAGTCTCGACGCTGACGCTGCGCAGACAAGCTACAAGGAGGCCATAACCGGCATTCTCCTGCTGTTTGCCGCCCGCATGAATGCCCTGTGGGACACGGTGATGGTGTATGTGATTTCCGACGCGCCCCTTTCCATACAGGACCCCTATACAGCGCCGCCGACGAAGCTCGTGAATGGCCAGCAAACGACCCTGCCTTCGCAGGGGAGTATCGCTACGCCCATGGACGCAATATTGCTCAGCAATCCGGCCTATGCAAACGAGTCTGTAAATCCTTACAAGGTGCCCATGTCGGGCATGAAAGGGGACGGTTTTCTGTATCAGTATGGGAACATCATGGACGTCTATGGCTGTCTGGAAGATCTCTTGGGTAAAAGCGAATCAACCTGCAAGGCGGCATTTCCCGATGGGAGCGATGGGATCTACGATGGCACTATGATAAGGGTTTATGTATCCAATGGCAATAGCGAGGACCCTGTCGTTCTACTCGTGGGGGATCTGGACCTGAGCTGCTGCTATGTATTGAGCAAGGAGGATACCTATATCTTCGACCGACAGCCCTGGTGCCAAAGGCCGGCAGGCACACAATTTGTCAATTCTACCGCACTTACATCAAACAGCACGATGCCCGGGGGAGCCTTTGGGTATATCCAGTGGGCGCTGGTGGACAGTGACACTGGTTATGTACAGGGAAGTTGTAACCATGAGAATGTCGTCGGGCTGTCTCCAAATGATTGCGGGGATGCTGCAAATGACGACGTGCAATATGGGCTTGATTTCTCCCTGGTTCCCACGCAAAGTGAGGAGGGAAGCTCAGGTGTTTGGGCTGGAGATGGGTGTCCCTGTGGGGTTTATAATACTTTTGCGACCGGCCCATATTTCAAAGTAGTCGGGGCCGCGTCCACGGATCCGGCGTTGTTTTATCTTAACGCCTCCAATATCCAACCTCCCAGCACCAACTCCGGCCTAACATACACCACCTTCGGGGCATCAACATCAACAAAAGGCGCGACACATCCATATACCTCCAGCTATATCGTAGGGTTCGCCACTATGGAATCGGAATCGTCCGGATCCACATGGGAACTTAACATGACCGGCTTTACCCAAAACAAAGACGACTACCAGCATACGCTGTTGCTCCAGCTCAATCTGCCGAACGGCTACAAGATGCCGGTTTACTACATGATGTACCAGCAGGGCGGAGGCGACAAGTTCGAAGTGTTCCGCCATCTTCTTGAGAAGGACGCAGATAAGTGGGTGGGGAATAATACGTTGTTCTTCTGCCCCACAACGCTCTTGGGAATGAATAGCGTGGATCCCGAATACGGCGCTTTTGGCACCATTGAGCCGGAGGACTCCTTTTTTGGTCTCAAAAACTGCGCGGAAACGGGAAATGGCGGCCTCGTAATTGAAACCACGGATGGGGCGATGTACTGGCTTGTCAACACTTGCGGTACTGATCAAAACATTACGCTGTATCAATTGTCTACTAGCCAGTTTGATTGATTGCCGGTTGCGGAGGGATTTTTGGGGGATGTCCTTAAATTATTGATTTACTTTGTTGGGAATTGTGGATATTTAAGCCCTTAAGGACGTCCCTTTTAACGATAAAGCCTGCGGATGGTCAAAAAACATAACAAAACCAAAACACTGATCCGTCTTCTTTCGGCTCTATTGTTCTTGATGGCGGCGGTTTGTGCCATACCCGCATGCAAGGATAAGAAAGAACCGCCGCCGGCCGTGCCCGTCGTCTGGGTGGTGGAGGTTGCCGCCGGGGATGTGCCGGTATTTTTCGAATATGTGGCCCAAACCCAGAGTTCACACCTGGTCAATATTCAGGCGCGGGTCAGTGGATTTCTGGACAAGCGCATGTACGTTGAAGGGTCCGTGGTGAAAGACGGCCAGATTCTCTTTCAGATGGATCCCAAGCCGTTCCGGGTTCAGTTGAACCAGGCCAAGGCCGCCCTTGCCAAACAAAAGGCCGCCTGCGAAACGGCCCGTCTCGATCTGGCCCGCGTCAAACCCCTGGCGGAACAAAATGCCCTTTCCAAAAAGGATCTGGACAATGCCAGGGGGCATTATCTCGCCACCGCCGCGTCGGTGGCCCAGGCCCAGGCCCAGGTGGATCAGGCGGAACTCAACCTTTCCTACACCACCATCCGGTCCCCTGTTGACGGCATCAGCAGTTCGGCCCTGCAGACCGACGGGACCTATATCAATCCCCAGAACAGTCTTTTGACCACCGTGGCGGTGCTTTCCCCCATGTGGGTGAATTTCAGCATTTCCGAAAACGAAATGCAGAAGTATCGGCGTCAGATTGCCCAGGGGCTCCTGCGTCCGCCGCCCGACCACGAATACGAGGTGGAAATCGTCCTGGTGGACGGGTCCATCTTTCCCCACAAGGGGCGGATGACCTTTGCCGAACCCTCCTACAACCCCCAGACCGGAACCTTTCTGATCCGGGTCAGCGTGAAGAACCCCCAAGGAATCCTGCGTCCCAATCAGTATGTTCGGGTGCGTCTTCTGGGGACGATCCGGCCCGACGCAATCCTGGTGCCGCAACGGGCGGTCCAGCAGGGATCCAAGGGACAGTTCGTGTGGGTGGTGGGAAAGGACGGCAAGGTGGAACAACGGCCCGTTACCGTGGGAGAATGGCACGGAAACGACTGGTTCATCTTTGAAGGTCTGCACCCCGGAGAGCGGGTGGTTGCGGACGGGGGTTTGATGTTGCGGCCGGGCGTATCCGTTGTGGCAAAGCCGTACGATGCCGGCCGGGCATCCCAATCCGCCGCTCCCCTCCCCCCTGAACAGGGAACGGCATCGGCCGACAGGTGAAGGAGCCCAAAGCCGTGTTCTCTAAATTCTTCATCGACCGGCCCATCTTCGCCACGGTTGTGGCACTCCTCATCTGCCTCGGCGGCCTGGTATCCATCACGGCGCTTCCCGTGGAGCAGTATCCGCCCATCACCCCCGTCCAGGTGACGGTATCGGCCGTGTACCCCGGCGCCGATTCCCAGACCGTTGCCGAATCCGTGGCAGCGCCCATCGAAGCCCAGATCAACGGCGTGGACAACATGCTCTACATGTCCTCCACCAGCTCTTCCACGGGACAGTTGACCCTGACGGTCTATTTTTCCCTCGATACCGATCCGGATATGGCCCAGGTGCAGGTGCAGAACCGGGTCGATCTCGCGTCCCCCCAGCTTCCGGAAGCCGTGGTGCAACAGGGCGTTTCCGTGCAGAAAAAGGCGTCTTCCATCATGATGCTGATCGCCGTCTTTTCTCCCGAAGAGCGCTACAGCGGTGATTACATCGCCAATTACGCCAATGTGTACGTCCTGGATGCCGTCAAGCGCGTACCGGGCGCCGGGCAGGCCCAAATTCTGGGAGAGGCCGATCAGGCCATGCGGATCTGGATGAATCCCGACCGCATGGCATCCCTGGGGATCACCACCAGCGACATTCAGCAGGCGGTGGCGGGCCAAAACGCCCAGTACGGCGCGGGCCAGATCGGAGAGGAACCCACGGCGGGACCCGTGCAGTTGACGGTTCCGGTGGTGCCCCCAAAGCCTTTTACCGAGCCGTGGCAGTATGAAAACATCATTCTGCGCGCCGATGCGGACGGAAGCAGCATCGTTCGGCTGAAGGATGTGGCCGCCGCCCGGGTGGGTCTGAGACAATATGTGACCGACAGCAAATTGAACGGAACCCCTGCCACGCTCATTGCCGTTTATCAGCAACCCGGCGCCAACGGGCTTCAGGTGTCCAAAGGGGTTCGAAAGACCCTGGAAGAGATGAAGCCCCGTTTTCCCGGCGGCCTGGATTACATGATCAGCCTGGACACCAACGAGTTTGTGCGTCTTTCCATTAAAGAGGTGGTCAAAACCCTGTTCGAGGCGATTTTCCTGGTCATATTCGTCGTTTATTTCTTTCTTCAGAGCTTTCGCACCACCATCATCTGTTCCGTTGCCATTGTCGTGGCCCTTGTGAGCACCTTTGGCGGCATGCTGGCCCTGGGATTTTCCATCAATCTGCTGACCCTTTTCGGACTGGTGCTGGCCATCGGCATGGTGGTGGATGACGCCATTGTGGTGGTGGAAAACGTGGAGCGCAACATGGCGCGGCATCACCTGGCGCCCAAAGAGGCCACGGTCCGCGCCATGGGGGAAATCGGCACCTCGCTCATCGCCGTGGTGCTGGTGATGGCATCGGTCTTTATCCCGGCGGCGTTTCTGCCGGGAACCACGGGTCAACTCTATAAACAGTTTGCCATCACCATCGTGATTTCGGTGGCGGTCTCCGGGTTCGTGGCCCTCACCCTGACACCGGCCATGTGCGGAGCACTGCTGAAACACGGCACGCCTCCCACCCGGGGATTCTTTGCCTGGTTCAACCGCCAGGTGGAGGCCGTCACCCGTGGTTTCGGCCATGCCGTGGTCTTTGTCATCAAACGGATGCTCATCGCCTTCATGGTTCTGGCGGTGCTGGTCTGGGCCATCATCCATCTCTTTGAGGTGCTCCCCACAAGCTTTGTGCCCAACGAGGATCAGGGATACGTGATGGCGGCCATCATCATGCCGGACGGCGCCAGTCTCAATCGAACCGAGGCCGTGTCCGACCGGGTGGATCGTATTTTCGAAAAGCTCCCCGGCGTGGATACGCGGACCCAGGTTCCGGGATACAGCCTGTTGGACAGCGGGTTCAAGACCAACGCCGGGACCTTTTTCGTCACCCTCAAACCCTTTGCGGAACGATACGCCTCCATCAAGAAGGCAAAGGCGGAAAACGCCCGGGCCGTGCTCATGGGGCTGTACAGGGATGCCAAAGACATTCGGGACGGACTGGTGATCCCCGTGGCGCCGCCCGCCATACCGGGGATCGGAACCACCGGCGGATTCGAATTCTGGATACAGGACCTGGGAGGGGACGACCCGGCGGTATTGGGAGACCTCACACGGAAATTTCTCGCCAAAGCCCGGCACCGGCCGGAACTCACCGGCCTGAACAGCACCTTCAGGGCCAATACCCAGCAATTGAGCGTGCAGGTGGACCGTGAAAAGGCAACGCTTCTGGGGGTATCCGTGAGTGACGTGTACAACGCCATTCAGGCCCAGTTCGGATCCCTTACGGTCAGCCAGTACAACCAGTACAGCCGAACCTGGTGGGTCATTCTCCAATCCGATCCCAAACACCGCCAGGCCCCGGTTGACCTGGGACGGCTCTATACCCGGTCCAACCAGGGGGATATGGTGCCGCTCTCGGCCCTGGTCACCACCAGGTGGGTCACCGGGCCGGGCCTTCTCCCCCATTTTAACGGATTCCCGGCAGCCAAAATCAACGGGAACGCCGCTCCCGGCTACAGTTCCGGGCAGGCCATTTCCGCCATGGAAGCCGTGGCCCGTGAAGTGCTCCCCTCCGGCTACACCCACGCATGGTCCGGACTCGCCTACGAAGAAATACAATCCGGAGGCACCTCCATGCTGGCCTTCGCGTTCGGGCTCATCATCGTCTTTCTGGTGCTTGCGGCACAATACGAATCCTGGACCCTCCCCGGATCCGTGATGATGGCGGTCCCCTTCGGGGTCCTGGGCGCCCTCACCGCGGTCTGGCTCCGGGGTCTTGACAATGATGTATACTTCCAGATCGGCCTTCTGGTTCTCATCGGCCTGGGGGCGAAGAACGCCATCTTAAGGGTCTCCTTTGCCACCGAATTGCGAAAGGAAGGCAAATCCATCATGGAAGCCACCATCGAGGCCGGTGAGCAAAGGCTCCGCCCCATCATCATGACCTCCCTTGCCTTTGCCTTCGGGGCCCTGCCCCTTGCCATCGCCATGGGGGCCGGGGCCAACGCCCGCCATTCCATCGGAACCGGCATTATCGGCGGAATGATCGGGGAGACCACGCTGGCCATGCTCTACGTGCCGCTTCTGTTCTACCTCTTTGACCGGATGAGCGAGCGGTCCAAAGAGAAAAAGGAGGCAAAAGCAAAGGCCAAGGCGGACGCCGGCGTTTCCGTGAAAGAAGCGCCCTCCCATGAAAAGCGGGAGGAAGGCTGACATGCGCATCCTTGCCATTTTATGGACCATTTTCTGGCTTGTGGGCTGCATGGTGGGGCCCGACTACAAACCACCCGAACTGGACGTGCCCGCGGCCTTCATCCATGAAGACAAGGAGGCCCGGGGGACGGCCAATATGAACTGGTGGAAGCAGTTCCGGGATCCGGTTCTCGACGGGCTGATCGCCGAGGCTTTGGCCTGCAACCGGGACATCAAGATCGCCGCCGCCAACATGGAACAGGCCGCGGCCGTGCTGCTTCAGGCTCGTTCACCGCTCTTTCCGCAGCTTGGATACAGCGGCAACTCCGCAAGGGAGCGCATCAGCGAAAACAGTATCTCCCCATACGCCTCACTTTTACAGAATCCCTACTCTTCCCACCAGGTCTTTGCCGATGTGAGCTGGGAAATCGATCTGTGGGGTCGTATCCGAAGGCTTTCGGAATCCGCCCGGGCACAGCTTCTGGCCACCGAGGAGGCGCGGCGAGGAGTGATTCTCAGCCTGGTTTCTTCGGTTGCCGGCGACTACATCCAGCTCCTGGGCCTCGATGACCAGCTCCGTATTGCCAAGGAAACCCTTGAGACCTACGCCCAGTCCGTGAAACTCTTCCAGTTGCGGTTCAAGTATGGTCAGGTCTCCCAGATGACCGTGGAACAGGCCCGCTCCCGGTACGAAACCGCCGCGGCCGCAATTCCCCGGATTGAATCCCGGATCGCACAGATGGAAAACGTTATTTGCATCCTGCTCGGTCGCAATCCGGGGCCTGTGAAACGGGGAAAGAAGCTTCGCCAACTGCAGCTTCCCCCTGTCCCCGCAGGGCTGCCGTCCGATCTTCTCACGAACCGTCCGGACATTCGCCAGGCCGAGCAGGATCTCATTTCCGCCAATGCCCAGATCGGCGCGGCAAAGGCCCTTTACTTTCCCGGCATCTCGCTCACCGGGGCCCTGGGTTTGGCCAGTTCGGGTCTTACCGGCCTTTTTCAGGGTCCGGCCCGCGTCTGGAGTTACACCGGCGCCATTACCGGTCCCATCTTTACCGGCGGCGCCATTCAAGGGCAGGTCAAAGAAGCGGAAGCGATCCAAAAGGCGGCACTTTTGAACTACGAACAGACGGTCCAGAATTCCTTTGCGGACGTGGAAAACGCCCTGGTCTCCCGGGAAAAACTGATGGAACAGATCCGGGCACAAGAACGCCTCGTCAAAGCCAACAGGGAGTATGTGCGTCTGGCCAGGCTCCAGTACGAGGGAGGCTATTCCCCTTACTCCACGGTTCTCCAGGCCGAGCAACAGTTGTTCCCCTCGGAACTCAATTACGCCCAATACCGGGCCGAGCTGTTTGGTGCGCTGGTCAACATCTATAAGGCCATGGGCGGAGGATGGATCGCAAATGCGGAACGTATGACGGTTCAGGAAAAATAATGAGAAGGTTACTTACCGGTGCCGCTGTCGGTTATGCGGTTCAGCGAGGAGAGAAAATGTCAAAGGAACATGGATATCAACTGGAAACTCGATTTATTTAAATATTTATCCCATCTATCCCGGGTGAACCATGGTTTTTCTTTACCGCCTTGAAGCCTTCACTCAAAGCCTTAAACGAACATAACCTTCCAAAGATATCATCTTCATCATAGAACAGATTCTGCTGTCTCATTTTACTTCCTTTTGCATCGCCTGATCTCCGATCCCGGCAGCTCCGCTTTGCCGAAGCATACGTTTTCAACTACGGAACTGCTCCCTTAAGAGCTGATCTCCAAACGATAGTTTATAACGAAACATAAAATCTCGGTAACATGTTCCACCCTTCGCCTCCAATCCTGATTTGACAGGATCACTTGATGGAAGTTTTACCCTCGGCTACGTCACCGCACCTTCACCGGCTCCCATCTTTACGACTACTACGGTTTCATCTGCAGACCCCCTGCCCATAACAACTGCATCTCTGCATTGCTTAGGGACACGCTGTCGTAGTTACAGCGGTCGCGGAACAGACGGCCCTTCACCAGGTAAGATCAATTACTGTTTCATTGCCCACCCACCTCCTCTACCTGGACGAGTTACGGAAAGGATATCGGGCTTCGGCAGTTGAGGGTGCCTCGCCCCCCCTCCCAGGCCTCCCAGAGGTTCGCACCGAGCTTGAGTGGCAATTTTGGCTACGGCTTCCTTCAGATCCGTCATTGGCTCCCATACCACCGGTTATTCCCTTATCGGGCAGCCCATGGGAGTTTCTTCAGGCACCCTTGCCTTCGCCTACACGTTACCTCCTTTCAGGTCCGTGACTGGAATTTCATCAGTTAGTCAATGACCACCACCAAAGGTGGTGGCTTGAATTAATGCACCTGGAAGGTGCATGGTACTTCTTCTATTTAAACAATTTACCTTGAGTCACATCGGCATCTTTTTCTTTACGGTGTTGCCATTTTACATACTTTTTGATCCGTTCTTCATCCAAGCCTACCGTACTCACACAATAGCCTCTCGACCACACATGTTGTCCCCAGTATTTTTTCCGCAGTTGAGGAAATCGGTCAAATAGCTGCAGAGCCAGTTTCCCCTTCAGGAACCCCATGAACTGCGATACAGCGTACTTCGGCGGGATTGATACGACCAAGTGAACATGGTCAATCTGTACATTACCTTCCACCACTTCTACGTCATCTTTTTGATTACATAACCGATATATCTGTTGCATCACATATTTTGCCACTTCTTCTTGCAATATTTTGTAACGATATTTCGGGCAAAACACCACATGATACTTACACTCATACAAAGAATGTGCTAATCTCTTGAACTGACGTTGACGAGTCATTATATGTCTCCTGTTAGTTTCGCACCTTCCAGGCAGGCATATAATACTCGTCATATTCAATACACTGGTAGAACCTTTTTTTGTTCCACTACCAGAGGTAGTGGTTTACTTTTTAATCAATACTGTTGAAGAGGTATAGATGATTAAGATAGCGGGCTACGATAATCTGAAAATAATCCATGAAAGCAGATACAGCAGGATTTTCAAAGCGAGATCCGTTGCAGACGGAAAAACAGTGGCCCTGAAGATACCCTCATCGCGCTATCCCTCAAGCCGAACAGTGGGGATTTTAAGAAAAGAATTCATCTATCTGCAAAATATCGGCATTGTCAACACGCCAGCAGCAATAGAAATTATGGATACAGGACAGTCTATAGTAATTGTCATGGAATATTTCGATTGTCCGTCACTGAAGGCTGTGGCTTCTGAAATGCCGCTGACATTACAGGAAACAGTGGCTGTTTTCACGAAACTATCCAAAACCATCAGCATTCTCCATGGCCGGGGTGTGACCCACCTGGATATTAACCCCAAAAATATTCTTTATGATAGAAAAACCGGCGAAGTCATCCTTATCGACTTTGGGTCTGCCATCGACATTCCCCTGCACCTCGTACAAAGGACCCCTACTGAATATATTGTCGGCACCTTCAATTATATGTCGCCGGAACAGACCGGCAGAATAAACAGGCCAATTGATTACAGAAGTGATTTCTACTCATTTGGCGTCTCCATGTATGAAATTCTAACCGGCCATCTCCCCCATGCAGGAAAGGATATTGCAGAACTGATTCACAAGCATATTGCTGTAGATCCGATGCCACCAAATGAACGGTTGCCGACAATTCCTCCAGCCGTCAGTGCAATCACAATGAAATGTCTCTCCAAAGATCCGGCTCAGCGATACCAGAGCGGCCAGGGGCTTCACAAGGACCTTGCCCGTTGCCTGAAAGCTCTCCGGGAAAACGGCGATATTCCTTCTTTCAATGTCGGTGAGAATGACGTCTCTGAAAGGTTTATTTTTCCGGAAAAGCTCTATGGCAGGGAATCGGAGTTTACGATCCTCAAGGAATATTATGATCAGGTGGTTAAAGGACAAAATGCGATTGTGCTGGTGTCTGGCGCTCCCGGAGTCGGCAAAACCTCACTGGTGCGAGAACTCAACCGATCAGTGGCGACTGATTGCGGTTATATTACCTATGGCAAGTATGACCAATACAATCGCAGTACCCCCTATTCCGGACTGGTCCAGGCATTTTCAATCCTTATCAGGCAAATCATGACTGAAAGCGATGCCGGTATAGAAAACTGGAAAACGAGAATCCAGGACAGGCTCGGTATCAACGGAGGGATTATATCAGAACTTTTGCCCGAGCTGGAATTGCTGATCGGCAGACAGCAGCCGCCACAGGAAATTGACCCGATCGAGGCAAGAGCGCTGCTGCACACCGTTTTCATAGAATTCATCCTGGTTTTTGGCTCCCGCCAACGTCCTCTCGTGGTCTTCCTGGATGATCTTCAGTGGATTGACGCTTCCAGTCTGTCCTTTATGGAATCGTTTGTTTCAATGCAGGGGGACAGCCATATACTTTTTGTCGGCGCTTACCGCGGCAATGAGGTGAACGCGACCCATCCGCTATCAATCATGCTGAGTGCCCTGAAAGAAAAAGGGGTCAGGATAGTTGAGCAACACCTCAAACCGTTGGGAGAGGAGGCATTACAGGACTTTCTTACCGACCTCCTGCTTGCGGTTCGGGACGAAGTAAAGGAGATCGGTAGTCTCCTGCATGAAAGAACAAATGGTAACCCGCTTTTTTTCAGAACGCTTCTAACCAACCTCCATGAAGCGGCGCACATTCACTTCGACTCCGCTATCAGTCGCTGGCGCTGGGACATTGAGGCAATCGCAGCCGCGCCTTATACTGAAAACGTGGTGGACGCCATACGAGGAAGGATTCAAAAGCTACCAAAAAAGAGCGGGGAAATACTCCAGATGGGGGCATGCGCGGGAAGTTCCTTTTCCATAGATCTTCTGGCCGGTATTTCCGGTTTGTCCCGCAAACAGGTTGCAAAGCGGCTTCAACCCGCGATGGCGCAGACCCTCATCACATCGTCAAAGAACGATTTCACGCTCTACAGCCAAGATCACGCCGACAAACTGGAGAAAATATCCTATAGTTTCACCCACGACCGCATTCAACAGGCGGCCTACGACCTTCTGGATGAGAACCGAAAATCTTTGCTGCATTTCAACGCAGGCAAAATTCTGATGCGGCAAGACGAAAATGATTGGCAGGACTCCCAACTCTTTGACATTGCCGATCACATGGCGAAAGGCGCTCAGTTCATCACTGATCCCAATGAAAGGATTGCCGTCGCCTCCCTCGTTCTCCGGGCGGGGATGAAAGCCAAAACTTCGACAGCATTTGACGATGCCGCAAAATTGCTCAGTTTCAGCAGAAAATTACTCCCGCAATCAGCCTGGCAGTCACATTACCGACTCAGTTTCGATATCCACCTTGAGTTTGCTGAAGCCCTCAGCCTTACCGCTCAATACAAAAACGCCGAGCAGATTCATGAACTGATCCACACCCATGCCGAAGAAAATAACGACATGCTCCGGCTGTACAATATTCAGGCAAAGCAGTACCACTACCAGGCGCGATACGTTGAATCCATGAAAACCGAGTTAAAAGGTCTCAGCCTCATGGGGCTTGACATTCCAACATCGGAGCAGGAACTCATGGCCTACTTCGATTCCGAGGCAGCGAAGATCGACGATATTCTGGCGGACCGGCCGTTTGAGGATTTCTACCATGCGGAGGAAAACGAAGATCCCAAACTTTTGAGAAAACTGGAGCTTCTTTTTGATATGTATGCGGACGGCTATGTCACCGGCCACATCATGTTCTGTTATGTCTCATCCGCGATTATGGCCAGGCTTTCCCTTGAAAACGGCAATAACCAAATGGCCTCGATTTCCTACATAAACTATGCATCAACCCTCTGCGCAATGGGGTCCGCCTACCGCACGGGATACGCCTTTGGCGCCTTGGCCATACGGTTGGCTGAGCGATATCGTGTTCCCGCCCTTCAAAACAATACCTACCATGTTTTTGCACTTGCCGTAAACCCCTGGCAAAATCACCTCAAAATCAGTTACCAATACTGGCACGAGGCTTCCAAACAGGCATTGGCCTCCAGCTCACCTTATGCAGGCTATGTTTTTCTGCAGATTGCCCATGTCTTCCTGGCATTGGGAAAAGATCTTCAGACAGTTGAGGAGCAGGCTGAAAAAAGCCTCAGCTTTCTTGTCAAAACTAACCTGGGTGGAATCGCGACGCTTTTAAAATTGCTGGTCATACAGCCATTGAAACACCTCAAGGGTGAAACCCGGGCGATCAACACGCTTGATGATACAGGGTTTGACAGCCAGACAATGATAGCCGATTTCAAAGCGCTGCCATTCTATACAGGCTATCTTTACTACTCCATGCTGCGCGTGGCTTGCCTGTCCGATGAAAACATCCCCCTGGTTGAACTCAAAGAGAAATTTGAGTTGATTGAACGGAGTCAGCAGGGACAATTTTTGCTTGCCGAAAGTCATTTTTTTTGTGGCCTCTTGCTCATCACTGCAAAGCGTGACGGTCAAGAAGGGTTCGATAAAGGGTTTCACAACATCCTCGATGCGATCCTGAAAAGGATGCAAAACTGGGCAAACCTCTGCAGCGCCAATTTTGAGCATAAACACCTGCTTCTTCAGGCCGAGACCAGAAGTGGCAATGGTCCCCTGGAGGAGGTCATCGATTTGTACGACAGTGCCATTGCAACAGCCCTTGAGCAGTCGTTTATCCACGACGCCGCCCTTTCATCAAAAAAGGCTGCAGAATTCCTGCTGCGGAGACAAAAACCCACACTTGCCAGACCTTATCTGGAGCAGGCCTGTTCATACTATTCCCGCTGGGGCGCCACAGGCATGGTTGCGCATCTCAGAACAAAATATGCCATATACCTTGATGTGAGCAGTGGGCTGAAAGAGGGTTCCACAGATAGCGAAACCACCCATTACTCATTTTCTGACGGTCTGGATATTATCTCAGTGATAAAAGCCACTCAGGCAGTCTCCAGCCATATCATCATGAGTAAACTTGGAAATGAACTGGTTGCTATTGCAATGGAAAATGCAGGCGCCACCAAAGGTGTTCTGATAAGCAGGGACAGGGACGGTTACGTCATCTCTACTGCACTCAGCAAGGATGAAATAGAAATTGTTCCTATGCGGACGGATATCCCGTACCAGGAATCTCAGGAAGTACCGCACGCCATTATTAACTATGTATTGCGAAGCGGAGAGCATGTCGTGCTGGACCAGGCAAGCGACAGCGAACAATTTTCCAGCGGCCCTTACATCAGTTGCCAAAGGACGGCATCGGTGTGTTGTTTGCCCATCAAGCGACAGAATGAAATACTTGCGGTGCTGTATCTTGAAAATAATCTGATGCCGGGTGTTTTCACATCAAAGCGCGTAAACTTGCTTGGGCTTCTTGCTTCCCAGGCGGCCATTTCCATCGAAAACGCAAGGCTTTATGCGCAACTTAAAGGATCCGAGGAAAAGTATCGCAGTATTTTTGAAAATGCCGGGGACGGCATTTTTCAAACCACATCGGGAGGGCGTATTCTGACCGCCAACCCGGCATTGGCAAAAATATTCGGATATGATTCACCGGAATCTTTGATCACATCGATTCATAGCCTGGAAGAAAATTTTTATGCAGATCCGGGCGTGCGGAATGAGTTTCTTGCATTGATGGAAAAAAACGGCGTTGTTAATGATTTTGAATTCAGGGCCTATAATAAAGATGGCAACATCGTGGAGGTTTCCGTGAGTGCCCGTGCTGTAATGGATAAAAACAATCAATTTTCTTATTTTGAGGGGGTTATAAAAGATATTGGCAAAGAAAAGCGTTTGGAAAGATTGAAAATAGAGAAGGAAGCGGCTGATAGAGCCAATCAGACCAAGAGTGAATTTATAGCAAATATGAGTCATGAAATCAGGACGCCTCTGAACGCCGTAATCGGGTTCAGCGAACTTTTATCCTCTCTTGTTACGGATCCCAAGCAAAAAAGCTATATCCAATCCATCAAAACGGCGGGAAAGAGTTTACTCACGCTTATTAACGATATTCTTGATCTTTCTAAGATTGAGGCGGGAAAACTTGAAATTCAATATATGCCTGTGGATATCAGAACCATATTGAATGAAGTCGAACAAATTTTCCAAGCCCAGGCAACTCAAAAAAATATTCGATTTATCATGGATGTTGACAAGGATCTCCCCCAGGCATTGCTTCTTAACGAGGTCAGAATCAGACAGATCCTGTTCAACCTTGTCGGCAATGCATTGAAATTTACCGAGAAAGGATATGTCAAGTTATCGGTTGAATCCTTCCCCGATGAAAGCAGAAAATCCCATTGTGATATCCGGATCAAAGTTGAGGATACGGGCATTGGAATATCGAAAAATGATATTGATCATATCTTTGAATCTTTCAAACAACAGGCCGGACAAAATTTATCCAAATTTGGCGGAACCGGCTTAGGGTTAAGCATTTCCAGACGCCTGGTTGAAATGATGAATGGCCAAATTACAGTGGCCAGCTGCATGGGAAAAGGCAGCGTCTTTGAAATCAATATTCGAAATGTAAAAGTTTTGTATGAGAAAGAAGATCTTGTAAAACAAAATGAAATCCAGGATACCGTCAAATTCGAAGGCGGGAAAGTGCTGGTCGCGGATGACGTGGAATCCAATAGAGATTTTTTAAAACGTCTTGAATCTCATTACTTAGAGGAATGGAATCATTTCAAAACAACACAATCTATAAAAAGCGTTAGAGCATTTGCAAAAAATTTAAAAATCCTTGCTGAAAGGTTTGATATTGCGCTGGTCTCGGATTATGGAGAACGTCTGCTGTCCCATGCAAACAATTTTGATGTAAAAAATATGAGAACAACCATTTTTGAATTTCCAACATTGATTGAAACGTTGAGATCCGTACATGAAAAAGGAAAGACAATATGAAATTTAAGCATGAAGAAGCACCATTTTCGATTTTAATCGTTGATGATGAACCCCAAAATATCCAACTCCTCGGATCTATTTTGGAAGAAAACGGTTATGACATTGAATTTGCCATGGATGGGTATGAGGCGATTGAATGGTTCCATAAAAAGATGTTCGATCTCATTCTCTTAGATGTCATGATGCCGGATATTGATGGCTATGAAGTTTGTCGAAAAATCAAGGCGGATCTCACCTTAAAACATATTCCAGTCATTTTTGTTACCGCAAAAGTTGAGACGGACGACATTGTAAAGGGGTTTGAAGTCGGCGGTTCGGACTACATCACCAAACCGTTCAAAACACCAGAGCTGTTAGCCAGGATAAAAAAAGAGGTAGAATTAAAAACATTGCGAGGGCTAATTCCGATATGTGCAAATTGCAAAGCGATCCGTGACGACAAAGGCATCTGGAACCGTATTGAGGCCTATATCCAGGAACATTCGGAAGCCATGTTCTCTCATAGCATTTGCCCGGAATGCGTCAAAAAACTTTATCCGGATTTGCGTATTCATAAGGAACATGAAGAGTAGCGTAAGCGTAATCACATTGGACGGTGATGATAGCTGCTACCGCAAATGACTATGAGACTGATTTATGTTTGGCTTAAGTCTGAGAAACAACAAAACTTAAATTTATTTTTAAGAAGAAGGAGAAAGCCATGATCAATACTGTTGAAGAGGTATAGATGATTAAGATAGCGGGCTACGATAATCTGAAAATAATCCATGAAAGCAGATACAGCAGGATTTTCAAAGCGAGATCCGTTGCAGACGGAAAAACAATAACCCTGAAGATACCCTCATCGCGCTATCCCTCAAACCGAACAGTGGGGATTTTAAGAAAAGAATATTTATAATATAGTATCATTTTTATTTATTCTTTGATCAAGAAATGTATGAGTGAAATACGTTTTTGCTGCCAAAATATTATAACCTATTATAATTGGTTATATTGCTGGGCGCCGAAACAGATTCAAGATCCCAAAGGTTAATCCTATGCAAAAAAAGCCCACATACGAAGAACTGGAACGTAGGGTTCAAGAGCTGGAAGCATCTTTGATGGAACAGATGGATTTCAAAGCGCTGTTTGACCATACACCAAACGGTATTTTTCTCATTGATCTTTCCGGGAAAATTCTTAAGGCCAATGGAATGGGTGCAAAGCGGCTGGGCAAAAAACCGGAAGAGCTATTGGGAACCAATTTGAGGGCTTATTTTCCACCCGAGATTTCAAAAAAAAGGCAGCTAAAAGGAATCGAAGCCCTTAAAACCGGAAAGCCACAAAAAATAGAAGATCGGGTTCACAACAAATGGTACTCGTCCACAATTTTTCCAATAATGAACGAAAATACCGGGCAAAAACGGTTGGCTATTTTCAGTGTAGACATTACCGAACAGAAAAAAACCGAAGGAGCGCTGCGTGACAGCGAGGAAAAATACCGCATAACCTTTGAAAGCATAACGGATTCCATAACAGTCACCCGTATGACGGATGGCCTGTATCAGTATGTTAACGACGGCTTCTGCCACCAAACCGGCTATTCACAAGAAGAGGTCCTGGGCAAAACACCGTCTGACATCAATCTATATGCCAACCCCGGGGAGCGGGAACGTTTCATCGGGATTCTGCAAAAAGACGGTAAAGCGGAGAATGTGGTTGTTTCTTTTCGGAGAAAAAACGGGGAAGTATACTATTCGGAATTCTCCGCAAAACCCATACTATATTTAGGTGAAGAATGTCTTCTGGCCCAATCCAGGGACATCACAACGCGAAAAAGAGCCGAAAATGAACTGCGACAAAACGAGCGCTATTTTTTCCGAATTCTTCAGACAGCTTTGGACGGCTTTTGGGTGCTGGATCAAAAAGGCCGCGTAGTAGACGTAAACGATGCTTACTGTGAAATGTCAGAATACACCCGGGATGAAATCATCGGGCTGGCGATAACTGATTTGGATGCTCTCGAATCCCCTTCACAAACGGCTGAACGAATCGAACGAATTATGTCTAAAGGATCCGATGCCTTTGAAACGGAACACCGTAGAAAAGACGGCAGCATATGGCCTGTTGAAATCTCTACAACCTATTTGGAGGAATATGGCGGCAGTTTTGTGTGCTTCTGCCGTGATATGACAGAGCGCAAAAGGGCTGAAAAGGACCTCCAGGAAAGCGAAAACAGGCTCAAATTGGCTCTGGATGCTGTCAGTGATTCGGTTTGGGACTGGCAGGTGAATACCGATGAAGTCTATTTGAGTCCAAAATGGTACACCATGCTGGGATACGAACCCTACGAACTGCCCCAGGAGTTTGAAACGTGGCGACGACTCATTCACCCCAATGACCTGGCAGTTTCGGAGAGTGCTGTTTTTCATAGTCTTGAATCCGGACAGGCATTTGAAGCTGAATTTCGAATGCGGACCAAAGACAACCAATGGAAATGGGTTCTGGGCAGAGGGAAAGTCGTTCAAAAGGATCAGAACGGCGAACCGCTGAGAATGATTGGCACCAACGTCGACATCACAAGCCGTAAAATGGCTGAGGATGAAATCCTCAACCAGAAAAAGAAAGCGGAAACATACCTGAATCTGGCGGGCGTCATGTTCATCGGCCTGGATCTTGACGGAAAAGTGACGATAACCAATCAACACGCCTGCAAGGTACTCGAATGTTCTGAAAGCGACATCGTTGGCCAGGACTGGTTTAGGACCTTTCTGCCGAAAATTGTAAGGTGTGGAACCCGGGATATTTTCACAAAACTGGTTAACGGTCAAATAGACCAACTGGAATATTCCGAAAATTCCGTTATTGCAAAGGGCGGAAAAGAAAAGGTTATCGCCTGGCATAATACATGCCTCAAAGGTCCGGACGGTAGAATTACCGGAATGCTCAGTGCCGGTGAAGACATCACAGAAAAAAGATTCCTTCAAGAAAGGTATAAATCAATTATTCGAACTGCGATGGATGGTTTTGTACGGACGGATTCCATTGGCGGAATCCTTGAAGTCAACCCTGCATATTGCCAGATGACCGGATATAACGAAACCGAATTGTTGCAAATGAAAATTGAGGATCTGGAATGTCACCAAAGCCCGGAAGAGGTGAAAAAGCAAATCCAAAAAATAATAAATGTCGGTCAAAACAGATTCCAATCGCAACATCGCTGCAAGGACGGAACAACCATCGATGTTGAAGTCGTCGTTCAATACCGGAAAGAGGACGCAGAACAATTAGTAAGCTTTATAAGGGATATTTCAGCACAAAAAGCACAGGTAAGAGAACTGAATTTTCAGGCCATGCTGCTGGACCAGATCCAGGACCTTGTGACAGCCACGGACATGGATGGCAGAATCATTTATGTGAATGAAGCAGTATGCAAGAACATTAAAAAGAAGAGAGATGCCATCCTGGGTCTTTCAGTAGAATCATTTGGTGAAAACCCTGAAAAGGGCATGACCCAGAAACAAATCATGGAAAGAACCAAAAAGCATGGGCAATGGCGTGGAGAAGTTGTCAATTACGCGGCAGACGGCACGGAATTGGTCATCGATTGCCGTACGAAACTGATACGAAGCGAATCCGGCGATCCAGTCAGCATGGTCGGTATTTCCACCGACATAACGGAACAGAAAAGGATTTCTGAGTTTCTCCGGCAGGCGCAAAAAATGGAATCCATCGGAAATCTCGCAGGTGGAATTGCGCATGATTTCAACAATATTCTGTTTCCAATTTTAGGGATGTCAGAACTGCTCCTTGAAGATATCCCTTCAGACGCCCTCGAACATAAAAAACTCCAACACATACAGAAAGCGGCGGAAAGAGGCAGTAAGTTGGTTAATCAGATCCTCGCCTTCAGCCGTTTATCCGAACACAAGATGATACCTATTGGGATTCAACAGGTCCTGACAGAAGCACTTCCCCTGATACGATCTTCAATCCCCGCAAATATTTCCATTTCTAGTAATATTTCAAAAAAATGTGGCTTGGTAAACGCAGACCCGAATCAGATTCATCAGGTGATAATGAATCTGGTTACAAACGCTTATCATGCAGTTGAAGAAATCGGTGGAAGCATATCAGTCAATCTGCATGAACTCACCATCGAGCCGGAAAATATGCCAATCGCGTCACTCCTTCCAGGCAAGTATGCCAGACTTTCTATTTCCGATAATGGTTATGGAATTGCGCCAGCCCATCTGGATAAGATCTTTGAGCCCTATTTCACGACCAAGCCACAAGGAAAGGGCACCGGACTAGGATTGGCTGTTGTGTACGGGATCATCAAAGAACATGGGGGTGATATTGGGGCTAAAAGTGAACCCGGCAAAGGGTCGGTATTTGATGTTTACCTCCCGTTGATTGAAAAAGCCGCTAAAACAGACGTCAGGGCAAAACCTGAAAAACACCCAACCGGTATTGAGCAAATTTTGGTTGTTGATGACGAAAACGCAGTCATCCAGGTTGAAAAACAGATGCTTGAAAGATTAGGTTACACAGTCACCTCTTCCATTGACAGCGAGGATGCTTTAGCCATCTTCAGATCTTACCCTGATAGATTTGATTTGGTTATCACGGACATGGCCATGCCTAAAATGACCGGACTTCAAATTGCAAGAGAAATGGTTTCCATCAGGCCAAATATCCCGATAATTCTCTGCACTGGTTTCAGTGAGCCAATTCGCCAAAAAAACCTGAAGAAGCTGTCCGTAGAAGCATTGTTAAGAAAGCCTCTATCAAAAGCTGAACTTGCCAATACGGTTAGAGATGTCCTTGACGAGTCACGAAAACGAACTGACAGTCGCCTAACAACCTGATTCTTCAGCTCAAATACAAATGATACTGCTTTCCTTGAAGCTACCCTTCAAAAATCCAATCCATCAACAAGTCAATGAGGCTTTGATAAAAACCCTTTAACGATTTTCACACCTGCCATTTTTAACGGCGACATGCAAAGATGTACAGGGCGGGCCGCCAAAAAATAATGCTTCACCAGGCGCAATGAATCATGAGATTAATCTTGAGAAATACTTGTAATATGATTGACAATATCCGTTCCCACAACTGTATTTTCAGCAAGCATTTTGAAGAAAAGCGAAATGCTAAAGAATAAGTTGGACTGACTCATTGGTCGAATTACTTAACCCAGCATTCGTGTAATGCGCAATCCAGAAAAGGAGAAAAAAATGGCCGAACAAGGATTTGTATGGGTAAAGGACAATGCGGGAAACCAGTTCGTTTGTCACGTAACGGATCTGAAGGACCCCAAAAAAGTCAGCAAAGAGGACCTTGAGAAATGCCTGGATGACGCCACCATGGGTGTCAACATCGGTGACTGAAAAAACACAATAAAAAAATATACAAAAGAAGCCGCAGAGTAAAGCCGCGGATTCTTTTTGCCCATTCTCCAGTAAACATCCTTCAATCTGCATTGCTCATTACGCTAAAAACCGAAAGCACCAGAGGGCAATGAGAAGAAAGAGTGCCGCAAAACCGAAAAGAACGGTCGTTTCTACCCACACATCAGCAAACCCCAGTCCTCTCAGCATGACATCATGGTATCCTGACAATGCCCAGGAATGGGGGGTAAGTTGTGAAAGGGTTTTCATGACCTGCGGCATGACAAACGCGGGCACCATTATCCCTCCGAGGGCTGACAGAACTACCGCAAAGAACACGCCTAAGGCTCCAATCTAGGCCTCTGTTTTCCCCAGTGCTGCCACCATAAGCCCGAGACCGTTGGCACATGCCGCCAGGCCAAGGGAAATGGGGATCAGTCCGTACAGCGTTCCGATTTTCAAAGCTTTTCAAAACCTTTTAACTGAAATGATAAACTGGGAAATTGCAATTTTTCCAATTTGTTTCTTCAATAAGTAAAATGGAGAAAAAATTTTGAAGCAACTTGACGTCGGCCTAACGGGTCGCCAGGAACTGGTGGTTTCGGAAAAGCATATTGCCAGTTTTACGGGCAATTCGAATGTGGATGTGCTGTCCACTCACCGTGTGGTGCTCCTGATCGAATTATCGGCTCGCAACGCTATTGCCGACAGGATTCCGAAAGGAAAGATTACTCTGGGAACTCGTATTGATATTCGGCATTTTGCAGCAGCACCGCTTGGCGCAAAGGTCCATGCGAAGGCCCGGCTTAAGGCCATTGAGAGAAATCGACTAATTTTTTATGTGGCGGCTTTTCACGGTTTTGAAAAACTGGCGGAAGGTGAAAATGAGCAAATTATCGTTCCCCTGGATTGGTTCAAACGCAGGGTCGCGCAAAAAGCTGAAACAATTAAAGATTGAAAAACGGAGGTGAATGATACAGAACCCCTCCGGACCAACGCATCCTGAAACTGATGGCTTGCGTCGGAATGAGAATCGGGGAATTTCTCAAGCTGGCACCCTCCGATGTAAACCATAAGGATTCCCAACACTGATTTCAGGATTGTAAGACCACATAGAATTCATGATTGGGTGCTGCTACAGCCTTTTGCTTCAACTCTATATTGTTTATGCAAAGATTACGCGGACGAAGCGGTTGACAAGGCCAATACCACCTTCTTATAAAGCGTCACGCTGGAACCTTTAATCCCATAGGATACCTCTGGATCGTTTTCATATTCAAAGACTGAATAAACATGGTCAAGGAACACGGAACCGACCAGAATAGTGTTGTCATTTCCCAGATCGAGAGGATGAAATTGAAGGCTGAAAAGGCCTGTTTTTTCGATTTTCCATATGTAGTCTTCCGGCCTGAGCACATAATCGTGACCGTTGATCTGAAAGGTAAGGACAGGAAATTCTTCAAGCAGGGCTGGATCAGAAAAAGTTGTGGGTAACCGCTGACCATCAGGCTTTGTTGTTATCTTTTCAATTAAAGACTCTATTATTTCACGGCTTCCTTTGAACCTGGAAGATCCAGTATCAAAAGCGAGGTTGACCGGTTTTGGAAGCAATGGGTCTGAGTTTCTGAAAATCTGCTCCAGTTCAACCGTCCAGAGGTTCAAATGTCCCGCCAGTAATGTCAAAGGGAGTTCATTCCGCGTCTTAAGGTCATAACCAGTTGGGCCGGCCACACCAATTCCACATCTTCCAGTATTACCATTGGTTGAAAAAGAAACCACTTTACTGGTAACAAGGCCTTGATTGAGCATCATGGGAAGAAGGCTTTCCGGTTTGTTTCTATCATCTGGTTCATCAAAGATTACCGGAAACCCTACCCCACCGCACATCCCCAGGTCCTGCCAATTGGTTGAACCCGGGGCCTCTTTCAGAATGGCGGACAAAAATTTCATCCACATGCACGTATCCCCATGAACTGCATCACCAAAGATCACAGAATCTTTACCGGCTAAGGATTCAAAATCCCCCCAGGCACCGAGATCGTTTTCTTGCCACGTTGCGCCAGGAACCGCGCTATAGGTTGTCGAAACACCTGGATCGTATTTATATTTCTTTGTGGAACAGGCCTGAGTGTTACATAGGAAAGATGTCACCCAGAAATTGGCGGTCCCGGTATCCATCATAACGGTCATCTTCTGACGCGGGTTTCCCAGGTAAAGAGTTGCGTACCAGGGAGTAGCCCCGTTATCCATAAGAGGGCCTTTGGTCAAAGGAAAAAAATATCCGCCAGGGTTTATGGGGTTGTCAGAATCATCAGAACACCCGCTGTTGACAAATATCCCAGGAAAAAAACCAACTGTTGCTGCAACCGAAGCCGCCCGCTTGATGAACGATCTTCGCGTTATTTTTTCATCGAATTGAAGTTTACCTGGCATCTGTGAAAGCCTCCATGACCGGAATGTTGGCTCTTGGCTGGTTTAATTTTTCATTGAGGCTTGGAATCATGAGTTCCTGTGTGGGATCTATTTTCATGGCGTTGGTTTCTCCTTATGATAGAGTTCCACTATCAATATTAACGGCAGAAGCAGGAAAAAACTGAAGCCAAAATCCCAATCTGGGATCCGCTTCATCTCTTTTTCAACAACCGTGCTGGAAATAGGATTAAACTATTTGTCTCTATCATATCAATTAGTTAAGTGCTCAATCAACAGATCATTCAATAAATAAATCTATGGAGTTGTCAAGAAAGGCCACTTGCTTTCAGTTGGTCGTCTATACCTGATCTATTGAAAATTTGTTTGACAGTGAAGTTTATTGGCGTATGATCTGTTATCTTAAAAAAATCCGGAGAAATTGAATACGTTCACGAAAACCACGGAACACATATCAAAATGGAAATACACAGATGTTTTGAAATCCTTGAACTCCCGCAGAATGCTTCCATCCAAGATGTGAGGCAGACATATAAGGACCTGGTCAATATCTGGCATCCTGACCGCGTGGGTGATAATTCCAGGCTGAAGAAGAAAGCCGAAGAGAAGCTGAAAGACATCAACATAGCCTATGAGGAACTGGTCTCTTTTTTGTCTTCCCAAAAAAAAGCCTCACCCCCAATGCAAAAAAAGCCTCGCGAACAGCCTAAGCCTGAAGTGTTTCATTCCGCCGAAAGCGCCCGACAGCAAACAACTAAAGACCCAAAAGCACATGTGGAGATTCGGCCAAAATCCAATTTCTTTTCGGGCTTGTGGACTTTCCTTTCTGAAGCGCTGGATGCCTTGAGCGCTGCTAAGGGATCTTCAAATGAACCCGTGGAAACCCGGCGAAGGACATTTGAACCGACTGGAGTAGTGAGGAGGCAAGGCATGGGTAGGGGCATGGGGAGAGGGAAAGGTATGGGAGGCAGAGGAAGGGGGAGAGGCCGGCGGCGTTAAAGCTGCGATAGAGAAACCTGAAGCGCCGTTTGTTTTCATGGAGCGATAGAACCAACTCCCCCGGTTCTTTAAATAGTGGAATTGTTGACAATGAATCTCTTATTTGATTTGGATGGCACACTGACTGACCCTTTTTTAGGGATTACTAGATGTATTTCATATGCGTTGGATAGCCTGGGACGGCAAATACCGACAGAGGATAATTTGCGTTGGTGTATCGGTCCGCCCTTGAAGGAGAGTCTTGCGAGGCTGCTTGGTTCCCATGACGAGGTTCTTTATGAGAAGGCCTTGACCTTTTATCGGAAACGGTTCGGTTCCGTTGGATTATTTGAAAATGAGGTCTACAGCGGCATCCCTGAAGTTTTGGAAGCGCTACGGGGAGAAGATCATACGCTTTATGTGGCCACTTCGAAACCAGCGGTTTATGCTGAGCGGATCATTGATCATTTTGGTCTGCACAGCTACTTCAAATCCGTCTATGGGAGCGAGCTTGACGGAACGCGCAGTGACAAGGCGAGTCTGATATCCTATCTTCTTAAAATGGAATCGATTGCTCCGCATGAGGCATGTATGATCGGAGATCGCCAGTATGACATGATCGGCGCAAACGCCAATGGGGTATGTGGATTCGGAGTTCTCTGGGGGTACGGAACCAAAGATGAATTGCAGGCTTCGGGTGCACACTCTTTTATTAATAATCCCAGAGATTTAATTTCGGAATTTAACGGAAATCCGAAACGTCAGGTGACCATGACGTGACAAAAATTAAATTATTTTTTATCTGTGCAGGTTTGCCAAAAGGACACGATGGACTTGCCGATATTTGGAGGAGCGTCAAGTTTGGCTACTGTATCTCTGTCAGGATTCTTCATGATAATTCTTCCCCTGAATTAGATTCACTGCGCAGTTTGTTCTGATCGACAAATATCAAGTTGCTGATATCAAAACCCGCCGCTGATGCTTTTTTTAACAGCGCATCCTCAATCTCCTTTTTTAATGTCGGACTTCTTGATAAAATCCATAGATAGGACCTGTTTGGGCCGCATACAAGTGCGTACTGATAGTTTTCATGGTCTAGTTCAAAAACGATATAAGAACCATAAAATGGTCCGAAAAAGGACACTTTCAGGTAGCCTTGATCGGACCCTTTCACAAAATAGGCTTTCCCTTCAGCCGCCTTCCATGAATGCTCTTTGGCGGAATACCCACGATTTATGACGCTCACACCGCCATCATCCCGCAAACTGTATTCCGCTGTTACATGGGTCAAATCACGCTCAAATGAATGATCCAGCCTCGCAATTTCATACCACTTTCCCAGATATTTCTTCATGTTGAAATTTGAAACCGGTTCCACATTTTCGGGTATCCCAACGCAACCCAACAATAAGAACATAAATAATATTATCGAAAGCTTATTCATTTGCACGACCTCTTGTCCTTCTATCAGATAAAATCCTATCTTGAAAATTCATCACCCGCTGTAAACAAAAAAGTTCACCCATTACCACACCTCTTCCTTATCGTCTCCGGCGTCAATTCATCCTGTTCCCTTTTCATCTGTAACACTGCGATTGCACCTACCACCATAAGCCCCCCTGCCATCTGAAGCGGTTGAAGAGATTCCCCGATAAATAGATAGGCAAACAGTCCAGCGGATATCGGTTCCACTGTTGCCGTAATAGAAGCCCTTGTTGACCGGACGTAATTCACGCCAACGAAAAACAGGCCAAAAGGCAATAATGTGCCAACAATAGAAACATAGAAAATCAGACCCCATTGGGCAAAAGTGAAATCAGATCTGAAATACTGAAAAGGAGGATAACATATATGCCAGGTGATGGTTGCAAAGAGTAAAGAATAAAACAGAACCGTCCAGGGAGAATATCGATGCATTCCTTTCTCTCCAACGAGAGTATATACAGCGAAACAAAAAGCGGAAGTAATCCCTGCGATGATACCCAGCTGATTCATTTTGAGCAGATGCAAGCTGTATCCGCCGATAATAAGATAACATCCTGCCAGTGAAAGCACCAGCGCCAGGAACTTGGTCAGGGTCAAACACTCTTTCCAGAACACGATGGAAAAGAAAGCAATCATTACGGGAGCAAGGTATTGAAGGAAAATGGCCGCAGCCACCTGTATCTTGCTGATGGCAATGAAATAGGTGACCTGGACCAGTGCCATGATGACGCCACCCAAAAGCAGGAAATACCAGAGGTCCTTTGGCCTGATTCTGAAAAGCGACCGGAAAAACATCACAAAAACGACAGCGAGAACAACCGTTGAAACCGTGACCCTTATCTGTACCAGTTCAAAGGGCGTCATTCCGCCGTTAAAAAGGGCCTTGCCGGTTGTCCCTGAAGAACCCCACATGAGGGCAGCTGTTATAACGCAAAGATACCCTTTTATTGAATCAAGCTTTTCAATCATCTTCTTTTATAGACCATTCAGACACCCAAGTTTTAGATATGGCTGATATTCCGGTCTGAAAAGGGAATCATCAAGCGCCGAAGGGGAGAAATTTTCAAAGTGGTTTTTAAGAAACCGAGACCGTCTTCTCCCTTTGATATACCGGGAATAAAGACAAATGCAACAACAAAGGATATTATTGATGCGATCCAGGAATCTCGCTCAAGGAATGCCAGAGCAGATCAGAAATCCAAGGGGAACGAATGGACAAAAAAACCATTATAGAGAATACAAAAACACCCCCCGCCCCATAGGGGTCTATCAAACAAAAAAAAAAACCATCTATTTGGAAGTACCCGTGGTTGATGACCTAGTGCGGCCCTTCTCCTTTAGCAAGGGTCAACAAACTTGAAAATACCGCCCTGCCCCCTGCTGAAGTGTGTTTCGGACCATACGTGCTTCAGGTCTGAACGTAACGCCACATCCTTGACAAGCCGTTCGACATTCAGTAAAATTCCTTTTAAACAGGCTCTATAAGCGCGAGGTGAAAATTGAAACAGGGAAAATGCCCCAAGTGCAGCTCTACCGAAGTATATTGCGGTTCCGATATCAAGCTCAAGACCGGACCCTTCGGAAGCAATTCCATCCCGGTCAGTCTGACCTCCATTGCGGCCCTGGACAACTATGTGTGTGCTCATTGCGGCTATGTGGAAAGCTACATTTCGGATCCATCGAAACTTAAGGAAATTTCCATCAGATGGGCCAAACTGGGCTGAATGGGAAATAACAGGGTCGCATGAGACATGAGCAGGATTTCATCGGCATCAGTGGCCTGAAACGTTTTGCCGGTATCACCCGGGTGCTGACCCGGAACGGTTTCGGTATGCTGGCGGATCGTTTTGCGAAACGTTCGGCCACAGCTGAGAAACGTACGGGTTTGCGCCCGCGGGTCCCATTACCCACCCCCCGCCGCCTCCGCCGCATGCTGACCGAATTGGGGCCCAGTTTTATCAAACTCGGTCAGCTCATGAGCGTTCGCGCGGATCTCCTTCCACCGGAATATATCGCCGAACTTCAAAAACTTCAGGATCAGGTGCCACCCCTGCCTTTCGAGAAAATCAAACCGTTTGTGGAAAAACAGCTCGGGCAACCGCTGAACCGAGCCTTCAAAGGGTTTGAAGAAAAAGCCATGGCTTCCGCATCCATCGCCCAGGTCTACAAGGCCCAACTGAATACGGGCGAGGAGGTGGCCGTCAAGGTGGTCCGGCCGGGAATTGTCAAACAGATTCGAAGCGATATCCGGGTCATGTATTACCTGGCCGGCAAGTTCGAAAAGACCTTTGAACTGGCCCGGGTGGTGGGCGAAAGAATGTGGTGGAAGAATTCGAAAGGTCCATCTTCAACGAACTGGACATGCATATCGAAGCGGGCAGCATTGAAAAATTTTCCCGTTACTACCAGCACATTCAGGAAATCCGCATTCCCGAAGTCCACTGGGATCTGACCACCAAATCGGTTCTCGTAATGGCATTTATCCCCGGCGTCAAGGTAAACCGGGTTGAAGCCATCCGGGAAATGGGCATCGATCCCAAAGGGATTGCCATGATCGGCCTGCGCAGCCTCTCCCGGCAATTGATGGAATTTGGTTTCGTCCACGCCGATCCCCACCCGGGCAACACCATCGTCATGCCGGACGGCCGTGTGGGACTGGTGGATTTCGGCATTACCGCACATCTGGACGAGGAGCTGATGATCCAGATCGCCCGTTTGTTTCTGGGCTATGCCGAACACGATTACGGCCTGGTCATGGAATCCCTTCTGGATGCCGGCATCGTCGATGAATCCGCTGATCTCCGTGCTTTTCGCGAAGACCTCAAGGAGATGAGTGAACCCTTTTACGGCAGGAACCTTCAAACCATCTCCGTGGTGGACGTTTATGAGCAGGTGATCCGGCTGCTGTTCAAATACCACATCCGCCTGCCGCGAAACCTGCTGTTGCTGCTGAAAACCTTTATTCAAACGGAATCGCTGGGCAAGATTCTGGGAAGCGACGCCAGCATTCTGGAGGTGATCCGCCCCTATGCCAGAAAAATGCTGGCGCGGGGATACGATTCGCAAAAAATCCTGCGAACCGTGGAAAAGGATGCCTGGGCCACAGGAAGACTCCTCCGGCTTGCCCCCAAACTCTTTCACACCATACTGAAGCAGACCGCTTCGGGAAAACAGCAACTGGAACTTCGACACAAGTGGATTTGAAGACGTGGGCGGGCGACTGGAAAGGAGTTTAAACCGCCTGATCCTGGGGATCGTCCTGGCCGCCTCCATCATTGCCGGCGCTCTGGTGCTCGACGCTTCCGAAAAGATATTCATTTTCACCGTCAACTTCATGGGAAATCAATCCTTCGCACTCACCTCACTGTTGGGACTTCTGGGTTACACCATCGCCACGGTCCTGGGTATCTGGCTCATTATTTCCATTTTTCGATCCGGCAGGATGTGAGCTCTGCCCCCCTTCTTCTGAAATGTGCCAAATAGTTCACGCCGGTATCTTCCGTCAGAAAGTAATGCCGGGTAAAGGGATTGTATCCCAATCCGATCAGGTTTTGTAATTCCAGATCGCACGCCTCCCCCCATTTTCGCAACTCATGGGGCTTGATAAATTTTCCATGCCTGTGGGAACCCACCGGCAAAAGGCGAAGGATATATTCCGCGCCCACAATGGCGAAGACAAAGGATTTCAGATTCCGGTTGATGGTGGCGAAAATGAGATCTCCATTTGGTTTCGCCAGCCGGGAACAGGCCCTGACAACGGAACGCGGATCGGGTACGTGTTCCAGCAATTCCATACAGGTGACCAGATCATAACGATCCGCAACCGCTTCAGCCAGCGCCTCCACCGCCCTTTGCCGGTATTCGATTTTCATCCCCGCCTTGCGGGCGTGATGGCGGCCCGCGGACAAGGCCTCGGCGCCCAAATCGATACCCGTGACCCTGGCGCCCCGGGAGGTCATGGCCTCGCTGAGAATGCCGCCCCCGCAACCCACATCCAGCACCCTGGCGCCCTTGAGGCTTGTCCGTGCCTCGATATATGCCAGTCGCAGGGGATTGATCCGGTGCAGCGCCCCAAAAGCCCCCGAGGGATTCCACCAATGATCGGCCAGCCGGTCGAATTTGGCGATTTCGGCGATGTCCACATTGTCCACGGTCATCGGCCTCTATTTCACCGCCCGGTGCGCCACGGCAATCCCGTTGGTCAACGTCTGGTAACAGATTTTTCGAAGCCCCACTTCCCGGAAGATATCCGACAATTCGTCGGGCAGAAGAAACCAGCGGATGGTCTCCGGCAGGCAGCTGTAGGCCGTCCTGTTTCCGGCGATGACATTTCCCAGTGCCGGCATGATATGAAAGGAGTAAATATCGTAAAGCACTCTGAACCAGGGCCAGACGGGCCTTGAAAACTCCAGGCAGAGGAACCTGCCGCCGGGTTTGAGGACGCGGACCATCTCCCGAAAAGCCTGTTTCATGTGCGTGATATTTCGGACCGCAAACCCGATCATGACGGCGTCGAAGGTATGGTCCCGGAATGCAATTTTTTCGGCATCACCCTGAATGTAAACAATCCGGCGGCGGGCCGCCTTGTGGGTCCCTTTGTCCCGTCCGGCGGTGATCATGGCCCGGTTGATATCATACAAAACCACCCGGCCCGCGGGTCCCACCGCCCTTTGGGACAAAACGGACAGATCTCCCGTTCCCCCGCTCACATCCAGCACCCGGTCTCCCGGGTTCAGACCCAGCATGCGAACGGCCTGATGTTTCCACCAGTAATGGGCCCCGAAGCTGAGCAACGTATTCATGAGGTCATATTTGAGCGCCACTGCGTTGAAATGATGCAGGACCCTATCGGCCTTTTCCGCCTCGTTCAGTTCTTCGGAACCGAAGCGGGCCCGCTTTTCCATTATCACCTTTTCGTCTACTTGTGCCAGACGTTCATCTCTTTCCATCCAACGTTGCGTCAATCCCATAAACCACCCATCTCCAGCTTCTTTTTCAGGTCCTCGATCTCATGCAACCGATTTTCCAGTTGCCTCGCCATCTGCTTTCGTTCCGTGATGTCGCGGTTGGCCACACGGAAACCCCAGGATTCCCCATCCGGGCCCAACACCGGCTTGCACATGTGCTCGATCCAACGGATCCGCGCGTCTTTTCGGCATATGCGAAACATGATTTCTCGGGAGGCCGGTTCCTGAAACATCCCGGCAATGCTCGTTCCAGGAGTTGCCGTCTTCGGGTACGACGATTTCCCGTATTAAGGCCGGCTTCTCGGCAAACTCGCTTTCAGCATACAATTCATAACCGTTCACGGTATTCTTTCATTCCAAATTTAACTATTCTTGATCGCTTCGACGGTATCTCCCGTAGTCGATTCGTCTCCCGGCAATGGCAACGTCTGTTGGGCAGGCAGGTCAACCAATACGGAATCAACGTTTCTGAGGCCACGAGGCAGTATTTTGCCGCGCTGGGCACGCTTGCCGATAAAATTGCTGAAGTTGGAAGCGGTCAGTTTAAAATGACGACGACCGGAGAATAATGTCAGCAGGCCGTCTTCAGGCAGCAGGAACAAGTGCTTGATAAAATCCGTGCCGGCCTTAAAATCCTTTGTCAGCACATTGATTATTTTATTCCCCTTGCCCCTGGCCAGCTCAGGCAAATCTTTTATGGGAAACGCCAGCATGCGGCCTTCGTTTGTAATGGAGACCACATAAGTTTTGGCCATATCGCCGGTAATAGGAATGGGTACCAGCGGCAAGGCGCCTGCCGGCAAGCTGATAAGCGCCTTTCCCTTCTGGTTCCGGGTGTTAAAGTTCTCCAATTCGGTTACAAACCCATACCCTGCCGCACTGGCAATCAGAAGCTTTTGCTTTGGCGCGCCCATTATCGCCGTGATAAACTGGGACTGGGCAGGCGTCTTAAAATAACCGGTCAGTGGTGTTCCATGGCTGCGTGCGGACGGCATACCATTAACAGGTGTTGCATAGACCCTGCCGGTGGTATCCAGGAACATGGCCGACTGGTTGCTCCGACCCTTAGCGGCAACAAGGAAGCTGTCACCGGATTTATAGTTCAATTCCTCTGGTTTGACATCATGGCCCTTGGCCATCCGGATCCAACCCTGACGGGACAAAATGATGGTGACCGGTTCCACCGGCCCCCTGTCAATGGCAGCGATAACTCTAGCCTCCTCACGTACCACGATTTTTGTTCGGCGAGGGTTCCCAAAAGCCTTTGCATCCGCCTGGAGCTCTTTTCTGACAAGTGTTTTGAGCCGGGTTTCCGAATTTAAAATCCTTTCAATGGTGATGCGTTCTTCTTCCAGCGCGTGGTGTTCGGTCCTGATTTTGGCCTCTTCCAGTTTCGCCAGATTTCGTAATCTCAAGGACAAAATGGCTTCGGCCTGAATATCGGAAAGACTGAATTCTGCTATCAGCAGGGGCTTGGGTTCATCGTTTTCACGGATGATCTGAATCACCCGGTCCAGGTTCAGATAGGCGATTAAAAGACCTTCCAGGATATGCAAGCCGGTCCAATCACCTGCGCCAGGCGGTGGGAAAGCCGCCGCCGGACAGTATCGATACGGAAATGTCAGCCATTCGGAGAGCAGCTCTAACGAGTCCCTTGACTCTGGGTTTACGGTCCAAACCGATCATATTGAGATTCACACGGCAGGTGCGCTCCAAGATCCGTTGTGGCAAACAGATGTAGCATCAGCACCTCTCGGTCCACGCGGTTGGAAGTGAGCGTGATGACAATTCGCACCGGGTCCTCGTGATCCGATTCATCCCTGATATCCGTCACCATGGGCAGTTTTTTCGTTTTCCATCTGGGCGGCAATCTGCTCAATGATCTTTGCCGGTGACACCTGGTAAGGCATTTCAGATATGACAATATCACCGTTTTCTGTAGTTCCACAGAGCGCGCATCCGAATCGTTCCATAGTCCGGTGCGGTATACCTCGACGATATCTTCCCGGGACGATATAATCTCAGCGCACCTCCCGGATAATCCGGGCTTTTTATATATTCGCACAAGGTCCTCCACTCGATGGCCTGGGTTGGATTCTCCAGTAGATGGATACAGGCGCCCACCACCTCGTGGATATTATGCGGCGGGATATCGGTGGCCATGCCCACAGCGATCCCCATGGTTCCATTTAAAATAATATTGGGCAATCTTGCCGGCAAAGTGTCTGGCTCCTCTGAGTGTGCCGTCAAAATTAGGCACCCATTCCACCGTGCCCATGTTTACCTCGGAGAGAAATATTTCGGCAAAGGCAGACAGCTTGCCTTCAGTATAGCGCATGGCCGCAAAAGATTTTGGATCATCGATGCATCCCCAGTTGCCCTGCCCGTCGACCAGCGGATACCGGTAGGAAAACGGCTGGGCTATCAGCACCATGGCCTCATAACAGGCTGAATCCCCGTGGGGATGGAATTTGCCCAGCACATCACCAACCGTGCGAGCCGATTTTTTATATTTGGCCGTACTTTTGAGACCCAGTTCGGACATGGCGTACAGCACTCGGCGCTGGACGGGTTTTAAGCCGTCACCGATAAACGGCAGGGCCCGGTTCATGATCACGCTCATGGCATAATTGAGGTATGCCTTTTCAGAATATTCATGGATCAGGATCGATTCGGTTCCGTTTTGTGCAGTATCGCTCATATGTCCACCAGGTTCCCTTTTTCTTCCAGCCACTCTTTGCGGGCGCCGGCATTCTTTTTGCCCAACATCATATTCATAACCGCGTACAGGGCCTCCGTACTCTCTTCATCGATAGTCAGCTTAACCAGCCGGCGGGTATCAGGATCCATGGTGGTCTCACGTAACTGGCCCGGATTCATTTCTCCCAAGCCTTTGAATCGCTGAACATTTGGTTTCTGCTTCTTATTTTCAGCTTTTTTCATAATGACGTCTTTCTCGATTTCATCCAGGGCATAATAGACCTGTTTGCCAATATCGATTCGATAGAGCGGCGGCAGCGCCACATACACGTGACCGGCTGTTATCAGCGGCTTAAAGTGTTTTAGAAAAAGCGCGCATAACAATGTGGCGATGTGAAGCCCGTCGGAGTCCGCATCGGTCATGATAATGTTTTTTCCGTAACGAAGACCTTTGATATCAGACGACCCGGGATCTACCCCAATGGCAACGGCGATATCGTGAACCTCTTTTGAGGATAAAATCGATTCAGATTCTATCTCCCAGGTATTTAGAATTTTGCCGCGCAGCGGCAGGATGGCCTGAGTATTTCGGTTTCTGGCCTGCTTGGCGGATCCGCCGGCTGAATCGCCTTCCACCAGAAAAAGCTCGCACTGCTCAAATTCCTGGCTGATGCAATCAGACAGTTTGCCCGGCAGCGTGGGGCCGCTGGTGGCTTTCTTGCGCACGACCTTTTTGCTGGACTTAATCCGGCGACGGGCCGAATCAATGGCGATTTCGGCAATCTGCTCTCCGAGTTCCGGATGGTTGTTCAACCAGAAGGTGAAGGCGTCCTTGACCGTTGAAGCAGACAAACGCTGCGCATTGACGCGATGAAAGGCGTTCCTTGGTCTGGCCCGAGAATCGGGGTTCCGTCATTTTCACAGACAAAACATACGCGCATTTTTCCCATACGTCATCCGGGGACAGCTTGATCCCCTCTTGGCAAGAAGCTTACGCAGATCACAGAAATCACTGCAGAGCGGTCAAAAGCCCCTGCCTGAAAACCATTGACATGGGTGCCGCCCAGGGTCGTGGGGATCAGGTTGACATAGCTTTCACAGACCGCCTCTCCCCCGTTGGACAGCCAGACTGCAGACCACGAAACATATTCATCCTGGCCTTCGGAGATCGCCTCCGAATGGGGTTTCCGGCACCATTTCGTATCCGTCAAGGCTGTGGATGAGGTATTCGGCCAACCCGGTCTTAAAATGCCAGGTCTCGGTTTCACCGGATATTTTATCGTCAAACTTTCACCGTCAGCCCCGGGCAGAGGACCGCCTTGGCTTTCAGGTTGTGCTCTTAATTTGGGAATTGAATAGGTAATTGAATCGAAATACTGGGGGTCCGGCCAGAATCTGAGCTTAGTGCCGGTTCGCCGTTGGCCGACACTGCCGGTCATTTCCAGATCCCGCACCTTGTTTCCGCCCTCAAAACCAATTTCGTACTGCTGTCCATCCCGATAGATTTCGACTTCAAGCCGTTTTGAAAGGGCGTTGACCACCGATACGCCCACACCGTGCAAACCGCCGGAAAACTGATAATCCTTATTTGAAAATTTGGCGCCGGCATGCAGCCGGGTCATAATGACCTCGACCCCTGAAATCTTTTCCGTGGGGTGCATGTCCACCGGCATTCCGCGCCCGTTGTCCGCGACCTGAATCGAGCCGTCTTCAAACAGGACCACATCGATACGGGTGGCATAACCGGAAATGGCCTCATCAGTGCTGTTGTCAATAACTTCCTGAGCCAGATGGTTCGGGCGCTGGGTGTCCGTGTACATTCCCGGGCGGCGCCTTACCGGATCCAGGCCTTCTAAGACCTCGACGGATGAGGCGGTATATTGTAAATTCTTTACCTGACCGTTTTTGAACAGTTGTCCGTTATTTGTCAATTTTTTTCACCTGTGTGGAAAATCGGATCTTTATTGCCGCAGCAAAAACATTCTATCCTTTAATGAATTATATATTTATTTTTCAGGGGGTTGCCTTACCATCAGATTTATGAAATCGGTCGTACGGATTCAGCTGAAGTGATTGGATCACATCTCAGCAATGGACATAAACCATATCAACATGAAACTCAATCTGAACTTTGATGTAATCGAAAATTTTCCGGCTTATTTATCCTGATAATCGTTTCTGCATCTCCATGTAAAAGTCCGGATCACAATCCTGGATTGGTGACCAGACAAGTGCGAGGGTTCGTGCTGTGGAATACCTGCCATCCAATTTTTTCCACTTTTTTTATGGCAAAAAGCGCTTGTCCGGGGTATCTTCGTATCGTGTTAAAAAAAGGAACTCTTTATAATCATAGGGATAACGAACAAGAATAAATCTTTGGCGGAAAGCCTGAAAATTTAATAGCACTTCGGTTTTCCGTATTAATCCAGGTATTAAATTTTTCCCATGAAAAAGCGCCATCTTTCCTCATTCATCCTTTGCTACCTGATACTTGCTGTTTTTATTCTGTTTCTATTATCAGCTGCGGCTGCGGCAGACAGAGATGCCTCTTTAAACCGGGATAGCACCCTAGAAAGCAGAACAGACCAATATCTTGAACAGATAGAGACTCGTCTTAAAAAAAGACTTAAAAACAATAAGCCGGAATTTTCGGATTCCCTTCGTAAGCGCTTTATCGATTTTTCCATGCTTGGACCAATGGCAAACATGAGCAGCTGGACACTTGAAAAACTGGGTGACAGCAAGACGGCCCGTACCTATCTGTTCTTTGTTATGCCCGTGGTCCGCTGGATGAGTGAACCTTTTCTTTTTCCCCTTGAGGCCCAGGGAACGCCTGAAGAAACACAGCAGGAATTCCAGAGACTGTTCAGGTTTATCGCTAATCTTCATAACCAAGGTTTTTCCGTTTCTCTTGATAATGTTGGCGATGCTTCCCTTTCTCTTAAAGACGCAATCGCATATCAGGAATATTATCTGTCTCTTATCTCGCAGTTTGCAAAGGCTGAAGAAATAAATGAGCTATGCATGTCTCTCAAGCTCTCGGCCCTGGTGTACGACCTTGATGCGGCTGTGGGCATTGACGGAGACGCCATTGCCAAACAGAAGGAAGTCAAAAAAGCGATTGTAGAAATGCTCCGGGCTGCCGCTAAGGTTCAAGACAAGCGTGTATTTATCAGAATTGATATGGAAGAATACCTGTACAAGGCGCTGACCTTGAAACTGTTCAGGGAAATTGTAGAACAAAATAAAAGCCTTGCCGTGGATGACAATGGCCGTCTACGTCTGGGCGTGGTGATTCAGGCATATCTCAGGGACGCAGCGCAAGATGTACGAAACCTTGGTGTATGGGCCGCCGGTCAGGGCTTTCGGGTTCCCATCAGGCTTGTCAAAGGAGCTTATCTCCAACATGAAAGAGAACTGGCCCAAAAAAAAGGAATAAAATGCCCTGTATGGGATCATAAACCTTCAACTGACGCCAATTATGAAGCCATATGCGACTTCATGCTTCAGAATCGAGATGTGATAGAATCGGCCTTTGCTACCCACAACATTCGTTCCCAGGCTCATGTCATGGCGATTGCGGACCTGTATCATATTGATAAGTCCTCCTTTGAGTTCCAAATGCTATACGGTATGGGAGATACAATAAAAGATGTTATCGCGGCTATGGGTTATCCGATGCGTGCGTATATACCTTCCGGTTCACTGTCCCGGGGCTTGAAGTATGCGGGACGACGTTTTCGTGAGTTGGCAAGCAGTGATAACGCTCTGGCTCGGACAATGCGGGGTGACTTTACAGTGATAGATGATACGCCCGGTTTTCAAGGAACAAAAGACCGGAAAGACGGTCGCAGGGTAATGGCCCTGATAAGTGAAAATATCTCAGGCACAAGCAGCAATCCAAGACAGCCATAAAGGTGAATTTTTCACCCCACTCCCTCGGGCCTGTCAACTAAATACTTCACACGCGGACAAAGCCGGGTTTACCCCGTCTCAAGTAAAGATTGTCCGTTATGGCAATGCCGAAATACCAATTTTAGAAACATATCAAGGCAATATCAAAAAATCTGAAATCTATCAGAGCTTTCAAAAACCAGGAAAATTTGCAGGTGTTTCTCATATTGCTGTATTTGCTTTCAATCTAATTCCAATATCCTTCGCATAGCTCGTGTTTTGCGAGGAAGATCTTCAATAAAGCCTGTTATTGTCGGGGGAACTGGAAGGTTCATGGCCTGCAATTCTTCAATGCCGCACTCCGCATTGCCCCCTAACCCAGGATCTCTTTCAAAACACGATCAAGATCTTTCATTTGATAAGGCTTGGCCATGGCACCACAAAAACCATGTTCCGCGTAATGGGCCAGTACCGGATCATTGAAATAACCGCTGCATACGATGGCTTTAACGTCCGGTGCGATCTTGATCAGTTCCTTGATGGCATCATCACCGCCCATGCCGCCCTTGATGGTGAGATCCAGGATGACGGCGTCAAAGGGCGATCCTGACGCCATGTTTTTTTTGTAAGTTTCAATGGCTTCCACTCCGTCCTTTACGGTCTCTACTTCGTACCCCAGCCGTTCCAGCATCATCCGCGCCAGGTATCTCAGACTTTCCTCATCGTCCATGACCAGAACCCTTCTGATTTCGGATTTCGGATTGCGGATTGCGGATTGTGTTAAGACCTCTTCCTCTTTCAACCCAAAATCGGAAGGCGGGCAGATAGAGGGTTACGGTTGTTCCCACACCGATTGTGGAATTTACCACCATATGACCGCCATGTTTTTGAGCAACCGCGTAGGCTGTGGTCAAACCCAGTCCCATTCCCTTCTGGGTCCCTCTTTCCTTTGTGGAAAAATAGGGATCCAATATTTTGCTCAGATGTTCTTCCGGAATCCCTTCCCCCTCATCTTTGACGGAAATCCTCACATATTTCCCTTCCTTGAGAATAAATGGGGATGTTTGGCCTTTGTCCTCAACAACCTGGTTTTTTGCCTGAACCGTAATTTTCCCGCCCCGGGGCATGGCCTCCACAGCGTTTATCAGGACATTTTTTATGGCGAAATGCATCTGTCTTGAATCATATGCCACCGGCCAGAGATCATCCTGGATGGAAAAGGTCGTCGATGCTTCATGGGCCTGCATCTCTCCCTGGATCAACTCCAGCAGACGCCCGATAGACCCCCTTTCTTTCATGGGATATCCTCCCTGGGAGAGAATCATGAGTCGATGCGTCAGATCCTTCGCTTTGGAGGATGCCTGTTCCGCCTGACGCAGGAATTCCATCATAAGCGAATGCGCTTCCGCTTCCTCCCGGGCCAGGGAAAGGTTCCCCATGATGATGGCGAGTAAGTTATTGTAATCATGGGCTATTCCGCCCGTCAGCGTACTGATGGCCTCCATTTTCTGAGCCTGCCTGAGTTGCGCCTCCATGCGCTTGGATTGGCTAATGTCAGTGATAACGCCCTGCACCCCGACAATTTTTCCATCCTCAATAACGGGTTGGCTCGAAGATCTAATCCAGACGATGTCCCCGGTCTTGTTGATCACTCGATATTCGCCGGGTTGAATGCCGCCCGACAAAATGAATTCTTTCAGCCTCTCCGCCAGCACAGCGCGATCATCAGGATGCAGGAATTCCATCACGCTCTTCCCCATGGCTTCAGATGGCGTATATCCTGTTATGTTTTCTATCGCCGGGCTAATGTAAATCACCGTACCAGTGGTATCAAAAGCGAAGATCACCTCGTTGATATTTTCAACGAGATCACGATACTTCTCCTCGCTCGCCTTGAGCGCAGCCTCAGCTTTTTTTCGCTCTGTAATATCCCGGGCTACACTTAGGATTCCCAAAGGCATTCCCTGCCCATCCTTTAAGAGGGTTAATGTGTGCTCAGAGGGGAAAATCTCGCCGTTTTTTCTTTTGGATTCGAATTCGAAATTCACCCCTTTTCCCATACTGAAAGCTTGGCTAACGCGATTCACAAATTCCACAAAATGCTCGTGATCAACATGGAAAACCTCGGGACTAAGTCCGATAACCTCCTCCTCAGAATATCCGAGTATCTTCTTTCCTGCCTCGTTTATCTGGAGGATTTTTTTGTCCAGGGAAATAACCAAGGTGACGTCTTCCAGAGAATTGAAGATATTTTGAAGCCAAAGCTCAGACGCCCGCAATGCATCTTCTGCTTTTTTTCGCTCCGTAATGTCCGTGGCAATGTGGATAACCTTTTCGATACGACCTTTTTCATCCACCATGGGGGTGCAGGAAACCAGATAAGCGCCTCCCAAAGCCTCAATCTCAACCGTCTCCAGATGACCGGAAGCAATCATTTTTTTGAAGGGACATCCTTCCGGAGGTTCATCGGTATGGTGGAAAATTTCGTAGCACTTCTTTCCGATGAGCTCTGTTTCAGTCTTTCCCGTCGCTTTTTCCGTGGCGTTGTTGGCATGCACCAGGCGTTGATCGGCATTAAGGATCAGTGTGGAGTGCCCGATGCCCTGAAAGATCCCTTCCCATTCCCTGCGGCTCTTTTCAAGCTCCTGCTCAGCCCGTTTACGATCCGAGATATCGCGGGAAACGCCGATTAATCCCGCAAAGGCTTTCCGTGAATCACGAAGCATTTTCACCCTGTTTTCCATCCATATCATTGAGCCGTCCTTGCGGTAGTATTCAATCTCCATCGTAATGGCTCGATCCAGATCAACATCGCCCTCTTTATCTCGCTCGATTTCTTCCATGAGTCTTTCCTGAACCTTCAAAACCGACTCTGGTGGAATCATTTCCTCCAGAGACTGTCTTTTACGTTCATCCGCCGTGAAGCCAAGAACCTTTTCGACGGAAGGACTCACATAGGTGGTCCGAAAATTGGGATCAAGTGTCCAGACCAGGTCCACCATGTTTTCCGCAAGGAATCTGTATTTCTCTTCGCTTTCCCTCAGGACCTGATCGCATTTATTTCGCTCCTCCATTTCCGCTTTCAATTTCCGGTTGACTTTGATTAATTCCTGGTTGAAATCCTTCAATTTCTTTTCGGTTTCATTTTTATAAAGCGCAATTTCAACAGATGCCCGTATTTCCTCTTCAGTAAAAGGCTTCATCACATACCCAAACGGTTCCACCTGCCTTGCCCTTTCGACATACTCCGGGTCTCCGTATCCGGTCAGAAATACGATCGCCATATCCAGTTCCAAGCGGATCTTCTTCGCGGCTGAAATGCCGTCCATATGTCCGGGCATCAGGATATCCATGAGAATGACATCCGGTTTGAGATCTCGGGCCATTAGAACGGCCTGTTCTCCCGATTCGGCCTGACCGACCACGTCGTAACCCATTGAAGTGAGCATCTCCTCAAGTAACAGCTTCATGGTATAGTCATCGTCTACGAGCATTATTTTCGGCATGGTTTTATCTCCATCATAGTGGGCCGCCAAAGGCATTTATCCATAGGTTGCCGACATAAAAATAGCAGGGCTTGGTCCTAACTTCGCCCACCTGGGCCGGCAATGAATTCCGGGCTATTGTCTGTCACCCTTACAGGGCTCTCACAGTCCCGTAGGGACGGCAGGAAATAGCCCGGGGTTTCAACCCCGGGGCTAATGGGCGAGATAATGACCAAGCCCAAATAGCAGTTCCGCACCCTCTTGACCACAATTATATTGCTCCTTTTCCTCTGCCGTATTGACGGGAGAACTTAGACTTACAACCGCGGCTTAACGCTTTGAATCAAAACTCGCCCTTTATCCTTACCTCCCGATACATATTGGCATGATGTACGGAGTCTTCCACCGCTTCGGTATGACACACAAAGCAGGACCGGTTAGCGCCGATGGCATAAGGATTTTTTTGATACTGCATGGGCGCAATGGCATCACGCCAGGTATCAAAGGGATTTTTTGCCGGATAAATGGCGTGGGTCGAACCATGACAGGCAATACAGCGCATCGCACCCGCTTCGTCGCTTTTCATTCGGAAGAGTTCCCCAGGAACGGTATTCCAGTGGCTGACGGCCGAAGGATTGGAAGCCGGTTTTTCAAAATTTTTATGACAGGCCAGACACTCCGGTTCCTGTAGCCACGGTACGCGGGCCTTCACGGCTTCCAGGAGCTTTTGCGGTAATGGCCCCATGAGGAATTTTGCACGGGGTTTATCCGCTTCGCCCTTCAGCAGGGAACCGGCCATATCATCCAGGGTTCCGTGGCAATCGCTGCAGACCGTCCGCTTCTCCCCGCCCCCGTGGACTCCCCGCAGGCACCTGGTGACGCCGCTGTAGGAAATGGGATGGCAATACATGCAGGCTTCATTCCCCATTCCGGACATGTAGCTGGCGTGCCAGCCATGCATGGCGGCCGATAAATTGAGTACCCCGTCGGCGCCTTTGGCCCCCAGAGCCGGGTCTCCGTGGCAGCTCTGGCAAAGCCTGGGCCTTCCAGCCAAGGCATCTTTCAGGAGCGTCGTACCTTGAATGCGGTCATGAATTGCCAGAATATTTTTCGCGGTCTTTTCGGAAATGCCGGCCCCCAGCTTTCGGGGCCCCCCGCCGTGGCACCGATAGCAATCGGTCTCCGTGGAGACCGGGGCCGTCACCCGGGTGGTCTGAAGAATTTCCCCTGTATCTTTCCGAAGGGCCTGTACCGTAAAGGTGGGGTAGGGATTGAAGGCTTTACCGTTATCCCGATAAGGCACCACGGGAATCCACTTGGCCTGAAATACGGTCTGACTTTCTAACAGTTTGAAAACGCCGCCAAGACCCATTCCGGCAAGTCCTGTGTTCTTCTCAAGCCGCATCCCATATACGGATTTGCTGAACTCCCAGAAGGGAACCTGCGAAGCGGGATTCCGATGGCCCGCTTCCACCTGGTAGGTGATCTCGATGCCCTGGGTCAGAATCTCCGGGGGATCACCGCGTTTGACCAGTTGCGCTTCCAGGGTATTGGCCGGGGGCAGGAAGGAGAAAGCCTCGTCGCAATCCGAGGTGCAATGCATCCCCAGGTCGTTCCACGCCAGGAGAACGTATTCGTCCTTTTGGGGGTCGAAGGGAGGGATCTTTACGGGGACCATGTCGTGTCCAGGCTCCCAGCCCACGGGTTCAAAAGGCTTTTCCTCGGCTTTTCGCCCCAGTATATCCGTGGTAATGTAGGCCGCAAGCGCCTCTTTTTCCACTCTTGTACCCACAAAGGGGGGCATGTAGGGAAGCAGTTTCCCCTGACCGGTAATCTGGGTAATGAGACCCCGGTAGGTGTAATTTTCCACCAGGGGAACGATGTCGTTTCGGATGCCCCGAACGGTGTGGCAACTCAAACACTCCAGACGAAAGATTTCATTGCCGGCCAATAATCTGTTTTCCGGGGAGATCTTCCGGACGGCCGTCCACCGGGCATGGGTCAGGATGCCCTCCCGATCGAGCTTTTTCACCTGCGACACGGGAATGGCATTGGAATAGAGATAATCCACGATCAGAAAAGGCCTTCGCGCATTTTCCCGACTGTACTCAAAACTTCCGATCCAGAAGATCCCCACGGGGACCAGAAGAAAAGCGGCGGCCTTCTGCAGGGACCTTGCTTTCATAACGCTCAGCACAATGCCCAATACAAATATCACCAGGGTCATGACCAGAAGGGTATCCAGAAATGCGGGCATTGCCCGGTTCATGGCAAATGCCGCCCGGGTGCCGAGGGGCAAATCCCGCATATACCACAGGGCCGCGGGGACGAGGCCCACAAGGGGGAAAAGCAGCCACTTGGTGCAATAGCAAAGCAGGGTTTGGCGCAGATGCCGATCCTCCAGGAAAACGGTGGTCAGGCAGCCGAAAAGCCCGGCCAGGGAGAAGGCCATGAAGGACCTGAAAAAGAGAGACGGCCAGAAGCTGGGATTGAAGAAACCATCCCAGAAATCCCGTGTTTGAAGCCAGGACCCGGGAGTGAGCATGAAATCGATAATCCCCGTGATCACAAACAGACTCAGCCATGCAAAGAGAAAGTAGAAAAAACTGATCCTCAGACGGAATTTGCGGCTCAGGGTGTCAAAATGATAATAGTAGATCAAAAGAGCGACGATCTCCCCCAGAAAGAAAACCCACTCGGTGGCCCACCCGAAGACGAAGTTGTGAATCAGGATGGCGGTGGCCGCGGGACTCACCAGGGCAATGATAAACCAGATCCCCACGCCCGTGACAGCGCCGAATACCATGGTGAGCAGGAGGAAAAAACGAAGATATCTTTTAAGGTAGCCGTGGATGGCGGGATTTTGTTCACGGTATCCCTTGATGTCGGTCAACCACAGAAAGAGCCCTCCCCCAACGGCCATGTGCGCCACAAAGACGTGAAGGACGGCGATCAGGGCGATGAGGGTGGGGCCGCCGATTCGAAGGGTTTCCCAGATGGGGTAGTTCATGTGGCATCCTTTCCTTCAGAGAGAGTGTTTCCCGGGGGAATAGGCTATAGGCTATCGCCCATCCCCCATCTCAGCATTCGCCAAATGACGAACAGGCCCATGGCGAAAATAGCCAGGAAAACGGCCAGAGCAAAAGTCTGCGGGGAGACGGCCAGATCCTCCACCCGGAAGACCCGGTCCAGATAAGCGTATCGCAAAAGGGTTCGCATCAGAACCATCACCACCACGGTGGGAAGCGATAACCCGAGGGTCAACCGGAGTTTCCCGTTAAAAGCGCTCAAAATTGACCCAAGAGCGAGTGCCACCCCCAGGAGCAGCAGAGCGGCATACAGGGGTTTGCTTCCCATAAAAAGCTTCAGCACCCCTTCCGGGAGCGCCATGAGGAACCAGAATCCAATAAAAACCTGTAACGTTGTGGCGTAAGCGAAGATCTTCAAACCATGATCCTCCTTCGAGGGAGACGCCGTCTTTTCCCCTCCGGATCGGCGAATTCTGTGGACCAGGGCGCCAAAGAGGCCTGCTACCGCCACCGAGGCCGTTATAAAGTGCAGGTAACGGGGCCAGAGGGCGGGGTCCCCCAGCGCCAGATGCCTGCCCGCGGTGCTCTCAAAATAGACTCCCCAGCTCCCTGGACGCAGCATGAAGCTGATATTGTTTTCAAAGGCGAATGCGATGTAGAGCAGCGCCGCGGCGGTAATGGTGAGCGCGACGGTGCGTATGCGCTCCCGGCCCCCGCCGGCATGGACGTAAGCACCGTAATACCCCAGAATGAGAACCGGGATTACCAGAATCCAGGAAAGGGCCATCAGAATGGAACCGGTATAGAAAAAGTGCCCGTAGAGAACCTGAAAAAAGAGCAGCGGCGCCACTCCCAGGTTAATGGCGAGGGCCAGGGTAGTAGGGAGTTTCTTACGAAAAAGGTCTGAAAAAATCGGTTCCGGTCCGCCAAGAGGCGCCCTCACCCGTGAAAACCAGGCAATCAGAGCTCCCCCCAGGGCCACGTTTATAAAGAGAAAATGAATCAAAAGCGTAAGGACCCCTAAGCATTCGAAGAACCACCAGGGAGCCGGGATCAGTTCGGCATAGGGTATCAGTCGAGCAATATCCATGGTTCTCCTTCTTGGATTTGGATTTTGAACCAAACGTAGACGCTAACAATCCTTCGCCCTTATGGACCAACATGCAAAAGCGAAATATTTTTCGCCCTTATGCCTGTATACTGCCCTGTATTGCGCAGGGTCAATAAAAATAACAGGCGTTTTTCGCCCCAAATAGACACAATCCTGATTCCGCCTCATGATGCAGGCCGCGGCGATTCTTGATGTGCGTTTTGAGGAATATTCTCCTTCCTTTTGTCATCATCAAGCTCGAAAAAAAACCGAAGCACATTGTTTTTTTCACCTGCGACCCCATGTGTTAAACCTGGATGGCACAATCCAGCACGACAACAAAACGATACTTCTAAAACAAACCCGAGAACAAGCTTTGCCAAAAGCAAGATTTCTAATGAAATTAATAAGAAATCGTGATAATTATTTACCTATGTTTAGAATGAAAAAGCAGCGAATGGCTGTTCTAATAAAACAAAAATCATGAAAGGTATCGTCATGGACAATAATCATAAATTAAATAAAAAATCCATAGAGGCCATTTACGATAAGGCCGACAAATGGGAAGCGGAAGGCAAAAACGCTTTTGAATGCTGGTGGCAAGCCACTTTGGAAATAATGTTGTTACTGATGGACCGATACATTTCTGAACGACCAGGGCAATTGCTGGCGATGCAAATCGAAAACCAGGACGAATGGGAATTCTATCTGGATATAAAGAAGAAACTGGACCTGCCTCCGGAAACCTGTGCCGTACTGGTGACGCCGAGTGCTTTCAAAAGTATGCCGGCCATTGAAATCCCTGAGACTATAAACTTTGGACCGAAAGCCTGGGAAAGGCATGCCTATTCCTTGATTATCAGTGATCTGAATGATCGGACAAAGATCATACAGGCGGCACTGCCGGGGATTGAACATCCCGGCATTGATGTCTTTGAGAATGGGAACCAGCTGGCGGATTATACCTACAACACGATAGACAAATGCATAGACGATCTGACGAAAACCACCTGGATTTATTTCAACCCCGAGGGAACATGGACGGATGAGTTGATCATCCGCTATACGGAAAACTGGTTTGCCAAAAGTATGGAAATCAATCTGCAAGGTTCTGAAATACATGAAGCGTTCAGCTATCTTCACCATCCTGAATTACTGAAGCTGACACCTTTTGAGGCGGTGTTCAGAGCCGTTGGAGAGGTGATTCCAAAAGAGTTTGACAACCTTCAGGATATCGTTGATGCCGGAAATTCTATGAATCAGGACCTTGAGCTTGGTGAACCGGTTATGACCAGAGACGGCATCCTGAACGACAAGGAACCTGAATGTCATTCACTCCTGGAACATATGAAAATGGAAATTGACTCTTTATTGGAAAGTTTGGAGTATGTCGACGGCGTGACGTTTCCACTTGAGAACCGCAGAAGTGTTGAATATGGGAAGTTATTCGATGAAACGGCTCTGAAGTTTTATGAAGTGGTAACAGGACGACCTTATCCGAAATAATGAGCGCTATATCCGGAGACCTGTGATAGCCATGAAAAAAATTGAAAAGGCGATCACCATCAGCATTGCGACTTACAAGGGTCAGAAAGAAAATTAAAACGACGAAAGGAACAGGAATATGACAGCGGAAACAGCCCCACTCATGGAACGTCCGGCCTGGAAGGCACTGGAAACCCACTACCGGGAAATTCGGGAAGTACATCTTCGAGAACTTTTTGCGGATGATCCCAGCCGCGCCGAGCGGATGACCGCCGAGGCCGTGGGTCTTTATCTGGATTACGCCAAAAATCGCATCACCGATGAAACCATTGGGTTGCTCCTGCAACTGGCCGGGGAATCGGATCTGCGAGACCGGATTGACGCCATGTTCCGGGGAGAAAAGATCAACCTTACGGAAAAACGGGCCGTTTTACATGTGGCCCTTCGTGCTCCGAAGGGCGCCGTTATCGTCGTGGACGGGGAGAACGTGGTGCCTCGGGTCCACGCGGTACTGGAAAAAATGGCAGATTTTTCCAACCGCGTGCGGAGCGGCGCCTGGCGGGGACATACGGGGAAGCCCATTCGAAACGTCATCAACATCGGCATCGGGGGCTCCGATCTGGGGCCGGTAATGGCCTACGAAGCCCTCAGACACTACAGCGAACGCGCCTTGACCTTCCGTTTCGTTTCCAATGTGGATGCCACCGATTTCGCGGAGGCGGTCCGGGATCTGGATCCGTCGGAAACCCTCTTCATCATCTCTTCCAAAACCTTTACCACCCTGGAAACCATGACCAACGCCCATACGGCACGCGACTGGTTGCTGGCGGGTCTCGGGGACGATGAAAAATCCGTGGCCCGGCATTTTGTCGCGGTCTCCACCAACGCCGAAGGGGTGGCCGAATTCGGCATCGATACCGCCAATATGTTCGAGTTCTGGGACTGGGTCGGCGGCCGCTACTCCCTGGACTCGGCCATCGGCCTCTCCACCATGCTGGCCATCGGTCCAGACCACTTCGGCGCCATGTTGGACGGCTTCCATGCGATGGACGAGCATTTCCGCACAGCACCCTTCGCGGACAACCTGCCGGTCCTCATGGGCCTTCTGGCGGTCTGGTACAACAACTTTTTCGGCGCGGAAACCGTGGCGGTTTTGCCGTACGATCAGTATCTAAAACGATTTCCGGCCTACCTGCAACAACTCACCATGGAGAGCAACGGCAAACACGTCCGGCTGGACGGGGCCCAAACCCCGTACCAAACAGGCCCCATCTACTGGGGCGAACCGGGAACCAACGGCCAGCACTCCTTCTACCAGTTGATGCATCAGGGAACCCGGCTCATTCCCGCTGATTTTATTGCCTTCGTCCAGCCGCTCAACCCCCTGGGCCGGCATCACGACATGCTCCTGGCCAACGTCTTTGCGCAGACGGAAGCCTTGGCTTTCGGCAAGACGGAAGAAGAAGTGAAGGCTGATGGAACGCCGGACCAACTCGTACCCCATCGGGTCTTTCAGGGCAACCGCCCCTCCAATATCCTACTCGCCGAGCGCCTCACCCCGGAAATCCTGGGCAAGCTCGTGGCCCTCTACGAACACAGCGTCTTTACCCAGGGGATCATTTGGGGCATCAACTCCTTCGACCAGTGGGGCGTCGAACTGGGCAAGGCCCTGGCCCAGCGCATCATGCCGGAACTTTCGAGCCGGGAGGAACCCGCACTCCACCATGATAGTTCCACGAATGCCCTGATCCGACGCTACCGGATGATCAGAGGGGGTTCCGGATCCGGGTGGTGTTAGTACCTTATCACCTGGTTTTCTGTCGCAAAAAACAAGAAAGTTGTCAGTTATCAGTAACAGCGTATTGATATCGATCCATGTTGATATTTTCGAAATTTCCAACTATACTCGGAAAATATCTGGAAAATGCGGTTTTCATGCAGTTAAAAAGAGAGGGGTATACCGTTTATACCGGGAGAATCAAAGGTCGTGAAATCGATTTTATCGCGGAAAAAAATAATATCAAAAAGTACGTTCAAGTGGCTTATCTTCTTCCCGACGACAGGGTCGTGGAGCGGGAATTCGGAAATCTTGAGCTGATTGACGATAATTTTGAGAAAATAGTGGTTTCAATGGACGACGTGAATTTTGGAAACAGAAACGGCATCGCCCACGTAAAAGCATGGGATTTCCTGGACCCTGCAACCCCCGTTGGACTGTTGACACCGTAGGGCTCATCTTGAGGGAGATGGGGGGCATTATTTTGTAATAACCGTGTCATCGTAAGGGCAGCGCCCCGTGCCTGCCCTGATGATACTGTATAAAACCACCAAACAAACCTCTCCCTAAAACCCCTTCATCATCCCCATGATCAGATACGGCACTTCCACCCGGCCCTTTGTCACCGGAATTTCCGCTCCCGTTCCGGCCGAGAACCGCCAGCCGTGGTTCACGGGCACTCCCAGTTGCTTGATCATGGGGATGGCTTCATCCCTGATGAACGGGTTGTGTTCATCCTCCTTCTGAGTGGATTATCGGGAAAAGCTTTCCGATGATCCGGAGATCCGATGGACGGATCGTTTCACCATTGACGGCACATGGGCGGGAAACCTCTTCCATTTCCGCAAAGGGGAATAAGAGCGTCGGCTCCCCACATAAGCACGTTGACTCCATACATAACGATGAAATATCCCACATAAAGTGGCAGGAGCTGTTGGAAATCGCGACGGTTGCAAGGGAGAACAGACGCTTGCCTCCCAAAGAGATGGAAAGGTTGATCCTGCGGCTCTGCCAGGGAACTTGGCTGACCCGCAGACAGTTGGGAGAGCTGCTGAAGAGGAACATCGAGGGCTTACGTTCCCGCTTCCTCGTTCCAATGGTGGCGCACGGACTGCTGCGGTTGCGGTATCCAGACAAGCCCAATCGGGCGGATCAGGCCTACACGGCAGCGGCAGACATGGTTTAAGAGAGCGGAATATCTTTTTTGCCTTTGGTTCGAAATCAAGACCCATAAGGGTGGAGAATGCCAATCACGCCATCCGCCCCAAAAGTCAGGTGAAAATAACTCAGGTCCCCGGATTACCGCCGGATCACGTGTCCAGGATGTAAACGGTTCCCATATTGGCGTCCACTTTCACCTTCTGTCCCGACCGGATCTTGGCGGTGCCTTCGAACACATTCATGACCACGGGAATACCGTACTCACGACCCGCGATGGCCGCGTGAGACAGGCTGCCCCCGCGATCCACGATAACCCCCTTGATCATGCTGAATACGGGCGTCCAACTGGGAGACGTACTGGCCGCCACCAGGATGTCCCCTTCCTCGATCAGGCCCAGTTTATCTTCGTTCATGATCACACGGGCCGTACCCTCGGCCACGCCAGGCGACCCGCAGGTGCCGTAGAGATCCGCCTTCAATTCGGGCCTCACCTGGGGCATGGCGCCCACCACCACCTTGAGTGCAATGGGGTCATTGCTCTTGACCAGAACCGCCATGGCCTGATCCAGGTCGAACCCTTCCTTGAGCAGGGCCGGCGGGTTGGGATTCTTGCACCACCCTTCCCATTCCGCTTTTCTTCGCTCCACAACATGACGCATATTAAACTGATCCGGATTGATGCCGGCCCGGCGCACTTCATCCGGCTGAAGGAAAAAGATGTCCTCGGCATCATCGATGGCCCCTTCCCGGACCCAGCGCCTGCCCAGGCCCAGGGCGCTGCGTCTCATCATGGCGTGGGTGTAGAGATCCAGATAATGGTCATGCTCCTCACTGAAAACGCCGCTCTTCTGGGCCAAGCGCATCAGTTGCATAAACCACCTTCGCTGTTCCTGGGGGACCTTTTCAAGGACCTCTTTTTCAGCTTTCACCCGGGCCTCGGAAACCTTGGCCCTTTCCGCCTCCAGATTGAAATCACCGCCCTTTTTCAGGAACTGCTTCACGCTCATCAAGGCCGGGGTGGGATCTTCCACCCATGTGGGCATGTTCATCTCGCTCATACGCTGCATGCGCCACCCATCCTCGTCCATGAACTCGGAAAAAGCCTTCATGAAAGCCCGGCCTTTGTCACCGGCCTCCAGTCTGGATCTAATGCCTTCCAACGCGCCTTCCAGAAATTCGCTTTCAAGGCCGTCTTCCCGGGCGCGTTTGGAAAACTCCCACAAGCGCTTGTCAACTTGAAACACCTTGTTGTCAAAACCCGAAACCAAATGATGAAACTGAGGAGAAGTATCGTCGATTCCCGCCAGTTCCCGACACATGTTTTCAAAAAGGATATAGGCGGTGTAGGTGCCGTACATCATATACATATGGATTTCCCACATACGACGGCAGGTGTTGATGGTCTCTTCGAAATTATCCAGCAGTTCCAGGTTTTCGGCCGTGTCCGGAACCAGCTTTTTCAGTTCTTCATAACGACCCAGAATTTCCTTTATAAAACCATTCCACAGGCCGTCATAGTCCTGGATAAAGGGGAGAATGGCCGTTCGAAATTTCTTTTCCCGACGCTGCTTTTCCGCCTCGCTTTTGACCAGCAGAAGGGTCAGGTAGCCACCGCCGTTATGAAACCGCCAATCCCAGCCTTTGACCGTGGGCAGACTGAGTTTTTCGGCCCCATACTGCATTCCGTGACGACAAAAGTTTACCCAGAACCACCCGAACATGGGGGTCCATGGGGGCACCGAATGGGTGCCGTCCAGAAACCAGGCAGGCGATTGTTCAAAGTCACTTTCCGGATCAAATTCCAATCCCGGCGCCACATCATACACTTTCATTTTTTCGCCTCCTTTGAAAACATGTTTTCGAAAAACAGAAGCATGTTGGAAAGGTTGAAACCGGAAAAGTATATGAACAATTGATATCGGTTGTGGATGAATCCGGCCAAGAACACGCATTCAGGCGTATTCGCGTGGCCCTCAGCCTCTTGTGTTATTATCAATAAAAGGTAACAGCTCAAAAAAACAGGAGTACTTTAAGGTTCACGCCTGAAGTCCTTATTCGGAGTTTACCCGTAATGCTTTTACCCCGATTTATTGAGCTGTTACAATAAAATCCTGTTCCTCATGCCCCGTTATTAATCCAGAATGTAGATTGCCCCATTAGTGGCATCCACCCTTATCCGTTGCCCGGTTTTAATCTTTTCGCAGGCAACAAAGCTGTTTATTATAGTGGGTAATCCATATTCCCTACCGATGATAGCAGTGTGGGAAAGGGTTCCGCCTCTATCCCCGATAATCGCTGCGGCGATCCCAAAGACAGGGGTCCAGGATGGAGAGGTACCGGGGCACACCAGGATTTCACCCGGCTTAAATTTACCAAGATCTTCGTAGTTTATTATCACTCGGGCAATTCCCTCGGCCTCACCCGGGCATCCACAAATACCCATAATATCAGCATTAAGGTCCGGTCTCGATGCAGGCAAATCACCAATGATGATCTTGATCGCAATGGGGTCTAATGCCGGGAGCATATCCTCACCTACCGCCTCTTCAAATCCACCGGGACGGTCGGTATAAACAGGAGGCCTCCATTCACCTTCATTTTCAAACCTGCTTACCCATCCCTCCCAGTCAGCACGACGTCTCCTTGTTATCCACCGTAAATCATTCATGTGCGGCAAAAGTATGGTACTTTCGATTTCCCATGGGTTCAGCATAAAAACATCGTCAGGCTGGTCTATGGCGCCTCCTTCAACAAGCTTATTCCCGATCGCAAGGTAGCCTCTACGCATTATTGCCTGAATAGTCATTTCACAAAAGAGGTCGTGCTCTTCACTGTACACGGTGGCACATTGACCCAGTTTGATCAAGGAGCTGAACCACGCCTTATCCTGGGGTGGTACCCTGTCAAGCATCTCTTTGACCGCCTTCTCCCTTTTTACTGAGAGTTCCCTTCTCTTCACATCAAGGATGTATTCCTCATCAGCCACTGTACCCCCTGATATGAGGTCTTTTATTACCGCTATCGGGGCACTTGGTTTCTCCAGCCAGTAGGGATCAACAAGGTCATTCATACGCACTACCCGCCATCCACGAACCTGCAGGAAGTCCATGAATGTTTTTACCCAGTCCTTTCCCTTAGCGTCTTTCTCCAGCGTGGGGATTATCGCCTCAGCATCATTCTCCTTAAATATATCACTGAGCCCCATCTCAACAGCCTGCTTGCCCAATAGCCATAACTCTTTGTCGACTTTATATATCTCGTTATCAAACCCCCTCATCATATCCTGGAATTCAGCCGACTGGTCATTTAGATCAAAACGTTTCTTGCACTCCTCCTCAAGGATTATCCAGGCGGAATAGGAGGTCTGCATCCCAAAGAAGTGGATCTCCCACATCGTCCTATAGGCCGCATCAAGATCCCAACTATGATGCAACAGGTCAAGGCCCGACGCCTTGTCTGGATCAAATTCAATAAGAGACTGATACATATCTAACAGCTTTTTTTTGTTTTTTTCCCAAATGCCGTTAAAATCCTCGATGTACGGGCGTATCGCCTCAGTAAATTTAGCCTCCCGTTGTTTTTTCTCTTCTTCATCTCTGATAACAAGGAAGGCCACATAGAGACCGCCATCCTTATACCGCCACTCCCAGCCATGGCAAGTAGGCAGGCTCAACGCTGTATTAACCCACTTATTGCCAATGCCGCAATGCCTGGCCCAGAGATAACCATATAAAGGCGTTACCGGTGGTGAGGAATGTGTCCCATCAAGGAACAATGAGTGAAACATAGGTATATCAACCTCGGGGATAAGGTCATATCCTGGGGCCATATCCCATATGGCATTCTCCGTTTTGGGCTTTTCAGTTTCCCATTTTTTCCACCTGTCCTCAGGCGATAAATCACCATATGTACTCGGCTTTCCATGCTCAGACATTTTTCTTCCTCCGTTTTCTAAGGTTTATTTTATCCGCTCGTTCTCGCCTTTTTCCCGTCAACTCATGGCATGGCAATCGCCTCCTCTCATCCCTTTAGAACCTGAATTGTATGTTTTTCAGCTTTTTTTTGGCCGTTGACAAGTCAATTTGCTGAAACCCAGTGACTAACTTTTGAGCAAGTTGGTCAGTAACTGACGCCGACTTTTTTGCTGCCACCTTTGCCGCGCGAGTTTGAAGGTAAAATATGTTTTGGGGAAACGGGAGATCTTTGTCAATAGCCCATTCCATATCCTGCGCACAACCCGCGGTTTCCTCTAAGAACTTGGCTATTTTAGCGATTTCTTTAATCTCTTCATCACTTATGGAGGCTAAGCTTTTCATATTTTCAGGCACTTCGGTCCACTCAGCTCCCGTTTCCGTATTCATCACACACTTTTCTTTCTTACCCACATGCTTCGTAATTATTTCAAGCGTCTCTTTATCCACAACGAACCCATCGATACTCTCTGTTCCGCTCACGACGCCTTCCCCCAGGCCCCAGTTGGATTCAATAATAATTTTTGAGGCGTCACCGTTGACAGGGTTTACTGTAAAACCAATTCCTGAAGCCCGGGCATTAACCATCTTGGGGATTGCAACCCCCAGTTCATCTCCGAGAACGGGAAGATCCTTATTGACCCTAAATGCAATAGCCCGCGGCGTATAAGCACTGGACCAGACCATTTTTATCTTATCCAGAACATCGTCTATACCGCTCACATTGAGAAAGGTTTCAAACATACCCGGCCTGCTTGCCGTCCCTGCCGACCTGACTGAGACGGCCATATCAGGGAGCCCCGCCTTTTCACAGAGGTCACTGTAGTAAACCGTTATGGCATTTTTAATGTCCGGGGGCATATCTTTGGCCTCTATTATGCTCCGAATGGTCTTGCTGATCTTTTCAAACTCCGCTATACCTTTACCTTTAAATTCACCAAGATCCTTTGCATAGCGTAATATTTCCTCAGATGCACCGGTTTCGCGGATGAATCTTCGGTATGTATCTATGGAAATCACAAAACCAGGAGGCACAGGTACACCCATACGCGTCATTTCTCCAAGATTTGCACATTTTTTTCCGACGATATCATTATATTCAGTTCCTATTTCCTCAAACCAAAGACATAAATTTTTTTTTATTTTTGTCTTCTGAAGAGATTGTTCAAAATCTTTAAAAAATTTGTCTTTCTCTTTCCAATCAGCACCAAACCTATCATCAAAAAATGGCGTCAACCGATCAAAAGAGTTAAGCCACCATAATCGTTTGCCTCCTCCGAGAACGACATCTTCGAGCAACTCTTTGAGTTCCAACATCAATTCCTTGGGCAAAAAAGAGATAGCCCCAAGTTCGATAGATTTTTTAAGTGCCTCGGGCGTCATTGCATGGGCCGTAAGCATAACCGTTGGAAAGCCTCTTAAATCGGAGATTTTCAGGAGTTCAAATCCATTAACGCCCATAATATCTAAGACTACCGCATCATAGTTATTACTCGAAAGAAATTGTACAGCAGTACTGTAATCAACAGCCTTATGAACGGTGCATATATCCAGAAGTTCCTCCACTGAATCGAGGATATCCGGTTCATCGTCAACTACCAGAATGAGCTTGTTTTTTAAAGGACTTCCCGTACTCATTGTTTTTTACCTCCCTATCACGCATTCCAAGATATTCCATCCATCAACTTAAGGGTTTAGCCGGACTTTCAACACCAATGACTACCTTTTCTCCTAACCCGGACAAGCCGGAACCATACAGATTTGAAAAGTTGAACTGTCAATCATCAACCAAGATCAACGCACCCGGATCACACCATTTCACACACTGGGGATCCGGCGGGTCCCCGCAAAAATCACACTTGAGGGGGATGCCCGTATCCGGTTCTTTAAAGGCGGACTTGACCGGGCAGGAGGCCCGGCAAACCACGCACCCATTCACTTCCACACCATTGATGATATAGTTTTCCCTTGAGTTGCAGCCGGCTTCCGTGTAGGGGCCCGCAATCACCGGGAAACAGACCTCTTCTTTCACGAACACACGAATCCGGGACCGTTGCGGATTCACGGCCCCCGTGTGCTGCAATGAACACGCCACCTGGCACAGCCGACATCCGGTGCATTTTGCATAATCGATTTTAATTCTCATGGGCGGCCCTCCCCTGTTTCGGAAAGTCCCAATTCCGCCAGTTTGTCAGGTCCGGGAATACCTTCTTCATTCCATCCCCTGAGGGCATAGTATTGGGGCAACATAAGATCCATGTGGACCACCTGCCCCTTGACACGGGGCTCATGGGTCATCCTTCTGGGCAGGGCATCGTCTTTTGCGGTGAGCCCGGCTTTCAGGTTGAACAGCCGTTCCATGTTCCATATTTTTTCACCGGTCAACCGCAATTCCTCGCTGCCGTAGTCCAATCCGGTAATCACATTCAGCCAGACCTGAAGCTTTTCCCCCCACAGGGGACCATGATAGATGATCCAGCAAAGAACGGCCGAGTCCACCAGGGCCACATAATCCTGGTCATGTTTGGTCCATTTGACATGCTCAGCCGGGTCCCGACGACCGTCGTAAAAGGGAAGCGTGGCCTTGGTATGGCTGCCGCCGACGTTGTTGGTAGCATACTGAAGCCCGATAATTTCAACCCCCTGAGGATGCCAGGCGGGCATGCCCATGCCTTTGATCCCCATGAACAGCTCGGGATGACCGTATTGTTCGGCAACAAATTTTCCGCCTTGGGCCAGAACCTCGCCGAAATCCCGTCGAATGGCCGTCTTTTTAAGGAGTTCAAACATGGCGTTGGTGTTACCGAAACCCATGGGGTATCCCAGATCATTTTCCGTCAAAAACCCTGATTCAAACAGCTCCATGGCGCACGAAATGGTGGCGCCGGCGGTGATGGTATCCATCCCCAGTTCATTGCACAGGTAATTGGCCCGACAGATGTCGTCCAGATCTCCGAAACCGCAGTTGGAACCCAGCAAGGCCATGCTCTCATGTTCCGGACCCTTGGTGGTCCAATGGTATTCCGAATCCTTGATACGGCTGCGTTTGCTGCACGCAAAGGGGCAGCCGAAACAGGCTTCATCCCGAACCCGGATGTGATCCCTCACATGATTGGGATCCTCATACCATTCAAAGGCCTTGGAATATCCTTCCTGAAAATTTCTGGTGGCCTGGGTCCCGCTCTTGTTGGCGCGACCCGGCAGGGCCCAGGTGCCGTACGTGCGCCGGTTGTACAAAACGCGGTTGACCCTCCCCTCTTCCAGAAAATCCATAACCGCCTGGCCGTATCCCTTCACGTCCGCCACATCCACCTGGCCCGTGCCCCCCGCCACGATGGCTTTCAGGTTTTTGCTCCCCATGACGGCCCCCAGACCCGAACGACCGGCGGCCCTGCCCCCGTCGGCCATGATACAGGCAAACCGTACCAGGTTTTCCCCGGCGGGACCGATGCTGACGATACTGAGGTCGCTTAATTCCCAGTCATCGAGAGCATCGCTCAATTCTTTTCGGATAGCATGCTCCGTATCCGTGGTCCACATGCCCCACAAGTGTCCCGCCGGACGCAGTTCCACGATCCCGTCTCGAATGTAAAGGTACACGGGAGCCGGCGACTGGCCTTCAAGAATCAGAAAATCATACCCCGCATACTTCAGGTTCGGACCGAAATAGCCGCCGCAACAGGGGTTTGCGATGCAATTGCTCAGAGGGGACTTGCTTACCACCACGAAGCGCCCACCGGCGGGAACCCCCGTACCGGTCAATGGGCCGGTGGCAAAAATCAATTTGTTTAGGGGCCCCAGGGGATCAACCCGGGGGTCCACTTCGTCCATCAGTATTTTAAGCCCGGCGCCCCGCCCCCCGATAAATTCCCGGCACAGATCCGGAGACAAATCTTCAATGGCGCGGTTCCCCGTAGAGAGATCAATCCTCAGAATTTTGCCTTTCCATCCAAACATAAGGCTCCTTTCAAGCTGTTAGCTGTTAGCGAATAGCTTTTTGGCCAAAGGCTAATTGCTAAGGGCTAAAAGCAATGAGAAAACCTGTTCCTCATTATTTCCCATCACATCCAGTGCTCCGCTCCGGCAAGATGCCGAGCAAAGGCCGCACCCCTTACACAGGGCACTGTTCACCACTGCTGTACCTGTTTCATCGTCCACTGCCACCGCATGAAAGGGGCACACCGATTCACAAACGCCGCAGGCCGTACACTTCCGCGAATCCACCCGGGCGATGGCCGCTTCGCCCCACATTTCTTCCCGACTTAACACGGTCATGGCCCGGGAAGCCGCGGCATGCGCCTGGGCAATGCTCTCACCGATGCTTTTGGGGGAATGTGCCAGGCCGCACATGAAAATACCGTCCGTGGGAAAATCCACGGGCCTGAGTTTCATATGAGCTTCCATAAAGAACCCGTCCGGGTTCAGCGGAAGTTTCAGGGCCTGTGAAAGGGCATGGTTACCCTCAGGAGGAATGGTCGCCGCGGCCAGGGACAAAAGATCCGCTTGAAGCATCAGTTTTTGCCCCAGGGTCGGTTCGGTCACCACCACCCGCAACCCGGCATCCGTTACCTGCACCCGGGGCTTGTCCGTTTCGTGATACCGGATGAACATGACCCCCTGATCCGCCACATCCCGATAAACATCTTCCATGAGGCCGTAAGTCCGCATATCCCGGTACAGCACGTAGATCTTCATCGCCGGGTTTATGGCCTTTAGTCTTACGGCATTCTTCACCGCCTGCCCGCAACACACCCGACTGCAGTAGGGCCGATCGGCCTCCCGGGAACCCACGCACTGAATCATCACCAGAGACCGGCACGATTGAATCCGATCGCTCCCGGCAACGATCTCCTCTTCCAATTCCAGATGGGTCAGCACCCGATCATCCCGACCATAGCCATATTCATCGGGCTGAAATTCCCGGGCGCCGGTGGCCACGATGGTCACCCCATGGGGAATCTCCACGGATGTCCGTCGCTCCCCCGTTTCAAGGGTGGTCCGGAAATTTCCCACATACCCTGAAAAATCCGTAATTTCCGCCTTCACATGGACCTGGATGAACAGGTGATGATAAACTTGTTGAACGATGCCTTTGAGATACGATATGACATCGTCCCCTTCCGCCGTGTACCGAAGCCTTTGGGCCATGCCTCCCAGGGTATCACTTTTTTCAACCAGGTGAACCTTGATCCCTTGATTTGCCATGGAGAGGGCGCAAACCATACCGGATATGCCGCCCCCGATCACCAGTGCGGAACGAAGAACGGTATAGGGACGACGCACCAGGGGAGACAGCATTTTAACCTTGGTGGCCGCCATGCGAACCAGGTCCCGGGCTTTCCCCGTGGCCGCCTGTTTTTGTCCCATATGGACCCAGGCGCAGTGTTCCCGAATATTGGTCATTTCGAACAAAAAGGGGTTTAGTCCCGCCTGCTTGAGGGCATCCTGAAACACCGGCTCATGGGTTCGCGGCGTGCAGGCCGCCACCACCACGCGATTCAAGTCTTTTTCCTTGATGGTCTGAACCATTCGCTTGATGGAGTCGATGGAACAACTGAAGGTATCCTCCTGAGCATGGACCACGCCCCCCAGTGTCTTTGCATATGCCACCACATCGGGGACATCCACGCCCTTGATGATGTTGGTGCCGCAGTGACAGACGAAGACCCCCACCCGCGGGGATTCGCCCCGGGTATCCCGCTCCGGGGGATAGTCTTTTTCCGACACCAGGGTTCCCCTGGCCCCGGCCACTTGGGCCGTAACCATGGCCGCGGCGCCGCCGGCCATGGTTACGGAATCGGGAATATCCATGGGTCCGGTAAAAACGCCGCAGGCATATATTCCAGGCCTTTCGGTCTCCATGGGATGAAGGGCGGATGATTGACAAAAACCGTCTTCAGTGACGGCGACGCCCATCTTTTCCGCCAGTGACCGGTTGCTTGCAGGCGATGTGATCCCCACGGAGAGCACCACCAGATCAAAGGCTTCCTCATGAACCCGGTCGCCGTCCAGGCGATACCTGAGGGTGACCGCATGGGTGTCCGGGTCCTCCCCCAAAACGGCGGGTTTGGCCCATTCAAACCGGACCCCTTCCATCCCTTTGGCCCGTTCATAATAACGCTCAAACCCCTTGCCGAATGCCCGTACGTCATTGTGAAGGATGACCGCCTCCATCGAGGGGATGTGTTCCTTGGAAAGGATCACCTGTTTCATGGCGTACATGCAGCACACCGATGAGCAATAGGTGTTGCCGGCCGATACATCCCGAGACCCCACACACTGAATCCATGCGATTTTTTGCGGGGTTGAACCATCGGACGGACGACGAAGCACCCCCAGGTTGGGCCCGGAAGCACTCAGAAGTCGCTCATATTCCAGGCTCGTGACCACATTCCGATACCGGTCATACCCGTAAAGGCTTTGTTCGGAAGGATCAAATACCGCATAGCCCGGCGCCAGGATGATACCGCCCACCCGCACCTCGTGTTCCTGGGCCGGCTGATGAAAATCAATGGCCCGGCTGTTGCAAGTGGGCACGCAGATCTGGCATTCCTTTCGCTGCAGGAAAAGGCAGTGGGCCGGGTCCACCACGCTCACCGCGGGCACGGCCTGGGGGAAGGGAAGATGGATGCATTTGACCGTCGCCAATCCCGCATTGTAATCGTCCCTGACATTGATCGGACAATACTCGGCGCACGTGCCACACCCGGTACACTTGTCCGCATCCACATAGCGGGGTTGCTGCAGCAGATGAACCGTAAAATCCCCCGCTTCACCCGAAACCGCATCCACCTGCGTGTCCGTCATAATGGAGATGTTGGGGTTCGTGGCGCATTCCAGAAATTTGGGGGAGAGAATGCACATGGAACAATCGTTGGTGGGAAAAGTCTTGTCCAGTTGACTCATCTTTCCACCGATGGAAGAAGCCTTGTCCACCAGGTACACCTTAAACCCTGAATTGGCGGTATCCAGGGCCGCCTGTATGCCGCTGACCCCTGCACCGATCACCATGACAGCGCCGATTTTATTTTCCGCGGAACCGTGATCGTTTGGCACCATTTAAATCTCCATTAACCGTGACCCGGAAACGGCTACAATGCCATTTCCACAATTTCCGAAACATCCTTGATTTCGAGCTTCCCCTCCATCTCGGCGGTGGCCACGCTGTCCTTGAAGTTGAGAATGCAGTAGGGGCATGCCGTGGCAAGAATATCGGCCTCCTGTTCAATGGCGCGGGCCACCAGAATATCGGAAAATCGCTCGCCTTTCACGGTTTCCATCCAGATCCGCCCCCCACCCCCGCCACAGCAAAGGGTGTTTTCCCGCGTATTCTCCTCATCCATCACCAGCAGCCCGGGGATGCTGTTCAGCACATTGCGCGGCGAATCATAAATCCCGTTGTGCCGCCCCAGGTAACAGGGGTCATGGTAGACCACCTTCTTGGGCACTTCCCCTTTAAAAGTGATTTTGCCCTGCTCAATGAGCCTTTCAAGCACCTGGGTCACATGGGTCACCTTGAAATCACCCCCCAGATCCGGGTAGTCATTTTTAAAGGTGGTATAGCAGTGGGGAGAAGTGGCGATGATTTCTTTTACACCGCTTTTTTGAAAGGCTTCGATATTGCTTTTGGCAAGGGACTCAAACACGTCCCGGTTGCCCACCTTGCGAACACTTTCGCCGCAGCAACTCTCACGGTTTCCGAGAATACCAAAACTGACCCCTGCCCTTTGCAGAATCCGTCCCGTGGCACGGGCCACATTCCCGAGACGGGTATCATAGGCCGGGACGCAGCATGAGAAGTAAAGCGCCTCATGTTTTGCACCAAAGGTTTCGATGCCCGTGTCCCGCGCCCAGTCAGACCGTTTATTCCGCTCGCCGCCCCAGGGATTGCCTTCGCCGGTCAATCCCCCCATGGCACTGCGAAGGCTTGCCGGCGCCATGCGGTATTCGAAATTCAGCAGGATATTACGAACGGCCCCCAGGATATCCGTAATGGCCACCCCACGGGGGCAACGGCTCACGCACTGATTGCAGGTGGTACAACGCCACCACCCTTCATTTTCCAGATCCACCAGCCCATACCGGCTTTCACATATCATCCGGTGCGGCATAAAGGTCCGAACCGAATTCCACGGACAACTGGCGGTACACAGACCGCACTGAAAGCACAGCTTGAAGGCTTCGCCTCCGGCGTCTTTGATCAGGTCAATGGCTTCTTCAAAAGGCTCGACGGTTTCCACCCTACACTCCCGTTAAAAGCAGTTTTGAGTTTTAGATGTTTATTTAGGATTTCATTAACTTAAAACTTAAAACCTAAAACTTAAAACCTCTAATGCATATACCGCCCACCATCCACCACCAGAGTCTGCCCGGTGATGAAATCACTTTCCGAAGACGCCAGATAAAGGGCGGCGCCCGTCACGTCTTCAGGGGTTCCCAACCGCTTGAGCGGGGTTTTGGACGTGTCGTATTTCGTGATATCCGCCAGGGAACGGCTGGCTTCGGTGTCCGTAAAACCGGGGGCAATGGCGTTGATGCAAATGTTATGGGGACCCAGTTCAACAGCCAGGGCCCGGGTCAAAGCCAGGATGCCGCCCTTTGAGGTCACGTAGTGTACAAAGCCGTGGGAGCCGGTAAAGACGGTTTCGGAGCAGAGATTGATGATCTTTCCGTACGCAGCCTGCTTCATGAAGGGATACACGGCCCGCGTGGCTATGAAAGCGCCCTTGACATTCACTCCCATGACCCGGTCCCATTCGTCCAAAGAAATTTCATCAAAGGGTTTTCTGACCAGCCCGTCATAGATGGCCGCATTGTTGATCAGAATATCGATCTTGCCGTATTGGCCATTGGTTTTTTCCGCCAGGGCCCGGCAGTCCGACTCGCTGGTCACATCCCCTTCAAAGAATTGCGCCTCGCCACCCGCTTCTTCGATCAACGAAACGGTCTCTTTCATGTCTTCCAAGTCTTTTTCAGAAAACACGATGTTCATGACCATGACCCGTGCGCCCTCTTGTGCTAATCGAAGCGCGAAGGCCCTGCCCAGACCTCTGGCGCCGCCGGTCACAATGGCAACCCTTTCCTTCAAACGCATTTTATTCTCCTTAAAGCTATTAGCGGTTAGCCATTGGCTTTTAGCTAACGGCTAACCGCTAACCGCTAATGGCTAAAATTAATATTCGGGTTTCCGAAGCCCGTAGTCATCCGCAATGATCTGATAACAATTATAGCTGGACCCTCGACCAATGGCGGGTCCGCCGGCCACTCCCGAGGAACACATGTACAGACCGTCCACATGGGTTTTGAGACCGCCGGGCAGTCCTCTGAAACGCCCGCTCTGGGACCCACCGCAGTTCCCTTCAGACCAGCCGCCTTCTCTCATGTCCAGATGGGTGTCCTGGATATCGATGGGGGTGGCCACACGTTCCGCGATGAGATTGTCTTTGGTCATATTGGGGGCGTATTTCCGCCATTGATCCATCATGCCGTCAACGAACTCGTCATGCAGCTGCCGCCACTCTTTTCTGGAGAAAAGGCGTGCGGGTGCGGTGAATTCCTCCACATGGATGCTGTGTTTGCCTTCGGGGGCACGGGTGGGATCCCAGATGCTGTCGGGCGCCGTCAGGAGGTGAAACTTGGAAGGCATTCCCAGCAGGAAGATTTCGTGCATGTACTTGTCTTCCGTATATCCCAGATCCTTTGGCAGATAATAAGTCCGGGGGGTACAATTAACATCCGGATTGTCCTTGGCGGCGGTATAATTCGGCAACTCATGGACGCCGATGGGTCCCCAGAAAAGCTGTGCGCGATCAAAGAAGTAGGTATCCACTTTCCGCTTCATCTGGGTGGAGAGTTTGTCTTCTCCGATCATGCGGAGAAACAGTTGCGGCGTGGCATTGTCGGAAACCACCATTTGTTTGGCCTCAATTTCGGTGCCGTCCAGCAGTTTGATCCCTTTGGCTTTATTGTTGTCGATAATGAGTCTGTCGACTTCCGAGTTGATGTGATATTCGACCCCCATTTTCTTGCCCGCGGAAACCAGGGAATCCGTAATGGACTGGGTTCCCCCCTTGGCGATGGCCGCCGTCTCCCACCCCAGCACCAGGTGAAGGGTTGCAAAGGCAAACATGATCCCCGGCACATCATCGGGATAAATACCGCAAGACGTAAGGAACCCTCTCATGGTCAGGATCCTCAGTTCAGGGCTTTCAAAGACAAAATGGGCCCATTCCTTGGCGGTCATGAAGTGCATGGAGGGATCAAAGCCGGTTCTGGGATCAGTGGCAAGCTTCTCAAGCGCATCCGGAACCCCATAAGGAGTGGGCACGGAGAATCGATATTCATGGAATGCCGGTCGGATGAAATCGTTGTATTTTTCCGTCCAGTACAGATAGGCTTCCGCATCGGCTTTTGAAAAGCGGGAAATCTGATCATAGGTCTTTTTGACGTTTGTCTCGCTGTACTCGGTTTTTCCGGTCTTTGGATCCACCACCGGATAACCGGCATAGGCCACATAGGAGGTGCCGTCGTCAAATACGGCCGCCTCATTGGTATCCGGAAAGGCGTACTCCAGGCCTTCGTCCCGAAGATTGAATTCCTTATAGGCCGGATGACCGTAATAGCGCGTAAAATGAGCGCAAAAATTTCCCCTAAACCCCGGCGCCGGAGAATCGTCAAAAGATACGGCGCCGCCGCCCAGGTGATCCAGCCGTTCAAAGACCCCTACCGATAAACCCGCCTTTGCCAGATAAGGGGCAATGGTCGTTCCATGATGTCCGCCGCCGATCACCACCGCATCGTAAGATTTGTCCGCCATGTTTTTTGTTCCTCCTGTATATCTAAAAAAGATTAAAAAAGGTGTTGAATCCTGCTTTTTAAATCCGCAATCTATCTAAGGGACATCAAAACCTCTGCAAGTTTTTCAGCCTGATCATCCGGATCGCCTTCGATGAACTGACAATCCCGTCCCATATCCGGGGGCGAGGAAAGCGCCGCAATCCCCATTTTCTGGAGCGATTCCAGGGTTACCCCAAGATCTCCGGCACTCCATGAAGGGATGGAACGTGATCCCTTCATCATCTTCAACATTTTGGTCCTGGAAATATAGCGCAGCTCGCCCACCTCGTTGCTCACGGTGACCAGTGCGGGCATCTTGGCTTTTACCCTTTCATATCCTATGGGGATACTCTTCTTGACCACCACGCTGCCGTCTTCGATGCTGATGTCTCGAGCCAGGCTGATGCAGGGTAATTCAAGCATTTCCCCCAGAATCAAGCCCACCTGGCCGGAATCCCAGTCCCCTGCCTGTCTTCCGGTCAGCACCAGATCGTATTCTCCGATTTTCCGAATGGCGCCGGCCAACGCCTCGGCGGTGGAATGGCTGTCCAGTTTATCAAAGTGATCATCTTCCAGAAGGATCAGTTCGTCGGCGCCGGCGGCAATGGCTTTTCGCAGCACCGTATCCGAAACCTTCCTGCCCAGACTCAGGACGGTTATTTTCCCACCCAGATCTTCTTTCAGTTGAACCGCCGCCTCCAAAGCATTCTCATCAAAAGGGCTGATGACCTGGGGCGCATCCACGATCACTTCCATTTTTTCAGTGTCCACCTTCACATCGGAAAGAGGTGCTTCCGGATCGGGAATCTGTTTGGCGCAGACGATGATTTTGATATCCGTCATGACAATTCCTCCAGTCTTTCTATCAGCGCCGGTATGATTTCTTCATAATCTTCAACGACGCCGTAATCCGCCACCTTGAACATGTTGCAGGCGGCATCCGTATTGATGGCAATGATCTTCTTGGAATGAACCATTCCCACCAGATGCTGAATGGCCCCCGATATCCCCACCGCCACATAGATGTCGGGCGATATCATCGTCCCGGTAAGCCCCACCTGGTGATCCGATGATATCCAACCCTTATCCACGGCCACGCGGCTGCACCCCACCATCACATTCCCGAAAGATTTTCTTAAAGCCTCCGCCAGTTCCTCAAGAATTTCAAATCCATCCTCTTCACCCAGACCCGCACCGCCAGCCACCACCACATTCGCTTTATCCAGGGAGACGATATCCTCCTTTACAACTTCCAGAGATATCACCTTGATCATGGACTCATCGATTTCAGGTTTGATATCCACGATCTCCCCACTTTTATCGCCCGGCTCGATGGGCGCAAAAACTTTTCCCCTGACCGTCGCCAATTGAATGTCGCCCGTACATTTGAACACCGAAATGGCATTGCCCCCTGAAACCGGCTTGGTCCTCAGCAAAAGACCGTCTGCCGGATCAATTGAAAGATCGATGCAGTCGGTGGTGAGCCGAGAGTTCAATCGACATGCCAACCTGGGTCCCAATTCCATCCCGATAAACCCATGGTTCATGAGCAGAATTTTCGGCTTGATCTCCTGACACGCCTGTTCCAGTGCCTTGAGCCATAAATCAGCCTGAAAGCCCCCCAACAGGTTGTGCGACACCGTATAAACCCTGGCAGGCCCCAATGTCAGCGCCTCTTCGGCCACTCCGGAAATGTTGTCCCCCATGAGCAGCAGAGAAAACGCACCGCCCATTTCACCGGCCAGTTTTTTTCCCGCCCCCAGCAATTCAAGGGTTCTCGTATCCAGCGAACCCTCTTTCACTTCTCCCAGTATCAGAACCTCACTCATTCTGAACCTCCTTGCAGGTTTTAAGTTTTATGTTTTATGTTTTAAGTTTATGGGTTCCAAAGCCAGCCCGTGGGAACCAGATGAACGCGTTACGCTCCACGCTTCACTCTTCACTCTTCTTTTGTGTTGGTTTAAATCCGCAATCCGCAATCCGAAATGCTATAGTGCCTGCAGCACCAGTTCATTCAGATCCATCACCCGGAAGGGCTCCTTCAATCCAGCGACCTTTCGGGCATCCTCCAGCATGATAAGACACAAGGGGCATGCCGTGATGAGGATTTCAGCACCCGTGGCTTCGGCTTCCCGAATCCGGACCTCCCCCATCTTGACCTCGCCTGAGAGATCCTGCCACATCCTGCCACCCCCTCCCCCGCAGCAGAGGCTGTCGGCGTGATGGTGGGCCATCTCCACCAGCTCAATTCCCGGAATGGCGCGAATAATCTCCCTGGGTTCATCAAAAATTCGATTGTGCCGACCCAGATAACAGGGATCATGGTAGGTGACTTTGGCTTCAATCCCATTTTTGAATCGCAATTTACCCTCAGCGATCAACTCCCTCAACACCAGGGTGTAATGCCTTGCCCTGAAAGGCGCGTCCGGATATTCATTTTTGAAGGTGTGAAAGCAGTGGGGTGAAGAGGTGACCACCTCGGTAATGCCGTATTTATCAAAGAGTTCCTCACAACCCTCTTTCTGTTCCTCAAAAAGCCCCAATTCTCCGACGCGTCGGGCAATATCGCCGCAGCAGGGTTCTTTCTTTCCCAGGATGCCGAAACTGACGTCGGCAGCCCCGAGGATTTCTGAAAACGACCGGGCGATCACCTGGGCCGTGTCATCAAAGGAGGTGGTACACCCCACAAAGTAGCAAAGATCACTTTCAGCGCCTTTTTTGGTGAGATCGGTCAGTTCCAGACCATCCGCCCAGGCCCCCCGCTTCCGTTTGGAAGACTCCCAGGGGTTATTGTATTTGAAGAGCTTCTCGAGGGTCTGGGTCATCAGCTTGGGCACCTGGGTTCCCTCTTCCACGGCCAGCACTCTCTTCTTGGTTACCGCCTCAAACGCAGCGCCGTAGACCGGACACACCTCCAGGCAAGCCCGGCAGGTGGTGCAATACCAGAAGTTTTCATCCACCTTTGTTTCTTCATTCCGGCTCATGAACCGGATATCCCCCAGCGGAAAGTGTTCCTGCCACAAGGCGTGGCGCATGGCCTGAACAAAATCCCGAGGGGCAAAGGGCTCACCGGCGCCGGCGGAAGGACAGGCCGCCACGCACCGGCCGCACCGCATACAGCCGTCGAAAAAGATCGCATCTCCCAGGCCGAATTCTCCGGCGCCCTCTTCCATGCCCAAAACAACGGGCTTGGCGGCCCCTTGAAAATAAATGCCCGCGGGGGCGCCCATGATGTGGAATAGCTTGGTGTAGGGAATCAGGGCAATGAAACTTAAACAGAAAAGGGTGTGTATCCACCAGCAGGATGGATAAAAAACCCGGGCCGATTCGGGTGAAAACAAGCCGCTCAACCACCAGCCTACAAAAGACCATGATCCCCATTCCGGTTGCAGGGAGGACAGTCGAAGGGCTTCCAACAGAAAACCTGAGATAACCATCAGCAGGAGCCACAACGGAACCAGCGCATCTTCCAATCGCCTTTCAAGGCGGGGCACACGCTGAAGGTATCTTCGAATGAGGGCCCAGATGATCCCCGCAAGCAACATAAGGCCCGCCACTTCCATGATCAGGGAAAAAATCACATAAGGCGTGCCGGCCAGGAATGAAACGACATAATGGTGGATTGCCAGGACGCTGGTGCCGATGAAAAGGACCAGAAACCCCCAGAAGATCAGAAGATGCATGAGCCCGGCCGGTACATCCCCCTGAAGCAGGCGCCGTCCCAAAAATGCATCCAGCAGCATTTTCTTGAGGGCATCTCCTGAAAATGAAATCTTCAGGGGAGATTTGGCGCTTTTTTTCCATACCAGAATATGTGCGCCGATGCCTGCCAGGAACAGGACCGTGGAAAGAGTTGCCAACGCGTAAAAGACCCATACATGATCGATCTGCCAGAACATGATGCGGTTGGGCGTCATGGAAGTCTCCTCCTTTGGTGTGCCGCTCGAAAATAATGTGTTGTGGATATTGTTCGTTTTTTTATAGACTTGTCAAAGCAATTGTTTTTATATAAACATAAGGTTTTCTTATGTCTAAAAAGATCTGCTTATAGGATATGAAATGCGAACCAACCTGAACCAGTTAAGAGCCTTTTTCCTGGCAGCCCGGGAAAAAAGCATCACCAAAGCAGCCCAGGCCCTGTACGTGACCCAGCCCGCGGTGACGATGCAGATCAAGTCCCTGGAAACGGATCTGGATTTAAAACTGTTTACGCGGTATGGAAAAGGGCTTGATCTCACCGACGCCGGCCGGGTTTTATTCGGTTACGCCGAACGTATATTTGAGATTGTGGAAGAAATGGAATACGTGGTGAAAGGTCACGCGGATCTTTCCGCGGGTTCCCTGGTCATCGGCACCACCCGAAGCTTTGCCCGACACCTCATGCCGAGGCTCCTTTCCCGGTTTCAAGAACAATACCCGGGCGTCAAAGTGTATCTGAAAGTGGAAAGCTCCACCAAAATTGCCGATGGCGTCCTGGCCTACGACTACCACCTGGGGATCATCGGTCGAATCCCCTTTCGCAGCAAACTGAGCGTGGTGCCCTTTTCCAAGGAGGAATTCTGCCTGGCCGTGCCCATCAGTCACCGATTCGCGGCCATGGAAACGGTTTGTTTTAACGACCTGAAGCAGGAACCCATTATTATTCGCGAAGATGGATCAGGATCCAGATATGCCATTCTCTCCCTGCTCAGCTCATACGGCGTCAAGACTTCGGTCCTGCTGGAAGCGGAAAGCGTTGAATTCATAAAAGAATACATCATTCAAGGACGAGGGATCAGTTTTTTGTACAAACCCGAGATTCGACTGGAGGCCCAGTTGGGTCTGTTAAAACCGTTGACCCTTAAGGAAGGACCCATCCTGGTGCAAACCGACGTGGTCTTCCCGAAGGATATGGATTTAAACCCTGCCGCCAAGGCATTTCTTCGGCTGGTGGAATAATGATAAGCGGAAGATTTTCGATATCCGGGTTCCAAATCGGCTTAAATACAGGGCCTGCCAATTGGCTCTTCCAATGTCGACCTGGGAATGGCTCAAAGAGATCAATGATGTTGAAGTCTTGCGATGAGCTGCACTCCTTCGGCCGGCGTGACGATCTGGATACTGTCGAAGCTCTCCACGTCAAGGAGATGCCTGTCTCCGGAAACAATCAATTTACCACCGTTTTGTGCAGCGAGGGCGAGAAAAAGGTTGTCGAAGGGGGCTTTTTCGATGATGACTGGAATGAATTGCGGTTCCGGTACCAAGGCGACAATTTTGAGGAAATAGGCAGTAGCCTCTTTTGGGCTGATCTGCAAAACGGAAAGGCGGTTCGAGAATTTGCGGCATTGGAGAACCCTTTGGAGTTCATCCACCGTTTTGCTGCATCCCAGAATGCGGATCGTCTTGCCACGAGCCCATTTCAGGATTTGATTGGGCGGACCGCCCCAAAGCAGGCCTGAAAGCACAACATTGGTGTCAACAACGATATTCAAACCATTTCCCTGATATTGTGAACAATTTTTGCTATTTCTTGAAGGTCCGGCTGAGCCGGATCTGATATGGCATCTGCACGATCCAGCAAATCCACAGGGGTTTCTTCAAAAGGAACGACCCTGAATGCCGGCCTTGATTTGTTCAGAACAATAATCTCTTTCCACCGCTTAAGATCATCCGAAATGGTGGGAATACGTTCCCTGAATTCTTTTGCGCTCAAATATTGCGGCACCTCGTTTTACCTCCGGATAATTTTAAATTTTTATAAAAGTTCAATTTAATGACAAAAAAAAGTCAATAGAGACTCAGAGAAAAGAGCGCCGGCAGGGCAAAAGGAGCCCTCCCAGTATGGTTCTCCGGTGTTTGAACGTGACCTGTTCACCCGAGGGTTCCGTAACCCAAAGGTCAATATCGGTAAGATCGGCATCCCAGGTCAGCACAATGCGGAGGGCGAGATCCATGGGATGGGGCTGCTCCTCCTTTCATAATGGATATACGGCGGCATATATCCTTGATCCAAAAAATCAATGTTGGATGAACCAGCCTTTCCTTCCATTTGTGTAATCTCGAGGAATTCGTGGTCGAAAATGTGACTTCATAATAACGATTACTGATTTTTAGGCGAAAACTTTGACAGAGCCGGTAAAGTGGGTTATGGTTTTCGGGTATAAATTAGGGGTACGAACCCATTGAGAAACAGGAGTGGTAAGTGTAACAATGATATATTAAAGGAGTTATATCATGGCAGCTATGCCTGACAGAATTATTGAAGAAGCCCTTTTGCTTCCAGCAGACATCCGTCTACACCTGGTGGAGAGGCTCCTAAAAAGCCTCAATCCGCCAATAGATGAGGATATCGATCGCCTCTGGGCAGAAGAGGCGGGGCGTCGCATATCCAAAATCGAAACAGGTGAAGTTAGGCTCGTTCCCGGGGAGAAGGTTTTCTCCAGGATTCGAGCAAAGTACGGAAAATAAAGTTTTATTTCCATGAGGATGCGGAAACAGAGTTTGATAGGGCCGTCGAATACTATGAAGATTCCCAATCCGGACTTGGACTGGCGTTTGCTCAAGAGGTTTACGCTGCAATCAAACCTCTTTGCAATAATACAATCTCGACTCCCTTTGGTCTAAATGTCTATTTATTAATAGCGCTTTTTTCCAATCGTTGGAATAAAAAAATGCCGTTCCCAGCTCTATAGTTGAAAATTTCGCATCGTCAAATCCTTAAGCGAATCATGACTGATATTTGTGTTTTTTGTTGGAATCTAAGTATAAGAATCCCCTTTTTTAGACCCCACCCACACAGATAGAAATCCCCGCGTACCGTAGATATCACAAATGTTTCTTACCAGCAGCTGGGTACAGATTATGTCAAGATAACACAACCTATTGAGGCAACGAGATTCCATCTGTATCCTTGAGTTTTCAGTGGTAACCGCCGATCAAGGATGGGATAATTAATCATGACTTGTGTTTTTAGCCTCTTCCAGCACGGTCTGACAGTTGCTGCAAGATCACTTCTGGAGAATGGCTTCTGAAAGAATTGCACTTCCTCGTCCTGGACGCCGTGATGGGCGATCAATATAGCAGTATATCCGGACATGAACAAGCACTTTAAATCTGGGTAAACGGATTGCAATCGTGCGGCTAAATCACGCCCGTTCATTTCAGGCATGATCACATCAATGTTAAGCAGGTAAATATTGCCGGAGTATTCCTCAGCAAGACCATTAGCTTCGCCTGGTATGCCTGAGATCAAAACGATGTCGCCGGTATCCGGATCGACCAGGAAGATGTCGTAAAAACTGAATTTCTCTTAATAATTCCGGATAATGGGATGACCTTTGCCGTACAGTTCGTTGTAGCAGTACGTATCATCGGTCCGGTCCAGCTGATGCTTGGGACCCAGCGAATGGCTGTTGGCCCGGACATTGTTGTATTGCAGGGTAATGGAATCGTCGTCCAGGATCTTAAAGTACCGTTCCACCTGTTCAAGAAGGGCCGCACCATGCCCCCCCCGATATTCACCCATGGCAGCGCTCCTGCCATGGGCTCCGAAAAATGGTTCTAAAACTCCCTGAATTCATCGTCGTCAAACGGTATCAGAAAACGGTATCAGATGTTCCGGGGCCACCTCCCCAGCATGATGAACCCGGAACACTTTCCCGTTTCCGGTTTGCCGAACCGGCGCTGGAAGCCCTTGATGGTGTCTGGGTACCTGTTTGTTCCGCGCAACCATTGACTTCCCGTTTCCGGAGGCGCCGTTTCGGCCGCCCACCAGCAGGAGCAGTTCATCGACGATTCCATTCATCTCTTCCGCCTGGGCGTTCATCTCCTCGGAGGCCGCAGCGGACTCCTCGGCATTGGCCGCATTCTGCTGGACGACCTTGTCCATTTCCGAAACGGCCGTGTTGACCTGTTCGATCCCCTGGGCCTGTTCATTGGAGGCGACCGATATTTCAGCCACGAGCTCACCTACCCTTGCCGCGGATTCCGCCACCTTCACGAAGGCCTCGTTGGTGCCGGTCACCAGTTGGGAGCCGTCGTTCACTTTCTTGACGGTGCCCTCGATGAGAGCGGCCGTGCTTTTGGCGGCATCGGCGGCCCGCATGGCCAGGTTGCGCACCTCATCGGCAACCACGGCAAAGCCTGCGCCCGCCTCACCGGCACGGGCCGCTTCCACGGCGGCATTCAGGGCCAGGAGGTTGGTCTGGAAGGCAATCTCATCGATGGTCTTGATGATCTTTGAGGTCTCCTCGCTGGCCTTGGTGATCTCTTCCATGGAGCCCGTGAGTCGGGTCATGGAGTCGTTGGCCTCACCCACCACCCGGTTGGCATTCTCCATGAGGCTGTTGGCCTGCTGAGCGTGGTCGGAATTCTGCTTGGTCATGGACGACATCTCTTCCAGGCTCGAGGATGTCTCTTCGATGCCCGCCGCCTGTTGGGAGGATCCCTCGGCCAGGGACTGGGACGAGGCGGAAACCTGGGACGAGGCGGAGGCCACCTGTTCCGCGCCTTCACTCAATCCCCGGATGATGCGGTTGACGGGCTTAGTGATGCCCCGGGTGATGAAAATACCCATGAGAAGACCGAAAATGATGCTGAAAAGGGCAATGACGGACATGCCCGTGACGGCGGACTGCTCGTCGTGCACCGCCTTGATGGTCGCTTCCGCCGTGAATTTCTCGATTTTATTCAGGAAGGTCACCAGTTCATGGTCAGAGCTTCTTCCTCTTTTTCGATCTTTTGAGCCAGTTCTTCGGCCTCGTGAATCTTTCCCTGGCCTATCAGGGCAAATGCCTGCATCACATGATGCTCATACCCGGCATGATGTTTTTCAATGGTCTTCAGAGATTCATCGATCTCAACGAACTCCTCCCGGGCCTTGTCCGTCTTGGCGGTCCCGGCCCCATGTCGGGCCATCTCCTCCCCATGCTTCAACATCTCGTCCACCTTTTGGGTACGCTCATTGAACGCTTCCTTTGCCGATTTGAGCCCCTCTCTTGCCGCTTCTTTTGTGGCCAGCACCTCGCCGAACCGCAGGGCCCGCTCGAACCATATGGCCTGCTCCAACTGGTTGACCGTAATCTCCATTACCACCCCGGTCAGGGGAATGTCTTCCTCCGCAATCCCCTTGATCTCCTCTCCAACGTCGCCGATTTTGATGATCCCGAAGCCGTTGGAGATAACCATCAAAACCAGGATGATCGATACCATTCCGATGATTTTTGTTCCCAATTTCAAGTTTTTCATACCTTTTGTTCCTTTCATTAAAAAGAATAACAGGAGGCCCATCACTGCCATGCCCGCGATCAGGGTCGCCCACGTGCCGGTTGAAAAACCGGTTCTTTCTCCCACATCCTTGCCGTACCCGGTCCGGGTGGATTCGGATTTTCCGTAGGCCTTCCCGGAGCCGTGTTCCGCCTCTTGGGCACTGGTCGCCCGTTGAGGCGTCTCATGCCCGGCCGCTTCATGGGATGGGGAACCCGACGCCTTGTGAACCTCCCGGGGCCCGGCCGCATGGATCGGACCCCTCCCACGAGCCTTGACCACGTGACCCGCATCGCCGACATTAGATACCTTGCCGTGATCACGGGCGGCACCGGGGTTGACCGCGCTGATCTGAAGCACCTGGGGCGTGTCCTCCCCCACATATTCCGGCGGCGCCGGATCAGCGTCGTGGCCGCCGGCATACAGGCATGGCGTGGAAAGGGCCAGGCACCCCATCAACATAAAACCCATCAGAATAAACGTCCTTTTCTTCATCATGCGTTTCTTTTTTAATGATGACCGCCGCCGGCCAGCTCCTTGGGAAGCTTATGGTTGTAGCCGTCCGCAAGCTGAATATTAACGTGGACGACCCCGGCATTGAGGTTTTTAAAGGGGTAGTCATCGGTGATTCTGGGCAGGTTGTCCGCATCGGCCTGCTGGTTCAGGATCGTACCCATGGGGACATAACGACCATCGGCAACGTTGACGCCCACCAGCTTGGCGCCGGGCTCGATCACGCACTTGCTTCCCACGATGGACTTGAAAACCAGGGCCTGCATGCCCACGAAGGTGTTGTTGCCCACAACGGCCGGACCATGGACCTGGGACTGGTGTGCCAGAGATAGTCCTCTCCCGATATAGACGGCGTATTTCTGTCCGGTTACCTCATACAGATTTTTGCTCACCTCATGGCCCCCTCCATGGTCTCCAGGGCATGAATCACGCAACAATCCTGCACGTTGGAATAATCTCCCACGTAGATGGGTGCGCCTTCATCGCCTCTGACGGAAGCGCAGGGAGAGATCATGACCCGTTTTCCCAGGTAGATACTGCCGATGACCGAGGCCAGGGGATGCACATAGGCGGTGGGGTTGACATCCGGGTAGGCCCGGTGATGATTAAAACTTGTTTTCACATTGGGCATGTCGTTTTGATATTTTTCGTCCACGCCCGCCTGGGCAGTTTTCGGCATCAGTTTTCCGTAGACCAGGCCCAGGCCGCCGATGGCCATGGCCTTTTTCAGAAACCCTCTCCTTACCATGCCGCCCTTTTTCATTTCGTGTGGTATCCGTGTTTGATGTCATGGTTTTCTCTCCTTAATTAATCCTCTACGCCGCTTCTTTCAGGATAGACAGGTCTTCAACGCTCAGCACCCTGTCGATGTTCAGCAGGATCTTCACCCCACCTCCCATCTTGGCCATACCGAGAATGTAGTGCGTATCGAGCCTGGCGCCGAAGGCGGGCGTCTCCTCGATCACGTCCTCCTTGATGTTAAGGACCTCCGAGACGGCATCCACAACGATGCCGATCATGCCCGTCCCGGTCTGAGTGCGTATCTCCACCACGATGATGCAGGTACGTTCCGTGTAGCCCGTTTCTTTCATTCCCAATCTGAGCCTCAGATCCACCACCGGAATCACCTTGCCGCGAAGGTTCATCACTCCCTTCACAAATTCAGGCGTCTGTGGAACCGATGTAACGGAAACCATCCCGATGATCTCCTTGACCTTTAAAATGCCAATGCCGTATTCCTCACCCGCCAATGTGAAGGTGAGGTATTTGCCCTCTTTTTGTTCCATATGGTTCACCTCCTTTCCGTTCCTGGTTAATTGCTCTCCATGCCGAACCTCAGTCCGGCATCGATCACGGGAACTAATCTTGCGACGCTATTTTCCAAGAAATGTGCCGAAACCGGGCCGGGACTTGGTTTTTTTTAAATCCTTATTGATTGCAGCATGTTGGAAATGAAAAGGGCGGCTCGGGAGCCGATGGGGGATACGCGGGTTTTTCTTGAAAAACAGGAATCACTCTTCAATGGGCCTGTCCAGCACCTTCCTGACGGTCTCGGCCATATTCCTCATAATAATCGGCTTCATCAGAAACGCTTTAATACCGATTCTCTTGGCCTTTTCTTCGTTGATCAGTTCATTGAACCCGGTACAAAGGATCACGGGAATACCGGGGCGGATCCGCATGAGCTCTGTAGCCAGACCCACACCGGTCATTTTGGGCATGGTATGATCCGTAATGACAAGGTCAAATTTTCCAAACTGAGAATCGAAGAGTTTCAGCGCTTCAATACTGCTCGTTCTGACAACCACTTGATAACCCAAACGCTCCAGCATTTCCTGCCCGGTTTCAGCCAGGGATTCCTCGTCATCCACGAGAAGTATTCGCTCATTGCCCGCGGGAATTGGGCCCGGTTCTTCTATTTCCGCCATATTTTCAGCATATTCAATTCCGGGCAGAAGTACCTGAAAGGTTGTCCCTTCTCCGAGTTCGCTTTCAACTGAGATACTCCCACCATAACCCTTGACAATGCCATGGACCACGGCAAGACCCAGACCTGTTCCTTCCCCGGGCTTTTTGGTCGTAAAATAGGGATCAAAGATCCGCTCCATCACATGACTCTCCATACCCCGCCCCGTGTCGCTGACCGTAAGCCGCAAGTATTTTCCAGACGCTGATTCAGCATCCTTGCCCATGCCGAATGCCTCATATTCCATCTCAGCCAGCGATACCGTCAACACACCGCCGGTTTCTTCCATGGCGTGATAGGCATTGGTGCACAGGTTCATGACGATTTGAAGGATCTGGGTCGGATCGGCCATCATAACGCCGGATTCGGCAGTGATATGCTGTTGGATTTCGATGGTGCTGGGTAACGATGACCTCAACATTCTGAGCGCTTCTTTGATAATGATACCGGGCTGCATCAGTTTTCGCTCATGGTTACTCTGTCGACTGAATGAAAGGATCTGTTCAACCAGGTCCTTTGCGCGGTCGCAGGCCTTGAGCAGCTCAACAATATGTTGATAAGCCGGATTGTCTTTGGGGACATCAAATTGCGACAATTCGGCGCGGCCCATGATAACCCCAAGAATATTGTTGAAGTCATGGGCAATGCCGCCGGTCAATGTGCCGATGGCCTCCATTTTCTGGGCCTGTCTGAGTTGGGTTTCAAGGTTGATTTTGTCGGTAATGTCACGCTTGACGGCAACATAGTTGACAATCTCTCCCGAGGGTGAGAATACGGGTGAGATGGTGGCCTCCTCCCTATAGTGACAGCCGTTCCTTTTTTTGTTAATGAACTCTCCGGTCCAGGTCTTTCCGCCCGATATGGTCTGCCACAAATGCCGGTAAAAAACCTCGTCCTGCTTCCCGCTTTTGAGTACGCGGGGATTTTGTCCAAGTGCTTCTTTGCGGGCATAACCGGTAATTCTTTCAAAGGCCGGGTTGACGTAGATGATGGTTCCTTTGGCGTCGGTAATGACAATGGTATCGGTCGCCTGGTCCATGGCCATTGCCCGAAGCGCCAGATCGGCCTCCATCTTTTTCCACTTGGTGAGATCTATCATCATGTCTCTCAAACCACTGGTTTGCCATCACCCATAACAGGATTTGTATGTATGATAACGGGGAATGCGCTGCCGCCTTTTCTTAGTGCGGTGTATTCCGCACCGCCTGTTTTTCCCCCTATTCAATAGGCGCCGCATATTTTCCATTGCGCTCCCGCAATGTCTCCTCTCCTTTTGTCATGCTCCCATTATCCGGAAGAATTTCCGTGCCGGTCACTTTTACTCTCCGGTGCGGCTATCACATTCGTTATTCTCTCCTGTTGACGTTATCATCCAAGAAATGTGCCGAAACCGGTCCGGGGCTTGGGTTTCTTTAAAATCCCAATTGATTGCAGTATGTTGGAAATGAAATGGGCGGGCCGGGAGCCGGAAGGGAATATGGGGGTTTTTCCTGAAAAACAGGAATCATTCCTGCCGTTCAAGAAAGGATTCATGGGGATAAGAAAAGAAAATTACGGGATCCTGGAGACCTCGTGTTTTTTAAGGAGGGCATACAAGCGGGACTGAGAAAGGCCGGATATGCGGCAGGCCTCTTTGATGTTCCACCCGGTTGAGGACATCAGGTTTCGCAGATATTCCCTTTCCATTTCAACGAGAGCTTTCTCACGGAACCTTTTGAAGTCGCCCAAAATGCCGGATGGGCACTCATCCGCTTTGGGTTTACCCGAGGCATGGCCTTCCATTCTTACCGAGTCCCGGATCACTTCCACACGAATATTCATGGGCAGATGCTCTGGGAAAAGGATGGGGTCGTTCCGTGTGGTCGTTAAGATGCTTTTCATGGTGTTTTCCAATTCCCGGACATTTCCCGGCCACCTGTAGCGGGTAAGCGATTCGATGAACTCGGGAGAAAAGCCCTTGGTTGCCATTTTGTGATGGTCGCAGAATCCGATCATGAACCGCATGGCCAGTTCCATGATATCCGATTTTCGCTCTCTCAAGGGGGGCAGTCCGATGACCAGGCTTTTGATGCGATACAGAAGGTCCTGCCGGAATTTTCCCCCATGTGCCATTTCATCCAGGTGGCGATTGGTCGCCGCAATAAGCCGGAAATCGCTCTCGATTTCTCTCTTGCCCCCCACCGGCCGGAAACGGCGCTCCTGAAGGACCCGAAGGAAGGACTTCTGCAAGGTCAGCGGAAGTTCACCTACCTCATCCAGAAAAAGCGTTCCACCGTCTGCCTGCGCGATAAGCCCCTCATGGGGCTTATCAGCCCCTGTAAAGGCCCCTTTCTCGTGCCCGAACAGCATACTTTCCACCAGCGTCTCCGGGAGAGCCGTGCAATCCACAACCACGAAATTCATTTTGTGCCGGGGGCTGTTGTTGTGGATTGCAAAGGCAAAAAGCTCTTTGCCGGTGCCTGTCTCCCCGGTTATGAGAACATTTGTGTCGCTTCGCGCCGCCTGGCCTACCAGATTAAGGCAGCGTTTGATCCCGGCGCTGCCCCCGATAATCCCCTCTCTATTGATGGAGAAGGCGCGTTCCTGGGCCTTCCTGGCATCCCTATACCGGAGGGCACGTAAAAGCAGCAATTTCGTTTCCTTAAGGGAAAACGGCTTTTGAAGGTAGTCCCATGCACCGTTTCTGATGGCAAGCTCGGCCCCATCCGGGTTCCCTTCCGCCGTGATGATGATCACCTCCGGTTACGGAAAGGATGGAGGCTGTTTTGCGAATCTCCGGCAACAGAAACAGCCCATTCCCGTCGGGCAACATGACGTCCAGAAATACAACATCAAAAACCCCGGAACTCGCCTTGCTGAAGCCGGTCTTCAAGTCGTGGGCACAGCTCACTTCATTTCCTTCACTGCTCACCATGTCGGACAGGGTGGAACACATATCCCGGTCGTCATCTATGATCAGAATTTTGGCCATCTTTTCGATTGACTATTGACTATTGACGATTGACGATTGGGTAAGGCAATCTATAGTCAATCCGTCAATCCCCCCGATCCAGCACCTTCCGTATGGTCCTGGCCATCTCCCTTATGACAACAGGCTTCATCACAAATTCCCGAACACCCATACGCTCGGCTTTTTCTTTGGAAATCCGCTCGCTGAACCCGGTGCAAAGGATAATCGGGATATCAGGTCGGATCCGGATCATTTTTTCAGCCAGATCCGCGCCGGTCATTTTGGGCATGGTCTGGTCGGTGATCACAAGATCAAATTGGTCAGGCCGATCGCGGAAACGTTCCAGGGCTTCAGAACTGCTCGTCCCGGCAGTCACCCGGTAGCCCAGACGTTTCAGTATTTCCCGCACCGTATCGACAAGGTCCGCCTCATCGTCAACGAGAAGTATTCGTTCATTGCCCGCGGGAATGGTCTCAAGTTCCTCGATTTCCGCCGCCTTTTCAGCCTCCTCGATCCTGGGTAGAAGGACCTGAAAGGTGCTTCCCTCTCCGGGCACGCTACGGACCTTTACGGCGCCCCCATACCCCGTGACAATGCCATAGACCACCGCAAGACCCAGGCCGGTTCCCTCACCAAGCCTTTTGGTCGTAAAGTAGGGATCGAAAATCCGTTCCACGACCTGCGGGTCCATACCATGCCCCGTATCGCTCACCGTCAATTTAACATGGGGGCCGGGGCTCAGATTCGGATAGGGTGCCGCATCTTCGGCGCCCATATCCTCACTTGCAAGCTCCACTCTCAGAGTGCCGCCTTTCTCTCGCATGGCATGGGCCGCATTGGTGCAAAGGTTCATCACAATCTGATGGACCCGGGTGGGATCGGAAAGAATGATGCCTGAGTCTTTCCGGATGTACTGTTCCATCTGGATGGTGCTGGGCAAGGTTGACCTCAGCATTTTGAGCGCTTCTTTGATAATGATGCCGGGCTGTATCGGTTTTCGTTCCTGTTCGGTCCGGCGGCTGAAGGCCAGAATCTGCTGCACAAGGTCGGCGGCGCGATTGCCGGCATTTAAAATCCGCATCAAATACCGGTGCGACGGAGTCTCCTCGGGCGCCTCAAACAGCGCCAGTTCAGTGCTGCCGATAATGACGCCGAGAATATTGTTGAAATCGTGGGCGATCCCTCCGGCCAGGGTCCCTATGGCCTCCATTTTCTGGGCTTGCTGCAGCAGGGCCTCAAGCCTTTTATGTTCGGAAATATCGCGAAGGATAACCAGCATTCCCGCCGGATTGCCCTCATGATCGTTGTAACGGCTTCCGCTGAGGCTGACGTTTATGACGCTCCCGTCTTTTGCCCGGCGTTTTGTTTCAAATCCCTGAACCGGTTTCCCCTTCTCGATTATTTCCCTGATATGAGCCATGGTGGCTTCCTGCTCGGATTCAGGGAGAAAGGGCATCGGCTTTCCTTCCACCTCATCCATGGTGAACCCCAAAAATATTGGTGAATGCGGGATTAACATACTGGGCATTTCCCTGTAAATCGTAGAGAACGATGGCATCGGCGGATGTATGAAGAAGGGAGCGGTACACTTCCGCGGCCCTTTTTGTTTCATCATAGAGCCTCCTGTATTTCTCATCGCTCTTCCGGAGCGCTGTCTCCGCCTGCTTGCGCTCCCGGATCTCCTGCTTCAACCGGTCGTTTGCCGCGGCCAGCCGGGCGGTGCGATCCATAACCCGCTGCTCCAATTCATCATTGGCCCTCCGGAGCGCTTCCTGAGCCCGCTTTCGTTCCATGATTTCCCGTTGAAGTCGGGCATTTTGCGCCTTCAGCCTTTCCTGCGCCTTCCTCAAGGAGAGGTGCGTTTCAACACGGGCCAGGACCTCCTGGCGCCGGAACGGTTTGGTGATATAGTCCACGCCGCCCGCATCAAAGGCCTTGACTTTGTCCACGGTCTCATCCAGGCCGCTGATAAAAATAACCGGGACGTCACGGGTTTTCTCATCAGCTTTTAAATGGCCGCAGACTTCGTAACCGTTCATCTCGGGCATCACGATGTCAAGGAGGATCAGGTCCGGCAGGGAAGACCGAACCGACCTGAGCGCCAGGGATCCGGTCAGGGCAGGGCGTACGCCATGGCCCTTTCCGGTCAATATCCCGGATAACAGACGGAGGTTTTCCGGGTTGTCGTCGACAACCAGAACACTTCCTCCGGTCCTGTCCGCGTCGACATGGCCGGTCCTCTGAACCGTTCATATTCGCCTCCTTTAAGAAAAATAGGACCTGCACATCCTTGTGCCGGATCAAAGGTCATTTTTTTTATATTCCCTGTCCCCGGTCAATCTCCTTTAGGCAAGGAAATGGTAAGGATGACGTAATCCTTCTCTTGTGTGAAAGAGAGAAGCCCCCCCATATCCTTGAGCAGACGATAGCAAAGCGGCAGCCCGAGACTGCGGCCGCCTTCTGAAAACGGCATGAAGAGGGCTTCCAGATTCTTGATCTTCGGGATCCGGGCTTGATTCTTAAACACGATCTGAACTTCTCGATCTTTTGCAAGGGACTCAACGATCAGGGTCCCCCCTTTGTTCATGGCTTCCGCGGCATTGCGGATTAGATTGATGCAGATTTCCGTCAGTATCCCGGGGTCCACAAGGACAACTGGAAGTTCGGGGTTCAGATCCAACCGGCACATGACCTGTTTCCGCCCCATCTCGGGAGAGAGTAGATCCACACATTCTTTAATTATGACGTTAACCGAGCATTCCCGAGGATTGATTTCAACGGGCTGGAGGTAGTTCCTTATTCTCAACAATATTTTTTCCAGACGTCGCGACTCGCTCAGGATGATGTCGCACTCGGGTAAATCCGGAAACTTCCGTTTGAGACGCTGGGCAAAACCGCCGATGGAAATGAGCGGGTTTCGAATCTCGTGGGCCACCTCGGCGGCGATGGTCCCCAGGGTTTTCAGCTTCTCCTTCTGCAACAAGGCCTTTTCAAGGCGCTTGCGCTCTTCTATTTCATGCTGAAGCCGGATATTCTGCTCTTTGAGCTTTTTCTGTATATCCCGCAGAGTCATGTGTGTTTCAACGCGGGCCATCACCTCATCAACCTGAAACGGTTTCGTGATGTAGTCCACGCCGCCGGCGTCAAAGGCCTTGAGTTTGTCCGCCGTCTCGACCTTGCCGCTGATAAAGATAACCGGAACATCCCGGGCGCGGCTGTCCGCCTTCAGCTTCCGACAGACCTCATAGCCGTCCATGTGCGGCATCCTGATATCCAGCAGTATCAGGTCCGGCAGGGTCGACTGGACACTCCTCAGGGCCAGGGCGCCATTGGGCGCCGGCCGGACCCTATACCCTTTTTCAGACAACATCCCCACCAATAGACGCAGGTTTTGAGGGTTGTCGTCAACCACAAGGATATTTCCCCTTGCTTCGTTCGCGCCTTCCGAACCGTTATCTTTGCCCATCACGTCCATGCTGTCAACCTCCGACGGCAATTGAGCGAAAAAGCTCAATTGGGGTTATTCAATATTTATTAATTAAATAAAGCATTTTCTCGTACTTGAAATTCTTCGCCAGATCGGCCAGGCCGTCGGCAATGGATTTACTAAGTTCACCTATGCGATCAATGATGCTCGCGATTAAATCCACGTCCAGGTCGATGATCGCCTGTTTCAGGTCGACCAGTAGGCCATCCGGCAACCCTGCCAGGGCCTCCGGCGTCAATATATCTTCGGAGTATTGCTCTACGCTCTTTGCCCCGCGCTCCAGGCTATCATCATAGACGTATTGTACCCCCAGGTATTTGCCCATGGCTTGGAATAGCTCGGTTTCCTTGAAAGGTTTTCGCACCAGGTCGTCACAGCCCGCCGCCAGGATCTTCTCTTTCTCTTCCTCGAAGGCATGGGCGGTCAGGGCAATGATGATTGACGATTGTCGATTTTCGATTGACGATTGGGAATTTGTCCCTTGCCCCTTTCGCATTTCCATTTGTTTTCCGTCTTCCGTCTTCCGTCTTCCGGCCTCTATCTTTCTTATTTCCCGCGTGGCGGCGTACCCGTCCATCACCGGCATGCGGATGTCCATCCAGATCAGGTTGGGCCGCCAGGTTCCGTGTTGTTCGATGGCTTCCTGTCCGTTGACCGCCTCCCTTACGTCAAATCCCACGAAGCGCAGCAATTTGGAGAGCAAAATTCGGTTTTCCAGATTGTCCTCAACCACGAGGATCCGATATGCGGGCTGGTCCGGTTCAAGACCGATTACACGGCGGACGGGTTTTTCAATCCCGGTTTCACCCCCGTCAGCCGGATCCGCCGGTTCAATTCCAATGTCGAACTTGAACATGGAACCTTTCCCCACATCGCTCTTAACGGTGATGTCGCCGCCCATGAGCCGCACATACCGCCTGCTGATGGCCAGACCCAGGCCCGTCCCTTCGCCGAGCGCCTGATCGCCGCGTTTCTGTATGAATGGATCAAAGATTCGCTCCATGTCATCCGGCGAAATGCCGACACCGGTATCTTCGATTACAAATTGGATCCTGGTTTCCGGCCTCTGAATCTTGGCATCCGGACCCTGACCTCCGACCTCTGAACTCCGGTTACGCTTTGCGCCATGCTCCATGCCCTTTGCTCTGACGCGCAGGGTTATGGTGCCTTGGGTGGTAAATTTGACGGCATTTCCCAGAAGATTGATCAGCACCTGGCGCAGTTTTTGCTCGTCGGTCTTGACATACCGGGGGACATCGCTCGCTCGGTCAACCGTAAGCAGGAGTCCCTTGGCGCCGGCCCTTGAGCGTATCATCTCTTCGATAACGGCGAGGACGCGGTGGAGGTCAAAGCTCTTTTTGTTCAACGGGGTACGGCCGGCCTCGATTTTGGACATATCCAGCACATCGTTGATCAGGGCCAGCAGATGCTCGCCGCTGCGGCTGATGGTTGCGAGATTTTCCTGCTGAGAGGGGGTGACGCGCGGATCACGTTCCATTAACCGGGCAAAACCGAGTATGGCGTTGAGCGGGGTGCGCAGTTCGTGGCTCATGTTGGCCAGAAACTCGCTTTTGGCCCGGTTGGACGCTTCGGCCCGTTCTTTGGCCTTGGCCAATTGGGTAGTGCGGTATTCCACCAGTTCTTCAAGGTGGTCACGATGTTCTCTTAAGGCCTCCTCCGCCCGTTTGCGGTCGGTGATGTCAAGAATGGCGCCGATCAACCCGCCGATGGCTCCACGACTGTCGGTAAAAACCGCCTTGTTGAAGATAACATCCCGCGTTGCCCCTTGCGTGTTCTTAACCTGAGACTCGTATCGCTGTTCCCCCCCCGCTCTCAAAGAGTTCACTATCCTTGGCCTGATAGATTCTCGCAAGTTCCGGCACGGTGATCTCGAACACACGCTTACCGATCAGTTGCTCCTTTGTTGCGCCGAAGAATGTCTCGAAAGCCCTGTTGAAACCCAGGTATCGTCCATCCCTGTCCTTATAGAAGATAGGAATCGGAATCGCTTTGAGCAGCGTGTTGAGAAAAACCTCCCTCTCACGCAGCATTGCATTGGAACGCTGCAATGCCTCCTGGGCAAGCTTGCGCTCGCGCCGGTTGCGGGACTCCTCAAGGGCCCGCTGGACAGCCGCCGCCAGGCGCGACAAATTGTGCTTGAGTACATAATCGGTGGCGCCTTGGGTCAACGCCTCGATGGCCGCCTCCTCGCCCATGGCGCCGGAGACAAAGATAAACGGAATCTCGGGACACCGTTTGAGCACCAGCAGCAGCGCCGACATGCCGTCGTAGGACGGCAGCCGGTAATCCGCCAGGATGATATCCGTCCCGTCATCGCGCAGGGCCCTCTCGAATTCACCCCGCGTCTGGACACGGGTTATGCGGCAAGCCAAACCGGCTTGGGCGAGCGCCGCCTGAACGAGCTCCGCATCCGCCGGGTCATCTTCCAGATGCAGCATACGGATCATGGTGTGCATGTCCATCTCCTATGGGTGTTTGCGGCAGTGAAAAGAAAAATGCCGCGCCCTGGTCCGGCCGTCGTGCGGGCGATGGTGCGGCGCACAGTGGCCGACCCGATGCCGGTGCCCTCGAATTCCTCCGGCCGGTGCAACCGCTGGAACACGCCGAAGAGCTTGTCCACACAGGTCATGTGGAAACCCACGCCGTTGCAGCGCATATAAATCACGCCTTGGGAGTTCCGGACGGTCAGAGATCCGATTTCGATCCGGGCCTGCTGTCGGGGACGGGTGTATTTTAGGAATTGGGGATCAGGTTGTCTAGCACATTCCGCAGGATGGGACATCCCAGCCGACCGTTTAACCTGTGTGAAAGATTATCGTAATAATCATTGCCTCCTCAAACAACATCTGTTTGGATTCGATCATTTTGAAAAGGTTTCAATAACTTCAAATCAGAAGTGCTCAGCAAATGCGGTCACCGGCAACAACCCGGTCGCGTCCCGCGGCCTTTGCCTCATGGAGCCGCCGATCGACGGTCTGAACAAACTGATCCAAGGTTGGCCTGGGCGTAGCAGGATTCCATGTCCCATTCATCCTTGGAGGTGATCAGGACCACAACGGGAATAGTACGCAGCCCGGAGGGACAATAAACTTCTTTACAATATGGCAACTGACCGTTACATTAAGGCCAAGTGCCAACAGATAATCTGGAGGGTTGTCATGCATGTTCTTTCGCTCAACATTAAAACCGACACAACCGATCAAATGATCGATCGCCTCAAAGAAGGACTCCCCGCTGAGTCATTTGATCGACTCCGCCGGCGACTGAATATTTCCGACAATGCCCTGGCCAAGATTGTCCAAATACCAAAACGGACTTTGGATCGTAGGCGTCAGTCCGGAAAACTGAGGACCGACGAGTCAGAGCGCATTTTTCGTCTTGCCCGGGTTTATGACATGGCTGAGAGTGTGTTTGGCAACCCCAAGAAAGCTGAGAACTGGTTAAAGAAACCGGCCCGGGGCCTGGGGGGCAAAATCCCCTTGGAATATGCGGATACGGATTTAGGGGCCCTCGAAGTGATCAACCTGCTCGGAAGGGTTGAGCACGGGGTCTTCCCCGGATGAAAATCACTGCATGGCGAATCACAAAAGAAAGACATGCAGAAGATGCTTTTTCAGGAGAAGGCGCCAAACTGTACGGTGGTCGCTGGAACCCACCCGGATATGCGGCTGTATACGCCGCTGACAGTCTATCGCTGGCCATTTTGGAATTGATTGTCCATCTGGAAGACGATGTGGATTTGAAGGACTTTGTAGCCATCCCGGTTGAGTTCGATGATACAAAAGTCACCATATTGTCCAAAAACAAGCTGCCCGGGAACTGGTCGTGCCTGCCGGTTTCAAATCAAACACAGGATATCGGGAAAAAATGGCTTGAGGAGGGAAAAAGCCTGGTTTTGGAAGTCCCGTCCTCAGTGGTTCCCAACGACAGCAATTTTGTCATCAATCCGCTGCACCCTGATTTCCCCTCACTGCAAAAAGGCACTCCCCATCCGTTGAAAATAGATCCAAGGGTGGCAAACAGAATGCAGTAAAGCCTCCGGCAGTGGCCGGTTTGAACGGCAATGGCGCTTTCTTTCTGTGTGAGCGGCTTCCAGCCGCGAGAGGAATAATAATTGAGCCTTTTGCTGGGATCGGGCAACAAGGCGGGGGGGGGGGGGGGGGTCGAAATTGGGTCAACGGATTACCGCCCCTCGCCATGTCGGTGAACCGTCCACTTATCGAGCACTTCCGCTAATACTGTCGGAGCTACGGGTTTCGAGACGTAGTCGTCCATGCCGGCTTCCAGACATTTTTCCCGATCGCCTTCCATGGCACTCGCCGTCATGGCAATTACAGGTGTATGCTTGCGGTTCCCTTCCATCGTTCTGAAGGCGATTGTCGCCTGAAATCCGTCCATAACAGGCATTTGACAATCCATCAGCACGGCGTCATAAGATTTCTTTTTCAAGGCGTTAATGGCCTCCTGACCGTTGGCAACAATATCCGTTTGATAGCCAAGATTTGACAGTATCTTAAGAGCAACCTTTTGATTGATAGGATGATCTTCAACCAGAAGTAAGCGTGTCTTTGCTCTCGATGCCTTCACATTTGCTGCATTCTTGGATAATGTATGACGCGTGATGAACACGTTATGATCCCTTCCGTCTTCAGGCTTTCCGAGAATCGTTGTCAGGGTATCAAAGAGCATTGTCGGTTTCACGGGTTTGGGGAGATAGCCGACAAATCCGATGGATCGGAATCGGTTTGCGTCTCCTCTTCGGGCAAGGGAGGTCAGCATGATCAGTTTTGTGGATTTCAGAACAGGATCGGCCTTAATAACTCTTCCCAATTCTTCGCCATCCATTTGTGGCATCATCATATCAAGAATGGCCAAATCAAACGGATCACTGTCTTGAACTGCTTCACGCATAAGTTCAAGGGCTTTCCGGGCGGATGATGCTTCAGCGTAGTGATATCCCCACTGACCAAGATATACCGAAAGGATTCGTCTGTTCGTATCGTTATCATCCACAATCAGAATATGCTGATCCTGAGCCCTGGAAGAGACAATATAGGGGATCGGTTCTTGTGTCGATTGTTTTTCAAGAACAACCGTGAAGGAAAATGTCGAGCCTTTTTCGGGCTCGCTTTTCACGGAGATATCCCCCCCCATCATTTCGCAGAGCTGTTTTGAAATGGTTAGCCCCAATCCCGTCCCGCCATATTGCCGGGTCGTGGAAGCATCTGCCTGGGTGAACGCCTCGAAAAGCGAATTGACACGGTCGGGTTGTATCCCGATTCCGGTGTCGGCTATGTCAAACCGGATGGTCGCCTGGTTGTCATCATCTTTTTCGAGAGACACTTCGATACCGACTTCCCCGTGATCCGTAAATTTTATGGCATTATTCATTAGATTGACAAGTATCTGCCGCAAGCGACCGGGATCTCCCTGCATGCCGGGCGGCACGGCCGGATCAATGAAACAGAGCATCTCCAACCCCTTTTTAGCAGCAATTGGCATGAGGATATCCACGGTTTTCTGTACGGTTGTATGCAGATCAAAATCGATAATTTCAAGATCCAACTTCCCTGCTTCAATTTTTGAAACGTCCAATATATCGTTGATGACCCTGAGTAGGGCTTCACCCGAAGCCTTTGCGATATCAACAAATTCGCGTTGCTCGGTTGTAAGGTTGGTTTCCTGAAGCAGGCTTGTCATCCCGATAACACCATTTAAGGGAGTACGAATCTCATGACTCATGTTGGCAAGAAATTCACCTTTCGATTTATTGGCCCGGTCTGCAACGTAGGCCATTTCCCGGGCATGCGCGATGGCGCGTTTCAATTCACCGTTTATCCGGTTCAATTCTTTATTCAATTGCCCGAGTTCAATATTTCTATCCTTCACTTCCGCTTCGAGAGAAACTCTGTCCGTAATGTTTCGGCAGATCTCAACCCCCGCAACAATCTTTCCATCGCAGTCAACTACTGGAAAACAGGCATTTTCCCAATATGAAGTGGATCCGTCCTCGCCAAAAGCGGTACGCAGAACCATATTGGATTCACCCGTTTGAAAAGCCTTTTCCACACCACACTTCTCACAAATTGTATCCCGCCGCTCATATATCGTATAACATTTTTCGCCAATATGACTTCCGAAATAGCTTCTCATGGCATTGTTCTGGTATATTATATCGAAATTTCTATTTTGAATGGTGATTCCATCAGGGAGATGGGACAAAACCTGTTCATGGATGTTCGATATCATTTCAAGCCTCCTGTTATGTTATCCGTATATGAATCGAGAGCGTGCTGATATATTCGACGTAGATCTTGCGGCCGTCTTTGGCATAATAGGCCGATATGCCTTCATGCCGGCCCCGGGCTTTCAGTGCGGTCAGGTATTCCGTATCAAAGAGGGGCCTGAGTTCGGGCTTCATGAAATCGGCCGCCCTCCTGCCGATGAAATCCTCGGGTTCGAAACCGAAAAGACGGCTCATGGCCCGGGTGGCCGACAGGAATCGGCCCTCCAAATCCTGGGTGTAGATGAGATCGGAGACCGAATCGTAAAGTTGGCGGTACCGGGCCTCACTGTCCCGAAGCCGGGCCTCCCTCTCCTTCATGACGTCGGCCATGGGCAGGAACCCCCGGATGATCCCGTCGATCTCGGGATAGCGCTTGGAGGGGGGATCGAGCCCTCGGACCAGATGGATTTGCCCGAAAGATCCAGGCCCGGATGGTCCTTTCTAATGAAACGGTTATCTTTCATGTGAGTTCTCCTATAGCGAAGCCGCGCCAAGTGTATACCCGCTTGCTTCCGGAACATGCCTTCCAACCGTTCCGCATCCTTTAGCGGAACCTGCATCGGGTTTCCCGCCAGGATGCCCGCAACGTTGCGGTACTGCTCGCCGATGTGCATTCCCTTCTCGTTGATCGTGAACTCCCGAAAAACGCCGTGTTGCCCGGACTGTCTTATGCCCTCTACCAGGAACCGGGCCGCCAGCACCGTCTTGGCACTCCCCGCTGCTCTCGAGACCAAGGCGGTGCGGCCCTTGGGGAGCCCGCCCGCCATAATATGTTCCAACCCCCGGACGCCGGCAGCCTGTTTTTGAATGGAAATCGAATCGGTTGTCATGAGTTGCCTCCTCTTTTGTCCATCTTGTCCATCGGTCGAATGTCGAGCCCCAGCATCACCTTGGTTTGACTCCGTACATCCGCTCGCTCAAAGGCACGATGCCCGGGGCTTCTTCCAGGGTCCCGCCCCTCATGCGTGGTCATTTCTCCTCACCGTGCCTTTCACCAAGACCCTTTCATGAACCCGGGCCGAGGGTAAAATAAAACGTGCTCCCTTTACCGAATTCCGATTCGACCCACACCCGTCCGCCGTGGCGCTCTATGATCTTACGGGCTATCGTCAGTCCAGAGCCGGTGCCGCCCCCGTATTTGTCCCTGACATGGAGCCTTTTAAAGATCTTGAAGACTTTGCCCAGGTGTTTTTCCCGGATGCCGATGCCGTTATCGCGTACAAAAATCACGGGGACATTCTTTTCCGAACCGTCTCCGGCCACCCACCCCACCTCCACTTGTCTTTCTTTCGACTCGTTATACTTCACGGCGTTTCCGATGAGACGGCGAAATACTTCTTCTATTTGTATCCGATCGCAAATCACTGTCGGCAGATCCCCGGCCACCGTGACACGGGCGTTTTGCTCCGCCAGAAGGGGCCGCATGTCTTCCAGTACTCCGGCAACAGTCCGCTCCAGGTCCATCGGCGCCGTCACCGGTTCGGTCCTTCCCAGTCGCGAGTAAATGAGCAGGTCGTCCAGCAGCGATTCCATGCGTTTGCTGGATTGTATCACGATGTCCAAGTGAGACTGCCCGTCAACATCCAGTCGGTCCCTGTAGTCCTCCAGCAGGAAGGAGGCAAAGCTGTGGATGCTTCTCAACGGTTCCTTCAGCTCATGGGATACAATATAGGTGAAATCCCCGAGTTCGGCGTTGCTGCGCTCCAGGTTTTCGTTCTTGCGTTGCAGTTGGTTGTGCAGAAGCTTTCGTTCGGTGATGTCGATGGCAAACTCCAATCTCACGTCGCGGCCGTCCGGCCATGTGATGATGCGATCGGTGATGTCAAAGGTTCTCTTTATGGATGGATTGTAATACTCCCAGCGGTATGGGTCGGGCTTCCGCTTCAGAATGATATCGTTGGTGCAGAAATCGCATGGAACGTCAAGACCCTGAAACTCCCTGTAGCAGATCCCGCCGACAAGCTCTTTCTGGAACGCGTTCTTCAAGGCCTGGTTCGCGTACAGTATCTCATAGGTTGTTGGGTCGGTAACATAGACAACCTGATCGATGCTGTCGAAAATGGAAAGCAGCTGTTGTCTCTCGAAGGCCAGTATCTCCTCGGTCTTCTTCATGCCGGCGATGGTCTCCTCGAGTTTCCGAACCATTTTGTTGAATTCGGCGGACATGACGTCTTTCTCGTCGCGGGTTTTCACGGGAACCTCCGATCCTTGGAAAATGAAACAATTTGATCCTTCGTAATGTCCATACAGGCTTGGACTCCGAACAAGACGTTTCACGCACCGGAACCGAGTGTAAAGCAAAAGGTGCTGCCTTTTCCGAATTCCGACTCGGCCCAAATCCTGCCACCGTGGCGCTCTATGATCTTACGGGCTATCGTCAGTCCGGAGCCGGTTCCGCCGCCGTATTTGTCCCGGCCGTGGAGCCGTTTGAAGATCCTGAACACGGTTTCCAGGTGTTTTTCCCGGATCCCGATGCCGTTGTCCCGAACAAAGAACACCGGGCCGTTCTCTTCCGAAGACCCTTGCGGCAGCCGGCCCACTTCCACTTGTTTTTCCTTCGACTCGTTGTACTTCACGGCGTTCTGGATGAGGTTCCTGAATACTTCGCCCACGCGCGCTTGGTCGCAGATCACCGTGGGGAGGTCCCCGGCCACCGTGACACGGGCGTTTTGCTCATCCAGCAGAGTCCGCATGTCCTCCAGCACGCCGGCCACGATCCCGGCCGGATCCACCGGCTTCATCGCCAGTTCGCCCTGGCCCACCCGCGAGTAAGTCAGGAGGTCGTCCAGCAGGTTCCCCATCCGTCTTGCCGATTGCATCACGATGTTCAGGTGGGACTGCCCTTCCACCTCCAACCGCTCCCAATAGTCTTCCAGAACAAATGATGAAAAGCTGTGGATACTCCTCAAGGGCTCCTTCAGGTCGTGGGAGACGATATAGGCGAATTCGTCCAGCTCCTCGTTGCTGCGCGCCAGGTCCTCGTTCTTGCGTTTGAGCCGTTCGTCCTGGAGCTTGCGGTCGGTGATGTCCTGGTCGGCGCCGCGGTAGCCCGTAAGCCGGCCTTCGGAGTCAATGATGGGCACGCCGTTGGTCAGTAGGCAGACCCGGCGGCCGTCCTTGGCCAGGTTCCAGTTCTCGATATTGACGATGGGTGCTTTTTTAGCGGCAATGCCGGCAAAGAGTTCTCCGACCCGCCCGCGTTCTTCGGGAGGCATCAGGTCGAAGGGTGTGCACCCCAGCACCTCCTCCGGATCGTAGCCCAGCACCTGGTGAATCCGACCGCTGCAGAACGTGTAGATTCCCCGGGCGTCCACCTCCCATATCCAGTCGCTGGTGCTGTCGATGACGTCCCGGAGCCGGGCCTCGCTCTTTCTCAATTCGATCTCCGCCCGCTTGCGCTCGGAAATGTCACGGACAAGCTGCGCCTGGGTTTGTTCCAGCTCTTCCATGGTCGCACGCAGGTCGTCGAAGGCCTTCTCCCGGTCCTCCACAATGCGGCACAATTCCATCCCGGCGACGATCTCGCCGCGATCGTTCCGGAGCGGCGAGGCGATGTTCTCGAAACGAAACGGCGTTCCTTCCCCGGTGATGCCCACCCGTAACGCCTTGGTCACCTCACCGGTCCGAAAAGCCGCGACGATGGGGCAGCCGTCACATGTCCCGTTGCGTCTTTCATATATTTGGTAGCAGCAGTCTCCGATGTGCGATCCGAAGTGGTCGACCATGAACCTGTTCTGATAGACGATGCGCATGTTCCGATCCTGTATGCTGAGCCCGTCGCCCATGGAATTCATGATGTTGTTCAGCAACCCGGGCGTGTCCATCACGATTTTCCGGGCATCCTCAAAGCATCTGTCGTGAGACCGCTTATTCGATGAGGTGTTGATCTTTCTCTCCATAATCCGGCTCCTCTCGATTTTTCCGGGGTCGACCATGGGCCCGCCGAAGCCCGGTGGGTGTCATTCATTTCCTTGCTCCTCTTTGGGAAGAACCACGATCTCGAACCAGTAGTCCCTGAGCCGGGCAATGGCCGCCAGGAATCTTTCCATATCCACGGGCTTGTTGATATAGCTGCTGGCACCGTGGGCGTAGCAGGATTCGATGTCCCGTTCGTCTTTGGACGTGGTCAGGACCACGACGGGAATGGTGCAAAGCTTCGGGTCCGATTTGATCTCGGCCAGCACCTCCCGGCCGTCCGTGCCGGGCAGGTTCAGGTCCAGCAGGATGATGCACGGAAGCGGGGCACTGGACGGATCGGCGTATGCTCCGCGACGGTGGAGATAATCGAGGGCCTCGTCGCCGTCCGCCACCCGGAATATCCGGTTCTTCAGGTTGCTCTTGCCGATGGCCCGCTGCATGATCAGCCAGTCTTCCGGGCTGTCTTCCACCACCAATATGGAACGGTTTTCCGTCATGTGAATTCTCCTTTCACGCACCCGGGCCGAGGGTGAAATAAAACGTGCTGCCCTTTCCGACCTCGGATTCGATCCAAATCCGTCCGCCGTGGCGCTCCACGATCTTGCGCACGATGGTCAGTCCGGAGCCGGTGCCGCCCCCGTATTTGTCCCGGCCGTGGAGGCGTTTAAAGATCTTGAACACGGTCTCCAGGTGCTTTTCGCGGATGCCGATGCCGTTGTCGCGAACGAAGAAGACCGGGGGGTTCCGGTCCGAAGCACCTCCCCAACCCACTTCAACCCGCTTTTCCCCGGCGTCATTGTACTTCACGGCGTTCTGGATGAGGTTCCTGAATATCTCGCCGATGCGCACATGGTCGCAAACCGCAGTCGGCAGATTCCCGGCCACGGTGACGCGGCGTTCTGCTCATCCAGCAGGGTCCGCATGTCCTTCAACACATCGGAAACGATCCCGCCCAAATCCGTCGGCTTCACGGCCAGTTGGGCCCGCCCCGCCCGGGAGTAGATCAGCAGGCCGTCCAGGAGCGCCTCCATCCGCTCGGCGGACTGTATCACGATGTCCAGGTGGGATTTTCCCTCATCCTCCAGCCGCTCCCGGTAGTCCTCCAGGATAAACGCGGAAAAGCTGCGGATGCTCCTCAAGGGCTCCTTCAGATCGTGGGATACGATATAGGCAAATTCGTCCAGTTCCGCGTTGCTGCGCGCCAGATCCTCATTCTTATCTCGCAGCCGGTCGTCCAGAAGCCTGCGTTCGGTGATGTCCTGGTCGGCGCCGCGGTAGCCCGTAAACCGGCCTTCGTCGTCCAGGACGGGCACCCCATTGGTCAGCAGGCAGACCCGGCGGCCGTCCTTGGCCAGGTTCCAGTTCTCGATATTGACGATGGGCGCTCTTTGAGCCGCAATCCCGGCAAAGGCTTCGCCGATCCGTTCGACCTCTTCGGGTGACATCAGGTCGAAGGGGGTGCGGCCCAGCACCTCTTCCGGCTCGTAGCCCAGCACCTCCTGAATCCGGCCGCTGCAGAACGTGTAGGCCCCCTTGGCATCCACCTCCCATATCCAGTCGCTGGTACTGTCGATGATGTCCTGGAGCCGGTCACGGGATTGGACCAGTTCCAAAGTCCGCTCCCGGACCCGTTCCTCAAGGACCTCATTGAGCCGGCGCAGTTGTTCCTCGCTCTCCTGCAATTCTTGGTTGATCCGGGCCAGTTCAACATAGGCGTTGCGCCGTCGCCGGTATTCCCCGGAAAGGCACATCAGGGCCAGGAAAACCGTTATCCCGGCAATGAATGCCATCGCCACCACCCGGTTGAAGAAAACCGCGGCAAGGGGAATTTCTTCCCAGTAGCGGCTGAGGAAGGTACGTCCCAGAGCCCTAAAACGCTCTTCATGGTTGAACCGCAGATGCCCTTTTGCGTGACCGCCCGACGCCGGCGTACGGAATATCTGGTCCGGTCCTTCCGGATCGCCGGTCAGGGCCAGGGTCAACTCGGAGCGTTCCTTCCCCTTCAAGAGACGCTCTACAACCGTGACCAGATCGATTCGCAACAGGATGAGGCCCGCTGCGTTTTCCGGGGAGACGGTCCCGCTCCGGCCACGGAAGACGGCCCGAACCAGCCAGAATTCCCTTGTTTGTTCCAGAAGTCCCGGCGATTCCACCAGCAGGGTTGTATCCTTGGCAACAACCCGTGAAAGGATCCCCGTGAATTCCTGTCGGCTTTCGAGATCGAGCCCCAGCAGGAACGCCGACTCCGGCAACAGGGGCTCCAGGAGAAAGATTGGAAGAAAGTGGACCGCATCGGTCTGTGATGCGGATTTCTCCACCGGGGCGTGGATGCGAAAGGTGACCAGCCCTTCATCCCGTACCGATTCCTCGAACTTGTGACGTTCGGCGGCGGGAACCAGGGGCGCGAAGATCAGCCCGGAAACAAAGGGAAAACGGCCCATGATCCATTCCGAGAACAAACGAAAGTCATCGGCGTCCAACCGGGTTGTCGCCTGATAAAAGGCGGAACACTGCTCCGCCGGGTCGGCAAGGCCCGCGATCCGGGTTTCGAGACGGCGTTCAATCCCGCCGGCCCGGGCGAGAAAGTCCGTTTTACTTTCCAGGTAGCTTATGCTTACGCCCGCACCGACAAATCCGGCCGGGATCAACACGGCCAGAACAAGGGTGATGATCCGATGATACCGTCCCACACGACCTCCTAATCGATGCGTATGGCCTTTTCAAGCAAATTGGTAGGCAGGGTGATTCCGGCCTTTCCGGCCAGTGTCGGATTCACGAAAACCTCCCACCTGCGGTTGGTAATGATGGGGATCGAGGAAGGCACGTGGCCTTGGATCAGGAGCTTTGCCACCTTGCCCGACCACTCGCCGTGTTCCACCGGGGTGTTGACCATGGAAAAAACAGCATAGGGCTTCATGTAGAGGCCGAAACCGGTGGAGAGCCGCCGGGTATGGTCCATGACAAAGGCCTTGGCCGCGGCGGCATCCCAGTCGGAGATCCCCACCGGATTTCCCAGCACCACGAAATCGAAAGCCTGGGCTTTCAGAAAGGCATCCCGCCAGTGATCAAGGGTTTTGACCGGAAAGGATTGCAGTTCCAGGCCTTCCCGGGCCGCCACCTTTTCCAGCCGGGCGATTTCCTTATGCTGGGTCGGCACGTCGGCGGTCACGAAGGCGAAACGTTTCGCCCGGCCGAGTATCTCCAGTGCCTGGCGCACCACCTGGCGGTTGGGCGCCACCTCGATCATGCCGGTGACGTTGCTGTAGGGATATCCGTATTCGGATACCGTCCAGTTGACCCCGCAGAAGACCACCGGGACGTCGGCGTCCTTCAGATAGGGCATCACCAGGTACTTGGAAGCATTGTCGTCGGCGGCGATCACCACGTCCGGATGGATCCGATCGATCAGTTCCTTCGCTTCCTTCCCCTTGGCCGCGGCAAAATCGGCGCCGCGATTGCGCTTGGTGTCCATATAGAACTTTTCCAGCCTGCAGACGCCGGAAAGCTCCCGCGTCAACCCCTCTTCGATGCCGTCGTTCCAATGATATCCGGGGTGGTACGATGAGACATAGAGACAGATCGGTTCAGGGGGTTCCGCCGCCGCGGGTGCTCCCATGAAAAACCAGGCAACCGCCCATAAGACCATAAGCGCGATCGTTTTTTGAAAATGGATCATTTTTTTGCCCTCCTTTTGCCATGTCAGTACATTTCAAGGTGCTTTTCCGCGGGAACGCCCGAAAGAAAGACCCGGACCTCCGGCGCTTCATCTTTCACCCTCCAACACTTCTCTCACCTTCCGGGCCAGGCCGTCCTGGGTCAGGGGTTTTTCGATGAAGTTCACCCCCCTTTTTCAGTATCCCGTGATGGACCACGCTGTTGGCGGTGTATCCCGACATGAACAGGGTCCGGATGTCCGGCCGCATGCGGGTGACGGCGTCGGCCAGGTCCCTGCCGTTCATTTCCGGCATGACCACGTCGGTGATCAAGAGATGGATCTCGCCGGCATGCTCCCGGGCCAGGTCCACGGCTTCAACCGGGCTCAGGGACGTCAACACCTTATACCCCAGCCGCTCCAGGATCCGCCGCCCCAGATTCAGGACCGACGCATCGTCCTCCACCAGCAGAACGGTCTCCCCACGGGCCTTGGGATCCTGCACCCCTCCGGTTTTGATCTCTCCCTTGGCCTCTCCCTCGTGACGGGGGAGGTAGATCCTGACGGTGGTCCCCTTGTCCGGTTCACTGTAGATGTTGATAAAGCCTTCGTTCTGTTTCACGATCCCGTACACCGTGGAAAACCCCAGGCCCGTTCCCTTGCCAATTTCCTTGGTGGTGAAAAAGGGATCGAACACCTTGTCCAGGGTTTCCCGATCCATGCCGCAGCCGTCATCGCTCACCGCCAGCATCACGAACCGGCCGGGCCTGAATCCCGCGTGCCCCGCGCAATAGACTTCATCCAACACCACATTTTCCGTCTCGATGGTGATCCTGCCCGTCCCCGGGATGGCATCCCGGGCGTTGACGCAGAGATTGGCCAGGATCTGATCGATCTGGACCGGGTCCATCATCACCGGCCACGGGTCCGGGCCTGGCTCCCAGAGCAGGTCGATGTCTTCACCGATAAGACGTCCCAGCATCTTGAGCATCCCTTCCACGGTCCCGTTCAGGTCCAGCACCCTCGGGTCGATGGTCTGCTTCCTCGCAAAGGCCAGGAGCTGACGCACGATACGCGCCGAACGGTTCCCGGCGTTCAAGACTTCTGCCAGGTTTTCGTACATGGGATCCGCGGGGTCCAGATCATCCATTGTGAGTTGAGTATACCCCAGGATCACGCTCAGCATGTTGTTGAAGTCGTGGGCCACCCCGCCGGCCAGACGGCCCACCGACTCCATCTTCTGGGCCTGGAGGAGCTGAACGTGCGGCTCCCGGAGTTTTTCGCGCTCTTCCTCCGCCCTTTTGCGTTCGGTGATGTCTTCCCCGGAACTGAGGGTGCCCACAACACGGCCCTGGTTGTCCTTGAGGAGGGCGTTGTACCATGCAACCGTTCTGACCTCTCCCTCCCTGGTCAAAACGGGATTTTCATGGAATTCGGAGGTGTTTGTACCGCCGGTCATCAACCTGTCAAAAACGGACTTGGCCCGGTCTCTGTGGCTTTCCGGCAGGAAATTGTCGAACCAGTTCCTGCCGGTGACGTCCTCCGCCGCATATCCGAGAATCTCGGTGCCTTTCCGGTTGATAAGGGTTACCTCTCCTTCGGCGTTCAGGGCCACGAGAACGACCCCTGCAATATCGAGATAATTCCGGGCCCTGGCCTTCTCTTCCTCGGCAGTCTCTTGAGCCCGCTTTTGGCTGACGATCTGCCAGGTCACATCGGCGAGATAGGAGACGATCTCCACATCTTTCTGCGTATAATCGGTCGGTTTGTTGCCCACGCCCAGGATGGCCACGATCTTTTTCTCCCGCAGGATCGGCACCACCAGCTCCCGCACCACTTCGGCATGTCCCTCGGGCATCCCCTTCTTGTGGGGGAGTGCCCCGTAATCGTTGTGAACCACCGGTTTCCGCTCATGCACGCAGTCCACCCAGACCCCGGCCTCTTTAACGGGGTAGTGCATCTCCTTCCCTTGAGCCTTACAGAAGTCTTTCAGCGTTCGCGTCGACCACTGTTGGAGAGAAAGGGTTTCCTGGTCCTCCATCACAAAGTGATAAAAACCGATGGGGCTCTTCACAAAGGCACCCACTTCGTCCAGGGCCCGGGTCAGGAGTTCGTCCAGGGTGTGGTCTTCACCATAGGCGATGAGGGAGAGGCGCGTATCGGTCAATTTCCGGGCCAGCCGCTCTTCGCTCTGGTCCCGGAAGACCAGGACCAGGCCGATGATCTCCCCCTGCGCGTCCCGGACGGGGGCAGCGCTGTCCCCAATGGGGATTTCCCTGCCGTCTTTCGCGATGAGCACCGTATGATTGGCCAATCCCGCCACGGTGCCCTCCCGAAGGACCCGGGCCACCGGATCCTCCACCGGGTTCCGGGTTTCTTCGTTGATGATCTCGAACACCTCGGTCAGATATCTTCCCCGGGCCTCTTCCCGTGTCCATCCGGTCAGGTCCTCGGCCACGGGATTGATGAGTTCCACGTGCCCCCCCGCATCGGTGGTGATGACCGCATCGCCGATGGCCTGAAGCGTAATGTCATACCGCTCCGTGGATTTCCTGAGATCGGCCTCGGAAAGGGGCGGTGCTTTGATTCCATGCTGTTTCATGGTGGATGGGCCTCCATGTGTCCCCGCATTATCAAGGAAGCAAAAGCCTTACGGCTGATTTTGGAGTTTCGGCGCAGACCTTTCATGAAACCCTCAAGTCTTTAGGGTGCGGCGGCAACAACCCGGTCGCGGCCCGAGGCCTTTGCCTCGTAGAGGAGCCCATCGACGGTCTGAACGAACTGATCCACGGAGGCTCCCGATGCCGGGTCGTAGGACGCGACACCCGCGCTGGCGGTCACGGTGAATCGTTTCCCCTCAAACTCCAGCGGGAGTGAGCGGAATCCCTCCAGGATGCGCCGGCACGTCACAACGCTGTCCTCGCCATCCGTGTCGGGCATGATGACGGCGATTTCTTCGCCTCCGTACCGGCAGGCGATATCGCATTGGCGAATCGCTTCGAGAATGAGTCTTCCCGTTTCCTTCAAGACGTAGTCGCCGGCAACATGTCCGTACCGGTCATTGACCTGCTTGAAATGGTCCAGATCGAACATGGCCAGGGCCAACCGCCGGCCGTACCGTTTGGCCCTCTCGGCCTCCGTCGGAAGGCACTCGTCAAAATACCGTCGATTATACATACCGGTCAGCTCGTCGCGGCTGGCCATGCGGGCCATTGTTTCCGTCATTCTTTTCATCTCCCGCTTGAAGCGGTGCTTCTCCAATGTGTTGCCGATCACTCTGGTGAGCGCGGCGGCGGTGAGTCTCGATTTGGGGAGGTAATCATAGGCGCCCGCCTGAATGCTTCGTGACGCAATGACCTCGTTGCCCTGTCCGGTGACCACGACCACCGGAATCTCCAACTCCGTTTTTCTGAGAGATTCCAGGAGCCGGAGTCCGGTGCCGTCGGGCAGCAGATAGTCCATGAGAATCATATCGATGGAGGCGGTTTTCAGCAAATCAAATGCCTGCGTCAGGGTCGCGGCATGGAGCAGTCTGACGTTCCCGATCTCTTCAAGAATGTTCTTGATCCGTTCAAAATCCTCCTCATCGTCCTCCACGGACAATATGGTATTCGGTTGGTCCATCCTGACGACGAGGTCATCCCCGGCGCAAGGCATAACCTCGTCGTGGCGGATTTGTTGGATCCGCCGGACAATCTCCGCGACCCTGCGGCCGGCGGCATCGATGCGCTCAAAATGCCGGCTGTCGACTTTGGACCGGCCTCGCATCAGCTCGATACTCCCCAAAAGGACCGTGAGGGGCTGGTTCAGTTCGTGGGCCGTGGCCCCGGCCATCTGCAAAAGGACCTTGAGCCGCTCCTCTTCGATGACCGATTTCTGCTGCGCGATGATCCGGCGGTTTGCCTCCCCCAACTGATGAACGGTTTCCTCCAGTTCCTTCTGGGTCCGTCGCAGATCCGCTTCGGTCCGCTTTTGTGAGGTGATATCCAGCAGGACCCCCACAAGGCCCTTTTCGGCCTTATCGATTTCCCGGAAACCCGCCAGATAACAGATCATGTCAAGCGATCGCCCATGGGGGTCAAGAACGGTGATTTCATCGGCCTGCACGGACCCGTCCCGAAACAGGGCCTTATCCATTTCACGGAATCTGTCCGAAAGGTCCCGGGGAAAGAGATCTCCTCCGGTGCAACCAACGATGTCCGCTTTCGGTTTTCCCATCAAAACCTCGAAAGCCTTGTTGCAGCCGCTGAACCGCCCCCCGCGGTCCTTGAAGAAAAGCGGGTTGGGCACGGTATCGATGAGCGTCTCCAGGAAAGCGTGGTACCGTTCCCGTTCCCTTCGCCCGGCGGCCTGATGGATGGCGTGGGAAATGGCGCGAAAGAGGAGATCGGGACTCAGGGAGTCCTTGGTGAGGTAGTCGGCGGCACCCGATTTCATGGCCCGGACCGCCACGTGTTCGTCGCCCTGGCCGGTCAACAGAATCACGGGATAGGCATCGGCCTTTTGTTGCCGGCTCAGCTCCGAAAGGAATTCCAGACCGTCCATGTCGGGCAGCCGATAATCCAGCAGCACACAGGCCACGGGCTCCCGGGCCAGGAACAGCCAGTCCCTCCCCGGCGGTGGATACGTCCGCCACGCGCCAGTCGCGGTCGCCGCTCCGCTCCAGCATGCGGCGGTATATGCGCACGTCCTCGGGGCTGTCGTCCACGATCAAAACCAGGTTTTTTCGAGGAACGACCTTTTCATTCATCCCTTATACGCCTCCTTTGGGAAGAACCACGATCTCGAACCAGTAGTCCCTGAGCCGCGCGACGGCCGACAAAAATCCTTCCATATCCACGGGCTTGTTGATGTAGCTGTTGGCGCCGTGGGCGTAGCAGGATTCGATGTCCCGTTCGTCTTTGGACGTGGTCAGGACCACCACGGGAATGTTGCGCAGGTTCGGGTCCGATTTGATCTCGGCCAGCACCTCGCGGCCGTCCGTGCCGGGCAGGTTCAGATCCAGCAGGATGATGCCCGGGCGCGGGGCTTTGGATGGATCGGCGTAGGCCTCGCGACGGTAGAGATAATCGAGGGCCTCGTCGCCGTCCGCGACCCGGATGATCTCGTTTTTCAGGTTGCTCTTTTTCATGGCCCGCTGCATGATCAGCCAGTCCTCCGGGCTGTCTTCCACCACCAATATGGAACGATCATCTACCATGTAGGTTCTCCTTTCCGTTTGCTGAATATGAAAACTCCCACGTTCATGGACACCCATTATTTCACGAACCCGCACCGAGAGTAAAGCAAAAGGTGCTTCCCTTGCCGACCTGGGACTCGGCCCATATCCGTCCGCCGTGGCGCTCCACGATCTTTCGCGCGATGGTCAGGCCGGAACCGGTCCCCCCTCCGTATTTATCCCGGCCGTGGAGGCGTTTGAAGATCTTGAACACGGTGTCCAGGTGCTTTTCCCGGATGCCGATGCCGTTGTCGCGAACAAAGAACACCGCGGTATTCTCTTCCGATGCCTCTTGCGGCAGCCAACCCACTTCCACATGCTTTTCCCCGGCGTCATTGTACTTCACGGCGTTCTGGATGAGGTTTCTGAATACTTCGCCCACGCGCACATGGTCGCAAATCACCGTGGGGAGGTCCCCGGCCACGGTGACGCGGGCGTTTTGCTCCGCCAACAGGGTCCGCATGTCCTCCAGCACATCGGCGACAATCCTGCCCAGGTCCGTCGGCTTCATGGCCAGTTCGCGCCGCCTCGATAACCGCCCGCAACATCTCTTCACTCTGCCGGAGGTTGCGTTGAACTTCGGCCAAAAGACGGTGATCCTCAAGAAACCGCTCGACGGCGCGGGCCATGTCCCCGATCTCGTCATCCCCCTGAACGGGGAGGCGCGCGGCCGCGTCACCGGCCTCTCCCAGCCGCAGGCAATTGCTGACTTCCTGCAGGCGCGCCACCACGCGCCTGCCCAGAAAATACCTGGAAACCAGCCAGGCCAGTAGAACGCTGCCGGCCAGCAGCGCCAGCACCCGGCTTTGCTCCTGCCTGGAGCCGGCGGCGATCTGCCGCATGGTCTCCCGGTAATCGAGGGTGAAGCGGGCGGAGAGGTCACGGGCGGAATCCACCAGGGATACGGCCTGGCGCTGCAGTTCATCATGAAAGTGCCGGAGGGTCTTTTCTTGCCCGGACGATCCGGATGGAGCGGGGCCGTCGGCCAACAGGTTCCTGCGCAGTTGGGCCACGACATGGACGGTGTTCCGAAAGAGCTGGCCTTCCTGGTGCAGGGCCAATACCGACAGGTCGCTGGTTCCCCTGCCGAGGCGCAGGACGAGGGAATCCAGGTACTTGAGCCTCTTTTGGATCTCCAGATAACCGGCCTGCATGTGATCGAGGGAATCGGCGGCCAACATGCCATGGGATTCGCGCTCGATCAACAAGGTGCACTGAACCAGGTCCTGGGCCTCCTGCAAGCGCACCAGGCGCTCCTCGGCCAGTTCCCGGGTGATACGGGAAGACACGCGCAAACCATAGACGGCGGTCAGGCCCCCGGCCACGATCAAGAGTGCCTGTGCCGTCAAGGCCAGCGTGAACTGCCATCGTAAGCTTTTGGGCATCGGCAGTCGGCGGAAAAGCCGGGTGATCATCGGCACGTCTCCTCCCTACCGCTTCCAGATGCGCCGGTAGGTCTCCCGGTAACCGTTGTCCGGATCGTATTGCAGGCGCGGACCGCCGTCGTGAGCAATATTTTCGGGTGTCACCAGGTGCACGGGAACGATATGGCCGCTTACCGGACGGCCCGCCAAGAGGCGGTTGAGTTCGTCCACCAACTGCCAGCCGTGCACGTTGAGCGGTTCGGCCACCGTGCCGGTCTGGAAGGCCCCGGCCTGAATTCGCATGAAAGCCGATGGACTGCCGTCACCGGCCGACAGGAAGCGGATCTCCTGTCCGGCCTGACCGGCCTTGATCAGCTCGGGTACCGCGTAATCGAAGTAGATGTCGTTGATGGCCAGTGCATATGCAAAGCGCTTGCCATACCGCGCGAGCAGTTCCCGGGTGACCCGGGGCATCTCTTCCGCGCACCGGGAAATGGCCACGTCCCGCATCTCCAGCAGCGCGCACCCCTTGCAGGAGCGAATCAGGTCCGCCATGGCGTTGGCCTTGGCCATGGCGATCCCGAAATTGGAATCGGTGAAGATCACCACCCCGGCCCCCCCTCCGGAATCGACAACCGCCGCCGAGGCGGTGACGCGTGCCACCGCCAGCGGATCCGTCGAGATGTTCACGGCGACGGGGTTGTCGGCCAGGGGTCCCGCCTCGGGTCCCACATGCCAGCCGACCATGGGCACGCCCCGGTTGGCAAGCGGCATCAGCAACGGTTTCATGACTTGGGCATCGGCCCCTACCAGAATGAGGCCGTCCGGCGCCCAAGCCAGGACATCGGCAGCGGCCCTCTCCCTGCCCGCTTCCGCCACCCATAGTACCATGTCCGCCCGGGCGGGAGGTGGGGGTACTTCCTTTGCGTGCCCGCAAACCGCGAAAACGAGCAGGAAGCAGGCCCATAGCAGGGTCCGTATAAAATGCGCGCCCGGGGCGGGGAGCCGCAAATTCGTATCGCTCATCATAATTCCTCCTCACTCACCAACGTGTTTCGACAAAGAGTGTGCCAGAGAACGGAAATAGAATATTGCCACTTTATATTTCAGGCGGTTAAAGCAAGAGAAAAGGTAAAAAGGGCCAACATTTTCAGATCGGCTCAGGGCTGCCAATCGTTATAGGGTTGCTCGATGGGCGACATGATCTTGTCAAAGGAGCCGTCGGCGCGCATCTTTTCAATGGTTTCCGTCAGGAAAACGTCCGTGGCTTTCCCTTTTTCCCCCTTTGGCAGTACCATACAACTGTCAAAGACTTTGTAAAGTTCCCGGTGAATACTCTTCAGATCCTCCTTTTTGACAATGGGATCCGAAGCGAAATCAGCGAATATGAACCCGTCGATTCTCCCCGCGTCCACCTTCTTGAGGCTGCTGTCGATTCGGGTGGAACCCTTGACGGGAAAATCGAAATAACCGACATGGGCGAGGTCGGTTTCGATTTTGTAGTCTTTCAGCCTATTCTTGTCAATGGGCTTGTTCTTGTTGGTGTAGAGAACGAAATTTACATGCCACAGTACCGGTTTTGCATATATGTATTCCAGCTTGTTTAAGTCGACGATATCATTTTTGATCAGGGGCATGTGAAAATCCGCCTTCCCCTCTATGACATCCCGGATGGATCGGTTAAAAGGGACCACCTGGATTTCGATCTCTTTACCCGATGTCTGGGCCATGGCCTTGGCCAAATCCACAAGAACACCCTTATCCGTACTTTCCGCATAAACGGGCATTTTGGCCAGGCTTGCCTTTAGGTCCGCCGCCCGGACGGGGATAACCGAGAGCATCACGGATGCAACGGTGACAGAGACCACCATGGCCAAAAGTTTACCCCGGCGGCTCTACCCTGTACTTCTCTCACAATTTCTTTTCATCATCATCCTCCCTTTTCCAGATCAAGTGTTGACAAATTTTATCCGTTTTCCTTTTTCTGCCTTGGGTTCTGGCGCCGCAATCGCGGTTGCGGCGTTTCCCTTTCCTCCCAATGCTCATCTTTCCCGAAACGCGTATCCTCCGCTTCGGCGACGCGCCTTCCCGTTCCGCCCACAATAGCGGCAAGGTTCATCACGAAGGCCTGCATTTCTTCCGCCTGGGCGCTCATTTCCTCGGAAGCGGAAGCGGATTCTTCGGCGCCCGCCGCACTGCTTTGGGTGACACTTTCCATTTCCGTGACAGCCAGATTCACTTGTTCAATGCCCTGGGCCTGTTCCCGGGATGCGGCGGCGATTTCCCCCACCAATACGGTGACCCTTTCCGCCGTGGCGCTGTTTTGCTCCATGAACTCCACCATCCGGGCGTTCAACTGGCTGGTCTCTTCAATTTTGGCACCCGAATTTTCGATGAGTTCGCTGGTGGTCTTGGCCGCTTCGGCGGCTCTCATGGCAAGATTCCTGACCTCATCGGCCACCACGGCGAATCCGGCGCCGGCCTCACCGGCGCGAGCCGCCTCCACCGCCGCGTTTAATGCCAGCAGATTGGTCTGGAATGCAATCTCATCAATGGTCTTGATGATTTTCGCCGTTTCCTGACTCGATTCCACGGTCGATGCAATGGCGGTCTTCATCCTATCCATTTGTGCTTTGATCTTATCGAAATTTTCGGCGGATTCCTTGGTCATGATTTGGTTGACCTGAGCTGCGTTTTCGGCATTTTGCCGGGTCATGGATGAGATCTCTTCCAGGGTGGCGCTGGTCTCCTCGATGCCCGAAGCCTGCTCAGACGCCCCTTGGGCCATGTCCTGACTGAAGGAAGACACCTGGCCGGCGGCGGCGGCCACCTGTTCGGAAGCCTCCTGCAACCCTTTGATGATACGATTCAACGGCTTGATGGCGATAATCCGAAGGCACAGGCTGATGGTAACGATGAGCGCCAGGACCACCCCGAGAGTGACGCCGATCTGACCCATCAGGGCGTTACGAAAACTCTTGTCCGCCGTTTCCTGAAAAGCGCCGATCTCTTTTTTCATCTGTTCCTTGCTCTTCTGAATCTCCCCGTTGACCAAGGCATCGGTGAAAAAGATGCGCACCTGTCCCACTTTTTCCTTTTCATAAATTGAATCGACGCCCCACGCCAGATCATTATTTAATTTCAAATCGTTGGGCAATTCCTTGCCGGTCTTGATCTCCGGTGTTTTCCAGACGGCCAGGAACGGTTTCTCTTTGCTGTCCACCACTTTTATGGCACGAATCGCGGCCAGTTTCATATAGGGAGACAGCGCCTTGGCAAGCCCCTCCTCATCGAAATTGAACAGAAAATTGGAAGCGATCCCGCCGCATATTTCGGCGTTCACCTTCATGTTTTCACTGAGATCGGCTTTTTGGCTTCCGGCCTGTTCATTAATATTGGTTTCCACGCTTTTGACATGTTCGCCGATCAGGTAATCGACCAGGCCCGACTCCAACTTCAGAAATATGACACTACTGATCAGCAGCAGGATGAAAACCGTCAAACCGCTGATGGCCGAAGTTCTGAAGGATATTCCGAATCGTGATGGCTTCGTCTTTTGTCCCTCCATTAGGATGACCTCCGTTCAAGTCTTTCGGGATTCCCGTAAAAAACACTCTCCGACCCCGAACGATCGTTTTTGATACAGGGGCCCGATTCGATGAAAAAAAATCGGGCCGATTTCATGGTTGGTCCAACACCTCTTTGAGTTTCTCCGATAAGCCGGCAAGGGAAAACGGTTTTTGGATGAAACCCTCGGCGCCCGCATCCAGGATCTCCCCGACCGGACCTTCGATGGAGAACCCGCTGGAAACAATCACTTTGAGATTCGGACGCACTTTCATGATAAGCGGATATAGTTTTCCCCCTTCCATATCAGGCAGCTTTACATCCAATAGGGCGAGGTCGATCCGGCCTTGGAAAGTCTCGGTCATGTGAATCGCCTCCCTTCCGGTCTTGGCCACCAAAACGCGATACTCTAGCGCCTCCAACATCGCTTGGACGATTCCCACAACCATGTCCTCATCTTCAATGACCAGGATGGTGGCGCTGTTTTTGGAAGGTCCACTCTTCGGCCTTTCCTCTTTTTTTGTCTCAACAATCACCGCCGGGATGCAGATTCGCACCACGGTCCCCTTGTCCGGTTCGGACTGCATTTGGGTATGGTCCGCCTTGATATGGAGGATATCTTCCGGGAGAACCGTTTCCACCCTGACCGAAGGTCTGAGGCCATGTTGGAGGATCGGCACCGTTTCTCTCAGAAAATCCGGTAATTGCAAGTCCATGGGTCGGTATTTCCCTCCATCTTCTCCGACTGCCGCAATGCTGTTTCGAGTCGCAGTTTATCCGTAATATCGTCGACCAGTTCAACAATTCCGGCCGTCTTTCCATTGTCATCCAATACCGGCTCGGTCTTAAGATCCCACCCCCTCCCATTCGGTAAATATCTTATGGCCTGTGTCGGTTCTCCATATTTGATGACTTTCTCCGCCGGGCACTCCGCGCAGGGCGTTTTCCCGTCGTCCACAAAATCGACGTTCAGACTCGCCGCGGAAGCCTGCTTCAGCGCCGCTCCGCCGGCCGTTATTCTGATATGTTCAAGGCCCCTTACGGTCATTTCTTCTCCCGGATGGCGCACCTGTGGAATTACCGACGTGATCAGACCGCTGATCCCGAGGGCAAGGGCACCTTCCCGTTCTACGGTATCAACCAGGCTTTCGACGGGACAATCCTTGCCGCAGTCCACCATACCATTTGATCACCATCAAGCAGGGCTTTTATCAGTAAATCCATGGTTGGATTCCTCATTCTTTTCCATGCAAATATCGGGCCATGGGCGTAAAATCCCCATCGCCCCGGGACTTTGAGGCGCCGGCTTCAATCCGGCATAGTGGAACCGGGTTGCGGGCGGAGCCCGCGTTAAAAGTCCCTGAAATCCTCGTCGTTGTCGAAAGGGATCAATTGCTCGGGGCTCGCTCCCCCCTTGGGGGAAACCGGGGCCGCGTTTCCGATTTTGGCCTTCCGGACCGGGGCCGGCAGACGGTGTTGGTGCCGGGGTTGATTTTGGTTCCCGGGGGCCGGTTTTCGCCGCGGTCCCACGGGTCTTCCGTTTCCCGAGGCCGCCGCTCACCAGGGTGGCGCCGTCTTTCACCTTCTTCACCGTACCCTCGATGAGACCGGCCGTGTCCCTGGCCGCCTCCGCCGCCCGCATGGCCAGGTTTCTGACCTCGTCGGCCACCACGGCGAATCCGGCGCCGGCCTCTCCGGCCCGAGCCGCCTCCACCGCCGCGTTCAACGCCAGGAGGTTGGTCTGGAAGGCGATCTCGTCGATGGTCTTGATGATCCTGGAAGTTTCCTCGCCGGCCCTTGAAATCTCCTCCATGGATACGGTCAGTTCGGCCATGGAATCATTGGCCTTTCCCACCACCCGGTTGGCGTCTTCCATGAGCCGGTTGGCCTGGCCCGCATGGTCCGCGCTCTGCTTGGTCATGGCGGCCATTTCCTCCATGGAGGATGAGGTCTCCTCGATGGAGGCGGCCTGCTCCGCGGTCCCCTCGGCCAGGGACTGGCTGGCGGATGAGACCTCCCCGGAGGCGGACGCCACCTGCCCGGCCCCCTCGCCCATCTGCATGGAAACCCTCCTGAGCACCGAAACGATGCCCCCTGAAATGAAAAACGCCAGCAGAATGCCCACCATAACGGCCGCGCTCCCCGCTATGATCACATTGCGCTGAGTGTCCCGGGCCGCGCTCAGCATGACCTCGTCGGTCATGAGGTGCCTCCGGGCCTCATCTCTGATCCGGTGCAGCTGCTTCTGCACCCGGGCGAGGGCCGGCGCCGTCTCTGTGGCGAAGATGTGATTGGCCTCCTGCATCCCGTGCAGCTCGTGCTCCGCCTCCGCTTTCAGATCCCTCAAAAGGGCCACGGTTTCATCCAACAACGGCCGGGTCTCCTTGATAAACAAGGCCTTTGCCGACTCGTTGGACACCTTCATGGCGTCCCTTCACATGGCCGACCGATTCGTGAAGGGCCTTGTGTTTGGCCACCATATCGTCCCATGTCTTTTTAAAACCGGCATCACCCCTTTCATAGGTCCTTTTGGCCCCTTCGCTCTCCAGCCACTTGCCCAGGGCGCACCGGGTGGGGTCCGTCTGCACCTTAAGTGTGTCTTTCCCCTCCAGGAGGGCGTCGCGGATTTTGGCCGCCGCGTTCAGGTGATCCGCTTCTTTTTCCGCGAGCAGGGCCGGCAGATGGGGGTCCGCCTGCCTGAACACCTTGCCGATCTCCAGGGCCGACGCGTGGAGCCTTTCGTGGGGTTCCTCGATCTCCTTGAACAGCGGGGCCAGGGAGGGCACCAGGACCTCGGCACGCTTGCGGCCCTCCCCTTGGAGCCACTTTCCGAAGCCGCACTTGTGGGGATCGGTCTCCACATTGAGGGTGGTGACCGTATCGTCGGTGAGCAGGGCGTTGACCTTGTTGGCCCAGTTGAGATGATCCACCTCTTTTTCGGCCAGGACGTTGGCCAGCTCGTTGCCGTCGATCACCTCCCCGGCGTGCCTAACGATCCCGTGTATGCCGGTATAGCTCAGGGCGCCCACGGCGGCCAGCAGGATCAGCACCACGCCGAAACCCGCGGCGATTCGTTTACCGATGGTCAGATTTTTCCATTTCATTCTCTTTTTTCCCCTTCTATCCGTCTTGTTGGCGTATGAATCCGGACGTCACAAAATTTCCTTGCTTGCGGAATGTTGATCTTGACGCCTTTTTCGTTCAAACGGGGGCCGGAAGTGCATGTTCCATCACCATGGCATCACGGTTTTTATCTCCTTCCTTTCCCGATGAACGGCTAAATTTTTCCCCTTTGTCCGCCCGGGCTTTCCGCCCTCTTCCCGTACCGCCATTTGCGGCGCCCACCAACGCGACCAGATCATCCACATGCGCTTTCATCTGGTCGGCCTGGCCGTTCATTTCTTCGGCCGCACTGGCGTTTTCCTCGGCGCTCACCGCCGTCTGCTGGACCACCCCGTCAAGCTCCGAGACCGCTTTGGTCAACTGTTCGATCCCCTGGGCCTGTTCCCTGGATACGGCGGCGATATCCGATACCAGTTCTTCCGCTTTGGAAGCGCTTCGGGACACCTCGGAAAAGGACCCGTCGGTCTTGCTCACAAACCCGCTTCCTTGGGTGACTTTATTCACGGTCCCCTCGATCAGGGCGGCCGTGTCCTTGGCCGCCTGGGCGGCGCGCAGGGCCAGATTCCGCACCTCGTCGGCCACCACGGCGAACCCGGATCCCGCCTCTCCGGCCCGGGCCGCCTCCACCGCCGCGTTCAAGGCCAACAGGTTGGTCTGAAAGGCGATCTCGTCGATGGTCTTGATGATTTTCTGGGTTTCCTGGCTGGCCTCCGAGATCTCGTTCATGGAATCCTTCAGTTCTTCCATGGAATTGTTGGCTTCCGCCACAACCCGCCCCACCTGCCGCATGAGGCTGTGTGCTTCGGCTGCATGCTTCCCGTTCCGAGCGGTCCTGGAAGACATCTCTTCCAGGGAAGCGGAGGTCTCCTCCAGAGACGCCGCCTGTTGGGAGGAGCCTTCCGCCAACTGCTGGCTGACGGCGGAGACCTGGAAGGAGGCCGATGCCACCTCCTCGGCGCCGACGTTCAACCCCCCGGAGACGTTCCGGAGGGTCTTCACCAGGCCTCGGATGTTGAAGACGTTGAACAGGATCACCAGCAGGATGGCAGCGCCGGCCATTATCCCGATCCACGTCACTTTCCGGAGAAGGTTCCTGGCGGCCACCGACTCGCTGACCACCTCCTTTTTGTCCATTTCCGCCAGCAGGCCCCAGGTATGGTCCCATATGTTCACGGGCGTAGGCGATGAAGCCGGCGGGCGCCTCATAGGAAGGATAATACCGGGCATAGTCCACCAGCACCACGGTATCCTTGTTTCCGGCGGCATTGGCTTTCCTGAAAGCCTCACCGAAATTGGTCTTGGCGTAGGGCCCGTCCAAAAGCGAGGTGCTGAAATCCAGCTCCTTGAAGACCGAATAGACGATATCGCCGGTGTCCGGATCCACCAGGAAGATATCGTAGTAACCGAATTTCTCCAGAAAGTTCCGGATAATGGGATGAATTTTGGCGTGCAGTCGGCTGTAACGGGATTTGTCGTCGGCCCGGTCCAGCAGGTGCTTAGAACCCAAAGGCCGTTTGTTGGCCCGGATATAGTTGTATTGCAGGGCCACGGAATCGTCATCCAGCTGCTTGAAGTACTTCTCCACATCGGCTGACTGATCCTTGTTTTGGTTACGGTATTTTGTTGCGAACTCCCCCGTGTAATAGGTGAGCAACTCGCGCCGCATGGATTCCATGTCGGCGTCGGAGTATTCGTTTTCAGTTCTGAGTTGCCGAAAGAACAATCCCAGGAGCCCCATGGCGTCCACCACCATCCGGTCCTCCGAGAAGGTGAGGATCTGGTCATGGATGTTCTGAAAGTACCGCTCCACGGCCGCCCGCTTGACCTCCCGTACGGCGGCGAGCTTGTTGAAGGCCTCGTTTCGGAATGTGCCGACCGTCTCCACCAGGACATTCAGATCGCTCTCCCGTTCGTGGGCGTACTTTTCGATCTGGGCTTTCTTGATGTCCTTTACGGTCTCCAGTTGGTTGAATTTGTCTTCAATAAAGGAATCCCGGGCCGTGGAAACGGCGATCACGCCCAGCAAAACAAACGGCACCAATGCCGCCAAAGAAAACAGAACAGTGCTCAATCCCAGTTTTTCCCCATGGTCAGTTTCATGGTGTTTCCCTTTTCCTCTTTCAGGACAAGCCCGCACAAGGCGGGCTGATTTACAACAAGTTTATGCCGCTTTTTCCAGGACGGATACTTCCTGGGTACTCAGCACCCTGTCGATGGCGAGCAGGATCTTGACGCCGCCTTCGGTTTTGGCCATGCCCAGAATAAAATCCGTATCCAGCCTTGCGCCGAAGGCGGGGGCCTCCTCGATCTCCCCGGCCTTGATGTTGAGCACCTCCGACACCGAATCCACCACGATGCCGATCCGCACCGTGCCGGCAATGTGTTTGGCCACCCAATCCTTGAGAAAACTGGTAATCTGAATGGGGCTTGAGACTTCCCCCCTTTCGAATTTCCGCTTCAATGCCAGCACATGCCCGGTCATCTTTTCATGTTTTTCTTTGTGATCCGGATACCCCGGGTATTCATGCAGCTTCATGAGAGATTTTTCGGAAATGAATCGGGCGGAATGCCGTCCGAATCCGTAATATCTCATCATAATTCCCGGACGTGCTTTTTGACCGCCGCCAGCAGCTCTTTACAGTTGAAGGGTTTGGCGAATGTCCCCACCGCACCGAAGCTTCGGGCGCACTCGAGAAAAAACCCCGGTTCCATCCGTCCCCCCCCGGAAATGGCGATAATCTTCACATGGGGAAAATCCTGCCTGAGTTGAATGATGGTTTCAATACCGTCTTTTCCAGGCATAAAGAGGTCCGTAATGACCAGATCGATCCGTTTCTCTCCATAGAGTTTTATCCCCTCCCCGCCTTCAGAGGCATCGAAAACATGATATCCCTCCCTTTCCAGAAGGTTGCGGAGGATTCCCTGTATTTCAATTTCGTCTTCTATGACGAGGATATTGGCCATGTGTTGATATTTATTCTCATAAGGTTTTCCGAACGGTTCACTCAGCCACATACAATTTGCGTGCCACAACAGAAAAATGATGATATCCGGCTGAAATACCGGGATTTACAGAACAGCCGCGGGGATATGGACGATTACGGCAAAGGCGGGAATCGGGCAGGTTGCCGATGGAATCGGGGGAAAGAACCTGTTTCTTGTTGATATGATATGGAATTTTGAAAAAGGGAAGAATGGCGGGTGATCGGGCAAAGTGCCCTTTTCGGTCACTCCTTTGCAAGGCCGTATTTCTTGATCTTCCTGTAAAGCGATTTCGGATCCAGCCCCAAAGCCTTGGCGGCTTTGGCCCTGTGCCACTTGTGGCGGCTCAGGGCATCGGCAATGAGTCGTTTCTCCACTTTTTCGATGACGGCACGCAGGCTTCCGCCTTCATCGTCCGGTGTCAGGCCCGGGGCATGGCGGCCGCCCGGTTCGGACAAATCGATTCCCATGAAATCCAGTTTTTTCAGGGTCACGAAACGATGCAGGGTGTTTTGAAGCTCTCTGACGTTTCCGGGCCAGTCGTGGTTCCTCAAGTCCCCCAGAATCTTTCCCGTCAGGGTGGGACGCATTTCCGCTCGGTACTGTTCCAGGAAATAATCGATCAAAAGGGGGAGGTCTTCTTTTCGGTCCCTCAGAGGCGGCAGAGAAATGGGGATAATATGGATCCGATAATAGAAATCGTCCCGCATTGATCCGTCTTTTACCAATGCTTTCAAATTCTTGCTGGTTGCCGCAATGATACGGAAATCCGGTTTCCTGATTTCCCGGCCCCCTACCGGTGAATATCCGCTCCCCTCGATGGCCCGCAACAGTTTGGCCTGCAAATCCAGACTGATCTCTCCGATCTCGTCCAGAAACAACGAGCCGCCGTGGGCAAGATCCAGATAGCCGGTTTTATTCCTGTCGGCCCCGGTGAAGGCCCCTTTTCGATGACCGAAAAATTCACTTTCCGCCAGATTTTCAGGGATGGCGGCGCAATTGACCGATACCATGGGTTTCCCGGCCCGGTCGCTTTCCGCGTGGATGGCCCGTGCGACCAGCTCCTTGCCGGTTCCCGATTCTCCGTAAACCACGACGCCGGCATCGCTGGAAGCGGCTTGCAGGATGGTCTCGTAAACGTGCTGCATCGGTCTGCTCTTGCCGATAATGTCGCAAAACCGGAAGCGGTCCTTCATGGACGCTTTCAGCCGCAGGTTTTCTTTGAACAGATGGGTTTCTCTTTCCCGAAGTTCTCTTTCCGCCTGTTTCCGTTTGGTAATGTCGACAAGAATGGCCTGCCGTTTGATGACGGCGCCGTTCCCGTCGAATACCGGAGCGTGTACGGTATGGTACCATCGACCGGTTTGCGGAATCTCGATTTCCATTTCCACGGTTTCACCGCGAGGGACCCCTTCAACGGCGCACCACGGACAGGGCTTTTCGTTGCCGAATATGACTTCGTGACACAACCGTCCCGTTTGGTCGCAGCCCACATGGTCGATCATGGCTTGATTCATGAAATCCAGACGATAGTCGTCCACATGGCAGGTATAGATAAACCCCTCAAAGGCATTGATGATGGCGGCAAGTTTGGCTTCACCGGCCCGCAATTTGGTTTCGGTATTCTTCCTGAAAGAGATCTCTTTTTCCAGTTCGCCCAATGCCGCCTGAAGCCGCCGGTTGGTTTCCCGTAGATCCCTTGTGCGTTGCCGGACCAAATCCTCGAGGCGGTCCCGGTGGGCCTTGAGCTCCAGATGGGTACGGACCCTTGCTTCCACGATATCCGGATGGAACGGCTTGGTGATGTAATCCGCCGCGCCCAGCGCAAATCCTCTGGCCTCCTCCGCGGCTTCGTCCAGGGCGGTGATGAAAATAATGGGAATATGGCGGCTTTCGGGATCGTTTTTGAGCCGCCGGCACACTTCGTATCCATCCATCTCCGGCATCATGATGTCGAGCAGAATCAGATCGGGTTTGTTTTCGCCCACCGCGTGTTCAAGGGCTTTCGGGCCGTTTGTGACCGCCATGGGCGTGTATTTCCCTTTCAGCAGGGCCGCCAGTATGTTGATATTTTCCGGTTGATCATCCACGATCAGGATGTTCGGTTTCAAAGGGTGATCGTTCATTTTCGTTTCCGCCCAATTCAATGATTATGATGAGGATAGCGGAGCCCCTATCATCTCCGCGATTTCTTCCAGCGTCTTTCGGGCGTTTTCGAAATCGAACCTGCCGACCTGTGTTTGAAGCCGCCGGACCTCCTGGTCCGCATCCCACGAGATGAGATGACGGCTTACGGACTCCGTGAGATCCCGGGCTTCTGTTTTATTGGCCGCCAGGAGCCCGTAAAGCTCCACCAGCATCGGTTTGATTTCAGATGCGCCCATGGCTTCCTCCGTTTGGAAACCGGACGGGATGCCGGGTTCAGCTTGGGATGGTTTCTTCCAGGCTTTTCACCGATTCCTGCACCTGGCTCAGGAATACTTCCATGTTCAGTACCTTCAGCCGGGCCCCGGGCGGGACCCCGGCCGGCGTGGCTTGATCCCGGATCGCCGACCCTTCCGCCCGCCTGATCCCGAGCACCTCCAATAGGGTGCGAGACAGGGCGGATCTCTTGACCGGCTTCATCAGAAATGCGTCGATCCCGATGCGGACGCCCCGGCGCACCTCCCGATCCTGCAAAAAGCCGGAGATCACGATAATGGGAAGATGGGCCAACCGGGGATCCCCTCTGATCCTTTCCGATGCGGCAAGGCCGTCCATGCCCGGCATTTGAAGGTCCATGAGGACCAGTTGATAGGGGCTGGTGCCGACGGCCGCCGCTTTGAGCATACGCAGGGCCTCCTCACCGGACCGGGCCCTTGCAACCTTGCAACCAAAGGATGCGAGCACCCGTGCAAAAATATCCCGGCTGAGGTCGTTGTCGTCCACCACGAGCGATTTCAATCCCCGCACCCGGCTGTCGGGAACAGCGTCGGGTCCCGGCCCAAGGGACTGCTTTAAAAGGGGAACCGTGAACGAGAATGCGCTGCCCCGGCCCGGCGTGCTGTTGACCCGGATGGTCCCGCCCATCATTTCGACCAATTGTCTGGATATGGTGAGCCCCAGACCGGTTCCGGCGTATTTCCTGGCGGTGGAGCCGTCAACCTGCGTGAAGGGGGAAAAGATGGTTTCAAGCGCCTCCGGTGAAATGCCGATGCCGGTATCCCGAACCATGAAGGAGAGTTCAACCGAATGCGGGGTTTCCTTGGCGCGGGAAACCCTGACGACGATTTCGCCCCGGTGGGTGAATTTGACGGCATTGCCCGTGAGGTTGACCAGCACCTGCTTGATGCGCATGGCGTCTCCGATCAGCGCGCAAGGCACATTCTCTTCGACGTCGATGTTCATTTCGAAATCTTTTTCAGCGACTTGATCGGCGAACAGATCGACCAGATCATCCATGATATGGTGCAATTGGAATTTCTCTTCGTCCATATGGAGCTTGCCGGCCTCGATCTTGGAAAAATCCAGAATGTCGTTGATGACGGCCAGCAGGGCATTGGATGACTTTCGAATCTTTTCCAGATAGTCGCGCTGCTCACGGGTCAGATCCGTCTTGAGGGCCAGGTTGGCAAAGCCGATGACGGCGTTCATGGGGGTGCGGATTTCGTGGGACATATTTGCCAGAAACAGGCTTTTGGCGTTGCTGGCCTCCTCGGCTTGTCGGGTCGCCTCGGTGAGTTGGCGGGTCCTTTCCTCGATCAGTTCTTCAAGATGGTGACGATACTCGTTCAACTTCTCCTCGGCCCGCCTGCCTTCCCGCCGGCTTTCCGCCTCCTCAAAGGCCCGCATGATGGCCGGCACGAGACGCAGCAGGTTCTGTTTGAGCACATAATCCGTGGCACCTTGCTTCAAGCCTTCAATGGCCGCTTCTTCTCCCATGACACCGGAAACAAAGACAAAGGGAACATCGGGACAGCAATTTTTGTGCCAGCCGCAGCGCGGACATGCCGTCATAGGCGGGCAGCCGGAAATCGGCGAGGATGATGTCATGTTCATGGGTTAGCAGCGCCTCCTCGAATTCGTCACGGGTCCGGACGGCGGTGATCCTGCAATTCAGGCTTGCCGCTTCGATTTTTCGCTGAACCAGTTCCACGTCAAGGGGGTCGTCTTCCAGATGCAGAATTCTGATGAACCCTTCCATTCTTTCTTGTCCGTTATTCGCTTTCCAGAACCTCGCGCATCTTGGCGGCCAGGGTCTGCATGGAAAACGGTTTTTGAATGAAATTTTCGCCCTCGTCCAACACGCCGTGAAGCGCATAGCCGGACATGAACAGGTGCTTGAGTCCCGGGCAGAGGGGCGCCAGGTTTTTCACGAGGTCCAGGCCATTCATTTCGGGCATGATCACGTCGGTTATCAGCAGGTCTATCTCATGGGCGTGCTCTCTGGCCACCCTGACGGCCTCGCCCGGCGCCGCAGCCGTCAGCACCCGATAACCGAGTCTCTCCACCATCCGTTTCCCGATCTCCAGTGCCTGAGGATCATCTTCCACCAGGAGGATGGTTTCGTGACCGGGCATGTTGGAAGCCTCCGTGCCATCCTTGCGCCGTTGTTCGGTGTCGGCCGCACACCGGGGAAGGTAGATTTTGAATATGGTGCCGTGTTCCGGCTCACTGTAGACATTGATAAAGCCGTCGTTCTGCTTGACGACGCCGTAGACCGTGGCCAGTCCGAGTCCCGTGCCTTTGCCCGTCTCCTTGGTGGTGAAAAACGGCTCGAAAATACTGTCCAGAATCTCTTTTTCCATACCTTGGCCGTCGTCACTGACAGCCAGGAACACATGGTCGCCGGGAACAAAACCCGAATGATCGGCGCAATAGGCTTCGTCAAAGGTAATGTTTCCCGTCTCGATGGTAACCCTGCCCACATCCGCGATGGCATCGCGGGCGTTGACGCACAGGTTGGCCAGGATCTGATCGATCTGGGAGGGATCCATCCGGACCGGCCACAGTCCCGCACCCGGCAACCAGACGAGATGAATGTCCTCGCCGATCATGCGCCGCAGCATCTTGTGCATCCCCTCCACCACCCGGTTCAGGTCGAGCACCCTGGGGGCCACGGCCTGCTTGCGGGCAAAGGTCAGCAGTTGCCGGGTCAGTTCGGCGGAGTGCTCGACGACCTTCCGGATCTCCTCAAGCTCGTCATAGAGTGGATGGGACGGGTCCATTTTCAGCAGGGCCAACTCCGCGCGGCCCATGATCACCCCCAGCATGTTGTTAAAATCATGGGCCACTCCTCCGGCCAGGCGGCCGATGGATTCCATTTTCTGGGCATGATGGAACTGGGCCTCAAGACTCTTGCGCTTTTGTTCCTGCCGGTCTCGTTCCAACCTGGCGTTGAGGATGGGTGAAATATTGTCGGCGATGGTTTGCAGAATATCGCGGTCCTCTTCGGTGTAGCTTTGCGGGCTGTTGGCAACGGAGATCAGGCCGATGGTTTCGTTTCCGTAAACGATCGGCACCGAAAAAAATCGATCGACGGCAATGTGCCCCTCCGGTGTATGGAATGGCCCTTCGGAAGAAAAAGCCTTTTTCTCTCTGATCGATCGGCCCCAAAGGCTGCTCCCCCAGGAATCCCGAGGAAAGACGATGGACTTGTCTGAAACCCGGCATTCATCCCAGATCCCCCTGGTCAGGCTGGGGATGACCAGGTCCCCGTCTTCCGCCATATACCCGAAAATACCGTACGGGCTTTTCATTACCTCCAGAACCACCGCCAGGACTTCCCCGAATATGCCCTCATCTGATACGGTCAGAAAAATATCAGAGATCCGATTCAGGACGGCCTTCTTCCCTTCGGCCCTCTTTCGCTCGGTGATATCCACGAGAACCGCGACATTTCCGGTGACGCGGCCTCTTGCATCGTGCAGGGGAGAAGTGTAGATGCCGTAGTCAATGGGCGTGCCGTCCCGCCGCCGTCGGCGCACTTCCACACCGTCCAGGGACATCCCGCCGCGGATCTGTTCCCGGAACAGCCCGAATTGCTCTCCGGGATCCACCGGCACGGCGGGCAGGGGCCGGCCCATCACCTCCCGTGCACTCCAGCCGAGCATTTTTTCAGCGGCGGGATTCCACACCGAATGCACATTTCCATCCGGATCGAGATCAAAAATGGCGATTGGCGCGGCTTCGATAATCGTTTGCAGCAAATCCCTGGAACGCTGCAAATCCTCTTTGATTCGTCGAGGATGGGAGAAGAAACGATGCGGTGATTCCGGATATCCTCCGTCCGCCGCCCTCGTATGACGGTCTCATGGATCCGGCCGTCCTGAAATGTCTTTAAGGCCGGGCAGTTTTCGCATATTGCTTCGGCCTGGGTCGTTAAGCGCGTGAAAACAGATGGGACGATGATTCGGATCGACGGTTGGAAACCAACGGCGCATCCGGCGGTTCAGTTCCAGAATTTCCATTTTTGGACTGAGGAGGGCCACGCCGATGCCGATGTTCCCGCCGGTGCTCCGCCTCCCGTAGTGCCCTCTCCACCGCCGGGGCGATACGGATCAAATTTTGCTTGAGCACATAATCGGTGGCGCCGTGCTTCAACCCTTCGATGGCCGCCTCCTCGCCCATGGTGCCGGAAACGAAGATAAAGGGAACGTCCGGGCACACCTCAAGTGTCAGCCGCAGGGCGGACATGCCGTCATACGCGGGCAACCGATAATCCGAAAGGACGATGTCATAAGCATCCCGGCGCAGGGCTTCCTCGAATTCCTCACGCGTCTGGAGGGTGGTGAAGCGGCAGGTCAACCCCGCCTCTTCAAGCCCGGCCTGAACAAGCGCCACGTCGTTCGGGTCATCTTCCAGATGTAAAATGCGGATAAACGGTTTCATCGGTTGTCTTTCATCCTTATAAAACGGTGTCCGGCGGCGCCTGGTTGATCAGCGCCCAGAACAGACCGGTTTGTTTTACGGTCTCCACGAATTCAGGGAAACGGACCGGTTTCACCACGTAGGCGTTGACGCCCATACGGTAGCACGCCTTAAGGTCCAATGATTCCCGCGAAGAGGTCAGGACGACCACCGGAATCAAGTGCAGTTGCCCGTCCTCCCTGATCCGCCGCAACACCTCCACTCCGTCCAGGCGGGGCATCTTGAGATCCAGCAGGATCACCACCGGATTGCCGGGGGGGCGTTGGGCGAATGATCCCCGGCAATAGAGATAGTCCAGGGCCTCCACGCCATCCCGGGCAACCGCGACTTCGTTGGTCAGGTTGTTGTCGGAAAGCGCGGCGAGGGTCAGCTCAATATCCTTGGGATCGTCCTCGACCAGCAGAATGCGTTTAAAGTTCTTCATCTCCACCTCCTTGTATCGTTTGGGGCAGGGTCAAGTAAAATGCCGCTCCCCGGCCGGTCCTCTATTCTTCCAGATGTTCCCGGTACTTGGCAAGTTCTATTTCCATTGAAAAAGACATTCAACAATAAATGTCATTCGAACGGGCAAGATGCTGATTTCGTCTTAGGTCCTTAATATCTCCCCTGCAAATGTCGTAAACGGGAGCACCCTGGTTCGACTATCACGGACTTCATAATCTCTGACGCCTTGATGTACCTGAAAGAAGAAAGGGATTTCGGTTCTCGAGGCAAAATAGGGAATGTGTTTGCTGACATCTTTGTCGCCGGTCTTGCTTTCCACCGCAAAAATCGGCTTCCTGTTCTTCAAAACAACAAAATCGACCTCCCGCTTGCTCTTATCTCTCAAATAACAAAGGGACATGTCGTCGCCCCGGGTGTCCTCAATGAAGTGGCAGTATTTCAACAGGTTTGACGCCATCAGATTTTCGAAGCGGGCGCCACGTGCTTTGCAGAGGGACCAGTCCCACATGTAAAGCTTCCGATCCTTTTTGAGGGCCTGGATTCTTCCGGCGCCATAGGGCGTGAGAAGAAAACAGTAATAGAGATTTTCAAAAATCTTCACCCACCGCGCCACTGCCTCGTGAGAAGCGGAAAGATCCTCCCTTAGCGAATTGATGGACAGCAGCGATCCCACTTTTTCCTGCAACAGAATCGAGAGAACTTCGAGCCGGCTCACCTCCCTCACCTGCTCAAGGGTCACGAGATCCTCTTTGACCACCCTCGCAAGCCGTTCCCGTTGCCACCGTTTCCATCCCGTTTCGGACTGGGCCAGAAAGGGCTCGGGAAAGCCGCCGAATTGAAGCAGCGAATCCAGATCGCCCTGAGTGGGTGATGTACTGACCTCGCATAGGGAAAAAGGGCGCAGTCGATAATAATGATAGCGACCCTGAAGGGAATCGCCGCCCTTTCGATAGTAATCGAGCCGGGCCGAACCGGTTATCAGGAAGGATGTGGCGGATTTACGTTTGTCATAAAGGCCCTTGACCAGATTCCGCCATCCCTTGTATTTATGGATTTCGTCCAGAACAATGAGGGATTGATTTGAAGGGAACTTCCCCTGGAGAATGTCCTTCTTGTCCTCGAAATAATCCCAGTTCAAATACGCGGGATGTGTTTCGTCGCCTTGAAGGATAGAAAACGCCAGGGTTGTCTTTCCCACCTGTCTGGCCCCCCCACAAATACCATCTTCCTCTGTAAATCATCGATGATCTGCCGCATTGAATATCGCTCCATGGTCTATCCGCCCATGCAAAGAAAGAAGAATTTTCGGGTCAACCCAATTATAGTCGAGATAATTTTCGGGTCAACCCTAAAATCTACCAAGACGATAAAGACGGTGTAACGTTGATAACATCCAATCACAGGCCGCCGGCAGCATACCCAGCAGCACGGCCCCCATCAATATCAAAACGCCCAGAAATTTATTCATCGCCATTTCCTTGCCGAGTATGCGGCAGTGAAAAGTAAAACGCGGCTCCATGGTCGACTTTCCCCTCGGCCCAGGTTTTACCTCCGTGCCGATTGATGATGCGGCGCACACTGGCCAACCCGATGCCGGTCCCCTCGAATTCATCGGCCCGGTGCAGGCGCTGGAACACACCGAAGAGCTTGTCCCCATAGGTCATGTCGAAGCCCACGCCGTTGTCGCGCACGAAAACTACGGTTTCTGCGTCCTGGCCGGGCTGCGACCCGATTTCGATTTGGGCCGGCTGCCGGGGCCGGGTGAATTTCAAGGCATTGGCGATCAGGTTGGTCAGCACCATCCGCAACATGGCGGCATCGCCTTGAACCGCGGGCAGGTCGCCGATGCGCCAGTCGATGTCCCTGCCGTCGGCATCGGGCGCGAGTTCCCGGACGACGTCGCGCACCAGGTCTCCCAGGTCCACCGGTTGGAACCCCATGGCATGTCGCCCCATGCGGGAGAAAGAGAGGAGGTCGTCGATCAACAGCCCCATTTTTTGGGCGGCCTTGGAAATCGTGTCCATATAATGCCGGCTCTGTTCATCAAGCGCCGTTCCAGCCGTTTTTTTAAGCAATTCCAGAAAACCGTCGATATGGCGCAGCGGCGCCCTGAGGTCATGGGACACCGAGTAGGAGAAAGCCTCCAGTTCCTTATTGGATGCCGTAAGCTCGGCCGTGCGTTCGGCCACCCGTTTTTCCAGATCACAGATAAGGGTCTCCAACTGCAACGTCATCCTGTTGAAAGCATCGGCCAAAACGCCCAGCTCGTCGCGACTTTTTACAATGACCCGGCGTGACAAATCACCGGCATTGATCGCCCGGGCCGTTTCGGCAATCTCTTCAATGGGCTTGACAATCCGGCGCACCATCAAAAAACCGAGGCCGCCGGACACCAGCAAGGCAATCACAATGACGGCAGCCGTAATACGGACGGCCTGAATGGCCAGGGACAGGGATTCGGAAACAGGCCCTTCGACAAAAATATGAAATTGCCGGTTGCCAAAGCCGATGACCCGGCTCACCAGCACCGATTTTTCACCGCATAACCCCATCTGCAATCCATCAAAACCCGGCGGACTAAAACGGGTACCTCTGAGCACCACCGAAGGATCGCTATGGGCAACAACCCTTTCCCCGGCATCCACGATAAAGCTTGTGCCCTTTTGCCCCGGACGTATGCCGGCCACCAAATCCCAAACTTCCTTTAAACGGACATCAGCGACCAGCACCCCTTTCGGTTTTCCGGTTTCCAATGCGATAACGGGAACAGCCATCCACATAACCGGCTCGCCCGAAAGGGTATTAAAACGCACCGGTCCAAAATAAGTCTCTTTCCGGGACATGGGAACCGTAAACGATTCCAACTCTTTTTGCGGCTGTCCTGGTAAATCCTGGTGTAATTTTAGCCTGGAATCGTAGGCCGATACCCGTCCATCGGCATCCAGCAGCATAAGATCATCAATGGCGGACTGCCCGGAGCGAAAAATGGACAACACCAGTTTTTGCCGCTCCGGTTCCAGGTTCTCAAGGTCTTCCATCCGGATCAACATTTGCATTCCGCTTTCCAGCTCCCGGATAAGGGATTGCACCCGGGAAGAGAGATGCGCCGCCATTTCGCGCTGCAGCGTGACAGCCTCTTGGGTCTGAACGTCGTAAACCTTTGAAGAAAGGATAAACCCGACAACCAGAAGCGGCCCCGCCGCAAGCCCAAGAAAGGCGATTGTCAACCGGGTTCGGATGCTGTTGGGTATATTTCGCATTTTCACTCCGATGCTAACGGACGATAATATCGGCCTGGCGCAAAATTTCATCCGGTATGGTAAGACCGATGGTCTTGGCCGTTTTCAGATTGATGGCCAGAAAAAAATCGGCCATTTCCACCGGCAAATCGGCCGCTCTGGCACCCTTGAAAATCCGATCGGCCAGTCGTGCCGCCTGTTTGCCGTACAAATGTTGATCAAAGCCAAAAGCTGTCAATAGATGATAGTTCTTGGCCGTCGAGATATTGGAGACCGATGTGGGCAGGTTGCGTTGGGTGGCCGTCGCCACCATGTCCGGCAAACGGGTCGCCATCAAACTGTCCGGCAAGAGAAAGACCGCATCGGCTTCAGGGGGTATATTCAAAACGGCGTCCCTGAGCGTTTCAGAATCATGGACTTCACGCGGTATCAGTTCAACACCCAGTTTTTCCGCTGCCTTGCGGACCGCCCTCAAAGCCAACACAGGGCTTGGATCCTTTGGGTTAAACGGCACATAGATATGCCTGATTTCAGGCGCTATCCGTACCAGCCATTCGAGACGCCGCGGTTCCTGAATGCCGAATGCGACGCCGGTGATGTTCCCGCCCGGTTGCTGCATGCTGTCCACGATGCCGGCCCCCACCGGGTCGGTCACAATCGCGAAAACCACCGGCAGCCTAATACCGGCGGTTGCCTGCTTTACAGCCTTAGTGGCGGGAGTCGTTATCGATAGAATCAGATCGACCTTCGCCGCCAACAGGGTTTGGGCCGCCGTCGGCAGTTTGCTCATGTCCGTGGTGGGCCCGTCGTAGAGATAGCGGATGTTTTTCCCCTCAATATAACCCAGCTCCGTCATGCCCTCCTTGAAACCCGCCAGGGTTTGATCCAAAGCCGGCACATCATTGATGACACCCACTGTATAGGTTTTGATTTTTTCATTATCACAGGCAGTCAACACCATACCCAGCAGCGCAGCCCCCATCAATATCAAAACGCCCAGAAATTTATTCATCGCCGTTTCCTTGCCGAGTATGCGGCAGTGAAAAGTAAAACGCGGCTCCATGGTCGACTTTTCCTTTCGCCCAGGTTTTGCCTCCGTGCCGATTGATGATGCGGCGCACATTTGCCAGCCCGATGCCGGTGCCCTCGAATTGATCGGCCCGGTGCAGGCGCCGGAACACGCCGAACAGCTTGTCCCCATAGGTCATGTCGAATCCCACGCCGTTGTCGCGCACGAAAACTACGGTTTCTGCATCCTGGCCGGGCTGCGACCCGATTTCGATTTGGGCCGGCTGCCGGGGCCGGGTGAACTTCAGGGCGTTGGCGATCAGGTTGGCCAGCACCATCCGCAGCATGGCGGCATCGCCGCTGACCATGGGCAAGTCGGCGATGCGCCAGTCGATGGTCCTGCCGGCGGCATCGGGCTCAAGCTCCCGTATGACGTCGCGCACCAGGTTTCCCAGGTCCACCGGTTGGAACCCCATGGCATGGCGCCCCATGCGGGAGAAGGAGAGGAGATCGTCGATCAGCAGGCCCATCTTGTTGGCCGCCTCGGAAATGGCGTCCATGTAGTGCCGGCCCTGTTCGTCCAGACCCGTTCCCACTTTCTTTTGCAGCAGTTCCAGGAAACCGTCGATGTGGCGCAGCGGCGCGCGCAGGTCGTGGGAGATGGAATAGGCAAAGGCTTCAAGCTCCTTGTTTGCACTTTCGAGTTGCGCGGTGCGCTCTTTAACCCGCCGGTCGAGTTCCAGATTGAGTTGGCGGACCTCTTCCTCGGCCTGCTTACGCTCCACCATGATGCCGATGAGCTTGGCTGAAGCGAGCAGACGGCTTTTGGCCATCTCGACAATGTAGGGCGGACGAGAGTCATAGGCATCGGCTGCGGCCAGTAGGTCCTCGTATTCCAGATGGTATACGGAGGCCAGGGCTCTCAGTTTGGCGGGGTCCTTCGGCACGTCTCCGTAACCGAAGTTGATGGAGCCGATCACCGTTTCATGGGCGACAATGGGGACACCATAAAGACGAATCCCACCACTGCACTCGATATCCACGGGAGCGCGTGTCGCAATGCTTTCCTTTGAGCAGCATGTCCAGCAGGATTCATGACATAACCATTGCCCGGAACTCAGGGCCGTAGCATTGTCATCGGTATCGCAAAGTTTCCGGGAGGCGAGGTCCAGCATCCGGCACCAGCTCGAGGTGAAGATACCGAAGGCATAGTCGCCGTTTGCCTCGTAAATGGCGGATGAAGTCCCCAGCAAGTCCAGATAGTCGGCGGCAATGCTCCTGAGGACGTCGCGACCGACGGACTTCAGAATCATCCCGTCACGATTCAGGGTGGTCAGATCCCCATACCCTTGACCGTTCTCCCGTCCTTCCAGGGCGGTATGCTTTTTAGACAGCAGCCATTCTATCCGCTTCAGTTCTGCCTCTGCCTGCTTACGTTCGGTGATATCTTCATAGACCCCCAGGACCCCGATGACTTCTCCGTCGGGCATTTGCAGCGGCACTTTGCTGGTGTTCAGCCAGATCCCGGCACCCGTGGGAGTGGTTTGCGGCTCGACGATGTTCATCTTGGGGCGGACCGACGTCATGACTTGTCGGTCATCCGCCTGGTAGAGTTCCGCCTGTTCCCTCCAGCTCATGGCAAAGTCGTCCTGTCCCAGAATCTGCTCGGGCCGACTCAAGCCGGCATCGCGAGCGAAAAGGGTATTGCAGCCCAGAAAGCGGGAATTGCGGTCTTTCCAGAAGACCCTGACGGGTATCGACTCTAAAATTAGTTGCAGCATGTTCCGGGATTGCTCCAGTTGCCGGGCGGTCTCCCGTAGGTCATGATAATTCTTCGATAACTCCTTCTGCAGCCGCCGGCGTTCATCGGCCTCCCGGAGCAGTTGTTGGTTAATGGACTCCAATTCCTCAGTATGAATAATCATTTTCCCGGCCAGAGGTCGCAGTAAGAGAATTGCCGTCAAGCTACCCAGCAGCAGCAAGGCAAGAATAACAAAAAAAACAATGATAAATTGCCGGTTGATGGGGGCATAAAGCTCTTTGGCATTCATCCGCACCACCATCGCCCAGTTATTGATATGGGGAATGGAGACACATGCGAAGACTTGAGAACGATCAATGGGAAGGGTAACCAATCCGGACTCATCCCGGCCAAGATGAGAGGCCTGCTCCATGGCCACGCCGAGCGGCGACGCGATGTCTATGTAATCCGCAAATTTTCCCGCCATCTTTCCGGGAGGGAAAAACAACCAGACCCTGGTTTTATCGGCTACCATACCCAGAACGGTTTCTCCGGTTCCTCCGGTTCCTCCGAGGCCGGCATCGTCTTGAACAATTTTACGCAGCTCATCAAGCTGAAACATGACAAGATCCGTACCCACCCGAACCTCTTCTCGATCAAAGATCGGAGCTTCGACCACCAAAAAAAGCGCATCGTCCATAAAGACAGGTCCATGCATCCTCACTCGGGCTTCCTCTTCCCGGGACAGCACCCGGAAGGATTCCGGCAACGGCAGGCCGACCTGAACGACGGGTTGCCCATTTTTGTCAAAACGGAGGCATCCGACCGCTTGTTTTGAAAGATGCAAGGCGTCCCCCAATATGGGTTTGCTGAATTCCGCAAATTGTTGCAGGCTCACTTCTCCCCGGTTATATTGCTCAAGCTTTTCACGTGCCTTGGTACGGCTGGTTATCTGCAAGGCCGTTTGCTCCAGCTTACCAAGAAATTGCTCTATGGCCATCTTTCGGCTTGTTGCCGCATGCAACAGGTTTCTCGCTTCATCCTTTTTGGGCTGGTTAAAAAGAGGATAAATCGCGGCGATGGCGACGATCGAACCGACAATCAAGATGCTCAAGATTGAAAAAGCGATGATTGACTTTTTCAATTGTTTAATAGTCTGCAAATTCTGCCTTTGTTTTATTTTAACCATAAGTCAATAACCCTTTCATTAACACGGCAGGGCCGGACATGGTCGAAATCATGCCGGGCAGCATAAGGGATTTAATTTTTTCCATGGTGACGCTCATTTTAAAGCATAAGGCAGTGAAAAATAGAATGTGGCACCCCGGTCAACTGCGCCTTCCGCCCAGGTTTTGCCCCCGTGCCGATTGATGATGCGGCGCACACTGGCCAGGCCGATGCCGGTCCCCTCGAATTCATCGGCGTGGTGCAGGCGCTGGAACACGCCGAAGAGCTTGTCCCCGTAGGTCATGTCGAAGCCCACCCCGTTGTCGCGCACGAAAATTACGGTTTCGGAAGCCCGGCCGGGCAGCGTCCCGATTTCGATTCGGGCCTGTTGCCGGGGACGGGTGAATTTGAGGGCATTGGCGATCAGGTTGGCCAGCACCATCCGCAGCATGGCCGCATCCCCGTTGACTACGGGAAGATCGCCGATGCACCAGTCGATGGCTCTTCCGGCGGCATCGGGCTCAAGTTCGTCGATGACCTCCCGCACCAGGTTATCCAATTCCACGGGTTGGGCCGAAATGGCTTGACGCCCCATGCGGGAGAAAGAGAGCAGATCGTCGATCAACAGCCCCATTTTTCGGGCCGCGTCGGAAATGGTGTCCATGTAGTGCCGGCCCTGTTCGTCCATACCCGTTCCCACTTTCTTTTGCAGCAGTTCCAGGAAACCGTCGATGTGGCGCAGCGGCGCCCGCAGGTCGTGGGAGATGGAATAGGCAAAGGCCTCCAGTTCCTTGTTCGCCGCTTCCAGTTGCGCCGTGCGCTCCAGGACCCGCCGGTCGAGTTCCCTATTGAGCAGGCGGAGTTCTTCCTCCGCCCGCTTGCGCCCGGTGATGTCTTGAATATGAGTGATGAAATATTGGGGTTCGCCGGCGAGGTTGCGGATAATAGCGCTTGACACATGAGCCCGGATGATCTGCCCGTTCTTGTTCAGATAGCGTTTCTCAAAATCGCTGTTATCCAACTCGCCGGCAAGGGCACGTTCAACGAATGTCGCGCCGACCCCTTTATCCTCGTCATGCGTGATATCATTGAATTGCATTCGGACCAGTTCCGCGTTCGTATATCCCAGGATTTCAAACAGTTTCCGGTTGGCATTCAAAAATCTTCCGTCCATGCCCACCAGGCAGATGCCGACGGTGGCGTTCTCGAAAGACGTGCGGAACAATGCTTCACTCTCTCTTAGCGCCTGTTCCGTCCGCTTACGTTCGGACAACTCGGTGTCCAGCAGTTCGTTCGTCCTGATCAGATCCGCCGTCCTCTCGGTTACGGTCACTTCCAGTTCTTCGTTAACCCGCTTCAATGCCGCTTCACTCTGTGCGAGGTTTCTGAACAAAAGATCAAAGGGTCTTGTCAGGCCCGTGACAATGACGGCCCTGTAGACGAGGTAGAAGGAGATGAGGGTAAAAAAATGGCCGATCAGGTTGGAGAGGCCATAGACGCTGATATAGAAGGTGAATGATAGCTCGGCAAGAATGGTCAGGGACATGGAGGTCGCAAGCATCCGCACCACGTCCCGTTCAAATTGGCCGCGATAGCGAATCAGGAAAACAATGCCGGCTGCGAGAATCACCATGATGACGTATTCACTGATCTTTTTGAACGGCGTGAGCCCGAATCCTTCAACGAAGCAGTCGGGAAAGAGCTTCCAGTAAAAGATGGAACCCAGCAGAAAGGCGGTTGCCATGGCGTAGATCACAAATGCCAGGTTCGGCTTCAGCTTCCTTCGAAGAAAGAAAGGGGCCGTCAGCAGCGAAAGGCTTTCCATGTAACGGGCGGCAATCCACAACTGGGTCGGCAGATCGGCGTCGAAACCCTGAAAGATCCCCATCCCTTTGTAGGCAAGCGTATGGAGCAATTCAATGATGCCGACAAACAGGTAAGATATCCCGATGAACAAAAGATAATTGTTATCCAGGGATTTCCTTGAATTCCAGGCCAGTACAAAGACACTTCCGGCTATAATAACAATGTATGTCTCGACCACGGTGTGGAAGAGGAGATAGCTGTAAAGGCTGGTCGTATACAGGCCAAAAAGAACAGCGGAGCCGAACAGGGAAAATCTGACGAAGGTACCTTTATTCATTATTGCCCTTCCTGTGTTGTTTGAGGCAGCGAAAAGCAAAACGTGGCCCCCCGGTCAACTTTGCCTTCGGCCCGGGTCCGGCCCCCGTGCCGGGCAATGAAGCACCATCCACGTCATTCCGGCGAAAGCCGGAATCCAGCATTTTATCAGAAAGATACGGTTCCGGATGCCGGATCGAGTCCGGCATGACGAAAGAACTTTGGACTCTCAAGTCAGTAATTTTGTAATTCTTTATAATCGGATGTCTCATATCTTTCCAAAACCATGGGAATGCGCCAAAATACACCCAATTTTCAGTGATCTTCAAATAGGTCCGGATACAGCTTGGCCATGCACTCCTCACAGATACCGTGGCTGAAATCAGCCTCGGTGTGTTCGCTAATGTAAGTCTCCAACTGGGTCCAATAGCCCTTGTCGTCACGAATCTTCTTACAATTGGCGCAGATCGGCAGGATGCCCCGAAGGGTCTTGATCTCACGCAAGGACTGCTCAAGCTGAGAATACAATCTCTGCCGTTCGATGGCATAGCGAATGGCCCGGATCAGGATTTCGCTTTTCGCCTGCCCCTTGAGCAGATAGTCATGGGCGCCCCTCTGCACGGCCTCAAGGGCATATTCTTCGTCATCGAGGCCAGGTCAGAATGATAATCGGAATTTTCGGCACGGCGGCGTGTATTTGTTTAAAGCCTTCGAGGCATGGCTGTCCGGCAGGCCCAGGTCCAGGAGAACCGCGTCAAATGCCTCCGAAGCGATCAGGTCCAAGGCGGGAGCAAGCCGGTCGACCCGGATCAGACGAAAGGGTTTTCCGGCCTTTTCTTCCAGATACGCCTGCATCAGCAGCGCATCGCCTGGATCATCTTCCACCAGCAGGATTTCAAGCTGTTTTTTCATTTCCATATTGCAATGCATCGCTTTTTCCTTGAGTTCACCTTGATTTTTCCGACGGTTCAGGTCCTTATCCTATAGTATTTGCAGAAACATCACTACCCCATTCTCAGTCCGGGATGGTAAAGAAAAACACCGCGCCCCGGTCCGTTTCTCCTTCGGCCCAAACCCGGCCGCCGTGCCGCAAAATGATGCGGCGCACACTGGCCAACCCGATGCCGGTCCCCTCGAATTCATCGGCGTGGTGCAGGCGCTGGAACACGCCGAAGAGCTTGTCCCCGTAGGTCATGTCGAAGCCCACCCCGTTGTCGCGCACGAAAATTACGGTTTCGGAAGCCCGGCCGGGCAGCGTCCCGATTTCGATTCGGGCTTGCTGCCGGGGACGGGTGAATTTGAGGGCATTGGCGATCAGGTTGGCCAGCACCATCCGCAGCATGGCCGCATCCCCGTTGACTACGGGAAGATCGCCGATGCACCAGTCGATGGCTCTTCCGGCGGCATCGGGCTCAAGTTCGTCGATGACCTCCCGCACCAGGTTATCCAATTCCACGGGTTGGGCCGAAATGGCTTGACGCCCCATGCGGGAGAAAGAGAGCAGATCGTCGATCAACAGCCCCATTTTTCGGGCCGCGTCGGAAATGACGTCCATGTAGTGCCGACTCTGTTCGTCCAGCGCCGTTCCCGCTTTCTTTTGCAGCAGTTCCAGGAAACCGTCGATGTGGCGCAGCGGCGCGCGCAGGTCGTGGGAGATGGAATAGGCAAAGGCCTCCAGTTCCTTGTTCGCCGCTTTGAGGGCCGTGGCCCGCTTCCGCAAGTCCTGATTCAGTCTTATGATCTGTTCTTCCGCGCGTTTTCTTTCTGTGATGTCTTCCCCCGAACTGAGGGTGCCCGAAATATTTCCTTCATCATCCCTGAGCAGCGCATTATGCCAGGCCAAAAGCCTCTCTTCGCCGCTTTGCCTGAGTACCGGGTTTTCAAAATATTCTGCCGGTTCGAGTTCACCGGCCATGAGCCGCCGAAAGGATTCAATGACATCCTGGCGGACATTTTCCGGTACAAATGTCTCGAACCAGTCCTTGCCGATGATTTCTTTGGATGTGCCTTGCAGAACCTCGCACCCCTTCTGGTTGATCAGGGTCACCCGCCGGTCGGCATCGATCCCCACCAGGATGACGCCCGCAACGTCCAGATATTGCCGGGCCTTGTTGCGCGCCTCTTCCAATTCGACCGTGCGCTCCCGCACCAGTTCTTCGAGATGATCGCGGTGCCGGGCAAGCTCCTCCTCAGCCCGCTCGCGTTCGGCAAGCTCGCGTTGCAACCGCGCGTTGGCGGCGTGGAGTGCCCGGGTCCGTTCGGCGACCATTTGTTCCAGATGTTCGGTCAACCCCCGCAGATGCAAATGGATACGCACCCTGGCCAGCACTTCTTCGGCCTGAAACGGCTTGGTAATATAGTCCACGGCTCCGGCCTGAAACCCCTTCACCTTGTCACCTTCATCTTCCAGGATGCTGATGAAAATGAGGGGAATTAAACGGGTCCTCTCATCCGCCTTGAGTCTGCGGCACACCTCGTACCCGTCCATCCCCGGCATCCGGATATCCAGCAAGATGAGATCGGGGAGGGTCGATTGGACGAATTCCAAGGCCAGTTCGCCGTCGGAGGCGGGATAGACCGCATAGCCGTGGGCCGTCAATAAATCAGTCAAGAGTTGACGATTGGCGGCGGTATCATCCACGACCAAAATCCTGTTGAAGCCGACGTTCGTTTCTTTATTCATCATCTTCTCCCGGCGGTTTCACCATGGGCGCCCCTCTGATTAATCTTAAAATCCGGCCGAATTCAGTATCACGGGCCAAAGCGGCCAACGCGTCCGCCACAGAGGGGTTGTGAGCGCGTATTGCTTCAACGGCCCGGCCCACCGCGCCCATGTCGATCCGTACGAGCGCCTGTTCAAGTGTGTGCAGTAGATCGTCGGGCAAATCGGCCAGGGCCGCGGCGTTCACCTGCAAGGCGACAGCGGGGGTCGTCTCTTTTTCATAGACAAAGCGAACTCCGAGATGTTTCGTCAGGGCATCGAGTATCTCGACATATTGATAGGGCTTGCATATGAAATCATCACAGCCCGCCGCCATGATCGCACGCCGTTCCTCTTCGAGGGCATGGGCCGTCAGCGCTACGATCTTGGTGCCGGCACCGGCATCGGTCCCCTTGATACGTCGGATGGCTTCCAGCCCGTCCATGACCGGCATGCGGATGTCCATCCAGATCAGGTGGGGACGCCACTCTTCAAATATGGCAACCGCCTCCCGGCCGTTGACGGCTTCCCGCAGGTCGAAACCCAGCGGCTCGAGGATTCTGCGAAGCAGCAGACGGTTCTCCGGGTGGTCTTCGGCCATGAGCAGACGAAAGCGCGGCTGCCCCTCTGCCGGCCCCGTGACGCGACCGCGGCGCCGCGTAGCGGGAACCGCCTCGACCGGAAGCACGGCCACCGGTATCTCAAGGTGGAATGCCGAGCCCTTCCCCTCCTCGGAGGCAACGCTGACGGCGCCGCCCATGAGTTCCGCATACTGTTTGCATATGGCCAGCCCCAGCCCCGTCCCCGCCTCCGTCGGGGGCCGTTCCCCCAGTTGCACGAAGGGGGAGAAGATGCGATCCCTGTCCTCCTCTCTTATCCCCGGACCGGTATCCATAACTGAAAATTGAAGATTGACCAGTGAAAATGGATCAGGAGCAGCCGCCTTTTTCCAATCTTCAATCCGCAATTGACGATAGTCAATCTTCAAGGTCACGCTCCCCTCCTGGGTATATTTTATCGCATTGCCCATCAGGTTGATCAGCACCTGCCGCAGCTTCCCCCCATCCACAGCGATGTTTCCGGGGAGACCCGGGGCCTGCTCCAGTATGAAGTCCAGCCCTTTCTCAACGGCCCGTACATTCATCAACAACTTGATTTCCTGTATCAGTTGCCGCAGATCGAGATGCGACTCCTCAAGCTCCACCCGGCCCGACTCGATCTTGGACATGTTCAGCACGTTGTTGATCAAGCTCAGCAGGTGTTCACCGCTGCGAGTGATGATGTTCAGGTTCTCCCTCTGTTCCACAGTAACATCGCGGGAATTCTTCATCACCTCTGAAAATCCCAGCACCGCGTTGAGGGGCGTGCGTAGCTCATGGCTCATATTGGCTAAAAAAACACTCTTGGCACGGTTCGCCTTCTCCGCCTGCTCCTTGGCTACCGAAAGTTCGGCGGTACGTTGGGCCACGCGCTGCTCGAGTTCCGCGTTGAGCTTGCGGAGATCTTCCTCCGCCTCCCGGACCCTTCCCATTTGCCCCTCGATTTTCTCCGCCATATCAGCCAACGCTTTGCCGAAGGGTTGAAATTCGAGGTAGGGGAGGGTGAGGCCCGATGTGACATATATCCCGGAAGCGTAACGGTTCGTGATCTCATTGAGACGATTCAGGGGCTTGTTCAAGGATGTGCGGATGAAGATAACCGCAACGATCACAACCGCCACCAGGATAAGGAATATGATGAGAATCGAGAAAAAGAGTAATTGTTGATTGTTTCTTTTGTATATGGCCGGCGTTATGAAAACAGAAACATCGCCCGCAAGTTTTTCCAGGCCCCACTGTTTGTGGAATATCTTGTCGGATCTCTTTATGAGGTCGCCGTCATTGTCTTTTTCCGTGAAAAAGATGACCTCTCCGGATTCATTTCTGATGATCAATCGCACGATCGATTCATCTTGGGAAACGGCTCTTCCTATGGTCTTTACGGCATCATTATTGACCGCCCAAAGCGGCACTTCAAGGGTTCCGACAAGATAAGCGAGTGTTTCGTTTGCTTTTCGTTCAAGTCCTCGTATGGCGGACTGGGATACGACACGGTGCATGGCCGTGACGGCAATTACCGAAACCATGAGAACGGTAATGATAAGGCTTGCCGTTAGTCGTCGGGTGATGGACTGGTTTTCAATGGCTATTTTCAGAGAGAAGCCCATGTTTGTTTTACCTTCAGACCGTCATTTTCCTAAAATTAACTTCCTCACGGATTCATGTCAATATGTCAGCACAACACCATGTTTATCTAATATTCTCTGATAAACGCCATTTCCCTTGATCTTTTTCAAGGCCATATTGAATTTGGTCAGCAGCTTCTCTGTATCGGGATATTCCTTTGACGTCATCAGATAATCTCCTATCTCATCCAAGGGCTTCGAGAGCGTAAAGAAATTCCCGACTTCCAGGGGAAACCTCTTACGAACTATGTAAGATCCGACGACTTCATCGGCAATGATCAGATCAACCTTTCCCGCCCTGAGCTTCCAGAAATTCTGCTCATCCGCCGTCACAAATTCAACGTTAAGCCCCGCCTCAAGAAGGGATTGCTCATAATAATACCCGATCACCCCCCCGATGATATAACCCTTCAAATCCGACAACCCGGCATAGTGAATTTGTTTGGGCGTTCCTTTCCGGCTGTAATAGAAAAATCTTGCTTCCTTGTTAAATAACTTATCGGAAAAATAGAATTTCTTTTCTCTCTCCGGGGTGAGAACATAAGGAATCGCGCCCCATGCCTCCAGTTCTTCCACGGCGGACTCGCAGCGTTTCCATGGCATGAATCTGAATACGAATTTCACATTCATTTCATAGGCCACCTCATGAAGAGCTTCAGTCATAACACTTTCTTTCGGGTTTGTACTGACATAGGGAGGGAGTTCACCTGTGGCGATGATCAAGGTCGTTTCCGCCAATCCCTGTGCTGAATACCCGATTACAATGAGGATGATGAACAGTCGCCATGTTGACATGCGGTTGCCTCCTTTCTTTTAAGGACAAGTCACATTAATCAAGGTAAAGGCAGGGCAAAGAAAAACGTCGCGCCCTGGTCAACCTTTCCTTCCGCCCAGGTCCGACCGCCGTGCCGGGTGATAATGCGACGTACATTGGCTAGGCCGATACCGGTACCCCCGAATTCATGGGCGCGGTGCAAGCGCTGGAACACGCCGAACAGCTTGTCCGCATAGGTCATGTCGAACCCGACGCCGTTGTCGCGCATAAAAACGACAATCTCGTTCTTCCCGTCCAACGTGCATCCGATCTCGATTTTCACCTGCTCGCTCTGCCGGGTGAATTTCAAGGCATTGGAAATCAGGTTGACCAGTACCAACCGCAGCATGGCAGCATCGCCGCCAACCACTGGCAGGTCGCCGATGCGCCATTCGATGCTCCTTCCGGCTGCATCCGGCTCAAGTTCCCGGATGACGTCGCGCACCAAGGGCTCCAGCTCCACCTTAGGTATCCGCTTTGTCCGGACGGCAGATTCCCGTCACATACCCCTTGAGCGCCCGTTGCGAGGAGAGCACAATGCTCACCGGGTATTCAGCAACAGGCATTTTGGTGCCATCCTCCCGCAGGAACTGCCATTCCGGATCAATCAGAGACTTGCCAAGAAGCTGGTCTTCGGAAAGTCCCAGCAGTTCCCGGGCCAAGGGATTGCTGCCCAGGATCTGCCCCTGGCCGTCGTGGAGTACGATGGCGGTTTGAACCTTTTGGATTAGCCCTCGATATTTTTTTCACTCTCGATCAGTGCCTCCTCCGCACGTTTGCGTTCGTAAAGTTCTTTCTGCAGCTGGACATTGATCTGGCTTAACTCGGACGTTTGTTTGTCAACCAAAATTTGAAGATGGTTTTTCTGGTTCAGCAATAGCTTTTCCTGTTCTGCTTTTTCAAGAAATATCGCCAGAAGTTGCGCTGCGTTACAGATCAGGCTATGGGTTGTTGGATCTGTTTGACTATTGGCTGTAAAGGAAATGAAACCATAGTTTTTGCGTCTGGTACAAACCTCGATTATCGTATCGCTTTGGGTGAGTTCTTCTGAAAACCATGCAAAGAAACAGTCATGGAATATGTCATTCATGCTCTCAATGAATAACTTAATGACCCTGTCTCTATCGCTCAACTGCGATAACGTCGTCGTCAATAGAAACAATTCCTGAGCACGGTTTTTCATCTATTGGCCTTCTTAATTCAAAAACTGGGGAGCATTTTTTGCGAGCCATGTATCCGGTTCTTCATAAAACGGATTTGCAGTAATCACGCCTCCGTTGATGGTAAAAGGGTGTGTGCGCAGGACATTTATCACGGTTTCACCCGATATTTTTGAGATATTGTATAAACACAGGCTGAGTACCGTCCTGCCTTGCACGAAATAATTCAATCGCGACTCATAGGCAAACAAATGCTCCACCCCTTTAATGGCTTACAGAGCCCACGCCATTTCAGCAACGGCCCGCAAATTGTTCTTCCCGTCAGCCTGGGCATAATCAAAATACCCGTAATGCCAAGCTGCAATGCTTCCAGTTCCGATGTTTGAATGTGCATGATCAATCCTCCTTTTCTTTACGTGTTTCCCTTTGCCGCATCTGCAATAATCTTTTTGGCCTCCTCTTCATCCTTGAGAGCATTTACGGCAATTTTATTGGAATGAACCGTGATCAGCTTGCCCTGAACTTCAAAAGTCACGGACGGGGGATCTTGAACGTAAGTGTGTCCACCGAGCGCAGCATTCAAATATGGAAGCGCATCTCCCACATCTTCGTTCAGATGCGCAAAATACTGCACGCTCATGGCGCCCGGTATGCACTCGTTATTAAAAATTTCTTTTGTGGGATTTCAGCAGCATGATCATACACTATTTGGTCGATTCTGAAAAACCCTTAAATTGGGATCCGGCAAAAACGATTTTTTGGCTTGATGGCCGCCATGATCTTTGAAAATATGATACCGAAAAGAAGGGCTGCCCACCCGAGCAGCTTGCTGAAGTTCATTCCTGCAGCACTCAGGATGGCATTTATCTTGTCACCCTCAGTTCCTTTGAGACGGTTGCGGTCCATTCGATGTTCCCGTTTCAGATGACCGATTCCAGGCTCAACCGCGGCGCGTCTCTTCATCCAGCGCCAGAGACTCCTGGCGGTTCTACCTCTTCTGACCTTGTCAACATGAACTTCGATGTCTCCTTTGTAATCGTGCCCGCGATAACCTCTGTCAACGAATACGTGGAGCGGTTCTTTTGCGATACGATTTACTTGAATGAGGGTATCTGCCAATGTGTGTCCGTCATAAGGATTTCCGTGCATTGCCATCGCGCCTACAAACCAACCACCGCGGCTGGTTGCCGCAACGCTGACTTTGCAGCCAAATTCGTAACGTTTGTGGGCTTTCCCTTTACTGATACACTCTACTTCCGGGGCATGGACACTGTAGATTTTGTTCTTCTCATTTCTTGTTCTTTGGTGAATTCGAGTGGCGACATACAATAAATCTGAAAGATATTTGTCCGTAAATTGTTGTTTTCTATGGATCTCTCGTATGGCACGGCCAAGGTACGTTTTCAGTTTTGAGGTGTATTTACCGGCTTTTTTCATTTGACGCGCGTGGGCATAACGGCTTTGTTTCAAAACCAGTTTCTTGGCATTTCGGTTGTAGTTTTGTCGAAGTGGAATCTCTCTTTCTTTGGCTGCTGCCACCAACCGTTTCCTTGCACGATCATACAGCCCGGCATCTGTCGGAAAACGAATTTCTTTTTCCTGGACTGTCGTATCCACATTTACGCGCCTCAGCTGGCTTGTTTTGACAGCTTTGGTTTTTAGCCCGGCTGATGGTTTCCTTTAGAAATTCTTCGTCCCCTGCCTCTCCGATTCTCTTTCTCCATCGGGTCATGCTGGAAGGATGGATTGTGGCTTTGTGTTCGAAAAACTTCATACCGCTTAAGTGCTGCCAGTATGGATTTTCCACCCAGCCGGCAACCGTATCATCGTCGCTGAGGTTGAACGTGTACTTCAGATAATGAAGACGAACCATCAAGCGGGTACTGACACCTGGACGGCCGTTATCAGGGCAGTATGTTTCCCCGAAAAGGGCGTCCATTCGATCCCAGTCAACTGAATTGGCGATCTTCACCATTCCATGGCTCGGGTCGATGATTTTTGACAGTTCTACACGGAAAAGGTCCTGCTGCTGTTCTTTTACGGGGGATCTTTTTGGTTTCATGGTAGAAATTTGCAAGGATTTGATTGTTTTACACCAAAAATCTTGAAAATTTCCATAGCATAAAATGGCTACTTTTACATGTAAATTCTATCGCTTATATTATTTTTCAGGACCGACTACATTATTTTCGCAAATCGTATTCAAGTAAATATGACGAATCAAAGTCTTGGAAGCAAATCGAATTAAAAATTTCAGAGGATAAGGGTCAACTAATCTGAAGGTTTTTGAAACAGGTAGAAGAACCCATTTTCAGATGGAATTTTGATTTCCAGGACTTGTTTTACCTGCTATTTATCACAAGCCAGACACGAACCGGAACACCTTTTGATTTCATAGTCTTGGAGGTTCAAGAGCTGGCTGCAAAAGAGCGCCTAAAAAAGCGTTATTATCAGAAAGTGAACCTGTAAATATTTTTGATATCCCAAATACGCGGAAAATATCATCAGTCATTAATGCACAATTTCGGCCAGATAATTCAGAATACGACTCCCAACAGTTAAAGAAAAGGCTTGTTCCTTTGCCGGTTCATGAAAGATTCCTTGCAACTCTGGGTCGTCTCTTTTCCCTTCCATGATTCTCTTTAAAGTTTACCAAACTAAAGTTCCGAAAAGGGGCTGTAGGCAGGGGGCTAATGACATGATGGTTTTAAGCCGGAGCAATTCCCAGGTATTTTGAATGGTGAGACTCATGGCCGCACCTTACCATCCTGGTACCTCTTAACCCGCTGCCTAAAACCCCTTTCTTTGATTTGAAATTCCATGGGTGATCCGGTATGGATTGTTTAGCGAACACTCCCAACCGGAGGAACCACCTTCACCCTGTTAAATGCCGCCTTTGGCGGCCCTGTTTCACAGGATTTAACAGGGCAGGCAATTCATTTTTGAACCAATTCTCACAGAATATCAAGTTCAAATATTTCTGTTTCGATCGAGTCATCATTCGCGGATATATCCTGTCCATATTCTTTCCAGCCGGCATCGTAAGGTTTCTCCGAGCCGTCGGATTCAAAGGACTGTCAAATGGCGTCATGCGAATTCTGACCGATCAACTCAATGCCCATATTCAAAAGGTAGCCACAGGAAACATGAGATTCCCATCCATTGCTGGCCTTCTGAAGGAGGTGGGACTGACGGAGCAAAATCCAAGTTTGTGGAACAGAAATACGCCGCAGGTTTTTCCGAAAAGGTCAACCATGTCTTCTGCATCCTCACCGACCTGCCCGCAATGCTTGCATTCCCAGTGATGGAAAAAACCCATATATTTCCTCCAACATTAAGTTACCGTCCATTACCGATTGGCAAGGCGCTGCAGGCGGGCAAGAAACCGGTTAGAACATTTGCCTGCAGACAACTCACCTCAAAATCCGGGAAGCCCTATGAAAGGGTCTATGACTGTAGGAAACCGGTCAAGCAGTATTACATCTACTTTCATGATGCCCTTCTCGGTGGCCTATGCTACTTGAAAATCTCTTCCTATCTCCCGTTCCATTCCGAATTCTATTTTAACGGCCATAACGCCATTCAATTACAACTGGATAAGCAAGGCATCCGATACAGGCTCAAGGATAATGCCTTTGTTGAAGTTGAAGATCCGGAAGCCCTCCAAAAGGCAGCTGAATCCCTGGATGGCAGGGCGGTCTTAAACAGAATCAATTATTGCCTGCCCGCATTGCCTGCGCAAAAGCGCTGCAGGCGGGGATGAACATCTTCTTCAAGTTCGACAAAGGAAAATATTCCACCCGATCCAGATTTCTCGAACATGGCTGGTATCTAAGCCAGTATGACAATAATGCGTGCATCACATCAAACACTGGTTCCGAGAGAACTACATCAAACAGTACAACAAGACCGGGTATTACATCCGCACCGACCCGCCTGCAGCGCCTTTGCGCAAGCAATGCGGGCAGGGACCACCATCACTTTTTACCCGCTAAAGAAAGACGACTTCCGGCAGGGGTTTGATGAAGTGCTGTCTGAGGCTGTAGGTGTAAGCGCCCTGGGTCGGCACCATCAGGATATCGCCGATTTCGATTCCCGACCCCCAGTAGCTATATCCCCAGACATCGTGGGGGGTGCATAGAGACCCCAGAACATGGCAGGGTTTTTCCGTAAGGGCGGGCCGCGAAAGGTTCAGGACCGGAAAGTAGTCCGTTTCAAACCGTTCCCACCCCACGGCATTGGTTCCGGCATCGGTAATGACCAGATCCGTCCCCTTCTTGTCCACCACGCGGATAAACAGGTGCATGGCATCGTTGGAGATCCAGCGTCCGGGCTCCAGGCAGATTCGGCCCGAAAAAAGCGGTTGCAGATGTTTCAGGACGGCTTCGCCGATGGCTTTCGCAAAAACCGTAATCGGGGCGGCCCCAAGGCCGTGATGACGCATCGGGGGCCCAGGGGGTTCCCCAAGGGCGTCTCGCAGCTTTCCTTCCGGGGTGCCGGCCGGTTGGAGCCATTCACCCGCTTCGGGCCAGTAACCCCCACCGATATCCACAAATTCAATTCTTTTTCTCAAAGACGGCTGCAGGCGACGGAGGATTTTCCCAAGCTGTTCGATGAAGGCCACCTGGTTGCCCGGGTCAAGACTCCAGCTTGTATGGAACTGCAACCCGCGCATCCGAATGTGCGGGCTCTGCGCGGCCTGGGCCGTAAAATCTGCCAAAGCCTCGGGCAAAATGCCGAATTTTCGCCACAATCCGGTGGGTTGAGTGGTTAAACGAACCCCGATGGAAACCATCCGGTTGCATGATGCAGCCGTTTTTTCGAGTCTTTCCAGCTCAGTAAAGCTGTCCGCCAGAACAACCACCGATTCAGAATGGGCGGCGGCCAGGGCCAACTCTTTTTCGGTTTTCCCCGGACCGCTGAAAACAATGTCCCTCGCCCCCAGGGCCAAAGCCATTTCCAGCTCAACGCCACTGGATACGTCGAGACCGAACCCGTTTTCAAGGAGAATTTCGGAAATCCCGGAACAGTTATTACTTTTCACCGCGTAGTAAAAAGAGACCGGATCGAAAACCCGTGAAAAGGCGTCCTTGAACTGCCGGGCACGATGGGAAAGTGCATCCCGGTCAAGCACATAGACGGGCAGAAGGTCTGGGTCGAGATTGTCGATGAAACGACGGCCCCGTTCAAAATATTTTTTTACAAACAGGCCCAGTGCCTGCTGATCGAGAAGCGACGTCCGGGTTTCCAGCAAGGCCATGGCCCGTTCCGATAGTGGTGAATTTTTTGCACGCATCAAGATTCTCCAATTTCCACCAGCAGGAGATCCGCCAATTCTCGACACTGGTCGGCTAGCGTCTGCGCCTCATAAGGGCGCACGACGGCATGGCCCAGGACCCAGTTGTCATAATTTTCAGGTGGAAGCAGGATGTCATCGCCCGGAAATCGGATCAACTGAATATCCATTACCCGGGGGTCTTCGGCGAGGCGGGTCGTATCGATCCGGTTAAGCCTTCCGGATTTCCGAGCGTGAAACCGAAGGCCCAGATAAGGCCCGGATTCCGGGGGCCGGACCGGAAGGTGAGGTCGGTTGCAGGCAAAATCGAGGTTCAATTTTAACATGTCAAAATTACAGACCGTTTTCAGTAGAAAGGGGAGACAGTCTCCCCCCGGACGCGGCGCCATCTCAATGAGAAAAATGTCTTTTCCGCGCACCATGAAATCGAGCATACAAACGCTCCGGGTAATCCCCAGCGCATGTGCGCTTTCAAGAAGAATTTGTTCAAAACCCCGCCGGTTGATCTCCGGCGGAAAATGGGCCGGCAGCACATATGCCAGGGTGGTTCCGAAGGGAGCGGCAACATCGATGATTTTAGCGGTCAACCGCAGGAGTTCCACCCGATCCTGTACCACTAGAAAATCGCAACTGAACTCCGGCCCTTCAATCAGTTCCTCAGCAAGGATAACCGGGGTTTCGTTGCACCCGTTACGGTACATCGGCATCGATCGGCGCTCGTTCAGTCCGTTCCGGATCTCCCGGAAGCGTTCGGCGCAGCCTTGTTCGGTGCGACAAGAAAAAATAAGTTCACTGCCGCTGCCCGAGGCCGGCTTGAGCACACAGGGCGCCCCCAGAGACCGAAAAAATGCGGCGGCCTCTCCCTCAGTGCGAACCTGTTGACAGACGGGGACAACAAGACCGTGCCGTCGCCAGAGGGTCTTGGATCGGTGCTTGTCCCGGCAATTGGCAACGACCGATGAAGACGGATATGAAAGGCCGTAGCGGAACGCAAGAACGGCAGCCAGTCCCATGGATTCGCAATCAAAGCAGGCAATGCCGTCGAGGGCCATATTCTCCCGGTTCAGATGTCGTGACAGGGCCGTTTCCACCAATGCGGTGTCTGATAGATCGCAAAGGATTTCTTCACGGTCCGGGGGATGGCTTTCCCGAGCACGATGCCAAACCCCCCGGTCGGTCAAAAACAGGGCGGTTCCCGGGCTTTCTCGCCGGAGCCAGGCGATGTAATCCGGGGTAGTGCCGACCACAAGGGTTTTAGTTAAGGGAGGCACTAGACAACTTTTCCCGCCGAGCGGGAATCCGGATCTTATAAAGGGTCCGGGGCGTCAGATGAAACCGATGCTTCCAGCCGAAATCTCCGCAGAGAAAATCAACGGATTTCATTCGTGTTTCACAGGCCCAGCGGATATGGTGAAAATTGATCAGCTTGGCCACCCCCCGAAATTCCGGATCGACACCGCCGGCCAATACGGTATAGGCCCCGGTCCAGACCGCACCAATATCCACGGCTGCAATCTGCCCCCCGATGGTCACGGTGGTAACCCGCAAAAGGCCCTGGTTGTAAAGCCATGCCACAAGGTTTTCAAAGGATTTCAGAAAGCGGGGATCATGGAAGTAGGACCGGTCACCGAAGCCCGCCAGATTCATGTGAAACAGGGTATCGACGTCCGACAAGTCGTTATATCGGTAGGAAACGCCCGCCGATTCGAGGGGCGTAAGTTCATGGCGAAGTTTTTTGCGGGTTTTACCGGAAAAGCGTTGCATGAACCGGTCGAAGGTATAGCCGCACTCGGCCGGAAAGAAGAGATATCCGGTTTCATCCGGTTCCACGCGCAACCCTTGGGGCAGCAAGGATTCTCCGGTGAGATAGCGGATATACGCCTCTCCGGGAACACTGTCAATCAGTTGATCGGCAACGTCCTGTCTCTGAGCGATAATCCGGTTTTGTTCGAGCCAGGTTTTGCCCTGCCAGGTTTCCCCCGGAAAATGACCGAATGTTCCCTGGTTTTCGAGCCAACTCAAGGCCAGGAGCCCCTGGATACGGCCTTCGGCATCTTCAGCCGTTATAAAACAGGGGCGGCGCCCAAAAGGGCCCGCAAAGCATTCCCGGACCGGCCACAGATCGAAAAGACAATCCCGGGGCATTAATTCCCGCCACAGCCGAGCGCATATTTCGGGATCTTCATGCCGATGGATTCGGTACACTGTTATTGCCTCAAGGTAACATTCAGGGCACTGGTTGCGCCGCCGAAGAAGTTCTCCGCAAACTTCCTGACCGTCTCCGGATCATAGGGTTTGCAGCTAAAAACATCCAGATAGACCGCATTGGTCTGGTTCGCGAAATGAGCGCTGATCAAAGAAGTCTCGATCAATTGAACCATCGAATACCCCGCTACCCGCTCGTCCTCGCCAAAATGAACCACTTGGGTCTCTCCAAAACGCTTCATCTCGATGAGATCGCACAGTTCAACCACGAAACGGCGAATCTTTTCCGCATCGCGGATGGCCCCGGGATCACAATCATAAATATCAATCGCCGAAGCAATTCCCCAGACGTTACGGGCGATGGCGGCTTCCATCCAATTTTCGGCAACATTTTCGAACTGTTTTTCAACCCTGCAAATATTCAGCATATGTTTCCTTTCGTTGCATACATGAGTCGACACTGTTTTTCATCCGCGGCCAAAACCGGCGCCGAAGAGATTGTTTTGGCAACCAATAGCATACATCGTGCCAATGGCAGCGAAATTTACAACATACTGTTAACATGGAAGAATTAATATTATCCAGCAATCCGGCATATTAAAAAGGGCCTCAATTCAGAAAATTCTTGCCATTTTTCAATAAAACAAGTATTGATTTACCGAAACAGAAGCGGGTTTTTCCTTAAAATAAGGGGGGTGCAAGTTGACGCCTTTCAGAACCCAAGCAAAAAAAACCCCGGATAACACTTTTTCGCATAAACACTTGAAACAATAACCCTATTTTTTTCTCCGGTCATTTTGTCATCTTGAGTCCCTGATCGTGGCAACGGAGGTTATCGGTAATTTCTTACCGAAATAAGCGCCTGCCCCGGGGAAATCGGGAATGCGCTCCAAAGAGGAAAAATCATGCTAATCCGACTGGCCTTTTCGATTCGAAGCAAAAAACTGGAAAACCAGCTCAAGCGCCGGTTCCTCCTATCCGATGTCCGAGTGGAAAGTTACGGACAGCTGAAAACCCCCTGGCAGAAAGTAGTTCGAAGCTGCTCGGACATCATCGTCATCAGTGAATCGTTGCTGCCGCGCCCGGCCGAATCCGGCATCGCCATGCTCAACGATCTGCCGGAAAACCCCACCACGGTGGTCCTCTTAAACAACGACTCCGCGGAAGAGCAGGCCAGGCTGGTGGCCGCCGGGGCCGACGTGGTACTCTACACCGGCATTTCCGAAAAAAGCCTTGCCGAGGCCATCGAACGGACGCTCGAATCCAGACGCCAGCTCCACCAGATAGACCGGTTTGATCGAAAAGCATCCAGCCGCCCCCGGATCGACGACTTCATCTCCGACAGCGAAAAGATGCAAATGTTCATGGACCAGGTCCGACAGGTCATCCCCAGCAGCTCGGTTCTTCTCATTACCGGCGAAACCGGCGTGGGGAAAGAGCATCTGGCAAAGGCAATTCATGCGGAAAGCCCCCGGTCAGCCGGGCCCTTTATCGCCGTCAACACCGCGGCCCTTCCCGAACAGCTTCTCGAAAGCGAACTCTTCGGCCACGAGCAGGGGGCTTTTACCGGCGCGGTACGGTCCCGCCGGGGTGCCTTCGAACTGGCTCATGGCGGAACGATCTTTCTGGATGAGATCGGAGAAATGCCGCTGCACCTCCAGACCAAACTGCTGCGGGTACTGCAGGACTACGAAGTTCAGCCCGTCGGAAGTGAAGAACCCATCTGGGTGGATGTCAGGGTCATCGCCGCCTCGAACCGAAACCTCGAAGAAGAAGTGGAAGCGGGAAATTTTCGCAAAGATCTCTTCTATCGGCTCAGCGTGGTGATGCTCACCATCCCCCCGCTGCGGCTCCGCAAAGAAGACATCCCGACCCTGGTCGAGTATTATGTGAATTTTTACCAGCAAAAGATCGGCCGGGAGATCATCCGGATTTCGGACGCGGCCATGCAGGCGTTTTGCCGCTACGACTGGCCCGGCAATGTCCGGGAATTGATGAACGTAATTGAACGGGCCATACTGCTGTGCAAGGGGGATGAAATCACCACAAAGGACCTGCCCAACGTCTTACAGGGGGACGTAGGAGACATGGGAAACGTATTATCCGGAAGCGCCGGGCTGAACCCGTCGTCCTGGCGGGGAAAAACCCTCGCTGAGGTTCAGAAAGAGGCCCTGGATCACGTGGAGCGGCTCTACCTGCAAATGATCCTTTCCGAAACCGGGGGACGGGTAGGCGAAGCGGCCCTGAAGGCAGGGATTCACCAGCGAAGCCTCTACAACAAAATGAAACGCTTGAACCTCAAAAAGGAGACCTTTCGCCACCGATAAAAAGTTAAATGGCAGGGCATTAACCACCTGAAAAAAATGGAAAATTACCAGCAGGATCTCTTCCCGGAAAACCCACCCCGGCTTATTGATCCAGGGAAAAGCGCAGCCTCAAATTCCGGGATAATGGTTGAGCTTATCTTTCCAGAATTCCTTTTCCTGCTCTCGCCAATCGGTGCCGTGGAATCGCTTGTCATAGAACCTACCCAACCTGTCAAACCACTTGAGCCACGGATTTCTCTTTTTATCCCTGGCTTCAATGACATCCGCGACAAAAAGATGAATATCCTTCATCTCCTCCTTAGGGGCAAAATAGGCAGCCCCTTCCTCCGCGGATCGTTTGAGGCTTTCCTCCGTGAGGGCGTGGGCCGTCAGCATGAGGGCGGGAACATTCTGTTTTCTCGCAATCTCCAGGAGCTCAAATCCTTTCACCCCCATAATATCCAGGATTGCCACATCATATTCCTCGCTTTCGAGTAAAGTCTTCCCTTCCTCGAAGGAGGCGGCCGTGTCAATCTTGCATGTGTCAAGCAATTCAATCAGCTCTTCCAGCACATCCTCTTCGTCATCTACAATCAGTATCTTCCTGCCCCTGATAAGTTTTTCCGCATCCATTCTCTATTCCTCCTCGCTGCCATATTTGTTTCAGGAAACAGATGACCAGCTCTTTCCAGCCATGCCTTATTTTCTTAAGATCATTGGCAATATTTTACACTTGCCGAAACCTCATTTTGCAGTCCTCCAAACAAGAACCTGGTTATTATGCACGGTTTCACATAAAAGTCGAGGCTATTCGGCAAGCATGGCGTGGGATCGGCATCAAAATTGTGTCTTCAACGCATCGCAGACATTCCTGTTCCCTGCCTTATGCCTGGGGGTATACGGGCAGTGCCTGCAACCCAGTCCACAGCAAATCCCGCGTTTTAACAGAAACCTTTCGGTCAATACCATATTGTCGTTTTCATCCGGGTAACGATCCATTTTCAAGCGTTTGGACAAGTCTGGAGCAGCAAATTTCACAATGTTCCTCCCTTCCAGGAACCGTTGAGGACAAACCAATGATGACCCTGTCAGTCACGAATTTCAGGTTCGAATCTTCGGTCTTTAAAATAACTTAAGTTTCGCAAATTCTACCAAACCTGAAAAGCAGAAATCGCGCCAAGGACTCCATTTATTTCAATTTTGAAAGAAATCAGGCGTTTAGGCTATTGACAAATCCGGGGATGACGGCGATAATGTAAAATATTGTATTTTTCACCCTTTTTAAATGGGGCTTCATAGTAGCTCGACTACACTTTCAGCCCAATTTTTTTCGTTTCCTTGTCCTCGAACCCCCCGCTCAACCTCGCGACGAGATATTTTTCAAACAGGTTCCAAGGATTTTTTATGGAAGGCCAAAAGAGAAAGCATAAAATGAATTTGATGGTAAAAGAGGCGGCTGTTGTTACGCTGACTTCTGCTTAGAATAAATTTGGGGAAACGCATTTCGTGATAAAGGGTACCGAAATAAGGGCGATCGCCCGGTTATTTGCTTTTCAAGAAGGAGGATTGGGTATGAAGCGTTTGTTGGCAGTGTGCGCTATTTTATTTGCGGTCTTTTTGGGAACCGATGCCTGTGCACATCTGATCGGGGTGGATTTTGGTCGTTCTGACCAAGCGACCCCCACAAACTGGAAAATTGTTTCCGGGTTTGGAACATATCCTCTGCTCGGTACGGAAACCGGTGGATCGACGGTGGTCGATCTTGTTGTCACGGGAACCGGTGGGTCCCCAAGTTCTTATGGTGCGGGGGTCACAGCTAGTACAATACCTGACCATTGGAATTCCCTGGCAAACATTTGGGAGACTGTATATAAACGTGGTACCGGCGATCAACTGGAATTGAAGTTCACCAACCTGGAGGCAGGAAGGCGCTATGACGTCTGGGTTTTTGGTTTAAGAGACGGCGCTGACCTAAACCAAGATGTTGCCATGCCGGGTATTCCAGTATTCAAACAAGACCCGGGCAGCAGTGATCTCTTTGTAAATGATGCTCTGGGTAGCGACGCTACCAATTTATCAGCTTATGCGAAAGCCATCGATGCCTCCGGCGCCGGGGAAATCATCATTACGGTCACGGCAATAAGTGACCTCTATGCTGTTGCGGGCGTTGCCATTGATGTTCCCACGCCCACGGTGACAACCCAGGCGGTGACCGGCGTTGGAACAACCACCGCCACCGGGAACGGCAACATCACCGACCTCGGTGATCCCAATCCCACCCAGCACGGCGTCTGCTGGAACACCACAGGGACGCCCACAACGGAGGACAGCAAAACTGAAGAGGGAGCGGCAAGTGGGACCGGCGCCTTCACTTCCAATATGACGGGGCTATCCAACGGCACTACCTACTATGTCAGAGCATACGCCACCAACGCTGTTGGTACCGAATACGGTAAGGAGGTCACTTTTCAGACCCCTCAACACTATATGGCCAAATTCGCAGGAGACTGGAGTAGTACATCCATCTGGTTCACCAACACCACCGGCGGCACGAACCCTGACGACTACATTACGCCTGCCACGGAGGCGCCAAACGCAACCAACGCTCTGGGAATTATCATCAATTCCGATGTGGCTGTTGACGCCGATGTGACCATCGACCAGACCACCATCAATTCCGGATATACGCTGAGTATCCAGGGCGGCGTCACCCTCGCCATCGCCGACGGGACCGGTACGGATCTGACCGTAACCGGCACACTGACCAATTCCGGGACTGTTGCCTGCGCCTCGGGGAGCGCCGTGAACTTCAACGGGGATAACCAGACGATTCCCGCCATCGACTACAGCACCCTTTCCTTTACCGGCAGCACCGGCGGTTCTACCAAAACCTTTGCCGACGGCACCACCAAGGTGGACACCGATATATTGCTGACCGATGATGTGACCCTTACCGGCAGTTCGGCCGACAATGTAACGGTCCAGGTGACGACCCCCGCATTTGCGGATAACGGGGATTCCAATGACAGCCCCACCGCCTCACGGGTATTCAATGTCGACGCGGATGGCAAAACCGTGACCATCAGCAATATGACGATTCGGGGAGGCGATGTGATGGGCTCAACAAATGCCCAAGGGGGCTGCATCTTGCATCAGAAGGGGACCTTGAACCTGGACTCCGTTGTTGTGGGGGATGCAAAAGCCTTTAATGGCGGCGGAATCGCGGCGTTTGACCAGATGAGCATCAGCGATTCCACCATCCGGAACAATTCGGCATTTTATGGGGCCGCTTTACATACGCATACCGATCAGACCGTTACCCTTTCAAACACAACCATCAGCGGCAATTCGGCCACGTTTAGCGTTGTCATATGGGCCGATCCCGGCGACCTGGTCCTTACGGACGTTACCGTCTTCGGGAATGAAGAAGCCTGGGCGACACTGGGCTGCGTTACGCTCGATGGGGGAACGAGCGCATTTAAAAATGTGACGATTGCTGGAAATACGACAAAAGGTGCAGGCCTTTTTCTGAATTCGGGCGCATTGACCATCCGCAATTCGCTTCTGGCCAACAATGTGAAGGATGGACCGGGTGCTGACTATTTTTACAATGGCGGAACGCTCACGGACCTGGGGTACAACGTGGTGGAAGATCAGTCCGGGGATGATGCGGGCGAAGGCAAGACATTTACCCATACCACCGACATCCTCTACAACACGAAGGCCGACGGCACCACAGGCTACACCACCTGGAACCAGAACAATACGGACCTTGAAAACCAGACCCTGGGCCTCGCGTCCTCCCTGGCCGACAACGGCGGTCCAACACAGACCCTGGCCCTGGGAGCCGACAGCTTCGCCAGGGGAGCAATCCCCTATGCGGATGAAGGTGCCGGCGTCTGGAACGGGGCCCGGACGACGGGCGGTAACTATTACGATCAGCGCGGTGCCGAAACCATTCCCTCGGACCCCATCTGCATCGGGGCCTGTGAATTCCACGCCGACTATATCACCAAGTCTGCCGGGGCCTGGGAAAATCCCGCAAGCTGGAATATATTTAACGGGGTTACCGCAAAACAAGCGACGGTCACGCCCAACGCGGCCAACTCCACCTCCATCACCGTGGATCACAATACGTGGATAGCCGCAGAAAACCTGACCATTGACCAGACCACGGTCAATGCCGGTAATACCCTGACCGTAGACAGCAACGGCGGCGGCATTGTCCTTACCATTGCCGACGGAGCCGGTGTTGATCTGAACGTCAGCGGCGGCCTGGTGAACAAGGACACCATCACCTGTGAAGCCGGTTCAACGGTTGATTTTGCAGGTGGGAACCAGACCATTCCCGGCGGCGACGATGTCACCTGGCACAACCTGACCACCTCCGGCACCGGTACCAAGACGCTTGGCGGGGATGCTGCCCTGGCAGGCAACCTGGAGATCGGCAACGGCACGACGCTGGATGCGAGCGGAAACGATTACGGCATTTTCATTGCGGGCAACTGGGTCAACAACGGCACATTCACGGCACGGGCGGGGGAGGTGCAATTTTTTGGTGCCTCAGCTCAGACCATTTCCGGGGATAACGCCTTTTTCGGTCTGACCATCTCTAAAGATGACCCCGCTGGCACCGTGGATGCCTCCGGCAGCACCCTTGCGGTCACCAATGGCCTGTCCGTCACGGTAGGCGTTTTTACCAGCGCTTCCACATATAAAGATGTGCTCATTACTCCGTTCGGGACCCTCATCCTGTCCGGGGATATCACGGTCAGCGGCCAATGGTGGAGCATACTCGGAAACTTTACCCACAACAACCACACGGTCACCCTGAACGGAACCGATCAGGAGATTCTCGGCAGCACAACCTTTTATAACCTGACGAAACAGGTGGCCGCGGCCGACACCCTGACCTTTGAAGATGGTGAGACCACCTCTATTCAGAACGCCCTGACCCTGCAGGGAGCAGCGGGCCAACTTCTGTCTCTGCGCAGCACCGCTTCCGGAATACAGTGGAAAGTCAATCCCGCAAATTCACCCACCATCGCATACCTGGATGTGAAGGATTCCAACAACACCAGCGGAACGGACATCAACGCCGTGGGAACCAACAGCGTGGATTCCGGGAACAACGACGGCTGGTTTTTTAATCGAGTGCCCGCTATATCCACCCAGGCGGTCTCCGGCATCGGCATAAACGCGGCAACGGGCAACGGCAATATCACAGATCTGGGTATTCCCAATCCCACGGCCCATGGGGTTTGCTGGAGCACAAGCGCCAATCCGACCACCAGCGACAGTAAAAAGGATAAAGGTGCGGCAACATCCACGGGGGCCTTTACAGCGGCCATCACAGGGCTTGGTGCCGCCACCGATTACCATGTGCGAGCCTATGCCACGAACACGGCTGGGACAAGTTATGGTGATGATGTAACCTTTACCACCCTGCCCAACCCACCGGGGGTACCGGTCGCAAAGGCCGCCACCGCTAGTAACGCAACTGGATTTACCGCCAACTGGAGTGCGGTTTCGGGCGCTGACACCTACCGCCTGGATGTGTCCACAACGAGTGATTTCAGTACTTACGTCACCGGATACCAAAACAAATACATAAGCAATGTCACCTCCAGCGCCGTTACGGGCCTTTCGGGTGGCCATACCTACTACTACCGGGTTCGGGCCGTAAATACCGGGGGAACCAGCGGAAACTCCAATCAAATTACCGCCGCAACCCTGTGTTCCGCCCCGGTGGCGACAGTTGCAACGTCCGTCATCCAGACCGGCTTTACAGCAAATTGGAACGCATCCACGGGAGCCACCGGCTACCGCCTGGATGTATCCACCAACAGCGCTTTTTCCAGCTACGTGACCGGTTACCAGAACAAGGACGTGGGCAATGTCACCTCCAGCGCCGTCACGGGTCTTACAGGCGGCACCTCCTATTATTACCGTGTCCGAGCCGAGAACTCGGGCGGCAGCAGTGCCCATTCGAACACCATCAGCGTGGAGACGAGCAAACTGCCCACTCAAGTCGGCCTGACCGGCCCTGCGACTGTTAATGCGGCCATGGTCTCCACGGCCTTTACCCTCACCAGCCGGGACAAGAACGGAGATTCGGCGGCTGTCACCGAGAATACGGTGTTTGCCCTTTCCTCCAGCAGCACGGGCACGGCTGCCTTTTACAGGGATGCCACAGGCAAACTGGCCATCACACAGACAACCATTGTCAAGGGGAGCAGCTCGGCAATATTTTACTATGGGGATACAGCCGCGGGCACACCCACCGTAACAGCCACCCGTGTAAACGGCATGGCCCTGGGTTCGGACGTCTGTCAGATTACCGTGGTGTCCGGCACTGTGTCCGGCACTGTGTATAACGACTTGAATGGAAACGGGGTTCAGGACCCGGGAGAACCCGGCATCAGAGGCGTAACGGTTGATTTGCTCAGCAGCCGGGGGAGCCTTGTTCAGACCACGACGACGGATGGCAACGGCGCCTACCGGTTCAGCAGTGTAGCCCCGGGAAGTTACATGGTTCAGGAGACCGACCCTGAAGGATATACCAGTACCACCAGCAACAACGTGCCCATATCCGCGGCTGCAAACGGATCTGCCACAGCCAACTTCGGGGACCAGGATCAGGGGACGATATCGGGCAATGTGTTTTTGGATACCAACGGCAATGGGATACAGGATTTGGACGAGCCCGGCATCAGCGGTGTGACCGTAACGCTTCTCACCAGCCAGGGGGGGAGCGTCGAAACAGCAACAACCGGCGCCGATGGAAGATACCGCTTTACAGGTGTAAACTCCGGCAGCTACACGGTTCAGGAAAAGGACCCGAAAGGATTTACGAGTACCACGAACAACCGGGTTCCCCTCTATATTGGGGCCGGCGGATCTGCCACGGCCAACTTCGGGGACCAGGATCAGGGGACGGTATCGGGTAATGTGTTTTTGGATACCAACGGCAACGGGATGCAGGACGCGAACGAGCCCGGCATCAGCGGTGTGACCGTGACGCTTCTCACCAGCAGGGAAAGCGAGGTGCAGACCGCCACCACTGCCGGCAACGGCAGTTACAGCTTCTCAGGTGTAACGTCGGGGGGCTACAAGGTGCAGGAGACGGACCCTGCCGGATACATTAGCACCACAGCCAATACGGTTCCGGTATCTGTAACCGGTGCAGGGGGCGTTACAGCCAACTTCGGAGACCAGGAAGAGGGGACGGTATCGGGGATTGTCTTTGCCGATACCAACGGCAATGGGGCCCGGAACGAGTTTGAAAAGGGAATTACAGGCGTCACGGTAACGCTCCTGAGCGGCGGGACGGTTTCATCCACCACCACGTCGGGAGACGGCAGCTACCGGTTTGCCGGTCTGAGCGCCGGTGTCTGGACGGTACAGGAAACCGATCCCGAGGGGTATGACAGCACCACGGACAACACGGTAAACGTAAACGTGGGATCAGAATCGGCTGCCACGGCCAACTTCGGGGACATCCCCTACGGCACGGTTTCAGGGGTGGTCTTTAACGACACCAACGGTAACAGGGTCCAGGATCCGGGCGAAAAGGGTGTGGGTGGTGTGACAGTGAACCTCCGGGATAATCAGGATGCGCTCTATGCCTCTATGGTAACCGTTGGAGACGGTGCGTTTCTGTTTAGCGGCGTGGCGGCTGGAACCTATACTGTGGAAGAAATCTATCCCACCGGGTACACCGGCACCACGACAAACCGGGTCGTCATTACGGTCGGGGAAGTGGAAAACGCTTCCGGGACTATGACTGCTTTTGCAACGAGGGACGTTGCAGCGGCCAACTTCGGAGTCCTTCAGCAGGAAAGCATATCCGGCATTGTGTTTAACGACGCCAACGGCAATGGTATCCAGGACACTGGAGAAAACGGTGTAGGCGGTGTGGAGATTCAACTCCTGAGCAGTGGGGAGGAGATCGCGGCCACCACGGCCGGGGACGGCAGTTACAGTTTCTACAACGTGGCGCCCGGAAACTACACCATCCAGGAGACCTACCCGGAGGGATATACCGGCACCACCAGCAGGAGCGTATGTTTAATATTGGCCGAGGAAGGGGCTGCCACGGCCAATTTTGGTATTCTTCAGGGGGAAGCACCGGATCATGTGACACTAACCGGGCCTGTATCGGTTTTATCGGGCAGTGTGTCGCAGGTTTTTACCCTGAATTCCAGGGACGGTGAGGGTAACTCCAGCAATGTAACGGCGGATACGGCATTTGCCCTTTCCTCCACCAACACCGGTACCGCCGCTTTCTACAGTGACGCAGAAGGCGCCACATCGATTACGCAGGTCAGCATTGCGGAGGGAAACAACAAAGCCACCTTTTATTACAAGGATACCCAGTCCGGGTGGCCCACGGTAACCGCAACGTGGTTAAGCGGGGGTACGGACCTGGGAAACGCGCACCATGAGCTGAAGGTAATCGCTGTTTACGCTGGTTACATCTATGTCAGCAAAGACGGTACTTGCGGCGGCAAGACCCCCTGCTACGCCACCATCCAGGAAGCTGTGGATGCTGCGGGTACGGACTATGCCATCCGGATTGGCCGGGGAACCTATGACGAAACGGTAATCCTGGATACGCCCAAAGACCTGACCCTGCAAGGCGGCTGGGATCCGACATTTACCACCCAGACTTTGAATACCACCTTCATGAATTCGCCCGTGGTCTTGCAGGGGTCTATTACACTTCAGATGATCACGGTTGCCTCTGGTTTTCTGTATGTGAGCAAAGATGGGATCTGTGGGGAAATGACGCCCTGTTTTACTTCCATCCAGGAAGCGGTGGATACAGCAAGATCAGGGGATACTATCCAAATTGCGATGGGGGCCTATAAGGGAACCATCGTACTCGACGCACCCAAAGACCTGATCCTGCGGGGGGGGTGGGATGCCTTATTCACCACACAGACGCCCAACAGCACGCTCATCGTGCCCCCTGTGGCAAAACAGGGGGCTATCTCTTTACAGATGGTAAGCATTCAACCATGAATTGACAAAGGAGTCTATGCCATGTCCCCATTCAAACGGCCCCCCTACCAATCGTAAAATCCCGACCATGTTCCGTTTGATTAAATGCAACGAATCCTATAGGCCGGTTTTATCCAAAAACGCCAGGAGACTTTGGATTTCATTTGGGATATTGGTGCTGCTGCTGATGGGATACAAACAGGGTATTCCTAAGTTTGAGGATAGCAAAACAGTTATTGATACAAAATCTCAGGATAACACCGGCATATTTTATGTGGCCCTTGAAGGGGATGACCGGAACCCGGGAACCATTTCCAAACCCTGGGGCACCATCCAACGGGCAGCCCGTTCAGTAAAAGCGGGCGACACCGTTCTAATAAGGGAAGGTCTTTATGTCATCAAAAATCCCATCCGCCCCGCCAATTGTGGAAAGCCGGGGGCATGGATTCGCTATGCCGCCTTTCCCGGAGAACGGGTGGAAATTGACGCACGGGATATCCGGGTAGGACTACCTCTGGGAACGCCGCCTTATCCCCACGACCAGGGTTCCTTTCAAATCCAGGACGTATGTTATATCCAAGTCGAAGGGTTGATGATCCAAAATGCCCGAAGCGCCGGATTTACCATTCGGGACAGCCATCATGTGAATCTGTACCACAACCGCACAAACAAAACATTTTCATCCGGCATCGCGGTGTGGGATACGCAGAATGACCGCCAAGGGACAGATCATATCAGTATCATCGGAAACTGCATCACGGGCGCCAATACCCAGGATCTTTTGCCGGTCGGCATGCGACGGCAAAAGGAGCCGCCTCACGAGGCCATCTCCATCGCCGGCGCCCAACACTTTCAGGTTGCCTATAATCATATTCACGACTGTTTCAAAGAAGGGATCGATATCAAGGAAACCAGCGGCCACGGCCTCGTACACCACAACCACATTCACCACATCAACCGCCAGGGGTTATATGTCGATAGCTGGTTCGGAACACTTGAAGATGTTGAAATATATGAAAATCGGATTCACCACTGCAGGGGAGCCGGCATCGTTATTTCCGTCGAAAACGGCAAGGAAGTCCAGGATATCAACATTCACCATAACATCTTTTATGCCAATTCCGGTTCAGGCCTGTTTTTTTCAAAATGGGGAGACGGGCCCAGACGTCACATTCAAATCCACCACAACACCTTTTATGGAAACGGGTGCGGAACCCCCAGTCCGGGGAGTACATATTACTGGATCACCGGTGGACTATACTTCTACTCCACAAATCTTGAAGATATCCGCGTGTCGGAAAACATCTTCAGCCAAAATTGCGGTTTTCAGATAGGTTTCAGCAATTTATACCTAAAAAACAATGAGGATATACAACAGGTATTCCATAAAAAAAAGATTATCATTAGGGACAATGTCATCCATCAAACGGAAGAGATAAAATATCCCATTCGTGTGGGATGGCCCCCCGATGATTTCACCGAAGTATATGCTTTTGACGGGAAACGTCCAATCATAAAAGATCCCCTCTTCCCGGCGCCGGAACAGGGAAATTTTCAGTTGATGCAAGAGACTCAGATGGAGGAGGACTATCCAGTCGATTTTCAATTAAACAACCCGCAAAAACAGGACTCAAACGATTCCCGGTCCAGTTAGGCCCCTTATCTTATTGGGTTGGCAACTCGGCCTTGATCATTCATTCGGCAAAAGCGGGTTTTTGAAAGGTTGCGTCACCGTCAAAGGTGATTCATATCTCCAACAACCCCGTTTTCACGGGTTCGCCAACGACCTCGGAAAACTCTTCCTGTCCCTCAACCGCCGTTTCCATGGGAACAGCTTCTCCAGGCGCTTTTCCAGCAGGATTGGCATAGACATCATTGAGTTTCTGCACATACCCATTGGCATCGGATGCCACCTTCGCCAGCCGGGCCAGATTCCGGCGGCCCCACCCGGCGGGCTTTCGCCGGAAAATACTGCGCCACCAGAAAGTGTTTTTGGTGAAGGCACGAATATAGCTTTCGTGAGCCTCCTTTTCGGCAATCCCGGCCAGTATTTTTCGGGTCGCCTTCACTTCAGCCCATCTGCGAACACGAAAATGGATATAAATACCCACGGCTGCCAGAAACCCGGCCAGGCTCCATTTCCCCCAGGGATTTGACATTACGGTTTCCATGTAAGGCAGTTGCAGGGAAAACCCTTTCCAATAGCCCCCCCAAAGGGTAACAGCCAAAAAACACACCAGCAAAAGCGCGAAAACGATGCTGTCCAGCCAGCACACACGGGACCGCCAGTTTTCAAGAAATGCCTGGATGCGGGGTGCAGCCTCTTTTTCGAGAATGCGGGCACGCTGTCCCAGCATGCCCACGATACGGTACGCTCTCGCCACACTGACTTCTTCAATTCTCTCATAAACCTGGGCGACATCTTCATCCCGTTTGCGCAAGAAACGTTTTCGAAGGCTTTCGTCCTCGATGGGCATGCCGGCATCCGGATCATAGATGGTGAAGCATCGCCCCGCGGTCATCCCCTTTTGCGCCAGTGCCCGCTGCCATGCGGCAAAAACCTGTTCAGGGTTGTCTTCCCGGGCCGTCATATCGATCTGATTGAGAATATAGAGAAATTTGTTCGAATCATTTCTGTGAATCGTCCCTTTTACCAAGGTTTCAAGGGTATCACTCATGGAACCCGACTCCGGGTGTCTGGCATCAAAAAAAACCAGCACTAGATCGGACAAATCCATGATATGGTTTGTAATCCTGAGGGTTGCAGTCCGCTGTGCATCGGCATCAAATCCCGGAGAATCAATGATGATCTTGGCACGAAGCTTTTCACTGGGACACGTCTTCAGCTGCAGGTAGGCGTCCACCCGCAAACCTTCACCAGGCGTGGCCTCGTCGATGGCCTCGGTAATCCGATACAGGGGAAATCGAGGGTCCGCATCCAGGGCAAGCCCCGGGAGCTGTCGGACCCTCTCTTCATCACTGAAGCAAATCACCGTAAATTTATTGTCCACCGCCTGGTTTCCGGTGGCCTGCAATTTATAATTCAGGTACCGATTGATAAAGGTGGATTTTCCCGAGGAATAAACCCCCAGGACCGATATGAGGGGCCACCAGGGTACGCTGAAGGCATGGGATTGTTCTTTCGTAAAAAGACCCATCTGCCGACTCACCAGATCCAGTTCTTTGAAACTCCTCACCACTTCCACCAACACCGGGTTTTCCTGCTCCAGGTGCTGTTCCAGGCTTTTGATACGGTGCTTAAGGGGATTTGATTCAACCATCGCGGTATTTTTTTCCTTATTTTACTTAAAACTTAAAACCTAAAACTTAAAACCACGCCTTAACGGGCTTTTCGTTCAGGCGCTACATATGCTTATCAATATAAACGGTCAGTTTGGCCAGGCTATAAACATAGCTCCCGTATTCGTTGTCATACCACCCAAAAATCTTCGCGTGGGTCACCGGCAGTCTCACATCATAGGCCTCCTTGACCCCGCATTGGATCAGCATCTCGGACGGAATATGCAAGAATCCCGTACGCGTATGGGTGTCGTGCCCTTCCAGCACCACGGACGCTTGAAAACCAATGATATCCGCCGAAACATTCTGTTTTTCACTGAAAACGAGCAACCCTTTCTGTGCGCCATTGGCGGCTTCTTTGTAAATATTATTCAGGAAATCACGATTCACCACCGGCGCCCCGGAATCGGTCATGGGCGAAGAAAAGGTAACATTTAAGACAATCAAAGACGCTGTATTGGTGGGTATCCGAACGGAATCCGCCATAAAACCGAATTTCCGGATCTCGGGCAGTACCTGCTCAAGTGCCTTGGCCGCTCCCGTGGAAGTCAGGATAATATTGTTAAAAATGGAACGGTTTTTTCTCAGATCCTCGGCGCCTTTCTTGGGCGACGAATCCAGAATGCTCTGGGTGCTCGTAGCCGCATGGATGGTAGACATGGAAGCGGTCAGAATCTTGTTGGTTTCACTGTTTTCCAGCAAAGGCTTGATCATATGACTCAGGCCTGTGGTGGTACAGCTTGCAGCGGAAATCACATGATGCCTGGCGGGATCAAAGTCAAGATGGTTGATGCCGTAAATAAACATGCCGCTGTCTTCCGGCATTTTCCCGGCTTTGTCGGCGATTTTGGTGGGAGCGCTGATGATGACTTTTTCGGCGCCTGCCGCCAAATGCCCCCTCACGCTGGGCTTTTGACTCCCCGAAGGCACGGTGGGATCTTTATGTGCCCCCGTACACTCCACCACCAATCGCACCCCGTACTGACGCCAGTTGATATCCTGAGGATTCCTGGCGGTTCTGAGAATCGTGACGGGCATCCCGTCAACTTCAAGCAACCCTTTTTCGCTATCCAGAATTTTGATGTCAAAGGCGTTTTCGGAATACCCGTACAAAAATCGATTGAGGGTTCCATAGGTGGAATCTCGCGCAATGGTATGCGCAACCGCCTCAAGCCCGGTCCCCACTTCTCTACCGATATTCACGACAAATCCATCAAAATGTCGAAGCCGAATTTGTTCCCATAAGGTTAATTTGGCAATCCGACCCAGGCCATTAATTCCCAAAAGATTCTGATTATCAAACATTAGGCACCTCCTTCACATACATTGGATGAATATTTATCCCGCGTGTCATACACAATTTCAGTCGTCTTGACGGCATAACTGCCGCGATAGATATTCCCGCGATACCCATCAATGGAAATATCATCACCGACTTTGAAAAGGTTTTCGCCAATGGTGCATTCTTTTTTCACGTCATTCACAACCAGATCCGCACAATTCACGATGCAGATTTTTCCGATTTTGGTGGCCGTCACAGCCGCATGGGACGTAACCCCTCCCCTGGCCGTAATCAAGCCATCACATTTAAAAATCATACCGATATCATCCGGAACGGTATCGGGTCGGACAAGGATAGTCTTTTTTTCCGGATATTTTCCAGCAAAAAGCGCCAGATCATCATCGCCGAAAGCCAGGATGCCACTCAGGGCCCCGCCACCGATACCGATGCCCCTGCCCACAAGGGCCATGTCTTCCATCTTCGGTTCAAACACTTTTACCAGGGTGTCGCACCGAATATTCTGACTGCGAACCTGAAGGATAAACAGATCTTCAGGTTTGTCGGACTCAAAGGTGAACTCGATTTCCTGATGGGCGAATCCAAGGTTTTCAACCAGCTCCTTGGCGATGCCATATAACCTTTTGTATATACCCGGAAAGGCCTCCTGCAAAGATGAACCCTCCAACCTCAATTGCTTCCGCTGAGTCTTACCCACCGGCAGCGAATGCACCAGACCGGAAACGATGTCTTCCCCCTGGCTGCTTAAGTTGAAATCTCCAAACAGATGAACGCCGGGCCGACCGCGCGTGGGGTTGTGGGTAAACACAACGCCCGAACCCGATGTTTGGCTCCGGTTGCCAAAGACCATTTGCTGAACAATCACCGAAGTCCCCCAATCCTCGGATACCTTGAGGTGTTCACGGTAAACCTTCGCCTGCTCATATAGCCAGGAATCAAACACAATGGAGACGGCTTTTTCTAATTGATGCATGGGATCCTGCTCAAACTCCTGGTTGTGCGCCTCGAGCACATTTTTATAAGCAAACGCCACTTCCTTCATCTGCGCAACACTCAAACCGGTTTTGTATTGAACGTGGTATTTCTGCTTATGGTCCGAAATGACCTTGTCAAAGACATCCCTTCGAATCGCATGGGCCATCCCCCAGTTTTGCAGCAGGCGACGGTAGCTATCCCATGCCGCCCATCCAAATCCCGGCTCCAGGCTCAACGCTTCGGCAATTTCATCGTTCATGCCCACATTGACCAGCGTCACCATGGCGCCGGGCATGGAGACGGCAGCCCCGGATCTCACGGACAACAAAAGCGGGTTTTCGGGATTTCCAAATTCCCTGCCGCATATTTTTTCCAGCGCATGGATCTGGAACCTGATTTTTTTATCCAGTTCATCTTTCAATCGCGGATGCTTGTAGATGGCATGCCGTTCACGATATACCTCGGTGGTCAAGACAAATGCAGGCGGCACGGGAATGCCGGCCCCATACAGTTTTTTTAAAAAATATCCCTTTTCCCCCAAAAACACCTTATTGTCCATTTTGGGTGATTTTTGATTGAAAGGGCTCACAATCAAATCCGGATTATACCGCATGATGCTGTTGATAATCTCAGGGCTGAAGTTGTCCACCATGTTGTGAAGGGTTTTCAGAATGCCGGTGATAAATCCGTCAAATTTCTGCAAAAGAAAACAGTTGGATATCATTTCCCGGTTGAACTCTTCGGTTTTTTGCAAAAGGATTCTGTTTTTGTCTTCGGCGGAAAGGCCGGGCTCTTTCATGAAAAGTTGGGGGACAATCACATTCAGCGGGTATTCGTATGATCGAATGAAATACTCATTGATGATTTCACGGATCCGTTCCGCCATAAATTCAAAAATATTGGTGTATTGCCCCAGGCTGAAGGTGGAAGAGGTAAGGCTGTATCGGAACATCTGAAGGTTGCTGTTAAACCCCTCGTTATTGATGCCGTCAAGGGCCATGCCATCCTTAAAATATTCAAGAACCCTGTAAATGCGTTGGAGACTTGTGGCCGAAATATAGTTCAGATTGATATCATTGATGATTTTGTCCATCAAATGAGCGGCGACCCTTTCAAGCCTGAAAATAAGCCCCATGGCCTCAAATTTTTTTTCGCGGTAAATACCATACATGGAAGGAATTCCGAAAGCCACATGCCGCTTATAATAGATGCTCTCCCAGGCTTCGCTGTGTTCGGGATCTAAAATGATCTGCTTGAGGTTTTCGATAAACAGAAAAACCTTCCGCAAAGCCCCTGAATGGTCCTTCTTTTCCATACAGACTTTAAAGTTCGATATCTCTTCATTGTCAAGAAAGCTGTATCGCTCCAATATGGAAACAATATTGACGGTATCAAAAGAATATTTTTCCCGCAGCAAGGCATACAAACGACAGATATACAGCAATCTTTTTCGATCAATCTCATTTCCTTCCGGAACCGAGGCCAATGCCTGCTCCAGATCCTGCTGGTCCATATTGAGAAATTTTTCCGGTTTGCAATTCTGGTTCTCGCAAAGGTCTTTCAGCAGGGTATGAATCGGCACAAACCATCTGCCCATCAAATCAATGGACTCGTACACATCCGTGGGAAATCCCCTTTGAAGGGTTTCCAAATTGCCATCGTACCAGAAATTGAATACTTTTCGGGTCAGTTCAATGAGGGTATTGTTCCCTTCAATATGAACCTGTTTTCTCAAGAAATGAATCAATCGGTCGTTTCGATGGGACAATTCATCCATGGCCGTGGTCACATGACGGATTTCCCCCTCTGCGCCGATTTCATTGAAATATACCGGAAAAATAAAAGAAAGCTGTTTCACTTTTTTATAAAAAGGTGAAACGTTAGAATTCAGGATGTTGGTAATATCCCGCTGAAAAAGATCCGTATCCGAAATATAAACGCCGCCCAGACGCAAATTAACGATAAGGGCTGAAAGCAGTTTCTCCGGAATGGAGGAACCATATTTCAATATTTCAAGCCATACCCTGATATTTTTCAGATGGTTTTCATTGACGTGAGTTTTCCAGTCTTTATCCACATAAACGATGCCCGGAAACTCAAATCCGAAGTCAATGAGTTTCTTTTCGAAATAATTGACGCGGAATTTATCCTCTGAATCGTCAATCTCAATAATTTTCTTTCCGAGCGTGGCAATACAGTTCAGTATGGGAGAGGTATGATCACGTCGAAATACTTTGAACATATCAAATATTTTGTCCAAAAACCCGAATATCTCGCTTAACGCGATCTCCCCCAGCACTCTTGCCAGCAAATAGTTGATATCACGGATCAGGCGATCTTTCAGCCCGCTCATTCCGGGAAGATAAAGAAGATAGAAGGTATAGTAAAATTTTTCAATAAACTTATCGAAGCTATCATTCAATTGTCTGAAATTATTTGCGATATCTCCATATGACGGGATATCCTCAACCAGCGCTTCAAAGCTGTCCGCCGCTTCGAGTTTTTCTTGAAGATCGGCAAAATATTCATGTCCAAGATTGGAGATGGCCTTTTGGTAGTCTTGATGGAAAATAGTCTGATTTTCAAGGTACCATTGTTCAATATGGGTGGTTTCCCGCCAAAAATTGATATTGACGCCTAAAACATCCTTGGTTAAGCCAAATATTTCGTTTTTAAAATCATCAAGATGTGCGGCCTTCCCCAGATGCTTTTTAAAAAACGCGGAACAACAAATATAGATTTCACGATTTTTCACCAGGGTTTCTTTCAGCAGCCGAATACACGCCTCAACGATTCCTCTGTGTTTTTCCGGGGACTCCGTCAGCCGATCAATAAATTCCACCAGGGTCCTGACAATGGTTTCCTTAAGCTTTTCATCGATACCGGACGATAAAAGTCCTCCCAGACTCTCAACCACTATGAGGAAAGCGTCGTCCGAATTTTTCAGTTCCGCGTAAAACCAGAAATCGTTGAGCGCAATGGTCCTAAGTTCCGCCACCACAAAAGCATGGTTCGCATAGGGATGGTGGTATTCCGTCATGCACTTTTCGGCGCGCTCATGAATGCCGAAATGGGAACTGGAAAGATCGATAAATTCACGGTACCGTTTCGGCACATCAACTTTAATCTTCCGTGTTTCTTCTAAATTGACTTTCAGCGCTTCCGATTGAATTTTTTTCTCCATATTATCCGCCCTGAATGAATTATTTGACCTTGATTGTCTTTAATTACAACTGCTGAAAAAAAAGTACAAGGGGGATATGGAAAAAATAAAAAAACGGGACCGATTAGTGATTATTCAGGGCTCCAACACTGGAACGATTGGAAAATTATTCTTTTCAAAACCGCGGCGGATTGTGTATATGGAGATAGCGTCAGGCAGGGAATCGAAAAAAAGCAAATCAGGATCTGAAGACATCAGTTCCTTACAAACGGAGGTAAAAAAATGAAAAAAGTATTTATTCTGATGCTTTTACTGGTTCTATCCATTCATCAGGCAGCTTTTGGCGGCCTCTCGGACAATCCACGGGTCGTCATGGAAACATCCAAGGGAACCATTGTCCTGGAGGTTTTTCCCGATGAAGCACCCGAGACCGTGAAAAACTTTTTGCAGTACGTGCGCTGGGGACACTATGACGGAACCATCTTTCACCGGGTAATTCCGGACTTCATGATTCAAGGCGGCGGTTTCACGCCGGACATGAAACGGAAAAGCACTGAAATGCCCATCCCAAACGAGGCGCACAACGGCCTGAAAAACGCACGGGGAACAGTCGCCATGGCGCGTACGCCGGATCCCCACAGCGCCACGGATCAGTTCTTCATCAACACCAAGAGCAATAGTTTTCTGAACCACACCAGCGATACCCCACAGGGGTGGGGATATACCGTCTTTGGCAAGGTGGTCAAAGGGATGGACGTGGTGGATGCCATCTCAGGGGTCAAAACCGCCAAAAAAGGCATGATGGGCGACGTTCCGGTGTCACCTGTCCGGATCATCAAGATGACCATCGAAGGCAGTGGGAAATAGGGACAGATCAACAAATTAAGTCATCTCGATGATAACGGTTCCTTTCGGCAAAACCTGCCCCTGTTCAGCATGAATTTTTTTGATAATGCCTGAAAAGGGGGCCGTAATCTTGTTGATCATTTTCATGGCTTCCAGAGAAAGCAACTCCTGGCCTTCGGACACTGGATCGCCTGCCTTGACGAATATATCTAGAACCGTTCCCGGAAGGCTGTTCTTTACCATTTTCGGGTTCTCTTTTTCCCATTTAGGCCGGTTTTCAAATTTGGTGGTATGACGGGTCAGATAAGCGGTTCCATCAATATTGAGTAATTTATATTTTTTTTCGGTTGTCATCGTTTTAAAATTTCGAAATTAATGATTAGAATGGGGGAATACCGTGTTTCTTCTCCGGCCGCGACTCGACTTTGTATTCGGAAATTTCAAGGCAGTGCAGTAAAATATCCCGTGTTTCCTCAGGTTCGATCACAGAATCAATATATCCTTTAGAAGCCGCTACAAATGGGTTTGAAAATTTGTCTCGGTATTCCTCGATCTTCACCTGCCTCATGGCTTCGGGATCTTCAGCGGCGTTGATCTCCTTTCTGAAAATAATATTGGCTGCGCCCTCGGGTCCCATCACCGCAATTTCAGCGCCCGGCCAGGCAAAAACAAAATCCGCTTTCAGGTGCCTGGAATTCATGGCAACATATCCGCCGCCATAGGCTTTTCGAAGGATCACCGTAATGCGCGGCACGCTCGCCTCGCTGTATGCATACAGCAGCTTGGCGCCGTGACGGATTACGCCGGCATGCTCCTGGTCGATTCCGGGCAGGTATCCGGGCAGGTCCTCGAATGTGATCAGGGGAATATTGAACGCATCACAATATCGAATGAACCGCGCGGCCTTATCGGAAGAATCACAATCCAGAACCCCTGCAAGCACCAGTGGCTGATTGGCCACAAAACCCACGGGACGTCCATTCATTCGGGCGAACCCGATGACGATATTTCCCGCCCATCTCTCATGAACTTCAAAAAAATGCGAACTGTCCACCACCGCCCGGATCACATCCCTGACATCGTAGGGCAGGGCCGGATCACTGGGAACAATTTCCTCGATTTTTCTTCCTTTTTTAGGCTTCCTGGGCGGCAGCATCACCGGTTCCTTGGTATTGTTCCAGGGAATAAAGCTGATCAGGTCTTTGATCTGTTCGAAACATTCCGTTTCGCTTTCAGCAAAAAAATGAGCATTGCCGGTGATTTCACAGTGGACTTTCGCGCCTCCCAGATCTTCCATGCTGATTTCTTCTCCCAGGACGGTCTTGATGACCTGGGGGCCGGTAATAAACATTTGTGAAATTTTATCCACCACAAAAACAAAATCGGTCAGTGCGGGCGAATAAACGGCGCCCCCCGCGCATGGACCGAGAATAACGGATATCTGCGGGATAACGCCGGAAGCAATGGCGTTCCGATAGAAAATCTCACCATAGCCCGCCAAGGAATTTACGCCTTCCTGGACACGGGCGCCCCCGGAATCATTGATACCGATGAGGGGAACCCTCAATTTCATGGCATGGTCCATAATTTTGGTGATTTTATGGGCATGCATCAGGCCCAGAGACCCGCCTGCCACGGTGAAATCCTGGGCATAAATACACACGGGTTTTCCACTTATCTTTCCAGTGCCGGTAATGACGCCGTCACCGTGAAGAATTTTCTTTTCCATATCAAAATCTCTTGCCTCATGTTTGGCAAAAAGATCGTATTCCTGAAATGAATCTTTGTCCAAAAGTGCCAAGATCCTTTGTCTGGCCGTCATTTTACCCATGGCCGCCTGCTTTTCAGCGGCCTTACGGCCGCCGCCCTGAAGGGCCTCGGCTCTTTTTTTAATCAAATCAAGCGTTTTCTTCTTTAAAGACATGATAATATAACCTTGTGAAACATCTTCATTAAAAAAAAATGCTCACAGCCGGCGGTTTCCCCCTCAATAAAATTACGCGGGATTCCTATCACCACGGCTGGAGCCATTTGATGATATCAGTTTACAAATTCGAAGAGGCTGAACTTAGCGGCTTTTTTGTCAAATGTCATAACAGCATCGCAACCCTTCATTTTAGCAGAATGCGCAATCAGAAGATCCGAAAGATCATATGTATTTCCATTTGCGGCATGTACGAATTGTTGTAAAGCTGACTGGCAATCAAATTTTAAAATTGGCATCAATAAAAGGTCGCTGACAGAATTCAGAATTTCAGTTCTTGAGATTTCATAAACAGACTCTAAAACCCAAATCATTTCTAAAACAACAAGCAATGGCACAAATAGTTCGTTTTTCTCTGACTCCGCTTTTTTGAACATTGTATAGACTTTTTTTGATTGCAATTCATCATCACCCACTAAAAACCGAACCAGAATATTCGTATCCAGTGCCTTCATTTGAATTTGTCCCTCATTCTATTTCTGATGGCATCGTCCATATTTTCAAGGGATACGGATTTTCTTCCGGGTTTATGCAATTTGCAAAAAATTTCGTCTACTTTTTTAGACACAGGCCTGATGATGGCCTCTCTTTTTTCCGTGAGAATAATCTCAATTTTATCACCGGCATTTAATTTTAGAGAGTCTCTAATCATTTTGGGAATCGTCACCTGCCCTTTAGTGGTGATGGTCGCTAACGCCATAACTCTCTCCTTACTTAAACATTGATTCTTACTTACTTGTAAGGAGATGGATAAAAAATGTCAAGGAACAATTTGAAATACAAATCAGGCGCGGCTGCCCCCGAATCTTTCCTGAAGGCTGTTCAGCAACGAGCAGAGAACCGGCACCACCACCAGGGTCAGCAGGGTGGCCACGGCCAGGCCAAAAATCACCGCCACGGCCATGGGCCCCCACCACTGGCTGGACTCATTGCCGATATCCCAGGCAACATTGCGAAAATCAAAACTGATGCCCGTGGCCATGGGCAACAACCCCAGAATGGTGGTGATGGCCGTCAGCATCACCGGTCGAAATCGCACCAGACCTGCCTTAATCAGGGCTTCCCGTGCCGCCATACCCCTCTCTTTGAGCTGGTTGTAATAGTCAATCAAAACGATGGCATTGTTGACCACGACGCCTGCCAGGCTGATGACGCCGATACCGGTCATAATGACGCCGAATGCGGTGTCCGTTATCAACAGGCCCAGGAATACACCAATGAGGGAAAGGAGAACAGACGTCAAAATAATAAAGGGCGTCATAAAAGAATTAAACTGTGTGACCAGGATCAGGAAGATAATAAAAAGCGCCGCCACAAAGGCCTTGCTCAGAAATGCGGCGGACTTTGCCTGCTCCTCCTGCTCCCCCGAAAAACGATAAGAATACCCACGGGGCCAGTCAATGCGAGACCCCAGATATATTTCAATATCCCGGATCACATCATTGGCCAGCCTTCCTGAAACATCCCCAGAGATAGTGACCACCCGTTTCTGATCCAGCCGCATGATGGCCCCGAGCCCGCTGCTGAGCGTAATCTTTGCCAGACTCGTCAGGGGTATGGGCTCTCCTTTGGGGCCTGAAACCGTAATCCGTTTGAGACTCTCCAGGGATTGGCGATCCTTGTCAGGCAGACGCGCAATAATATCGTATTCATCCTTCCCCTCCCGATAAACGCCCACCTTCGCACCATTAATGGCGGTCTTTACGGTATAGGCGATGGCATAGGTATCCAGCCCCATCAACGCGGCCTTTTCCTTGTCCACCCGAACCCGGATTTCGGGCTTTCCTTTCAAGAAATTGTCCTTCAAATCCACAAGGCCCGGAATATTCTTGATCTCTTTTCTGATTTTCGCCGCCAGATCTCCCAGCACATGAATATCTTTCCCGGAAATTTCCAGATTCACCGGCGCACCGGTGGGGGGGCCTTCCTTTTCCTTTTCCACCTGCACCTCGGCGCCTTTGATGGTGTTCAGGGCCTCATCCCGAACCTCCCGCACCACGGTGGATGAAAGGGTTTTCCGGTCGTGGAAATCCTTGAAATCGAGCGCCACGCGGTTAATATGGGTCCCCGTCCCCCCCTGGGAAAAAGGATCGCCCCCTTCAGCGCCGATATTGGAAATCACATAGCGGATGTCTTCGTATTTGGATACGATATTTTCTACCAGCTTAACCAGAGCATCCGAGGCATCCAGGTTCGTCCCTTCAGGGGCCTTGAGGTTAACATAAGCCCGCCTGGGTTCCGTATCGGGCATAAATTCGCTCCCTTTTCCAAAAGCCCCGTACAGCACAATAGACCCCACCAGGAGCAGAAAAGAGGTGAGCACCACAATCAGCCGGTGATTCAAGGACCAGTTCAGCAGGCCAAGGTAGATCCGTTTGACAAGGGGCTCTTTGGATAATTTCTTTTTTTTCTCCGTGGTAAGCGGTTTTGCGGTCTGATAGCGAGCCGAAAGCACCGGATTGATCACCAGGGCCACAAAAAGCGAGGCAGTCAGCGCCATGATAAGCGTCTCGGGCAAATACCCCATGAACTCACCCATGATCCCGGGCCAGAACAGCATGGGCATAAAGGCCCCGAGGGTCGTCATGGTGGAAGTGATTACCGGCCAGGCCACCTGGTCGGAACCCGTGAGCGCGGCCTCCTTACGACCCATGCCCTGTTGAATATGCCGGTAGATGTTTTCGACAATGACAATGCCGTTATCCACCAGCATGCCAAGCGCCAGAATGAGGGAAAAGAGCACCACCATATTGAGGGTCACGTCGAAGGCGGCCAGGAGGATGAAAGTGATAAACATGGAATAAGGAATGGCCAGGGCCACGAAAATTGCGGATCGCCCGCCGATAAAGAGCAGGATAACCGCCACCACCAGAATCAGACCGGAAAGGATGTTGTTTTCCAGGTCCGCCACCATGAGCCGAACATCGTTGCTCATATCGCTTGTGAGGTCTATTTTGAGGGTAGGCGGCAGGAGCGGTTTCATTTCCTTGACAATGGCCTTGACCTGGTCCGTGACCTCGACAATGTTCTCGCCACTGCGCTTCTGGATGGCCAGGGTAACGCTCTTAACCCCATTAAAGCGGCTTCGCGTGAGGGGATCCTTATAGCTGTCCCGAATAAAAGCCACATCCCTCAAGTACACAGGCTTGCCGTCCCGCACAAAAGCCACAATGGAAAAGATTTCCGACGGGTCCTGGAAATCCTCCGGAACGCGAACCAGGTATTTTCCCTGGCCGATATCCATGCTGCCGCCGGGCATGTTCACGTTGCTCTTGGTCACCGCGTTGATGAGGCTTGAAAAGGGAACCCGGTAGGCCCCCACCCGATCCAGGTCCAACTCCACATGGATCTCCCTTTCCAGGCCGCCGCTCAAACGGGCATCCAGCACCCCCGGAACGGACTCAAACCGGTCTTCCATGTCCTCGGCAAATTTCTGCAAACGCCTGAGAGTGAAAGGACCGGACAAAACCACTCGGATGATGGGAAGATCTGAAAAATTCACCTCCTGAAGCACCGGGTCGTCGGGAAGATCCCCCGGCAAATCCTTCCTGGCCTGGTCCACCTTGTCCCTGACCTTCTGGAGAGCATCGTCGATATCCACGGATGGAAGAAATTTGACCGCTACCGTGGAAATTCCCTCGGCTGACGTGGATCTGATTTCCTCCACATCGGAAATCCCTTTTAGTTTTCGCTCGATGGGAATGGAGATCAATTCCTCCATATCCTCGGGGGCCACCCCTTCATAGGTGGTGGTCACAAAGACGTAGGGAATGGTAATATCCGGAAAATTTTCCCTTGGGAGCGTCACATAGCAGTAAACCCCGGCGATGAGAATAAAAACCATGAGGGTCAAAACGGAGACCTGCCTCTTGAGTGCGACCTGATTGAGGATCATTGGGTTTGAACCTTCATCCCTTCCTCAACGTCTCTCTGGCCGGTCACGATCAGACGATCTCCCGGCCTCAAGCCGTCGGTAATCTGAACCCGGTCCCCCTCGATGACCCCGATGGAAACGGTCCGGGCATGGGCAATACCATCCTTTTCCACAAACAGGAGACGTTCACCCCCTTTGTCCAGGATGGCAAACAGGGGCGCGGAAAGCGCATCGGGAATCATGCGCCGAAGGAAAATCACCCGGGCAATCATCCCCGGTCTAATATCGTGGTTCGGATTTTCGATCAGGACCCTTACCCGGAAGGTCTTGGTGGCGGGATCCGCCTTAAATGAAACAAAATCCACCTTTCCCCGCATCCGGCGGTCTGGAAAGGCGTCTATCCCAACCATGACCTCCTGCCCTTTTTTCAGATAACGGACATCCAGTTCCGGCACATTGACGTGAATTTTAATCTTGTCCACATTGACCAAATCCACCATGGCCTGACCTCGGTTGACAAACTCGCCTTCATCCACATGCAAATAATTCACCATACCGCTGATGGGAGAATGAGGAAATCCACGATCATATTCCACCTTGGCCTTGACCAGATCGCTTTCAGCCAGGGCCTTGTCGGTACGAGCCCGCTCCAATGCTTCCTTATGTACAATCCCCCGATCAAACAGCGTCTTGCGCCGTTCATACAGATCTTTTGTCAGCTCGGCGGAAGCCTCCGACCGGGTAATAATTGTTTTCAGAGCCGAAACATCAATTCGGGCCAGAAGTTGCCCTTTCTTGACAACGTCGCCTTCTTTCGGGCCGATCCACTCCACGCGGCCGTCCTTATCCGCGGCCACCAGAACGTCCTGCCAGGCCTCGGTTTCCCCCGGCAACACCAGGACATCACGAATGGGCCCAGGCACCACCTCCGCCACGTCCACCTTAATTACCTTTACGGTGTTTGGCTCCTTTTCAGCCTCCGCCCGACTTTCCGAACCACGACACCCGCCTAAAGCAACCAGAACCACAAGAAATACCACACCCAAACCCAGCCATCGCAACCGGCATTTCATGAATGACCCTCGCTTTCATATTGATGTTCCCGATTTCAAAAAGGATTGCGTTACAGCCAAGAGTTGAATTTTTCCCAGAATTCCTTGTCGCCGGTCTGCCAGTCAGGCCCGAATTTCTTTTCGTAAAACGAACCCATCCGCTCGATCCATCGATTCCACGGAAGCTTTCCTTTTTTCCGGGCCACCAGAATATCATTTAGATATTTCGCAATATGAATCATTTCCTCTTTCGGAACATAAAAGGCGGCCCCGCCCTTGAAAGACCTCACCGTATGGCTTACGCTCAGCGCATTGGCCGTCAACATGACCGCGGGAACCTCTTTATCGTTAGCAATTTCAAGGAGTTTATATCCATCCACCCCCATGATATCCAGAACCGCAATATCAAAAAACTCCCGCTCGAGTTGTTCTCTTGCGTCTTCAAAAGTGGACGCTTTCACAAGAATGCACATGGGCAGCAGATCTTCAAGGGTATCCAGCACATCAGGTTCATCGTCCACAATAAGAACCCTTTTTCCTTTCAACAAATCTTTTGTCATAACCGTAAGCTCTCCAAGAAAATTCAAGCATAATTTGTGGTTTAAATGGTTATAGGGTAACGATTTCTCAGTCTCTTTCAAGGCCCGTCTTTAAAAAAACAGACAAACAGGATATAAATATCGTCTGAACCCGGCGTAAAGGAACTTCCGAAAAAAGGAATTTGCACTCATAACGGTCCTATGGTAGAAATTCCGCGGTGGCCGCATCTCCAACTGATTTGGAGAGTTCACAGGGAAAAGTTACAAGATCGTTATACATATTGGGATGCCATTTAACATAATTTAACACAAAAACCAAGCTGGAAAATGAGGAAAATGACTTGATGCCAATGTCGACGGAAGCAGCTGCCAAACGCATCTCCAGGAGGGACGTCTCAAGCTGGATGCTGCCCACGGTAATAGTTCTTGGAAGCACAACACCCATTTTCGGGACGCTGCTCATGGAGCGCTTTTTGGATTCATGGGTCTGGTGGTCCCTGCCGTTCCATTCCATGCTGGAGGTTTCCGGCGCAATACTCGGGCTGGTGCTGGCCGCACTCATCCTGCTTTCGCAACAAAGAACCTGCACATCCCACAAGATGTGGATCGCCTGTGCGCTCATATCCATGGCCATACTGGACATTGCGCACAGTTGCGTTCCGGCTGGGGGCGCATTTGTCTGGCTGCACAGCCTGGCGGTATTTGCCGGGGGCCTTTTCTTTGCCCTGGCATGGTTCCCTGAACATGAGATCTCCATGGAAAGCGCACTCACCGCTTCTGGGGGAGTCGCTCTGATCGCCACTCTATTGGGGGTATTTTCCGCCCTGTATCCCGATAGCATCCCCACCATGGTGGAACAGGGACAATTCACCACAACCGCCAAGACACTCAACTTTATGGGCGGAGGACTGACGCTTCTGGCCGCCCTGCACTTCGCCATTCGATACGTCAAAGGAAAAGAAAGGGAAGACCTGCTGTTTCTCCTCCTGACCCTCCTTTTTGGTTTATCAGGCATCCTTTTTCAGATGTCCGCCATCTTTAAAGCCGGCTGGTGGTTCTGGCACGGACTCAGGCTTGCGGGTTACCTTCTTGCTTTCTGGTTGGCGTTACTCACATACCGAAACTCCGAAAATGAGATGATCATGGCCCAATCCGAATTAAAAGCGTTGTTTCACACGGCGGTAGACGGCAAACGGCTGATCGACCCCCAATTCAACCAGGTTCGGATCAACGACACCTTTGCCGCCAAGACCGGCGTAAAAAGGGCATCCGGGGAAAAATTGAAGTGTTATGAACTGTTTCCGTTGCCTTTTTGTCACACGGACCAATGCCCCCTTAAACAACTGGAAATGGGCGCCCTTAACAGGATCGAACGACAAATCACTCAGACGAAAAAAGACGGCAGCGAATTCTCCTTCATGATGATCGCCATGCCTCTTTTTGGAAGGGACGGCGCCTTTCGCGGTATTGTGGAGAATTTCTGGGACATCACCAAGAGAAAGGCGGCGGAAAGGACACTGGCGGAACGGGATGCACTGAAAAGCGCCCAGGCAAAACTTTCAGACGTGATGCAGGGGGATCTGTATCCTCAGGCCCTGTGCTGCAACATCATCACCTTTTTATGCAAATATTTTCAAGCCCATATCGGCCTCATCCACATGACTGAGGATGATGGAACGCTGAAGACGGCAGCCGGTTATGCTCACAATGGCGGCGAAAAAGCGACCACCGCATACCGTCCCGGAGAAGGTCTGGTGGGGCAGGTCGCGATGGACGGGGAAGAATTGCTCCTCACGGACATTCCGGAAGACCATTTGATCATCACTTCCGGGCTTGGCCATGTGGCGCCTCGAAATATCTACCTGAAACCCGTGGACCACAACGGAGAGGTTATCGCCATCATTGAGCTGGGAAGTCTTGAAATGTTCACGGACTCCCACCGCAAATTTTTAAGAATGGTGAATGGGAACATCGCCATTGCCATTAACAGCGCCAAGAGCAGAAAACAACTGGCCGTCTCACTGGAAGAATCTCAGCGGCTTTCCCAGGCGCTTCAATCGCAGCAGGAAGCGTTGAAAAACGCCAATGAAGTGCTGGAACAGCAGAGTGAGGAACTGCAATCAGCCAACGAAGAACTGGAACAGCAGAGCGAGGAATTACGGACATCCAACGAAGAACTGGAAGAAAAAACCGAAGCCCTTGAGCAGCAAAAGAGGGAAATGGAAAAAGCCAAGAAGGATGTGGAAGAAAAAGCCGGGGAACTCGAGTTGGCCGGAAAATACAAGTCTGAGTTTCTGGCGAACATGAGCCATGAGCTGCGTACGCCCCTTAACAGCCTTCTCATATTGGCCAAACTGCTGGCGGATAACGACGAAGGCAACCTCACGGAGGAACAGGTGGAAAGCGCCGAAATCATCCATGGCAGCGGTCAGGACCTGCTCTCCCTCATTAATGAAATCCTGGACCTGTCCAAGATCGAGGCCGGAATGATGGAACTGCATCCCGAGGATATCCCATTGGAAACCCTTATCCGGAGCCTGCGCCAACAGTTCGGGAAGGTCGCCATGAAAAAGGGACTGGCTTTCGACATCATCATGGCCCCTGATGTTCCATCATCCATCCGTACCGACAGACAACGGCTCGAACAAATCTTAAGGAACTTTCTCGCCAATGCTTTCAAATTTACAAACCAGGGCGCCATAACCCTTGAAGTCCATCGCCCAGAGAAACAAACCCGTTTTACGAACAACCACCTGACATCCGCCAATACCCTGGCATTCTCGGTGCGAGACACCGGGCCCGGCATTCCCGAGGAAAAACGGCAGGCTATTTTCGAGGCCTTTCAGCAGGTTGACGGGTCCGTAAGCCGTCAGTATGGGGGCACGGGCCTGGGGCTATCCATTTCACGGGCACTGGCCCATCTCCTGAACAGCGAAATTCAATTGACAAGCGAAGTGGGAACAGGCAGCGTCTTCACACTGCTCCTGCCCCTTGAACGTATGCATGGGACAATCGAAAAAACCGCTTTCGCCCTGAAAGAAAAAGAGAGCCCCCAACACAGCGTCGTTCGCCCGAAAAGCGCACCGCCCGCCGAGGCCTTCATCCCGCAATTTTTGCCTGACGACCGAGAGCATATCAAAGCGGGAGACCGCTCGGTACTGATCATTGAAGACGACCCACAGTTTGCAAAGATCCTCATGGGCCACGCACGAAAGAAAAGCTTCAAATGTCTGACAGCCGGCGACGGGGGCAGCGGGTTCCAGCTGGCCGCCGCATACAGGCCCAGTGCCGTCATTCTCGATCTGGGTCTTCCGGACATGGATGGCGCAACGGTTCTGGACGGTCTGAAATATGGGCTTGAAACACGCCATATTCCCGTGCATGTCATATCCGGGCGGAACAGAACCGCTGATATTATGCAAAAAGGCGCCATCGGATTTTTGACCAAGCCCATTGATGCGGAGGATATCAAGGGAACCTTTGACCGAATCGAAAACATCCTGAAAACCACGGTCAAAACCATTCTGGTGGTGGAAGACGACAAAAACAGTCGAAAGGCCGTTGAAACACTGGTGGCGGCCGAAGGCGTGGAGATTACCGGCACAGACAGTGGAAAAAGCGCTCTGAGACTGATGTCCACCCAAAACTTCGATTGCGTCATTCTGGATCTGGGTCTGCCCGATATGACCGGGTTCGATCTCCTTCGCACCCTTAATGAAAACCCGGACCTGTCACTGCCGCCCGTGATTGTTTATACGGGCAAGGAACTCACGGACGTTGAACTTCGCGAATTGAGCCAGTACACCAGCAAAGTCGTGGTGAAGGGCGCCAACTCACCGGAACGTCTGCTGGATGAAGTATCGCTCTTTCTGCACACAGTGGAATCCTCTCTGCCGGGTGAACAGCAGCGAATACTGCGCATGCTGCACGACCCGGAGAAAATGCTGCGCGGCAGAAAAATCCTCCTGGTGGACGACGATCTCCGCAACAGCTTCGCCCTGTCCAAGGTTCTCAAAAATGCGGGGCTCACAGTGGTCATGGCGGAAAACGGACATGTGGCTCTGGAGACCCTTGAAAAAGAGGTTGACGTCCATATGGTTTTGATGGACATCATGATGCCCGTCATGGACGGCTATGAAACCATGAGACGAATTCGCCGGCAAACCCGTTTCAAGACTCTTCCCATCGTTGCCCTCACGGCCAAAGCCATGCTGGAAGACCGGGCCAAATGCATTGAGGCCGGCGCTAATGACTACCTGGCCAAACCCGTTGACACAACCAAACTCATGAGCCTCATGCGGGTGTTGCTATACCGATGAAGGAAAACGAAATCAAAGATATAGAGCTGGATCTGTTGATCGAGAGCATACGCCGCCGACACGGTTACGATTTTGGGCACTACGCCAGGGCGTCCTTCAAGCGACGCGTGGCATCCATGGCATCAAAGCTGGGTGTGGATCACATCTCCCAGATCATCACGCCCATACTGCGGGATGATGCGGCGATCAATGATTTTCTCAGGGAAATGTCCGTCACCGTAACCGAAATGTTCAGGGATCCGATTTTCTTTGCCGCTATCCGGGAAAAAGTACTCCCCTATCTCGAATCTTATCCCTTTTTGAAAATATGGCATGCCGGCTGCGCCACGGGTGAAGAAGTCTACGCCATGGCCATTGTCCTCAAGGAAGAAGGCCTTTACCGGCGAGTGCGGATCTATGCAACGGATTTCAACAATGAATCCCTCCACAAAGCTGAAGAAGGCATCTACCCCCTGGATAAAATGAAAAAATACATGGCCGCCTATAACCGGTCCAATCCAAAAGCCTCTTTTTCGGACTACTATCATTCCGGGTATAAATCCGCTAAAATGAACGAAGATCTTAGAGAATGCATTACATTTGCCAATCATAATCTTGTAACGGACGGCGTGTTTGGTGAAATGAACCTCATCATATGCCGAAATGTCATGATCTACTTTGATAAGGACCTGCAAAACCGGGTTCTGAGTCTGTTTAAGGACAGCCTTTGTCACCGAGGGTTTCTGTGCCTGGGCCCAAAAGAATCATTGCGTTTTTCCGAGGTCGCCGAAGATTTTGAGGAAGTTTCGAAAAAAGAGAAAATTTTCAGAAAACGCCGATTATCACCAACATCCGAATACCAGCGGGAGGAAACCTAAAGGATGCCCCAAATCCCCACGTCCGGACTTGCACCAACCCCAAAACTGCTGGTGGTTGACGATCTGCCCGAAAATCTTTTCGCCATGCAAAAGATTCTCAAACCGCTCCAGGCAGCGGTTTTTACCGCCGAGTCCGGCAATGAAGCCCTGGCCCTAACACTTCACAACGATTTCGCCGTTGCCCTGCTGGACGTACAGATGCCTGAAATGGACGGCTTTGAACTGGCCTCCCTGATGAGAGAACATGACCAGACCCAGCATATTCCCATCATCTTTATGACAGCCATCAGCAAGGAAGAAAGGCATATCTTTGCCGGGTACGAAACAGGGGCGGTGGATTATCTGTTCAAGCCCATCGATCCCCAAATCCTGGTCGGCAAGGTCAAGAATTTTCTATTGCTTCACCAGCAGCGGGTCGCCTTAAAATCAAGCCAGGAACGTTACAAACGACTGGTTGAAGGAATCCCGGACATTATTTACGCTTTCTCCAAAAAACGCGGCGCCATTTATTGCTCCAATCAGGTCAAACAAATTCTCGGCTACACCCCCGAACAATTATTGACACACCCCTTCCTTTGGTCAGATTCAATTCACACCGAGGATCGTCCCAGGGTCAACAACGTTATCAGGGAATTTCACGAGGGAAAGCATTTTGACATTGAATATCGAATAAAAAATGCGGCAGGCAGGTGGATCTGGCTCAGGGATCGTTCCATTGAAGCCAGGGTTGAAGACGGCGAAATCATTATTGACGGAATCGCCACCGATATTACCCTGCAAAAGAAGGCGGAGGCAGTTCTGACCCGATTGGCGGAACATGACCAGCTGACGCATCTGGCGACGCGAAAGGTGTTTGACGAGTTCCAGCAAAGGGCCATGTTTCGCGCCAAAAGATATCACCGCAGCATGGCGGTATTGTTCCTGGATCTGGATCACTTCAAGGACATTAATGATCATTTCGGTCATGCCGCGGGCGACTTGCTCCTGAAATCAGTGGCAAGGCGCCTGGGAACCTGCGTACGTTCCAGCGATTTGGTGGCCCGTCTGGGCGGAGATGAGTTTGCGATTGTTCTGGATGAACTGTCCCGACCGGAAGATGCGGCCCGCGTTGCGCAAAAAATTCTTGAATCCATGGATGAACCCCATCTGGTGGACGAACATCGGATAAAAACCGGCATCAGCATCGGAATCGCCATCCACGGTGCAGATGATCAGCGTGTTGACGAACTGAGCATTGATGAGCTGAACAAGCGCGCCGATATCGCTATGTACCATGCCAAAAAGACAGGAACTGCCTTCCGGTTCTTTTCCAAGGAAATGCATACAAAGGCCTTGCGCCACGCCCGGCTCAAAAATGACCTGGAAACCGCTATCCAGAACCAGGAGTTATTCCTCCTTTACCAACCCCAGATTGACCTCAATACCAAACGCATCAGCGGATTTGAAGCGTTGCTGCGCTGGCAACACAGAAAATTCGGGAAAACCGAACCGGGTGAATTTATCCACCTGGCTGAGGAAAGGGGGCTGATGCATCCCATTGGAGAATGGGTTCTGCACGAAGTGTGTCGTCATGATTCCCTTCTACTGCAAAACCAACCTGAAACACTACGGAACATTGGGATGGCCATCAATGTTTCCCCAAAACAGCTCAGAGAGAGATTTTTTGTTCAGAATATCGAACGGATTATTTCACACACCGGCATCTCCCCCGAACAGCTGACCTTGGAGCTGACGGAAAGCATGATCATGGAAAACCCGCGTGCAGCCAAGGAAGTTCTCAGCCAAATTCGAAAACTTGGCATGAAAATCGCCATTGATGATTTCGGTAAGGGACATTCTTCTCTAAGCTATCTGGCGGATTTCCCCATCGACATCATCAAAATCGACATCTCCTTTGTACATGGCATTGGAAAAAGCAGAAATCACGAAGCCATCATAAAAACCATCATCAGCCTGGCCGAGAATCTCGGTTTGGAAGTGATGGCCAAAGGCGTGGAGACATCCTCCCAGTCGGACTTTCTCCTGAACCATCACTGCCATGTCATGCAGGGATACTACTTCAGCAGGCCGGTGGCCCATGCCGCGGCTAGGGAACTAATGAATCAACAGGGAAATTCTGCCGATGGATGATGAAAACCGTGAAAAACACAGTAAAACTAACCGGATCGAAAAATGATGAAATCATTTTTGGACTATGATGCATATTTTGAACGACTGCTGGCAATGAAGGCCTGGGTGTGGTCCAATGTTTTCATCTGGGAAAATATTGTCCAGATCCTGGTGCAGATCTCAGTGTTATTGGCCGGATGGATCATCGGAGCCATTATCGGTCGATGGATCCGCAAAATGATCACCAGCCGGGTCAAGGCATCGTCATTAAAAAATCGGCACATCATGGGCTTTCTAAATCGTTTGCTCGGATTGCTGCCCCTTATTTTCAGCATTTTCGTGCTCTGGTTGTGCATTCAGGGCGTCGACCGAATCGGCTACCAAACCTTTTTGATGAAACTCTTTCTCAACCTGGGCATTGCCTGGGTTGTCATTCAACTGGCCACATCCATCATTTTAGACCGGTTCTGGTCCAAAATTATTGCCGCGGCATGCTGGTTTCTGGCCGCCCTTAATATCCTAGGCGTCCTAAATAAAACCATTTCCCTGTTTGAAAATATCGGGTTTACGGTTGGGGATGTAAAACTGACCCTGCTTTCCGTCATCAAGGCCGTGTTGGTATTGATGATTCTCCTTCGAGGCGTGAATTGGGTCACCGGATACATGGAACGTAAGCTATCCGGTGTTTCCGAACTGACCCCTTCCACCCGTTTGATGCTGATCAAAAGCATCAATATCGCCTTGATATTCATGGGGACGCTGGTGGCGCTGAACAGCGTAGGCATCGATCTGTCGGCCCTGGCTTTTTTCAGCGGCGCCATCGGTTTGGGCGTTGGATTTGGACTGCAGAAGATTGTGGGAAATTTCGTCAGCGGCCTCATCCTGCTCTCTGACAAATCCGTCAAGCCGGGAGATGTGGTGCAGTTGTCGGATGTCTATGGTTTTGTCAAACACATGGGAGGACGCTGCGTTTCGGTGGTCACCCGGGATGAAAAAGAATATCTGATTCCCAATGAGGATCTCATCACTCAACAGGTCATCAACTGGTCTCACTCATCCAGGAGAATCCGAATCAAAGTGCCCGTGGGCATCGCCTACAACGCTGACCCCCACAAAGCCATTGCACTGATCGAAAAAACAACCCAAGGCATCGAGAGAATCCTCGACAATCCGGAACCTAAATGCCTGCTGGTGGGATTCGGGGACAACTCCGTGGACCTGCAGCTGCGCTTCTGGATCCGAGACCCCCAAAACGGCGTGGCCAATGTCACCAGCCGGGTCATGCTGAAGATATGGGATATTCTGAAAGAAAACAACATCGAGATACCCTATCCGCAAAGGGATGTACACCTGGACGCCGAATCGACGTTGCGGGTGGTACATGTTTCTTCTCATCCGCAAGCATAAAGGAATTTTGATCAGATTATTTTCCGGATAATCCCATACGGCATAAACAAACATTTGGGAAAGGCTTGAATATTAGCCTTTTTTTGTGGTAATAGTCTCCTGTAATGAGATCTATACACCGTCAAAACACACATGATGAATCCTCCCGAATTTATCATGAGCGCCGACTCAAAAAGTGGCTGCGTGCCCTCAACCCATGAATACTATCCAAGAAGCCCTTCTGGACTGGTACGGCAAAAACCGCCGCCCCCTTCCCTGGCGAAACACATCCGATCCTTACGGCATTTGGGTATCCGAAGTGATGCTGCAGCAGACCCAGGTCAAAACGGTCATCCCCTATTATGAAAGATTTCTCTCCGTTTTTCCAGATGCCGACACCCTGGCCCTTGCAAAACTTCAGGAAGTACTCAAACTGTGGGAAGGTCTCGGTTATTACGCCCGTGCCCGCAACCTTCACCGTGCGGCCCAAAAGATCATGGCATTTCACGAGGGATTGGTGCCGGACAGCCCGGCATCGCTGATGTCCCTTCCGGGCATTGGGGACTATATCGCCTGCGCCGTTTCAAGCATCGCTTACGGAAAACCGTACGCTGCCGTTGACGGCAACGTGAAACGGGTGCTGGCGCGATTTCACCAGATTGAGAGCCCCGTCAACGACCCTTCATCCGGAAAGGTTTACAAGGCCGCAGCCGAGGCATTCCTCGAAAAATCCAACCCCGGCATGTTCAACCAGGCCATGATGGAATTGGGCGCTTTGGTCTGCACCCCCAGGAATCCTCACTGCGACCATTGTCCCCTGTGCCGAAAATGCCGCGCTTTAGAGGAAAAAGCGGTAAGTGTTTATCCCCGACGCGTGAAGAAAGCCCCCATACCGGAACATCACATTGCCGCGGGCGTCGTATGGAAAGGTTCACGGGTTCTCATTACCCAAAGAAAACCCGAGGGACTTCTGGGGGGACTATGGGAATTTCCGGGAGGCAAAATAGAAAAGGGTGAAACCCCGTCCGAGGCCTGCACCAGGGAAATCAAGGAAGAGGTCAACCTGGTGGTAGAACCTCAGGAACGCATTGCCCGCATTCGACATGCCTATACCCATTTCAAGATCGTCATGGATGTATTCCGGTGCCACTACCGCAATGGGAGGGTCCAATTAACGAGCGCCGTGGATTTTCGGTGGATCCGACTTCATGAAATAAACCGCTTTCCATTTCCAGGCGCCAACCGAAAATTTATCCCTCTGATCAAATCACCACAAACAGGACGTTGACCCCATGCCGCTGTTCCGCCACATAATGGAAATGCCGGCCCGGCTGGAAGACCTTTACAAGGCACGACATTTTGTTCGTGAATGCTGCAAAAACGACACATTCCATCAACTGACGGAAGAAAATCTCCTGAGTTTGGAACTGGCCGTTCATGAAGCAATCGCCAATATTATCCGGCACGCCTACCAAAACCGGCCGGACCGGCGGATAGTTATAGAAATTCAGACACTTGAAAACCAAATCATGGTGTATCTCAACCACTGGGGAGTACCATTTTTCCCTACATCCGTGCCCCTTCCCATTCTTGACGGCACAGCGGAAAACGGCTTTGGTCTCTATTTGATGGCGCAATGCGTGGATAGCGTTGCTTATGAATGCACCCCCACTGGAAAAAACATTATCACACTCCTAAAACGAAAGACTTGGCGAAATACCCCAAAAGAACATCGATCTTGATTTGTAAAAGAAATAGAAGGGGATTTAAATGAATTTTGAAATAGAAAAAAAGGGCGCACTGATTATCATACTCATGCCGGGTGAAAGCTTTGAAGCCACCATGGTCAAGGACTTCAACCAAAATCTTGCGCCCATCCTTCAGGAAAACACCCATATTGTATTCGATTTAAGCCATATTCGGTTTCTAGACAGCATGGGGTGCGGCGCACTTCTGACCTGTCATAAGAAATTGACGGCAAAAGGGCTTCGAATGGGTCTTTGTTGCGCCCAAAAACCGGTCACGGCGGTTTTCAATTTAATGGGATTCCCCCAACTGTTTGACATCTTTAAAACACGAAAAGACGCCGAGAAAGCCTTTATGAACCTCCAGAAAATGCACCCTTGACGAGGGGATTGCCTGTCAAAAGCTGCAGGAGCTAAAAAAACAGGCAAAAACCTTTACCGATTCCCTGATTCGTCCTACCTGAAAACCGTTTCGCCTTCCTCAAGATAATCGGCGACCGCCAGGACCGTATTCACGTATATTCTGCTGTGGTTATAGTTGTAAATGGCCCTGCGCTGTTTTCGCCGGCTTCGCATGCTTCCCCGCCATCCGTTTGACATCAAATAATTGCCCATGCTGAAAAGGGCGTCATCCAGAACAAAAAGATCCACAACGCCGTCGCCGTTTCCATCCACGCCATGACGAAGGGCCTGTGTCGGCATGAACTGGGCGATACCAATGGCGCCGTAAAATGATCCGGGGATGCTCAAAGGATCCCTGTCAGCCTGTTGCGAATAGGTCAGCAAGGCCTTTAGCTCACCATAGGCCCATTGCGCCTTTTGGTCGGTCCGCCGTTCAAGCCAGCGCCTTCGTCTTTTTGTGAGGCGTTCATCCGTAAATGTGCTCGCTACACACCTGAAGTCGTTACAGCGCGCCATGCCGGCCAGGGTCAAAAACGCACTTTTCTCACCCAGATAACGCCCAAGCCGGGTTTCAACGGTAAGAATGCCCACGGCTATTTCCCCAGGAACCCCGTACTGCCGCTCCAATAGCAACAGACGCTTCCTATTGACCGCATAAAAGGCCCTGGCTTCCTTCAAACGCTCCTGCGTCATAATACTCTTGTATACCAGCGGACCTGCCTTGGGGGTTGGAATTTTAACATGGACCGGGGCCTTCCTCCGTTCCTTGAGAACCATTTCCAGCAATTGATCACTGGGTCTCCCATCAACCGAAAGGCCGTGGGCTTTTTGAAACCATCGGATGGCCCGCCTTGTCTTAGCCCCCGCTTTCCCGTCAGCTTTCCCCGGTTTATATCCCAGAAAGATAAGCCGTTTTTGAAGCTTTCGAACAGACTCGGCGCCGAATTTCGTCACATACAGGGTTTTCATCTTTACAGCCATGATGGAAGGATCGAAATTAACTTCCGGACGATCGAACAGCGGTTTCAACCATTGCTTGGAGAAACCGTCCGCCGCCAATCGTTCCACCAGGGGGTCCCACTCACCAGCACTCCCCGCAACGGGGGTCAACAAAAACAAAAAAACATAGAGAAAAAAACCAAACCAACACCCCAAACCACCCATTTGGAACCCCGCAAGGTTCATTTTTAAACGCAACGAATCGGTTTCAACTATTCCCATCATAAGGACCCCTCGGCAAGGAGGTTATCGCCATTTTACCGCTGATAGCAGGCTAAATCATGTATCATCGAGGGTCTTGACCATATCCCCATGGATCATGGGGGTGCAGGCCACCACGCTTTTCAGATACGGGGTGAAGTCCCGCCCATCACAGGTACTCAATTTTCCGCCCGCCTCCAACACTATTCCGGCGCCGGCGGCGGTATCCCAGGGTTTCAGATTTTCCTCCCAGTAACCGTCCAGACGACCCGCTGCAATATAACACAGATCAATGGAGGCCGCACCCGCCCTTCGAATACCACGGGCGGCAACAACCATTCTCCTGAACCATTCAAAGATCCGGGTGGACCTTTCCCGAATATCATAGGGAAAACCGGTGGCCAGTAAAGACTCTCCCAAATTTTGGGCATGCGAAACATGAATCGGTCTGCCGTTCAGAAAAGCACCCTGCCCTTTTTGCGCCTCGAAAAATTCTCCCATGATCGGATTATAAACGATGCCCAAAACGATTTCGCTTTCAATTTCAAGGGCAATGGAAACAGCAAAAAAAGGGAACCCATGGGCAAAATTCGTAGTCCCATCCAGGGGGTCAACAATCCAGGTCCTGTCCGAAGAAAGGTCCAGCCCCCCCGCTTCCTCGGACAAAATGTTGTCCTTAGGATAATGATCGCGAAGCATCTTTAAAATGATCTCTTCGGCGGCAAGATCCGCCTCAGTCACCAGATCGATTTCCCCCTTCTTAACGATATGATGAACTTTTCCAAATTTTTGTTCCAGCACCTTTCCAGCGGCCCTCGCCGCCCTGCCCGCTACTTCACGTTCATTTTTATACATGAGCAATCCCCATAGAGCTGTTTTAAAACAATATTTATGCTGTGCGGTATCACACTTAAATCACGAAATATGACGATTATCACACACGGGTCCCCAACTGGCCGCAGGCTGCCATTAAATCCCGACCGCGCGGCATGCGTTTTTGCACGTTGACGCACAATTCAATAAGCCTCTGGCGAAACAGATCAATTCCTTCCTGGCTCGGTGGTCGAAAAAGAGAATTCTTGACAGGATTGAACGGGATCAAATTGACCCTGGCCCGCAGGGGTTTCAACCACTCCGCCAGTTGTTGCGCATGCTCACAGCCATCATTCACATGGGAAATGAGGACATAGGCCACACCTAGTACATTTCCTTTTTTCAGGGGATAGGCCATCAAGACCTTTTGCAACAGGGCCAGGGAAACCGCGTCATGGACCGGCATGAGTCGGCGACGCAGTTCATCATTGGGCGCATTGAGCGATACCGTGAGGTTTAAATTGGGCATATTTAAAGCCGCTAATTTTTCAATACCGTCGATCCGACCCACAGTCGAGAGAGTAATATGTCGATGAGCGACATCCAGACCGCGCTGATCACTGAGCACCCGCACCGCCTGAATCACATTTTCGAAGTTGTCGAAAGGTTCTCCCATGCCCATAAAAACCACATTGCGGATCCATTGGCTGGACTTTTGCCTGGCCCTGTAAACCTGCCCCACGATCTCTTCCACGCTGAGACTGCGCGCCAATCCAAGCTTTCCGGTTTCGCAAAAACGGCACCCCATCCCGCAACCGACCTGGCTGGAAATACAGACGGTCTGGTGCGTTTTCATGGGTAAGATGACGGATTCAATCCGGTTCCCATCCGCTAACGTCGTGACGAATTTAACCAATCCCTCCTGATGGATTTCATCTTTTACCTGGCCCGGAGTGAAGCGCCAATCCCGTCTGAGCCGTTCGCGCAATCCCGGTGAGTTACGGATCACTTCCGTTCGCCACGCATCCGGATTAAGATTTTTATAAAAGTCGCGATACAGCGCCCCGGCCAGGAATGGACCTTTTGCATACCGATCCGCAACTACCGCCACCAAATTCTCATAGGTCAATTCCAGCAATCGCAACATGGACCATTCACTTGAAATCATTTTTGGTTTTCATTTGATATCGTGCATATTCAGCAACTATTTGAATAATGCTTCGGATTTATGTATTGGTACGCAAAACGCCGAAGGATCAACTCCGCCGAAGAACGGGTTCAAGGGCTTAAATCATCTTCTTCCTTCAACGCCTCAAATCCCGAAATGATATCCAGAAGCTCGCTGGTGATGGCCGCCTGGCGCTGCTCCCGAAAGAGGGCCTGCAAGTCATCCTGAAGCTCCAGAATGTTTTTTTCAGCGGCCTGCATGGCCATGAGCCGGGCCGCGTTCTCACCGGCCAGAGACTGGGCAAAGGCCCTGTAAAAGGAGATAAAGAGATACTGCCGGAAAAGGTGGGCGAACATGGTTTCCCGGTTGGATTCAAGCATGGGCAGGCAGCGACCGGGCCATGGGGTCTTGCCGTAATCTTCGGCCCAGGGTGCATCCAGGGGCAGAATCCGTTGAAACACCGGCGCGTACCCGCCCTGCTCCCCCACCACGTGGTGGCACACATAGAGGGTCGCCAGTTTTTTGGCGGACCGCCATTCCTCCACCTTCCAGATGGCCTCCTGAACCCTTTCGGTAACCGCGTTTAGGCTTCCCGGAGCCGGAAAATGAACATGGCTGGGAACGCCCGCGTCCGCCAGCATGCCGTGAACCTTTTCCCCGAGACTCCAGTAATCCCAGTTCTGGTCCTGACTCGCCCGGTCCCTTACCTGTTCCTCCAGGAAGGGCCGGAGGGACTCGTTGAACTGGCCGCACATACCCTGGTCGCTTCCCACCACGAGACAGACATTCCCCTGGTTCCGGGACGGAGAAAGTATGGGACGGCCCATTCTCAGAAAAACCGTCCACCCCATGTCCACCACGGCCCGGTACTGTTCCAGGGATTCCACGGCGCGTTCAAACTGCCGGATGTTCACCGCTGCCAGGCTTTTCATGGTCTTGACCACTCCCAGCAGGTCCTTTGCGGTCTTGATCTTTCGGTTCAGGGATTCCAGTGTCTGCATGGTCTTCCTTCGTGGGTTTGAAGGGGGCCAGCACCCCCTCGGCAATTGTGGTCAACTGTTTCCACAGGGGATCCTCTTTTTCAGCCCGAAGAACGGTGTTTTCAAGGTCAGGGATCTTGGTTTTGACTTTCTCAAGGAGCGCGGCCTCCGCCGCCACCACCTTTTCAACGGGAACCTCGTCCATGAGCCCTTGGGCCACTATCAGCAACACGACAATCTGTTCGCCGGGGGCAAGCGTGGCAAGTTCCCGCTGTTTAAAAGCCTCCCGGACCCTTTGGCCGTGTTCCAGGGTCTTTCGGGTCCGCTCGTCCAGCCGGGTGCCGAACCGGGCAAAGGATTCCAACTCCTGAAACTGGGTATAGGAGAGCCGCAGATCCCCCGCCACCCGGCGATAGGCGGAAATCTGGGCCTTTCCCCCAACCCGGGATACGGATTTACCTACATCCACCGCCGGCAGCATCCCTTTTTGGAAGAGGTCCGGAGACAGGTAGATCTGCCCATCCGTAATGGAGATGAGGTTGGTGGGAATATAGGCGGAGATGTTCTGCGCTTCGGTCTCGGCAATGGGGAGGGCCGTGAGGGATCCCCCCCCCCGCTCCTCCTTGAGGTGGGTGGAACGTTCCAGAAGCCTGGAATGGACATAAAAAATGTCCCCGGGAAAAGCTTCACGGCCCGGGGGACGTCTGAGCAACAGGCTCAGCTGCCGGTAGGCCAGGGCATGACGGGTCAGGTCATCGTAGACGATGAGCACGTCTTTGCCCTGTTCCATAAAATATTCGCCGACGGTGGTAGCCGCATAGGGGGCAATGAATTGAAGGCCGGGGGGATCATCCCCTTCCACTACCACGACCACGCTGTAGCCCATGGCCCCCTGCCGTTCCAGCTCGGCCACCACCTTGGCAATGCCGGAACTGCGCTGGCCGATGGCGCAATAGATACAGAGAACATCCTTGTCCTTCTGGTTGACCATGGCGTCCAGGGCCACGGCGGTTTTGCCCGTCTGTCGGTCCCCCAGGATCAACTCCCGCTGGCCCCGACCGATGGGAATGAGGGCGTCCACTACCTTGAGCCCGGTCTGAAGGGGTTTTACCACCGGCGCCCGATCCAGTATCCGGGGCGCTTCCCGCAGCACCATCCAGCGTTCCCGGGCTTCGGGAATGCCTTTGCCGTCCAGGGGCCGGCCCAGGGGGTCCACTACACGGCCCATCAACTGATCCCCCACGGGCACGTCCAGCACCCGACCGCTGCGCAGCACCTGGTCTCCGGCACTCACCGCTTCGGTGGGACCAAACAGGATAATCCCCACGCGATCGGACAGGATATCCAGTACCATTCCCGAAATATCACGTCCCACCGTCACCAGTTCTTCCGATTGCACCTGTCCCAGACCATCGGCCCAGACAATCCCCTGCCCCACTGATTTAACCCGGCCCACTTCCTGCTGCTTAAGGGCTGGAGAAAAGTCTGAAATCCCCTGTTGAACGGCCCGATCGACGGTCTCCAATACATCCTGAAGCCCGCTCTTTTCAGATATTTCAATTCCTTCGGTCATGATTTCACCAAAGTGTTCTGGAACAGATTTTCCATGATTTCCTTTTCCAGATCCTGAAGATAGTCGGCCAGGTGCCATGCCACCTTGCGGTCTCCGGCCACCACTTGAATGCCGAAGCCCAGTTCCGGCGCCGGCTCGATTTGTATGCGGGTTTCACCCGGAAACCACTGGCTGAGACGCTCTTTAAGGGTCTTTGCGTCATCCGCCTCAAGGGGAATGCCGGACTGCACCACCACGCCCCCTTTCACCCCGTTCCGGGTCAATTCGTCCCTGACATGGGAGACCCTTTCCAGAAACACCCGGCACACCTGGCGGTTCAACTCCTGATCCGCAAGATCCCGAATGACCTTTCCACCGATGTGCATCACCTGTTCCACCATGCGCTCTCTGAGTCCATCCAGAAAGGCCCGCCGGTCCCGGGTCATGTTGGCCAGCCAGGCACTCTGAAGGGTTTCCACTTCGTTCCTTGCCCCTTTCAGCGTCTCCTCGCGCCATTTGGCCACCTGATCCCGCGCTTCCAGCATCAGGTCGTCACGGGCTTTTACAAAGTCCGCTCGCTCCTTTTCAAGGGCCGAAGCCCTCTCCTGCGACTTCTGTTCGGCCTGTTCCGCCCGGTTCAACGCCTGGGCAATGGTCTTTTCCCGCTCCGCAATGGCCCGAAGGATCGGTTTAAATAAAAACCGCTTCAGGAGCCAGATCAGTATCAGGAAATTAACGATCTGGGCCAGGACCGTAAACCAGTTGATCAGCACGAGTTATCCTCCGGCCTTGGTCAGAAAATACTTCCAGAAAGGGTTGGCAAAAATGAGAATCATGGACACCACAAAACAATAGATGGCCGTTGACTCCACCATGGCCATACCCACGAACAGGGTCCGGGTGATGGTGTTGGTCTCATCCGGCTGCTGGGCAATGGAGCTGAGTGCCTGGGCCAGTGCCCGCCCCTCCCCCAGGGCAGGCCCCACGGCACCGATGCCCATGCCGATACCCGCCGCCAGAATTGATGCCACCGCAATCCAACCTAATGCATCCATTTTATGTCTCCTTTAGGGTTGTTTATTGAAATCATTCTCCCGCCTCCATCCCCGCGCTGATATAAACCGCCGCCAGGATAGCAAAAATATAAGCCTGCACCAGTCCCGTCAGAAGTCCCAGGAGCTGCATGAGGATGGGAAAGATCAGGGGGGCAATGATCAGCAGAATGCCCCCGATCATGGAACTGCTCATGACGTTTCCGAAGAGTCGCACGGACAGCGCCAACGTCCGGCTCAATTCTCCCATAATATTAAAGGGCAGCATGAAGGGCGTGGGTCGCAAATAATTTTGAAGATATCGTCCAAACCCGATTTTCCCGATCCCGTAGATGGGCACCGCCGCAAATACGCAGATGGCAAGACCCGCCGAAGTGGAAAGGGAACCTGTGGGCGGCTCAAAACCGGGAATAACCGACAGCAGATTACACACGGCGATAAACAGAAAAAGGGTTCCCAGGAAGGGGAGCAACCCTTTGGGCTGATGGGGCGAAATCTCTCGAAGCTGCTGATCGATGCCGTGAACCACCACCTCCAGCACATGCTGCACCCGCGAAATATGCACCCCCGTACGCAATCTCCGCGTCACCAGCCAGGACCCGACTGTAAGGAGTGCCATGACAACCCAGGTGAACAAAATGGTGCTGTTCAATTCAAAGAGGCCCAAACGCCACCAGATATGATCATCAGGGCTGAGCTGCATGATCTTTTTCTCCGTTTTTCGGACCCAGAACCCGGGTCAGAATGATTCGAACACCGAAAAAAGCCACAACCGTAAAGAGAAACGCCATGCCATCCTTTTGAACCACCATCCAGAAACCGGCCAGAACCCCGGCCACCCGCACCATGTAACTGACCGCCAGCAGGCGTTTGGGCCACTTCTTCCCCGGGATTGTTTTCAGGGTTATCCACAAGCCGCCGAAATAGAACAGCCCCAGGACCACACCCCATAAAAAAGATAATCCCCACAGGGTCATGTCCGTAATCACCGCTAAATCAGTATCCCATTTCTCAATATCTTTTCTAAAAACCCGCTCTCATCGTGTTTTGTTTCAAAAAGAATGGGTTCAATCCTATCATCCACTTCTCTCCTAATTCTCCATAACAGAGGCCTTGAGGAAAAATAATCCCCCTTTATTTCATCCACTATTATCGCGACATCCACATCGCTGTCTTCCCTCTGACACCCGCTTGCATAAGAACCAAACAGAATCATTTTATCAAATGATAAATATTGGGATAGAAGTTCCTTATATCTTTTGAGTTTTATTATAACTTCCGCTTTATCCATAGCTGTAGGTCCTTTGAATTATCAAGAATCTCTTTGCACCGTTCTTCTGTCAAACTTCTCATTAATTGTTCTTTATGAGATGGGTATCTGCATTCAATATTCATTGGTTCAAGCATATCCATAAAAAGCTTCTGATCTTCTGAAAAGTAATCATATATTTTTGCTTTCTTTGCAAGGTAAGAAAGACTATGCGAAAATGGAGCTGACTCTCCATTGCTTTTTACGTAATAAGCCTTTAGTATTTTCTCAATAGATTGGTGAGCCATAAACCCAACATATAGATATCGTTTGCTTTTCAACATTGCAACGGCTGTCTCAATATCATATTCAGACAGTTCCAACCAATATCGTATTTGATCCGGCATTTGTTCCGTCCTCACCCTTCCCGCTCCCGATTAATGGCGCTCCGCTGCCGATTGATCCAGAACCACGCATTAAGGCAACCCACGATCAGACCGATCATGAGCAGCATGAGGGTCCAGGAATAGGAACTCGGCCATTTCAGATCGATCCATACCCCCAGGAAAATGCCCAGCACCGTGGGAATGGCCACGGCCCATCCCACCACGCCGAAAAGCCCCAGGCCGAACCAAACCTCGTCGCTCTTTTGGTTCCGGGCCCGCAGTTTCCGTTTTTCCCGGATGTCAATCTCCCGGGAAAAGCGTTTTCCGTGTTTTGACGCATCATCAGACATTTTTTCCAAACTCCACAAATCGGCGCACAAAATCCGCTTCCAGGCGTGCCACCGCAGATCGGGCCTTTCGCTCCCGTTCATCCAGGTCATTCATGAACCGGCTGACCGTTTCATGGAGAAGCCCCAGTTCTCCTGAAACCGCCATGCGGGTGGCCACCAGGACGCTATCCCCCTGCTTTACCAGGATCCCGCCATTGACAGCCAGGAAATTCTCGGCCCCTCCGGGGGGCCAATAGGTCAAGATCCCGGGGACCAGCGCCGCCGCCATATCCAGATGCCGGGGGCGAATGCCGAATAGACCTTCCGGTCCTTCGGCGGAAATCTTTTCCACATCCTGATCCAGAAACACCTCGGATGGCTGAAATACCCGGAGTTTCAAATCTTTGCCTCCCCGATGGCGCCGATCATGTAGAGGGACCCTTCGGGATAATCCGAGAACTCGTCGTTTAGAATCCGTTCACACCCGTCGATGGTATCTTCGATATCCACCAGTTTGCCTTCCATACCCGTAAACTGGGTGGTGGTAAAAAAAGGCTGGGTAAAAAACCGCTCCAGACGCCGGGCCCGATAAACGGTCTTTCGGTCTTCCCGGGAAAGCTCTTCAAGGCCCAGCATGGCAATGATGTCTTTCAACTCCTCGTAGGTGGCCAGGGTCTTGCGCACTTCACGCGCCGCCTGGTAGTGGCGGTCACCCAGGATTCGGGGCTGCAGCATGACGGATCGTGATTGCAGCGGATCGATAGCGGGATAGAATCCTTCGCCCGCCCGTTTTCGGGAGAGCACGATGGACGCGGACAAATGGCCGAAGGTGTGTACCGCCGAAGGGTCCGTGAGGTCGTCGGCGGGCACGTAAACCGCCTGAATGGAAGTAATGGCGGCATTACTGGTGCTGGAAATGCGCTCTTCCAGCTCCGCCAGTTCCGTGGCCATGGTGGGTTGGTAGCCCATGCGCGAGGGGAGACGGCCCAGAAGGCCCGAGAGTTCCGAGCCCGCCTGGATGAACCGAAAGATATTGTCGATCAGGAGCAGCACGTCCTGCCCCAGGTCGTCCCTGAAATATTCCGCCATGGTGAGCGCCGTGTGCCCCACACGGAATCGGGCTCCAGGAGGCTCGTTCATCTGTCCGAAGACCATGACCGTATTGGGCAGGACGCCGGCCGCGCCCATCTCCCGGTAGAGCTCTTCTCCTTCCCGACACCGTTCCCCGATACCGCAGAAGATGCTCATGCCCTTGTGCTTGCCCACCATATTATGAATCAATTCCGTGATCACCACGGTCTTGCCCACGCCGGCCCCGCCGAAGAGCCCTGCTTTCCCCCCCCGTTCCAGGGGAACCAGCAGGTCAATGGCCTTGATGCCCGTGAAAAACACGTCTTCCGTGGTCACCCGCCAGGCCAGTTCAATGGGCGGTTGATGAATGGAACGAAGATCGAGCCCCGAAGGCTTATCCTCCCCATCAATCGGGTCACCGAATACATTGAACATACGGCCCAGCAATGCCTTGCCCACAGGCGCCTTGAGGGGGTCGCCATGGGTCCAGGCGGATTCCCCGCGATACAGCCCGGCGGTGGCGTTGAGCGCAATGCCGCGAACCCGTTGTTCATCCAGGTGAGCGGCCACCTCAATGAGGATTTCACCGTCTTTGCCGCACCGAATGAGAGAATGAATGGGAGGCAGGGCTTCCAGGAATTCAATGTCCACCACACTGCCGCGCACTGAAACGACCTGTCCCGGAATTTTATCCTTGCTATCATCTTCGGAATGAACGTCATTCATATTAATCTTCACCATTCCCCGGCCAGGGCCATTCACGAGTTGCTGTTGATCATAAATATGCTGATTGAATTTTTAACATGAATACATGATACAATCTACTTTTAAATATGACAACCAATCATGGGCGACGGAAAAAACAGCCCCAAAAAAGGGCCGGCTTTAACAGCCGGCCCTGATTCAAATCATTAGCGAAAATCGTTTACCCTTCAGGTTATTTGACCCGTCCCTCACGCCATGCCTGAATGAGCTGATCGTAATCGACCGTCTGCCCTTTGGGCTTCTCGTTGGCAAGCTTGGCCTTTGGGGAACCGGCTTTACTGAGCCACTCTTCAGGATCCACGCACGGATTCAGCTTCGGGCCACACGCTTTCTGCGCTCCCGCACGCTCAATGCGCTGCATAACTTTGTCCTGCTCCTCGGCAAGATTGTCCATGGCCCTGTCCACGGTCACTTCACCGGAAACCGCCTCGCCCACATTCTGCCACCACAACTGCGCCAGTTTTGGATAATCGGGCACGTTGGTACCGGTGGGAGTCCAGGCAACGCGCGCCGGACTGCGGTAGAACTCCACCAGGCCACCCAGTTTGGGCGCCCTGTCCGTGAAGGCCTGGCTTCGAATATCGCTGTCGCGGATGGGGGTCAGCCCCACCAGGGCCTTTTTGAGGGAGGTGGTTTTGGCCACGCAGAATTGGGCGAAAAGCCAGGCGGCCTTGCGACGGTCAAGGGGGGTGCTTTTCATGAATGTCCAGGACCCGCAGTCCTGATAACCCAGCTTCATCCCCTCTTCCCAGTAGGGACCGTGAGGCGATGGGGCCATGCGCCATTTGGGAGTGCCATCTTCGTTGACCGTGGGGCCCGGTTTGACCATGTCGGACACGAAAGCCGTATACCAGAAGATCTGCTGGGCCACATTCCCTTTGGCCAGGATCGGCAAATAGGTGTAGAAATCCAGACCGAGACAGCCTGGGGGCGCATATTTCCGCAGCCATTCCATATATTTTCGGAGGGCATACTTGGCGGCGGGGCTGTTGGCGGCGCCGCCGCGGCAAACACTCGATCCCACGGGGGTGCACCCTTCGACCCTGATCCCCCATTCGTCCACCGGTTTTCCATTGGGAAGCCCTTTGCTGCCCACACCGGCCATGGATAGCCAGGCATCGGTGAATCGCCAGCCGAGGTCCGGCGCTCTCTTACCGTAGTCGTTGTGACCGTAAACGGCCTTGCCGTCGATTTCCTTGACAATTTCCGTGAAGAACTGCGCAATATCCTCGTAAGCGGACCAGTTGACCGGCACGCCGAGCTCATACCCGTATATTTCTTTAAATTTCTTCTTGAAATCGGGTCGTTTGAACCAATCATAACGGAACCAGTAAAGGTTGGCGAACTGCTGGTCGGGGAGTTGATACAGCTTCCCATCCGGACCGGTGGTAAAGGATTTGCCCATGAAGTCGTCGATATCCAGTGTCGGCAGGGTCACATCCTTCCCTTCCCCCATCATGAAATCACTCAGGGGAACCACATACCCGTAACGCATATGGGTACCGATGAGGTCGGAATCGTTCACCCATCCATCATAGATGTTCTTGCCGGAAGCCCACTGGGTTTGGAGCTTTTCAATGACATCCCCTTCCTGAATCAGGTCAAAGGAGACCTTGATGCCGGTAATTTCTTCAAAGGCCCTGGCGAGGACTTTGGCTTCGTATTCGTGGGTCGGAATGGTCTCGGAGACGACCTTGATGTTCATCCCCTTAAAAGGCGCGGACGCCTTGATGAACCATTCCATTTCCTTCATCTGTTGCTCCTTGGTCAGGGTGGAAGGCTGAAACTCGGTGTCCACCCATTTCTTGGCGGCGTCCATTTGCGGGGAAGACCAGCAGGGAGCGCATGAAAAAATGAGGGCCACTGCGGCAATCATGCAAAAAACGGTCGTCTTCATTTTCATTGCAAAATTCTCCTTTAATAACAGTCTGTTAACTAGAAATTGCAAAATTCATTCGACAGAGTGTTGTTGTCACCACCTCCTTTCGTTTTGGATTGAGGACTTTTCCGAAAATCCGCATCGCGCTAGACGAAAAAACAATTCAAGGAACCAAAAAACACGACGAACGGAAAAATTCCGCAATCCGCATTCCGAAATCCACATTATGGTTACCCCCAGATCATCACCACGACAATCCAGCACAAGACGATCATCAGCAGGATCCAGAGCGCAAAATGGGTCAATCCGATCCATGCGAAAAAGATATAGACACTGCTTAAAATCCCGATAAAAAGCCGATCACCCGGGGTAGTGGGAATTGGCAGAAAACCGCGACGTTCCAGGGAGGGGGATACGGTTTGCCATACGGTCATGGCAATCACCGTCAAAATGATGCTGATACAGAAAATCGCCGTGGGTACCGTCCATTCCATCCATGCCAGGGTCAGCTTCATGATTGTTCCTCCTTACACACGGCCCATGGCAAAACCCTTGGCCATATGATTGCGTACGAACCAGATCACCATGGCGCCCGGTACAATGGTCAAAATGCCGGCCGCGGCAAGCAATCCATAGTCCAGACCGGTGGCGCTGATGGTTCTCGTCATGATGGCCGAGATGGGTTTCGCTTCGGTGACCGTCAACGTTCGCGCCAGCAGCAGTTCGACCCAACTGAACATGAAGCAGAAAAATGCCGTCACCCCCACTCCGGCCCGGATCAGCGGAATAAAGATGGTAATGAAGAAGCGGGGAAAGCCGTACCCGTCGATAAAGGCGGTTTCGTCGATCTCACGGGGAACGCCCGACATGAACCCCTCCAGTATCCACACCGCCAGGGGTACATTGAACAGACAGTGGGCCAGTGCCACGGCAATATGGGTATCCAGAAGACCGATGGTGGAATAGAGCTGGAAAAAGGGGAGCGCAAAAACGGCGGCAGGCGCCATACGGTTCGTGAGCAGCCAGAAAAACATCTGCTTGTCGCCCACGAACTGGTAACGCGAAAAAGCGTACGCTGCGGGAAGGGCCACGAACAATGATATCACCGTATTCATGGCCACATAGATCATGGAATTGACATATCCCATATACCAAGATGAATCCGTAAATATCTTCATATAGTTCATGAAGGTGATATTTTTCGGGTACAGGGAGAAGGATGCCAGAATGTCGGCGTTGGACCTGAGGCTCATGTTGAGCATCCAGTAAATGGGGATCAGCAGCAGAAGAAAGTATATGGCAAGGCCAACATATTTTTTCTTTCCTTTCATACCGTTTCTCCTTTTCCGACCCTTTGAAGCGCCTGGTAAAAGATAAAACTGAACAGCAGCACGATGACGAAGTAGATGAGCGAAAAGGCGCCGCCCGGCCCCAGATCAAATTGCAGCAGGGCGATCTTGACCAGATAAATGGAAAGGAAAGTGGTGGAATTGCCGGGTCCGCCCCCTGTCAGCACAAAGGGCTCCGCATAAATGAGAAAACTGTCCATGAACCGTAGCAGAAAGGCGATGGTGAGGACACCCCGCATCTTGGGCAACTGGATGTAGAGGAAGGTGGACCATGGCGATGCGCCATCGATGCGGGCCGCCTGGTAGTAGACCTCCGGGATGGCCCGCAACCCCGCATATGCCAGGAGTGCCACCAGGGGGGTCCAGTGCCAGACTTCCATCAGCATCACGGTGATCCAGGCATCGAGCCACCTTGCCGTATGATCAAAGGGGATGTTTAGCAGGTTGTTCATGCCGGCGCCGAACAAACCGATATCCGGCCGGGTAAAGATAATCCAGATGGTCCCGATGGTATTCCATGGTATAAGCAGCGGAAGCGCAATGGTCACCAGACAGACGGGAACGCCCCACCCCTTTTTCGGCATGGCCAGGGCAATGAGAATACCCAGGGGCATTTCGATCAACAGCACAAGCCCGGAAAAGAGAAACTGGCGCCACAGGGCGTCGTGAAGACGTTTGTCGGCCAGCATCTCCCGAAACCACTCGGTCCCCACAAAAATGCTCTGCCCCGGCCCAAAAATATCCTGGACTGAATAATTGATAACGGTCATCAAGGGAATAATGGCGCTGAAAGCCACAATGACAAAAACCGGCAATACCAGCAGCCACGCCCTGTTATTCGGCCATTTTTCCATTGCGCAACCCCTCATCCATGACGCTTCACGCGTCACGCTTCATTTTTCACTCGTTACGTTTCACTCGTCATTTAACCAACCGTCCATCCGCAAACAACCGGGTCCATTTCGGGGGGAAAAAAAGCCAGGCTTCACCCTCGGGAACCGGTTCGTTTTCAGGAAGCCTGGCTTTTAAGGTTTGACCCGCCAACCTGAGGGTCACAATCCTGTAACTGCCCAGATCTTCAATACCCTTGACGCCCGCCTTGATCCTGCCGTCGCCGGCCCCCGCATGCAACTCCAAAAACATGGGCCTGATGCCGAGTTCCAGTTTTCCTTTCGCTTTACGTCCTTTGACCGCGGTTTCCCCGTCCAGAACAATGCCGATACCGTCAACCCTGGCTTCATTTCCGGCTATGGTACATTCCAGGAAGTTCATTCCCGGGCTTCCGATGAAATAACCGACGAACCGGTGTTCCGGATTTTCGAAAAGGTCCTGGGGAGAACCGATTTGCACCATTTCACCTTCGTACATGACAGCCACCTGGTCGGCAAAGGTCAATGCTTCTATCTGATCATGGGTCACATAAATAAAGGTCAGCTTCAATTCTTCGTGGATTTCCTTGAGCTTGCGCCGCAGGAGCCATTTCATCTGGGGATCGATCACCGTCAGCGGCTCATCAAAAAGAATGGCCGCCACATCGCTGCGGACCAGACCACGGCCCAATGAAATTTTCTGTTTGGCATCCGCCGCCAATCCCGCCGCCCGCCGGTTAAGAAAAGGGGTCAACTCAAGGATTTCAGCCACTTCCAGAACGCGTTCTTTGACCGCGCCTTCATCGATGCCTCGATTTCGCAAGGGGAATGCAAGATTGTTGAAAACCGTCATGGTGTCATAGAGCACCGGAAATTGAAAAACCTGGGCGATATTCCGTTTTTCCGGAGGTAATGCCGTAACATCCTTCCCGTCATAGAGAACCCTCCCCCTGCTGGGAACCAAAAGCCCGGAAACAATGTTGAGCAAGGTCGTCTTGCCGCACCCCGATGGACCCAGAAGGGCGCAGGCCACCCCATCCTCCCACACATTGTGGATGCGCTTCAGGGCATAATCCGAATCGTTCCCAGGTTTGGGCAGGTAGCTGTGGGCAATTTCATTCAACTCGATGCCGGCCATGAGGATCTCCTATTTCAATGGGTCAAAGGCGGCATCACGGGGCGGAGACGCCACCAGAACCCCTGCGTCATCGTACACGAAAAAAGAGGACGGGTTGACATATATGGTTATTTCGGCCCCGATCCTGACCGGACGGATTCCGTTCTCCTGAACCACCACCCGAAAGCCTGCATGGTCCGCATGAATAAAGGTTTCAGAACCGTTAATCTCCGCCAGTTCGACCCTGGCCGGAATTTCAATCGCTTCTTTGGCTTTTCCGGTAACAAAAAGATGATTGGAACGGACCCCGAATGTATAGGTCCCATCAGAAAGGGCCTTCATATAGCCTTCCAACGGCATTTGAATATTTTGCCCCATCCGGGCGACACCTCCTTGAATGGTTCCCTCCAGGAAATTGATGGGGGGATCACTGAAGACCTCGGCCACTTTGGTGGTACCGGGATGATGATAAACTTCGGGAGTGGCGCCGGTTTGAAGAATCCGCCCCTCGTCGATGACCACGATATTCCCCCCCAGCATCAGGGCTTCGGTGGGTTCCGTGGTGGTATACACCACAATGGACCGGCGTGACTTGAAAATATCCTGCAATTCAGTTCTCAACTCTTCCCGGAGTTTATAGTCGAGATTCACCAGGGGTTCATCCAACAGCAGGAGGTCCGTCTCTTTCACCAGGGCCCGGGCAATGGCGACGCGCTGCTGCTGACCGCCGGAAAGTTCATTGGGGAGACGATTGAGGAAGCCTTCAATATGGAGCATTTCGGCTGTGGCGTTCACCCGCCTGTGAATTTCCGGTTTTGGGACCTTGGCAATTTTTAACGGCGAAGCGATGTTGTTGTAGACCGTCAGGGAAGGGTAGTTGATGAACTGCTGATAGACCATGGCAAGGCTGCGTTTCCGGACGGATTTCCCCGTGACGTCCATGCCCTTTTCCAGCACCCGCCCGGAAGTGGGCTTGTCCAGACCGGCCATTAACCGAAGTAGCGATGTTTTTCCGGCCAGGGTGCGACCCAAAAGGATATTGCGGGAACCGGTCTCAAAGGAAAGGCTGACATTGTCAATGTGGGTTTCCCGTCCGACCTTCCTGGTAACGCCCTCTAAAGATAAGGACATGTTCACACCCTCTTATTATGTGGGGTTTTCACGAACTGGACCACGGATACCGGATTTATACCTATACCAAAACGGTTTAAATACTGCAAACTTTTCAAGTAACCGTTCACGGTTGCCGGTTTACAGTTGCCGGTTCACGGTTTTTCAATGTATTATGGGTTTCCTTCATACAGATTCACACTTTCTTGATGAATCGTTTTTTCAATTTTAATGAAGGATGCGGAATTATGTTGGGATTGATAACCGCAATTTTTTAAATCTTCACAAGTAGACCCCATAATCTTCCGTCATTCTCTGTTTTTCAACCGTAAACCGGCAACCGTAAACCGTGAACGGTTGCCTTTTCAAGAGATAAATGCCGGCAACCGCTATCGATTCATCCTGCCATATTCGAAAATGCCGTCACCGCCGCGTAAGCGCTGCTGATGGCCAGTCCTGAACCGCACTTCATTCGCATCCAATCCTGATGGGCCAGAATGGCGCCCGCGGCAAACAATTTCTCAAAAGCGGGAATGCCGTCCCTATTGAGCGGCCGGAATTGGTCATCGATGTCTAAACCGGCCTGATTGACCGGATGTCCCCGCAAATCCAGGAAATCCTCCCGATGCCACGCATCTCTTTTTTCCGGTTGATGGACCGGAAGATCGAAAAGGGTTTCCCGAATCAGATCCCTGTCGGCCCTGAGCCCCCTGGCCCAGAACCTTCCCGTGGCCAGGACAACCCCTTCAGCCCTGATCCACCTTTTTCCGCCGCCCTTACCGAACCTGAGCAAAAAGGCACCATCGGACGTCTGTTCCCACGAAACAACCCACTCAGGGAAAAACCGCTTAACACCTGCTTTCAACAATCCCCGGTTAAACGCCTGATTCAAGCGGAGCCCCGGCACGGAAACGGGCATGGTTGGGATTTCGAAGACCCTCGCGTGTAATAACCGGGACAACTTTTCAACGATTTCATAGGATCGCGCCATTCCGAGGATCGCCGGAATCCCCACGGTTTCAGCATCCTTGAGATGTGGCTGGATCTCGCCGGCCAGTCTTTCCAAATTGTCCTCCATGGCCATCTCCCGGGCCAGAATATCACCTGAAACATGGGGAACGGATTTCGTGATGCCCTCCAGGCTCACATTACACCAGTGAAGTTCTGACCATTGGGAACCCAGGTTTTTTGCGATCTGGCAGGCACTGAAATCGTTCAGTTCATGAAAACCGACGATCAGACATGGTGCTCGTTCTTTGAAAGCCATGACGCCGTTCCACATGGAACGGGGAACATAATAGGTTTGCTTACAGGTGCCGAGGGGGGTCATGACCTCTGAATTATGGTTATTGCTTTTCAGGTAGGAAAGACCATTTTTCTTCAAAAAGGAAACCACCTTCGCCAGCGCTTTCGCCATGGCGTCTTTTTCCATTTTAGCATAGGGGTGTTCCGGGATATCAACGGAAAGGGCATCAATGGCTGCCCATGGGTCCGACCACCTCTTTGCCGTCTCAACGGGATGGACCCCCATGAGATCCAGATAGCCGCTGGCAAAAGGCATTGCGCCGGAGACGCCCGCCTGCACGGTGTTGAACCCCTTTTCGGAAGCAAAGAGCGCCGCCGCCATACCTGCCATTCCACACCCGAGGATAGCCAGGTCGCATTCCATTGTGATGTCTCGGGTTCTCATGGCGCCGGCTTGCCCCCCCAAAGCTCCAAATCAAAAGATCCACAATAAAGCGCCTCTTTCAGCTCTGTCTGCATGATCTGACTGTGCCACAACACCGGACGCTCGCCGGTCCATCGGCCCCGCAAAAACCGGCGGAGATCTTCCAAACCGTCGTATGCTTTCTCCGATCCGCTCTCCGCCAGAAAGGCGGAGACCCGTTTTCCGCAAAAGGTCCCCTGACAGGCGCCTTTCCCTACCCGGGTGCGAACACCGATGGTCTGCACATTCAGATCTCCGTCTTTTTCTTTGATGGATCGAACAATGCTTTCAACCGTGCTCCTGGGTACCAGTTCACATTCACAAAGAATGGGATCATGCCCCGTCCTAACCGAATGATGTTTTTGCATCCATTTTTTCGGTCCCAGGGCCGGCTCGGTCCACTTTCCGGCGGATGAGGAAGGAAGCGGCGCCATATGCGTCAGACAAGGACGGTCAAGACCCAGTTTTTCACATACCAGATCGCCGGTTTTTTCCGCCATAAACCGAAAAGTGGTCAGTTTTCCAGAGGGAATCGTGACGAAATTTTCGATTCCGTCCCGGCGATGGTCCAGCAGTGTAAACCCTCGACTCACGGAGCGGTCATCAAGGTTTGAGTCCATTTTCAGGAGAGGTCGCACACCGGCGTAGGATCGGATATAGCGAATGCCTTTTAGGGTGGGGATCATTTTTGCGCCCTCGTCGACCAGCAGATCCACCTCTTCCATGGTGGGGATGAGCCGGTTGGGGGAAGCAATTCTGACTGACGTCGTACCCAGAAGGGAGACGGTTCCGCCCGGGACAAGGATATCGCCATCTCCGGGAGACCGCAGGCGGTTGACCACGTGATCCGTTACCCTGTGGGCGGTCACCAGCAAGGTGCCCTTGGAATAGAGCATCTTTATTTCAAGCCCCGCCAGCGACGCCACTTTCCCAACCCACGGACCGGCCGCGTTGATCACCTGTTCCGGTTTGACAACCGTCGCTTTTCCGGTATGGACATGGGTCAGGCGCACCGTTTTGATCCGACGGTTTTCCGTTTCAAAGCCGGTCACTTTCGTGTTGCAAAGAAGGGTTCCGCCCAGTGTTTGGGCATGGGCAACATTTTCAAGGGAAAGTTTGAAAGGATCGATGGCCGCATCATCCACCCGGTAGGCGGCAATCACCCTGGCGGAGAGGCTCGGTTCCCGGTTTCTCGCTTCTTTGGGATCCAGAACTTCACATGGAATACCGCATTGACGACAAAGATCAGGGAAATCCGCGGCATAGATTTCGTCATCCCCCTCGACAGCCACAAACAGTCCACCGGTATCCTCAATGCAGTGGGGTGCGGTTTTTTTCAGTATTTCATTCTCCTGATGGCATTCCCTCGCTGCCGCGGGGTCAGTGGCAACATACCGCCCACCGCTGTGAAGCAATCCATGGTTCCTGCCCGATGCTCCCGAATTGATATCCCGTTGTTCAACCAACAGCACCTGCACACCGCGCAGGGCCAGATCTCTTGCGAGACCGGCGCCCGTGACGCCACCGCCGATAATGAGCACCTGCGTGTGCAATGAACACCTCCATTTTTTGCAGCAGTAAAGTAAAAAAAATTTTATTTTAGACACGATGCTTTGTCAATAAAAAAGTTGCGTTTTAACACATTATTTCATGTTTTAGTTTCGATAACGAAAATAAAGATACTAAAAAATGGATAAAAAGGGTCTAAAAGATTATTTTGGTTCTGTTTATTGACAAATCTTTCGTTTGTGAAATTTTTCTTGCTACAAGATATTTCTTAAAATCCAGAAAACGCTAAAACCCTGACATTATTGAGTTAGAATTATATTTAACCCTTAAAATCGCTCATTTTAGGTTAAAATATCTTGCAAAATGCATATTCATAGCGCATATTGATATGTATAGTTGATACATAAGTAAGAAGGGAGGAGCGCAGAAATGAGGACAACGTTAAATATTGAAAGCGCTCTTGTTGAAAGAGCCGCAAAGCTCACAGGAATAAATGAAAAAACAGCGCTTGTCCGCAAGGGACTTGAAGCCCTGATTAGCCTGGAGAGTAGTAAGCGTTTGGCTGCACTTGGGGGAAGCGAGAAAAAAATCCGGATGCCAAGTCGACGGAGATCGGAACTATAAAATGATTCTTGCCGACACAAATGTTTGGATCAATCATTTCAGAGAATCTGATGCTGAACTCATTTCTCATTTGAATATTGGCTTTGTTGCTTGCCATCCGTTTATTATCGGAGAATTAGCCTGTGGTAACTTAGGCAATCGTGCGGAAATTTTAATGCTTCTCCAGGCACTTCCCTCAACGTTTATTGTTGAGACTCTAGAACTATTGGAATTTATTGAAAATAATTCGCTAATGGGGCGTGGTCTTGGATACGTAGATATCCATTTATTAGCTTCCGCAATTATCGACAATGTTGTTCTTTGGACTTTTGATCGACGTCTCAATCAAGCCGCAATAGAACTGGGTGTTTCATATCCAAGGCGCTAACCCATGAATCGAATGCAGAAAGCACAGTTGGTCTTCTCCAATCGTAAGGATGCCCCCCCTTGCCTCATGGAAGATCCGGTAAGGATAGGGATTAAGAGGTCCCAAGATGTCTGAAACCCGAACCAATCCCCCTAACACGCGCAAAGCCCGTGGAAAATCGGTCCTGCTCCGCCAAAGGAAAATTGTTGAACTGGTCAAGTCCCTCGGGTTTGTTTCAATCGAAAGCCTTTCAACCCATTTTTCGGTAACACCGCAAACCATCCGCCGGGATATCAATGAACTCACCCAGGCAGGTCGGCTCAACCGTTATCACGGCGGGGCCGGTCTATCTTCCAGCGTGGAAAACGTGGCCTATACCGCCCGTAAAGTCATGTGTTTGGCGGAAAAACGGCGCATTGCCCGATTACTGGCCGAACACATTCCCGATAACGCATCCCTTTTTATTGATATCGGTACCACCACTGAAGAAGTTGCCAATGCCCTCATTCATCATAAGGGGCTCAGGATCATCACTAATAACCTCAATGTGGCAATTATTCTGAGCGAAAATGAAGACTTTGAGGTTATTGTAGCCGGTGGCGTGGTGCGCAGCAGGGACAGGGGCATTACGGGAAAGGCAACCATTGACTTCATCCGGCAGTTCAAAATCGATTTCGGCATCATCAGTGTAAGCGGGATCGACGCCGACGGCTGCCTGCTCGACTTTGATTATCAAGAGGTCGGCGTGGGACAGACGATCATTTCAAACTCCCGAAAGGTCTATCTGGTTGCGGATCACACCAAATTCGGCAGAGAGGCAATGGTCCGTCTCTGCAACATAGAGGATGTGAATGCCCTCTTTACGGATCAAAGACCTGAGCCTGAGATCCGTGAATTACTCTCCCGGGCCAATGTGGAACTGCATGTGGCCGATGAGAAAGCAGGAAACGATCCCTTCGTGCTGCAATCTACTTCAAAATAAAACCGCAATATGGTAAAAATCCACGATTCGCAATTCTCAACAAACCGGTCCGGCTGTTTTATGGAGGTTTTTTCCTATGGGCCCACTGCAATGTCTCCGCCCTTTTACGGGCCGAGTGCTTTTGATGGTCCTGCTGTTGATCGCCTTTCCTGTTTTCGCCTACGAACCACCGCCGGATCCTCGCGACACTCCCCTCGCCTCTTCCGAGGAAGACATTGAGGATCTTCTGGGCATCATGGAAAGCCCCACAAAACGGGAAGCCTTTATCAAGAACCTGAAAGGTCTCCTAGATGCCAAAAGGGCCATGGAGGCAGAAAAAACGCATAAAGGAACAGGCCTCAAGGATCAACAAACGGTAATCCTTCGTCTGGTATTTGATCAACTGGACCGGGTTTCCATGGATTTTCAAAGGGAAACCATCGCCCTGGAACTTATGATGGAGGAGCTGCCGGAAGCTTTTGCGGCAGCAAAAACATTTTTTCTAAAAACGGAAAACCGCCCTCGCCTGCGGGTCCTGCTCCTGGACGCCGCCGTGGCATTCCTGGCCGCGCTGTTGTTCACCCTTTTCCTGCGCCGTCCGCTCCGTTCCGCAACGGCCGGGATGAAAGACCTTCCCTCAAAAATAGGGTGGGGGGTTGTTTACATCCTCCTCAAAGCGCTGCCCTTTGCCGTCCTCTTTATCCTGTTCGAAATCATGTTTCGAGCCTTTCCATCATTTTCCAAGGGTCGCACCCTTGTTCTGCTCCTTTTCACCCTGCTCTTTTTCTACCAGGTGGTCATGGCCGCTTTGCATGTCATCTTCTCCCCGGAGGAAGCGCATGCGCGCCTGGCGCCATTTTCCGACGAAGACGCCAACTACCTCTGGATCTGGTCACGACGGTTTGCCCTTTACACCTTCTTCTATCTGATGGTCACTCGCGCATTTCTGTGGACACAGGAACCGCAGCTCTATTATGCATACCTTCGAGGCCTGCTGCTGCTGCCTTTCCCCCTCATGCTCACCGTGTTCATTTTCCAGTTAGCCCGTGAAATTCGCATTAAACACGCACGTGCGGTGAAAGCGGATGAAACGCTGTCCGGGGCTCTAAAACCCGGGGAAGATTCAAAAAGGAAACGAAACCGGATTACCTCGGAATGCATCCGATACTGGCCCATCCTGGCCACCGGTTATGCCTGGGCTTTTTTTCTGTCGCTCATCATGAAATATGAAAAGGGTTTCGAGTACCTTTTTCGCGCAACCTTGGGAACAGCTGTCGCAGTCATCCTGCTGGTCGTTTCATTTCGCGCCCTGGATCTGATCTTCACCCGTTTTTTCCGAATCAACCAACGCGCCAGGCAGCGTTTCCCCGGCATGGAAGAAAAAGCCAACCGGTATTTGCTGATTGTCAAGAAGGGACTGAGGATATGCATGCTGGTGGTCGGCTCCGGGGTTGTGGGCCAGATCTGGGGAATTCCCGTATCCACTTTCGTATCCTCCGACTCGGGGGCCATGATCATCCTTCGGATCATGGCCATCAGCTTTACCGTCATCATCATCGTAGCCGCCATTGAAATCAACAATGCCATCTCAGCTTATCTTCTCAAGGAAAAGCGCGGCGGTAAAAAAAGAGAAGTCACCCAGAAAACGAAAACCCTCATTCCGGTCATTCAGACCGCCATCAATATCGCCGTCGGTTTCGTGGGAGGCATCGTCGTACTGGAACGACTGGGGGTCAACACCACGCCCATCCTGGCCGGGGCGGGAATCGTGGGTCTGGCCGTGGGGTTCGGCAGCCAGACCCTGGTGAAGGACCTCATCAGCGGCCTTTTCATTCTATTTGAAGAAAGCATTCGCGTGGGAGACTGGGCCATGGTGGGGAAACAGGGCGGGTCAGTGGAATCAGTGGGTCTCAGAACCGTAAAACTCAGGGACATGAACGGCACCCTTCATGTGATTTCCAACAGCAGCATCGATAGCCTGAGCAATTTTTCCAAGGTCTTTTCAAGAACCGTCATGGATATCGGCGTGGCCTACCGGGAAGATATAGACCAGGTCATTGAAATTCTGAAGGAGCTGGGTAAAGAGCTTCAAAATGATCCGGAATATGGGCCTGATATCATGGAGCCCCTGGAGGTTTTCGGGCTGGACCGCTTTGAAGACTCGGCGGTGATCATTCGCGCCCGATTCAAAACCAAACCCTTGAAGCAGTGGGGCATCAAACGCGCCTTTTACCGCCTCATGAAGCGAACCTTTGATGAACGGGGCATTGAAATTCCCTTCCCCCATCGCACCGTCTATATGGGAGAACCCAAACAGGGGACCGCCCCGCCCCTATATGTCAATGTGGACTCCCACAAGGCGGCGCAACATCTGGTTAAAACCGAAAACTAAAGCGGCAAGCCACAGTTTTAAGTTTTAAGTTTTAAGTCTTCCCATCAATCATTTTCTTGTTTTTAACTTAAAACTTAAAACCTAAAACTTGAAACCGTATCTGAAGCAGGAGGTCATCCATTTTGAAACGGCTCAAGAAAAGATCCCGGAAAGCCGGACTCCCCCCCGGCACCCTGGTGCATATCGGAACAGAACGAACCGAAAAAGTTCAAATCACCCTGATCGATTATGATGAACAGCATGTGACGGAAAAAGTGGATGTAACCGTCGCGGCATGTCTACCCTTCAAATCCAGTCCCACGGTCACCTGGGTGAATGTTTCCGGCATCCATGACATTCCCATCGTCGAGGCATTCGGGAAGATCTTCGACATTCACCCCCTTGTCCTGGAAGATGTGGTCCATTCCGGGCAACGTCCAAAAATGGAAGATATGGGGGAATATCTCTATATCGTGTTGAAAATGTTGAGTCATCCCTCCGTATCAACAGGGGACGGACAAAACGCTTTCGATTCGGAGCAGGTCAGTCTGATTGTGGGAACCAACTTCGTCATCAGCTTCCAGGAACGGGAAGGGGATGTTTTCCAGTCCATCCGTGACCGTATTCAAAAGGGAAAAGGCCGCATTCGAAAGGGGGCAAGCGACTATCTGGCCTACGCCCTCATGGATGCCATCGTGGACAACTATTTCGTTATCCTGGAAGACATGGGGGAGCGCATCGAAACCCTCCAGGAATCCGTCCTGTCCCAGCCCGACCCCTCAACCCTGCGCATGATCCAGGATACCCGGCGGGAAATGATTTCCCTTCGCCGCTCTATCTGGCCCCTTCGGGAAGCCCTGAGCAGCCTGCAGCGGACCGATTCCCCCCTCATCGGAGAGGCCGTGGGGCCATACCTGGGGGACGTTTACGACCACACCATTCAAGTCATTGAAACCATCGAAACCCTTCGAGACACCGTATCGAGTACGCTGGACATCTACCTTTCAAGCCTCAGCAATAAGATGAACGAGGTAATGAAGGTCCTGACCATCATCGCCACCATCTTCATACCGCTGACCTTCATCGCCGGGGTCTACGGCATGAACTTCAAATTCATGCCCGAGCTGGAATGGCACTGGGGATATCCGGTGGTATGCCTGGTGATGCTGATCCTGGGCATTCTCATGCTGCTGGGCTTTAAACGGAAGAAATGGTTGTAAATTAAAAATCGCCGTCAATTCCGACGGTGTTGATTATGCTCGGCCAGACCCTCTTTGTTGATCCCAGGAAAAAGATTAGGCGGCAGACCTCCGTGGTTTGTTGTATCCTCTGTCGCCATATGGATTTAGCGTCTCAGTCCAATGTTCTTCGAGAAAACGAAGATCTTCAGCAGGATCATAAGCAGGATCATCCAACGGTTTTAGGACTTCAAGCGCCTTGAACTCAAACACTTCAGGACCAAATTGTTTCCATTCGCTCTGCAGCGCATTGTTGCGGCAACAGCCCATCTTCAACTCAGATCTAAACCGATTGAGTATAGCCGGCAAATTACTGCTCGATCCGATTAGAACCTTGCCATTCGTTTTGTTTTTTATCTGATAGATACCCATGGGGCGAGGCGTATCTTTATATTCTCGTATCTTGGCTTTTCTGTCCATTTTTCCTTACCTATGATTACTTGATATTACCACCAAGAACACTGAGCGCGCTTAAGATCTCACTAAAACCGCTTTCTTCCAATTTGGAAAGGATTTCCCGTGAAGTGGCATTCAGGCTTATGGTTGCTTCTTGGAGAATTCTTTTTCCAGAAGTTGATAACTTGACTAAACTCACCCTAGCGTCACGCTTGTTAGCCTCTTTATGAACAAGACCAATTTTTTCCATGGGTGTAACCAATCGGGTTATCCCGGATGCAGAGAGACCGATTTTTTCAGCTAAATCAATCCGTCTCATCTTTTTTTCCATTGCTTGATCTAAATGAAAAAGGATCATGAATTCTGAAAAATTGATGCCATGGATACTCAGTTGATTATCCAACTTCTTTGAAATGTTCGTGTGAGCTACTGAGAAATTAAGGCAAAATTTTGTGTATTGCGTAAGTTCGTGCATACTTATATCCTTTACATATACTTGATTACTCAAGTATATGTAAAGGATACTGTCGCGTCAAGGGTAATCTGACGCTTTAAACGGTTTTTTTGCGTGTGTTTCACGGCTGGAAATCTTATAAAGGCCCCATGACAGCCAAACCCAAAACGAAAAAGCGCGAACTGATTCTCGCCACGGCGCTGCAACTGTTTAATGAGCAGGGCTCCCACAAAGTGAGCACCAACCATGTCGCCAAGGCCATGGGGATCAGTCCGGGCAATCTCTACTATCATTTCAAGAACAAGGAACACATCGTCAGGGAGTTGCTGGCGCGTCTTATTGAAGGGTTCGATTCGCTGGTTCACGTGCGGGGGGAGGGCAAAAGCGGCATCGACCTCATTGCCGAAACGATCGCCGCCACCGCCCGGTTGATCTATGAATACCGCTTTATCTACATTGAATTGGCGGCCCTGCTGGCCCGGGACGAGATGTTCAGGACCATGTACCGGGGCATTAAGGAGAGGCGGGCCAGGGAATTCGGGACACTTTTTGATTTTGTCGCCCAAACTGACGGATTTCGGCAAACAATTTCACCAGAAGAGCAAGGGGCCATCGTTTTCATCGTGTGGACCTATGCCGAAGCCATCATCACGGCGCTCCACACCAGCAATATTGCCGTGACGCCGGTATCCATTGAGGCCCATTTCAAAAAAATTGTTTACATCCTGAAGGGCTATCTGACCCCCGGCCTGTGGTCCGCATTGGCGCAAAAATTGGGTCTACTGGAAAAGCCTTGACAAAATAGAGCAAATACTCTAATTTCTTTCCGTGATCCACTCACTCCCGGTCTCCAAACGTTCCCGGGGAAAACAAATGCGAAAGGAATTCCCATGAATATCAGGTTCCTGCCTTCCGGATGGAAAACCATAAAAATCCCCGGTCTGTGGCTCGTTATGCGAGATCTGTTTCCATTCTTGCGCATGCACTTTCTATATGCAGCCTTGGAAACCGGGTTGCTGAAAGCCCTTCAAACCGGGTCCACCCGGGAGATGCTCATGGACAACCTCGGCGTCCAACGCCCCGAACTGTTGGATGCGCTCCTGGATATGGGGCTGGCCCTAAAAGAGCTTTCCCTTCAAAATACCCGATTCAACCTCAAGGGCAAGAGATCCAAGGTGTTGGCCGCATCCCATGGCAACGCCGACGCCCTGGCCGCCATCATCCAGGCCAATGTTACCTACTATAACGCCGCCTATCGTCATCTCGCCCAACGCATGCGCGGTGCCCCTCTCGGGGAAGATCTGGACGAAATCGGAGAAGTCGTGGCCCGCTTTGCCGAAATCGGAGAGCCCATCCTTAACGCCTTTATTCACTCTCTGGTCCCTTCTTCCGGTCCCTTCCGAATTCTGGACGTGGGTTGCGGCAGCGGTTTTGTTTTGAAAACCGCCCGGCAAATTAACCCAAAGGCAAGGGGAATCGGCATTGATGCTGATGAAAAGGTTGCGGGCCAGGCCGGGAACAACTTGGAAAAATGGGGGCTACAGGATGGTTTCAAAATTCTATCCGGGGATATCCGTTCGCGGACGGAAGTCGGGCAAGGCGGCTTCGATCTCATTACCGCTTTCAATCTTATCTACTACCTGCCCCTCGATGAACGTCCCGGATTTTTCAGGCTGTTGCGTTCTTTTCTGTCCCCGAAGGGACGTCTTGCCCTGGTCAACAATTTCCAGAGCAAGGGCAGAGACCCCATGGCCGCCAATCTTAACATCGTCAATTGTTCCCTGAAAAACCTCACTGCGCTTCCGAACCTGGAGACCGTCAAAACCCAACTTTCCGGTTGCGGCTTCCACCGTATTCAGGTCGCCCGGTTCATGCCCGGAAGTGAGTTTTACGGCGTCACGGCATGCGCCTAAAAACCCTTTTGCAATCTCTCGCGGTATTTTTCTTTTCTGAATCCTGAGCGTAAGAGATGATATATCCCGTTGGATATTGCGCAAGAAATATGGCCGATAGAGATGGATGACCAGCCCGTCAATGGAAGACAATCTGTAAAAGCGGTTCAACGCTATGCTGGAACACCCGCCGGTTTTTGTATGAAGATCGCTTGTGTGCCCTTTATCCTCAGGCGGGTCTTATATCGCCGGTTGAAGACCGCTCTGAGGCCATTGCCCTACTGGAAAAACTGGCGGGTTTTTTAAACGATGTATTTTCGCGGCGGGATCAAATAACGCCCAATCACAGGATACACCGGCGGGTTTCCGTGCTCAACATATTGAAACTGCTACCGAAGAGCAACTGCGGTCAATGCGGCCATGCCTCCTGCATGGCGTTTGCCGCCTCCCTCAGTCTTCAGGAAACCGTCCCGGAGAAATGCCCCCACATCCAATCTCCTCTGAGAGAAGAGGCGTTCTATCCCGTTTACGACGCCGACGGAATTCTGGTCTCCACGGTGGCCATCAACATCAACACAAGCAAAACCGTCGCACATCAAAAGGGAACGGAAAAAACAACGGAAACCGTTTCAACACCATTTTCAGCAATGGATTCAAAAACCGCCAACATGTCGCTCCCCACGCCGCTCTCTTCCCGTGAACTGGAGGTCCTCTGCGTTTTGGCTGAAGGGGCCAGCAACAATGAAATCGCACGCATGCTCAACATCAGCCCCCATACCGTCAAAAGCCACGTCATTCATGTTTTTAATAAGCTGGGTGTAAACGATCGTACCCAGGCTGCCGTATGGGCGGCCCGCCACCATTTGATCTGATCAAATAATCGAGCAAAAAACCGCATCCATCCCCCAATAGGGGGATGTTCCTTTCGCCCCAAACCCTCAATGTGAGGTGTAAGGGTTGTTCAAAAGAGCGCTTTTCCAAATTGAGAAATGGAAGGGATCCATTGCTTTGATGGATCTCCGATGCGAGAAAAAAGGGAGGAATAAGCATGGCACAGCTTAATAATGTTTTGGATATTCTGAAATTACTCGATAAATCCAACTGCCGAAAATGTGGCGAGCCCACCTGCATGGCCTTTGCCGCAACAGTTCATAAAGGCGAGAAGGAACTCCAATCGTGTCCGAACCTTGAAAGTGACGTTATCGATCTGTTCGGCAATGGGGCCCATAAGCGCAGAAGTGGCGAAAAGGACGTCGATGAGGCTTTGGCCCGGCTCAGAAAACAAATTTCGAAGATCGACCTTGGAAAAGCGGCAAAACGTACGGGCGGAAAACTTGTGAACGACCGATTGACCCTCAAAATAATGGGAAAGGATTTCAGCGTCGATTCTGAGGGACATCTCTTTTCGGAAATCCACATCAATTCCTGGGTCGCCATACCCTTTTTGAATTTCGTGCTTTATGCCAAAGGAACAACGCCGCGAGGGGAATGGATGCCTTTCAGAGAATTCAAAGGGGGAAAAGAGTGGCAGGGGCTTTTTGGACAGCAGTGCGAAAAGCCCATCAAAAGACTGGCTGACAAATACAGCGGCCTTTTTGAGGATATCCTGAATATTTTCAGTGGTAAGCAGGTGGCTCGGCAATATTCGTTGGATATATCCCTTGTGCTTCATCCACTGCCGATGGCGCCTGTTTTGATTTGCTACTGGAAACCTGAGGATGGGATGGATTCAGATCTGACCCTCTTTTTTGATGCCGCCACGGAAGAAAATATTCCCATCGAATCCGTATACGCACTCTGCGTGGGAATGGCCAGAATGTTTGAGAAGATTGTACAATCCCATGGGTGAGCGTTACGTTCATGCCAGCCCCAGTGCGAAGGAAAATGCATCGGAAAGTCCACTTCGACACCTGCCACATATTCACCGCCGGCTACGACATTCGCACGGAAGCGGCCTATCATAATGCCATGTCCATGAAAGGGGTTCGTGTAAGAGGACAGGGTGTGATTTTTTTCAAGCTTAAATTATAGGGGGAAATACTGGGTTTTGTTTGGGGAATGAACGCCTTAGGCTCTTTAGACGGGTTCGGCGCCTGGAAAAAAACAAACATGGACTTGATCTTGCGCATGCAATTTGTATATACTCTAAGGTGTATACATTTTGAGAAACAACTTCAGATATCCCATGAGGGTTAGAGCTGTTCCGAAGTTTAGGAGGTTCTTATGACGACCACCCGTGTCTTTAAGTCAGGAAACAGTCAGGCGGTCAGGTTGCCCAAGGAGTTCGCCGTGAACAGTAAGGTGCTTGAGATTTTCCGACGTGGCGATGAAATTGTGCTTTGTGAACCATCCAAAGGATTGGCCCGGGCGTTTGAACTGCTGGCCAACCTGCCAGATGATTTTTTTGCTGAAGGACGGCAGGATATGCCGCCACAGCATCGCGAGGGGTTATGATGCCTTTTCGCTATTTGCTGGACACCAATATCTGCATCTACATTCAACGTCGGAAGCCCCAGGAAGTATTGGAGCGTTTCAGAAGGCTTAAGCCCGGCGATGCCTCAATTTCAGTTGTCACCTGGGGAGAATTGCTCTATGGCGCTGAAAAAAGCAGGCATCGGAAAAAAGTTCTGCAGTTGCTGGAGGAGTTCCAAACGCTTATTCCTGTTTTGTCGATGCCGGAGAAAGCAGGGAAAACTTATGGCGCTATACGTGCGGCCCTTGAATCCAAAGGTACGCCTATCGGAAATAATGATTTATGGATTGCGGCTCACGCTAAAGCGGAGGGGTTGACGGTTGTCACCAACAATGAACGGGAATTTCTGCGCATACCCGGTTTGAAGGTTCAGAATTGGGTCGGTTGAAAGTTTTTCCTGAATAACCCCTTAACCGTGAACAAATGAAAACCGAAATAAAGAAGTGATTGTAAATCAAAAATCGCCGATCCGGGGCGTGAACCCCAGCCCGGGTTTTCCCGTGGGAAAAAGGGTCCCCCTGCGAAGGATAACGGCTCCGGCGGCGGGGTCGTTTTGCAGGTCCATGTGGCCATCCAGATCCGCATAGAGGACATTGGGAGAAGCCAGGGCAAAATGAAGTCCGGCGGCAATGGCCAGGGCCGATTCGTCCATACACCCCACCATGGCTTCGAGACCCGCGGCCTTTGCCACGGCATCGATCTTCAGGGCTTCGCCGATTCCCCCCACTTTCATGAGCTTGATATTGACCATATCGGCCAGATCCCCCCGGGCAATGCGAAAGGCATCCCGCAAGGTCATGAGGCTTTCATCCGCCATCACCGGAATGGCGGCCTTGCGCGTGACGCGTTTCAGCAACTCGGGGGCGCCCCTGGGCGTGGGTTGTTCGATCAGCTCCAGGCGCGCTTTTCGGGTTTCCGCCACAAACCGCAGGGAATCTTCCACACTGAACCCCTGGTTGGCATCAAAACGGAGTTCCATTGCGTTGCCCACGACTTCCCGCACCCGAAGCAACCGGACAATATCGGACTCCACATGAATGCCCCCTTTCAGCTTCAGTGCGCGAAAACCCTGAGCTTTCCAATGCAGGGCCTGCTCAAGGGTCTCCTTCTCGGGCAGAATACCGATGGTAACGCTGGTTTTCATACGGTCCCTGAAACCGCCCAGGAGCTTCCACAGGGGAAGGCCGCAGACTTTTCCCAGAATGTCCAGAAGCGCCATATCAAGGGCCGCCAGGAGGGACGGCCGATCTTTTAAGTGGCTCTTTAGTTTTTGCATCAGCTTCGCCCGCCGCAGGGGATCTCCACCCTTGAGCAAGGGAACGACCACCGACAAAACGGCCTCAAGCAACATATCGGCTGTTTCTCCGGTGACAGGCTCATCGGGCGCGGCGCATCCATAGCCGTTCATCCCGCCGGATGTTTCCAGGCGTAAAAAAACATTGGTGGTTTCACAAACGGTCTCATAGGCAATGGCGTAGGATTCATTCATGGGAAGGACCACCGGCCATGCTTCAATCTGCACGATTTTCATGGAACGTCAATACCTCTTCTGGTAAATTTCGTCCAAACTCAGTCGCTGCAGTTCTTCCACAAAGGCCGCCAGGTTTTCGATCATGACATGCCACATACGTTCTCCTTTTTCACGGCTTCCCAGGGTGGGGTCACCCATGACTCCCGAGGGGGAAATCTTGGAGGTGTGCGCATACCACCCCACGCTTCGCTTGGAGGTAAAATCCAGATAACGGCTGGAAAAGCGGGGCACAAACTTCTTGATCTTGCCGGAACGAACCATATGAGGACGGGTGGCCAGACTGGTGCTGGTTTCAATTTCACCCGCATGAACATCGTTGGGCGTATCGGCCATGGCATTGATGTCCGGATCGCTGCTCTCCCCCGTGTCCACACAGGTGAAAATATGAGCATCCCGATTAATCATCTGGGCCGCGAAATGGAGTGCCGGGCTGTTGCCACCATGCCCGTTGACGATCACCAGCTTGGTGATGCCATGCTTCACGGCGCTCATGCCGATGTCGTACACCATCTGGGATAGGGTCTCGGGGTTGACACTCAAGGTTCCGCTGAAGTCCTCGTGATGATAGGACACCCCGTAGGAAACCAGCGGCAGTACCAGGGGCCTTGGCGTTTTACAGCGTTTTGCCACGGCCTTGGCCAGATAATCCGCGTCAAAGGCATCACAGTCCAGGGGCAGATGCGGACCGTGTTGCTCAATGGCGCCCACAGGCAAAAGAGCCACATCCACCTCCTGGAAACGGCGTTTTGCCTCGGGCCATGTGAGTTCGCCGAGAAGGTATTCCTTTATTTTCCCATTGGGATCGCTCCCCCGTTTTTCCCTGTGAAAGGGCACGGGAGAAGGATGCTCAAAGGGATAAGGCCGCCCCATGGCGGGATCCGTCCACAAATCCATTTCCTCCCAGGAACGACCGCGCCGCCTGACGGCCCCTTCCCCATGGTCCATGCAGATCCTGTACAGCGGTTCTCTGATTTCAAGAGGGATGCCGTCCAAGGGAGATTTTTCCGCTTCAAACCGAAGCTTCATGACCTGAGGCCGAATCGCCCCCCGCACCGTTCCCATTCTGGGTTCCGTCAGAAGACCTTTCCGGTGGAGCAAAAAGGCCAGATGCCCCGCGCATTCCGCTTCCTGATGGATACCTTTTTCCACCACCCGCGAAAGGCATTGCTCTACCTGATCGGGAGAGTATCCGCATCGAGCGGGATCGGCGTCCATGGCCGAGAGCATGGCCACAATCCGCATGCACTTTTCGCACCGACCGCACGGTTTGATTTCTTCACCCGCCTTGTGGGCCGCATGGCACGAAACCTGGTGCTGCTGCAACTCAGCATAGCGCTCAGTGAGGATCTTTTCGATGAACAATTCCGACAGGGGTCTCAAGATGGAAAACTGGCTAACGCCCCATCCTTTTCGATAAAAAAACCGGGTCAGAGCATTATCAAAATACCGACTCTGGTCATAGAGCCCGTCATAGTGGGTGATGCCCTTGAACGAAAGCCGCCGGGTAGTATCAAACTCATCGCCAATCACCAACCGACCCACGCCCCTTTTCAGCAAAAGGGGTAACGCCCCAAAAATAAAAACCGCAACGGTCCATAATCGAATGGGGTATTCATCCGAACGGACATCGGCAAAATCTTTTCGGATAAAGGGCAGCTGGCGCAGCATCCAATTAAAAATCCGGTCCGAATTGGTCCAGACCCGAGACGTATGGGGAACATTATCCTTGAAATAACGGTAGGCGTTTAAAGCCGTGAACCAGTGCCTGCCGGACTCATTGACAAAGATGGGATGTACCTCCAGACCCATTTCATTGAGAAGCCCGAAACTTAGCAGGCTGTCTTTTCCGCCGCTGGAAAGTACCGCATAACGCGATGCCTCTCCTTCCCGCCGCTCCCACGCCGACCCATATCCGGTGAACGCTTCTGACGGTGCATCTTCTTCCTTAAACAAAAGTCTCGCACCAAGATAACTTTCCCGCTTAATGATCGGCAGTTCAGCTGCCGCCCCCGTAAGGAAAGCGTTGGGTTCCAGGAGTTTCTTGACATAGATCTCCCGCGCCGTATTGGCGGCCATATCCCGAATAAACCGCTGATCGTCTTTGTCGAAAGCACCCACAAAAACGATTTCTTCACAAAAAAGCCCGTAATTCAAAGCGATCTGGGCCGCCATCATGCCGCCCAGATTCCGGCAATCCACCGCATGGGGTTCAAACACATCCTCTTCAAATTTGTAGATCAATTCTTTGGCTTCACTTTGACCATTCCGGGTAACCCGGTAAATGGCGGACAAGCGACGTTTTTCCAATTGAACCGGCCCCACTTCCAGCCGTTCAATCACTTTCAATTCCTGGAAGGGATCCTTTTGGGTCCCTGCCATCGGGTTCTCTTGTTCTTCAGGCAATTTCTTCCTCGGATTTTTTCGATTTAGTTAATGTGAGGTTCCAGGATTCGCACCAGTTCCCCGGCGCCATCCTGAAGCACATCAAAGGCAGGAATTCCCGTCTGACGGGTTATGTCATGGCAGATGCCGGGAATATCCCCAGGCCTCAACCCCTCGTGGTTCACCGTTATGGCCACCACCGGTTTATCCGAAAGCAGTTCAATGGCCTGGATCTGTTTCTCCAGAGCATGGAGGGGATAACCGGGAAAGCCGTCATACTCCCGTCTGCCCGGCGCATGCTGAAGCACCACCATATCCGGCCGTCCGGCCGCAAGGATTTCAAATCCGCCCGGATAGGCCGGATTCATGAGACTCCCCTGCCCTTCCAGAATGATGACCTTGGGGCGTACTTCCCGCCACGCCCGCCATACGGCATGCTCGATTTCCCCGGACACGAAATCGTTAATGAGGGAATCCAGAATGATGCCGTATCGCACCCCCTGCATCCAGGCCGTCTGACCGGTTCCAATCATCTCCGCGGCATATCCCGCCTCCTGCATGGCATCAGTCAGTATCCAGGCTGTGGTCCGTTTTCCAATGGCCGAATCGGTTCCCAGAACCGCCACATTGAGGCAGGATACCTCTTCGATCTTTCCGCTGAAAAAATGAAGATTCTTTCTTTCGGGCGATCGTCGAATATCCCTGATCCGGACGCCTTTTTTTTCCGACATGGCCCTCATCTCCGCATCCTCGGACAGAAAATCATGAAGGCCGGAATCCACATTCAAACCCTGTTTCAGGGCTAAAAGAACATCCTTCCGGGCGTACGGGGGGAGACGGCCCCCGTCAGGGGCCAGTCCCACGACCAGGTGGGTGGCGGGACGATCACTGTTACTGAAAGCCCCAATGGCATCCATAACGCTTTTGTGGATGGGAATATGGTTGCTTTTGCCGTTCAGAACAACACCCGCATCCTCATTTTCATGATGAGAATCCACCACTGAAAGAATGCGGTAGCGGCCGGATCGTCGCACCAGACCGTGGGCGGTTTTTCCATTGCTGGTTCCAAAGGCGCCTTCACAATAGACAATGGCATTTCCATCGATGCTCTTTTTCATTGGTTTCTCCCGGTGAGAATGACCACATACCGATCTCCCGGCAGCGGCGCTTTTTGGTGGTTTGAAAGTAACGCAATCAGCCCTGCCGTAGACGCCGGAAGCGTATTGAGTCCTTCTTTTTCCCGAATCATTCGCGCATAGCGCGTCATGTTCCGATCGCTGGCATTGACTGCCCAACCGTCAGTATTGCGAATGGCCTCAAGGGCATGATCCCCATCAATGGCATGCCAGTTGATGAGGGGTTCATTGACGGGGGTTTCTCGAATCCGATGCGGCGGCAAGTCTTCGCATCTGAGCAATTTTTTCACATAGGCTCGAATGATCGGGTTCTTATTGTGGGAAGAGCCCGCCACCATACGGGGGATTCGAGAAGTCTTTCCACGCCGGTAAAGACTTAAAAACCCTCTGTAAATACCAGCAAGGGTGGTACCGTTGGATACGGGGACCGCCACCACGGCGGGAGCATCCCGCAGTTCATCGTAAATTTCGTAGGCGATCTCTCCATAGGCTTTCAGTTGAATGGCTGTGTTGGCGCCCCCGGGATTGGCATCGTAAATCTCATCGGCGTAAGCCCTTGACCGGGATGCCGTTACCGCATCTTCATAATTACCGGGAACACGCACGATCTCCGCACCAAAATTCGTCATCTCACCGATTCGCCGCGTGTGATATCCTTCGGGGATATACGCTATACATCGAAGGCCCGCCATGGACGAAGCAATGGCCATGGCAGCGCCGTAATTACCACAGGTGGCAACACATATGGCGTCAAATCCGCGCCTTAGGGCGTCCATGGCCTGGGCAAAAGCGATGCGGTCCTTCTGTGCGCCGGTGGGATTGCCCCCTTCGAATTTCAAATAGATCTGACGAAGGCCCACATCACGTTCAATATTCCGGGATCTTGTGAGGGTCGTGTCCCCCACTTCCGATTCCATGATATCCTCGTAGGCTTCGAGTCTGGTTTCCAGAGATTGATCGGCATCGGAGGCAAGACGCTTTTGCATCTGCAGTTCCGCCGCAATAATGGGCGCTTGTGCAGCAGCCCCATCCAGAAGACTAAGGCTGGACGCTGCATGATTTAAGAGGGTTGCTGCCATACCTTGACTCCGTTACAGGGCATATCGCAAGAATCCGTCTGCAAAGGATCTAAACAGCGATATTCTGTTATTCGAATGATTTTCCTTCCCTGTACCCATCGAAAATGCCCTTCCACCAGAAGTTCCTGACGCAAAACATCAAACAGATGTGGCGATATTTCATCTCCTTCCACCCTGTATTCATCTTCATCATGGGTAAACAACGTAAGCGCAGTCGCATCTCCATTTTCATCCCATTCCGATGGCAGCAAAATCCCTTTAGCGCTCACCTTTTGGCTATCTGAAGGATACAGTGGCATTTTCAATTCCCATACGTTCTTTCCGGTTAACGGCATCACTGTCTGATGTCATGCGCAGATATAAGACGTCAGTCCAGATCTTCTTCCATGATTTCCCAAGGTTCACGGTGTTCCCGGCTTCGTTTCCTTTTCTTTTTTTCGCCGGTACTCGACTTCTGTTTGCGTTTTCGACACTCCGGACACCTTTTTGGCGCATCAAACCCCTGTGCATTCAGGCGATTCTGTTCAGCTACAGTAAACGTAAAAGGATTATCACACTGGATGCAATAAATAATCTGATCCCGCATTGTATCGACTCCAATCTGTAAATTCACCTAAATTATATTCTAGCTTCATCACCATCATTTTCGAAGCTTAATTCATCGTACACATTGTCATATTCAACATCTTCATCATCATAAATCATATCGTCCAACGGTTCATAGCTGATAACCAGAATCCGTTTGGCACCGTCCCTTTCTTCCGTAACAATACCGGTGACTTCCACGTTCGTATCCCATAAATCGACCAACTCGTCCCACATAGCGTTTTTTTCAACATAGTAGCTTTCGTCATCAACTGAGATTTCAAGGTCCGTAATGTTGTCGTCATCACTCCACTCAGTGGCCATGAGCAGGCCTGAAATTGTTACTTCCGAGGCATTATCATCAAAATCCATAATTTGCTCCTCTCATTACGTAGTTTTCAAATACAACCATTTTAAAACATTCTTGATTCCTGCCGCCGGCTTCCGACTTCAAGGAGACGGAAAAATTTCAATACGGATTGCCGGCAAAACTTGACATGTCGTATTTTCTAAACACAAACGTCTCAGCAAGAGGTGTGCCGAAAATTGAATGGCTAAGCAAATTGATAATGGATTAACAGGATTCAATATGATTTAGATTATGTTAGGCGTCAAAGAGACCAACGTATTCAGCGGAACAAGCGGTTAGACGACCCGCAAAGGGACAAATAAACCCAACAATTTGATTTAAAACGGTATTTCAGAGAAGGAACTCTTTGGTCCGCTTTTGCACGGACCAGAACTGGAAGTTCTCAAAAAAATCCAAAAATTTGAAACAATCACTTCGTTTGATTCGTGGTGGCGAAAATTCATTCCACGTGGACCGAAACCACATCCAACCAGTCGGGCACGGGCCTCTTGTCGGCGGTGGCGCCGGACACAAAGCGCGACAATTTACCAAAACGCTTGTTTCCAAGGTGACCATCACTGCAATGATCCTGGCTGAGATACTACAAGGCATAAAAAGTCGGAAAGAATCGAAACTTGTGAAAGAAAGCCTTGATAAGATGCCATATTCGGATTGTTAAAGCGGTAAATTGCGCGATATAAGACCCATCAAATTATACATTAATCTGGCAACGGTAAAATCAGGCGCGTGGAAACCCGAAATCGGCGCCAGTTCCACCACGTCAAAGCCGACCACCCGTCTTCGGCCGCAGATCCCCCCAAGAGCTTCGGTCATCTGATACCAGGTCAAGCCGCCGGGTTCAGGTGTTCCGGTGGCAGGCATCAGTGAAGGATCCAGGCAATCCACATCGATGGTGATATAAATATTTTCCGGAAAATCATGGGGCAGCAAAATTTCCGGAAAGCCCCCGCGAGCAATATCCACGGCATCCAGATGCCCGACGGCTTGATCCCGCCGGTATTGAACCTCTCCAGGCGAAAGGCTCCGAACACCGATCTGAAAAAGATCGAACCCCTGCTCCAGCACACGACGCATGACGCAGGCATGATTATAGGGGGAGCCCTCATAACGGTCCCGAAGATCCGCGTGGGCGTCAAACTGCACCACGCCCACCGGACCGAACGCACGCGCAACGCCCCGCAGAGCGCCCGATGTGATGGTGTGCTCACCACCCAGAATCACGGGGATTTTTCTTTGCAGAGCGACGTCTTCCACCTGCTTCGAGAGTTCTCCCAGGATGACTTCAGGGGACCCATGACAATCCAATGGCGCCCGGGTACAGATCCCCATATCCGCCGGAATGCCGACACCGTCAAACAACTCCAGTTGCTGTGACGCCGTCAAAATGGCCGAAGGCCCCTTTCGCGTCCCCATGCCGTAGGTGACGGTCTTTTCATAGGGAACCGGGATCACATGAAACAGCGCCCGATTGGGCGAAATCTCACCCACCTCGGATGCCAGAAAAGACGGGTACGGCAAAAACCCTCTGGGGATGTTCACCGGAATGTTCATGACAGACGGCTCCGATAATCTTCATAGCCGAATTCTCTCACCACCTCATAAGAACCCGTTTCACTGTCGTAAAGGGCTATGGAAGGAAGGGCAACACCGTTGAAAGTGGTGGTCTTCACCATTGAATAATGGGCCATATCCAGAAAAGCCAGTTTTTGTCCCACACCCAGGGGACGATCAAAGGAATATTCTCCGGCCACATCCCCGGCCAGACAGGAAAGACCGGCCAGTCGATAAGTATGCGCTTTTTCTCCCGGCTTCCCGGCCCCCGCCACCTCGGGCCGATACGGCATTTCCAAAACGTCCGGCATGTGGGTGGGAACACTGACATCCAGAATGGCGATGGGCATATCATTTTGAACGATATCAAGGACTTCCGCCACCAGAATACCGGCATTCAAGGCCACAGCCTCCCCCGGCTCCAGATAGATTTGCAGCGGGTGGCGGGCGGTAAATTCCCGGATCAGGCGGCAAAGCAACGCCACGTCATAATCCGAGCGCGTGATGTGATGCCCGCCGCCGAAATTGACCCATTCCATGGCGGGGAGAAATGCACCGAACTTCTCTTCGAATACCCTTAGCGTGCGTGCCAGAGCGTCGGCATTGTGTTCACAAAGGGTGTGAAAGTGCAGGCCGGAGATCCCCGCAAGATCCTGGCCCTCAAACTGTTCCCGTCGAACACCCAGACGGGAGCCGACGGCACAGGGATCATAAAGGGGGACCGTCCCTTCGGAATGCTCGGGATTTACGCGGATGCCGCACCGAACGGGCGCTGGGGCATTCTGAACCACCGATTTGAAGCGCTGCCATTGCGAAAAAGAATTAAACACCAGCACATCCGAATACCGCAACAGATCCGCCACATGGGCCGGTTTGTAAGCGGCGGCAAACGCGTGCACCTCCCGCCTGAATTCCTCCCGCCCCAGACGGGCCTCGTGGGGCGAACTGGCGCAGACCCCCCAAAGGGTCCGGCGCAGCAAGGGAAATACGTGGAACATGGCAAACCCTTTTAACGCCAGGAGGATTCGGCAACCGGTGCGATCCTGGACATCCCGCAAAACGGCCAGGTTCCGCTTGAGCGCCGCCACGTCCACCACGAAACAGGGGGTGGACACTCGATCCAGATCCAGTCCTAGAGGGTTATTTCGGTCCATGGCAGGCCGTACCGGTTGAGGTTTTCCATAAAAGGCGCCGGATCAAATTCTTCCATATTGAAAACCCCTTTGCCGCGCCACTGCTTTGTCAAAATCATCATGGCCCCGATCATGGCGGGCACGCCGGTGGTGTAGCTGATGGCCTGGCTTCCCACCTCCTCATAAGCCTTTTCATGGTCGCAGATATTGTAGATATAATACTTTTTCTCCCTGCCATCCTTGATGCCCTTGATGAGGCACCCGATGCAGGTGCGACCGTGGGTCAAAGGCCCCAGGGAACCCGGATCGGGCAGCAGGGCTTTGAGAAACTTCAGGGGCACAATCGGCCGACCCTTATATTCAACGGGATCAATGCGGGTCATGCCTACGTTTTGAAGTACTTCCAGGTGCTTGAGGTAATTGTCGGAAAAGGTCATCCAAAAGCGCGCCCGCTGAATTTCCGGCATATGGCGGGTCAACGATTCCAGTTCTTCGTGATACATGAGGTAGATTTTCTTGGGTCCGATGCCTTCTGGAAAATCAAATTCCTTTGCCACGGAAAGCGGTTTCGTTTCCGTCCATTTCCCGTTTTCGTAGTAACGCCCGGGGGCCGTGACTTCTCGAATATTGATCTCCGGGTTGAAATTGGTGGCAAAGGGCTGGCCGTGATCTCCGGCATTGCAATCGATGATATCCAGATCCCGGATTTCATCAAAATGCATTTTTTTCGCCCAGGCGCAGAATACATTGGTCACCCCGGGATCAAAACCGCTTCCCAACAGGGCCATGATACCCCGGGCCTTAAACCGTTCATGGTAATCCCACTGCCACTGGTAACAGAATCGCGCTTCGTCAGGCGGTTCATAATTGGCGGTGTCCAGATAATGGACACCGGTTGCCAGACAGGCATCCATGATGTGAAGGTCCTGATAGGGGAGTGCCACATTAAGAACCAAATCAGGTTTAACGGAGCGGATCAATTCCACCAGAGCCGGCACATCATCCGCATTGACCCTGGCCGTGCGGATGGGTCTTGGCAGCCTGGCGGCGATCCTCTCGCATTTCTCAAGGGTTCTGCTGGCCAGACAGATGTGATCAAACACGTCAATGGCCTGGGCGCATTTGTGGGCAACCACCTGCCCCACACCGCCGGCGCCGATAATTAACACATTGGGCATGGCATGCTCCTTTCCTTAATAGAAGTGACACTTATCGCTCAAAATAGGTATATCCCCGAAGTCCCGCCTCATAGGCCTTCATGATCTTGCGGCGTTCCTGAGCCGTGATTCTCCGTTCACCCACGACCTTCTCGGCAAATTTCAGGAATCTCGACAACATACTCTTAGGTTCGTATTCCACATAGGACAGAACATCCGCTACGGAATCCCCTTCCAGTTCACGGACAAGACTGTATTTTCCGTCTTCATCAACCCGGATACTCACCACATTGGTATCTCCGAAAAGGTTGTGAAGATCCCCCAGGGTCTCCTGGTAGGCGCCCACCAGAAAAACACCGAGATAATATTCCTCCCCCGAAATCAACTCGTGCAGGGGAAGGGCTTTTCGAACGCCGTGAATGTCGATGAACTTGTCGATTTTACCGTCGGAATCACAGGTAATGTCAGCCAGGGTCGCAAGACAATTCGGCATTTCGTTGAGCCGGTGAATGGGCATGATGGGGAAAAGATGCTCGATGGCCCAGGCATCGGGCAAGGATTGAAAGACACTAAAATTGCCGTAATAGGTATCCGCAAGGGCAATGGGGACATCCTGGAGATCCTTGGGAACAAATTTCAGTTGCGTAATGTTCTGGGCAATATCCCGCACAAGATGCCAGAAAATGTTTTCAGCCAGAGATCGCTCTCTGAGGTTGATTTCCCCCACCTTGAACAATTGGCGGATCTGGTCTCGATAGTATATGGCGTCGTTATAACATTCCTGGGTATTTTTCAAACTCAACCCTTTAAGGGTATCAAACAGGTTCTGAATCGTTTCGTGTGTTTCGTCAGAAAGTTTTTCGGGCAAAACATGTCCCTCAAAACGGCTCTTATCCAAAACATTGAACAAAAGAACCGAATAGTAGGCAACAATGGCCCGACCGGCTTCGGTAATGATGGTCGGATGGGGCACCTGGTCTTCATCCAGGATGCTCATGATGGATTCGATCACATCGGAGCAGTATTCATCAAGCTTGTAATTCCGGCTGGTCATATAATTGGTGTTGCTGCCGTCATAATCCACGGCCAAGCCACCGCCCAGATCAAAATACCGCATGGGCGCGCCTTCATTCACCAGACCCGCGTAAACGCGACAGGCCTCCATCACCCCCGAACGAATATCCCGGATATTGGGAATTTGGCTTCCCATATGGTAATGGAGCAACTGAAGACAGTCCAGCATATTACAGGCTTTGAGTTTTTCCACCAATTCAAGCACCTGGGTAACGCTCAGGCCGAAGATGCTTCGGTCCCCGCCGCTTTCCATCCAATGACCGCCCCCCTGGGTGGAAACTTTGATACGGACGCCAATTAATGGAAGAATCCCCAGCTTTTTGGATCGCTCAAGGATCAGGTCCAGCTCACCGGGCATCTCAACCACAAAAAAACATTTGAGCCCCATGCGGCAGGCATACAGCCCCAGATCGATAAACTCCCGATCCTTATAACCGTTGCAGATCAGACAGGCTTCAGGATCATCCAGAAACGACAGGGCCGCAATCAATTCCGCTTTACTGCCGGCTTCGAGCCCATGGTGATATTTGGCGCCGAACCGGGTAATGGCCTCCACCACCTGCTGCTGCTGATTGACCTTGATGGGATAAACAGCCCGGTAATCCCCTTTGTATCCGTATTCTTTAATGGCGGAACAAAAGCTGTCATTGAGTTCCTTGATCTGGGAGTGCAGAATATTTTCAATGCGGAGGAGCACCGGCATATCGTAACCCCGGTCTATGATGCCGGAGAGAACTTCCATGAGATCCACGGTAATCTCTTTGTTATGGCGGATGGGCCGGATGACCACATTGCCCGCTTCCGATATATCAAAATACTCCGATCCCCAATTTCGAATATGGTACAACTCCGCGGAGTCCTCCCGGTTCCACCTTTCCATAACGCCTTTCTTAATCACTTTTCGCCTCGATCAGTATTTTTTTAACACAATCATCGTTTCAGGGTCAAAATTGCCTGCACCACATATGCCGGAACTTCATGTCATATATACTATTCGCAAACAAAATGGTATTATTTTTAAAAAGCGCGAAAATTGGTCTTCAAGCTTGGGGACAAGAGGTCTATCGCATCGGAATCGAATTCAGCGGCAGGGAACGAAACATCGTCACCTTTGAGTGGGAAAAGATGGTCTGACCCGTGCCGTGGCTTGCGCCTGAAGCGGGTTATCGGGCCAATAGTGTTTGGGGTATCGACCCTTGAGTTCTTTTTTCACCTGAAGATAACCTGTCTCCCAGAAACCCGCCAGATCCTGGGTGATCTGCACGGGACGGCCGGCCGGTGAAAGAAGGTGAATCAACAACGGCTGACGCCCTCCGGCCACGGCAGGTGTTTGTGAAAGGCCGAACATCTCCTGCAACCGTACGGCCAGCACCGGCACGGGACTTCCGTAGTCGATGGGAATCCGCGAACCACTGGGAACCTCCAGGTGAATAGGCGCCAGCACGTCAAGGGCTTTATGCTGTTGGTAGGTGAGCATGTTGAAAAGAGCCCCATTGAGGTCCAACCGAACCAGGTGGCTCAGTCGGTCCATTTTGACCAGATAGGGCGCCAGCCAGTCATTCAGGTTCAATAAAAGCCCCTCATCGGAAACATCGGGCCAGGATTCATCTTCCGTTAGGAATCGCCGCAAAAAACAGACCCGCCCCTGCCATCGGCGGAGGGTTTTGGTCCAGGGCAGACACTGAATTCCCTGCTGTGCAATACCACAAAGCAATACTTTTAGAACCTGTTCGGAATCCGGGTTGGGCTGGGGCTCACTGCTCAGGACGATGGCGCCCAGCTTCAAATTCCGCAGGGCTTTTACGCAGCCCCGGTCCGGATTCCACGAAACGGATTCCGACCACTGGAGCCGGTTTTCAAACTGTTTCAGAAGGGTATCCAGGCGGTAGGGGGCGGCTTTATAAATTCCTGCCTCCCGACCTTTCCCATCCAGCTCCGCCGCCACCAAAAATGGCTCACCGGCAAGGGGAGAATTTGAATCGAGAAAGGCCCCACGACCGCCGGCAAGCAAAAATCGACCCCTGGAACCCGGTCGAAGCTGGGCAATTCGATCGGGATAGGCCCACGCCAACAACCGACCCAGGGCATCCGCACCACCCTTTCCGCCTTTAACGCCGAGGCGTCGACGCAAATGATCCGAAACGCGAATAGCGCGGCCCACAGCTCCCTGATCTACAGTCCCCCACGAACAAACTAAGGACTTGTTTTGGCGTGCGGCACGCATGAGATCCAGCCGAAGCCCCATATCCGCATCCTGCCGGCCAGGTTCAAACCGCACCACATCCCGCTCGCCAAGGAGCGCCGCCACATCGCAGGCCGCCCCCCCCTGCCCCATGGATTCGGCGGCAATCAACATGTGAGCCAGTCTCGGATGCACCGGCAGATCAGCCATCCGTCGACCATGATCGGTCACTCTGCCATGCTGATCCAGGGCGTTCAATTCCTTAAGCAGATCGTATGCCCCATGAAACGCCCCTCTGGGAGGCGCGTCGAGCCAATGAAGGGTCTTGGGATCATCTACGCCCCATTTGGCCAGCTCCAGGGCCAAACCCGCCAGATCGGCCTCCAGGATTTCCGGTCGATGGGCCGCGGGCAATGTCCCGTGCATCTGTTGGGACCACAGACGCAGGCAAACGCCGGGACCGGTTCTGCCCGCACGTCCTCGCCGCTGATCAGCCGATGCACGGGATACGGGAAGTGTCGCCAATCGGGTGAGGCCGCTTCGAGGGTCGAAACGCGGGGTCCGCTGAAGGCCGCTGTCCACCACCACCCGAATGCCCTCAATGGTCAAACTGGTTTCGGCAATGGATGTGGCCAACACGATTTTCCACCTGCCCTTGGACGGGGGCAAAATGGCTAGGTCCTGATCCCCGCGACTCAAATTGCCGAACAGCGGAGAAATGACCCATTCCGGCCCCAGCCGGGCTAGTGTCAATCGCCGGGCCATCTTTCGAATCTCCCCGGCGCCCGGCAAAAAGACCAGGATGCTGCCGGCTTCCTCGCGCACGGCGGAAAGCACCGCTCGGAAAAGAGCCTCCTCGGACCAGATTGGCGTATGGTCGCCCACATACCGGGTTTCAACAGGAAACAGACGTCCGGGGCAGGTAATTACCGGCGCATGGTTCAACATGGCCGCCACGGGACCTGTTTCCATGGTGGCGGACATGACCAAGAGCCTTAAATCCTGGTTCAGAACCCCTTGCATGTCCAGACACAGGGCCAACCCCAGATCCGCATCCAAGCTGCGCTCATGAAACTCATCAAAGATCACCAACCCCACCCTTTCCAGGGATGGATCAGTCTGCAGCATTCGTGTAAGCACCCCTTCCGTGACCACTTCAATACGGGTTTCAGCGCTGACACGGCTGTCCATTCGAACCCGGTAGCCCACCGTATGACCCACCTCTTCCTTCAGCAGATGGCTCATGCGCATGGCCGCGGCCCGCGCCGCCAAACGCCGGGGGGCCAACACAAGCATTTTTTTGCCTTCAAGCCATGGCGCATTCCGTAGTGCAAGCGGGACACAGGTGGTCTTACCGGCCCCCGGCAAGGCCTCAAGCACGCCGCAGGGGTTTTCGGCAAGCACCCTTCTCAAATCCTCCAGGACCGCGTCAACGGGCAAACCAAAGGGTTGCAGGGTATCGATCCGCGGATTATCGCCCTTTCTCTCATTCAAAAATATAATTCCCCCCTCCGGAAACATAAAATTAATAATAAACCCACCATAGCATTAAAGAACAGATATTTTGCATGGAAAAATTTTAACCAACAGGTCTGAAAAAAATGCTAAAAAGAGACAACTTTTTGCATACGTGTAAATTTCCTATGAAACAATTGATTGACCATCAGAACGTATCCCCGATCGCTTCCCAATGGCACGCCCATTGCGGGCCTGCCGTTGCCATGCTTGCGGGTCTTGCAGCGGCACAGATCATCGCATCCCTTCAGGTCTATGACGCCAACCAGTCTCTTTACAATACCCTTACAGCCATTCAAAGCAGGGGATATCTACCAGTTCCCAATCAGAAGATCATGGACCGTCTTCAAGACTTCTCCACCGCCGTTTATGGAGGACTTTTTTTCACCCTGAGCGCAGGTGCGGGCATTTCCCTCCTCTCCCTGGCCGCGGCGTGGCTCTGGGATCGCGTTTTCTTCCGAAACACCATTTTCCTCTTATCCCTTCTCCTCTTATGGGGAGGGGCTCTATGGGTACTCAACTGGAAAGGATTCGAACCGTTCGCCACCCTCTATTTTATGGCAATCCCCCCGGTGATTTTCAAGATCGCCATCAGCTGGATGCCCTCCAAAACCGGAAAGCAACCCCGGCATTGGGGAATGCTCCCCCTCCTGCCAGTGATTCTGTTAGCGATACTGTGGGCGCCGCAAGCGAAAAGCCATCTATTTCTGAACATCCGGGACCACATTCTACTTTCCAACCCCCTGGGCGAAAAGATCGTCAACTTTTATTACCAATATACTCTCTATCCAGCAGAAATCCTCAAAACGCTGGATCAGAAACTTCAGAAGACCTGCTCCCTTAAAGCTTTTGAGGACGGTCCATTCAAAAAATGCCTACATAAAAATCTGCTCGCCCACGACTGGCTCGACATGGGAAACAAAGAAGACGTAGACCTGATTTTAATCAATGCAAATCATGAACTGTTAATGGACAATGGAAAGGGGATGATTCTGAAGTTATCCAGGAATGACTTCCAGGCCCACCCGACCCGATTTCTGAAGGCGTTTTCGTCGGCGACGGACACACGCCGCTTCTTCCGTCAATTCACCTTTTGGTCGCTCCTGATCGGATTTCCCGTGATCCTCTATAGCTTTCTCTACTCGCTTTTATGCTTATTGTTCGGCACTTGGATTTCACCGAAAGTTGCCTCGCCGGCATCCACAGGTATCTGTTTTTCGGTGGGTCTTGCGCTGCTCATTTGTCTGTGGCAGGGCAAGGCGCAAACCATCGATCATGAAAACCTGGGGGAAACACTCATGTCCGGCAACCGAGGGGAACGGTTGGCGACATTAAAACTGCTTCGAGAAAAACACCTGGATGCATCCAGCTTCTCAGCGTACCCACTCGTATTGAAAAGCCCTTATATCCCGGAACGTTACTGGCTGGCCAGGGCATTGGGCGTTGTGCAGGGCGATGAAACCCGCACAGATCTGGTGAAACTTCTCGATGACCCCTCCCCTCTTGTGGCATCGAGGGCATTTTCCGCATTGGGTCGGAGAGGAGAGAAAAAAGCACTGGCAGAAATACTGAAAAGACTCAAAACCTCTGAACACTGGTACAGCCAATGGCATGCCTACAAAGCGCTGAAAGCCCTGGGATGGCATCAGACAGGCGCTGACCCCTGAGCCGATGCAAAATTGTCAATCTTAAATGAAAAAACCATGCCGGCCAGGGAAATTCCCCCCGCCACGAGAAACGGAATGGTAAAGGACTGGGTCACATCGGCGATGTATCCCCCCAGTACCGGTCCCAGGGCCTGGCCGATGCCGAAAAACAGGGTCACAAATCCCAGACCCGCCGGCGCGAGCCGCGGTCCCACAAGGTCGCCGGCGGCCGCCGCCATGATGGTGGGAATGCTCCAGGCGGTAAAACCGAACAGTATGGCGGACAGATAAAAACCGAATTTGACCCTGACCAGCGCGTAAATGATATAGGAAACACCCAGTACCAGATAGGCCAGGGCGGCGCCCCGGCTTCGACCCAGCCGGTCTGAGATGCTTCCCCAGATAACGCCGCAAAACACGCTCAACCCCCCAACCATGGCCCACAATGACCCGGCCCAGGCTTGGGAAAGACCGATTTCCTTCACCAGATAGGCGGCAAAAAACACCATATAGATGATATAGGAGAGGCCGTAAAAAAAATAGACGATGCCCAGATACCAGACGGCGGGCATCCGGTAAACCTTTGTCCAGTCAAGTGAGGAGACCTTGCTTTTCGGCGCGACATCAACCGTTCCGCCAGCCGCGTTTCGAACCCCCACCGGCAGCAGCCCCTTTTCTTCGGGACGACTGCGGATAAACAGGAATACCACCCCTGACATCACCAATACCGCCCCACCCAGAATATACCAGGAAATGCGCCACCCATCCGTACCGAATGCCTGCAGTATGGGCGGCACCACAAGGCCGCTCACGAGGGTCCCCGCGCCGATGCCCGCTGAAACGATTCCCGTGGCGAACCCCCGTTTTTCCATTGAAAACCAGGCGCTCCCCAGCGCCATGGCGGGTACAAAAGCGGCGCCGTTCCCCAGACCCGTCATGAGGCGCATGGCAAAAGCGAACCCGAAAGTTTCCGCAAGGCCGGTGAGTACCATGGTAACACCCATCAGCACCAGGGCGAGGGTAATGACAATGCGTGTACCGAAGCGAGCGGCCAGGAACCCTCCGATAATGGCCATGGTCAGATACCCGATGAAATTGCCGGTCCCCAGAAGCCCCAACTGCGTATAGTCAAACTGAAGGCCATCTTTCATGGCGGGCAGGATAATGGTGTAGGCCATACGCCCGAATCCGTGAGCAGCGATGGTGGTCAGCAACCCCATGAAAATAACGATCCAGCCATAATGTAGTTTTTCACGTCCCATGCCTTTTACCCTCCCTCTTGATCCTGTTTTTCCAAAAAGGTCGATGACCTTAAACCATTACCCATTCAGTTTGGATAGCTAACATTTTTATACCCATAAGAAAAGAGGAATCACAAACTAATCCAGGCACTTTTAAAACCGGGCAACCGATGCGGTAAACACCATCCCGACCAATACGGCCAGCATCAGAAATTGTGGCCACAGGACGTAAAAACCGGTCCACTTCAGGAAGATACCGCGGATCATCAAGGTGGCACAGAGGATTTAATTAGGTCAACCATTTTATGGATGGTTTTTGGGCGTCCATGGCGTAGAAAATTGGGCCATATTTTCGTCGGATGCCTTGTCTGGAAGTATTTTTCGAAGATTTTTGAGGTTGAGATAAAGACACATCGATCCGCCTGATAACCCCCTTTGTCTTGTCAATTTAAAGGGCGCCTTCCGGGCAGGCGTTTACGCAGGCCGGTTCGAGGCACTGGCGGCACTGGGCCAGAAGGATGTCCTCGGGAAAAGGCGCAAGAGGGTTCTGCCTTGTTTCTCAAAACTTCAATGAAGTTTTCCCATCATCAATAGCCCATGACGTCTAAGTTTAAAATGACAATGACAAAGCAGGAAAACTTATTTAAAGTTCGATTAATAGGCCATAATCGGAAGAACACACCCATCCAGCGACCCTGCCCCCCCGGCGCGGTTCAGCAACGCCTGAACCGCCTTTCGCCCTTCATCTCCCAGGTCCCTGCTGAACCGGTTTACATAGAGATCGATATGCCGGGTTATTACCCAAGGGGCCATTTCCTGCGCATGTTTCCTGACGTATTCCCGCACCATGGGTGCACCGCTCTCCGCCAGCAAAAGGGATTGACGGATCCTTTCGTCCACCCACCGCGCCATGCTTTCCCCCAAATCCCTGCGAATGGCAATCCCGCCTAAGGGAATGGGAAGGCCGGTTTCTTCTTCCCACCACTGGCCCAGGTCAAGGAGAGGCCGAAGACCGAATGCATCCAGGGTAAACCGTCCTTCATGGATAATAAGCCCGAAATCCGCCTTGCCATCCCGCACCGCCGGCATAATGTCGGAAAACACCATCTGTTGAAATTGGGGTTCATATCCCATATAAAGGGTCAGAAGAAGGCGTGCCGTTGTCAGGTTTCCGGGCGCCGCAATGATACCGTTTTTGAGATCTTTCAGCGCTACACCGGGCCGGGCCGCCAGGATCGGACCACACCCCCGGCCCAATGCGCCCCCGGCATGAAGCAGGGCATAATCCTTTCGGGCTTTAAAAAGGGCGAAGAAAGAGAGTTTGGTAACATCCAGTCTGCCTTCCATGGCCCATTCGTTCAAGGTCTCAACATCCGCCAAAACCGGATCAAAGAGAGGTGCAACATCATCAGGCCCAGCTGAAAGCCCCGCGAATATATGGGTGTCATTGGGACATGTTGAGTATCCAATGGTCATTTGTTTCAAAATATTTTCCTTAAATATTCAAATATCGCTTTCTGGGGCGGCGCCAGGGCCTTTTTAAAATCCCAGCGGGATTTGTCACGATCGCCCGCCTGATTGCTGATGCCCCTGATTTCCGCCGCGGGTATTCCGAAACGGTGTCCGGAAAGGGCCACGGCGTACCCCTCCATATTTTCGGCCAGGGCATGAAATGTTGTTGCCCTGCCACGGGCGTGATCACCGTTTGCCGAAACCCCGACAACCGTAAGGGACCTGCCATAAGCGGCTTTTCCCATCACCATGGCATGATCCAGCAAATGGGAAGAAAGGGTCGTATCCAGGTGAATTTCCTGTTTAAGGCCCGGCAATTGCATTTGGCGGGCATCGCCGATGCCATAGCCCACTGCCACGCCCAGTTCCGCCAGGATCTCAGTTTCCGACACCACCATGTCCCCTACCCTCAAACCGGAATCAGGCAATGATCCGGCGGAACCCACCATCACCATGAAATCCGGTCTGCCCATGCCGCAAAAAGCCCCCAGGGTCATACAGGCGGCAGCCACCCCCACACCCGTAACCCTCAGGGTCACCACATGCCCTCCCAAGGCGCCCACAAACCACGGCATTCCGCCCACATGGCCCTTCAATCGAGCATGGGTTGCTTCACGCAACAGGGACAGTTCTTCCGCCATGGCCGCAACAATCCACAGCTTCATTTTTTCAGTCCAGGTTCCGATTCCCCGGAAGGGGCCATACCGCTTTTCAGGATCTTCATGATGTCTTCAATGCTTCGGCGTGAATCCATATGGGTCACGGGAGCGGCGGTGCGATGCTGACCCGAAAATTTCGCGTGATGGGCATGAACAAAACGATCCACCACCGCTTCCACCAGAAACGCGGAAAGCGCCGAATCCAGATCGGGACGCAATTCACCTCTTTCGATGCCCTTTTGAATCAGGGATTCTATAAATTCCAGGGATTCCCGGTGAACTTCATCCACAATCTCCCGTTTGTAGGGCGAATCCCCCGTAAACACAATGCGGTAATAAATGGCGGCCAGACCCGGATGGTCATGAATAAATTCGAGGCCGGCAAGCATCACCTTCTCCAAACGGCTGAAGAAATCCTCGGCCGCACTTTCATCACGCACCTGCCTGAGATAGTCTTTTACGCGACCCAGCGCCATGCGGTACACATAGGCGAACAGCCCCGCTTTGCTGTTGAAATATTTAAACAGCGCGCCCTTTGATATACCCGCCGTCTTGACCACCGTATTCATACTGGCGTTGCCATAGTTTTTATCCGCGAACTCGGTGATGGCGGCGCTTAGCACTCTTTCCCGCTTCTCTTCACCCAGTTGCAGAAACATCTTTGTGACAGTGGTTTGAATACCCATTATGAGAATCTTTCAAAAAAGAGAACGCGGTTGTTGTCGTCTTAGAAGTAAAATTGAACACCCATTTGAACCGCATGGGTTTGAATGGCATCTCCCCGCAGCAAAAGCCCCCCCGTCTCATAATCCTGTTCACCCATTCCCATGAAACGGTATCCCAAAGAAAACCGCCATGCGTCCGTCAAAGTGTAAGAAATACCGGCCATGAGTTTATAGGTAAAAAGCGTGTTATGGCCATGAGTGGGAGGAAAACCGGCCAACGTAATGTCATTGGCCGTAAAACGGGCGCCGCCCAAGCCTCCCCCCACATAGGGTCTGAATTTCGTGCCGGTGGGGATATCGTAATACAAATTCGCGGTAACCCCCCACATATCATAGTAACCCGAAACATCACCGCCGCCACCTGAAAAGCTTACATAATCCGCATTGCTACGCCCATACAGGACTTCTCCCTCGATCCGAAAATCACCATATCGGTAGCCCAAACCACCGGAAATATCCCAGCCCGTTTCGGCCCTGGTACTTCCCGGTGAAAGCACGGGAGAACTGGTATCAACGGAAAAAGGAAATACCACGGAAGGGCTCAATGAAACATAAAAACCGCCTTTCGACGTTATCTCAGGCCCTTCATCAGCCCATAAACCCCCTGCCATAAAAAACCCTAAGACGCCCGAAATGACACATGCCAGTATTTTCAAAACTCACACCTCGATTTTTTGGATTTCTGATGAAACGTGTATTCCAACCTGCATGTCGATAGCACAATTTCTATTTTTCATCAAGAATCAATGGCGCCAGTCGGTTACGACGTGGACCAGCCGAAAATATGCTTCATGCGCCATAATGGTATTGATCAACAGGCTGATTTATAGTAAAAAAAAAGGATCTAAACCATTTATTTGAGAAGCGAATGCCATCGATGGCATACAAACCGGAAATCCTGACTCTGATTTAAACAGGAGACAGCAATGGCAGAGAAAGACCAACAGGAATGGTATAAAAAATTCTACGAAGGAACGTTTCTGGTTCAAGGCTGGAAATCCCGCATCAAAGAAATCCTTAAGGGCCTTTCAACGGAAGACAAAAAAGAAATGGGGGAACTGCTGGAAAACCTCGGAAAAAAAATCGGTATGGAATGGGCCAGGGCCAATGACGTCCGAAAAATCGACACGTCCCAACTTAAACAATGGGGAAATGACCTTCAAAAGGCCGGCAAAACCGGGTCCACGGCCCTGGCCAAACAAATCCGGCAACTAGATGAAGAGGTAGATCGTCGGCTTGCCTGATTTACGTATTTTTTTGATTGGGCAACCACACAGGGTTGCCACTGCGCCTGGGAAAAAGGCCATTGACAAAATGACGCTATGCGTTATATTTTCGATTATTCCATAACCGATGATTGGGAAACCGTAAACATGCTAAACAATGAAGCCCTTACCATGGCCTTGATGGGGATCTCACAAGAATCCGGCGGCAAAAATCCAACACGCGCCACCATGCGCCGTCGGGCGTTGAAACTGCTTAAAGAAGCCAGGACCGCGGGGATGCTGGAAGAGTTGGTCCGTCAGGTGGTGTTGACAACAGGCATCGAATCATTTTTGCCCCAACGCTACGCCAAATATCAACCGGTGGTGCGGGAAGGGATGATTTTCATGATGTCATCGCTGCCCCTTTCGCGACTGGCCGATAAAATCGTAGACCAGTTGGGCCTTCCCGAGGACGCTTCTTTCGGATGTCGTCTTTTTACATTGATCAAAGACATGCCCACACTTCAAAAACTGGGTCAAATCATCTGTCGAAGCCCGGGCCTTGAACCGGCCATGAAAAGTGCCCTCATCGATCTGGAGGACAACATTCAAACCCTGTCCTATTCCCAGATTCGGCCGGCCCTGTTCAAGGAAATTGAAAAGCGAAGGCCCTTCAATCGGATCATCCCTGAAAAGCGCATCCTGGCCGAGGCCTCGGTCTGCGCGGTGATTCCCGCACGAATCACTTCAAGCGATAAAAAGAAAACAAGCCGGGCGGTGTTAAAAATCGTCAAACCCAGAGTCAAAAAAGATATGGCCGCGGATCTGGCGCTTCTGGAACGCCTCATGGAATTTCTGGACCAACACAAGGGGGACTGGGATTTAGGGGATTTCAATTTCAGCGCAACCCTGGCACAGGTGGGTGTCCTGCTGGCCAACGAGGTAAACCTGGCAAGTGAACAGAAAAACATCGATCGCGCAGGCTACCATTACAAAGACAATGCCCTGGTGGTGGTCCCCGAAAGACTTTCGGTGTCCACCCCTGGCATGACCGCCATGACACGGGTGGAAGGAAAAAAAATAACGGACGTGGCACACTTGACGAAAAAGCAACGGCGAAAATTGGCCGGCGCACTGGCCGGAACCTGCATTCTGCGGCCGATCCAGGACCTTCGGGAGGGGGGGCTTTTTCACGGAGACCCCCACGCCGGCAATCTGGCCTATACCTTCGTGAAAGGACGTCCCCGTCTCATCTTTTACGACTGGGGAATGCTCGGACGCCTCGACAAACTGGAACGGTTCGCCATGATCCTGCTCACCCTGGGGCTCATGATGAAAAGCACCCACCTGGTCTTCTACACAGCGGACATTATCACAAAGGGGCAGCTTTCCACCAACCCCATCATGCGCAAAACCATCAAGCGCATTATCGAAGAAGGCATTGACTTACAGAACCAGGGGACCAACGGCATACTGAGCGCCATCGAATTTTTATTTGAGAAATTCACCCATGAGGGGATCGTCTTTTCAGCGAACCTGATGATGTATGAAAAGGCCATGGTAACCCTCAAAGGCGTGCTGTCAGACGTGGACCCCACCTTCAACCGGGATGCCTATATGATCCGGGCGGCAGTCGTATCCCTGATGGATGATGCCATTCGCTTCCGGCTTCTCAAACTTTTCATGAAGGAGGCCTGGACCCTCTATCGCCACAGCCTGGGCCTTTTCTTTGATCTTCAAAAGGTCGTCTACTGGTTCATGATGGACCTGGCCAGAATCTCCCGAAAAATCCCGGATGTGTTTGCCGACATACCGGTGCGGGCTTAAAACTTAACCCCTAAAACCGCGGCTATGCCGCATTGGAAACAGTATCTTCGATATAGGATAAAACCCGTTTAAAGGTTGACCCACTATACAGGGCCCCCATATGGCCCAGGGGCACGGTTTGTTCCCGATCCCACACCGCGGGCGGCACTAAGGATTCCGAAGGAAGCACCATACTGTCCACAGGGGTATAGAAGGCAACACAGGGAAGTGTGGAAGGGGGATTAATACCTTCCAATTCCCTGATCAACGGGCCCTGGTAACGCAGGCTGTCGGCCAAATGGCCGGGGCCGAACACCACCATTTTGCTCCCCTTGTAGGGGGAATTCAAGGTAATCACCCGCCGGATTCCGGAAGATGGAGATGCCTCCCGCTTTCCCGCATAGGTTTTGGCCAGAAGCCCACCCATGCTGTGCCCCACCATCACGAGATCTTCCCCGGCGCAATCCCGTTCCACCCGGGCCATCCATGTTTCCAGCTTTCCATAAATATCCCAGAAAGTGTTGTGCCAACTGCTGTAGGTAAACGCATAGATTCGGCCGTACCCCTTACGCCTCAGCCACCATCGGTAAAAGACCCATGCCGCGGCATTGTGATAAAGCCCGTGGATCAAAACCACCGGTGGTCCTTCCTTGGAATCTTTGGGATTCGGCCACCATAGTTTTTTGACAAAACCGAGCGGAAAGAAACATACCGTCACGATATCGCTGCAGATACTGGAAAAAAGGCCTCTCAACACCCATAAAATCGGCTTTCCGTTTGATTCCCGATCCAGGGTCCTGCCATAGGGGGAATTGGCCGCCTCATACCAGAAAATCAGGTAGGCAACCGTGGGCATGAACAAAAAAACAACCATCAGAATAAACAGAATGATACTTGACATAAAAAGCCCCTTGTAAATTAAACTTCATTTGTTTCAGCATCTTGAATCCATTCGAAAAAACTCGAATGATCATAAAAAGGCAACCGCATAAGAGAAAAATACACAAAGCCCTTGACAAAAATGACGCACCGCGTTATATTTCAAACAACATCACGGCGAGACAAACCGATAACCAACACCCCGCGACGATATTTCAGGAGGTATTTTAAGATGAGCGCAGCAAAAGAAACTACCAAAGCACAGACAAAAAAGACAGAAAAAAAGGTAAAATCCCGCTTTCATGCCGTCCAGTCCCTACATAAAACCAGGGAAAATTTGATGGAAACAGTCAAAGGCTACAATGAGCAGTATGTTACGAAACCCTTTAAAAGCAGCAAGGACTTTGTTGTGGATATGAAGAACAACCCCCAAAAAACCTTTGAGGGCCTTTACAAAAATGGAAAAGAGTTTGTTCAGGATGCAAGGAAAGACCCCAAAAAGGTATGGCGCAACCTCACCAGCGAAGGCAAGGATTTGGCTCGAGATGCCCGGAAAAACTTTTCTAAAGCGGTGGACAATGTCTTGGACGGCGGTAAGGATTTTTACGCCGGTGTAGGCAAAGACACCCAGAGCATCCTGGATGACCTGTTTAACCGTGGGAAAAAACTGGCGGATCGGATTCCCGGCAAAAAAACCCTGGAAAAAGGGTTGTCCAAAAGCCTTAAATCAATCCCCGATCGTTTAAATTTGCCCAGTAAAAAGGATATGGAAAAACTCTCAAAAACCGTCCAAACCCTGAACGGAAAGCTGAACACCCTGAGCAAACAATGCTCTGCCTGATGACCCTCCGACCTTCAGGTCGGCCCACATGGAAGGGCCGACCCCTGGGTGGAAAAAAACCTTAAATGCGAATCAACCTTCGGAGGCCGAAATGCATCATATCAAACGCTATGCCAATCGCAAACTCTATGACACAACCAACAAGAAATATATTACCCTGGATAAAATCTCAAAACTGCTCAAAGCAGGTGAAGAAATATCGGTTATGGATAATGAAACCGGTGAAGATATAACAGAGGCCACGATTTCCCAAATTCTTGCCCGGACCCAAAAAGGGCAAACAGACAATGCCGCGGCCAACGTCATGATACAGCTCCTCCGGAAAGGTCCCGGCACACTGGTGGACTACGGGAAGAAGTATGTCTCATTATGGGATCGTGCGCTCACCATGGCCGATGAAGAAATCGACAGACTGGTGGAAAAACTGATTAAAGAAAAAGAGATTACACCGTCCGAGGGAAGCAAACTCAAAAAAGACATGCTGAACCGTGCCGACGATTTGAAGAAATGGATTGCGGAAAAAATTGATCAGAGGGTCAGCGAAGCCCTTGATCTCATGAATCTGGCCAGCAAGGACCAGGTTTTTCAACTCACTTCAAAAATAGATGCTTTGACCCAAAAAGTAGGGAAACTGGAAAAGAAACTGGCACAAAAGGCCAAAGAAGAGAAGGCCAGACAGGAGGCGGATCAGCTCAAAAAAGAGGCACGGGCAAAAGAGATCTCCCTTTTGGAAAAAGATCATCTTAAACCTGAAACCACCCCCGAAACCCCTAAATTTGAAATAGCGAGCGATGCGCTCCTGTCCCAGTAGATAATCGGAATAAATCCTTCCGGAGGTCTTTTTAAGGGTAAAAAGCACGCGACGCTCCCCATGATAAACAGAAAGCATCCCGCAAACCAGAGTCCGGGCGGCACGCCCAGACCCGCAATCCGGGTGAACCCGTTGATGGTGAGCCCGAAGAGAAGGATGCACAGGGCATAGCCCACGAAGAACCCGAACTGGATCTGGCGCAGGCTGATCCACGACACCGTGAATGATCAGTGACAGCAGGATACCGGCGTACATCCCCAGGATGAGAACGTCCCTCATGGCCTTTCGGGAGAAGGCGGCCACCGTTGCCCCGTGCCAGCCGGTTTCCATGGCCCCCGGGCTTTTCAGGCGCGCCAGTTGCGTCTTTGGAACGATGTGCGCACAGAGACCGAAATCCGTCAAAACATGTATCGTGAACTGGAAAATCCATCATCGGAATCCAACCGGGTGAGTTACTACAAATTCAACGAGGGGGACGGAACGACCACGGCTGTCGACTCCAAAGGCGGCCGCGACGGGACCCTGACCAACATGACCGGAGATGAATGGGAAACATCGCCGGCCATGTTCGGACCCAAGAACACCTTAAATTTCGATGGGGTAAACGAAACTGTGTCCGTACTTGCATCAGCCAGTCTGAATCTTAACAACAGCAGCTTCACCATCGAATTCTGGGCCAATGGGGAATACAATGGCCCTGATGAAAATCTGTTTGTTGAATCCGGCGCGGGCTGGACTACCGGCACCTACCAGATTACCTGCACGAACGGAGACAGCTTTAAGGTTAACTTCAACGGATCATCTTCTGGCGGCTGTCCCGCCAATAACACGTGGGGGGATAACCAGCGGCATCATATCACCGGCTCTTCCAGCTGGCCGACCGATATCACCGGCTCTTCCAGCTGGCCGACCGCTTCGAACTGGAGCCGGGAAAGCGTGCCGGGTGCATCGGACAATGTGGGCATCTACACCTACACAGGCGGGACCATTGCCGCCGTGAGCGGATCGCCCACGGTGAACCACCTGCTCCTGGGGAGTTCGTCTTCCATGACCCTGTCCTCCGGCCTGACCGTAAACGGCAATCTGATCCTGGAAAGCAACCTGGACCTGAACGGCCAGACCGTCACCCTGGGATCAAGCGGGTATCTTATCGAGGACGCCGGTCTTTTGAACGGATGATCCGGCACCATCACCACCACACGCACCATTAACGCACCCTAGAGCAGATGGCGGAAACAGTGCATCCCCATCCAACGCTCAGTGAGGCTCTGATGGAAGCGGCCCGTGCGCTTTGCGGGCATGCAATTCACATTTGAAAAGGTCTCACGCAAAGGTGAAATAATAAAATCCCTTCGGGCGCTTCGTGCCTTAGCGGTTCAATGAAAGAACCGCAAAGATGCCAAGGTCGCAAAGATTTTCTCGTAAAAGCGGCATTCAACTTTTTTTAAATTTAATAAAAATGAATGAATTTCAGGTTCTTATGTTATAGATGATCACTGTTTACAAGCACCGAAATGCTGTCAAGTATTTAAGACTTTCAGCCTTTTGCGTCGCTGCATTGCCGGGAAAAATATGTACAGTGCGCTGTTGTCCACTGGGAAGGCGAAGGCCATCTGGCGCCACAAGCACATTTAGACGAGATCTTTGATTTCGCGAAAAAGGAGGCAGGCCTACAGCGTTTGTGAATGCCCTATTTCCCTTGCCGGGCCTCAGTCAGCGCTTTATGGCCCAGTCCCATGGGTTTCAGTATGGCCGCCAGATTGAGAACCAGTACTCCTAGAAAAGACAATGTCATGTAAATCCGTTCCATGGAGGAAATGGGGCGAGCTTTCATTTCAGACATGAAAAGAAGGTACACGGGTCCCGCCTCCAGCACCACAACAGCGCCGATAAACAGGGCGCTCACCATCATGTACAACAGACCGCCGAATCCGGTGGCCACCTGTCCGATATTTTCGTGGTCAAACCTGGGGTACATGGCCCCGAAACCGATGCCGAGGGACACGATCCCAAATACCATCAAAACAATGGTCCCCGAAGAGAGCACCATCATGAACCGGGTGGCATCCAGAAAATAATTGGTCACCACGATCAACACCAGCCCCAGCAACACCATGGGGACCAGGAAGAAAAAATATTTACCCCACAAATACCGTTTGAGTTTCATGGGGGAGGACCGGATGATCCAGAACGCCTGGCCCTCGGCGCTCACCGCCGTATAAACAAAACGGACCCCCACCGCCGCCAGAACAAAACCCGCCAGCCCCATGTTCAAAAACGCCAACCCATTTTGAAGAAAGTCCAGCGGCAAGGGGCTTTTATGCAGGGGAAGCACCTTGAAATTGTAAACATAGACCACCACCAGGGCGAAAAGGAGCAGCAACTGGGACCATTGGGTATTATCCCTGAAAAAAATCCGGATATCCTTGGCCATCATCACGGACAAATCCGGACGAAACGGTTTTGTAATCCCCCGGATCAGCAGATCAAGCATCCGCCTTCCGCCCATAAGCCTTTTTTTGGCCTCCTGGGCCTTGGAAAATCCATCAAAATAGATCAAGCCTGCCATCCAAATATTTAAGACCACCAGGGCCATGGCCGTAGACCAGATGAGGAGTACATGAAAAAGTTCCCCCTCCCCTTCCCGCCCCGCTAAACGCCCCCACAGAATCTCCGTGATCCAATGGGTGGGAAGATAGGGGGAATCCGGGGCTTTGAGGGCCGACACATACTGCATCACCGATAGAGCGGTCTCCGGATCCACCAGCCTTTCCGGCCTTAAAAATCGAAACAGGAGGTAGAGACCCACCACCATGAGGATGGACAAAAGCAGGATCACATCCCTGGTTCTCTGGGCCGGAAAAATATGGACCAGGACCATGGTCACCAAAATCCCCAGACCCGCCGAAATCAACCCCAGGGCGGTCATCAGGTGCAACAGGGAAACGTAGAAACCCAAACCCGGCGCATACACATACCCATAGGCCCCAAAAATCGGCGCCGCAAAAAGCAACGCCATCCAGGAACTGTTCAAAAAAGTGGTAAAGGCCCGTGATACAAAAAGGGTTTCAACGCTCACCGGCGCCGAGTGGCAGAATTCCAGGTCTTTGGACAGATAAAGGGTGGAAAGGGCCGTGATGACATTGCTGAAAATAAGTAAGGAGAAAAAAGTCAACAACACCATGCCGAGGAGCTCTTTTGCCAGAAGATCGCCAATCATTTCAACCGATTGAAAATAGACCAGCACCCGGGCGGAAAGCGCAAACAGGGCAAAACCGAAACCAAACCCCAGCCCTCCCATAAACAGCGGTTTTTTGAGTCCTGCCCCATGGGTCCGGCCGAGCCGGTTCTTAAGGCCCAGAAGGCCGGGGGTCAGCAATAGAATGAGATGGCGCATGCAACCCTTCCTTCTCTCCGGTCAACCTCAAAAAAATCTCTTCCAGATTGCCATCCACGCCGGCCTGGTGACGGAGATTTTCAGGGGTGCCCCGGGCAATCAGACGACCGCCCTGAATGATGGCGACTTCATCGCAGATCTCCTGGGCCACATCCAGGGAGTGGGTGGACATGAACAGCGTGGCGCCGGTTGCAACCTGGTTCTTAAAAACATTTTTGACCAGCCTGGCGCCCCGGGGGTCCAGCCCCACCATGGGTTCATCCACAATGAGCACTTTGGGCCGATGCACCAGGGCCGCACACATGACCAGCCGTTGTTTCATCCCGTGTGAATACCCCTCGATCAATTCTTCTCCCCAGCGCCCCAGACCAAACAGCTCAAGTAATTCCCCGATTCGATAATCCGGACCAGCCTTGCCCCCAAGTCCGTAAAGTCCCGTCACAAACCGCAGAAATTCGATACCCGTGAGCTTTTCATAGAGGAACGGCCGATCGGGAATGAACCCCACGCACTGTTTGGCGGCAACAGGATCTTTGGCCATGTCATGCCCGTTGATGATGATCCGACCATGGGTAGGCATCAGGACCCCCGCCATCATCTTGATGGTCGTGGTCTTTCCCGCGCCGTTGGGCCCGAGAAACCCAAAACGAGCCCCTTCTTCTATGGCCAGATTGATCCCGTCAACGGCGCACAGGGACTTGTATCTCTTGGTCAGGTTGATCAACTGAATCATAAGCATAATCCACAATATCCAATTGCAGTTTTCCCATCAGGGCCATCAGTTCCGCCTGTTTATCCAATCCTCCATGGACCAGTTTGATATGCGTCGCATCGGTGGGCATCTGGTTGAGGGTCGCATCCATGGAAATCCAGCGCCCGAGATACGCTTCGGTCCAGGCATGATAAAAAAATCGGTGGTCCGTATAAACAATCCCAACGCACTCACGGGCGGGAATGCCTTCGGCCCTAAGCAACGCCGTCAACAACACCGCATGCTCATTGCAGTCGCCGACCCTTGTCTTCAGAACCGCCAGGGCATCGGGAACACTGAGAACGGGCCGCTTTTCCACATTTTCGTACACCCACGCCATAAGCTTCCGGGCTGTCCGCGGCAAATCTTTCCGATCCCCCGCAATTTGCCGTGCTTTTTCCATCAGGGCCTTGTCGTCGCTTTGAATGTTGATCCCGGGCAAAAGATAGGGTTTTACATCTTCGGGCATGCCCGCTTTAGAGGCTTCTGAAAAGGAATCATCGGGACCCTTTTCTTGAAAAACCTCTAATATATCTTCTCTCAACTGTTGCCGCCCCTGGTTCAACACCGTCTCATCAAAACCGGTTCCCTGAAACCCCATTACCCTGAGTTTCAAATAGGCAATGTCCCGGGGGCGCAAAAGATTTTGCGTTACGGGAATGGCGGCCATGGCATAAAAATCAGCCCCTCCGGACCCATCCACGTTTAATGGCGCACGCTCCCCATCGGAACGGAGAAGGGTCAACCCCATAAAACCCTCTTCCTTCATCAGGGCGCCTCCCTCATCCACCCAGAAGACCAGGGTCTGCCCCCAAACACTAGTTTCCAGACGAAAAACGGAACATTCCCGGTTGTTTATGGGAATGACCGTCTTGTCGACCACCTGAATCACCATTTCCTTATGGGAGAGCGTGGAGGGGTCAAAGATCGTGAAGCGAAACACATCGCCTATGGCAAGGGAACGCCCCTTGAAAAATTCAGGGATACTTGAACCGATGACCAGAGGCCCGGCCAGGGGAATCACATGGGTCCTTTTCCGGTCTCCTTCACCCACTGCCACCCGCAACCGGTTTTCTTCCACCTTTCCGGATACGAAAAAATCAACCACGCCGGAACGTATTTCCACTTGAAATTCCTTCAGTGCAAATGCCTTGTCCACTACCGCCCGGGAAACCATGTGCATCACGCTTCGGTGAGCCATCAGGTTCAGCGTCAGCACCATTTTTTCTTCAATAAGATGGTCTTCGCCAATAGGCCTGACCCGGGTCTCGGAAAATCCCACCTTTTTGCCCTTAAGGTAAATCTCCATCCAATCATGATGGGCGCTTTTGGCGGATTTCAGCTCCGTTGAAACCGAGATGCCGGCGGCCTGATCATTTTCATTGAAATGCGTTTTGTGAATCAGCAACACCATCATCACAATCCAGAGAACAACAACACCGGCACTCAGAAAACAAAATAGATTTCTTTGATTCATCAAGGCCATGGATATGGGTATGGTGCGGCATTTGAGGTTGGGTAACCGTTCACAGGGGGCAGGGGGCAGTTGTCAGGGGGCAGGATAAAATAAGAGTCGAAGCTGATTTTTCTGCACCCTGACAACTGCACCCTGTTGCCTACATCTTGTATTTTCCGAAATCATCAGGATCGAGATTCTCGAGGATTTCCTGCCATTTTTTTCCATTTTCAGTCTTATCCTGGGCCTCGGCTTTCAAATCAATGCGGGTAGACCGATTAATAACGTCTTCGGAAACAAAAATGGGCGCATCCAATCTGAGTGAAAGGGCGATGGCATCACTGGGCCGTGCGTCAATGGACATTTCCTTACCATTGAACATGAAATTAATGCGTGCATAATAGGTATTGTCTTTAAGATCGCAGACCTCAATCTTACTGACCTTGATCTCCACCATGTCCATCATATTTTTCAGCAGGTCATGGGTCATGGGCCTGGAAAATTTAATGCCCTCCAGCTCACTGGCAATGGCAGTAGCCTCCAGCAACCCAATCCATATGGGAAGAGTCCCATCCCCATTAATTTCTTTCAGGATAACGATCGGACTATTGGTTATGGGATCAACGGTTAACCCGGATATGACCATAGGCGTATACATGATTTCCCCCAAAAAATCTCAACTTCAGAAAAAAAGGCATCTTTGAGGACTATTTTTAAACATACAATTGCTTTTGTCAATAACCACCTCTCCATAATCCGGCATGACCTATGGAATCCATTTTAAATAAAATATGGATCATTGCCCCCACCCCTTCCAAAACACCATTTGTTACTTGCCAGAACCGTTCCTGAAATGTAGGATCAATCGTTTTAAAATCCTCCATATGTTCTCCGGTTTTGGGGAACATCGAACCTGCTGACAAAAATGTTTAAGGAAACATCATGACGGATAAAAAACCATACTTTCCCTTCGTTGTCGATTATAAACCGCGATTTTTTCTAAACTGGATTCTTTTTAAACTTTTCAAGCGCGTCCGGTACAATGAGAGCATGGCACAGAAGTTAAAAACCATGAACAGAGAAGGAACCGTGGTATACGCCGTCAAGTATCGGGGACGTCTCGACTATCTTCTCTATCACTACCGTTATCTCACCAGCCGCCTACCCTACCCTAAAATCGCCTTTAATCTGAACATGGCCCTTGTCCTTCCCCTTGCCCAACTCTTCAAGGTCTTCAAATTCTACCTGTCCGGACTTCTCAGGGAAGGTCGATTCCCGAGTCCCTACAAAACGGGCTTTTATGAAAAAGCCATTCAAGACGGGACCTCCTCGCTGATCTGTCTGGTGGATCCCGATGGATTCACACGGCATTTCATCTATGCCGAAAAAGATCCCCTGACCCTCCTGCTGGAAACCCAGAAAAAAATGACCCGTCCCATTTTCGTGGTTCCCCAGTTGATCCTTTACAAAATGACCCCTGAAAAGAGTACCCACAGCCTGCTGGATATTCTCTTCGGATTTAAAGACAGAATCGGATTCCCCCGAAAAATAATCCTCTTTTTCAGACACAACCGTCGCGCATTTATCGATTTTGGGGAACCCTTAAACCTGCAACAGGTCCTGGCGGACACACCCCCCGACCTTTCGCCGGAAGAGATGACGGCGCAGGTTAGAAAAACCCTTCTCGAAAGCATTGATCAGCAAAAACGGGTAATTCTGGGGCCCGTCCTGAAATCCAGACAGCAGTTCAGGGAAACCGTTCTCAGAGACCGAACAGTCATCGAGGCCATCGAAAAAAATGCCGATGAAAAGGCGGCCGGCCTGCAACAGAGCAAGAAAAAGGCGGCCGCCTATTTCGATGAAATCGCGGCGGACTTCAACATTACCGTCATACAATTCGCCTCTATCGTATTGACCTGGGTTTTCAAAAAGATGTTTCAGGGCATCGATTTGAAACCGGAAGAACTGACACAGGTCAGAGAATGGTCCCGAAAAGGACCCGTGATCTATGTCCCCTCGCACAAAAGTCATATTGACTATCTGGTACTCAATTATATTCTCTTCATGCACCACCTGCACATTCCAAGAACGGCAGCAGGCAAAAATCTCGCCTTCTGGCCCCTGGGTAATTTCTTTAGAAAAACAGGCGCCTTCTTCATTCGAAGAACCTTCAAAGGCGCCAGGCTCTATGCAACGGTTTTTTCACGTTACATCAAGGCGCTTCTTCAGGAAAACACCCCTCTGGAATTCTTTATCGAAGGCGGCCGAAGCCGCAGCGGCAAACTGATCCTTCCGAAAATCGGGTTCCTCTCCATCCTGATCGACGCCTACCAGGAACATTATTGCGAAGACCTTATCTTCGTTCCCTTATCCATTGCTTACGATCACATTCTGGAGGGACAGGCCTACCTGAGCGAATTGGGCGGGGGAAAAAAGAAAGCGGAAAACCTCCACCAGGTTATGGGAACCAGACGATTTCTGAAAAAAAAATACGGCAAAATCTACATTCGCTTCGGCAACCCCATTTCCATCAAAAATTACCTGAACGAAAAGCCTTATCCTGACAATAAAAGGCATAAACATTTGGCCTTTCACATTATCAGATCCATCAACAAAACCACCCCGGCCACACCCATGGCCATCATGGCATCCGCTATTTTAGCCAAACACCGCAAGGGTTTTCAAATGGAAGAGATGCTGGAAACCACCGAGAGACTCCTGGAATTCATAAAAACACGCGGAACACCCATTGCCGATTCCCTTCAACAATGTGAAAAGGCCATGGCGGAAACCCTCGGCATTCTGCTGAAAAGCCATGTGCTTGAAGCCATCGAGGACGTGGATGAATCCGAAATGTTTTATTACGTAAAAGAAGAAAAAATGCCGGAACTGGAGTATTACAAAAACAGCATTATACACTGTTTTATCCCCCAGGCCTTCGCATCTCTTTCCCTGCTGACCGGAAACGGGGAAATCTCTTCCCTTGAAAAGGTCGTCAGTGATTACGCGTTTCTCAAAAAAACCTTCCGGTACGAATTCATTTTTGAGGCAGAATCCGAAACACCTGAAACCGAAGTAAATGCTGTCATATCACAGTTCTTTGAGTCCTCACTTCTGGCCAGGTCCGATATCAAAGACGGCTTCAGCCTCACCAGGACCGGTCTTGAGCAGATGACGGTGTGGGCCAACCTGGCCAAAACGTTTATCGAGTCGTACTGGATCGCAACACGCGCCATCATCAAACGACGGAAAAACGGTAAAAAACGGTCGGACCTGCTGAAAAGCATGACCTATCTGGGACAACGTTATCACAGACTGGGTCTTATAGATCACCTTGAGGCGGTTTCTCAGATCAATTTTAAAAACGCAACCCGCATGATCGAAAAAGACTTTTCATTCTCCGCGGTCCAGACGGAAGAAGAACACAGCGAAACCTGCGAGCGCCTGACCTTGTTCAGCAAGCAATTGCATGGATTTTTGCAATACAATAAGTAAAACCACGCTTTACCATAACTTATGCACTATACCATGGCGGCGGACCCAATTCCGCAACCGGTTCTATTTTTGCTTAACAGGCTAAAAGAAGACCATCATCAGGCGTTTATCGTGGGCGGCGCCGTGCGGGATCTCTGCCTGCACAGGTCTGTAACCGACTGGGACCTGGCCACCTCGGCGCCGGTTTCGGTGGTTCAATATCTTTTCAAGGATAATACGCAGTTTACCCTGGGACACGGCACGGCAACCATCATGGTTGCGGGCCGTTCATATGAGATCACCACATTCAGGGGTAAAACCCATACGTTGGAAGAAGACCTTGCCCATCGGGATTTGACCATCAATGCCATGGCCCTGGATCCCGGCGCCGGTCAGGTCATCGATCCCTATCAGGGATTAAAGGATCTGCGGGATAAATGGGTTCGCGCCGTGGGAAACCCGGGCCATCGCTTTCGGGAAGACCCTTTAAGACTTCTGCGGGCGGTAAGGGTTGGCGCCCAACTGGATTTCAAAATTCACCCCAAAACCCTCTCCACAATTTCCGCCCTGGCGCCCCTGTTATCCGGGACTGCACCGGAACGTATTCGGGAGGAGCTACTGAAAATTCTCATGGTCCCCATCCCATCCCGATCCTTCAATATTCTGGTGAGGGTCGGGCTTCTCAAGGAATTTTTACCGGAGCTTCTTGAGGGACGTCTCAAACGGCAGAACCACTATCACCGCTACACGATCTTTAAGCATATCATGGAAACCGTAGATCATGTAAAACCTGAACCAGTTTTGCGTATCACGGCCCTCCTTCACGACATCGCAAAACCACGGGTTCGAACCAGGATAGACGGTGTCTGGCGGTTCCACGGCCATGAAAAAGCGAGCGCACTGCTGGCCGGGGAAATCATGAAGCGATTAAAATTCAGTAAAACGCTAACCCGGAAAGTGACCCACCTGATCAAACACCACCTGATCGGGTACAATGCCGGCTGGAGCGACTCGGCCGTCCGGAGACTGATTAAAAGAGTGGGCACGGACCCTATCGGGGACCTTTTAACCTTTCGAAAGGCTGACATTTTTGCCCACGGAAAAATAAATGGCAACCAAGACCTGTTGTGTCAACTGGAGGCCAGGATACAGAACCAACTGGCATCTTCTCCTCCGATTCATGTCTCGGATTTGGCTATTGACGGAAACGCCATCATGTCATTGACGGGACTTACACCCGGCCCGGCTGTGGGAAAAATATTGACTGAATTGGGACAAAAGGTACTGGAAGATCCCCGGTTAAACCATTTTGAAAAACTTAAGGAAATTCTGACGGAAATGAAAATCAGGAACACTCTTAAAACGGATTTATCAGCTTGACCATCCCTGGGGTATTCTTTATACTCCCGTTTATTGACCCTGCGAATAACGCGTTTCGCTTTTCAACCCAACGGAGAAAAATGACATTATATTCTAAAAAAAATAACGCTTTGTTTTGGCAAATGCTTTTGTTGATCCTGCTTCTTGCGGGTTGTACGACCGATTCCCACCAACAAAAACCGCTATCCGATCCATTGGCTGGGAATACATCTTTAACCGGAATGTCCCCTGTTGACCTACCCTCCGAGAATAAACCGCCCTCAAACCTTCCCCACATTTATGGCGGTCCGGAAGAAACCGCTCATCATTTTCCGGAACTGGCCACCGAAAATGAACCGAATATTTCGACTGAAAACGGAGAGAACCTCGCATCGTTTCCCCGCTCCCAGACGGGGCCCAAATCCGACCAGGAACTGCTGGATTCAGCGCTGGAATTCTGCAATGCATCCAATGATTTCTGGGAGGAGGGAGACCTTGAAAATGCCATCGATGCCTTGGACCAGTCCTATGCCATTATATTAAAAATAGACCCCAGCCAATCTCCGGAAATGGTGCAACAGATAGATGATTTGCGATTCACCATTTCCCAGCGAATCCTGCAGATCTATTCATCCCGGTTTACCGTGGTCAACGGCAACCACAAAGCCATCCCCCTGGATATGAATCGCCATGTGGAAAAGGCCCTGAATCTGTATAAGGGCCGTTACCGAGAATCTTTCCTGGCGGCCTACCGCCGATCTGGACAATATCGCCCGTTTATCGTAAAACGCCTTAAAGAAGCGGGCCTTCCCGAGGCATTATCCTGGCTGCCCCTCATTGAAAGCGGCTTTAAGGTCAGAGCACTTTCACGAGCGCGTGCGCTGGGAATGTGGCAATTTATCGCATCCACCGGCTACAAATACGGTCTTAAGAGGGGTCGCTGGGTTGACGAAAGAATGGACCCGGAAAAATCCACCGAAGCCGCCATCGCCTATCTGAAAGAACTGCATCAGATTTTCGGCGACTGGGAAACAGTCCTTGCCGCCTATAACTGTGGGGAAGGACGAGTACTCAGGGTCATCAACTCGCAAAAAGTCAACTACCTGGACCATTTCTGGGATCTTTACACACGGCTTCCCTCTGAAACCGCCTTTTATGTGCCCAAATTCCTGGCGGTACTACACATCATCAATGACCCAAAAGCCCATGGTTTCGTTCTTCCACCCGTGGATAAACCCCTGGAAACGGAGACCGTAGACATTGACAGACAGGTTTCCCTCAAGGCCATGGAGGCGCACCTCGGTGTTTCATCCAAAGATTTACAACAACTGAACCCGTCCCTCAAACACGCTACAACCCCTCCACGCCCCTACGATTTCAGGGTTCCCAAAGGAAAAGGGGAAACACTCCTGGCAGCGCTGAGTCAAATGCCGGACTGGTGCCCCCCTGTTCAGACCGCATATACCGATACCGTCCTTAAGCACAGGGTCAAAAAAGGGGAAACCCTCTCAACCATCGGTCGCAGATACGGCGCCAGCGTGAAATCGATCATGCGCGCCAACCATTTGAAAAGCAGTCGATACCTCAAAGTGGGATGGACCCTCAAAATCCCTGTCAAGAAAAGACATGCTTCCACCCGGAAACCAGCGGCAACAGCCATTTCTTCCAAAAATGGCAATCTGGAAGCATGCCCGCCCGTCCTCCAGACTTATGCGGTTCAAAAAGGGGATTCACTTTGGAATATCGCCAACCGCTTCAAGACCACCACTAAGGCTATCCAAACCGCAAACCGCATGTCCTCCCCCGCCTTGAGTATTGGTCAGGTCCTTAAAATCCCCAGCGCTTCCACCACCAGCGGCAGTATCAAAACAGATCCCTACAAGGTTTTGAAAGGAGATTCCCCCTATATCATCGCTCAAAAACACCAGATGGATCTCTCTATCCTGCTGAGACTGAACCGGCTAACGCCGAGAAGCACCATTTTCCCAGGGCAAACACTTCTGGTACAGGCGAAATAGGGTGCACCCTGCCCCCTGACAACTAAACGGGTGATCGCGTTAATCCACCAAGACCCAAAAAGCCTTTCCACAGGCCCCAGAACCCGGGGAAGGACTTGTTAACGCAGGTGCGGTTTTGAATGTGGACACCCGGAACCCTTAACCCTACCACCGCCAGGCTCATGGCCAGGCGATGATCGTCATGTGGGTCTACCTCGGCGCCGAAAAGGGTTGTACTACCATGAACGACGAGATAATCCTCGAACTCTTCCACCTTGGCCCCCAATTTTCGCCACTCCCGGGTCACGGCATCCAGCCGATCGCTTTCTTTGAAACGCAGATGGCCCACGTTCCGAATAGTTGATTTGCCCTCGGCAAACAGGGCCACGGCAGCCAGGGTGGGCACCATGTCCGGCATGGCCCCCATATCCACATCAAGCCCTTTTAGAGAGCCACCTGTAACCGACACCCGATCCGGCTCTCTAACCACGGTGCATCCCATGGCCTCAAGGACCTCCAGCAACCGGATGTCCCCCTGTCGGCCCTCGGAATGGATATTTTGGGTGGTCACCGTTCCGCCGGTAATGGCCGCAGCTGCCCAGAAGTAGGATGCGGACGAAACGTCCCCTTGAACCGTGTAGTCTCTCGGCGTATAGCTTTGTCCGGCGAAGACCCTGAATTCGGCGTAACCTTCCCGTTCCACCCTGACGCCGAAGGCCGCCATCACATCGATGGTCACATCCACATAGGGCCTGGAAACCAACTCCCCTTCTACGCTGATCTCCACGTCTTTCCGGGCATAGGGCCCCGACAGCAGCAGCGCCGAAAGAAACTGACTGCTGGCATCCCCCGGCAGGCTCACCGCCCCCCCTGAAATGCCATCTGAAGCAATGCGGATGGGCGGACAACCGTTTTTTCCCATGCAGGAAACATCGGCGCCCAGTTGACGGAGGGCATCCACCAGCGGCCCCATGGGACGCTCCCGCATACGGGGTGTGCCGGTCATGAAATACGTTCCCTTTGCCAAGGCCAGAACGGGCAGCAGCAGCCTGAAAGAAGTCCCTGAATTACCCAAATAAACCGCTTTTTCCCAGGGTTGGAAACAGGCTTTTTCCCCCACCCCCTCCATGAGCAGATGATTGCCATTGCGCGTCATTTGAACGCCCATGGCCTTCAAGGCACGGGCCGTATGGCGGGTGTCATCGCATTGCAAATCATTGCGAAGAATAGTTTTTCCACCGGCCAGACCTCCGGCAATAAGCGCCCGATGTGTGATGCTTTTTGATCCCGGGATGGTCACCACATTATCATCCCCTGAAATATTCATCCTGTTCATTTTTGGCTCCGGTTATTTTTTTTAAAAGACCATTTCGACCGCGGCCCGCATGACATTCACAGGGGGGTTCAAGCCGGTCCACAGCCGAAACTGTTCGGCCCCCTGATGAATAAACATTTCCAGTCCGCTGATGGTGACGCACCCCCTGGCCCGGGCGTTTTTGAGCAAGCGGGTTTCGAGGGGATTATAAATGGCATCCATCACCACCATATCCTTCTGAAATACATCGTCCGGTACAGGGGAGGCGTTTTCTTGAGGAAACATGCCCACCGGCGTGGTTTGAATCAATACATCGGCTCGGATGTCATGGATTCTCCCCAAGGGAACAAAAGGACATTCCAGTAAATCCGCAAGGGCCATGCCGCGATCCTCGGACCGGTTGGCAATCACCGGTTCCATCCCCTTTTCCCGGGCCATAAACCCGATGCCCCGTGCCGCGCCGCCAGCGCCCACCAGAACGCACCGCTTTCCCGCGAGATCGATTTTCGCTTCGAGGGCTTTCATGGCTCCCAGGCCGTCGGTGTTGCATCCTTTCAATCGACCTTTTACATTTATAATGGTGTTGATAGCGCCGATTTGTTCCGCCAGTGGGTCCAGCTCATCCATGTATTGAATGACCGACGTCTTAAAGGGAATGGTAACGCTCATGCCGCAAATGCCCAGCGCCCGCATGCCACGAATGCTCCCTTCGAGATCCGATGTTTCAAAAGCCCCATAGAGGGCATTGACCTTCGTAGCTTTGAATGCCGCATTGTGCATGACCGGGCTGAGGGAATGGCCGATGGGATTTCCCAGCACTCCGTAAATTTTCGAAAGCCGGCTTTTCATCGGGAGAGGACCTCCAGTATCATTTCTATCTCTTTCACCGTCATCTGGCCGGAAGCGGATTCTTGTCCTCTCGTGAGGGAAGCAAAGGTAAAAGCCCCACCCAGCAGCGGGCAGGCGACCCGGCTGATGCGGCCCAGGGGACCCATGCACAAAGCGACAATCTCAACGCCCATCTTTTCGGCCAAAGGGATCAATCCCAACACGGTCAGGTTATCCGCCGGGGTCCGGGCGTGGGTAACGATCTTCACCACATCTGCTCCCGTGTCCGCCATTTTTATAAACAGATTCGTAAGCGTTTTCTTCGAAGGGGTTCCATTGGTAAAGTGTTTTGACAGGATGAGCCTGGCACTGCCCCGCTCGGCGAATAACGGTCGTCGATGTTCCGGGGAAAGGGCATATTCCACATCCACAAAATCCGCTCCCAGCCTGGCGGCTTCCCTGAGATAATCCACACGTTCGCCATAAGGGGCGCCGCCGGCGCCGCCTTCTTTTTTGGATCGATAGGTCATGATCACAGGTTTGGAAGCCGCCGTCATGATCTTATCCAAATCGAAGGCTTCCATCACATCCAGCCGGACTTCCATGAGATCTCCGAAGATTGACGCTTCCGCCATTTTCCGGATAGCATCGGACGTGTCCCAGGCCATAATGGGAATACAAATCATGATTTATACCTGAACGGAATCTTTGCATTCCCGGGAAAGGCATTTCGAAAAGGATACATGAAAAGTGATGCCCCTTTCGGTGTCGGAACTCACCCATGCACTGCCCTGATGCCGCTGTGCAATTTCTTTGACGATGGCCAACCCCAACCCTGTTCCCTGAATACCCTCGATGTTCTTTCGACGCATGAACAGACCGAAAATTTTCTTGGCATCTTCCGCCCCTACCCCGATGCCGTTGTCCCTGACGGAAAGGATATGATGCTCCTCCGTTTTTGTATATGCAATGTCGATTTCGCTTAAGTCCTTCCCACCATATTTCAAGGCGTTGTCCACCAGATTCCTGAACATCCGGACCAGACTCACCCTGTCCCCATGAATAAGGGGTACACGTTCGGGTTCGCGCCAGCTTATCCGTCGTCGCTCCAGAAGATCGGAAAACTCCCGGCGGATACTTTGAAGCACTTTCTTTACATCGATGGGTTGAATGTTTAAAGGGGATTCCTTGGCCGAGATATAAACATTGATATCGTCGAGGAGCGCCACCATCTGCTCACAGGCCGCGGCAATATATCGGCAGTACCGTCGGCCTTTTTCATCCAGCAAATCCCCATAGTTTTCCTGAAGCCGTTTGGCAAAGCCGTAACTGCTAATGGCCGGGCTTTTAAGATCGTGTGAAACCGAATAAGCAAACAGTTTGATTTTTTCCGAACTTTCATTCACAGCCTCCTCCATCTGCTTTCGGTCCGTAATATCAAGAATCAGGGATTGCTTGGACAGGGACCCGTCCTCATGATAAATGGGCGTATTGACGATATAATACCACCGGGAATCCTTGGGGCTCAGGACTTCCCACTTGACGGTCTCTCCCTTGAAAACGCGGTCATTGACGCACCAGGGACATATGGCATCCAGATCGTGAAGGGCCTTGTAACACAATTCTCCCGTTGCATCACGACCGGTTCTCTCCATCAGATGCCGGTTCATGAATTCCACCCGGTAATCCTGCGAACAGATGTAGATAAGCCCGTCAAAAGCCTCCACCATGGCACGATAGTGGGCTTCACGTTCCCGCAGGGCCTTCTCTGCCCTGTTTTGCTGAGTAACATCTCGAATAATCCCCTGATACCCTGCAAGGCCACTATGGCCGTCCTCACCCGCCGTTGCCGTCAGAAGGCACTGCATTTCGGTGCCGTCTTTCTTTCGTAACGCAATTTCATAGTCTTTAACGGAATGAGTTATCTCCATCCGTTCCAGAAGCAAATCCCGATCCCCGGGGTCAACATACATTTCCCGCACATTGACCTTGCCGACCATCTCGTCCCTGGTATACCCGAAAAGCCTTAACATGGCAGGGTTTGCATCCAGGCATTCACCCGCGCGGCTTGTGATGTAAATGGCTTCTCCGGAATCGTTAAAGAGCTGGCGGTATCTCCCTTCACTTTTCAATAACGCATTTTCAGCCCGTTTCTGCGCGGTCACATCTTTTGCAACCCCTTGAATGGCATAGGGTTGATTTCCATTCCGGTAAATGACGGCGGCATCGGTTTCCACATCCACATACTGCCCATCTTTTCTCTTTAGCCGGTATGTGGAAAGCTTGGATGAACCCATTTCCAGGAGTTGTTCCAAGGCCTTAAAGGCATAAGGGAGTTGATCCTCGCTTAACAGGGCCGCGAAATTTAAAGAACGGAACTCGTCCCTTTGATATCCCAGCAGTTTCAGGGCTGCGTCATTGGCGTCCAGAAACCAGCCTTCCAGGTCATGAAGATATACGCAATAGGCGGAACGATTAAAAAGAGCTGCATACCGCGCTTCTATTTCGTGGATTCCATCTTCCATTCGTTTGCGCTCCGTTTTCGGATTTCCAATTCCCCTGGGTCAGCTCATGCCTCAACAATGGTTTCTTTGATCTTGTAACCGAAATGCCGGCCCGCCGCTTCCACCCGTCCCAAAACAATATCTCCAGGAGAGAGGTTGACCACTGAAATGGCGTTTCCCTCTTTTCCCACCAGACGGATGGTCTCCGCATTCTGCAGAATCATGGAAACAAGGCCATCGGGTCCCATGGCCTCCACCAGCAAAAGGGGACGCTGCTCAATCTTTACCCGGCCCACCACCAGGGGTCTGACCTCTCCCTTCCAGTTGATGCAGAGTACCTTTTTACCGGATTTCAGCTCGGAAAGATAGTTTGTTTTTCCTTCGGGAAGCAATATATAGGCATGGACGGCGCCGGCATTAACCCGGAAAGGTCTGGGGGCCACATAGGGGTTTTCGAGGCTCTCCGCATGCACCAGGAAAAGCCCTTTACTGCTGTTGCCCACGAGAATTCCTTCCCCTTCTCCCATCAGGGTGCAGGTGTCCACGCAAACCCGGTCCCCCATACCCAGGGATCGGACAGACCGGATTTCAAGAGAACACAGTTCCAGCGTCTGTCGCTGGGATTTGACCAGGGCAAGCATCTCTTTCACCAAAACCGGATCCGCGGCAGTAATAACCAGACCATCAACGCCTTTTTCAAGCACCGTTAAAGCCATTCGAGCATCGCTGAGGTTATCTGCTTCCACAAAAATATTCCGGGTTCGGGCCACCAGATTTTCCAGGGGGATAACATTCCAATCCGTGGTCCTTACCACCACCTTCCGATGACGGCTCACTGTCCACGATTCGGTCTTCGTCCTTTGTGGAAGCAATCTCCAATACCATTACATCCTCTTCCCATCGAATATCCCCTTGATCGGAAACCGTTTGGATCACACCCAGCTCCCGGACCTTTTTCACATCTTGCGGCGCCACCATCACAGCGTCGGCCCCCCCTTCAAGGGCCGTGGTGACCAGATCTTTCCGCCACGGATCCGCCTTGACCCAGACTTCTTTCATGATACCCCCCCGGAGGGATAAGATCCCAACCATTTTATGAACACGCACAGGTCTTTCATTTCAGCCAGGGCATCGGCCAGGGCGGGATCATTGCGGTGTCCTTCAAGATCCACAAAAAACAGGTGTTCCCAGGAGCGCATACGCATGGGTCTGGATTCGATGCGGCAAACGTTAATATCTCTTTCGGCCAGAACTGAAAGCACTTCGGCCAGGGCACCCGGGCGATGGCCCAGGTAAAACAACAAAGCGGTTTTATCGCATCCTGTGGGTTTGGGCTCGCTGTTTCCCACCACCAGAAACCGGGTCACATTGTGGGGTTCATCTTCGATATCTTCACTGAGCAGTTCAAGCCCCAGGGTTTCCGCCAGAAAGCGGCTGCCCAGGGCTGCCCCATTCGGATCATGGAGTGCCATTTTGCCGGCAAGAGATGTGCTTTCCACCGTCTCAAAGGGAACCTCCGGAAGATGGGTTTTGAGCCATGAGCGGCACTGGGCCAACGGCATGGGATGAGAGTAGAGTTTTCTAATGGCAGCGATGTCCATATGCCGGGCCATCAGGTTGAGCCTGATCCTGTGATAATACTCCCCGCATATTTTCAAATCAAATTTATTAAATAGATCCCAAATTCCTGCAACCGAGCCTTCCAGAGAATTTTCCACCGGAATCACCCCCTGGTGGCAATGCCCCTTTTCCACGGATCCGAAAATATCTTCAAAGGTGCGGAACGAACAAAATTCAGCGGAGTTGCCGAAAATGGAAAGCGCCGCCTGATGGGAAAAAGTCGCCTCAGGACCCAGAAAAGCGATTTTAAGCGGCCCCTGAACCGCCCGTCCCGCGGAAATAATTCGACTGAAAATATCCCGAATCACCCCAGACGTAAGACGTCCACGGCTTTTTTCGGCCATCCGATCAAGGATCGCTTTTTCGCGAACGGGATCGAAAACCGCCATCCCCAGTTTGTCTTTTATCCTCCCTATGGCGGCCGCCGCTTCAAGCCGATCGTTCAAAAGGGAAAGGATACGGACGTCAATTTCGTCGATATCCCGGCGGCAGTGCTCCAGCTCCCGCCAACCGGGGTCATCATCCTTTTCATCTTGCATCTCTGTTGTTTCACCTGTTTTCATGTGTATTTTATCCTTCAATGAAATCATCCAATATGACTATCACGCCGCAGCCTTTAACATGGGCGCTGTGTTTCCATCCCACTGCCATGGTTCACCACCGGCCAGTACGTCCATGGCCTCATCAACCGACACATTCCCATGAACGATGGCTGAAAGAGCCGACACGATCCCGGAGGGATTTTCATGCTGGAACACATTGCGTCCAATGGAAGTGCCGGCGGCTCCCGCATCCATGGCCCCCCTCACCATGGTCAGAATTTCGCGATCCGATTCCATTCTGGCTCCCCCCGCGATGATGACCGGCACATGACACCCGTTCACTACATCCCTGAAACTCTCCACACTGCCGGTGTAGGATACCTTGACCATGTCCGCCCCCAGTTCGGCCCCAAGGCGGGCGGCATGCTTAACGGCCCGTGCATCGTATTCATTTTTCACATTCTCTCCCCTGGGGTAAATCATAGCCAGAAGCGGCATGCCCCATTCCGCCGCGGATTGTGCCACTCGACCAAGATCCGTCAACATTTCATTGTCATGGCCATTTCCGATGTTCACATGCACCGATACCGCATCTGCGCCCATCTTGATGGCTTCTTCCACCGAGCATACCAGGGTTTTGGCGTTGGGGTCCAGGGCCATGGAGGTACTGCCGGAAAGATGGACAATCAGACCCATGCGAGGGCCGGATTTCCGATATCCTCCAGCGACCACACCCTTATGAACCACCACGGCATCGGCCCCACCATCAGCTACCCGAACCATGGCGTCCCGAACATTGACAATCCCTTGAATAGGTCCTGAACTGACCCCGTGGTCCATGGGCACGATAACGGCTTTGCCTGTATTCCGATTTATAATTCGCTCCAATCTGATTTTTTTTCCGATCATTTTTCTTCCCTCCATTTGAGCCTTGCGCTCTTTAAAATCTGGCTGTTTTTCATCAATCTTTCAAAAAAAAAGCCATGGGCGTTTCACTCCGCCCATGGCCTTTAAAACGAAACATCAGGCGCGGGGGCGGACCTCTCCAGCAAAAAAAATAATAATAACCATATGTAATATTGAAAAACGTCACGCCCGGCCCCCTCTCAAATCCCGATTTCCTGCCCACCGGCCCTGGCCCGCAGATAATGGTCCGCCAGAACCAGCGCCACCATGGCCTCAACCACCGGCACAATGCGGGCAACCGCCGTCACATCAAATCTGCCGGTCAATTCCAGGGTCGCATCCCGACCCTGCCGATCGATTGTTTCCTGCGATTTCATGATGGAAGGAATGGGTTTCACCGCGACCCGAAGCACCAGTTCATCGCCGTTGGAGATACCCCCAAGAATGCCGCCCGCCCTGTTGGAAACAAAACCCGTGGAACGGATGGGGTCATTGTTCTCAGAACCCTTGAGACGCGCCGCCTCAAAACCGGCGCCCACTTCAACCCCTTTTACGGCGCCAATGGACATGAGGGCTTTCGCCAGTTCCGCATCCAGCTTGTCGAACACCGGCTCCCCCAATCCGGCGGGACAACCGGATACGCGAACTTCCACCACACCACCGAGGCTGTCTCCTTCTTCCCTGGCCCTGTCGAGAGCCGCCAACATGGGTTCCACCGCATCCGGGTCGGCACAATAGAGAGGATTCCGGGAAATAACGCCCGGGTCCATCCGTTCAGCGCGAATCCCCCCCAATTCCAGGGTATAGGCAAGAATGCTCATATGGAAGGGGGCCAACACCTTCCGTGCCACCACCCCGCAGGCGACCCGAGCGGCGGTTTCCCGGGCAGAAGCCCGACCCCCTCCCCGGTAATCCAGGTGACCGAATTTCTTATAATAGGTGTAGTCCGCATGCCCTGGCCTGAACAGGTCCTTCAATACACCATAAGGTTTGCTTTTGACGTCATGGTTTCCCACCAGCAGTGTTAATGGGGTTCCGGTAGTACGCCCTTCGAAAACGCCGGACACGATTTCGACCCGGTCTTCTTCCGCCCTGGGCGTCTCAAAAGAGGAGCGCCCCGGCCTGCGCCGTTCCATCTCCTCCATGAAGTCAGCGTCCGTAAGACAAATCCCCGAAGGACACCCATCGATAATGGCCCCCAGCGCTTTTCCGTGGGATTCGCCGAATGTGGTAATTTTAAATGCCTGTCCAAATGAATTTCCGGCCATGAGGTCCTCTCCGGTTATGAGTTTAATGCCGCCGTGCCGACAGTTTCCCGTGGTTGTCCGTTATCCCGTATGGGCATAACCGGCTCAGGCATGGATTGTATGATTTCGTTGGCCACAGCCTCGGGGGATTGCGCATCCGTATTAACGATACAATGGCAGGCCCGTTCATAAAGGGGGGCTCTCTCACTCAGGAGCTGTTCGATCTCAGCCATCGGGTTTTCCCCGACCAGTCCCGGTCGAATTCTGCCCAACTTCTCATCTTGGGTCATCCGGTTCCGAATGGTCGAGATGCTCGTCCGCAGCCAAACCAGCCAGCCCGTTTTCCTCAAATTTCGAACATTTTCCCAATCCAGCACCGCACCGCCACCGGTGGAAATAACCCGTTGATCATAATTTGAAATGGATCGAATGATAATTTTCTCCAGCATTCGAAAAGAATCCCAGCCGTTTTCGGCCACATAATGGGGAATGGTGGACCCAACTCGCGTCTCCAAAAGTTGATCCGTATCCACCAGTTCCAACCCCAGATGATTCGTCAGGGTTTTCCCCACCACACTTTTTCCGCTGCACCGATACCCGATTAAAACGATATTCATGTCGACACCCGAAACATTTCACAAAAAAAAAGCCGTGGAAGCGTTTGAAGGCATCCACGGCTTTAAAAAATGACAAGAAACAGCATTTCAGACCATGGAAGGACCTCCAAAATAATAAAAATAAAAGCCCTGCCACGATCTTTTCGCAAACATTGTTTCGCTGTTTCCTTTTGTTCAAGTTAAAGAATGAAAGGCAATAGAAATCATTTGGATGATTTTGTCAAGAAAAAAATCAACTCTTTTTCCTTGACTCCCAAGGGTAATTTTGATCATATGCGAAATAAATTTGAATAATGAATTAAAAATGAGATAAAAGCTAAACGTTACGCGTCTTTCCGCAAAGACGGAGGGCCAAGGTTGAGCAGGATCGCATAGTGGATCTAGGATCGCTAATCGGAATCATCTCAGGCATATCCCTCATCGCCGCCGCCATATTTCTGGGCGGGGATGTCCACAACTTCGTTAATATCCCGGGTATCATGATCGTTCTGGGGGGAACGGCCGCAACGACTCTCCTCACTTTCAGGTTCAAAGAGGTACTTGCAGCCTTCAGGGCCGCTTTTTTTGTGTTTGCCCAAGACAAAAACGATCCCATGAAAACGGTGGAAACAATGATCAAGCTTTGTCAGTTAAGCAGACGGGAAGGCCTGATAAAAGTCGGCGACATCAAAACAGAATCCAGGTTTTTGAAAAAGGCCTGCAGGCTTATTGCGGACAGTTCTGAAGAGGATTCGATCAGAGCGGTGCTGATCAACGAGATTGAATCGCTGAAGATCAGACACTTCATGGTTCAGGACGTTTTCAGAAAAATGGGCATCTATTCCCCGGCCTTCGGCATGCTTGGCACACTGATAGGCCTTGTTCAGATGTTAAGCAAACTTCAGGATCCATCGTCCATTGGACCATCCATGGCAGTGGCCCTCCTGACTACCTTTTACGGATCATTTCTCTCCACCATGCTCTTTCTTCCCATAGCGGGAAAGCTCAAAGTCAGAACCCTCACCCAGGTTATGGAGCTGGATATTATCTTTGAGGGAGCCATATCCATTTTGGAGAACAACAACCCCACCCTGCTTTATGAGAAACTCTCATCGCTCCTGCCCAAAAAGGACCGGAAGCCGATACGTTCAGCCAAGGGGCGTTAGAATGGGCAGGCAAACGAAACCCGCAAAATTCCAATTGGAAGATGACGACGAAAACACCGGTTGGATTGTTACCTTTTCCGATCTCATGACCCTCTTGCTTGTCTTTTTTGTACTCATGTATTCCATCTCAACCCTGAATGAAACGAAATTCAAAAAAGCCATGGCCTCAATCCAGGTCAGTCTGGGAGAAAAAGCGCCGCCGATACGTCTTCTGGATCTCGTTAAGGGGGACCCCGAGAAAATAAAGGCCGTAAGCCTGGAAAACCTGAGCGGCCTTAGATCAAGGGAAATTGACATGTTGCAACGGATAAAGACATTCATTGAAGATCGGGGACTTGGAAAAAATATTGAGGTTTTTCTAGACAGCGGAAAAGTGACCATTCGGATAACAGGCACGGTACTTTTCAAATCAGGGGTAGCAATGCTGAATACTAAAGGTGGGCCGGTAATGGATGAAATATCGGAAATTATCCATGAATTTGAAGACTTCAGGATCAACATAAAAGGATACACGGACAACGTCGTAATTGCCACCCGGCAATTCCCATCCAATTGGGAACTTTCTGCCGTCAGAGCCACCACAGTCCTGCGACATCTCATAGAAAAGGGTATCAACGCTGAGCGCCTTACGGCAACAGGGTATGCGGACCTCTTGCCGCTGGCGCCAAATGACACGGAGGAAAATCGCCAGAAAAACAGGAGGGTCGAGTTTGTTCTGGAAAAGAAAACCAAATGATTTCAATCTCTTTACTTATGAAAGCGATACCAGGCGGGAGACCTACAGATTTCATCCCCCTGAGGATGAGGCGGCAACCTTCATCCTGGGTGAAAGAGAGTACGTTATCATTGACATTGGGAGTGGGGGGTTATCCTTCAAAAGCACCGATTTCGCTGAAGGGGCCGGCGGTCCCATAACATTAAAGCTCCCCGGTCACTACAACGGAATCACGGCAGTTTTGGAAATCCGAGGCGTTTGCAAAAGCAACATCTGTCACTGTGCGTTTATTGAAATTGCGGATGATGACGTGGAGAAAATTCATTTGTACCTGCTAAAAAAGCAGAAAGAGTTTGCTCGGTCAAGAAACTAGGGAACCCACATCCTGAAAACCAGATCCGGCAGAATGCCGAACAGAAGGATCAAACCCGCCAGAAAAAGACCTCCAATCAGGCTGAAAACCGGGCCGTAGCCTTTTGTCTTATCAGTTGTTCCCGTTATCTCCGAACTTTCCTTTGCATAGGCATGCCGCACCAGATTTAAATAGTAAAAGAGGCCGATGGCCACATTGGCGGCGGCAATCACCACCAGGTAGTTGCAGCCCCGGTTCCAGGCGGCGGTGAGCAGAAAAAACTTGCCCATGAACCCGGCCGTGGGGGGAAGGCCCACCAGGGCCACGGCGCCCACGGCCAGAACCAGGGCGAGGCCGGGCGCCCTTTTGGAAAGACCGTTTAAGTCTTCCAGTTTCAAATTCCTGCCGTCACCGGACTCGCGACAGATCACCCAGAAACAGGCAAAATTCATGAGGACGTAGGCGAAAGCATAGTAGGCCGCGGCCGTCACCCCCATGGGGGTTCCCGCCACCACCCCCACCATGAGATATCCCGCATGGGCAATGGCCGAATACCCCAAAATTCGTTTGATGTCTTTCTGCGCCAGGGCCGCCAGGTTGCCGTAGGTCATGGAAACGGCGGCCAGCACCGCCAGGATGGTGGTGATCTCAAGCCCCGGTTTCAGCAGAGGGGTAAAACGGAGCAGCACCACCACGGCGCCTACCTTTGGAAGCGTTGCAATGTAGGCGGCGGTTTCATTGCCGGCCCCTTCATAGACGTCAGGCGCCCAGAAGTGAAACGGAAAAAAGGCCAGTTTAAACAGCAGCCCCGAAAGAAACAGGGTCAACCCCATCACCGCCATGGGACTGTTGGACCAGGCCCAGGACATCTCCGTGAGTTGATGGAGATAGGTGGTATGCCGGGCCGCCAGGATGTATGAAAACCCGAACAGACTGATGACGGTGGCCATCCCGCCGAAAAATACATACTTGATGGCGGCTTCGGCGGCGTTTCGGTTTTTTGCCCGAAGCGATACCAGAGGAAAAAGGCTGAAAGAGGCCAGCTCCAGGGACAGGGTGATGCTGATCAGTTCTACAGAAGAGCAAAGGAGCATCAATCCCCAGGCGGATAGCGCCAGGAGCAGAAAGTAGTCGCACCGTTTGTCTTTTTCCAGCATGGGCTGGCCGGCGCCGTTTATGACGGTCAGGAAAAAACCCAAAGCGATGGTCATTTTGAAAAACTGGCTCAATGGGTCCACCTGGTAGCACTGGCCGAACAGCAACCCGTTTTGCCCCAGTGACAGGAGCGCCGCCAGGACGCCTAATCCGGAAATCCAGGGCAACCACTTTTCCACCTGGAAAATCCGATCCCCGCAAATGACGCTCCGCACAAACAGGGTTGCCACAATCAAAAGCTGAAAGAGTTCCGGGAAGATCAGGTGAAAGCTCATGGCTGGGATCCTCCCGCGGGCTTACGGTTAGGGATGTGCTGTTTTTTTGCAGGCGAAAAAAGGTGTTTATCCATCGAAAGGGTCGCCGGCGCCCGGGAGTGAAATACCCCCACCAGGTGATTCAGGGTGGGGTTCATGACCTTCAGGCAAAGGGCGGGCATAAGCCCCAGGTATAGCACCAAAAATGCCAGGGGGAGGAGATATGACCATTCCCGTGCATTCATATCCCGCCACTCGCGGGCCTTGGACGGCTCTCCCCAGGTCATTTGCTGGGTGGGACGAAGCATGTAGGCCGCGGCCAGCAGGGCCCCCGGAACCGCCACCGCCCCGAGCCACAAATTCCTTTCAAAAGCGCCCGCCAGAATCAAAAACTCTCCCACGAAATTATTGGTGCCGGGAAAAGCGAAGCCCGCAAAGGCGAACAGACCCCAGAACCCCATAAACGCGGGCACGAATTTTCCCAACCCCAGGTTTTGGGACAACTCATGGCTTTGACTCCGCTCATAAAGGATCCCCGCCATGGCAAATAGGGCGCCCGTGGTGATGCCGTGATTGACCATCTGGATCAATGATCCCTGGGCCCCGTTGAGATTAAAGAGGAAAATCCCCAACGTCACAAACCCCATGTGCCCCAGTGAAGAATAGGCAATGATTTTTTTGAGGTTTGATTGGGCAAAGGCCAGAAGACCTCCGTAAAGGATGGAGCAAACCGACATGCCAAGGATCAGGGGCGCAAAGAAATGGGCGGCATCGGGGGTGAGCGGCAAAGCCAGGCGTAAAAATCCGTAGGCCCCCATTTTGGATAAAACGGTGGAGAGCAGAATGCTGCCGGCCGTGGGGGCCTGCACGTATGCTGCCGGCAACCAGGTGTGAAAGGGGAACAGGGGCACTTTCACGGCAAAGGCCAGGGCCAGGATCAGGAAGGTCCACCGCTGAAAGTCAATGGAAAAGGGATGCGCCATGAGCGCGGGAATGGAAAAACTGTTCCCCTCCATGCGAAAAGCGATGACCGCTACCAGGAGGAGGGCACTCCCGGCCAGGGTATACAGGATGAATTTGAGGGCCGCATGGTCTTTTTGAGGGCCTCCCCAGAGGGCAATGATCAAATAGGTGGGGATCAGGATCGCCTCCCAGAACAGGTAGAAGAGGACCAGATCCAATGCTGAAAAAACCCCGATCAAAACCGATATGAGCACAAAAAGGCAGACGTGAAATTCCTTGACCCGGGTCGTGATGGAAGCCCGGGAACAGACAACGCAAAGGGGAAAGATTATCAGCGTCAATGCCACCATGAACACACTGATGCCGTCCACCCCCAGAAAATACCGCAGTCCCCAACTGGAAACCCATTGAACGGATTCCACAAACTGAAAATCCGCCGTTCCCATCCGAAAATGCAGCAAGGGCAACGCCAGCAATATTTCTGCCAAGGACACGCCAAGGCCCCAGCAACGGATGGCCTGAGGGTTCTTAAAAAAGAGCAATCCCAGACAGCCCAGGAGCGGCAGCACGATCAAGCAGGTGAGAACGGGAAATTGAGCTTCAATCATAACGCTTTTACCAGAACCAGATGAGGGCGAAAATACCCAGGGCCAGCAGCATCATCCAGGCCAGTTGATCCTGAAGACGACCGCTTTGAAGCCGGGCGGATGCTTTCCCCAAAAACATGACAGAAAAGGCCGTTTGATCCACCATTCGATCAATTCCCTTCCGATCGAACCCATCGCTGATCCGGGCCAGAAAATTAAAGGCCCGAAGAAAGAGGGTGCGGTAAATCTCCGACCAGATGCCGTCTATCCACGAAAGGGGTCTTGATAAGAGCGTCATGACACCGCGGCCCACCAGCATATACACACGTTCGAAATCAGGCAAATCTTCCGCCCCCGGCCTCAGGACCTGTCGCAGAAAGATAAACAAAAGAGTGGTGGCAGCCAAAACACCAAACCCGATTCCCACATTAAGAAAGGTGAAGGGGTCTCCTTCCATCAGGGATGGCAGACGACGATCGACAATACCGGGAAAAATCCCCTGAACCAGGCAAAAGGCTGCGGCCAGGCCCATTGCCGCCACCATGTTTTTGGGCAGGGGCAGCAGCGCTCTTCGGTTGGAAATGGCTTTGGACCAGAAAGCGAAATAGGGCAGGCGCAATCCCCCGGCCAGAATCATCAGCACCATGGCCAAGCCCAGCAACAGGCATATGATCGGACCCGGTATGCGTCCTTGAAATTTCAGTGCCGCTTCAAAGATCAGAAAAGTCCCCGTAAACCCGCTGAAAAACGGAGTGGCACACAGGGCCATGGCCCCAATGAGGGTGACGGCGGTCACGAAGGGCAGCTTCCGGGCCAGCCCCCCCAGACGTGCCAGGACTTCATCATGGGTGGCGTAAATAACGGATCCAAATGCCATAAAGAGGATTGCGTTATAAAAAGTATGGGCATAGGCCAGGGAAATGGCGCCATTCAGGGCTGTTTTTGAGTCCATGCCGAGCCCCGTGATCATCAGGCCCACCTGCGCGACCATGAGATAGGCGAGAATTCTTCTGACATTGTTGGAAAAAATGGCATAGAAAGACCCATAAAGGGCCATTACCGCACCCAGGACCATAAAAAGTTCGAGGCCCACAAAACAGCGGGCCATGGCATAAACGGCCGTTTTAATGCCGAATACGGACAAAAATACCGCGCCTGGAATGGTGGCTTGCACAATCCCCTGGGTCATCCAGGCATGAAGCGGTATCACGGCGGCGTTGATGGCAAAGGCCGTCAGAATCAAATAGTCATAATGCCACATGAGATCGGCATCCGCGGGACCGAAAATGAAGCTGCCCGTCACCCTCTCCCGCAGGAGAATGCCCGCCAGAAGCAGAACCGAGCTCAATAATAGCATTAACATATACAAGAAGCCCGTTTTCGACGCTTCGGGCTTGCGGTTCAACCAGATAAGGAATGAAGAAGACACGGTCATTCCCTGCCAGAACATGTAGAGAGTCCAGTAATCCCCCGCCAAAACACTGCCGAAGGCCCCTGCCACAAAAAAGAGGGCGGCCACATGCTGAGCCTTCTCCCGCACATGAAAGGAAAAAATAATGCAGATCAGGCTCATGAAGGCAAAGAGAACGATGAAGGGAAGCGACAAGGCATCCACCCGGCCGAGCACCAGTGCCTGGCCCACATAATCCACCTCCCAGTAACGCCCTGACCGCATTTGCAGGGCCAGGAAAATAGCGATGACAGGCGGTATGAAAAGCAGCACGCGCCAGAATCTTCCCCGAAGAAAAGGGAGAATGCACCCCAGAAGGACAAAGGGCGTGGCCGGGTGTAGAAAGCTGCCTGCGATGAGGTTCATGGTCTTTTATCTCCAGAATCTTCCAAAAACATCCACAAAATCCACAAACGTCTGCGGGTAAAACCCGATGAGGATCGAAATAATGGCGATCATGAACATGGGAACCACCATGGTTTTCGGCGCTTCCGCATATTGATCCATGTCCACACCTTTGAGGGGGGGCATGAAGAAGCCTCTGATCACGATGGGGCCGAAGTAGGCCATGTTCAACAGAACACTTGCCAGGATCACCAGCATGAGAACCGTCTGCCCCGCATCCGTGGCCCCGGTGATCAAATAGAATTTGCTCAAAAAACCACTGGCCGGCGCCAGTCCGATAAAGGAAAGGGTCGCCAGGGCGAAAGCCCCGAAGGTCCAGGGCATGCGACGACCCAGGCCGTTCATGAGACTGATTTTTTTGGAACCGGTTACCACCATGATGCACCCGGCGGCGAAAAACAGGGTAATTTTGGGAAAGGCATCGTGGGCAATGGCCGAGACGCCCCCTTCCACCCCTCCTTGTGTCAACATGGCCACACCCATGATGATGTAGGAAAGGTGGCTCACCGTGCTGTAGGCGATCCGTGCCTTGATGTCGTCCTTGGTAAGCGCAATCAGGGCGGCTGCGATAATGGTAAATCCCGCCACATAGGCGGTGGGCATGCCGAGACCCAGATCATGCAGGGAATCCAGTCCGAAACAGGAGAGCATGATCCGGCACACGGAAAAAGCGCCGGCTTTGACAACGGCCACCGCATGCAGGAGACCTGAGACCGGGGTAGGCGCCACCATGGCGGACGGCAGCCAGCTGTGCAGCGGCATCATGGCCGTTTTGGTGAGGCCCGCCAGAAACAGAATGTAGACCACAATCAGCAATATGGGGTTTGCATTGCTGGGAAAAATCCCCTTGTGGATATCCCCCAGTTGAAAGTCCAGGGTCCCGCACAGCACATAGGTGATGATCATGGCCGGCAGAAAAAAAAGTTTCGACGTTCCCAGCAGATAAACCAGATATTTCTTGCCCGCTTCAAAGGCATCCTTACTCTGATAATGAGCCACCAGCGGATAGGTAAAGAGGGTGATGATTTCATAAAAGAGATAAAGGGTGAACACATTGCCGGCAAAGGCGACCCCCTGAGCCCCGAAAACGGCCACTCCGAAACAGATATAATAACGGGTCTGGGCGTGTTCCTTGAGGGTTCTCATATAGCCGATATTATAGCTGGTGGTGAGTATCCATAAGAAAGATGAGATCAGGGCAAAGACCATGCTCAGGCCGTCCGCGCAGAAACTCACGGTCATGCCCGGAAGGATGCGAAAGAGGGTATACGTATAGATTTTCCCCTCCAGGATACCCGGCGCCATGGACACCACCGCAATAAACGTGATGGCGCCGATGATAAAGGAGACGGCCTCCCGTCGGTTTTCATTTTTGGCAAAAAACCGAATCAGAAAGGGGGCAAAAAATGTTACCGCCACCGGAATGAGGGGTCTTATGCCGGCGATAATGTCAGGGTTTGGCGTCACAAAAACTACCCTCTCATTTGGGAAATGCTGTCGGTTTTACCGTTGTTAAAGCGTTTGACCACCACCAGAATAAGGGCTAGCATCAGCGTTGCTTCAGCCGCCGCAAGGCCCATGACAAACAAGGCGCCCAATTGTCCCACAACAGCACCACCTTCAGTGAGTTGAGCGGCGGCCACGATGGAGAGCCCAGCCCCGTTGATCATCAGTTCCAGGGCAATGAGCATGCCCACCAGGGTTTTTCGTCGAACAAGCCCGAACCCCCCGATGCATAACAGGAACAGGCCCACCAGTTGAAACAGCGTCAAGGGGGTCATTTTCCACCCCTCTTCCGCCAGGCCACCAGTACCGCGCCTGCCATGGCCGCAAAAAGCGCCACGGAAATCAGCTCGAAAGGCAACAGGTAGGGGCCGAGCATCCCCTTCCCCAGCATGGCCGGGGCCAGATTAACGGGTATGTGCACACTTTTTTCGGGATGATTAAAAATAACGACTGAGAGGATCACCGCGGGCGCCAGCAGGCATGCCAGGGCATTGACCGCTTTTTTGAGGGAAACGGGCCCCGCCTCATCCCCTTCGGCAGAGGCCTTTGAGAGCATAATGGCAAAAAAGATGAGCACGCCGATACCCCCCACATAGATGAGGATCTGCATGAAGGCGATAAAGGGCGCCGCCAGCAACAGATACATGCCCGCAACGGCCATCATCACGGCAATCAAACCCACGAGGGCCCGCACCAGGCTTTTCGATGTTACCGCCATGATAGCGCCTACGCAGATGATCAGGCAATAGAGGGCAAAAGCGCTTCTAGCCAGGATTTCCATTGTTTCGGTCATTGTTTATCAAAAGCGGCAAGCCGCAGTTTTAAGTTTTAAGTTTTAAGTTTTCCTGTCAATGATTTTCTTATTTTTTGTACCATGTTTTTAGGAAACAAACACTAAGCTATTAGCTGTTCGCTCGGAATTTATCAAGGAGATCAAATTTAAAATCATGTTTATCGGTGCTTGCGGAATAGGGGTTTCCCGAAAACCGGATGGCTCCCTTGGGGCAGTTTTCCGCGCACAAGCCGCATTGGCAGCACAAGGTGTAATCATAAGTGAATTTTCCGGGACCTTTGGGGGTCTTCTCTCCCTCAACTGCCTCCCCGGGTTTTGGCGCCTTTCTCTTGACCACTGAAATGGCCCCCATGGGACAGGTGGAGGCACAGGTCATACAGGCAATGCACAGGGGGAGGGTTGGGTCCTCCGGGTTGGGAGTAAGCTCAATGGGTCCCCGGAAGGTTGCCAGGTTATCCACTTGGACCCTTGGGTAGTGGACGGTTACCTGCTTTGAAAAAAACCAGGCGCCGGTAATCCTGAGCCCTTTCACCAGGCTCCAGAGTCCCAGGACGTCTTCCCCCATTTTTTTCAGTGCATTCATGAATAGTTTTCTCAAAAAAGCTTCATCACCAATGCCGTCGCCGTCAAGTTGATCAGGGCCAGCGGCAGCAGCCATTTCCAGTTAAGATTGAGCAACTGATCAAAACGGAGACGGGGAAAGGTCCATCGAAACCACATCATGACCAGCAACAGCACGTACATTTTGGCCAGGAACCACCAGAACCCCGGCAGAAAGGGTCCCTGCCAGCCCCCCAGAAAGAGGGCCGTGCAAACACTGCACACCACAATCATATTGGTATATTCCGCCAGAAAAAAGAGGCCGAACCCCATCCCAGAGTATTCCGTATGAAAACCGGCGGTCAGTTCGCTTTCCGCCTCGGGCAGGTCAAAGGGATTGCGGTTGGTTTCCGCCACCGCACACACAAAGTAGATGAAAAACCCCAGGGGTTGGGTCATGATGTTCCAGTGCCAGGGGTATGGCCCCTGGCGCATTACCATCTCGGACATATTCAGCGTGCCGTTGGTAAAGGTCACGGCCAGCACCGACAGCAAAAGGGGGATTTCATACCCCACGGCCTGGGCCACGGACCGGGCTGCCCCCAGAATGGCCCATTTGTTGTCGGAACCCCACCCGGCAAGACAGAGGGCCAGCACATTGACGCCCGAAAAGGCGAGAATCAGCAGAAGTCCCAGGTTCACCTCAAAACCGGTGAGGACGGGCCCGAAGGGGATGGGGAGCAGCAACAGCAGCGCCGGTGCAAAGGCGGCGACAGGGGCCAGCCAGAACAGAAAGGAATCGGCGCCGTCAGGCCTGAGGGGCTGTTTTGAGAGGAGTTTGACGGCATCCGCGATGGTTTGGAGCATGCCGTGAGGCCCCACCTCAAAGGGCCCCGGTCGCCGGTGAACGTGCCCCGCCACCTTCCGTTCCAGATAAACCAGGAAGATCACACTGACAGCCACAAACAGGGCTGTGGCCATCACCGCAATGATCATCCGGATCAACTGAATCTCGTCAAAGGACATGCTGTGTGTATTACCCTCTTACCCAACGCTATTCTAAATCGGCTAATTTGGCTTCAAGGCTTTTCATGGGTTTAATGGTTCGAGGTTCATAAATCATGTAACTTTGAACCGGATATCTGGTTCCTTTTTCATGGGTTTTTTTCAAGCCGTCCAAGAGCAATTCACAATCGCTTGCCGGAAATGTTATTAACATTTCCGACTCATCCGTGCCTGCCAGCACGCGTTCTCCCCGTCCAGGATGAACAAATGCGGGCTTGCCGGTAAAATGCGGCTTTAAGGCCGAAAGGCAGGAAATCCCAAATCCCGTGGTTCTGGATTCGATGAGTTCTCCATGGTGATACAGGTATCCGGCGGCCAATCTGGCCATTTGCGCCGGCGTTCCATAGATCAGAACAATATCTGGATCGACCGGCGCCATTTCAAGGGGGAAAAAAGCTGCACCGCCGATTTCCCCTGCAGGTATCAGACCCAGCCCTTTTGTTACCTTCTCCGCGGATTCAATATTGTCGAAGTAACCCATTTCCAGAAAGTATTCGGAAAGCGGTTTGCTGCCCGCCATTCGTTTAAGGCCCAGTGCCGCAAGACACGGTGTGCAGTTGATATCGTCCGCTACGGCGCCAAAAATCCGTCCCCAGCGTCTTGCCATGGTTATCCACTGGCAAAGAGAGATCTTGATGCCATACTTTGCGGGTCTGATTGCGCGCTCCGGAAGTTGGTTGGCATTTTTTACCAATTTCACTCCGAGAGGATAAGATTGCGGTCGAATCAGCTTCGCAATTTCTTCGGAAAAGGTTTCATAATTCATTTCATTCCCCCCCTTTCAGGCGCTGTCACAGAACAAGAAGCTCTTTTGCAAATCGTCACAGCTAGGATTTTAGTACCAATCTTCAATTTGTAGCTTTTCAATACGTTCAAACTCAGCGGTATTGTGTGTAATCAAAATAGCCTGGTGTGCCAGTGCAGTTCCGCCTATCAGGATATCATACGGACCAATTGGAGTTCCTTTCTTTTCAAGATTGGCCCTAATATTTGCAGATCTCCTTGCTTCTACATCTCCAAAAGGAATAATTTGAACTAATGATGTTATTTCCTGTAGTTGTTTAACCCTCTTCTGGGGAGCATTCGATTTTGCTATTCCTACTTCCAATTCAAATAATACGATTGCCGGAATACTGATTTCCTTAGGCGATTTACTCAGAAAGCTATCTGCCACATTGCCTATTCCCTTAAAAAAATAAATCAAGGTATTCGTATCCAAAACATACATTACAACTCCTCGCGTGGAATATCTGACTTTGGAATACCTCTAATATCTTCTAACGAAGGAAAATCTTTCCATGCTCCTGCTAGCTCTCTTACAGAACTTGGCCATTCATCTACTATTTTTTCTTTAATTATATTCGCTATCCATTTACTTTGGGGGAGTTTCATGGATTTTGCCGCAGAACGCATTTTAGCTTCAACCTCGTCTTCTAAGTAAATTGTCACTTGTCCCATCTGCCGCCTCCATCTTGAATGGTTATATATGTTGAATTATATGTGCGAATAGGAATCGCGTCAAATTTAATATGCACGATAACTGATGCTTTTCATGTCAATGTTCATAAGGTCCAAGAAAGCGATCTCCATTAAAATGGATCATGTGATCCGGGTTGTCTGCAATCCAGACCTCTGTTTCCCACGCTATATCCGCCGCATTTCTGCGAAATTCCGCTCGGCTCGGAAAAGCAGTTACATATACCCTGCCTACTTTGCAGGTTGCTAAGGCTTCTTCCAGCTCTACCCATCTTTTAGGGGAGACCGGGCCATGACTTGTGACTGCCTCAATCAAAAACCACAACGTCAGGCAGTTTGTCATGTGACATGGGCGGCACTCCGATAGACTCAAGAAACTCACTTTCCAAGACCATGAGTTTACCGCCTTCGTTTCGACTACTGGCTGTGTCTCCCATATAGAGGAGCCGACCGCCTTCTCCAATAAATCTGGAGCAAAATTCGTGAACGATATCCGCATGCAGTTGATTATGCTTCCCCGGGGAAAGTGATATTTTCTTTCCATCAGGCAATGTGATGGGGATTTTTTCTTTATCCAATTTTTTTGCATAAAGAGATTTTAGGGCGGTTGAATTCTGTTTATACTCCTCAACCTTTCTCCGCCACTCCCCCGCTGGGTATTCTCTCAAAATAGCAAGAATTGATTCATTCAGTGAATAGTCATTATCCTTGCTATTTGTAGGACGAGAAGGATCATCCCGATTTCGATCAACAATTCGAGCTTGCTCAAATTGATGTAATGTCTGGCGGCGGATCGTTTCACGGCTGTTCGGTTTGTAATCCTGCTTGTAGTGCTTACGGATGAACTGCATGATATCTACTGTTGGGAGCAGTGGTGATGCTGTGTTGCCCCATGGACTTTCCGGCCGAATATCCGCTAGAGCCAAAAATACCCATCCTGATCTGTCATTGTGTTGTGCCTTTGGTAGACCAAGGGCCTTTAATATTTCCTTTGACTGTTTTAACTTTGCATCTCGCTGTTTTTTGGTACTCATTGCGGATTCCGTATGTTCAGTTCGGATTGTACGATCTCATCTACTGCCGATTGCTCAAAGTCTTTAACCCTCTGCACTTCCTTTCCTATTGATATAATCTGATCTCTTGTCGGTAATTTCAAAAGTCGTATTTCCGTGGCGTTCACTTGGGTATTTCCAGATATTGACCGGAAGTAACGATCCATAAGCGTAGAATTAAACAACGCAGCCAACCCAAATGCTTCCAGAAGAGTCATGTCTTCATCTTTTACGCCGATACAGTTCAAATGATTTTCCAATCCAATCAGGTGATTTTTGAATTGTTCAGGGTCATGAATACCTGCAACGAGACGGCGCTTTTCATCTTTAGAGCTGAACCGTTTTAGTATTACATAGACTTTATTGCTGCAAGTGTGTTTTTCGTGCCCTTCCTTCAAAATAAAGCGTGCGTCTTTCCAGTGTTTTCCGGTCCATTCAATGCGAAACGCCTTAACATTGTGCATTCGCAACAAAGGAATGCTATCCTTTTGGCCCTTTGTTGTAATAAATTCTCTTGTGCGAAACTCCACCACCGGGCCGGTGGAAATATAGTAACGGTTTTCTTCAAAGCTGCCGGGCCAATCTTCAACCAAGTCCAAGATATGGCCATCTGCCGCACTTTCCGGAATCCGAATAATATTATGTCCATTGCTACCATCGATAATCAGCTTTTTCGGATAGCGGACGATCTCGGATTTTGCCAGGTCTTCCGAGCAAATGCTCGACCCTATTTCTATGGTGGGTTGCTGTTCGCTTTTTACGAACTTACAAATAATGTTCTCCTGTAGTACCCCCATGCTTTTGAAAAGCCGGTTTCTGGAGCGAAAGATATGAACCCGTTCCAAGCTCATCCGTGACTGGAGATAGCGGCGAAAGCCTTTGAAATAGAGGCCATTTGTAAAACTGCGCGGAACAATGGCAACCATTTGTCCTCCCGGCGCCAGGCATGACGAAACCACCGCCATAAAGGATGCGTAAATATTGGGATTTCCTTTGAACAGATCGGCGGTTGCGCCACTATATACGGAGTGTCTGGTGTTATACTTGAAATATGGCGGATTGATTATTGAAATATGAAAATTAGGGTCATGTTTATCCGGCCTCGACAGTATGAAATCCTCGTTGTGAATTTCATATGAGAATTTTCCACCTTTCTTAAGAAACATTCCAACCAATCGATCCATGTTTTTTTCGAGTGTCGACAGTTGTTTATCGATCTCGAAAAGAATTGCATGAACTCGACGGTTCCCCAACTCCAAGCAGCGGCGAGCGGCGGATGTAGTAAGAATTCCTTCTCCGGCGCCCGCATCGAGAATCTTTACCAACTCAACGTTCCCAGTGGAATGGAGCATCGATGCCAAATAATCGGCTGTTTTGGACTCCGTAAAAAACTGTCCCAGGGCTTTGCTTTGGGATCTGGATTTAAGATCGAATAAGCTAAATTGTTTTACAGCATTCATATTCGGCACAATGTCAATTTCCTATTTGTTTCATTCGGCTTTATGGAAGTTCAGCAATTTCAAAAATCCTTTTTTTGAGAACTTTAAGCACCTCATCCAGGCTCAAATCCTTCCTGTGAATATTCCCCCCTCTTCTTTTCCTGATAAATATACCAACGACAAACTTAGCAGAAGACAGGGCGATACAGACTTTCACTCCGGGACGGCAGCCCTACCCCTGGCTTTCTGCTACAGTGACAGGTTGGGCATAAAAATATTTTGACATCCCACCTTTAATATGTACAATATGCTGTACAGGAGGTGCTAAAATGGAAGCCATAACCTATACGGCAGCAAGGCAAAACCTTGCAAAAACAATGGAAAAAGTTTGCAGAGACCGTGCGCCGATGATTGTAACAAAAAAATCCTCGGGTTCTGTAGTTATTATATCTCTTGAGGACTTTGAAGCCCTTGAAGAGACAGCCTATCTGCTACGGTCACCGAAAAACACAAAGCGGCTGATTGAATCTATTGCTCAACTCGAAAATGGCAAAGGGGCCGAAAAGGAGCTTATAGAGTGAAGCTCATTTCTTCTGACCACGCTTGGGACGATTACATCTTTTGGCAAAAAACTGATAAAAAGATTCTTCGTCGCATCAACACCCTCATTAAGGAAACCAAACGAAATCCTTTTGAGGGTGTGGGAAAGCCTGAGCCGCTAAAACATGCACTTTCCGGATATTGGTCCAGGCGAATAACAGACGAACATAGATTTATCTATAAAGTCTCCGAAGATGCAATTCATATTGCCCAACTGAGATACCACTACTGATCCCCGAACAATTTCTTGATATAGTAATTGTAGTTTAGTGCGCATGCTTGATAGCGACCACTCAACCAATTGTTCAAGCTAAACGTCATTTGATGCTCGACTTCGTGCCTTACTTGATAAAGGAGGTGATGTCTGGTTTCCGGATAAGCTGCCATGCTGAGAATCCCTTCCGGAATCGTACAGGCCTTTGACTTCCAAAGTTTCTCACCTTACTCCCTTTCACCGATCAATCTCCGGGATCACCAGATCCAAACTCCCCAAAATAGCCACCGCATCCTGCAAAAGATGCCCCTTCGCCAGTTCCCCGAAAAGGCTCAGGTTGCTGAACCCGGGCGAGCGCAGTTTGACACGGTAAGGAAATTTGTCGCCGTTTGAAATCAGATAGACCCCGATCTTCCCCCGCGCCCCTTCCACTGCGAAATAGGCTTCCCCCCTGGGAGGTTTCCAGCGGGGTTTGGGGGCTTTCTTGACGATATGCTCCCCTTCCGGAATCCGGTTTACGGCCTGTTCGATGATATTGAGACTTTCCGCCAGTTCCGCCATGCGCACCCGGTATCGACCCATGGCATCACCCTTTTCATCAACGGGAATCTCGTAATCAAACCGGTCGTATATGGAATAGGGTTCGGCTCTTCGAATGTCATAGGGCCGGTTGGAGCCTCTGATAACCGGTCCGGTGGCCCCGTACCGTTGGCACATCTCAAGGGAAAGGCCCCCTACCCCCTCGCAGCGCTTACGGAAAATGATGTTGTCCGTCACCAGATCCCGGTACATGGGAAGCCGGTCCTTCATATATTTCACAAAGGCAAGGGTATCTTTCAGAAATGAATCGGTGACGTCCGTTGCCACCCCGCCGGGGCGGAAAAAACTGTAGGTGAGACGCGATCCGGAAATAGGCTGGAGGAGATCCAGAATTTTTTCCCGGTCCTCAAAGGCGTACATGATGGGCGTAAAAGCCCCCAGATCCAGAATATAGGCCCCGAACCAGACCAGATGAGAAGATATACGGTTCAGTTCCCCGGTGATCACTCGAATAAATTCCGCCCGTTCAGGAACCTCAATGCCGGCCAGCCGTTCCAGCGCCCCCACATAGGCCCAGTTCCACCCCAGGGGATTCAGATAATCGACGCGTCCCATGTTGGGCATGTATTGCACCGAGGTCCTGATTTCCGCCATTTTTTCATGCATTCGGTGGAGATATCCGATGACGGGCGTTGCCTTGACAATGTATTCACCATCCAGAACCAGCACGACCCGAAGCACCCCGTGGGTGGATGGGTGCTGAGGCCCCATGTTGATGATGAGAGTTTGTTCGTCCGCCTTCGGTCATTGCCCCTCGGGTTTCGGTTCTTCGGTTGGCAAATCGACTTCTTCAAAAAAGAGAAAATCGGGATCTCTTTCCACGATTTCGCCCGGATCCAGCAGGTCTTTTAACGGCGCCCGACTTTTATCCCCCTTTATGAGGGGATGATCCGTCATGTCTTCGGGCAACAGCAAGGGCTTTGGGTCCGGGTGACCGGTAAACTGAATGCCAAAAAAATCATGCACCTCCCGTTCGTGCCATAAAGCGCCGCTGTAAACAGCGCTGATGGTCGGAATTTGAGGGTCATCGTGAGGAACGATTACATAAAGGGCGGTCCTGTCCGAGCCGGAATATACGCTTAAATGGTACACCGCCACAAAGCCATTTGCGCTGTCAAGAGCCGAAATATCTTCCAGGAAAAAACCGGCTTGAAACAACCGCTGAGCCGCATCCACCAGCGTGTCGGGGGAAAGAAAAAGCCCCCAGGTGATCCCCGCCTTTTCAAAAACGTGTCGGCACTTCAAAGGGTATTGAGGCCTTCCATCCACGCAATGGGCCTTTGTCCTCGGTTTGGATTCCGGATATTCTCATTTATGCGTTTAGACTCATTCGATATCTTCCACGAGAAACGGATGATGACATTTGTGTCAATTAGGCTAATTTCCACGAACAATTCCTTCCGCAAGTGCCTCTTTCATTTCTTGCCTTGAGGGGAACCGCCGTTTTTGTTTGTATTTTGAAAGAGAACCAGCCCCCAGGGATCCCCGTCTTTTCAAAAACGGTGTCAACCGGCACTTATCAAAGGGTATTCAATCAGCATCTTCATTACCCCCCTCGACCTATTTTACTATCTCTTCCATCCACGAAGTTGTCAGGCGTCATGGGCCTTTGTCCTCCGACGGTTCCGGCCACCAGCGCCGACCGGTAATTTTTTTCTGTAATTCAAACAACCCTTCAAGGAGCGCTTCCGGCCGAGCCGGGCATCCGGGGACATAAACGTCCACGGGGATGATTTTGTCCACACCCTCCACCACCGAATATTGCCCGGGAAATTTGAAGGGTCCCCCGGATATGGCACAGTTTCCCATGGCAATCACCCATTTGGGCGCGGGCATCTGTTCGTAAAGGCGCAAAATGGCGGGGGCCAGTTTATGGGTAACGGTGCCGGCCACAATCATCAAATCCGACTGCCGGGGGGACGCACGAAATACCTCGGCCCCGAATCGTGCCAGATCATAGCGCGCCATGCCCGCGGCCATCATCTCGATGGCGCAACAGGCCAGTCCGAAGGTCATGGGCCACAGGGACATGGACCGGCAAACATCCTTCAGCTTCTCCGCCAGCTCAAGACGAACAATGGGAGGGGTCCAGGGTTCGGGCCCTCGTGTCACGAGATTTTCCGGGGCCACTCAAAAACTCCTTTTGCATAAAAAAACAAAACCGCCAGAGCCAGTACCAGGAGAAAAACGAATACCTTGAAAAATGCAGCCATACCAATGGCCTGAGAATAGAAAAGCGCCACGGGAAAAAGATAGAGGACATCCACCTCAAAGGCCAGAAAGATGAGGGCATAAATGGCGTAATTGAGATGAAAACGGATTCGGGCGTCGGCAAGGGGGCGCATGCCGCATTCGTAGGTCATGCCCATTTGTTTGTGCCTTGCTCGGGGCGAGAGAAAAAAAGCGCCGGTCAGGGCGCCCGCGGCCATGAGAAAACCCACTAAGAAAAAGAGGAGGATCGATATGTGTAACCAGTTAAAGACCATTGATAACCCAAGTTCCTTTTTCTGTTGACCTGGATGGAATCGATGCGCGCCATCATACCAAGAAACGCGATGGTTGCAAGAAATAATTTGCGCTTGCTTTAAGGGTTGACAAAAAGCGGCCTTTTCGTGATATCCTCTATTTAACATCCTGAAAAATCAATAAGGCTTCAAAATAAAATCCGTTTAACCATTGTTAAAGCGTAAGGGAACCGAAATGCCGTCTTCGACGGTTCTTGAACGGGGGATCACCTGTTATGGGTATCGTGTCCGCGTTACTTCTTGTCATGGCCCTTGTCCTGATCCCCTGGGTCGGGGTTCAAGGGTTGGGCCTGGCCTATCTCTTCGGCGTTCTAATCCCCTACGCCGCCATGATCATTTTTTTTGTCGGTGTTCTGGCCCGTTTACTCAAGTGGGCCCGTATTCCCAACCCCTTTGTCATCCCCACCACCGGCGGTCAGCAGAAGAGCCTTAGCTGGATCAAACCCGCAAGAATAGATAACCCGTTTACCCGGGTCCAGGCCATTGTCCGACTCTTTTCCGAAGTTTTCCTGTTCAGGAGCCTTTTTCGGAATCTCTCTCCCAGGGTCGAAAACCAGCAGCCAACACTGACCTTTGCCTCAGCCAAATGGCTCTGGCTCTTTGCCATTCTGTTTCATTATGCCATGTTTGCAACAATTTTCAGACACTTGCGGTTTTTCACCAACCCCGTGCCATGGCCCGTGAAAATGGCGGAAGCCCTGGACGGATGGCTGGAGGTGGGGATTCCGGAGATCCTGGTGAGTGGACTGGTCCTGCTGATGGCAACGAGCCTGCTTCTGGCCCGGCGATTGTTGATGCCGAGGCTGCGATACATTTCGCTTTTAAACGACTATTTCCCCCTTTTTCTGCTGATCGCTATCGCCGGCACGGGAGCGCTCATGCGGTATGTGGTGGGAATCGATGCCATCAGCGCCAAGCAACTGGCCATGGGGCTTATTTCCTTCAAACCATTGATTCCCCAGATGGGATCAGCCCTCTTTTTTTCATTCATCTCTTTCTGGTGTGCACTTTGCTGGCATACTTTCCCTTCAGTAAATTGATGCATGCGGGGGGCATTTTCTTTTCCCCCACCCGAACCATGCCCAACAACAGCCGGGCCGTGTACCATGAAAACCCCTGGAACTACCCGGTAAAATTCCACACCTACCCGGCCTATGAAACGGAATTTCACGATAAGATGGTGGAAGCGGGCATCCCTCTGGATTCTGCATCGCCCCCTTTGAACGGAAAGGATATCCCGTGACAAATCTCCCCAAACCCGAAGAACTTGCCCGTATCCATTTGGACATGCCGCAGACCGGATGGATGGATAGTCCCGCCCAACTCAGACAGGGGATGTACTGCCACGGGGTTCAGGGTAAAAACATCGAAGCCCTGGGCATGCCCAATCCCCGGGACTGGCTGGTGGAAGATGACGACTGGCAACTGCCGGATGACTGGTACAATATCATCATGGAAGGCCTTCGAGAGCGGCTTCAGCGGTTTCGATCGCTGCAAATTTTCATGGATATCTGTGTCCGCTGCGGGGCCTGCGCGGACAAGTGCCATTTTTTCATCGGAAGCGGCGACCCCAAGAACATGCCGGTGCTGCGGGCGGAACTGTTGCGGAGCGTGTATCGCCGTGATTTTACCCGGGCCGGCCGATACTTGGGGAAAATGGTGGGGGCAAGGAAACTGACCAAAGCGGTGATCCGCGAATGGTGGTATTATTTCTTTCAATGCAGCGAATGCCGCAGATGTTCCCTGTTCTGCCCTTACGGCATCGACACGGCGGAGATCACCATTTTGGGCCGCGAACTGCTCAACCTGCTGGGTCTCAATATCGACTGGATCGGCGCGGCCGTGGCCAAATGCCACCATGTGGGGAACCATATCGGCATGGAACCCCAGACCTTCAAGGAATCCATTGAATTTCTCTGCGACGATATCGAGGAAATCACCGGGGTCAGGATTGCGCCTTCCTTCAACCGCAAGGGCGCCGAGATTCTGTTTGTGACATCATCGGGGGATTTTTACGCGGAGCCCGGCATTTTCACCTGCATGGGATACCTGATGCTGTTTCACCAGCTGGGACTGGATTACACCTGGTCCACCTATGCGGCCGAGGGGGGCAATTTCGGTTTTTTTACCAGTCATGAGGTGGCCAAACTGCTCAACGCCAAGATGTATGCCGAAGCCGAACGGTTGAAGGTCAAATTTATTCTGGGCGGGGAATGCGGGCACATGTGGCGGGTGATTCATCAGTATATGGGGACCATGAACGGGCCGGCCGGTTTTCTGGAAACGCCCGTTTCCCCCGTCACGGGAACCCGATTCGATCATGCGGCCTCCACCAGGGCGATCCATATCTGCGAGTTTACTTCCGACCTGGTGCATCAAAATAAAATCAAGCTGGACCCCTCCAGAAACGATCACCTGAAGGTCACCTTTCATGATTCCTGCAATGTGGCCAGGGGCATGGGCCTGCTGGAAGAGCCCCGCTACCTCATAAAAAAGGCCTGCAATTATTTTTACGAGATGCCCGAAGAGACCATTCGAGAGCGAACCTTCTGCTGCGGCAGCGGCGCCGGGCTCCATGCGGGCGAAGACATGGAGTTGCGCATGCGGGGTGGGCTCCCCAGGGCCAATGCGGTCCGGCATGTGCGAGACCATTATGATGTAAACACCCTGGCCTGCATCTGCGCCATTGACCGGGCCGCGTTTCCGGCTCTCATGGATTACTGGGCCCCGGAAGTGGGGGTATCGGGGATCCATGAGCTTCTCGGCAACGCGCTGGTGATGGACGGGGAAAACCCTCGAACCCTGGACCTTCGCGGGGAGGAACTCCCGGGATTGGCGGAAAAAGATCCTGCGCCTGAAAAACCATCCCCGTCCGATCCGAGCGAAAATGGGGAGGGCGCCTGATGCACGGCAAGGTATGGGTGATCACGGGGATGGTTCTTTTTGTCGCACTGGCGGCCTTTCCCTTTTACTGGCATTCCATAGGTCAGGGCAAACCCTTCCCGCAACTGGAAATGCCGGAAAAGGCCAAGAAATGCATCGAATCAACCGACTTCATGCGGGCGGATCATATGCGTCTTCTGGACGTCTGGCGGGTTTCGGTGGTGCGGGATGATCTGCTCATGTACACGGCTTCAAACGGAGAAACCTATGAAATGAACCTTCACAAAACATGCCTGGGGTGCCATGTCTCCACCGCTAAATTCTGTGATCGGTGCCATGAATACAACGACGTAACGCCCCCCTGCTGGGATTGCCATGTGGCAACGGATTTGACGGAAAAAGGGGGCCGATTATGACCCTGTCCCGTCGAAAATTCTTAAAAGCAGCATCAGCCGCGGCTTTGACGGTGGCGGCGGGACCGGCCATCAGTCATGGGTTCGATCTCCCCGGCCGCATCGCCCCGGGCCCAAAGGCCCTTAAAGCCAAACGGTGGGGCATGGTGGTGGACATGCGCAAATGTGATGGCGGGTGTACGGAAAACTGCATCGGTGTGTGCCACGAGATTCATAATGTTCCAGATATCCCCAAAGCCGAGCATCAGGTCATGTGGCTGTTTCAGGAACCCTATGAAAACACCTTTCCGGAACGGGCCCATGAACTCATTTCCAACCCGCTCAAGAATCGGAAATTTTTTCTGTTGTGCAACCATTGCGATGATCCGCCCTGCGTGCGGGCCTGCCCCACCCAGGCCACCTTCAAACGGGAAAAAGATGGCATCGTCATGATCGACTACCACCGCTGCATCGGATGCCGATTCTGCATGGCGGCATGCCCCTATGGGTCGCGCAGTTTCAATTTCCGGGACCCCAGGCCCTATATCAAAAAGATTCATCCGGAATTCCCTACCCGGCGCAAAGGGGTGGTGGAAAAATGTAACTTCTGCCAGGAACGGCTGGCAGTGGGACAAATGCCAGCCTGCGTGGAGGCCTGCAAAAAGGGCGCCCTGGTGTTCGGAGATCTGGGAGATCCGTCATCCGAGATTCGTCAAATCCTGGCGGAAAAGCCACATGTGAGACGCAAGCCGGATCTGGGCACCCGTCCTTCGGTTTTTTACATTCTATAAGGGGTCCATCATGATTGAAAAAGCCCTTCACGGGGGAAAAGGCTACTGGACATGGGTTATCTTCCTGGCGGCGGGCGTAGGGGTGGGTCTCTGGGCCTATCTCTACCAGCTGCATGAGGGCCTTTGGCTTACGGGCATGAGCCGGAATGTTTCCTGGGGATTCTACATCTCTCAATTCACCTTCCTGGTGGGGGTGGCGGCCTCGGTACTCATGGTGGTGCTCCCTCTCTATCTTCATGATTTCAAGGCATTCGCCCCCATCACCGTCCTGGCCCAGTTTTTGACGGTGGGAACCCTTGCCATGAGCCTGCTCTTTATCTTTTCCGATGTGGGCATGCCCATGCGCATTTTGAACGTTCCCCTGAACCCCACACCCGGATCCATGCTCTTTTATGATACCCTCTTTCTGCCGGGATTCATGCTGCTCAATCTGGTGATCGGCTGGACCGCCGTGGGCGCGGAGAAAAGGGAGACACCACTGCCGGGATGGATCAAGGGCCTGATTTATATCTCCTTTCCATGGGCCGTGATCATGCATACGGTGACCGCATTCATCTACGCCGGGACCCCCGGACGGGGATTCTGGATGACGGCCATCATGGCGCCCCGGTTTTTGACAACGGCCTTTGCCGCGGGAACGGCCCTTCTGATCATTATTTCCATGGTACTGAAAATCCTGACCCGGTTTGACGCAGGGGAAAAAGCGCTTTCAAAGCTTGTCACCCTTCTCCTCTATTCCCTGATCATCGACGCCTTTTTTCTGGCCGTGGAATATTTCACCGCCTTTTACAGCCATGTACCGGCCTACAGTGAAACCTTTCGGTATCTTTTTTTCGGGATTGACGGTAATAATGCCTTTGTACCCTGGTTCTGGAGCATGAACCTGACCCTTCTGGCGGCTATTGTGCTGCTGGCCGTTCCGGGTGTAAGAACGAACCGTTCCCGTCTGGCACTGGCCTGCATCATCGCCCTTGCGGGTCTCTGGATCGACAAGGGATTTCTGCTGGTGCCGGCGGCCTTTATTCCCAACGTCTTCGGCCGGATTATGGAATACCCGCCCTCCTGGGTGGAATTGACCGTCTCCTTCGGCATCTATTGCCTGGGTATGCTCATGATAACAGCCTTCTATAAAGTGGCCATTACCATCAAGGATGAAACCTTTATCCCCCATTAAAATCAGACCCGCACAAACGCAAGATACTCCCTTTATCCAGGCATTAAGCGGCGTCTTTGACCCATACGGCCCCTATAAAGAGATGCTTCCGCAATGGTTCCTCTCGGGTGTTGCAAGAACCCTGGTGGCGGTAATCAATGACAAGCCTGCCGGGTATGTAATGCTGGGTCTGAATCAGAAGCGGCGCGATTCTTTAAGGGAGGCCGAACTGCTGGCCATCGCCGTCGCGCCTCAGCATTGTCATTGCGGCGTGGGACACTGTTTGATGCAGGCAGTTATCAGCATGGCGGAAGAATCCGGCGTGGATATCATGATTCTCCACACGGGAATTCACAACCTGCATGCTCAGGCCCTTTTTGAAAAACATGGGTTTTCGCCGTTGGGCATAAAGAACGGATTTTACCAGGAAGGCCAGAGTGCCCTGATGATGCACAAAGAAATTTTTCAGTCCTTAAATGTCGCTACAGGGCAGGACGATCCATAAGATGTTCCATAGGACCTGAAGCCGGAAACGGCCCGTTTTCCAGGAGAACCATCCAGCTCGCCAGATTGAGCATCTCATCCATGGTGAGGGCAACAACCCGCACCGCCCGTCCCTGCCGCGAGAACCAGATTTAAGAACAACGGAAAGTTTCCTTCCGGTTGCATAAAAAATATTGACTATATAGTCCATAATGGAATATTACTGCTTGAAATTGAAATGGTTTTGAGAAAAATCCGTTTTTCGAGAGATAAAGCGCTTATTGCACGCTAAAAATTATAATATTCAATAATTTATACTATTTAAAAAAACATAGTGCGCAGAAATGATTTATGGGAGGAGTACAATGAAAAAATTTGTTTGTTTTGCTTTAATGGCAGGAATGATGTTTTTTTATACCATGAGCGTTCAGGCTTTTTCAGAAAAAGTTGAGGCTTCAGCTCGATCCGGGGGCAAAATAAAGACCGAGGTGAGAGTAGCGGTCATCGGCGGGATGACCATGACGGGTATGTGGCAGGAGGTTGCAAAGCGGTTCGAGGCTGAGACCGGATACAAGGTCGTTCTGGTGGCCACGGGACCGAGGCCTCGTCTTGCAAAAGCGCTTCAAGAGGGAAAGGTGGATCTGTTAACCATGCATTCCGGGGATATAACGACAGATCTGGTTGCCGATGGGTACGGTATTCATATGAGGCCCTGGACCCATAATAACCTCGTCGTTATTGGGCCGCCATCCGATCCGGCCGGAATAAAAGGCATGAAAGACGGCGCCGCCGCCTTCAGCAAAATCGCTGAAACCCAATCCAATTTCGTTGATTATTCCGCCATCGGGGTACGCGAGATGTGCCACAAAATGTGGCGGAAGTCCAACATCACACCGTCGGGAAAATGGTTTTTGAAAGATGAAAAGATCTCTCACCGTAATTACCTGGTTTTTGCGAGAGAACACAACGCCTACGGCGTTATCGGCCGTATGCCGGTGCTGTTTAAAAAGATCGATACGCGGGGAATGGAAATCATGGTGGAAAACGATCCGGAAATGTTGAGACCCTATATCGTGATGGAGGCCAATCCCGACGTCTTTCCGCAAACGAATTATCCCGGCGCAAAGGCACTCTCCGATTTTCTGCTTTCGGAAACCATACAGCGTTTTCTAACCCGGTTCCGAGCAGAAGAATTTGGCGGCATTCCCATTTTTTATCCCCTTCGCCGTGCCGCCTTCCCAAAATACCCACAAATTTCCCTTCACCCAGAACTCGATTCCTCTACCCGATTTTTTTAATCGGAAACGCTCTATTCATATTTTTCAGACCCGATTCCCTATTTTTGACCAGACCCGATTCCCTGGATCACGTTCTTGCTGAACAGGGAAAATAAAAGGGTCTGAGTCAACCATAAAATCCATAAGGAGATGGGTCTCATGCGAATAAATCCTATGCTTTTTCTTCTATTCATCAGTTCCTTTTTGTTTCTTCGGAGCATTCCCCATGCCTGGTCGGCAAGCGACTCGGAAACGCCAGAAGCCTATACCCTCGGAGAAGTCGTCATTAAAGGTCAGAAGGCCGCAGTGGAAGCAGCGGGAACCGTCCGTGAAATTACGGCTCAGGATATTCAGGACAAGGATGCGCGAAACCTGAAAGAAGCCCTTGAACTCCTGCCGGGCGTGGACATGAAAACAGGAGGGGACGGTGTTTCCAGAATAAACATTCGGGGTTTTCGGCCACGCCAGGTCACCCTGTTGCTTGATGGCGTTCCCCTGAATTCCACCTACGATGGTCAGTTCGATCCCTCCATTATTCCCACGGAGAATATCGCCAGGATAAAAGTCAGCTACGGAACCAGCTCGGTGCTTTATGGGCAGGGAGGGCTCGGCGGGGTAATCAATATCATCACCCGGAAAGGGGAAAAAGGAATTCACGGCATGGCCTCGGGCGAAACGGGTGATGGATCATCCCGCCTTGGAAGATTTCATGTGGGAGGGGCAAATGAGAATCTGGATTTTTTTGTGTCCGGGAGCATGGCCGCGAGAAATGACTATCCGCTGTCCGATAATTTTCAACCCACATCCCTTCAAAACGACGGGCAGAGAAATAACAGCGATAACAGACGAAACAACCTCTTCGGAAATATCGGATATTCACCCACAAAGGACTGGCATATGGGGCTGATTGCCAGTTATGTCAGCGGCAACTACGGGATTCCTTCCAGTACCAGGGAGAGTACCAAAAAAAACCCAGATTCCTTTGCCAACAATCCAAAGTACGAAAGGGTGAATCATTTTGAAGGATTCAACACCCAGTTCTCAACGGATTATGATCTCCCCGGCCCCGTTGATGTTCGCGGGTGGGTATATGTGAATCGCTTCGATGAAGAAAGAACCCGGTATGATAACGACCACTACAATTCAATGCTCACCAAGAATACGTACTTCGAGGACGGAAAGTCAACGATTCTAGGCGGAACTGTGCAACCCTCTATCAATTTGAAATCCGCGGGTCTGATTACCCTCGGGCTCGATGCCCAGCGGCAGGAATATGAGGCCAAGGGTAAAATCAGGGATGTGAAAGTTGGAAAAAGTCATGAATTCAGACCTGTTGACGAAACCTGGAACGCATCCGTGTACAGCGCATCCATTGAGTATGAGGTTTCTCTGCTCAGGGATCTCGGGGTGGTTCTGGGGTATGGTCACTACTGGCAACAGAAAAATGAAGGCCAAAACGACCATCAGGGGGGGTATCTTGCCGGAATCTATTATGACATGTTCAAGGACACGCGACTCAAGAGTTCTTTCGCAAAAAAGATCCGGTTCCCTTCCCTTCGGCAGCTTTCATTGGAGAAGGAAATCCTGATTTAACCACTGAGAAATCATACAATTATGAACTGGGCATCGAACAACAACTTCCCCTGGACAGCCGGGTGACCTTGACGGGATTTCTTTCCGATGTAAATAATTTCATTGAAAAACCTTCCGGTGAAGACTATTTTCAAAATTACGACAAATACAGGTTCCAGGGTCTGGAGATAAATGCCGAAACCCGATTTATGAAAAACCTTGTACTGAGACTCGGGTACACCTTTCTGGATACCCGGGACGAATCTCCCGGCACAAACAAAGATGAGCTTCAATACCGGCCCCGGAACAAGCTGACCCTGGAAGGCAAATATACCTTCTTTTTTGACTTTTCGGCCTATTTGAATATCATCTATGTGGCGGATCAGGTATACTACTCGAAGACGACGCCGCTTAAAAAAAGAGATTTGGACAACTATGCCGTCGTCAACCTGAAATTTGACCAGAAGTTGCTCGACAATTTTCTGGATGTTTATCTGGGCGCCGACAACCTCTTCGACAAGAACTATGAGGAAGGGTATGGGTTTCCCGCTCCCGGTCGAGTCGTTTATGGAGGCGTAGCGCTCTATTTTTAATAAGGAGGAAAATATGAAATTATTCAAAAGGTTGTTGGGTATTTGCGAGACGATTCCCCCGGCGGATACGGGGTGCTGGCATTTTTCAGATGGAAAAATTGAGATTCAGTTGAATCGCGCCCCGGAGCTTGAAAACAAAGGCGGCGCCATGCGTCTGGAAGGAAAAAATTCCCCTCAAAGAATTCTGGTTATCCATGGCCGGGATGGGCAATTTCGGGCATACAAAAACCGCTGTAGCCATGCCGGGCGTAGAATCGACACCTATGATGAAACCAAATTACTGAAATGTTGCAGCGTTTTCCAATCGGTCTTTGATTATGAGGGAAACGTGGTTTCGGGAGCAGCCAAAAAACCGCTGGTCCAGTATCGGGTTGTGGAGAACGACGGGACGTTGACGGTTTTTGTCAATTGAGTTTATCAGCCCTTCTTGCATTTGCCGCATGGGTTTAGTAAAAGGAAACCTTTTCTTTTTAGAACGTTTTTTCAGGGTTTCCATGAATTCGGGGAAAAAAGTTTTATTTTGGATTGGGGGAGTAGTGGGTGTCCTCCTGCTCTTGGCCTGCGTGTTGCTGACAGCGATACCCCTGCTCATAAATCTGGATGCCGTACATGGAGATATTGAAACCCGTTTCCACAACGAAACTGGCGGACAAGGGACATTCCGAAAACTCGATCTTTTGTTTTTTCCCCGGCCCCATGCGGTGATACAAGAGGGAAACCTTTCTTTTCCCGACCGGAAAAACCTGGCCTTTGAAGCTATGACGGTCTATCCGAAGCTTCTGCCATTGCTTAAGGGAGACATTCGGCCGGCGCAGATTCAAATCTCTTCTCCCCATATGAACGTAGCGCTATTCCCTGCTGAAAGCGGCAAGAGAGACACCTTTCCGTTTTGTGTCGCTGATGGGCAACCCGAAATCTCCCGAGTGTTCCACACCTGGCTTAAAAAGACCGAAGGCCTTGTGATCCAGGTGAACAATGGTCTCTTGAATCTCACCGGCACGGAAAAGCAATCGATTCAGCTCAACAAAATTGACGGTTCGGTCGACAACACAAAAGGACGGTTGAACTTTGAAGTAAGTTGCACCGCCAACCTTTTCAATCGGTTGGACTTGAAGGGACAACTGGATCCGGCGTCTCTTAAAACATGCGGCACCCTGTCCCTGAAAAATTTGATGCTGCAGGGATTATCGGACAAAATGAAGATCCCTGAGTTGATGTCCTTCTCAGATGGGAGCATGGACCTGGAAATGGCGTTTGATACGGTGGGGTTTCAAGATTTCAACGCCACAGTGCAAGCCTCTGCTCCATCCTTTGGCCTGTGGCGCGGGCAACGAAACATTAACGTAAAAGGCACCCGAATTAATGGCAGCATCCATTTGAGCGCAGGGGGCCTTGAGGCGTCCTTGTCTGACATGACCCTGGATTATCCTCGACTGGGGCTGTCCGGAACATTCAAGATGGAAAAAGACACCCCCTTTGTGCACATGCACCTTGAGGGCAAGAATGTCGACGTGGCGGCTACCCGTTCCTGCGCCCTTGATTTCGCCGGAGATATCCCCGCCGTTAACAGTATATTTGCAGTTGTCATAGATGGACATGTTCCCTTCATATCAGTGGATGCGCATGGAACTGTGGCGGATCTGAGCACACTGGATCGGTACACCATCAGGGGTAAGATGCAAAAAGGGCGCATTTCCCTATCGCATCCGAGGCTGGACATGGCGAATGTAGAAGGCGGTGCGCTGATTTCAAAGGGCATCCTCAGGGGAGAAAGACTTGGCGCAACCATAGGGAATATTAGCGGAAAAGAGGGGATACTGACGGTAGCCCTGACACAGAATGCCGCGCCTTTTCACCTGAACATTCAAGTGGATGCGGATCTGGCCGAGGCCTGTCCCATTTTGAAACGGCTCGTCACAAAAGGCGCCTTTGGAAAATATATTCGCCATATCCGTTCTATAGAAGGACATGCGACGGCAACGCTGGATCTTGAGGAAAAAGAAAGTGGCCTTTTAGTCGATGTGGATTGCTCCTCGTACCGCATGAAGGCCTCTTACCGCTCGCTTCCTTTTCCCGTGATCGTGAAAAGGGGGAAATTTCATCATCGCCGGAATCAACTATCGTTCCGCGATATGGCGGGCGCCTACGGTCTATCGAACTTCTGTCTCGCATCAGGCCTTTTTGATTGGGAAAATGAACTCCAGATGAAAATCGAGTCCGCAACAGGCACTGTTTTTCTGGAACAGGTCCACCCACTACTTTCCGCCGTAAAAGAAAAGCCTCCCTGGCTAAAAAAGATTTCCGACATCAAAGGTCGGGTATCCGTTCATTCCCTGTCCTTGAAAGGACCGCTCATGGATACTGTTGCCTGGCAATATCAAACCGATTTGGAAGTGCGGGACTTTTCTCTGAACGCGCCGTTTTTGCCCGCCCCCGTAAACACTAAAACGGCATGGGTGACAGCCCGGGCGGGACAGATCGATTTCAGGGATGCCAAAATCAATATTCTGGATGCAAACCTGAGCATGACCGGGAAATTAGAAGGTCCCGTGATGGCCCTGAAAAGGTTTCAAACCACCCTGTCGGGAAACCTGGGGGCAAAAGCGATTCAATATCTCTACAACACCCTGGAACTGCCCGAAAATTTCATGGTACAAACGCCCTTGACGATACACCCGGGACATGCCCTCTGGGAAAAACGAGGTGGCATATGCCTTGACGGGAATCTGTTTTTCCCCCATGGACAGAGCGTATCCATGGATGTTTTTAATGGGCCGACGATGTTTCATATTCGAAACCTGACGGTTGCGGATGAAGCGGCAAAGGCGTCTCTGGGGTTACGGGTTCAAGAGGATTTGATCGACATCGATTTTTCGGGAAAACTCCTGAAATCGACCCTGGACGGGCTGTTCGCGAAGAACCGGTTTCTGGACGGTTGGATTGAGGGCGAAATAAATGCCCAGGTGTTGCCCAAACAATCATTTTGCACCACGGCGGAAGGTAACCTCGCGGGAAAAAACATCCCCGTTTATGGGATATCGCTGCCGATAAAAATTGAAGACTTTTCGTTGGGCGCTGAAGGGCAGCAGCTCCTTATGAAGTCGGTTCGTGCGCTTGTGGGTGAAAACAGACTGCTCATAAGTGGGAGTGCTGATTTTTTCCCGGAAGATCCCCGATTTGACGTCGATATTTCCACTGAAGATGTTGACATGGACAAGGTTCTGCAATTCCTGAAAAAAACAGATGAAAACGCAAGGAATGGGGGGAAACATGACCCATGGGTTCCACCCATGCGGGGAACAGCGCATTTGATGTGGGACAGCATGAAAATCGGCGGGTACACATGGCAGCCCTTTCAAGGCGAAATTGCTGTGGACCCTGATGGGATTCGGGTTTCCGTTGAAAACGCCCAGCTCTGTGGCATTTCAAACCCTGGCGTCTTGCGAATTACACCCGGTGGAATTCAAGTGGATTTTCAATTGAAAGCAGAAAAACGTAATCTGAACCAATGTATAACCTGCCTGAGTCACAAACGGGTGATTGCCGAGGGCACCTTCGACCTGGAAGGAAAAATCCAAGGGAAAGGAACTTGGAAGAATTTACTTGAGAAACTGAAGGGGCCCCTTGTTTTTACCACCGTCGATGGGAAGGTCAAACAGGATCCGACACTGGCACGGGTACTTTCGACCTTGAACATCACCGATATCTTCAAAGGCAAGCTTCCGACCCTTGAAAATGAAGGCCTTTCCTACGATTCAATACGGATTAAGGCAAACCTTCAGGATGGAAAAATTCGCATTCACGAAGGTCACATGAACAGTTCCGCCATAGACCTTGCTTTTAAAGGGGATATGGATGTCTTGAATGACCGGCTGAATCTCATGATGCTGGCGTCCCCTTTTACCACAACGGATCGGTTGATCAGGCTGATTCCGGTGGCGGGTTACATTCTTGGGGGGACCCTGATTTCCGTTCCCGTCAAAGTCGACGGTCCCATCGCCGACCCGAAAGTCCGTATCCTTCCCCTGTCGGAGATTGGATCGGGGATGTGGAGAATCATGAAAAGGACCCTTGAAACACCGGTCAAAATCATGGAACCGTTTGTGGGAGAGGAACAAAAAATCAAAGGAAATGAAGTGGAATTCTGGTAAGGTTTTGGGTGAATAATTTTTATGGAGGATCAAAGAATGAAAATTGGAACTGTTGTTTTTGTACTGTTATTTCTGTTTGCCTGCGTGCCGACCAAGACGTGGATCAGCACCCCTTCCACACAGCAGGTGCAGAATGTCGATTTCAGTGCCGGGCTGACGCCCCTTAAGAGGGATAAAAATCATTTTGTGTCATTCCGTCTTTTTATTGACAATAAAACGAAACAGAATTTAAAGATTGACTGGAATCAAACACAGTATCTCTACAATGGAAAGGGGTACGGGCCGATGGTATTTCCGGGCATAGATCCCGCTACCATTAAAAAATCCATTCCACCAGATACCATCCCGGCGGGCGGCACCTTCAGCAAGGAAGTTTTCCCACTCAAGTTAGTGGCCTTTGCGCCCATGCGAGAGGAGATTCTCGATGGAGAAGGCCGGGGGCTCTATCCGGGGCCGCTTCCGGAAGGAAAAAACAGCGTCGAGCTGGTGATCCATAAGGGCGGGAGTCTAATGAGACAAATCATTACCGTGGATATCAAACAGGAGTAGAGAACAAAAAAGCGAATGGAAAACAACCTTGAATAACTTTTTCTTGACAAAGGAGAAATGGAGATGTTCAAAAGAACAAAAAGTCTCTTTCTGGGATTGATCGTTTTATTTCTTTTTCCATCGGTTGCGCCCGGCCAAGCGGTTTTTCTGGTCAAAAAAGCGCTGGGACTGATCTCCCACATTGCGGATCAAACCCATCGCCACGAGACAGCCTCGGTTCTGTTGGAAGCCGATGCGGACAAGGTATTCACGAGCGCGGAAAAAATCATCCGCAAAAAGGCTGAGAACGAGATTCTGTCAACAGATACGGGCGACAAATCCATATCGTTCAGGCACGGAGACCAGGCCATTAGTATTAAGGTAGTGCGTCTTCAGGACGATCTCACGCAAGTCCTGGTAGTCTCTTCGGGGAACAACACCCCGCGGGATACCGATTATGTGGTGAATGGTATTTTACGGATATGCAAAGAGGTCGATGCCCACTGCTGGGTCCCGAAGGAGTGAGGTGGACCGAGGGGCGGATCATGATGTTTTCATAAAACTAAGGAAAAAGCCCATGAAACCCAGGCCCGGCATCAATTTTTCGCTTTTACTTACGTTTCTGCTCCTCGCCATTGCATCGAATACCGCGGCGCGAAATACGCCCCCTCCGGTGGTCACGGTCATGACCGTCACCGAAGAGGAAATAAACCCTTCGAAAACCTATGTGGGACGGGTGGAAGCCATCCAGGCCGTGGATTTACAGGCACGTGTTCAGGGCTATCTGGAAGAAGTGAAGTTCAAAGAAGGCGCTGAAGTGAATGCCGGAGACATCCTTTATGTTATTGAACAGGCGCCTTACAAGGCCAGGGTGGATGAAGAAAACGCCAGGGTGGCGGAAGCCCGGGCCAGCCTCAAGGATGCCCGGCAATACCTGCAAAGGCTCAAGGCGGTACAATCCGGAGGCGTTTCTGAAACGGACCTGGAAACCGCGGCCAACAAGGAACTGAGGGCTGAAGCCGCGCTGGAAGAGGCAAAGGCCAATCTGCGGGAGGCCCAAATCGATCTGGGATACACCACCATCAAGGCTCCCATCGCGGGCCGGATCGGTAAAACGACACTCACCAAAGGCAATCTTGTGGGGCCGGCTTCCGGTTCGCTGGCACGCATCGTCCAACTCCATCCCATTCGCGTCGTCTATTCCATCAGCGAAAACCATCTGGCGGAAATGGGTCGGAATTCCAATCCCGATAGCGATACTGAAACAAATCCCTGTCCCCCTGTTCCCATGATCCGGATGCCCAATGGGGAAATGTATCCGCTCCGGGGCCGTCTGGATTTCGTGGACAACCAGGTGGACCCCGACACCGGCACCATTGCCGTCCGGGCGATCTTCGACAACCCCAAAGGCTTTCTGCTGCCCGGCCAGTACGTCACCATTATGGTGAGCTGCAAGGCGGGTAAACGCCTTCCCCTTGTCCCCCAATCAGCGGTTCAGGTCGACAGAAAGGGCCGCTATGTCTTTGTTGTGGATGACCGAATGCGTGTTCAAGAGCGCCGCATTCAAACCGGCGTCGCCATGGGGACTCACTGGGCCGTTCATTCGGGGCTTACCGCAGGAGAGCGGGTCATCATTCAGGGGGTGCAAAAAGTGAGCCCGGGACAAACCGTGAAAACGGTCACCGAAGCCGAAAAAATCGGAGACTGATGTTATGTTTTCACGCATCTTCATTGCCAGACCCAGGCTGGCCATCGTCATATCCATCCTCATAACCCTGGCCGGGGTGCTGGCACTGTTCAATATTCCCGTAGCCCAGTTCCCGCAGATTTCCCCACCGGAAATACGGGTCAGCACCGTCTATCCGGGCGCCAGCGCCGAAGTGGTGGCCGACAGCGTAGCCGCTCCCCTGGAGGCCGAAATCAACGGCGTTGAGGACATGCTTTACATGTCTTCCACTTGTTCCAACAATGGGTCCTACAGCCTGAGTGTCACCTTTGAGGTAGGCACGGACCCCAACATCGCACAGGTGAACATTCAAAACAGGGTTCAGCAGGCCGTCCCTAAACTTCCCACGGAGGTCACGGACCAAGGGGTCTCGGTGCGGACCCGCTCTTCGGACATTCTCGGCGTCATCACCTTCTTTACGGAGAAGGGGAATCAGGACTCACTCTTTCTCAGCAATTATGTGAGCATCAATGTAAAAGATGCCCTGACAAGGCTGAAGGGTATCAGCGAAGCCTACATCTTCGGTGCGCTGGACTACAGCATGCGGGTATGGATGGATCCGGAACGATTAACCTCACTGGGACTCACCGCCGATGATGTCATCACCGCCATTCGGCAACAAAACGTCCAGGCGGCCACCGGAAGCATTGGTACGGCGCCCTCTAATGCCAACCAGCAGGTGCAATACACCCTGAGGGCAAAGGGTCGTCTATCTGAAGCCGGGGATTTCGAAAATATTGTGGTCCGGAGCAACCCCCGAGGCGGCGTGCTGCGCCTCAAAGATGTGGCGCGGGTCGAACTGGGGGCTCACTCCTATGCCTCAAAATCCATATTCGATGGGGCCCCGGCTGTCAACATGGCCATTTACAGAACCTCCGGCGCCAATGCCCTGGAAACGGTAAAAAGGGTGGAATCGGAAATCAAACGGCTTTCCCAAAGTTTCCCCAAAGGGATGCGATACCAATTAAGCTACGACACCACCCGGTATGTTCAGGCCGCCATTTCGGATATCATCTTAACACTTCTGATCACCTTTCTGCTGGTGGTGGGGGTCACCTACCTGTTTCTTCAGGACTGGCGGGCCACCCTGATTCCCACCCTCACCATTCCCGTCTCCCTGGTGGGGAGCTTTGCGGTGCTTCTGGCCTTGGGATTCAGCGCCAACACCATCACCCTTTTCGCGCTGATTCTGGCCATCGGCCTGGTGGTGGATGATGCCATCGTGGTGGTGGAAAATGTACAGCGGGTCATGGAGGAAGACGAAGAACTCTCTCCCGCCGATGCCGCCATCAAAGCCATGGGGCAGGTCACCTCCCCCATCATCAGCACCACCCTGGTGATGCTGGCCGTATTCGTTCCGGTGGGGTTCATCCCGGGGATCACAGGGAAGCTTTATCAACAGTTCGCCGTGACCCTCTCAACGGCCGTTGTTCTGTCGGCCGTAAACGCCTTGACCCTCAGTCCCGCCCTTTGCGCCACCCTGTTAAAACCCCATCGCCCCATTCTGCGGGGCCCCCTGGCCTGGTTCAGCCGAATCCTGAATATCTCTCGAAGCGCCTATGTGTCAACCGCTGCCTGGCTGATCCGAAGAAAGCTGGTGGTATTCGCAGCTTTTCTGCTGATCTTTACAGGTACCTGGTTCATGTTTCAAAATCGTCCCAAGAGCTTTCTGCCCACGGAAGATCAGGGGGTCTTTTTCATCAATGTTCAACTGCCCGAGGCAGCCGCCCTTGCCCGCACCAACCGGGTTATGCAACAGGTTTCTTCCCTTCTCAAAAACACCCCCGGTGTGGACCATGTGATCGCCGTCAGCGGATTCAGCCTCCTGAGCGGCAGCAGCGAAAACGTGGGCCTGGCCTTCGCCATATTGAAACCCTGGGATGAACGCACCACAAGCGAACTCAAGCTGGAAGGGATTCTGGCCCGGATCAGACCCCAACTGGCGGCCATCCCTTCGGCCAACATCTTCGCATTCGGACGTCCGGCCATTCAGGGACTCGGGAATACCAGCGGCTTTAACTTCCAGTTGCAGGCGAAGGCGGATCAAAGCCCACAGGAACTGTCGGCCGTTACCCGTGCCCTGGTGGTGGCCGCCAATCGGGACCCAACCCTGCAAGGGGTTTTCAGCACCTATTCGGCCGATGTCCCCCAGATCTTCTTGAACCTGGACCGTACCAAAGCCGAACTGCTCAAGGTTCCGGTGGCCCGGGTTTTTGGAACCCTGCAGGCACAACTGGGGTCCCGTTATGTAAACGACCTGAACCTTTATTCACGGGTCTTTCAGGTTAAGGTTCAGGCCGATTCACCCTTCCGAGATACACTGGAGGACATCGCACGCATCTACGTGCGCAGCGACGAGGGGCATATGGTCCCCTTGAGCAGCCTGGCAACCCTTTCCACCCTGCTGGCGCCCCAGCTGGTGACACGGTACAACCAGTTCGCCAGTGCTCAGATCAATGGCGCCGGAAGCCCCGGCCACAGCTCCGGCCAAGCCATGGCGGCAATGGCCCGGGTGGCCGCGAAGACCCTTCCCGACGGCTTCGGCTACGAATGGTCGGCCCTTTCCTATCAGGAAAAGAAAAGCGGGGGGCAGGCCCCCGTACTTTTGGGCCTGGCCCTCTTGTTCGCCTATCTGTTCCTGGTAGCGCAATACGAGAGCTGGACCATTCCCCTGTCGGTACTCATCTCCATATCCGTGGCAGCCCTGGGAGCGTTGGTGGGTCTGTGGATTGCCGATCTGGCCCTCAGTATCTACGCCCAGATCGGCATGGTGCTGCTGGTTGCCCTGGCCAGTAAAAACGCCATTCTCATCGTGGAATTCTCCAAAACCCGCCGGGAAACGGGGATGACCGTTTTCGGCGCCGCCATTGCCGGCGCCCACATGCGCTTTCGGGCCGTTCTCATGACCGCCTTTTCCTTTATCCTGGGGGTGCTCCCCATGGTCATCGCCACCGGCGCCGGCGCCAATAGCCGCCGCGCCATCGGTACGACAGTGTTTGCCGGTATGCTGGCCGCCACGCAGGTGGGAATTTTTCTGATTCCAGCCCTCTATGCCGCGTTTCAGACCGGCAGAGAAAAGGCCAGGGCATGGCGGGAAGGAAGAAAGAAGCAATGATCATGTTTCCACTCTCGAGACTCCTGAAGACTTTTCTTTTGGCACTGATAATAGCCGCCTGCGCTCCTGTAGGACCGGACTACGCCCCCCCGGCCTCCAGGGCTCCCGAAGCATGGCACGGATTGCCCGATGGCGGCATTACGGATGAAAGCACAGATCCCGCGGCACTGTCCGCATGGTGGAAAACCCTTCAGGACCCGGTTCTTACGAACCTCCTGGAACGGGCCATTTCGGGGAACCTGGATTTAAAAAATGCCCGGTCCCGAATACGCGAGGCCAGAGCCAGACGCGGCATCAGCCGGTCCGGGCTTTTTCCCATGGTAGATGCAACGGTGGCCGCCACTCGCAATCGCCTCAGCGAGGAACGCTATGGGGGAGATGATTACAGCCTCTATTCAGCGGGTTTTGATGCAGGCTGGGAAGTGGATGTGTTTGGCGGCATCCGACGTTCCGTGGAAGCCGCCACCGCAAATCTGGAAGCCACGGAAGAAGCCATGCGAGACGTAATGGTTTCCCTGCTATCCGAAGTGGCCCTCAATTACCTGGACGTCCGCACCTTTCAACTGGGCATCAAGGTAGCCCTGGAAAATCTGAAAGCGCAGGAAAATTCCTACCGACTGGCCCTGTCTCGCCATAAGGCGGGCCTTACCAACGAGCTATCGGTCCAGCAAGCCGGCTACAACATGGAAAACACACGGTCAAAAATCCCCACGCTGCGCACTGCTTTGGTAGGGGCCATGAACCGCCTTTCCGTGCTTCTGGGTCTTCGGCCCGGAGCACTTCACAAAGGACTGGAAACACCCATGCCCATCCCGACACCACCGCTGCAAGTGGCGGTGGGAGTTCCGGCGGAGGTCTTGCGGCGACGACCCGATATTCGGCGGGCGGAACGCCGCCTGGCCGCCCAAACCGCTCAGGTGGGCGTGGCAACGGCGGATCTCTACCCCAAGTTCAGACTCCTGGGCTCCATCGGTCTCGAAACCCTCTCCCTGGGCAACGTCTTTTCAGCCGGCGGCCTGTCCTACCTCATCGGACCGAGCGTTACCTGGCCCGTATTCAATGCCGGTGCTGTCAGAAGCAATATAGCGGTTCAGACGGAACTTCAAGAACAGGCCCTGATTCAGTACGAGGGCGCCATCCTGGGTGCGCTGGAAGAGGTGGAAAACGCCATGGTGGCCTACGCTCAGGAACAGCATCGCAAAAAAGCGCTTCAGGCGTCAGCCCGTGCGGCGGAACGTGCCGTTCTGCTGTCTGAAAGCCAGTATCAGGCAGGGTTGACGGACTTCACCAATGTGCTGGATGCTCAGCGTTCCCTGCTGTCCTTTCAGGAACAACTGGCTCAAAGTGAAGGGGCCGTCACCGCCAACCTGGTACGCCTTTACAAAGCCCTGGGGGGTGGCTGGACATCGTTTTCAAACGTCACACCATAACACCCGGGACTTCCGTAGAAGCTAAACCAGCCCCTTTTCCTTGAGAATGATGTTATGCAGGTCTTTAAACGATTCGGCGGGAAGATCGCCGCTCCTGTCCGGTCTGAGCGTCATGGCAATGGCATCAGCGGGGCATTTCGTCGCACATACGCCACAGCCGATACACCAGTCTGTATCGATGTGAGGCAAGTCATCGTCGCCCATTGAAATGGCATCAACCGGACAGATGTCAACGCATTCACCACATCCAACGCATGCATCTTCATCCGTGGTCCTCACGAAGTAGACGTCCATGATGGCATCCCGGGGAATCTTTCTTCGCTTAATGGCGCCCACATTCCAGCAAGCGCAGCCACAGCAGTTGCAATTGTGTTTGATCTCGCCGTTTGTGTTATCTACAAAATGCACGAGGCCTTCCTCTTCCGCCTGGCGAACGAGCTTTCGCGCTTCATCCCGGGTAATTTTTTTACCGAATCCCTTGTCGATTACATATCGGGCCACTTCGTCGAATTTGATGCAGATTTCGGTGGAATGGTTACAGGGTCTGCCACGCAGGGCGGCCACCATGCGACATGAACAATGGCATACGGCAAAATCAACGGCCTTTTCCAGGACGCTCTCCATCGTATGATGGGGAAGTACAGCCTGTTTCTCCGGCGTGATGGTTTTGGATACCGGTATGTAGCGGTAGGCGTTGGTCTTGGACAGATATGCTTTTTGGGTTACCTCACGGTTGAAGTATTTGGCAACCAATCCAGCCATCTTCCGAGACTGTGGCGAGTCTTCTCCTTTCCAAAAAAAAGTCTGGGGAAACGAAAAACCCAACTGCTGAAAGGCGTATCCAAGGTTCCCGTCTTCAGTCTTTCCTGAAAAAATCAGTCCCCTTTCAGAAAGACGGTCCAATATGGCCTTCAATTCGTCCAAGGGTATGTCAGACCTTTTTTTGATTTCGTCCAAAGGCGCCGGCTCAAGGGGTATGACACGGTTGGGAATAGCCAGTGCCGCTTCGGCCTCAACAGGATTGAAATTCTCCCGAAGAATATCCTCAAGGGCTTGCGTTGGCGGATACCCCATGCTCAAAAATGAGATATGGTTTGCCAACTGTTCATAAACATCATTGTTTTTCACTGGAAAATCCTCCCAAGCGCGTATCGAGGGACAAAACGACATCCTCAATAAAGCATTGTTCCGGCATTAAAAGATTGAGCTGTTTCTTTCCACCATTGAATTAAACAAGTATGCCAAGATATCAGGCCCATCATTTACAATCAACATGAATCTGTCCCTCAGGGGCTGTCCATGGTCGTGGGTATCAATCCTTTTGGTTTACATAATTCTACCCAATACTTCTATTGATGGCCTTTTTGTCTCTTCTCGCTAAATACACATTTAGCATATGCATATATCACAGGTTGGCGATGAAAAAGTTCACCACAACATCTTGGGTATCGTCCAAACGGTTTTGATTACATGCTACGGAAATATTATCCACGAATATTTCCTTTTTTGACCAATAGCGGGCATGAATAGTCATTCTTGAATGCCAACGGTTACTCTCCCGCCAGCGCAATATGGGCGAAGTTAGGACCAAGCCCGCAGAATGAATCAATGACAGTCGGGTTGCCTGAATCGAACAGGCAGCCCGGTTTTTTTTGGAACTAAGAAATTACTGATTGCTTATTATGCTCCCTTTTCAATCGGTTGCTCAGTAATCACAACAATGCAAGTAATAAATGCGGACATTCAACATTTTAGCCGGGTCAGGACATGGAAATGCAGACAGAAACCGTTACTGAAAAACGTGAGTTCTCTCGTTACACATGCAGGAGGACAAAGCGGCATATGTTGCCGTAAGACCTACTTTTAAGAAATTGGGAAGGTCAAGGATATGAGCATGGGTGGTATAGGATTTGGCTATACACTTCTGGACGACCAGTTAAAGCCTTTAGCGACTGAAGAAAAATCTGTGAGTATTGATTTGTTTGTTTCGAGTAATGGGTTCTATCTTCCCAGGCTCAAGTGCCAACTGGCCTATGGCAAAAGGAATCGAAAGGATTCTTCCTCTAGCCTTCGGGTGCAATCCAGACAATGCGGTCTCAAGTTTGACTACGATGACCTGACGGATGAGCAGAAGGAGAAGATTGAGTTGTTTTTGAAGCATTACACGGCTGGTGAGGCGTGAGAGCAGTTGGCAGAAGATGAAAAATGGTCAAGCAATGTACGAATGCCCTTACTGTAAAAAACCGGGGATCACAGTTCTCAGAAAAGCACTGTTGAGCCCGGGAATGCCGGCGATCTGTAAATCCTGCGGAAAACCGATTGTCGTTACCTACAAATCATGGATAAAGGGCGCATTGCCGGGGGCTGTGGTGATGATCGGTGCAATGTTTTTTGAATCAAATCTGTTGACCTACGGCCTTAGCATTGTTGGTTTTGCGCTAATGATCTGGCTTCATTTGCTGTGGGTGCCTCTGGTTAAGGATCGGGTGCCTGTCGAAAATAGCCCAATAAAATCAGACCTTCAAAATCCGAGGAAGGATTAGCTCATATTGGGCGGTTATACCATATATTGTGGTTCCTATATTTTTGGATAAACCTTTGATTTCTCTCCAACATATCATAACCAAAGACGATGTTGAGATAGGAGCTCAATATATGTCAGAGACGACCGGCTTGAGAGATGGCATCAATCTCAACGTTCGTTCAAGCCTTCTGCTTTTGATGATATCACAGCTTTTTTGAGATTTACGATATTTGGGTTTTGGTATAAGAAATGGGGTAAGGTTGGAGTGTTTTCAAATTCGAGGAAATATTCTCACCGAAGAACGTAAGGTTATCTCGACTTTTTGCTAGAGCCGATTTTTTTTGGATATCACTGAGATTCATCAATAATTTCGACCACTGAATCAGAATCTATGGCGAGCGCCTGGGTGTTTACAATGGCGATCGAAATACAGTTTTGAAAATAACAAGTAAAGGGAGGCTGTTTATGAAAAGACATTTCACAATAAATGCCATAAATGCTCTAGGTATAGTTTTCCTAATTGTTTTTCTTTCAAATCATTTATCTGTTATTTCTGCCATGGCTGCTGACCAACAAGATGAGAGCCTCTTTACAGAAGCTACCAACATACAAGTTAGGGATGCTGATGAACCATATATCATTAGGTCCCGTTTCGTTAACATTAATTTCGGCCTATTAAGCAAAAAAGATCGAACCCTTAAAACAAACTCTGATGTCAGCACTTCTTTGGTTTTGAATTTATTCAATGATATTGTCTTTACTGCTGTTCTTGATCGCGTTGCATTCAACATGTCCGGGAGCTATTCATGGTTTGGACACCTGGATGGAATTGAGGAAAGTCAGGTGACCCTGGTTATTAAAGATGAGGTCTTGTCAGGCAACATTACCCTGCCCGGCGCATTTTATCAGGTGCGCTACAAAGGTGATGGACTGCATGCAATCTACGAAATAGACCAATCTACTTTTCCCCCTGAAAAAGAACCCATCCCAATCGATATTTCCTATGAGCGAGAAACACCTGATATGGCGATGGCAGACGATGGCTCAGCTATTGACGTGATGACAGTTTACACGGGGGCTGCGCGCTCGGCAGCAGGAGGCACTAGTGCGATGGAGACATTGATTGATCTGGCTATCAGCGAGACTAACACGGGCTATAGCAACAGTGGTGTCACACAGCGTGTAAATTTGGTACATACTGCTGAAGTTTCTTATGATGAAAGTGGGTTCAACTGGGAGACAACGCTGGGCCGCCTTCAAGATCCGACGGACGGGTACATGGATAATGTCCATACCTTGCGCGATACATACTCTGCTGATGAGGTTGTTTTGATCGTCAATAATACTGGTTACTGCGGTATCGCCTATTTAATGACATCCGTTTCTTCATCGTTTGAAAGTTGGGCATTTGCTCTGGTATCCAGCAACTGCGCCACAGGCTATTACAGCTTTGCGCATGAAATGGGGCATAATATGGCGGCACGCCATGACTGGTATGTTGATGGTACAGTGAATAGTCCGTACTCTTACAACCATGGCTATGTTGCGCCTGCAAAGAACTGGCGGACGATTATGTCTTATAGCAACGATTGTTCGGGCTGTATGCGACTTAATTACTGGTCAAACCCTGCCGTGAGTTATGGGGGGGTGCCTATGGGAGTCGCGGAAGGCACATCAACGTCCTGCAATGAGGGCCAGTCCGCACCCAATTGCGACGCAGATAACCACAAAACGCTTAACAACACCGCTTACACTGTCGCCAATTTCAGACAGAGCTCCGCGACGACTACACCGACAGTCACCACAACTGCAGTATCCTCTGTAACTTCCAACAGCGCCTCCAGTGGTGGAAATGCCACCTCCGATGGTGGAGCCTCTGTTACGGCCAGGGGGGTCTGCTGGAGCACATCTGTCAATCCAACTATCTCTAACAGCAAGACATCAGATGGGACCGGTATGGGTATTTTCACCAGTGAAATTAAAGGGCTGAGTTCTAAGACTACTTATCACGCAAGGGCGTACGCAACAAACAGCATAGGAACAGGCTATGGGGCTGACCTAACCTTTACCACTTCTTCTGCATGTCCTCCTTGCTCTGGTGAAGATGTTGTTATAAATGGCGTCACCTACGCCTCAGGTGAGATATGCGAGTGTACGGGCGCAACCATCTTACTTCTCGATGTAACTGTCCAAAACAACGCCACCGTAAATTTCACCGCAACAACTTTAATCACTGTAGGCTCAGGAACAACCTTTGTAAGTGGCTCGAACTCTTCTCTTACCTCGCCGAAAATGTCATTTCAACCTGGATCACACGTAGAAAGTGGAGCTGTGTTAAATGTGGGGCAGTGAGATGTTAGACGCTTAGGCTTACCTCAAGATAGGCGAATGGGGCAAGCGAACTGGAATTTGGTCACCACCTCCCCACCAGTTTTGTTGATTGCCCGAATGCTGTTCATTCGTGATCTGGCATCACGGGCTTCTTGAGCGCGGGTATATCGTTTAGATTTCTAAAAACCACGTGACCTGACATAAAAGCCATCTCCAATTTTTGATGCCGCGGATTATACCCGCGTTAGGTATCTATGGTTTCCATGGCATGACTGGATGAAAGATACGTCACATTCCGTTGATACGGATTAATGAATAATACTTTATCATTGAGAGGTTTGATATGAGAAAGCGTGTGCTCACGGCAGGGATTTGGGGGGTAATGATGATGTTGACCCCTGTCTTTGGTTTTCAGACGTCGGTAAGAGCTCAGTATTTTGTCGGCAGCGGCGGAGATTGCGGAAACGAGACACCCTGCTACAGCAAAATTCAGGATGCCGTGGACGCCGCTCCTGACAGATCGGAAATTTTGGTCCGGCAGGGAACCTATGAAGAATCCATCAGCCTGACAAGCGCCAAAACGGTGACCGTCAAAGGTGGATACGATTCTGCATACAGCGGGCAGACCGCCAATACGACATTTATCCAGGGAATCGGGCAGACTACCATTCAAGCGACCGGTGGGTCCCTCAAATTTCAAATGCTGAGCATACTCCCGGTGGGCGCGCCCCCACCCTGGACCAACAGCCTGGTATGGAAAGCTCTCTCTGTAGTCTCTTCACCTGCACTTTCACACCACAGCATGGTGACGCTTGATAACGAGCTGTATATGTACGCATCCCAGGAGTACGCCTCCCAGGAGGGAGCAACGGCTATAAGAGGTGAACTGTTGAATAAGTTATGGAGTTATAACTCGGAGACCGGTTGGACGGAAATTAGTACCTACAATCCGCCTCCGGCACGCGAGAATCACGGAGCCGTTGCACTCAAAGGAAAAATGTATGTCCTCTTTGGAGAAGATGAGAACGGAAAAAATCTTGATGATTTTTGGGAATACGATCCTGCAACAAAAAGTTGGACAAAAAAAGAGCTTTCCGGTGTCACCCCCAAACACAGGACCGATATGAGTTTCGCCCCGGACGTTTACAACATTTACATCAGCGGCGGTCAGGATGAAAGTGGTGCAGCCACCGCCGACGTGTTTTCCTGCACCCCCGAAACCGGCGTTGTTTCTCAGGTCGCTTCGTGCGAAAGTGATCTGGCACGCTACGGCCACGGCAGCTTTATGAAAGACGGAAAACTCTATCTCGTTTTTGGAAGCGATGGCAGCAGTGATCGAAGAGATATGGTCGCAGTCGATCCTGATAACCATACATGCAGCACTGTTACCGTTCAAGGCACCGCTCCCGATGCCCGAAAAGATAGCGTTATTCTCGTCGATGGCGACTGGGTCCATTTTTTTGGCGGCAGTAAAAACAATGAAGCCACCCGAGAAGTGTGGAGTTACAACCTGAGTGAAAACCGCTGGCAGCAGCAAGAAGACATGCCTGCCGATCCTTATGGAGCCGTGGGAAGTTATACCGATGAAAACGGTTACAAGCAGATCATCTACCACGGCGGCAAGAATGATGACGGCTCCGACAGTAACAAAATGTGGAAGATCTGGAAGGAGGACCAACTGCAACGCTATATCGCGATCCCACCGGAACTGACTTTGAAATACCAGTCGATGAGTATGAAAATCCATTATGTCGAATACTACCCCGGAGATTACAACGAAGACGGTACGCCCAATTACCGAACAGATATCAATGTGGTTGACAAATGCACCTATGGTGCTGTACCGCAAGGGTACGTTTCTCTCAAAACTGAAACGCTTAATTACTCTGGAGAGGATGAATCTTACCTCACCTTGACAAAACTTCAGAATGTTAATGCAGAGGTCGTTGTACATGTAGACTGTTCAAACGCCAATCTGCCAACAGGGGTTGAGACCCAGTATGCTATCTCGGTACACCTTGAAGCGCAATAAGATGGCGTAGCGCATCGACTGGTACTTTGAATCTCACAGAGCTGTGCGGGGGGCCGGGTCAGGCTGGCAGCCTTTTGTTTTGGAGGGTAAGCCCTATGCCCACAAGCAGTTATCAAACCCGACAACAACGCTTTTCCAATATTGGGCAGTCATACCATATATCGTGGTTACAATGTTTTTGGAGAAACCTGCACTATTTCCATATCTCAGACTCGACTTCAACAATTGATCTGCCAGTCTTGCACGGTTTTGGCGGATGTGCTAAGAGGATTGATGCACGAAAACTTCAGCCGTGACCGGATAAGCGAAAACCGAATTGACCACAATATGTTGTGGTGGTAGGATTTTACGGTTTAGGTCCAGAAACGTGAAGGTAATTTCAGATATGTAATTGATATCACAAGGTTTTCATGGTGCTCGTTTTTACATATACTCTCAATTTATGTTGCGGGTTAGGTTACGTTTATTCAAATAGAGACGGAAGATTAAGGTGGAATTCTGGTGTGTTCCCATTCTTTCTCCAAGATCAGAGTTCGGGAAATTGCCCCTTATTTCTCAAGTGAAACTGTGCACGGCAATAGTAAGAAGGTTAATCTATATTCAAATACAATGTGTTTATTTAAGCAAAAACTGCTTCATTCTTCTGGGTCTGAAAGGAAATGCATAGCATATCTTGAGAATTACTAATGCCCTTTTTTCATATACTTATGCCTAAAGCTCCGAATTTTTCCCAGACTCTGAAGATATAGCTTTTAAGAAAAATGTTTTGGGTTACTCGGGCCTCTACGCGTCCACCAGGTTTTTGTAGAACACAAAAAGCGAGAGGACTTCATTTTTCAAGTCTTTGAAATGGAACAGAGATTCTTCTACTTTGTCTTTTAGTGAATCGAAAGTCGGGAAATGATGAAGGTGAACTTCCTTTTCCTTGATTTTTTTCCAGAGCTTTTCGATTGGGTTATAGTCAGGTGAATAGGACGACAGGTTATAAACTGTAATGCGTTATGCCTTCTTTTTGAAGAATTTCTTCATCGCTTTACTTGTATGGTATTTCGCACCGTCTTGGATAAGAATAATGTGATTTCTGGTCTTGGGTAGCATTTCGGTCAAAAAGGCTTAGTAAGCCTCGGAATTAAGACTGCCTTCATCGTGACCTTTACAGAAAAACCGGCCAGAAAAATAGCCGATCAAACCGAAAACCTTATAACCTTTACGTTTTCCTGATGTTTTCACGACTGGCTTCTTTGCTAACTTTCAAGGTTGCCGCTATTATTGGACGTGGGGTTCTATTCGGATACTGCCAGTATAGCCAGTATTCTTTTGCACATGGACAGATCCCCAACGTTTTGGGCTTGATCGAGCATTCTAAGACACTTTTTGCGGGCGCGGTTGTCAAGGCTGATTCTGATATCTTTTTCATTGGGACCTCCTTTAAGGCGCAGTTTTAACCACCTTCATACATTTTATGGCCGTTTTTGTTCCGAAAAAAGTGAAGCCAAACCCAAAAAAGTTTTCTTAAGGTCTATGCAACAATTGCAGGGTTGAATTCGATTTTTCGATGAAGATATCAGGGGGGACATCATGAAAACATACAAAATGTGTTGGTTCAGGCGTAGGATATCCTACGCGCTGTTGTGGACGATACTTCTGGCGATATCTGTCTACTGCGGTCGAATCGAGGCCGCTACTCTCCGTTTAGATACGGGTTTTACGCCTGATTTTTGGGGCATCTATCCAGGCGATACGACCTACATCAACGACATACAGGAACAGAAAGATGGAAAAATTCTCGTGGCTGGCTTTTTCGATACTGTCGATGGCACCAATCGCCGAGGTATTGCCAGGCTCAACGGTGATGGCAGTTTGGATCTTGGTTTCGATCCAGGGACCGGTATCGACGACGTAGAGCTCAAAAGAATCGGCGTATTGCCAACTGGGCAGATAATTTTAGCTGGATACCTTTATAGCATAAACGGGGTCAGAGTAAAAAATTTGGCACGGCTTAATGAGAACGGGTCTCTTGACACTTCTTTTACCGCCGAAACAGATTTCTCAGTCTGGGATATGGATATCACCGGTGATAAAATTACCATTGGCGGCCAGTTTTGGGACGTCAATGGAATTGAGCGAAGAAGCGTGGCCCGCTTGAATGCTGACGGCACCCTGAATACCGCTTTTAATCCAGGGCGCGGCGTGACCTCTTCAGGTCATTGGGTTCGGGCTGTTGCAGTTGACAAGTCCAAAGACGCTCTTGGGGCTTATAAGGAAAAGATCCTCGTGGGAGGCGATTTCACATCCTTTGACGGAATCGCCTGTAGTAAACTGGTGCTGCTTAGTAGCACGGGTGCAGTAGATACCTCCTTCTCTACGGGAAGTGGTTTTAACAGTCTTGTATCTAGCCTTATCGTGCAACCCGATGGTAAATATCTGGTAGGCGGTGGCTTTACGACCTTTAATGGCACTCCCTGCAGCGGAATAATTCGGCTTTTGAACACAGGGGCCTTGGATTCGTCCTTTAAGTGCCAACTCGACAGGGCTAACGTTTCCTCTATGGCTCTCCAGAATGACGGCAGGATTGTTATCGGCGGAGCATTTACCACGGTTAACGGCGTGCCGAGGTTGAATGTGGCCGGTCTGAATCCTGATGGCAGTCTGGACGTGGATTTCGATCCCGGAGAAGCGGATACTTATGACTACGTACGAACCGTTACGACTACCGGTCAGGGTCAGGTCATCATCGGAGGCAGGTTTATATCGAAAACCCTTGAACATCATCCTAAAGTTTACAGGTTCAATGCTGATTCGTCCATGGGCGGCGCGGTTGCCAATCCTCACACCGTATTTGCGGGTGGCCAGGATGATTGGAAACAGATCAGTCTTCCCAGGCCCAGTGTGAATACCGGGACACTCGACCTGGTGGTTGAGGGAACACTTTATTACCTTTCTACGCTTGGTCCGCCTGTCTATATTCGTTTGACCTATAATTCCAACCTGCACAATTTTTCTTCCGGGGGCTTTGGCAAACGATGGGGTTTCCTCTACGAATCCTCAGTGATCCAGAAAAGTCCCAATCAAGTGCTTCTCAGAAAAGGTACCGGGGAAACAGAAACTTATTCCAGCCTGATCAGCCTGGATGGTGGATCTGCAACGCCAAACTCCCCTCTCACGCTGGCGCCGATGAAGGGGAATTTCAATCAATTGATTTTCTATGGTGACTATTGGCTTTATAAGGAAAAAGACACTGGCTTTACCTATCGTTACGACGCTCAAAGCTCGGGGGGGACTGGGTATCTGACCCGTATCACTGATCGTAACAACAACGCGCTGACGATTACAACAGACCTTGCCACAGGCCGTGTTCAGAAAATTACCGATTCCGCCAACAGACAGTTCAGCTTCACTTATAACACCAATGGCTATTGCAGCAGAATCACTGTTCCGGATGGAAGGATAATCAACTTTACTTACGATGGAGACGGACAACTCATTCAGATAAAGGATATGATCGGTTATCTTGGAAAATATACCTACGATAACGGGTATATGACAAAAAGCGACCTGGGTGACCTTGTTTCCGACCAGGGTAAGCATGAGATGACGTTTGCTTACAGTCAAAAGACATGGGGAAACGGCAAATATGTTTCCATGATGCAATCAGAAAACGGAACAACAAAGATTGAACCGCTGGAAGGTAGCATCAACGAGGTTCTATGGACCGATCCACTGGGGCAGGCAACAACCATTCACACAGGAAACGGGAAAACCACTGGTCTTGGTGATCCATCGAAGGCGCTTTGTTCTGCTACATATGTTGAAGGTTTACTGAAGGACTATACGAATTCTCTTGGCAACGTCACGTCATGGGAACATGACAGTCGCGGTAATATTACCAGTATGACTGACGCCTTGGACAATACCACAACATACGTCTATGACAATAGTGATAACCTCGTAACACGCCGGGATGCTAAGGGAAACGATACATTTTACACTTTTGATACAAATCATAACTTGAAGCAGGCACGTTATCCTAATAGGTCAATAGTTAATATCACTTATGACTCCTATGGCAGATTGACTGCCCACACGGATGCCCGAGGTAAAGTCACAACCTATTCCTATGACAGTCATGGTAATCGGATCGGAATTAAGACTCCTGATGGCGGCCGGCTCACATACGGTTACAACAGCCACAACTGCTGCGAGCATATCACAGACTCCCTTGGCAATCAAAAAACGTATGCTTATGATGACAACGACCGGATTGTCAGGGTTTATTATGGAGTACCACCTTATCCCGCCCAGGTACGTTACGCTTATGATGCCCTGGACCTACTTTCGGTAACTGATGAACTCGGTCAGCGGACAAGTGCAGTCCGAAACAGTGATTCTTTGATCACCACGCTTACGGATCCCCTCAATCATAATATGCAATTTGAATATGATGCAAACGGGAATCTGACGAAACAAACAAACCCACTATACCAAAAAATCATCACCCTCTATGACGAAGAAAATCGTCCGATTCAGACGACAGATGCCAAGAATTTTACGGTGAAACGCTCGTTTGACTCAAACGGCAACCTGATCACTTTCCGTGATCAACGCTATAATGAGACCGATTTCACCTATGACGACAATAATCGTCTAAAAACCATTAGAAACGCGATGAAACAGCTTTTGACATATACCTATGATTCCCTTGGAAGAAATATCGAAACAGAAAACGGTAGAGGCGAAAAGGTGATCCGTAGCTATGACAGCATGAGCAACATGACCCGTAAAGCCTATGGAAGCAGTACCCAGGCGGACTTCACATATGACGCATCCGGAAATCTGCTGACCGCGACGCATCCCGTATTGGGCCAAAAAAGCTACGCCTATGATGACTGTGGAAGGGCGGCCTCCATTACCTGGCCTAACGGCAATAAGGTGTTGTTTGAATATGACACGGAGGGCAACGTAAAAGCCATTACTTACCCTGATAGTTTGAAAGTGAGTTACCAATATGATGACTTCTGCCGGCGTAAGCTCCCTGTGAATCTGAGGAACGGACCGATTGATGATCTGAGTCCCCATAAGGAAAAGAAAAACCAGGTAACCGCTATTAACTGGCCGGGATTTTCCATAAGCCTGCAATATGATCTGGCCGGTAACCTTCTCAAAGAAACACGTTCCAATAACACTATCAGTGAGTACAGGTATTCAGAAACCCGTAAACTAACCGATATTGATCACAAAAACGGTGGAGGTGTCTTTCTGACGATAGACAACACTTATGATGCAGCAGGAAGGCGTGTTTCATCTGAAGATAATCTAGACATAATTCCGCCTTTGCCTGATTCAACAGCCACTATAAACTACGATCAGGCCAACCAGCTAAGTTCTTTTGGCGGTCTATCATGCACCAGCGATCCAGATGGCAATATAACCGCCATTGGCAGTTCCCTTATTGCCGGTTACGATGTGGAAAACCGCCCCCTGTCTGTTACTGTTAGCGGAAAAGTCATCCGCTATTACTACGACGCTGAAGGTAATCCCTACCGAATTGATAAAAAAGGTATCACCCAATTTTATCACTGGGATCACAATGACCGACTACTCTTTATTACCGACAGCCTTGGCAACCTGAAATCCAGGTTTATTTATCGGGGCCTGCATCTGGCAGCGCTCCAGGATATGAATAGCGGCACGTTTTTTTACCACTTTGATTCCCTGGGAAACGCGGTCGCACTGACGGATAAAAATGGACTTGTCGTGAGTAAATATGCATATGCGCCGCGTGGCGCGTACCAATTCACAGGCAGCAATTCATTTTTCAATCCATTTACTTTTGTCGGCCGATACGGTGTCTTTGAACAGGGAAATGGCCTGTATCTCATGAACAGTCGACTTTATCATGCGGGAATCGGACGTTTTCTCCAACGTGATCCGCTGGGTTTAGCCGTCGGAAGCAACCTTTATGTTTACGCCGGCAACAATCCTGTCGGCGCCATTGACCCACAGGGAAATTTGAAATTCGATCCGGAAAGTTTCGGTGACATCCCTGAAGTTGCTGCCCCTCCCCCTCCGGCAGGAGGAACGGTCGGATTGCCCGACGGCCCGGAAAATCCTCTTTTTGGATTAGCCGAATCCGCAGCGGAAACATATGGATCTATCCCAGGCGCGCCCGGCAGTAATTGGCTTAACGCTGCCCGTGCGGCTAGGGATGAAAACTACGGCAAGGCAACCTGGGAAGCCACCAAGGGAACAATCGGCGTTATTCCTGGACCTGGCACTGCAATAAATATTACAATTGATTCCATGGAACTACTGATAAAGAACAAGATAAAGAAGGACAAGGAAGATGCTGGAAGACGACTGCAATCATCGGAACGTTATGATCCTTACCGTTACAAATTCCTTCCACGTAAGCATTTGCCCTATGGGTCATCCTTCGGAGAACGTTAGTTTCAAAAGCATTTTTGGAAGGAATCAATGTATATTTAAGGAAGATGTTATGCTCTTTTCAGGCATCCGGGTTTGCTGATACAAGTCGTTGCTTTACAAGGCAAATATTTTTAAACACAGACAGTGAGGTGGTTTAAGCATGATAACTATTTGCAGAAAATTTCTCAAAAAAACTTTCATCTTTTTTTCAGCTTTCTTGTTTTTTTACTGTTTTTCGTTTTTGCCCGGGTCAAGCTCATTTGCTGCAGGCGTCGCTTACCAATACGATAGCCTTAATCGTTTGACAAAAGTTCAGTACTCAAGCGGCAGGAGCATCGCTTATACCTACGATCCTGCGGGGAATACCTTGAGCATAAGTGTGTCTCTCGGACCGGAGTGCACGGAATGCGCCAACAGCCCGGTAAATCTTACTAATGTTACATTTTCATCAGGCACCGTGTGTGAGTGCAGGGATGGCAACTCCATCACCATCGGAACAGGAGTGACAATCAAGAGCGGGGCTAATATCACATTCAAAGCCCCTATAGTGAAGATACAGAGCGGGTTTAATGCGGAACAAGGAGCTATGGTCAATATAAAGCAGCAGTAATGGTTATTTGAAGGAACAATCAAGGATTGAAACTTCTTTTTTTTGCAGGATTGGCTTGTCGCCAATTGGATAAAATCGTCAGGTGTCTTCTGGCACGGAACCACCACCTCTCCATCAGTTTTGTTGATTGCCCGAATGCTGCTCAGTCTTGATCTGGAATTAAGGGTTTGTTGAGAACGGGCATATCGTTTAGATTTTTGAAAAAGCAAATGATCTGAGATAAAAGCCGTCTCCAAATTATGGCTTAAAATGCTTTATGCGTCTCATGAGGCCAACTCCACTATTTCGGTCGGAATGGATATCACAAAAGAATTCTCGCAACCGAACGGTTGTGATATCCTCATCGGGAGGAGGGCGGACCGAGGGTCAAGAGATACATGAAACTGGCCGTTTTCTGAATGACATCAGACTTGGCATATCCAACGTATCATAACCAAAGACGATGTTATGATATGAGCCATATATTGCATCCGGTCCATGTTCGAAAACCGCTTTCGGCAAATGTTTGAGACCACTACATCTGGTACCTTTCCTGTGGTCGTTCTCTTTTCAGATTGTTAATCCAAAAGTGAAAGTTTCCTATATGAAACATCCGTTTAATTTCATGGAGAAATAGTGTAAGATTGATCTGTCAGTTTTGCACGATTTCGGTGACACCGGGGTGAGGGATGATGCACGAATCCTTTTATGAAACCGGATAAGCGAAAACCGAATTGACCACAACATGTTGTGGTGGTAGGATTTTACGGTTTAGATCCAATAACGTGAAGGCAATTTCAGATTAAGGCATATCAAAAGGTTTTGATGGCGCCGATTGTCTGGGAATACTGTCATTTTATGATAGCATTCAAATTTTAAACATGTGAATTGTGGTAAAGGGAGAAGAACAGGTTATGATTCCCAGAGAATCCTTGGAAGCGCTTCTTAAGAGCCCGGATATTCTAGTGGTGCCCGGGTGCTATGATGCTTTAAGTGCCAGACTGATTGAGCGGGCCGGATTTCCGGCAGCATTCATGGGTGGGTTTGCCGTATCGGCGGTACGGCTGGGATTGCCTGATACGGGTCTTATTTCTTATGGGGAAATGTTGGCCCAAGGGCGGGATATCTGCAGTGCCGTTTCCATTCCCATGTTCGGCGACGGAGACACAGGGTACGGAAACGCGGTTAACGTAAAGCGCACGGTTCGAGGTTACGCAGAGGCTGGATTTGCCTGCGTCATGATTGAAGACCAGGCATGGCCTAAACGGTGCGGCCATACTGAGGGAAAACAAACGGTGACCCGGCAGGAGGCCTTTTCAAGAATCCGGGCAGCCGTTGATGCCAGAAACGAAGGCGCCGATATCCTGGTGATGGGCCGAACCGATGCCAATGCCACAGAGGGTTTTGAAGAGGCGGTTCTACGTGCAAAGACCTTCTTTGAACTGGGAGCCGACATTACCTTCCTGGAGGCGCCAAAAAATGAGCAGGAAATGAGAGCCTACTGCAAAATGGTGCCGGGACCTAAGATGGCCAATATGGTGGAGCAGGGCAAAACGCCACTCTTAAGCCCCGTGGAATTGTCGAAAATCGGCTACAAAATCGTTGCTTATCCCCTTACACTGCTGGCCGCTGTCATTCACGCACAGGAAAGGGCCTTAGAAGATCTCAAAAAAAGCCACCATCTCCAAAACCTTGCATCTTTTGAGCATGTTCAGAAGATCGTCGGATTCACTGAATACAGAGAGAACGAGAAGCGTTATGCAGAATGACATCATGTCTGTTTCGAGACCCCCACTAAGAAAACCAAAGAACGTGCCCATATTCAAGTTTATATGACCATGGCGCGGAGTCGCCCCCCCCCTTGTCATGAGGGTTTACAGTGTTTGGACTCTGGAGAAAGAACATTTCCTGGTATGAAATCCCTTTTACAATGCTCTACTGGCGGGATTTCGGGCCCATATTCACGCTCAATAACGGGGGAGAAAAAGGGATTGTGGATTTCAACTTTAATTGCTGGGGATATTTTTCTGACACCGACCCCCAGGCAAGATTGATGGAAAAGATTGACAGGACCATTGCTGAAGGGCTCGGCATTCCATCAAACATGAGCCGACTTGTCAGCGAAGGCGGCGACAGGGAGCTGAACGGCAAAGGAACCCTCCTGGTGACCGAGGCCTGTGAATTTCAGCGCAACCCCAATCAATCACGGGAGGAAATTGAAAAGGAATTCAAACGAACCCTTGGTGTAACAAACTTCATCTGGTTGAAAAAAGGAACCGTTGACGACGACCCCTACAATAAAAGCAGCCTTCCTGGCCCTGGCGGAAAGGGTGTTGCCTACCGAAGCGCGGCAGCCAACAACCACATGGACGAGTACTGCCGTTTCATCGCTCCTGATACAATTCTGCTGGCAGAAGTCAGCGAAAAAGAGGCAGCCAAGGGACCCGTGGAAAAGGAAAACCGCCGCCGTATGGAGGAGAATTATCAGATTCTCAAAAGTGCGAAAAATCAGGACGGCAAGCCATTTAAAATCATCCGCATTCCCATGCCCGAAACCTTGTATTTCACAGCCCGCCCCACAGACGAAGCATATTTCGGGCTTGCATCATACCCCTCATTCTCTGATGGAACCAGCTTCCCCATTGGCCAACCCGTAACCATTGTTCCGGCTCAGAGCTACTGCAATTTTCTTCTCTGAACCCGGGTCGTAGGCGCCTCCCGGGTTCTTTTTTTTATGGATAACCACGAACTCAAAGGCACGTATTTTTTGCGTCCGCTGAATTGCTCAGTTTTTATAGCGAAACGTTATAGTTTCCCAAAACCTTCCAACCATTCGGCCTTGATCATTGTTTCGGCCATTTGCCACCAGGGGTTGAAACCCCTGGCTATTATCAGCCGTCCCTACAGGACGGTAAAAGCCCCATCGGGGCGACAGACAATAGCCCGGCAATTTATTGCCGGGTGGACGGAACGATGATCAAGGCCAACCATTCTTTGACAACGGGTTGCACTTCGGGGCTAAGAACAACGCCAAAATGTGTCAGACCATCAAGCAACCTCACCTTTACTTCTGTGTATTGCGAAATTACTGGTTCAAATTTTTCCGCGAAGAAGGCATCATCCTCGGTGCCGACGACAACAAGCAAGGGTTGTGAGATGGCACGTAAGTCTTTCTTGTAGTTCCTGGGCGAATAGGCGGCGTTGAGCCGGAAGGAATATGAAAGGGTTTCGGTGCCGTCACGGAGCCATTCCGGCAAGTTGAACTCTATGACCTTCATGTCGTTGATGGAGCGAATCCCTACGCCGTTTAGCATGGACAGCCCCATAAAACGGCCGAGGTAAGGCATCGCCCACCCGCCTGAATTGGGTCGCGTACAGGGTGCGTTATATTTTAGAAAGGGCGACAACAACAGATAGGCGTCAGCTTGCTGCCCGTATTTGCTTCCGGCAAAGCGTACCGCCATCCCTCCCCCGGATGAATGGCCTCCTACAATCAGCATTGCGTTTGGATTATCTTTCCGGATTGTCTCTATGAGATCTGCCGCATCATCATCCATTTGGCCGATATAATCAACGTCCCCTCGTCTTTTGGGCATTAGCCCATGTCCCCGTAAATCCGGCGTGTATACCTGGGCCAGACCTTCCCTACTGATGAATCGAGCCAAAGGAAGAAAATACCGACTGTGATAACCTGAACCATGGAAAAGGATGATCACCTTATCGGATTCTGCCGGATAGTGCCGATAAGCCAACCGAGTACCGTCTCTGGCCGTAAAGCTTTTCGGTTCTGGTGCGTCAGAGTAATCAATAATCAACTCATCGAAGGCCATCCCAACCTGAGCAGGGATTCTTTTCGGTCTGCCCGACAGAATGGCCACAAAGGCAATAAGGAAAAAAATCACCCCAGAAATGAGTATAAATTCAAATATCTTTAATATTATTTCAGCCATCAGTTATCATTTACAGATTTGTAATTGTAACGTCAAATAATTTTCGTTAAATGAGATCCTTGCAGGTGAAAAAAGTGTACGTAAAGGGACTCATTCAGACCTCGTTATGAGAGGTGATTTTACCCCCCGATTTTTGGACACTTTCCTATTTGCGAGGTGAATCTCCGACTTCAAGCAAGCCTTCAAACAAATTGGATACTCGTAATCCTTGCGACCCGCAATGTCTCCGACGAACATTGATTCTTCATAAAGCTGAACGTCACCTTACGCCCTTTCATCAAGCACCTGCCGTACAATCCCGGCCAGATCTTTCATCACCAGAGGTTTCATGGCATATGCTCTGATTCCGGCCTCTTTTGCCGTTTCTTTATCAAACCGGGCACTGTAGCCGGTACACATTATGATCGGAATATCCGAACGTGTCTTCATGAGTTCCTGGGCCAGCAGATTCCCTGCCATCTCCGGCATCCCCATATCCGTAATCACAAGATCGAACCTGCCGGGTTCCCCTTTGAAAAGTGCCAAGGCTTCCAGACTGCTTGTTCGGGTTTCCACACGATAGCCCAATTGCTCCAGCATATGCTTCACCAACTTTGTGAGGGACGGCTCATCGTCCACAAAGAGAATCCGCTCAGTCCCTTTCGGTAAAACTTCCGGCGCGGCCCTCACTTCCCTCGCAATCTCCACTTCCAGGAGGGGAAAGACCACCTCGAAGAGCGTTTCCTGCCCCTCCACACTTTTAACCCTTATGGCCCCGTCATGCTGCTTAACGATACCGTATACGATGGCCAGTCCCATGCCCGACCTTTCAGACAGGCTCTTTGTGGTAAAATAGGGATCAAAAATACAATCGATAATCCTGGAATCGATCCCGGACCCTGTATCCCTGACAGTGAGCTTGACGAAGTTCCCGGGGTTCAGGCCTTCGTATTTGGCCACCGACGCCCTGTCAAGGGTTATGGGTTCCAGCCCCACTTCGATGAGACCGGGACCATCGCCAATGGCATGGACGGCGTTTGTGCAGAGATTCATGAGGACATTACTCAGCTCCGCGGGATCCGCAAGGAGGATCTCCCTATCACACAAGATGTTCTGCCGTATGTCAATGTTGGCGGAAATGGAAGCACGGAGCAGAGTAAGGGTTTCCTTCACAATAGTGGCGACTTGCGTAGGTTTTCTTTCCGCGGGTGTTTTCCGTGCAAAGCTCAGGATATTTCTAACCACCTCCTTGGCCCGCAGGGCCGCCTTCTGGATCTCTTTTAAACACTCCCTTGCAGGACTCCAGTCCGGCACATCCATCAGGGCCAGTTCATTATTCCCAATGATAATCCCCAGGATATTGTTAAATTCATGGGCGATGCCGCCGGCCAGTGTCACCATGCCTTCCATCTTGTGGGCCTGGCGGAGTTGTTCCTGACTGTCTCTTAGTGCCGTCTCAGTCCGTTTCCGTTCTTCATTCTCCTTTTCAAGATCCATCATTTTCTTTTCAAGCTTCTTAATGAGCCGTTCACTGTGAAGCTTAAGCTTCTCCGTTTCCGTCTCATCCACCGCCGGTTTTTTCAGCACAACGTTCCCCTTCCCCACATTCTCTGCCACCTGCTGAACGATCCTGATAAATTCATCCGGCATTTTGGGCTTTCGAATGAACCGGTCCGCACCCATCTTCAGAGCCAGTTCCTCATCCCTTTCATCAGTGTAGGTGGCTGTATAGAAAATAAAGGGAATATCTTTCATCGCCTGATCCCGTTTCACCTCGCGGCAGAGTATGAACCCGTCCATCACCGGCATAAGGATATCGGAGATGATCATGTCGGCCCTTTCGGAATGAAGCCGCTTCAGGGCCTCGGCCCCATTCCGAGCCGTTACCACCTGATGCCCATTGGCCTGAAGAAGGGTTTGCAGCATATACAGGCTGTCTTTGTTGTCATCCGCGACTAGCAATCTCATTTTATTACCCTCCATAATAAGAAGATCCTACAGGTATTTCATTAGCTCTTTGCCAAAGGTGAACGAATCGATCGGTTTGGAAATATACCCGGAACAACCCGCTTCCATGGTTTTTTCCCGATCCCCTTTCATGGCATAGGCCGTCACGGCAACAATCGGGATATGGGAGAGGCTCTGATCCGCCTTGATCCGCCGGGTCGCTTCGTAGCCGTCTAACCCGGGGAGCTGCATGTCCATGAGAATCAGATCCGGAACATGTTCGGAGGCCTTTTCCAGTGCCTCCACGCCATCCCTGGCCTCGATAACCGCACCCCCTTGATTTTCGATGAGTACGCGCATCAAATAGAGGCTCGTTTCATCGTCTTCTACAATCAGGATCTTTTTCATCAAAACCTCCTAAATCTTCTCCAATGCCATCTTGATATCCCTCAGGAGATCTTCCTTCCGGAAGCCCCCCTTCCTGATGATCTTCTCGATTTTGCTGCTGAGATATGCCACCTCTTCCACCGTCAGCTCCTTTCCCGAGACAATGATAATGGGGATGAGTTTGGTCTCCTCGGATTTCTTGAGATGGGTGATCACCTCAAAGCCATCCACCTCTGGCATCATCAGGTCCAAAATAATCAGATCGGGCCGGTGTTCCATTATACTGAAAAGCCCTTCCTCTCCCCCGTAAGCCTTTCTGACCCGATAGTTGTTAGTCTCGTCAAGATATCGTGAAAGCAGGGCTACGGCCTTCGGGTCATCATCGATAATCAAGACATCGTAGATAGACCTGTCTTTCGCGAGCCGTTGTAATTCCCTTAAGAGTTCCGTCTTGTCAACGGGCTTTACCAGATATTCCACAGCACCCAGAGAAATGCCTAACTCCCGGTTATCCAGGATGGAGATACAGATGACCGGAATAGACTCCGTGAGGGGGTCGTTCTTGAGCTCATGCAATATATCCCAGCCGTCTTTGCCCGACATCACAATATCCAGGGTAATGGCAAAGGGCCGGTATTTCCTGGCCAGTTCCATGGCCTCAAGGCCAGTATAACCCTGAATCACCTCATAGCCCTCGCTTTTCAGATAGGTTTTGACGATCTCCTGGGCCTCATACTCGTCGTCAATGGTGAGGATACATTTCTTGGCCGGATCAAGTTTTCCGGGCAGAACAATCGCCTTTCCCTTGGGTTCCGGCACCTCCTTGAGGGGAATGGTAAATCGGAAACAGGAGCCCTTGCCATATTCACTTTCAGCCCAGATTCTTCCCCCCATCATCCCTACCATTTTCCTGGAGATGGCGAGCCCCAGGCCGGTACCGGGTGGTTTCTCTCTTAACGGTCTTTCAATCTGCTTGAATTCGTCGAATATGCTCGAAAGATGATCGGCCTTGATCCCGATGCCCGTATCCGTAACGCTGAATTCAATAGCGGACAGTTCTCCTTCCTGTTGACGGTCGCCATTTTGCACTCCGAAATCCGCATTCACGCTAAGCCGCACCCGGCCCGTATCCGTGAATTTGATGGCGTTGGAAAACAGATTGATCAGAACCTGTTTGATGCGATTCTTGTCATGAAACAAAGTCTCCGGAACACTCTCGGAAAGGACAACCTGCAGTGACAGCCCCTTTTCTTCCACCAAGGGCGATATCATCGTCTCGACCGTCCGGACAAGCTCGTTTATCTCAAACCGGGCCGGGATAATCTCAATCTTACCTGCCTCGATCTTGGACAGATCCAGGATATCGTTGATCAGCCCCAGAAGGTGCTTGGCGCTGTCATAGACCATATGGAGTTCTTTTTTCTGCTCATCGTTAATTTTTCCCACAATCTCCTGAAGGATGATCCCGGTAAACCCGATGATGGAATTGAGCGGGGTGCGCAGTTCATGGCTCATGTTGGCCAGAAACTGGCTCTTTAAGCGGGTGGCCTCCTGAAGCCGCAGGTTCAATTCCTCCAATGCAACGGCCTTTTTTTCCAATTCCCAGCTGCTTTTTTTCAGCCCTTCCTCACTCTGCTTCAGTTTCCTGAAGAGAAGTTTATAAGGTCTCACCAGACCTGTTTCGATAATCGCCTTGTAAATGAGATAAAATGAAATGAGCTTGAAAAAATGCCCAACTAAATTGGAAATGCCATAGACATGCACATAAAATGTAAAGGCCAGTTCCGAACATATGGTGACGATGAGGGATGCGACCAAAAATTTGAATACCGCGCGGTTCAATTCCTCCCGCCTTCGAAACAGGAAGATGATAGCCCCGATGAGAATCAAAGATATGAGATACTCACTCGCTTTCTTGAATGTCGTCAAACCGGTGCCTTCGATAAAACAATCGGGAAAGATGTTCCAATAGAAAATGGCTGTCAGCAAAAGGGTTGTGGCGAGGCCATAGGCAAAAAACGCAGTCTTGATATTCATCCCGCGGCCAAGAAATAAGGGGGCAATGAGAAAAGAGATGCTCTCCATATACCGAGCGGCAATCCATAGCTGGGTAGGGAGATTGGCGCCATATCCCTGAAATATATTCATGCCTTTGTATGCCAGAGTGTGGACCAAATCCAAACCACCGACAAACAGAAAGGCGATACCGAGGAACAGGAGATAGTTGTTGTCTAAAAATGCCCGGGAATTCCAGGCCAACATGAAAATGCCGCAAGCGATAACGATGCTGAAAAGCTCTACGAGGCTGTGGAAAAGGAGGTAGCTGTATAGGCTGGTAACATATAGGCCGAACAGGACCAGAATTCCCCATATGATGCCAGCGGGTTTGAGGTCCATACCGAAGTGATTTTCTATTTCCATCTCTCCTCACCCCCCCCCTAAATCTTCTCCAATACCATCTTGATATCCCTCAAAAGACCATCTTTCCGGAAGTCCCCCTTTCTGGATAATCTTCTTGATATGGCCGTTTTGGTCTCTTCCAGCTCCCGGTTAAGCCGGGTCGGTTCCCTTTCAAGATATCAGGACGGTCCGACGGTTATGGTTTTAAGGTCTAAAATCTACTACGGATTTATAATGAAGTTTTTTGCTCCCGACAGGAAGACTATCGCCTTATCAGGAGATAGTAGGGGCACAAGCTCAAACTGAGGCGTTTGTTCATGGGGAATCGAGACAAAGTAGGCACCAGGCGCAAGATACTGAATACTGATTTCGGGCTCAAACATTAATGGTTAAAGGCTTAATTTCAAAGTAACCATTTACTTAAACCAGGGAGAAAGTCAAGACAAATCGCTCTTGTTCAATGGCTCCTTCTGGTCAACACGGGCGACTGAGGATGATGATTCATTCGACTCCTGTTCGTGATCGAAGACGTATCCCACCGATCTGAGGCTTTTGAAATAGACGGGGTTTTTGGGGTTCCGCTCAAAATATTTCCTGAACCTGACCATAAAATTGTCCACGGTCCGGGTTGTGGTCCCGCGGGCGTACCCCCAACCAATTTCCAGAAGCTTTCTTCTCGAAAGGGGTTTGCCGCGGTTGGCAATAAAAAGCCTCAACAGTTTCGCTTCCTGACCGGTCAAATCGATAACGCCGGACGGCCCATGGGCTTTCATGGACTTAAAATCGATTCGGTTATCCCCGAATTGGTAGATATCGGGGAGCGACGAAATACCTTTTTCGGTTGAATTGCCCTCTTGAGACCAGCCCCCACGGGTCAAAAGCCGCTTTACCCGGAGCAAAAACTCATCCAGATTGAAGGGCTTGGCAAGATAATCGTCCACACCGTAGGAGAATCCCTTGATCCTGTCATCGGGGTCACCTCTGGCCGACAAAATCAATATGGGAATGCGTTCATCCTCAAGACGAATATTTTGAAGCACCGACAGCCCATCGATCCCCGGAAGCATAATATCCAATACAATCAGGTCCGGCTGCCATTGTTTCCAATTTAAAAGGGCCGCGTTTCCATCCGGTGCGATCATCACGTCATGGCCCTTCAGCGTCAGGTTCAATTTCAAACCTTCAGCCAGGTGCGTTTCATCTTCCACCACCAGAATTCGAGATTTTGCGGTTTCACCCATCGCTTCCCTCTTTTTGATAGAGACTTGCGGGTTTCAAGGGCAGAATCAAGGAAAAAACCGAACCCTTGCCACTCCCTTTCGATTCGACCATCATTTTCCCCTTATGAAACCCGGCGATACTTTCAACCAGATGAAGCCCCAGCCCGGTACCCTTGGCCGACATATTCTCCGAACGGCCAATCTGATAAAACTTTTTAAACACCTTCTTGAATTCCGACTTCGGCAGTCCGATGCCGTTGTCTTCAAAACGGATGTGCAATCCCCTCCCCTTGGATTCAAATGTGATATCGAGGCGGGGAACTTCGGATTCATTGTACTTGATGGCATTGGTGAACAGATTCATCAGCAGTATCTCAAACAAAGCCGGACTGATAGAATAGAAAATGGCGCGTCCCGAAGGATTGTGAATGTGGATGTCGCATCCATCGAAGAGATGGCGGTTCTTTTCATGAAACCGCTGCACCTCACTCACGAGATCCTCCCGCACCAGCTTCCCGCCATAGGTCTTGCTCTCAATCTTGGCCAGGTCCAGAATTCGGTTGATATTGTAGGTCAACCGATCCGCATCCTGAACCATGTATTCGATATACCGGAGCTGGTCTTCCCGGGCAAGTTCATATTTTTGAAAAGTCTCCAGATACAGTTTCAGCGAGGTGACGGGGGTTTTCAGTTCGTGGGTGAAATTATTGATAAAGTTGCGCTGAAGCCGGTAAAGCTGAAGCGTTTTTTGGTTGTATACAAAGATGATGAAGATGCCCATCAGAATGATCCCCACCAGAATGGAAAGCACCAGGATCACCATCCAGGTGTGAGCGGTCAGAACCTGATCTGAATCGAGGTTGGCTCTCTCCAGAACGCTCTTCAGCCCTTTGCGGACCTCCACATACCAGTAGATATACAGGGTAAGAGACAGGGCCACGGCCACAATGGAGGCAATGAAAATGAGGATCGGATGCAGAAACCACCACTTTGACTGAGTCATTAGCGAAAACCCCGATGTCTCCCTGCACTTTAGATAACGCGATAAATGGGCAATCCACCCCTTTCATTCATGATTCTATTCCCATGGAATCATGAATTCAACCGTTAAGATTTTGAAGGTTGTTCCACCAGACGGTAAGGGATTTTCGGTGCGACCCGATCGACGCGGAAGGACTTGGCCGGTTGATCTTCATGGGTATAAACCTTATACCGTCGGCGATAAGATGTTTTCGGCGCCCTGAGATCGCCAAGGATTCGGCATCTCAGATATTCTTTCACACTGAAAAAAACCACCATCGACGATGCGGCCAAAGCGGGAAGATTCATCCTGCCGAATTGGGAAGCATATAATCTCTTGATTTCCCCGAGCAGCGTTTTACTCCGCGGGTTTTCCACAAAAAGGGTCGAGGCCGGGAGAAAATATCGCATCATATCAAGTCTTTTTTTGAAATCCTTCAACCGCCTTCCAACCCGTTCGTCGGAATGGTTGAGGCAATAAGCATAACCCGACAAGGTCGTTTTGATGGCACGCAACATGGAAGCGCCGTTTCGGGTGTAATCCATATCAAACGCCAGACGCAATAAATCTTCTGATGCCTCTCTTGAAAAATGATCATGATGAAACCATATTTTTCCCTGACCATGCTGGGATTCATAGGGGACATCTTTGATTAATTTTCCCAGACGTTCATAGTCATTGTAGAGTTTTGTTCCCGGGATCGGTCCCAGGGGCGAGAATTGCACATAATCCGGATTCAAGGACGTCACAAAGTCCACATCTTCCCAAATGGTGTCTTTATCGTGTTTCTCATTGAATAAAATCAATGACGCCAGAACGCTGATGCCCCTTTTCTTCAACCCTTTAAACAGAACCTGAAAATCAGTATTTTTATTCTTGGCATAGATCTCTTTTTTCGATTCAACACCCACCCACACAAAGGTTATCCCCATGCGCACCAGAATATCCAGATCACCGATTGCTTTCAGTGTTTCGGCGGAACTGAAGATGGCAAAAGTAAAGCGCCGGTCATGCTTTTCCATCAAGGCCAGCAATTCCAGAGCACGATCCTTCATTTTTAAAAAGTTTTCATCCAACACCCCGAAATCCGTTATGCCCTTCTCATCTTCATAACGGCAGCAGACGTCAAAGATATCCTGCCCGGTTTTCAAATAGGGGATGTAATTGCCGAAGAAATGTGAAGTGGCGCAAAAACGGCATTTGTTGGCACACCCCACGCCGGGCATCAGAATGCCGGAATCGGACGGCCATGGCACGCCCATGACCTGCCGGTTGAAAGAGCTGTATTCAAGGGGATGCCGGATGGGTTTGTCCATCTTTTCCCCAAAAAGTTCCCTCAAAAAATAGACGCCCTCGCCTTTGCATCTGAAATCATAATCGATCAACGATTCTATGTTGGGGATATTGACCCCGTGGCCTCCCAAAATGATCTTTGATTTCGGCGATAATTCACGAATGGCTTGTGCCATGGCCTTTGCCTTTTTAAAATTGGGGATGATGAAGCTGATGCCGATGTAATCATATCCTTTTTTCAATTCCTGCTTAAAGCGTTTAAAGGTCGGAAAATCCAGTATCGCCGTGGGCATGTCAATGTTTTCCGCTAAAAAATAGAGTCCCTGGCTTCCATGGTTGAATCGGTAGGAAAAGATGCCTTGCTCCCGGGTCACCTGATTGTGAAAAAGTTCCATTTTATTTTCTTTTCTGCCATATTCATCATCCACCCCATAGGGTCCAAATACCGAAGTAAGTAATAGTCTCATGCGATCTTCCCTTAGTAATAATTTATTTTACAACTTAATCTCTTACGGATAACGTAAATCATTATACAGTAAAATAAAGAAAAACTTTGTAAAACAAATGTAAAACTAAGCTTTTCAACTTGTCATCAGTATCGGGCTGTTTTGGGAAAAATCGATTTCGGATGGGATTAAGGCTCTCGGGTACATCATTGACCCAGGTCCCGATTTCGCTTATAGTCAGCACACAAATATCGACGTCCCCGGCGACGATCCAGATAGAGAGCGGTTATCGCCAGAACGGAAGATATCGTGATGACCAGGGCTGCCGTTTTGTAGAGGCCCGAAAGACCTGCCACCAGGGCTTCGGGGGGCGCCTTGGCCACGTCTTCCAACCCCGGCACCGCGGCCTTCGCCAGAACCCACGCGGTAAAGGCCGCACCGGCAAGCGGGATACCCGAGGCATGCCCGAGGCTTCTGGACAGCGTCATGAGCCCGGAGGCAATCCCCAGACGCTTTTGCGAAACAGCACCCATGATGGCACTGTTGTTGGGTGATTGAAAAAAGCCCATTCCTACACCAAGGGGAACCAGTCTAAGGACCGTCCCCGAAAGGCCCACATCCACGTTAAGGCTGCTGATACAGAAACACCCAGCCATGCAAAACGCAAGTCCGATAAGCGAAATGCCCCTTACGCCGAACCGATCCGCCAACCGCCCCGCAACAGGTGAACATATCCCCATACACACCGGCACAACCATCATGAGAAGTCCCACAATGGTGGGGGAATACCCCTTGACCAGTTCCAAATAAAACGGCACCACAAATCCGGCGGCAATTACCAGAAACACAAGCCAGCCCATGATGAGATTGATACTGAAAAGCGCATTTTTGAAAAGTCCCGGATCCACCATGGGTGCCGAGACACGCTTTTCCACAACGATAAAAAAAACCAGAAACAGTGCCGCTCCCGACAGCAGTCCCAGGGTCAAAGGGTGGCCGAAACCCTCTCGCTGGCCGTAACTCATGCCCGAGGCAAATACTCCCATGAGAAAAAACATCAGGATCGCCCCCGGAAAATCAAAGGATGTACCCGCTTCCTCCGGCTTCACATTGGGAACAAATTTTAGTGTTGCCCACACCGCGAGAATTCCCGTGGGGAGATTGACGAGAAAAACGCTTCTCCACCCAAACGATCCGATAAGCATCCCTCCGACAGCGGGTCCCATGGCAAGCCCTACGGAGACCGTACTGCCAATGATGCCCATGGCCTGTCCACGCTCACTGCTGGGAAATGCTTCGGTGGCGATGGCAGCCCCCAGTGCCTGAGTAACCGCCGCGCCCAGTCCTTGAACCACTCTGAACAAAATCAGCCAATATACGCCGGGAGCCAGTCCACACAGGAGAGAGCCGGCCGTGAACAGCGAAATCCCGTAGGCATAAAGGCGCCGCTTTCCCTTTATATCCCCCAGGCGGGCAAAACTTAAAGTCAATGAGGTCACTACGAGCACATAGCCCAGGATGACCCATTGAATGGTCACAAAATCAGTTCCCATATCGCGGACAAGTGTGGGTAAAGAGACGCTGACGATGTTCACATCGAGGGTTGCCATGAATACGCTCAAACTCACTGCCATCATGGCGCCCCATTTGGAAGAAGCTGGGGGTATTGAACCTTTTGAACTTTGTTTTAACGAGCTGCCGATAATCATGATCAAGCACTGACCCAATCGCCGGTATCCACGAACAGATCCGCCTGGAAAGAAAGCCAGGTGAAATCCGTCCCATGTATGCACAATTTGTAGACGTCAACGGATCATATTTCATTGTTTTCCCAAAAGCAATTTTGTTATAGTGGCTCGAACGTCTTCTCAACCCCAATTTCAATTATCTTTGGTCAAACCTATGCTGTTAAAAGGATACAAAACAGAGATTTCACGCCCCGAATGCAATCCCGGATTTCAAACGGTAGACTGCATCGCACATCTGGACCAGGACATCAGCGAGGCGCTTCCCTATTTGAACGCTGAACTGGGAGGATATGAATACTTCAAGAACCCGCCGGCGGTAACCTTTCGGCTTCAGGGAAAAATTATCGTTTTTCACGGCGATAAAATTACCATCAACGCCCTTAAAGACGAGGAAGAGACTGAAAAAATTCTTCAATGGCTGATGCGGGAAGTCAACGATATATGGGAGCGAAAACATGAAATCATACCCTCATACAAAGGTGCACCCAAACCCAACATTTTGCAAATCCTCAAACTTCTTCCCGGATTAAGTGGATGCCGGCGGTGTGGGCAACCCACCTGCATGGTTTTTGCGACACTTCTGGCCCAGGGAGCAAAAGGACCTGACAACTGCCCGGAGCTGTCAAATCAAAAGGCTGAAGCGCTGCGGGAATACCTGGATCAATTCTCATTTTAGGATGAGGATGAGACCATCAGCGCCATTACGGTGTATCGCACAGCACTGGTGTCAATTCAGGGGATGTTGTTCAGGAAGGAGTGAATCTACGCAGACGGCATCAATATCGCGTCGCGGATTGAGAAGCCGGGCCGAGGGAGGCACCCTCCTCTCGGCCCTTTTCATTTATCAGGGCATACGGTATTTGACATTATCGCCATATGGAAATGCACGCCAGGTATCCTGTGCAATCACGCACCAGTACCATGGGAGCAAGGGGTCGGTCATCTCAAATTTCACCTTCACTTGAATGTCCAATGTGTCCGCTTGTGGATCGAGCGGCAAGTTCAATTCCATACGGCTGAAATATATGGTAAAAAACTCCCTGTCCGGCCAGAATTTGATCCTGACAATCTCGCCTCCACCGCTGCCGCTATCGTAGTATAGATAGTATCCGGCACTCATATAGCGGAATTCCGATCCGGGAATATCGACGGAGAAAGACGCGATTTCCCCGACTTTCCCGATTTCAACGCGTACGGTTTTTGAAGCGAGATCTTCCGCTGCCGACGCAAGGCCGATGCACCCACCCAGGTTTGTAATGTTGACCGAATCCAGATTAAAGCCGACCTTATCATATATCGATCCGGCGCCGACCTGTGCGCCACCGCAAACATCCTGTAAGTAAGTTACCACTTTGGCATAACAGATGGCATATGCGCCATAGCTGTCCGTCACCCGGAGCCCAATGTCAAATTCCTCTCCTGCCGCACCAGCCTGGAAATCGCACTCCATGCCATTACAGTCGTCAAAATTCCCATCGTCATTCAGATCCCAGGCGTATTCAATCGTATCGCCCGGATCGCTGGAACAGCTTCCGTCCAAAGTAATGGTTTCATATGGATTTGCGCCGATTGTGGGCCCACCGCAAATTCCGCACTCAGGGGGCTGATTTCCAATGGTAACCGTCGTATAGTCATAGTCCGTACATGGGGAGAATGGGGCCTGGGGCTCATCCGTGACCCGGAGTCCGATCACGTTCTGGTAAGATGCGGTCCAGATCCAGGTCGGATTCATTCCGACTGCGTCCGACAACTCCCCGAAGCAGTCGTCGTCCTCCGCACCAAAAAGACCGTCGTTATCCAGGTCCCAATCAAAAATGAGATTGTCGTTATTGGGGTCCCAGGACCCTGAAGCATCCAGGGTTACGTTCTGGTTGGGCAAACCGGCGTAAGGACCGCTTGCATCCGCATAGGGGCAATGAGGAGGCACATGGACCCACAGGTTGCACTCCGTGATATCAGTCTGAGCTTCACCCGCGGTATCGTCGGTAACCCGAAGAGCTACCGGATAAACGCCCTCTATTGAATATCCCCCGGCAATGGCGGTCGTCATCCCAGTGGCATCCGCGACAAAGGTCACGCCGTCATAATCGAAATCCCACTCGTAACCTACGATATGGCGTTTGGGATCCATGTGAAAGGAACATCCACCGTCCAGGAGGATATCCTGGCCCAGCTCGTGTCCGATGGTTTCATGCTTCGCACAATAACAAATTTGAGCGGTGGGGGACATTTTGGTCACCGCGCCGAGCGTAAGAATGCGCCAGCCGGTGCAAAAAGCGTCGTACACCTTGTTGCTTCCCACGCTATCGTCCCAGCTTCCATCACTCTGCTGGTCTCCGACAATATAGGTGGCCAGGCCCATTTGGGTCTGCCCCGAGGGGGTGTAATACCAGTTGAAGCTGTTGCCCGTAAGCACATCGCCGGTATAGTCATATTCTTCCACCTGCATGATATCGGGCTCGGGGATACGGAAAGCCTTCATGACCGCATACATGGCGTAACTGTTGCCATTGAGCTTCGTATCGTCCCACGCGTTGCCGGTGTCACCCCAGTGTCTGTAGATATAGCCGACGGCTTTTTGCAGGGCGGGATCGGTCAGGGGTGTTCCGAGGAACTCATGACTGATGATTCCGGCGCCCTGTTTGGTCAGGTTATAATAATGCGTGCTTCCATTGTAGCTGAAAGCGCCGTTGTCGTTGTTTAAGCTCGTATTCTGCATGGCCGCCAGATATAAAGCGAGTTCCGTCCTGACAAACCCGGGTACGACCGAACCCATATTTTCCTCTGCGGCAAGTGTACCGAGGGCAGGCCACTGGGTGGTGGACATATCCGAGTTGCCGTAGTTCGCATAATAGCGCCAGCCGCCCCGGTGGATGCCCGTTGAAGGGTCGCACTGCCCCCAGGCAAAAAAATCCACCATGTCCTGTACAATCTCCTTGTAAGTTCGGCCGTAAACGTCACTTCGGCCCACCGCGGCTACCCGGTTGGGCGTGCCGCTGCTGGCCAGGGTGATCATGCAAATACCCCCGATGTAGGTCTGCCGACTGTCCGTGACGCTGGATGCGTGATTGGCAACCAGGCCGATGCCGTTCCCGTTGGTGTCAGGATCGCCGGCCGGCTGGACACCGATATTGTAGGCGTATACATTTGCCAGGATATACTTAATGCCTCTCTGCACCGTCTCGACGTAGGGATTGCTGTCATAGTCCCCGCCGACCCGGTGTCCGTTGAGCTGAAAAGCATCCACACTTGCTCCCGTTGCCGCAAGGGGGTAGTACGATGGATCCCAGTACCCATAAGGTTCCCCATAGCCCGGACTTCCAGCGCCGTAAGTTGAGCGTACCATGTGGGTATGAAGATACCACAGACCTTCGTCAACGGACATGTTCACCCGTACGTCCAGATGTGAGGAAATGCTCAAATCCGTACTCTCATAAATCCGTATGGGGTACACATCCGAAGATTCCTCTCCAGCGCCGTTTTTTACCCAGAGAAATGCCAGAAATTCTTGACCTATGGCGCCGGTGTAAGTGTGAGATGCTCCCAGATTGTATGCGTCGGCGATGGCAGCCCAACTTGTTCCTCCCCCATCCCCGAAGTCCCAACGGAACTCCGTTGCGTCACCCCTGGCGATTCCTTTGAGCGTGATGGAAGCTCCGGAATAGGTAGGATGAGGGATACCTGCGTCTCCCGGATTGAACGGCACACACAAAGCCTCCGGAGCGGCGTGGGCGAATGAGATAAATGCGAAAGGCCCTGCCAGCAACAATGCCATTATTCCTGAAATTAACCAACTGAATCTAATATGTTTCATTATCACACCTCCTATGATTTAAACTCATTTCACCAATTAAGGATTCCGGCTAATCCCATTATGGTTTACGATTCCTTATAAATTAAGCAATAATTATGCCTTCATGAAGTATTGTTCCAAATATCACGATATCTGTGGAGAAAAGAGATGACAATTCACTAATTTATTGTGTATTGCAGCAGAGTTCGGCTCGTCATGACACATCGTTTTTCACATCGAGAAACGCGTCGTTCATACTTGAGATTGTACCCAAAAGAAACAATAATTCTCTAACAATCTGGTATTAAATATATTTTGGGAACTGTTTCCTTTGGAAACATTTACTTCGCAGGCATAGGGATCGCCAAAAAGTATAAGGCACCGGGAAATGTTTTTTTTACTGCAAGATGAACCATATCTAAACGCGAATTCAATTTCGTTGCAGAGGTTTCGTCTTGCATCAAAAATTACCATGTGGTAATTTAATTGGGTTTTATCTTTTCAATATGCACAGATAATCATGATTATGCGATTATGATTTGAATAGGGAGACGAAATTTGAAGATTGATAACCACTGGACAATGATTCGAAAAGTTTTCCAAGAATCTCTTTCCAGTTCTTTGCATTACGCATTAGCGAGCGTAAATGAAGATGGTTCTCCACATTTAACGCCTATCGGTGCACTCTTTTTACGGAAAGACAAAACTGGATTCTATTTCGATGTATTTTCCGTCAGGATGTCAAAAAACTTCGATAACAACCAGCGGGTATGCGTACTGGCCGTAAACAGCCACAGATCCTATTGGCGAGACGCTTTTGTAAATGGAAAATGTGAAGTTCCTCCCTCAGTGAGACTTTCAGGGTTCGTAGGAGAGAGACGAAAAGCAACGGTGGAAGAAGTAACCATGTGGGAAAACCACGTTGAATTTGCCCGCGGAATGAAGGGATATGAATTGCTGTGGGGGAATATGCAATTTGTCAGAGATATCTATTTTGATTCTTTTGAGCCGGTCATTATGGGGGAGTTGACAAAGGGGCTCTGGAAGGGCTGAAAAAGGCTGAAAGCTTAATCATGTGGCGAGGTGTTTGCGGTTGTGGTCGTGGTCGGGGTAAACCCTCTTGAACAAAGTATATTCCGCGTTCTGTGTACCCACGCAGACCTTAATGCCGACATCTTTGCATACTTTAATTAGGATGCCTAATCTGATCAGAGCGTTATCGTTCGGTCCTTTTTCAGTGAAAGACAAGTCTGAGCCAGGGGTTATCATAAAAGGATACAGATTAATGACATCTAATTGGTTTCTATGATCTAAAATAAAGTGAACCGTTTTTTTAAAATCGTCTTCGGTTTCATCAGGAGTTCCCACAATTAAGGATGGCGCAGGCATGATATCCTGGTTATGAAGGTCCCTTATAAAGCGAGACATCTGTTTTGAATCAATCCCTTTGTTAATTTTTTTGAGGACGCGATCGCTTCCGGATTCCAGCCCGAAGTATATGAATTTACAACCTGATCTTTTTAACGCTGTAATTTCTCTAACAGACAAATCGGCTCTGGCCATTCCAACCCATGGTGTTTTGAACTTCTCGAAACGGGCGCTGAATTCAAGCAAATTGCTGCCATTTATCGAATTGTCCCTGCAAACCAGCATCTTGGGGCTATATTGATCAATCAGTTCTTCCATTTCCTGAATGACATGCTTGATGGACCTTTCCAAATATCCGGAATTCCATCCTTTGGCTAATGAACAGAATTTGCATTTTCCCCAAATGCACCCGTGCTTCAATCTGAAAGGAAGCATGTCAAAAACATATTTCTCTCGGTTTTCATAAACAGGTGTTGGCAAATCATCATAGTCAGTCGGCTGTTTACGACAATTTAGATGGAAAAGATCATTCAAATGGCGAATCTGTATATGGTTCTTCATCAATATGTTTTCATCTGTCCATGAACCCAGGGAATTACCAAAAAAAGATATCTCAGCATTCTCAGCTTCAGCCTTTATATGTTCGGAAAGATCCAGGATATCTTTCGTAGGAACCGTGACGAACCAGGAAGGAGTGGTAATAAAGATTTTTTCATACTCTTTCCAGGATATTTTGTCTAATTCCCTTCCCAGTGTTCTTGACAATCCATAATAAAAAGGTAGAACATCAGAACTGTCCATAACGACGTTTTTCTTTTCTATCTTAGAGAGCATCTCATTCAACTTGTCTCTGTTTTTGAAGTAGATGTGTGCGTTTAAGTCTATGACGTCCAATTCAAATTTTTCACCCAATATCGCGGCGCCGTATCCAAGACAGGCGCTTGGGTGTAAAGGTAAATGACTGAGAAATGGCGTTATCAGTGCAATCTTCATAGTTGACCATAAACCGGCAAATTGATGTTTTTACAGCTCCTTTTATCTAACATAGAGCCGCACTCTTTTAAAGATAAATTGCCTCCCACCCCGTGAGCCCGTTACCGAAATGGAACCCGAAGGCGTTTTGAGTTGACAGGATAGAATTATTGGTAAAAATGGGTTTTCTCAAACAGGGAGAATCAAACATGCGAACCATAATACCGATCTATGGGTCAGGGAACAAAAACCTATGCGATGAACCAGATATCAGCGTTAAACATGAAAATATGGGCGAAAGGATCATTGTAACGTATCACTTTCCCGGATATGCTGTTTCCAGTGTAAAGCGAAAAGCAAATGACAAATGGAAGGCGTTTAAAGAAGTTCGGATGTCAGGAGCAGGCTTTTATTCCATTGACGCGGATCCTCTCCTGCCTTCTTTAGGAGGGTTTATTCAGATTCCACCCGATTACACTGCCGTCAAAGTTCATTTCAGGCGATTTGACCCCATGCCGGAAAAAAAGTACACAATACCCTGGGCCGGCAAGATCGTATGGAACGATAAGGCGATGAGATTTACCAAAAAAGTCGATGAAGTCAACAAATTTTTTCCCGAAAAGGTAGTGAAATATGGCGGCCCTTATTATATGGACGGTCATAAGGTTCTCCTGGTTCACGTGAGGCCATTGCAGTACAACCCGGGAAAACAACTGTTAAGGGCCTATGGCAAGATCAAATTGTATATTGAATTATCAAAAATTCAGGGTTTGGCAATAGAAGAAAGAGATAAATCACTCGAATCGGCTTTGATGAATCCATTCAATCATCTTGAAGGTTTCTGTAATCTTATCTTCAATCCGAGCAACAAATCATGCGAGAAAATGAAACATAACCGAAGCCCTATGGCAGAAATTCCCGATGAGCAAGGGAAGATTGAATTTCTCATAATTTATGGCAAAGATCTCAAGAGAGCCGCGAAAAGGCTAAAAGTCTGGAAAGAAAAGCGCGGCATCATGACAAAGATTGTCTCCATCGAGACAGTGAAAAACGAGCCCGAAAAAATCAAACAATTCATCCGGCACGAAAGACTAACCCGATCACCAGAGCTGCGTTATGTTCTGCTCCTGGGTGATGCGACACAGATCACGGTGTCACAGGAGGCGGGAAGGCATAAAGAAATAACTGACCACTATTTTTATACTCACAGAGATGCGAACAATTCGGAATGCCTTTTGCCCTGGATTTCAGGCGGGAGGATCCCCGTCGAAACAGAAGAAGAGGGGTTATTCGTAGTAGACCAAATTATTCGCTACGAAAGAGCCCCCCCATTTGAACCCGAATATTATAAAAGGATAGCATTGGTAGCGTGTTTTACGGCCGGTAAAAACGAAGAAGGCGGATACCAGGACGGAAGAGCCAGTGATGACGCCATGAAAACCATGGAAGAAATCAGGATGCATATGTTAGCTAAAGGGTTTAAGATAAATCCGGTATACTTCTCTAAAGCTAAACGGAATAAGCCTATGATTTACAGGGATGGTACGCCTTTGCCCCGGGAGACAGAGAATCAAATCATAACCGATGGAAATACGGCCGCAAAATTATTGATCGGTTATGTCAACGAAGGCCAACTAATCGTCAGCCACAGAGGTCACGGATGGTGGGATGGATGGCATGAGCCAAGGTTTAAAGCGAAAGAGCTCAAATCCATTTCCAGTGATCGACAATGCGTTCTTTTCAGTATCAATTGCCTGACGGGGAGTTTCCATGAAACCTCCAAGGACATTTTTTCGCGGAAGATGCTTGCCTTAAGTGGGGGCGCCCCAACACTCATCGCAGCCAATTTTATTACCTCAACATGGCATAATGACAGCATGGTAAAAGCACTCTTTGATGCTATCTGGCCGGGGATTATTCCTGCGTTTCCTAAAACAAATATGCGATACTCCGTCAAAAATCACAGGATGGGTGATCTTCTGAATTACGCGAAGGCTTACCTTTTGGTAATGCATGGCGCCAATAACGAAACAAAAGAACAGCTTGAATTATACCATATCATTGGAGATCCTACCTTAGAGATATGGAAAGATGAACCTGTTCCACTGGGCCTAAGGGCCAACATAATGAAGGATGCCCTTTATATAACGATGAACAAATGCCCAACGTCCGCCGTCCTTACCGTCTGGCATGGAGAAAAACTTCTAAAAAGGATAAGCCCTTCGCGTTTTCAAATGACCTTGGCGTTGAAAGACCTTGGCGGAGAGCCACCGTATTCAATCTGTTTTTCAGCTCCAGGCTGCCGTTTCACCGAAATAACAGTTCAGCAATGACAAAAAGATGTCTATTGCCTTCTTACAGATTGAAGAAGGTAAGAACTACAATTTAAGTTAACGCATCAAGCCAGGACTAATAATCCCGATTGTGGACTTCAAAAAAGCAATCAGTAGCCACATGGAGATTTCTAATTTTCCGAAGCTCCTGCGTGGTAACATCATAACCTTTTTTGTTAAGATACTGCTCGAGTTCAGCATCCTCGTAGGTTTTTTGAGAAACAATTTTGTAAAACCCTCTTATTAATTTCTGTTTGTCTCTCGTCAAGGGTCCAGATGCGTCTCTTGAAGCTTCCAAGATAAATTTCTTAAATTGTTTTCTTTCTAATTCGACCATGATTACCCCCTTATCGCTAAAGGTTTGTGATCCGATTACGTGGCGTTATGATAAAACTTCGTCCAATACCCTCTTACAGAAAGGGACGGCAGGATACATATCCCTGTACCACTCCGAAGGACTAACCATTCCGTTTTCATTGCAGTGTTCGGCATACCCACATAAAGGACATACCGCGTCATCCGCCGCAACAGCCATTCGGTAGTCTTGCGAAGAGAGCACCCTTTCAATCATTCCCGACTCGTACCGGCCAAAAATACTCTGCATGGAATGGGATAGAGCTATATTTTGGTCCGCCATCACAATGAGATGTCCGGGACGACACAGTGGCGGCGTCCGTGGTATAAATGGTATTTCAAAGAGCTTTGAAACAACAGTGGCCAATGGATTATTCAGAATCTCGGTCTTGTGGCCATATGTGTTTAGAAACGATACCATCCTGACGAGTTCCAAAAAGTGCCTTGGGTCAAGAAGTTCATTTGACAGATCATAGACGTCATCCTTGACTCTGATAAGCTGTATCAGAGAAAAATGACTTATATTCGGAAATCTGTTATACAACTCATCTACGAAACGGGGTAAGACGGCAAGTAGACTTTTGGAAACAGTTGTAAAAACACAAAGATCCACGCCGGCATCAAGCGCCCTGCTAATGCCGCGTTCAGCCTGCCGGTAGGCACCAACTCCACGGACGCTATCATGTAACGTTTGAGGCCCATCCAAACTCAGCGAAATCGAAACACCGTCATATCCTGATAATCGCTCCATCAAATTTTTTGATATTAACACACCATTGGTATTGATGAAAACACCCTTATACCCAGAGCAGAATGCGTAATCTACCACCTCAAATAACCCCTTCCAAAGCAGCGGTTCACCACCCGTGATATGAAGGCGACGGTAGCCTAAACGAAACCCCTCAAAAATTATTTCTTTGACAACATCCATTGAAAGGTCTGAACATTCAGAAACGGTGGCGCGAACAAAGCAATGGGAACAAGCATGGTTGCACCGGTTTGTCACTTCTATACTAAGACTTTCTTCATACTTCTCCTCAATATTTTCTTTTTTTATTTCTTTAAACATAAGGAAGTAATTTAATCATTTAAGGGTTTCAAAAGTGATCGCAATTCTCCCGCAAAACCGGTCATTTGATGCTTTTCGAAGAGAACAACTGCTAACTTTAGTTCCCCGGAAATTCTATTTTTGATCATGTTGATAAGACCGTTTTGGTGTATGCAATTCAAAATAGTATCGCAACGGCATCTGTCATCATTTGATGCCGTCATTTCATTTTCGTTCCAAAGCTTCTTCATATTATCGGGTAGGCAAATATACACGCTGGAATGGGCGCTATTTTTCATATCTAATTCAAGATCCATTATGTCATCGAGCAGTTTCCAGGCAATGCCAAATGAACCGTAGGCGGTCTGAATCGCATCGATGAAATCCTTATCGGCCATTAACTTTTTAGAGATAAGCGCGGGGACTATCAACCATGTGGCCATTTGCTTTCTGAAAACGTTACAGAAACGATCCAGAGATTCAATTTCTCCCGGATCACGGATAGAAAAATAATAGTCATTTATGGATCTTTGCACGATATCCTGTCCGCCATCAATACCTTCAGCTAAGCCGCTAAAAGCATTGTTCATTATCATCCAGGCCTGACTTCGTAACAAAAGGGTAAGATGGGAAACCGGTATCTCTTTGTCACAAATATGGTCATCTAGTGAATGAAGTTTCATGGCCATTGAATGAGCGGTTTTTGAATTTTTGATATCTTCTTTAGTTAATCTTCCGTTTTCGCCATCGAAATGGATAAGCCAGTAAAGGATAGACCAACTTGGGACATAGTAATTCTTGAAAAAATCATATTTATAGCCAATTGTCAGGCCTGAATAGCTCATAAAAAAAAGTAATGCATCAAACTGGACGGATTCTGGAAGAGAATCGCAGAGGGAAATAATCTCCCGGTTGAATCCTTCGTAGAATTCTCTTTCTCCAGTTGACAGATCCACCGAACCAAAATTAATTTTGGAACAAACCCCTAACAAAAAACCATCTCCTAATTAGCTTCTATTCCATTGATTCAACTGATTCAAATCCCATTGAAGGTCCATTTCACCAAACAATTCCGATGCCTTCGCCATGTATTCATTCGCTTTTATACCGCGAAACTGTTTGTACTTGCTTCCGGGTTCGAGCAGATGTTTTCCCATCTCAAAATAGGTCCTTGAAAGTTCAATGCGTGCACCCAGGTGTTCTGCTTCCACAATTGCTTTTTGCCACCACTGAAGCGCTTTTTTTTGCTTGTTGATCAACCAACAATAGACACCCTTCAACCTATAGGAATCGACACGGTTTTGGGCTACTTTCTTTGCTAATTTCAATAAAAACCTTACGGATCTTTTCGCTTCTTTCTGATTCAGAAAAACATCTCTTTTCCGAGCATTTTTTTGAGATTCTTTCAATTGATAGAGATTCAGTTCACATTGTCCTCTGTAAAAATCAATTAACTGCCAGGGGGTCGCATCAATTTCACATCTAACTTTATTCGCAAGATCCAAGGAAATTTTAGCGTCGTCAATCTCTCCCATTAAGATATATAAAAAGGCTTTGCGCGAATGCATTTCAATCAGAATGCTGCCCAAATTTGTTTTTTGACCGAATTCAATGGCCTTTCTAATTTCAATCATTGCTTCATGGAGTTTCCGGCATTCCACTAACATACTGGTGTTCAAAAGATATTTAAGTAGCATGGAAAGATCATTCTCGTATACTTCATACATTTGATCCAATTTATCGATAATCAGTTTGACGAAATCAAAATTTCCTTGAAAGAGTTTTGGATATGCATGCCAGAAAGAATGTTGTGATGCCCAATAAAGATCACCAATGCTCAGATTATTTTTCACCAAGTCGTCATTATAATCATTTATATTTCTCCAATTACCCTCGAAATAATGGTGTAGCGTTTCGGAAAAATCATAAACAGTAAATGACTTAACATCATTTTTATCAACTTTGTCTTTGACAAAATCGATTATTTTTCTGCTCAGTTTAAAAGATATACCAGTGAAAGAAAAGAAGGTACTGGCGCCTACAAACAATCCAACTCCCAATTCAAATTTTGACAACTCAAACTTCGTGACTTTCTTATAGAAGTAAAACGATTCAACAAAAAATCTCTTAGGATCTATTATCGCAAACGCCTTAAGCTTCTTGAAGAAGAGATCCACCGATTCATTATCACTTTGTGTTGGATTTCGTTTAAACTTAAGGAATGGCAGGTAGAGGCTTATCAGAAAGTGAAAAAATCCTGACAGAAATTGAAATGTTGCCGATATGTAATGTCTTGGTAATTGTCCCCAGTAATAATCAAGTACTTTATCAAAATATTCTATGGCCTCAACATACTGTCCTTTATTATAAAATGCGAGGGCGATGCTTTTTTCAATGGCTGCAATTTTCTCCGGGTCGGCGCGCCTTCCATGGCGATCCATATAGAGGTTCAGCGCTTCCCGCAAATAGCTCAATGCTTCGGTAGATGCAGATGCCTTCATGGCTTCTTCACCAGCTTTGGTCATATATTTCTCTGTATTACCCAGATCCTCCCCCTTACTGTAATGATAGGCCAACATTCCATAGAATTCATGGATACGCTTTTGGAATACTTTCTCTATGGATTGCGCCACCTTTCGGTGAAGGACTTTGCGTTGTTGGATGAGGGTTGATTCGTAGGCAGCTTCTTGCACCAAAGCATGCTTAAAAAAGTACTCCAGTTCTTCCATCCGAATGTGATCGAGGATTAACTGAGCATCCTTAAGATATGCCAACCGGTCATCAACATCAGGAATTGAATCCGCGACTTTCTTCAGAATTCTGTGAAAAAAACTTCTCCCAATAACAGATGCGACTTTGATGAGATCTCGCGTTTGCGATTCTAAACGGTCTATTCTCGCCATGAGGATATCGTTGATGGTAGGCGGAATCATCACACTATTGATCTTGTGGGTTACTTCAAAGGCACCATGTTTCCGTACGATTGCGCCTTCATCGATGAGGGAACGCACAATCTCTTCTATAAAAAACGGGTTGCCGCCGGACCTCTCCACTATTGTCTGGCATATTTTATCTTGACAACCTTCGATTTTCAATATGTTATGTATAAGATTCACTCCCGTTTTTCTGTCGAGGGGTTTCATGTAAATCTCAGTAAAATCAACCCCGGGGAGCCATTCGGCAAAGGCCTTGAGTTTTCTATCATGCTCCTGCCAGTAGCCGGGACGGAAAACATTAATGAACAGGACCCTGTAATTTTGGGCCCAGCGAAAGAGCGATTCAAGGAGTTCAAGTGATGTCGTGTCAGCCCATTGAAGGTCTTCCATAACAATCACCAGCGGGTTCAGTTCAGTAGACCGTATCAGGAGTTCCCTTAGGTTTTTCAAGATGAGTTTTTTCAGTGCCTCGCCTTGGATTTCCTTAACTCGCTGGAAATGTACACCTGAAAGCCTCATGCCCATCATGGTCGCCAAAAAGGGAAACACTTCATCTTTCTCATCGCCGCATACCTGTTGGATGGCAGTTTCGAGCTTATTTGAGGCCTCACTCTGGGTATCTTCTTCCCTTATTTTTGCCCATTGTTTGAAAAGATCGATGATGGGATGAAAGCTCAAGTTCTTCCCGATGGATATTGAACGGCCTTCCAAGAAAGTGACCCGGCTGATAACATCCCGTTTCCTCAGTTCAGCCAGCAGTCTGGATTTTCCGACACCGGGCTCACCAATAACGTTGACCACCGAACCTTGACCATCGACGGTTTTCAATACATGGCGTTCCAGCGTTGCCAACTCCCGATCACGGCCGATCATTTCTGATGAGACCTGCATCATATGTCTGAAAGAGACGCCTAATTTTTTTCCGATAACCAATTTGTAGACCGGGACGGTCGCAGATTTGCCCTTTACTTTAACGGGCTTTAAAATTTCGAAATCAAATTGGGACCGAGACGCTTTGTAGGTTTCCGAGCCGACCAAAATATCTCCGGCATCAGCTAAATCACTTAGCCTGGCGGCCACGTTAATGGCCTCTCCTGTCACGCCATGTGTTCCTTTTTCAGGGTTCACATCCGCCGTCACAGCCAGTCCCGTATTAATGCCACTATGCATGGAAAGAACATGAGGGATTTTGGTTTTATAGTGAGGATTTAATAGATCAACGAAACGATGAATCTCCCAGGCGGCCCGAATGGCCCGTATGGGATCGTCTTCATGTGCTCTGGGGACACCGAAAAGAGCAAGGAAACCGTCTCCCACAAACCGCTCTATGAAGCCATCGTATTTTTTTATGATTGCCCTTGACTCATCAAAAATGCGATCGGTGATTCCCTTGACTTCTTCCGGGTCAAGCCGCTCGGTCATAGCGGTGTAGCCGCTGAGATCGGAAAAAAGGGCAGTGATTCGTTTTCGCTCAGCTTCCCGAACGGAGAAGGTTCTTGCTGCAAATGACGCAGCCATGAGATTGTTTCCGCATTCCTGGCAAAATTTCGCAGCTTCAGGATTTTCACGATGACATCTTGCACACTCCATCATCATAAGCCTTTCGGATTGGGTACAAAGTGGCTTGCGATATCCTTGATTTCTTCCTTTCTTTGTTAGGGCATCATATGGAATTTAGGTGGCCCCTGTTGTTTGGAAAGTCCTTGCCGGCATGGTCGTTTTGACGAATAATTCATTGTGTTCTGAGTATGAAAAAGCCCATGGAATATCAAATTCAGAATTCGGGGAATCTCCTGTTATTTTTAAATTTTATGAAATGACAAAAAAATCTTTGTGTCAAGAAAAATCGGCTTTCAAAATGACTTTTGAGCCGACGCTTTAACGTCACAAGAAACAGAATTTCTTGGCATTTATCTCTCCTCAGATTAATGTTAAAATCGACTTTGAGAAAATTCGCATTGCATCTTTAATTGAAAGCGGCTATTTTTTTACAGGTTTGTGCGATGTACGTTTTGTGGTGAATTTCTGGGCAAAGAAACCTTTATTTTCCATCTTATCGCGTCAACAATTTTTATCCTGATGATCCTGACGGTCGCTTTTGCGCCTTAAAGAAACAACCTTTGCCGTGTACGATAACCCTGCCGGTACGGCAACATTAAAACCTAACCCTCTTTACACTGAAAGAATCCTGAACAAAAGGGCGAGTGGATGGAAAAGGATCCGAATACCGAACAAAGTGAGGCGCCTTACCGGCAAAACAAGGAACTGGAATTGATCTGCAGGACAGGGCAAACCCTGAATTCCATCCTGGATATTGATCAGGTCCTTGCCGTTTTACTAAATGAAGTCCGAAACCTGTTGAATGTTACCGGCGCCTCAATCTGGCTGAAGAACGAAGAAAGTGGAGAGGTTATCTGCCGGCAGGCTGCCGGCGTTCAAGTAGAAAAAGTTCGCAACTATCGCCTCAAAACGAATAGCGGTATTGCCGGGTGGGTGTGCGTTTCAGGACAGAGCGTCATCGTTTCAGATACCCGTGAGGATTCTCGTCATCACAGCGGCGTGGATGAAAAGATGCAGATCGAACTCAGATCCATCCTCAGCGTTCCCTTGAAAACCAGGGGAAATGTCATTGGGGCCATTCAAGTTGTCGATATGCGGCCGAATCGTTTCAAAGACACCCATCAGACCTTACTTGAAGCTTTAGCCGGTACCGCCGCTGTGGCCATTGAAAATGCTCAGCTTTTTCAAGATTTAGAGAAACAGGCCGATACGCTCTTGAAAACCAATATCAAACTCGAACGTGAAATTGATCATCGCAAAAGGGCTGAAGCGGAGCTGAACAGATACAAACAGCAGCTCGAAGACAAAGTGGAAAGGCAGATCGTCGAATTGAATCGGACACGGAAGGCCATCGCCCACTTAAAAGGCGATATCAAACGAAGATATCGCTTCGGAAGAATTGTCGGCAAAAGTGATTCCATGCAGGCAATCTATGCCCTCATTCAGGATTTGGCAGATGTCCCCGCCACGGTCTTGATTACCGGGGAAAGCGGAACCGGTAAAGAACTGGCGGCCGGAGCGCTCCATGCTTACAGCCAGCGAAGGGATAAGCCCTTTATCAAGGTCAATTGTGCTGCTCTGTCGGAAAGTGTACTGGAGAGCGAACTATTCGGCCATGTGAAAGGGGCATTTACAGGGGCTGATAAAGACAGAATCGGTCGGTTTCAGAAAGCGGCCGATGGCATCATTCTCCTGGATGAGATCGGGGATGTCTCTTTGGACTTTCAAAAGCGGTTGTTGCGGGTACTTCAGGAGCGCGAGTTTGAATGCCTGGGGGATACAACCACCCTTCCGATGAGGGCGCGGGTCCTGGCATCCACCAATCAGGACTTGCTGAAACGGATCAAACAGGGCGCGTTTCGACAGGACCTTTACTACCGCCTGAAGGTCGTGGAGATAAGGCTGCCTTCATTGCGGGAGCGTAAGGAAGACATCCCTATGCTGATTCGCCACTTTTTAGACACATTCAACGAAGAACTGGGTAAAAAGATAGAGGGAATCTCTTCGGAGGTGCTTCGCATCTTAATGGCCTATCACTGGCCCGGCAATGTCCGGGAACTTCGAAACATCCTGGAACATATGTGTATTTTGTGCAAGAGTACAACCATTGTCGAGGATGATCTGCCGTTGGATTTCCCTGGCCACGATCTATCTTACGAGCGATCATTTCATGCTTTGCCTGATAAAAGTCAGTCGTCATTCCCCCCCCCGACAGACGATAAGGAAACGCTCCTAAATGCCCTCAAACAGGCCGGGCTAAATAAAACCCGGGCTGCCAAGATTCTTGGCATCAGCCGACGGACCCTGTATCGTCGATTGAAACAATATCAATTGTGACGGCTGTCTCTATTGCCTCGTCCATCTAACGGAGGCAACTCGCTGTGACATGGCACATTGCGCCTGGCACAACAGGTGTGTCATGCCACACTTCCCACGCCCTTCCCACCAAGCCATTTTCCATATTTCCCATTATATTACAGAAGGATAGGTTAGCGCTCAAGCTTTATATCTTTCTGGTACAAAGTTTGCCTACATAAATTTACAAGTTCGGTTCAATCCTCACATATTTAATATAGTGATTTTGGCAGATCACCAGAATGGTTGGGAGGGGTCTTATGGAAAAAGCAAACATGATGAACCGCCAAGGTATTTCGGCTGGTTACGGCAAAATGGATCTGCTCGGGAGCTTTAAAGAAAGGAATCCGGCTGCTCTCAAGATTAAACAGAACTCAAAATCGAAAAGCAAGCAACGCAATGAAGATGTTCATAAGGGGAACGGTATTTTAAATCTATTTCTGAAAATTCTTTTGCCGAAAAGCATCACCATGACACCACCCCCTAACCGAGAAATCTACTATTAACGTCAACTTATCGGGAGTCCTCACACCTCTTTCATCCCTGCAAGTGATGTTATTTCCGCACAGGAGGCATCTCAAATGGAAAGCAATAACCTTACGGGTCACCAATATCCGCGAAACGGTATCAGCGGCCTGTACCGATAAGTGAGAAAGAGCGGTAAGCGTTATGAAAACGATAGAAAAGTGTACTTTTTGTGGAAGAATGCGAGGAGAAAATTATGAATGGATAAACGTCGCGAAGAAAAATGATAAAATACAGGAACTGCAAATCCATCCTAGTATTTGCACCAAATGTTCGTTGAAAAGATATCCTCATTTGTACGCCGGTCATAAGAAAACCGGCATTTGGTCGAAAGTCAATAAAAGATTTCCGAATTCAATCTTCCCCTTCTTCACATCTATTCGAGATTCTATCCGGGCCAGAGGCCCTATAATTTTTTTGATCGCTCTATTCTATTTAGATAATTTCTCCAATGTTAGAGATTCCATAGTATGATCATGCCCTATCCATCAGGTAATGATAAGCCCTTTGGAAGGAAGTAATATTCGCAGAACGTATTTGCAATAAACGGCTGCCGCCTGAGAAATCAGTGAAGTTGCGAACCCTAAGAATAACCCTTGTCAAATTTCAGGGATTTGAAAAGCAAATTTCAGGGATTCCCCGATTTTATTTTTTTAATTCATCAGATTTAATTGAAGCGAATTCAATCATTTTTTTTAAATTGACATTAAAAAAATTAAATTCTGTAAAATTTTGCCAAATACTGAAAATCATCAGGATAAGATAAGGAGAAAACACCATGTCGTCACCCGCCTCCTACAACCGCAGATCCGTTGGCAAGCGCTGGAATCTCACCCATATTCCCGTGGAATGGCAGGGGTACGCAATCCTTCTCCAAGGCGATCTTGACCGGGACCGGGTCATTGATGAAGATGAGTTGGACGCAATCGATTGGATCTCATTCTCTGAAGCCGTCGAGGACTTTCAGCAGCAGACAGGTGTTGATCCACCGGACGGCAAGCTCGGCCCCGACACCCTGGGACGTCTCCAGGAAATCTTTGGCGTCCCGGCGCCAAAGATCCTAAGACAATTGGGAGAGGATTTTGTTTTATTACCACCTGAAATGCCCGTTAGCGAACCACCGGGACCGGAAACCATAGGGCACACCCCAGAAGAAAGGCGAATTTGTCATCTCTGGAACCGTTACGGCAAAGCCATCCACCAACAGGCCTCTGGGCATGGGCTTACAACGCGCAGTGCACTGGCTGTGTTTTCCGTGGAATCTGGGAAAGCCTATGACCCAGGTACAGGTCTTCTTATCATTCGCTATGAACCGCATATCTTCAGGCGAAAATCCGGACGCGAAGTCAGGTGGGAACGGGGAGGCCAACGGAAAGAGTGGGCAAACTTCGCACGCGCCTATGAGGTGGATAAAGACGCCGCCGTGGCATCGTGCAGCTACGGTTTACCTCAACTGATGGGATTTAATTGGGAGGTGACCGCCCATACGAGCCCCCGTGATATGGTTTTGGCCTTTCAGAGATCCTGCGAAGAGCAGATCGCCGGTTTCTTCGGGTTTGTGAGCGCCAACAACCTGTTGCGGTTTATCCAAAGGGAAGAGTGGCGTGAGTTTACAAGGCGTTATAATGGCACAGGCAATGTGGATGAGTACTCAGGGCGATTGATCAGAGCCCTAAAGGTTGTCGACAGCCTGCGACAAGATGGGGCCATATTCGAGATATAGGATTGAGTGAAAAATTTCGTAAAAGCCGGTATTTCCCCATGAGAAGGAAACCCGTCTTATTCAAGCATAGAGGACCCATGCAGGATGGTTTTCATATATTGATACAGATCATTCAAAAGGACCGGATTTTTCATCCAGTGAGATTCTTAGGGCTCGGTCAAGGGTCTGGCCTGGTGTAAGGGGAAAAGTAAATGACCGAAACAGCAGGCATAATCTTATTTGCAATTCAAAGCGCTATCCGGTTGGGCCGACAATTCCGCCAGGCCTATGTTGACTCGGCTCGCAATAGGGCATTGGTCCTTCCGCTTCCAAACTTTAATCCCGAGCCGAATGCAGGTTCAGCGCTCATCTACTATAGAAACAAACCAAAGGAAGAGATCCCCATCCCTATACGAGAGGCCGTAAGCAAATCAAGAACCAATCCGGAGAACCCGGGGCTTACTGCAGAAGAAAGCGCCTTAGTACTCGAATACTATAACGAATATTTACTTCTCAGGCATGAAACATGGGAGTCGATCATCCCATCGCCCGAAGGAGGGTTTTTAACGCAGGCGTCTGTCGATGCTGCCGTTAAACTCCGAAGATGGGATCGTGAAGCGAAATGGCAAGAACTAGGACAATGGCCTCCGGATGGTACTCCCGGACCGAGCCCCTTGCAGCGCGTAGCCGGAACTATTGTTGAAAGGAGTCTGTCATCGATAAGGTGGACTTTGCAGATAAAATTCATAAGTTTATAAGGGCTGTGAATTATCAATTCATAAGTTTATAAGGGCTGTGAATTAAGACTGTTGGAGAGTCCCTCGATTCCATTGCTCTCTATGGGAACGAAGGAAAAATGTGCGAATGAATTCGCACCTACATTCTGAGACCAGTGATGCACCGTTATAGGTGCGACTTTAGTCGCACAACAAATGTGGCCACTTACGGCCAAATTACCGACACTCTGAAACAGTTGACAGCCTAATTCTCCAACAGCCGTGATTTACCCCCGTTCATAAGGAGGCATCAAAAATGTTCCCTGAAAAACAAAATGAGAGGTTGGAATCTAAAAATGTTCATTTTTTTTTCATCCTCGGGATCACTCTCATCGGTTTATTTTTGACCGGGTGCGCCGAAGTCAACCATTTGCATGATGCACAATCCTCATTGAGCCAAGCGGCACGCCTCGAAAACCAACTACGCATCAGCCCTGCTGTGGGTACTCAGGTCAACGGTCTGCTCATGGAAAGTGAAATTCGATCCGGCTATGCCGGCGCAATTGCCAGCATCGATAGCTTGAATGGCGACCAGATCGAAAACCTCAAAAACCATAAGTTGTGGGGCGTAGCCCTAACCATAAAAGCCATATCATATTGGCGATTGGGTGATTATGATAAAATGAGAGAGGTCAGCGTTCAGGCCAATGAAGTAAAAGATCAGATCTATCCACGCGATAGGGGGTTGTTGCTGGCATTACCAGGCCTGTGCCGGGTGGACGAGGCGGAAGCCATAGTTGCCGCCGGTATTGAAGGAACAGAGGATGAAAAGAGAAAAATTAAAGCAGAACGGTTACAATCCGTCAAAGGACTCGTCAAAACCGCTATGGAGAGTCTCACCAATGCCCGAAATTCCGTTTCTGGAAATCCCGCGGTAACGGCATATCTCATTCAATCCATGTTGGCTGGATACAAGAACAAACTGGACGGTCTCCAGAAGTTCACCGGAGGGACTCTCAATCATAATGATATAAATGCGGTAACCGGCCTACTCCAAGAGCTCGATTGTGCGTTTGCGGGTTATCTGATGGGGGATGACCTTAAGGTTGCCAGGATTCAGGTTATGTATCAATGGAAAAGGGCATTTGGGTTGATGGGGAAAAATGTCGTTTGTAGTGATTGAGTAAACACCAGACGGGAATGAACAATGACAGAGCTAGATGGTGATATACTTGTGCTGATAGAGCGTCAGTTGGCCGACCGAGTGACACAGCACGAGTTCGCTCGGCATTATTCCGACTCTATGCGTCAGTAGGTCTGGCAGTGATTGGCGTACTGGGCTTTGTAAGTTGGGATATCGTCTCTGATATTAAATCAGAGATCAAATCAGAAATTGAAGCTAAACGTGTAGAAGTTACCGAGCGAGTTACCGAGACGCGTATTATAGCCAAGCGTGCCAATGAGATCATCCAATGGGTGGAGAAACAGCTTGACGAATTTGAGCCACAGGCTAAAAACTTGAATGATGCAATTCAAAAAATAAAAACGCTGAATATTACCTCGCAGGACTTAACAGCTGATTACTCAAAAGAAATTCAATCTCTGGTTTCCAATGTAGACTCACTTTCGCAACGATTCGTTGCACTAGCCAAACAATTTGAACAATTGAACATTTTGGCATCAGGCAATGGAGTGGGTATAGGTGCGGAAACACCGCAGTCCCCCCAGCAGCGACTCGCTGCCATACAGCCAGTTATTTCTGATTCAGAGAAGGCTGAGCAGCGCTTAGTTCAGGCTCGCAAAAAGACGACGGTGTTCTTCCAGTTTGCGGGAGGACGCCGGGAGCAAGCTGAGGCCCTATCAGCGGCTCTCATAACAGATGGTTACATTGTCCCTAGCGAAGACCGGGAAGGAGGGGCCGCTGCAAAGCACGAAGTTCGCTATTTCCATAACGATGCCAAAGCGACGGCACAACGTCTCGCCAATGATACGACGCACGCTCTTCGTACATCAGGATATACAGCTGGCAATGTACCCGACGTTACCGTGAATTCATTCGCCGCCTATCCAGGAAAGAAACCCCGCCTCGGTGTTCTTGAGCTGTGGTTGGAAATCCCGCCGAGATGAAGTGGCGGCTGATGAATCACGGCTTGGCGCCGAGGGGTGTGGATGCCCGGTTCGGTGTTGTCGCACGGGAACCGCTAAGAAAAAGAATGTTTAGGGGGATTTTTCGGCCTTAATATGCGCAAAACCCCATGAAAATGCCAATCCGAATTTTTCCGCGCCTCCAATCCGGACCGCAGCGAGGAAGGCGGATGCCTGCCATTTTTTCATGCCTGCCTTGGTGACCAGATCGCTGTAGAATTTTAAATCCACCCGTTCTCTTTCAATATCATTTCCCGGTTCTCCATAGCCGTAAGAGAGATCATGGGGCAAACAGCATTTATAGGTGATGTCCTGCCAGTCACAGCCTGTGAATAGCCCCATTATCTCATCACGAATACCTGAACACCCGTCAAACTCCCACTCTTTGTATTTTCCGAAATTGGTTTCAATGCGGTTGATTAAATAGTCCAGTTTGAAATGCCGGCATAAGGCGAGCGCCTGTCTTGTGGTGATGATTTCTCCAATCTTAGGGTATTCCATGGTATGATCCTCTTTATAATTCGGGGATGCCCTATCCGTCAGGTAATGATGAGCCCTTTGGAAGGGAGTAATATTCGCAGAACGTATGTGCGATAGACGGATGCCGCCTGATAAAAACGATAAATTGAATGATCTTTGATTTTTCTCGAATCCCTCTCTCTGGCGAAATTTTCCCTCTCGTTATGCCAGATATTTGCGTTATAAGGCGGAATGGTCTCGTGCCCGGACGCAAACATGCCGCTTTTTGAAGCCTTTTGCCATGACTCGATTCGTTCGGCCTTTGTCCCCTGCAGGTTGATAATTTCGGTGATTTTATCTTTGATATCCGTAAATTTTACGTGCGAGTCGTCAGCGCAATCCGGTTTCGCCTTGGCAAAATCTCGAAAGAGCCTATGCAGGCCCTCGCATCCCTCCATAAATGTTGCGGGATTGTCCCGCAGTCCGCTGCCATGGTCCTCCGGATGTTCATATGTGAAAGACCATTTGAGATAGGGTCTGTCCGGAAAGGTCACAGCTGCCCCGTGACCGAGGGCGCCCGAAAAGGTTTCGGCAAACCATGATTTAATATTGGCCAGTCCACCGAGTTCCCCGTCCTCATGCGGATAGTTCTCTTTGAATTCCTTTTCTCTTGTTTTGAGATATGTTGTCGAATCTTGGGTGATGATTTTATCGAATTTAATCTCTTTGATTTTATTCCTACGTGAGCTGATGCCGGAAAAACCATAATGGGAAAAGGTATCCGCATAAACGTGGGCGGTTATCCCCATGAGGGGCAGAATGTAAGGCCTGTCGGCCAAGGTCAGCATGTGTTTAACCATTTCGCGGGCAATCTCGCTGTCCTTGCGGCATACCAGCCTCTCTGTATAGCTTTCCCCTTGGTTGCCCGGTAGAAAATGAAAGGGAACCCATATTTTTCGCTGGTCTTCACGGTCGATGTTCTTATGATTTAAAGCATGATGAGCCGTGGCCTCTGCGTCAAGCCTTGCGCCGTCCCGGCATTCGACGTTCTCTTTTTCCCCATTGTCATCAACGAACTGGGCAGCCGTAGCGATAATCTTGGCTGTTTTCCCAGTAATTCCCGCTGCACGCGCCATTGCATAGGTGCCGTAATAATGCATATCGATTTGCATTTTTTCCCCCCTAATCATTGCCCGATTTTCCAGTTCAGATCGGTTATAGATAATTCAGGGCCACAAGGCTACCACCACCCCCAAGGAAGAGCGCAACGGCACGAACAAATGGTTGCTCAAAAAAAGGAACAAAGGCCCCCTTGCGTATTGATTTGATGTCGTCGGCCATCATTCTGAGCTGTTCTGAAGTCGCTTTATTCGTAAAGTTTTTCGCGCTCAACTCTCTTTCCCACAGTCGATGTAAAATGGTTTCTCTCGCTTTTCGGGCCGTGCTTCGGAGACTCACCGCGGAATAAACTGAGTAAGAGAGACCCAGCATAATGACGATGATCAATCCCAGGGGCATATCCCATTTGTCAAAATAGCGAAGGCGGGAAGCGCCCAGGATCAGAATCACGATGAACGGGTAGTATACAAACCGGCCCACTGTTTCAGAAATTTTTACGATCACCTGGATGCCTATCCATTCGTTCAGGTCGGAGCCCTCCATATTGAATTTAGATGAGATATCTTGTGCTGCTGCTCCGTCCCAGGAAATTTCAACCTGTGAGAGACGGCGGATCAGCCACCGGGAGGCGATGATGGCATCGATAACGGAAATGAGCAAAATAATAAACAAGGGGATCGAAAAAAAACGAATCGCGATGATGTCAACCCAATAACTGACCTCTCCGCGATAGGGAACAAAGGGCCTTCCGAACATGGAGATAATGAACCTGCACATGAAAAAGTAAATGGCGCTAAGCGAAAAGATCCTTAGCAAACGCCATTTCCAAGTGGTTAATTTTTTGTACTCCTTCCACACAGACCCTGCCGTTTTTGATCTGTCCGTTTTCTCTTTCTCCGCCTCATCATTTTTTTCCCCTTGGAATGGTTTGCTTACGGGTTTAAAAAACTGATGGAATAATTCATTTTCAGAAGATCGGGCTTTCAGAAAACCGGTAATTAAAAAGTATAATGAAATAGCCCCTGCCAGAAACCGCAAGAACTCGGTGGGCCAGATACTGATGCCTTCAAAGAAAGTAAAGGGCTCACCCTCGCCGGGTTGGAGTCTGATAATGACGCTCAACTCGGCCACGAGCAGAATCAAAAACAAGATCAAAAAACAAGGCGACACCCGATATTCTGCGGATACGCCTGCTCCGTTGAGTTCCTTTCTTTCCCAAAATTGACAATAGAACATGGAAAAAACAATGATGAACAACATGGCTACGCCAAAAAATAACAACATAAACCGGGAATGCATCCAGGTTTGACAATGCCCCGTGGGCAGCGGATGAATGGTGGCATCGGTGGGATGGTCATATATGTTACAAATAGTGTCGATCTCCTCACAAGGCCTGTCTTCCAAGCCCAGGGCATAGGCGCCGCTTCGACCGACTTCGAAGACCCTGGGACTATCCAGCCATTGGTTGCACTTGGAAAGGGGCATTTCACACTCGATCAGCGCTATTTTCGTACTCAAAAAAAGGGACGTCTGATAATTATTCCGAAATGGAGGGACATTCTTTTGTAATTTATCGTTTAATCGCAGACCGAAATTGGAGGCAATAATGAGATTTTGAGTCCATAATAATTCATCGGGGTGCAGCAATCTGGCATCGATATCCGTGGTGAAAAAAATGACGGCGGGAAACAATTTATGCATTGCCTGGAGCACCAGCAATTTATCGTAAACGTCGCTGCCGAGTACGCCTATGGCCTGAATGCCCCTCCCGCTATTATTGATTATTTCTTCATCCAATCTTTTTAGTTTGAAAGCCAATCGACGCAGATAATCGAATTGACTCCGGCCCACGGGCCGTTCAATATCCTTTTTTTCCGTATCCTTTTTTTCTGAAGCGCTGTTTTTGTCGGTTTTTTCTTTTGTTTCCCCCGGGACCTGGCCGTCGATCCCCCGCATATAGTTGAATTTATAAATCCAACGAATATCCTTCGGCTTCAAGTTATTTTTTTCAGCGACGCTTCTGATGAAAGCATCGGGTAAGCTGCGTCCATAGACAGTGTCCCATTCTGAAATCAACGCCATGTGAACTTTGCTTGTTTCGCCTATTTTTTGGGGTATCATTCCGTTGATCCGAAGGCTCAACTCTTTTACCAGTAAATCCGCAAGAATCTTGTCCGGGCCGATGGTGCGGAAAAATTTCAATCCTTGTCCACCAGGTATCATACATTTTTTTTCAATCGCTGTTTTAAGCGGATACCTTTGCTTATGGGCTTTACCAGAGAGCAGTTTTTCCGAGTCGAGGGTCGCCGCCCATGAAAAAACCTGAACATTTTTCAGATTCTCTTTATGGTCCCCATTCAAATCATTCTCTTTGATAATATCCCTCAGGTTGGTGGAGTTGGCCGGTCCGAGAATCCTGTATTTCAGGCCTGGAATCTCTTTTTGCGTTGCTTCTGCTCTGACCGTAACGGCCTCGTTTAGCAAACCTGTAAAATCGCTCAACTTCCGGAGAGGATTCCCTGAGAAATTCTCGTCATTAAGCCATAATAGAAGCACTGGCGGTGATGAAGGATTTTCCGATTCGAACCATTCATAGGGGGTATTTCCCAAAAACCACCATTCATTGGGTTTACCATAGAATCTGCCGTCATTAATCCAAAAAAAAAGAACCTGGGGTGATATATGTTCCTTCAATCTGAACCATAATTGGGGCATAAATGCCATAAGCTGAAATTCATTGGGTTCAACATCGATGGCCTTGTAAAAAGTCTCCAATACGGAACCTTTTAGGCGTTTCACGGGTTTGTAAAGGTTGAAGCTTAAATTTTCTAAATATCCTATATGCTCGGAGTCCTCGGGGACATACCCCTCTTCGCTCAGGGCCGACAGAACGGCATAACGATATTTTATTCGATCCTCAATGTTCTCTGCATATGGCCCGCTGCCTGCCATAACGCCCAAAACCACTATTTTCTTTCCATTTTTACTGATAATTTGATTTGCGAGATCCGTAATGCTGTGGCCATAAAGACCAGGCGCCAAGTTGCGCTTGTGGGTCATTACGGCTGAGAAGGGATCCTGCCAGAGTCTTGATTGAACATCCTCTCCTTCATGTAGCGCGGATCTGATTTCCTCGGGGGTATTGGGTCTCGATGCTTTGAATGGCTCTTGGGGAATAACCAGGAGGCCGAGAATCAAAGCGACAATTGCCAAGGCTCCGGATATGGGTATGCCCGAGATGCTTTTTTCATCATTTCCCAAATGATGGCACTCCTTTACGACCGTTACCGTTTTACGGGTATCGGCATGGGATTGGGAAGCGCCCCCGGCTTTTTCGGTCGTGGTTTGGGATCACCCGGCAAAGAACGCTCGGGCCTGGGATCAATGGGCACCGGTTTCGGATCGCCCGGAAGATATTTCTTAGGCTTTGACACGGAATTACGACGTGACAAGGTATTCATTTTCATCTCCTCATTAGCAATCAACGATTTATATTTTGGACCCTTTGAAAATCCTCAAGAATCCACGTATCTGTTTGAAAATTAATTGATTTTGGGTCCATTGCATTAAACCGGATGAAGGGAAGAAAAGCAATCGGGGGTTCCCTGATATTTAGATTAATAATTCCGTAAACTTGGTGGGGATTTTCCTTAAGAGTAAATCATAAATCCTTTGGCAATAAGGTAGGGATATGCGGGGTCAGGGACGCCCTCCCCACCTGCGGCGAGACAAATCGTCAACCCGGTTGACAACCCATGGCATCCGCCATTCGGAGGGCCTCTATGATCCCTTCGGATGTCAACTCGAATCTCACGTTATGCAGATAGCTTTGTTTATTCTCAAAAACCGGACGAATGGCAGCATCCAATTCCCTGTTTGTAACGCCCGCCAAACCAATCTGAGCAAATGTGGTCGGCAGTCCGACGGATCCGCAGAATGCGTACACCTCGTCTATCAGAGGCTGTGGCCGCGCTTCAAGAAATAACCCGGCCAGGGTGCCGAATGCCACCTTTTCACCATGATAATAGGCGTGCGTACCTTCCAGATTGCAGAGACAATCATGAATGCCATGTGCGGTTGAGAGGCCCCCGGATTCGAACCCAAGGCCGCTGAGCAGGGTATTGGCTTCCACAATGTATTCAAGCGCCGGACTTACCAGATTGTTTTCACAGGCAATCCTGGCGGATCTGCCGTATGTTAGAAGGGTCTGGTAACACGTATCGGCGAGGGACATGATGGCCCTGAGATTAAACCCTCCGCATACGTTTCGGAAATGGGATCGATCACAGGTCTCCGCTTCAAACCAGGTCGCGAGGGCATCGCCCATTCCGGAAACAAGAAACCTTGCCGGTGCTTCAGCAATGATCCTCGTATCCACCAAAACGTAATCTGGATTACTTGTCGTAAAATAGTCAACAACAGAACCTCCGTTGTCGTAGACGACGCACGCACTTGCGGTAGGTGCGTCGGTAGCGGCAATGGTCGGCGCCGCGATATATTTCACACCCAGCTGCTTGGCAACCACCCTGGCGGTATCAATGGTCTTCCCTCCCCCCATGCCGATGATAAAATCATAGGCGCCGACACTTGCTATCTTGAATACCCTGTTGATTTCATCCCAGGTACACGCACCGCTAAATTTCTCATATTGGATGTCACAGATTCTTTTCCAGGCAGACAGGTTTTCCGGAATAATTCTCTTCACGGCCATATTGGTGGCGAGAATAAAGACTCTTTTCTGTTCAAGTTCATCGATTCCCCCAAAATTTCGGATAATATCCTTCCCCTGCAAATAACACCCTGGAAAAACGGCCTTTCGTATCATTGTTGTCCCTCCCTAAACTCTGTTAGCTAAATTCTCCTGATCGCTAAACCACCCAAGGATTGTCATGAAGTTTTTCGCGTATCTGAGTCTTTTTCGTTTTGAAAAACCGCGAAAACCTCTCTACGCTCCCCGCCTGAATATCCGGCCAGATTGTCTCAAGCTGATTCAGATCGTAAGGCGGTTGGGAAATTTCTTCCATCCGTTATATTTGATTAGGAATTTTGCGGTTTAAAGACCATCGCCTGGTCAAAACCGCTGAATTTTCTCTCGTCCGGGACTTTTCGTCGAGGTTTCAAAACCTTCAGTCAAACTGGGTTGAAGATCTCGAATAGGGCTTCAGCGAATCGCATACATTGCTGTTCCCTGCCTCATGTCTGGGTGTATACGGGCAGTGCCTGCAACCCAGCCCACAGCAAATCCCGCGCTTTAACAGAAACCTTTCGGTCAATACCATATTGTCGTTTTCATCCGGGTAACGATCCGTTTTCAAGCGTTTGGACAAATCCGGAGCATCAAATTTCATAATTTTCCTCCCGTTTACCAGGTTTGTGGCGTAAGATGTATGCATTGTAAGGCCGGCAAATGGAAGTATGCTCAAGGTACATGCACCGCTGAATTTCTCATATTGGATGTCGCATATTCTTTTCCAGGCAGACAGGTTTTCCGGAATAATTCTCTTCACAGCCATATTCGCGGCGAGAATGAAGACTCTTTTCTTTTCAAGTTAATCAACTTTTCGGGGTCTTCAGAGCCCTCCAGCATGACATTGATGTTTGAGCTGACAATATTCCCAAAGCGTGAGAATATGGCGGACAAATTTGATTTCAACACAAATTGATGGGTTTGCCGATCGAGCCTAGCGTAGCGCCCCAAATATAAGGATATCTTTCATGAGTGTAAAAGGCTTATCCAATGAATAGATCACACACCGGTTTTGTTTCGCGTTTTGCGCGATCAACAGATCCGGAATGCCGACGCCGTTTTAGCCGCTTTTCAAACCTTTGAATTGAAAATCAATAATCTGGTTCCAATCGATGGAAAGGCTCAAGGTTTTAATATGGTACAGTAATTCTACGATCTTTCTTTGGTTTCGAACTTTTAGAAAAGGAACCAGCTCCGCAAGAATAAGATCATTTATAACCACAAGGTTTTCATCAATGAGGAAATCAAGTTTTTCAAAATTACCCCCACTTCTGAAATACTCTATCCATACGGAGGTATCCACTAATACCGACATTCACGGCCTCTGACCGCATCCATGTCAATTTCCAAATCGACTTTGCCTTTGTATTTCTTCAAGCCAGAGATCTTTGATTTTCTGATCAAATCTTCCAAAGCAGTAATGATAACCCTGGTTTTTGTATTGATTTTAGCCACCTTCATGGCCTCATCAATCAAAGCTTCCGGCAAATCAAGCGTCGTTCTCATAATGGACCTTCTCCATATAATTTTCTATGCATAAAAGCAGTATTTTATACATAAAATGTAAAACCGAAGCCGGGAAATAAAGTAACAAAATTATGCACAAAAAAACGGCAAAAAATAATTTTCTGTGGAGTGCGCTTCTCCTCTCCGGTTACAAACAGATTCATATCTTCTTCCCTCCCATCACTGTAAACTCATATCATTTTCAGGTTCATTTGACAATATCTGATTGCCATTCTGCCTTACTGCTTTTCTCTTTTTTAAGGACATAAGGGATTATAAATGCAGTTCTGATCAGGATCCCGTATATATAAAACCTCCGACAATCATGCGGAAGAATCAAGGTGCAAGGGGTCGCGAATATCCAGGCACGGTGAAAAGGGAGTCCACCCTTCCCTGCTCAAACGCTGATGCAATTGATCCAGATTTTCCACCTCAAGGCTCAGAGACATAATCCCCGGACTACCAAAAAATATGGATTGTTTTTTCGCGACCGGATGGATTGTGCGGCACAGTTCGACGGCCACGCCTCCGGGTTTGTTTTGCAGATACGCAATCTCCATTTTTACATCCGGGATTCACAGAAGCGCGGCCATTCTATTGCCCTTGACCATGGGCGCATGCCAGGCCGGTTCAAACCCCAGAATGTCTTGAAACAGAAATCGCGTCCGATCCATATCTGCCACAAACAACGCCACATGATGTACCTTTGTCATGATCTCTTACCATGAAAATACAGCCGTTAGCTTAAAAGCGGTAAATGTCATTTTCATCCGCGGGGGTGGCAAATACCCTTGTCATGAGAAATTATCCATTTTCGTATTACGCGGGGCTGACAGATAATAGCCCGTGCTCATTTAAACCCGGAAGGAAAATGGCCGAAAGGATAATAAAGGCCGAAGTACACTTCTTCCGGGACCGTTTAAACCGAAGTATAGCCACCCATAGTCTGTGTAGCGTTTTACATTTTTCCGTTTGTTTCTGAGAGTTTCTTCATTTCCAGATGAGGTTCCGGGAAATTGGACTTCGGAAGCGAAATCTCTGACTTCAAGGCTGGCATATGTAACCTTCCATTGGATATTTATAAATTTGTCGCTTTACAAATGGCTAAAAATCACTTTAAATCGACCAAGTGACGTGCAATAATTATGCACGCAATATTCACTCTCGGTCGAGTAAAAGAAAATCGAACCAACCCTATATGTTGTGGTCGTAAGAATTTTTGTGTAAGTTCATAGAGAGAAGGTATATCCAAAGTTGCGAAAAAGGCGGTTGGACACTGCTATGACCCCGCTCGCCGAACTGGGATTCTCAAGCTCTCAAGGTTGGCTGGCTTCGACGGCCTACAGGCCCATTAGGTGTGCCAGGTTTATATGTGCAAACCGACGTAGCTCAACAGGTGAGAGAATGATTTACAGACTGACTGTAGAATGTATCGATGGGTGGCACTATGATCATGAAACCATCCGAGTGATTGAGATAAATGAAAACGCTGTCTTGTATGACCTTTTCGATATTATTAGAGAGGCAAACGGATTTGGCTTCGAACATATGCATATGTTCTATCTTGGACGGAATCCCCGTAATCTAAAAGTAGTTTTTGGTGAAGAAAGAGAGTGGGATGGACGTGAGTGTCGTCCATATAATTCCACTCTAAAGGAGATCTATCCGCTCGGCAATCTCAAATTTTATTTCATGTACGATTTTGGCGATAAGTGGATATTTCAAATCAAGAAAAGTCGAAAACGGATAGAACCTGAAGCCAATGCTAAATATCCACGAGTCATTGAAAGCATAGGTGACGATCCTCTTGCTCATCTATATGAGAAAGAATAGAAAAGAATTGCAACTATATAGGCGCATGAACAGTGTAAGATTGGTCTGCCAGCTTCGCACGATTTTGGGTGACGTCGCGGTGAATGATCATGCACGTACTCTTTTTCTGTGACCGGATAAGCGGAAATCGAATTGATCCCTATATGTTGTGGTGGTAGGATTTTATGGTTTAGGTCCAGGAACGTGAAGGCAATTTCAGATATGGAGGTATCTCAGGGTTTTGATGGCGCCGGTTTTTTTGGATAATCAATTTATATCAACCATGGTCTGACCTGAGAGATAGAAGCAATCTCAACGTTCGCCCGAACCATCTGGTTTGATGATATCACAGTTTTTTTTGAGCTTCACGATATTTTGGATTTTGGTATAGGAAACAGCTTGAAAAGCGTTTTGGTGTCATCGAATTCGACGGTCAGAAACAACGGGTGCAACTAAAATGTCACTGGGAAAAGGGATTAAATGGGGCTTGGGAATTATTATCTTTATTTTTTCCGCAAATTTTATTGCTATTTTTATGTATCTGCAATTCTTTGGCGATGATAACGTAGAATTCGTTCCGACCAACATCAGCAATCCCACAAAATTCAAGCAGGGTAATTTATAGCCTTCAACAAAAGCATTCGGGTGTTCCTTTTATGCAACCATTTGTATTCAGGCATTATTCAATCGACAATTGTAGACCCTGTAGTAGCTGCCGCGTTACCCATATGGGCAAAAAATATGGCAACCGTAGTAATTTTACTTTATTTTTTTTCATCATCCTCCTAATCATTTTCTCCGCCTGTGGTTCCAGGTCGGAGGCTTCCGCGGATAGTACTGCGCTGAAAATCGGCCCCGCTTTTAAGGACGCACAAATTCTTCCTCACGCAGGAGTTCTTAGAGACCCCACCGGAACGCTGTCCTATCAAGACGTCAGCTCATATCCATTTTCCGGGCAATTTGCGCCGCACAGGAGCGATACGATCAATCGGGGGCTGGATAGCTCGGCCTACTGGTTCCGCTTTCGGCTGAAAAAGGCCGAACAAGACGAAAAAGGCGGTCGGTTGATTTTGGCATTGCCCCAGCTTATTAAAGAATTGGATCTGTTTGTGCCGATCCAGGGGCCACGGAAGGACGATTTACGACGCCTTCGTTCGGGGTTGAAGCATTATGGCGCCGGTGATGACCTGGGCTACAGATTCCCTGCGCTGGAGCTGCCTTTGTATTTGGAGGATAGAATCCACCGCAATAACTTTATTAATCACATCCTTGACGGCTTAAAAGCGGTGCACAATATGTGGTATTCGGCCTCCTATACTCGGGGCGGATGTTTTGACAGTTTACAGTTGAAAACGCCAATGGTATTTTTAATCATCTCGCTACTCAAGAATTATGCAAGTATGGGCAAATCTTAGGGCTCTGGGAAATGAGGACTGGTGAGTGTAATACTCACCGTAGAATATATAATTATAAAAGAGCCTATCCATCGTGATGCCAACTTGATCTGCACCATTTATCAAAAAATACATCGAAGACCTCAATAATAGGCTCAATATATTCCAGTCTCAGAGGATTGATCCGGTGCAATGCCCCAAAGGCCCCCGATGAATTCCACCAATGATCGGCCAGCCGGTCGAATTTCGCAATTTCGGCAGTGTCCACATTATTCATCTTTAACCCTATCCTTATTTTACTGCTGTGTGGACCGCCGCAATACCGCTGGTGAACGTTTTATATCGAACATGAGTAAGACCCACCTCCCTGAAAATATCCGAAAGTTCATCGGGCAGGAGAAACCATCGGATGGTTTCAGGAAGGCAGCTGTAAGCCGTTCTGTTTCCGGCGATGACATTTGCCAGCAGCGGCATAACATGAAAGGAGTAAATATCATAGAGCCATCTGAACCACGGGCAGAGAGGCCTAGAAAACTCCAGGCATAGGAACTTTCCACCAGGTTTGAGGACGCGAAACATCTCCCGGAAGGCCTGTTTCATGTGAGTGATATTTCTGACCGCAAACCCGATCATGACCGCATCAAAGGTATTGTCTGGAAAAGCAATTCTTTCAGCATCGCCACAGCCCGGTTCTTCCAAACGCTTCCGATCAGAGGCATCTAACCAGAAAATGCTTTAGATTGCACTCCAAAATACATGATGCACCCTATTTCAATCCTCACAGACTTTGAATATTCTGAGATTATTAAAGATGAGCGTACTGACTAAAATAGCAGATTGGAGAGAACCGGTATGACTGAATACAACCCTAATTCAGGATTTTCACCTTGGGAACCGGGCCTATTCAGCCTGGCTCTTTATGCATTTATGGTCCTGGCGCTCATTGGAATACTTCTGTTTCTCTGCGGGTGGCTGGGTGAAAAAAAAACAACCCTCCAAAAAGCGACTCCCTATGAATGCGGTATCCTTCCCACCGGAAATGCCCGGTTCCGGTACCCCGTGCCTTTTTACCTGGTGGCCGTCTTTTTCCTCATTTTTGATCTGGAGTCTGTCTTCATTTTTGTCTGGGCGGTAGCCTTTCAGGAACTAAGTTGGATCGGGTGGTTGCAGATCACCTTTTTTATTGCGGTCTTGTTGTTAAGCCTTTTCTATATCTGGAAAAAGGAAGGACTCGATTGGAAAATCGGAACATGAAGAAACCCGATAGTGTGGAAGACCTGGTCATCGCCATGGCCGATGACCTGATCAACTGGGCCCGGCAGTACAGCTTCTGGCCCATGTTTTTCGGTCTCTCCTGCTGTTTCATCGAACAGATGGTGACCTACACCTCCCGCTACGACATCAGCCGTTTCGGCGCCGAAGTGCTTCGGGGAACGCCCCGCCAGGCGGATCTTCTCATCACATCGGGCACCATTTTCAAGAAGATCGCCCCGGTGGTCCTGCGCCTGTACGAGCAGATGCCCGAACCCAAATGGGTCATGTCCATGGGGTCGTGCTCCAACTGCGGGGGCATGTACGATGTCTACAGCGTGGTGCAGGGCATTGATCAGATCATTCCCGTGGACATCTACATTCCGGGGTGCCCGCCCCGACCCGAGGCGGTGCTTCAGGGGTTGACGCTTCTTCAGAAGAAGGTCAAAGGGGAAAAACCGACCCGTTCCGTTTTTCATCGTTCCGGTGGAACGCAAGGGACCCAAAAACCGATCCGTATCGACGGCGTCACCAAATCCCGGGAACCCCGAGGTCCCGGTTATTACGGCACCCCTCCCAGAGGCACGGCGGTGACGCCTCCCAGATTCTGGGAAAACCGTTCCGAAGGGATGTGGACCCCCCCGGCCCACCGCATTGAATTCCGTGAAGAGGACAAAGAACTGACCCGATCCCTGACGGAAAGGTTCGGGCAGGGTATTAAAGAGATTCTTGGTCCCTCGGACATGCCCACCTTTCAAGTGGCTGAAGCGTCAGTGAAAGACGTTTTGCGATTTTTAAAAGATGAAGCCAAACAACGGTTCCGAAGGCTGGATGACGTCACCGCCATCGATGAATCGGCCCGGGCCGACCGCGAAAGCCGCCCGGACTACACCCTGGTGTACCACCTTCTTTCCTATGAATCGGCCAGCCGTATTCGACTGAAGGTGCTACTCCATGGCGAAAATCCCACCACCCGGACCGTCACGGACATCTGGCCCTCCGCCAACTGGTACGAGCGGGAAGTGTTTGACCTTTTCGGGATCCGCTTCGAGGGGCATCCCCGGCTGCGCCGCATTCTTCTGCCGCCCGCCTGGGAGGGGTTTCCCCTGCGGAAAAATTTCAAGGGTCGGGCCACGGAGATGCCCCCCTACACCCACGCCGATGCCAGGAACCTGCAGCCGCTGGATGCCGGCGAATATTTCACCCCGGAAGCCGACGAGGAGTATCTGCTCAATATCGGTCCCCATCACGTGAGCACCCACGGCCTCATGCGCTTCATACTCCTTTGCAGAGGGGAGGAGATCCGGGGTCTGGACATGGACATCGGCTACCATCACCGGGGGGTGGAAAAGATCGGCGAACGCCAGTCCTGGTTCCAGTTCATCCCTTACACGGACCGGGTCGATTACCTGAGCGGCGTGGCCAACAACATGGGTTATGTTTTGTCCGTTGAAACCCTGGCCGGCATCAAGGTGCCGGATCGGGCCCAGTTCATACGGGTCATGCTGGCGGAGTTCTTTCGCATCAGCAACCATTTGATGTGGCTGGGGGAACTGGCCCACGACGCAGGCGCCATGAGCCCTATTTTCTATACGGTCACGGACCGTGAACGGATCATGGACATCATCGAAATGATCACCGGCGCACGGCTTCATCCCGCCTGGTTCCGACTGGGGGGTCTTGCGGCCGATCTTCCCGAGGGGTGGGAGGAACCGGTCAGGGACTTCATCCGCATCTTCCCCAAACGTATCAAGTCTTATGAATCCCTGCTGACCCATAACGCCATTTTTAAGAGCCGCACCGTGGGCGTAGGGCATCTTTCCCTGGATGATGCGGTTTCCTGGGGCATAACCGGGCCGGTTTTGCGCGGCAGCGGTCTCAACTGGGATGTGAGAAAAAACATGCCCTATTCGGGATACGAGGCCTTTGATTTCGAAGTCCCCTATTTCACCGGGGGAGACTGCTACGCCCGTTACCGCGTTCGGGTCGAGGAGATGCGACAGAGTCTGAGGATCATCGAACAGGCGGTCAAGAATATGCCCTCAGGGCCCTATATCACCGAAGACTACCGCTATGTGACGCCAAGGAAGGACGAAACCCTGAAGGATATCGAAACGCTGATCCATCATTTTATCAACGTGACCCGCGGGCCCAAGATTCCGAAAGGGGAGAGCTATCTCACCACCGAAAGCGCCAGGGGGGAACAGGGGTATTACGTGGTGAGCGACGGGGGAACCACGGCCTATCGCATGAGGATCCGGACACCCGATTTTGCCCATATCCAGGCTATGCCGCTCATGGCCGTGGGCGGATCCATTTCGGATCTCATCCCCATTATCGGCTCCGTGGACTATGTAATGCCGGACACTGACAGATAGAGATTTCATAATGCTGCCGGAAGAAAAAAGAGAACAACTGCAAAGAGAAATTCTTGAGAGCGAAGCGCCTCGCGAACAGGCCATCAATGTCCTGTTCGCCCTTCAGAAACATTACGGGTATCTGAGCGACGAGGCGGTGACGGAAGCGGCAGATATGCTCGGTATGACAACCCTTGAGATCGAAGAACTGGCCACCTTCTACGATTTCCTCTACCGGGAGCCGGTGGGAATCTACGTGATCCACGTTTGCGACAGCAGCATCTGCTGGATGTACGGAGAGGAAACGGTCATGGACTATCTTTCCCGAAAACTGACCATTGCACCCGGAGAAACCACGGCAGACGGGCTCTTTACCATTCTCCCGGTGTGCTGTGTGGGCTACTGCGACCATGCACCGGTCATGCTCATTAACGGAAAACCCTACGGCCCCTTGACACCTGAAACCATTGATCGCATCCTTGCGGACATCCGCCTTCACCATCCCGAATGCGAGGAGGTCAAATGATGGCGACCCGATCCCTCCTGCTGAAAGACCGACTCGAACACCAGACCATATCCATCGATCAATACCGCCGAACCGGCGGTTACGAAGGGCTCCGGGAACTGTTTAAGCATGAAGCACCGGAAAATATTAAAAAAACGGTGCTCGATTCAGGCCTTCAGGGTCGCGGCGGCGCCGGGTTTCCCGCCGGAAAGAAATGGCAACTGCTGCCTGACGACGCCCCCCATCCGCGCTATATCGTTGCCAATACGGACGAAATGGAGCCGGGTACGTTTAAGGACCGCCTGCTCCTGTCGGTCAATCCCCACACGGTGATCGAAGGGATGATCATCGCCGGTTATGCCAATTCCGCCCAGAAAGGGTATGTTTTCATCCGCCCTTCCTATCATCTCGTGGCCACAAAAATTGAGAAAGCCCTGGATGAAGCACGGACAGCCGGTTTTCTGGGACACAAAATCCTGGGGTCGGATTTTTCCTTTCAAATCGTAGTTCATCGCAGCGCCGGACGGTATATTTGTGGTGAAGCCAAGGGATTGATCCACGCCCTGGAAGGCAAACGGCCCCATCCCACCATTGAAAGTCATCTGACCGAAAAGGGTTTGTGGGGACAACCCACCATCGTCAACAACGCGGAGACCCTGGCTTATGTGCCCCACATCGTTCGAAACGGCGCCGAATGGTTCCGAAACCTGGGAAAACACGACAAGGCTCCCGGAAACAAGCTCTACAGTGTCTGCGGCCGGGTGAGGCGCCCCGGTGTCTTTGAACTTCCCTTCGGAACCCCCTTGGGTGAAATCATCGAAGCGCATGCTGGGGGGATGCTACCCGGATACGAATTTAAGGCCTGTCTGCCCGGCGGTGCATCCACAAGGTACCTGACCAAGGAATTCTTCCACGTGGCAATGGACTTTGAGTCCATGTCGAAAATCGGCCCCGGTCATCGGCTGGGGACGGGCGCCGTCATGGTATTCGACCATACCTGTTGCCTGGTGGCCATCACCCTCAACCTGATTCAATTTTTTGCCAGGGAATCGTGCGGCTGGTGCACCCCCTGCCGCGAAGGTCTCCCCTATATGGAGTTCCTGCTTTCCGCCATCGAAAGAGGAGAGGGGGAAGCTGATTTTCTCCCACGGCTTCAGGAGATGTGCCGGCACATGCGACATGCCTACTGCGCCTTTGCGCTGGGAGCGGCTTCCCCTGTCCAGAGCCTCCTTGAGGATTTTTCAGATGAGGTAGAAGCCCATATCACTCGAAAGAAATGTCCGTTGGAACATGACGATCCCGACCAGTGGCCTTTAGCGCCCATGCCGGGAATTGAAGATCTTGAAACCGAAAACGGAAGGCATCCCTCATGCCCAATCTGATTATCGACGAACGGGAAATCGAGGTTCCCGAAGGGACCAAGGTTATTGCGGCGGCGGAGCGCCTGGGGATCATGATCCCTCGGTTCTGCTACCATGAGGCCCTGGGCTCGGTGGGTGCCTGCCGCCTGTGCGCCGTGAAATTCATCGAGGGTCATAAGAAAGGGATCGACATGAGCTGCATGGTGGAAGCCAAAGACGGCATGGTGGTCTCCACCACCCATCCGGAGGCGTTGGCCTTTCGAAAGTTCATCATCGAGTGCCTCATGCTGAACCATCCCCACGACTGCCCCGTTTGCGACGAAGGCGGTCACTGCCTGCTTCAGGACGAAACCGTGTCGGGCGGCCATGGCAGGCGCCGGTATTCGGATAAAAAGCGCACCTATCTTGATCAGGATCTGGGACCCTTCGTACAGCACGAAATGAACCGCTGCATCCACTGCTTTCGGTGCCGGCGGTTTTACCAGGACTTTGCCGGGTACCGGGACCTGGGGGTCATGCAGATCGGGCATCGGGAGTATTTCGGCCGTTTTGAAGACGGACCCCTTGAAAGCCCCTTTTCGGGAAATCTGATCGATATTTGCCCCACGGGGGTCTATACGGACAAACCGGCCCGGTTCAAGGGAAGGCGATGGAACTTCGAACGGGGCCCTTCCCTTTGCCTTCATTGTTCCCTGGGATGCAACACAACGGGCAGCGCCCGGTACCGGGAGATGGTGCGCTTGGAAGCACGGCAAAACCCGAAGGTCAACAATCACTTCATCTGCGACCGGGGGAGATTCGGATTCGACTTTGCCAACCATGTGGATCGGCCCCGGACCGCCCGGGTGGACAAAAAGCCGGTCTCCTGGAAGAAGGGGATCGAAACGGCGGCACGGCGGCTGAAGGGAATTGACCCGCTAAAGGTGCTCTCGGTGGGATCCGAACGGTGCAGCCTGGAAGCCCAGTGGTCCCTGAAACAAATGTGCCGAAATCTGGGCTGGCCCGGGCCTCAATTCTTTATGGAACCGGATGTACAACAAAAAGTCAAAACCGCCGTGGACCTGCTGGATGAAACATTGGCCGTTTCCATGGGAGAGCTTGAGAATTCGGATTTCATTTTGGCTCTCGGTGTGGACCCCGTCAATGAAGCCCCCATGCTGGCGTTGGCCATGCGCCAGGCCCACCGTGAGGGCGCCGAAATCGTCGTGGTGGACCCGAGGCCCGTCTCCCTCCCCTTTGACTTCTCCCATGTGGCGGTAACGCCGGACCATATGGATCTCTGCGCACAAGTGCTGGTGCAAAAAGCTTTTGATCCCGAAAGCGCCGGAAACCTGTCGGATGAATCCGCACACGTTTTTGCATCCCTTCCCAATACCTTCACACCGAACCCCGGGTTTCAAAAACGGCTCGAAGATCTGGGTCAAAAGCTCGGAGAAAGCCTGAAACCGGTGGTGGTGTGCGGTACGGACGTGGTGCGGCCCCGTACGCCCGGCCTGGCCGGACATTTGGCCCGATTTCTTCATGAAAAAGCGGACGGTGCACGACTCTTCTACGTGCTGCCGGGGCCCAATGCCTTCGGCGCCGGAATGTTGGCTTCCCCGGAAGAATCGGGATCGGTGTTGGAAATTCTGGAATCGGGGAACATCGAAGCCCTGATCCTGGTGGCGCAGGATCCCTTTTGGTCCTATCCGGACCGGGAACGGCTTGAAAAGGCTTTGAACAGAGTGGATTTTCTGCTGGTTCTCGACTGCCTCCCTTCCCTTGCCGTGGAAAAGGCAGATGTGGTTCTCCCCACCATCACCCATTTTGAGCGGTCGCCCGAAAGCTTCATCAATCAGGAGGGAAGACTTCAGAGAGTTTTTCCCATTCACCGGGGCGGAACGCCCATCGGCCAGGTGAGCGATGGAAAACATCCGCCCAGGACCTTCCTGGATCACATTCCGGGCGGGGACGCAAGGGCGGCCCACGAGGTTCTGGATGAATTGTACGGCGCCGTATCGGGCGAAAAGGAAAATGCGCTGTTGAACGGGTTTGAGGACTGGCTGACGGACAAAGGCGTTGATTTAAATGCGCTTTCCCATTCAGAAAACGGCATTCGCATTATTCCCGAAAGGGGTTCGAAGGATACCGGTTTTTCGTGGAGCAAAGGCGAAACGTTACCTCAAGGGAAAGGCCTGGAGCTGTTGCTCACCCACCGGACTTTCGGTACGGAGGTACTCTCCGCCTATTCCCGGCCGGCCATAAAAGGGGAATCGACCCCCAAACTGATGATGCATGCGGAAGATGCCGGGCGGTTGAAGTTGGCGGATAAGGACCGGATCGCACTTTCACTGGCCGGAGGGGAAGTGGTTGTGGAACTGGAAATTGCATCCGATATGACGCGCGGCGTGATCATCCTCCCCAGGCATCGCCGATTGAAATGGCAAAAATTGAAACAACGGCCGTTCATGGTACCGGATGATGCCGTTCGCAAAATAGAGGAACCCAAGTGATGGAATGGCTGCTGGGCATGATCTTTTTGGTGTTGAAGCTCGGTGTCGTACTGGTGGGGCTGCTCCTGGTGGCGGGGTGGCTCACCTTCGGCGAGCGGCGCCTCCTGGGATGGTTTCAACTGCGGCCGGGCCCCAACCGGGCGGGGCCCGCGGGACTCCTGCAACCCATCGCGGATATCATCAAACTGCTGCTCAAGGAAGATGTCACACCTGAAGGCGCCGACCGGCGGATCTTCAAATACGCGCCCGCCGTGGTGGCGGCGACGGCCTTTCTCATCTTTGCCGTGGTCCCCTTTGGGGAAAGCTGGACCCTTTTCGGAAAGCCCTTTCCCATGGTGATCACCGATCTCAATGTGGGGCTCCTTTTTGTTTTGGCCATGAGTTCCATCAGCGTCTACGGCGTGGTTCTGGGGGGCTGGGCCTCCAACTCCAAATTCAGCCTGCTGGGCGGGATCAGGAGCGCCGCCCAGATGATCAGTTATGAACTCCCTTTGGGGTTGTCGCTTGTGCCGGTGGTCATGCTGGCTCGATCCTTCAGTCTGGTGGACATCGTTCATGCCCAGGCCCCATACCCCTTTATCCTGGTTCAACCGGTGGCCTTTCTCATCTTTTTCATCAGCGCCCTGGCGGAGGTGAAGCGCATTCCCTTTGATCTCCCCGAGGCGGAAAACGAACTGGTGGCCGGCTACCATACGGAATACAGCGGCATGCGTTTCGGGCTTTATTTTCTGGGGGAATACGTGACCATGGTGGTCCTGGGGGCACTGGCCGCGGTCTTTTTTCTGGGGGGATGGCACGGCCCTGTCCTTCCCTCAATGCTCTGGTTTTTCATAAAGGTGACCCTGGTGGTCTTCGTGCTGGTGTGGTTGCGGGCCACCCTCCCCCGCCTGCGTTACGATCAGCTCATGCACCTGGGGTGGAAGGTGTTGATTCCGGCGGCACTCATCAACATCGTGGTGACGGGGGCGGTCGTTTTATGGATCTGAGATGGATCCCCTTTTTGGATAGAAAATGGACGAAAAAAAGGAAGGATACCTAAAAGAAACCCTGGAGATTTTCGGCGGACTGGCCAGAGGCTTGGGGACCACCCTGGTCCACCTGTTCAAAAAAAACGTCACCGAAGAGTATCCGGAATACAAGCGGCCCCTGTTTGAAAGAACCCGGGCCCGAATCATCCTCACCCGGGATCCGGACGGTGAAGAACGATGCGTGGCCTGCTTTCTCTGCGCCGCGGCCTGTCCGGTGAGCTGCATCTCCATGGAAGGGGCCGAGCGGAAGGACGGAAGACGCTGGGCGAACTGGTTTCGCATCAATTTCGCCCGGTGCATCTACTGCGGGCTATGCGAGGAAGCGTGCCCCACCCTGGCCATTCAGTTGACCGCCCATTATGAATTCTGTGACGATGATATTCTGAATCTGGTGGCGGAAAAAGAAGATCTTCTGGTGGACCACGGCGGAAAAAACGAGACGTACAATTTTTACCGCCACGCGGGGGTCCTGATGAGTGGAGAGAAAGGGACCCATATAAACGAAAAAACACCGGTAAACGTCAGGAGCAATCTCCCTTGAAACGCTTTTTTCGAAAAAATGCCGAAAACAGGAGCGGAAAACCGTGACCTTTTACGCCATCATCTTCTACATCCTGGCGGGCCTGCTGGTGGTCTCCACGGGCCTGGCCGTTTCGCGCCGGAGACTGGTGCATGCGGTGGTTTTTCTGATCATTTCTTTCTTTGCCACGGCCCTTCTGTTTTATCTCCTGGGCGCCCCGTTCCTGGCGGCCCTGGAGGTGATCGTTTATGCGGGCGCCATCATGGTCATGTTCCTGTTCATCATCATGACATTGAAACTGGAAAAAGAGGCGCCGGAAAGCGGCACTTCTTTACGGCCCTGGTTTCCGGCCATTCTTCTCGGGGGTATCTCTTTGGTTCTCTTGATCGCGCTCTTGTGGACGGGACCGGAACACGAAGCCTTGTTGAAACCGGCCATGGCAGTTCCCGAAAAATTCGGGAAATACCTGTTTCACGAATTCTGGTTTTCCATTGAAATAGTCTCCTTTCTCTTGTTTGTGGCGCTGGTGGGAGCCCTCTATCTGGCAAAGGAGAATGGAAACCGTAAAAAATCAACCGATTCCCGGCAGGAGGCATCATGATGGTTCCCTACGGCCACGTCCTTGTTTTGTCCGGAATGCTGTTCCTCATGGGAGCAGGGTGCGCCCTGGCGCGCCGAAATCTCATCATGATCCTCATTGGTGTCGAGATCATGCTGAACGCTACGGGGATCGCCTTCGTGGGGGCCTCCCTTAAATGGGGGGATCTGGCGGGCCAGGCCTTTGTTCTCTTTATCATGGCGGTGGCCGCATCAGAAGTGGCCGTGGGCCTCGCCCTGGTCATCTACGTGCGCCGCCGAACAGGAGAAATCAACGCCGATCAGTACAATCTGATGAAAGGATGAGTGTGATGACCCTGGCCTATGAACCGTTATCTGAAACCGGAGGAGTCCCTTGAAACCGATCCTTCTGCTCCTGATTCTGTTTCCCCTCGGGGGTGCCGCCATCAACGGGGTCCTGGGCCGGTATCTGCCCAGAAGACTCGTTGAGATCCTTGCCTGCGCGGCACTTCTGTGCAGCCTTTCCATGGCGGCAACGGCCATCATCAAGACCGGCGGCGAAAGCTATAACTTTGTCCTCTTTGAGTGGTTCAGGGCGGGAGACCTCTCCGTGGACATGAACATCCATTATGACGCCCTGGCCGCCATCATGGCGCTCATGGTCACCTTCGTGGCCAGCATCATCCATCTCTATTCGGTCTCCTTTATGAGAGAGGACCCGGATTTCGTCCGATATTTCTGCTACCTGAACCTGTTCACCTTTTCCATGCTGGTGATCGCCCTGGCGGACAGTCTCATTTTCGTGTACCTGGGATGGGAGGGGGTGGGGTTCTGCTCCTATGCCCTCATCGGTTTCTGGTACGGCGATCCGGTCAAGGCGACGGCGGGGAAAAAAGCCTTTATCATGACCCGGCTGGGGGATATCGGTTTCGGCGTGGCCGTGGCGCTTCTCTTTACCTGGTTCGGAACCTTTTCCATCACGGACATCAACCCGCAGGCCGCCACTCTCAGCGCCGGATCGGCCACCCTGCTGACCTTGCTCATTCTCTTTGCGGCCATGGGAAAATCGGCCCAGTTGCCGCTCACCACCTGGCTGCCCGACGCCATGGCAGGCCCCACCCCGGTTTCCGCCCTCATCCATGCCGCCACCATGGTTACGGCGGGGGTTTATCTCCTCATGCGACTTTTTCCGGTGGTCCAGCAATCACCCGTCGGCATGCTGGTCATCGCCTGCGTGGGGTCGGTCACCGCCTTTTACGCGTCCCTTGCGGCCCTGGCCCAGCGGGACATCAAGCGGGTACTGGCCTATTCCACCATGAGCCAGGTGGGGTACATGATCCTGGCCGTGGGCGCGGGAGACATAGTGGGCGGCATGTTTCACCTTCTTTCCCACGCCTTTTTTAAAGCACTTTTATTTCTTAGCGCCGGATGCGTGATCCAGGCCCTCTCCGACGAACACGACATTTTCAAAATGGGAAACCTTCATAAGTACCTGCCCGGCGTCTTCTGGCTCATGCTGGTGGGAGCCCTTTGTCTCAGCGCATTTCCCACCCTGGGGGGGTATTTCAGCAAGGACCGGATTTTGCTCTCCACCTTCATTCATCCAGGGATTAGCTACAAATTCTTCTGGGCGCTGGGGATGAGTGCGGCCTTTTTGACGGCGCTGTACACCTTCAGAATGTTCTTCATCGCCTTTCCCAACAGACCCCACGGCCGAAGACAGTCGGAAGTGCAGCCCACCCCGAGGTTCATGACGGTCATTCTGGTTCCCCTGGCCCTGCTGGCGCTCGCCGATGGTCTTCTGAACCTTCCCTTCGGAATGGGAAAAAGATGGCTGGGGCACTTCCTGGCATCGGTTCCGGGCGCCGCGGTGGATATGGACGCCGGCCCCGGACTCTTTTTGAAAATGGCCATTTTAAGCGCATCCCTTTCCCTTGCGGGCATCCTTCTGGCATGGATCGTTTACCGCCGCCCCAAAACGGTCAAGGAACCGGGGTCCCATCCGGTTCTTTCTTCCGCCTTTTATCTGGATGCCGCATATGGCCTTCTGGTAGCCCGGCCCTACCAATGGGCGGCGGGTCTACTCTGGCGGACAATAGACGAAAAACAGCTGAATCAAAACTTTGAGAATTTCGGCATCAGCTTCAATGCCGCAAGCGTGATGATGAGACTCTGGACCACGGGAAGACTTTCCACCTATCTCAAGGCGTTTCTGGTGGGACTGGTGGGGTTCCTCGCCCTCTTCGTGGGCCGGGTCACCCTATGGTAGAGGAAACGGAAATATGAACACATTCCCCATTCTTAGCGCCATCGTATTTCTACCGCTCCTGGGCGCCCTCTTCATTTTATTGCTCCCTGACAAGCCAGGATTGTGCCGTCGAACCAGCCTGGTGGTGACCCTGGGGGATCTGGCACTGGTGGTTGCGCTTCTGTTTTCAAGCACGGGGAGCCCTTCGGGGGAATGGCTGCGGGTGGAGGATTACGCCTGGATCCCCGCACTGGGGATCCGTTACACGCTTTCACTGGATGGGTTGAGCCTCATGCTGCTGTTGCTCACCGCTTTTCTGGGGTTGCTCTCAGCCCTTATCTCATGGCATCAAATTCAGAAAAAAACGCGCAGCTATTATTTTTTTCTGCTTGTGACCCTCACCGGAATCCTGGGCGTTTTCGTGGCCACCGATCTTTTTCTGTTCTATTTTTTCTGGGAAATCCAGATCATCCCCATGTTCTTTCTGGTGGGGATCTGGGGACATGAAAAGCGAACGCGAACGGCCGTAAAATTCATCATCTTCACCATGACCGGCAGTCTCTTCATGCTGATTGCCTTGATCGGCCTCTATATCGTCCACGGCCGCCAGACAGGAATATACACCTTCGCCCTCGCCCCTTTGATGGAAACGTCTCTCGCACCGGGCGTCGAGGGATGGCTTTACGCCGCCTTCATGCTCGCCTTCGCCATCAAAATCCCCATGGTGCCGCTCCACACCTGGCTGCCCGACACCCACACCCAGGCACCCACGGCCGGAAGCGTCATCCTGGCGGGACTTCTCTTAAAGACCGGGGTTTACGGTCTCTTTCGATTCGCCGTGCCCCTTTTCCCCCTGGCGTTTCGGGCGTCCATCCCTCTGCTGATGGTGCTGGGACTTGTGGCCCTCTTTTACGCCTCATGGATCGCCCTTTCCCAGACGGACATCAAGCGGCTCATTGCGTATTCCAGCATCGGCCACATGGGCCTGGTGGTGCTGGGCTTAGCGGTCTTTAATTCGATCACCCTCAGTGGTTCCCTGCTTCAGGTGATCAATCACGGCGTGTCCAGCCTCAGCCCTCTTCATCCTGGTGGGAATCCTCAACGAACGGATCGATTCCCGCGAGTTCAAGGACTTTGGCGGTCTGTGGAAGCAAATGCCGGTTTATAGTGCCTTCTTCCTCTTCTTCGCCATGGCGTCCCTGGGCCTTCCGGGGCTGAATAATTTCGTGGGTGAGATTCTTATACTGATCGGCACCTACAAGGTGCATCCCGTCTTTGCGGCCATCGGATTCGCGGGTCTTCTGTTCGGTGTCATCTATGTGCTCAGAATGGTTCAGGACACCCTTTTCGGCGAACTCAAAGGAGACGTGTCATTGCTCCACGACGTAAATGCCCGGGAAGTCGTCATCCTGGGATCGCTGGCCCTTTGTGTCCTCTTCCTGGGGCTGTACCCGAAACCGGTCCTTCACCTGTTTGAAGGGCCCATAAACCTGTTGATGGGAAGTGTCTCCTGAAAGGACCCGAAAGCGATGATGGAAAGTAATGGAATGGTCATTTTGCCTGAAATCATTCTGGCTTTTGGCGGCCTTCTGATCTTTTACGTGGGCGCATTCGGACAGCGCGGAACCGGAAAATGCCTCTTCCTTTCGGCCCTCGTCTTTCTGGGTGCAACCATTTTTTCAAGTCTTTATGTCCCCGCCTCCAGCCCATTTCTGGCCCGAATGCTCGAGAGCAACGGTTACACCCGGATTTTCATGGTACTGATCGCATCCGTTGCGTTTCTCTGCGTCCTCTTCAGCTCCCGCTACGCCGGCAACAAGGGCTTTAACAACGATGCCTTTTACGGTGTCCTTCTTTTCGCCACCCTCGGCATGGATCTGGCGGCGAGGGCCTCCCACTGGCTCATTTTCTTTCTGGGGCTGGAATTGCTTTCCATCTCCCTCTACATCCTCATCGCCATCCGCCGGGACGATCCTTTCAACGGGGAGGCCGGCATAAAGTACTTGATCACGGGCGCCGTGGCCGGGGCCTTTCTGGTTTTCGGCATCGCTCTCTGGTATGCGGGAACCGGATCCCTCTCCCTTGTCTTCGACCCGGCGGCGAAATCCATTGATCTTTCCCTCGTGATGGCGGCACTCACCCTCATCCTGGTGGGGATCGGTTTCAAGATCTCCATGGCCCCCTTTCACCTGTGGACCCCGGATGTGTATCAGGGTTCGCCTGCGCCGGTCACCGCGTTCCTGGCCACCGGCAGCAAGGTGGCGGTATTCGCCTTTCTCATCCGCCTCTGCCTTCTTCTGCAGCCCCCCCTATGGGAGCCCTTCAAAAGCATCCTCTGGATCACCGCCTTTCTGACCCTGGTGGCCGGCACCGTGACGGCCCTTAGCCAAACCCGGATCAAACGCCTCCTGGCCTATTCGTCGGTGGCGCAGATGGGATTTCTGCTCATGACCCTTCTGGCGGTGAAAACCGATGGCGGCCCCTTTGCCCTTGCCGTCTATCTGGTGGTCTACGCAGCCATGGATCTTGGCGCCTTCGGGATCATCGCGTCCCTGTCAAACAAAAAAGAGGACCGCGACACCCTTGAAGACTATGAAGGCTTGGGATACACCCGGCCCTGGAGTTCAGCCGTCCTCACCCTCTGCCTGCTCTCCCTGGCGGGACTTCCGCCAACCGCCGGATTCGTGGGCAAGGTGGTAATTTTCAAGGCGGTCCTTCAGGCAGGCGAAGTATCCATCGCCCTCGTGGCCATTCTGATGTCGGTACTCTCCATATACCTCTACATGAAGGTGGTGGTCGTCCTCTACATGAAACCGGCCACGGCAACGACCCCCGTGACAAGGTTGGGCATCTTCGAACAGGCGGGAAGCGGCATCATATTCCTCTTTCTCCTGTGGGCGGGGATTGCTCCTTCCCCGCTCTTGAGTCTCATCAGTCGTCTGGGGATATCATAAGCCGGTATAGGGCCATTTGTTGCGATTGACATCAATGTGACGATTGCGCCTTGTCTGAAAGGAATCACATGCAAATGTGTCTTGACTTTTTTGTTGTCATACCTTAGCCTGTTGTCCATTTGGTCAACATATATAAAATTGGCAACAGAATGCAAGAAGAAAAAATCATCAAAAAACTTGAGAAATCTATGGGACAACTGCTGCCAATGCCAGGGCTCGAACTTTTTGTCGAGCATGAGCGTTCGGGTCGATGGGACCTCTTTATTAAAGCAGGCTACCATGGGCTACATTTCGATATCATCGTCGAAGTCGTATCGTTAAATAGCCTTTCCGCATTTAAGAATAAAATTAAATGGCTAAAATCCTCACTCCCGGAAAAAAATTCCGTTCCCGTTCTAGTAGCTCCATATCTAAGTTCTAAAAGGCAGGCGCTTTGCCGGGAAGCCGGTGTTTATTTCATGGATCTGTCGGGCAATGTCTTTATTGCTCATCAGAGTTTTTATGTAGAAAGAATCGGCTTTCCCAACAAATACCCCGAGAGACGTCAGAGAAGGGACCCTTTTTCGGACAAGGCGTCTCTGATCCTGAGGGAAATGCTGAAAAATCCAAAACGGCAGTGGGGTATTAGAGAGCTCGCAGGAAAAATCGGACTTGATCCGAGCTATGTGTCCCGAATGGCCAAGTCTCTATCCGAATCGGAATATGCTGCGCGGTCCAGCGGAAAACTCAGAATTCGATCGCCTAAAGAAATTCTGGATGACTGGATCAGGTTCTACGATCTGAAAAGAAACGAGCATCACCGGTTTTTCATTCTGGCACCCGATGTAAAATCGATTTTCCAGCGCCTTCAAAAAATCAAACCACCGCTGGAATGCAAGTACGCCCTGAGCGTCCAGGCCGGTGCCGGACTCATCGCGCCCCATGCCGTGTACAAGGAAGTCCACCTGTACATAGCCGATCGGCAAAGCATCCGTTATTTCAGAGACGCATTGAAACTGAAAGAAGCGGATCGGGGGGCAAACCTGGTGTTGATGCTGCCGTATTACAAACACTCGACATTCTATGACAGCCACGAGGTTGAAGGGCTGCCCGTGGTATCGGATATCCAATTGTACCTCGATCTTTACGGATACCCGTTGAGAGGCAGGGAACAGGCGAAGCATCTATACGACAAACGGCTCAAAACGCTGTTCTCGGGGACAGAGAATAATGACTGAGAATTTGGCGCGCGGTCTTTTTAAGACCTTGGCAACACTGAAACCGTATCTTCCACAAATTGTAATCGGCGGCGGGTGGGCGCCGTTTCTCTATTACCACTATCTCATAAAAAATAGACAACATGCCCCTGTTCTCACGAGCGACATTGATCTGATGGTTAGACACCGGGTACCGATTCTCGGCCGCAAAACCATTGACGAACTCCTCACTGTGGAAGCCGGGCTGGAAACGACTTTTAAGAGCATGGAGAATCCGGCGGTTATCCATTACGAAGGAACCATCGACGGTGTTGAAGTTGAAATCGAATTCCTGACCGACCAGACCGGACCACAGCAGGAAAAGGTTATCGAAGTTCAAAAAGGCCTTCATGCCGAGGCGCTACGCTATGTTTCCATCATCATAGAAAACACGCTGAAACTGGAGATCGATGATGTCGAATCGGCGCAAGGAAATTTGCCGCTCATCGTTCAAGTGCCGAAGCCTGCCGCATATATTTTCCAAAAAGGGCTCTCCTTCTCACGTCGCCGCGACAAGCGGAAAGCATCCAAGGATTTGTATTACATTTTTGATATTCTGCCTGGAATCCCGGAAAAATACACCTTGAGCAGTGGTGACTTTGAAGATTTGCGCGGAAACCACCCGGCATGGTTCAAGAAATTTGAGGCAAATCTCAGTACCCAATTCGAAGGTCCCGAATCCGAGGGCCCGCTACGGATCGTGGAGCAACGACCCGCGGATGCGTTTCTTGATTTAGATGATGACCAACTGCGGTATTTTGCATACGGTACCATGACGCAATTCATCGAGAAATTGGAAGCGCTGGGAACACCCTGATATCCTCCGGCCGTTACCACTTTGAGGGCCAGCGGCATATTCCTCTTTCTCCTGTGGGCGGGCATCACCTCCTCTCCGTTTTTTACGCTTATTGGACGGATGATTCCGATAGATGGGTAGCGTATCTTTCGCGATTTACGGCAACGTTCAGTCTTTTGGATCGGGCGCATCCGGCCCGCGTTGAACCGGTTTTTGACCGTCCCAGACAACTACATATTGGCCCAGCTTGCGTTTTCTCTCAAGGGTTTCTGCCACAGTTTTCCGGAGATTCTCCAATATTCTCATACACTTTTCAGATGGTGTCGTTTCGTGGGTGGAAGTCATAATCCTGCCTCCCTTGTGATCAGTTCAAAGTAATCGTCATGGTAGATTTTTTTGAGGCTCCTGATTCACCACTTATCATTCTGTCTGAACGTCCTTTTTCCTTTCGCCTGTAAGCCGGTATTTCTGAAGACGACTGTTCGGTTTTTCGGGAATGGTGAATTCTATTTGACCATCAGATAGTAGTTCACGAATAGCCCTGCCAATATGACCGGGAACCCCTTTCAGCCCTAGTTTTACAGATATCTCTGCCTTTGATAGGGGTTCCAGAGCCAATTCCAATAGAATTTTTTCTTTTATTGACTCTGGCTGTGGCACTGCCTCCACTTTGGCTGCACTCTGGCTACTGCTCTCTTTTGACTCGGCCCTGGCTCGGCCCCCACTCGGCCCTGACTCTGCCCTGACTCTGCCCTGACTCTGCCCTGACTCGGCCCCATCTCTTTCCTTCTTGACAAACTGCACCTGAAAAGCATGTCCTGGTTCCTGCAAAACCAGATCAATTTCAGGATAATCATTTAGCTCTGTCTTTATTTTCTGTATTCCGCTGCCCCAGGCCTCGATGAGCTTCATATCCTTGAATATCGGTGCCAGAACCCGGTTGCGAATTTCACTCCTGCCGGTACCCAGATCTTCGAAGGAAAGAAGGTCTGGCAGGGGCCCGGGGCTGGTGATCTCCAGCATATCGTCATAAATGGCCACTTTTATGTCACTCCCGAGGATGGCATAATCCCGGTGTATCACCGCATTGATGATGGCCTCGCGGATTGCTTCAAGGGGATATTCCCATCGGTCTTCGCGGTAGATCTCTCCGATGGTCGCCCCAAGCGCGATGTTTTTCTAAATGAAGGTGAGGCACGGGTCAACGGATGCGAAAACAGGCACATCGATACTCGCTTGATCCAAAAAGACCCGTTTTTCGGTCCCCTTGAACCGAGCGCATTCGATCTTGGCATAGGGAAAATAGCGCTTACGAGCAGGAGAATCGGACAGCAGCAACGCGGCGTGGGTGGGGTGGTCCAGCTCTCGCTCGGATATGAGCAGTCCAAGGTTTCGAAGCTGGTTTTTTCCCATGGGTTTGCCGGTCAGATCACGATACGCAATTTGAAAAGGCTTCAGATTCACCGCTTTCATTTCACAGTCATAGACCGGCAACGAATCGAAAGAGACCTTGCGATGTTGGCGCTCCAGCGCCTCTATGGTTTCAAGGGATGCCTTGCGGTTGATTGAACCCACACGGATATAGGTCCCCTGATGTTTGCCCCGTTTTTTGATGCAATCGGGTTTGTTCGAACCCGGGAAAATTTCGACGACCAGAAGTGTTTTGCCGGCCGCTGCCTGGATATAGATTTCGGGGACGATGGCCGGTGCGCATTGATCAAAAATACTGTTGTTGATGCGTTCCTCAAGGTCAAAGAGCCTGTCTTCGTCGACCCCGATGATTTCTCTGGGTGAATTCTTTACACCGAAAACGATCCTTCCTCCCGCCCCGTTTGCAAAGGCCACGGCCGTGCGGGCCAACTGCTCACCCTTGGGGAGGCGCTCCTTGAATTCCAGCCGCCGGGACTCGGGCTGGTCCAGATACGCGGGATATTGTTTAGTGGCCATCGTAGGATATTTCCTTTAAAAGCAAAATATTTAGCCGAAAAGTATCAATGATTCCGACCAGCTTCTGCGCCATATATACACCAGCAAATACACCATCAGGGCCGTTACTGTGCAGTTGAGTTTAACCCGCCAGGTCGTCAAGAAATTCTGAGGCTGGATCAACAGCGGAAACCCAAAGGTGGTCTCTTGCACGTGTGCAGGCAACGTAGAGTAAGTGGCGTTCGGTGTCATACACCTCCTCAAGATCCGAGTCATCGGCCACGGATTCCATTCTTTCCTGCAACGGAATAATTTCGTCGTCGCAGGCCATCACGGCGACGGCGCGAAATTCCAGGCCCTTGGCCAAATGCATGCTGCTGATAGACATTTCACCCGAGGTTGTCTCCATATGGTCATCCAAGACTTTGAACGGTATTCCGGACTGTTGAGCAGCCATCTTGGCCCGTTCGATTTGAGCTGTGGATCGAACAAAGATACCGATCTCGTGAGGGACAATTCCCTCGTTGTTTCTGTCTTTCACCCAGGCTGCAACTGCCTGCGCTTCCTCGTCGATGGTATTGAACACCTTGATCACCGGATTTGGCCCATTGAAAACGGAAACCGTTCCACGGCGGTCATCGATATTGCCATCCACATCCATCACTTCCGGCCCTAGCAAACGGTCTGCATGCATTCGAATCTGGTGGGAGGTGCGATAGTTGATCCTCAGGGTCTGGGATCGGCCGCGGATGTCCACACCCAGAGATTTCCAAGAGAAAGGAGTTTGAAATATTCGCTGCCCCAGATCGCCGGCGAAAAAGAGACAATTGGGCCGGTCACCGCCCAGTGCCGCCAAAAACCGCAGTTGCGTGACGCTGATGTCTTGTGCCTCATCCACCACGGCAAACTCGAACGGCGTATGACTTCGCTCGCCAATCTTTTCAGCGAGCAGGTTGAGCATCTCCGCACGCGTTACTTTTCCCTGCTGCCGAAGTCTCGCTTTGACATCGTCGAAAACGGACCACAACACAGCACGCCGCTGCTGCGGCAAACGGGTCTTACGGCCCAGCCGTTTCACATCGCGATATTCCTCCCAGCTCTGTAATTGCCAGGCATCGACGACGTCTTCCCATTCACCCAATAAAAACCTGGCACTGAATTTAAATTCTTGGATACGGCTGCTCGCCTCCTTCAGCAAGTTTTGGATATGACCTCGGGAAGCGATTTTAGCTGGTCCCAACTGCGCTTCGTAGAGCCGCTTGCCGACCGCACCGATGGCATATACTTCGAGCCTCTCGGCAAGACGCGGCTGGTTACTGGTTAACCGCCGCAGCTTGCTTTGCAGGGCATTGGCAAGCATCTCTGAAAAAGTGGTCAGCAGCACTCTGGCATCGGGATGGTTACGCGCGAGTTGTACCGCACGATGCAAGGCAACGATGGTTTTACCGGTGCCCGCTGTTCCCGACACCCGTACCGGGCCGTTATAGTCCTTTTCGACAATCTGTCGCTGCGTCGGATGCAGAAAGATCGTCCATTTGTCCCAGGGATATTCGAGTGCGCGGGCCAGTTCCTCGGCATCGGACATGATGCGGAAGCGCCTTTGCGCATCCGGGTGCTCGAAGGGGTCAATGCCGCGCGCGCCGACAACGGCTATCTGCGGTTGTCCGCCTGTCGCCAGCTCCAACAAGGCTTCCGCCGCTTCACTGGGCAGATGGTCGGCCAGCACCAGCAATCCATCCTCATCCGCTTTGCGAACGTCGTCCATCCATTCCAGGGGTACGCCATAAGCCAAGAGCGCTTCCTCAGCCACGCCCGCAAAAAGCGCCGGTTTGCCCGATGCGTATTCATCGCCATGCACATAGGTGGGAACGCGAATTTCCTGCACCGTCTCGCGGATTTCAACCAGCTGCGCCGCACCGGTTTTGGGATGGGTTTCCAGCTTGCGCCGCTCGGCCCACTGGTATGCCTTGTCATGGTGATCGACATAGCAAAGAAGCAGGCTATCCCCTGTTTTGTGGACAATCAGCCGAATATCGCTGCCCGCCCGTATCGACCAGAAATTCTTGTCCCTGGCATTGTCGATTTTGTGAAAACTCATACCCGGATGGGCCGGATTGATTTGGAGATCAAAGGCTGTGGTTTTGACTGCCTTCTGCTCGTCACTGGTGAGTTTGGCGAGACTGTCGGTGAAAGTATCGGCGATGCGGAAGTTCATCTATTTATACTCCACTCACACAACTAGAAATGATATTTCTCTCGTCTTCGACGGAATGCTTCTTCTGTTCCTTCCATGATGTCAAGAACAGCCTTAGTGACAGCTCTTTGATCAAGCCCACCATGAGCAAGGACTTCACCTTTGCCACCGCGTGCCTCAAAGGCATAAACCATCTCTGCGTCACCGTTTACCGGCAGGTTGGCGTTATGTGTAGCCATGATCAGTTGGCGTTTCGATTTCACTTTACGCAGCATCGGGATCAATTCCCGGAACACAAAATTGGAATCCAGCTCGTCTTCGGGTTGGTCGATGACGAGCGGTCCGCCTTCCTGGGCCAGCAACAGGGCCAAAGCAGCAGTGTTTCTCTGACCATCGGAGAGAGATCCTTCGGCAATGCTTCCCGCTATCGAGCCATCAGCCCGGAAGAGCTTCATATCGACAGTGTCTTGCACCCGAGAACAGCGCAATTTTTCCCATCGCGTAAGGTTTTCTTGGATATGTTGGTAAAGTTCTTGGGAGTTCCCGCCAAACTCCTTTCCCGCAGTACCTTGATCTGGGGAGAGCCGGCTATTCAGCACCTGCCACGGCGATTCAGCATCGTCCTGGGCAACGAAAAGCTCATAGAGGGTCTGTCCACAGCTATCCCAGCTTTTACCGAGGCGCGTTCTCCCGTCAGAGGGCGCAAAGTTCTGCCAGAGTTCGCGGAAATTCTTGTGGTCCTGCTGGTACTTCGCAGAGACTTCAATGAAGCGTTGCTGACCTTCATTCAATACAGAGAGTTCATTTGCTCGTTGCGCGGCCTCCATCCGTTTCTGGAATTGATCACGCCAAACCTGGTGCAACTGCTGCATGAGGCCATCAGTGTCCCCAGCTGAATCCTTGAGCCGCTGAATATCCGCGACGGTCTCGTCTATCTCAAGCTGCTTCCTTGCACGCAATTGATTGATCTCATTTAGACGACCGACGTCATCCATCGTTAAACCCTTGGCCGCACAGGCTTCGCTGAACTTGGCGTCTGCTTGGCTCAATTCTTCCTGAATCACAGGCCAAGCCGGATCATCTGTTTTAAGTGTCTCGATGGTGGTGCCGAAATGCTCGACCGCATCAAGGATGGTTTTGGCCAAAACCTCCTTTGCGGTTCTTACCTTATCGTCAAATTGCTTAAACCAAGCGGCGTGCGGTGAGTCTTCAGCCTGAAACGGCACATGGGAGTCTGCAACGGTATCCGCCAAAGCAGCGACGTCGGGAAATTGCTTGCCTGGCGTTCCGAGAAGGCCATCGAGGTAATGGGATTCTGACTTTAGCTGTTGATACCTGCGGGCGTCCTCTTGGATCTCGCTGCGAGCTTTCCATTGCCGATCCAGTTCTTGGTGTTCCTGCTGTAGCCGCTTGTACTCTTTGCTCTGCGTCTTGGCTTTACGGAGATGACCAAAAGAATCCTGAATCTGCAGTTTCAGTTTGCGTTCCTGGTCGGCCAGTTCATCCAGATCGTTCTTGGTGAACCCGTCAACCAACTCCAATAGGCGTTGTGCCTGGCGTACACTGCCGTCGTCTTCCTTTGATTCGGTCAGGCGGTTGAGCTGCTGTTGGCTGTAAAAACGGATGGGCAGACTGTTGAAAAAGGTCTCTGGGTCAGCCAACTCACGGTTATGCACCATCAGGCTACCGTTTTTCCACACGATGAGGTCTTCGACGCTTTCAGCACTAGCCCAGCATACCTCGATATCTGCTCCGGCGGCTTTTAAGGTATCCCTCACTCGATTGATGCGCTCTTTAGTCCCGGCATCGAGATCCTTGGTTTTGTCTTTTCCCAGGATGATTCGCAGATATTCAAGCAACGTCGATTTACCGCTACCCCTGCCACCAATCACACAGTTCATGTTGGGCGAGAAATGTACCTCCTGGTCAGCTAGAAATGCGACGTTCTTGATCGAGATAGACCGGATCGTTGCCATGCGAACACGCTCTGCAGGATGCGTGTCTGCCGATACATCGTCCGGCAGGATAATCCGCGACTCATGGTCCAGGAATGCCTGTCGGACTGACTCAATAGACGGCTCCGACATCTTGATCCAAGAGTACCGATAGCCAATGCTGTTGGGTGTTGGTTTCTGATGCTTATCGACTTCTATAAGTTTTTTGTTGTCTGAAGACATCAAAGTTGCGATGGGTCGAATGCGTTTCCAGCCTTTGAGGCAATCATCGCCAGTGCGAAACAGCTTTTGAAAGCCATCGCTTAGTCGACAAACCGGCTTAGGGACCTCAACGGCCAAGAGGTCAGGATTGGTGAACTGGTCTTGTTGAAGCCACTCGGAGATGGAATCATTGTCGAAAATGCCGTCATTGCTCATGGCATGAGGCAGGATGACAATCCCAGAGTGTTTGCGTTGAACTATCCCTAATATCTCTTTGAGATTCTTGTCGGATTTTTCGAGCTGTCCTTCCACATTCTCCCTTGGATAGATAATACCACATTCGGTGAGAATGGAATCCAGCCGGTCTAAATCGGAATCCGGCTCGAAAAGACAGAGGACGTGAACTCCACGACCAACCCCGGCGGCCTCAAACTCAAACCCAGGAAACAGGGTGATCCTGTGGCTGAATTCGCGTTCGATTTCGTCAAAGGCCGACTGCAAATGAGGAATGAAATGCCAGCCCAGGAAGTTGTGGTCGGTAATGCCCACTACATCCAAACCGGTTCGATAACAGGCCTCGGCAAACGCCTTTGCTGTTTTAGCCTCTTGCCCATCGACCAAACGATCACCGGTCCAGTGGCGAACATCCACTGGGGTATGCATGTGCAGATCACTCTTCAACCAGTGCATTCCTTTGTACATTGTCACACCCTAAATACTTTCATCACCTCATCCCCCAGGTGGTTGATCACCTTTACCGCAATGCGCCCGGATTCGGGTTTGTCGAAGGGGCGGGAGGTGTCGCTGTTGAGGGTTGCCCAGGCTTCGGCGTTGATTTCAGCCTTGAGGGTTGTTTTGAGAGATTTGTATGGATCGTTGGCGCCGAGGAAGTAGGCGTGGCGCACGAAGAAGGCTTCCTCGTTGTAATCAGTGTCGATAAACCAGCAGGCGATGCCGTCGGGGCCGTCGCTACGAACTTCCCCTGTGTTGGGGTGAAAGACGTCGACGCCGTTGACCTTGATCCGGATCCGGTCATCGTCCGTTTCGAGGATGTCGATATCCGGTTCGCCGAAGATGACGAACAGGTTACCCTTGCCGGTATTTTTGAGGTCCTCGGCCATGTGAAGGTCTGCATTCATGCGAGCCTTGAGCACGGGAATGCGGCCCAGTTTCTCGAAGTCGGTGGAGTGGGCGTCGAAGTTGAAGGCGCAGGCGATAAGCACGTCGAAATCCGCATCGCCGGCTTCCCGGGCAGCCTGGACCAGATCCGGGCGGGACACGGTACCGAATTCAGGGCCTATAAAGATGGCGGCGCGTTTCTCATTTCCGGTTTCTTCACCGCCTTCAAAATAGCGCCCTTCGGCACAGACCAGATCGCCCGGCCAGGGGATGAGCGCGGTGAAGGTGATCTTGTCTTCCTTGTGGGCCTGCTGAACGCCGGCGGTTTTCAGGTTTTCCAGAATCATCTGTACGAAGTCGCGTTCTTCCCCATAGCCGTCCGGTTGATCGGCAACACCCCCGGTGTTGGGATCGATCAGCTCGTCGTCTTCATCCACACCCAGCACGCGGTGGGGCGAGAGGCTTTCCACGGTGAAGGGACCGGCAACGCGGACTGTCTTTTTATCCTCATAGGGTCTGTCGTAGAGGAATTCAGAATCGGCCTTGGCGGCGATGGAGGCGTCGATTTCCTTTTGACGGGCGATGCGGTTTTTCCACCAGTCGGCATGGAATTCTTTGGTGACGTCCGGCCATTTGGCATCGGCCTCGCGGGGGATCTCCCATTCCCGCCACTGCTTGCTTAATGCTTTGTTCAGCTTTTCGCGCAGCGGTTCCAATTTCTCCTGAAACGTATCCCAAATGACATCGATCTCGGTGTTGTTGGCGATGGATTTCAGGGTAATGTGGGGCACACGCTCATAGACGAAACCATGGCGGATGCTGCCGCGGGTGGGCTGGCTGGACGGGGCGCTGCGGCTGACTTCGGCCTCCTTGAGCTGGCCATCGTGACTGTCCGCCAGCAGGTAGTAAGGATAGCGCGCGCCCATGATGCGGGCACGGGCCAAGGCCATGGCGACTCGGGAGGTGTCAATGGTGATCCAGCGACGGCCCCATTGTTCGGCGACGTAGGCCGTGGTGCCTGATCCACAGGTGGGGTCGAGGACGAGGTCGCCGGGGTCTGAGGCCATCAGTATGCAACGCTGAACGGCCTTTATTCCTGTTTGAACCACATATTGCTTATCCGTTGCTGGAGCAGTATCCAGCCAGATGTTATGAATCGGAGAAACGGGGTAGTCATTGAGGAGCAGTCGATAGCGTATGGTTTTTCCGCCAGAATATGGCTCAATTCGTTCTGCAGAATCCAACCTACGCATGCCATTAATTGGCGATTTCCAAGATCTCCCAGCAGGAGGATCGAATTTTCTACCCCTAAAATAAAAGGGATAAATACCGGTCGCAAACGAACCAGTTGGGTATAATGCCGAAAGTTGATATATCTGAGCCTCTTTTGGAATTAGTTTTTGATCATTAATTTCGACCGACGAAAGCTTCCTAAATGATCCGTCTTTAAAAAGTATCTGGTTCCAATGACTATCTCCCTGGGTATTTGTTTCACTGAAAAGCTTCCGGTATTTTAGCGCTTCAAGATTTTTTGCATACCATATTATCGTATCGCAGACACCTTCTAAATAGCGACCTCCCAGAGTCATATTCTTAGTTCTATAAGAGATCATTTCCACAAAGTTGCTATCCCCAAACACCTCATCCATCAACGCCCTCACCCGATGCACATTCTCATCCCCGATCTGCACAAAGATCGAACCCGAATCGGTCAACAAATCCCTCGCCACGGTCAGCCGGTCGCGTAGGTAGGTCAGGTAGGAATGAATGCCGTCGCGCCAGGTATCGCGAAAGGCTTTGACCTGCTCCGGTTCGCGGGTGATGTGGTCGGTCTTGCCGTCTTTCACGTCGCGGCTGGTGGTGGACCACTGAAAGTTGGAATTGAACTTGATGCCGTAGGGCGGATCGAAATAGATGCACTGCACCTTGCCGCGCAGGCCTTCCCGCTCGGCCAGTGAGGCCATCACCTGGAGACTGTCGCCCAGGATCATGCGGTTGCTCCAGTTCTGGTCGTGCCGGTAGAACTCCGTCTTATCGATCCCTTCGGGTATGCCGTTGAAGTCGGAGAAGAGATCGAGCTGCTCGGGTTGTGTCGGCTGGTTTATTTTGGTCTGCCGGAGCAGATCGTCGATCAGCACCTTGGGGTGCACCTTTTCCTGGATATAGAGGGGTGGTGCCTGCACCACCAGCTCGGACCAGTCCTGCTGATCCTTGCCTCGCCAGACCAGTTGCGGGTCCAGATCGCGGTTGCGCGCTTCCTTTTCCTCCGCCAGTTCGGCGCTGCCGCGCGGATAGCTCACCTTGATCGGCGCCTCATCGTCTCTCTGCATCACCGACTGGTATTCGGCGGTGGGGATGTTCTTGCGGGTGGCCTCGTCGTGGGTTAACGTCTCGATGGATTTGGAAAGTTGTGGTTTCGTTTTTCCGGCCATGATTGCTTACTCCAGGGAATCGAGGTTTTTCAGGGATTTTTTCTCGGACGAGGTGATACGGCGTTCGACTTTTTTGACATCTTCGGCGGCGGGCAGGCTCTCGGGGCGGATACCACGTTGGAGCAAGGTGTTGCGCACCGCTTCGTTATTGGTGATGTGTTCGCCGGAAATCGCCTTTTCGCTGTTCAACTGGTGCTGGCGGGAGTTGAAGATGGTGATTTCGGTGGCAAAGTCTTTGGCCTTAAGAATGATGGTAGGCGCGAAATCGGCTAAAGGACGGTTATCCGGCACTTGCCAGTGGGCTTTCATGGCTCGGGTCGATTTGCCAAACAGGGCCTGATCCCCTTTGCTGCGAATCAGGGCAAAGTTCCGGTTGCCACCGGTTTGCTCATATATCACCTCGGAGAGTTCTTTCTCGGTGGCGGTGAGTTTTTTGCGTGCCGATACTCGCTCGACTTCCAGCAGGCGCTGCTCGATCAGCTCTGCCTTGCGTGTCTGGATGGCAAAATAGGTTTGTGCAAAGGCTATTTTCTCCTTTTTCGGATCGCCATTTTGCGCAATCAGGTAGCAGGCATAGCGGGTGAGCATGAGGTCATCCACCTCTCGCCGGCTGCCGGAGCCGAGGTCAACCATTTTGTTGACGTCAACAAAATGGTCTGCTATGGCGTGGCCGGATACCTCACAGGCGACTTTTGCCTTTGAAATCACGGTATTGAAATTGCGCCATTCGGCATACCCCAGCAGTTGCTGCAGGTCGCGGGCGAGCCAGAACTCCACCCTGTTTTCGGTACTCTGAGCATGCCCCTCAAATGTATCGGTGAGCGACTGAATTAATTCGCTTTTCATGTTGTTGCTCCCCTGTCTGTGTTGCCGGTGATTGCCTCAATCATCTTATTGAATTCGGATTCGACTTTCCGGGCAAAGTCATCCTGCATCCGGAATACATCGGTGAACTCGGCGAAGGCCCAGCGGCCGTATTGTTTGAGGTTGTTCACGCCGGGCACCCAGTAGGTGTCCATGGTGGATTTCTTTTCCTTGGCATCTTCGCCCCGAAAGCCCTTGATCTCGATGATCAGATTGAGGGGGTCTTGGGTGCCCTTTCCATCATCCACCTGCACGATAAAGTCGGGCCGGTATTTGCGGGTTTCCGAGCCGTAGCGATAAGGCGCCTCAAGGCCAAGATTATGGTTCTTCACATAGGCCAGTACCCTGGTGTGGGCTTCGGCCACGCGGCAGAATTCGGCCTCCCAGTCGCTGTCAAGGATCACCCAGTTGAGCTGACAGCGGCCGCTGTCGGTCTCATAGCGATCGGTTTTGGAGGTGGTGAAATTAACGTGCACAGTGGACCCCATGGGGTTGTAGGGGTCGAGCACGGCTTTGATCGGGCGCTTTCCCTTCTCGGCGCGGGTAATGGCGGCGGTAATGCGCTCGCATGCAATATCGGCCAGGGCTTGATACATCAGCAGGCCGGGGTAGGTATCCCCCTTGCAAACCAGGCAGGTGTCCAGCCACTGTTTGGTGATGCGTTTGAGCTGACCGAAGAGGTGAAGTTTGGGTTCTTCTCCGGGGTCGCGCCATTTGGTATAGAGCAGCCGCTGGGTCAGATGGAACAGCAGCGTGGAACGGCGCATATCGCGGATATGCTCCAGGCTCAGGTCCACGGCTTCTCCGATGATGCCGGAATTCTTGGTGATCGACGGACCGACGATTGCGGGGGTGAGTTCAAACACGGACTCTTCGTTGAAATTGGCCGTGAGGCGCTCTTCCGGCAATTCCACCCGATACCCGGCAACCCGGGGGAACCGGATTTCCAGTGCTTCGCGCTGGGGCAGGACGGCTTTGACCTGGATGGTCTCACGTGGTGGTTGTGGCGGGGCGATGACCGGTTTGGCGGTGAAATCGAAGGGAATGCCAAGCACGTCGGCGTATTCAACATTAAACAGCCCTTCCTCATTCAGGTCATAGGACTGGCGGCGCAGGGCCCGGCCGATCACCTGCTCGCACAGCAACTGGGTGCCGAATGCGCGCACTCCCAAAACATGGGTCACGGTGTTGGCGTCCCACCCTTCGGTCAGCATGGAGACCGAAACCACGCAGCGGATCGATTCCCCCAGGGTACCCGGTTTTCCAACCGTGTTCATGACTTCGCGCAACAGGGTGGCGTCGTCGATCTCCTTACCGGACATCAACTGGTTGGCCAGGTCGCCGCCGCGCTCCAGGGCTTCACGCTTAAAGCGTTCGATTTCGTCGCCGGCCAGCTTGCGGAAGTTTTTGTCCAGCGCTTCACCTGATTCCAGTTGTTCACTGTCGATCAGCAGGGTGTTGGGGCGTGCCAGGGGGTTGTCATGTTCATCATAGTTGCGGAACAGCGCCAGGCGACCATTGACCACATTGGAAGAGCCGTCTTCATTTTCACGGACAAAACCGGAGATGTAGTCGTAAACCAGTTTGGAGGTGGCGGTGTTGTTACAGATCACGATGAAGCAGGGCGGCACCTTAATCCCCGCCTTCTCCCAAAGGCGGTAGGTTTTTTCGTAGTGGCCGTAAAGTGCCTGCAGGGCGGTTTGCAGTTCCACCGGGATACTGAGCGGATCGAGCACCGCGCCTTTACCTCTCCCCTTTTTCGGCATCTTCTTGCCGATGTGCTTCCACAGTTCGCGGAACATGGGCATCTCATTGCCGGGGATATTTTCGGCCACCGGTACGCGGGGCAGTTTGACGATTCCGCATTCAATGGCATCCATCAGCGAACAATCACTCATGGTCCAGGGGAACAAGGTACCTTCAATATAGCCGGAGCCGCTGAGGAAGAACGGCGTGGCGGACAGGTCAAAAACACGGGTGATGCCGAGCTTTCGATTGACGGTCTCCAAGCCGCTGATCCAGAGACGGGCAGCCTCCTTGTTTTTCTCGGCTTCTTTCTTTTCATCCCCCTTCAGGGTTCCTTCGCCGATCCCACCCGGTTTCTCGCGGTAACAGTGGTGGGCCTCGTCATTGATGACCAGAATCTTCCTGAGGCCCATCAGTTCGGGCATTACCCGTTGCAGCATCTGGCCTTCGGTCTCCAGGGTCTCCAGCGGCGCTCCCCGGCGGCCTTGCAGAAGCAGTCGGCCTCCCTTGGAAAGCACCATGCGCTCGCGCAGCTTGAAAGCGTGGAAATTGGTGATGACGATCTTGGCCTTGTTGAGGTCGTCCAGCATGTCGTTGGGCACCAATTCACGGTTTTTATAGTAGCTGTCCGGGTCATTGGGCATCAGAACACGCAGGCGATCGCGGATGGTGATGCCGGGGGTGACGATCAGAAAACCTCGGGTGAACTTCTTGCTGTTGGGCTTGCGCACCGCATTGATGGTCTGCCAGCCGATCAGCATGGCCATCACGGTGGTTTTTCCGGCCCCTGTGGCGAGTTTGAGCGCCAAACGCATCAGCTCCGGGTTGGCTTCCCTGTTGGCGTTGGCTAGGTCCTGGAGGAATCCTCTCGCCGATTTGCCCATCTGCGGCGCCACCTCAGTAAGCCAGATGGCGGTTTCGACCGCTTCCACCTGGCAGAAAAAGGGCCGGTACCCGGCAAATTTATGATGGCGCCAATGCTGGAGCAAGCGGGCGGTTTCCGGAGTGACGCGCCAGTGTGCGGGGTTGGGTATAACTCGCCACTTATCCACTTCCCGACGCACGGCGTTGATGAGTGCCGTGTGATCATATAGCTGTTCCTGCGTGGACAGCTCGTTGAACAAAAAAGAGGTTTGCTCTGGCTGTGCTTTGCGCTTTCGCGGCTTCGGGATAGGCGTGATAAAGGATGCGTCGCGTCGCCTGTCTATGACTTTCTGGGTAGGCTGGCCGGTACTGTCCAGTTCCCAGTGACGACGCGGATACTCGTAGGGTGAGTTGAGGATCGGCTTTTCAAAAAAGGGGTTGGACATAATAAATGATCACCTTGGATTACGGCTTGATACAAAAGGCTGGAAGGTATCTCTAGGCACTCTGCCAAGGAATATTTGTTTTGAAACACAGATTGTATGGGATGTCAAGGTTTGTCAACAACGTTTACATGTCAAACCTTGTTGAATCGCTTCAGCACAATCCCGAGGGATGAGATCTGCATTTCGTTTGTTACACTGGCGGAATTACGACATGGCGTTGAAAAATCCTCATCGAAAAAGTTTAATCAGAGGATTCTCGATGATTTTTTTTGCGATTGACCGTTTTGTACTGGGATGAAAATGCGGCAATGCAATATGGGAAAACGCGCGCTCTTCTCGAAAAGAAGGGATTACCTATCGGGAACATGGATCTGCTCATTTCCGCGCACGCCTTGAGCCAAAAGCACATACTCGTGTCAAACAATCTTGGAGAAGTTGAACGGATACCCGGTCTCAGGTATGAAAACTGGGTGTACGTTAAACCCGTGGGGTTGTAGGGTTGGCGCCACTTTGTGTAAAACAGCCGATGGTGAGATGAAACAACAGCTCGGTACTGCCCGCCTTTGCCGATCCGAAGATTATTTTCTGTCATCTTTAAGCCTGTATTTTTGAAGACAGCTGTTCGGTACTACCTTTCATAGGAGTTTCCTCGCGAACTCAACCCACTCAATTTCGCGGGCGATGGAATCGGTCACCATTTCGCAGCGAAGTTCGGCGGGCAATACGGTCCAGGTATAGGTTTCCACTTCCATGGGAGTCTCCTCGGGAAAAAGGGGCAGGATTTGATCGAGGAAAAAGCGGGTGGTAGCGCACTCCCTTGTGGCCCCGAGAAAGACCGGGACATGAAAATGGACCCGCCACTCCTCCATGTTTTCCGGGGAGGCCGCAATGGCCTGATCAAGGTCGGCAAAGCGCAGCAACTCTCCCGCCTTCGTTCTGCCCACCGTCTGATGCAGATAACATGATTCGCAAAACCGGCTGAGCCGGCCGATATCAGGATGGTTCAGCCGAAGCGCCGAGGAGACCTGGACATGACCGATTCTGATGTCATGGGCGGCAAGCTGACGCAACGATTGGGCCGGGTCTTCATACTGAAGGGCCTGGTGGCAACAGTCATAGCAGACCGCCAACAGGGAACGATGAGACGGCGGCAATTCCAGTCGACTGAAAAAGGCGATCACATCGGCGGTGGTTTCGAGCAGGCACCCCGGTTCCGGCTCCAAGGAGAGCAGAATCTCCCTGCCGCTTTTCTGGCGCAACGCCTCCAGATAATCAAGGGCCGCCACAAGATGTTTTTTTATCTCAGGGAAATCCTCTTCCCTGAGGCTGCCACGAAAACCGCCGGGCACCGTGGAAATGGAACCCGTCATTTTGTCGGGCAGCCACCGGTCCAGCAGGTCGGCGGCCTGTTGGGTATAGGTGAGGCGTTGAGTATAGCGCCAGTCCGGCAGATAAACGGATTCCTTGACCGCTGTATGGTGGAACGTTCCGAAAGGAAAGGCGTTAATGGTGGCCACGTAGACATTGTTCTCCCGGCACCAGCCATAAAATTCATCCGCATCGCTTGCGCTCATCTCTCGGGCCGCTCTTCCGGAAAGGCGCAGACCCAACGGAAAGGGTGCATGGGGGGAGACGCGCCGCTTGACGGCCGGAACATGGCGACGGACCGCCCGGAAAATCTCCCGCCAGCTCTCACCGGGATGGATGTTGGTGCAATATGCGGTTGTGGCCATCAATTACCCTCCGAAACCTTTTCAAACCGCCCCCGCTGACGGGTAATTCGAAAAAAATTTGAGTCATGGAATGGGAGCGAGTACTTTAAAAATAATCCAAATCCTGTCTTTTTTGGAAAATATATCATCCCAATATTGAAAAATACAGTCTTCACCCCATTTATCCCGAAGAAAAAATAAGAGAACTTATTCCATGATCACCACAAAGCTCATTTTAAACCTCCTTCTGATTCTCTCGGTGGCATGGATCCTCGGATCTTTGTTTTCCCGTTTCTGTCTACCCGCCATGCTGGGCGAACTGCTGGCAGGGGTTATTCTGGGACCTCCCCTTCTGGGTGTCGTTCTTTCCTCCGATGCAATCGAACTGTTGGCGGAATTGGGGATATTCTTTGTCATGTTCCACTCGGGAATGGAGATGGATCCAAAGGAACTTCTGGAACATATATGGCCCTCATTGGGAGTGGCCCTGGGTGGATTCGTAATCCCCTATACTTTAAGCTTTCTGACAGCGAAGGCATTCGGCGCGACGATGTTCCAGGCCCTGGTCAGCTGATGGGATACTTTGCGGAATTGGCGGGACTGCATCTGGTCGTCGGCGCCTTTCTGGCGGGGCAGTTTGTGCGAAGGGAAATCCTGGACAACCGGGTATACGAAGTGATCAATGATCGCTTCTTCGGCATCAGCTACGGCTTTCTGGTGCCCATTTTTTTTGCGTCCCTCTCCTTTAACCTCCACCTTACCATGGCGCTTTCCTTCCTCCTCTTTTCGCTAGTGTTGATCTTTGTGGCCATTTTGGGCAAACTGGTGGGGTGCGGGCTGGGCGCAAGCCTGTTCAAGCATAATGTCTGGGAGTCGAGCATCATCGGGTTCGGCATGAACGGTCGAGGCGCCGTCGAACTCGTGATTGCCACGGTGGTTCTCCATCAGAGCCAAGAGCTGATGGCAAAGGGCGTCATCAGTGCCCCTTTGTTGACCGAGGATCAATTTTCCGCACTGCTTCTCATGGCTTTTGTCACGACCATCCTTGCGCCTATTTCCCTAAAATGGGCCGTGAACCGTACCTGCGGTTCAACGGAAAGGGCGGATTTCTGCGAGTTGTGGGATGAATCGAAAGGAACATAGCGCACCGAAAACCAAACGGAACCATTGGAGGACATTTGCATGAAGGAATTTAAACTGGAAGAATTGCGGGAGTTTGACGGCAAGGAAGGCAAACCGGCATACGTCGCCCACAACGGCAAGGTCTATGATGTAAGCGACAGCAAACGCTGGAAGGGCGGCCTTCACATGAACCGGCACCATGCGGGGAATAACCTGACCACCGACATTCAGGCGGCGCCCCATGACCCGAGCGTGCTCGAAAGATATCCGCAAGTGGGGACTTTGAAAGAGGAAGCACAAACCGATCGTCAACTGCCGCCGGCACTTTCCCGGCTTCTGGAAAAAGTGCCCTTTTTAAGAAGGCACCCGCACCCCATGACCATCCATTTCCCCATTGCGTTTACCTTTGCCACCTTCGGATTTACATTTTTATATTTGATAGAAGGATTACCGAATTTCGATATAGCGGCCTTTTATTGTCTGGGGGCAGCCGTTTGCTTTACCCCCGTCGCCATTCTGACCGGTTTCTACACCTGGTGGGTCAATTACGGAGCACGATCGATCCGGACGGTCCGGATAAAACAAAAACTCTCTTTTGTCCTGCTCGCCGTGGAAACGGGTCTTTTTATCTGGCATTGGAAAAAACCGTTTCTTCTTCAAACCCTGGATTGGCAGGCATTGCTTTACCTTTTGCTGATCCTCTTCATGTTCTTTGTGACGACCCTGATCGGTTGGTTCGGCGCCAGTCTGACGTTTCCCCTTGAAAAACCGAAAACCCGAAAGGAGTAGCCCAAAGGCGCCGGAACAGGTATTGAAAATCTTCAGTTGATTGCATACACCGCTTTTTATTTGAGAATGCAGTGTTCACCCCATTTACCTGACCCCTTGAGAGGATGATACTGTTCAAACTGAGCGCTCTGGACCTTTTTCGGAGCAGATTTTTTACCATGGGGGCCAGCCCCAACGTCAATTTGGAAACAGACCAGGACCTGGACACTTTCGGCACCTACACTTTCGGTTTCTGGACCTATCTCATGAGCGACCTGGTCCTGTTCTCAGCCATTTTCGCGACACATGCTGTCCTGGCCCGCAGCTACGCCGGCGGACCCACTGACCCATGGGGGGCTACACCGGTTATCGTTACCTGGTGGTGGTTGTCGTTTGCCTCTTTTGGCTGTATACTGCACTTGCAGGCCCAAAAAGAGGAAACAATCGAATTTGGAGCAGACAACTCTTCATCAAATCCATTCTGGCCATCATTATCCTGTGCACCATGATGTCCATCGATTTCACCGTTCCTTTCACTGGGGAGCTGCAGCTGGCCTTCAAACCATAGATCAACAGGCCTTTTTTCGGATTGAATCGTTTTCCGGCAAGGGATTACACCGGGCCTGTTGTCCAAGAAATCCTTTTGAACCGAAATGGCAATGACAATGACAATGACATTCGGTAAGCGAATCACTTTTGCGGCATTTGTTGCAGGGATGGCCTTTTTTGGGGCATGGCCCTATGCGGCTGCCGGCACGGAGCCGTTCTCATCGATGCCGTCTGTCAGCATAGTGAGCGCAGGAATCGACTCAAAAACGGATGCCTCTCGTGCCCCCAGGTATGTTTCCGTGGGCATGAAAGACCCGCTGAAACCTCTGATTGCGGGCGAAATGGGAAGTTTTGAAATTGAAGTAGCTCTAAAGCGACCCACAAGCGACAAAAACCATCATCTTAGGTGGGACCAAAACGCGGCAAGCCCTGTGATCATCTGGATTTCTTCCCCGGCCAAAAGTGGCATCACCTTCATGGATCAGACCCAAACCGGCAGGCCCGTACATCACCTCCTGGTGAAGCTCCCTCCTTTGGAAAAGGCCATGGCACACCCGTTGAGCGCAACCATAAAATACAAGCTAGACCCCGAAGCCAAATCGGGAAAACATGTTTTTTGGCTGGATATTATCGCAGAACTGGTCGACGGCAAAGGAGAGAAGATTCACGACATGGGGATTGTTAAACTTCCCGTTGAAGTGGATACCCATCTGAAAACCAAGCTCCTGATGTTGTTGGTGGTGGCTGCCGCCGTGTTTCTCTTTATCGTGGAGTGGGTGCGCGTGGACGTGGTGGGCATCTTGATGATGGTGCTGCTTCCCGAGTTGGGCTTGCTCAACGCCCATGATGCCTTTCGGGGTCTCAGCAGCAATGCGGTCATCGCCATCATCGGCGTCATGATCATTAGCTACGGGCTGAACCGAGCGGGTCTGGTGAGTCGAATGATTCAACCGGTGCTGCCACTGATCCGGAAAAGTACGTCCAGACTCGTAACGATTTTTTCGGTTCTGATCGCAGTCATATCGAGCGTCATGCAAAATACCGGCGCCGCCGTATTGTTCCTGCCGGCAATTCGTTTAACCGCATCCAGAAAGCTGAAAGTTCACATTTCACGTGTTTTGATGCCCATCGGTATGGCAGCCATACTTGGCGGGACACTGACCATGATCGGGACAAGCCCCCTGATCCTGCTCAACGACATCCTGCCCCAGGGAATGCCCAAGATTGGCTTTCTGGAACTGACACCCATCGGCCTGGCCCTCGTCATCGGGGGAATTGCGTTTCTCTCCACCGGCGGAATGCGCATGCTTGGGCGTCTTTCCCATGAGCCGGCCCATGAAAAAGGGGATGCCTGCCATATGGCCCAGGATACGGTTCTCGATTCCTATCCCCAAATCACCGGACCCTATGAGATTTATGTCCCCGAAAATACGGTGGCGAAACATGAGTATCCGGATATGGGAACCCTCAGGGAAAATTATCTGGTGAACATCGTGGGCATGGCCGGAAATAAGGGGGCAGGCGAAGTGGCGCCGCCGCCACCCAGGACGGCCATTGCCACCGGCCAGTCATTGTGCATTTACGGTCCACCCGAAGGCGTCCGGGACTTCGCCCGGGATTACGGACTGACTCTGCGAAAAGAGCCGAGCCGTTTCAGGCACACCCTCTCCAACCCTTCCATGGCGGGCATCGTTGAAGTGGTCATATCCCCCCGGTCGAGCCTGTTGGGCAAGACCACCGAAGAGATTCGCTTCCGGGAGACTTTCGGTGTGACGCCTCTGGCAATCCATCAGTCCGGCCAAACCTACTATCGAAAACTGGGGCATCTACCGATCAAAGCCGGCGACACGATCCTGGTTCACGGAACCTGGGAACAACTCCATTCCCTGCAGGAGCATCACCAGAACTTCATCATCATCTCCCAATTCGAAAACGAATTCCAGCAGCCGGAAAAAGCCAACCGGGCTCTGGTCTGTTTTTCGGTGACCCTATTTTTGATGATCTTTTCCAGCTTTTATTTTCAACACAAAGCCTATAACCCGCTCCCCCTTTCCGTCTGTCTGATGCTGGGCGCTCTTGGCATGATATTGAGCAAAGTCATGACCATCGGTGAAGCATATCGTGCGGTGGATTGGCGTACCATTTTTCTGCTGGGAGGTCTCATTCCGCTGGGCATGGCCGTGACCCAAACCGGAACCGCTCAGTGGCTTGCCAGGGGGATCGTTCTGGGGTTGGGCGATTTCATGTCACCACTGCTGTTGCTGATCATATTGGCCTGTGTGAGCTGCGCTTTTACCATGGTAATTTCTAATGTGGGTGCCTGCGCTCTGCTGGTGCCCCTGGGAGTGTCCATGGCACATCAAATCGGGATGGATGCACGGGTGGCGGTTATCGTCGTGGGGCTGGGCGTTTCCAATTCCTTCATTCTGCCCACCCATCAGGTCAATGTCCTTTACATGGGTCCAGGAGGGTACCAAACACGAGACTACATCAAGATCGGCGGAATCTTAAGTATAATCTATATTCTGATTCTGGTGGCGATGACCCGGCTTTTCTATTTTTAGGGCGATGGGTGCTCACGATTCTCAGATCAACGCTTCAACGACCGAATTTGCCACGTTTCAGGTGGACCATGGTTCGATGAAAGATTCCCTTTCGAAGCCCTCACTTGAAAAATAGAGGATGGATGGCTTCGAACCGGTCTTTACCCGCTGTTTCCTGATTTCTGCCGCTCCCCCCTAGATACTACATGTGCTTTTCAGGTAAAATACGGTAATGACCCCATTTTTCAATGTCGGGATCCAGTGTAGGATGTCATTAGTCTATGGAGACCGGAACCTATGGATCTGCCGTTTTAAAAAGGGCATCCGGATAATCGTCAGGCCATATTTAGAAAAAGGAGATTACAATGAGGGTTCAAGTTGATGAAATGAAATGCCGAACAGCAGGGATATGCGTTAAACGCTGTCCCGAAGTCTTCCGTTTTCAGGAAGGAAGCAAGCGCGCCGCAGTTATGGTAGATGATATCCCGCCAAAATTTTGGGATGCCTGCCGCAGGGCAGCCGACCAGTGCCCAAACGGCGCAATCACGATACAGGAACCCTGCTAGTCCTGTGGATGGAGAGTCATAGATCGGATTTCGGGGATCGCCTCCGGATGTGGCGACGGTTAATTTGACAAGTTATGGGCGTTGTTATCAGCAAAATCTCGATAAGGGGAGGAACACTATGGAAGACATGGAAAAATACCGGACCAAAATCGAAGCACAAATGACCGATTTTCACGAAAATCTTGAACAAGTCATTGCTAAAGCAAAAGAAAAGAGAGACACCCATTCACAGGTTCATGTACAAAATCTTCTGAAAAAAAAGGAAGATGCCGCAACCAAATTAAAGGAACTGGATAAGGCACACAAAACTGAGCATCCTAAACTCCAATCCGAGCTGGCTCGGTTGTTTGAAAATATCGACCAGGACGTACGCGATGCTCTCGCTTACTACTTTTAAATGGTAACGATCCGTCAGTTCTTCGGGCAAAAGGAACCATCGGATGGTTTCCAGCAGAGGGCTTTAGGCCATTTCGTCTCCGGCAATGGCGCTTCCCGACACCGGCATCATATTATTATGGGTGTTCCAATTGTTTTCGGTATCCATCCCCACAAGGAGATAGACGGGATTGTCTCCGTTGTTGTAAAGCAGATCCAGAAACCGGTCGTGGTAAATATCGTGCGCCTTGTAGGTGCAAAGGGGATCCACTGTATAATCGGACCCGGCACACGCCCACATGGCATAAAGCCTGATCACATTGACATTAGAATATCAACCTGGATAAAGAAAATATTTTTGACAGGAGGTCAGCTCATGAAAATTTTGATTGTCTATTACTCCATGTACGGCCATGTGTTTCAAATGGCCCGTGCCGTGGAAAAAGGGGTTCAGTCCGTTGCGGATGCGGAGGTGTTGTTCAGGCGGGTTGAGGAATTCCCGGAAAATCTGGCGCACATCCGCGAGAGCGATCATGCCCGCCCGGTTTGGGAGGAACAGGAAAAAATTCCCGTCTGCTCCCTGGATGATTTGCAGACGGCCGATGGCATTTTGTTCGGAACCCCCACCCGTTTTGGAAACATGGCCGCGCAAATGAAGCGATTCATCGACTCCACGGCTCAACTCTGGCTTAAAGGGGCACTGGAAGGCAAGCCGGCCGGTATTTTTACCTCGACGGCCACGGCACACGGCGGACAGGAGACCACGCCCTTGACGTTCATGGTCCCCCTGCTCCACCTGGGAATGCTCATCGTGGGGGTTCCCTACTCCACCCCCGGCATGCTGCACACGGAAGGCCGCGGCGGCACCCCATACGGCGCTTCCACCCTTGCCGGTTCCCAAAACCAATTGAAACCCGCCCCGGAGGATTTGGAAATCGCCACCGCCCAGGGACGACGCGTGGCTCTCATCGCTAAAAAACTCAAAACGGCCTAGGAGCTTGCCGGAAATTGTTCGCCCAACCAGCGGATGTGGCATTCTCTAGTTCCGGCAATCCGAGAAAAATACGGTTCCAAGGATAATTATAAAATCTTTTCGGCGGGTCTTCTCTCGGGAACGTACCCGTGGGAGATCCGTCCTTCATTCCACGCTTTGGAAACATAGAGATTGCAGTAGCAACTCCCATATTCCGCCACATCGGCCTCCCGGTAGACACAGGGACAGATGATGTCCTGATCCTTTTCCCGGTTTCCCAGGGACAATCGGCAGGGGCAGGACATATAGCCATATCGACGCTTATTTTCCAGAAGGCCCTCCAAAAGCTCAAGGGTTTTCAGTTTGTCCCGGTTAAAATAATACCCTTTGGGCTCCTGTATACTTCTCAGGGTCTCAAGCAACTTCACCGTTTCGTTCATCGGTCGGGGTCCTCCCTCATTTCTTTCTCAATGTTCACGCTTCAGGCCGATCTTCTGCTGTGGACGATGGCGTCAATGTTCTGCCTCGCCCAGTCGTCGACGCGACGCTCCCTTTCCACATAACGGATCAGACCGTCGGAAATGCCGACACCCTTTTTAAGGGCAGCGAGCGCTTTTTCGGCAGCGGTTTTGGCTTTGAGCGCATTGACGTACACAACCCCATCCTCTTCCTTGAAACCCCGTTCCTTCAGCACCCGCGACGCGCCGCTCGTGCTCAACAACAAAATCCCCCGGTCTTTCGGAGACCGGTATTTCTGGCTGAGAATGTATTCAAAGGCCACCAGATTCATGCCGTCTTCCAAGGGAGTCACCATCATTAAATCCATTCGGCGCATAAAGCGATAGTTTTGAGGGGTGGAAATCCCCTGATCCAAATGAATGACAAACTCACCGCCCAGAGCACGGTTCACCGCCGTCACTTGTTCGGCCAGGAGTTTGTTGAGGTTTTGGTAATCGGGATTTTCGGATCGACTCGGCGCCGTGATCTGATACATGCGAAAACCCTTCTTTTCGCCTGTGAACCGTTTTTGCATCTCCTTAAAAATCTCCAGACGCTGTGGCAGCCCTTTGGTGTAATCACATCTTTCGAGTCCGCCCACAATCCAGCGACCCGCTTTTCGATCCCGTTCAATCCGTTCATTCAGATTCACCCCATCGTACACATGAGACAGATGCTTTTCTTCCGTCACCTGGTCCAAAATCGTATCTACATCCAGTCCGATGGGGATGGCGCTGACGGTGGTCACGTCATAGGGGCGCATGATTTCGTAATGTCCTCCGTTCATCCGGATTTTGACGGGAAACCATTCCTGAAGCGCTTCGAGATAGTTGTCGCAGTATTCTTTGGTATGAAATCCGATGAAGTCATTGGCCAGCATCCCCCAAGTCAATTTCTGCAAAACGGTTTCCATGGTTTCCCGATCAAAATCATTTATCTGAGAGCGCAGGCGTCTCCGTTTGTCCTCACGGATAAGCCTCTGAATTTCATGAATATTGAAAAAGGGCGTGTGCATGAAATGGCCGATGTGCAATCGCCCTTCTTCCGCTTTGTGAACCCCCGCCTCCCTCAGAAGCGGCCTGTACACCTCTCCGATTTGCATCAAATGATAATCCTGATTCCAAATGACCACATTACTGCCATTGCTTTTCTTAAAAATTTCATCCGCCACGGTGTTGGCAAAGGAGACCCCACTGCTCGTATATTGGATGACATCACTTTTTTCAAAAGCAGGCCTCGGGAAAACCTTTGTCTTTTTGTAAAATGGGTCCGGCTGGGTCAAGTGCAACAGCGGCCAGAGAAACCCATTGGCAAACCTGCTGTAATAACTCTGCATATGATAGGTATCAAAGAATACGAACCGCATGAAAAAATCATAATCCTTGAATCTGAAATGCATTCGATCCTCGGCATCGATTTCGATAAGGGGAAAGGCATCGGGTGTAAACCCCTTGTCGGCCATATGGCGAAACAGTTCCCGGTAGTGCCCCCTGGTGACCTCTATATCGCGATCACCCATGGAAGCACCCACCCAGGTGGTGTTCCAATCATCGCCTTTAAGCAGTCCCGCCATGGCTTTCACCAATCCCCCCTGGCCGAAGGAGGATGGGGGCGGGGGCTCATTATTGCGAAGGGCGGTCTCCGCCGCCTCAAGATACCCCTTTGAAAAACTGAACGGGACCCGGTTGCTTACAATGTATAAATTCGCCGTCATGGCTCGCATCACCTCGCATCAATATGGAAGCTGCCGCTTCCTCGGCCACAAACCAAAAGCCGAACGTCAGCGGATTCATATTTTTGACCAGTTCCACATATATTAAAAATTTTCCCCCATAAAATAAATGGGGTGAATTGGGTATTCTTTGAATTTATGGACCCTCCCATCCCCTGCTCGCAAGAAAAATCCAGGGCTCGAGGATTTATTTTCAAAAAAGAACGGATAAAGCAGATCTGGATTCTAAGTACACTTTCGGGTATCATGGCCTAACGGATTCCAGCCGGCGATTTTCATTGACACGGCGGCAAGCAGGGGTTGCAACAAGACAGACTACTCCTCTTGAGCGCTCAAAATACAGGATTCACTCCATTACTTTTGTGCCGAGCGAGAGGTATTCTATGAAGATATTGAAAAATTCTTTTCCAAGAAATGAAAAGAGAGGGAAACCATAATGAACAACAACAAACCGATGCCCCTTTACATAAAGGATTGCACCTTGATCGCCTTGGCCACCGGCAAAAGGGCACAGAATCTTCGGGAACTTCGTGAGCATTTGAGGGTTATCCCCACCAACTCCATCTACTATCATTTCTGGGGTGGGCTTTTAAGGCCCAGGTTCGATGACCCGGAGTACCACAATGACTTTGCCATTTGGGCCGCCCACAGTATTCACAATAAGATGCTGGCCGAACGTCTGGCGGTCATTGATCCGGTGGCATTCCGATCCCTGGAAGACCTTCGAATGGATCTTCTGGACGTCATTGAGGAAAGCCTGGATGAAACCGAGTTTCCCATCTGGGCCAAAAGAGATGATCAGTTTGAATTCATTCAGCATCAAATCGTGGTTTTCGACACCCACAGATCCCTGGAAAAACCGGATGAACTGGAAACCACCCTGTCCGGATTCTCCATGGGAAGCCTCTTCTTCCATTTTATTGATGCGCGCCAACGAAATGAGAACTCATTGGATGACTTTCAGAACTGGTTGACGCAATTCGGCCCATCTTATAAGGGCCTCAGAGACATCATCGGCACCATAGACCCCTATTTCAGCAGCTTGCATCACCTGAAGGAAAAGCTCATAAAAGCCATTCACACCTATCAATTGGAAGGAGAACCGAATGCTTGACAACTATGCGGAAATCGCCGGCAAAGATGTTGTGGAACATCTCAAACAACTGACGAGGCCTTTGCAGGGGATGCAATTGGTCCACATTAACGCCACCAAATCGGGCGGGGGCGTCGCCGAGATCCTCCATAAAATGGTTCCGTTGATGCGGGAGTTGGGCATCGACGCACAATGGGAAGTCATTAACGGCGAAGCGCTGTTTTACGAATGCACAAAGGGATTTCACAACGCCATGCAGGGGAATCAGGTCAATCTGAACGACAGCCACCTGAAAATCTATGAAAAGACCAACAAAGAGTATGCGGCGGTCGTGATGGAGAAACTGCAAAAGGCGGATGTGGTCATTGTTCATGATCCCCAACCCGCCGCACTCATCAATTCCTTTCCGGAAAGGAAGGGCAAATGGGTCTGGCGCTGCCACATTGACGCCAGCAGGCCCTTTCGGCCGGTGTGGCGGTACCTGCGGGATTTCGTCAAAGGGTATGATGCCAGCATATTCTCCATCGCCCCCTTTTCACAGCAATTGCCTCACCCGGTATACCTTATCGCCCCCAGCATCGATCCCCTTCATGAAAAGAATATTGAACTTTCCAGAGAAGAGATCGAAAGCGTCTACAGCCGTTTCGAGATCGATCCGGACAGGCCTCTCATGTTGCAGGTCTCCCGTTTCGACCGCTTCAAGGATCCGGTGGGTGTAATTCAAGCGTATCGCATTGTAAAGGAGTTTATTCCCGGCGTTCAGCTGGTCCTCGCGGGCGGCGGCGCCTCCGATGATCCGGAAGGGGAAGCCGTACTCAAGGAGGTTCAAATCACGGCCTCGGATGATCCCAACATCCATATCCTGCTGTTGCCCGGGGATGCCCATCGAACCATCAATGCATTGCAGCGGGCTTCCGACATCGTGATTCAAAAATCCCTGCGAGAGGGTTTCGGCCTTACGGTTACCGAGGCCATGTGGAAAAGCAAACCGGTGATCGGAGGGGATACCGGCGGCATAAGGCTTCAGGTACACAACCATCAGACGGGTTTTCTGGTCAACACCCCTGAAGGTGCGGCACTCCGTACGCGCTACCTACTCTCCAATCAGAACATTATGGCGGACATGGGGCGAAGTGCCCGCCGTTTCATCCGTGAAAACTTTCTGATCACCCGTCATTTGCGCGAGTATCTGACGCTCATTTTCGCACTTATTCATGGGAACGAGGAGCGTATTGAACTGGGCGGCGAGAGATAATCCGGTGTTTGTAAAGTTTCACAAACCATTAAATCTCACATGCGTTTTCGCATGACGGTTGTTTGCTTCGTTCCAGTTCCTTGGGGAGGCAGAGATTAAATCGCTGTACTTCTCCCCTGGATTCAAGACCGGTGTATCCTTGCTGAATGATGTTCACGCTTCCGGCCACGGCGCCCAGATGGATGCCTTCCGGGATGGTGCCACCCTGAATATCCATAAAATCACCGCTTCTCAACGCTTTTCTTCACGATCATTTCACTTATGTGTCTGGAACAGAGCGCCTCCAGGAAATCCTGGACCGCCTGGGGATCTTTCAGAAAATAGCGGGCCAAGGTGGGCCGGGGCTTCTCCATGACCACAATGCCGATACCTCCATACCGGATGGCCCGAAAAGCATCTTCATCGGTGGTGTCATCGCCGATATAAATCGGCAAAACATCCGGGCCTTTCAAGCCCAGGGCCTCCAGGACCGAGAAAAGCGCCTTTCCCTTGTTCCAGTCAATGTCCGGCTGAAGCTCATGGACCTTTTTCCCCGATGATTTGCGAAGTCCGAAAAACCGTTCCGCGGCCTGATCCACGGCCTCTTCCACCTCGCCGGTCTGCTCCCTGGGTACTTTCCGGTAGTGTACCGCCAGTGAAAATTTCTTCCGTTCCAAAAGGTGGCCTTCCACCTTCCGCAATTTTTCATTTAGGAAGGATTCGGCTTCATCCAACTCCCGTAGATATTTTTCCCCGCCATGGGATGTTTCACGAGGCCCCTCGGGTCCGGCGATGTCAAAGCCATGGCTGCCCGCATAGAAAATATCATCGATGCCCACCTTCTCCCGAACATCCTCAAGATCCCTGCCACTGATAACAGCCACCGTAAGTCTTTTCGCCAACCGCTTCACCGTTTCGCGCATGGCACCACCCAGGATCGCCTTATCAGGCGATTCCACAATGGGTGTCAGCGTCCCGTCGTAATCGAGAAATACGGTAAGGGTCTTGCCACTGATTTCGAGCTCTATTTGATCCAGAGCCGCCAGCGCCGAATCTATCCGGGCAGTTTCCGGCGCTTTCACGCCAGTCGAAGCGATGCCATTCGGCCCCTGCTTTCTCATGTTATTCATCACCCGTCAACTCCGGTTCAAAAATTTCCTCAATTGTTTCCAGGTTCTTGTGTTAAGGACATCCGCTGCCTCAAGCCAGCCTCTCCTGGCCTGACCGATGCCGAACCGCATAAAATCCAAATGGAAACCCCGTGGGCATCCGTTGAAATAGCGCCCTTCAGGTTCATCTCCTTGGCCAGTTTACAAAAGTGCTCGGAAAGGTCCAGGCGATCGGGATGGGCATTCAGTTCCAAAAAACACCCCCGGTCTTTGCCGCCCGCATGACCTTCTGCAGATCCACCTCATAGGGCTCACGTTCGTTGATCAACCGTCCCGTGGGGTGTGCTAAAATACGGATTGTCCATGGCCCGAATGATCCCTTCGGTCTGTTTTTCCCGGGAAAGGTTACGGTTGTAATGTACGGAACAGACCCTCAAATCGAGCTCTTTCAAAATATCATCGGGCAGACCCAGCCCGCCGTCTTCCAAAATGTCCACTTCGATCCCTTTGAGCAAACGGCCGCCGCCGGTAATGAGGATTGATTTGTTTTCAAGTTCCATCATTTTGCTCACTCCTCCTTTAACCATTGTTTCGCCGCCTCCTTTTCAAGGCTATCAAAATATCGAACCGTTGCGGTGGTAAACGGTTTGATGAAAGATGCCAAAAATTTCTCCCACTGCCGGTCCCCCACGATGGTCAGGCGATCGATGTCATTAAAATGCTTGGTGCCGAATTTCGTATCCTCCCAGAGGGCGCCTAGGGTCCAGCCTTGAAAATCTTGAAATTCCACCAGAATCCGAATGGTATCTTCCTTCTCCATCAGGTTTTCCAGCTGAGGCACAAAAAGCTCATAGTCAGCTTTTGTCAGCTTTTCTCGAAAGATCAGGGTCACGATTTTGTTCCCATTTTCTTCCAGCTGAATCTCATTGAAACCACTTGTCATTTTTTATTCATCCTTTCTCGTTTTTTCTGCCATTCCTTTTTTAAGGCCTTTCTCAAATTCTTTTTTCGCTTCTTTCAGGCTGCTTTTGAGTGAAGACCAAGCCGATCCCACGCCCTGCTTTAAATCGTCCCATGCCTCATCCCTGTCGCCGAAGATGTGTCCCAGTGTTTCTTTCACAGCCTCCTCTTTTTCACGAAGCGCTTTGATTCGAATTTCATATCGGTCACGCTCATCGGCTTTCGCCTTTTGGATTTCCGCCTCCAAACGGTTCAATTCCGCACTCCATTCATCAAGCTGAGTTTTCAGTTTTTCCAGATAAGCATCTCTTGGTTCAACCATTCAGCATTCTCCTTTTCATCTTTCGCCATGGTCTCAACCCTATGCCATGGGGGAAAAAGAGTATATGGGTTCAATCCAGTATTCTTTTTGTTATGGATATCTTAACAGCTAGAACGAAAGCCATGAAACCCTCACGATCAAATGGATGACCGACCATGTGAAGATCGTGAAAATGGGACAGGGTCAGAACCGATTCGTCGGCGGGTCGCGGCCCACTGTGAAATCCCCTGCGGCATTTACGATGACCACATGCGAATCCACATGATTTCCGAACACATCACGACCATTGCAAAATCCATGAATCAGATCATGGCCCTTCAGAAAGAAAAGGACATTAATTACAATTTGAAATCGCTTCTAAAAGAATTCGAAACACTTCATTTCTCTGCCGGCAATTGATGGTTCCGGCAAAAGCTCAAACCTTAAAGGCAATCTCATTGTGAAACCAAGTCCTTAAGGTGATAATGCGGTTTCCCATTGGAACATTGCTATCGCCGGATCACCACCACATCAACGAAAAGCTCGTATTCTTGCTCCTCATCCAAGTCATTCACCAAAACCTTCTCCACTTCATCATGACCCATAATTTTCAGTAATTCCGTCTCAAAAAGTGCCTTTACATCCGATCTCTTAAGCTGCTTTTTAACATCCGGGTTCATATCTTTTTCTTTCGAACGCGTGATGAAAATAACGCGTCCGGTATGCTCATTCAGCGCTATGGCGAGTTCAGCCGAGGCAGCATCGCCCATATCACGGACGAGTACCCGTTTATCTTTAAACAGGCTGATATCATCTGCGCTGTTATAGACACCCTTGCCCAGTTCCGTAACCATGCTGCTGGTGGCGACGGCGGAACCGCAGCCGAAGGTCTGAAATTTGATGTCTTGAATGCGATCATCTTCAAGATGAAGAGAGGAAGGGTTCCCGAAATGTTCGAAAAAATAAGGCTGCATTGCTTCAACCACCCGTGGATCGACGGGCTTGGAAGAAAAAATAGACCTCAATACGCCTGGATGAAGAGTATAAGCCGACACCGAAGGCAAAGGGCCTGTCAGGTAGTCGAAACGCCTGTTACTTGGCTCTGCAAAAGAAAAATTTAGGAAATTACGAACCATGGCACTCCGATTTGGCCACCGGTATCCTGATTTCCGGGTGAGGTGGGGATTTTGTTGAAGGCCGATAAGGACTCTTTCAGCCAGTATCCCGCAAGAATATGCATCATATCCATGAGAGATTCAAAACTGGCGGGCTTGGAAATGTATCCATCAGCCCCCAGGCGTTGACAGGCGTCAACATCCTGAGGGTCCTTTGAGCTGCTGAAAATCACGACCGGAATCCCGCTCACGAGGGGATTCTTCTTAATCTCCGACAGAGTCTCCCAACCGTTCTTGATGGGCATGTTCAGGTCCAGGAGTATCAGTCGGGGCCAAGAGGCATCATTTGTCTCCGCAGATGCTTCCTGGCGGAGAAGATAATCCATCAATTCTTGTCCATCTTTAACCTGCCGGAGATCCGCCTGAATTCGAGTCTTTTTAAGAGCGACACTAACCAGATGATAATCGTCGGTATCATCATCCGCCATGATTACGATCGGATGAGAATCATCTTTTTTCATTTTTTTCCTCCTACAAGACCCTTAGATCCCGAAAATATCAGGAATAGCCCTTCAGCAACGCACGATGGAACCTGACGGAAATTAGGATCAAAGACATTGATTTTAAACCCTTTCAAAGAGGTCCGCTATCAGGAAAAATATTAATTTGACTAAGATATTTCTCAAAAAACTAGTAGATTCGTTTTCAGCAGCGAAATGAGGCCCGCACGGAAGACCGAAAACAGAAGATTTTCGGCGCCATCGGATGGATCGGTTTCGGCAAAGACACGGCGCCCGATTAATGGCTCAGTACATTAAACACATGAAGGGCCGCATCCGCATCAAAATCCCCCCTTAGATCCACGTGGAGTTCATCCGCGCTGCGGTTCACATCAAGACTGAAAGCTGTCGCCATAGATCCCTTTCCTGAAGATTTCTTTTTTAGTTTTTTTTACATACCATTAAATAAGAACGATTTTCATCAGGAGATCCTCTATGGATCAATAGGCTATTCCCTAAAAAAAGCAATTTGGATCATCTAATCCCCAAAGATGACGGAAATTAAAGTCTTTTTTTCATTGAGAATTCCCGCAAAACCACATAGATTAAAAGTCAATCGGACAGCGCAGCCGCGCACTTGAAAACCGGGTGCCCAATCCTGGAACACGTCTTTTGGGGCCGCGGCTTCGGCAAAAAGGTGAACTGTCACATGGAGGCGCATCATGGCGAGCCAGCAAAAACCCAAAACCCCTGAAACCGGGCAAAAGGCGCAATCCGGAAAAAAATAAACGCCCCCAAGTGAAACTCCGACCGCCCAAAGAAGGAAATGAACAGGGCTTTCCCGTGGTGGGGATCGGTGCGTCAGCCGGGGGCGTCAAAGCCCTGGAAATGTTTTTTAGAAAGGTACCCGCCGATTGCCGGATCGCCTTTGTGGTGGTGCAGCATCTGAATCCCCATCACGAAAGCCGGATGGCTTCCATTCTCTCCAGACGATGTTCACTTGAAGTAACCGAAATCAAAGATGGAACAAAAATCGAGCCCAATCACATCTATACCTCACCGCACGGCAAGACAGTGACCATTAAGGACCGAACGCTTCACCTGCAAGAGGTGCCGGATCACACCTCCGGAACCCTTCCCATCGATACGTTTTTCCGCTCCCTGGCCGAAGATCAACAGGAAAAAGCCTTCGGCATCGTTTTGTCCGGTGCCGGCAACGACGGCACCGTCGGCGCCGGGGACATCAAGGAAAACGGGGGGATGGTCATGGTCCAGGAAACAGCGCAGGCCGAGTACCCACAGATGCCCGACAGCGCCATCCGCGCCGGCGGGGCCGATTTCATCCTGCCCGTTGAAAAAATGCCCGCCCAGCTCCTAAAACTCACGAAAAGCGCGTCCAGGAAACACAAATTGCTGGAAATGGACGGGGACGACCTGAAGCAGAACATTATGTGGTCAAAAACAATCTGCGCGACGCCGTGGTCTTCGCGCTGCACGACGTTTCCGCGGATCCGCCCTTTTCCAATATGGATCTGATCAGTTGCCGGAACCTCCTCATTTACATGAACAGAGATCTGCAAGACCAGGTGCTGCGCATTTTTCACTACAGCCTTAAACCCGGCGGCATCCTGTTTCTGGGAACCTCGGAAAGCATCGGCGACGCCGAAGCGCTCTTTACGCCCATTGACTTAAAAATCAAGCTTTACCAACGTCGGAACGGGGAAGCAGGCACGGTCCCTGCCTTTCGGCTGCCCGCATATCGTCACTCAAGGGAAAAAGAGGCGCAAGCGATCCGGGATACGGGGCAAAAGGGGACGGATTTCCAGGCGGTGCGGAAAACACAGCAGTTGGTGGAGCAAACTCTTCTGGAAACCCATGCCTCGCCGGCGGTCCTCATCAATGAAGAAGGAGAATTTCTCTATTTTCACGGCGACACCGGACGCTACCTGTCACCGCCCAAGGGAGCACCCGGTTTCCATATTTCCAAAATGGCGCGGCCGGAGCTTCACACCCGACTCATGGAGGCCATCGAGAAGGTCAGGAAAAACAGGGAATCGGTTCAGGTGGAACCCTTTTCCATTCGGCAAAACAACCATTTCCTTTCGCTCGGTCTTTCCTTAAGGCCGCTTTTGGGAGAAAACAAAGACCGCTGTATTCTGGTGGAGTTTCTGGAGGACCGGTCTTACGAAACCGGCTCGGAAGCGACGATGGACGAGAGTGAGGCGGTGACGAAACTTCAACAGGAACTTCGCGCGACCCGGCATGAACTGCACGCCACCATCGAAGAACTGGAAACCGCAAACGAGGAACTGCAATCGAGCAATGAGGAACTCCAAGCCAATAACGAAGAGCTGGAATCCTCCAAGGAAGAACTTCAGAGCATCAACGAGGAGCTTGAAACGGTCAATGCTCAGCAGTCCCGAAAAAATGAAGACCTCATGACCGTGGAAGACGATTTGAACAATCTCTTTGCCGCCAGCGAGATAGGCACCCTGTTTCTCGATACGGATCTTAACATCAAGCGGTTTAATCCCAAGGCCAAAGCGATTTTTAACGTTCGGGAAGATCGGGATATGGGCCGCTCCATCAAAGACATTACCAGCAATCTGGCGTATGATACCCTGAGTCAAGATGCCGATGAAGTGCTGTACACGCTGGTTCGAAAAGAAATTCAGATCCCAAGCATGGATGGGGCGTCACAGTACGGAATACGACCCGAAAGCTGTTTAAACGGGTGCTGGCCGGCCGAAAAATCGAAAACCTGGAACTTCATCTCTTGAGCGTGAACGGAGCACCCGTTCCCTTTGAAATCAATGCCCACGCAAACATGCCTCATCGAAGCGCCGAAGACGTCCTGGTCTTTTGCGTGGCCCGGAACATCACCGCACGTAAGCTTTACCGGGACGAATTGGAGAAAAGCCACCGGGAAAAATCAGAAGCCCTGGCCCTGCTGGATGCGATTTTTGATTCCGCCCCATCGGCCTTGGATGTTGGGACAGAGAACTACGATTTGTTCGGCTCAATCAGGCCCTGGCCGAGATCAACGGCCTGCCCGTGGAAGCGCATCTGGGCCGAAAAGTCAGCGAGATTGTGCCTGATTTAGAGAATGTTGCGAACATTGAATCATTATGGCGCCACATCCTCAAAAGTGGCGAACCCGTTGAAAATGTTGAAATACGCGCGGAGACGCCCGCTTACCCCCGTGAAAAACGGTACTGGCTCGATAACTGGTATCCGGTTCGACTGGGAAAGGAAATCATCGGCATCGCCGCAACGGTGATGGATATCACCGACCGCAAGCGGATGCAGGAAGCGCTTCAACGGGCCCGTGAGCAACTGGAAAGAAAGGTTGAAGAACGCACCCGAGAGCTGGCAGGGGCCAACAAGATCCTGAAGGAAGAAATCGCAAAACGCGAAGAATTTGAGAGGGAACTGAAATTATCCACGGGAAAAATCCTGAAAGAGTCCGCTCGAAGAAAGGTCCTTGCCGCCCGGCTGGTCAGTTCGGTCGAGGCAGACCGCCGCGACATGGGCATGTACCTGCACGATTAGATCGGTCAGACGCTGACCACGGTGAAGATGCGCCTGGAGCGCATTAGAAGGGGTGCTGAAAGAACGAATACCCCGATTGGCCATGAGCTGAAAAAAACCGAAGAAGCTCTGTCGAACATCTTGCGGCAGGTAAAAACCGCGTCACGGCAAATGCGTCCGGACATACTGGAAACCCTGGGACTCGCGCCGGCCCTCAGCGCATCATTCGGGATCACATGGAAGAGCTTGAAATGGGCGACGGCCGAACCTCCGCCCGGGACGTGCAGGACGGGTTAAGCAAACTGAGTGCCCGCGAAAAGGAAGTCTTTCCCCTTCTGGCCGACGGCCTGAACGCCAGGGAAATCGGCAAACGGCTCTACCGTGGAATCCCACAAATACAACATCATGGATAAGCTGGGCGTCACATCCATTGCGGACTTCACCAAAATCGCCATCAAAAGACATCTCATCGATCTCTAAGAAATCTCTGAAAACGCCCGCACCCGGCTGCACCAACCCGCTTTTCTTGCCCGCCGTACACTTTTCTGAAACACGCTGATAATCCCCCTTTCAGGGCCTTACCACGGATTTTCCACCCCATGGGAAACGGCCGCGTCCTTTCAAAAAGATGCTCCCCCGATTTTAGGAAATAAACTAGCGAAAAGCATCCTTTTCCCGATAGACGACGGATGGCGGGTTGTCTATATTTTGGCAAAGGGAAAAGACCGATTCAGAAAGGAAAAATGAAATGGCCAATATTCTGGTAATCAACGATCATCCATCCTTGGAAAAACTGGTATCGGAAACCCTTTTCCCACAAGGGCACCTGGTTTACGGGGTTTCAGATGCGGACAAGGTCATGGAAGTGTTTTCATCGTCAAGATGGGATCTGATCCTCATGGATCTCTATCTTGACGGGGTGGAACGCTGGGACCTTCTCAAACACTTGAAATTGCACAATCCTCCCGTACCCATCCTCATTGTGAGCGCCTTTGAACCACCGTTGGACACACACCTCAGGGAAGATATGGACGCATTTATCCAAAAGAGTTGGGAAATGAATGGCCTCAAGCGTACCATTCATGAAAAGCTATCCACTGAAGCGAATTATGCTTAAAGTTCTTGAAACGGCTCTCTTTTTGATACTGTTTTCCGAAAACCTTTCAACTTGCATGATTTCAAAAGCGAAATTGCGAAACATTTACCTGCTTCGGAGGATTCGTCTCGACCACCAGAGGCACCGCCGAGATTGTGTTTAAAGGCCATAAGCTGACGCCCTGAATCAAAGATCGATGGTCAGATGGTACGTGTCCCCTTCGCCATCCTTGGCAATTTTAAACCCCAGTTCCCGGCCCAGATTCAACATCTGCCTGTTTTCAGCCAGCACAAACCCTTGGACGGTCTCAACCCCGTAGTCCCTTCCCGCGTCCAGGCATCGCTCCAGAAGCAGCCGGCCCACGCCCTTTCCCTGCCACCGGTCGCCCACGGCCACGGAAAATTCGGCATTCTTTCGGTCCGGGTCCATAATCACCCTGGCCACTCCCAGCATCTTCTCCTCGCCGTCCTCCCGACCCAGGGCCACCAGGCCGATGTGACGATCGTAGTCAATCTGCGTAAACCGGACCAGAAAATCCCGGGAGAGCGATTTCATGGGACTGAAAAAGCGGTGGTAACGGCTTTCGGGAGAAAGATTATCGAACAATTCCATCAGCAGAGCGGCATCTTCGGGCTTGATGGGGCGAACCGATATTGAAAAGCCATGGGTGGTGGTCTCCTTTGATTCGTATTGTTCGGGGTACGAACTGATCACCAGGTGGTGTGGCGCGGCCACCTCGGATTTCCGAAGCAGAACCCTTGCGTCCACGGCAATGGGCTTGCCGTCTTTTACCAGCACGGGATTCATGTCCAGCTCCGCAATCTCCGGAAAATCCACGAGAAGGTGCGACAGACAAACCAGCAGCCGCTCGATAAGGCCCATGTCGGCCTCGGGCATGTTCCGGTACCCCTTCAGGATCGTGTAGGCCTTGGTTTTTTCAATAAGCCTTCGGGCCAATGTTCGGTTGAGGGGGACCAAACCGATATTTCGGTCCCCGATGACTTCCGCAAAGACGCCCCCCATTCCGAAAAGAATCACGGGTCCGAAAAGATCGTCCCGCTTTGCCCCGATCAAAAGTTCCAGATCTGCCTTTTGCACCATGGGTTGAAGCGTCACGCCCCGAATTTCAGCATCAGGGTCGTAGGCGCGGGCCGCGTGCAACACTCCTTCGTAGGCATTCCGCACGTCCTGTTCGTTTTCGAGGTCGGTTCGGATCCCCCGGGCTTCGGTTTTGTGGACGATGTCGGGCGAGAGGATCTTCATGACGAGGGGATACCCCATCTCCGCCGCCAGTCTCAATGCCTCGTCCATGGATTCGGCGACCTCCGTTCGATTCACGGGAATGCCGTAGAAGCCCAGGAGACGCTTTGATTCAGCCTCTTCCAAGAATCCATCTTTCCCGGCCAGGGCCTTGTCCACGAGCTCCCGGGCGCGTGCTTCATGAATCTCCACATCCCCCGGAAGATTGGAGGGAATCTCCTGGAGCAATTCGAGATTCCGGGCATAATCACATAACACGGCAAAAGAACGGATGGCCCGCTCCGGGGTATCGTATGTGGGGATCCCCGTTTTGTTGAGAATGAACCGTCCTTCCTCCACATCCATTCCGCCCATCATGGCGGTGAATACCGGATACGATTTCCCCTTGAGATCCTTGCTCAGCGTCTCGGCCACCGCGGTGGGATCCGTCATTGCCTGGGAGTTTACAATAACGAGCATGCCGTCAACGTTTTCGGTTTCAAAACAGCAGTTCGTCACTTGCGCATACCGTTCGGCCGTCGCATCCCCCAGAATGTCAATGGGATTTCCATGGCTCCAATAAGGAGGAAGAATTTCATTGAGACGATCTATGGTTTTTTCGCTGAGCGAGCTGAGTTCCAACCCGTATTCCGCGATGGCATCCGCCGCCATGACGCCGGGACCGCCGGAATTGGTCACCACCACCAGACGTGGGCCGGAAGGGGGGGACTGTTTGGCCAGTAACTCGGCACAATCAAAAAAATCTTCCAGGGTGTGAACGCGGGCCAGGCCGGCCCGCGTAAAGGCGGCTTCGTAAACGCGGTTCTCGCCGGCCAGGGCACCGGTGTGGGAAGCCGCGGCGTTTGCGCCGGCCTTGCTTCTTCCGGCCTTTAGAACCACAATGGGTTTAACGCGCGACACCTCCCGGGCCGCGCTCATGAATTTTCTGATTTCGGTGAGACTTTCCATGTACAGCAGGATACTCGACACCTGGGGATCGTGTCCCAAATAGTCGATGAGATCGCCGAAGTCCACATCCAGCATGGAACCGATGCTGACGAAATAGCGAAACCCCATCTTTTCTTTCAGGGAGAGATCGAGCATGGCGGAACAGATGGCCCCACTCTGGGAAATGAAGGCCATTTGCCCTTCAGGGGCCATGTGGGCGGCAAAGCTGGCGTTCAGGTTCCATTTCGGGCAGATGATTCCCATGCAGTTGGGGCCCAGGATCCGCAGGCCTCCCTTAGCTGCCTCCTTTTCGATTTCATTTTCCAACGCCAGGCCTTTGTCTCCGGTTTCCCGTCCACCGGCGGAAAAAATAATGGCGCCGCCCACGCCCACGTCCACGCATTCCCGAACGATTTCCGTTACGGTGGAAATGGGCGTGGCGATGACCGCAAGATCGACACTTTGGTCGGCCCGGGACAGAGATTCAAAGCATTCCGTTCCCACAACTTCTGAATATTTGGGATTGATCGGAATAATCCGGCCCTCATATTCTCCCTGAATCAGATTCTCCATGACGGCCCGTCCGATGGTGCCCCGGGTTTCACTGGCGCCCACCACCGCGATCGAGTTCGGCTTAAATATTTTATCGAGATTATAAAGTCCCATGCTTCCTCCTTCATCAAACCCAACATCTTTTTTTTTCTAAACTCCAAAATACGGCTCCCCTCACGTTTTCGTAAATAGGGTTGATCCTGTATTTGGTTACCCGATTCAAGGTATTCACCGTATGACTCCCCATATGGTCTCAAAAATACCGCCCCATGAGCCATCAAGTACACGATGCACCCCATTGAATCGATTCGCACCGCTGTAATATAAATCTTCAGAAAAATTGTCCTCACGCACTGCCCAAGGTCCGTGCGGAGGTCAGCGGCAATGGATCTCAAAAAGAAACAACATCGAACGAATTACCTTTTTCGGAACATCAATCCTCATCTTGACGAAACAGGGAGGGGTACTACAGGTCTGATATTTGATACAGGGTATGATCAAATTAAATAAAATGGCAGAATACAATTGAAGGTGAAATCTGTTTTGGAAAAATCGGAAAATGAAAAAATCGGATATTGGGAAGCGACCGCGATCGGCGTGGGCGGCATGGTGGGCGGCGGCATTTTTGCGGTCCTCGGGCTGTCGGTGGAATTGACCCGGGGGGGCGCCCCGATGGCTTTTCTCATTGCGGGCATCGTCGCCCTGGTAACGGCCTATTCCTATTCAAGGCTCTCGGTCACCTATCCCAGCCAGGGGGGGACCGTGACATTTCTGGATAAGGCATTCGGTTCCGGTCTTTTTTCGGGCAGCGCCAATATCCTGCTCTGGATCAGCTATATCGTCATGCTCAGCCTGTACGCCTATGCCTTCGGCAGTTACGGGGCTTCACTGTTTGCTCCGGAAACAAGACCTTTCTGGAAACACATTCTGATCAGCGGCAGCATCATCGGCATCACCGGGCTGAACTTGCTGAGCGCCAAACTGATCGGTGAAGCGGAAGACTGGATTGTGCTCATCAAACTCATTATCCTGCTGGTTTTTATCGTAGCGGGCATCCGGGGCATCGACACCACCCGGTTGGCCCCGTCTGAATGGGCGTCGCCGTTGCATTTGGCGGCCGGCGGAATGATCATTTTTGTGGCCTATGAAGGGTTTGAGCTAATCGCCAACAGTGCGCAGGATGTTCGAAAACCCCAAAAGGCACTGCCGCGCGCCTTTTACTCGGCGGTGATTTTCGTTATCATTCTCTATATTCTCATCGCCATCGTCACCGTCGGGACGTTGCCGGTCCAAAAGATCGTGGCTGCCAAGGACTATGCACTGGCCGAGGCGGCACTCCCCTTTCTGGGCCGGTCCGGTTTTTTGCTGATCGCCGTAGCCGCCATGTTATCGACGGCTTCCGCTATCAATGCAACGGTTTACGGAGCGGCACGCCTGAGCTATGTCATCGCCAAAGACGGAGAACTCCCCGCATTTCTGGAAAAAAAGATATGGAACAGGCCCATTGAAGGGCTGTTGATCACCTCGGGCGCCACACTGATCATTGCCAATCTGGTCAATCTTTCCAGCATGTCCACCATGGGGAGTGTGGGATTCCTGTTAATTTTCGGCGCCGTAAACGCCGCCAATGCAAAACTGGCCCATGAAACCGGCACCAACCGATGGATTTCGTTGTCAGGTGTTGCCCTCTGTGTCTGTGCGCTGACAAGCCTGCTCTGGCAGACTGCAATCCGTTTCCCCCAACATTTTTATATCCCTTTTGTCATGATCGGGATGGCCTTTTTGATCGAAGCAGCCTTTAGACTCACCAAGCGGCGAAAAGCCTATAAAAAATCTTTAAAACCCTCAAAGGAACGGTATAGCGCAAAGGCGGAGAGCACCACCCCCATCAACAAATCCTGAGGATTCTGGAGGGAATCAAGGGAGAAACCGAATTTGAAATCGATGTGGATCCGCGCTTTGATTATGGCGCCATCGTCGCTTTCAAGGACATGGAAAATGCGAAATAATCGGGGCCTGACCGGGGCACCTGTCACTCCCGGAAGATAATTTTCATCCCATGGATCTATTTGATATCTTTTCTATTTTAATCAGTTTTTCAGCCCTCTTCGGCTATTTGAACTACCGCTACTTTCATCTCCCCAGGACCATCGGACTTATGCTCTCCGCGCTGATCCTCTCTTCGGCCCTGATCATCGCGGGACAGTTCGGCTGGGCCGGGAAGGAAGAAGTCCTGGGCGTTTTGCGAAGTATCGACTTTAATCGGCTTCTTCTAAACGGCATGCTCGGGTTCCTGCTCTTTGCCGGCGCACTGAACGTGGAACTCAATGAACTCATAAAGCAGAAATGGGTGGTCGCTTCCCTGGCAACCGGTGCCGTTGTTCTTTCCACCCTCTTTGTGGGAGTGCTCACCTGGTTACTTCTGAAGCTGCTCGAAATTCCGGGGTCACGGATGTACTGTCTGTTGTTCGGTGCCCTGATTTCTCCCACCGACCCTGTTGCGGTATTGAATATACTGAAAACCATGAAAGCGCCCAAGGCCCTCGAGACCCAGATGGCCAGCGAGGCCCTTTTCAACGACGGGGTCGGTGTGGTCATCTTCATGGTCCTTCTGAAACTGGCGACCGGTGACCCGGATGCCGGCCTCGGACAGGCGGCACTTCTGTTTGCAAAGGAAGCCATGGGCGGGATACTGTTGGGTCTGTGCGCCGGATATCTGGCCTATCAAATGCTCAAGCGCGTGGACGATTACCTGGTGGAAGTTCTGATCACCCTGGGACTCGTGACGGGAGGATATGCTCTGGCCAATACCATCCACATTTCGGGGCCGCTGGCCATGGTGGCGGCGGGCCTGCTCATCGGAAACCACGGTCGCGCCTTCGCCATGTCGGAAACGACGAAAAGAAACCTGGATACCTTTTGGGAATTGATCGATGAAATTCTAAATGCGGTGTTGTTTATTCTGATCGGCATGGAGGTGCTGACATTGGAATTTACAGCGTCCCATCTCCTGGCGGGCCTCATCCTCATCCCCGTTGTTCTCCTGGTGCGATTGACCAGCGTGAGTGTTCCCTTCACCTTGTTGCGCTTAAAACGAAAAACTGAACCCCACGTGATCAAGATTCTCACATGGGGAGGCCTGAGAGGGGGCATCGCCGTGGCCCTTGCCCTCTCCCTGCCGATCACGCCGGAGCGGGAAACGATCCTCATGGCCACTTACATGGTGGTTATCTTCTCGGTGGCGGTGCAGGGATTGACCATCGAACCGCTCATGAAACGGTGGAAGGAACCGCGGTCCCACTAGGGGATAAAGAAATGTATGGTTATGGGGCAAGATGATCTCTTCCGAAAGAAAAGAAAAAATTTCCATCCCTCAAAGAGAACTTCCCCAAAAGCGTTCATGAAAACATCTTTTCTCAGCGCGGAAGAGTTCCTCATGGGTTAGAAGCGGCACCGCGCGGATGGTTGCGGCCACATCGTTGATGAGCCGAACACGGGCAAACCCGAAGCGCTTTTGGATGGCGCCGCCAACCACCTCCCAGGGAAGATTGGTGGTTTTCGTTCGGCCTTCTTCAACCGGCCCGGCATTGCCGAAGCACGCACCCGTGATATCCCCGTCGTGTTTTGCAAGGAAACGTTCGACAATCTCCTCAAGGCCTTTTTCCGTTTCACTTGAAAAGGTCTCCTCTTCTTTCTGTCGGGGCTTTTCCTCCGCCGCCGCAAAAAGACCCAGGCGGGTATGGGTCCCACCGATGTCGCCGGCCAGGACCATGCATTCCGATTTTTTGCAGGTGATCTGCCCCGTTCGAAGGCAACTAACAATGGTTTTTCGCCGGTTCGGCATTCTTCATCCTTTTTCCAGCCCGGCGGGATGCCATAGGTCAGATCGCCGCCGGCCATGTTGTCGCCTGCAATTTTTTCTTGGCATCTCCGCTTTCAAAACACCCGGGCTCTCACGACCCGGGCTCCATGCTTACCTTACAGGTGGCCGTATCGTCCCGGCATTGCAGGTAGGTAGGCGACATCCAGTTGTATCCATCCTGGGCGATGAGGGTTTGCGCCTCTTCGGGCCCCCAGGTTCCCGCCGGATAGTTGGGAAAGTCCGTCGGTTTTGACACGTTCCAGGCCTCCAGAATGGGGGTGATTACCGACCATGCCGCCTCCGCCTGATCGGCGCGCATGAATAGGGTGGCATCTCCGACCATGACGTCCAGAAGAAGGGTTTCATAGGCATCGGGCGGCAATACGTCAAAGGTTTCCCGATAGTAGAACTGCATCATGACCGGCGACAGCCGCATGGCCTGACCCGGATACTTGCTCTGGAACCTTAAAAATATTCCCTCCTCCGGTTGAATGGCGATGATCAGCCGGTTGGGATGCCAATCCCTCAAGGCAGCGGGGGGGAAAGGTCTGATGGGGAATATTCCTAAACTGAATGGCAACCTCGGAAATCTTCGAGGGCAGCCTTTTGCCCGTACGCATGTAAAACGGCACATTCTGCCAACGCCAGTTATCGATGAAGAGCCTGAGGGCGGCGAAGGTCTCGGTGGCGGACCCTTTGGCCACGCGGGGTTCGCTTCGATACCCTTTGACATGCTCACCCTCAATCCATCCGCTCCCGTACTGACCGCTGACCGCATGCTCGTGCACCCGCTCCGGAAGGATGGGGCGAATGGCGCGCAAGACATCCACCTTTTTGTTTCGCACTTCATCGTCGTTGAGGGAGACCGGGGCCTCCATGGCGATCAAGCAAAAAATCTGAAGCAGATGATTCTGAATCATGTCCCGAAGGGCGCCCGCCTTGTCGTAATAGTGCCCCCCGGTGCCCCACGCCCACGTCTTCGGCCACGGTAATCTGAACGTGATCGATGTAACGCCGGTTCCAGACCGGTTCAAAGAGTGTGTTTCCGAAACGAAAGGCCAAAATGTTCTGTACGGTCTCCTTGCCCAGGTAATGATCGATGCGAAAAATCTGGTTTTCCTTAAAGACGTCTCCAAGCTCGCGATTTAAGGCCCTGGCACTTTCCAGATCTCTGCCGAAGGGCTTTTCCACCACAATCCGAGCATAATCGCCGTTGAGTTTTGCGGAAGCGAGCCCTTTTACCACATCGTCGATGAGCGAAGGCGGCAACGCCAGATAATAGATATGATTGGCGCGTACGTCCCATTTCTTATCCTGAGCCGCCACCTTTTTCGCCAGATCTTTATAGGTTTTTTCCCTCTCCCAGTTCCGCCGCCACAAAAAAAAAACCGCGATGCAAACGCCTTCCATGAATCCTTTTGCGCCTTTCCCCTGCGGGAGAATTTATCAACCCCTTTTCGAAGATGATTGCGGTAGTCCGCGTCGCTCATTTCACCGTGACCCACGCCCAGGATTTCGTACTGTTCCGGCATCCAACCGTCGAGGTAGAGATTGTAAAGGGCGGGGACCAGCTTTCGCCAGACCAGATCGCCCCCGGCGCCGAAGATGACAAACAGGGTCGGTTCCGGATGCAGTCCCGATTTCATTTTTTCACCTCCCTTTCCGTCCAGGCGGTATGATAGGTTCCGTCCTTGTCGATACGCTCGTATCGGTGTGCACCGAAATAATCCCGCTGGGCCATGATGAGATTGGCAGGAAGGCGCTCACTGCGGTAAGCGTCGAAATAGGAAAGGGCCGCCATGAGGCCGGGCGCCGGGATGCCCGACCGGGCGGCGGCACAGACCACCTCCCTCAGATCGCCCGTTTTGGCTTCCACGGCGTCGCCCAGACGAGAATCCAGCAGCAGGTTTGCCAAATGGGGCTCGGCCCCGTAGGCCTCTCGAATATTCTCCAGCAACCGGGCCCGAATAATGCACCCGCCTCTCCAGATAGCGGCCACCGTCCGCAGATCTAGACCGTAATCGTATTTTCGGCCCACTTGATCCAGAAGGGCCATCCCCTGGGCATAGCACACCACCATGCCGGCATAAAGGGCGCCCTCCAGTCGATCGACAAACTCCTCTCCCAACGGGGGTCCCGGGGCGCCGTAAAACCGTTTTGCCGCCAGGGTCCGTTCCTTCTTGTAGTCGGACATGTCCCGGGCCGTCACGGCCATATGGATACCGGGGAGAGGGACCTGATGTTCCAGGGCCTCCAGGGAGGTCCACTCGCCCGTCCCTTTCTGTCGGGCCCGATCGAGGATCACATCCACCAGGGGCTCCCCCGTCAAATCATCCTTCTGGCGAAATATTTCAGCGGTAATCTCCATGAGATAGCCGTTCAAATCGCCTTCAGACCATTTTTGGTAGACCCGGTGCAGTTTCGGGGCGTCATAGGCCATGCCGCGTTTCATGAGGTCATAGGTCTCGGCGATCATCTGCATGAGCCCGTATTCAATGCCGTTATGCACCATTTTCACGTAATGACCCGCGGAACGCGGTCCCAGATAGGCCGCACAGGGGGTTCCATCGATTTGGGCGGAAGCGGCCTCCATGATGGGCCGGATACGCTCATACCCCTCTTTGGAACCGCCGGGCATGAGACTCGGCCCGTTACGGGCCCCGGCCTCCCCTCCGGAAATCCCCATCCCCATATACAACAGCCCTTTTTCCGTAAGGGAATGATCCCGCCGGTCCGTATCGCTGAAATGGGAATTCCCCATATCCACGATCAGGTCCCCCGACGAAAGCGCCGGCACAATCTCATCAATGACCTGATCCACCGGATCACCCGCGGGTACGGAAATCAGAACGGCTCTCGGACTCTTGAGCAGCGACACAAATTCGGCCAGAGTATATCCGGCTTGAATTTGCCGATCCCCCACCTCCTCTTCCATGAATTTTCGGGTTTTTTCCTTCGTACGATTAAAGACGCCCACGGAAAACCCGTGGTCCGCCATGTTCAGCACAAAATTGCGGCCCATCACGCCCAGCCCCAACAAACCGATGTCACACCCATTCTGATTCATGATTTCCCCCTCAAGCGGAAGCATTACCGTCAAGCTTTTCCTTTAAAACCTCCATCACCGCATCGTAGGGTTTGTTGAACTTCTCAATCCCTTCCGCCTCCAGTTGACGGGTCACCTCATCCAGGTCGATTTTCAACCGGGAAAGATCCCGCAACACCTCCTTTGCTTCCGCCACCCCCGCCTCCAGCCGGGCTTCGGGTTCCCCGTGATCACGGTAGGCGTCCAGCGTCTCGGGCGGCAGGGTATTGACGGTTTCGGGGCCGATAAGCGGCTCCACGTATTTGACGTCCGAATAATCCGGATTTTTGGTACTGGTGCTGGCCCACAGCACACGCTGAGGTCGCGCGCCCCGTTCCGCCAGCCGGCGGAACCGCTCCCCCGCAAATTTTTCCTTATAAATCTGATAGGCCATCTTTGCGCTGGAAACGGCCACTTCTCCATGAATCCGCCGGGCGGTTTCCGCTTCCTGATCCCCCGCTTCCATTCTCTTTTCCAGCATGGGATCCACCAGAACATCGATGCGGCTCAGGAAGAAGCTGGCCACCGACGCGATGCCGGAGAGGGGCTCTCCTTTCTCCGCGCGCTTTTCGAGACCTTCGATATAAGCGTCGGCCACCTCCCGGTACCGGGGCAACCCAAAAAGGAGCGTCACATTGACATTGATGCCCTCGGCGATCAGGGATGTGATACAGCTCAACCCTTCCCGGGTGGCCGGCACCTTGATGAGAGCATTGGGCCGATCCAGCTCCGACCAGAGCCGGCGCGCCTCCTCCAGAGTGCCTTTCTTATCCCGGGCGAGATGGGGATTGACCTCCAGGCTCACGAATCCATGTCTCCCTTGGGATTCATCGTATTGGGGCCGAAAACGATCCGCCGCGTCCCGAATATCCTCGACGGTGAGTGTCTGGTAGATTTCCCAGGCATCATGACCTTTATTCATGAGCCCTTGAATCCGGTCGTCATAGTCCTCGCTTTCGGCAATGGCCTTTTTAAAAATGCTGGGATTCGAGGTGATGCCCCGAAGGCCGTCTTCCCTGATGATCCTGTCCAACTCTCCGGAATCGATCATCTTTCGGCGAATGAAGTCAAGCCAGATACTCTGGCCCAATTCCCGGATTGCCAGTAACGGATTTTTGTCCATAATCTCTTCTCCTCATCTTTCAAGAATTTCAATCTCCTTCAAGCGCCGCCGAAGCCGTTCCCGAGATCTGAAGCGTCTCCTTGAGCCTCTCTTTAAGATCGTATCCGCCATGATCGACGGCGATACCGATATGCATGAAGCACCTCAACCAAGATGATATAGACGGTGAACCTCCTGCTCACAAATGCGATCCGTTCTATACCACCAGCTTCTCACCTTTCAGAACAATACCGCAACACAGTTTTCTAATCCGGGAAAAGCCCTTTTCAAAAACCATTCTTCCGAACATATGAATCTCATGCAGGGTTTTGGTGTGAACATAAACCCTGTTGGCGGTATCTAAGCAATCTTCCAGCGCACTGAGCAGTTCGCAGGCGGAGCTGCCGTCAAAGTCTCCCGTCAGTTGAAGGTGCAACGCTCTATGGTTATGACGGGTCTGAATTTTGAAATTGCGGGCCATGGTCACATTCCGCATTATTCATTACAAAGGCGCCTCTTTTCCATTTCGGGCCGAAACCACTGGTGATCATCAACCACCACGATTCGGTAAGTATTGTTTTGGGAATGGGGCATTTTTCTCTCCTTGGCCAAGTTTTACACCAGGATCAGAAAAGAACTTTCATAATACCTTAATAATGGCATGCGGCTTTCGTAAATGGGGTGGAGACAGTATTTCGTATCGAATAGAATGGGTCACCCGGCTGACCGATACCCACCCTTTCGATGTTCTAAACCTCCACCCTGCTCAGATTCAAATAGTGTAACGCCAGACCCCCAAATAACTGGCAAAATAGTGTAACGCCCATCCTCCGATAACCCCGCCGCATTATCCCGCCCAAAAAAAAGTAAAAGTTACCCCGCTTACCCCGCCGCTTTTAAAACAAAACCCGATTCAGTCTATAGTCTCTGGGTAAACCTGAACTCTGGAGACTGAAATGGCTAAACATTCACTTGGCAAAAGGCCCTGTTCTATCTGCCGACAGTGGTTCCAGCCAGATGTACATCAGAAGGGCCGGCAGAAAACCTGCGGCAACCCCGACTGCAAGAGAGAACAGCATCGCAGGCAATGTGAAAAATGGAATAGAAAGAACAGGGACTATTTCAAAACCAACTATCTTGACAAGAAAATTGAAGCTGTTCAAGAAGTGTTGCCGGATAAGCCACCCATTGCAAATAACCGGCATTCCCCCATTTTGCCCCATGAAATCATCATCAATGAATATGGTGCAAAACATTTGGTCATACTCAGATATTTGATTTTTATTGTCATTCAGGAATGCCGAGTCCTGCGACCGGGGGCTCCCTGAAATCTGCGCATATCCACTCCAACCAACCGCGACTAATCCCCAGACATGTTTAAGACGCATTGCTGATTTAAGTAACTGAAATATATGTGAATACTCACCGACTAATCAAGTATTGAGTTTAAGACGCATTACAACCATAACCCAATGAAAACAATGGAAATATCCGCAGACTAATCGGATTTAGTGTTTAAGAGGCAATATGACGGTATCCTCCCCCAATGTATAGTGGATGGTGACAGCAGTTGTTGTCACCCACTGCCACAGAAAAAGCACTGTGGTTAACCCCACACACGGAGAGATTGTCCATGAAAAAACGATTTTCATCCCATGAATTGTTTGAGTTGAGAAACGCGATTCCTGTCAGGCGGCTGATCAGAGACGAGTTGCAAATCCCTTCAAAAATCAGTGAAGGCGTTTTTCGTTTTCTTTGCCCCGTCTGCCATGAGTTCCAGACGGCAACGCATCCAGCCACAAACCTGGCCCGGTGTTTCAGATGTGAAAAAAACTTCAATACCATCGACCTTGTTATGGCTGTCAAGGGATTGGATTTTAAAGAAAGTGTTGTGTTTTTAAAACAAATACTGGCGATGAACTCGAACCGCAACGGCGATGCCGGTCAGGCGGTGCGCACCCTTGCAGCAGGCATTGGCTTTTCAATGCCGGGATTGAGGTAGTTATGCATCAGGAACGATTAAACTACCTTGAAACGATTATTGCGGGCAAGCAACGGAATTTTTATGAACTGGGAAAGGCCCTCAATGAGATAAAACAGACTCGTTTATATCGGCTGGCCCTGTATGACAATTTTGGCGCCTACGTCAAAGCCCGCTGGGATATGGGCAGATCCCAGGCCTATCGGGTTATCAATGCCTATCAGGTCGTTAACAATCTGTCCCCAATTGGGGGCAGACTTCCTGTCAATGAGTCACAGGTACGCCCCCTGGCCAAGTTAACTCCCCTTGAACAGCGGGCTGCCTGGAAACGCTTCCTGGCAACGGGCGAGGAACTGACAGCATTGAATATCAAAACCTTTGTCCGTTCAGAAGACCGTTCTCATAAAAACAATCCTGTGAATTTGACGGATCTTATCTCCGATGCCTATATGGATGCTGTGTCCACCATGATAGAGCAGGTTCGCATTGCTCAGCATGACCACTGGCGGAAGACTTCCCGCCAGGCAGCTCTCCTGTGGAATCGGGTCATACAGGAGAAGATTTTGGCAAAGGAGCCGGACAATGGATAACCTGACACTGGATGACCGTTTCCATCTGCTGCTCCACAAAAAACTCATGAACAAGCAGGGAGCTGCCCTGCGGCGGGCAAAAAAGTATTACAAAGATCAGTATCGGAAAACCGGCATCATCCCGAGGCCGCTATTGCTTGCAGAGAAAGGCATCATGGAGGGCAGGCGATGCAGTGGCAGGCCTCGGTCGCTGGACGATGAGACCCGCAAGCGTTTTATTGCCATGGTCAAGGCATCCTGCGACCCGTCAAACCCGGCGTTTATTTTTATTACCAGAAAGGCCAGAACCATAAAGAATTACCATCATTGGCTTCAAGTGGAGTTGAACCGGCCCGTCTCCATTGCCGCCCTCCGGCGCTCGGTGAAGCGAGACAATCTAAAACCGTATCTTACTAGACCGGATTTTGATGATGATGTGCCCACCAGCCATTGTTTTGACCCGGTAGCGGTGTTTGATCTGATCCAGATGGATGGTTGCAAGTTCCATTATCTGAAAATCAGAGATGACAATGGATACTGGCAACACCCCCAGGTGATTGAATTGTTTGATACGGGGTCACGGTATATGTTTGTCCTTGATGTGTTCTTCTCTGAAAGCAGTTTAAATGCGGTGGAGCTGTTCACGCAGTTTTTGTTGAGTACGCCATTCCCCCAGAAAACCTTTCGTATCCGACCGGACAACGCCAAAGGATTTTTAAACCTCAAGCGGGCCTTTAACGCCGTGAACCTTGCCCATTCAGTTCCCAAAGGGTTTTATATGGACGCCGATTTCGCTCGAATCCATGCCCCCAAAGATAAAGCACACCTGGAATCATCTCACCGAAGCCTGCATCATTTTGAGATCCGGATTATCAAAGCATTCGAAGACCGGATTGTCAAAACCGTCCCTGGTTATATTTTCACATGTGGGAAAAGGGAACAGATCACAGTAACCCTCCTTGATATCAGCCGCTATGAATTAAAGGCCAGCTCACTGATACAGGACTATTGTCATGAACACAACGCAACAAAACATTATTTCAGCGAAAATGGAAAAATCTCAACCTGGGTTCCGGAGCAGAAATTAGCGCATTTTTTCCAGACAGAGGAACATACCCTGACCTTTGCACCCCAACAGGTAAAACAGTATATGAAGTATGGTCTGCGCAAAACCCCGGCAACGGTATCAACAAAAAAAACAATCCGATGTGATAACCGGATTTACCATGTAACTGTTGGTGCGGACGCATTCAGTAATCACAAAAGCACCCCTGTGAAGATATCTCGCTATCATGACAAGCTGTTCATTTTCGAGCCCAAGGATAACGGAATTCTTCTGGGGGAGGCCCTGCCCATGATCCCACCGGAACACCCTGTAAAACCGCCTGTTATAGAAATTGAAAAAGGGGAACTCGAACAGATCATTTCCTTTTTGGAACATCACGATATGACCGTTGATCGCCCTATATTGATCAAGACATATAATAAGGGACTGTCATTGGAGAAAGCGAAAAACATTTTTAATCACAACCGCAATAGATACAGGGCTTACCGGAAAAAAATGAAACAACCGGATCATGTCATAGGGATGGCAGTGTTCAATGCCTTCATCCTTGACTGCCAGGCCCATCACCGGAAGATGCCTGTGGCGCCCTATGCTATCCATGGAGACGTATGATATGGCTCAAAAAGAAAGCTTCATCAGTGACAATCGTCGTATCTCATATTTGTCAGCCATTTATAACCGAATATACCGGGGACAAAGTGTGTTGATTGAAGGGGATTATGGTGTCGGGAAAACCCGGTTCTTAAATCTGCTGTGCCCTAAAAAGCTGCATGCCGTGAGGGTTGAATCGTTATTTAATATCCATGTGACACTGGCATTGATTTTAAAAGAATTAAACTATAACACCACCGCCACCTACCGCAGAACCCCCGAGTATCTGAAAAAAATATGCAATCTGAGCGCCTGCTTCATCATCATTGACGAGGCCAGTGACCTTGACAATCGTGTCTGGCCTTATTTTAAACGGATTATTGATGCCGGGATACCCATGGTTTTTGCCGGATTACCCCAGGTTCGCACCTATTTGACAAGTGAGCATCCTGACATACTCAGCCGTTTAAAAACACTCATTCTGTATCCCATTGTGGTGGAAGATTTTATCGCTGAATATAATGATTTTAAGCAGGAGGCAGTTGAACAGGTTTATATGGCTACCAAGGGGGATATGCGTAAATTTAAAGAAATCTGCACCGACTGCCGAGACAAGGCAAAGGAAATGAATTATGCCTTTGTTGATCTGAATCTTGCTTTGGAGTTCATCTCGGACCTGCCACCTCAATAAATAATACCTCTGTCCCAATCTTCCTTTATTAAATAGGCCACCCAGTCAGCAATGGGATGGTCTATTTTTTTGCCCTCTATCTTGTTATTTTCAGCAACATCATGCTAAATTTTATTGGTTAAAAATCGGCAAAACTGCTTAAAATCGTTTAATATCTTGTCCGTTACAGTATTTTGCCAATCGGATGTCAGGCTTAATAAAACATAAGCTATTGTTTTGAAACACAATAATAACTATAACCACAAATATGGACGCATCAAAAAGCGTTACACTATTTGCATCTCATCACCACCCCCAGAAGAGCCTCGATGCGATCTCAAGGGCCATGAACCGGTCAATCAGTTTCAGCTGCAGGCTCAAAAGGGAAATGTCGGCGGCGTTGAGTTCATCACGCGCATTGTAGCACATGAGTACATCCGCATTTCCCTGCGGCAGGGAGCGGTAATAGGTTGCTATAGGATACAAAAATACATAATTGACCCCATTTTCATGGAAATGAGTTCAATCTAAAATATAGAAAAAACCGCAACTCAAATGCATGAACATCGGTGGAAAGAAGGTGGTCATGGAAAATTCCGGAAGTGACTGGAATTCAGTACTTTTTTACAGGCTCGATACACTGACAGGTTTTCGTCGATCCCACCGGCTTGACAGCATATGCATTCTTATGAAAGATTTTCTTGAGTTCCAGCTGTTATGAGGGAACAGCAACCCATGAAATGGATCATTCCACCACTCCTGGTCCTTTTATTAGCAACCGTTCTGACCGGCACCGCCCTTTCCGAAGAAAAGAGCATTCAATTGGCCGCTCCGGTCACGGGTGAAAGTCTGGTCGCGTATGCCTATCAAAACAACCCCCGCATCCTCCAGGTACGCGAGGCGTGGCGGGAAACCATTGAACAATATCGCATTTCAACGGGCTACCCCGATCCCGAATTGAAATTCACCTATTTTCCCGAACCCATCGAGACCCGCCTGGGCCCTCAGGACTGGATGGCCAGTCTGAATCAGCGCATCCCCTTTCCAGGGAAACTCTCCCAGGCGGGCAAAGTGGTGGCGGCGGAGGCACGGGTGGCGCACATCAAACTGGACCGGACCGTCAAGGAGGTCATGGCATCGGTTCGAAGGTCTTTTTACGAACTCCTCTATATTCGAACGGCCATCGGCGTGGTGGTCCAAAACCGGCGACTGCTGGAACACCTGCGAAAATTGGGGGAAACCGCCTATGCCAAGAACCGGGCCTCCCTGATGGACATGGTGAAAGCCCAATCCCAACTGGGACAGCTCCGCTATGACGAAATTCTGCCAGGTGCTTTCGGAACTGGGGGCCAAAATAGAAGCGGTGGTGCGCCGGATTCCGGGAACCCTCTCCGCCTATTCCGAACGGGTTACGGGCGGGAACTACCTGGATTTCAAGATCAGAAGAGACCAGATCGCCCGGTACGGACTCACGGTGGCGGATGTGCAGGGCGTCATTGTCTCGGCCATCGGCGGCAAGAACCTCACCTACACGGTTGAAGGACTCGAAAGATATCCGGTGAACCTTCGGTACAGCCGGGAACTGCGCGACAACATCGATATGTTGAAAGGGGTAGACGTGGGAACCTATGTGGAAAATGTAAAAACGGTGGTATCCCGTGAAATAAAGCTGCCGGTAGGATACTCCCTGGCATGGTCCGGACAGTACCAGAACATGCAGGAGGCCCGCAAGAGACTTAATCTGGTTGTGCCTTTGACGTTAATAATTATCTTTGTTCTGCGGTACATGCACTTTCACAATTTCAGCGAGGCACTTCTGGTCATGGCAAGCCTTCCCTTTGCCCTTGTGGGTGGGGTGTGGCTCCTCTATCTTCTGAATTACAACCTGTCGGTGGCCGTGGTGGTGGGCTTTATCGCCCTGGCAGGCCTGGCCGCCGAAACCGGTGTGGTGATGGTGGCTTATCTGGATGAGGCATTTGAGCGCATGCGCCGGGAAGGGAATATAATATCGAGAGGAGCGCTGCGGGAAGCCATTTTGGAAGGCTCGGTGGAACGGGTTCGTCCCAAACTCATGACCGTATCCACAACCCTCATCGGTCTACTGCCCATAATGTGGGGCACCGAGACCGGAAGCCAGGTGATGAAGCGGATCGCCGCACCCATGGTGGGAGGTTTGATTTCCTCCACCGTCTTGACGCTGATCATCATTCCAGCCGTCTACGATCTATGGAAAAGTTGGAAATTACGGAAAGGAAAAGGAGAAGATCAATGAAAAGAACTGTTGTGAGGCGGTTATGCCGGACAAATTTTTTTTATCAGTTCGATTACGAGGTGAAATAGTTTCCCAATGGCCATCAACACCCTTCAAAAACGTCTCAGCCTTTTGGTTCTGCTCCCCGTTGCCCTGCTTCTTCTATTCGTGGGGGTATTTGGGTTTATTTACATGCGGGGGACCCTCTTTTCCGAATGGCAGGACGTCTCCATCGTAAAACTGCAGAGGGCGGCCCATCAGATCGATATGCGCCTTGGACGGATCACCGATTGGCTTCATCTGTTCCACCATACGTCCCAGGGACGTGGCGGACCCGTGATACAGGACTGGATCCTGGAGCAATTGCGAGACATGAAAGGAGTGGAAAGCGCGGAACTAAAATGGAAAGATGACCCTGGTGGTTCTGAACCGCGTATGATGATGGGTATGGGCGGCGGACGGTCTTCCGGCGGCATGCGGGTGATGCGTTTCCACAGGGCGAAACCCTTTGAAGTCACCTCTCCCCGCTACGATGCTCAAAAAGGCCAGGAAACGGTCAAACTCATCAGCCAGCTCAAAGACGAATCCGACAAAGTGGTGGGAACCCTCCAGGTGACCGTCCGTTTCGATTACCTCCTGGAAGGGGTCAAAGATCTGGGCTGGTGGCAGACGGAGCAGGCCTGCCTCATCGATGAAGCCGGAAAATACCTCTGCCATACCAAACTAGTCATGAAAAAAGGAATTTTCTTCGGGGAAAGCGATGAACCCTTTGAACGGGCTTTGCTAAATGCCGCCAAGGAAAAGCCTTACGGGACGGTACTGGGCCCGGGGGCTCCGCCCGAGATTGTGGGCGGCTTCTATCGCCTGCGCGATGCGCCATGGACCGTTGTCCTTTTCGCGGAAGGGGATAAGGTTCTGGCGCCCATTATTCAATTCCGAAACTATTATTTTGCGGGCGGGGTACTGGCCATTCTCATTATTCTCCTACTGATTCGATCGACCACGGGAAAGATGGTACATTCTGTCACCGCCATTTCCAAAACCGCGGAAAGGGTTGCCACGGGGGATTACGGCAATCCTATCCCGGTTCGCGGCCGCGACGAAATTGCCCAGTTGACCCAAAGTTTCAACACCATGGTGGAAGGCCTGAAAGAAAGAGATTTTATTGCCAATACTTTTGGACGTTATGTGGATCATGGAATTGCAGCAGATCTCCTGAAGCGCCCTGAAGCATCAAGGCTGGGCGGCGAGAAACGCGAAGTGGCCATTCTCATGTCCGACATCAGAGGGTTCACGCCACTTTCCGAAACCCTGCCGCCGGAAGAAATCATCGATCTTCTGAACCGCTATTTCGGAGAGCTGATTCGGGTGATCGAAGATCATCAGGGGATCATCGTGGATTTCTTTGGTGATGCCATACTCGTGTTCTTCGATCCATTTGATGAACCTGTGGCCCCCGTCATTCAAAAAGCCGCTCGATGCGCTTTCGCCATGCAGGACGGCATGCGTGATTTTAATCGGGGAATGGGTTCCCTGAACCTGCCGTCACTCAGAATGGGGATCGGCGTCAACGCCGGTGAAGTGGTGGTGGGAAACATCGGCTCGGAATCCAGGGCCAAATACGGTATTGTGGGGTCTCCGGTCAATCTCACCCAGAGAATTCAGTCCATGGCGGAAGCAGGGGAAGTGATCATTTCCGAGTTGGTCTACAGATATATGGAAGCAGAAGTGACGGTTATCAGAAGGTTCGGAATCCATCTGAAAGGTGTCCAAGGAGAGACAACGTTATATGCCGTCAAACCCATGGCGCCCTCGAATCTTCATTGACCCTCTTTAAATATTCATTGCCGGGCTGATTGCCTTAATGACCCCAGAGTGAAAGAAGCGGGTATTTTCTGGTATTTTTCCCGCTGTTGTGTACAAAAACAATCCCTATCAAACAGTCATGGACGGAGCCTTCGTGAATGGATGAAAAGACCTTTAGTCATCAGACGAAAAAAATTCTGGAAACGCTTTACCCCGATGAAAACGTCAACCATCTTGTGAACCGGGTTCATGATACGATCCGGCCATACGAAACCCACCCCGTCATTCTCGAAAAAAGAAGAAAATATAAAGATGAAATTTCACTGTGTGAAGAAGACGCCATACTGATAACCTATGCGGACACCTTTTTGGAGGATGATGAAAAGCCTCTTCGAACCCTTCACAGGTTCCTGAGGCAGCATGTTCAGTCGGCCTTTACGGCGGTGCATATTCTTCCTTTTTTTACGAGCAGCTCAGACGGGGGCTTTGCCGTCGTGGACTATGGCCGCGTGGATCCCAAGTTTGGTACCTGGGCTGATGTGGAGGCCATCGCACAGGACTATCGTATGATGGCCGACCTGGTCCTCAATCACGTTTCGAGCCGTTCGGCCTGGTTTAAGGCGTTTCTCGCCGGTGATGAGCGATATCAACGCTATTTCATAGCCTTTGACGAACCCGTCGACCTGTCGGAAGTGTTCAGGCCCCGGGAGGCTCCGTTGCTGACGCAATTTTATACGGCCAGGGGCTCGAAATACGTCTGGACGACCTTTAGCGAGGACCAGATAGATCTCAACTACCATAACCCGGAAGTATTGCTTGAGATCCTTGAAGTATTCATGGGCTATCTCTCCCATGGTATCGAATTCATCCGCCTTGACGCCATTGCCTATGTTTGGAAAGAGCTGGGAACCGATTGCGTAAACCTGCCGCAGACCCATGAAATCGTGAAATTTCTGAGAACCATCGCGGAATATGCGGCGCCCTATGTGGTGATTCTCACGGAAGTCAACTTTCCTTTCACCGACAATATCTCCTACCTAGAGGCCAGACACGAAGCAAACCTCGCCTACCATTTTGCCCTGCCCCCCTTGGTTATCGACAGCTTTAATCACGGTGACACCGCCATTTTGCAGAAGGAAACCGCTCGCATCCGGCCGGATCTGCTCTTCATGAATTTTCTAACCTCCCATGACGGCATCGGGTTGTTGAGCGCAAAGGAGCTTATGCCGTTTTCCCGTTTCAAAAAACTTCTTGAGACAATCAAGTCCCATGGCGGTGAAATATCCTATAAGGCCGCCAACCAATCGCTCACCCCCTATGAATTGAACACCACGGCCTACGATGCCATCAATGATCCGCGCCGCCCGGAGAGAGAGACGGATGTCAGACGATATGTCGCCGCCTGTGCCGTCGCTCTTTGCGACAAAGGAATTCCGGGTATTTATATTCATTGTCTTCTCGGCTCAAGAAACAACCTTAAAGGTGTGGAAGAAACCGGTCAAAAAAGGATGATTAACCGGGAAACACTTGCTTATGATGCGCTCTCTCGTGAACTCTCAGACCCCGAAGCATTGAAGCGACAGGTGATGACGAAATTGATTCACCTCCTTCTGGTTCGAAAAGAGATCCCGGCCTTTCACCATGCCGTCGAACGAGATGTTGTGCGCTCGGACAAGCGGCTCTTTATCATGGAAAGAAAATACGAAAAAACACGTACGGCCACGGTCATAAACGTTAGTGACGAAACCGTTCGACTACCGGAATACAAAGGGAAACGGGACCTCATGGGGGGCAGTCCCTTTGACGGCAATGTCAGGCCTTACGGCATCTATTTTCTGGAATAAGAACGATCGGTATGCGATTCTCACTTTGGTTCATTTGATCCGAAATGATGTGTTACGCCTTTCCATGTTTTCTTTATCAGCTCATGTTTTTGCATTTGCTGCAATTTAAAAAAACGCTTTAACCGAAGACAATGGGGTCGTTACGATATCTTTCCTCGCAATTCATATTAGATCGTAACAATTCGGTCTCAGAGCCTGAAGTCCGGAAGCATGAAAAAATCCGGGGGTGACCCAACTTCACGGTTTTTAAAAGTCGTTTCCCATATGTTCATGTTCGAAAACAATATTTTTATTGCTGATGACGCCAAGTTAATGATATTTTTTTCCCAACGGTTGTGAAATACATTATTTCCGTTCAACACATACAGGATCAACCCGATTGTCATTCTCTCAAAGATCCATTATTGTTCAATAAATCGTCAATGGGCGAATATCGATCCTAAACATTTTGAATGAGGTGCTGGAAATGAGTCTTCAACGGCAAACCTATCTGGTCGTCGGGTTCATGGTCTTGCGGGGTGTCATTTTAGGATTTTTCGTTTCTTCATGATGGCTCCTGCTTTTCACACTCATGGGTGTCGGCATTCTCGTTGCGGCGATCCTTGGATTCTGCAACATGACCCGTTTATTGTCGAAATTGCCGTGGAACGAATCCCATTCCGGAAAAATTTAACCGCGAAACGTTTTTAATTGACAGCAGAAAGGCGACAAAGTGGATATCAAAAAAGCTAGCGACGAGGCTGAAAAAAAGAGTGTCAAAGAACTCTATGAGATCTTTGAGACGGGTCCTCAGGGGCTCTCCCAAGCGGAAGCGCAGAAACGGCTGGCCCAATACGGAGCCAATACCTTTGAGAAGGAAAAGGACAATCCTTTGCTGAAATTCTTGGGCTATTTCTGGGGACCCATCCCCTGGATGATCGAAATCGCCGCGATTCTCTCCTTTGCGGTTCGCCATTGGGCCGATTTCATCATCATCATGGTCTTGCTCCTGTTTAATGCGGTGATCGGTTTCTGGGAGGAGCACCAGGCAGCCAACGCCCTTGAAGCCCTGAAGGAACAGCTGGCCCTCAAGGCCCGCGTGCGACGTGAAGGGAAGTGGCAAAATCTGCCCGCACGGGAACTCGTGCCGGGAGATATTATCCGTATGCGACCCGGAGACATTATCCCGGCCGATGTAAAGCTCACAGATGGAGATTATCTGTCCGTCGATCAATCGGCACTTACGGGCGAGTCCCTTCCCGTGGAAAAAAAGGTGAGTGAAATCGTCTATTCGGGGTCCATTGCCAAACAGGGAGAGATGGTGGGTTTAGTGACCGCATCCGGGTCAAACACCTACTTCGGCCGAACGGCAAAACTGGTAGAGAGCGCGGGGGCTGCTTCCCATTTCCAGAAAGCGGTTCTCCGGGTCGGCAATTTTCTCATTTTCATGGCCCTGGGTCTCAGCATCATCCTGGTGGTGGTTGAGTTAATGCGCAGAGTGAGCATTCTGGACCTCCTCCAGTTTGTTCTGATTCTGGTGGTGGCTTCCATCCCCGTCGCCATGCCGGCCGTCCTCTCGGTGACCATGGCCCTGGGTGCCCTAGCCCTCTCCCGAAAAAAAGCCATCGTTTCCCGGCTTCAGTCCATTGAGGAAATGGCGGGAGTGGATATTCTCTGTTGCGATAAAACCGGAACGCTGACCCAAAATAAACTCACGTTAGGGGACCCGGTCCCCTTTGAAGCCAGCAGCCGTCAGGAATTGATCCTGGCGGGTTCCCTGGCGTCAAAAGAAGAGGATCAGGATGCCATTGATCAGGCCGTCATGGGCGGGTTGGAGGGCCCTGATGTGCTCAAGCGCTTCCAGCAAGTCAAGTTTGTCCCGTTCGATCCGGTGGGCAAACGTACCGAAGCCACGGTCAAAGACGATCAGGACAGCATATTCAAGGTCTCCAAAGGGGCACCCCAGGTAATTCTCGAATTGTGCTCCATGGACAAGGAAACCAGAGACAGAGCGCTCGAAACAGTGGATGAATTCGCCGCCAAAGGATACCGCACCCTGGGCGTTGCCAAAAGTAAAAAAGACGACAAAGATTGGCAATTTTTAGGCATCCTTCCATTGTATGATCCCCCCAGGGAAGACTCCGCCCAAACCGTCACCCAGGTGAAAAAATACGGTATCAAAATCAAAATGTTAACCGGAGACGACGTGGCCATCGGCCGGGAGACCGCCCGTCAACTGGGAATGGGAACCAACATTCAGGCCGCTGACCAGCTCTTCGGAGGGGAAGGAGATACACTGCATCTCAGCCACGATGCGGCCCTCAAAATAGAAGCCGCGGATGGGTTTGCCCGAGTCTTTCCTGAACACAAATACAGCATTGTTAAAGCGTTGCAGGAACGCAACCATATCGTGGCCATGACCGGGGACGGAGTGAACGATGCCCCCGCGTTGAAGCAGGCGGATGCGGGCGTGGCGGTCTCAGGCGCCACCAATGCCGCTCAGTCGGCGGCGTCCCTGGTCCTGACGGCGCCCGGACTTTCGGTCATCATCAAAGCGGTGGAGGAAGCACGACAAATCTTTGAACGGATGATGAGCTACACCATCTACCGCATCGCCATGACCATCGACATCATGTTTTTTGTGGTGCTGGCCATGATCCTTTTCGACTATTTCCCTCTCACTCCCGTCATGATCATTCTCCTGGCGCTGCTCGATGACATCCCCATTATGGCCATCGCCTACGATAACACCTGGCTCAGCCAGAAGCCGGTGAGATGGGAAATGCAGCGGGTGCTTTCCGTTTCGAGCATCCTGGGATTTCTGGCCATACTGGAAAGTTTCGGCTTGCTCCTCATCGGCAAGGAAGTGTTTCACCTGAACACGCCTCAACTCCAAACCTTGATTTTCCTTCAATTAGTGGCGGGAGGTCACCTTATGCTTTTCCTCACCCGCACGAAAAAAGCCTTCTGGCACCCTCCCTACCCTTCCTGGCAGCTTTTCTGGGCCATTGTCGGAACACAGGTTTTGGCCGTTCTGATGACGGGATTCGGTTGGCTGGTCCCCGCCCTCGCCTGGAAAGTGGTCGGTTTGGTTTGGGTCTACAATGTAGTCTGGATGGTGATTCAAGATGGCATAAAACTGGGTGTCTACCGGCTGATTGAAAACCGCTCCAGACATCACCGAAACTTTCTGAAAACCATGAATCAGCCGCTTCATTAACCCAGAACTTCGGGTAGTTTGGGGATGCCAATAAGACATCTGAAAAAAGCGGTAACATCCGTGTTCTTTGATTCAATATAAGGGTTCCGATCGGAGTTGTTGTGAACTTAGAAGAACTGGTCACAAATTATGACTATATTGTCGTCGTCATCGGCACCTTTTTCGAAGGAGAGACCATCCTGATCGTTGCCGGCTTTTTAGCCCACAGCGGTTATCTGCAATTACCCTATGTCATCATGGCAGGGTTCGCGGGCACCTTAGTCGGTGACCAATTATACTTCTATGTGGGCCGTGTCAAGGGGAGGAAATTCATTGACAACAAACCTCATTGGAAATTGAGGGCTGATCGCGTCTTTAAATTGTTTAAAAAACACCAAACGTGGCTGATCTTGGGTTTTCGGTTTCTCTACGGCATAAGAACGGTAACGCCGTTTGTCCTGGGAACGATTGGAATTTCCCCCATCAAATACAGCGTCTTGAACTTCTTCGGAGGCTTGACATGGGCCATCGTCGTCGGGACGGCAGGATACTATTTTGGCCATGCGATCCAGTTTTTTCTTATTGGACTAAAACCTTATAAAAAATGGGTTATTTTGGGTCTGTTAACATCAGGCATGTTGGTGTGGCTCATCCACAGATGGCGGGAAAAAAAAGCACTTAGAAAGTCCCTCGGCCAGGATGCTTGTGCCTCTGATCGGTGAAGGATGGGGTCTAGGGTCTCGCAGCAAAAACTTCAGGACGAGATTACCGATCGATTTCATATCAATCCCAAAACCTGGGAAATAACCTGCGAAGAATCAGAGTTTTTCTGATTGGCCTGCTCCCATGTCCCGAGCATAATCCTCGCTCTTAATAATTCATTTCTAGTGAAGATATTGTTGCGCTCCCTCAATACAAAGGGAAATTCGACCGCATCGAAAACAGTCCCTTTGACGGCAGCGTTGAACCCTACAGGGTCTACTTTCTTGAATAGTACGCTTCCTCACTCTTGAGCGGTTACTTTGCCGCGGAACACCCGATAGGTATAAGTGGTGTAAAAAATAATGACGGGGAGCAAGAGGCCCATGACCACCAACATGAAGGTCAGGGTCTGAGGTGAAGCAGCCGCCGTTTCAACGGTTAACGGGGCGACCACATGGGGAATCATGTTGGGATAGAGGCAGAGTGACAGACCCAGGAATCCCAGGGCAACGGTGATCGCGTTCCAAAGAAGCGGTGCGCCGTCAAGTTTCTTGTGGAGCCCCCTGAAAACCATGAAAAACCCGAAAACCGCGGGGAGCACCACGGCCAGCAAATAGTAGAGATCCGGCGTTGAAACCCATTTTTCCCCGGCCTGCGGGTATCGCAGGCCGATCCAAAGATAGACGGCCACCGAAAGCAGGAGGGTCGCCACCGAAAAGATGAACGACAGGTGAAAACTCCGCCGTTGCAGATCCCCTTCCGTTTTGAGAATCAGATAATTGGCGCCCAGCATGAGATATCCCGCCAGAACCCCCAGGGTCAAGAGAAGGGTGAAAGGGGTGGCCCAATCCCACACGCCGCCGGCAAAGTGTCCGTCCTGAACGGTAATACCGCTCAAAAGCCCCCCCAAAGCGAAGCCCTGAGCCAGGGTGGCGATGAGGCTTCCCATCCCGAAATTGAAATTCCAGAAACGCTTGCTTTTGGAATGCTCGCTGAAATCAAAGGCAATCCCCCTGAGAATGAAGCCCACGACCATTAAAACGGCCGGGATGTAGAGGGCCGAAAAAAGAATGCTGTAGAACATGGGAAAGGCGCCGAACAGAATGCCGCCCACAATGAGCAGCCAGGTCTGGTTGGTGTGCCAGATATAGGTCAGGCTCTCAGCCATTCGCCGGCGGTCGTGTTGATCCTTTAAAAAGAGGCAGAGAATCCCCACACCCAGGCCGAACCCGTCGGTCACGGCATAGTAGAGGAGAAAAAAGCCGATAATCGCCAACCAGAGGGTCGCAAGTGAAAAATCCATTCTACCCTCTCCTTTTAGGGTGCAACAGGGCGGTCTCCGGATCTTCCGCTTCAACACGCTCCGAAGGCCCCTTTCGGATGATATACCCGGCGAAGAGCAAAAAGAGAACGAAAAGCCCTGCATAGATGGCCGCCAGGATCAGAAGCGAACCCGCCACCGGATATGCCGGCAACGGGCTGCCCGCCTCCTGTGTTCTCAAAACACCGTAAATGATCCACGGTTGCCGGCCCACCTCACGGGTGACCCAACCCGACTCCATGGCCACGTAACTGAGGGGAAGGGCCGCCATCCAGGCCAGCAGCAGTTTCTTATGAAGCGCCACGCGATCCGGCCGCAACCCCCCTTTCCGCCACACCCAAACGGTCCAGAGCATGAGCAGGAAAAAGAGAAACCCGAGTCCTATCATGATGCGGAAAGCGTAGAAGGGGAGCCAGATGGGGGGCTGGTCTTCCACCGGAAAATCCTTCAACCCTTTCACTTCTCCGGTGAAGGAATGGGTGGTAATCAGACTGAGAGCGTAAGGGATGCTGACGGCCCAAGCGTTTTCCTGCCGGGCCTTGTCGGGCCATGCCAGAAGGTTCCATGGGGCCCCTTTGCCGGGTGCGTTGGTCTCCCAGTGGGCTTCCATGGCCCCCAGTTTTGTGGGCTGGGTTGCGGCCACTTCCCTGCCCGATCCGTCTCCCAGATATATCTGTAGCGGTGTAATGATGACGGCGCCGATCACGGCGATCTTGAAGGACTTGAGAAAGAAATCCACGTGACGATTCTTCAGAAAATACCATGCACTGATGCCGCCGATTACGAAAAGACTGATTTCGAGACAGGCGAACCACATGTGGGACACGGCCCACGGCATATCGGGATTAAAGATCACCGCCAGATTGTCGACCACCCGGTATCGGCCGTCTTCAAAGACGCCTCCGGCCGGCGTCTGCATCCAGGCATTGGCACTCATGATCCAGAAGGCCGAAAGGGACGTACCGAAGGCGACCATTGCGGTGGCAAACAGATGCATGCCCGGGGAGACTTTTTTCCAGCCCCAGATCATGATCCCCAAAAAGGCCGCCTCCAGCATGAAGGCCATGGCCGCCTCGAATCCCAGCAAATGACCGAAGATGTCCCCGCCCGCTCTGGAAAAATGGCCCCAGTTCGTGCCGAACTGAAATTCCATGGGGATCCCGCTCACTACCCCCACCGCAAAGTTGAGGATGAACAGCCTTCCCCAGAACCGCGCATGACGGTAGTAGATCTCTTTCTTTGTTTTAAGCCACAACGCCTCCACAATCACCAGAAACAGGCTCAGGCCGATAGTGAGCACTGGCCAGAGGATATGAAACATGGCCGTGAAAGCAAATTGAAGTCGAGACAATAGAAGATGTTCCATAACAGAATCCTAAAATTTGCGAATCAGCCACAAAATGAGGGATATGACAATGCTGACCACGATCATGGTGGCGATGGGGATGTAGATCTTCACATTCGGTCTGGAAATGATGATATCGCCCGGCAGCCTCCCCAGGGGAATTTTATCGATCCATGGCCAGAGCAGTCCCGCAGCCAGGATGAGGATTCCGATAATGATCAGCGTTCTTTGCACTTGAAAATCCTTTCGGCGGTTTTTATCCGATTTCGGAACGACCCGGTGTGGCCGCTCCGGAAAACGGTTTCCATATCATCGATACCATAAGATGTGGTGTTCTTCAATGGGAACGGCGGCCTCTTCCTGAAGCGGAATGATTCTTGGCGTATAATCGCCGCCGGGACGATGGACCGGAATGGAGAGGGTGTAGGAATAGGCGTTCTCTCTTTCCTGAACCTCCAGGGCGCCAAAGCGCAGCCTGTTCCAGTTCTTCTTAAGAGATTCCTGCCATCCATGGATTTCTGCCGCTTTTTCCATATGGTTCGCCTTGCGCGTTTTGTAGTTGCGGCCCGTCGGCAGATAAAATCGGTCTACGTATTCCCGAACCATCCGGTTGCTGCTGAAACGGGGGGTCAGTTCCGCCATGCTTTTTCGCATGCGGGCCACCCAGGCACGCGGGATGCCCCCCTCGTCCCGGTCGTAAAAGCACGGAATCACCTCTTCCTCCAGAAGGCGGTAAAGTTGGTCCGCCTCATGGTCGCCCCAGGCGGGATCTTCCCCGCGTTCCCGGCCGTCGCCCAGTGCCCAGCCGGCTTCAGGGCAATAGGCCTCCGCCCACCAGCCGTCCAGCTTTGAATACAGGCGTTAATGGTTTGTCTCACGCCCTTGTCATCGGCTTCATCCGCCGCGTTTTTCCCATCGGGATGACAGCTGTTGCAGGAGACCCCCGCTTTGCCGCCGCCCAACCGGGGATCATTAAAGAGCGCTTTGCCTTTTTCAGCATTTCCTTCTCCGTAGGCGATCGCAAAAAAGAGCAACACTGCCATCAGCGCGAATATTACCGTAATTGACCTTTTCATTTTTTCTTCCTTTCCCTTTTATTTACCGGTCGTCCGGTTGTTGTCACCGTCGTTGGGTTTGTTCCTTATCCTATTTAGCAATACATTTCTTCCCAAGATACCCGCGCCACTTTTTCTGATCCATCATAGGAAAAGCTTCAACCGGAGGCAATGGGGCCAATAATCTATCTTTACCCTCAATTCATATTAGCAGAAAAATACCCCTGATATGGCATGCAAATACACGCTTTTACACTTTTTTTTTAATCTGAAACAGGGTACGCTGGCATAGCGGTTTTAAAATGGAGACTGCGCTATGAATGCGCGCCTTGGCCATGATCGCGGAACAGGCGGGCGGAGCTGCCACCACCGGAAAGATGCGGGTCATGGATGTCCAACCGGACAGCATTCATCAACGCATCCCCTTTGCCGTCGGCACCCGGTTTGAGATCCGGAAATATGAGGAAGCCGATGGATGAACCCAAGCTCCGGGAGCCACCGGCCTCATGGTAACGTGTCCCGGCGCACAAAATGGGGTTTCGAACCCATTGGCATACGAGCTGTAAGGCATTAATAATGCCAAAACATGCTTTTGAAAAAATTTTAATACATCTTTAGAAAGGAGACAACAAACATGAAAAAATTATTGTCCATCATTCTTTTGGCGCTGTTTCTGGGAACCGGACTTCCAATGATCACCAATTCTTACGGGGGAGATGACGATCAGGGGAAAACCCTTTACGATTCAAAATGCGTGCTCTGCCACGGGGCGGACGGAAAAGGAGACGGGCCGGCGGCGCCGGCTATGAATCCCCCTCCCAGGAATTTTCGGGAACCCCAGTTCTGGCAGGACAGGTCGGACAAGGACATTGCATACACCATCCGCAACGGTCTTGCCGCCATGCCGGCCTTTGATTTGCCCGAACCTGAAATCAAGGCCATCGTCGATTATATGAAACACACCTTCAATAAATAGATGAGATGATGGGGACCCATTTCTCCACAGCCCCGATCCCGTGGATGAAAGCCGCACCGGGAGCCCTGAGAGTGAAAGGGAAATGAACCATGATCAATGAATTCTACGACGTTCTCAACAGGCTGGGGTACCATCACCCCTTTCATCCCACCGGGGTGCACATGCCCATCGGATTGGTGGCCGGCGCGCTGATACTGGCCCTGATCGCCTGGATTTTTCGCAGGGACAAGCTGTTGCCGACGCCCCGTTACTTGATCATTCTGGCCTTCATATGCGTTTTCCCCACCATGCTGGCGGGCATCATGGATTGGCAGCATTTTTACGGGGGGGCGTGGATTCCGCCCATTCAAGCGAAGCTCATTACGGTCCCCATTTTGACGGTGCTGCTGGGCCTGGCCATATTTTTGGGGCGCAAATACGGATCCACCTCCATAAAAGTCCTGCCGGTCTATGTTCTTTGCTTTTGCGCGGTGGTGGTTTTGGGCTATTTCGGCGGAGAACTGACCTATTCGGGGCGGACCATCAGCGGTCCGAAAGAATATATGGCGGGACAGAAGATTTATGCCGCTTACTGCACCACGTGCCACCCGGGGGGCGGAAACACCCTGGCGCCGAACAAGCCGCTTCTCCATTCACCCCTGCTCAAAAAGCAGGAATTCTTTAACATGTGGATTCGTCATCCGGCATCACCCATGCCGGCATTTCCGCCCGAAAAAATCTCCGACGTCCAGGCCAGGGAGTTGTATGGTTATATCCAACATGTCATTGTGGGGAAGTAGCGAGAAGAGCGTTTCGCTATTTGTAGCCGATTAAGGGAAGACAATCAGAGGCAAATGTGTTAAAAATATGAGGTATGAGCCATATACCGATACAGCCGAAACAATCGATGACGGAGTCCTTTTCACAAAGACGGATCAGCGGCATGTCATGGCTGGGGCTGTTTCTGGCCCTTTCCCGTATCTTCTGTAATAGCGACATTTCCCGTCCGCCGCTTTCATTCAGCATGAAAAACCCCACCGAATCCGAATTCAGCATGCGAATTCACAAAATACTGGATCCACTCCATTTACGAAAGGTGGAAACAGTAGCATAATGAACCGTTTTTAGAATCCCCAATCGTTTTAAGGAGGAGGTCCTCTTTTCATGAAGAGAGGTGAAGATATCAACAAAAACCGGAAGAAAGGGTTTCCCGGGCGGAAAAAATGGCTTCGCTACGTGCTGATCGGCTCTCTCACAGTCGGATTGGGAGCCGGGGGCTACTGGTGGTTTTTTCTAAAGGGGCGCGTGACAACGGATGATGCCTACGTGGTTGTGGATATCGCCAGTGTCAGCAGCCGAATCAACGGTACCGTCAGCGCGGTGCTGGTGGAGAACGACCAGTTCGTGAACAAGGGCCAAGTGCTCGTGGAACTGGACCCGAGGGACAACCGGGTTTCCGTGGATGAAGCCCAAGGCGTTCTGGCGCAGTCTGTCGGAAAACGCGACGCCTTTCGGCCGTGCTTTCAAGGAACACTCCCACCAGTTGAATGCCTGGCTCGGAACCCACGATACCCCCCTCACTTTCGAAAACGGCCCCCTGGCCATCATTTACCAGGAGGTCCAACGGCAGGCCACCATGCTCGCTTTTAACGATTGCTTCTGGATTCTGGCATGGTTCGTGGCCCTGCTGCTGCCCCTTACCCTCGTTTTCCGGAAACCGGAAGGGAAGATCGATACCGGCGCGGTTCTCTGAGAGCCTGTTTGAAAATTATTTCATCCCGAGGTTGCGCGAAGTTTTCGAGGGCGAAGACCCGCCCACTTCACGACCGACAGATCCCTTTCCGCCGTCCGTTGCATCAATTTTCATAAATCGTGTTGCCGGATCTTGCCGGAAAAACAAGGCCAGTTGCTCGTAAAGCCCGGGATGCCGTTGCTGCAATTGGACCGGCTTTTCAAAAAAAGCCTCGGTAACCACGGCGAAAAACTCGGCCGGGTTGGTGGCGCCGTAGGCATCCAGATCTGTCTCATGATGATGTGCCAACTCGCTGATGAGTTGCTCGTATTCATTGCCCAGTACCCGGGCCCAGGCAATATACATGGATCGACGCGGCAGCAGCGGCGCTCCTTCGTTTGCACCGGATTCACTGTCCAGCTGATGGGCAAATTCATGGAAGACCACATTGTGGCCGTCTAGGTGGTCATGGGCCGTGCGCCGAACATCATCCCAGGAAAGGACCACGGGGCCCCGGTACCAGGACTCTCCCAGACGGCCCTCCAACCCTTCGGCCACCACGCCTTCGGACAGCTGCCGGATCCCGGGAGAGAAATATTGGTGTGGATACACCAGGATGGAACCTAAGGTGGGGTAATAGTCCGTCTCGCGATGCAGTAGCAGGATGCACGCCTGGGCGGCGATGACCACCCGTATCTCATCGCTCATTTCCAGGCCGCCACAGCCCTCAAACGCCTTTTCATCCAGGAACACCTGGATGTGCCCCCGCAACTCAGCCTGATCTTCCGGTGTCAACCGGTGATAATAGGCGACATGTTTCTCCAGAATGTCCGCCCAGGCTTCAGGGAACGGCCCATTGCGAATCCGCTCACGTCTCTTTTTTTTCAATCCGAACATCGTGTCTGGTCCATGCCGTTGCCGCGGACCCTCTGGACGCGCCCATGGGTCATCATGAAGATGTCCTTCACTCTAAAATTTGTTAACCGCCGCAAGACAGCCCGGTCGGATCCGAAAGCGATTGTTATGCGCTTATCTTCTTTAACTCTGCTGCGTATGCCTCATACTCGCCCAGGTGGGCGCGCATCAGGCTCTTCCATAGTTTTCCATGGTTTGGAACAAAGGAGTGCAGCAACTCGTGGACGATGACGTAATCCCATAGCTCGGTTTTCAGGTCGAGCAGATCGGCGTTGAAGTTCAGGTGGCCGCTGGTGGAGCACGAGGCCCATTTGTTGCTCATCGGTCGCACCCCAAGCCAAACGACATCCACATTGAGCTTCTCCGCCCAATGCCGTACACGGCTCTTGAACTTTCGCTTCTGATTCATGGCCGCTACGGTCATATCTTGTCCGCCTTCTCTAACAGCATGAACAGTTCTTCCACCATCGCCGTCACGCGATCCAGATCATCCGTTTCTCCGAAGATCGCGAAGGTCACCTTCTTCCGCAGCTCGCGAAGTGAGTTCTCGCTCTTCTTCCAGTTCGGGAATTCTGCGAATGCCTTGCGAATCTTCCGGCTCAATTCCTCCGCATTCTCGATCTTCGCGTCGAGCAAACTGCGATAGACAAAGTAGGTCAGGCCATCGAATGCTTTTTCGGCCTGCTCCTTTTTCCGGGTTTCGTTGGATTCGACCTCGTTCAACAGTTCTTCCAATGCTTCGGCGGTGGACTTCTGGCGTTGTTCGAAATTCTCCTGCACAGCCAACGCGCGCTCGGCCATTGCGATCAAAAACGGATCGTCGCTGTGCTCGTCGGCGAGTGTCTGGATACTCTTCACCAGGTTGATGACTTTGGTACTGTCGCCGCCTTTCTTCTTCTTGATCAACTCGACTGTGTCGGCGTTGATCTCAACTATTCCTCCGACCGGCTGCATGCCGTAACTACCCACCTGCTCCTGCACTAACAGGTTCGTCTTCTTCTGGAAATCTTTGTCGACGTAAACGGTTTTCGTATAGGCCTTGCGAACAACGGCATAGATTCCCGACAACGTGCCGTATTGAGCGATATACGGCCGCAGGAAGGCATCGGGCGAGATGATCTCGTAGAGCATCTCGATCTCCTTGTATTCCTTGAAAAACTCCTTGCGCCGCGCGGGATCGCGAAAGTGCTCGATGAGGGTATCGACATCCTTGTCGTCGAAGTTGCGCTCGATCAGGCCCAGATACGCCGGCGCCTGGCTCTCCATCTTATTTTTGAAAAGCACCTTCAGGAGCTTCAGGTCCTTGACGATGGCGTTGATCTCGTCGCTGTCGAAGGCAAGGGCCTTTTCCAGCTTGTCAAAGACGCCGACGAAATCCAAAACAAAGCCGTGGGGCTTGACCATCTCCCGGGCCTCGTTCTCGTAGGGGCGGTTCACCCGGGCGATGGCTTGCAGCAGGGTGTGGTCCCGCATCGGCTTGTCGAGATACATGGCGTAGAGCACGGGCGCGTCAAAGCCGGTGAGCAGTTTCTCGGTGACGATGAGGATCTTCGGCTGCTGGTCGAGCTTGCCGAAGCTCTTGCGGATCTGCCGCTCCTTCTTCGGGTCGAGGTGGAATTCTTTCAGCAGGGCCGAGTCGTTGTTGCTGCCGGTGTAGACAACCTCGGAATACTCGGGCGGCAGGAATTGATCGAGGGCGTGCTTGTAGTGGGCGCAGGCTTCGCGGTCCACGCCGACGAGGAATGCCTTGTAGCCGAGCGGCTCGACGTTCTCGCGGTAGTGTTCGGCGACGAACTGTGCCACCTTTCGTATCCGCTCCTTGCCCTTGAGGAAGTTTTTCAGGTTCACGGCCCGCTCGAGGATCTTGTTCAGCTCCTCGATGTCGGCCACGCCTTCGGCCTCGGCCAGGGAGAGAAATTCCGCATCCAGCGTCTCGTGCGGGACGAGCATTTCGTTGGGGGCAAGCTGATAGTAGAGCGGCAGGGTGGCGCCGTCCTCGATGCTGTCGGAAATGGAATACTTGTGCAGGTAGCCCTGGTCGTCTTCGCAGCCGAAGGTCTTGAAGGTGCCCTTGCCGTAGGCGGTCTTGTCCACCGGAGTGCCGGTGAAGCCGAGGAAAGTGGCGTTGGGCAGGCCGGCCATGAGGAAGTTGCCGAGATCGCCGCCGGTGGTGCGATGGGCTTCGTCGATGAGGACGTAGATGTTCGAGCGCGTGTTGAGATCCGCCGGCATATCGCGGAACTTGTGGATCATCGTCACGATGATGCCCCGGTAGTCATCCTTTAGCAACCGGTTGAGCCGGGCGATGCTGCTGGCGTGCTCCAGGTTGCTAAGGCCGAGTGCGGCCAGGTTCTTGAGCATCTGGTCTTCCAGCTCGTTGCGGTCGATCATCAGCAGGACGGTGGGCTTGTCCGCCTCGGGCGCGCGAAAGAGCCGTTCCGCCGCCTTGATCATGGTAAAGGTCTTGCCGCTGCCCTGGGTGTGCCAGACCAGACCTCGGGTGCGCCCGGGATCGAGGGCGCGGCTGACGGTCGCCTCCACTGCGCCGGTCTGGTGCTGGCGCAGGATGTATTTGTTCAGTTCCTCGTCCTTCTCGGCAAAGACGATGTAGTCCTTGAGGAAGGCGAGCACCTGCGGGATGGCGCAGAAGCTTTTCACCTTGGCTTCCAACTTGCCGACCTCCGCATGCTTCCAGTTGAAAATGTTCCGCCGCACCATGTTCCAGGTCACCCCGTAGGAAAAGCCGATGGCGTCGGTGGCGGTGAAGAGCTGTTGCGATACGAACAGCTCGGGCGTCTCGCGGTGGTAGCGGCGGATCTGGTCCACCCCCAGGGCAATGGCCTCGTCCTTGTTGGCGTTCTTGCACTCGATCACCAACACCGGAATGCCGTTGATGAGAAAGACGACATCCTCCCGCGTGCCGTAGTGACCGTTGCGAAAGGCCCACTCCTCGGTGACCTCGTAAACGTTCTTTGCCGGGTCGTCGTAATCGATCAGAATCAGGTCGCGCTCGCGCTTCTCCTCGTGGTCGAAGAATTTGCCCCGGCTGCGCAAGTGCTCGACGAATTCCCGGTTGCCGTAGATGTCGGTGTGGAGATGGCGGAACTGCCCGAGCAAGGCGCCCTCGGCCTCGGCATAGCGCGGATTGAATTCCCGCACCTTGGAGTCGAGCAGATCGTCGAAGAAGAGCGAGCGGTTTTTAGCCCGGTCAGCCAGCGGCACCTCCGGATCAAACCCGCGCCGCCGCTCAGCTTCCTCGCGGGACACAAACGTCCAACCGATGGCCTCGGCGTAGGCGAGAATTCGGGCTTGGACGGTTTTATGTTCGGAGGGTTTGGGCATGGCTACCTACTGTTCGAGTTCGTGAACGCGAGTCTTCGCGCTCATCAGTTCGTGAAGAAGGGTGCGGAAGAGGTCTTGGAGCGCGGTTTGTCTCCGAACGGCGGCATTCAACTTCTGGCCAATCGTGGCGAACGTTTCGATTATCGCCGTTTGTGTCTCGAGATCGGGATAGAACACAGGCAACCGTTGCATCACACTATTGTTGAGGTTGGGCATAATCGCGCCCGCGGCGTGGGAATAGAGCCATTTCACAAGTCGATCCGTGGCGAAATAGAGGGTCAAAAATCGATTATCAATGAACGGCTTGCTGGCGCGAACAAGGAAACAGCCTGTTCCACAAAGCCACGTTTCCTCAGCTTCGGTGACCAGGCCTTGTCGCCGGTCAATCTCTCCCCGGCGTGCGAACAGGATGTCAAACTTTCGAAGGCGGTGTTTCCCAAGACGCCGCGCAACCCCTTCACTCACGCGCGGAACGTTTTCGTGATTGATACGGTTCCCGGCAAGATGGGTCGGGTTGACCACAGCGATGCCGTCTTCCTGATATTCGTGCTTGTGAAGCTGGCTACCAAACGGCCCGGTTTGCAAAGCGCCATTTGGTTTTTCACACAATTCACCCAACGTGGTCGGCGTCCAGCTTTCGGGAACGAGGCCAATTTCGGTTTGTTTTTGGGGTTCGTTGCGGAGGCCTTCGGTGAAGAGCTTGTGCATGAGGGCCTTTTTCAGCTCGGTGGTGATCTGAATGATCCGCTCCTGCGCTTCGATCGCCCGCTGCACAGTCGAAAGGATGTGCGCGATTTTCTTCTGCTCGGGGAGTGGGGGGAGCGGGAACTGGTATTCCCTAATCTTAGTTGGCGACGTATGGCGCACGTTTTAGAACCTGTCGCTGTCTGATGCAAGTATCGCTTAAAGTTGGGGCTAAGGCATAACCAATACAAGAAGTCTTTTGTCAATGAGTCGTTCGACAACTCGACCTTCCCGATTCGTTGGTTGTGAAGAATTTTTCTTCCTTCAGGGATGAATGCCGGGCCACCTAAGAGCTTGGCACTTGGCGTTAAATCGGTCATTACGACGACCAGATCACCTGGGCTCAAAATCACATTTTCATCGTAGTTTTCAGTTGTGAATTTGGTACGCTTTCCCCAGTAAAGACCGCCCTCAAGTTTAAAGTTTCCAGGGGTGAGAACAGTTGGCCCCTCGGTCGTGAAGAACTTTCCCTTGAACGCATATCCGTGTGAGATCTCAATGAGATCCCCTAATTGAACATTTTTCCAGTCTTCAATGACGGGATCGATTTCTGCCATTGTGACGCTCATACCCCGAACTTCTCCAGAATTCCTTTTAAGGCCTTGCCCGTCTCCCGCGTTCCGGCTTCGATGACCGGAGGGCGGGTTTTCCAACCCGCCTTTGCTTTCCAAATGGCGGACAAGAATGTCCGCCCTCCTTTGTTAGACCACTCTGGCTGTCCGTCGACTGGTGCCGTGACTGGTGGGGTAACTTGGACCTCATGGGCCTCGACTTGTCCGGTAGCTACACTGTTCTTCATGGACGGCCCCTTTCCTTTTCCAATTGTTCCAGTAATCTGCGCCCCTTTTCCGTGAGCCGGTATTTCTGGAGGCGACTGGTGGGTTTTTCGGGGATGGTGCGCTCTACCAGTCCGTCTGCAAGGGCTGGGTCGATGTAGGTGTCGCGTAGGCGTCGACGACTTTTAAGGCCGAAGGCGACGAGAATATCGGCGTTGGAGAGGGCGACGCGATCTGCCAGCAAAACAAGGAGTCGAGTGACGTATTCTCCAACTGGTGCCGTGACTGGTGCCGTGACTGGTGCCGTGACCTGGTCCAGACTTGTTCCCGACTGGGCCTTTGACTGGGCCCCCGCCTCAGACATTTTCCTCGGATCGTCAATACAAAAAACCCTCCGTCAATCCTGATTTCAAGTTCAGGAAGCCCGGCTTTCCGGCATCGCCGGATCATATCACGAATACCGGTTCCCATGCGCTCGATGTACTTGGTCAGGTACATGGGCTCGGCAAGAAGCGGATTATGAGGAACGGAGGCATGGGGACCTCGCAGTTTTTCAAGGGTCAGGGTCGGCGGCAGCGTGCCGGGATTCCAGACTTCAAGCCGATCCTTAAAGAGCATGACCTGTACGCTGGCATTGCTGGTGTAGTCGCGATGCACGACGGCATTGACGATGGCTTCGGCCACGACTTCCTGCGGAATTTCGTATTTCGTCGGCGCCTGGGTGCTTTCCGCTCTGGTTCCCACCCAGAGGTCTATTTTGGAGAGCACGAAATCCTTGGCCTGGTCCACGAGATCGAAAACCGTGCCTTTGTACACCTGATAAGAGGGAATGGGTTTTGCCACCTCATAGCCGTGGAAATGGGCGCATTTCACCTCGGAGGTGATCAGAAAACGTTGCGGCTGTTTGCCGAACAACAACATAGCGGCATTGGTCGGCCGTCCTTTGTCGAGCAGGTTGAGATGCACCAGCACCTCATGGGGCGGCGTATCCCCTGGCAATGGGAAATTTCGACCGCGTCGGGAGAGAACAAGAAAACGGGTGATCTTGTCTTCGTCAAGGTCGTCGGGCGAAGCGTTTCGGCAGAACGTGGCATCAAACGGACCGAAACGGATCAGTTCACGCTCTTCGAGAATCCGAACGAGACTCGCATACACCGCGGCAATAAGCTCCTCGGAGGAATTGATCCGACGTCGGATAAGGCTGCCGGCGGCATCACTTATCAGGGCGCTTATTTTCGGATGCCGAACGCTGTCATCGGCCCCCTTGACGAAGATCAGGCGGGTTTTGCCCTTTTCGGTGGCCCGATTGAACTCACGGTGCGTCGGTGAAAGCCCCTCGGCATCTTCCCGACCATACTCATTGCCGAAAATACCGAGATAGATATCGCAACGATCAACCTCGTCGAGGTAGCACTGGTCCGCTCGCTGATCGGCCGCCGGCTGATCTTCGAACAGAAAGCATTCGAAAAAGCGCCGCAGCAGCGGATCGCCTGCAAGGTATTCGGCCAGCGCTTTGCGCTCCGTGACGAATTCCTTCTGAACGCTGCTGATGAAGATCTTCATGCACCGACTCCGAGTTGCTTGAGAATTTTGTTGAGGGCCTTGTCGGTCTCTTTCGCCTCGGCCTCGATGGCTTTCAGTTCCGTCACAATCTCCGCAATCGGCCGGTAGATCTCGGCGTCGCCGGTGTGGATATAGCGGCTGGGGGAGATGTTGTAGTCGTTTTTCGCAAGCTCCTTGTGATCGACGATGCGGCTGAGTTTTTCAGTCTCGGTCCACTTGATAAGGGTGTCGGCGATGCGCTGGATGCCATCAATCGGGATGAAATTCTTGGGGTCGCCTTTTTCGAAGACCTGGCTGGCGTTGACCAGGAAGACCTTGCCTTTTCTGTTCTTGGGCTTGGCCCGGTTGAGGAAGAGGACGATGCCCGGGGCGGTGGTGTTGTAGAAGAGGTTTTCGGGCAGATAGAGGACGCTCTCGATGAGGTCGTGGTCGACAAACCACTGGCGGACGGTCTTTTCCTTGTTGGTGCCGGCATTGCCCGAACCGCGGGAGGCGGCGCCGGTGTCGAGGACGACGGCGGCGCGGCCGGTGGCATTGATGCTGGCGTGCATGTGCTGGACCCAGCCCCAGTCGGCGGAGGATTTGCCGGGGAAGCCGGCCCCGGCGGGAAAACGGTCGAGTTCGTCGTTGTCGTAGTCGGCCTCGGTGAACCAGTTCTGGTTCCACATGGGATTGGCGATAACGCGGTCGAAGGTGCGGAGTTTGCCCTGCTTGTTGCGGAACTTAGGGCTCTTGAAGGTATCGCCGATCTCGATCTGGCCCTCCATGTCGTGGATGATCATGTTCATGTTGGCCATGGCCCAGGTCTCGGGGGCGTATTCCTGGCCGAACAGTTTCAGGGGGGCGACGGTGCGCTTTCTGCCTTTGGCGTTTTGCTCCATGGCGATCTCGCATTTCACGAGGAGGCCGCCGGAACCGCAGGTGGGATCGTAGATTTCCATGCCGGGCTCGGGCTGGAGGACCCGGGACATGATGGTGCCGACCTCGGGCGGGGTGTAGAACTCGCCGGCGCTCTGGCCGCCGCCTTCGGCGAACTTGCGGATGAGGTATTCGTAGCTCTTGCCGATGATGTCGGCTTCGACGTCGTCGAGCCCCAGGCGTTTGGTGCTGATGGCTTCGATGAGGTTGGAAAGGCGGTCGTCATCGAGGTCGCGCTGACCGTGGGTGGTGGCGTTAAAATCCACGCGGTCGATGATGCCTTGCAGGAGCGGGTTTTCCCGGGCGATGGCCCGCATGTGGGTGGTGACGTCTTGGCCGATCTTGTCCGCGAGCTTTCGGATGACGGACCAGACGGGCTGCTCGGGATCATCCGGCGCCAGCGGGAGATAGAAGCGGACGAGCTTGTGGTCGGCCCTGGCGAGCTGGAAGGCCTTCTTGCGTGAGCCGACCTCGGCGGCGATGCGGTTCAGCTCGTCGTCGAAGACGTCGCAGAGGCGCTTGGTGAAGATCAGCGGGAGGATGTAGTCCTTGTATTTCGGCGCGTCCTTGGCTCCCCGGATAGAACAGGCGGCGTCCCATATCCAGGATTCGATGGATTTCCCGTTCCCGTTATTGTTTGCCATCAGTGCTCAGCCTTTATTTCTATGTGCATAGCACGTAAATATGCCTGATAAACAGAAAGATGTTTAATCCCGCATGAAACAGATTCAGTCACATATAAAGATCCTTTAAAGAATAAAGATGAGGAATTAGCAAGAAAAAAAAATTTAAAACTAATGAACACCAATTGGGTGCCGGTTTAAGATGGCTTGGTCTCTGAAATCAAACTGAGACACTATTCAGTGAAGAATCATAATACGCCTTCGGTCTTGAGTCCGTGCTTTCCGTCGGAATTCCGGTCCGATTTCCCGCCGTAGGCCATGAAATAGACCATGGGGACCACAATGAGCGTAAAAAAGGTGGAAACGGCGATGCCGAAGATCAATGCCCAGGCGAGCCCTGAAAAGATGGGATCCAGGGTGATGGGCCAGGCCGCCAGCATGGCGCCGAGGGACGTCAGAACGATGGGTCTTGTCCGTAAAGCCCCTGCCTCCAGAAGGAATTCCACCAGATCTATCCCTTCCTTTCGCCGTCTTTCCACAAATTCGATCAACAAAATGGCATTTCGGGTGGCGATCCCCGACAGGGCGATCATACCGATCATGGCCGTTGCCGTAAAATAGGTGGGATTATGCCACCCGTCCACCGGGTGGGAAGAGACCAGGTTGAGCAGCCAGAACCCCGGCACGATGCCGATAATGGAAAGAGGGAGCGCGATCAGTTGAATGGCCGGCAGCAGATAACTTTGGGTCTGGTAGAGGAGCAGGATGTAGATCCCCAGCACCGCCACGGCAAAGGCGATTCCCAGATCACGGAAGACCTGGACCGTAACGTGCCACTCCCCTTCCCCGGTCCACACCACGTTCACGCCGTCCAGGGCTTTATCCTCGCCCACCTTGTCTTCCAGCATGATCACCGCTTCCGGGGGAGGGAGCCCGGCCGTATCGCCGAAAACATAGACCACCGAATGAAGATCCTTGTGGTAGATGGGCTGGTCGATGACGCCTGTTTGAAAGGCGCCCAATTCGGACAGGAAAACTCCCTCTCCCATGCCCCCCTTGATCATCAGCTGATCCAGATCCGTTGCCAGGGCTCGCTCTTTTTTGGGCAGCTGCAATTGAATATAAGGCGGATTCACCTGATTTCCCTGGCGCAGGGAAGCCGGTTTTGAACCCGCCACCATGCCTTGAAGGACTTGTGCAATGTGAACATCGGCGATGTTGTTTAAGGCGGCTTTGGTCCGATCCGTCATAAAGTGCTTTTTTTCCTCCGGCGCAAGGAGCGTGTCATCCACATCCACCACGCCTTTGATCCCTTTCATGAGTCCCTCCACCCTGGGGGCCGCCGCCATGAGCGTGTCGTAGTTCTGGCCCAGGGTTCTCCCGTGGATCTCCGCCACCAGGGTGGCGATTACCGGCGGACCGGGGGGTATTTCCACAATCTTGATATTGGCCTTAAAACGGCCGGCGATTTCTTTCAGCCCCTTTCTGAGTCTTAAGGCCATAGCATGACTCTGCTGCTCCCGATGGGATTTTTCGATAAAATTGATGCGGATGTCGGCATCGTTGGCCCCTTGCCGGAGATAATAATGCCGGATGAGGCCGTTAAAATCCACGGGGCTGCCGGTTCCCACGTAGGTGCTCACATCCGTCACTTCCGGAACCCGGACCAGGTATTCCGCCAGGGCATAGGTAGCGGCTTCCGTGGTCTCCAGGGTGGTCCCTTCGGGCATGTCCACCACTACCTGGAGTTGGTTTTTGTTATCGAAAGGGAGCATCTTCAACGGAACGCGGTAGGTGACCACGAGCCACAGGGAAAACCCCATAAGGGCCATGATCAGCGCCAGGATTCCCCAACGGAAACTGCGCCGGTTCAGGACCGGCTCCGCAACACTTCGGTAGAACCGGTAGAGGAGGGTTTCCTTGAGGTTGTACGCTTTCTTCCGGGGTTTGTTGTAAGCTCCCTTAAGCAAGTGCAGGCTGAGCCATGGGGTGATGGTAAAGGAAACCACCAGGCTCATGAGCATGGCGATGGGCACGTTGAGGGCCATGGGCGCCATATAGGGCCCCATCATACCGGTGATGAAGAACATGGGGAGAAAAGAGATGATCACGGCCAGGGTTGCGACGATGATGGGTGGCAGGACTTCGTTGACGGCGTGGACAACGGCCGGACCGGGGGGTTCCTTTCTCATATCGAAATGCCGGTGGATGTTTTCCACATCCACGATGGGGTCATCCACCACCAGCCCCAGGGACAAAATGAGGGCAAAGAGGGTCACCCGGTTGATGCTGTAACCCAGCAGATAATTGATCAGAAGCGTAAATCCGAAGGTGACCGGAACGGCCAGGGCGATGATGAATCCTTCTTTCCACCCCAGGGTATAGGCCAGAAGCGCCACCACGATCACGATGGCCACCAGGAGTTCCTTGATCAGCTCGTTCACCTTGTCATCGGAACTCTTGCCGTAGTCCCGTGTAATGCGCCACTGCACCCCTTGGGGGAGCACTTCTCTGGCGAAGCGTGCCGTCTCCTTGCGGACGCCCTCGGCCACCCACACGGCGTTTGAGCCCTTGCGTTTGGCCACGGCCACGGTCACCGCGGGATAGTCCTTGAACGGTTCAATGCCCTTGGGCAGGACGCCTTCTCCCGCCGCGTCGATGGCCGAAAAAGCCCTTTCGCCGAAACTGATCCGGGTATAGGTGTTTGGGTCCGATGGACCGTCCTGAACCGATGCCACCTCCTTTAAGAAGACGGGTCGGTTCTCCCGCACGCCGATAACCAGGTTCTCCACTTCGGCGGCGCTCATGAGGAAACGGCCCGCATCCAACCGGATCTTCCGGTTTTCCGTCACCAGATTCCCCGCCGGAAGCGTCACATCGGCCCCTTGAACAACCCGCTCGATGTCCTGAAGCGATATGCTCCGGGCCGCCATGGCCTGGGGCGACAGTCGAACGGTGATCTGCCGGGGCCGTCCCCCCACCAGGGAGGTGACTCCCGCATCCTTTACCCCCTGAAGCCGGAGCTGCAGCTCCTCGGCCATGCGCCTTAAATCGTAATCGCTGTATGTTGAACTGTAGAGGGTGATATTGATGATGGGGACATCGTCGATCTCAACCGGCTTGACCACCCAGCCCGAAACTCCGGGAGGGACCTGGTCAATATTGGAGCGGATCTTGTTGTAGAGCTTCACCCAGCTCCGTTCGCGGTCCTCCCCCACAAAAAAACGGACCGTCACCACGGCCATGGAGGGAAAACTCATGGAATAGACGTGTTTCACGCCGTCGATCTGGTAGAGAAGCTTCTCCAGGCGGCTGGCCACTTGTCGCTCCACCTCGGCGGCGGAAGCCCCGGGCATGTGAATGAACACGTCCGCCACGGGCACCACGATCTGGGGATCTTCCTCCCGCGGCGTCATCAAAAGAGCGCCGACACCCGCCATGAGACTGATCAGGATCAAAATGACCGAGAGATTCCCCTTGAGGAAAGCCTCCACGATCCCGCTGATCCATCCGTGGGAGGCGGAATTTTCGTTCATGGAACCACGACCTCCTCGCCCGCGTTCAATCCCGACAGGATTTCCACAACGTCGTCATGATGTTTCCCCAGGGTGACGAAACGGCGCATGGGATAGCCTTCCTCGTTCAACACATCCACCAGATAGAGCTGCCCCACTTCCCGCACCGCCTTTTTGGGTACCACCAGGGCCTCATAATCGCCCGCCGGCACCATGAGACGGCCGAAAAGCCCGTTTACCAGGTCCAGATCCGCCGGAAGCGACACCTTCGCCACCACCGTTCGGGTGGCGGTATCCGATTGGGGCACGATTTCCCGCAGGGTTCCCTTCATGGACCGGTTGAGGGCATCGATGTGAACCTCCAGCTCCTGACCGATGGTCAATCTCGGAATCAGGGAATCGGAAACAAAGGCATGGAGTTCCGGCCGCGCGGGAATTTCGAGGAAGAAGAGGGGTTGGCCGGGGCTCGCCATGTCTCCCACGTCCAACGTCTTTCGGACCACGCGGCCATCAAAGGGGGCGCGAATTTCCGTGTAGGTGAGCATCACCTCCGCTGCCGCCGCGGCGGCCCTTGCCTGTTCGATGCGGGCCTCGATCCCCTTGATGTCGCTTTGGGCCGCCTGAGCGTCGTCTTTGGCGGCCGTCAGTCTGGCCTGGGTCATCTCTTTCTGCGCCCGGGCATGGCCCAGTTGCTGCCCGGTGGCGGCCTGGTGCGCATGAAGGTCCTGATACCGTTTGTAGTCGGCAGAGGCCTTTTGCGCGGAGGCCCGGGCCGCCGCCACCTGGGATGCGGCCGCACCCAGCTTGGCTCTTGCCGCATCAAGGGCCTTTTCCATGACCATGACCTCACTTTGGGCCTGTCGCACCTTGGCCCGAATGTCCCGGTCGTCCAGTCGGGCCATGAGGGTTCCCTTTTCCCCTCCCTCCACGGAATCCCCTTCACGAACCAGAATCTCTCGCACCTGACTCATGATGCGACTGGAAACATGGGCATCCACCATGGCCCGAAGGTTCCCCACCTGTTCGATCAGAACGGGATAAACGCGCCGTTCAACTTTGATGGTTGAGACAGACGGGCGTTCGGGTCTCTCGGCCGGCGGCCCCGGCACCACCTTGCTGATGAATCCGCCGGACAGCCAAAGCATGAGAACCACCAGGATGAAGACGACCCCCAGCGCTTTGCCTCCTTCGCGGATGACTCTTGAGCGACCCGGTTTCGATGATTTACCCATATTCATCCTCTTTCCAGTCGGCAAAATCCCCCAGCGTCTGGCGCAGAAGGACCTGCGCAATCTTTCCCTCATAAAGGGCGGCGGTGTAGAAGACATCGGCCTGATTGAATGCCACCTCCGATTGAAGAAGGGTATCCACCGTGGCCATCTGATTTTGATAGCGTCTTCGAACATCATGAAGGGCCATTTCGGCCCATTTTCGCCGCTCCCCAGCCACCCGGATCTTTTCCGCCGTCTCTTTGACGGTAAGGGTCGCCTGATGCACTTCAAGGGCAATGTCCAGGGCCATTTGTTCACCCCTTGATTCAATCTCCTTTAGGCGAACTTGCGCTTCCCGAATTTTTGAAAGGGTCGCGCCTCCCTCAAAAAGGGACCAGGTAGCTTCAATTCCCACCAACCAGCTCCCTTCCATTTCGCTGAAGGTTTCCGTGTTCCACTGGTATTCGGCGCCCATGCCGAGACGCGGTAACATCCCCCCCCGCTCCGCTTGAATGCGTTTTCCGGCCGCCTCGATCAGGGCACGGACGGATGCCAGTTCAGGGCGCGCTGAAAGGGCCTGGGCCACGAGGGCATCGGATTTCCCAGCACTCTCTTCGGGTGCAGGGTCCGGCGGATAAACGGCGGGGTCGGGAATTTCCCCTTTGTGTATGGGTCTGGCCAGGAACCGTTCCAAAGCGGCCTGCAGCCGCCGCGCTCCCGTTTTGGCCGTCACCAAATTTCCGTGCATCTCGGCCCTGTGCGCCTTCAACCGCATCACTTCGCTGGGCAATGCCATTTCAGCCTTCATCCGTGCTTCGGCAAGTTGGACGTCCGTATCGGCGGAGGCACAGGCCTTTTCGGCCACACCGATGAACCCCATGGTCTGAAGCCAGTGATAGTAGGTCTCCACCACCTTGGCCACCATCCGGTTGCGGGCCGCCAAGAGTTCGGCCTCCAGGGATTGCTTGAATCCGGCGGCGGCCTGCCGGCCATAATAACGGCTGCCCCCTTCAAAGAGGGACCAGTCGGCCCGGATCCGGGTGGCGAAATCCTGTTGGCGGCCCGGATCGTTGAAATTGACATCCGCCTTCAGTCGTCGCTGGTTGATAATGTTCATGAGCGCATAGACCGAATTATCGGTGCTGTTGTACCGCTCGGAAATCACGAGCCTGGGATAAAAGGAAGCGTCGGCTTGTCGGATTTGTTCACCGGCGGCCGCAATTCTCTGGCGGATCTGTTCCAACTCGGGGCTTGCTCGAAGGGCCTCGTAGATGACCCGGTCTACCGTCAAAATGCCACCCGCAGAAGGTGCCAGAGGTGGTTCCTTGGAGACCTGGCGCCACTGTTTCAGCAGTTTTTTCTCGGAAAGCGCCGCTTGAGGGTGGGAAGATTTTTCCGGTGCGGCACATCCCGTAAGGGCAAAGGCCATCATCAGCCCCCAGCAAAACAGCCGGAATCTGGGAAAGGCGCGTCCGGAGAAAAAATATGTAGGGAAGCAAAGGATCATAACCCTTCCTCAAAAATAAAAACGGAACGCTGAACCCCACCCTGGAAAAAATCGTAACTAAGAGGGTTTCAAAATCCAATGGGGTAAGGGTTGTATTTTGCCGGCTGCAAATATGTATTTGTCCATTTGGGATCTAAATGACGGTTGAAGGCGTGAAATACATCCTTTTCACCGAAGAGATACCGGATATATCTAATTGTCATGGTGACGCTTTGGAAGTGGGCGTCATCTTTGACGACGCAGCAGGCGTGGACGAAGCCAAGCAGGAACTGGAAGAGGTCATCGAGTTTTTGAAGGAACCTTCCAAATTCACAGAACTGGGCGGCCGAATGCCAAAAGGGGTGCTTCTGGTGGGGCCGCCGGTACGGGGAAGACGCTTCTGGCCAAGGCTGTTTCCGGTGAAAGCGGTGTCCCTTTTTTCAGTCTCAGCGGTTCCGAGTTCGTGGAGATGTTCGTGGGCCTGGGTGCGGCACGGGTGCGGGATCTTTTCATTCAGGCCAAGCAGAAGGCACCGTGCATCATCTTCATCAACGACCGTCGATATTCTTTGGCTTTACTCCAAAACAATGAGATGGTATGATTATGCCGTAAGTTGTTTAAATCCGTTTTTTTGAGCCGTCCCACAATACAGGAGCCATTGCCGTGAAAGAAAAAAAACGCGTCTTCATTGCCGAAGACCATGCCGTGCTGAGACAGGGGTTGATATCCTTACTGGATGCCAGTGACGAATTTAGGGTGGTCGGTGAGGCTGAGGACGGTGCGGAGGCCATCCGGAAAATCACGACCACCAATCCCGATCTTGTTCTATTGGATCTCAACATGCCGAAAATGGACGGGATATCGGTCATAAAGGATCTCAAGAGAAGGTACCCGGAAATCAAGATCCTGGTTCTGACCATGTTCAAAACCGAAGAATATGTTCTCGAAGTATTTCACTCCGGCGCTGAAGGGTATTGCCTGAAATCCTCGTCCTACGATGAACTTTTGATGGGGATACGCGCGGTCCTGTCCGGAAAACGGTTTATCAGCCCGGAGATTTCCGACAGCGTGCTGGAAGGGTATATTGAAGGGCGAAAAACCATAAAAGAAAAGTCTTCCTGGGATAACCTGACCCAAAGGGAGAGAGAAGTGCTTAAGCTCGTCGGAGAAGCCTACAAAAACAAAGAGATCGCAAATTATTTGTGCATCAGTGTCAAGACGGTTGAAAAACACAGGGCCAATATCATGCGAAAGCTTGATCTTCACACGGCATCGGCGCTTACCGCTTATGCCGTTGAAAGAGGCCTGGTCACAAAATGAGCAGGCACCAGGCGAGCAATCGACGCCCATGATGGAAACGGATAAACATCAACATTTCCATGAATGCTCTCCGTACCCGTAATACTGAATTCAGTATGACGAAATACACAATCGGCCCCATAGCGTGAAACAACAAAGAGACGTATGGTGGTCCTGCATGGTCATTTAGGGCAGCACCGGTTCGGAAGAAGAATTGTTCGGAGAGCTGCTAACTCAAAGAAATCAAAGAAAGAATAAGGAGACAGGTTATGCAAGACAAAAAGGAATTATGTGAAAAAATCAGAGCCATATATCCAGATATCGGAAGTTGCGGTATCGATGTGGATGTTGACTATAACGATGATAAGAAGGCCTGGGTGGTTCATCTTGAGAAAGGGGACCATAAGCTGGAAACATACCTGGAACCTCAGGATGCGGATAGGTGCATGGAGGGGAAGGAGTGCGTCCATTTGGGACTTCAGGTGGAGCAGCTTAAAAAGAACATATAGACGTCCCAAAAGGGTCTCTGCAAAGAAGAATAAACGATTAAGCCCCACAAAGAGAGAAAGGGATAGGAAGTTATTTTTTGTTTGAGACCCGATCAATCGACATCCGTCCATTTCCATTCACAATACTTGAGATTTAACGAAGAATCCCTTTCCAAAAGGCCGAACCGGCAACGTTAATATTCCGTTTAAATCCAGGGAAAAACGCACATTGCCAGTATGTCACGGTTATGCTAAAAGAAAAGACATCATCAATGGGTGTTGGATTGAAAGGGTCTGTATGGTGGGTGGATGACCAAGAAGCGTTATTATGTTGTGTTGGGTATTCTGATTCTGCTTGGTCTGTATGCCTGCAGCGTTTATAACTATCTCCTCTTCCACAGCATCGCTGAGATCTTCTCGATCGTTATCGCCGGTGCCATATTCGTCATTGCCTGGAACACGCGACACCTTATCAAAAGCAACTATCTTCTTTTCCTGGGAATCGCCTATCTCTATGTGGGGTTCCTGGACCTCCTTCATACCCTTTCATACAAAGGCGTCTCCATATTTGAGAGCTACAATGCCGATTTATCAACCCAATTATGGATTGCGGCCCGGTTTTTGGAAAGCCTTTCAATCCTTGCGGCCTTTTTGTTTTTAAAGAGAAGACTCAATGCCGGGCTCATATTCATCACATACACCGTCATTTGCACCCTGCTAATTTTGTGCATCTTTTACTGGCGGGTATTCCCCGTCTGTTTCGTGGAAAATGCGGGGCTCACACCCTTTAAAAAGATCAGTGAATATTGCATTTCTTTCATTCTCCTTTCCGCCGCCGCCCTGTTGATCATTCATCGAAAGCAGTTTGATGACAGCGTTCTCCGATGGATCATCACTTCCATCGGTTTCACCGTAGCGTCAGAACTGGCCTTTACCACCTATACGGATACCTACGGGGTGACAAATCTGCTGGGGCATTATTTCAAAATCCTGTCCTTCTGGTGCATCTACAAGGCGCTCATCGAAACCGGTCTGAAAAAGCCATACACTCTCATTTTCAAGGAGTTGAAACAGCGTGAAGAGCAGTATCGTTCTCTCTTTACCCATATGATCAACGGATTCGCCCTGCACAAAATCTTGTTGGACGCAGACGGAAAACCGGTGGATTATGTATTTCTGGAGGTCAATGAGGCATTTGAAAAATTTACGGGCCTGAACCAAAAGGAGGTTATCGGAAAAAAGGTGACGACAATTCTTCCGGGGATCGACAAAGATCCTTTCGGCTGGATCACCAAATACGGAAAAGTTGCCGCGACCGGAGAGCCAGCACGGATGGAGACTTATTCGGATCTTCTCGATCGATGGTATTCCATAATCGCTTACAGACCGGAAAAAGATCATTTTGTCACGGTTTTTGAGGACATCACCCAACGCAAAAGAGCGGAAGAAGCCCTTCAAAGAGCCAGGGAGAATCTGGAAGACCGTGTTCGCGAACGCACCGCCGAATTGAGCCACGCAAAGGAGTTGTTGCAGACCATCATTGACCATATCCCCGTCATGCTCTGTCTTTTCGATCCAAAAGGCCAGGTTCGAGTTCTAAACAGCCATTTTGAAAATTTGCTGGGATTCGGTTTTCAAGAGGTCGGCAGGATCGATTTAAAAAACGAGTGTTACCCCGACCCCACCATATGCGGCGAAATATGGCCCCACATTAAGCGCGGGGAACCCGGTTGGAAGGATTTCGCCATCACAACGAAAGACGGCAGGACGCTGGAGACGTCTTGGGCCAATGTAACCTTGTCCGATGGCTCATTAATGGGTATCGGCATCGATATCACCGATCGAAAGAGGGCCGAGGAGAAAATCAAACGCTATATGACGCAACTGGAGCGGAGCAACCGGGAACTTCAGAATTTTGCATTCGCCGCATCCCATGACCTTCAGGAACCGCTTAGAAAAATCCAAAGTTTCGCGGACCTGCTGATTGCGGAATACAGCGACGACATCCCTCAAGAAGGGTGCGATTTTCTGCGACGGATGCAGAGGGCGGCTTCCAGAATGCGCCTGTTAATCGATTCCCTTCTGGCCTACTCCCGTGTCAACACCCGGTTCAATCCGATTTCGAAAGTGAAACTGAACAAGGCGGTCAAAGAGGCCATGAGCAACCTATCTGTTCGAAGGGCAGAGACGAACGCCTCCATACAAGTGGATGAACTCCCCACCATTGAGGCCGATCCAGCTCAGATGGTGCAGCTCTTCCAGAATCTGATCGGCAATGCGCTCAAGTTTTATGCCAAGGGAAAAGCCCCGAAGGTAAGGATCTACGCCAGTACCACACCCGACGACGGTTCCCATCCCGCCAAAACCGTTGAGATCTCCGTGGCGGATGAGGGGATCGGGTTTGACGAAACTTATCTTTCCAGAATTTTCAATCCGTTTCAAAGGCTTCACGGAAAAAGCGAATACGAAGGAATCGGCATCGGGCTTGCCATCTGCAGAAGGATCGTGGAACGGCACCATGGCCGCATTACCGCGTCAAGCAGCCCGGGAAAAGGCGCCGTCTTCAGGGTCACCCTTCCCGTAAAACAAGCGGAAAGAACCATTTGACAGGGCAGAACCTCCCCTTCCATCAACGGCTTCACGCCTGAGCAAGGTTTTTGACCATCACAGATCAAATTGTTGATCATTTATGGGGTGCTGTTCCCATAAAGATACACGATTGCACCCATACCCTTTCCGGTGTCAAAAGGATATACAGGATCAGGCGGCACAAGCGACAACGAAACCCAAAACCATGGCCAGCTTGATCTGAATGGCGGAAGTATCGAAAAAACATTGAAATCCGCACAAACAAACTCAAGATCGGGATGAAAGGGGCAGACCCATGGTGGATGAAGTCACTGAAGACATTATTGCCGAAGACTCCCCGGAACTCAGACATATCCCTGGCAACGGAAACCAAATCCTTTCCATTGAGACCCATCAAAACGGCAAAGAAAGTGCGTACGCTTATGCCGCCCGATTGAACTTGGAAAACCTGGAATTGAAGGCGGAAATTGCTGCAAGGGTATCGACCGAACAAGAACGCAACCGTTTGATAAAAGAACTTGTAAGAAGCAATCGTGAACTTCGGGAGTTTGCTTCCGTGGCGGCCCATGATCTTCAGGCACCCCTTCGAAAAATGCGGACTTTCGCAAACCTGTTGGCGGAAGATTACGGTTCCTCCCTGAAAGACGAAGGTCTGGCTTACATCCGTCGCATGATAGACGCCGCAAACCGGATGAGACATCTGATCGACGGGCTTCTGTCATATTCCTGTCTGGACGGCGAAAAACCCCATTTTGAGCGGGTAGATCTGGGGAACCTCATTCGAGAGGTGGTTTCGAATATGGAAATGCCCATGGAACAGGGCGGTGGTCTTGTGGAAGTGAATGTGGACATGGTTATCGATGCCGATCCGTTGCAGATGGGGCAATTGTTTCAAAACCTGATCCACAATGCTCTGAAATTCCGAAGGGATGATCCGCCGGTGGTCAATATTTCCGGAATTTTTCAAAGGAATCAAACCGATTCTGCCGGAGAAACAGGGGTGCATATGGCCGAGATTCGCGTGCAGGACAACGGCATCGGTTTCGACGAAACGAACATGGATCGTGTTTTCGCACCTTTTCAGCGTCTCCACCCCGTGCACGAGTACAAAGGAAGCGGAATGGGCTTGCCCATCTGCAAGAAAATCGTTGAGCGCCACAATGGGACATTGTCGGCCAAGAGCGAAAAGGGCAAAGGGACTGTTTTTACCGTGCGTCTGCCCGTAACTGAGGAGGTGGAGGAAATGATGAAACCGACCGGGAACGAATAAAATGAAACCCCAGCTCAAAGGAAAGAAGGAAGACCGGGGGAAAATCTGCCCTTTTGCACGTCCGCCCCCGACCCGGAGCATGCCAGAGCACACGACACAGACGAACCTTGCGATGATGCCACAGCCGGAAACGTCGAGAAAGGCTCGATCTGAAAATCCATAAATTATTTTCCAAATACGTACTATCGTCTTGCGCGGTACGGTTGGTCCCGTGCGATCCCCATGCGAGAGATGTTCATATAATATGAAACAGCCGAAGAAACTCGTGGACACCGGGGCGGTGAAGGAGGGTCAAGCAGGTCTCCGTCGCCGTCATGGTAGGGCTCTCCCGTGAAACATTGGCTAACCCGGACATGGCCCACCTTTAATCCTTAACGAGACTGCATTCACATCGCCGTCGGAAAACTCCTTTAAAACTTCACCGGCACCTCCTGCCTAAAAACTGTCTCCACAAATAGACGAGATGTGAAAGAAACGTATCCAAAAAGTCATAACGGATCATTCCCCTATTGACAGAATATTCTATTGTGTATATCCTAAAAAGCATGTTTTAATTGGTTAAATTGATTTTCATTATTTGACCCTTACGGCAACGGGTCGGTTCGTGAGAGAAAGCGTTTATCATCATGGCTGTGTCGGAGGCAAAAGAGATCGTTCGGAACATCACTGACCGCAAGCAACCCGAAAAAGTCCCGCAGCGGCGAATCGATGAATTGAACGTCGGAGACCGGTGTATGGAAGATAAAGCCCGCCTGGAGGCGGTCATGGAAGCCCTGCCCGTGGGCGTGTCCATCACCGATAACTCGGGCGGCGTAATCCAGGTTAACCAGGCCTTTAAAGAAGTGTGGGGCAAATCTCTTCCATCAACACGTTCAATAAATGATTATGGGTCATACAAAGCCTGGTACCTGAGCACAGGCAAACCCCTTTTGCCGGAAGAGTGGGCATCCGCTCAGGCTGTGAAAAAGGGCGAAACCATCACCGGGCAGTTGCTGGAAATCCAACGCTTCGACGGGTCGCGTATTCCCGTCATCAACAGTGCTTCCCCGGTGTACGGCCGGGATGGAAAGATCATCGGAAGCGCGGTGGCTATTCAGGATATCAGCGGTCTCCAACGTACGAAAGAAGCTTTACAAAAGAGCCGGTTTCGCTTCGAACTGTTGTCAGAAACGGCAAGTCTGCTCCTGGTATCCAACGATCCTGAAGGCACCGTAAATGAGATCTGCAGGGAAGTGATGGGCCATCTTGAGTGCCACGTATTTTTCAACTTTATCCTTGATGAAAAGACACACAAGTTGCACCTGAACACCTACAGCGGCATCCCGGAAGAGGAAGCCGATAGAATCCAATGGCTCGATTACGGAGTGGCCGTTTGCGGCTGTGTTGCCCGTGACAAAACCCCTTTGATCGCCAACAACATTTTTAATACCCCAGATATCCGGACTGAACTGGTCAAGTCCTACGGGATCAAGGCCTACGCCTGCCACCCAATTTTGTCCCAGGGCCGTCTCATGGGCACCCTCTCTTTCGGCACCAGGACCCGCAGCTCCTTTTCCTCGGAAGACATCACGCTTATGAAGACCATAACGGATCAGGTTGCGACGGCCATGGAACGGTCGAGACTCATCAAAAAGCTGCGAAATTCACGGGATTTTCTGGAGAAACGCGTCCGGGAGCGGACAACCGAACTGGAGATAAAAAATCAGGAATTGCAGGAATTCGCCTACATCGCCTCTCACGACCTTCAAGAACCGCTTCGAAAGATAGTGACTTTCGGCGATATCCTGGATTAGCGACTCAGGCGCCGCTTTGGATGCTGAAAGCCTGGATTGCATCGATCGCATGCAGAAATCGGCAAAAACAATGCGGGTGTTGCTCGATTCTCTCCTGCAATATTCGCGTGTGAGCACGCAGTTTGCGCCTTTTGAAAGGATAAGCCCGCGAAGATCGATTGAAGCGGCATTGTCCAATCTTGAGGTGGCCATAAGAGAGAAAGAGGCTCTTGTGGAGTTAGGTGACTTGCCCACCATCAAGGCAGACCCGATTCAAATGATCCAGCTTTTTCAAAATCTCATCGCCAATGCCCTGAAATTCTGCTCCGAAGAGAACGCCCCTCTTGTGAAGATTTACGCTCCCACCTTTGTAACGGAAGATGATCCCCAAGAAATTACGCAGCGGATCTGTGTGCAAGACAATGGCGTCGGCTTTGACGAAAAGCACCTTGATAAGATTTTCAGCCCTTTTCAGCGATTGCACGGAAAGATCAAATACCCTGGTGTTGGGATGGGTTTGGCCATCTGCAAAAAGATCATGGACCGGCACGGCGGGAAAATCACCGCGAAAAGTACCGTCGGAAAGGGCTCCACGTTCATGTTGAGCTTTCCCTTGGAACCGGAGGAGGGGATATGAATACCAGCGACAAAGGGCGTGAAGCACCTGTTACCATTCTCATGGCCGAAGATGATCCGGACGATCGATTCCTGCTGGAGCGGGCCTTCAAGGAATTGAGCGAAAACGCGTTCCTTCATTTTGTGAGCGATGGAGAGGAGCTGATGAAATACCTTCTAGAGAGCGTGAATCCCGTCAAATCGAGCCTTTTTCCCCGACCCGCCCTGCTCCTCCTGGACCTGAACATGCCCAAGAAGGACGGCCGCGAAGCCCTCACGGAAATCAGGGCAAATCCGGATTTTCTGGAACTGCCCGTGGTGGTATGGACCACCTCCAGTCATGAGGAAGACCGTCATTTCTGTTATAGCCAGGGCGCCACTTCCTATTTCACAAAACCGCACAGCTATGGGGATCTCATTAAGACGATCCGAAACATTGTCCGAGAATGGGTGCCGCATTCCTGACCGATTCTGAATTCATCCGGCCACAAAACAAATCATTCCAGCATTGTTCAAGCTGGCCTGGCGTTTTCCCAGGTTCCAATGGGTCCGGGGATTTTTTTGCACCGACCCCGGCACGCGGTCATCCCATCCGGTTGTGTTGAAACCGTACAAAAATTTCCCGAAACGAACAGGATACCTGACAAGCACCCCGCAAATAGGGGATACACCCCATTGTTTGGGTTCCGGGATTCTGTTAGAAAATTCCAAGATTGGCATTTTTTTCAATGGAGAAAACAATCGCAATGGACAACGGAAATTCGGAGAACCCCTTGGCTGACTTGAGAATCCTTCTGGTGGAAGACGATGCGGATGACCATTTGATCATCCGGCATCATTTGTCCAAAATTCCCGAAAATGGCTTTTCCATGGACTGGGTCACCGATTACGATGGGGCCATGGCGGCGCTGGAATCCGATAAATACGATCTCTGCCTGCTCGACTATCGCCTGGGGGTCCATACGGGGCTGGAACTACTGGAACAGGTCGCGAATAACGATTGGGAAACCCCCATCATTATCCTGACCGGCCAGGGCGAATATGAAGTGGATATCCAGGCCATGAGATCAGGGGCGGCGGATTATATTGTCAAAGACCATTTGACGCCAACGCTCCTTGAACGTTCCATTCGTTACACCCTTGAAAGGGAGAAATCTCGCAAGGCCCTTAAGAAGGCCAACGAGGAGCTGGAAGCGCGCGTTCAGGAGAAGACCGCCGATCTGGCAAAGGCCAATGAAGAGCTGCGGCGGGAATCGGAAAGAGTTAAAATGTTCGCCTATTCGGTCTCACATGACCTTAAGAATCCGGCCATCAGCCTCTATGGCCTCACGAAGCGCCTGTTCGACAATTACGGCGAGATTCTGGATGAAAAGGGGCGGACCCACTGCGAACACATCATGAAGTCAGCCCGGCAGATTGCGACCCTCACGGAACAGATCAACATGTTCATTGCCTCCAAGGAGGCTCCCGTTAGTGTGGAAGCTCTGAATCTGAAAGAGGCCCTTTCAAACATCAAAAACGAATTCGCCCAACAACTCCGATTGCGCAAAATTCACTGGTCTGAGCCGGATGATCTCCCCGTCATTCGCGGGGACCGGGTATCCCTGGATCGGGTCTTTCGAAACCTTGTGGACAACAGTCTGAAATACGGCGGAGATGGGCTCAGGGAAATCCGAATCGGGTTCAGGGAAACAGCACTTTTCTGGATTATTTCGGTCAGTGACGACGGTATCGGCATCAAAACGAAAAATCCCGATAAGGTATTCGGATATTTCAGAAGGATCGGATCAGAACAGAAGGCAGATGGATCAGGCCTGGGACTGGCCATTGTGAAGGAAATCGCGGGAAAACATAACGGAGAGGTCTGGGCCGAACCGGGACCCCTTGGCGGCGCCAGCATCTCGGTCTCCTTTTCCAAGGGCATTTCCGAAAAACAAGGGGCGGCAAATACGGCCATCGAAAATCACCCGTGATACAGCACCTTCATTTGTCTAATAACCTACCTTTTCTCTATAGGCAAAATACCTACTTGACCCCATTTAAAAGGAGACCCGAAACGCCTATTGTAAAATAACCCATGCGGGTAAAATCAAAAAAATGGACAAGAAGAAGAAAGGCGGAAAACATCATGACGTTACCGACTCACAGTAAACGGAATTCGTGGAAAAGGTCCCGAAAGACTGTGTTGTTTTGACCCTGGCCTGGGGCAAATATCATTTCTTTAATAAAGATCTGGGAGATGTCGGCGGCATTCCCCGCCTTTTGGATGTGGGGCAGTGCAATGATGCCTACCCGGCGGTTCAGATCGCTTCGGCCCTTGCCCAGGCGTTCGATACGGAGGTGAACGATCTTCCCCTTTCGCTCATCCTATCATGGTATGAACAAAAGGCGGGGTGTGTGCTTCTGGCGGTGTTGAGGGTTCATTCATGGGCCAGTGAGCCCTCAGAACCGTCCCTTTTCCTTTCTGAGACCGGAGTTCAAAGGTCCCTCGTGAAAGTTCCGTCCGTTCCCGCATCCCCTCGAGGCCCATTCCGTTGTGAGAAGTTTTGGAAGAATCAACATCCGCCGCCTCAAATCCCGAACCGTCATCTTCAACCCGCAGTTCAATCCCTGAGTCGGATTTACCGAGTCTAATCATAACCCTGTTGGCCCCACTGTGTTTTGAAATGTTATTTAGAGCCTCCTGGACGATCCGATAAATAACGATTTTGAGGCGCTCAGAGATGTCGGTCTCCTGAACGTCCACCTGCTTGTCCAACCGAATATTCCCATAAACCTTCGACCATTCCCGGGTCAACCAATTGAGCGCTGGAATGAGCCCCAGGTCATCCAGCACCGACGGCCGCAAGCTGGTTGATATTCTCCGGCTCTCTCCAATGGCCCCCTTGACCATCTCGATAATCTGGTCAAGCGGAATGGTCCCGGATGACGGATCGCCAACGGCCGAAATCCCCAGTTTTTGCTCCAAGGCATACCGGATTGCGGTCAGGGTGGAACCGAGACCGTCGTGTATTTCCCGCGCCACGATCCTTCTCTCGTTCTCTTGGGCATTCAATAACTTTTCCGAAAGATTGCGCAATTTCCGTTCTGATTCCCTAAGGGCATTTAGGGTATGGGCCTGTTCCACTGCATATCGCATGGAACGTTCCAGAAGGACCGGATTCAAGCTCCCTTTTTCCAGATAGTCGCTTGCCCCGCTCTTCATGGCCTGAACATCGATTCCATGGTCCCCTTTTCCCGTCAGCAGGATAACCGGCGCCGGATATCTCAGCTCTTGCAATGTCTGTAGAAGCTCCAACCCGTTTTGTACGCCCAGGCGATAATCCACCAGAAAAAGATCAAAATGGGAAAGGGAGGTTTCTTCCAAAGCCGTTTCAAATTCGGACACCCATCTCAAATCATACTTCTGATTCGGGATTTTGGAGAACATTTTCCGAATGATCACATAGTCGTCTTCATCATCTTCGACGAGAAGTATCTTTACTGGACGATTCTCCACGTCGATTCCGGATTTATAATTCATCACCAATCCTTTTCTCCTTCCGTGAATCCGATTATCAAACATAACCCAACCCGTTGTAGAAACAAGACAAGACTGCCCGGCTGATTGCTCAGGATTTCCGTTTTTAACGACATCGCACCCTGAAAATGATTATCAGTGAATCAAAACCAAAAAGCAATGGGGTGGAACTTGTATTTTTAAGGAAAAGCATGAGGAGTTTTTTTTGGTCTGCTCCATTGAACGTGCAAATATAAGCAATTGACCCCATTTCATGTATTTGGGATTTCGATTACCATACCAGTCTCTGGTTCTTGGCCGGACCGCGCAATGGAAAGTATGAAACGGTATACTTCGGTCGGCTATCCCATACAGCAGAAGAGGGAATGACCTTTAAGCCCTTCACGGAATGCAGAAGCAATCAGATATCCGATGAACTTAGCGCGCTAACGCGCGCGCTTTCTACCTTCCGCATATTCCATTGTTTCTCGATTGCACCGAGGACAGCCGAGAGTGGGCATAAAGCCTTCACATTCCTTCCTTCATATTCTGCTTTTGCAATCTCAACGTCTATTATCGCTTCATTTACCTTCATTTCATGCTGGCAATGGGAACAACGGTAAGGATATTCCTCCGGAGGAGGGCCGAATGGGAAGTCTTCGCCTTCCACCCCCGCTGTCATTTTGTCCTGTAACCGTGCCGTACCTGTCGTTTTTGATGTTTTCATATTCGTCATATAGAACTCCATACTTTGGATGCCATATCTTCCAGAGCACCATTTCATGGCCACAATACCGACACAAAAAAGGATCTTGAGAGCTGATCTCCATATAACGTTCTCGATACCTTTTCGCTTTTACGACTTGATACGTCCCCTTAACCCTACGCCCCAGAGCCTTCATCCCTTTCCGTATCACTTCCGACCATTTCTTAAAGGTTTTCGTAGCTTGTAATCCGTAAGGCTCAACGTGGATTAACGTGAAAACCGGCGAATTGTGTGAGCGCCCGAAGTCAAAAATTTGCGAAATTCCTGTAACCGTAAGCTGAGCGTATCATCGTCCTCAATCCATTATTGAGGCCCTCGACGAATCCGTTGGTGATTCGTTCAGTGAAATAATTGAGGATCTCCTCTCTCCAGTTTTTGAATGTAGCAACAAATTTGAGCAGGTATTTGTTGCCTGTTGGTTTTGCTTTTAAAACCCATGCGTCCAAAAACCGGGCTGCCTTTTCTCTGCAATGGATTTTCTCGAATACAGTGCGGAATTCTTCTTTAAGCAGGTACAAGGAGCGAAGATCAGGGCACGTTTTCAATATGTTATCCAGATGCTCTGTTTCCTTTGGTGACAGTTCAGTCCGATTGCGCACAAGTATCCAGCGACTGCCTTTGAGTAAATTTTTCATTTCATCAGTGCTTTCTTTCTGGTATTTGGTGCGCAACTGTGTCAGGCGCGTGTTCAATTGTTTCATGACATGGAATCGGGCAACTACGACCTTGGCATGGGGCAGCTTGCCGCAGGCGGCTTGATCGTAGGGCGCCCACATGTCAATAAAGACAAAACGGATAGATTCTTCAAGGCTGATTCGCTTCACGGACTTCGCAGCGTCCTTTATATAGGATGTAAAACGGGGTAGCAATTTCATGGAAAATCCTCCTAATGAGTTTTTCCCATCCTATTCATACCCGTTGGGGCTAAAATTCTCACAAAAAATCGCACCGCTAACGTTCTTTCACGTTAATCCGCGTTGAACCAACAAAAAAAGGGCCGCCCTGCAAAACTGGTGGCGCAACGCTTGCGCAAATTTAGGGGGTTGAAGGGTCCCACTATATCCGGGAACAAAACATTCAACAGTTGTTGCATTAGGGGGAGAGTGCACACCGGAAGAGATTAAAAAATATGGGACGGGGCATGAAACCAACAAAGCGTTTGATCGATATTTTCAGGTTTCGACAGAAAAGAAAAAAGCCCTTTTCCGGAAAGCTTAGGTGCACAACGGAAAAGAGCCCTTAACAGTATTTAAGTTTCTGAATTTACAATTAAAAATGGTGCCGAAGGCGGGACTTGAACCCGCACGGCCGTGGGCCACTACCCCCTCAAGATAGCGTGTCTACCAGATTCCACCACTTCGGCACAATAAAAACACACCTGACGATTACTTGTCCTGCGCATTGTCGCTTATCGGCGGAGACGCAGGGCTTGGAGCCTCAGAAGTCGCCTCTACGGGATGCACATCCTTCATAACAGAAGTATTGGCACCCTTTCCAATAAAAATAGACAAACCCAGAGAAGTTAACATAAAAACGACCGCAACGGCCGTGGTCACTCTGTGCAATAAAGAGGTTGCACCACTACTGCCGAAAACCGTCTGACTTGATCCCCCAAAGGCGGCGCCCATTCCCGCGCCTTTTCCTTTCTGAAGAAGAACGATCAAAATAAGCGCCACGCATACGCAAACATGCAAAACAATCAAAACGGGGAACATCAACGACCCTCTTTCTTTCAAAACAATAGATACTGCAATAGTTAATCAGAAAAGTATAAATCATTACAGTTTTTTTTGCAACAAAAATTTTTCCCCGTTATGCCTCCTGATAACGGATCAACTGAACAAAAGAATCGCCTTTGAGGCTTGCGCCACCCACCAGAGCACCGTCGATATCCGGCTCGGCCATGAGGGCCTTAACATTCTCAGGTTTTACACTGCCGCCATAGAGTATCCTGACCTGGGCTGCCGTTCCGGAATTAAAATTATTCTCGATCCATAGCCGAATAAACTGATGCACTTCCTGTGCCTGTCCAGGCGTAGCGGTCTTTCCAGTTCCAATCGCCCACACCGGCTCATAGGCCAAAATGGTGGTGATCGGCATCATCTCATCCGCCTTGCAATTAGCCAGGGATACATCCAACTGCTCTTTAATGACTTCAAACGTTCGGTCGGATTCCCTCTCCTCAAGGGTTTCACCCACACAGACAATGGGAATAAGCCCAAGAAAAGAAGCAGCCCTGACCTTGAGATTGACCACCTCGCTTGTTTCGTGAAAAAGCATCCGCCTTTCCGAGTGCCCCAAAATCACATGGGTACAACCGGACTGCTGAAGCATCCTTCCTGAAATTTCTCCGGTATAAGCGCCGGTCATTTCCCAGTGCATATTCTGCCCGGCAAGAAAAATTTTGGTCTCGTCAATGGCGCCTTTCACCGCGGCAAGGTGCGTAAAGGGAGGCGCTACCAAAACATCCACATCCGATACATCCCCGATCCCGGAACCTACGGTTTCAGCCAGCGCCACGGCGCCTTCAAGACTCAGGTTCATCTTCCAGTTACCGGCAATCATAGGCGTTCTTTTAAACATTTTCTCTCATCCTTCCCCTGAAATTTCTTCGAAATAAGGTTATCTTCAACAACCCTTATTATGAGAATGCATCTCTTCGCCTTAACAACCGGCCATATATATCGCCAGGTCCACCATCCGGTTTGAATATCCGAATTCGTTATCGTACCAGGACAGGATTTTCAACATATCCCCGATAACCATGGTGGAGGGACCGTCCACCGTCGATGAAACGGTGGTGCCGTTAAAATCTATGGACACCAGCGGTTCATGGGAAAAACCGAGTATTCCTTTCAGGGAGGTCTCCGAGGCCTCTTTCATGGCTTGGTTGACCACATCCGCCGTAACCGGATTTGTCAATTGGACCACAAGATCAACAACCGAAACATTGGGTGTGGGGACCCGGATGGCCATACCATTCAATTTTCCGTCCAACTGGGGCAAAACCAAGGCAACAGCCTTTGCGGCGCCCGTTGTGGTGGGAATCATGGACAGTGCGGCAGCTCTGGCCCGCCTCAGATCCTTATGGGGAAAATCAAGCAACCGTTGATCCCCGGTATAAGCATGGGTCGTGGTCATGAGCCCCTTTTCAATGCCGAAATGATCCAGCAAAACTTTGCAGACAGGCGCCAGACAGTTGGTCGTACAAGATGCATTGGATACAATATGATGGGCCTTGGCATCATATTCCTGCTCATTCACCCCCATCACCACCGTAATGTCCGGAGATTTGGCGGGGGCTGAGATAATCACCTTTTCGGCGCCGGCATCCAAATGCCCGGATGCGCTTTCCCGATCCCTGAAAAGCCCTGTACACTCAAAAACCGTTTCAACCCCCAGATCGCCCCATGGCAACCTGGAGGGATCTTTTTCAGAATAAATTTCAATCTCTTTCCCATTGATGATCAGTGAACGGTCAGTGCTTGATATATCTTCGCGAAACACGCCGTGAACCGAGTCGTATTTCAACAGATGTGCCAAGGTCGCGGTGTCCGTCAAATCGTTGATGGCAACCAGATCAATATCGGGATTATAAAAACCAGCTCTGAAAACCATCCTTCCGATACGACCAAAACCGTTAATAGCCACCTTTAAAGCCATTGTTTACCTCCTTTTTCAATACCGTAGCATTCATAATGTTCCAACAAAACAGTCATAAGGGTGTAAAAAAACATGGCATAGCAAAAATTCAAAAAAGCATCATTCCGACTTTAAAAGTTTTCCAGCCAAAGCAATGCTCCTCTTTCCGGCCTGCTCTGCTCTTTCCCCCAATTCGCTCAACGTCAAATGGTCACGATCATTGGCAACGGCCATAACCATGGGCAGATTAACCCCGGTCAAAACCTCAAGCATTTCTTCCTCTAAAAAAGAAAGACTGAGATTCGACGGCGTCCCGCCAAACATATCCGTCAGGACAAGAACCCCCTGCCCCTGGTCAAGCGCTTTAATTTTGTCGGATATGGACTGGAGGATTTCCTTGCTTTCAGTCGTCTGAGTAACAGCAATGGCGTCTGCAGCATCCAGTTTTCCAACGATAAGTTCAGCCGCATTTAAAAACTCCCGCCCCAGGTTGCAATGAGAAATAATAAGTAATCCGACCATTGGTTATGTCAAAGCCTCATCCGTTAGGCATTCAATACCGAAAAGAAATTCAGGTATCTCCATCCGTTTGAATAATGGTTTGATAAATTTCCTCTCGACTCCCCACGTTCATTAACTCTTTTCTAAAAGTGCTGCTTTTTAAGATTCTCGCAATCTTGGTCAAGACCTGCAGATGAACACCTGAAGAATTTTCCGGCGCCAGAAGAAGAAAAAAAAGAAAAGCCGGCTGTCCGTCCATGGAATCAAAATCAAGTCCTTTTTTACTCCTGCCAAAGGACACAATCGGCTGCTTCACTGAACTAAGTTTTCCATGTGGAATGGCAACGCCGTCACCGATCCCCGTACTGCCGAGATGTTCCCGCTCGATCAGCACTTTCACAAGATTATCTTTATCAATATCAGCGTCATATCTGGCGATCACTTCAGCGAGTTCTCCCAGAACACTCTTCTTGTCTTTGGCCTTCAGCTCGGGAATGATGTTATCGATGGCTAAAATTTCAGAAAGTCTCATCACATAAACCAAAAAATTGAACAATTCACAAAAAAATACATCAGCCTGCGGGCACAATCAAACAGAAGTTTCCATCGGCCTTCTTATAGATAACGTTAATTTCTCTTGATTTGGCGTTTCGAAATACCAAAAATTCCTGCCGCATGAGGCCCAGTTGCATGGCGGCTTCCTCAGGGTCCATGGGCTTTGCAACCATTTTCTCCACTTCAATGGAAAAATCACCCTGAAACATCTCAACCGCATCTTCAATCTCTTCATCCAGCGCCTCAACCAAAGAGTTCTCTTCAGCTTTGCCGCCATCGCCGCGATGCCTTCTGATTTTACCCAGATGCTTCTTAACCTGATTTTCGACCTTGTCCATAACTTGATCGATGGCCGAATACATATCATCGGTTTCTTCAACCGCCTTGATTCGGGTTCCATTCAAGCTAAGGGTCACATCGGCAATGTGCCTGAATTTCTCTACGCTTAAAACGATATGCGCCTCCAAGGGGACATCGATAAATTTCTTTATTTTTGAAATTTTCTCTTCCGCATAGTCCTTCAAACTCTCTATGGGTTCCGTATGCCTGAATGTTACCGTTATTTCCATGAAATTTCCTCCGGATATTGGGAGTAAACAATAAAAACACCCTTTTCAGAAAAACTATTGCCAAATGGCGCTACTCTCGCTCAGGTTATTCGCACTTCTTTTCTCTTTCTGGATGGCAGAATTCCCATGGCTTCCCTATATTTAGCCACCGTTCGACGCGCAACCTTTATGTTAAGCTCCCGCATCATTTCTTCAATGCCCTTGTCGCTAATGGGCTTGGTTTTGTCTTCTGCTTTGATAAGCTTTCGAATCTGCTCCTTGACACTTTCCGATGCCAACGCATCCCCATTGACCCTGTTGATGGAACTATTAAAGAAAAATTTCAGCTCATAAAGCCCCTGGGGCGTATGAACATACTTATTGGTGGTCACCCGACTCACCGTCGACTCGTGCATTTCAATATCTTCCGCCACATCCTTCAGCACCAGCGGTTTTAGATAAGCAATGCCCTTGTCAAGGAATTCGCCCTGAAACCGCACAATACTCTCAGTAACCCGATATAGCGTCCTTTGACGCTGATGAATGCTCTTGATCAACCATGCAGCGGATCGCATTTTTTCCTGAATATATGCCTTGGTTTCATCGGATACCTGGCCTTTGTTTTTCAAAATACGTTTATAATAAGCATTTATTCTTAATTTCGGTAACCCGTCTTCATTTTGAATGATTTCGTAACCGTCCCCCACTTTCGCCACGTAAATATCGGGGGTCACATAGATGGTTTCTTCAGCGGCATAAACGCGCCCTGGTTTGGGATCCAGTGCCTGAATAGCCGAAACCGCCGTCAGGATATCCTGAATGGAAACGCTCAGTTGATCCGCAATCCGATGGTAACGTTTCTCCTCTAAATCCTTAAGGTAATCCCTGATGATCTTCTCCGCCAGAGTCCCCTCGAGATGCTGAAATGCGACCTGTATTAGCAGGCATTCTCTTGTATCCCGCGCTGCTACGCCCACGGGATCAAAATTCTGAATGAATTGAAGAACATCCTCAACATCATCAAGGGTATGGCCCGTTGCCTGGGATATTTCTTCAAGGGTGGTATCCAAATAGCCGTCGTCATTCAGGTTGCCGATGATATGCGCGCCGATTTCCTTTTGTTCATCATCCATACTGCTCATGTTCAACTGCCAGAGCAGATGTGAGAAAAGATCCGTCCTGGTGGCCGTAAAATTCTCAAAGGACGGCGCGTCCTTTTCTTCATAATGACCTTCGGAAAAACCTTCGGAATACCCGGTGTTATACTCCGAGAGATAATTTTCCCAATTCACATCATCCCGCGCAATTTCCTCCACGGTCACTTCGGGCAATGAGGGAGAGTCAGGATCCGGACCGGAATCATCATTTGAAGGATTTTCAGATTTTCTCTCCTGGGATGCCTGTAACTCCCGAACAGATTCCGCCTTTTTCTCCCCAGCGCCGTCATCCCCATCTATCTCTCCCTGAGTCATTTCTTCCAGAATGGGGTTTTCCTCCATCTCCTGAGAAACGGTTTCAAGCAGTTCAAGCCTCGACAACTGCAACAGCTTAATCGCCTGTTGCAACTGTGGGGTCATCACAAGCTGCTGGGTAAGACCCAAGGATTGTCTTAGTTCTAACGCCATAATAGATCAACAATTCCAAAAAGAAACTATTTAGAGGTTAAAATTCTCCCCCAGATAAACGCTCCGGGCCAGCTCACTTTTGACGATATCATCCGGGGCGCCCTGTTCGATGATCCGTCCCTGATTGATAATATAGGCCTTGTCGCAAACATTCAATGTTTCACGTACATTATGATCCGAAATGATAACGCCCAAACCGCGTTTTTTCAACTGACGGATAATCTGCTGAATATCGTTAATGGCCAAAGGATCAATACCGGCAAAGGGTTCATCCAAAAGCATGAACCTGGGTTCGGTCACCAAGGCTCTGGATATTTCCAGTCTTCGCCGTTCCCCACCTGAAAGGGACATCGCTTTCTGTTTAGCCAAGTGTTCAATCGTCAACTCCCTGAGGCCTCTTTTCAGTCGTTCTTTTCTTTCCTGTACAGGCAGATGCAGCATTTCTAGGATAGCGAGAAGGTTCTGCTCAACAGTCAGTTTCCGGAATACCGATGGCTCTTGAGCCAAATAACTGACCCCACCCCTGGCCCTTTTAAACATGGGATCTTGCGTGATGTCCATGCCGTCAAGAAAAATCCGGCCCTCGTCTGGACGCGTAAGCCCCACCACCATGTAAAAAGTGGTCGTTTTTCCCGCTCCGTTAGGTCCCAGAAGACCCACAATCTCCTGCCTTCTGACCATGACGTTCACGCGATCCACAACCCGTTTTCCGCCATAGGCCTTGACAAGGCCCTCGGCCTGGAGCATTTGGGGGGCCGCACTCACGGCCTTTGTCCCTTCTCCTGTTTCGGAAAAATGACGGCCCGGACCTTTTTGTCCTTGAGACTCTCCACAATGCTCCGGTCCTCTTTCAGGAAAAGCGTAATCACATCCCCTTCAACAAAATCTTCACCCTGTTTCACAACCGGCTTTCCCGTGAGTACCAGCTTTTCCTCCTGCTGATAATAAACAGCCTTTTCTCCGGTCGCCACCCCCCCCTCGGCACGAACAATTTTCACGGCGCCCGTGGCAACAATTTTGTCAATACGGGCCGAAACCCCTTCGGCGCCTTTTTGTTCGGAAGACTTCACATAAAGCACCACCAGATTCTGGCAGAATACCGTAAAATCATCCCGTTTGGCCTCCACATCACCCGAGAAGGTCACCACCTTTTTTTTATCATCGGCTTCCAGGGTTTTGGAATTGATCACCATTGGCCCCGAACCCGCTTTTTCGACCTTTTTCCGGGGATTGGCCGACAGCGCGGAGGCAGAAAACATCAGGAGCACAAACAGCCCCATCAAACCATAAACCGGGTAAGTTGATCGCCGTTTCATTGCAATGCCCGTGCCTCCGCCTCCTGGTTTACGGTTGTCACAACGTTTGACAAAATCTTGATCCTTTTCTCTGCCAGGTCAGCAAAAAGGCCTGTCCCCTTGACGGTAAAAAAGGGGCCGAATATCTCCAGAGGTTCTTCATTGCTCACAATCCCGTCCTTTTCGTTAATCACGACATACTCCGTGAGAAACCGATATTGTTTCCCATACAAACCGTCCAGATTACCCCAAAGCTCAATTTTTCCAATATCCTTAAGATAAACGCCTTTTTTACCACGCAGAGAAAAGGCCGGTTGTCCTTCGGTTTTCACCTCGAGATAGAAATCAAAAAACCGAATGGTCTTGCGATCTTCGGAAAAACGAACCTCTTTGGCGTCCAGAACCCATTTAATTTTTTCATCCGGATCATCCTGACGGTAATGGATATCCTTCAGTTTTACGCCTTCACCCGAGATGACGTCCTTCAAAAGTGCGGTAGTTTTAAAAAAATCCTTGCCGGCTTTTGCGAAATAGAAGACCACCACCAGAAGCAGAACGCCGACGCCCAAAAGAGGCCAATGTCTTTTTACAAAACGTTTCATGGGACCTTTTTGTAGTATATCAACCCCTGCTTTGTTCTGTAAAGGCAATTCTAGGCCACTGTCCACGGCACTTTAATATCCACTCGGAGATCTCCCTTACAGCGCCTTGACCCCCTCTTTTTTTTGTGATGAAATCCGCCTGTTCTCGAACTTCCCCAGCGCCATCCGCCACGGTGATGCAAAAACCGGATTCCCGAAACATCGCCAGATCCGGCAGATCATCCCCCACGGCGCCCACCTCCGACTTTTGGAGTCCCTTCTCGGAAATCAAGCGCCTGCACACAGCCCCTTTATCGGAAACGCCTTGATATACCTCCGAAATCCCCAATTCCCCGGCGCGATGGGCAACCACCTTGGACTGGCGTCCGGTAACGATCACCACTTCTATCCCATCCCTCATAAGCAGCTTCAATCCGAAACCGTCTTTAACATCAAAGGTCTTAATCTCTTCCCCGTTTTCATTCAAGGTGATGCCGCCGTTCGTCAGGACCCCGTCAACATCCAGAAAAAGCAATTTTATTCCAGCAGCCTTATCGTCCATTGCATTCACTCCGACCGAACCAGTCCATGGAGACGCTTGAGCATTTCCACCAGGGGCTTTACTTCTGTAAGCGGCAACGAATTGGGACCATCGCACAACGCGCAATCCGGATCAGGATGAATTTCCATGAAGACACCGTTTACACCCGCCGCCACGGCCGCCCTGGAAAGACATGCCACAAACTCCCGTTGCCCTCCGGAACAGTTCCCCGCGCCGCCCGGCAGCTGCACACTGTGAGTGGCGTCAAAGACTATCGGAAAACCAAACCCTTCCATGATGGTCAGGGATCTCATGTCCACCACGAGATTGTTGTAGCCAAAAGAGGTTCCCCGCTCCGTAATTAAAATGTTTCGATTTCCGGCGGCGATCACTTTCTCCGTCACCGGGCCCATCTCAAGGGGTGACATGAACTGCCCTTTTTTAATGTTCACGGGAACACCGAACTGGGCGGCATACGTGATCAGATCGGTCTGACGGCATAAAAAGGCGGGGATCTGGATGACATCCAGAACCCGGGCCGCTTCCGCCACCTCGCTGATGCGATGGACATCCGACAGAACCGGCAACCCGATTTGCTCTTTGACCTTTCGCAAAATATCAAGGCCCTTTTTCAGACCGGGACCGCGATAGGAATCCAGGGAAGTCCGGTTCGCCTTGTCGTAAGAGGCCTTGAAAATGATAGGCATTTGGAGGTCATGGCTCAACGCTTTCAAATAGCCCGCGATTTCCAATGTGGGGGCTTCGCTTTCAATGACACAGGGTCCCGCAATCAGAAAAAACGGACCGTTTGTCCCTATGGCTAAATTCCCTATTTTAATATTTTTTCCCATTGTAACATTAATAAAACTGAAAAGTGGTTATCAAAGATACGGTTCTCTAAACGCTATGATGACATTGTTATAGCAAGGCTTTGGGAAAGTCAAGAAACCAAGGCGCCCAAACAACAAAACAACTTTTTCTTGTCATGCAAAGCAATAAGCCTTATCATGCATCCTCTTGTCTTTTCCAGTCTACTACCAAGGTGTGAGCCTTCGCGTGACTGCTTATTTCCAGGGGAGGTCAATTACCAATGACACAAAAAAAGGTTTCCAAAACCATTGAGGACATCAACCGAAAGATTAAAGAAGGAAAAGTCGTTGTGGTCACGGCCGATGAAATGGTCGGCATTGTTAAAAAAAACGGCGCTGAAAAAGCGGCCCGGGAAGTGGATGTGGTCACCACGGGAACCTTTTCTCCCATGTGTTCTTCCGGCGCCTTCATTAATTTCGGGCACACCAAACCCGGCATCAAAGCCTCTCGCACCTGGGTAAACGACGTGCCCGCGTATGGGGGCGTGGCAGCCGTAGACTGCTATATCGGGGCCACTGAACCCAGGGAAGATGACCCCTTGAACGGCGTTCACCCCGGACAGTTCAAATACGGGGGCGGCCACGTACTCCATGATCTCATAGCGGGCAAAAAAGTCGAGTTGCGGTCCACCGGCTATGGCACCGACTGCTACCCCAAAACCCAAATGAAGAAAAAAGTGACCCTTTCGGAACTCCCCTACGCCATGATGCTCAACCCTCGGAACGCGTATCAAAACTACAACTGCGCCATTAACCTGACCAAAAAAACCATCTATACCTACATGGGGGTCTTAAAGCCCAATGGCGGAAATGCCAACTATGCCACGGCCGGCGAACTCAGTCCTCTTTTTAACGATCCCTATTACCGCACCATTGGTCTAGGGACCCGTATTTTTCTGGGCGGCGCTCAGGGGCATGTCATCGCTCCGGGAACCCAGCATAACCCCAACGCCAAACGGCACGAAAACGGCACGCCGTTAACGCCCGCTGGCACCCTCATGGTGAGCGGCAACATGAAAGAGATGGATCCCCGATGGGTTGTGGGGGTCAGCATGCTGGGTTACGGCTGTTCCCTTGCCGTGGGTCTGGGAATCCCGATCCCCATTCTGGATGCGGAAATGGCTCAATTCACGGGCGTTTCAGATGAAGATATCTATACGCAAGTCATTGATTACGGCAACGATTATCCCAAGGGAGAAGGCAAAAGTCTGGCCCAGGTCAGCTACGCGGATCTGAAAAGCGGCATCATTAAGGTTGACGGACGGGAAGTGCCCTCCGTTCCCATCTCCAGCCATAAGAGAGCTTTGGAAATTGCCGATATTCTGAAAGGATGGGTGGAAAAGGGGGATTTTCTGTTGACCCAACCTCTGGAAACACTGCCCGCTGAATAAGGCCTCCCCATCCATACACACCTTCACAGCAGGATTAGCCAAAACAGACCGCCGGCAATCGCCGGCGGACAGCGGCATCGCCCCCAACCGGCATTGTTTATTTTTGCACCTCAGGACCGAAGGAGCGGACAAAAAGATCGCGGAGTGCCTGACGACCGTCATCGGAAAGATTTCGGGTTCCGGTGCCGGCAAAGGTATCCGAGACAATCACAGGCGTGTTCTCAACCCATTGGTTGTTCTCCCAGGAAAACCATCCCTTGCGGTCCTGATCATAGACGCTCAGGGGTCGGTTGAACAGCTTTGCCAATTCCACGCCCCAACCGGTTCCCCCCTTGACGGTATTGTCCTCCTGTATCCACCCCACCGCAACAACGTGATATCCGCTATTGACCATGTGAAAAAGGGACTGGATGATTTTCCGGATCTTATCCGTCCGAGAATAATTGCGTTTCATCAGCTTGGACACAATTTCCATGCTGATATCGCCCTTCCGCAGTTCTTCCGGGGTCAGTATCAGAACGCCCCGGGTACGCTCGGAATTGTGCCCTTCAAACGATATATTCACTTCTTTCATGTTCCAGGCCTCGGCAAGCTTACCGAACTGAGCCTCAGCCCCCTTATGACCGCCGCTGTACAGTGTGATCTCTGAAATATCTGTCATCTTTTTATCTCCTGGGTCTTTTTCAGACGTTATACGATTATGAAAAGAACACCCTGCCGCGATTCGGCAAGGCGAGCGGATAACCTAATTCAGTTTTTCCGTATTACAACCCTGACCGTCATATTCTCTTGCAACAAACCTACACTGGGGAAATTTCAAGAACATCTTACTTAATCTTTCTTTTACGGCTTCACAGGGATGTCCCGCTAAAATTTTGTGGACGCACTTTCCTTGACAGTATTCTCATATGTACCGTATGATTTGCGCTGTTCACCCAACAAGATGGCTAACCCCTGTTTTTTTGTGAAGGAAAAGATATGAGACCCTTAGACGACATCAAGGTCATTGAAATGGCGGGCCTGGCCCCGTCGCCCTACTGCGGCATGTTGTTGTCGGATTTCGGAGCGGATGTGGTCATTGTGGACCGGTTGACCAAAGGCGCACCTGAAATCCCCTACATCATGAAAAAAAGCCCCTTTGACCGGGGCAAGAGATCCATGCGGGTAAACCTTAAATCGGAAGACGGCATTGAAATTGTGAAGCGGATGATGCAAACGTCAGACGTCCTGGTGGAACCCTATCGTCCCGGTGTGATGGAGGCTTTGGGGCTAGGCCCTGAAGACACTCTGAAACGCAATCCCAAACTGATCTACGCCCGACTTACCGGCTGGGGGCAAACGGGCGCCTTTGCTTCCATGGCAGGGCATGACATCAACTATATTGCCCTTTCAGGCGCCCTTTCCCTGATCCGAAGAAAAGGGGACAGGCCTCTCCCGCCCGTCAACCTGGTGGGTGATTTCGCCGGGGGCGCTCTGTTCTGCGCCATGGGTATATTGCTGGCCCTGGTGGAACGCAACCGCTCCGGAAAGGGACAGGTGATCGATGCCGCCATGGTTGACGGCGCCGCCAATCTCACCGCCATGTTCCACGGCATGCTGTCGCACAACCTCATGACGCTGGATATTGGAACCAACTCCCTGGACAGCGGCGCTCCCTTCTACCAGACCTACGAAACCGCCGACGGACAATTCATGGCCGTAGGACCCATAGAGCAACGGTTTTACACTGAGCTGCTCGCAGGTCTTGAACTGGACCCCGCATCTCTACCCCACCAATATGACACGACCCGATGGCCGGAAATGATAGAACGTTTTGCCGAAGCCTTTAAAACCAAAACCAGAGACCAGTGGACCACCGTTTTTAAGGGAAAAGACGCCTGCGTGGCCCCGGTCTTGAACCTGGACGAAGTAGCGGAACATCCCCACAATAGAGAACGGGGCGTCATCATCGACATAGACGGCGTCCCCCAGCCTGCCCCCGCGCCCAGACTATCCCGAACCCCCGGAGAAGCCCATAAGGCCAAGGGTCCGAAAGGCGCCGACACTAAAGAGATTTTGTTGGAACTTGGATATTCGGAGCCGCAAATCCGAGCATTTTTCAACGCCGATGTGATCGAATAGGGGTCAAAAAAAAGGGCGGTGATTATGAAATCACCGCCCCCTGTTGTTTTCTAAACCTAAACCGGAAAGGGTTTACGCCACATTTCGAAATTCCGCATCAACCACATCATCGTCGTCCCGGCAGCCGGAGTCGCCACAGCCTCCCTGGGAACCGCAGCTTCCCCCCTGACAACCCGCGGGCTCCTGCTGCTGGTACATATTGGCCGCCATTTTCTGAGCCGCCTGGTTTAACGCTTCGGCCGAACGGTTAATTTGATCCGTGTCGTCCCCCTTGAGAGCGCCCTTCAATTGCGACACGGCCCCCTCGATCTCACCTCTCACATCCGACGGCACTTGCTCTCCCAACTCCGATAGAGACTTTTCCGTCTGGTAAATCAAGGCGTCGGCGCCATTCCGAGCTTCAACCAGGGCTTTCTGACGCCGGTCCTCTTCGCCGTGCGCCTCTGCCTCTCGCACCAGGCTGTCAATCTCCTCCTTGGACAACCCCGAAGCGGCCGTAATGCGAATGGACTGCTGTTTTCCCGTAGCCTGGTCCCTGGCGGAAACCTCCACAATACCGTTGGCATCAATGTCAAAGGTCACTTCCACCTGAGGCATGCCCCGAGGCGCGGGTGCGATGCCCACCAGCTCAAACCTGCCCAGGGTTTTGTTATTGCCGGCCATCTCCCGCTCACCCTGAAGCACATGGATGGAAACGGCGGGTTGATTATCCTCGGCGGTGGAAAACACCTGGCTTTTTTTGGTAGGAATAGTGGTATTCTTATCAATAAGCCGGGTCATCACGCCTCCCAGGGTTTCAATTCCCAGTGAAAGAGGCGTCACATCGAGCAACAAAACATCCTTGACCTCCCCTTTCAAGACCCCGCCCTGTATGGCGGCGCCCAAAGCAACCACTTCATCGGGATTAACGCCCCGGTTAGGCTCTTTGCCAAACACCGACTTGGCACGCGCCTGAACCGCCGGCATACGGGTCATGCCACCCACCAGGATCACTTCGTCGATATCCCCCTGACTCAATCCCGCATCTTTTAGAGCGGTCCTGCAAGGCCCTTCCAGACGGTCCAGCAGTTCACCCACGAGGGCCTCCAGCCTGGCCCTTGTAATTTTAACATCCAGGTGTTTGGGCCCGGATGCATCGGCTGTGATAAACGGCAGATTCACACTGGTTTCAAGGGATCCCGAGAGTTCCATTTTGGCTTTCTCGGCCGCTTCTTTCAGCCGCTGTAAAGCCATCTTGTCCTTTCGAAGATCAATCCCCTGGTCCTTCATAAATTCATCCGCGAGATAATCCACCAACCTGAGGTCAAAGTCTTCACCGCCCAGATGGGTGTCGCCGTTGGTGGCCTTCACCTCAAAAACCCCATCCCCCAGTTCAAGGATAGACAGGTCAAAGGTTCCCCCCCCCAGATCGAAAACCGCCACTTTCTCATCTCCCTTTTTGTCCAGGCCGTAGGCCAGAGACGCAGCGGTGGGTTCATTGATAATTCTGAGCACATTCAACCCGGCAACTTTTCCAGCATCCTTGGTCGCCTGCCGCTGGCTATCGTTAAAATAAGCCGGCACGGTAATAACGGCATCGATTACCTTTTCACCCAGATACTCCTCCGCCGACTTCTTGAGGTTGCTCAAGATAAAGGACGATATTTCAGCGGGGCTGTAATTTTTTCCCCGCATCGTAATGCGAACATCCCCATTGGAGGCCTTTTCAATTTTGTAGGGCAGAATTTTGACGTCATGCTGAACTTCCGTTGAATCATATTTTCGCCCGATCAACCGCTTGACGCCAAATACGGTATTCTCGGGGTTTGTGACGGCCTGTCGTTTGGCCGTCTGACCCACAAGCCGTTCTCCTTTTTCAGTGATGGCCACAATTGATGGCGTGGTCCGTCCGCCTTCTGCATTGTTGAGAACCACGGGGTCCCCGCCTTCCATGATGGCTACACAAGAATTGGTGGTTCCCAGATCTATTCCGATGACTTTGCTCATTCCCATTTCCCCCTTATTGTTTGATATGCGGAAGCGATCCTGCTGCTTCCGCATCGATAAAACCATTCGTTGAAAATGAAATTAAGAACAAATCGGAATAAGTCAATATTCTAATGTTATTTTTTTACAACATTACTTATATTATTTTGTTACTGAAGATAATGGAACATTATTTGGGCGAAGCCAAAAGTGCTCTAACATCGGTGACCTTAAATTTTATGGCCGCATGAATCATTTTGGCCGCGGCTTCTCCTGCCATTTCCGCAATTTTTGATTTTATTTGATCATAGAGTTCACCTGAAGTATCGATGGTCTGCGCCAGCAGATACACTCGGCAACCTTTCCAATCCATCGCACTTTCTCCAGGCTCCATGACAATAAAAACAGCCTTTGGATTTTCCTGAAGATTTTTAAAAGACCTGTTTTCACCGATGCCCATCACGACTGTGTTTTCATCGACCATCTGTGGCGAACCGAAAATGGCGACATTCACGTCGCCGCTTTTGCTGGAGGTACTCAGAGTTCCAATTCGCGGTCTCTTATTGAATAATTCCATGACATTTTTTCGATCCATTCCATCTCTCCTTTTTTTGTTTTCGCGGTTTATAAAAAAGTTAACGGTTACAATTGACCCGGTTCCGCCCAAAACAGCTAGAGCAGGTCAAAATCGGGATACAATTTTTTCGCACATTCGGGACAGATGCTGTGGCTGAATTTGGCATCGGATCGATCCTGGATATATTGTTCGATCTGTTGCCAATACCCTTCATCATCGCGTATTTTTTTACAGCTGGCGCAGATAGGCAAAAAACCCTGAAGGATTTTAATTTCAGACAAGGCTTGCTGAAGTTCGGCAATCAATTTTTCTCGCTCCCGCTCCAATGCCTTTCTTCGCTCAATCTCCGCCTGGGCCAATGTCAGCTCTTTTTTGATTTCCGCTACCTGTTTTAAAATAGCCAGTATGGGACGGTTTTCGATTTTCATCCCTTTTTTGACGCTCTGCCATTTAAAATAGACATATAAAAAGAGACAGGCAAAGATGGAAATGATCAAACGGCTCAGAAGCGACCCTTTGATAATACTGATATATTGCGGTCCCGGAGCAAAGGCGCCCGTAGCAAAAAGGACCACATCCAGCCACATAACCCCCAATAATGTGATGAAAACCCGAAGCCAGAGGCAAAGCTTCAACGGCCCATGACCGAGGAATTCCCATGAAATGGCCAGAAATAGCAGGTCCACCAGGGTGGCCGTCACGGAAGCGGCGTTGATTCTTAAACTGGGGATAGGCACATATCCCATGGGCGCCTGCTGGGTGGTCTTCATGTGTAAATGCAATGCCAGTGCAATAAGGGGAACAAAGATGGATACGCCCACAATGGTGGAAATGGCGATCCGTGCAGCCCTGGGACCATCAAACACATACACCACAAAAACGCTTAACAGCAGGGATGTGTAAAAAACGGTGGACCCCACCATGAAGGTAACGCCCATGACCTGCACCTTAACGCCGGCATCGGTAATCCAGCTCATGATAGCCGTAAGCCCCCCGATAAGGGCATAAAAATGGGCCAGGCCAAACCGATGACGCAACGAATGAGACCATATGACCAGAAAATATATGGCCATGGCCTCCAGAATCAATATGAGGGCTTCCTGGTTCACGGTGGATTAAACTCCAAATTCATTCAGGCCGGCCAGCGGTTTTTCACAAAACCCATCACCAATCATAATCGGGTCTGCCGAAATCTTCCTCCCAGTTCGGTGGACCCCCATGGTCCTTGGCGCGCCATTTGGACTTATCAATACATGCTGAAAGACTCATGCTCAGCAGCAGTAACAACAAACCAATCCCCAAACATACCACTCTCCCCTTCATCCCAACCTCCACATCTAATTTTTTTATTTTATCCTGCCCCCTGACAACCGGCAGTTGTCCCCCGCAAACGGTTGTCATTCCCCTTTCTTGATCAAATCCCGGTTCAAGGGGGTTCCCTCCCAGGCATGCTGCAACACCATCATGGCATCCACCATATCCAGTTCTTCCGGATTGTAAAAAATGGACCCATCCCCCATGGCCTTTTGTGCAATATCCTTCAATTTTTCCATGGGCACCATCGGATTTCCCGCACCATCCATAACTTCCTTGAAACACCTGGCGTGTTGACCGCCCGTCATAAAAAAAAGGCGCTCATTCCATTCGCGAATCAGGGAGATGACCTTTTCAGCGCGCCGGTGTTTGGGGGTCCCCGTATAGACCCGTTCGCCGGCCAGCGGCAGCAGCAGTTCGGAGGTCAAATGACCATTTTTATGCAGGTTGTATTCAAGACCGTAGGGCAGCAGAATGGCCATGCAAAGGCCATGGGGCACACGGCAAACAGCTCCCACGGAATGCCCTATCGTATGCACCATGCCCACCATGGCGTTTGAAAAAGCAACGCCCGCAAGATTGGCCGCTACCGCCATGGCCAGACGACCCGTTTTATCACCCGGATGTTCCATCACTTTAAACAGGTTTTCACTCAACAACAACATGGCCTGTCGTGCAAACGCATCGCTCAGGGGATTTTTGGCCAGACAGGTATAAGCCTCCACTGCATGGGACAGGGCATCCATACCCGTCGCGGCGGTGATGACCGGCGGCAGACTCAAGGTCATTCGAGAATCCAGCAGTGCCACATCCGGCAAAAGAAAATAGCTGGTAAACAGCATCTTCAAGTTTTTTTCATGATCGGCGATCACCGCCACCAGGGTCACTTCCGAACCGGTGCCGGAGGTGGTGGGAATGGCAATGAGGGGTTTCAAGGGGCGCTTCAATGCACCGGCGCCACTGAAAGCCATCAAATCGGAGGCGTTTTCCGAAACCACGATATTGACCCCTTTGGCCGTATCCAGAACCGAACCGCCCCCCACCGCAATGATGGCATCGCACCCTTTTTCCCGGTACACCGCAGCCAACCGGTTGACCACCGCCAAATCCGAATCCGGGGGCACATCGGTTTCAATGGATCCGATCTTTACCCGGTCGCCCATGGCCGCGGCCACCACCTTGGTGAGACCGGCTTCGAAAACCCCTTTGTCCGTAATGATCAGAGGAGTTCCAGCCTCGAGATCCTCAAGCAACTCGGGGATTTTCTCCAAAACATCGTGTCCCGAAACGGTCTTCACCCTGCAACAAAATTCATAATAGGCCGGTAAATCCATTTTCCCTCAATTCTTTTTTTTGGGTATATGTCTTTGTCATCAATTCAATCCGATGGAATCCCCTCTGAAAGCATGCTCCAGAATCAAAAAATAACCGTTCTCATGGCACGGAGTTGAACTGCGTTGCGACGCTTCCAAGGCCATGGATTTAAGCTGATCTTCTTTGATGCCAAGATCTTCAAGGGTCATGGGAAGCTTTCCGTGAGTCGCTTCGTACAAACTGAACTGAAGTTCCTGAAGAAAGGTGAGCATTTTCCCGCTTCTTAAATCACCGGCAGTGAGCGCAAAGGTCTCAGGACCGGCAACGGGAAGCAGCAAACCGCCCACGAAAAAATCTTCACGAGCTGAGAGATAATCCAACACATAAGGCAGCAGGATACCCATGCAAAGGCCATCGGAAAACGCACACCTTTGACCGATAACCTCCCCCAGAAGATGGGTCAGGCCTGGATTCACATTTGAAAAAGCGCATCCCGCCATGACTTCAGCGCCCGCCAGGCCGGCGCGAGCCTGCCTCCAGCGGCGGCCGTCCACGGCATCCGCGATATGATGGATGATCATCCGAATAGCCGTATGTGCATAGGCATCCACAAAAGGGTTCTTCCGCGGCCCCGCAACCCCTTCCATTGCATGGGTCAGGGCAATCATGGCGCCGGATATGACCGTCAACGGTGCTTCCGTTTCAAAGACGACCGGATCCACCACAACAATATCCGGTATCAGGTTTACGGACGAAAAGACCATGCCTTCCACCAATGCCGTGGAAGTGGTTTCATAGCCATCGCCCATTCCCGCGGGAATGGCCATGCAGGGATTGAGTCGCCGAATCCTTCGATCTCCTTTTTCAGCAAAGGGCGTAAGATCCTGCGCGTTTTCCACCACCGCCAGATTGAGGGCTTTTGCCACATGCATGACCGAACCGCTTCCCAGTGCGATAATGGCATCAAAGCCGCCATCTTGGAACAACCGGGCCAGGTGCAACACGGTTTTCATTTGGGGGCGTTCTCCGATGCCATCGTAAATCCCAAGGGTCACGCCGGAATCCCGCAAGGCATCCGTGACCCTGCGAACAGGCCTCTTCCCATGGATTTCCGTCGTTATCAACAGGGGTCTTTCCGCCCCCAGAGCGGCCAGTTCGAACGGAATGTGGGCCAAGGCCTTTCGCCCTGAATTTATTTTGACCGGGCTTACAAACGAAGTGCTTTCAGGTTTGTGCATTTTGTTCTCCTGTTCTAAAATCCTAAAACCGCTCGAACATAAACCAGAACCCGACCCCAGTACTTTCTCAAGGGCGGCCATGCAGGATAGCGTTTGACGGCGAGTCTTGCCACCATTCGGGGCAGTAACAATACTTCCACCATATCCAGAATACGAACCACAGTGCATGCCGAAGGCACATCGCCTTCCACCACCAGTCGATCCCTGGCAGCGGCAATGGCCGTGGATTCCTGAAAGGTAAAGAGCAAAATGGCCCCTTCCAGATGTTTGATCTTGATCTTCAGGTCCAGGGGTTTTCCTCCCGATCGCGATCCCACGTATCTGACCCGCCCTTTCCCGGTTTTTTCCATCACCATGGCAGGCCCTTTGGGCGCCACCTCAAGGGAAAACCGAAACCCTTCGGGAAGGGTTTCAAATTCCTTTTTGACCCCTTCATCCACGCGGGCCGCCGCCTGCATGGCCCGCCCCACAAACCAAAGCATAACGGACAGATACAAACGCTTCGGCCATTTCTCACCAGGCACAACCACCCTGAAATTCACACCTTCTTCAATGGAAGTTGTCGGGTCTTTGGATTCAATCCCCAATTTTTTCAGGGTTTTGGCGGAAGGTACCCCTCGATGATCATAACCCCGCAGGGCATAATAGTCATCCAACATCTCATAAAGGGGCACGGTACGACGGTCCCCGTCGCAGGTTCTGCCCTCCTTCAGGAACCTTTCGGGCAGAACATCGTCTTTTCTGCGGATTCCTTCGCGGGTATTCATGAGTCGTTCAAGGGTATGAATGCGCTTTCCCGCCTTGAGCATTTCCCACTGATTCATTCCGATGCCCGTCACGGCGCTATACAGTTTGGAATAAATGGATACATCCATGAGCAGAATGGCCACGGTAGGAAGATACTGCATGGTCAACCCCAAAAGAAATTTCGGGGTATATTTTACAATGGGGGGCTCCAGCACATAGGCAAAAGAAGTGAACTGGCAGGTTTGAAGAGAGTTGACGGCTGCATACAGGTTCTCAAAAAAATATACGAATCTGGCCTTGGCCCGGGTGGTGTACGGATTTAAATATCCAAACAACACTTCCAGACCTAGGGTATAGGAAGAGAGATGGCAGGCGCCGCGGTTGGCAACGGCATAGCTCAACCCCTGCCCCCAGGATCCCCTGGGATCATAAGCGGCCATCTCCAGGCCCTTCACCTGAACAGCGAACCCTTTGCCCCCGTACTTTTCGGACAGCCATCGGGTACCGTTGGCCATCTCTCGCCCGAAGCCCTTTTGGTGGGCCATCGCCAGGATGGCTTCTGAAATCCCTTCCGGAGACCCAAAGGAAAGGGGTGTATCCAGCAGCCCTTTTTCTCCGGCTTCCATCACAAAAGAGAGAACGGCGCCGGTGGAAATGGTATCCATCCCCATGCGTCCACACAAATCATTCCACGCCGTGATCCGATCCGGATCGCAGATCCCCAGATTCGGGCCCAACAGACCCACGGTTTCATATTCCGGAACCACATGGGTCGAACCGTCTTTAAGTGTCCCTTTATGCCCACACATGATCGTACAGGGTTTGCAGGTATGGTATCGGGTCTGATACCGCTTTCGCATGGCCTCGCCCGACACCTTCGCAGCCGCTGCATGACGACCGTCCTGAAAATTGTTCACGGGAAGAATACCCCCGGTGTTGCACCAGTCCACACTGAAGCTGGTGCCGAACTCGCGGTAGGCAAGCGACGAGCTGTTCCGGTTGATATAGTGGGTGGCCCTCTTTTTGACCTTCAGGAATCGATCGGGATCTTTCGGAACGATTTTTGAGGCCCCACCTTTGGCGACAATGGCTTTCAGGTTCTTGGCGCCCATGACGGCCCCCATCCCGCCGCGCCCCAGATACCGGTCTCCGGACCGGATATTGGCGATGGGAGCCCGGTTCTCACCTGCCGGCCCAATGGCCAGCATGCCGCATTTTTTACCCTCCTGAAGCGATTCCTGAGTTTCTTGTGAGTCCATGCCCCAGAGGTGTGAAGCGTCTTTAAAATTCACACCCTGATCATCGATCATCAAATAGACGGGGGTCTCCGACCTTCCGGTCACCAGAAGGCCATCGTAACCGGCGGTCTTAAAGGCCATACCGAAAGGTCCGCCGCAGGAAGAAACGAGCATAATGCCGGTGAGCGGAGATTTGGTCAAAGCGGCAAAACGTCCGGAACAGGGGGCGCCTGTCCCCATGAAAACCCCCATCATGAAAGCCAGATAGTTGTCTTCGCCCAAAGGGTCAATGCCGGGGATCAAGCGGTCATACAGGAGTTTCAGACCAAGTCCCTTAGCCCCCAGATACAGCTTTCGATCCGCTTCATCGACCTTTATCTCTTTGACTGATCGCGCTGAAAGGTCAATTTCAAGAACCCGATCGCTCGTTCCGGCGATTTCCATTTTCATTTCTCCGCCACCTTTTCCTTTCACATCAGTTTCGCTCTTTTTTCTCTTTCTTGCCCAAAACACTCTTAATCTCCAGGATAGTCCCTCCCCTGAAGATCGTCAGGGTCAATTCGGCGCCGGGACTCAACCCCAGCAATTCCCGCCTGAGCATAATAAAGCGCCCCACGGGTTGACCGTTTAAACGCATAATAATGTCATTGGGTTTAATGCCGGACGCCTCCGCGGGACTGTCCTTTTCAACCACCACCACCTGAATGCCTCCCTCATCGGGATATTTTAATTCGAAGGCCTTTTCCGGCAGGAGGGGAATCGCCTGAATCCCCAGCCAGCCCCGTTCCGTCTTTCCCAAAACCAGCAGGGGCATCACTTTTTTTACTGTGTTGATAGGGATGGCAAACCCGATGGATTGCGCTTCACTGATCACCGCCGTATTGATGCCCACAACTTCACCATAAAGATTCACCAATGGTCCACCGCTGTTCCCGGGGTTAATGGCGGAATCCGTTTGAATGAAATCCACCAGTTTTTCATTGAGGCCGGGCGAGATCCGCTCCGTTGCACTCACAATCCCCGACGTCACGGAATGCCGCAGTCCCAATGGATTTCCGATGGCCAACACCATCTCGCCGATCCTCAAACGATCCGAATTGCCCAGGGGAAGGACCGTCAACAGGTGATCCGGTTCAATCCTGATGAGCGCCGTATCGGTAATTCTATCGGCGCCCACTATTTTGGCGGGGTATTCCTTTTTCCCTTCCGAAAGGACCACGCGAATATCCGTTGCATTATGGATAACATGGGCGTTTGTGAGGATATATCCCTGCTCGTTGATGATGAATCCGGAACCGAGACTGAACCCTTCACTTCTATAGGGAATGGGCACCTTGAAAGGAATAATATCGAACAGATAGGAAAGAAGCGGGATTCGAATGGGCAAAATATCATTGGGCGAAATCCCGAACCGGGCTTCTTTCTCTTCCAGGTTGCGGGTGTATATGTTGACGACCCCGTCTTTTGCGCTTTCCGCGATATCCGCAAAGGTGTTGTTGTGAATAGCGACATTTTCCCTGGACCCAAGAACTTCCCTTTCCATCCACATGTTTTTCAAGTCTATGTCTTTCAGCGAAAGTTGTTCAAAGCTATTGTCAAAAATCGGGTCTTCCCTGCTCACCAGAACCGCTTCCATTCCCTTGGGCATCTTGGAAACCGTACAACCCGCAAACATTGGGACCATGAACCAAAAGGTTGCCAAAAACAGAATCAATTTCAATTGCAGCATCATAAAAACCGCTCACCCATATGGATCTGAAAGATGTCATTCAGGCTGTTTGGGAGACCCTCCGGCCCGCCCTTTACCACCATAAAATCCGCTCTCATCCCTTTGGCTATCACCCCTCTTTTTTCCAGGCCCAAAAGTCGCATACCATTTAGAGCGGCGCATTTTATCGCCTCTTCAATTGAGAATCCGGCTTCCATCAACAGTTTCAGCTCTTCAATTACAGCGCTGCCGTGGTGTACACCGATACTTCCCGCATCCGTTCCAAGGGCCACGGGCACGCCCAGTTTTCTTGCCATGGCCATCTGCTCCAGCTGGTGCTCCAGGTTCCTTAAGGCCATGCGGCGTTCTTCAGTACTGCCGCCGGTATACGCCGCATAGGCTTTCATGGTACAGACAGTGGGAACCCAAAAGACATGGCCGGTAGCCATACGCTCTAAATTCCGCTGTCCCATGAAGAAACCGTGTTCAATGGAATGACAACCCGCTTCAAGGGCAATTTGTACGGGAATTTCACCATTGGCATGCACCATGGTTTTGAGGCCCTTTTCAGCGGCTGCACGCACAGCGCCTTTCAATGCCGCCAAATCGAACTGACGGGGCGTTTCTTTTCCAAATTCCGTCAGGCTGTTCAACCCGGATTGAATGATCTTCACGTGATCCAGGTCATGACACTCCCTCCGAATGCTGTCGGCGAGACTGCCGGTTTTTACCGCACGACCCACAAACCTACCATACCTTCCCGGTTTATGCCACGCCATTCCCGCAACATGAAGACAAAAAGAAGAATCTCTCTCTTCCATACACTCTTTCTTGTAACGCAGGGCGTACCCCTCTTTGTCGCCCCCGTCTCTCACCGCCAACACACCATGCGCAAGCAATTGCCGAAGGTGACGGGAAATGGTCTCTTTCACCCGGTGAAATCCTTCATGTAACTGTTGCTTCCGCCTGTTCTGATCCTCCGTGCCGGACATGAACAGATGAACATGGGCATCTACCAGTACCGGCAACAGCGTATACCCCGACAAATCCAGATACGCTGAAGACACAGCGAAACCAACAGGGAAATCCGATATTTCCTCAAAAAACCCGTTCTCCAGTCGCAAAAGCACATTCTCCCGAACCGGACCGCCGGATCCATCAATCACCCACCCCGCCAAAATCAACTTCTGACCCGTCATTGCTTTGTCCTTTTCATATGCCAAATAAAAACCTATCCCACCTGCGCGCCCTTTTTCGACCACAGATTGGTGGCCAGGTCAAGGACAAAGCAGAGCGGACGCAAAACAAAACCCCTTGGAAACCGAAAACATTTGTGCTATTAGGCATTGTTTCACATCTCATTTGAGGCGTACTCATGATCAGCGACCATAACAAACATCATCTCACCATGGAAGATAAGGAAATCATCCTTATAGGGACCGCCCATGTATCAAGGGAAAGTGCCGACCTGGTGAAAAGCGTGATCGAAGAAGAAAAACCGGATACAGTGGCAGTGGAACTCTGCGCATCAAGATACCAGGCCATGACCGAAGAAAACAGGTGGAAAGAAACCGATTTAATCAAAGTCATCAAGGAAAAAAAAGCGTTCCTGCTGCTTTCCAACCTCATGCTGGCCTCCTTTCAGAAAAAAATCGGCAAAAAACTCGGCATCAAGCCCGGAGAAGAGATGTTGCACGCCATAAGGGCGGCCAATGACATAAAAGCGACCATACACCTGGCTGACAGGGATATCCGCACCACCCTTTCCCGGACGTGGCGGCTCATGGGGCTCTGGACGAAAGTGAAATTGCTGATGCAATTGATCACTTCCATGGGAGACATGGATGACATTGAAAAGGAGGACATCGAAAAGTTGAAGGAACAGGATGTCCTTGAAACCCTGTTAAGCGAACTCGGGAAAACGCTGCCCGAATTGCAGCGGGTACTCATCGATGAAAGGGATCAATATCTGGCATACAAAATCAGAACGGCGCCCGGAAAGAAAATCGTCGCCGTGGTGGGGGCCGGTCATGTCCCGGGCATCAAAAAATACTGGGATAAACCGGTGGACATCAAGGCCCTTGAAATCATCCCCCCCAAGGGGAAATGGATGGGATTTCTAAAATGGGGCATTCCTTCTCTGGTCATTGCCTTGATCATTTTCGGTTTCTATATGGCGGGGGCCAATGCCGGCACGGACATGATCAAATGGTGGGTTTTGGCCAACGCCGTCCTGGCGGGGCTGGGCGCCGCGGCTGCCCTGGCGCACCCCTTGACGATAGCGACCGCTTTCATCGCCTCCCCCGTTACCTCCCTAAACCCCATGATCGCCGCGGGCTGGGTAGCCGGGCTGGTGCAGGTCTTTCTCGTTAAACCAAAGGTAAAAGACTTTGAACGGCTGCCGGAAGACATTGTTTCCGTCAAGGGTTTTTGGAAAAACAAGATTACCCGGATTTTGCTGATCGTAGTCTTGACCAACCTGGGCAGTTCATTGGGCGCGTTTGTGGCGATTCCTTTGATGGCAAAGGCGTTTTAAGCTCAGCGTCTTTCGGACATCAATTTTTGACAATCACGCACACCGTTCGTTGCATCTCTTGCTCAGGGATCAGCCCCCACATACCGGCTTTTTTCATTCATAAAACCACCACAAAATTTAGAATTTAAAAATTTTATAAGTGACGAAACTTTGTTTTCGGTTGTATAAGAAATGTGAAGGATAATCAATGTAAGGCTCTAAAGATAATAACCCTATGCTGATGCCATCCCAAAAGGATAGAAACAGGAGGAAATTATGGAAAAAGCGATAGCGGCTCACATTAAACGGAAACCTGGCGTATTTCTTTTGACCCTGGTGTTCTTTTGTTTCTGTGCGTGTAGTGACAATGATTCCAACACCACAACTTCCGCGAGTACTGTTTCCGGTTTTGTAGTCGGTCTCCCAATCGGCGGGACCGTTGATTTACTTGATGCCGACGGAAATGCGCTATCAACAATTCCCGCGGGACTGGATCAGAACGGGCATTTTTTGATTGCCGTACCTGGACCGATTCCTGAAAGCCCTTACTTCATTTTAAAACTGGATTCCAGCGGAAAAACGGCCCGGGCCGTTGTCACCGGTTTTGACGGTCAATCCGAATACAGTGCTCAGGAAACCGTTATTTCCGGTGATACTGAAGCAGCGTTTTTGCTGAGCAGTCTGAGCGGACGGTTCCGTCATGGGGATTATGCCGCTTTCCTGGGAGCCTGCCGAGATGGCATTTTTGATGCTGAGCTACCCAAATCCAGCGAGTTTCCTTTTCGGGAAGTGCTTCATCTCGTTTCCGCCGGGGTCACCAATTACTTTGAAGATCAGAGCTCGCTCAAACCCACGGAAAATCAGATGCTGGACTGGCTTCAAACCGTTAACGCCGTGCTGGGCCAGTTCCAGCCCGGCGTTATTGCCAGGGTTCCCATGGTTAAGCGTGCCCTGGTGTCCGCCGACCATACAGGACTCGTGTACCTGTCCTGGGAGCAGAAAGAATCCATCCTCGATGCATCTCAGGCCGTAACGGTCACGGCTGACTACCATCAAGACGGTCCTTTCTTCTGGAAGCGCTACAGCGTAAATCTCCATAGCAATCAGTTGGAGGGCATGCACATGGAAACCGTGGAAATTGAGGCGGACCTTACCCCGGGTAGTATTCCCGCCGCGGCGGACGCTTTTGTAAACACTTCCACCACTCTCGATTCCGGAACGGTCACGGCTTCGTCAGCTACCGGAGAAGTTACGGTTAGTTCATCAAATGTTGCGAATATGGTGGACGCGGATGCATCGGGGCTGTCACCGGATGAAACCAATACCAAAGGGCCTTTTGTCTTTGCTTTCAAGGAAGGGGTGAACGCTCAGGGTACAAGAATTGTCTTTACGCTGGAAAATTCAAGCCTTAATGTGACCGAAACCTTGGGAGGTATCCCACTGGACGGAAGCGCCCGTTACAGCAGCCAGTCTATAGATTTCTCCGATGCGAAATACAAGAATGGTATGGTAGTCGCTTCACTCATAAATGGGTCCGACACGCTTTATGCCTTGCAGGACGCGATAGATATCTGCCGCTATGTGGATACGTTTCCCATGATCGCCAGCCGAACGATCTCAGAGACCCGCGCCAACGAAACAGACATGTACAACAATTTCCCAAACGCCCATGACACCAGCCTGCAACCCATCACAGCGGGAAATGCCTATTCCCATTATATCGTCGATGTTGACCGGCTGATGGGGAAAAACGTCGTCCCCAAATGGGACGATACCGCTTACGGGAAAAATCCATTGGGAGATAACAATCGCATTCCTCTTGTGCTGGTTCACGGCTGGCAGGGCCATAAGAACCGGAGAGGGGCGGCCCTGCTTAGCTTTTGGCTCGAGTCGCCTCTCAACTACTGGTACGACTTCGTGTGTTATTATCTGGCGACCCCTTCGCTGCAGCAGAAATATCATTTATACGCCATGCGGTGGCCAAGCTACAAACATTTGTCTTTCAGCGGCAACCAGTTCAGTGGGATGCTCAAAGGGATCAACAATGACCATCCCGAAACGGATCTGGCTCTGGGTATGCGGGATGAAAGCGTCGGTGTGGCCATCATGACCCATTCCACGGGAGGTCTTATCACCAGAACAGCCGTTGAAATGTTCGATGCCATGAGTAACGGCAATAGTGACCACGCCTATCTGCGAAAGGCCATTTTGCTGGCAAGCCCCAATCATGGCACACCTCTGGCAACGAACATTTCCCCCAACAATTGGGAAGCAGACACGGCAACACAGGGAACCGCCGACCTGGAATGGGATTCTTTTGACGGGAAAAACTCCTTCATATTCATTCCTTTAACGCCAGAATGCAATTATTTGGATGACCGAATTCAAAATCGGTGGGTCGCCGATGTAGAAAATGTCAAAGCCATGGATCAGTACTATTTGGAAAAATTAAAGAAATCCGAGGGCGAAACCTTCAACCCGTGGCTGCGGTGGTTCTACCAATCGTTCTTGAACCGTAAGGACGATCTCGCCCGGAAGTATATTTTATACAGCGCCTGGACCAATGGCGATTCCCTTTCAACAACCAATTATATTCACAACCCCAACATGTTTTGGTTTTCCGAAGGCGATCTTTATATGCTTGGGTTTCAGTCAGACGGTTGTCTCCCCATTGCTTCAAACCTTTTTGCCAGCACGACCACCAATCCGGTGGTGTATCCCCTCACTTCCGACAAGGGAATTGACAGCAACTGGTATCAGTATTCAACCCTTTATGACCTGGACACCACGCCAGTGCTGGTAATCGGCGACCCAAGGGACCATCCCCTTGACATGACCTTTCGCATGCTTTGGGATTATGATCACATGCAGACTGTGGACGGTGCACTGGAACATTACATTACTAGTGCCGGTGACTCAAGTGTAGCTGAGTTCATTGATATGGGGGATGTGGTTGCTGATGGAACAGATACGGATTTCTGGAAAGAATCCTCTCGCAGGCAATACATTCGAGGCGCCTTGACGTTCAATCAGGGGAGTGATCCCGGTGAGATTACTCAAACCATGAATCCATTGACGTATGAACCTGTCTATCTGATAATCGAAAAGGACTTGCTTGATATTGCCCGATAGATGACCGACCCCTGAAGCCATGATCTCCAACGAGACCACAAGCCCGGAGATCGCAATCCCGTTGATAAAGAGGCCATGTCAAACCCCATAATACTCCCGATACCAGGTCATGAACGCCCTGATCCCCTCTTTTAAAGGCGTTTTCGGAGAAAATCCGAGCGCTTCTTTTGATTTCGCAATGTCAGCGGACGTTTCCGCAACGTCGCCCGGCTGCATGGGCAGCATGTTCTTTTCCGCTTTCCGCCCCAGTTCCGCCTCGATCACCTGAATGAAATCCATCAACGCCGTTGAATCGGCATTGCCCAGGTTAAAAATATCGTATGGAACCGGTCGTTCAATGGCGCTCACCGTACCCGCCACGATATCATCAATATAAGTGAAATCACGCCGCATATTGCCATGGTTGAATACATTGATAGGGCGGTTGTTCAAAATTGCATCCGTAAAAAGGAAAAGCGCCATATCCGGGCGACCCCATGGACCGTACACAGTAAAATACCTGAGACCCGTGCAGGGAATATCAAACAGGTGACTATACGCGTGGGCCATGAGTTCATTGGCCTTTTTCGTAGCCGCATAAAGACTGATGGGATTATCGACACGATCTTCCACGCTATAGGGATTCTTCTTGTTTTTTCCATATACGGAAGATGAAGAAGCGTAAACGAAATTTTCCACCCGGAACTCCCGGGCCAGTTCAAGCAGGTTCAGAAACCCTTCTATATTGCTTTTCTGGTAGGAAAAAGGATCTTTCAGGGAATGCCTGACGCCGGCCTGGGCCGCCAGATTACAGACACGGGTAATTTTATGTTGACTGAAAACCCTGCGCATGGCCTGAAGGTCATGGATGTCCACCTTGAAAAACCGGAATTTCTCATGGGGATACAACAAATCCAGCCGTGCATTTTTCAAGTTTACATCATAATAGGGGTTCAGGTTGTCCACGCCTACCACATGATATCCCATTTCCAGCAGTTTTCTGGAAAGATGGAAGCCGATAAACCCCGCGGAACCCGTTACCAAAACCGTCTGATCCTCAAATGCCATAGCCGCCTTTTCCTTCAAAAGTTTACGTTTCATCCCGACTTTTAATGCAAATGGTGTAAGAAGTAAACCTTTTAAGCTGGATAATCAGGGAATAGAGATTGTCGTCGTCGCGCTTGCGCGAAAAAAAAGCGCCCGGGAAACAATCTCCCCGGGCGCGATCTTATACATCAAAAATCCGTGTGGACCTTTGAGCCGATAAAATGGCTGTTTACATCATACCGCCCATACCGCCCATGCCACCCATACCGCCCATGCCACCGGGAGGCATACCACCACCCATGTCGGCATTCTTTTCAGGCTTCTCGGCAATCATGGCCTCTGTGGTCAGCAGCAGTGCGGAAACCGACGTGGCATTCTGCAGGGCAAACCGGGTAACCTTTGTGGGGTCGATGATGCCGGCTTCCATCAAGTCTTCATACACGTCCGTGGCCGCATTATAGCCAAAACCTTCGCTTCCACCCTTAACCTTGTCCACAACCACGGAACCCTCGGCACCGGCGTTTTCCGCGATCTGACGAATGGGTTCTTCCAGTGCTCTCATAACCAGGTTAACACCGGCCTGCTCTTCACCACCCAGTTCAAGGGCCGCAAGGGCGGGAATCGACCGCAGCAAGGCAACACCGCCGCCAGGAACGATACCTTCTTCAACAGCCGCTCTGGTAGCATTCAAGGCATCTTCCACTCTCGCCTTCTTCTCTTTCATCTCGATCTCAGTGGCAGCGCCCACATTGATCACGGCCACACCACCAATGAGCTTGGCCAGTCTTTCCTGAAGTTTCTCGCGATCGTAATCGGAAGTGGTCTCATCAATCTGTGCTCGAATCTGTTTTACGCGACCTTCCAGGTCTGCTCGTGCGCCACCGCCGTCCACGATGGTGGTGTTGTCTTTATCGATCGTAATGGTCTTGGCCGTGCCCAGATCATTGAGGGTCAGATTTTCCAGTTTCAGTCCCAGATCTTCGGAAATTACGCGACCACCCGTCAAAATGGCGATATCTTCCAGCATGGCTTTTCTTCGATCGCCAAAGCCTGGGGCCTTGACAGCCGCCACCTGCAACGTTCCCCGCAGTCTGTTGACCACCAGGGTCGCCAGCGCTTCACCTTCAACGTCTTCGGCAATGATGAGGAGCGGCTTTCCCATTTTAGCAACCTGCTCGAGGATGGGAACCAGGTCTTTCATGGAACTGATCTTTTTCTCATTCAACAGAACGTAGGGCTCACTCTGGGTCACCTGCATTTTTTCAGCATCGGTGACAAAGTAGGGAGACAGGTAACCACGGTCAAACTGCATACCTTCCACCACCTCAAGAGAAGTATCCATGCTCTTGGCTTCCTCAACGGTGATGACGCCCTCTTTACCCACTTTGTTCATGGCCTCGGCAATAATGTTACCGATGGTGCTGTCGCTGTTGGCGGAAATGGTACCGACCTGAGCAATCTCGGCCTGATCTTTGGTGGCTTTGGAAAGCTTTTTGAGCTCATCCACGGCAACCTCGGTGGCCTTTTCGATACCGCGCTTAAGGGCCATGGGATTGATGCCGGCGGCAACCAGTTTCGCGCCTTCACGGTACATGGCCTGGGCCAGAACCGTAGCGGTGGTGGTTCCGTCGCCAGCCACATCGGATGTCTTGGAGGCCACCTCTTTCACCATCTGGGCGCCCATATTTTCGAACTTGTCCGCCAGTTCGATCTCTTTGGCGACGGTAACACCATCCTTGGTAATATTGGGAGCGCCAAAGGATTTGTCCAAAATAACATTGCGACCTTTGGGTCCCAGGGTTACTTTAACGGCATTGGCAAGGGTGTCCACACCGGTTAGAATCGCTTCCCTTGCTTTCATGCCATATTTAATTTCTTTTGCCATCTGTCTTTTCCTCCTCGAAAATTATATTTGAAGGTTCTGCTCTTACGCCAATAGAAGTAGGCTTTCGAAAACGGCTACTCTACGATGGCAATGATATCGTCTTCTCTCATGATCAGATGCTCTTCTCCATCGATCTGAATTTCCGTCCCAGCGTATTTTCCAAACAGAACTTTATCGCCGGCTTTCACCTCCAGTGCGATTTTCTTCCCGTCATCCGCCACTTTTCCATCACCCACTGCCATGATCACGCCTTCAACGGGTTTTTCCTTGGCCGTATCGGGAATAATGATGCCGCCCTTGGTCTTTGCTTCTTCCTCGACTCTCTTTACGATAACACGGTCATGCAACGGTTTTACTTTCATTTCTCTTTTCTCCTCTTAAATAGTGTGTTTTTGCATAAGCGCCATATGGTTCACCAAAAAACCTTTACATCCTCTCACCTGAACGCCTTCAGGCAACCCTGTTCAATTCTTCCCGGCCGGATAGTGTCGAATGACGACCTTCAGAATACTCCCGCCGGGCGACATGGTACACGCCAACAGACGAAGGTTGCGTGGGTCCTTTGCTTTAAAATGGGGATAGAGGAAAATCTCTTGAGACCCTTAACATTCCAAGCAAAATGGAGTCTTACGCTTGAAAGCCTCAATGCACTGAAAACTAATATCGACCCCGGGAATGTCAAGGGCAAGGGTCAAAAAACATGGCGTGACAACGGATGGAAGGAAAACCCGGCGCCCGCGGGTCAGATTTGATTCAGGCGCCACTTCAAAGTTTCACGAATACCATCTTTCAAATGAATCTCCGGCTGCCAATTCAAAATATCGGCTGCCTTTTTTATGGTCAGGCAGCTTTTTTTCAAATCCCCGGGCCGGGCCAGCTGTTTTTTCATTTTATACAATTCTTTGGCTGCCGGCCTGTCCATATCCGCTAATGCACTCAGAATTATTTCATAAAGGTCAAGGGTTTTGGCGCCATACCCGGTGCCGATATTGAAAAAATCGCCACTGCCCCGGTTCAATGCCGCGAGATTGGCCCTGACCACGTCGGCCACGAAGCAATAATCCCGCACCATGCCCCTGTCGTCTTCCGGAAAATGATTCAGCATGGATGGGGCTCCTTCCACCAGGTTGTTCATGAAAATAGCCACCACGCCCGCCTCCCCATGGGGAACCTGGCGGGGGCCGTAAACATTGGCGTACCGGAGGGTGGTATAATCAAGGCCATATTGATGCCGGTAGTATGCCAGATAATGTTCCGACGAAAATTTTGTGATGGCATAAGGGGAAAGCGGCTTTGGAACATAAGCCTCGGATGTGGGATATTCATCCGCCTCTCCGTATATGGCCCCGCCCGAGGAGATGAAAACGACCTTTTTGACACCTGATTTTACCGACGCCTCCAGAAGATTCAAGAAGCCCTTGATGTTGACATCCGCGTCAAAACCGGGGTCCGCAACGGATGCGGGAACACTCATCTGCGCGGCATGGTGATTCAAAATATCGGGTTTTTCCCGTTCAACCACCCCGGCGGCTTCAGGAGAACGAATGTCAAATTCATAGAATCGCGCTTGTGGGTTGACGTTGGACCGCTTTCCGGTGTAAAGATTGTCCAGGATCATAACCTCGTGTCCGGCTCTAATGTACCCGTCCACCACATTGGAACCGATAAATCCGGCCCCGCCGGTAACCAGTATTTTCATTTTGAATTCTCCTGCTCACAAATGGGATTGAATGTTCCGTTTTTTTAGTTAGATGAAAAACCAAAAAAACCGAGAAACACATTAGCAAGACAAGAAGCGAGGGTCAAGAAGTTATCAACAACCCGGGAAACCGAACCGACTGGTTTTACAACGACGGAAAGCGAAAAAAGCATGAGCCATCAATACCACAATATTCTCGACAAAATCGGCAAGACGCCCCTGGTTCCCATAACCCGGCTTGGCGCAAACGAACATGTTGAAATCCTGGCCAAACTGGAGAGCGCTAATCCGGGCGGGTCCATCAAAGACCGGCCGGCCTTGAAAATGATCGAAGAGGCTGAAAAAACAGGGGCGCTGAAAAAAGGCAAAATCATCCTTGAGGCAACCAGTGGGAATACGGGGATCGGTCTGGCCATGGTAGCCGCCGTCAAGGGATACGAGATTCTGCTGACCATGTCCGAAGCGGTCAGCGAAGAGCGCGTCAAGATCCTTGCGGCCCTGGGAGCGGAGATAGAATTCACCCCGGCGCATCTGGGAACCGACGGCGCCATTGAACACGTGTACAACCTGGCCCGTGAGAACCCGGAGAAATTCTGGCTGGCCGACCAGTTTAACAATGAGGCCAACTGGATGGCCCATTATGACGGTACGGCCATGGAAATATGGGAACAAACCGAGGGGCATTTAGATGCCATTGTGGCCACCATGGGAACCACCGGCACCCTCATGGGCATTTCCAGACGGTTCAAGGAATTGGATGCTTCCGTTCGAATCATCGGCGTGGAACCCTACCTGGGGCACAAAATCCAGGGTCTCAAAAACATGAAGGAGTCCTACCAGCCGGGGATATTTGAAAAAAAGAGAGCAGACCAAATCATCAACATTGAAGATGAAGAGGCCTTTGAAACCTCCCGGATGCTGGCCCGGAAAGAAGGCATTTTCGTGGGAATGAGTTCCGGGGCCGCCATGGCGGTGGCCCTGAAGGTCGCCCGGAACATGGAACGCGGCCGCATTGTCGTGATTCTGCCCGACGGAGGAGAAAGATACCTCAGCACACCCCTGTTCATGGCCCGAAAGAAATCAGGACTTCGGGTGTACAATACCATGAGCCGCAAAAAAGAGGATTTCGTCCCCATCAAAGACAATCATGTCACCCTGTACTCCTGCGGCCCGACCCTGTGCCAGTTCATTGACCTTGTACAGTGCAGAAGGCTGCTTTTTTCCGATTTGATCAGCCGTTACATGACCTATAAAGGGTACGGCGTCACCCATATCATGAATGTGACGGACCTGGATGACCGAACGATTTCAGGCGCTCAAAAGGCCGGCGTTTCACTTAAGGAATTTACCGATATGTTTTACAATTCCTTTATGGAAGATCTGGACAGCCTCAACATCAAAAAAGCGTCCCAGTATCCCAGACCCAGCGAACATGTGGATGATATGATTGAACTGACCCGGACCCTTCTTGAAAAAGGATATGCCTATGAAAAGTTGCGGTCCATATACTTTGATATCTCCCGGTTCAAAGATTATGGAAAACTTTCAAATGTGGATCTCAATAAAATCAGAATCGGCAAAACCGTTGATCTGGACCAATACGAAAAAGAAAACCCCAAGGACTTTACCCTGCTGAAAAGATCCACCCTCAATGAACTGAAAAGCGGTCTCTTTTTTAAGACAAAGTGGGGAAATGTGCGACCGGGATGGCATCTTGAGTGTGCGGCCATTGCCCTCAAAACCCTCGGTCCCACCCACGACATTCACACCAGCGGAGTTGCACTGGTGTTCCCCCACCATGAAAACGCCATCGCCATCAGCCAGGCCGCAACCGACAAGCCCCTTTCCAATTACTGGCTTCACAATGAACCGGTCATGTTCAACGGCCCCAACGCAGCAAACAGCATCCACCTGACCTTGAGAGACCTTCTGGCCGAAGGGTACACGGGAAGAGAAATTCGATACTGGCTACTCAGCCGCCACTATCGGAAACCGATCTTCTTTTCCCATACCAAACTTTCAGCCATTAAAAACACCCTTCTTCATTTGGACAAATTCGTTCAAAAAATACATTTTGCAAAACCGGCCTCTACGGACCCCGACCTTGACCAGACGATCTATGGTCTCAAGCAGGGGTTTGCGGCGGCCATGGACGATGATTTTAACATGGCCGCGGGCCTGGCCGCCCTTTTCGCGTTTACCCGCACCATCAACAAAAAGATGGATCAAAGAGGGCTTTCCCTTTCAGACCGTGAAAAGATACTGACGGCCCTGGGTCGAATCAATTCGGTTCTGGGATTCATCCATCTGAAGCCCCCCGCCACGAACCCGGAGGTGGAGGCTCTCGTGCGGAAAAGGGAACTGGCGAGAACCCGGAAAGACTGGTCCGAAGCCGATGCTTTGCGAAAGGAAATTGAAAAAATGGGGATTGAAATCATCGATACCCATGAGGGACCCCAATGGCGGAGGTCCGTTAAAAAACCGTAACCTTAATTTTTGTGACACTTAGGATCGCCGGAAGAAAGCCGCAACCATGCCCATATATGAATATGAACCGATGGATTTTGGGAAAGCCTGTGAAAAGTGCCGGGGGGGATTTGAATTCATCCAGGGAATCAATGAAGCCCCCCTTGCCTGCTGCCCCGCCTGCGGACAGGACGTCAAAAAAATCATCTCCTGGTGCAGGGCAGCTGTTCTGGAACCTTCGGAGGAACATGCGCACATCAACCGCAAAATCGCTTCCTATGAAAAGGAAGGGATGTGGAGCCATGCGGCCGAACTGGCAGATACCCACTCGGAAAAGATCAAGGACACCCAACTGAAAATGCGGGCTATCGACAACTACGAAAAAGCCGGTTACGATGCGGGCACCCTGGAAAAACATGCCAAAACAAACAATACCGCGATTCAAGAATGAGGCGAAGGTCAATACTTTTAACCTTGGAACAGGGAGGTTTTCTTATGAAAATTGAAGAGCTTATTGCCGGAAAAAACGACACCCAGCAGGTTCAAATTGCAGGCGCTTCCTTGCCGGTCTCCGCCTTGAAGCGGTTTATGGCGGAGGGATACAGCCACCTGAAACCCTACCAGACGGAAAAAACCTTTTCACTCTGGGGAAAAGCCTGTACCGGCTGTTTTTCAGAACAGGAGATTATCAACAGGCCGTAATCAGGACATATTGACTGTACTTCGCCTCCACGGCATCCGTCGCCACCCGCTCCATTTCATTGCTGAAATCCCGCCACACCAGGGAGAGGGCGGCTCTGAGATTTTCCGAAAGGTGGTCCGCGGGTCCCGAATTCGGCGCTTCAAAGGCCTTCATAAACCGTTCTTCGAAACCGAACATACGGTAAGGAGGCGAGGTGTCCCCTTCCCTGAGGAGGCGAAAGAAAGCTCTTGCCCGGTCATTGGAGATGGCCTCAAAACCGGGGCGCATATCCAGCAGTTGTCGGGCCCACAAGGTAAACAACAGCGGATAAAAGGTTACGTCAAAGGGCCCCGAATCCGGAACTGCCAAAGGGTATCGTTTTGTCAACCGCCCCATGAGACCGTCCAGGCTGTCCAGATGGCGGAGTACGTCGTCCGCGGATGACAGGTCCGATAAGGATTTGAAGTGACGAAAACCGTTCTCCGCCTCGCTTCCACAGTAAAAAAGAGGCCGCCTTTTCAAAAGGCCTTCGAGCATGCCGCCCCATTCCTCTCCCCAAAAGGACGGTTCAAAACCGACCTCATGGAACCAGCAGGTTTTTAACCATCGTTCCGCCTTCCATTTCAAATCCATGGCCAACCCGAAGCCCGCACGGAACAAAGACAACAGGGAATTCATTCTTAACAGCTTTTCAGCGGTTACAATGTCTTCACGGCACCGCTCCTTTAAGATCAAATTCAAGTAGCCGGCCGCTTGCAGACGAATTTCCTGAAGATCATTCTCATCCCTGTCCATGAGGCCTTCAGCGGATACGATCTGGTTGCAAAGGCCGGCGAACTCCAGGCGAATGCGATCCAAAAGCGCTGCATCCGAAAGGCTTGAAATGATTTTGGCCAAGAGGTTTTCCCCCTGAATGTACTGAAGCGGCCAACGGGGAACAAGGTCAAGGTCATCGACATCCGGAACCGGCTGATCAGAAGCGTCCGGCGCATCCATTTTCAGGCGCTCCGGCTTTAAGGGAGCATAAACCACCATGGCCTCATCCCTGGGAAGGAACCCGTGTTCCGCCAGACGAATGTTTCGCATGCGGTACATGTCCTCCTCAGACTCCGCCGGCAGCACCCCCGCCAACCCCATCAGAAGCGCCTGGTATTTGGAGAGATCCTTGTCGGCCATGGTTCGCAGCAGTTTGTCAATGGTTTCCCGCTGATCTTCACGCAGTGCCCGAATGTAGAAAAGACCGTCAATGGTAAAAAATCCCGGCCCCACATCATAAAGGTCGTTTCCTTCCAACACTTCCACAACGATGCTTCGATAAAGGTAATAGTAAGCGAGCGCCTGCCCATCGGAATACAGCCATTCTACCAATCGCTCGGGATCCGCCATCATCAACCGCGTCATCCATTGGTCGGTGTGGGTCAAATCGAGACGATCCTTTTGCCACGATTCCACATCAATAATATATTGCCATTGATCCAATGAAGCCAATTCCAGCAATTCAAGAGACTCATCCACACCCACCTTTTTGACCAGCCATAAAAAATCCTCACTGCTCATGCTTTGGATCAAACGGGGAGGATCCGGGTGATTGAAAACCCTCTCCAAAGCCTTTCTTCCTGAAAGGGAATACAGACCGTCCAAAAAAACCCCGTCAAGGGGCAAAATCCCATGGTTAACATTCGGACCGTTTCCTTTTATGCGTTTTTCCAACTGTCCCGCTCCTGTAAAAATTAGAGGCTATGATATTCGGTAACCCTTGACAAAAGGGGCCTTGGGCGCAAAAATCAGCACAATCCCCTCAATCTTTAAGATTTTATGCCATTTCGATCAGAAATGCCATGGCTATCTCACCAAATTCAGGGGGCGACCCGCTATGGCAACCTAAACATTCAAGGAGAGGTTTTCCATGAAAAAAAATATTGAAAACGATTACTCAGGTTTGGATCGGCCTGAGATCCTCATGCATCTCTTCCACCCGAGACGAGAATGGAACAACCCCGGAACTCAAAATGGCGGAGAAGATATTCTCATTCCCGTTGAAGACCATATTGTGGTGGGCGCCAGGGCACACCTTTGCGCAAAAAACGCGCCCACAATCCTTTTTTTTCACGGGAACGGCGAGATCGTGTCGGACTATGATGAAATGGCGCCTTTCTACAACCGTAACGGCATCAACTTTTTGCCCGTTGATTATCGGGGCTACGGGCGGTCAACGGGCAAACCCACCGTTACCACCATGATGCAAGACTGTCACCGGATTTTTCACTTCGTGAAGGAACAGAATGCCGCCAACGGTCATACAGGCCCTTTAATTATTATGGGAAGATCTCTGGGCAGTGCTTCGGCCCTCGAACTTGCGTTTCACTACAAAGATCAGATGGACGGTCTGATCATTGAGAGCGGGTTCGCCTTTGCCGGCCCACTTCTTCGCCTCCTGGGCGCCAATTTCGGCGCCATGGAATTTGATGAGGAGATGGGCTTTAGAAACCTGTCAAAAATAATGACCTTTACTAAACCCACCCTGATCATTCACGCGGAGTATGACCACATCATTCCCTTTTCCGACGGACAAGCTCTGTTTGATGCCTGCCCCGCCCCTGACAAAACACTGCTTAAAATCCCCGGCGCCAACCACAATGACATCCTGGCCCGCGGGTTTTCAGATTATATGGCGGCACTTCGGCGTCTCGCTGTTCAATTAATGAAGATGGCTCATCGTCCGTAGACTAAAGAATAATCTCACGCAAAGGCACAAAAACGCAAAGAAAAAGACTATGTTTTAAAAACTTTGCGTCTTGGCGCGAGAAATAAAAAGAGGTCGTAAAAGGAAAAAACGACAGCGAAGAGCAAAAAGGGTTTTTGCTTGACGGCGGGGCGTTTGTACGGGAATTTTGGCCTGTACATTCTCATCGAACACAAAAGCAGGTTGTACAAACGCACGCAACTGCTGTAGAGACAAGGCATGCCTTGTCTCTGAGGGGAGTTTCATACTTGGAAACGAAATGCATGGGGACAAAAGTGTAAAATGGAAAATGAAGGATACCCAAGAATCAGGAATCTTCCGGATCAAAATCGAGCGGGCTTCTAATCTCTTTTGTCGGCATGCTTTTGATGACGTGAGTATAGATCATCGTTGTCCGAACATCGCTATGCCCCAAGAGGCCTTGGATCGTTCGGATGTCGTAGTTAGCCTGCATAAGAAGGCGCCGGCGTACCCGGCATTCAAATCCTTTTCATGAAAATCGGCGGCCACATCGAATTGTACACGGATGGGAAAGATGCGTCAAAACCAGATCAGTTTCCCGCCTCGACAACACCACTGGCCTATACGGTTTCCGCTTTGCTCTGAAAACGTTCTTTATGTCGCAGGTTCCCGTTTCATGACATGACGGGAAAAAACAACAAGGCATTGAATGCTTGATTCTGAGTTGAAGCAGACACATTTCTTTTCACCGCCGGAAATGTCAAAAAGGCTTTGTAAGCTTCATCGGTGAGCGATTCCAACGTTTTGGATTCGGTGAAGATCCGAAACTTGCCGAGCCGCATTGAACAGCGCTTCAATGTCTTGGGAGAGTACTGCCGAACCATGATCTCATCACTGAGGCCATCAAGGGCGAATTTCCAGCTTGTGCCGATTTGAACCGGTTGATCCGATGTTTGCCGTTTATTGCAAACAGTTTTGTCAAAAAATCCTGAAAACACGCTATGATATCTGGCGGAACTGGAATCATGATATGCCTCCTATTAGACGTTCAATATTACAAATACGCATATTATACAAATCGCAGAAACCATGCCATTGATCTTCGTCAATAATGATTATATGCCGGCTTTCAACCGGCAAATATTAATGAGCCTCAGAAAAAAGCAGGACATTAGCAATTCTCATTTTGGAATTTCGATTTCCTCATCCTGGTTCACACGCTCTATGTTGAACCCACCTCTGGACGATCTGCGTCCTTAACCATGAATATACTCTATTTTAAAACAGTTTTTTTCGAGTTTGCCGCCGGACGCAAAGCGTCCAAAAACTATTCCCACATTAGAACGTATGAACGAGAGCGAAAGCCAAGTCTCTAATGAGAATCGCTAATAAAATATTTAGCAGAATATAAAGATATTGCCCTTGCGTTTTTCCATCGAATAATTTACAAAATGTAGATTTCAAAGGGAGATTGGTTCGATTTTGTCGGATAACATGCGGAAACGGATAGTTGACGACAAAAAAAACTGTATAATCACTGGTTATGACCATTTAGACGAAGGTTTCACTATGACTATAACAATGGCATTTTTTCCAGAGTCATACCCAATTCTCATGGGTGATGTGTTGTTGTCAGGGCCAGAGCGGAAGGATGATGTATATATCCCAACAATCGGAAACATACACAATACATTCCCTAAAGGATCAGGATACTCTATAGTTGGGCTTAAGCAGAAATTATGCATCTTAAATGACAAACTGGCTGTGGGTTGGGCTGGAACATATGTTATTGCTAAAACGGTAATAAATGAACTCAAGAATGCTGCAAGCAACAGAAATTTTTCTATTGCAGATGTTATGTCCTTCTGGGATCATGATTTAGGCCAACAGGATAGAGATCAAATAGCATTGATCGGGTTCATTAAGAATCACGAGATGGTTCATAGCTTTGGATTCAATTATCAAAAATTCCAATCAGAGAGATTTGGCCACGTAATGCTTTCAGGAAGCGGAGCACAATCTATCGCTTCATCCCTCAATAGGCTCGGGAAATCACCAGAGTTTCCATCAGAGATTAACAAGCTTGAGAAAGCTGTATGCACAGCGTTGTGCGTATCAGGCGATTTGCTGGGGCAAGAACTAATAACAAAAGAAGGATTGCTTCAATACTTTGGGGGCGGAGTCGAACTTGTTTCCCTAGTAAAGGGAAGGCTTACCAAAATAGGAAATACAACGTACCTTCTTTGGCTTTTGATTGCAGATGAAGACGGGAATATAATTTTTACCACGCCAAAAAACGCTCTAAAGTTTACATATCATAATGACTTATTGTTGGTTAGAACGGCAGAATTCAATTCGAGTGAAAATGCCTTAAAGTTTAAATGTAATGACAGCCGTGTTCATATAATTGATTCTCTTTTAAGTACGACTGAGATAAACAGCGAAACTGATTTGCCAATTCCTTCATTCAATTCGAGATGGACTTTACATTATGTAGTCATACACAGGAGCAGTGGCAATTTTGATCTAAGATATATAGTTGATTACATAGCGAATGATGGATATAAATTTCACTTTGTAGAAGATAGAGATTTAATTATCAAGCTGGAATACAGCGAAGCATTCTTGAGACAATTGCACTCCGCAGTCTTTGACGAGCTGTAATTCTAACTTGATTCCCATGCAAGGAAATCGTCATAATGATCAGCTCTCATCGGACGCAAAATCACTCGACAAAATCAAGATGTGCCACCAAAGGCGAGTAATCGAGAGGGGTTCGCCTCTCAGTCCAAACTCACGCCAGAAGGACTTTAAGATGACCCAAATAAGCCTATACTATTTCTCTGGAATCATCTCGGATGATGTCGTTGATGAGTTCGTATCAACCATCTCAACTGATGGCTTGTTTCTCTCTGTCAAGCGTGGGGAAGAAGTCCCAATTCAAGGTGGGTTAGAATGGATAGCTTCTACAGCGCTCATGGTCTTTCTCGCAAAGCCCTATTTTGAATCCTTCCTGTCAGAGATGGGGAAGGATCATTACAATCTCCTCAAGAAAGCTCTGAAAACAGTTGCCAATCGTCTCCTCGGTCGGCCGGGACAAAAGATCTCAAAAGCTAAAGTTAAAAGCTCAGGAGGATACTCGTTGACTTTTTCGATGTACCTCAATGTTTCTGAGAACCTGAACCTTAAACTATTGTTTCCGATTGGACTTCAAGAAGAAGAGGTCTATGAAATCATAGAAGCCTATTCGAATTTTATTGAAGCGTTATACGAAGACCAAATCGACGAGGAGCTTATACATAAACTGAACGCTGGGAGGGTAATCGGCAGAACACTGTTTGTTGCCTATGATTTCGAGTCAAAGGAGATCGGACCTGTTGATCCCATCCTCCAGAAACGTAACTGATAGAAACAAAATGGGCGGGGTCAACTGGGTAAACTGGTTATTAAACTGTTAAACTGGGGTTGGGCCAAGCAAAACGATATAAATTAAGATGGTTAAAGCGCAAAAAGGCCTAAAAACGGGTCTATATTCGCATTTTCGGGGCTAAAAAGAGCGATATAGAAAAACTGGAACACAAAGCTAAATTTCTAACCAGAAAATGCACCGGATAAAACCGGTGATTTTCGCGTTATGTGACTACAAAATAATCCGAATTAGGGAATGTTTAAATGAAAATATCAAGATTAACACTCTGTAATTTCAGAGGATACAAAAATGTAGATTTAGATTTTGACCAGAACTTCAATGTCATTATTGGAAAAAATGACATTGGAAAATCCACGATACTTGATGCGTTGGAAATATTTTTCAACAACGAAACTGTCAAAATAGAAATGGAGGATTATTGTGTACATGCTGTCGATGATTTTATGTCAATTCAAATACAGCAATTCCCGCTTCCAGTTGAAAGGCTCAATAGCAGTGTATCTTGATATTTTCTTTTCGTTTAGCTTTGACTGAAAAAATAGCTGAAAATCGCTTCATAAGGGTTTTTTTCAAAAAAAAGTGCCAAACCTGCAAATTAATTTGAGCAAAACCTGGACATTTTGCGAACGATGGTTCATGATTAGCAGCCATAAAAGTCATGAAACATCAAAATCAACAAAAAAAGGGAAAGTTAGGTTCTCGAAAGCATCTTAGTGCTGATCCACTGTTCAGGCGTCTGCATAAAGATTTTTTGGGAGTATCGGACTACCGTGAGGATGATCCCGAAATCTCAATGGCAGACGCCTTGATGTCTGGATTTGCCGTCTTTTCTCAGAAAGATCCTTCCTTGCTTGCTTTTGACAAACGAAGGAAAACTGATGGAAATTTAAAAAGCATTTACCACGTAGAAAATATACCGTGTGACTCGCAGATGCGAACTATTCTGGATGAAGTAGATCCTAACGAAATCCGACCAGCGTATAAAAATATTTTTCGCGAATTGCAAAGAGGAAAAGCCCTCGAACCACTGGTCTTCTTCCAGGGATGTTATTTGTTATCATTGGACGGAACAGGCTATTATTCCTCAAAGAAAATCTTCTCTGATAATTGTTTGCAAAAAGTAAACAAAAAGACCGGCGAAATCACCTATTACCAGCAGATGCTCGGGGCTGCAATTGTTCATCCCGGTTTCAAAGAGGTGATTCCGTTAGCGCCGGAGTTCATAATAAAACAGGACGGCCAAAGCAAGAACGATTGTGAACGTAATGCTGCGAAACGTTTTTTCGAAAAGTTAAGAGAAGATCACCCGCATCTACCCCTTATAATAACTGAAGATGCTCTAAGTTCAAATGCGCCACACATAAGGGAGGCGGAAAAATACAATCTTCATTACATCCTCGGTGTTAAAAAGGGCGATCATCCCTTCCTGTTCAAAAAAGTGGAAGAAGCAAAAAAGAATGGGGAAACCGTTCAATTTGAATTGGTCGACAAAAATGATCCCGAAAAAACGCATCGTTTCCTTTTTCATAACCAAGTCCCGTTAAATGAATCAAACCAGGATTTGTTGATTAATTTCTTGGAATACTGGGAATTCACGGCCGAAAAAACGCAACATTTCACTTGGGTCACCGATTTTACGATAACAAAAGCCAATGCCTTTGAAATTATGGCGGGCGGCCGTGCACGCTGGAAAATTGAAAATGAGACCTTCAATACTCTCAAAAACCAGGGCTACCATTTCGGACATAACTACGGGCTCGGAGAGAAAAATCTGAGCGTAGTTTTTGTGATGCTCATGATGCTGGCATTTTTAGTTGACCAAACACAGCAGCTCTGTTGCCCCCTCTTTCGAGCAACATGGCATAAACTCGGTAGCAAAAGAGAGCTGTGGGATCGTATGCGATCTCTGTTTAGAGATTTTGAATTCAAATCAATGAGGATGCTCTATGAGGCCCTCTTTTACGGGATAAAATTCCAACCTCCGATCATCTTATATGATGGTTAGTGAATTCTATATGCATGCTCCAAACATAGAAAAGCGTAAATTCCAGGAAAATTGGCATTTGCCAATGATGAACATCTGTGCGAAAAATCATATGGGAGTGGTTTTAGGGCTTGGTTTTGCTCTCATTTCAAGAAAAATTGACCGGCCAAACGAGGGATTTCGGATTATTTTCAGCGAAGCTTTTTGACGTCGGAACCTATTTTTTGGAAGCGTTAACAAATACACTCGGTAGCGACGTGAGCGGGAATTGCTGCAAAATCTACAACAGTCTTATCCGGATGAATAAGGACGGAAGCCGGGCTACTTCCTTCAACGCATCCCTTACCGGGACGGTACGATGCATTGTGACGAACGATGATATGATCCTGGCAGGCGGGTCTTTTGAGGCCGCCGACGGTATTGCGCGCCAGGGGTTGGTCCGGTATCAGCAGGAACGCCACTACGTGAGCAAGGCCGCCGGTTGCGGCGGAAAAAGCCCCTGCTATACCTCAATCCAGGCGGCCCTGAATGTGGCTTCCGACGGCGCAGCCATCATGGTGGGCCAAGGAGACTTTGATGAAACGCCGGTCAAGGATACAGAGGGTACAGCCACCATTTGCGGGGGATGGAATGACGCGTTCACCATCCAGACCTCAAGAACGACCCGCCTGCGAGCCCCCGCCGCACCGAAGGGGGCAGTCGTATTGCAGGAGGTGGTGATTATTCCTTAAGGTGGTATTTTTTTCACTTTAAAAAACGGAGAAGATACTCCATGAAAAATCTGACCCGAAAATTCATTTTCCTATGACAGTGATTTTTGGGTCGTGGTCCCTTTTAAGTGCCAATGTTTTCGGACCTTGTTCGAAGCAACTCCACCCAGTAATTCGGGATCATGGAGGTAACTGAATTCCTGATGGATTGGTGAATCCGTTAAATCAACGTCAACGCCTTTTATGGCCCAATTCTCAGTGTACCGAACAATCAAATCATCAGTCCACGTTCCTTCAGGGTTGAAATAAATCCAGATGGTTTAAGTTGGGTGAATATTATAATGTGAAAGTTGTACGAATACGGTAAAATCAAGATTGAGGTTTGGCTGAAACTCCACTATTTGAAGCCCATTATCGTAAAAATGTGACCATTCGATCTCTTGCGGTGTAATCCCATTATGGAATTTGTAAGCGACTGAGTATTGTTGAGTAAAGAGATCAAAATAACTTGAGTACCTTCGACCTACCCGCACCACTCCATTGCAAAGGAGGAAAATGCAATGCCATACCATTCGACAACCAATGAGGAGAATATCATAGGGCATCAGGATGATGGATTAATTACCCAATTGACAGGGAAACGGTCGAGAAGACGCCTCATTATTCTCATATTATTTGCGCTCTTGTCTTTAATCGCTTGCAGTGATTCTGGCGTTGTGACCCAAGAAAGCCAAGAAAACGCAGAAAAAGGCAATATCATAGCTGAGGAACATATAGGAGATTCGATCATCTCCCTTTTTGATAACGTGCTTGTCAATCTGGAACCTGAAAACGCCCAGGTTGGGCCAAACGATACAGGCAGTTCTGGCTATGACCAGTGGCTGGTTAGGATTAGTCGCACACAGAATATTACTTTAAGAATTGAAAACCTTCCGAATTTGACTCTGAGTATGCGAGACTCAGAGGGAAACGAACTCGCTGCAGTGATCTCTGAGAATTCTTCAAAAAATGTGTTGCTCAAAAAGGGTACTTATCAAATTGTTGTTCACAATGAAGGATCTGAAAGTAATTTTTTTTGGACTGGCTGGAGGGATGAAGGCGAAACGACTGAACCGAGCATTTGTGCTGCACAGCTCGACAATGCTCCCCCTTCAGCCGCTTTTAAAGTACCGACAGGAATTCCTCTTTTTGTGACACCCACGAATTCACACTCGTTTGAACCCACACGGATTTCTTCATATAAGGAATTTGCCGAAAAGTTTAAGGATTACACTGATAGCTATCTTGATGACGCAATCCGTTTGTATTTCATTAATGGAGCCAGCACCGCTTATGCTTATATTGTCGGAGTGAGTGGAGAATCGCCGGAAGCCTATAGGGAGGCTATTAGTCTCTCAGATCATCTGTTGGGCAGTAAAGTCCAAATCGTTGTGACTCCCGAGACGGTAGATTTGTCGGTTTCTGATTGGGGCAAAGTCGTCCGCTTGCTGACTGAATCAATTGCCATGAGAGCGATGCTGATTGTTGATCCTCCAAAATCAGCCAGGGAGTATGATGAAATTCCAGAATTACGTGCGGTTCTCCCTTCGACTCCTTATGCCGCTGCCTATTTCCCTTGGCTGATTGATGAAGACGGAAAACATGTGCCACCTTCGGGAGCTATGGCTGGAATTTGGTCTCGAAACGATGAAGAAAGAGGGTTTTGGAATGCGCCTGCGAACTTACGAGTCTTTGGGGTGCAAGGGCCTGAAATCGAAGTTACGGAAGAAATGCAAGGAGATCTAAACGTACCATTAGATGGAAAGGCCTTTGATGCGATCCGGGAGTTTGTTGGGCGAGGGACGGTGGTTTGGGGTGCTAGAACGCTTGATGGTAACTCAAATGATTATAGGTATATTCAAGTTGTAAGAAATTTGACATATATTTACCAATCGCTCGATCCGACTTTGAAAGAATTTGAATATGCTCCGAACGATGAAAAGACGTGGACTACGATCGTCTCAGTATTCTCCAAATTTCTGAATAATCTGTGGGCTGAGGGAGGCCTCATGGGAGACACAGCTTCCGAAGCCTATTCTGTTACCTGTGGTATTGGTTCGACAATGACCGCCCAAGATATACTCGAAGGAAAATTAATTGTCAAAGTTAAGCTTCAAATGATTGGTCCTGCTGAATACCTTAACCTGATATTTGTGCAGAAAATGCTCTAAAACTTACGAATTTCCATGTCAATTCCGACCGAATGTAAACCATCAGTGAAGAGAGATATTGATCTCTTTTTTAGCCCCGTCCATTTTAAACAGGCTCAAATGGGAAGCCAGGTTTTTTTCGATGTCCCGACCCGAAAAAGCTGGCTTCAGGTTGGCAACTTTCCGGGGAACGTCCAGTTGACTCGATATAACCGAAAAACCGGATCGGGAGGCATCCGAAATTTTTATGGCCCGCACTTCCCTTGGCAGATGAAGCCGTTCGTATTCACTTTCCAAAAAGTCGATCAGCTCCGGGTGACACCAAACCCATTCGCCGGGGTCCTCGTCCATGAGGCGGAAGACCGCTTCCTTAGGTTTCCAGGTTCCCTCGGACAGCCTCCTCGCGGTCGAGTATCTCAATGGTTCCCAATTTCTGGAAATATCGAGAAATTGACGGCGTGCATGAAGACCTCCTCGGCGGCCAGGGCGGTTGCCAGGGACTGTTTGGCGGTCAGACCGAAAATGAGGGACGCGTTCTCCGCGAAGGAGACGACGAGGCGCAAAAATTCGCCGGCAAGCGGCACGGAAAGAAAAAGATTGTTTCTATTCATCAACCCGACCTCTATCCTCACTCACTGAACCTGGTTTCTCTCTTGGGTCCAAATGTGCTCTCAATATATTTTTTTTTAACGCTTCGTCAATTACTTCCGCAAGGTAACCCAGTCTTTGGTTTTACAACTGACGGCTCAAAAAACGCTTGATACATTCGCATCCCTGTTCGATTTTCGGGAAAACTGAATGAAAATATTCTTCCGTCACATGATCGGCGCCGGGCCATGTTTCCAGGGCTTCGGCGCCGTCAAAATCAACGCCCGCCACCCGAACCCCCAGGTTGGTGGCCGGCATGTAGAAATCCGATCCAGGCAGCACGGCAATGCTGCTCTCCTCAAGAAGTGCATTGGCCATTGCGCCGGAGGTGATAATCCCACGTCCGTGAAGCTGTTTTCTAAAATTTTCAAAATCAGGAAATAGATAAAAGGAACCCGCAGGTTTCGGACAATTCAATCCCATGTCAATAAACCGCCCGTGTAAATAATTCATGACATAAGCATAAATATCAGTTGTTTTTTCCACAAACGGTCGAACTTTCTCAAAATCGCCATAGGCTTTTAATGCGGCATATTGAATGGGAGCGCTAACCGCGCTAAATGTTTCACTGACCACTGATTTCAATGCGGACATCATCAGTTCCAGTGAATCCGGTATCAGAACAACCCCCAGGCGGTAACCGCCGGCGGCGAATGATTTTGAAAGCCCTCCGGAAACAATGGTTCCTTCCGGATAAAAAGTCGCCAGGCTGCTCATGGGCCACTGATCGAACTCTATCATCGCATAAATTTCGTCTGAAATAACAATCACCTGATAGGCCCTGCAGATTTCAGCGAGTTCTTTGATTTCATTTTCGTGGTAAAGAGCGCCGGTGGGATTGTTCGGGTTGTTGAATATCAACAGCTTCTGGGATTGACCGGCACTGTAACAGGCACGGTCCAACAGGTCCGGCGTCAATCGGTAATTATTCTCACGGGACGTCAACATCGGTATAATTTCCTTGCCCCGAAGCGCCGCCTGGGGACCATAGCTGACCCAGCTCGGCACCGGCACCAGAAGCGGGCCTTCCATCAGATATATAATCTGAAAAATAAGCTCCTTGCTGCCGGGGCCCACGCACACATCCGAGGGCTTGAAATCATATCCGAATTCATGTTTATAAAAATCGGAAACCGCCCGACATAATTCAGGCAGCCCCTGGGTCGGAAGGTAATCCTTTTTGTCCGCGTTGTTCCGAAGGGCTGCCTGGATTATTTCCGGAACAGGAAAAGGAGACTGACCAAATCCAAAGTGTACGACATCAACTCCCTTTCGTCGAAGCCCCAGTGCCTTCAAATTGATTGCCAGGGTTGCGGACTCTTTAAGACTTAACACCAGCGGATTTAATGCAGGTCTCATGATCACCTCTCCAATTTGTTTGATGAATCATTTTTCAGCAGTTTCATTCCATTGATCCAAAACCATACCAGAACCTTCCGCAAAATTCATTGCTTATTATTTACTGCCTGAACGAACACCCCGTTCAGGCACGGTTTTAAGTTTTAGGTTTTAAGTAAAAAAACGTAACAATAGAATATGGTTGAAACCATCTAATAAAAATTGGAAAGCCGTATTTCGAAGTTTTCGTTCAGGCATTATTTCTAACATACGTTTCTGTATTTTGTTCAACGCATAAGACATTTTCGTAGTTTTTCGACTTCTTTATGTCAATTTTGTATACCGCAAAAACACCCTCTATTTTGAATAAGATGCTGTTTTTAAAGCTTTTATATGTATTTCAAGAGAATGGCACGCTACTTGCTAATAAGTTAGACATGAAAACAAGCGCAAAACAACAAACGTTAACCAGAAAAGGAGAAATTCATTATGGGGAGTACAGGTAGCGTAAGCTCGTGGGAAGAAGCACTGTTGGTCGCCATGATTCAGTACCCGGTTCCGGTGGTAAAGGGTCCTGAAGACATTCAGGTACAGGTCAATCAGATTTGCAAGGCCGTCGATTCCACCAAAGCGGGATATCCGGGGCTGGATTTGATCGTTTTCCCTGAATATTCAACACAGGGCCTTAATACGGCCATCTGGACCTATGATGAGATGCTGCTCTCAATTGATAGCCCGGAAATCGAAAAATATAAGGAAGCCTGCGCGCGCAATGATATCTGGGGGGTATTTTCGCTGATGGAGGTCAACGATGATCCCTCATTGCCGCCGTTCAATACCGCCATCATTATCAATAATAAGGGTGAAATTGCATTGCACTATCGGAAGTTGCAACCCTGGGTGCCCATCGAACCCTGGTCCCCCGGAAACTACGGCATGCCCGTCTGCGACGGACCCAAAGGATCAAAGCTGGCGGTCTGTATTTGCCATGACGGCATGTTCCCCGAACTGGCCCGGGAAGCAGCATATAAAGGGTGCAATGTGTATATCCGTATCTCCGGATACTCCACCCAGGTAAACGACCAGTGGATTTGGACCAACAAAACCAATGCGTGGCAAAACCTCATGTACACCATGGCGGTGAACCTTGCGGGCTATGACGGCGTCTTTTACTACTTTGGAGAAGGAACCATATGCAATTATGACGGCAATGTAATTCAGCAGGGGCATCGGAATCCCTGGGAAATCGTCACCGCAGAACTTTTCCCGAGGTTGGTGGACAAGGCACGTGAAAACTGGGCACTGGAAAATAACATCTTTAACGTAGGCTGCCGGGCTTACGTGGGCAAACCGGGAGGTGAAAAGGAGAATTATCTGACCTGGGTTAAGGACCTGGCCAATGGGGAATACAAATTACCCTGGGATGAAAAAATCAAAGTGCGCGATGGATGGAAGTACTATCCGGACGGCGTAAAACTGGGCCCCATGCCCAAGAAATAAAAATAAAATTGATAAACATCAGCCGGTTGCAAAGCCGTGACTGGATTTGCAACCGGCTCTTGGTTTCTTTGACATCTTATAACGAGGAAGAAGACATGAAACTGAAAAAAATGAGAAAAGGCAGAAAATTATTAGCAAGCATGATTGCGGGGACGGCACTGTTTACCCTTTCCGCGGTTCCGGTTCTGGCCGGCAGCGATTGGAAAAACCCTGTCTTGGATAAATATCCCACGGCAGAGGTCAATAAAACGGGCATTGCCGTTACCGATGATGTTGTAACGGTCGGGCAGCTGCACTCGGTCAGCGGCACCATGGCCATCAGTGAAACCGGTTCCGTTGAGGCGGAGCGCCTTGCCATAAAGCAGATTAATGATATGGGCGGGGTCTTAGGCCGTAAAATCGAAATCATTCAGGAAGACGGCGCCAGCGACTGGCCCACCTTCGCCGAAAAAGCCAAGAAACTGCTGGTGAAAGATAAAGTGGCATCGGTCTTCGGATGCTGGACATCGGCTTCAAGAAAAGCGGTACTGCCGATTTTTGAAAAGGAAAACGGGATGCTCTACTACCCGACCTTTTATGAAGGGCTGGAAGCTTCCAAAAATGTCATCTACACGGGACAGGAAGCCACCCAACAAATTATCTGGGGAATTGACTGGGCCTACAAACAGGGGGCACGTACATTTTTCCTGATCGGCTCGGATTACATCTGGCCGCGAACCAGCAACAAAATTGCACGCCGACATATCGAAAATCATTTAAAGGGGTGCAAGGTGGTCGGCGAGGAATATTACCCGTTGGGACACACCAATTTTAACTCCCTGATCAACAAGATCAAACTCAAACGTCCGGACTGTATCTATTCCATTGTTGTGGGCGGTTCCAATGTCTCCTGGTACAAACAGCTCAATGCGGCCGGCATCACGGGTGAATCCCTTGCCAAAAAGAAGAAATTGTTCTTGACCATTTCCACCACGGAGGATGAAATCCTCGGCATCGGAGGCAGTAATGTTGCCGGTTTTTATGCCTGCATGAAATATTTTCAAAGTCTTGACAACCCGAACAATAAAGCCTTTGTGAAAGCGTTTAAAGAGATGTGGGGAGAGGACTCCGTCATTGGCGACGTCACCCAGGCAGCGTATCTCGGCCCATGGCTCTGGAAGTTTACCGTGGAAAAAGCCGGAAGTTTCGATATCGACAATATTGCCGCCGCGTCCCCCGGCGTGGAGTTTACGGCCGCCCCGGAAGGATATGTGCGCATTGCCGAAAACCATCATCTGTGGTCGCGTGCCCGCATCGGTGAAATGCTTGAAAACGGACAGTTTAAAGTTATTGCCGAATCCAAGGATCTGATCGAACCCAATCCATTCCCCGAGGGGTATAAATAAACAGTAAGGGTGATGCGCCTTTCGTTGACCTTTACCGGCAACGAAAGGCGCGTCATCTTCCATAAGGAGATAACCATTGGAGCCTACACATCTTTTTTTCGGTTATTCCGGAAATGAATTACTCAGTATATTAACCATGCAGGGTTTTGCCGGTTTGAGCCTGTTTTCGGTGTTCCTGCTGATGGCTTTGGGGCTGGCCATTATCTTCGGTCAGATGAAAATCATCAATATGGCTCATGGCGAATTCCTTACCGCAGGCGCTTACACCACCGTTATGATTTCCGACATGGTCGCCAAATATGTTCCCGGAATGCTGCCTTATTATTTCGTTTTCGCCATTCTTATCGCTTTCCTGGTGGCATTTACACTGGGCTATATTGTCGAATTTTCACTCGTGAGATTTCTATACAGCCGCCCCCTTGATACACTGCTGGCCACCTGGGGCGTCAGCATGATTATGCAGCAGGGATTCCGCGTGGTATTCGGCGGACGAGAAGACAGTGCCAAAATGCCGGACTGGCTCATGGGATCCTGGTATCCCACGGAAGCCATCGCCATTCCCCTCAATGGATTATTTCTGCTGGGAACGGCCATTTTTACCACACTGCTGGTCTGGTTCCTGCTGGTCCGTTCCCGTTGGGGACTGTGCGTCCGTGCCACGGTGTTGAATCGGGAAATGGCCAACGCCGTCGGCATCAACAGCAAGCGCACTGACCGTTTAACCTTCGCTTTCGGCTGCGGCATTGCCGGCGTGGCCGGCGCCGCTTTTACCACCATCGGGTCCGTTTCTCCCGCTGCTGGCTCACTCTATATTGTCGACACCTTTATTGTCGTGGTTTTCGGGGGCGCCGGAAGTTTGCTGGGAACCGTTATTTCCGCCTTCAGTATTGCGCAGCTGCAATCCATACTGGAGTTTTTCCTTACGGGTGTTTTGGCAAAAGTTTTTGTGCTGCTGTCGGTTGTGGGCATTCTGATGCTGCGTCCACAGGGGTTACGAAGCAGCAAGGTTCGGAACTGATACGCCGGCGAAAACCCATGAAAATTAGAGACGACCATTGAACGGAGAAAGATAATGATAAAATCATCGACAAAAAACCTGGTTATGGGAAAACGGTCACACACGATCTCATTTATGATTCTGGCCGCTGTGCTGCTGTTTGTGTTTCCACTGGTATTTGACATTTTCCGCCTCAATCTGGTGGCCAAATACCTGAGCCTCGCGTTTGCCGCCGTGGGTTTGGTCATTTGCTGGGGGCATGGCGGCATTTTGAGCCTGGGGCAAGGACTTTTTTGGGGATTGGGCGGCTACTGCCTTGCCGCCTTCCTGAAGCTGGAAGCAGCTGTCAATATCGCACTGGAGGCCGGTACGGATCAGCTTAAAGCATTGACAACCGTGGGACTGCCTGACTTCATGGACTGGAACCAGATTACCCAACTCCCATATATCTGGTATCCCTTTAAGAGTTTTCCCCTGACACTCATCTGCGTTGTTCTGGTCCCGGGTCTGCTGACTTACATCATTGGGCTCGCCATATTCAAACGCCGCGTCAGCGGGGTCTATTTTGCCATCATCACCCAGGCCTGTGCTGGATCATGGAGATTCTCTTTGTCACACGACAGGCATGGACGGGCGGCATCAACGGCATAACGGATTTGCGCACCTGTCTGGGATGGGATATCCGGACACAAATGGCCCAGTACATCCTTTATTTTTTAACCGCGGTACTGCTTCTGGCCGTCGTCTTTATTTCTCAAAAGGTCCTTAATTCCAAACTGGGGCAAATGATGGTCGCCATTCGAGATATGGAAGACCGGGTACGTTTCTCGGGATACGATGTTTCCAATTTTAAAATTTT
>CAXXXE010000005.1:0-22833 GCA_963664475.2 Desulfatiglandales bacterium
TAAGGAGGTAGATACGCGCGGCTTCATCAATCTCTTCCGCAATATTCAAAGTTTCTGAAAAATCCTTTCCAGTAGTAATGAGGCCATGGTTTTGAAGCAGCAGGGCGGCGCCTTTTTTAAGAGCCAACGCCGTGGATGCGGCGGAAGAGAGCGCTTTTGTTCCCGGAACCATAAAGGGGATCATGGGAAGCGGATAAGCATGGTAAACGAACCCGGGCGTCAGGGGGGGAAGGGTATTGGGCCTGGCGTCAGCAGGGTGGAAACGGCGATGATATAGGCACCATGCAGATGGGCCACCACGTTGATTTCAGGCCTGGCGCGGAGAATTTCCATGTGAACTTGGGCCTCCGTGGTGGGGGGATCTCCTTGAAGCCGGTTTCCTTCCCCGTCGACCACCGAGATTCGTTCCGGCCTGATCTCTCGAAGTGAACACCCCGTAGGCGTCAGGAAGATGCGCTTGCCCGAACGTGCGGCTACGTTTCCGCCCACTCCAGCCACCAGACGGCGGTCATGCAGCAGGCGGCAGAATTCGCGGAAATCTTTTTTGGTTGCGGCGAAGGATGGGTGGTTTTTTCAGTTTTTTTTTCCAAGGCCTCTCTTTTCCCTGTTAGGTCGGTGTTATGGAAGTTCATTTTTTGCCGAATGCAAACAAGCTTAATATGTTTCGGGGCGAACCGTCAACACCGAAGGAAATTCACAGTCAGCGTTATGGATATGCGCAGAGTGGTTTGACATGGCGTTGAAACTGTTGTAGGTCAAAAAAGTGAAATATAATCAAAAACTGTTAAAAACAAGGAGACTCAGTTGTGGATACATACAGAATTCATCCCATCGTCATGGGTACAAAGGAGTTTGACAAAAGCATGATGACCTACCAATATGGAGCGGGTGTGGCTTATACCATACCATCTACTGCTGGTATATCGAAGGGGAGACCGGAAAATTCTGGTGGATACGGGTGAACTGCGGCCCATACAATCCGAAGCCCGGGAACGGGCCATCGGCGGGAAAATCTACACGTTTGAGGAAGGCCTGGACCGCTGGGGTCTCTGTCCCGAGGATATCGATGTGGTGATCCACACCCATTTGCATAATGACCACTGCGAGAATGACTATAAATGTACTAACGCCCGTTTTTTTGTGCATCGAAAGGAGCTTGAAAGGATCCATGCGCCCCATCCGCTGGATTTTCGGTATGTGGAAGATTATATTGAGGATGTTGAGGAAAACGGGCAGATCCGCATCCTTGACGGAGATACCGAAATCCTTCCGGGTTTGCGCTGCGTGCATACCCCCGTCCATACGGATGGAGGGATGACCGTTATGGTTGACACGCCGTCCGGCAGGGCTGCCATTACCGGGTTTTGCGTTATTAAGGAAAATTTTGAGCCGCCTGTTGAAATCAGGGCCATGGAGATGGACGTTATTCCTCCCGGTACCCATGTGAACGTATATGAGGCATATGATGTCATGCTGAAAATAAAGGAAATGTCCGATATTTTGCTCCCCCTTCATGAGCCGGCGTTTGCATCTGTGGATACGATCCCATGAATCGGGTAAGTGTGGGTTCGATGCCCCGGTCTGCTGCTGAACGTACATCCAAAATTTGATACTTGATGGCTAATCCTTCGGCAGCAGGCCTGCGGCTTTCCGGTCCAGCAACCAGATCAGTTTTCCGGATTTCGGTTGGATTTCCAAGGCCGGCAGACCCCGTTGTTTTTTCTCAAGCAATGCTTCTATGATAACGGCTTTTTCCGTTCCGAATGCCAGAATGACAATTTCTTCGGCCTGATTGAGGATCGGATAGGTCATGGACAGGCGGTTTACATTCGGCATACCCCCTTTGACGGCTGAAATGAGCTTTTTCCCCTCATGCAATGCCCTGTGTCCCGGAAACAGGGAAGCCGTATGACCGTCAGTGCCGATACCCAGTAAAATGAGGTCAAATATGGGGGTTTTATCCGGCCCGGTTCCAAAAAAATCCATCATTTCCCGTTGGTAGCATGAGGCCCCTTTTTCAGGGGGCATGTTCACCGGCATGGGGTGAATATGCGTTTTGGGAATGGGCAATCGGTCAATGAAGTCCTTGCGAGCCGCGCCGTAATTGCTGGCGGGATCATTCTCTGGAACGCAGCGTTCGTCAACCCAGAAAATGTGGGTCTTATCCCATGGAATGTTAGAGAAAAACGGTTCTTCCGCCAGGCGCCTGTGCATGGGTCTCGGGGTGGAGCCCCCTGAAAGGGCCACCGTGAAAAGTCCTTTCCGGATGGCGGCATCACGAGCCCTTTCAGCAAATAAACCAGCCGCGGTATTTGCGCATATTAGGGCGTTGTCTTCAATGATAACAAAATCTTGTGCAGCCATATCAAATGCCTTTGTGCGAATTGGCGTTACCTCTGCCAGCCAGGATCAGGATTCTTGAACAGTGGGGGGCTTTTTTTGGCTGTCGCCTGATTTTTTGTTTGCTCATATGATATGTATTCTATAGGGTAAACGGGTATTGGCAAGGGAAAATATCGCCCATCTCAAAAAAAGGAGAAAATGGCAATGGGTTATGAAACGGTGTTGTATCAACGGGATGGCGCCATCGGTATTTTGCGGTTGAATCGTCCGGAGCGCATGAATGCGGTGATCGAACAAATGTATCTGGATATACAGGCGATTCTTCATGAAGCGCGAAATGATGCGGATATTCGGGTACTCATCCTTACCGGCACGGTGCGGAAAAGCCCCAAAGGCGACAAGCAGGCCTTTTGCGCTGGGGCGGATTTGAAAAAACACGGGACTGGTGATCGCACCCTGTGGCAGAAGCGGGAATATATTTTCCTGGCTCACGAGACCACCCGCATGATCTATGAATTTCCCAAACCGGTTATCGTGGCCGTCAATGGCCCCGCCCGTGGGGCTGGAACGGAAATGGCCCTGAACGGCGACTTCCTGTTCATGGCGGACACCGCGACCATCGCCTTTCCCGGAAACGGGTCTGGCCACTTGCGTGGGGGGCGGGGCCACCTATCATCTGGGTCAAATGGTCGGTATGATGCGCGCCAGGGAGTTGATTTATACGGGAAGAGTCGTTGATGGGGTAGAAGCGGTCAATCTGGGGTTAGCCCTTAAATCCGTGCCGGTGGAGCAGTTACTGCCGGAATCCCTCGCTTTTGCAGGGTTGCTGGCGGAAAAGGCGCCCGTTTCCATGGCATTGAGCAAGGCCCTGATTCGCCAGGGACCCTACCGGGACCTGGAAACCGTATTGCTGGCGGAGTCGGAGGCCATTTTAGCCTGCATGAATACGGAGGACTGGCACGAAGGGGTTCGTTCTTTTTCGGAAAAACGTAAACCCGTATTTAAGGGGAGATGAATCAATGGGGTTGGAACATGTGTTGAACGCAACGTCCGTCGCGGTGGTGGGAGCATCCAAAAAGGAAACCAAACGAGGCTATCAGTCCATTAAGACCCTCTTGGAACAGGGTTTCGAGGGTCGGATTTATCCGGTAAATCCCAAGGAAAAAAGCATTCTGGGGCTTCCATGTTACACGCTGGTTTCTGAAATCGAAGGTCCCGTGGAATTGGTTTTAATCACCACGCCCGCCAAAACCATTCCCGGAATCCTCAAGGATTGCGGCAAAAAGGGAGTGGCGGGGGCGGTGATCATTGCCGGCGGTTTTGGTGAGATGGGTCAAGTCGGTAAGGATCTGGAAAAGGAGATCGTCGCCATCGCAAACGAGAATGGCATTCGGCTGATCGGTCCCAATACGTCCGGTATGATGAACCTTGTGAGCAGCATGAACCTGGTGGGCTTAAAGGATGTGCCCAAAGGGCATATCGCTTTGCTTTCTCAGAGCGGCAACATGGCCTTGACCCTCATTACGGAAGCCGGCATCAAGAGCCGGCAGGGGTTTTCCTATTATGTGGGGATCGGGAATGAGGCAGACCTCAAGTTTCATGAGTATCTGGCCTTTTTCCAGGAAGATCCCAACACCCGGGCCATTCTCATGTACGTGGAAGGGATGCGGGATGGCCGTCGTTTTCTTCAACAGGCCTATCAGACCACGCGAAAAAAGCCCATTGTGATGCTCAAGAGCGGTCGTTCCGCCGCGGGAAAGCTTTCGGCGGGGTCTCACACAGGGGCGCTGGCCGGCATATCGGAGGTGGCCCGGACCGCCTTTCAAAGGGCGGGCATTATTGTTATTGAAGATTCCGATGAATTGTTCCCCGCGGCCGAAACGCTGGCCAGCCTTCCCCATATCAAAAATCAGAGCGTCGCCATTCTGGCGGACGGTGGGGGACATGCCACCATTGCAGCGGACAAGTTGACGGATCTGGGCGTGCATATTCCGCGCATGGGGGAGAAAACCCAAAAGAAGCTCAAGGCCCTGCTGCCTGAGGGGGCGTCGACTCGAAATCCCGTTGACATCGCGGGCGGGGCCGATGAAAATCCATCGGTTTTCGCGGATTGCGCTGAAATTATGCTCCATGATCCCCAGGTGGGCGGTTTGCTGGTGGTGGGCCTTTTCGGCGGCTATAACATCCGTTTCGCCAAAAGCCTCGAATTTGTAGAGGAAGACGCAGCACACCGCATGGGAAAACTGGTCAAGGATATCGGCAAACCCATTGTGGTGCACAGCCTGTATAACTATGCACGGCCCCACTCCCTGGACCTGCTCCGTTATTATAAAATCCCGGTGTATGATTCCCTTGAAGTCTCCTGTAAGAGCATTTCCGTGCTCTCGGAATACGGAAATTACCTGCGCAGTTACAAAGCCAAACAGAAATTTGTCTTCAGCAAGGGTGAAAAGGCCAAACCACGAGGCCGGGAGATCTTTCAAAAGGCCCGGGCCGAACATCGCAGCGCCCTTTTTGAGTATGAAGCCAAGGAGTTGATGGGGTTGCATGGTGGGCAGCATTTTCAGAACAGACTGGTCCAGTCGGCCGATGAAGCGGTGGCCGCCGCATCTGAAATGGAAGGCCCCGTGGTTATGAAAATCGTGTCGCCCGAGATCCTGCACAAGAGTGATGCCGGCGGCGTGCAACTCAACCTGACCACTGAAGGGGAGGTACGCGCCGCCTATGATGCCGTTATGAAGGGGGCTGCCGGTTACAATGCAAAGGCCGATATTCACGGGGTTTTGGTGGAACCCATGATGAAACAGGGCCTTGAGTTGATTGTGGGCACCAAAATGGACGATCAATTCGGTCCCGTCATCATGTTCGGCATCGGGGGCGTTCTGGTGGAGGTTTTGAAGGATGTGGTATTCCGCGTGCTGCCCATCTCCGAGCGGTCCGCCCGCCGGATGATCGATGAAATTCGGTCCGTGGAACTCCTGAACGGGTTTCGGGGCAACCCGCCGGTGGATCGGAAAGCGCTTAAAAGTCTTCTCTTGACCATATCGGAAGTGGTCGGGTCCTACAAGGACATCCAGGAAATCGATTTGAATCCCGTGATCGCCTATGAGCAGGGATTCGGTATCGCCGATGCCCGGATTCTCCTCAAGAAGGAAAAAGACTTTAAATGGTAGGGGGTCACCGTGTCCAGTGAATGAGGTCCGTGGCCGCGGATGTTTTCAGCCGTTCCAGATGTTCGGTCGAATTGAAAAGCGCTTCACACAGGTCGCATTTTCTGTACTTTACGATGTCACTGGCCTTGAATCCCAGAAATGACGCCATGGCCGTAAGTCCCATGGTTTGGATCAGGTGAAAAAGGAGGTCCTTTTCCTTTTTTTGGAATAGATGGTCAACGGAATGGTCCTTTAAATTGCCAAGGTGAAAAGCGTTTGTTTTTGTGAACTGCGTGCCGGCATCACAGCAGGCGAACATGTCCAGTTCCGGTGACAGGTAGGGGTTCATGGGGCATCGGTGGGCGGGGTAATCGGTGAAAACCGGGGGTTGGTCGAGTTTTGTTGCGTTGCCGAAATAGATGAGAGGTTCCGGAAAATATTTCAGGTGGTTGTCCTGAAGAAACTGTTCCTGTGCGTCGTCTTCCTTTCTGAAATCCGTAACAAAGGATATGAAATAATCGAGAGCATATTTTTCCGCAGCTCAATGCGGCATTGAGGATATTGTTTCGACTCACATTTTTTTGATGCCAGCGGCTGAAGCTGATTCTCAACTGCGACAATCCGCAATCCTTCAGGGTTGCGACCATCTGATCTGAAGTGTCCTCGGTGTTGCCCCAGTAGCCGTTGGTGACGATCCTTGAATAAATGTGATGTTTTTGGCACCTTCGAACCAGTTCCTTCATTTCCTTTAAATACAGCAAGGGTTCTCCGGCCGTGAAACTAATGCCGGTAACCTTGGCGTGGAAAAATTCATCAATAATATCAATGGCAGCTTGGGTTTGCATCTTCATTTCCGGCGAACCGTCGTGCGCTGCAACGCAATGCTCACATTTGATGTTGCAACGGGTTGAAAAACCAAAGGCGATTTGGCGTGTCTTGTTCATCGTACTCCTTATGAGACTCTTATCGCTAAAAAAAATTGAAATTCCCTGACAAATTGAGCATACTCTAACATTCATCATTCAAAATTGGAAGGGGTAGCATGAATGGATAACCCCACTGAAAGGCAGCCATGCCGGAAATTACATGCCGTTTTTACGGGGAATTGAACGATTTCTTGCCAAAGGATGTCCGACAGCGGGATTTTGACAGCGGATTTAAGGGGCGGGAATCGGTCAAGGACAAGATTGAGGCGCTGGGAATCCCCCATACGGAGGTGGACTTCATCCTGGCAAACGGGAAATCCGTTGATTTTACCTACATCCTTCAGGATGGTGATCGCATCAGCGTGTATCCCCTGTTTGAATTTTCACGCCTCGCGGGTGTGACGCACCTTGGACGCCTGCCCTCTGGAAGCCCCCGCTTCATTGCGGATGTCAACATCCATGATGTTGTGAAAACCATGCGCGCACTCGGCCTGGATGTGGTGGAAGATAGATGCCTGTCTTCAGGTGAAATTGCCGACATGGCCGGAAATGAGAACCGAATTATCCTGACCACCAGTCGGCGACTGCTTAAACTGAGGCGTGTTATCAATGGCATTTTCATTCGACCCGGCAACCGGGAGGAACAGATTCGAAGGATTTTAAACCGTCTTTCCTTAAATGACCTTTGCAGGCCCTTTTCGCGGTGCCTTTGCTGCAACACGCTGCTTGAGCCTGTGCCGAAGGCCGACATATGGCAACGGATCCCACCTAAGCCCCGGAAGCGCTGCAATGATTTTGCCCGCTGCCCATCCTGCGACAGACTCTATTGGAAGGGAACCCATTATGAAAAAATCAAGGCAAACGTGGATCGTATTTTGCGTCCGTTACATTTGAGGTCCTGAAGCTCCAAAAAGAAGCACCCCGGGTAACGATGGCTTTTTTCACTTGCGGCGGGGAATAAGAATTGGTAATTTTTTTTAAATCATGCAACCATAGAGTTCAGAAAAATGGTGCGGAAGCTGCTTTGAGACTTTAGGACGGTGAAGGGGCTGGGCTAAGGGGCTCTTGATCCCAAAATCCGAGAACTCAAGAGGGCAATATGAAGATTACAGCCATTGAAAAGGTCAAGTTCGCTACAGGTAAGTGGGAACAGGCCAGGGAAGCCATGAAAACCTTCGCAAAACTGGCCCGGAAGCTGGGGTTTCCGGAGTACAAAATCTATGGTGCGGTGAGTGGGGAGGATGTTGTGCAGACCCTCTATTTCCAAACGGAGTGGGAGAGCCTGGCGAAAATGGAAACCCTCATGGAAAAAATGTATTCGGATGCGGAAATGCGGGAAATGATGAGTCAGTGGGCCGGTGTGGTGGAATCTCATGGGGTGACCCTGTTGAAGGAACTTTCAGAGGAAGAATTAGGCATTTGAACCGAAGATGTCTAAACAAAAATGGTTTGAGGCCCGGCCCATAAGTTCTGAATCATTATCGGGGGCTGGGCCTCTTTTTATGCGAACAGGGAGTCTTGAATTTTGAAAACACTGCCTTACATCGGTATTACCATGGGAGACCCGGCCGGCATCGGCCCTGAGATCATTGCCATGGCCCTGACCGACATCCGGATTTATGAAGTCTGTCGGCCCATCGTTCTGGGGGATGGGGCCGTTCTTTCGACCGCCATTTCACGCATGGCTCGGAATGGGACAGACCCTTTGTCAAACAAGTTGTCCATCAATCCTGTTTCAGCCCCTGCCCAAGTGCTGGGCAAGCCGGGCGTGGTGGATCTGATTTCCCTGTCGGACCTGGGTCCGGAGGCCATAAAACCGGGCAAACCCGTTGTGGCGGGGGGGAAGGCCATGGTGAATTATATTCTGCGGGCCGTGGATATGGCGCTTCGGGATGAAATCCAGGGCATGGTCACAGCGCCCATCAGCAAAGTGCTCATGCATCAGGCTGGGTACAAGTATGACGGACATACCCAACTGATTGCGGAAAAAACGGACACCGGGGATTATGTGATGATGCTGGCGGGCGCCAAACTTCGCGTGGTGCTCGTGACCATCCACTGCGGCCTCAGAACCGTGCCCGATCTTCTGACCGTGGCCGGCATTCATAAAACCATCCGGATTACGGCCAGGGCCCTGAAGGAGGACTTCGGGCTTTCCCGGCCGCGCCTGGCGGTGGCCGCCCTGAATCCACATGCGGGGGAAGAAGGACTCTTTGGAACCGAGGAACAAACCATCATCGAGCCGGCTATTTTACAGGCGCGGGACCATGGGGTGATGGTGGAAGGGCCATTTCCAGCGGACACATTGTTCCACCAGGCCGCTTCCGGTCGATTTGATGCGGTGGTGGCCATGTACCATGACCAGGGGCTTATTCCCTTAAAGCTCCTTCACTTTTCCGATGCGGTCAATGTTACCCTGGGCCTGCCCATAATCCGAACCTCGGTGGACCACGGCACCGCCTACGATATCGCCGGAACCGGGCGTGCCGATCCATCGAGCCTGAAGGCCGCCATCCTCATGGCGACTGAAATGGCCCGAAACAGGGCCGCCATAACGAAAACCCCATGATTGGTTCCCTCCATGTCCATCGATACCATCAAAATCAGAGGCGCCCGCCAGCACAACCTCAAAAATATTTCACTGGATATTCCCAGAAACCGGTTTGTGGTGATTACGGGGCTTTCCGGTTCCGGAAAATCCTCCCTGGCCTTTGACACCATCTATGCGGAGGGGCAACGGCGGTATGTGGAATCCCTGTCCGCCTACGCCAGGCAGTTTCTGGAGCAGATGGACAAACCGGATGTGGATTCCATCGAGGGGCTTTCGCCCGCCATCTCCATCGAACAGCGGGGGTTCAGTCGCAACCCCCGCTCAACGGTGGGAACGGTGACGGAAATTTACGACTACATGCGGGTCCTTTTCGCCCGGGTGGGGCGGCCCTATTGTCCGGAATGCGGCATCGAAATCCATTCCCAAACCATTCAACAGATCGTGGACCAGATGCTGGGGTGGGAAGAGGGGAGCCGGATTCAGATTATGGCCCCCCTCATCGAAGATCGAAAGGGAGAACATTTACGCCTTTTTCAGAAGCTTCGCAAGGATGGCTATACACGGGTTCGGGTGGATGGTGCGGTAAGGCTGCTGGATGAAGACATTGCGCTGGATAAAAATCGAAAGCATACCATCCAGGTGGTGGTGGATCGGTTGGTGATAAAGCCTTCGATTCAGCGACGGTTGACGGATACCATGGAGTTGACCCTTTCCCTGGGTAACGGCAGGGCGGTGGTGGAAGTGATCGGATCAGGCGATGTGTTTTTCAACCAGAAGGCCGCATGTCCCAAATGCGGCATCAGCACGCCGGAGCTCACCCCCCAGATGTTTTCCTTCAATAATCCCGCGGGAGCCTGCCCGGAATGCGGCGGTCTGGGCACAAAGCGGGCTTTTGATCCGGCGCTGGTGGTTGCGGATGCCGATCTTTCCGTGCTCGACGGGGCCATTGCCGCATGGCCCAAACGCCATACAGGTTATTACCAGCAAATGTTGTGTGCCGTGCTGGATCACTATGGTATTGAGCGGCACGTGGCTTTTCGGGACATCCCCGCGGAAATCGGTCAGGTGCTTTTGTATGGTTCAGGCAAGGAAAAAATCTTGTTTAACTTTCAAACGGCTCACGGAAAGCAGTCCCGGAATCGTCCTTTTGAGGGGGTCATTCCAAATCTGGAGCGGCGGTATCGTGAAACCAATTCGTACCATGTGCGATACGAAATCGAAAAATTCATGAGCATCCGACCCTGTTCCCTCTGTGGGGGCGCCAGGCTTAAATCCACCAGCCTGGCCGTTCGCGTGGGGGGGCGGTGCATTCATGAACTCACGGCGCTTTCCGTTGATGGGGCATATGCTTTTTTCGAGGGTCTGACCTTGGGGACCCGGGAACAAACCATTGCAAAAGGCGTGCTGAAGGAGATACGGGAACGTCTGGGGTTTTTAAGGAGCGTGGGGCTTGATTATCTGACCATCGACCGGGCTTCGGGAACCCTTTCGGGCGGGGAAGATCAGCGGATTCGCCTGGCCACTCAGATCAGTTCCAGGCTTGCCGGCGTGCTCTATGTGCTGGATGAACCGAGCATCGGCCTGCATCAGCGGGATAACCTGAGATTGCTTGAGAATTTGAAGCAGTTGAAGGCGTTGGGCAACAGCGTTCTGGTGGTGGAGCATGACGCGGAAACCATTCTCATGGCGGATCAGGTGATCGATATGGGGCCCGGCGCGGGTATCAGGGGCGGGGAAGTGGTGTTCAATGGTCCACCTGATCGATTGGTCGATGCTTCCGATTCCTTGACGGGACAGTATCTGTCCGGACGGCGGACTATCCCCATTCCCGCGCTTCGGCGGAAGGGGAACGGCAGCGCCATCTCGATCCGGGGGGCGCGGCTCAACAATTTGAAAAATGTTTCAGTTGAGATTCCCCTGGGAACCCTGACCTGCGTGACCGGGGTTTCCGGTTCGGGGAAGAGCAGCCTCATCAACGGCATCCTTTATCCGGCGCTCAGCCGGCATCTTTATGGGGGCAAGGCCCCGGTAGGTCCGGTGGATACATTGCTGGGCATGGAACACCTGGACAAGGTGATCAATATCGATCAAAGTCCCATCGGGCGAACGCCCCGTTCGAATCCGGCGACCTATACCGGAGCATTTACCCATATTCGAGACCTTTTCTCCATGCTCCCGGAATCCAGAGCCAGGGGGTACAAACCGGGTCGCTTCAGTTTCAATGTGAAGGGCGGGCGGTGCGAGGCCTGCAAGGGGGATGGTATCAACAAAATTGAAATGCATTTCCTGCCGGATGTTTATGTGACCTGTGAAGTCTGCCGGGGCTTGCGGTATAACCGGGATACCCTTGAGATCCAATACAAGGGGCAGAGCATTGCGGATGTCCTGAATATGACCGTGAATCAGGCCCTGGCTTTTTTTGAACCTGTTCCCATTCTTCGGAAAAAATTGAAAACCCTGGTGGACGTGGGGGTGGGGTATATCAAACTGGGACAACAGGCCACCACCCTCTCGGGGGGGGAAGCGCAACGGATCAAGCTGAGCCGGGAGTTGAGCAAGCGGGGTACGGGAAAGACACTCTACCTGCTGGATGAGCCGACCACGGGGCTTCATTTCGCCGATATCGAAAAGCTTGTGGAGGTCTTGAACCATCTGGTGGCGCGAAAGAATACGGTGGTGGTGATTGAGCATAACCTGGATGTGGTCAAGGGCGCCGATTATGTCATTGACCTGGGCCCCGAAGGGGGCGGGGGAGGGGGGCATGTGGTGGCGATGGGGACTCCGGAAGAGATTGCGAAGATAGAAGCGTCTTACACCGGGCAATATCTGCGGAAGATTCTGCACCCGGAATATAATCGTTAACGGTTTATCGTTGCTGTTTGAGAAAACCGTAAAACCGGTAACCGCTATTTCACATTTTATCCAGCTGTTCCAGGTGGTACACGAGGTTTTCCAGTTTGACGGATAAGTCTGCGTTTTCAATAATGCACGCTTTGCGTGTTCTGATCTGAATGGTGGTGAAATTGAGGATTGCCCCAACGCCGCCCTCCTGAAGTAGATGGGCGACTCTCTGTGCTTCGTGGGGGGGGGTTGTTATAAGGCCGATCTCAATGCCAAGTTTTCGAACCGTTTTTGAGATTTCGGAAGCGGATTGAATGGTCAATCCGCAGTTGAGCTTCTTTCCCACCTTTCTGGCATCGGAATCAAAGGCGGCTTTGATAATGTAGCCCCGTTTCTTGAAGTTTTCGCTTCGAACCAGACTGCTTCCGAGGTGCCCCATACCGACGATGCAGAGTGCCCATTCCCGGTCTGTTGCCAGAATTTGTTTGATTGCCTGAAGTAGGCTTCGCACGTCATATCCCACCCCCCTGATGCCGAATTCACCAAAATAGGCCAGGTCTTTTCTCACTTGAGCCGGATTAACGCCGCAGTGACCTGCCAGTTTTTCCGAGGATATGACCGGAGGGCCGGTTTCAAGAAGGATCTCAAGGGGCCTGGAATAGACTGCCAGCCGCTTAATGGTGGGGTTTGGTATTTTAGATCCCTTTGGCATCGGCTACCTGTGTAGATGCTGAAAAACGCATTGTGAAATAATGCACATGAATGAAGAAAAAAAGAGAGCCTACGACGAGTAGGCTCCCCTTTTTGTGTAAGAGGTTAATTAAGCACCCAGGGACTTGACGATGAGCTCGTGCATGCCTCCCAGATCCGGAATCTTGAAAACAAGGATAAAACAGATGACCAGAGCGTAAATACAGAGGGATTCAATCAGAGCCAGACCAATAATCATGGTGGTCATGATTTTACCGCCCGCTTCCGGATTTCTTGCTGTTCCTTGAAGGGCGCCATTGATGGCGTTACCCATGCCAAGACCGCAACCTAACGCAGCGATACCGATGGCAAACCCGCAGGCAATTGCGATCCCTAAGTATACATAAAGACCGGCAGCCTTGACTATACCATCTTCGGCTGCAAACGACATGGAAGCTGAACAAATCACCAACGCTGCTGCAAAAATACCTACTAATGTCTTCTTATTCATTGTGGACCTCCTTTCATTAATTTTTTTTATGGCCTTCTTCCATAAACTTTACAACCCCTGAAAACGGGGGTTGTTATTATCAACAAACTAATGGGCGTGTTCCATGGCACCGACAAAGTATATGATGGAGAGCAGCATAAAAACCAGCGCCTGAATGAAACTCACCAGAATGCCGAGGAACATGATGGGCAGCGGGGCAAGATAAAGCCCGGCAAGACCAAACAGGATGGCCAACACCATCTCTTTCCCAAAAATGTTCCCAAAAAGTCGAACGCTTAGACTCATGACCCGCGCCAGATGGCCAATTAATTCAATTGGAAGCATCAAGGGAATGAGCCACCAAACCGGACCACAGAAATGCTTGATATACTTGGCCCCATGAAATTTTACGCCGATGATGTGGGTGTAAACAAAGGTACACAGGGCCAGGGCCAGGGTGGTATTCAGATTGGCAGTGGGAGAAAACATCCCCGGAACCAAGCCGATCAGGTTGGAAACGAGAACAAAGAGGAACACGGTAGCGATAAAGGGAAAAAAGAAGCGTCCTTCGGGCCCCGTGATTCCCACCATAAAATCCTCGAGTGTGTTGATCGTCATTTCAAAAAAGTTTTGCCCCCCCTCAGGGACGAGTTTGACTTTTCTGGCCATGAAAAAAGCGCTCAAGATCAGAATGAGCATGGTAAGCCATGTGTAGGTGACATGGGAATAATGATGGGCAAAATGTTCAAATCCCATGGCGGACAAAATTGCGTCAATAAAGAAAATAGGATGCTCCATAGATTATACTGCCTCCCGCGAAGATGTTCTAAAAGCAGCCCGAATCCCGAAATTTAGGATACTGAGCACAACGATGGAAAGACCTATAGCCAGACCCAGAGGATTTACCCAGCCATTAGTGATAAGGATATAAAGGATCAGGCCTAGAATGGCAAGTCTAAAATAAGATTTTGCAACCAGCGCCATTTTTTTTCCTTTCATGACGCTTTGATTTGAAAAAGCTTTGTACATTGTGTGATGCAGAAGACTGAAATTAGCAATGATAATGAGTCCGCCTAAGATCACACCGAGCGTAAATTGGGCTGTCATAAAAACGCCGCTCAATGCAGTCAGTATAAACAGGATGACCCAGTTGAAAGTTTTGATTTCTTGAAGTGCTTTTTTGACCATTACATCTCTTTTGTTTTGTTATAAAGGATATAAAGATTCCTGAACGCAGCGGCAATGCCGAACCCCATGAAAATGAAAAAAAGCCAAGGTTTGGTTCCAAAATATTTGTCGAGGTAGAACCCGATCAATACCCCCAGGGCAATGGAAAAAGCCATGGCCATGCCGACGCTGCTTATAAAGCCCATATTCTTAATCTGCTTTTTCAGGTCTTCATTCATGCCGTTAGGCGTCCGCTTTTTCCAGAGGGTTATCACTGACGACCCTTAACCAAGAGGGTCCTAACACAAAATTTTGGGGAAAGTCAACAGAATTTTGATTGAAATGCCCCCTTTAACTGTCCGCAGGCCGCTAGAATGTCACGGCCCTTGCTTTTTCGGATGATGGCCGTAAAATGTCGGCTTGTCAAAATTTCTTGAAACTGGCGTATCCTGTCCATGGAAGGGGGCGCCATGGGTGATTCCGGGGCTGCATTCAGTGGTATCAGGTTGATTTTTGCTCTGAGTCCCGAAAGGAGTCTGCAGACATTTATTGCGTCCTGATCCCGGTCATTGATATCCCTTATAAGGATGTATTCGAAGGTAATCATCCGCCGATTGGGCAGTGGAAATGATTTGCAGACCGGAATCAATTGGTCAAGAGGGTACTTCCGGTTGATGGGCATGAGACGGCTGCGGGTTTCGTTGTCAGCTGCATTGAGGGAAACCGCGAGATTGACGGTGATATCGCGACCCAGGCGTTGTATTTCGGGGACCAGACCGCAGGTGGAAAGGGTCACCTTCCGGTGGGAAAAATTCATGCCGTCCGGTTCAATGATGTTGCCGATGGCTCTTATCACCGCATCGTAGTTGGCCAGGGGTTCTCCCATTCCCATCAATACGATGTTTTTCAGTCGATCCGGGTATTCCAGGGACCTTTTTGCCAGAATTACCTGTTCAATGATTTCGGAGGGTTTCAAATTCCTTCTGAATCCCTGTTTTCCGGTTAAACAAAACCGGCAGCCCATGGCGCAACCGACCTGCGAAGAAATGCACAGGGTCAGATGATCTCTTTCCGGAATGAGTACGGATTCGATCACATGGCCGTCATGTAACTGATGAAGATATTTTCTCGTGCCGTCTTCGCTTTGGACCGCTTTGACCTCCCGAAGGGGCCAGATGTCGGTCTTTTCCTTGAGCAGGGCGCGCAGGGTTTTGGGCAGGTTGCTCATTTCATCAAAGGATTCAACAAATCGCGTCAGGAGCCAATGGCGAATCTGCCGGCCCCGATAGGCCCCCAATCCCTGGTCCACGGCCCAGGCTTCCATTTCAGACGCGCTCAATCCCTTGATGTCGGTTTTGGTCATGGGTGATTTTGCTCCGGTTTTCCGGAATCGGTCCGACAGGTTCTGAGCTGCGCCAGTTCCCATACGTAGTCGTACAGGTGAAGACCTTTGCTGGATGCAATGATTTCGCCGTCTTCAACGCCTATGCAGGATGCCATGTACTCTTTCAAGAGCTGGATGGCGGCCAGGTTGGCCGGAAGACCGTTCCACAGGTCCCAGGATCTGAAATAGACAATGAAGTTAAGCTTTCCCCCTTTGATTCGGGTATCAATGCCCCGCAGGCAGGGGGGATCTTTCAGAAAAACCGCTCGTGGATCTCCGACGGTCATGTAGGCCTGGTTGGTCCTGAAGCCATCTTCTCGATACATTCGAATGACTTCCGCAATTTGTGTTTCCAGGTATTGTCCATAGGTGTAATCTTCCCCGGGCTGTTTGGCGGATGTCATGAGATACGGCAGATACTCCTCGATATAGCCCTCCGCCACGGGGTTGGGAATGCCCAGGGCAGGCGGGATTTCGGGTAGCAGAGGCCGCTGTCCGGGGTATTTGACATGGAGGGTAATGTAATCGAATTCGAGCCGTTTCTGACCCTCGAAACTGCCCCGATCGATGACGTATTCCGTGCCCGTTTCCAGGAGTCGGTAAACACACTGAAACCAGGCATCGGGCAGATCACGGGCTTCAATGGATTCCAGTTGCATCATAGTCGGATGATTCCTCAATGGTGTAGATAAAAATATATTTTTCTAGTACATACAGAATCCTTTAAATAAAGGCAACCAGATAAAGGCGGACACATGGGGGCAGACCTATGTGTCTGCCCGGATGATCGGTTGGTGAATGCTCGGGGTGAAAGATGACCGTTTTATACAATCTGAAAAAAAGATGGCGCAGCGAAGGGGGATATCGTCAATTCCTGGTCATCGCGTTTCCCTTGATCCTGAGTACCGGAGCCTTGTCGGTTCAGCATTTTGTGGATCGAATGTTTCTCTCATGGTATTCCCCGGAGGCCATTGCCGCGGCCATGCCTGCCGGGATGCTCAATTTCTGTATTATGAGCCTCTTCATCGGTACCGCGGGGTATGTGAATACCTTTGTGGCGCAATATTTCGGAGCCGGACGGAAGCACCGGATCGGGACGGCCGTTTGGCAGGGGATCTATGTTTCAGCCCTGGGGGGACTTGCCGTCATGGGGCTCATTCCCTTTGCGGAACCCATTTTTCGTTTCGTGAATCACGATCCGGTCATTCAGCGCCTGGAGGTGGAATACTTTATCATCCTTTGCCTGGGGGCGGGTCCCATGATTGCATCAACGGCGCTTTCCGGGTTTTTTGCGGGAAGGGGCCGAACATGGCCGGTGATGTGGGTGAATATCCTGGCTACGGGGGTTAATCTCGTTTTGGACTATGCCCTGGTGTTTGGTCGATGGGGTTTTCCGGAAATGGGAATCCGCGGCGCCGGTGTCGCAACGGTGTTTTCAGGGATTTTCTCCCTGCTGGTATTTTTTCCGCTCGTCTGCAGACCCTTGTATGACCGGGAATACCATACCCTGAAGGGGTGGCGGCCTGAGAAGAGGCTTTTGTTGCGTTTGCTCCGTTTCGGCTTTCCCTCGGGTATTCAGTTTTTTCTGGATATGGCCGGTTTTGCCATTTTTATTCTCCTGGTGGGACGTTTGGGTACCGTGAGCCTGGCCGCCACCAATATTGCTTTCAATATCAGCACCCTTTCTTTCATGCCGATGATTGGTTCAAGTATTGCCATATCAGTTCTCGTGGCACAATATCTGGGAAAAGATCAGCCGGATATGGCGACAATCAGCGTTTATTCCGGGTTCCATTTGACCTTTGGGTATATGTTTGTCATTTCGCTGGGCTATCTTTTTATCCCGGACCTTTTTGTGCTTCCCTTTGCGGCGGGGGCTGATCCGGCGGGTTTCGCCGAGATCTATCGCCTGACCGTGATTCTACTCAGATTCGTTGCCGTTTATTCGATTTTTGACACCATGAACCTTGTGTTTGCCTCGGCCATCAAGGGGGCCGGAGACACCCGCTATGTGATGGTTGCCATTGTGATCACTTCGGCACTGGTGCTGGTGGCGCCCACATACCTGGGGGTGATTGTGATGGGTTGGGGCGTCATGGTTTCGTGGATCAATGTGTCGGCCTATGTCATGATATTAAGTATTGTATTTCTCCTACGTTTTTTGGGGGGCAAATGGAAATCCATGCGGGTGATTGAGACCCGGGGGAGGTAATGCCGAAAATTGTGAGGGTGGCCGGGATATTTTGTGGCGCCACATTTAAAAAATCAGATTGGTTATCTTGTCTGCCGGGAGGGTGACAAATTGTTTGTGATGTTTAGAAACGGACCGGTGCGTTTATAAGCAAATGCCGCGGGGGATCATGTTTTTTCACCGCGCCCGGTTTGCCCTTAATTTTCGAACATGAGGCATGGTGTACCGAAATCAGTGGACTTGTCCTTGACAGCTATTGCCGAATAGCTTATTTTTTTACCATATTTTTTTAATCAACCCATGTTTAGAGTGCTTTCAAGGAGGATTTATTATGAATGAAATGCCTAAGTTTTATCAGAAACTGCAGGAAGAGTACAAAGATGTCATGCAGGCTGTCGATCAGTTGGGAAAAGCGGTCCAGAACGCCGGGCCATTGGACGATAAGATGGTGCAATTGATTAAACTGGCCGCTGCGGCAACGCAAAAATCCGAAGGTGCGGTTCACAGCCACGCAAGGCGGGCCATAGAGGCTGGTGCGACCCCGGATGAAGTTTGCCATGCCCTGATCCTGCTGGTACCGACCATCGGATATCCCAATGCGGCCGCCGCTCTTTCCTGGGTGCAGGATTTGTTTGATTAGTTGTGGGTGTCTCAAGAGACAATCATGTCTTAAAAATAGAGATGAGACGGATCAGCTGAACTCTCCAAATAACTATGAGAACGATTTTTCTGGTTTTTTATGTTATTCGGCCTCGGTTCGCCTAATTTAAATGCAACGCATTTCGTTGAAATTTATTTGAGTTTATTGCGGTTTTCATCAAATCACTTATCGTTTTGCCCCCAAGTTGTCAAAAATGACAATGCGATTTTATTTAATCCATTATGCCTCTGGCCTTTACGGTACAAGATGTCTCAAAATGTTGGTCCGGCAGACCCTTCAATTTCGATAAATATGCTAGTCTATTGATAGTATTGCGTTATTTAGAACTATTTTCGTTTTAGGGCGCTGTTGGCACGGATTATGAATAGGGTTTAGGTCGTTTTGTTTTAAAGGAAATCGTTTGATGTCTTTTTTAGGGGAGCATTGCCCCTCAGGGAGATTTCTTTTATTCAACTTCAAAAAGCCATAAGGAGAAATAGATCATGAGCAAAACAGAAGACAATCTTTGGGAAGCGTTTGCGGGGGAATCGCAAGCCAATCGAAAGTATCTTGCCTTTGCTAAAAAAGCGGACAATGAGGGATATCCTCAGGTTGCCAAGCTTTTTCGTGCCGCTGCCGAAGCCGAGACCGTTCATGCCCATGCCCATTTGAGAACCCTGGGGGGCGTCAAGACGACCGCTGAAAATCTCAAGTCGGCCATTGAAGGGGAGACCCATGAATTTAAGGAAATGTATCCGGCGATGATTGAAGAGGCAAAGAAAGAGGGCAATAAGTCGGCGGTGCGTTCTTTTTCTTTTGCAAATGATGTGGAAAAGGTGCATGCGGGCCTTTACGAAAAGGCTTTGGAAAGTCTGGAAAATCCCAAAGATGTGGATTGCTATTATGTCTGCTCCGTGTGCGGGTTTACCTGCGAGGATGAGCCGCCGGAGAAGTGTCCGGTATGTAGCGCTCTGGCAAAAGCTTTCAGTAAAGTCATATGACAGCACAACGAAAGGGAGGATAAACCGATGAAAAAATTTTTGGTGGCCTATGTCAGCACGACGGGCTATACGAGGAAAATGGCGGAAAATATTGCCGAAGGTATTCGACAGAGCGGCAATGAGGCGGTTGTTAAAAAGGTCCTGGAATTAAAGGACCCCGAGACCTTGAAAGGTTATGACGGCTACTTTTTTGGATCTCCCACTTTTTACAGGAACATGACCGCCGATATGCAGAATTTCCTTGTTTTGGCCAGGAAGGCCGATCTCAATGGCAAAATGGGCGGGGCCTTCGGTTCTTACCTGCATAGCGGGGAGGCGGGAAAACTGATTTTTGATACCATGGAATTTGTGCTGAAGATGGATATGTTGAAGCTCGGCGCCTTGGACTTGAAGGAACCCGTGGTTCCAGCGGAGGAAGGGATAACGGCTTGCCGGAATTACGGAAAAGCGATGGGTGAGCGTTTCGGCAAGATTACCATGAAGGGAAATCCGCTGACATTGGAGGGTCGGGAGCTCAATATCGGCGATATGGCGCCGGAGGTGGTCTTGGTTAATAACGACCTGGAACCTGTATCATTATCTTCATATCGCGGTAAGGTTTGCATCATTTCTTCGGTGCCTTCACTGGATACGCCGGTATGTGATATGGAGACCCGAAGGTTTAACGAAGAAGCGGGCGCCCTGGGGGACGACGTGGCCATCATTACCGTGAGTATGGACCTGCCCTTTGCTCAGAAAAGATGGTGCGGCGCCGCGGGGGTCGAAAAGGTTGTCACCCTCTCCGACTATGCGGATCGGTCTTTCGGCAATGCATACGGCGTTTGGATCAAGGAATTGAAATTGCTGGCGCGTTCTGTTTTTGTGGTGGACCGTGAAGGGGTCATACAATACATCCAGTTGGTGAATGAGGTGAGTGAAGAACCCAACTATCAGGAGATTCTGGATGCCGTTGGAAAACTCGTTTAACTGAAGGCTCGGCAGGGAGACGGGCGAGTGGAACATCGGTTGGTTTTTTTCCCGGCCTCAGACGTGATGGGTGGATATCCTCGCGTTTGTGGTGTCAAATTTCTCGGCGATGAGGAGTTCATACTCCGTTCCAAAAAACTTGCGGTTTCCCTGCAGACCCCATTTGATGCTTTCCCAGTAGTTTTTCAACTCCTGGGCGTCGATGATGTTTTCAAGGACAGCTTCGATCTCTGAAAGTTTTTCCCGCTTAAGGCCGTTTTTGCGCATTTCATAAAGGTCGTTTAAGCGGTGTTCCTGTTCACGGGAAAATCCGATATCCTTGGATCTTTCAAGCAGGTCGCTCAACAGGTTGTAAAGCGCTTCAAAATCTTTGGTCAGGGCCATTTGTCTTTGGGTTCGGTCGAGCATCATATCGGTGATTTCCGTCATTCTTTTTTCAAAGGCCTTTTCAAGTAAAATCTCATAATCCTCGGTAAAAAAGGGGTATTTTCTCAGGGACCCCAGACTGTAGTGAAAGTAGATTTTAAGCTGTTCCAAGTCGTTGATGGATGACATGTGGTCAATTTTCCGAGTGATGGAAACGCGGTTTTGGAAAATGACGGACAGAACATTGGGATATTGTTCTTTTTTGAGAAGAATGCCGCTTTGAGCGACGAAAAGATGGCTTAGTTGTGAATCGTCTTCCCATATTTTCAGCGATGGAATGCCGTCAAGATAATCGTTGATGGCTTCGTAGCGTTGTTCAACGGTTTCGCTCATGGGAATGAAATTGAGAGAGATGGGGGCATCGTTATCCCTTATTTTTCGAGTGCCGGCCAGGCCCACCAGCAGCAGTTTCATCTGATTTTTATAACTCAAATAGCTGCTGACTTTCTCGTACCCGTAGATGCGCACTTTGTCTCCGATCAACTCCTCCAGCATGAAATGCCGGATGTCTTCCCGCATGGATTGCAATGTCTTGTAAATGCGTAAGGCCTCATAAACCTCTTTTTCAAAGGTGGCAAATCCCACATTATGAAATTTTCTCTTTTTGTGAATATATTTTAAGGGTATTTTTATGATGAGTCCGGCCAGATCCCGAAATTCGGCATGTCGGATGCCCCTCATCCTGAAAATTCTTTCCATGGCCAGTATCATTCTGCCGGCTTGAAGGCGTTTTGTTCCGTCAATGCTCCCCCATTCCTTTGAAGCCAGGTACTCTGAAGGCGTAACGCCTTTTGGCAGGCCGTTCTCCAGGTATTCCTGAATGGCGTAAAAGAGCCGTCCCCGTTTTAAGACAACCCGGTCCAGCTGTTCCTGAAGGGTGGTTTTTCCATCGATGACGCCATGACATACCGCTCTTGTTTTGAAAATCCACAGGGCCAGATCTTCCAGCATGAGATCTTCCCTGATGGCGCTTAGCATGATAAACGTGGTGATGAGGAATGCATCGAAGAGATCCTTGTCCCGTCTGTCCAGAATGGATGCCATGGCGGAAAAGGAGATTTCTCCCTTGATGGTATGGTGAAGGGCGTCATGATTTTTGACCAGAAAAATGAGATAGTCCGTGCTTTTTTTATTGAGTCCGTACCGGGGACCGATGTTTTCCTTTGCGATGAAATGTGCTCCCGCGTCGGCAAGCTCGGCCGGATTGATTTCCGTTTGATATTTTTTCCGTAAGCCCGGGATCCTTCCCAGGTCCTGGAATACGAATGATCGGGTTAAAGCCGCAAAGAGATCCCGGTTGGTTTTGAGTCGGTCTACAATGTTTTCGAGATCTTCGAGCTGGCGCTGGCTGACGCCCATGATGCCGGTTGCCATGGGCCCGAACTCCTTCTGGGCAAGTCGGTGTAAAAACCGCTGGTTTTGAAAACTTGCCTTGTCATGGGACACCAGGGCTTGGAATTTTCTGGTGGCGGCCATGATATAATCCGTTACCGGGGAAGTTAAATAAAGGTTTCCGGAAAGATCAAGGTTCCGAAGGGCCATGAATTCAGGGAGCAGAAAGTTCAATAGCGCGGGCGCGTGGTGGTAAAGAAGATGGATATCGGTGTGAAGATATTCAGGTTTGAATGTTACCTTCCTGAAGTTGTTTCGGAGGACCTTTCTCATTTCCCGGGTTGAATCAAACCAGCGTCTTTGTCTTGCGGGGATTTTTAGCTTGTTGTTGGGATACTTCAAAACGCTGCGCTGGCTCTGGAAAAAGGTTTCCAAGTCGGCGAATATGGCCTCCAGATTTCGAAGGTCCTCCAGTGGGATTTTGGAAACAGGCTGGTCCGCAATCCTTTTGGACAGGGCATTGGCCTCTTTGATATTTTTTGAGATATCTTTATAGGTGATTTCCAACGCGTTCGTTTTTTCGGATATCTTGAGCTGAAAGCCGGTTCCCATGACAAATGCGGATCTGTCCTGGTTCAGCTGGCTGCTGAATCGGTTGAGGCGTTCCGGATTTAGTTGCTGTACGTTGACGGCTGCGGCCTCATGTTCCACCTTCCGGACCCTGTTTTCAATT
>CAXXXE010000006.1:0-623804 GCA_963664475.2 Desulfatiglandales bacterium
TAACCCAAATCATGCAACCGATCTTGAAGAGCCGCACAAAGGCCACGCTCATCCCGGATAATCCAGAAGGGGCCGGTCTTGGATATTTGCACGGCGTCGGAAGAAGTTTCCATGGGCTCGCAGGAAACCACCATTCTAAAAACGTCGGAGGAAGCAGGTGCGCATTTCACGACATCGTTGGTCACATCCGCATCCAAAAGGCAATTTTGGGATACCCGATCATCATTTTTTTGGGCGCCCGAAACCAGATGATTCACGACGTCTTGCAGGGATTCCAGTTCACCAAGATGCTTTGGTTCTATTTCAGGCGCATCGGGAAGCCTGTCACGCAGTATCGAAAAAATCTCCACCCGCTTGATGGAGTCGATCCCGAGATCTTGATCCAGCGTCATCTCGGGTTCAAGCATCTCAACCGGGTATCCGGTCGTTTCCGATACCACACCGAGAAGAACTTTAAGGATTTCATCCGTCGCCGCCCTGTTTGATCCCACCGGTTGTGCAATAAAAACCTCCCGGTCGCCTTCTCTCCCTTCACCGGCAACAGCGCCGCCCGCAACCAGGTGATTCACGATGTCTTGCAGGGATTCCAGTTCACCAAGATGCTTTGGTTCTATTTCAGGCGCATCGGGAAGCCTGTCACGCAGTATCGAAAAAATCTCCACCCGCTTGATGGAGTCGATCCCAAGGTCCTGATCCAGCGTCATGCCGAGTTCAAGCATCTCGACCGGGTATCCGGTCGTTTCCGATACCACACCGAGAAGAATCTCCAAAATCACATCGGTCGCCTTGCTGTTAAATTCCACGGGTTGTGCACGGGAACCGTTCAGATCTTCCTCACTCCCTTCACCGGCAACGGCGCCGCCCGAAACCAGATGATTCACGATGTCCCCCAGGGATTCCAGTTCACCAAGATGCTTTGGTTCTATTTCAGGCGCATCGGGAAGCCTGTCACGCAGTATCGAAAAAATCTCCACCCGCTTGATGGAGTCGATCCCAAGGTCTTGATCCAGCGTCATCTCGGGTTCAAGCATCTCAACCGGATATCCGGTCGTTTCTGATACCACACCGAATAAAACGCTTCGAACATGGGGCTCTCTTGGATTGCGAATTGCGGATTGCGGACTGGGGATTTTCTCTCGTTTACAGACTGCGGCTTCAGCACATCTTGTCCTTGAAACGACGGGGTCCAACGGCATTTCAACGCCCGGTGGCGTCTCGGCATTTTGGATTTCAGCAATCCCGGATCCGGGTGTTTTTTCGATTTTCGTCGATAAATGGGCATCCGATGTAAAACCGGCCTCAGAATTGCCCAAAAGGGACGCCAGCATCCGGGTGGCAGCCTGCTGTCCTTCAAGAAACTTGCCATGCAGACGTGCGGTTTCTTCCTGTAGTTTCTGAAAGGCCGCCATGCCCGCCTGAAGGCGTTTCATGGATTCATCCGTTGATTTCCTCATCATTGTGTCCTGATCGTCACCCTGCGGGGCCGCATTTGGTCCCGGCCCGGGTTGTGGTTGAGGTTGTGGTTTGGATTGTGGCTTGGGTTGTATGGAAGACGTCTTGGGTTCAGGCGGCGTCAATGCTCTTTTGGAAACATGGTTGACGCCTGATATGGGCACCGTCATCTTTGGTTTGATTGAGACGAACGGCTCTACGTCTTTCGATTTCATATTCCATTGTTTAATATCAACCGGATATCCCTGGGCGGAAAGATAGGCCAGAACACGTGCAAAGGCAACAAGACCCGATTGCTTTGAAGAGAGGCCATCCAGGCCCAGGCAAACATGTGCTTTTTCGCCGAGGATTGAACTCACAAGCCCCTTCAAGACGAGACCCGGGCCCACTTCCACGAAGGTTCGCACACCGTCTGCGTACATGTTTTTTATCATCGACATAAAATCAACGGGCTTCGCCAGCTGGTTCGCAAGAAGCTCACGGGCCGCCCCGGCTCTTGCAGGATATTTCCTGCCGGTGGTGTTTGAAAAAACAGGAATCTCTCCCTTTGAAAAGGCCACCTTTTTAAGCCCTTCCAGAAACTTACCTGCCGCATCCGATACGGCCCTGCTGTGAAACGCATTGGCCACGGGAAGAGATTTGCATGGGATTTTCCTTTTTTTGAATTCCGCCTTCGCCTTTTCCAAATCAGGTTTATCCCCTGAAAGGACCACCTGGTTCGGCGCGTTTTTATTGGCAATCACAACATCGAGGCCTGTTTCCCGAAGAACCTCTTCGGCCTGCCGCAAGGACGCATTGACCGCAACCATGCCACCCCCGCCCGATCTGCCTGAATCCATGAGCATCCCACGAAGTACGGAAATATCAAAGAGGGATTGCTCATCCAGTATTTTTGCGGCAAAAAGCGCTACGACTTCTCCATAACTGTGGCCCGCCACAACATCGGGTCTGACGCCAAAAGACGCCAGAACCTTACAAAGCCCGGCGCTTACGGCGCCTATGGCCGGCTGCGCCATATCCGTTGACCTGAGGGCCAACTGCCGGGCCTTCTTTTCGTCTTCCGTGAAGGCATAGGCCGGATAAATGGTATCGCTGATACGGCTTTTCAATGGCGCTCTTTCCCGCAAAGCCAGGTCCGCCATTTCCAGAGACGAAAGCATTTGCGGAAACTGACAACTCATCTCCCGAAGCATCCCCACATATTGAGATCCCTGCCCGGGAAAGAGAAATCCCACCTTGCCCTTGAACGTATCCAAACCGAAATAGACCCCTTCCGGCAGGGACCATCGGCGATCGTTGGGCTCGCTTTCAAGGGTTTTTCCGATGCGCTTCATGAGGGCGTCCATATCGTCGTCTTCCTTGATGACAGCGGTCAACCGGTATGGATGCTGAACATTAAACCCGGCTCTCATCTTTTTAAACAACCTCGAAAGGTCTTCCCATGATGATCCGGGGGGGATCCCGTCCAGCGCCCCCATAAGGCCTTTCGGCGTGTCGGCGGAAACAGCCAGCATTTCGGTGGCGCCATCAAAATCGGGAACGGCTTTTTCAGGGTCATATTCCTCCAGCACACAGTGAAAATTGCTGCCGCCGAATCCAAAGGCACTTACGGCCGCCCGCCGGGGGTGTTCAGGGCGCCTCACCCACGGTTTGGGCGACTGATTGATGTAAAATGGACTGTTGTCACAAAGAGCCGGCGTAGGATTTGTCACTTTGATGGTGGGCGGCAGGACTTTATGATGGAGGGCGAGGGCCGCCTTGATCAATCCGGCGGCGCCCGCCGCGGCTTTGGCATGACCGATCTGGGATTTTACGGAACCGATGGCGCACCAGGGCGCGCTTGCACCGTTTTGATACACTTCAGAAATCGCTTTAATCTCAACGGCATCGCCTACCTTTGTCCCGGTGCCATGGGCCTCGAGCAGATCGATGGTGGAAGGATCGACATCGGCCAGTCGGTAAGCCTGTCGAATGGCTTTGACCTGACCTTGTGCGCTCGGGGCATAGATGGCTTTTCCCTTTCCGTCGCTGGACGTGCCGATGGCGCGAATGACGGCGTATATATTGTCTTTGTCCTGTTTTGCATCCTTAAGGCATTTTAACACCACAATGCCGAGGCCCTCTCCCAGAATCGTACCATCCGCGTCCTTGTCGAAGGGTTTGGCATCGCTGGTGGGAGAAAGGGCCATGGTTTTACCGAAACACGTGTACATGAAAACATCGTTAAAGGTATCAATGCCGCCGCTGATCACCATGTCAGCCCTTCCCGTCTGCAATTCCATAATGGCCAGGTGTATGGCGGAAAAAGAGCTGGCGCATGCGGCATCCACAACGCAGTTGGTCCCTCCCAGATCAAGATAATTCGATATCCGGCCCGCCACGACATTTCCCAGAAGACCGGGGAAGGAATTTTCCTGCCAGGGGACATACTGTTCAGAGATACGGTTAACGATTTTTTCCGCAAGAGCGTCGTCCAACCCTTCATCTCGCAGGGCTTTTCGCCATTTGGGATGGCCCAGGCGGGCGCCGAGGGTCGTGGTCAATTCCAAAGCGCCCGTTACACCGAGGATGACGCTGACGCGATCCTTGTCGTAACGAGTCGCATCATCATACCCTGCGTCCATAAGCGCCTGTTTGGCCGCCACCATGCCAAGCAATTGAGAGGTGTCAGTGGCCTCGATGGCATTCGGGGTAATGCCGAATTCGAGAGGCGCAAAATCAATGGAAGACAAAAAACCGCCACGCTTTGCATGGGTATGATCCTGCGCGGAAATATCGGCGGAATAGTAGTCGTCAATCCGCCAATGACTTTCAGGGATGTCCCTTATGGCATCCACGCCGTTTTTAAGATTGGCCCAGTAGGCACCATGGTTGTTCGCCCGGGGGAAAATGCAACCGATGCCGATGACGGCAATCGGTTCACATCCGGTTATTGCACCGTTTTTTTTATTATTTTTTATCGTTTTCACTTCAGGTACTCCAAAACCTGGCCTAATTGAAGGGGTTTTATCCTTTTAAGTTTTTCAGGAAGAGAAATCCCCATATTTTGAATGTAATTGCAACGTCTTAAAAACGCTGCCCCATAAAGAATATTCAAGGCAACCGTTGCAATTTTGCGGTTTTCAGGGATTGCCAAAAAGCTGTCTTTGGCCCATTCATTAAAGGCGCCCATGGCAGGTCCACAAAATATCTGATAATCGATTTTACGCGAAACATCGCCGTTTCGCGCCCAAACAGCGGCGCGGCCGAGATATGAACGGAAAATGAGCGCCATTTTATGTTTCGGATTGGTGGAAGCCCTTTCAATCTCCCCGGGATCACGATGTCGCCAAAAGGATTTTGTTTCTTGCCAGGCCGTTTCAAAGGAACATCTCAGCATGGTTTTTTCGATTTTTTCCCGTTCAATCGCGGGAATCTCTTCGATGGCGCCATAATGCCGGTATAACTCATAGAGTTTTGCGGCCCTCATGGCAAACATGGTGCCTCTTTTGAGGACCTGAACCTTTACCCCCATTTCAAACATATCCGCGGCGGGCGCCATTGCCACATCCGCTTGTCGGGTCTCGGCCAGCATGGCGCGAACTTCATCGGAAGTGCCCGACTCAACACAGGCCTGATTAACCGATCCGGTCACAATGAAGGCAGCCCCCATGGCATAAGCAGCGGCAGCGGACCATGGGGTGGATATCCCGCCTCCAAGACCGATTCTGGAAGGCTGAGCGAAATGGAACACCGCCTGCAATCTATCTCTTAGGGCCAGGATGGTGGGGAAAAGGGTCATCGACGGCCGATTGTCCGTATGCCCCCCCGAATCGGCTTCGGCGGCAATATCCTGGGCCAGGGGAATTTCAAGACACATCCGGGCCTGTTCACGGCTGAGTTCACCGGAGGATACCAGCGCATCGATAAAATGTTTCGGTGGGGGAGAGAGAAATTTTTCCGCCACTTCCTCCCTCGATAATTTTGCGATGACGTGATTCGGGGTCACCACCTGCCCCGTATCGTCACGCGAAATACCCGAAACCCGGTATCGCACCAATGGCAGGGTTACGTCAAGAAAAGCGGCCGCCTCCACAAGCCGGATATTTCGATCCAGATATAGCTGAACCGTATCCGCTTCCAGCTTCGGCTCGTTGGGACTGTGTATCAGATTGAATCCGAAAGGCTTATCCGGACATCTCTCCGTCAGCCGGTCGATGGCGCTTCCGATTTCTCCGAGATCGAGTCCCCCCGATCCGAAAAAACCCAGCAATCCGCAGTCAGCGACGGCTTCCACCATTTCAACGGAAGCGATACCGTTCGCCATGGCTCCTGTATAATAAGCATAGTCTATGCCATGATCATCACAAAAGGATCTATCTCCAAGATTAGCGGCAGGCAACGCCGCCAAACTGCCGATAATGGGGATGGTCGCATCCGAACGCAACATCGCCTCAGGCATGTCCCCGTTTATGACGACGAGTCCCAGGCAGTCGTCCTTGAAAACAATATGAACGGGGCAATTCAGTCTCCTGATGGCTTCCCAACTCTCCGGCTTATCGTACGGAAGGACATTCGCGTCCTTATGAAGCCAGCCAATGGCAGGACCCGGCAAAAATTCACTGTCGGCAAAAGACTTGCTCGCTTCTATTGCTTTAAGAGAAACCTTCATACGGCTCAGCCAGCTTTCGGCTTCCTGTTTTGAGGTGGTTCGAAGGCTCTTCTTAAAAACAACTTTTCCGTCGATTTTTTTGTATCCATACCAGTTCTGATTATTCCGATAGAGCATCGGCTGACTGATGAAATATGTGGGTCTTTGCATTTTGAACCTTTAAAAATGTTTAAAATAAGGACGCTACCCTGGTCCTCATAGGTACCAAAGTAGGGACCCAACAGCAATTTATACTTTTTTTAGCGATATGCAAGGTGAATCTGAAGTCCGGCCTAAAAATCTTGCAAACGTTTTGGGTTATACGCCTTTGATATTGACACGACCGAGAAATGAATGCTACTCATAACATAAAACAATGCTCCGGAGTATTTTTGCATGGATATTCTCTTGCAGGTTGTTGTGACAGGGCTCGCCACGGGAGGCGTTTACGGCCTGATCGCCCTTGGGTTTGTTCTCATCTATAAAGCCACGAGCATTTTAAATCTTGCAACCGGCGCCTTCATGTCCCTGGGCGCTTTTGTATGTCTTTCCATCCTCACTACGGCGGGAGCGCCCTTCTGGGCCGCCTTTACCGGAACCCTTGTTTTTGCCTTTCTGCTGGGCCTGGTCATTGAACGGCTGGTGCTGCGGCAGCTCATCGGGGAACCCATCATATCGGTGATCATGGTCACCATCGGCCTGGCCTTCATGTTGCAAGGCATCACCCACGTCATCTGGTCCCCTGAATACCGATCCTTTCCCGAAATTTTTCCACCCGAACCCCTAGATCTGAATTTTGCCATTGTTCCCTCGGGACTCCTCTGGGGGTTTGTCTTTGCCATTATCGGCACCATCATCTTCATTCTCATCTTTAAATTTACCCGTACCGGCGTGGCCATGCGGGCCACGGCCAACGACCAGCAGGCGGCCTTGTCCATGGGCATCAGCGTTCGGTGGATATTTGCCCTTTCCTGGAGTTTCGGCGCCATTGCCGCTGTTATCGGCGGCATCGTCATCGGAAACATCAGCGGCATCAGCATCTACATGGGGGACATCGGACTGAAAGTCCTGGCCGTAATCATACTGGGAGGATTGGACAGCATCGGGGGCGCCATCATCGGCGGTTTCATCATCGGCATCCTGGAAAACCTGACCGGGCTCTACATCGATCCCCTGGTGGGCGGTGGCGCGAAAGCGGTGGCGCCCTTTTTCATTCTGGTCATAATTCTCATGATCCGCCCCTATGGCCTATTCGGGAAAAAGATCATTGAGCGGGTTTAGTCGTTATAATCAACAACCATAATCGGGAAAAATCATGAGATGTGGAGACTTTAGGGAAACTTACATCAAGGATGAAGAGATTTTTCAATCCTTGTTCGTCAAGTGGTGGCTGGGCCTTTTCTTTGTATTTCTGATGATCTTTCCCTTTGTGGCCAACGCTTATCTGCTGTATGTGGCCAATATGATCGGGTTCGCGGTCATCGCGGCCATCGGGCTTAACATCCTCACGGGGTTTACCGGACAAATTTCCCTGGGACACGCGGCATTCGCCGGCGTCGGCGGCTATACCTCCGCCATTTTGGTCACGAAACTGGGGGTTTCCTTCTGGATTGCACTGCCCTGCGCCGGCATCATGGCCGCCATTGCCGGACTCATCATCGGCATTCCATCCCTTCGGGTCAAGGGGCTCTACCTCTGCATCGCAACGCTTGCGGCCCAGTTCATTTTTGAATTTATATTTGTTCACTGGGAAAGCCTGACCCAGGGGGTTCGCGGCCTCAATGTGCCGCCCCCTTCCATCGGAGGTTTTCTCATCAACACGGAAAAACGCTTCTATTTCCTGACGCTCATCATGGTGATACTGGCAGTGGTTTATGCCCGTAACCTGGTGCGCAGCCGTGTAGGCCGCGCCTTTGTGGCCATTCGGGACCGAGACCTGGCCGCCGAAATTATCGGCATCAATTTGTTCCGCTATAAACTCACTGCCTTTGCCATATCCTCCTTTTACGCGGGCATTGCCGGCGCCCTTTGGGTGGGCTTCATCCGTATCGTCACCCCGGAACACTTTCCGTTTCATCTGTCAGTGCAGTATCTGGCCATGGTCATTGTGGGGGGACTGGGAAGCGTGCTGGGAAGCATTTTCGGCGCCGTCTTCATGACCCTTATCCCTGAATTGCTGAATGTCATCGCCGGCAGTCTGACCGGTGTCATTTCGGGGGCAGCCCACTTTTTCATCCCCTTTAAAGAAGTGGTTTTCGGTGGTCTGATCGTCTTGTTTCTCATTTTTGAACCCCGTGGTCTGGCGGAAATCTGGCGACGCATCAAAGCCTTTTTTCTGCTGTGGCCTTTTTCATACTGACATCTCAAACAAAGAAGGAGGTGATGCTGCTTATACCTTGGCACGGGAACCCGGGCAGAAAACCTGAACGCCCGCCAAATAGGACTATCAGATCATCGAGGAGGAGAGAACAATGAAAAAAAATCTGTTTGCGTCATTGGGACCGGTAGTTCTGGGAATTCTTTGTATGATGAGCTTCGCGCCGATTGCCCTTTCAGCCGATGAAATCAGGATCGGCGCCGTTCAGCCGGTTACCGGCCGGTTTGCCTTTGCGGGAATCCATATCAATGCGGGCCTGGAAGACGCGTTGATGATGGCCAATGAGGAAGGGGGTATTAACGGAAAGCAAATCAAATACATCATGGAAGACGGCACCTATAAGGTGGATGTGGCGGTGGCCGCATTCAAACGGATCATGGCCCGTGATAACCCCATTGCCATGTACGGGGAAAGCACGGCGCTGGGCAAAGCCATGGCCCCGGAAATCAAGGACCGATACAAAATCCTCTACAGCTCCACATCTTTCTCCAGCGAACTGGCAGATACCGCCAAAAACCCCTTCATGTTCGTACCGGGCCCCACATACAGCGATATGTTCGGCATTCTGCTCCAATATATTGCCAAGGAAAAACCCGGCGCCAATGTGGCCTTTTTCTACAGCGACACCGAATTTGGAAAGGACCCGGTTTCCCATGGACGGGACGTATGCAAAAAACTGGGACTTAACCTGGTGGCGGAAGAAGTCGCCAAAGTAGGGGGCGTGGACATTACCAGCCAGGTACTGGACCTGAAGCGGAAAAAAGCGGAATACGTTATTTTCCAGGGGTTTGTGCTTTCCCCCATCCCAGCGGTGCTGAAACAGGCCCGGGACTACGGACTGAAAGCTAAATTCATGGGAACCTTCTGGGGCACTCACAAGATGCTCCTGGACAAACTGGGCCCTCTGGCCGAAGGATACCTGGGCGTCATGCCCTACGCCTTTTACTACCAGAAGGAAATTCCCATGATTCAGAAAATCAGGACCTGGACGGAAAAGCATTACCCGGATGTCAAATACAGACCCACTTCCTACATGCAGGGATTCTTCACGGGCCTGGTATTTGTGGAGTGCCTGAAACGGGCGGACAAAGCCGGCGAACTGAATGGGCAAGGGCTGGCCAAGGCGCTTCAGACGCTTAAAGATATCGACACCGGAGGGCTCATGTGCCCCTACACGGTAGTCGACAACAAGATCCCTTATGGACGGGTCTACAAGGCGAATGTAAGCAAAAAAATCTTTGAGCCCATTTCCGGCTGGATTAAGACGGAATAGAAAAGAAATTGCGGATTTCGGATTGCGGATTGCGGAATTCTTAGAGCTGCCATTGCCATCAGTTTTAACCGCATTCCGCCTCCTGCATACTGTCGCTACTGAAAAAAAGGTTCACCCCATGACCGACATCACCACCATGCCCATGCTCCTCAAGCGAAATGCCGATCGCCTGGGAGACACCCGGGTCGCTATTCGGGAAAAAGAGTTCGGCATCTGGCAGCCCGTAACCTGGAAAGGGTATTTTGAAAACGTGCGAAATTTCGCCCTGGGGCTTCACCAACTCGGATTCAAACGGGGGGACAAACTCTCCTATGCCGGCGACAACCGGCCCGAAGGCCTTTATTCGGAACTGGCAGTTCAATCCCTCGGCGGCGCCATCGTGGGCATCTATCCGGACAGCCACCTGGATCAGGTGGAATACATCATCAACCACTCCGACTCCATTTTCGTGGTGGCCGGCGATCAGGAACAAACCGACAAACTTTTGGACGTCAAAGACAAGTGTCCCAATATTATCAAGATCATCGTGGATGATCCCAAGGGAATGCGACGCTATGATGAACCCTTGCTGGCCTATTTCAAGGATATTCAGAAGATGGGCCGAGAACTGCACCAAAAAGAACCTCAGCTTTTCGATCAAATGATTCAAAAAGTTGGGCCCGACGATGTGGGCATGATCAATTACACCTCAGGCACTACAGGGCTGCCCAAGGGAAGCATGATCACCCAGAAAAACATGTATTGTGTGGCCAAAGGCCAGGATGAGGTGGACAGCGCCGAAGACAGTTTTGAATATGTATCCTTCCTGCCCCTTCCCTGGATCGGAGAACAGGAATTCGGCGTCTACTGGGCCCTATACAAGGCTTTCACCGTCAATTTCCCTGAAAAGGTGGAAACAGTTCAGGAAAACATTCGGGAAATCGGTCCCCACATCATGCTGGCTCCCCCCCGCATATGGGAGCGAATGTGTTCCGATATTCAGGTCAAGATCCAGGATGCCGTATGGATTAAACGTCTGACTTACCGATGGTTTCTGTCCGTTGGATACCGGGTGGCAGACCAGATCCTGAGCAAAAGACCGCTTCCGCCCGGCTTGAAATTCCTGAACATGCTGGGGTATGTTTTTTTGTTCAGATCACTCAAAAACTACCTGGGTCTTACCCGCCTGCGCCACGTTTATACAGGCGGGGCGCCTCTGGGCCAGGAAATTTTCAATATGTTCATGGCCCTGAACGTCAACATCAAACAGGTCTATGGCATGACGGAACAGACTGCGGGTTCCATCCTCCACCGGACCGGCGACATCCGCCTGGATACGGTGGGAAAGCCCATCCCGGGCGTAGAATTCAAAGTCTCCGATTCGGGGGAACTGCTGTCCCGGGGGGACACCATCTTCAAGGGATACTACAAAAACCCGGAAGCCAGCGCCGAAGCCCTTCGGGACGGCTGGTTTCATTCGGGAGACGCAGCCATCATCGAAGAAGACGGACATATCGTCATCATCGACCGCATGAGCGACGTCATGAGACTGGCGGACGGCAGTAAATTCTCGCCTCAGCTCATTGAAAACAAACTGAGATTCAGCCCCTATATTGTCGATGCGGTGGTCATCGGCCGGGACAGACCCTTCATCACCGCCATGATCGCCATCGATATGGCCAATGTGGGCAAATGGGCGGAAAACAATCAACTGGCCTACACCACCTTTACGGATCTTTCCCAGAAACCACAAATCTACGACATCATCGCTGGAGAAGTGGCCAAAGCCAATGAGACGCTCCCCAAAGTGGCCAAGGTAAACCGATTCGTATTGCTCTATAAGGAACTGGACGCCGATGACGATGAACTGACCAGAACCCGCAAAGTAAGACGAAAATTCGTTGAGGATAGATACAAGGACCTAATTGAAGGGCTGTACGGCGATCGGAAGGAAATTCCCGTGGAAGCGGACATTCGCTACAAGGACGGCAAAGGGTTTCGCATGAAAACCAGTGTTCGGATAAAGCAGGTACACCCCCTCAATTAATGGTTGGAGTCTCATTCACCGACATGAAAAAAATGGACGAACAAAACGAATACCAACTTCACCTAAAGGACATCCATCTCAGTTTTGGGGGCATCAAGGCCCTCCATGGGGTGACGACCGGCATCAAAAAAGGCGAAATTTTTTCCATCATCGGCCCCAACGGGGCCGGAAAAACCTGTCTGCTAAACTGCATCAACCGATTTTATCAGCCGGACCGGGGAGAGATCATCTTTGAAGATCGGGACATCACAAACCTGAAACCACACCGCATCGCATCACTGGGCATTGCCCGTACGTTTCAGAATGTGGAACTTTTCGGTCACATGAACGTCCTGGACAATATCAAACTGGGGGCACACGTTCATCTAAAATCCGGGACCATTTCCGGCGGCATCTACTACGGTAAAACCAGGGCCGAGGAGATGGCGCTCAGGAAGGACATTGAAGAACGGATCGTTGATCTTCTGGAGATCGAGCCCATTCGAAAGCATGTGGTGCATTCCCTCCCCTACGGGCTTCAAAAACGCGTGGAGATGGCCCGTGCTCTGGCCATGCAGCCCCGGGTGCTCCTTCTGGATGAACCGGCCACGGGCATGAACCTGGAAGAAACCGAGGATATCGCCCGCTTCATTCTGGATATCAATGAAGAATGGGGCATCACCATCATTTTGATCGAACACGACATGGGGGTGGTCATGGATATCAGTAACCGCATTTGCGTGCTGGATTTCGGGATAAAAATCGCGGAAGGAAAACCCAAAGAGATAAGGCACAACGAAAAAGTCATCAAGGCCTACCTGGGAGAAGAGGACATCACCTACTCCCGGCTCGGGGCGTAACCAATAGCCTTACGAAACCAGGGGACCTATTCCATATGGAACCACTGCTTGCCGTCAACAATATCGAAGTCATTTATCATAATGTGATCCTTGTGCTCAAAGGCATGAGTCTTCAGGTGGAGTCGGGACGCATCGTGGCGGTTCTCGGAAACAACGGGGCCGGTAAAACCACTACGCTGAAAGCCATTTCGGGCCTGCTAAAATCCGAGGACGGCGCCGTCACAGACGGTCAAATTCAATTCCAAGGAGAACGCATCGACCGCAAGCAACCGGAGGAAATCGTCCGTAAAGGGATCTTTCAGGTCATGGAGGGAAGGCGGGTCTTTGAGGACCTGTCCATTGAGGAAAACCTCATCGCCGGGGGGCATACCAATAAAAGTAGGCGAAAAATGAAAGCGGACATTCATAAGGTTTACAACATGTTCCCCCGGTTAAAGGTGAGAAAAAACGTTCTGGCCGGGTACATCAGCGGCGGGGAACAGCAGATGCTGGTCATCGGCCGGGGCCTCATGTCCCAACCCATTCTCATGCTTCTGGATGAACCCTCCATGGGTCTTTCCCCCCTTCTGGTTTCTGAAATATTCAAAATTATTCAGAGCATCAACCAGGAAGAAAAAGTCAGCATCCTGCTGGTGGAACAGAACGCCCGGCTGGCCCTTTCCATTGCCGACCATGGTTATGTAATGGAAAACGGCCGTATCGTTTTGGACGACACGGTGGAAAAATTACGAGAAAACGCAGATGTGAGGGAATTCTACCTGGGGCTCACCGAAGTGGGCCAAAAAAAGAGCTATCGGGACGTCAAACACTACCGAAGAAGAAAACGGTGGCTCACCTGAAGGGAAATAGGGAGAGAGGAAGCTGAACATGCAAGAATTCGCGCAATTCAATGCCATTTACAAAAAATATTGCGATGAAAATCTGCCAGCCAGGACATGCATCCAAGCCGCGGGCCTACCCTTCGGCATGCGCGTTGAAATCGATGCAATCGCGCATGTGTGAGATACGCTTGCCAAACGCCTGATACTAAGATAGATTGGTTAGGTATCCTTTAGTATTCCCTGGTTTTCTGTCATAAAAAAAAAGAAACTTTCGATCAACTGAGTTTAAAACTTGAAACTGCGGCTATGCCGCCTTAGAACCTTTTTTGATGAAATCCACTTTGGATTTTTTTATCAATAAGAAAAACTTTTTAAAACAAACCCATGAAGAAAATTCTCGTTGTAGATAATGACAAACTGATCCTCGAATTTGTCGGGGACCTGCTGCAGGAAAAAGGTCATGAGGTCCGGATAGCGGAAGACGGTCTGGTGGCGCTGGACATCCTCAAAACTTACCTTCCGGATATTATTTTCGTTGACCTGATCATGCCCACCATTGACGGGCGGAAACTATGCAGCGCCATTCGAACAATGGAACGGCAGCGTCACTGCTGTATTGCCGTTATGTCCGCCCTGGCCGCCGAGGAAAAGCTTGATATTGTAGAACTGGAAGCCGATATCCTCATTGCCAAGGGTCCACTTTCTGAACTCGGTGGGATTATTCACGAGGTGGTCGAACATCCCGAGGAAAACCGCCGGAGATGCCACAGCGGACAGGTTCTGGGCGTCGAAGACATGTGGCCCAGAAAAATCACCCAGGAATTGCTTTCCGCAAAACAGCATTTTGAAATCATTCTCGAAAAGATGAAAGAGGGCATCCTGGAAATCGAAACTGATGGGAGAATCGTTTCTGTAAATTCAAGCGCCCGGTTATTGGCGGGTCTGTCGGAAGGCGATCTTCTGGGAATTAAACTCACAACCCTGTTTGCGAAGGAACATCAAGCCAGAATCACTCGATTATTGGACCGGAACAAAAAAGAAAAAAAAATCGAGGGAATTAACGAAGAATCACCCGTCTTGTTTTGCGGACGTCTTGTTACACTGAACCTCATCCCACTTCAGGATCATGCCGTTATCATCATCAACGACATTACGGAACGTAAACGAAAAGAGCTGGAACTGAGAGAAAGTCAAGGACTGATTCGTTCTCTTGTGGACAACATGCTGGATGCCGCTGTGATCATTGCCCGAAGCGGCAAAATTCTCTTTGCCAATAACGCCGCGGCAAAACTCGTTGGCCTGAAGTCCCCACAAGAGGCGCTGGGCAAGCGCGTTGCGGAGTTTATCCACCCGGACCATATGCGATCCGTCATCAAAAATTACCTCATGGCGAACAGACGCCATGTCAGGGTACTGAGTGAATATCGAATCATCACCCCGAACGGCGATGAAAAAGAGGTTGAAGGCCTTGGCACCAATATCATGTTCAAGGGAATGCCGGCACACATCGTCACCATGAGAGACATCAGCGAACGGAAAGGTGCGGAGAAAAAGATCAGAGAAGGCATTATCAGATTAAGCAACAACCTTGAGGAAGCCGTAATTTCCCTGGCATCCGCCTTTGAAATGAAAGATCCCTATACAGCAGGGCACCAGCGCAGGGTAACGGAAATCGCCTGCGCCATTGCCCGTGAGATGAACATTGACCAGGACCGGATTCAAGGGCTGAGACTGGCCTCGCTGGTACACGACATCGGGAAAATCAATGTTCCCGCGGAAATTCTCAGCAAACCCGGGAAACTGATCCAACCCGAAATCGACCTGATCCGAACCCATTCCGAAGCAGGTTACAATATTCTCAAAAACATCAATTTTCCATGGCCCATTTCCGAAATTGTACTCCAGCACCATGAACGCATCAATGGGTCCGGATATCCCAAAGGGTTATCGGGCGATGCCATTCTGCTGGAAGCTAAAATCATTGCCGTAGCCGACGTGGTGGAGGCCATGGCCTCCCACAGGCCGTACAGGGCATCCCTTGGCATTGAAAAAGCACTTCAGGAGATTGAAGCAAACCGAGGCATCCTTTATGATCACACCATTGCAGCGACCTGCTTAGAACTCTTTCATTCGGGAAAATTTAATTTTAATGACGACTCAAACATATTGACTTAATCATAAGCGGTACGGGCACTTTCAGCGTAAATCTATCCCACACACCCCAGCGTCGGATCCTGAACGGCGATTTTTTTTCGCTGTCGTTTCTTTTTCACCTGGCATAACAACGTTTTGTATATGGGAAAACCTGATATGGCGTCAAATTGCTCGGAATCCGTCAAGCAATTCACATTGGCCGCCTTCCATTCATCCGTTCCCAGGGGTCCTCCCCCGCCAACGGGCGCATAGACATATCCTTTCATTATTTTGTCCGTCACAAAGGCTCTCATGAATACGGAATCCCGCGCAGTTTTGATGGACACCCTATCACCCGTTTTAATACGACGATCCGAGGCATCAAAAGGATTGATTTGAACGACGGGGTAAGGATACTTTTCCATGAAACCGGGGATTCCCCGTAAGGATGATTTCATATCCGGCTTGAAAGGACCCGTGCCTAAAATCAGTGGATATTTTTCATACATCTTCGGATTGCTGATAGGCGTCTCATCCGATTCTTCGTACTTGGGAAGTCCCTCATAACCGAATTTTTCCAACACGGTCGATTTGATCTCGAATTTACCGGAAGGCGTTTCAAACCCCGGCCTGCCGTCAAGTCTCAGTAACCCTTTCTCCCATTTTCGATAGACCATCTTTTTTCTATCGCCATAAATCACATGTTTTTCAGCATCCCTTAATTCCGCAACCGTAACACCGGAACCACTGAGGACATATTCCAGAATTTCTTCCGGTTTCCGGGGATACAGATGCCCATATCCAAGCCTCTGGGCCAATTCAGACAGGATGTCATAGTTCGACCTGGCTTCGCCCACGGGCTCTATCATCTTTTCTCTCACTCTTATGGAATTGCCATAATAGCAGTATGATTCCTGCTCAAAGGCCGTCGTCGCCGGCAATACGATATCGGCATAGGCCGCATCCTCGGTGAGCTGCAAATTGATGGTTACCAGAAATTCCAATTCTTTCAATGCCTTCCGCCAAAGACCGGGATTGGGCCATGAGGTCAAAAGGGAAGCCCCCAAGACAAACAACCCCCTGATTTTGTACGGATCACCGTCGATGATGGATTTGGGTAACAGGGCGGCATGGGGTTCTCCGCCACAATAATAGGAATACACCGGAAACTTATCCCCACCGATGGATTTATCATAACCCGGCGTTTCGATCTGCCTGTCCTTGGCCAGAGAGATGCTGTTCTCCCTTCTCAAAAAACAGCGCCCCCCTTCCACATCCAGTTGCCCCGCCAGTGCCCATAAAACCATCACCGCCCGAATATTCTGAACGCCGCTTTTCGTATACTCAAGCCCCGTATACATGACATAGGAAGCACCTTCCGCATCAACGATACTTTCCGCCAGATATTCAATTTTACGCGCTTCAATACCCGTCACGGCCGCTACATATTCAGGGGTAAAGGCCTTTACATAGGCGGCAAACGCATCAAAACCGAGGGTCCAGTCCTTCACGAAGTCTTTGTCATAAAGGCTATCCCGAATGAGAATATGAGCCAGACCCAATGCCAGGGCCCCATCCGATCCCGGTCTGATGGGAATCCACTCGCTCCCTTCCAGCTCCGCGGCTTTGGTTTTTCTGGGATCGATCACAATAATATCGGCGCCTTCCTCCGATGCAGCCTTCAGTCGTTCAAACATCGCAGGCGGCGTCGAAGTGGAAGGGTCGGTACCCCATACGACAATCAGTTCCGAATTATCCACATCCGAAAACATATCATACTGCACACATCCCATGGTCAATTTGGGTGCAATAACGCCTAAAGAAGTAAAACACGGGGCGCCGACGCCGAAGGTGTTGGGTGATCCGAAAGGAAACAATACGCTGGACGCCAGATAAATTTCCGAACCTTTTAATTGAAAAATATCTTTAAATGACCGTTCATAGGAACCGGTGCCCGCATAAAAGCCGACGGTCTCAGGTCCGAATTTTTTCTTCAAATCATTCAGCCTATGGACAATAGCGTCATAGGCCTCATCCCATGAAATCTTTTCAAATTCGTGAGTTCCCTTCGGGCCCACCCGTCTTAAAGGGTGCGTTAACCGGGCATCACCATAGATGATATCTTTAACGCTATTTGCAATGGGGCAAAGGATATTGCCCATCGGCGCATCCGGGTCCGGTTCCAGCCGTTCAATTTTATGATCTTCATCAAAGTGAACGATGACGCCACAACCGGGACTGTGGAAACAGATACCGCAAATGCCGTATTTTGGGTCCATCATAAAAAAACTCCCCTCAATACACATCGAAAAAAAAAGAGACGGCAAAAATACCGCCTCCTTTTTTTATCCTGGTTGAAAATCCCTATGCTAATTTCTGAAACGCCTCTCTCCTGCCGGTATATTTTTCACGCATCTGAGGCTTCATCAGCTTTCCGGTGGGATTCCGCATCACCTTATCAAAAACTACCTTTCGGGGAAGTTTGTACTTCGCCAGTTTCGTTTTACCAAACGCCAGCACTTCTTCCTCCGTCATGGTTTCCCCTTCTTTCAGCTGAACAATGGCCATCACGATCTCTACGAGTCGTTCATCAGGATGGCCGATACAGGCCACATCATCGATTTTCGGATGTTCCATCAACGCATCTTCGATTTCCACGGGAAAGATGTTTTCACCCCCGCTGGTAATCATATCCTTTTTCCGGTCGACAATGTAAAAGAAACCTTCTTCATCGGTTTGCAGCAGATCTCCCGTATAGAGCCACCCATCCTTGAGCGTATCCCGGGTCATTTCCTCATTTTTAAAATACCCCTTCATCATTCTGGGGGTGGAAAAAACCAGTTCCCCCACTTCTCCAGGGGGGAGTTCCTTTCCCTGGTAATCAACAATCTTCCCCTCAACGCCGAAAGTGGGTTTGCCGATGGACCCAGGTTTGCGCAATACATCCTCCGGATACAAATTGAAGAGACCACCGCCGCCGCCTTCGGTAATGCCATAAATATTGGACACGCCAACGGGAAGGATTTCCACCAGTTTCTTCATCACATCATAAGGAACGGGCTGAGCACCAATTTCCATATAGCGCCAGGCTGAAAGGTCATAGTCTTCAAGTTTCATTTTCCCATCCTTGAGGGCATTTAGAATGGCAACGGCGATGGGCACCACGAAGAGAATATCAGTCCCCTTCTCTTCCGCCAGCGCTTCCATGATCCATTTGGGGTCGGTAAACTCACGCAGAATGGTTCCCTTTGCCCCCGTGGCATAGAAAGGCGCCCACAAAAACATGGTACCGCTATGGTAAAGGGGAAGGAAAAAAACATAGTTGTCATTTTTTTCCACAAAATAGCTCATCCCATTTCCAATAGCCGTATTGTTCAGGGAATAGTGGGTATGCAGAACGGGTTTAGGTTTTCCCGTAGTGCCGGAAGTAAACATCATGGCCAAATCATGTTGATCCTCCACATCCACTAGGGCCTCGGAAATATCGCCATAGGCTTCGATGGTTTTAAAATCAATCATATCATCGGGAACTTCGGAGCCTACGCAAATATATTTTTCAACGGTGGTCAGCTCTTTCTGCGCGGGCTGCACCACGGGAAGAAATTCCGAACCAATGATAAAGACCTTAGGGTCACACACCTCCGCGGCATAAAGGATGTCAGACTCCATAAACCTGAAATTCAGTGGAACCACCACGGCGCCGAGCTTAATAATGCCATAATAGGTAATCAACCATTCCAGAGAATTGTTCTGCAGGTGCATGACATAGTCGCCAAACTTGATGTCCAATTCCTTTGAGAGATAATTGGCCACTCGATTGATCTCATCGTTGAACTGTCTCCATGTAAGAGACCTTCTCTGATTCAAAGATGGCGTCCGCTCAACAAGACATTCCTTATCGGGTTGATGACGAGCGTGAAGCGTAGCATACTTGGCGTAATTCATCCGTTTGTTCTCCTTCTAAAAATCTTTCACAAATCAAGATACCAAAATAAAACACGTTTTTTTATAACATCATTTATCCTGCAAACCGTCAATTCAAGTAACCGAATTTTCCGGGCAGCCACAATACAAGTTCCGGCCAGTAGGTCATCAAAAGCAACACCCCGATCTGTATGGCCAGAAACGGCATAACCGCTTTTGAAACGTAGACCAGATCTCGATTGGCAATGGACCCCGTAATGTACAAACTGACCCCCATGGGCGGCGTGCAATAGCCAATGGCAAGATTAACGGTCAATATCAACCCAAAATGCATGGGATTAATACCAAACGCGTCAAGCATGGGCAAAAACACCGGTCCCAGAATAAGGGTCGCCGAAATAATATCCATGAACATGCCGACAATCAGCAACAAAATATTCAAGACCGCCAGAAACAATATGGGAGATTGAATACTGGACAAAACGGCCTCCGTAATCTTACTGGGAATACTCTCCAGCGTCAGATAACGGCCAAAGCAGGTTGCGCCCGCGACAATGATCAGCAGGGTCGCGGAGGTGACTGCCGAGCTGACGGTTATTCTTTTCACATCTCGAAATTTGATGGATTTATGAATAAAGAGTTCCACCACAAAGGCAAATACACATGCCACAACGGCCGCTTCGTTAGCGGTAAAGGCGCCCGAAAAAATCCCACCAAAAATAATCACCGGTAACATCAGGGACCAGGATCCTTCCTTGAGGACTGAAATGACCTGCTTGAAGTCTGGAACGGGCATGCGTACAAAATCGGTCCTTTTTCGGTAGTAAAAAAAGGAATAAATACACGTTATGATAATAATTAAAAACCCGGGCACAAACCCGGTCAGGAATAGACCCTCCAGGGACACATTGCTGATCATGCAATAGAGTATCATCCCAATACTGGGGGGGATGATCACTCCCAGGTTAGGGGATGTCGTCATGAGGCCGAGCGTGTATTTTTCATTGTACCCGTTCTCCATGAGCGCGGGAATCATGAAACCACCCAGTGCCACCACCGTGGCCACGGTAGAGCCGGATATGGCGCCGAACAGGCCGCAGGCAATGACGCCCGCCATGCCCAGTCCGCCGGGCAACCAACTGACCAACACGTTTGCCACCTTGATGAGTTTGTCCACAATGGTTCCGGCTGTCATAATATTGCCGCAAAGTATGAAATAAAGAACCACCACAAGGGCAAATTTATCCATACTCCGAAAGAGGCTTTGGGCAAGCGCAAGGACAGGCAGATCGGTAAAAAGAACAAAACCCATGACCGAGGTGAAAAAAAGGCACATAAAGACCGGCACCGTCGCGGCCATACACCCGAGGAGGATAAGCAAGATAACAAAATAGCTTAGTTCCATATGAAAGTTTATCTCCGAATCGATAGGGATGGATATCTAAAACGACGTCTGCAATCAGGCCGCTTCCGCTTCAGTCCGCTTTTCCAAAAATTCCTGATACATGACTTGAACGGTTCGAATAAACATCATAACCCCCATGACAGGCAGAATCGCATAGAGATACACGAGAGGAATCTCAAGTATGATTGTTTTCTGTTGCGTCATAATCTGAAGGGCCGCCATTTTCCAGCCATAATACGCCATCATAACGGAAAACAGGAGTGTAACCAGATGGCTGAAAATAGCAAGAGGTGTTTTCAGGATTGGAACCAATTGAACCAAGGCGTCAATCTTGATCATGGAACGAGCCTTTATGGCGGCACTACACCCGATAAAGGTCGTTAAAATGATCACTTCCCGTACCAGCTCTTCCGACCAGGCCAGGGAATAATTAAAACCGTACCTTAAAACCACATTTACGAAAAGGGCAAGCAAAGCAGCGAAGGTGGCAATAAAAAGAGTCCAATCCTCAATAAAACCCAGCACTTTATCAAAGAAGCCCAATACTTTTAAAAACATGTCTACTCCCCAAAAAATACGGGCGGGAAGAGAATGTCTCCCCCCGCCCATGGTAGGTTTACGGCTTATAGCCCAGATAGACCTGAACTTCTTTCAGGAAATCCTTTGGGCGATATTTGTCGCCCGGGTAAAGCTTGTTGATTTGGGGAGCAAAATCCTTGTAGACCGTATTGCCTTCTTTTTGCAGGGTCGCCATATCCGCTTCGGACAAGTCGATGAAGGTAACACCGGCATTTGCCTTGGCTTCCTTAATGGCCCATGCTTCCTGAGCAATGGTCTCCTGACGGATTTTGGCGCATACCTCGTGAACCACTTCCTTAAAGGTTTTTTGAAGGCCGGCGGGAAGTTTATTGAACCAGGCCTTGTTAAAAATCCAGATAAACAACCCTTGGGCATAATTAACACGGGTAAAATATTTTGCCACTTCAAATTTCTTGGTGATGTAGCAAACCATGGGCGTATGGTCCAGACCGGTAATAACGCCCTGCTTCAAGGCGACCGGCACGTCCGGCCACGGCATCACCACGGGATTGAAACCCCAGGCCTTGTAGAGCATCTTATTGACGGCGGCTTCCGCAATTCTGAATTTCACATTTTTGGCTTCTTCAATATTCCTGACCGGAATGGTAGTCGCCCATCCGTAATTCCCGTATCCGGTAATATCCAACCCCATGATTCCCTGGTGGTCCATGGCATTCATGTAATGGTCAAAGAGCTTACCGCTACCGACAAATTTATCCAGTTTGACGAAAGTATCCACAAGAAAAGGAAGGTTGATGAGCCCGAACCGAGGTCCAAGATTGGTTGATGCGACGGAACTGCAGGCCATTCCCTGGATGGCACCCATCTGGAGTTGATTCAAAACTTCAACCTCTCCCCCCAGCATGGAAAAGGGTTTAAAATCAAAATAGATCTGTCCGTTGGTGCGTTTCCACAATTCATCGCGGATTGCAAAACCGGCAAAGACACCCTTAATCACGGGATGAGAAACATTTGAAACCATACATTTATATTTTGCGCCCGATGGATCAAAGGCTGGTTTCCATTTATCCAGGGAAGGCGCTTTTTTTGCCCATCCCATACCACAGATCATAACAACCCCTATCAGACACACCACGCCAGAAAAAAATAGCTTTTTCATCGCCACATTTGCTCCTTTCTGTTAGAGATCCAACAAACTGAATCGCCCTCTCACCAGGCCGATCAAAGCGCCACAATGGGCCTCAATCCTAATCTTTCAAAAAAGTCGACGGCTTCACCTCCTTTCAAATACCAACAGTATAAACTCAAACACCCTTTGACAAAATTTTCCGATCATGCATCAACCGGGTTTGAATGCCCTTACCAACACTGTAGGTTTGATTAAACCTGGACCAGAAATCACCGTGCTTTTCTTGCCAACCCGGCCCAAACTTTTCATTAAAATGTTCACCCAGTTCTTCAAACAGAATTTTCCAGGTCGGTTTACCTGCATGATGTGCTTCAAGGAGATCGGACAACAATTGTTCCAGGTCGGCCAGTTTTTCTTTAGGCAAAAAGGCAATGGCACCCCGCTGAATAGAGGTCATCAGCGTATCTGCATTCATCGCATGTGCAGTCAGCATGATGGTGGGAATCCCTTTCGAAACCGTCTCCTGAAGAAGATTCAGACCATCGACACCCATAATATCCAAAATGGCCATATCATATTTCCCATTGGCGATCTTCGTCTTCGCCGTGTTATAATCCGAGGCCTTATCAACATGGGAAAATTCCAAATCCTCCTCAATTGTATCAAGAACGTCTTCTTCATCATCCACAGCCAAGATTCGCATCCCTTCTAAATAGGACTTCGTTCTCGACATTACGACTCCTCCTTTCAGCAATGGCGGCTTATTCCATTCATCATTTCGATCAAAAAACAGGGGGCTCAAAAAAGCGGCGCCTAAGCCAAAATAAACCGCATACCCTTTGAAGATTAGGAGAGTATTAAGCCCCTGTCAAGGCAAAACCTGCATTACTATCACATAAAAAGCCCTTCTTCTCCTTCTCGAAGATCCCCTCCGAGATCCCTCAAAGATGGCTGCAATGGAGCTACATTATAGCTGTATTTTAAAAAGTGCAAGGAAATTCGCATTCCATCGCGAACGAAAATCTTTGCAGCTATTCATTTTCATGCCGCACGCAAATGGGATTGAATTAAAAAAATCTTCCTTGACGAAAACCATGCTGTCAGGTATGACAAAAAAAATCGGGTGTTCATCGTTTTCCCCTTAAACAAACATATGCTGGTCTACATCTTTTTAAATCTTTCAAAGTAACTGAAAGGCTCCCTAATGACCCATCCTGAAAAAACCAATTCAGCCATTTTTGCGAAGATAGCCACCATAAAAGAGGTCTTTTTTGACTTTGAAGGAACCCTGGTGGATTTCCAGTGGCAGCTCGAGACGGCTGTTGCCGAAACATTGGAAACCCTTGCCAATGCCGGTTACAAACAGCAATGGTACGGGGAAAAACCCGGCTATGCCCACATTTATAACCATACGCTGGATCTGGCGGAGCAGGGAAAAGGTAAAACGTCGCTCACTGGGGCAAAAGATCTCATAGACAGCATTTACGACCATTATGATGCGGATGCTTTAACACGCTGGAAACGCTATCCCGATACACTGGAAACACTTGAGAAACTCAAAAACCAGGGGTTCAAAATAGGTCTTGTCAGCAACGTGGGAAAAGTGTCACTTGAGGCTGCCATGGACAAGTTGGGACTTTTCAATTTATTTCAGGTAGTGATATCCCGAAATGACGTTTCCAGGCTTAAGCCACATCCTGAGGGATTGCTAACCGCGGCAAAAGCCATTGGCGTAGAGCCTGGAGAGGCCATCTTAATCGGGGACTCTCGGAATGACGTGAACGCTGCCCGTCGAGCGGGAATGCTGGCTGGATACCTGCGCGGCGGTGAAGATTCCCAGGAAGCGATGACGCTATTTCCAGCTGATGTGGAACTTGACACACTACTTCAATTACCCGCTGTTTTAGAGGGATCAGCAGACGCCTGATCCAACCGCAATCCCCTATTTGGCGTAACTGACGGCGCGGGTTTCGCGGATTACAATCACCCTGATTTGCCCCGGGTAGGTTAATTCTTTTTCAATTTTCTTTGCAATATCTCTACAGAGCACACTGGACTGCTCGTCGCTGACAATTTTGCCTTCCACCATGATTCGAATCTCGCGCCCGGCCTGTATCGCAAAAGATTTGGTGACACCTCGAAACGATGTGGCAATTGTTTCCAACTTTTCCAACCGCTTGACATAACTTTCAAGCATTTCCTGACGTGCGCCGGGCCTGGCCCCGGAAAGGGTATCAGACGCCTGAACCAGCACGTCCAAAACAGATTCCATTTCAACATCTTCGTGGTGAGCCGCGATGGCATGAACCACCAGGTTCGACTCACCGTAACGCCTCGCAAGATCCGCCCCAATAGTGGCATGTGGGCCCTCAACTTCATGGTCCACAGCCTTTCCGATATCATGAAGCAGACCTGCTCGTTTCGCCTGTTTCACATTAAGCCCCAATTCAGCGGCCATAATACCGCAAAGGAAACTGACTTCCATGGAATGTTGTAATACATTCTGTGCATAACTCGATCGGTATTTGAGACGACCGATAAGCTTTACGAGTTCCTGATTAATGCCGTGTACGCCAACATCAAAAGTAGCCTGCTCACCGGCTTCTTTCATGCTGCTTTCAATTTCCAAGGTCGCCTTTGCCACAATCTCTTCAATACGCGCCGGATGGATTCTACCATCCTCAATCAGTCTCTCCAATGAAATTTTTGCAATCTGTCTTCTCACCGGATTGAACCCGGACAGAATGACGGCCTCAGGCGTATCATCTATGATCAGATCAATACCGGTCGCTGCTTCAATGGCGCGAATGTTCCGCCCCTCTCTTCCGATAATTCGACCTTTCATCTCTTCACTGGGAAGATTAACCACGGACACAATTTTTTCGGCGGCATAGTCTCCCGAGTATCTTTTGACAGCGAGCGCAATAATTTCCTGAGCCTTTCTGTCGGCTTCGGCTTTGGTTTCGCTTTCAATGCGTCTGATCATCTTAGCCGCATCGTGCTTAGCCTCCATCTCCATGGACTTTACCAGAAGCTGCTTTGCCTCTTCCCCCGACATACCGGCCATCGTTTCCAACTCAATCCGCTGATCAGCAATAAGCTTGTTATATTCTGCCTCCTTTTTTTTATTTTCAAGCTCATTTCTAACAATGGCTTTTTCTTTTTCAGCAATCCGATCTTCCCGTTTTTCAAGCTGCTCAATTTTGTGATCAATATTCGTTTCTTTCTGATGAAGCCGCTTTTCCTGAGCCAGCACTTCATCTTTCTTTTCCTTGCTCTCCTTTTCGAATTCCACCTTCATCTGATACAAGGTGTCCTTAGCTTGAAGCTCTGCCTCCAGTTTTGTTGTCTTGGCCTCTTTTTGCGCCTCAGCCAAGACCTTCCTTGAATACTCTTCAATGGCTTCAATTCGACTTTCCACCAGTTTCTTTCGAACCAGGAAACCAAACAGTATCCCAACGATCAGCCCCGCACCACCTATGGCTATCATATACAATGAGCTCATAATACTTTTCTGCTCCTAAAAATCAGCTTATCGAAGGTCTTTCCTGCACCTAACAAATTAAGACGCAAATATACTAAACCGGCAGGGCACCCCAGCAAAAAACGCGCAGACACCACAACCCACCTGAAATTACACCAGCACCAGAATTGAAAAAAGTTGCTTTAGAATGTGATTATCTAAGGCAAAAAGAAGGGCCATACGGGTTAAAATACCACATCCCGATTTATAGGGGGGAGGGCAAACACAGACCTCAAATATATCCCGACAAGGACAGAAAAATATACATGATCCGGTAACAGGATCACCGTCACATCCATCTCAATATCCAGGCAATGTTCAAATCAAACTCTTTATATTTATTATATTATCACGTTTCGCGTGTTTTGTCCTAATATCCCCAGACCCTCACATATATAAAAAATCCCGGCCGGTAAGCCAAGCGTCGTAGAAAACACCTAGCGGAAATATATTCCGTTGGGCAATTAAAAAAAAACAATCCCGTAAAATATGAAAAGACAAAGCATGCCTATTCCAAGGATTTAATCTTCCGATTCATCAACCGACAACGATCCTGAATATCCCGGAGCAACACATCTCGTTCTTTAAGCAAACGAAGATAATCGCCGGCAATATCAAATGCAGCCAAAATAGCGGTCTTCCCCTCGGAAAGTTTGCCTGAGTTTTTCCTGACGTCATCCAACTTATCATTGACCAGTTTAGCAATTTCATTCACCTGCTCGGGCTCTTCATCGCTCCGCAGCAAATATTCATTGTCCAGAATCCTGATTCGAATTGGATTTTTCATATCTCCGAGTTTACCAGCACCCAAAAAGCAGGATGCTAAAACCATCTCAAAAGATTAAGAGGCCACGCTATTTGGCCACCATAGGCAACCCATTGGCGATTTTCCATTCACAAAATGAACGACCCTGACCGCGGATCTCGAGCGCCTTAGCTTGCAACATGTTCCATTTTTTCAAGAAGGGACATAATCTTTTGCTTGGCATCACTCCTGACGGATCGCAGTTTCTCAATTTCTATTGTCAATTCGGAAACCTTCGCCTCCTCAATGCCAACTTTTTCTTCAAGGGCTTCCTTTTCGGCTTTCAAAGCCATCATTTTTTCTATAAGGCCGTCAACTCTCTCTTCAAGCACCTGAAATTGATCGACCTCATGCTCATGCTCCGCATTGGAAGATTCTAAAACATTAAACTGCTTGTTTTCATTCTCCGTCTCCATCATCACCCCACACCTCTTCGATATCAAAAATTCTACAAAAGCCAGAGATATATAAAGCCCTCTCACCTTGAACTTAGTGCTTGCGATTACTTTTCAATTAAACGACTATCCTCAGTATAGACATCGACACATACTATCTTTCAAATCAAGAAAGGTCAATACATAAAAAAAAGGCAAGCTCAATTCCGCTTGCCTTTTTTTTAATGATTTTTGATTTTTAATTCGTTAATTTTTCTTTTCCGATAATCTAATTCGAACAATAGCGCGCTTAAGTGCGCTCTCAGCCCTCATGAAATCGATATCGTCCTTACCCCGATCCGCGGCCAGTCTTTCCTTGGCTCTTTCCAAAGCCTTCCGGGCCCGCTCCAAATCAATTTCCGTCGCTTTTTCGGCAGCGTCAACTAGAACCGAGACTTTGTCGTCGGATACTTCGGAAAACCCGGTAGTTACAAAAAACCTTTCCGTTTGATTGCCGTTGGAAAAACGCAACTCACCCGGCTCAATTCCCGAAAGAAATGGTACATGTCCTGCCAACACACCGAATTCACCCATGGTTCCAGGGGCAACAACAATGTCCACATCTTGACTCACCATCACCTTCTCAGGGGTAACAACTTCCAAATGCAGCTTTCCCATGGACTATCCCCTCTATTTATTCGCCGGCCATCTTCGCAGCTTTTTCCTTTACCTGGTCGATACCACCGACCATATAAAACGCAGCTTCGGGAAGATCATCATGTTTGCCCTCGATAATCTCCTTGAAACCCTTGACGGTCTCGGCAACAGGAACATAAGCGCCCGGCGTTCCGGTAAAAGTCTCGGCCACATGGAATGGCTGGGACAAAAATCGCTGAATCCGGCGCGCTCTGGCCACCGTCAACTTATCCTCGTCAGACAGTTCATCCATCCCAAGAATTGCGATAATATCCTGCAATTCTTTATATTTCTGAAGGGTACGCTGAACCAGCATGGCAGTGTGATAGTGTTCTTCGCCCAAAAAATTCGGATCCAGAATCCTAGAACCGGAATCCAGGGGATCAACAGCCGGATAAATACCCAATTCCGTCAACGGCCTTGACAACACCACGGTTCCATCGAGATGGGCAAATGTTGTCGCCGGCGCCGGGTCCGTAAGGTCATCCGCGGGCACATACACGCACTGAACTGATGTAATGGATCCTTTGTTGGTCGAGGTAATCCGTTCCTGCAACGCGCCAAGGTCTGTACCCAGAGTCGGCTGATACCCCACCGCGGAAGGCGTACGACCCAGCAATGCCGAAACCTCGGCCCCAGCCTGGGTAAACCGAAAAATGTTGTCGATAAAGAGCAGAACGTCCTGCCCCCGCTCATCTCTGAAATATTCCGCTGCGGTCAATGCTGACAATGCCACCCTCGCACGGGCGCCGGGGGGCTCCGTCATCTGGCCGTAAATCAGGGCGGCTTTGGGAAGAACGCCCGATTCCTTCATCTCCATGTAGAGATCGTTCCCCTCTCTGGTGCGTTCCCCGACACCGGCAAACACGCTGATGCCGCCGTGCTGCATGGCGATATTATGGATCATCTCCATCATGACGACGGTCTTTCCAACGCCGGCCCCGCCAAACATTCCCATTTTACCGCCTCTGGGAAAGGGAACCAAAAGATCAATGACCTTTACGCCGGTTTCAAGAACGTTTACAGAAACGTCCTGATCTGCAAACGATGGCGCCGGACGGTGAATTGGATAATACTCATCCGTGACCACCGGACCAAGACCATCCACGGGTCTTCCGACCACGTTGAGAACGCGACCCAAACCCGGATCCCCTACAGGCATCATGATCGGACTTCCCGTGTTCTTGACCGGCATGCCCCGTACGAGGCCATCGGTCACATCCATGGCAATGCAACGCACCACATTGTCACCCAGATGTTGGGCAACTTCCACAACCAGATTGTCTTCCACGTCGTTGATTGCCGGATTGCTTATCAGGAGTGCGGTTAGGATATTAGGGAGTTCACCATCACCAAACTCCACATCAACGACCGGACCAATGATTTGTATTAATTTGCCCTCATTCATGGTTAAATAAAGACCTCCTTATATGGTTAAAACCGTTATCCCTTCAAGGCGGCGGCGCCACCCACAATGTCCATCAATTCAGCAGTAACAGCCGCCTGTCGTGCTTTATTGTAAGCAAGGGTAAGACTTTCTACAAGATCGTCACAATTCCTGGAAGCATTATCCATGGCAGCCATACGTGCGGCATGCTCACTTGTTTCGTTTTGCAGGAATGCATTATAAATTTGCACATTAATGTGTTTGGGTAAAAGCTCGATCATCAGCCCTTCGGGATCCGGTTCGCAAAGATACTCCGCCTCGTCCGCTCCGGACTGTTCTTCACCTTTAACCACCGGCGGCTCAACGGGAATCAGTTTCACCAATGTGGGCAGCTGTTTGCCCATACCGAGAAAACGACTGTATATCATATAGACGCCATCCACTTCGTCCGCAAGATACCGGTCAATCATGCCCCTGCTGATGTGATTGACAAAGGATATGTCGACACTCCCATATGCATTAACGTGGCTTCCAATAAGGTCATACCCTCTTTTCTTAAAATAATCACGGCCCCGTTTTCCAACCGCCGTCAGGGCGACATCAACGCCGTTATCCTTTTCTTCCGTCACCCACTTTTCGGCACGGTGGAACAAATTGGCATTGAAACTACCGCAAAGGCCCTTATCACCTGAAAAATGCAGCAACTCCACCCGAGAAACCTTCTCCTTCTTCACGAGCAGAGGATGAATATCAGTTTCAATCCGGCTTGCTAGATTTCCAAGCACTTCCGCAAACTTCGTCGCGTAGGGCTCAAAGCTCTCCATTTTCATCTGGGCGCCGCGGAGTTTGGCAGCAGCAACCATATTCATGGCTTTGGTGATTTGCCGCGTTTTCTTGACAGCGCCTATTTTCCTCTGAATATCACTTAAGGTTGCCATGTGGCCTTTCTCTCTTTAGTTATCTGAAGTTTATGGCCCTTTTTCTTTTCAAAACAATAAAGTGAATCAGGCCGCAGGTTGAAAAATCCCCTCAAATTCTGCTAGAGCCTTTTTCAGGTTACCGTCCGTTTCCTCGGAAATATCACCTTTTTCCTTGATATCAGCCAGGATTCCGGCATACTTGCTGGTCATAAATTCAAGCATCTGCTTTTCATAATCGGCAACCGAATTTTCAGGCCACTTGTCCAAGAAACCTTTTGACCCGGCAAACAAAATCGCCACCTCTTTCTCAGCGGACATGGGCTGAAACTGAGGCTGTTTCAATATTTCTACCAACCTGCGACCGCGGTCAAGCTGTTTCAACGTCGCTTTGTCAAGATCGCTTCCGAAAGCGGCAAACGCTTCCAATTCCCTGAACTGAGCCATATCCAGTTTAAGGGAACCCGCAACCTTCCGCATGGCCTTGGTCTGGGCAGCACCGCCCACCCGGGAGACGGAAAGCCCCACGTTAATGGCGGGACGAACACCAGAGAAAAATAGATTCGGTTCCAGATAAACCTGACCGTCTGTAATGGAAATCACGTTGGTGGGGATATAGGCGGAAACATCGCCTGCCTGGGTTTCAATAATCGGAAGCGCCGTAAGAGACCCGGCCCCAAGTTTATCATTAACCTTGGCGGCCCGTTCAAGCAGTCTGGAATGGTTATAAAAAATATCCCCGGGGAAAGCCTCCCGTCCGGGCGGCCGCCTGAGCAAAAGAGAGACCTGCCGATAAGCTGTGGCCTGTTTGGAAAGATCGTCGTAAATAATCAGGGCATGTTTTCCCTGATCTCGGTAGTATTCTCCAATGGCGCAGCCGGCGTAGGGTGATATAAATTGCTGAGTAGCCGGGTCACTGGCACACGCCGCTACAACGGTAGTGTATTCCATGGCGCCATGCTTTTCCAGGATGTTAACCACTTGCGCGACGGTTGACTTTTTCTGGCCTGTCGCCACATAAATGCAGTAAACGTCCGTATCCTTCTGGTTGATGATGGCATCTACACAAATGGCCGTTTTCCCGATCTGCCTGTCGCCGATAATCAACTCGCGCTGTCCTCTTCCCACCGGCGTCATGGCATCGATGGCTTTGATACCCGTATACATGGGCTCGGAAACGGATTGCCGGTCAATAACGCCGGGCGCAACCATCTCAAGCCGGTTAAATTCAGTCGCCTCAATGGGACCCTTACCGTCAAGGGGCTGCCCCACCGCATCAATAACACGACCTAGAACCGCCTCTCCCACTGGAATTTCAGCAATCTTACCGGTCCTCTTGACCGTATCGCCCTCTTTAATTTTAGAGTCATCGCCCATAATGGCGACACCCACGTTATCTTCTTCCAGATTAAGACAAAGACCATAGATACCTCCGGAGAATTCCACCATCTCCATGGCCATGACCTTCTCAATCCCGTATACGCGAGCGATGCCATCACCCACAGACAAGACGGTCCCGGTCTCACTTACTTCGACCTTCTTTTCATAGTCTTTAATCTGACCCCGGATTATCTCACTTATTTCTGCAGCTCTGATCTCCATTAGTTATATTCACCCCTCTTTAATGATTCTTTTAGGCCTTCAAGCTGTGCCCTGACACTGCCATCCAATACCAAATCACCTACCTTTACAACAAGCCCCCCAATAAGAGATGCATCCTCTTCTACATCGGTTTTGACCGTCTTGGAAGTAATCTTTGCAAGGACGGCATCCAGGTTGTCCATTGCCTCAACTTTCAAAGGTCGGGCCGTAATGATCTTAGCACGGATAATGTTTGAAATCTCATCGGTGAGTCGTGTGTAATTGGCTGAAACATCTTCGATGTCCCGAATCCTGTTTTTGTCCAGGAGAAGCCGCAGAAAGTTTTTGACATAATCAGCAAAGAGGCTTTTCTCAAGGATCGCATTCAGCACCTCTTTTCGATCATCCACGGAAAAAACCGGATTGCAGATCATCTTGCTGAATTCCGGGTTCTCCTCACAGAATCCGGCGAATTCCTTCAGGTTATCTCCGTATTCCGCATAATTCCCATCTTCCTGCCCCAGACTGAGCAGCGCCTTTGCATATCTTTTGGAAATCTTTGAACCGGTCAATGTAGTTTCTCCACGCTTTTAATGAATTCATTCACCAAGTGGTCCTGATCACTGTCCCTTATTCCTTTGACAATAATTTCCTCCGCCCGCAGGGCCGCCATTTCAACCACTTCCTGTTTTAGTCTTTCAGTGGCACCTTGAATCTCACGCTCAATGGTGCGATCCGCCTGGCTGATGAGTTGCGCGGCCCTCTCCCTGGCTTCAGAGATAATTCGCGCTTTTTCCGCCGCGCCTTCAGCCCTGAACTGTTCGAGAATCTCCTTTTTCTGAATTTCAAATTCCCGAAGCTTAGTCTCAAGGTCTCGACTTCGATTTTCAGCTGCCTGCCGTTCCTTCGTCAACTCCTCAAGCTTTTTCTTGATTTCGTCCCTTCGCTCTCCGAAAAAACGAAGCATGGAAGTCTTCTTGATAATCACCACAAGAATAATCACCAGAAGAGCAAAATTGAGAAGGCGGTATAACAGGTTGAGCATTTGATCGTGAGCCGACGACTCACCCCCACCCCCGCTCGCAAAGGCGACCCCGCAAAGAGTGGTCATAAAGAGCAGTGTAATACCAACAATCAGGATTGTTTTCCCCTTTTTGCTTCCTAAGCTAATCATTGAACACTCCTCCCCAGAACTTTTTCAGCCAACTCGTTGGAAAAACCGACAATCTCCCCCTCCAGGGTTTCTCTGGCGGCTGCCATTTTAGCCTCAATCTCCTGCTTCGCAGCCGTCAGCTTCCGCTCTACGGCAGCGCCGGCTTCCTGAAGAACCCCTTTTTCTTCATCCTGACCTTGAATCTTCAGGGATTCTTTTTCCTGATAGCCTTCCTTTCGCGCCGAAACCATACCGGTCTCAATCGCTTTCTCATTCTCCTCCACGCGGTCCTGATAATCATCAATCATTTTTTGACGTGATGCCATCTCCTCACTTCTTTTTGCCAATATCCCACGGATCGGCTTATAGAGGAGAATATTCATCACCACAAGAAGAAGTAGAAAATTAGCTATTTGAAGAATTAGTGTACCATCTATGTTCAGCATATCAGAGGCATCCTTTCATCACGATTTCCCATGGGTTTTAGGTTTACAATGAAATACAGACAGGGTTACTTCACACAAAATTATCGCCTTATTACAAAAATAAACGGCGATTGTCAAAACCTTTTTTCACGCCTACGCCGTTAGGCGAAAGATGCCGTTCCACTGCCTTCCGTTCGACATTTTCCCTCAAAAACAGCACCTGCCCCCACAATAATTTCCGGAGACTGTATATCCCCAAAAATCTTGGCGGATGTCAAGACCTCTACCCTCCGATCCGCGACGGTATTGCCATGAATTTCACCGCTGACAAGAACGCATGAAGCACGAATTTCACCACGGATGACTGCGGTTTTTCCCACGATCAGGGTCCCATCAGTCGTAATCTCTCCCCGAAAACAACCATCAATCCGAAGACCGCCGGTAAAGGACAATGTCCCCTCAAATGCGGTCTCTTTACCCAAAAACGCCACTATCGGAGGGATTTTCCTCTTCACGGCACTTACATCCTCGACTAAAATGCAGGGGTTTTAGCATAGGCTTTGTAATATTGCAAGAAAAATCACAAAATAATCAGTTCTCATAAAGCAAAACCATTTTTTAATGTTTTCCCCATGGGAGGATACTTATATTTTGGAATAAGGTTCAATTGCTAAAACAAGAATTTTCAGGTATTGTCAATATTGATTGACAATGGGATCATTTGCTAGTTATATCCGGTCGGAAAAAGACTATGGGAGGAGAAATTAAAATGGCTTTAACAAATGTAGCGGACGTTTTTAACAAAATGCCCGAGGTATTTAATCCTGATGCGGCCCAAGGTTTGAACGCGGTTTTTCAATTTGAGATAACCGGGGATGACGGTGGCAGCTGGAACATTGCCATAAATGGCGGAAAATGTGACATCATGAAAGGCCTTCATGATGCCCCCACCGTAACGCTCACCATGTCAGCTGAAACATGGCTCGGCATGATTAACAAACAAATCAACGGCATGCAGGCTTTTATGGGGGGGAAACTCAAAGCGGTCGGAGACATCATGCTTGCCCAAAGAATTGAGCAATTGTTTACCCTCTAAGTGACTTTTCACGGGTTCAGGGGTTAAATGTAAATCTAAAGGAAAAAACGTCCTTTGGGCCCGTAAATGATTACATATAGAATCAACAGAGAACCGTCGTTCGGCAAAATCTATTCGGGATTGCCTGAAATGGAGTCAGAAGAACAATGAACCCTCTAAAACCGGAAAATCAAAAAGACCTATACGCCAAGGCAGGCGTCGACATTGAGGCAGGAAAACGATTTGTCGAGCAAATCAAACCGATTGTTGCTAAAACCCAAACCTCTGGCGTCATAACAAATATCGGCGGATTTGCAGGCCTCTTTTCGCTACAAGTTCAGCATATCAAGAATCCTGTCCTGGTCAGCTCTACCGACGGCGTTGGGACAAAGCTCAAGATTGCCTTCATGCTCGACAAACATGATACCATAGGGCTAGACCTTGTCGCCATGTGCGTCAATGATATTGTCGTACAGGGCGCATCTCCTCTTTTTTTTCTTGACTATATATCCATGGGCATCCTGGATGAGAATAAGGCCGTGGAAATTATAAAAGGGATTTCAGCGGGGTGTATCGAAGCGAAATGCTCTCTCATCGGAGGAGAAACCGCCGAGATGCCCGGTTTTTACGCAAAAGACGAATACGATCTGGCCGGATTCGTGGTCGGCATGGCCGATAACGAAGAACTGCTGGACGGAAGCGAAATTGCCGTAGGCCATCGACTGATCGGTATCGGTTCCAGCGGTCTTCACAGCAACGGATACTCACTGGTACGCAAAATTTTCTTTGATGACCTGAAAATGTCCGTTTCCGACTACGTTCCGGATTTTGGTCGAACCCTTGGGGAGGAACTGCTTGAGCCCACCCGCATATACGCCAAAACCATCACCAATCTGAGAAGAGATTTCCATCTCTACGGCATCAGCCATATCACGGGCGGAGGGCTTATTGAAAATCCCCCCCGCATATTTCCTTCACGTTGCAAGGCTGTCATTGACACAACCGCCTGGGTTCCCCACCCGGTCTTTCAATACATCCAAAAAGCCGGACACGTATCGGATCATGACATGCTGTTGACCTTTAATAACGGCTTGGGACTTTTAATCGTCGTCAACGAGGAAGAAGTCGATGAGGTACTCTTGAGGCTAAAGGCCATGGGAGAAGCGGCATACTGTATCGGAACCATAGAAGCACGAAACGAAAATGAAGATCCCATTCGATTCGTGGGTCTTGGGTAGACAAAAAGCCACATTACAGACGAGCAATTCTCATTGTAAAACGAAATCCCCGAGGCAGCGGCTTTTCAGCCGCGAAAAATTGTGGCAAGATGCCACCCACATGGCATCTGAAAAGGAGTCGGATATGTTTGGGCTTGGTCCTACGGAACTAATTGTCATTGCCATTATTGTCATTTTTATCTTTGGCGCCAAGCGCCTTCCAGATATCGGAAAAGGCCTCGGCGGCGCTATTAGGGAATTCAGGAACGTCAAAAAGGAATTGAGATCGGAAAAACAATCCGATGAAAAATCCGTGAAAAAAATTGAGACATCACAGGCCGAAAAGCCACTCGATCTGGAAAGTCAGATGGTCGAAAAAGTCATGGAACAGGTCCCAGGAGTCAAAAAGGCCATGGATGTCAAGAAAAAAGCGGAAACCGTAAAAAATTTGTTAACGTAGGGGGGACCCCATGCAAACGATCCAAAACGAATTGCCTGATAACACGCTCCCCGCGGAAGAAATAGCAAAAATACTGCGGAATTCAAAGCGAATTGCCGTTATGGGCCTCTCACCCAAAATATCCAGGGACAGCAACAGGGTCGCCCGATATTTGTTGGAACAGGGCTATGACATCATTCCCGTAAATCCGGGGCAGCGACAAATACTGGAAAGAACCTGCTACAAAACCCTTGAAGACATCCCATTTACCATTGATGTGGCCAACCTCTTCATCAATTCCACCCGTGTTCCCCCCGTGGTGGACCAGTGCATTCGCATTGGGGTCAAGACCATCTGGATGCAACTGGGAGTTTTTGATAACGAAGCCGCGTCAAAAGCCAGGAAGGCGGGCATACAGGTCATCATGAACCAGTGCATCATGGTGGCGCATCGAGCCCTGTCGGGCGTTAATTGACAAACCGATACTGATCAACGTGCCCCACCCCCGCCGCCACCACCGCCGCCACCACCACCGCCCCCACCGTGGTCATCCCCGCTGCTATCGGCCCGGGTGCTGAAAAGCTTCAATAGAAAATACCTTCTTTTTCCGGTCTTTACATCGATCTCAATGGGACCGTCGTGTTCCCAGCGGTAATCCCGAGGGACTAACAGTATGTATTTTCCCGCCGGCACATACACCGGCTTAACCGGTGTTTCTCCCAGCGGAATCTCTCCTTCGGAACATACGAACCTTTCCGATTTTATCAGGCCGAAAAACGCCCGTGTTTCCTTTCTTTGGTATTTTTCTTTAGGACACAGATATAAATCCAGATGTGAGATGTTACAGTCAATTTCAATCATCCCCGAATTTAGCGGGTTTTGTTTGCCTGCCCTTTCCCCCGCGAACCCCTGAAACACCCACAAAACCATGACGCAAAACAAGGGCATAACCCATCTCGATTTACCTAAACTCATATTATTAAACCCCTTTCAGCCCCTGTGGCCCATTTTTCCGCCGAAAAACCCGTCTTGAAAAATGTCGCAAAAGAACCTTTAGTTTTTCATGCCCCTCACGGACAATAACGAAAAAACAAGGCCCGCCAATAAAAAATTAGCCAGCCCGAAAAGAACGGGAATAAAAGCCAGCGTCGCAATAAGAGCCGTTAAAGCCAGCCACGTCCGGAAAAAATTTTGCCATAGTCCCTTTTTTCGGGCAATAATCGACACCCCATAGACTAACAAACATGTGCCGATGGTTTCAAGTAGGAGATACAGGATGCTCTCCAGATGAAAAAGCGAAATGGTTTCACCTGAACCAGTCAGTGACCATTCATCATTTATTTCAGTGTGATAATAGCCTTGAACAATCTGATTCACGGCGTGGGCAAACAGGAATACGCCCGGCATTCCATAACCGTCAGCCTTGTTATGGGGCGTAAAATCGGTGGGACTGTACGGAACATGGAAGTAATCCGTTTCAGCGCCCCCCATGCCGATAAGGACCATCCGCCCCGAAAACAGCTTCTCATCCGCCCATCCATTGTAAACTTCGTGATAAGGAACGGTCGTAAAGGGCGTCTCGGCAAAAGCCAGCCACAATCGCCTTGGGATCGGTGGTCCAATGAGCCTCACCCCGCTTTCATCCAACACCGGTTTCAATCTCAATTTTTGCGCCAATACCTGTAAAAAGAAAGCCGGGCGGTCCACCACGCCCCCCGATACCGCCATCCTGTCCCAGGCCTTCAGGTACATGACTTCATTGATCCAGGTCAAATCCCTATATACGGAAATAAACCCCCAATCAGCCTGGCTGTAAACAGCCTGATCCTGCGTATTACGGTACTGCCCTAAAATAACGGGAAAATCTTTTTCCTCAGCCCATTTGAGACTCTCGACAAATCGCTTCGTGGCCTTTTTCTCGGCTGCATCATTGGCGGGGGAATACCAGAAATCGAATCCCACGGCGCCCACCCCCATTTCAAAAAGGTGCTTGATAACCGTCGAGTTGTATTGCCGCCAAAGTTTCGGCCTTGAATCAAATGGGGGCGGCGGTAATTCTCCCACCTTCACATTCATCTTCCGATATTCGTCTTTGTCAATGGTGACAACGGTCACCTGTTGCGCATTGGGCAACAGGGTCAGGCGACACTGCCACATTTTCGTCAACAGGTTAAGGTTAAAATGGTTCGCAAAAGGCATCAGCAGCAGCATCAAAAAGCATGTCGCGATTACTTTCGATACAAACCCGGACCCTTTCCTCGTAAATGGGAGTAACCTGACGGACTTTTTTCTTTTTTCGACACCCTTCACCATATCCGCGTCTTTCCATGTCACGCGATAGGCTCGAACCGCCTCGGAAATGTTCTTGACCGCTTGCAACCCCATAAAATCGTATCGATAATCGACCTTTCGCTTCACCTGGTCATACAGGGTTCCTGAAATGCAAATGCCTCCCGGGTCGGCAAGGCCCTCCAGCCTTGCGGCGATATTGACGCCATCTCCATAGATCTCCCCGCCTTCAACGATCACGTCTCCGATATTGATCCCCATGCGGAAAACCATTCTACGGTCATCAGGCAATTCCGCATTTTTTTCCTCCAGCGCCTCCTGTATGGCAACAGCACATTTAAGCGCATCCACGGCGCTGGCAAACTCCGCCAGGACATTATCCCCAGGGGAATCGACCACCCTGCCGTGCCCACGTTCAATGACGGAAGCCATAATCCGGCGCCGCACCCTGATTGCCGTTACCGTCGCCGCTTCATCCTGACCCATAAGGCGACTGTATCCCTTTACATCCGCGCTCAAGATCGCTGCCAGTTTACGTTGGATCGGCTCTGATTTCACCCTGGACCTCACCGGTTATCGTTCATGGGTCATGGCTTTTCTTATCTTCGGAAATTGAAAACCAATGACCCTTGCAAATTCAGCATTAACCATTATATATAAGCCATCAAATAACTTCACCGGCGCTTGAAATCCTTATTTCAGACCCCGGAACGGCGACCGTGTAACGGTAAGTCATCCTCCGCCGGGGAGGATGGCCTCGCACAGGTTTAAAAAATAACAGAGATCATTCCAAAAAGCCATGAGTCTTGTAACCGTCATTAAGGTTTCCCTCAATTTTGTTGAACGACAGATTTTCAACCAGGTGGGGCTTCAAGTCAACCCCGGAGATCGCATCGGCCTCGTGGGCCCCAACGGTAGTGGCAAAACCACCCTGCTCCGCGTTATCATGGGTGAAATCGCACCCGATAGCGGAGAAATCAAAATCGCGAAGAATTCCCGCATGGGATACCTTGCCCAGGATATACAGGAAATTGAATCAGGATCCCTGCTTCAATCTGTCCTCAGCGCCATACCGGGGCGACTGACGCTTGAAAAGAATCTGAAAGAAACGGAACATTCCCTTGAAAAGGCTTCCGACAAACAGCGCCAGAGCAACCTTGGCAAACAGATTGCCAATATACACCAGGAAATCAACCGCCTGGATCTGGATTTTCCCCATCACGAGGCGGAAAAGATCCTATCGGGCCTCGGGTTTAACGTGTCGGATTTTCAAAAGCCTGTTTCCACACTCAGCGGCGGATGGAAAATGAGGGCCGCCCTGGCAAGGCTTCTGTACCAAAAGCCAGATCTGCTTCTCCTGGACGAACCCACCAATCACCTCGATATGCCTTCAGTAAGATGGCTGGAAACGTTTCTTCAGGGCTTTAAGGGCGCCATGATTCTGATCTCTCACGACAGGGAATTTCTCAATCGGCAGATCAACCGGATTGTTTCATTTGAGACAGAAGGCATGCGCTCCTACAGCGGCAATTATGACTTCTACCTGAAAGCCCGCGGCGAAGAAGTTAAGACTCTTGAAGCCAAAGCCCGAAATCAGGAACAAAAAATCAAGGACGCTCAGAAATTCATTGAACGGTTCAAGTCCAAAGCCAATAAAGCCCGCCAGGCACAGAGCAAAATCAAGCTGGTGGAAAAGATGGAAATTATCCAAACCCATCGCAAGGAAAAGACCCTCCGCTTCTCCTTTCCGCCCATTTCTCGAAGCGGAGATGAAGTGGTTGCCATTCGGGATGTGTCCAAACGGTTCGGGGATAATATTCTCTATGAACATCTCAACCTGAGAGTCACCCGGGGCGAACGGATTGCGATTATCGGTCCCAACGGGTGTGGAAAAACCACCCTGCTTCGCGCCGTGGCCGGTGAACTGATGCCGGATCAGGGAAAAATTGTTCTGGGCCATCAGGTCAATATCGCCTATTTTGCACAGCATCACTCAGACCTTCTCAATCCTCAAAAAACAGTGGTGGAGGAAGTCTACCAGTCGGCGCCCGATGCAAGCATCGGATTTGTTAGATCGGTCTGTGGGGCCTTCCTTTTTTCGGGTAATGACGTGGACAAGTCCATCAGCGTCCTTTCCGGTGGGGAAAGAGCCCGGGTATCCCTTGCAAAACTCCTCGTCAAACCCGGAAATTTCATGCTCATGGATGAACCTACCAACCATCTTGACATTGAAAGCTCGGAAACCTTGATTGACGCATTGTCGGGATATGGCGGCACCCTCCTTTTCGTTTCCCACAACCAGTCCTTTGTCAACCGCCTGGCCACCAAAATATGGGATATCAGCGGCCGGGAAATGATCGAATACCCCGGCACCCTGAAGGAATATTACCGGCATCTGGCCGAAACCGAAGCGGACATTCACCCAGGCAACCCCGCAAAAGGGCTGAAACCTGCCTCCGATACCGAACAAAAGGACACGGTCCTTTCAGGCAATAATAGCCGGCATCGAAAAAAAGATAAACGGAAAGAAGCCGAACAGCGACAGCGAATTCACAAAATTCTGGCGCCGATTCGACGGGAACTTGAACAAACGGAAACCTTCATCTCCCAGCTTGAAACCCAGCAGAAGGCAGTGGAAACCCTCCTTGCCGACCCTAAAATATTTGAAAACAGCGAAAAAAGCGTGCCGCTCTTAACCGAATACAAAGAAGTCAAAAGAAAACTGGATACTCAGATTGAAAAGTGGGAAGCATGTCATGATAAAATGGAATCCGCAAAAGCACAGCTGGAAATTTAGGAGCATCAAATGAATGTGAAAGAAGAACATAAGCCCCTGTTGAAAAATCTGGGGCTAAAAGATGAAGATTTTGAGCGTTTTGATGGGGAATTTGTTCGATATGAATTTGACGAACAAAAAGGCGTCAGGATTTATGATCCCTACTACGAAACCACCTATGACGAATATATCGGAATCGATGGATGGAGTGCCTGGAGCGATGAAAATGACACCTTCATGAGCGACATCCTGAAAAAAACCCACGAGCAACTTCAAATGACATCGAAAGACCGGCCCAAAACAAGTGGGGAAGAGATCGAAGAAGCTCTGAAAAAAAAGTTTGAAAAGAAAAAAACGTCTAAACCCCAATCCACCGTAAAAAAGTAGACAAAAGTGACCCTTTCCCAGTTCGTCAGCGCCCTGAAGGGCCATACCGACTTTGGGCGGGCCATGGTATTCGAACATTTTCTTCCGGCCCGCAAGGCGGTCTATGGAACGCCGCCCAATTTTCATACCGACGTTCGGAAGGCGATGGGAGCACTGGGAATCAATCGCCTCTACACCCATCAGTGCGATGCTATCCGCCATCTTGAGGCGGGGAAAAACGTACTGGTGGCCACCGAAACCGCCAGCGGAAAAACACTGGTGTATACCCTGGCGGTTCTTGAAAAGATACTTCAGGACAACAACGCCCGGGCACTCTTCCTCTTCCCCTTGAAGGCCCTGGAACATGACCAATTAAAAAGTCTTTCAACATGGCTGGAGCGGATTGAAAGCCTTCAAATCAACGCGGCCATCTATGATGGCGACACCACGCCCTACCAGCGAAAAATAATCCGACGGAACCTTCCCCATATTCTCTTCACCAATCCCGATATGCTGCATCGAGGCATCCTGGCGCATCACCAGGGCTGGGAGGCATTGTTCAAGAATCTCTCTTTCGTGGTCCTGGACGAGGTGCATACCTACCGGGGAATCTTCGGAAGCCACCTGAGCCAGATTATCCGACGCCTGCGACGGCTGTGCCGCTTTTACGGCGCGAATCCCCAGTTCGTGCTTTTATCCGCCACCGTTGCCAACCCCAAACCCTTCGGGGAAAATCTCATCCAGCAGGAAATTGAAGTGGTCCGCGCCACCGGCGCCCCGAAATCCGGTCAGCACGTTGTATTCCTGAACCCCGAAGGAAGCCCCAACTTTTCCTCAGCCAGGCTTTTCACGGAATGCGTCCAAGAGGGATTTCGCACCATCGTCTTTGCCCAGGCGAGAAAGGTTACCGAACTGATCCATCTTTGGGTCACCCAGCTCACACCCGCCCTTCGCAATAAAATCAGCTCCTACCGGGCGGGCTTTCTGCCCGAGGAAAGACGTCGCATCGAGCGTCGGCTGGCTCGCGGTGATCTTCTGGGCGTCGTCTCCACGAGCGCCCTGGAGCTGGGCATCGACATCGGATACCTGGATATCTGCCTGCTGGTGGGATACCCGGGCACCATCATCAACACCTGGCAAAGGGGGGGCCGGGTAGGCAGATCGGGCCGGGACTCCATGATCCTTTTGGTGGCCAAACCCGATGCGCTGGACCAGTACTTCATGAAGCATCCCCATGAACTGTTCGAAAGGTCCTTTGAGGCCGCCATCCTGGACCCGAACAACCCCTACGTGGTAAAAGAACATCTGGTATGCGCCGCGGCGGAACTACCCATCACCCGGGAAGATGAAGACTTCTGGCCCCACGACCTGATACCGCTGCTGGACCAACTGGAAAAAAATGGGCTCTTGAGCCGAACCGCCGAAGGAGACCCCATGTGGTTTTCGGCCCGACGCAACCCCCAGCTCTCCGTTAACATTCGCTCCTCCGGCGAAACCTTTACCATTTTCGAACGGGAAACCGGGCAAGCCATCGGAACGGTGGGCGGTTTCAAGGTTTTCAAGGAATGCCATCCTGGGGCCATCTACCTGCATCGGGCCCGTCAATATGAGGTGGAACATTTGTTCCCGGACAAAAAGGATGTGGTGGTCCATCGCTCCGACCTCAAGTATTTTACGCGTGCCCTCAGCGAAAAGGAAACGGAAATCATCAAGGTCCACCAAAGCCGGCCAAGGGGTCAATTTATCGTACGGGAGGGCATCCTCAAAGTCACCGAAATCGTCACCGGCTATGAAAAACGATCGATCCCCGGGCAGGGTCTCATGGGGGTCTTTCCTTTGGAAGATCTGCCCCCCCGAATCTTTGAAACCTCCGGTTTCTGGGTGGAAATCGAGCCAATCCTCATGCGCTTTGTAGAAAAAAAGGGACTTCATTTCATGGGCGGCATCCATGCCATCGAGCATGCTGCCATCGGCCTCTTCCCTCTTTTTGCTCTGTGTGATCGAAACGATATCGGCGGCATCTGTTACCCCCACCACCCTCAGGTGGGAAAATCCGCCATCTTCATCTACGATGCCTATCCCGGCGGCGTGGGACTGGCTCTCCGGGGATTCGAGACCATTCTGGAACTTCTTCAAAAAACCCTGGAACACCTCAAGAGCTGTGAGTGCGAGGAGGGGTGCCCCTCCTGCATCCATTCCCCCAAGTGCGGTTCCGGCAACAAACCCCTGGACAAGGCGGCGGCGCAATTGATCCTTGAAGGCCTTCTGGGGCACATTTCTTTTGGCGATATGACCGATGAAATAGATCATGAAGCCCCCCTGCCGGTTACCCAGAAAGCAACGCCGCGAGAAGAAAAGCCCGCTGGGCCCCGGATACTCTACCTTGACCTTGAAACCCAAAAAACCGCCCAGGATGTGGGGGGTTGGCGTAACGCCCACCTCATGAAGATTTCCGTGGCAATTCTGTTTGACAGCCTGGAGAACCGTTTCCTGACGTTTGAAGAAGACCGCGTCCATGACCTGATGCGGCATCTGAGCAAAGGCAATCTTATCGTGGGGTTTAACATCAGCGGGTTTGATTACAAAGTCCTGGGCGCCTATACAGAACAGAACTTGAAAGTCCTTCCCACCTTTGATATCCTGGTGGATATTCATCAACGGCTGGGGTTCAGACTGGGACTCGATCTTCTGGCCACGGAAACCCTGGGCAAGGGCAAAACCGCCAATGGCCTTCAGGCAGTTGAATGGTTCCGCCAGGGAGAAATGGAAAAACTGGCCGAATACTGCCGCCATGACGTTGAAGCTACCCGGGATCTCTTTCAGTACGGACTTAAACACGGTCATATTGTTTACAAGAAAAAAGGGGTGGATTCCCGCTTGAGGCTCCTGGTGGACTGGGATCTTGAAGAACTGGTGAAACGCACCGCTAAACACCCTGACAACCCTTAATTTTTAAATCCGGCTTGTCCGGGCAAGGATCAATATTGAAAGCATTTGATTGCAAAATGTGTGGAGAATGCTGCTATGGCGAGGGCGGCATCTTTATGGAAGAAGAAGAACGGAAAAAAATTGCAGGATTTCTGGGTCTTAACTTTGAAAATTTCCTTTCAGAATACACTGAAAAGCGCAATGGCAAAGTCTATGCCAAGGTAGGCACGGACAATTTCTGCATTTTCTTTCAAAAGGGAAAAGGGTGTACGATTCATCCCGTAAAACCTGCCCGATGTGACCTGTGGCCCTTTTTCCCGGCAAACGTAGCAGATGAAGAGACCTGGAACAACGCCAAACTGGCGTGCCGGGGAATCAATCGAGAGTGTTCTTTTGAGGACTTCGTCAAAGAGTCCCCTGCCGGCGGACCCCCGAAAAAGTGACCCCCATAAAACAGCTTGCTCACATCATCTATCCACCCCGATGCGTCATTTGCGGGATTTTTTTATGGAAGGCCCCTTTTATTGCAGGTAATTTCCAACATTCCATATGCACAGACTGCATCTCAGGCTTCAACACCCTTGAGGCGCCTTTCTGTAACATCTGCGGCATGCCCTTTGATTCCCCTCAGGTTGAAAATCATATCTGTGAGGATTGCCTCCGAACAAAGCCGTTTTTTCAAGCAGCCTACGCCCCATATCGCTACGAAGGGCCTGTTGTCGAGGCGGTTCATCGACTCAAATACGGACAAAAAACCTTTGTGGCTGATTCAGTGGGCCCTCTTCTGGCCGAATTCGTGAAGGCGAAGCTCCAAAACCGGGGACCATTTTTGATCATGCCTGTTCCACTCCACACCAAACGACTTCGGGAACGCGGGTTTAATCAGAGCCTCCTGATGGCAAGGCACATTGCCGAAAAACTAAACGGAGAATTGGATTTTTTCTCCCTGATCCGAACAAAACACACCCTCTCTCAAACCACCCTGACCAAAAAACAAAGGCAGAAAAACGTTCACAGCGCCTTTCACCTGAAAACCCCTAAGGCGGTGCTCAAAAAAAACATCCTTCTGGTTGACGATGTGGCAACCACCGGAAATACCCTGAACGAATGCGCAAGGGTCCTGACTTCAGGCGGCGCAGAGGTTGTTTTTTGTGTCACCCTGGCGAAGGCCGTGTTATAATCTTTTGAAACCAGGAGCCATGAATGACGCCGTATCTCAACAAAATATACACCCTCGATGAAGCCAAAAACAAATGCGCCACCCTCAAAAATGCGAGGAAACGAATCATCTTTACCAACGGCTGTTTCGATATCCTCCATCCCGGACACGTCCGTTATCTGTCTTCCGCCAAAAATATGGGAGATTTTTTAATGGTGGGCCTCAACAGCGATCGTTCCGTTCAGACCATTAAAGGCAGCAAAAGGCCTATTTTTCCGGAACAGATGCGGGCGGAACTGCTGGCAGCCCTTGAATGCGTTGACGGGGTCCTGATCTTTGACGAAGACAACCCTTTACGGGTCATCAAAGATCTGCTCCCCCATATTCTGGTCAAAGGCGGCGACTGGGCGGAAAGTGAAATCATCGGAGGGGACGTGGTGAAATCGTCCGGAGGACAAGTTCGAAGAATCCCTTTTGTCACGGGCCATTCAACCACCGCCATCATCAACAAAATTATTCACAGATACGCCTGAAAATTTATTTATATTCATTGAATGGTTGCCAAATCGAACAAACTCTGGTATATAATTTTTTTCCATCGCGCCCATAGCTCAGTTGGATAGAGTGACGGACTACGAATCCGTAGGTCGCAGGTTCGAATCCTGCTGGGCGCACCATTAATAACAAGGGGTTATGGCAAATCGCTAAGCGTGTTTTTTTGTTAATGGCTGTTTTGGTACGCTCCTGGTACGCTTTTTTTTATTTTCTGGCCACAAAAAAACCGACTTCCCATTGCTCGGAACCGGCTTCTTCCTTTTCCGATAAAAAAAGAATCTGCAACTTCCAGCCCCTATATTCAGTATCCGCAAAAAAAGGCATCTCCACACTCCATAGCTACCCCGTCACTTAGGCTTGACAGTTGAAAAACACTTGCACATCAACATCCTGCAATACCAGCATTACCGGAAGCTGAACGGCCGGAAGAGCGACATTAATCGGACGATTCTGCTGACGCCGAATGAGGGCTTAAGCCTCCAGCACCGTGACGAGTTCCGGTTATCCGGCATATTCGCTGACCTCTTCGACAAGGATGCCGGAGGATTGTTCACGGGGAGCGGCATTGAGATTATCGATGTGCACAAACTCAGAGAAACCACCGGGGAGAAGACCGTATCCATCGACGCTTTCGAAGGCAACAATCTTGTCCTGGTGGATGAAGGTCACAGAGGCACAACCGGCGCGGAAATCGGCCACTGGATGCAGATGCGCAACCGGCTATGCGAAAAGGGGTTTTCCTTCGAGTACTCCGCCACCTTCGGCCAGGCCATGAAAGCAAGCGGCAATAAGGAACTGGCCCATGAGTACGCCAAATGCATCCTCTTTGACTACTCCTACAAATACTTTTACGGCGATGGCTATGGCAAGGAATATCGTATCCTCAACCTGGAAGAAGACTCGAATGAAGAACATCGCCGCCGGTATCTGACGGCCTGCCTCCTGGCCTTTTACCAGCAATTGAGGCTGTTTCAGGACAAGCGGGAAGAACTGCAACGTTTCCTGATCGAGAAGCCTCTCTGGATATTCGTGGGCGGAAGCGTCACCAAGAAACCCAGAAAAAAGGATGTTTCGGATGTGGTAGACATCCTTCTGTTCCTCGCCCGCTTTGTGCGGAACCGTGACGAAAGCATCCGCTATCTCGATATACTGCTCAACGGCAGTGCAGGTCTTCATGATTCCAAGGGCCACGAACTTTTTGCAGGGGCCTTTACCTACCTCGGCCAACTCGGGCTCTCAGGAGAACAGGCTTTTCGGAACATCCTGGCGGTGCTTTTCAACGCACAGGTGCCCGGCACCCTGCACGTACGACGGCTCAAGGCAGGCGGCGAAGGCGAAGTTGCCCTCCATATTGGAGAGGACAACGAGCCTTTCGGGCTCATCAACGTGGGCGATCCATCGGGGCTGTGCAAGCTCTGCGAGGGGCACCCGCAGGACATGGCTGTCACGGACAGCGAGTTTTCGGGTTCCCTCTTCCGTCGTGTTAACTCCGGCGATTCAACGCTGAACGTGCTGATAGGCTCAAGGAAATTCTCGGAAGGGTGGTCGAGTTGGCGCGTGAGTACTATGGGGCTCATGAATATCGGCAAGAAAGAGGGCTCTCAGATTATTCAACTTTTTGGTCGCGGTGTACGCCTAAAGGGTCTGGATTTCTGCCTCAAGAGAAGCCATTCCATAGTCGGGTTCAATGCTCCGAAGGATATAGCGCGGCTGGAGACGCTGAACGTGTTCGGGGTCCATGCCGATTACATGCGGCAGTTCAAAGAGTATCTGGAGGATGAGGGGCTTCCGGCCAACGAGGACCGCATAGAATTTGTCCTGCCGGTTGTCAAGAATCTTGGCAAGAAACCGCTGAAAACAATCCGTCTCAAAGAAGGCATCGATTTCAAAAAGCAGGGCCCGAAGCCCACGCTCGACATTCCGGACGAACATCTCAAAAAAAGCCGCCTCGTCGTTGACTGGTATCCCAAGATTCAGGCTCTCGCCAGCGTACGGGGTCAGGCGATGCCCAATACAGCTGCACCGCACGAAGCCTGGTTCACCCCTGACCACCTGGCGTTCCTTGATGTCGAGGAGCTGTATTTCGATCTCCAGATGTTTAAAAGCGAGCGAGCCTGGTACAACCTGAACCTGAGTATGGACAGGATACCGGGACTCCTCACCGACCATAGCTGGTATGTGCTCCACATCCCGCAAGAAGAGATGGAACCGCGGTCATTCGGGCAGGCGCGCCGTTGGCAGGAGATCGCGTCCACGCTGCTTCGCAAATACTGTGACCGGTTCTACAAGGTACGCAAGGCCGAATGGGAGAAGGATCATCTCGAATACAGGACGCTCACCGAAGACGACCCCAACTTCATCAATGACTATTTGTTCCTCATCGACCAGTCGCGCCGGGATATCGTGACCAAGCTGGAAGAAATAAAGGAAGTGATTGAAAGCGGCAAACTTAAGCGGATAGAAATATTCCAGGGTTTTCATCCTATCTTTTTCGAACAGCACCTTTATCAGCCGCTGGTGTATGTGGACAGCGATGTCATTGAGGTAAAACCCGTACCGTTGAACGAGGGTGAACGAGACTTCATTCTGGATCTCCAACAGCATTGCTCACAGAACAAGAATTTCTTTAAGGGCAAAGAGCTCTACCTGCTGCGGAACATGTCCCGGGGCCGGGGAATAGGATTTTTTGAAGCAGGAGACTTTTATCCGGATTTCATCATGTGGTTGCTCGCGGATGGAAAACAATACATCAACTTCATCGATCCGAAAGGCCTGCGCAACCTGAAAGGCCCTGACGATCCCAAAATCGCGTTCTACAAGACAATAAAATCCATAGAAAGGGATCTACGATCCCAGGATTCAATGATAACGCTAAACTCTTTCATCGTTTCCAACACCCGTTTACCCGAAATCTCATGGTGGGGCGGTGGTATGACGAAAGAGCAGTTCGAAGAAAAACACGTTCTTTTCCAGCAGGAAGACAAGAACACGTACATTGGAAAGATGCTGAGGATGGCCGTGATGTAAGAACAAACACTTTTAGCCTATCCTCGCGCCATACAGATTTAAGCGTCGGCAGGTTGGCATCGACTTTGACCCCTGTCAATCAAGCGGTTATAGTGCCAACCTCCAAGCCAATTCCCCAGAGTTCCATGACAGCTCCTTCCCTATGGGGTATGGGCACTGGAAAAGGTTCACCCACCGTAATAGTTGTGAAGGATTCTTCCACCTTTTTAATATGGGGCTCCTCTAAAGTGATGGTGTAATTCATATTTCGATGACTCGAACAGTAATTTTGTTTTTACGAATGACATCTTTTATCTCCTTCAGCAAATTATCTCCATCCTTATATCCTTCGGGGGATACCTGTATTCTTCGTTTTTCAGCCTTAAAACGGAAACTTCTTATCTCATCACCTTTTACAACAACTTCATAAAGGGATTCTGCGATGTTAACAGTCAAGGGCGAACCAATGCGATGAAGAAATGTTATGTTTCCCTTTTCAATACAAAGCCTCCGTTTTGAGATCACCGGACGCAAAAAAGCGATGGAAATAAAAACTGTAACTAAGAAAATCCACAAACACCAGGGAGAATCATAAATTCGCCATGCTATAAAAAATGAGACTGTTAAGAAAAAAGACATTAGAAGGACAGGCATCACCGATTTGCTATCAGTCTCATAGTATCTGGGACCTTGGGACCTTTTTTTGTTAACCATTTATCCGGTCCTTCAAAAGATTGGAACATTTGAAAGTCACGATCCGTCTTGCATCCATCATCATATCATCCCCGGTCTGGGGATTTCTGCCTCTTCGTTCCCCTTTTTCTTTAGCACAGGATTTCCCGAAACCGCTGATCAGGATATCCTCACCAGATGCCAAAGTACGCTTTATTATTTCCAGGAGGGATTCAATCGTAGATGAGGACAACAGTTTTGGACAATCACATGATTCGCAAATAGAATCTATCAGGCTGGCTTTCGTAACGGTCATCATTGTAACCTCAATTCAGGATTTTGTTCGAGTTGTTTCCTAGAACAACGCCTATCAGGACCATTTCCTCCGCAACTTCATCGAAAGGATCTTTCTTATAATTAATTTTTCCTTGAAACCGTTCCTTCAGTTCCATATCCCCATTTTCGTCCATCTCAAAAAGGGCTTCCGAACAATTTGGGCAGGCAGGACCGCACTCAGTCTGATTGTCATAAAAATATGGAATCCAGCCTTGATTGACGGCTTCTTCAATGGAGTCCACTTCCGTTCCGCAGATAACACATATCATAGTCTATTGTTCCCTGAAGGTTCAGGAGAAAATAGCCTTAATTTTATAGAGTTGTCAAGAAGGACCACTGCTTTCAGGATCATCAAAATTTTATACTCCAGAAGTTGGAGAATTCCGAATTGCCTTGACTCTTTTGGGAGTTCCAATATATTTTCTGTCAATGTTCTCAGCAATGGAATCCCTTGGACACTTTGGAGTAAACGATGGCAACCCGGAAAACATGGAGATACAACCCAAAAAAGATCAAAGAGCCAAAACCTGAATTGTCAGAGGAATTAAAGCGGGACATCAAAACAAAAGCTGACAAGATTGTAGCAACAATTTTCAAGCCGGAGCATCTCTCGCCTGTATCTCAGGAAGAACAATCCTTAAATCAAATGGTGGATATCTATACCAAATGGTATAGAAACGCATTCTATTTCTGTTCCAAATATAAGTGTCCGGCAAATTCCATTGCACCATTCTTTGAAAGTAAATTCGTCAAGTTTGAATATCTGGGTGAAGATAAGTTCCAATACAGCTATATGAGGCATACTGGCAAGTGGTATCCCACGTCCGTGATAACTTTAGAAGAGTGCTTGGAACGTGTCGCATCGGAAGTCCCTTATTAACCAAGCACCAGCTCTACCATAATAGATAAGGATACTTAAAGGTCAGAATGTAAAAAATAATAAGGAGTTCAAATGATGTATAAATTTAGAGTAACAGCCTTTTGTTTTCTACTGTTTCCGGTTTTTCTCATGATGATGGGATGCGGCAGCGATTCCAACGCTGAACCGGACAAGATATATATCCATTTTTTTGTGGCGCCAAAACTTCTGCCGGATGGGACTTCTACGGAAGAACAGATCCAAGCCCTTCGCCTGTGGCTTGCTCAGGAAGCGGGCGGCTACACGGAATTCAGCGAGGCTCCGGGAGGATGGCTGGATGGGAAAAAAAATCTGCAAATAGAGGAACAATCAGCCTTTTTGGTATCGGCGTCCGTGAATCTCAAAGAACCGATACAACAATATATGATCCAGAATTTCGGCCAAAGTCAACCTTATGTAATTCTTTGGAACGCTCTCCCATGAAATTCGGCAAAATTCTCAAATAGTTGTTCCCACACAATTCCTGATAGCTCAGTAGGTTGGGGTAATGATAATTAACAATCCCATGATAGAGGCGGAAAGGAGAATGCTCAAAGTGGAGCAATCCTGCAATAAGTGTTCGGGCTTAATAATAAAATAAAAAAACTTTCAGTAAATACATACAAAAAGGATAAATACTATCCGCGTGTAGTTCGAGCCATAGCAAGAATGTTGGCCAAATCTGATGTAGTTGCACCTGTTGAGGTCTTGATTGAAATGGGAAATCTTTCAAAACGGGTAAAGAAAAGAAACAAACTTTAAGGTTTTCCAAATATGGGATAAAGAAGCTAGATGAAGAATATACTTGGAAGAGATGCCTGGATGTTCAGATGGCACTTGTTGAATGAGAAATCCCCTATTTCACCGGATGATAATATATCCCGGGAAGTTGTAGCAATATTGAAGAAAGAATTTCACCATTACAGGTTTTTGTGTAATGTAAAAATGAAGGAAGGTGACGCTTACCATCCAAAAATTTCAATTGTTCAAAAAAAAAGACAACTTGAATGGAAGAAAAATACACAGAGAAACAGGGCCAATACCTCGCATTCATCGATGCTTATATGAGAATGCATGGCAAGGCGCCGGCTGAGGCTGATTTGCAACACTTTTTCGGAACGGCACCACCAACAATACACCAAATGATATTGAAGCTGGAAGAGAAAGGGTTCATTAGCCGGGTTCCCAGACAGGCACGTTCCATAAAATTACTTCTCGATCCAGACGAACTCCCCTGTCTTAAGCGACAGAGGTAAATCGAAATCTGTTCAGGGGTTTTAAAAAGGTAATCAGTCGGATAACGGGTTGATGGATAAACCACATACCTGTACACTTATGAGGAAAACAAATGGCTTATGAGATCAAAAAAATAGAAATGGAAGACGAATTCAAGGTTTGTCCCAGCTGCGGTTATGAAGATGGGTTTCACTCCATCTTCAAAAAAGAAGGCGGGATCACAAAATGGCTCTTTATCTGCCCATCATGTCATGATGTCTTCGATGTCGGCTTTACCGTTTCACAGAAATGATACCTTTTATAATTCACCTGTTCTTTCAAGACTTATAATACATCAGCTGTTTCGCATAGGGAGCTGTTTGTTCAACAAGTCCCCGCATCTCATCATCCGTCATAGGCTGAAAAGTTTCGGCAAAACGAACGTTTTCCTCAAGCTGATTGATATTGTCACACCCGATAACAACAGTGCTGACAGGATGTGATAATGCAAAACGGAAATACATAAAGAGATTGATCGATTTCACCTTTTTCGTTGATGATCTGGTACGAAACATTTGACAGCTTCACCCTGGAATTTTGAATAACAAACATTGGCAGAAAAATAAACGTGCATTTTCAGGGAGGCCGCTCATAAACAATCAACAAAGAAACCACGAAATTCGCAGTTCATTAAAATAATCATCCCTCCCGTTGTACAACAAACCTTAATTCCGCCATTAGAAATCACTGGAAATTCAAAAGCACCTGTCATAAAAAGAAGAATCAGATCATTGTGTATATTGAAATGGGAAACTGACTTCATTTACAAACAGTGGCTAATATTTCAGCGAAGATATCAACAGACCAAATGTCCTTTGCCAAGGAACCGGGGTGCCAGACCTGGATGACATACTAACATGATTCTCCATTATCGAATGAAAAGTATCTGATAATCAATTGCTAGGCGCAATAAAAAAGTTGCTTAATTCCATGGATTTAAAAGAATCAGGTCAAAAAAAATTCAGAAAATTATTTGGCATAGGTCCTACTGGAGCGGTTCTCAGCCTTTTTTTATTAGCCATTTTCGTTTGGGCAGATGCAATGTTCAGACTTTCAATTGTCGTGGATTATGTGGGTTTAATGAAAATCATCGGTATAGCACTGGTTGTCTTCGGTTTGGGACTCCATTTTTGGTCTTTTGCTACGCTTCGTAGTTGGTGGGTAGATGACAAACTTTGTACGAGGGGTCCTTTCAAGCGTTTTCGTCACCCAATGTACGCTGCTTGGATTACATTTATATGTCCTGGAATAGCCTTGTATTTTAATTCTTGGTTTTATTTGTTTTGGGTATTTTTATTGCATCTGCTTTGGCACAAACTTATAAAAAAGGAAGAATCAATAATGATCAATACGTTTGGAGATACATATAAGGATTATACAAGGCGAACGGGCCGGTTTTTTCCAAAAGTGTTGAATTTTGGCATTAAAGATTAAAATTACCTACATAGTATTCTTTATGGAAGTTTAGATAGCTGAATCTCAACTTATTATGAAAAGTTGAGATTGAAAAATTTTTTGAACATAGTTTCCGGGAAATATTCTACTGGTTGACAATGCTTCTATCCTTCGCGGATATGATTGACTACAATGGCCGAGGTTATCAAAAAGATGCATGAAAACACAGAAAAAATAGAACAATTTAAATTCCGGGACCTGGTTCCCAACGTTTTTTTGGGTACAGCCAGCGACAGGTATGCCGGGTGGATTGGCCAAATCTACACCAGAGAAAAGTATGAGGGTCAAATCAGTCGCAGAACAAAAACTATACGAAAAAAATCCTTTATTGAAAAAACCCTGCCTGTCGAAAGTGTGGAGGAATATTTCGAGCATTTCCCGGTTCTTGAGATTGACTACACTTTCTATTATCCTCTCCTGGATAAAGAGGGGGCGGCTACTCGAACCTTTCATGTTCTCAAACGATACCGGGAACACATGAAAGAACATGACCGAGTGATTGTAAAGGTGCCGCAGATAATTTCGGCCCAGAAATTCTGGCGCGGCGGTCAATACATCGAAAATGAAGCCTACCTTAATCCAGAGGTATTCAGTAGACAATTCTACGAACCGGCTGTTGATATTCTGGGAAATACTCTGAAGGGGATGATATTCGAACAGGAATACCAACGGAAACAGGACCGGGTTCCAGTCAAAAAGATGACTGAGGACTTTGACAGGTTCTTTGAAGCGATTCCAGGAGACAGCCGTTACCATATTGAGCTTCGGACGGAGGTCTACCTAAGTTCTCCGGTGTTCAAGGTATTGGAAAAACACGGTGTCGGTCAGGTTTTATCCCACTGGACGTGGCTTCCAACCCTGAAGAAGCAACTGGCAAAGGCAGGAGACAAGGTTTTCAACTCAGGGAATCAACGAATCATCCGTTTAATGACGCCACGGGGAATGCGCTATGAAGATGCCTATGCCGAGGCCCATCCGTTTGATAGGTTGCAGGACGGAATGCTTCAACCTCAGATGGTTCAAGAATCAGTTGATTTTATGCAGGATGCGGTTGAGAATTGCCTCGAAACCAATGTGATAATCAATAACCGATCTGGAGGCAATGCCCCTATGATTGCTCAGAAAGTAGCCGAGGAATATTTCAAGAAGAAGGAATAGCAGAACCGCGTCTAAAATCCTTTAAGATTGAATTTAAGACTCAGTTTCCGGATGTCGGGCAGCAAATATTCCTGAACCCGGGCGGCCACCCAAAATCCCCCACCTGTGGCCACTTGAAAATCCCCCACCTAAAGAGGTTCAAAATGTAGTTTTTTGATCTTCGGTTCAATTCACAAAATGGTGACAGGGCGTTATACCATCTCCCAATGCAATTTAATTGAATTGGGAGGAAGAAAGGATGAACGTTTTGAAGCCGGACAAGAAATCTACCATCATTACCCTACTTAAAAATGGCGTCGGTCAGCGTGAAGTACATCGTAAGACCAACATTGACAGGAAAACTATCCGAAAATACGCAAAAGAAAGTGGCTTTTTACCCGAAGACTCCGACTTAAATTCAAAATCCCCCACCCTGGCCACCGGGACTGATTGCATCATCAGTGAAAATCCCCCACCCCGGCCACCGGTAAACAGCACCTCCAAGGAAGAAAAACGGGCGATTCCACTCCATGCCGGATCAGCATGTGAGCCACACCGAGAATGGATTGAAAAGCAGGTGAAGCTTGGGAGGAATGCCGTGGCGATCTACCAGGATTTGGTCGAGCGATTTTCCTTTACCCACAAATACAACAGCGTAAAGCGGTTTGTAAGGGGTCTGAGGAAAAAGGACCCCAAGCAATTCGATCGATTGGAGTTTTTACCAGGGGAAGAGGCTCAGGTAGACTATGGCACGGGAGCCAAGACGCTTCATTCAACAGGGAAATACCGCAAAACTCGTCTCTTTATAATGACGCTGAAATATTCCAGGCGCTCATTCCGGAAAGTAGTTTGGCAATCAAGCAAAGAAACATGGGCAAGACTTCATGAGGAGTCATTTCGGTATTTCGGAGGTTGCCCCCAATATGTAGTTTTGGACAATTTGAAAGAAGGCGTCATTAAACCGGATCTTTACGAACCTGAATTGAACGCTGTTTATGCGGCCATGCTGGAACATTACGGGGTTGTTGCGGATCCGGCAAGAGTTAGAGACCCAAACCGGAAAGGGACTGTTGAAAATGCCGTACAGCATACACAGGATACAGCCTTAAAGGGCCGCACATTTGAAACGATTGAACGGCAGAATGAATGGCTTATGCACTGGGAGGAACGATGGGCCGCCCAGCGGATACACGGGAGAGTCAAGCGACAGGTTGAAGAAATGTTCCAGGAAGAAAAACCGTACCTTAAACAACTTCCCTTAACTGCATTCAGCTATTTCAGCCAAGAAATCCGTACGGTCTGGGATGACGGCGCCATTCAGGTGGGGAAATCCTATTATTCAGCCTTGCCGGCTCCCCTTTATACAAAGGTTATTGTCAGGATTTATGACAGAGAGATTGAGATTATCAATCCTGTAAGAATGGAGATTTTCCGCAGACACGCCAAGAACAGCAGGCCTGGATCTGTCAATATACCGCCGGAAGATAGGATTTTTAATCCTTCACGGCAAACAACGTATCTCTTTGCCAAAGCAGAGAGCATTGGTCCCGCAACTTTAAAATTATGCAAGGTCTTGTTTGAGGAAGAAGGCAGAACCGGTCAAAGACGAATACAGGGGATTGTCAACCTGGTCCGACATTATGAGGCCCGTTACGTGGAACAGGCCTGCATCAAAGCCAATAATGTGGGGCTGCGCAATTACAAATCCATCCGCAACCTTGTCAAAACGTTAGCTGAAAAAAACCAGGAAGAAAAGGATACTGAGGGGCTAATCCAGGAACATAAATTAATACGACCTCCGGAAGACTATGCTGCATTCTGGGAGCAGCACGCCGCACAGACACCGGTTTCGGAGGAAGGAACAAACCGTTTTGTCATGCCCAAAGAGCAACTACCCACAGTTTGGAAAAACGCAAGCTGGGAGAGAGTGATTGATGTTTTTGGCCTGGAAGTTGATGGAAACCGCCGCTGTAAGGCCAACGAGACATGGATCAAATCGCCTTTTACAGGCGAAAAAACTGCTTCGCTGCATTTGAACCTGACCGAGAATATCTTCAAGGATTTCAGCAGTGGCCTGGGGGCGAAAGTCGGTGTGCTCAATTTCTGCCAGGATCTTTTAGCGCTGCGAGGCCAGGCAATGAACTGCTATGAAGTTGCCTCCTGGATGGTGGAAAATGGAATTTCAAATTTGGATATACGTTCACGTGAGGTTAAAAACCATGTTCCTGAACCCAAAAAACCTAAAGAAAACAAACCGATTCGAGTGGATTTAAGGCGTTTTGTACAGCCGCAACATCCAGAATTGAAACATCGACATGTTTCAGAGGCGACATGTCGATATCTGGGATGTGGTTTCCTCCCGGAAAGGCCGAATGGAAACAAACAGTCACCTCTCAATGGCCGGTTGGTGTTTCAAGTGCGGGGAATGTCCGGCGCTATACTGACACATGTCGGTCGTGCATTGACACTGCGGCAAGAAAAAACGAATGGGAAATACTGGAGCTTTCCGTTCTTCAAAAAACTGGAAATATACAACCAGGACAAACTGTTATCAGATGCTTCAGCAAAGGATCAAGTTCAGCGGCTTGGCTTGGTGTTGGTAGAAGGTTTTTTTGATGTGGCAGTTTTGGTCGAATCGGGTTGTTTGAACGTCGGAGCACTGATGGGGTCGCACCTGACCGAACAACAGGCAGCCCGAATAAAATTGATCAGTTCACATATTGAGATTCCCAAAATCACCGTTTTTCTGGACAGGGATGAAGCTGGGAGGATTGGCGCACAAAAAGCAGTTACTGTTCTGCGGAAGAATGGGTTTTCAGCAGAGGCATTTGACTGGAACCAGACCCTTGGGCCGTCATTGGCAAAAATCCCAATGGTCGTTATGGATCCAGGCGATATGTCGTTAAGGCAACTGAAGTGGTTGAGAAAAAAGGAAAAAATTTGATTTCCATCGCCACGTTCTCGGTGGCGCGGAAATTTGTTTAACCTAAACGGCCATCCGAAGGAATCGGGCTTATGTATAGGCGAATATGGTCGGACTTTTTGAATCTCGTTACACGATAATCATAGGGCTTGATTGTTTTGGAGGTGAAAATGCGAGGCGGAAAACGTACGGGAGCCGGTCGAAAAAAGAAATCAGATCATTTGAGACGTGAACTGCTGACAATTCGATTGCCGAAGTGGATGATTTCACAGCTCAAAAACAAATGCGAAATTGGCTATTTGATCGAGGATCAATTGAGGAAGATAGATTTTTTGGATATCCCGGATGACTATGACATTGATAACTGAAATCGAGAAAGGAGAAACTGAATATGCCGATGTCAATGCAGGAAATAGAGAAAAGTCTAGGAACGCTACGTTTAAGCGGTATGCGAGCGACATTAGAAACCCGAGTGATACAGGCAAATCAAGGAGAATCTTCTTTCCTGGAAGTCTTTTCATGCCTGCTTCAGGATGAGTTGGATCACAGGCGGTCGTGCCTGATAGAACGTAGATTTAATGCTTCCGGTCTTCGTGAGAGAAAAACATTGACTGAGTTTGACTGGGGCTTTAATCCAAGACTTCCAAAAAAGGAAATTTTTGAACTGGTGACCATCAAATTTATACACAACGGTGAAGACGCACTCCTGATCGGTTCTCCCGGAACAGGTAAAAGCCATATTGTTAAAACAATTGCTCATGCTGCAACACAGGCATGCCATCAGGTTGTTTATCGTGAGGCGCATAATTTCTTTGAAGATGTCTTCGAAGCGGCCCAAACAGGGAAGACAAAAAAAATAACAAAGCTTTTTTCAGAGGCAGACTTGCTGATAATAGATGATCTTTTCCTGAGAAAAAGGGTCCCTGAACATGCAGCAGATGATCTTCTTGATATCATACTGAATCGTTATTCCAAAAGAAAAAGTACACTCATAACATCAAACCGTCCGGTGGAGGACTGGGGTAAACTGCTCAGAGACAATGCCGCATCCTCTGCGATCCTTGACAGGTTGCTCCACCGAGGCCATTTGCTCAAATTTGAAGGAAAAAGCTACAGGCTAAAGGAGGCTGCAGAAAAGCTTGCCATAGGGAAGAAAAAAGAATAAATTGTAATCGTTCTGTCGCTGAAGATCTTTCCATTGCCACGGTCAAGATCCTACACAAACTCCTTCACAGGTGGGGGATTTTGGGGTGGCCACAAGTGGGGGATTTTGAAGTGGCCATCCGGGCTGAAAACCTTTTTGAGGATTTACCTGGTCATCCCTACCAATCGAACCATCAAATCCACCAATGAAAACGAACGACTCCCGCCAATCTTTACTGGCCGAAGAAAAACGAAATCAATGTGACGTCTGAAATAAATATCAGAGCGCCACAAAGATTACTGAAAACAGATTAACCAACCATAGATTTAAACACCTCATTCATTTGATCTACAGAAGCAATTGGATGAGATGAAAATTTACAGAATGGGCTGTATTGCTGTACCATTTTGGAAATATCGACTTCGTTTCCTTCTACAACACAATAACCTCTACCTTCACCAACAAAACAGCCCCAATCTTTTGATAAACCTTTATCAATATCTTGCTGAACTAATGCCATCAATGAAGCAAAGCCATTACCACGTTCTTTAGGCGCAACTGGAATAAGGGTGCTATTCAATTCCCAAAGCAATAAATATTTTCCCATAATTTATTTCTCCCTTCCATGTTTGAGTTTTCATGAATAAATCTTCTTCATTTTCTTGGTCCCATTTTTTTGAATGTCAAGACAACTTGAAATTTGGAAAAATATTCTGGGGTATTATCTCCGTTCAAAAATGAAATGCATCCCATGCAGTGATCTTAACGCTTCTCCATGAATACGCTTGGAGTCAAAATTCCACACCGATTCCTGTATCATCAACCCTAGCAATACGACCGTTAATTTTCACATCTTCTTGGGAACCTGGAAAGGAAAGTATCATTGAAACATCTTGACCAACAGAGAAGGACCCTAAAACCTGAATGTATACGCCACTTTTACTTATGTTAATGGCGAATTCCCTATAAGCACGGCCTTGAGTAACAAAATCAACAACTGCCAGGATCGAGTCTCTTATATGGCGCCTCCTTTCCTTTAACAGTTTTAATTTAAGTTCTTGTAGCAGATCATGCTGCTGTTCCTCAGGCAATTCGAGAACCAAAGAGATCAGCCGATCCGTAACAGAAGGTATTTCAAATCGTCTATTCAAAGCTTCCATAAAGATTTTAGCCTATGGCCTCTGAAATGCTCCGCCATGGGCAAACCTCCGATGCAAGGTTTAAAATTCAGTGAGAATTCTATCGATCAGTGAAACAACTCAATTTCCTCTGTTTTCTGAACGCTAACCCCTGGATTCTTATAAAAATTTGGATTTTTGTATTTCGGGGCTGATAATTAATTATTCTGATAGGTTAGGAAGATATCGCATTAATTGCATCCCGTAAATCGGGGAATCCATGATTTATGAAACCAATTATTCTGAAATTTGACAACTGCTTCCCCTAAAAAGGGAGAGGAGAAAGCATGTTTGCGGAGGCCTGGCTGTAGAATATTTCCGGAATTAGAATACTTATCCTATTTGTTCCTAAACAGCCCATGGGATTTGGGTTGATCTTACAATCCTCCTTCATCGGAATGGATATGTGGCTCGTACCTGTGCATTTTGGGTGTGTGAAATATTGGAGATAGTGCAGGTTTCTCCAAAAACATGGCAAACACAACATATGGTATGACCACCCAATATTTGGAAAAGCGTTGTCGTCGGGATTGAGACCCGCTTAGTGAGCCCAGGAATTACTCTCCTACAACGGAAGACTGCCAGCTTGACCCGGACCCCCGCACGGCTCTGTGAGATTCAAAGTACCAATCGATGCGCTACGCCATCTTATTGCGCTTCAAGGTGTACCGAGATATCATACTGGGTCTCAACCCCTGTTGGCAGATTGGCGTTTGAACAGTCTACATGTACAACGACCTCTGCATTAACATTCTGAAGTTTTGTCAAGGTGAGGTAAGATTCATCCTCTCCAGAGTAATTGAGCGTTTCAGTTTTGAGATAAACGTACCCCTGCGGTACAGCACCATAGGTGCATTTGTCAACCACATTGATATCTGTTCGGTAATTGGGCGTACCGTCTTCGTTGTAATCTCCGGGGTAGTATTCGACATAATGGATTTTCATACTCATCGACTGGTATTTCAAAGTCAGTTCCGGTGGGATCGCGATATAGCGTTGCAGTTGGTCCTCCTTCCAGATCTTCCACATTTTGTTACTGTCGGAGCCGTCATCATTCTTGCCGCCGTGGTAGATGATCTGCTTGTAACCGTTTTCATCGGTATAACTTCCCACGGCTCCATAAGGATCGGCAGGCATGTCTTCTTGCTGCTGCCAGCGGTTTTCACTCAGGTTGTAACTCCACACTTCTCGGGTGGCTTCATTGTTTTTACTGCCGCCAAAAAAATGGACCCAGTCGCCATCGACGAGAATAACGCTATCTTTTCGGGCATCGGGAGCGGTGCCTTGAACGGTAACAGTGCTGCATGTATGGTTATCAGGATCGACTGCGACCATATCTCTTCGATCACTGCTGCCATCGCTTCCAAAAACGAGATAGAGTTTTCCGTCTTTCATAAAGCTGCCGTGGCCGTAGCGTGCCAGATCACTTTCGCACGAAGCGACCTGAGAAACAACGCCGGTTTCGGGGGTGCAGGAAAACACGTCGGCGGTGGCTGCACCACTTTCATCCTGACCGCCGCTGATGTAGATGTTGTAGACGTCCGGGGCGAAACTCATATCGGTCCTGTGTTTGGGGGTAACACCGGAAAGCTCTTTTTTTGTCCAACTTTTTGCTGCAGGATCGTATTCCCAAAAATCATCAAGATTTTTTCCGTTCTCATCTTCTCCAAAGAGGACATACATTTTTCCTTTGAGTGCAACGGCTCCGTGATTCTCGCGTGCCGGAGGAGGATTGTAGGTACTAATTTCCACCCAACCGGCACTCGAGTCATAACTCCATAACTTATTCAACAGGTCGCCTCTTATGGCCGCTGCTCTCTCCCGGGAGGCGTACTCCTGGGATGCGTACATATACAGCTCGTTATCAAGCGTCACAATGCTGTGGTGCGAAAGTGCAGGTGAAGAGACTACAGAGAGAGCTTTCCATACTAGGCTGTTGGTCCAGGGTGGGGGCGCGCCCACCGGGAGTATGCTCAGCATTTGAAATTTCAGAGACCCACCGGTCGCTTGAATGGTTGTCTGCCCGATTCCCTGGATAAATGTCGTATTGGCTGTCTGCCCGCTGTATGCAGAATCGTATCCACCTTTGACGGTCACCGTTTTGCTGCCTGTCAGGCTGATGGATTCTTCATAGGTTCCCTGCCGGACCAAAATTTCCGATCCGTCAGGAGCGGCATCAACGGCATCCTGAATTTTGCTGTAGCAGGGTGTCTCGTTCCCACAATCTCCGCTGCTGCCGACAAAATACTGAGCTCTGACCGACGTCTGAAAACCAAAGACAGGGGTCAACATCATCATTACCCCCCAAATCCCTGCCGTGAGCACACGCTTTCTCATATCAAACCTCTCAATGATAAAGTATTATTCATTAATCCGTATCAACGGAATGTGACGTATCTTTCATCCAGTCATGCCATGGAAACCATAGATACCTAACGCGGGTATAATCCGTGGCATCAAAAAACAGTCACACGCCTTTATTATCTGTAAGTGACCTCAGATTCCTGAATTCTAATCGGAGAATCCTACCATCACAACATATGGAGGTCAGTCCATTTACCGACGATTCTGTTGCAGAACAAGAGTACGTGCATCCATCCGCACCCCAACGTCATTAAAATCGCGCAAGGCTGACAAAGCAATCCTGCAAAATACCTCCGGCAAATCCAAAATGTAGATGATGTAACCTCGTGCCAGGGTTACCTGACGATTTCATATAATCTCGACGACGGGTCAATCCTGCCTACAAAATTATCTCTCCGCAAATCACCTACTTTCAATTTTTTTTATCTATTGATTCGTTACAGAGACCGCAGAGCCATTTTCCGCATGAAATCCAGGGTTCACATGTACCATCGGCGCCTTGAATATAACCGTGGCGCCAGTCTGAACAGTAACGTCGGTGCCGATTGTGATAGAGATGGCGCCAACACATTCGCAGTTGCTGTCTGGGGCAAAGCTTTCGTTGGTCAGGACGACCGTGTCGCCCGAACACGCGGGACAGGCGGCAGTAGGATATTCGTAGGCGCCGATATCATAGGCCACACCCTGGGGCCGACTGGTTCCATCAAGGTCCGTGGTGACCTCAGAGAGGGCGGTCCCCCCATCTTTTGCCGGCGTGGTATTCAGGAGATGATAATTGCTGCCGGGCGCCACAAATGTCTGAAGCGCCCTTTGACTGAATGACTGAGCATCTTGGGAATAGGTGGACTGCCACGTTGAGAGGCTAATACTGGTTTCATCCACACTGATCTGGCCCAGGACGTTGTAGTTGCTGAAAAACCCGGTAAGGCTGGATCTGTCTATTTCAATGCCGCCTCTTACTGAATTTTCATGGATCAGAATGTTATTATAAACTTTAGACTCGCTACTGCCGTTTTTCAGGTTGATGGCCCATCGACCGTCTGTGGGCATGTGAACCGTATTATTGTAATACTTGTTGTTTTTACTGCCCCACTGATTGCCCTGGCCATCGTCCCACGCTGCGATACCGCCTGCATGGTTGTTGTAAATCAAGTTATTTGCAAAAAGACTATCGCGAACAGATGCCAGATTTATTGCTGCACCTCCATCTGTGCCGTTCTCATACAAAATATTGTGGGTAACAATACAATTGCTACTGATTCCGTCTCCTCCCATGGAGGGGTCCGCATTGATCTGAATGCCACACCCTGCGTTATGGTGACAGACGTTGTGTTGGATAACGGCATAATCACCACTGTTGCTGTGATAGATGCCGTGCTCTTGCGTCGAGTAGGTACACTGATTGAACCGTGCGGTGAAATAATCGGAAAATGCGGTAAAAATGCCCCACTTCTGGTTGTGATGACAGTAGCAGTATTCGACCGTAACATGACTCGCCAGCCGTATATCGATTCCCGCATTGCCGGGTGCACCGGTAACTTCCAGGCCGTAAAGAATCCACCAGTCATATCCTTCTATCTCAATTATGCTGCCTTTTTTTCCATCCAAACCAACAGTATTTAATAAAACAAAAGCGCCTTCTTCAGCCTTAAATGTGATCGGCTGACCGTTTGCGCCGCCGGACGTCGCCCTAAATCCTGCATAGGTCCCGCTCCTGATAAGCACATTATCGCCTGAGATGACGATGTCCGCCGCGTGCTGAAGTGTTCGCCAGGGATCGTCCGAAGAGCCGATACCTTCATCGCTTCCTGATAACGAAACAAAGTAAGTTGCCGCAAGAACAGGCGTAGATACTAAAAGATAAAGGCCACAAAGTAGCAGTGCCCCTGCAAAAAACCCCAATTTACTGGAGATTAACAGTTTGGCCCTCATGATTCCTCTATTCTTACGAATTCCGACCCCCAATTCTATATTTGGGAAAGGGGCCTCAAGGGATTGCATGAAAGATCAATTATCCACTTTTTCCGGTGCAAAATCAAACAAATGTTGCAAATAGGAAACCTTCACTTTCTGATTAACAGCCTGAAATAAGAACGGCCACCAGATGTAGTGGTATTGGATAATGAGGGAATTGGCAAATTCAATCTTTGCTCGAATGAGATATGTGGCTCTTATGTTGTCAATATCTGATTGTGATTGGTAAAGGATATCACAGTTTAACAACGTTAAGTTCACCAGCGCCTCCACCGGCCCCTGCCAGGACCGCAGGACTTTCACGCGCCTGGTTCAGGGTAAAGGCACCATTCCCTACAACTTTTGCTACAGCATTTTGCCTGTCGGCGCCATATTGTCAGCAGGTGGTTTGCCTGTCCGTTTTCTTGTTTTCTTTCTCTCACATTTCTCTGACTTATCAAGATTTTCACAGAATGCTCTGATCCAGCCTTGCTTCACCACCTCTGAGTTTCTTTTGAAATTTAAGAAGAACCCGCATTTATCCAATAGCTCGCATTTTTGTGACATTGTCTTCTCCTTGAGTTTTCTAGATTCTGCTGAGCAATGATGATTAGATTGATCTGCATAATAAGCGGAATTTCGGGTTATTACAACTACAGGAAAGACGATGAATGCCAACTAATAAGATCCCAATACAATTCTTCCGCCTCACCCCATCCTAAGAACATAACGATATCATTAATTTTACAGTATTTTCTGGTAAAATCCAGCAGATATTTCATTCCTGACAAAGAAGACAAATCCTATTAGCAGAGTTAATATTACAGTTTCCATTTGGGTCAGCGTGGAATGACGACATAGTCGTCTTCGTAGATGCCCTTACTGGCAGTTGTATGGCAGGCGGAACAATTGGATAAGGAACCAATGGAATCCCGCTCCAATACTTTCTGCGAAACATCATGGTGCTTTTCCTGAATATAAGGAATCTGGGTGATCCTCAAGGGCGTTTGATTGCCCAGGCTTCGCATGATCTTTACAGCCCGTTTTGCTGAGGAGTATTCTGCGGCATTCGCTTTAAGGTATTCAGCAATTTCCCGTTTTGATTTGGAATCAAGCTCGATGGCCTCTCCGTAATGATCTTCAAGACCGGCAAGGACCTTATCCCAAGATCCCGATGGTAACAACTCGGGCTGATATGCGAAATGACAGCTCCCGCACTCTTCGATGTATGTCGGGTTATCTACGGTAGTTAAATGCCGTTTCTTATGGTCCTTGGAATTTTCCCCATACTTTTCTTGATGTGGGCTTCGTTTTCCCTCGCTATCGTGATCATCATCATGATCAGCCAGGACCGCATAGAACGCTCCATTTATCATCACTAAAAGAGCCACCCAAAAAATAATCCATTTTCGTGTTCGAGACATATCATACCCCTTTCTGTTTACTGTTTTCAGGACAAATAATGAGTCTAATTTCCGATAACCCACCGCAACGCTTTCTTTTGCCAGCATGTAATCGGCCCCTAAAAAAGGGTAGCATTTTGCATGGGAGAGAGACAGGTTTTTTTGCAGGATTAACAGAGGATAGAGAGGTTTAACAGGTAAATCGGGGAAAACTGGATTGCTGTCTCGTCATAAAGTTGAGAGACAAAACGCTTGTGGATTTGACTGCTGGAATCAAAGCCTGCTAAAACAAAAAAGACGAATGGATTATCGAGGACTTTTGCTTTACAAACCAAGGTGGATGGAACCGCCGAATTAAGAGTCTGTCCATCCTCAATATTACAGCTTTTACAGTGGCTACTTGCATGGTGACTATGGAATGGCGCATTTTCATTGGCATCTATTTCATCTTGAAGACCAAACGAACAGGGTTGCAGGCACAGGCATACCTCGGTCATAGCACCGTTAATGAGAATACCGGGCAGGAGAACCAAAAGCATTAATATTCTGAATATTTTTCCTTTTTTCACAACCATTATAATTTCAGTGAAGGATAGTTGGTGCGTTATTGTGTATGGCCATTGAACAGTTTAAACCGGTCTTCAAACATTTGTAAACCAAAAAAACCGAAACTCACGATGCCAGTGCACATAAGTCGGTCTTAGGGTAGTCTTCTCCTATCATACTCCAATTTCATATCATCCTAAACTGGAAGCAAAAGAAACCTACAACCCAAGGGGACAATCGGAACAAATACCGGTTTCGAGACAGCCAAAAAGCTGTTAGAGCCATAGGGTATTTCAAGTTTCTCTAAAAATATGGGGACCACAACATCTGGCATGACCGCCCAATATTAGAAAAGCGTTGTTCTCAGGTTTAAGGGTTGCTTATTGAGCCGAGGGTTTACGCTCCCACGGAAAGGCTGCCAGAGGTATTGAATTGATTCTGTGGATTTTCATCCAAAACCTCTCGAAGCGCTTTAGCCAGATTCTCTTTGCCTATGGGCTTTTCCATGTATTTGGCTGCACCGAGGGCCTCTGCTTGCTTTTCGGTCATCCTTTCACTGTAGCCGGTACAGATGATCACCGGCGTTTCCCGGCGAATGGCCAGGATTTCTTTGGCCAGCATGTCCCCCGTCATTCGAGGCATTGTCATATCCGTTATGATGACGTCGAATTGATCCGGATCGGCCTTGAACCATTCCAGAGCCTCCACGGGTTTTGTGGTGCTTTTGACCTGATAGCCCAATCGCTCAAGGCGCTGATGATTCAGTTTTACAACGGATGCTTCGTCATCCACGAAGAGGATTTTTCCCGAACCCCTCTTTATTTTTTCCTCGGGTTTTTTTTCTTCTTCAACCATTGTCTCCAAAACGGGAAAAAAGACTTCAAAGGCCGTTCCTTTCCCAGGCTCGCTCTTAACCTGTATGCCACCCTTATGTCTCTTGACGATGCCGTGAACCACTGAAAGACCCATTCCTGTACCCTTGCCCACATCCTTTGTGGTAAAATAGGGGTCAAAAATTCGGTCCACAATTTCAGGCGCCATACCTTCCCCCGTATCCCTTATGGTCAGTCTGGCATAAGTACCGGGGGACAAGACCCAATTAAAACATGGCTTTTCCATTTGAAGAACGATCTTGCTGAGGGTCACTTTCAAAATACCCCCTTCTTTAGACATGGCCTGAGCCGCGTTGGTGACCAGATTCATCATAATCTGATTAATCTGAGCGACATCACCCTGAATACTGCATGGATCATCAGAAATGTACGTTTCAAACTCCACATTGCTGGGGACGGCGGACCTGAGCATTTTCATGGATTCTTTGATGATGGGGGCAATGTCTACAGGTCTATTCTTCTGGTCGCTTTTGCGGCTGAAAGCAAGCAATTGCCGGATCATCTCCTTTGCCCTGATGGAGGCCAGGCGAATTTCCTCCAAATTCTCATTTGCCGGGTTCGAGGCTGGGATGTCATCAGAAGCCAGTTCCGCATTTCCCAGGATAATTGCGAGGATATTATTAAAATCATGGGCAATACCTCCGGCGAGGTTCCCGATGGCTTCCATTTTTTGGGTTTGTTGAAGTTGCGCCTCCATTTTTTTCCGTTCTGACAGGTCCTCTATGACACCGATGAAATAGAAAGGGCTACCGTTGGGTTTTCGTACCAGGGAAACCGTTAAATTCACCCAAACGATGACGCCATCTTTCTTGATGAAACGCTTTTCCATGGAATAAGTTTTCAGTCTATTCTTCAAAACTTGTTCGACTTTTTCCAGATCGGCATTCAGATCATCCGGGTGGGTGATGCTCTGCCATGTCAGTCCACTGATCTCGTTTCTGTCATACCCCACAATTTGTAAAAACCGTTGGTTTACCTTTAGGAAGCGCCCTGATGGGTCTGCATGACAGATGCCCACAGCCGCCTGCTCAAAGGTGCTCTTGAATTGCAGCTCGCTCTCCTGCAGGGCTTCTTCAGCCTGCTTGGGCTTCGTGATGTCCTGCACATGGGAAATAAAACATAAAGGATCTCCTTTTTCATCCCGAATAACCGAGCTGGAAACCTGCCCCCATATGAGTGAACCGTTCTTATGGAAGTATCGCTTTTCGAAAACAGCATTTTCGACTTCTCCAGATACGCCTTTTTCAATGAATTTCGGACTTATATTCTGGTCTTCAGGATGTGTGAGGTCATTCACCTTCATTCCTTCAAATTCATTTCTGCCATACCCGAAAATATCGCACATCCGATGATTGACATTTAAAAAAACGCCACCTTTATCCACCAGGCACACCCCTATATTGGCATTTTCAAAAGCAAGTCGAAATCGTTCTTCGCTCCGCCTCAGCGCCTCCTCGGCTTTTTTTCTTTGGCTGATGTCAATAAACGTCAACACGAACAAATCGTCATCAAGATGGAATGCGCCCACATCCAGCGTTCGATCATAAACAGGGAAATGGCGTTCGTATCCATAGGGTTTCCGGGTTGCCACCACTTGAGCGTATCTCCCTGTAAGATTGGCAGCCTCTTCCGGCGATACAATTTCTGATGCCCGTTTGCCCAGGAGTTGATGGGTCTGGAATCCGGTATGCCTTTGGGTAGCCGAGTTGACTTTCAGGTGTTCAAAATCGATGGGGGTGCCTGTATCATCTCTGATTAGGCGACATATAATGATGCCAAATGCAGCGTTATCAAACATGTTCCGAAAACGCGCCTCACTCTCCTTCAGCGTCTCTTCCGCCTGCCTGCGCTCTGTGATGTCGCGCATTACGCCCGTGGCTTCAACAAGCCCCGTCAATTGGTTCTTCACAAACCGCATATTGATTTCTGTCGGAACAACGTGCCCATCTTTATGGATTATTTCGATCTCATCTGTGAAAAAGCTGGTATCTCCTTGAAGCATCCGTTCAATTCGTATTGGGGTAGTTCTCTGGATATATTCAAGTGAAGAGGGTGTCACCATCTGAGCCAGATCTCGATTAATGGCCTCTTTATCTGTAAAACCGAGCATCCGCTCGACTGATGGGCTCACATATGTAAAAGTTTGATTCTCTGGATCAAGCATCCAGATGACATCTGCTGCGTTCTCTGCAATCAGTCGGTATTTCTTCTCGCTCTGGAACAGCCGCGCATTGGCTTGAACGAGCTGCTCCGTTCGTTTTTCAACCCGCATCTCCAACTCTTCGTGAGCCCTCTTCAGCGCATCCTCTGTACGCTTGCTTTCGGTGATGTCGGTGATAATCGATATGAAACCAGACACATCGCCCTGCTCATTTCGTTTGTAATTCCAATCTGTTCTCACATCAATAATACGACCATTCTTCTTCGCCAGTTTGGCAAAATATGGTTCTGGTTGCGGTTGTTGTTGTACCAGTATCTGAACATAATCACGCAATTCCTTTTGTTTTTGAACACCGGATTGCATCTCGTACATAACCCTGCCGATCAATTCTCCATTTTCATATCCTAACATCCTGTGATAGGAGGAATTTGCGAATATTATCTTCCCAGAGGTATCTACTTCTTGAACACCTTGAGGGAGTGTTTCAACAATAAGTCGATACTTCTTTTCGTGATCCCCTTCTCCGAAAAGACCCCTTTTCTCTAAGGTTTCAATTTTTTGTTCCAAATCCTCATAGGTGGGTTTTTTACCCATCAGAAAAATCTCCAATTCTCAAAAAAAGCTTCCAAAGCATTTCTTCGGAAAGGATAAGCTGCATGATACTTTTATCTCTTTCTCCTACGCAATCGGTGGTACAAAGCATTAAATTTGAGAGTATTCAAAATCCTCAACGGTCGCCTAAAGCCTCCCTGACAGCCCTTGCCAGCTTGCTCCTGTTCAGAGGTTTCATGACAAATCCTTTGATTCCCAGACGCTTGGCTTTCTTCTCGTCGATGGTGTCGCTGTGACCGGTACAAAGCAGTATCGGGATGTCCTCACGGATTTTCATCAATTCGGCCGCCAGCTGATCACCGGACATTTTGGGCATGGACATGTCTGTAATGACCAGGTCGAAGTTATCGGGACTTGACTTAAAACGGTCCAGCGCGGCTGTGCTGTCGGTCATGCTTGAAACCGTATATCCGATCCTTTCCAGCATTTGACGAATCATGGTGACAATGGAGGGGTCGTCATCCACCAAAAGAATCCTTTCATTCCCCTGGGGCATTTCCGCTTCTTCCCTATTTGAGACGGGCGCCGCTTCTTCGATCTTTGGAAAAAGCACTTCAACGGTGGTCCCTGCTCCCATTGTGCTTTTTATGCTGATAGCCCCCTTGCACTTTTTGACAAGCCCATATACAACGGAAAGCCCCATGCCGCTCCCCGCGCCGAACTCCTTGGTGGTGAAGTACGGTTCGAAAACCTTTTCCAGAATGTCGGGCGCGATTCCTTCGCCGCTGTCCCTGACGGTCAGTTTGACAAAATCCCCCTGCGAGAGATCTTCGTAACGAGATGCGGTTTCTTTATCCAAGGTAACTTCAGAGATGCCTACACCAAGGACACCGCGAGATTCCCTCATTGCATATGCGGCATTGGTGCACAAATTGATCATTATTTGATGGAGTTCAGTCGGGTCACCAAGAATCATGCTTGGCCGGGCTGGGATGTCCGTTTGAATATCGACCATCGCCGGTATGGAAGCCCGCATCAGTTTAAGCGATTCTTTCACAATGGTATCGATCTCCAGAGGCTTCAATGCCGTCATGGTTTTGCGGGCAAAACTCAGAATCTGGCGAACCACTTCCTTCGCCCTGAAAGAGGCTTTACAGATCTCTTTGAGGGATTCTTTCGCCGGGTTCCAATCGGGGACGTCATCTAATGCAAGCTCGGCGTTACCCATTATGATGCTAAGGACGTTATTAAACTCATGTGCAATTCCCCCTGCTAGTGTGCCGATGGCTTCCATTTTGTGTGCTTGCTGGAGTTCTTTTAAAAGCGACTCTTTCTCCTGCTCAGCTTGTCTAAGTTCAGATATATCCATGACAGTGCTCAACAGATAATCCTCTCCTTCCATTTCAACCACAACGGCGGACCAAAGCGCTGGTATCTGGATATCTTCTTTGGTAAAGAAAATAACTTCTTGTTCCTGGAAACCGCCTTTTTCTCGGGCTTCTTCCATCAACATCTCTCTCTTCTCAGTTTCTCTCCACAAGCCGATTTCCAAAGAATTCCGACCGATAATTTCATCTCTGCAAAAACCTGTAATTTTTTCAAAAGCAGTATTAATTTCGAGGACTCTTCCGTCTGAAAGCCTTGTAAATGCCAGCCATGTGGGGCTTGAAAAGAAGAATTTTGAAAACTTTTCCTCGCTTTTGCGTAAAGCCTCCTCCATGCTTTTTCGCTCGGTGATATCCACGTGGGTCCCTATGACGCGAACCCCCTTTCCCGCTTTATCAAAAATTGCATTTGCGCGAGACAATATATCAACCCAGTGACCGTCCTTGTGTCGCATCTGAAATTCCATCTCAAAACGGTTCCGTTTTCCATCCAAAAGTTCGTTCAGCATGCGCCATGAGGCCTTAACATCTTCGGGCCTGGTCAGCCGTTCCCATTCCGAAAATTCATTCTTAATTTCATCATCACCATATCCCAGGAGCTTTTTCCATACTGGCGAATAATAGATGCTGTTCGTTTCAAGGTTCCAGTCAAAAAGGCCATCGTCTGCAAACTCCATTGCAAGTGCGAGCCGCTCTTCACTTTCCATCAATGCTTTTTCTGCATTTTTCTGGTCGGTCACATCGTTATATATGGTGACGACCTCACCAGACGGAATTCTAAAGATATAGTTTTCATAATAATTTGAAAATATGTCATCCTGATAGATTTTTATCGGAAAATAAGCTGGTTCCCCTGTCTCCCATACCTTTTTCATCACAGGGATCAAACCATAATCATCAATGTTCGGCCTCAGGTCAAAAAGACTCTTTCCGACAACCTGGTCCAACGTTTTTTCCTCAATTTCGAGGCTCTTTCTATTAAAATTTTTAACAATATAATCAGACCCTTTTGATCCGTCGCCAATAACTTGATAGATGCCGGAACCGCTGGTCATGTGATCGTATAACCCCCTAAAAAGGGATTCACTTTTGACCAGTGAGTCATACATTTTTTTTCGCCCGGAGATGTCCCTGAAAAAACCAACATGAAAACTTCTATTTTTCCCCCGGAATGTCCCACCTGAGCTGATTTCTACGGGAATATCATTACCATTTTTCGTTCGGACTACCATTTCTTTAAATTTTGAATCTTTATCTCTCGCTGACTTTATAAACGCCTGGTTATAATAGTCTGACTTTTCAAGTGGATGAATAAATGTTTTGAGTTTTCCTATTAGCTCATTTCGCTTATATCCAGTTAGCGCTTCAGCAGATTCATTTACATCCAATAACATTCCAGTTTCTGAGTCAGCTACAAAAATGGCATCATCCGCATTTTCAAACAGCAAGCGATATTTCTCCTCACTTTCGAGGAGGGCAGTTTCCATTTTAATACGCTCTGTGATGTCCTGATGGGATCCGAAAAGTCGGAAGACCTTGCCATTCTCGTCCCTCTGTGCCTGCCCTCTTCCAATACAATGTCTTATCTCACCATTTGGTCGAATGATTTGAGATTCGATCTCATATGGTGTTCCCTGATTGATGCAGTCCCTAACCGCAGCATCTAAGCGCTGCATAGATTCAGAAGTAAAGATTTTTGGGTGGTCGGTATAGGAGGGAGCTCCTTTTGAAGGATCGAGTCCAAATATTCGGAAAAGTTCTTCTGACCAATACACACGATCAGACTGAATATCCCATTCCCAACTGCCGACATTTGCAAGCTTTTCCGTCTCTAACAGTATGGATAGTAGGGCTTCTCTTTCTAAATTTTCATACTCTTTTTTGTCAGTCATCGATTTTTCCACCAATATCTATGGTAATTGATGATATGCAAATGGACCTTGTCATCCAACCCAGTGAGATCAGCGAACCGTTCTTGGACCACATCCACGAAACTGTCGTGATTCTCAGAAATGACGACCAAACGGAACCGGTTGAATCCGACATTGTCACGCATTCGCTTTCCAGCGGCAAGAGATTTCTCAACCTTCGCATCAATTCCTTTTTCCAGGTTTTGGGACAAACAGCAGATGCCTACCAAAAGGCGATCCCCAATTGTGATCAAATAGTCAATCGACAGACCATAAAATGCATTGGGATTTTTCTCTATCCGGATCTTGGAGAACACTTCTTCCGGACATCCACAGCCGAGTTCGTCTCTGATAAAGGATTTCAGTGCCTGCGCTTCTTCTGGGTTTGGTTCAGTCATCGGTATTATTCCTTAACCAAAATGTTCACCGCTATAATTCAGCTCCGCAGTCTTTGCAGAACTTTGCATCGGAATCGTGCCCTTCCGAGGTACATTCAGGACAGACCTTTGCACTGATAGCAGCTTTTCTGGCGGCAGAAAGTTCCACAGTGACGATACCCGTGGGAACGGCTATAATTCCATAACCGATAATCATTACAATGGATGCCAGAAATTTCCCCACAACTGTCTGAGGTGCAATGTCGCCATATCCGACAGTGGTCAGGGTCACAACCGCCCAGTATATGCTCTGGGGAATGCTCGTAAACCCCCTCTCTTCGCCTTCGACGAGATACATTACGGCGCCGATAATCAGGACAAGGGTTAATACCGTTCCAATAAACACGATAATTTTTCTGGCGCTGGCACGAAGGGCGTTACGCAGGACCTTTGCTTCGCCTACGAAATGGGCAAGTTTCATCACCCGGAATACCCGAAGCAGGCGTATGGCCCTGATTACAATAAGTGACTGTGTGCCCGAAACGACCACACTCAGATAGGTGGGTGCAATCGCCAACAAGTCAACAAGGCCGTAAAAGCTGAATGCATACCGAAGCGGCTTTCCAACACAAATCAACCGAAGTAGATATTCAACGGTGAATGCCAGCGTAAACATCCATTCGGCGATTCGCAGGATTGTTCCATATTCCTCCCGTATCTGGGCCACGCTTTCCAGGATTACAGCAAATACGCTGAGACCGATGCAGACAAAAAGCGCCACATCAAAGGCTTTTCCTTGCGGTGTATCTGCCTCGAAAATAATTTGATACAGGCGACGTCGCCAGTAGCTTTTGTGAATGGTGTGCTTTTCCACAGCGGTTTCTGAGCCTATGCAAAAATTAAGAAGAATGACAATGACGGATCCGATATTTCACTTGCCATTCAATCTCTCGGAACACTATAATTCGACAAATATGTTACATAAGAAAACTTAGCAAATTCAGTGTGGTTTTCCAACCGCATTCTGCCAAAACCCTATGCCACAAGGGGAAAGAAAATGATCATTCCTGAAATTAAAAAGATCCTGTATACCACCGATCTTTCCGAAAATGCCCGTTACGCCGCAGGTTACGCGGCCGGCATCGCCAACAGATATGGAGCGGGAATTACCCTCCTACACGCTCTCGAACAACTGACGCCTTACCGGGAGAGCCTGGTCGTGAATATGATTGGTGAAACCAAGTGGAATGAAATCATGAAACGAAATGAAGCGGAAGTTCTTGAAAAATTTCGTAAAAAACTTGAGGACTTTTGCGACGAAATGAGTTCAAAGCACCCTACCTGCCCTTTCATCGTTGACGGCCTTATGGTAAAGGTCGGAAATCCCGTTGAGCTGATCCTGGATGAAGTAAAAAAAGGGGGATATGACCTTGTGGTAATGGGCGCTCATGGCCACAAACACCTGGCCGATGCGATCATGGGAAGTACCTCAAGGCGGGTCCTCAGAAGATGCAAAACGCCTGTGCTGGTGGTGCGCCTGCCGGAAGAGAGGGAAGAGCATTAAAATGGCTGATCAAACTGTAAAACTCCTGTACGGTGAAAAAACCGCAAACCTGAAAATGCCCTCGTCGGTTCCAATCCTGGAGATAAAACCCCTTGACCCGCTCCCAAATCCTGAGCAGGCCATATCCGCCGCCCTTGACAAACCTATCAAGAGCAAACCCCTTAAAGAGCTGATTCACGGCAAAAAAACCGCATGTGTGGTAATTTCCGATTTCACACGCCCCGTTCCCAATAAAGTTATTTTACCCCCCCTGCTTCAAACCCTGGAGCAATACGGCCTCGACCGGCAAGACATCACCATCCTCATTGCCACGGGCATGCACCGCCCCAACCTGGGAAAAGAACTGGAAAACCTGGTAGGCCACGACATTTTGAAACGCTACTCCGTGGAAAACCATTATTGTCAAAAACCCGAAACCTACCGTAAAATTGATGAGATCGAAGGCGCGCCCATCGAGATCAACACCACCTACCTGAATGCGGATTTAAAAGTTCTCACAGGTCTCATTGAACCTCATTTTTATGCCGGCTACTCCGGAGGACGTAAAGCCATACTCCCGGGTATTTCCAGTTTCGAGACCATGAAATTCATGCACTCCTACGAAATGATCAACCATCCGGGCGTAACCAACTGCCTCCTTGAGGGCAATCCCTTTCACGAATATGGCATTCGCGTGGCGGAACTGGCCAGACCGGATTTCATTTTGAATGTGGTCATCAATAAAAACAGGGAAATTGCCGGCGTATTTGCGGGAGATTACAACAATGCCCACCTGGCAGGATGTAAAATGGTTGAGGAACACGCCGTGTTCCCAGTGAGACAACGGGCCGACATGGTGGTCACCTCCGGCGGCGGATTGCCCCTTGATGCCACCTTTTACCAGATCAGTAAAGCCCTCATCTGCGCCCAGGACATTCTAAAGCCCGGGGGAACCATTGTGGTGGCCTGCGAATGCCGGGAGGGTCTGGGAAGCCCCGAGTTCAGCAATATCATGCGATCCACCTGCGATTTCCAGACCTTTTCAAAAAATTACGGCGACCCAAAGGATTTTGTCATTGACCAGTGGTGCGCTCAAAACATCTTTCAAGCGGCGGACTACGCCGGCAAGATCCATATTTATTCTTCAGGACTCTCTCATCAGGACCTTGAAAAAATAGGCGCACTGAAAATCGAAAATCTCCAACAAACGGTTGATGAATTATTAGGAGCCCATCCCGAAACAGTGGTGGTCCCCGAGGGACCCTATGTGGTGGGAAGGATCGGGTAAAGGTTCATCTTAAAAGGATACCTCAACTCGAAATGTCCTTTTTCACTTCTCCTGGTTAAAAAAGCAATGAAAAGCGCTTCAAGCGGAGGGTGGTAATGAAACATATCCGTATCCTGAAAAATCCGGTTCAGAAATATGCATGGGGCTCCCGAACCGTGCTGCAATCCCTTTTAGACCTGCCGAAACCCTGGGAAGCGCCGGCCGCTGAACTGTGGATGGGCGCTCATCCCAAGGCCCCATCCATGGTCGAGGTGGATGGCCGGTGGCGATCGCTTATTGACGTCATCGCGGCGGATCCCGAATCGGTTCTTGGAAGATATGCGGCCGAGCGATTTTCAAACAAACTTCCCTTTCTGTTTAAAGTCCTTGCCGCTGATCGTCCCCTGTCCATTCAGGTACACCCTGATATGATGCAGGCGCGGGAAGGGTTTGAGCTGGAAAACCGGCTCAACATCCCTTTGGATGCCCCCAACCGAAATTACAGGGATGCGAGTCATAAACCCGAAAACCTGTGTGCCGTGACGCCTTTTGAAGCCATGAAAGGTTTTCGTGCGCCGGGCGACATCTTAAATCTGATGGATCGAGTTTTCTTTTCATCCCCCCCGCCGGAACTGGATTTATTGCGAGAAGAACCGAACATCGCCGGTATGAAGCGGTTTTTTTCAGCTCTCATATCCATGGATGCCGCGCGACTGCCCCAGGTGGTAAAAGACGCCGTTCAGGGCGCGGAACGAATCGCGGGCGACGATCGCGCCTTTTACTGGCTGTTGGAATTGAACCGCGAATATCCCGGGGATGTGGGTGTATTGTCGCCGCTTTTTCTGAATCTGGTAGGCCTTTCACCGGGTGAAGCCATCTATGTGCCGGCAGGCGAGCCCCATGCCTACCTTTCAGGCGTTGGAATGGAAATCATGGCCAGTTCCGATAATGTCCTAAGGGGCGGTCTGACCCCTAAACATGTGGATATTCCGGAGCTCCTTAAAATCATTAATTTTAATGCCTTTCCCGTTCAAAAACAGCGGCCCCTTCCCAATGACAATTTCGAAAGAATTTATAAAACCCCCGCGGATGAATTTCAGCTGTCGGAGATCCATCTTAAAGGTGATGGGACCTTCAGAAGCCCACTGAAAAGGAGCGTTGAAATTCTGATCTGTATGGAGGGCAATGGCATGATTGAGGATTCAGAAAGGGGCCGAATCCTGCCCTTATCAAAAGGCGCATCGGTCATCGTTCCTTCAGCTGTCCCGCAATATTCTGTTTCGGGCAACATCACCCTTTATAAAGGAACATTATCGATCGACCCCGCCTGATCCATTACGCCGTGCCTCACACAGACAGGTGGTAGCGCCGTTATCTTCCAATCAAACATCCTCAATGGAGGTCATTTGGCATGAATATCGAAACCTGCTCCGTTCCGAGGGAAATTCTCCTGGATAATCTTCAGGAACTTGTCAGCCATGAAAGTGCCGACATGAAAATCCTGTGGGCCAACCGGGGGGCATGCGAACGCGGGGGCATGACCATTGATGAAATTTCTGGACGGCACTGCTACGATGTCTGGGCCGGACGCACTGAGCCCTGCCCGGGTTGCCCGGTTTTAAAGGCCATGAAGAGCGGAAAGCCCCATTCCCTCGAAGTGTTTGACAAAAATGGCAAAGCGTGGTTGATCCACGGGTATCCAATTCGGGATTCCAAAGGCCAAATCAGCAGCGGCATGGAAATTGCGCTCGATATTACGGACCGAAAAAGCGCTGAAAAAAGCCTTCAGGAATATCGTGACCATTTGGAAGAGATTGTGGAAAGACGTACGCTGGCGCTATCCGAAACCAATGCACAACTTCGAAAAGAGATGGCAGAGCGAATCCACATTGAAAAAGAGTTGAAACAGCGGGAGCGGGAATTACAGGAAAAATCCCATTACCTGGAGGAGGCCAACATCGCCTTGAAGGTCCTCTTAAAACAGCGGGAAAAGGACAAATGCGAACTTGAAGAAAATGTTTTGACCAACGTGCAAAAATCGCTTCTCCCCTATTTGGAAAAGGTAAAAGAGGCCTATGCTTCGCGGGATCGCGGCATCTACCTGGATATTCTCGAATCCAGCATTAAGCGTATTGTATCGCCCTTTTACCGGAATATGACCCTGAAGCAGTTCAATCTGACACCCCGTGAAATCGAAATTGCAAGTTTTGTGAAAGAAGGAAAATCCACCAAGGAAATCGCCGAACTCCTGATTTTGTCACCGCGAACCATTGATCTACACCGACTCAACATCAGACAAAAGCTCGGTTTGACTTCGAAAAAAACCAACCTCCGCTCAGTTCTCCTTTCCTATTCCTGATACCTGTATTTCATAGGTATTATACAGGTAATGTTTAAGCATTGATTTCCGCTCTGACCTGTACTACCAAAAAGGCAGTTTCCGTGTAGCAGGGGTCTGTTTGGTTTCAGCGACAATTTCCGACACGCTGTTCACACGGTCCGTAAACAAACCAGCATTTTTTTTTGCGAAACATTTTCATGGAGGTGAAAGCCCAATGGCCATTAAGACCGAAAAGGAGTACCGGGAACGGGTGGCAAAACTGAAACCCAATCTTTTTATGGGCGGCAAAAAAGTCGATAACCTGATGGAACACCCCATCACCAAAGGCGTCATCGATGCCACAGCCCGTGTTTATGCGTTGACCATGGACCCTGAACATGCCGACACCATGACGGCCGAATCACACCTGACCGGTGAGACTATCAGTCGGGCACTTCATATTCATCAGAGCAAGGAGGATCTTTTCAAACGTCTGGATATGGCCCGGCTTGGCAGCCAGAAACTGGGGACCTGCAACTATCGCTGCCCGGGAAATGAAATGCTTCCTTCGCTGGCGGCCACCACCTGGGAAATCGACCATGACAAGGGCACAAAATATCATGGGCGTTTCAACGATTACATGCGATTCGCACAGGAAAACGATCTGGTGGTCAGCGGTTCCGTGACGGACCCCAAGGGGGACAGGGGAAAGAGGCCTCTTGAGCAGGACCCGGATATGTACATCCGCGTTGTTGAAAAGCGATCCGACGGCATCATTGTAAACGGCGCCAAGCAACATGCCACGGGGGCCTACGCGGCGGACGAAACCCTTGTTCTGCCGGGTATTTCATCGAGAAAAGGTGAAGAGGACTACGCATTGGCCTTCGTGGTGCCCAACGGGACGGAAGGCGTCACCTACATCGGACAGTACAATCCCTTCAGCGCTGAGCGGGAACATGAAACAGACCATCGGTTTCTTGGAAATCCAGCCTATGGGCAACGGGAAACCTGCCTGATGGTTTTTGATCACGTTTTTGTTCCCTGGGAACGGGTGTTCATGTGCGGTGAAGTGGCGTACACACAGAAATTCATAACCCGGTTTGCCAAGACCCACCGCATGAACTGCGGCGGTGCCTGCAAGGTGGGGTTCATGGATCTCATTATCGGGGCTACAAAGCTGATGGCCGAATACAACGGTTTGTCCGACGCATCGCATATTGCGCAAAAAATTACGCGCATGCTTCAGTTGAACGATACGTCGCTCGCCTGTGCCACAGCGGCAGCCTATTTCGGAAAAGAGGAACCCGAAGGTTCGGGGGTTTATATGCCCGATGAAACCATGGGCAACATCGCCAAACTGAATACCAATGACGGATTCTGGGAGGTCATGGCGCTGGCCGGCGATATTGCAGGCGGTATTCCCGCTACCATGCCCAGTGAAAGAGAGCTGGAAAACCCCGAGGTGAAGGATTATGTGGCCAAATATCTGAAAGCGGCGGCACCCGCGGATCAGAGGATGCGCATTTCCCGCTTTCTGCAGAATTGGGTCGCGGGGCTGCACGGACTGGGGACATATCAGGGATCCGGTCCGAGCCAGAGTCAGTATGTGTCCATTTACCGGGTGGCTGATCTGGAAAGCAAAAAGAAAATGGCCCTGGATCTGGCGAATGGCGTCTCTTAAAAATCAAGCGACACGGTTTATTGGAGGCGATGCTTCCATGCAGTAAGATACCCCTTAAATCCCGAAGGGTTATGTCGGCGCATACCCATACTTCGGGATCGCAGGGGCAAAAATCGTGGAGGGTGTTACGAAAGAAAGTCTGAAATTAAAGCGTTCGGCTCTTGATAATCATCTGGTCGGCAAATCTTTTCGCATCTTCAATATCCGCCGAATCGGGATGATCCGCAGCACCTTGCGCCTCCAGGGCCCAGGCCTTGTGTTCGGCCTTTTGCATGAGTCCCTCGATAATTTTGGGCTTTACTTTTCCCCGGCAGCCGAAAGTCCCGAGTATCGTTAAACCCGGAGCCAGCGTAACGGCTTCGTAAAATGCCGTTATGGCAAGTTCACCACCCCGGAGTGATCCGTGTGTTGCAAAAAACGCAACCTTCGTGCCTTTGGGAAGGCCTTTGATAAAGGCGCCCACTTTGCCCGGCACGCCGTGAGATTGCACCGGAAACCCGATAAACAGAACATCATATCCCGCTACACCGTCCAAATCCTTGAATTCAACGATATCTTTTTCGGCCATTTTAATGCCGTCAAATATGCTCTGCGCAATTTTTTCCGTGTTCCCCGTCTCAGAGTAGTATGTCACCAGAGCTTTCATCTCGCCCTCCTCATAAAATTTTCCATTGATTTAATATTTTTATCACTCGATTTTTCATGTAATATTTCTTCCGGATACATGCCGTTTAAAGCAAAAAGGCTGTCCTTTTTTGGCAAAGAACTATAGAAAAATTCCCCAAATGAGTCAAGAACAAACTGATAAGAGGGCTTGTTATTCCCGCCGGATTTGATATGATGCGAAGCCATATCTTCAAAGTCGGAAAAGTTTTGATCCGCATAATGAACCTGCGGTTTATTAAGGAGAAATGCTACCATGTTCCCTGAACTCACCCGCCATACGCGTATACTCGAGATTGTGGGCGATACCATCCGTGTGAAAGCTGAAGGCGCTGCTTTCGGAGATATGGCCATCGTTGAAAATGTGGATGGGGAAACCAGTCAGGCCAAGGTGGTGGCGCTGGATCGCCATATCGTAAGCCTGCAGGTATTCGCAGGGGGCAAAGGGTTGTCCACGGACGCTGTGGTACGGTTCCTGGGACACCCACCCAATGTGATCTGTTCCGATAATATCCTGGGGCGTATTTTCGGAGGATCCGGAGAGGCGTTGGATGATGGCCCGGATTTGTCTTCCGATTCAAAAATCGAAATGGCCGGCCCCACCGTAAATCCCATGATGCGTGTGGTGCCCGACAAAATGATCCAGACGGAAGTCCCTATGATCGACCTGTTCAACTGCCTTGTGGAAAGCCAGAAAATCCCCATCTTTTCCGTGGCTGGCGAGCCCTACAACGAACTGCTTGCACGCATCGGTTTTCAGGCGGATGCGGACATACTGGTGTTTGGGGGCTTAGGCCTGATCTTCGACGATTATCATTTTTTCAGGGCGGCTTTTGAATCCCATGGCGTATTTCACAGGACCGTCATGTATGTGAACCTGGCATCGGACCCTATTGTTGAACGGCTCTCCATTCCCGACATGGCCCTTGCGGTGGCGGAAAAGTTCGCCGTGGAAGACGGAAAGCGGGTTCTGGTGTTGATGACCGATATGACCGCATATGCCGATGCCATGAAAGAGATCGGTATTTCCCTGGAGCGGATCCCCGCTGCCCGGGGCTACATGGGAGACCTGTACACCCAATTGGCCATGCGCTATGAAAAAGCCTGCGATTTCAAAGGCGCGGGTTCCGTCACCATCCTGACCGTGACCACCATGCCCGGAAATGACGTGACCCATCCGGTGCCGGACAACACCGGATACATTACCGAAGGACAGTTTTATCTGCACGATGGCTATATCGACCCTTTTGGCTCCCTTTCCCGGCTGAAACAGAAAGTGATAGGAAAAGCCACCCGTGAAGATCACGGCCAGATCATGAACACCATGATCCGACTCTATGCGGAGGCCATGGAGGCTGAAAAAAAACAGATCATGGCCTTTGAACTATCTCCCTTTGATGAAAAACTGATCAAATTCGGAAATCTCTTTCGGAAACGGTTTATGGACATCAAGGTTTCCATGCCCGTAATCCAGGCGCTGGATCGCTGCTGGGAGACACTGGCCGAATGCTTTGAACCGGGAGAGCTCCTGATGAAACAGGCGCTTATTGATAAGTATTTTCAAGGGGAAAAAGGGGAAATCCGTTAAGCCATGGGCAAACTGGTTTTGAGCAAATCGGGACTTCAGAAAGAACGCGAAAGCATGCGTCTTTATGAGCGGGTGCTGCCTTCCCTGGAACTCAAACGGATGCAGTTGACTTCCGAACTGAAACGTGCCAGGCAGATTCTGCTGGATGTTCAGGCTGAAACGGAAAGCCGTCTTCTGAAGGTCTCCCAACAGTTGCCCATGCTGGCCGATGCCCAAACGGATCTTAACGGCCTGGTTCATGTGGCGTCCATCGATATTCAGGAAGAAAATGTAGTGGGCGTCCGGCTTCCCCTGCTCGTGGACGTTCAATGCCGGATCACCGATTATGCCATGCTGGCCAGACCCCACTGGGTGGATATGCTGACGGATGAACTGGTACGGATGGTCAGGCAAAAGGCGTTGGTGCAGGTGACGGCCGACCGGGTACAGTTGCTGGAAAAGGCGCTCCGAAAAGTAACCCAACGCACCAATCTGTTTGAAAAAATACTCATTCCCCGGGCCAAGGGCAATATTCGGAAAATACGGATTTATCTGGCCGATGCGGATCGCGCGTCCGTGGTGCGTTCCAAAATCACCAAACGCATCCGCCGAAAACAGAATCAAGCACTCTTCGGAGCCATGCCATGAGTATTGTCTCCCTTGAAAAAGTCACCTTCTATGGTCATGTGGACGACCGCCTACAGGTGTTGACCGACCTTCAAGCGCAAGGTTGTCTGCACCTGATCGACCTGGGCCCTGAAAAGGATTCCCAATCTCAGGGGGGGCCCTCCTCCAGGGCCCGGGAAGCCCTGAGATTTCTCAACGACTGCCCCAACCGGCGACGGCAGGTGACCAGAACCGATCGGTTCGACGCGGCCGCCATTGAAGCCCGGATCCTCCAGATAAAGGACCGGTTACAGGAACTGGAACAAGAACGGGATTTTCTGCTGGACCGAATTGATAATCTGTCTCCCTGGGGCGCCTTTGAATTCCCAAGCCCCGAAGTATTGAATAACCTGAGGTTGTGGTTTTATGTGGTTCCCCACAAGGACATGGGAAAAGTCCGGGAGACGGACCTTGTCTGGCAGATGGTTTTTTCAGACAATCGTTTTTCTTATGTGGTGGTGATTTCAAAATCCCAGCCCCAAGGGATGCCCGTTGAACGGACGCGTACCGGAAACCGAACCCTTTTTCAATTGGAGGGTCGGTTGGAGGAAGTTGAACTGGAACTGGAAGATCTGTCCGCCGAGAGGGCCGGACTGACCCGCTGGGAAAACCTGTTTGCCAGGAATATTGAACGTCTTGAGGATCAGTCGGCAGTGGTTGACGCGGTGAAAAAAACCTATGCCGAGGATCCAGTGTTTGCCCTTCAGGCGTGGGCGCCGAAACGAAATATACAGGCGTTAAAAGCTTATGCCGAAGATCGAAGACTCGTATTTGAAAACAGCCCCCCCCACCCGCGGGAAACGCCGCCCACACTCATGGAAAACCCTTCCGGCATCGCCGGCGGACAGGACCTGGTCTCTTTCTATACCACGCCCCAGTACTGGTTGTGGGACCCTTCGGCCATTGTATTTTTTTCCTTTGCGGTATTTTTCGCCATGATTTTCGCGGATGCGGGATATTCCATTATCATGGGTTTTTTGACCGCCCTGTTCTGGAAAAAAATGGGTCGTTCGAAAACAGGCTGTCGGTTCCGCATCCTGCTGGCGACCATGGTGGGGGCCGGAATCATATACGGCATCATGGTGGGAAGTTATTTCGGCGTCTCTCCGGGTCACGGATCAGTCCCCTCCAGATTCAAAATAATTGACATGATGAATTTTGACAACATGATGCGAATCTCCATCCTTTTGGGCGTATTGCACCTGGTAGTGGCCAACGGGTTGACCGCCTGGCACTTCAGGAAGTCCGCAAAGGCCCTCAAGCCCCTGGCATGGGCCACTGTTTTTTCCAGTGGCGCCCTCCTTTGGCAGGCGCTCACCCAGGAAGGATCTCTTGGGTTTTTAAAGATGCCCGGCGCCTTGGGCCTGGTTCTCGGTCTGACGGGGGTATTGCTGTTCACCAGTACGGAAGGGTCTCTCTGGAAGCGTTTGCTCAAGGGGCTTTCAGGATTGACCGGCATATCCAGCGCATTCAGCGATGCGCTGAGTTATCTGCGCCTGTTTGCGCTGGGTCTGGCCAGCGCTTCACTGGCCGGAACCTTTAACGCCATGGCGGGACAGGTCAGGGAGGCCCTACCGGGAATCGGCATTCTGTTTGCCCTTTTAATTGCCCTTCTGGGGCACACACTCAATTTTGTCCTGGCCGTTGCCGGTGGCTTCATTCATGGGTTACGGCTGAATTTTATTGAATTTTTCAGGTGGAGCATTACCGAGGAAGGACGTCCCTTCAGGGCTTTTGCCGGAAAGGAGAAAAAATAATGGAAAACCTGATTTTAGCGTTGGGGTGGCTGGGTGTTTTTTCACCATTGGCCCTTGGCGCCGTGGGCAGCATGATCGGTTGCGCCAGGGCCGGGCAGGCGGCAATCGGCGCCATGCTCGAAATTGAAAGCGGTTATGGCCGTTTTATCGGTGTTTCGGCCATGCCCAGTTCCCAGGTTATTTATGGCGTGGTGGTGACCCTCACGTTCGGAGCCGCCATGAATGAGACCACGGCCCCGGGAATTTTCGGCATCGGTCTCCCGGCGGGCGTTGCGCTGATGGTGAGCGCCGTGTACCAGGGGTATGCCTGCGCATCATCCATCAGCGTTTCCAAAAACAAGCCGGAGGTTTTCGGGGTCTCCCTGGCGCCTGCTGCCGTGGTGGAAGGGTTTGCGGTCTTTGCCTTTGTATTTGCACTGGTGCTGTTGGGCACTGTGACCGGGAGTTAGGGAGGGTGTGAACGATGGAAGAACAACGCCGGGTTTCCTCCGGGGTAAGGGAGCTGATTGCGCGTCTGCGGGATGACGGGGTTGAGGCAGGCCGGAAAAAGGCCGACCAGGTCCTGCACGAAGCACATGAGGAAGCCGCTCGCATTGTGGCGGAGGCGGAAGCCGAAGCGGCAAAAATCCTCGATCAAGCCCAGGTGCAAATTGAAAGGGACCGCCAGGCCTGTATGGGTTCCCTGCGCAATGCCATCAGGGATACGGAACTGAAAATGGAAGCAGAGCTCAAGGCGGACTTCGCCGCACATGTAAGACGGCTGGTTTCCATTGAAATGAGCGACAAAGAATTTATCAGGCAGTGTATTCTTGCCGTTTCCGGCATGGCCACCGGCCATATGGTCTGCGAGGGTCAGCCTGTTACCGTGCTGCTTCCCAAAGACCTGTTTGAAACGGATGAATCGGGTTCGCATCTGACCCCCGAAGGGAAAGAGCGGATGCACCATCTGGTATTGGGGATTTCCGCCGATATGTTGCGGGAGGGGGTTGAACTGAAGCCTTCGGAAACCCTCAAGCGGGGGATACGGGTACGTTTGGCCGGCGAAGATCTGGAAATCGATCTTTCAGACCAGGCCTTGAGCGAATTGCTTCTCCAGAATCTGCTGCCGCGGTACCAGGCCATCGTTCGCGGGGAAGAGTAGCGTCATTGCGGAATTCGAATTGCGGAGTGCGGAATATTTTAGGAAAATGGCGCATGAATCTTATTATACCCTTTTAGCCGGCCTGCCGGCGTTGCCGCGGTTTGATCGGGCTGAACGGTTGCCCATCAGCCGGGAACGGCTTCATCAACGGTTGGGGATGCTGACCCGGAAGGATGCCTGGTTGCTGGAGAGATCCGCCCCATTTTTGACCTGGCAAAAGGATGCACCGGACGTCACGGACCGGGAAATGGTCATCCGGTTCAATAGACTGGTGAAACACATAACCGGTTCCGCCTTAAATTCCCTGATTGATTTTGCCGTTGACCAAAGGACCATCATGGCCGCCCTTAGACGTCGCCATCGAGGAGTTATTCCACCCACCTCCGAAGAATTATGGGGGCTGGGCCGGTACGTGAGGCACATAGAGCGCAACTGGGAAACCCCCCACTTCAAACTCGCCGCCGTATATCCATGGCTCCCTCAGGCAAAACAGCATCTCGAGGCCGGAGAAGTCCTTGCCCTGGATTTGCTTCTCAAGAACGTGCTCTGGGACCATCTGGATAGAACGGCGCCCTCTTATCACTTCAACTTTCCGGCCGTCATATCCTATCTTATGAAGTGGGATATCCTGGCGCAGTGGATAACCCATAATGAGGGAAAGGCTAAAGAACGCTTTGAAGGGCTGGTAAAGGAGATTATTGATGGACAACCACAGCTTTTCCATTGAACCCGGGAGAAGAATATCGGTTGGCGAATCCGGCGATGCCAGGGTCCTGGCCGTGCGCGAAAGCCTTGTGACCATTGACGCGGGCGGGGTACCCATACGCAAAAATGAGGTGGGTTTTATTCTTGTGGGGCGGGAACGCCTTATGGCCGAAGTGCTCCGGATTCAGGGCAACACCGCCGACATGCAGGTATTTGAGGATACCCGGGGTGTCCGGGTGGGCGATCACGTGGAAATGAGCGGTGAAATGCTCTCGGTGGTCCTGGGACCCGGTCTTCTGGGACAGGTGTTTGACGGGCTGGAAAATCCCCTGAGCGTATTGGCGCGCGATCATGGGTTTTTTCTTCCCCGGGGGCTGAAGATGTTTCCCCTGGACCTGAAAAAGAAATGGGGCTTTACGCCAACCGTCTCCCGGGGAGATACGCTTTTCGCGGGCCAACCCATCGGAACCGTCCAGGAAGGCCTGTTGACCCATAAGATCATGATCCCGTTCCAGGAGCCGGAGGCAGTGGAAGTCACGTGGATTCAACAGGGCAGTTTTACCGTGGATACCCCGGTAGCCCGTATTCGGAGAAAGGACGGCGTCGAGCAGGAGTTGACCCTCTTCCAAAAATGGCCCGTCCGCCGTCCCATTCCTGAAGTCATGCTGCGAAAACGCCGGGTAGCGCGGCTTTATCCCCATGAGCCCATGACCACCACAACCCGTATCATCGACACTTTTTTCCCCATCGCACTGGGGGGGACCGCTTGCATCCCCGGCCCTTTCGGGGCCGGTAAAACCGTGTTGCAGAGCCTAATCTCGCGATATTCCACCGTGGACATCGTGATTGTGACCGCCTGCGGTGAGCGGGCTGGGGAAGTGGTTGAAACCATAAAGGAATTTCCGGAGACCAAAGACCCCCGCACCGGCGGCTCCCTGATGGATCGCACCATTATCGTCTGCAATACCTCTTCCATGCCGGTGGCGGCCAGAGAGTCCTCCATTTATACGGGTATTACCCTTGGCGAATATTACCGGCAGATGGGATATCATGTACTGGTGATCGCCGATTCCACCTCCCGATGGGCACAGGCCATGCGGGAAACCTCCGGTCGCATGGAAGAGATTCCCGGGGAAGAAGGCTATCCCGCCTACCTGGATTCAGCCATCAAGAGCGTTTACGAACGGGCGGGCGTGTTACGGTGTTCGGATCGATCCGTCGGCAGCCTGACCATGATCGGCACGGTTTCCCCCGCGGGGGGCAATTTTGAAGAGCCGGTGACCCTGGCCACCCTGGCCACCGTAAAGACCTTCCTGGGGCTTTCCTACGACCGCGCCTACAAGCGCTTCTATCCCGCCATCGATCCCCTGATTTCCTGGTCCCGTTATCTGGACCAACTCAGCGACTGGTTCCAGAACAACCTGCATGCGTCATGGGTCGAAGACGTCAAGGCCGTGCATGAACTACTGGTCCAGGGGGATGCCATTTATCAGATGATGCAGGTTACCGGTGAGGAAGGCATCAGCCTCGATGATTTTATCACGTGGCAGAAGGCCACACTTGTGGATATGGTTTTTCTGCAACAGGATGCTTTTGACGAAGTAGATGCTTCCATGCCGCTGGACCGGCAGCTTAAGAGCTTTCAACTGTTAAAGAAACTGATTCAACAGCGTTACGGTTTTGAAGACAAAAACAGCGCCCGCCGGATGTTTACAACCATCACGGGACTCTATAAAAATTTGAACTACAGTCCCGAGACATCAGCGGAATATGAACGCTACACACGGGAAATTGAAGAACTGGCACAAACGTTTTCCACAACTTCCTGAGGCGGTAAACCACGGGTTTAAGAGATCGTCACATGTGGAGTGCGCTCAGGCGGTTTTGAAGGAGATGCCGGCGGGCGACCGAAGACGGATGACGGCGGTCGGCGTGCGGAGAGTGGGGAGAATAGATGATTATGGATGAAAAGAAATCCCGAAAAGGGGTGCGTTTTCTTGCTTTTCTGGGTGGTATGGCCGCATTGGTATTATTGATGCTTTATATGGCCGGGGTTTTTGTCCCCAACAAGATCGGCCCGGGCAAGATACCGGGCGAGAAACGGGAGTGGACGCCTGAGGACACTGCGGAGGCGGTTCGGGAAACCGTGACCGATTTTTACGAGGCGCCCGGAACCGTACGGCCCCGAAAGGAAACCCGAGTTGAATCCAGGGTGCAGGGCCGGATCGTTGAAGTGCTGGTTCGGCCCGGAGATTTCGTGAAGACCGGAGACCCCTTGGTGGTGCTGGACAGTCGGGAACTCCAGGCAAGGCTCGACCGGGCACGGCAGGCCGTATTGTCGGCCCGGGCCAGACGGGATCAGGCCCGCCAGGCGGTAAAATCCGCGGAAGCGGCCTTCACGAGGGCCAGGGCCGCCCATGACCGTGTCAAAACCTATTTCAAGTCTGAGGCAGCGACACAGCAACAGCTGGAGGAGGCCGAGGCCCTGTTTCAGCAGGCCCTGGCCGGTCTCAGCCAGGCCCGGGAGAGTTTGAAAGAGAGTGAGGCCGGTATCAAACAGGCGGAGAAGGGCGCCCTTGAGGCTCGCATTGTCCAGGATTACGCGGAGATCCGGTCTGATGCAGGCGGCCAGGTGGTTCAACGGTTGGCGGAGCCCGGGGACATGGCCTTCCCAGGAAAACCGCTGCTGGTACTGCAAACCCGCGGCACATTGCGTTTGGAAGCGCTGGTGCCGGAAGGGTTCATCGACCGAATCCAGATGGGGGAATCTTTGGACGTGGTGATAAAGGCCCTTAAGAAGAGGGTCTCCGGTTCGGTGGGCGAAATGGTTCCCGCCGCGGACCCGTCCACCCGTTCGTTCCTGGTGAAAGTGGATCTACCCGAGACAAAAGGGCTTTATCCCGGCATGTTTGGACGTCTCATGGTGCCGGTGGGAAAGATATCCGTGGTATGGATACCGGAGAAGGCACTGGAACGGGTGGGGCAACTGGAACTGGTGCGGGTGAAATCGGGTGACGCCTGGACCCGGATCTATGTAACCACGGGAAGGGTATTTGATGACCGGGTGGAAGTGCTCTCCGGGTTGAACGGTGGAGAGACGGTTGCATCAAGGGGAGAAGCGCGATGAACCAAACGGATTTGCGGCCGCCTGGATTGATCGCCCGGATTGTGGAACTCTTTATCACCTCCAAGCTTTCCATCCTGTTTATCATCTTCGCCATGGCCATGGGGGTCGCCGCCGTCTTGATGACCCCGAGGGAAGAGGAGCCCCAGATCGTCGTACCTCTGGCGGATGTGGTTGTGAATGCGCCGGGGGCATCCGCGGAGGAAGTGGAGAAGCTGGTGGCCACGCCCCTGGAGCGTCTGCTGTGGCAGATCGACGGGGTCGAGTATGTCTATTCCGTCTCCCGGCGGGACATGGCCATTGTGACGGTTCGTTTCTATGTGGGGGAGGACCGAGAACGTTCCCTGGTAAAACTGTACAACAAAATTTCCATGAACATGGACCAGGCGCCGCCCCTCGTTCAAAACTGGCTCATCCGCCCCGTTGAAATCGATGATGTTCCCATCGTCAACCTGACACTCTACTCCCGCAGATACAATGACCATGAATTGCGGCGCATGGGGGAAGAGATTTTGAGCCGGCTCGCCAGGGTTCCGGATATTTCCAGAACCTATATCGTGGGGGGGCGATCCCGGGAGGTTCGGGTGGCGCTGAGCCCCGACCGCATGGCGGGCTTTGGGGTCTCCATGCTGGATGTGTGGCGTGCCCTCAAAGGGACCGACGCCGCCGTCACGGCCGGTCAATTCAATCGCGGGAACCGGTCCGTCTCCGTCACCAGCGATTCCTTCGTGGCTTCCGCACGGCACGTGGCGGACCTGGTGGTTTCCACCCATGGAGGGCGCCCCGTGTATCTTAGGGATATCGCCCAAATTACCGACGGACCCGAAGAAGCCGCCACCTACACGCGGTTCACCCTTTCCAATGCCGAAGCGCAGGCGGAAGACAAGGGCGAGACATCCCAAGGCCTTTCCGCGGTGACCCTGGCATTGGCCAAGAAACGGGGAACCAATGCGGTTCGGGTGGCCAATGAAATCCTTTCAAAAATGGATGATCTGAAGAAGACGGTGATTCCGGACGGGGTAAACGTGGCGGTAACCCGGAATTACGGCGAGACGGCCCAGAATAAGGTGAATGATCTCCTGGGGTCCCTGGTTTTCGCCATCCTGACGGTGGTGGGGCTCCTGGCCTTCACCCTGGGTTGGCGGGAGGCCCTGGTGGTGGCGCTGGCCGTTCCCTTGAGTTTCTCCCTGGCCCTGTTTGTCAATTATACCTTCGGGTTCACCATCAACCGGGTGACCCTTTTTGCCCTCATCCTGAGCCTGGGGCTGGTGGTGGACGATCCCATCACCAATGTGGACAATATTCAGCGCCATATCCGCATGGGACGTGTTAACCCCCTTTCGGCGACGCTATATGCGGTTCAGGAAGTGCTGCCGCCTGTGATCATGAGCACCCTGGCCATTATCATTTCCTTCGTACCCCTCTTCTTTATCACGGGCATGATGGGACCCTACATGGCGCCCATGGCCGCCAATGTGCCGTTGACGGTGAGCTTTTCCACCGTTTGCGCCCTGACCGTGGTCCCCTGGATCAGCTATCTGCTGCTGCGGCGGTTGGCGCCCGCATCGGGCGGGCAGAATCCGTCCGGCGAGAAGACCGACGTGACGCCGGAATGGATCAAGCGGGGATATGGTATGGTGGTGGGACCGTTCCTCGATTCGGGGTTCAAACGGTTCCTCCTTTATGCCACCGTCTTCGGGCTCCTGCTGCTCTCCATGGCCCTGGCCCTTTTTCGATACGTGCCCATGAAAATGCTCCCCTTCGATAACAAGGATGAATTTCAGATCGTCATCGACATGCCCGAAGGGACGACCCTGGAAGAGACATCCCGGGTGGTTCAGGGTTTTGAAGCGTATTTGCGTCAGATTCCCGAAGTGACGAATCTTATCTCCTACACGGGGACCGCCTCACCCATGGATTTCAACGGCATGGTCAGACACTATTACCTGCGGCGCGGCGGGCATGTGGCGGATATCCGCGTCAACCTGGCGAAAAAGGAGCGGCGCAAACAACAGAGCCATGCCATTCTGCTCCGATTGCGGAAAGACCTGGAATCCATCGCCGCCCGCTACGGCGCTCATATTCAGCTGGTAGAGATGCCTCCAGGGCCGCCGGTCATTGCGACCGTCGTAGCGGAAATTTACGCTGGCCCGGACCAGTCCTATGGGGACCTCATTTCCGGGGGAAAGGCCGTGCAGGAAATCATGAAATCCGAACCCTTTGTGGTGGATATCGATGATACCACGGAGGCGCCGCGAGACCGGGTCGATTTTGTGCTGGATAAGGAGAAGGCGGCGCTGCACGGCGTCAGCACGGCCATGATCACACAGACCCTGCGCACGGCTTTGAGCGGAGCAAGCCCCGCCACCGTTCACAGGGCGGGGGAACGGAAACCGCTGCCTGTGAAAATCATCCTTCCCAGGGAGAGACGTACGGGAATCCCGGCGCTCAGTCAGATTCCCGTAAAGGCGCAAAACGGAAAGATGATACCCCTGGGAGAATTGGGGACCTTCGTGAAGGTGCCCGAAGACCAGCCCATCTATCACAAGAACCTGGAACGGGTGGTCTATGTGTTTGGGGAAATGGCAGGCCGGGCACCGGCCGAAGCCATCATCGATATGCAGAAACGGATTGAGGATCAGCCGCTTTCGAAAGGCCTTCGGGCGGAATGGGCAGGTGAAGGGGAGTGGAAGATCACCCTTCGGGTATTCCGGGACATGGGCATCAGCTACCTGGCGGCACTCATGGGGATTTACACCCTTCTGGTGATTCAGATGAATTCCTTTTTCATGCCCCTTCTGATCATGGTGTCGGTACCGCTCACCCTCATCGGCATCATGCCCGGGTTCTGGCTGCTCAATGTGCTGCTGGCGGACCCCGTGGGCGGTTTTGATACGCCCATCTTTTTTACGGCCACCAGCATGATCGGCATGATCGCCCTGGGCGGCATTGTCATTCGAAACTCCCTGGTGCTCATCGAATTTGTAAACGGCGCCATGAAGGAAGGGGAGCGCTTTCGCGAAGCGGTCCTTCAAAGCGGCGCCATCCGGCTGCGGCCCATTCTGCTGACCGCCGCCACCACGGCCCTGGGCGCCTGGCCCATCACCTTGGATCCCATTTTTTCAGGTCTGGCATGGGCCCTCATTTTCGGACTCTTCGCTTCCACCCTGTTCACCCTGGTGGTGGTCCCGGTGGTCTATTATGCATTGCTGAAAAACAGGCAACTCTAGATGATGCTGCGAATGTTCTTTTTTTTTGAGAGTGTTCATCATTTGAGGTGCAAAAAAAAATGGAGGAAAGAGTGTCCTTTCAGCCGTTCCCAATTACGCCCTTTCGCACGACATGACCCTGCACAAAAAAGAAGGGACACGGTTGAGAAGACGAATGCTAAAAGTTATTATTTGCCGTCTTTCACGAAAGCAAATCCGCGCTCAATAGCCTTCCGGTTTGATTCGAAAAATGTATTATGTTGAAAGTGTAAACCACTTTTGCGTTTTTTGAAATATTCCGAAACATCTATATGATTTTACATATAAAAGATGAGGGTTAGATACCCCAGCCTTGCATATTGTCCGCCGTTGTGTGATGCTGACACAATGCACGGACTCTTTTTCTGTAACCGAATAAGCGGAAACCGAATTGACCACAATATGTTGTGGTGGTAGGATTTTGCGGTTTAGGTCCAGGAACGTGAAGGCAATTTCAGATATTTAAGGGCATACCAAAACTTCAGAGACACTGTTTTTTTGGGTATACTCAATGTATCTGTATTGCGGAACGATCCGATTTTCACTGGATAACATCACAAATGTAATGATATGAATATCTGTTAAATAATTTGTTAGCCATTTAAAATCAAATTAATCGAGCTCTGCTTTTATGAAGGGTATTTATGCAAAAAAGCAAAATTTCAAAAGAACGAGTTGCAAAAAAGTGGGCAGAATCTGAACAAGTGTATATTCAAAATGATTTTAAAGTTTATTGGGAGTGTTCTGAAATAGCTTCTCAATATCAACTATCGAGAATTACTGGGCAAAAATCATTGCATGAATACATAGATTGGCTAGAATATCTTACATCATTTTTTCCAAAAAATAAAAAATTCGAGAATATGATCGCTCTTATTATTGGATGTAATTTGGGGGAAGACTCTATATCCGTAATCTTGGCTCGCACAAATTTTTTTAAAAAAATTATCATAGTTGATATCTCGGATAATTTATTGAAACAACAAAGAGAAATTCTTAAAAAAATAAAGTTGAATCATTTTTTTGAATTTCAATGTTTAGATCTTGACGTTGATTCCTTGCCCCATAATCATGAATATGATCTAATTTGTTCTTTAGGTACAATTCATCATATTCAGCGGTTAGAAGGATTATTTGATGAAATTAACATGTATCTTCGAGACGACGGCATTTTTGCCATGAGAGAATATATTGGGCCTAGTTATTTACAATTTACTGATAAACAAATCCAGATCGCAAATTTACTTTTGGAGAGTTTACCTGATTATATGAAAGTTAAATCTTCAGGTGAAATGAAAACAAAGCCTTTTTCTCCAACATTTGATGAAGTGTACAATGATGATCCATCTGAAGCAATACGGAGTGATGACATTATGGATATTGTTCGGAATAAATTATGTATACTTGCTGAAAATATGACTGGCGGAACATTGTTAAACCCTCTTATGAATGAAATTACTGAAAATTTTGAAAAAGGTAATGAAGAGAAGGAAATTTTACGACATATCATTATGGTCGAGCATTCGTTGATTCAATTAGGCGTAATTTCAAGCGATTATGTCTTCTTGGTAGCTAACAAGTCGCTCAACCTGAACGCCTGACCGCGTGAACGGGAAGAGCTCGTCCGGAGGTTATTGGCACGGCAGTTTTATAGTGGACCCCAAAATTTGGACAGTGTGTTAAGTTACACTTGGGAAAGAAATGGAGGAGGACCAAGTGGAGAATTTGAGGAGAAAGCACACACCGTCATTTAAGGCAAAAGTTGCGCTGGATGCGATTAAGGAGCAAAAGACATCGACTGAACTTGCCAGTCAGTACCTGGTTAGATCAGCGTTAAACTGTTATATCCAACGTATCTCAGACTCGGCTTCAATGATTGTTCTGTCAGCCTTGCACGATTTTGAGGTTATCGGGGTGCATGATCATGCACGTAAGTTTCACATAAGGATGCCCGAAAATACCTTAGAACCTCCATTTTTTCTTGCTTTTCAAATTTAGTATTCATACAATTTTTAAAGACTTCATTTTTCATGCAGATGGGTCAAGACTGACACTTACTCAGGATTAAAATTTTGAATTTTACGGAGAGCATCATGAAAAAGTCCAAAGCCATTGTTACACTTATCGTCTTCACCTTATTATCATTCTCGATCTTGGGTTCTACCCTACAATGCAGTTCCCAGTCTGACGCCAGTCCTGCCAATGATGGGATGCAGCTTGCTTATTTAGGTCATTTCCAGTTCACAATAACTAAACAAGTTTTAATTGGTGAAACGCCCTATGGTTTCAGGCATAATGAACATTATGAAGGCCCATTCTCTGGAGATCTTGTATCAGGGAATATGTCTGGCATTGATTACATGCTCTATAGGTCGGATGGTATTGACCAGATTAACACCCGCGCAACCCTTGAGACGCATGACGACCCTCCCGCATATATAGGCGTTCAGATTACCGGCTATGTTCAGCCCGACGGAACGATGGTAGACTCTTATGTAAGGTTTTTGACCGGGCATAAAGATTACAAATGGATGAACGATACGGTCTTTTTCGGCAAAGGAAAAGCGCTTTCTGAGAACACCTATGAGATTGAATACTATTACTACAAGGAAAAGTAGTGTGCATTAGGATTTTTTTAGCAAAAGTAAACTGGTAAGAATATTCCATGCCTATCCGGTTGACGCAGAATGGCAATTTGGGTCATGATACCCTCGCATGTCAAATACCCTAGAGCATATTGGGGTTTCAGCAATTTTTTGCTGAGACAACCTTACACCAGGCATCTGGAGGCTATCCGGCGGGATTGAAGACGTTCGAATGCCTCGCCCGTGTTCAGACCTGTGGTCTCTCATACCCCTGTAAATTAGAGGATTCTGTGTTAACCGGATAGGCATGGAATATTCAATAAGTGCAGCAATTGTTTTGACCCCCTTATGCGATTTTGGGCAACCTAAGACTGAAGGCTCCCTATAAAACTGTTCCGTCAAGTAATTTCCATCCTACAGAACAATACCCCTGGCAGTCTTCCGTTGTAGGAGAGTAAGTCCTGGGCTCACTAAGCGGGTCTCAATCCCGACGACAACGCTTTTCCAAATATTGGGTGGTCATACCATATATTGTGGTTCCCATATTTTCGGGGAAACCTGCAAGACCTCCATATCTCAAACTCGACTTAACAATTGATCTGCCAGTCTTGCACGGTTTTGGCGGATGTGCTAAGAGGGTTAATGCACGAATCATTGACCTGAGTTGGGATGAACCGAAAACTGATCAACCCCCACATATTGTGCCAGGCAGGACATCAATCAGGTTCGGTATCCGCAGTCATATTTCCCAATATTGAAAACCATACCTCTTGCTTTTGACATGTTCGAGGATTTCATATAACTCAATTAATCACCATATGGAACATTTTTTTGATATTTCAATTTTCTGCAGCGTAATCACCACCCGCCCAAAATTTCGGCCGACAACAAAACGCAGCGGTGCTTGGAATTAACTAAGCTTTGCCTTGAATTGGGGGGAACACTTTGAAAGGGTGTTAAAAAGATCAAGGTTATTGCCAATAAAAACAGCATGTTAAGTCAAATTTAAGTCAAAATCAACATATGGTGTAACCTGTTGAATTTATACCCGAAAATGCATATTGTTTTAACACCTTTTTTGAAACTGCGGAAGGTTTTATCTCGACAATGACTAAGCTATTTTCAAATTGGGCCCGTTTCGTGATCGTTGCCATGGTCGTCACTTTTGCATCAGGAAGTACCGCTGGGGCGGGAATGGCGGCCACCGGGCCGTTGGATGGCGGCTATACGCAGGGGGACGTGGTGGCGCTGATCACCTACATCCTTCTGGCGTTGGTTTTTTCTTTTCTTTGCAGCGTGGCCGAAGCGGTTCTCTTGAGCATCACCCCTTCCTATATCGCCGGGCTTCAAGAGAAAAACCCCAAACTCGCTGCCCTGCTGAAGCAATTAAAGCAGGATAACGTGGACCAGTCACTGGCCGCCATTTTGACCCTGAATACCATCGCCCATACGGTTGGAGCAATCGGTTCAGGGTCCAAAGCCACGGTGGTGTTCGGCAGCGCCTGGTTCGGCCTGTTCTCCGCTATAATGACCCTGATGATCCTGTTTCTGTCAGAAATCATCCCCAAAACCATCGGCGCGGTCTACTGGCGAGCATTGGCCGCACTCACGGCGCGATTTGTTCGAGCTTTGATATGTGCGCTTTATCCCTTGATAAGAATCTCGGAAGCCCTGACCCGTTTTATTTCTCGTGGCAAAAACAGCCACGTATTCAGCCTTGAGGAATTTGTCGCCATGGCTGATATCGGAGAGAACGCCGGGAAAATCAACCCACGGGAATCGCGGATTATCCGGAATTTGTTTCGGTTTAGTTCCCTGACGGCCAGAGACATCATGACGCCGCGGACGGTTATTTCCGGCCTGCCTCAGGGCATAACGGTCACAGAGGCTCTGCATGTCAGGCCTTCCGTGACATTTTCGCGCCTGCCGCTTTATGAAAAAGATTTGGACCATATCACCGGTTTCATCCTCAGGGACGATCTTCTGCATTCTAAGGCACTCGATAGAGGCGACGTTAAACTGGATACACTGAAGCGGGATATCAAAACGGTGCCTGATACCATGCCCCTGTCGCACCTGCTTGAATTCTTGCTCGAACAACGCCAGCAAATCGGCCTGGTGGTTGATGAGTACGGTGGAACCAAAGGGCTGGTGACGGCTGAAGATGTTGTCGAAACTTTGTTGGGTGTGGAGATCGTCGATGAGATGGATCGGGTCGAAGATATGCAGGCTCAGGCTCGGCTGCAATGGAAAAAACGGGCCAGGGCGCTTGGATTGGATGTAGACGCCGATGAGAGCATTCCTTCAATTTCGGTGACCGAGTAGCCCTATCGGGGTAATCATTTCGGGGCCGATGGATATTATGTGGATACAGTTGTATTTTGAAAAATTCCTGAGGTATCTAACGTACATTGGTTCTTGGTAAACTTGTGTTTACTGCTACGTACCACAACCAAAGACGACGTTGTGATATGAGCCACATATTACATCCGGTCCATATTTGAAAGCCGCTTCCGGGAAGTGTTTGAGACCCCCACATCTTGTGGTCACAGCCGTCGTAGGCTGTTAATCCAGAAGTGAAGATTACCTATATGAAACATCCGTTTGATTTCATGGAGAAATAGTGTAAGATTGATCTGTCAGTTTTGCACGATTTCGGTGACACCGGGGTGAGGGATGATGCACGCATCATTGAATCGGGCGGGATAACGATGTAAATTGGCCGACCACCATATGTTGTACCATCAAGAAATTTTTATTTTACTTGAAAGACATGACCACATATATGGATATGCTTCCTTCATGGAAACCTTAACCGAATTTTCAATGTCGAATAGACTGTCAAAGACCAATACTGTTCGGCACGATAATTGCGAATCCTTTTCATTGGTAGTTCGACAGGATTAGAGCAATCTTTACGTCGAAAATTTTTAACAGCGATTTTTTTAGTACTGTTAACCAATGGAGGCCTATTTTACAATATTTTTGCAAACCTTCACCGAGCATTGATACCAAGCCTCTAACGTATATCCTACCGGTATTGGTTTTGATGCCGTTGGGTGACACGCTTTGTATGTCGCCTATTTTATTGGCTACTTCGCACACTTTATGCTCATCGCTGATTTTTTCACATTCTTGTTTGAAGGCCAATAACAAGAGATGAGCGATCATATATAAATAGAATTGGACCTGAATATCATTGGGATCATGGGACATTAGGTGTATACCTTTCAGTGTCCTTTTTATAAAGCGGAAAAATAGTTCGATTTGCCAACGGTATGCATACAGCATAATAACCTGATATGTTGTCAATCCAAATCTGTTTGTAATTAGGACGTATTTTTCCCCCAGCGCAACAAATTTTACAATACGGTAAACATTTTCATCTTTGTCGTTGTCGAACGTCACTTTTATGTCAACGATATTACTAATGAAACGTAAGAACTGATTAGGGATGTCGACAACAAGCTGCTCTTGCACAAGATAGCGCATTTTGTTTTTCCCACGGATAACGAAAAACGCACCTGTGTCACAGATGTCTTTAAAAATTCTGAACGATATATAACCGCGATCACAAACATAGGTGATTCCCTTTTCAAGAATATCGCTTAAAAACTTTTTTTAAGAATAATTTCCTTCTCTGACTAAAAATTGAACAGGAATCATTTTGCCAAGATCATAAGCCAAATGGATTTTAATTGCGTTAGCTGTACTTTTATAAGATGCCCAACTCATGCTGCTAATAGCTGGAAAAAGGGAACCATCAACAAGTAAAATTTGCCCAAGGCATTTAATTTCCGGTACACAGAGAAAACTGATAGTTGTTAGCAATTGATAAAAAAGAACTTTGAACAATTGCACATTATAATAAGAGAATGCGTCTGAATACATTGACTTAGAAGCGTTAACTAATCCCAGGGTTTTTGCGTCGTCAGATGTTTTTATCTCAGTGATTAAAAGACTTACTGACTTGATTTGATTAATGATTCCAAATAGAATATTGATGGTAAAAGGAGCAAATGAGAGAGTAAATCTTTCTGAATCACCGGGGATACTATTCGCGCTTTTTTCGATAACTGAAATGACCGGCGCCAATATTTTTCCGAAGACGTTTTTTCCATCATGGGGCCTCCAAAATTAAAATTAGACGTTTTTTCCAGTAAATACTATTTTTTAGTAAAAAAGTCCCGTACTTTTTTTGATAACCGCATTTTATGTTAGCAGCGCCGATTTAATTTGTCCGGAGCAATTTTTCACGCAAAATATGTGCCGAACGGTATTGGTCAAAGACTATCATTGGAAATCATTCGTGGTGCCTGTGACGATGACGCTGCCTGATAGAACCTGTACCCAGTGTTCATCGTCTTCAGACAGGTAGATATGTTTGATGGAAGCGGTATCGCTGACCTTCTGGACCCTCTGACCTTCAAAAACCCGAAAAAGGTCGCCTGTTTCATGGGGTTCGCCGGAGGAACCGCTGCATCCGGCAAGGACGATCAGCAATATGCAACAGCACAGGAATATGGGGGTTCTATGGGTCATCTACAATTCCTCCGTGATTTCTACAACAACCTGCGCTTTGTCCATGGGTTTTGAAATGCCGTAATTCGAAGGCCTGGCTTCTCTGATGTGAACACCGCTGATAGTGGTCGAATCGACAATGTCCGTGAAAACCAGCGAATCTTCCACTTGAAAGTGCGTTTCCGCGAGGTCTTCGATACGGGTCATGATCCACAGGATCGCGTCGTCAGAAACAGGGACTTGGGTGGTCAATATGCCTTCGTCGATGTACAGGCTCGATTCCGGAATTTCACTTGAATAGAACGGGGCCTCCCCGTTCTCAGTTCCGCTGTATGCCCAAATGTGCCCTTCCGAGGTTGCCTTGACGGTTATGTCCGGGTTCCCCGGTCCACTGATTGTGGTAGCATCACCTGGTAAAACGGTATTGTTCGAATCAGGGTTGGATGTCTGGACCGTGGCTGTAACCTCGCCCGCGTTTTCGTCCAGGGTGAGCGCCGTGTTCGGATTGCTGCTGGTAAACGTGGCCGACACATCCGGGCCGTTGACCGTGAACATGGACTCGCCGGGCGAGAATGTCAGGGCCTCGACCGTGTTGTTTCCCTTTGTTGCCCCCATGGATTTTGTGAGCGTGGATTTTCGTACCAGATCCACGTTGAAAATCTCATCGCCTGCTCTGACAAGGGCATAGATCATTCCCCGGCCGTCGATGGCCAGGGAGGGATAGCTGGAATCCAGTTCGTCAAAATATTCGTACGCGTTCCCGTTTTTACGAGCAATAACAAGTTTACGGGTTTTTTCGTTGAAAAAGCTCAGGTAGGGTACGCCGGAGGGGTGCAGCGCCATGCCGATCTCGCTGACCTCTTTGTTTTTCGCGTCCAGTGCCGGGTTGAGATTGATGCGATTCCAGTTCTGAGAATGGTAGTCGTACTCGTAACATTCAACCGTGCGATTGACCATTTTGCACATGGCGTGATGGTTGTCGGAAATGACGATACGCGCCTTGTCCAGGACCTGATCCCCACAGTCATAGATTCCCCCCGGGCCGTTGCCGTATCGAATCCAGCGGTTATCCCTCAGATAGTAGGTTTGGGCCACACAGTTTGCGTCAAACCCGTTTCGGCCCACATAGGTGGCATAGGGAGCGTTGTCGTATGTTCTGACCGAAAGCCACAGGCTGTCCGACTGGGGTTGGTGCTCGCCGAAGTGATCGTTGCCGGCGATGATCCATTCGCTGCCCTGTTTGCGCATGACCGTGGCCCGTACGCCCCAAAAGCCGGTCCCCGTGGCACCCCAGTCGGCAAAAATAAAGTATGGCGTGTTGTCATGTCCGGTCGTCATGACGGCACCGTTTCCCTGCTCGCCGAGAAATTCACCGGTCTTGGGAATGATCCTGCCCGGTCCTTCCCAGTCTCCGATGGCCATGTCCTCATCGCCAAAGACCGGACTGTAATTGAACGAAAGGTAACTCTCACCACGCGGGTTGACGGAAACGATCGGACCGTAACCTTCGCCGATGCCGCCGCCCGGAACATCGGTATCGACCGGTTTCCAGGTGCCGTCCTTATCGAGCCTGTCCAGGTATACGACCCTTGTGGCGCCTGCATCCGCGGCATAGGCCACTTGCGGCTTGTCGGTTGCGGGATTTATTGCCACATAGGGACCATGGGCAATGCGGGTGAACCGGGTGCTTTCCCACGCGTTCGCATCAATGTTGGCTACAGAGGCTGACAGACAAAGGAGAATTGAAATAATGAACTTTTGCAAAGGCATAAGATCTGCTCCGTTTATGAGATGATCATAAATTGCTTCTCAAAAGGTGTATCTACCCGTATTTCGTAGTTGCCGGAGCTCTGCCGTGAGATGCCATACGTTCTCAGGTAAGCGCATTCACTCGGATTTGAAGGTATTTGAGCTCCGCCTTCATTTATTTTTTATACCAGAATCCAGAATACTGTACACCTGAAAAAAACTGTGGTATCGCCGGCACCCATACTGCGGACTTTCAGACGGCCTGCAAGGCATTGAAGTCATTTCAATCCTTCCGGTCTGAATCCAAAGCGCAAGCTTACCTCACCGCACAATAGCCCACCTGCGCGCTGCCGCCGGGCGCCAGGGTACGGTTCCAGCTCAACCCTTCGATGGTCAGCAGCTCGCCATTCTGGACCCACGTGGCGTTCCAGAGGGAAGAAACACTTCCTTCGATGGAAAGGGTCACGACCCAGTCCGCGCTGCCGGTGTTGTTGTTGGTGATGTCGATGTTCGCGCAGTAGCCGCTGCCCCAGTCAGAGGTGACGGTGACGGCCGTATCCAGTGTGGAAGCGGGCTCCGGGTCCGGCTTCGGCTCGGGTTCCGGTGCGGGGGGCGGATCTTCCGTGCGGGTTGCGCAGAAACCGAAACGGGTGGAACTCCTTGGTGCCAGTTCCCGGTTCCAGGAAACGCCCCGGGCGGTGACGGTGCTGCCGCGGACGTCGTATTGCGCACTCCAAAGGCTGCTGATGCTTCCGTCCAGTTCAAAGGTCACCTCCCAGGTAATGGTCTGATTCCAGGGATTTGACACCACCCCATCGGCGCAGTAGCCGCCGCCCCAGTTGGAGGTCACCTGGATTTCGAAATTGGCATCACCAACCGGTACGGGGTCCGGGTCGGGCTCCGGCTCAGGCGGTGGATCAGGGGCAGGCGGCGGATTGCCGAACCCGTCATGAATCGCCTGGACCAGATCCCCGTTGTCACTGGAAAGCTCCCAGACCATGACCCCTCCCAGGCCCTTGTCCGCCACGTATGCCGCCTTACCTCCCACGGAACCGGCATCATCGTAACTGATAAACGCCTGCTTGGCCGCATTGTAGAGATAGGGTACGCCGGCCATGTCGTCCCAGTAGTATTCGTATCCATCCTTACCCGCGTAATTCTGCGCTATGTCTTTGTAGTCAAGGAAACCGCACTCGTAGGTCCCCGGGCCCGCCCCAGAAAAAGGCTGGTTGATGCCGGGGACCGTCACGCCCGCATAGCTTCTGCCGTAAAAAGGAATTCCGGGCACAATCATTTCCGGGGGAACCCCCGCTTCGATCAGGTTCTGAACGGCCGAATGCAGGTTAGCCTGGGGGTCCAGAAGGTCGTTGTTGTTGTAAAGCGCCGAGTTGTACCCGGTTGTGGGGTCCCAGGTGCCGTGAAAGTCATAGGACATCAACCCAATCCAGTCCACGCACTTCACCACTTCCGTGAAATCGATGGCAGCGATGCCTTTGGGCCCCGCGTTTACGGCAACGCTGATCAGACGGTCTGCGCCCAGGGTCGCTCGCAGCTGTGCCAGCAGCAGGGAGAAGTTTTCCCGATCCTCGGGGCGGCCGGGGGTCAATCCGTCGATAACGGGAAATTCCCAGTCAATGTCAAATCCGTCGAAAATGGGGTATCGTTCCAGAAAACTTCCGGCCGATTCCGCGAATCGTACCCGGCCTGCCTCGGTGGCGGCAATATCCGAAAAATACTGGGACCCGGTCCATCCCCCCACCGCCACGGTGACCTTAAGGTGGGGATACGCTTCTTTCAGCAGTCGCAGTTGCTTGAAATTGCCTTTGATTTCATCAACCCCCCAGGAATCGGTCTCAGGGTAGTGTTTTTCGAGGGCCGCGTAAACGTCCCAGACTTCGATTCCCCCATCGCTGGTGACCTTTGCAAAAGCATAATTGACATGGGTCAGCTTGTCGGCCGGTATATCCATGACATGGTAATCCCTGCCGTAAACGGCCCATTCCGCAAAGTTCCCCAGGATGATCTTATCCGTTGAAAACGCTTCGGACACAAAACCCAAGAGGATCAAAAAAGAGAAAAAAAAGGCATTCCTTAAGGTATTCATAACAGCCTCCTTATCTGCAGGAAAAAAGATCCTGCCAATTGAAACCCCAAATATCTTTTTCATAAATCCTTCTTTTCTGCTCAACTGCCTTCATCATGCAGGTTTTCAAATAGAAGCCAGAAAAGCATAGCAATGGAGTTTGCGCATTACAATGCCTCATAATTGTTTTCTTTGACCAGAAAAGTATCAATTATTGTGTTTTGCAATCTCGAAGTTTCAGTAGAAACTGGGGTTGCTCAATTTTGTCTTGAGCGTTTCATAGGTGGGCTTGTCAGAGGGGACAAGCGGCTCCTTCAGTACTTCATCCGCCTTCTTTTCGTAGATTCTTTCGGGGTCGATTTCAGAGTCTGAAATCCTGGAAATAAACAACCGCGAAAACATGGGGCGTATCCCAATCTCTCCATCTTCGGAAAGGGCCAGGCCTAAGAGGGAAAAAGGCTTGGTGTTCATGATGGAAGGGATTTTGAGAGGATCGACAAACATGGCATGAAAAAGGGATTTGTAGTCATCCGCCGAGGAAACCACATGCAGGTTGTTCAACCAGCGGAAAATAAAGGGCCTTATATGATTATCGGTCTCATAGTAATGATAGGCGGCCCTGCAAAGCAGCTCCCAATTACCAACTTTTTCGATTATCAGGGCGCAGCGCAGAATCTGGTGCGGCGCCTCATCGGAAGCCCAATAGCATTCATAGACTCCCTTCACCAGTTCAAACAGGCGCTGAAGATAGTCTCGGGTGTTATAACGCTGGTAGTGGTTTGAAAACTCAGATTGCTGAAGATGGCCAAACAATCCTTCTTCAGACAGAGAACCACGCTTTTCCCCCAGCAACGCATCAACGAATCTGCTGTCTTCGGGTCCAATTTCGTCATCAATAATGATCCTGTGGGAAACCTGAAAGCAGCGGGCATAGGCCCGAATGCGATCCTCGGGGATGCCGGCCGTTATATCCTCTCGAATTGTCGTTATGCTTTTGGGAAGGCCGGATTCAATCCAGCGTTCCCAGTTGAAGACATGGTTTTGGGACTTGCGGTTAATACCGCAACTTTTGCCCAATAACCCCAGGGCTCTTTTCAGCTTTTCCCCCGCCATGGGAAATCTGATCTTGGGCGGTCTTCCTGCCGATTTTGCCATTTTTCACATCTTCTTAAACGCTTATAGTATAGGATTTGAGGCATCCCCGGCCGGTCCGTCATCGGTGTTTTGTTCCGGGCCATCCGAATCGTCTACAGGAATCGTTCTTCAAGATTCCATATGTGGTGTATAGGATTTTCACAACATCACCCAAAAAGGGAGATCTCAAAATACTGGTTGAATCCTTATGACAGTCGAACTGAGAGCGCTGTAGCCAGATGCCTTGAGCAACTCATTATTAAATCATAGCCAATTTAGCACACCGAAATTTTTGATGCAAACAAACCCTGAAAATTCCCGGAAGCGAATCAATTCCTTAAGTTGATGAAGATTTTATGGAGCGGGAGAAGCCAGTATAGCAATCGATGTTCGAGGACGTCCCGTCAGATTGCTGCGATATATCGCATCATTTCAAAATTGTGCAACGTCAGCACATTGCAGGCGATACCTCTTGCTTTTAACATGCAAAGGGATTTCATATTTCATGGCCTTCTTTTTGAGGGGATTAAAGGAGTAAATGGTATAGTCACAAGCTAGTCACAAATATCCCCCTTGTTTGTTTTGTAAAGACACTGTAGTGTCGTAATCGTGTTAAAAAAATCCCATGCTTGCCATGCACATACCCACAAACGCGAGTTCAAAAAATCGTTGGGGGCAAAGCCTCCGACTCATATACGGATTTAAGGAATCCGTGAGCCCGGTCCCAACCCAAAGGAAAGGAGCTGTCACATGAAGAAATTGATGAATGCTTTAGTTATCATAGGGGCGGTACTGTTTTTGGCATCCGCATCATATGCGAGTTCATTCACTATAACGGCAATGGACGACAGTGGAGGCGTGAGCGGGTTACCCACCTTCCAGTTCGAATGGGAGGGTGATGTCAACGACAACACTGCCTGGGTCACCGTAAGTGCTGCAGATGCGTTTGCATCCGCCGGGCTGATTACCATAAACGGCGTGGCGATCGACACCATCACCGGAAGCATAAGCGTGAGGGTCAAACCCGAGGGTTCGGGCTACGAAGTTGTGCAAGGCGGAGGATCTTTCACCTTCAAGAACTCCACCACAGAGGACACGTGGGAGAATGTGATGCACTGGCAGTGGAAATACACGCCCCAAGAGACAACCCCAGTACCTTTACCCGCTGCAGGGTTCCTTCTAGGTTCAGGCTTGTTAGGTCTTGCAGGCATCAGGAAAAGACGCCGTGCAAAACGCCATTAGGGCCGTAATCGCTTGTCCTGCCCCGACGGTACACGCCGGTACAGTTTCTTCTTCCTGTTCCTGCTCTCACCCACTTGAGACCATCTCATGACATAGTGCCAGATGCAAGACTCCCTATATGCAACATTTATTTAATTTTACCCCTGAAAAAGTGGATGATTGATCTTCCAGTGATGCATGATTTTGGCGACGTGGGGTGAAGGATCATGCACGTACTCTTTTTCTGTGACAGGATAAGCGGAAATCGAATTGACCACAATATGTTGTGGTGGTAGAATTTTACGGTTTAGGGGAACTGGAAGAAAATAATATACGCATATCGTGCAGAATTTTTGTTCGTCTTCAAGGCGTGATGGCAGGTGCATAGCGGGCTATGTGCCTGTTATCGCAACGTAGAAGACGGGCAAAAAGGCAAACAGGATGCGTAGATTATTTTTGAAGCTCCCTAGGTTCAAACCCTGAATCCTGCAACGACGGGAAACCCTCAACCCGTGAACGGCTTTCTTCCCTGGATGCATTCTGTAGGCTTGGCTGAAGGGAACATAAGAATCAACACATCGAAATGCCGGATGAAGGATGGGCTCGTCACCGGCAGAACTGGAGGGCGCCATGGGAAAACGGCTGATTGGAATGTTGATCGTGGTATCGGTATGCTATCTTTCGGCTGGAGTTCAAGCTGCAACCTTTAATGTAAACTCACCGGCGGCGTTTCAAACCGTCCTGACCACTGCCCAGGCAAATGGTCAGGACGATACGATCAATGTGGCGGCCGGGACCTACACCATCGGCTCGACACTTGTTTATGAAACGGTAGAGAATTTCAGTTTGACTATTGTGGGCGCAGGGGTTTCCTCCGCCATCCTCGACGGGGGCGACGCTGTCCAAATTATGCGGCTCTCCGGCGAGGGAAACGGCGACATCAGCGTCACCGGACTGACTTTTCAGCGGGGGAGAGTGTCTGACCTGGCGGGATTCGGAGCAGCCTTGTTCGTTCTGAACAGCACAAGCGGGTCCATAACCGTTGACCAATGCTTGGCCACGAATTGCACTGCGATCAGAAACACTGCCGGCGCCTGGCTCGGCGCCATCCATGGCAACATCACAGTGACCAATTCTTCTTTTACGCACAATTCCTGCGACGACGGCACTGCGGACGACGGTTGCGGCCTCTATCTTTATTTCGACACCGCGGCGGCCACCGGCAATGCCATTCTCCGCAACAATAACATCAGCTACAATACCTTAAACACCAACCCATCGCCAGTGGGCAACTGCGATGGCGGGGGGCTAATGATTTACCATCTGGGAACTTCGGGGGCCGCGCCGTCCATAACATTAGATAATAACACGATTAGCAATAACCTGTCGTATGAAGGAGCTGGAGGAGCATCGCTTCATATCCTCCACCAGGAGGCGACGGTGACTTTGTCGGGAAACACTTTTTCGGAAAACACCGCCGGCCCTCTTCCCTCAGGGGTGCCGATCCAGATATTTGGTGGAGGAATACACGTATATTTAGATGGTGGGGATGTAACCCTCACCAAAAACCAGTTCTTAAACAACCGTAACCTGGATCCCTTTGGAATGGGCGCCGGGCTCTGCCTGGACAACCTGCCGACCGGCACCTTGCTGATGACCGACAATGTCTTTGTCGGCAACCAGAACGCGGGCCTCGGCGGCGGGGCAGTGGTTAATCCGGGCAGCGGCGTCACCAGCGCCGTCATCGCCAACAACCTCTTCGTCAACAATCAGGCGGGGGTGGGAGAATCAGACGGCTCCGCCGGCGGCATTTCCATCAGTTCAGACTCCCATGTCAATTTGATCAACAACACTTTCTACAACAACACCGCCGACGATGCCGGAGGAATGAGCTTTTATGCGGAAGGCGCTGCAAGCATTGCATCACTTTATAATGAAGTGTATTGGGGCAACACCCCCAATTCGATAGCCGTCTTCGGCGCCGGCCCTGTCCAGGCCATCTATTCCAACATAGATGGGGGCAGCAGCGAGCCGTATTTCGGGACAGGGTGCATAGATGCCGATCCTGTTTTCTTTAACGCGTCTAATCCCCCCGGCACGGACGGCGTGTACGCGACCCTTGATGACGGTCTCCATTTGACTGCGGGGAGCCCCTCCATGAATAAAGGGTCGAACGCGGCTGTTCCGGCAACGCTCACCACCGATATTGTCGGGCAGACTCGCATCCAAGGAGGGACGGTGGATATGGGGGCCTATGAAGGGGTAGCGGGTACGTCGCCAATGCCGCCGTGTTCTGAATGTTCCACCAGCCCAGTGATCCTCACCAATGTCACATTTAATTCAGGAACTTCCTGTGAATGCAATGATACTACCTCAATTACCATCGGGATTGGGGTAAGCATCAAAAGTGGCGCAACGGTAACTTTTAAGGCGCCGATAGTGCATGTGAATCCCGGATTCCGTGCAGAAAATGGGTCTATAGTCTCTATCGTCAATAAATGAGGATATTTCAGAACAGGGAATTTATCGAGAGAGACGATTGCCGATTACACGGTCCTTTTGACGGCAGGGTTGGCCTGTCGCCAATTAAATAGAGTCGTCAACAGAGCGATGGATGAAGCACTATTCGTTAGCCGCCCGTTGACCGGGATTATATCAAAATGAATATTGTCTTGAAAAGAATAAATAACGAAGAGTTATGTTGCCACATGGGTTATGTTGCGTGTAACCCTACGTTTTTGAAATGAGGGGTCATTTGTCCGCTTACGGTTCCAAAAATGAATTTTGATGCCACAATTTGTAATTTCAAACCAGCGCTGGATAAAATCAAGTTTAGGATACCAAAAGATTACATTTTGCAGCCTTCGCATGTTTGGTGTTTGAAAAAGCTGTTCGGTCGTGGCAATCGGAGAAAAATGAAAGGAATCGCTGAAGTCCGACTTTCAGATAGTGCTGTTAAACGCGCTGAAATTCAATGCTTGCCGGATGAGGAAGCTGAAAGGCATGCCGAAATCCGCGTGATTGACGAAAACTGAAAATCTGAGGGAACTGCTATCTGTATAAGCTGCTGAAAAAATGGAGGTGCGCGTGTCCCCTCAGCCGTTCCCGGATATGCTGTTTCAGGCAGTCTCACCCTTCACAAAAACGGCATGGGAACAGTTGAGAAGACGAATTCAAAAGGTTATTATTTGCCGTCTTTCACGAAAGCAAATCCGCGCTCAATGGCCTTCTGGTTTGATTCGAAAAATTTATTCTTCCCCTTCATAGCCGCCTGCATTCCCTTGACGGTCTCTTCCAGGGATAAAAGCCCCGTTTTGGCGCAAACCGCTCCGATCATGACCATGTTGCCGCCGCGGGCGTTCCCCACTTCCTTGGCCAGTTCCACAGTGGGCACCTGGAGGAATTCAACATCCGTGCGGGACGGTGTTGCCGAAATCAGGGAAGCATTCAGAAAAATAACACCGCCCTTGGCAATGGTGGGCTCAAATTTATCCAGGGAAGGCCCATTCATGGCAACCAGCACATCCGGGTTGGATGCCACGGGAGATGCGATTTTCTTGTCTGAAACAGTCACCGAGCAGTTGGCGGTGCCGCCGCGCATCTCAGCGCCGTAAGATGGGAAATAGGTGATATTGAGGCCCTTATGCATTGCCCCATGCGACAGAACATATCCCATGAGCAAAACACCCTGGCCGCCAAAACCTGCAAAAGTCGTCCGGGTAATCATTTTTTATCCTCATAGCCGGTGATATCTTTGATCACACCCAAGGGGTAAGTTTTCACCATTTCCTCGTTTACCCATTTCCAGGCATCCTTGGGAGACATTTTCCAGTTGGTGGGGCATGGCGAAAGCAGTTCAACCAATGAGAACCCCTTATCATCCAGTTGGCACTGAAATGACTTTTTGATGGCTTTCTTGGCTCGCCTGATCTGCTTGAGCGTCGTCAACGCGCAGCGTTCCACATACACAACGCCGTTACTGACGGCCAGCATTTGCGAAATGTCGATGGGATTGCCGTGGCGCCGCTGATCCCTGCCGCCGGGCGTTGTGGTGGCGTTCTGTCCCAGCGTGGTGGTGGGGGCCATCTGGCCGCCGGTCATGCCGTAAATGGCGTTGTTAATAAAAATCGTGGAGATCCTTTCACCCCGGTTAGCGGCATGAATGGTCTCCCCGGTGCCGATGGCCGCCAGATCTCCATCGCCCTGATAGGTCAACACAAATTTGTCCGGATGAACCCGCTTGATGCCCGTGGCCACCGCCAGTGCACGACCGTGGGGCGCTTCCACCATATCAAAGTTAAAGTAGTTGTAGGCCAAAACGGCACAACCCACCGGGGGAACCCCAATGGTCATTTCCCGAAGATTCATTTCGTCCAGACATTCCGCCACCAGACGGTGGGCAATGGAATGGCCGCAACCGGGACAGTAATGGGTCGGATTGTCTTTCAGGGATTCGGGGAAACCAAAAATTTTTTCATATGCTACTTCCGCACTCATACGTCAATCCTCCTGCCTACTTTTCCGTCGCCGCGGGCAGCGGATCTCAGGAACTCGGCCACGTCCGCGGGCGTCGGGATGATACCGCCGGGCATACCGTAGAAATGAATTTCGGCCCGATCCCCCACAGAGAGTACCACATCTTCCACCATTTGGCCCATGCACAGTTCGAACACGGCTACCTTGGACACTTTTGACGCCAATTCCCGCAAGGCCGCCATGGGGTATGGCCACAGGGTAATGGGCCTGAACAGACCCACGTTCAGGCCTTCGGCTCTCAGTTCCTCAATGGCACTTTCGGCAATTCTGGCCGCCGTGCCATAAGCCACGATGATCATTTCATCATCGTCTTGGGTCTTGGTTTCCCATCTTAATTCATTGGCGATGATTTCATCATATTTTTTCTGCAGGGCCAGGTTGTGTTTATAGAGCTCGCCATCCTGTCCCAGAAGCATGGAGTAAAGGGCCCGGGGTTCCCGGTCTTTGCATCCATCCAGTATCCAGCCTTTTTTGGGAAGGTCTTCAAGGTCGATAAAATCGGGAAAGACCACCGGTTCCATGACCTGCCCCATCAAACCATCTCCCAGAATCATAACGGGCGTACGGTATTTATCCGCAATATCGAAAGCTACGGACGTTAAATCCGCCAGCTCCTGGCATCCCGCGGGCGCCAGAACCGGGGTCCGGTAGTCGCCATGACCGCCGCCTCGGGTCGCCTGAAAATAGTCGGCGGCAGACGGTGCGATATTGCCAAGTCCCGGGCCGCCCCGCATCATATTGATGATGACCCCGGGCAATTCCATGCCGGCCATATAGCTGATGGCTTCCTGTTTCAGGGAAACGCCGGGCGATGATGAAGACGTCATGGCCCTGCCCCCGGCAACGGAGGCTCCGAGAACCATATTTACGGATGCGATTTCGCTCTCACCTTGAATAAAAGTGCCCCCGACGTCAAGCATTCTGGCGGAAAGATACTCGGGCAGTTCGTTCTGGGGCGTGATGGGGTAACCGAAGTAGTAGCGGCAGCCGGCTCGGACGGCCGCTTCCGCAACGACGTGGGAACCATTCATTAACATTTTCTCACTGGGCACGATACACCTCGATCGCTACTTCAGGACAAACCGTGGCACATTGTGCGCATGCGATACATCCCTTTTCACCTTCAGAAACATTTTCTTTAAATCGAGCAGGCGAGTATCCCTTTTTATTGGGAGTTTCATCCACTTCGATCATCTCGTTCGGACAGGTTTCGATACAAATATGGCACCCTTTGCACCGTTCCCTGTTGATGATAATTTTACCTTTTTTTGTCTTTTTAGTCATAATCCTAGTGTCCATTATGTTGAGGGCTGATGAAACTTTAAAGCATTATAGGCTCAAAAAAGCCATTCTTCCAGTTAGCGCCGAGAACCTCTGAAACAGAGATTTCTATTTACATAATTTCGTTTTGTCAAGCAAAATATCCCTTTGTCCGGATCTTTTTTCGAAGGCATTGTGTAAAATTACCGGTCATGAGGTCAATGCGGGGATGAAAGATTTTTCGCCCTGCTCCCGGATAAAGCAGAATACAGCGTACGGTTTGACTGATAAGGATAACCACGTCCGGTTTTTCCTTGACAAACCCATTCCGCAGTATGATAAGTAATTCCCTAAAAATTAGACGGCATCCAAAATGACGCCTGTTTGAATTTTGATGCTATCAATTACCTATACCCAAAAAAAGCGGAACAAACAATGCAATTGACTGAAAAACAGATAGATTATTGTATGGAATGCGGCGTATGCACCGGAAGCTGCCCGGTAAGCAAAGTGCTTCCGACCTTTTCACCGAGACAGATGATCAAAAAAGCGTTGAGGGACCCTGGGGGTGAACCGTATCTTGATCCCGGGCTCTGGGCGTGTCTGGGTTGCGCCCGGTGCAGCAGTCGATGCCCCGTTGAGATCGACTTTCCGGGATTTGTTCGTTTTCTCAGGCAAAAGGCCCGGGATGCGGGCAACCTGCCCCAGGAAAGCCACCATGGGATTATGCAGTGCGTTGCCGATCTTCAATTGAGCAACCGGACCCAGAAACGAACCACCTGGGCTGAAGGGCAGGGTAATTTTGGGGAAACCGGGGATATCTTTTACTTTGTGGGATGTCTGCCCTATTTTGAGGTGGTCTTTGAATATCTGGAATTGTCTCCTCTGGAAAGTGCGCGAAGCGTTCTCAACTTACTGAATAAAATGGGCATTACGCCCGTTATCAGCAACGAAGAGCGCTGTTGCGGGCATGACGCCTTGGCTAGCGGCAATGAAGCGACCTTCCGCAAACTGGCGGAGCGGAACCTGGAGGTAATCGCATCTTCAGGGGCCAAAACGGTTCTTTTCAGCTGCCCGGAGGGGTACGCCACCTTCAAGAAGCAATATCCTAAATATTTCGGCAATCTGCCCTTTGAAGTCTTGCACATGAGCGAATTTCTGGCCCGCGAACTGCCAGGGTCCGGACTTGCTTTCAAGCCTTCACAAAATGGTGGGGTCACCTTTCAGGATCCCTGTCGTCTGGGCAGGGGCGCCGGCATTTATGAGGCGCCGAGAGATCTGTTAAAAAGCATTCCGGAGACAAGGCTGGTGGAAATGGGGCGCAACCGGGAAAATGCCCTTTGCTGTGGGACAAGCGCATGGATGGAGTGTTCCAACTGCTCCAAGGCCATGCGGCTGGAACGTCTTCAGGAGGCCCTTGACACGGGCACGAGGACGTTGGTCACGGCATGCCCCAAATGTCAGATTCACTTCACCTGTGCATCGCGCACGGCGGAAATGGATCTCCGGATCACGGATATTTACGCCTATCTTTCCGAACACCTCGGCGGTGAATAAAGAAGAAGGAGTTGCTAGAATGAAATCAGAGAAAGATCAAAAAGTACAGGGCGCCGTAATGGTGGTCGGTGGCGGTATTGCCGGCATGCAGTCGGCCCTGGACCTGGCGGACGCGGGGTTTTATGTCCATCTGGTGGAAAAAACACCGGCCATCGGCGGGGTAATGGCCCAACTGGACAAGACGTTTCCCACCAATGATTGCGCCATGTGAATTATCTCTCCGAAACTGGTCGAGGTCGGCCGGCACACCAATATTGAACTTCACACCTGTTCAGACGTTGATGAAGTGAATGGAGAAGAGGGAAACTTCGAGGTAACCCTCACCAAAACACCGCGATACATTGATCCTGATGCCTGTACCGCATGCGGGGATTGCGCAACGGCGTGTCCCGTGGAGCGGCCCAGCGAATACGATATGGAGCTGGTGACCCGCAAAGCCACCTATAAATCCTATGCCCAGGCCATTCCCGGAGGTTTTGCCATCGAGAAACTGGATCTGGCGCCGTGCAGGCAAGCGTGTCCCGCCCACCTGAATGTTCAGGGCTACGTCCAGATGATCAAAGTGGGAAAATACCGGGAAGCCATTGAAGTGATCATGCGAAACCTACCGTTTCCCGGCGCCCTCGGGCGGGTTTGTCCCCATCCCTGTGAAAAAAGCTGCCGCCGTCTGGAAGTGGATGAGGCCATTTCCATTCGGGAACTCAAGCGCTTTGCCGCGGACCAGGTCAATCTGGCGGATATCCCCATCCCCGACATCACGCCTCGCGACGAGAAAGTGGCCGTTATCGGCGCCGGTCCCGCGGGACTCACTGCCGCCTATTTTCTGGCCCTTGACGGCTATTCCGTAACGGTTTACGAGGCCATGCCCGAAGCGGGCGGCATGATGCGCTACGGCATTCCCAAACACCGCCTGCCGCGATCCGTGCTGGATGCGGAAATCGGGAATCTCAAGCGATTCGGCGTCGAAATCCAGACCAATGTGTCCATCGGCAAGGACCTCACCCTTGAAGAACTGCGCGCCCATGGGGCCAAGGCCATTTTTGTGGGCAGCGGCGCCTGGAAAGGGCTCAGACTGGGGTTGCCCGGTGAAGATCATGAACAGGTGCTCCATGTTACCGCGCTCATGAGACAGGTTGAACTGGAAGAACGAGACAACCTCAAGGGCCGTGTGGTGGTTCTGGGAGCCGGCCACTCGGGTATTGATGCGGCGCGTGTGGCGCTCAGGCTGGGGGCTGACAGCGTCCATATGGTGGATCCCTTCTCACAGGAACAGATGCCCTATTCACCCGAAGATACCAACGAAATAGAGGCTGAAGGGGCGAAGGTGCTTTTTCAGTCGGCGCCAAAACGGGTGGCTATTGAAAATGATCGCATTGCAGGGGTTGAGTGTATTCGCACTCGCCTGACCGAGCCGGATACCACTGGCCGTCGCAAATTCATTCCCATCGAAGGATCGGAGTTCTTCATCGAGGCGGAACATGTGATTTCCGCCATCGGCCAGGAACCGGACCTTGATTTTCTGAAGAAAGACAAAGTCCAGCTTGAAATTTCCAAATGGAATCACCTGGTGGTCAATCCCGAGACCCTGCAAACCAGCGTTCCGGGAATTTTTGCCGGCGGCGATGCCATTACCGGCGCCGCAACCGTGATTGAAGCGGTGGAAGCGGGTAAACGGGCAGCAGGCTATATGGCCAAATACCTTCAGGGCGAAACCCTTCCCACAGAGTGGGTTGACGAGCCGGCCATGGGGGATCACTGGACCGATGTTCCGGAGGACATAGAGGAAAAGCAAAGACTTCAAGTGCCCTCCCTTGCCATGGAAGACCGGAAGTCCGGCTTTAATGAAATCACTTTGTGCGCCGATGAAGCGGCGGCCCGTGAAGAAGCCGGCAGATGCCTTAACTGCGGCGGGTGTTGTGAATGCTTCGAGTGCGTGAAAGTGTGCAAGGCCCAGGCCGTAACCCTCAAAACCCATGCTCAGAAAGTTGAGCAGGTGAAGCTCGACGTGGGCGCCGTGATCCTGTCGCCCGGCTTTAAACCATTTGATCCCAGCCAGTTCGATACCTACCACTACACCACCTATCCCAATGTGGTGACCAGCATGGAGTTTGAGCGGATTTTGAGTGCCACGGGTCCCAGTATGGGACATCTCCAGCGCCCATCCGATAAGGCGGAGCCCAAAAAGGTGGCCTGGCTGCAGTGCGTGGGGTCCAGGGATCTCAACCGCTGCGACCATCCCTATTGTTCCTCCGTGTGCTGTATGTATGCGGTCAAGGAGGCGGTAATCGCCAAGGAACATTCGGGCGGAGATCTGGATACGGCCATCTTTTTCATGGACATGAGAACCTATGGAAAGGATTTTGAACGGTATTACGACCGCGCCAGGAATGAAAAAGGTGTTCGGTTCATTCGTTCTCGAATTCATACCGTTGGGGAAGATGCCGAAACCCATAACCCCATCCTGGAATATGTGGATGAAAATGGGGGCATGCACTCGGAACAGTTTGACATGGTGGTCCTTTCGGTGGGTCTTGAAACCCAGGAATCCCTGGTGGAACTGGCGGAAAAGCTCGAAGTGGCCCTGGATACCGACAATTTCGTGGAAACCAGTGTGTTTAATCCTGTCGAGACATCGCGCCCCGGCATTTATGTATGCGGCGCTTTTCAGGAACCCAAGGACATTCCCATTTCCGTCATGGAGGCCAGTGCCGCGGCCTGCGACGCCAAGGGAAAGCTTGCAGCTGCCCAGGGCACCCAGGTCAGGGAGAGGACCTATCCAAAAGAGCGGGATGTTTCCCAGGAAGAACCACGCATCGGCGTATTTGTATGTAATTGCGGCATCAATATCGGCGGTATCGTGAAGGTGCCCGAGGTGGCTGAATATGCCAAAACCCTGCCGGGCGTAACCTATGTGGAGGACAACCTGTTTACCTGTTCCCAGGATACCCAGGATAAAATCAAGGAAGTCATTCTGCGTGAGGGCTTAAACCGCGTTATTGTGGCGGCCTGCACACCCCGGACCCATGAGCCTCTGTTCCAGGAAACCATGCGGGATGCGGGACTGAATAAATATCTCTTTGAGATGGCCAACATCCGTAATCAGTGTTCATGGGTTCACAGCAAGGAAAAAGAGGAGGCGACCCGGAAATCCAAGGATCTTGTGCGAATGGCCGTGGCCCGGGCACAGTTGATTCAACCGCTGCCTCAGCCTACCATCAGCGTTGACAGCAAAGCCCTGGTGATCGGGGGCGGCATTTCCGGCATGACTGCTGCCATTGGTCTGGCCGACCAGGGGTATCACACCTATCTGGTGGAGCGGGCCGTCCAATTGGGCGGCAATGCCTTGATGCTCAATGAGACCTGGCGGGGAGACAGCATTTCCGAAGGCCTTAAGGAGATGATCAGCCGAACCGATAACCACCCATTGATTGAGGTGTTCAGGGATACCGTCATCAAAGAAGCATCAGGGTTTGTGGGCAATTTTGAAACCATCATTTCCCATAATGGCACCGATACGACCCTGAAGCATGGGGCTGTGGTGGTGGCCGTGGGCGCCAAAGAACACAGGCCTACCGAATATCTGTACGGGGACGATGAGCGGGTCTTATCGCACCTGGAGTTTGACGCGGCCCTCATGGCCGGCGAAGACAGGGTAAAAAAAGCCGAATCAGCCGTGTTCATCCAATGTGTGGGCTCCAGGGAACCTGAAAGACCCTATTGTTCAAAAGTCTGTTGCACCCACAGTATTAAATCGGCCCTGGAGCTGAAAGAGATCAACCCCGAAATGGATGTCTTTGTTTTGTACCGGGACATCCGGACCTACGGCCAGCGGGAAACCCTTTACCGTGATGCCAGGAAAAAAGGCGTGATTTTCATCCGATACAGCCTGGATCACAAACCCCAGGTTCAAAAAGAGGGAGACAGCCTGGTACTGACCGCCCGAGACCATATTTTGGACAGGGAAATTCGAATGAACGCTGACCTCCTGGTGCTGGCCTCCGCCATTGTACCCCGGGATAACGAAGCACTGGCCCAGATGTATAAACTGTCCCTGAATGAGGATGGTTATTTTATGGAAGCCCATGCCAAGTTGAGACCCGTTGAGTTCGCATCGGAAGGGATTTTCATGGCGGGCATGGCCCACTATCCCAAACCCATCGAGGAGAGCATTGCACAGGCCAAGGCCGCCGCATCCCGGGCATCCGTTGTGTTGTCCAAGGAAGAACTCTCAGTGGAAGGGGTGGTGTCCCATGTAAATGAACACTACTGTATCGGCTGCGGCATGTGCGGGGACGCTTGTCCCTACGGTGCCATCGGTCTGGTGGATCTGGAAGGGGGCGGGCAGGTGTCCCGGGTCCAACCGGCCCTCTGTAAGGGATGCGGCGCCTGCGCCGTGGCATGTCCCACAGGAGCGGCCGCTGTCTTTCATTATGACGATGGTGAAGTATTAAGCATGGTTAACGCGGCCCTGGATTGACGATTGACGATTGACGATTGGCGATTGATGTCAATACGCAATTCGAATGGAGTTTTTTTATGACTGAAGCGTTTGATCCCAAGATCATCACATTTGCATGTAACTGGTGCGCCTATTCTGCCGCGGATCTGGCAGGGGTGAGCCGTTTTCAATATCCGCCCAACATGAGAATTATTCGGGTCATGTGTTCCGGCAGGATAAATCCGAATTTTATTCTCAAGGCCTTTCAACAGGGCGCGGACGGCGTCCTGGTGTCCGGCTGACACATTGGCGACTGTCATTACCTGGATGGTAATGTAAAAGCGGAAAAGATGTTCAAATTGACACAGGAGCTGATTAAGATCCTGGGTATTGACCTGGAACGGCTCAGACTTGAGTGGATTTCCTCAGCCGAAGGGACTCGCTTTGCCGAAGTAGCCAGGGAGTTCACGGAAAAGGTCCGTACCCTGGGGCCCGCCGTGTTGGAACAGGCGGCATGATGGAAAGCTGTTGGCTGTTAGCCGTTAGCCAAAAGCGAATAACGAATAGCTGACAGCTAATAGCTAAAAGCTAAAAAAACATAGGAGAATGACCGTGAGTAAGGATATTCTTGTAATTGGGGGCGGCATTGCGGGGATTCAGGCGTCATTGGATCTGGCCGAGATGGGGTTCAAAGTCCACTTGGTGGAACGACTCCCCAGCATCGGCGGGAAAATGGCACAACTGGATAAGACATTTCCCACCAATGACTGCGCCATCTGAATCCTTTCGCCCAAGATGCTGGATGTCGGTCGACATCCCAATATCGAACTTCTGGCCTATTCCGAAGTTCTGAAAGTCAATGGGGAGGAAGGGAATTTCAAGGTTACCGTTAACCGAAAAGCCCGCTATGTAGACGAAGACAAGTGTACGGGTTGCGGCGCCTGCAAGGAGAAGTGTCCCACCGTAGTTTCCGACGCCTTCAATGAGGGTCTGGGAAATCGCAAGGCCATCTACAGCTGGTTTGCACAGGGGATACCCTCCACCCATACCATCGATCCGGATCACTGTCGGCAGTTGAATGGAAAGAAATGCGGCATCTGCGCCAAGGTCTGCCAGGCGGAAGCCGTTAATTTTGACCAGAAGGACCGAATTATGGAACTGGACGTGGGGGCCATTGTTGTGGCTTCCGGTTATGAGGTGTTTGATCCCTCCCGTATCCCGGAATACCAGTACTGTGGAATTCCCAATGTGGTGACGGCCATTGAGCTTGAAAGGTTGCTGAGTGCCAGCGGTCCCACCGGCGGCCATCTGGACCGACCCTCGGATCTGGCGGTGGAAGCGGAAATTGAAATCCTGAAAAAAGCCCATGAGAAATCTCAAAAACAGCTGAACAAACTTGAAGAAAAGTTTGGTGAATCATCCGCGGACTTCTATGCGAAATTTCAACAGGGTCAATATAAAGACGATAAAGACAGAGACGCATGGGTAAAAAAATATGAAAAGCATTTAACCATTGAAGAACCGCTCGAAATGCTTGAAAAGCAGGCCCAAGGGTTTCAACCGGCTAAGAAACTGGCCTTTATTCAGTGTGTGGGGTCCAGGGATTTGCGCTTCTATCCCTTTTGCTCCGGTTATTGCTGCATGCATTCCATTAAGGAAGCGATTATCGCCAGGGAACATGGACCGGAAACCACCTCAACCATTTTCGGTATGGATATTCGCGCCGTAGGAAAAGGGTTCGAAGAATATAAGGTGCGAGGCGGCGATCAATCCGGCATTACCTATGTGCGAGCACGGGTTGCCGAGATAAACGAAGGCACCAACCATAACCCCGTATTGACCTACGAGGATACCCGCGAGGGCAAAGTCAAAAGCGAAGCCTTTGACCTGGTGATTCTGGCCACGGCCTGTGCCCCGTCCAGCGGAAACCCCCAATTGGCTGAAATTCTCGGTGTTGAACTGAACCCTTTCGGTTTTTTTAAAACCGACCCGTCGCAACCCATGGACACAACCCGGGCCGGAATTTTCACCTGCGGTTGTGCGCACAGCCCCATTGATATCCCGGAATCCGTGGCCCAGGCCAGCGGCGCTGCCGCACGAGCGGCCAGGACGATTATGGGCGCCCAAATGCGCAAGGCATCATGAAGGAGTCTGTCAGCATGAGCGATAAGAATGAAGAAAAACAATCCAACGCGGAAACGCAACGGATCGGCGTGTTTATTTGTGATTGCGGCTCAAACATCGCAGGACACATTGACTGCGCTGACGTGACCCGTTATGCAGCCACCCTTCCCGGCGTGGTGTACGCCAAAGAAAACCTTTATACCTGCTCAGAAGCGGGTATCGGGGAAATCATGAACGGGATCAAGGAAAATGATCTAAATCGCGTGGTAGTGGCGTCCTGCTCCCCCAGGACCCACCAGCCGCTGTTTTGCAGTTCCTGTGCCCAGGCCGGGTTGAACCCCTATCTTTTTGAGATGGCCAATATCCGTGATCAATGTTCATGGGTACACATGGGAAACCGGGACGGGGGCACGGAAAAGGCGAAGGACTTGGTGCGCATGGCCGTGGCCAAGGCGGCGTTTCTCGAACCGCAGCAGGACATCGAGGCCTCTTTAACCCCGCGGGTGATGGTGGTTGGGGGCGGCATTGCCGGTCTCTCCGCCGTGGAAACCCTGGCCGATATGGGCCTTGATGTGGTTCTGGTGGAAAAAGCACCCGAACTGGGCGGCTTTTTAAACCGAATCGATCGCCTCCCATCAGGGGAGAAAGCATCCGATCGGGTGGCTACCCTGGTGGAAAGCGTTCGCTCCAAAACCAACGTTAAAATCTATCTGAATGCTCAGTTGGAAACCGTTGGCGGATATATCGGCAATTACGAAATCAACATTCGCCAGGCGGATGGCGCCATGGTGAATGAACTGGTGGGCTGCATCACCGTGGCGACCGGGGCCTTACCCCTTGAACCCCAGGGACTTTACGGGTATGACGGAAAGAATGTCATTACCCAGGCGGAGCTGGAAGGACTGTTTCTGGAAGGAAAATTCGATTCACAGCGGATCGTCATGATTCAATGTGTGGGCGCCCGCTCCGAGGAACGGAAGTATTGTTCCCGTATCTGTTGCCAGACGGCCGTCAAGAACGCGCTGTTTATTAAACAACGAAACCCCGATGCGCACGTGCATATCCTCTATCGAGACATGCAGATGTACGGCACGGAGAAGGAAAAAATGTTGTGGGACGCCCGGGGGGAAGGGGTACGTTTTGATGTCTATGATCCCCAGCAGCCACCGGAAGTCAAAGACGGTGAAGTCCGGTTCTTTCAGGTGCTCACAGGTGACACTGAAACGATTCCATGCGACCTGGTGGTCTTATCGACGCCTCTCATCCCTCGGGAAGATGCTCCGGACATTTCAAAGCTTCTGAGGGTCCCCGTGGACCAGAACAATTTCTTTATGGAAGCCCACGCCAAATTGAGGCCCCTGGATTTTGCAACGGACGGCATATTTCTATGTGGTTCCGCCCGTTATCCCGCCAATGTGGAGGAGGCAACATCTCAGGGCTTGGGGGTGGCATCCAGGATCGGGACGATCCTTTTTAAAGACAAACTGGTAATCAGCGCCATCGTGGCGGAAATCAATCCGGATACCTGCGTGGGATGCCAGGGATGCATGGAGATGTGTCCCTACCAGGCCATACAATACCTGTCCGATAAAGGCATCTGTGAGGTCAACCGGATTCTCTGCAAGGGATGTGGGTGTTGTGCCGCCACATGCCCGTCCCAGAGTGCCATGCTGAAGGGCTATAACCCACAGCAGTTGCTGAGCCAGATCAAGGCGGTTTGTTAAGAAAGCCGTTCGCTTCTTAAATTTACGAGGATAAATTATGAGTGACGTTAATTTCGAACCCAAAATCGTTTGCTTCTTGTGTACATGGTGAGCATACGCCGCTGCTGACCTGGCTGGGGTTAGTCGACTGCAGTATCCAACGAACATCAGGACTGTTCGGGTGATGTGTTCCGGAAGTGTATCCCCTCACCATATTCTGAGGGCGTTTCAACAGGGTGTGGACGGCGTTTTCGTGGGTGGCTGACACCTCGGCGACTGCCATTACCTGTATGGTAATTATGCGACCAAAAAGAGAATCAGCTTTTTAAGAGAGTTATTGGGATTTATCGGCATCGAATCGGATCGCCTTCGATCCAGATGGATATCATCAGCCGAGGGGCCGGAATTTGCCCATGAGGTCATTGATTTTATTGACAGCCTTAAAGCAATGGGCCCGTCGCCGTTGAAGAAACCGGAAAAGGCGCTTCTCGCGGCCTGATGCCGTTGGCGGAATTGATACTATTTGTTCCCGGACACGCATCCGGGTTAGGATATTTCCATGAGTGAGAATGTGAAAAACAAGGTCAAGGAACTGCTCGGTTCAGGAAAGATCAAAGGGTTTTTAGGCCTTAGCAATAAATATGGTCATATAGGTCCCCACCTTTTTTGCGATGAAAATGATCTGGATCATCTCGTGGTGGGGGATTGGGAACAACCGGGGGACACCCGATATACACTCAATAAACAGTTGATTCATATCGCCTCGAAGTATCCGGAGGAAACCTTCGGTGTCTTGGTGCGAGGCTGTGATGAGCGTGGGCTGAAGGCGCTTTTCACCTGGAATCAGTTGGATTCTGAAAAGGTGGTTACGGTGGGGGTTGCCTGTCCGCCCATGCTGGCGGCCTATTGCGAGTGTCGGAAACCGTTTCCCGATGAATTTGTGGAAGGGGAAAAAACGGATGGGGTTGAGGCCCTTTCCGTACTCAAAGTCGATAACTTTGATCTGGCGGGACGTTTTGAATACTGGAAGGATGCTTTTTCCCGCTGTATCAAATGCTATGGTTGCCGGGACGTGTGCCCCATGTGTTTTTGCAAGGAATGCGCACTGGAAGACGACAATCTGGTGGCAACGGGCGCTATCCCTCCGGAAATACCCGTTTTTCATCTGACCCGCGCCATCCACATGGTGGGTCGGTGTATCGATTGCGGACTCTGCAACGAGGCATGCCCTGCGGACATTCCCCTTCGCACATTATATAAGAAAGTAGCGGATATTATTGACGACCAATTCCAGTACCGCCCCGGATACACCACGGGGAAATCTCCCTTGAACTTTCTGGGCGCCGGAACTGAGGTTTAATAAATTTAGAGAGGAGTACTCATGGACTATAAGACCGTACTGACCACCTGCACCTATTGCGGTTGCGGATGTGGTTTTTACCTGGAGGTGCTTGACGGTCAAATCATTGATACCATTCCCTGTAAGACCAATCCGGTCAGTCAGGGAAAACTCTGCATTAAAGGCTGGAATGTCCATGAATTCATTCAGAGCCCCAAGCGGCTGACGTCCCCCCTAATTCGAAAAAACGGCGTGCTTGAGGAAGTGTCGTGGGATGAAGCCCTTGATTATACGGTATCGAAACTCAAAGGGATCAAGGATTCAGCCGGCAGCGATGCCATTGCATTTTTGACCTCCGCCAAGGTAACCAACGAAGAAAATTACCTGCTTCAGAAATTTGCGCGTGCCGCGGTAGGCACCAACAGCGTAGACCACTGCGCTCGCCTCTGACACTCCTCAACCGTGGCAGGTCTTGCCGCGGCGTTCGGAAGTGGCGCCATGACCAATTCCATTGATGAGATCAAGGATGCCGAATGTATCTTTGTGATTGGTTCCAATACCACATCAAGCCACCCGCTGGTGGCAACCCGAATCTTCAGGGCCAAACAGAAAGGCGCCAAATTGGTGCTGGCCGATCCTCGGAAAATTCAATTGGCCACCGAAGCAGACGTTCATCTCCGTCATAATCTGGGAACCGATGTGGCGTTGCTCAATGGCATGATGCATGTAATACTGGATCAAAAATGGCACGACCCGGCGTTCATCGAAGGACGCACCGAAGGGTTTGAGGAATTCAAGAAAGTCATAGAAGCGTATACGCCGGAAAAAACCGCCGAGATTACGGGCGTGCCGACGGAAGATATTATTAAAGCCGCTGAATATTTTGGCACCGCTGAAACCGCCACCATTATCTACTGCATGGGCATTACCCAGCATACTACCGGTGTGGACAATGTGAAATCGCTGGCAAATCTTGCCATGCTGACCGGGAATATCGGGAGAGAATCTACTGGGGTAAATCCCCTGCGAGGACAGAACAATGTGCAGGGGGCCTGCGATATGGGAGGGCTTCCCAATGTTTATCCCGGATATCAGCCGGTTACAACCATTGATGCGCAGAAGAAATTTTCCGATGCCTGGCAGGCGGAGTTGTCCGATAAAATGGGGCTGACGGTTCCGGGCATGCTGGATGGTCTTAGCGACGGTTCCGTGAAGGCGCTCTACGTGATGGGGGAAAACCCGGTTCAGAGCGACCCTGACACCAATCATGTGAAGAAAGCCCTTGCCAAGGCGGAGTTGCTGGTGGTTCAGGATATCTTTCTGACCCCTACGGCGCAAATGGCCCACGTGGTCCTACCTGGAGCGTGCTTTGCTGAAAAGGACGGCACCTTCAGCAACACGGAAAGACGGGTCACCCGTGTTCGAAAAGCCATTGAGCCTGTTGGCGATGCAAGGGCGGATTGGGAAATCATACAGGATGTTTCCACCCGTTTCGGTTATGAAATGAAATATGCGTCACCGGCGGAGATCATGGATGAAATTGCCGCCGTAACCCCGTCCTACGGTGGTATTTTTTATGATCGGCTGGAAGGGGAAGGGTTGCAGTGGCCCTGCCCGAACCGGGAACATCCCGGAACCAAATTTCTCCATAAGGACGTTTTTGCCAGGGGCAAAGGGCTTTTCCATGCCATACCCTATCAGGCGCCCGCGGAAGTGGTGGATGCGGAATATCCCTTGTGGTTGACCACTGGACGTGTATTTGCTCATTATCATACCGCCACCATGACCCGAAACTGTCCGCGCCTGGATGATGAAATCCGGGAAGGGTTCCTGGAATTGAATCCCGATGATGCCGAGACGCTTGGTGTTGTGGAAGGCGATGAGGTGAAAGTGACCTCCCGGCGGGGAGAAGTAAACGTCCGAACGACAGTCACGGACCGGGTGAATCCGGGCGTTTTGTTTCTGCCCTTTCATTTTCTGGAAAGCAATGCCAATCTCCTCACCAACCCCGCACATGATCCCATTGCCAAGATTCCTGAATTCAAGGTGTGTGCCGTGAAGCTTTCAAAGGCCGCCTAGAAATCGGATACGGATTAAAATTTAAAAAAGCCGGCTTTTTTAAAGCCGGCTTTTTTTTGTCATAATTCACGGTTACTGGGTGAGGAGTTGATCCGGAGACTTTGGGGGTGGGTAAAGACGTGCCTCCAAGATCGGTATTTCAAAAACTGTTATTGTTTCATGTCAAATCTTGTGGTAACATTTTTTGTTATGGCTTTTCCTGAAACCATCTGAAACAAATCTTGAAAACGGAAGCCCATTATGTATATTGATGATTTTATCTGGCTCCCTGATTTTATCGATAAGATATATGTCAAACACAATGTTACCCAAGACGAAGTTGAGGAGATATTCTTCAATATACCGCATTTTCGCTTAGTTGAATCAGGGTACAGGAAAGGAGAAGACGTATATTCTGCTTGTGGCCAGACAAACGCAGGGCGCTACCTGATAGCATTTTTTATTCTTAAGTAACGCCGCGCTCATCGTGAGTGCGCGGGATATGGACAAAAAGGAGCGTAAACGTTATGAAAAAAGATAAAAAAACAGAGACTACTACCATTTCAAAAGCGAGCACCATGGAAGAGATCGGAAATTTCTGGGACAACCACAGCCTTGCTGACCGGTGGGACCAAACCCATGAGGTTGATTTTGATGTCAGGGCCCAGCGCAGACGACGAATAACGATTGATCCCGAACTTTATTTTAAGGTTGAAGCGCAAGCCCGCACACGTGGTATTTTGCCGGAAACCTTAATCAACATGTGGCTGTCAGAGCGGTTGAGCCAAGCAACTTTGGGATCGTAACCGGGATTAAATCTTTACCAGAACGATGCAATTGTCAGGGTGCGGAAAAAAACAGCCTCAAAATTTCGTTCACCTCATCGAACTTCTCAAAAAAGAAATTGTGACCGGCATCCTGAATGAGTCTAAGTGCCGCACCCGGAATTTTCTCCGACAGAAACCTCGAATTTTCCGGTGGGATCAGACGGTCTCCGCTCCCCGCAACAACCATAACCGGACAATGAATCTCTCCCAGTCGCTTTTCCGCATTGAAACAGCCAAGCGCATTCATTTGGCCCGCCGCACCTTCAACGGATATACAGTTTGCAACGCTTAACCGGATGAAAGCCTCGATACGTTCCTTTTCTTCACGAACAAACGATTCAGAAAAAAGATATGGCACCAACTGGCGGGCTGCTTCCTCAGGAGATAAGTCGGGGTTAGCGGCCTGAGCCAGTGCGACCATGACCCCTGGTTCCGGTTGCGTCGCATTCCTTCCGCCATGGGATGTGCAGCCCAATACCGCTTTCTTTATACGGTCCGGATAATCCATACACAAAAGTTGTGCGATCATTCCCCCCATTGAAACGCCTAAGATATGGGCGGCTGAAATGTTCAGCGCGTCCATGAGGGCGATGGTGTCCGATGCCATGTCTGCAAGGGAAAAGGGTTCCGACGGGACCGTACTCTTACCGGCGCCACGGTTGTCGAAGGTGAGGACTTTGAAATGGGGAGAAAGGGCCTGGACCTGAAGGCTCCAGAATTCTTTGGTCATGCCGAATCCGCCGATAAGGACCAGCGGTTCACCGGAACCGCAAAGATCATATGAAATTTCAATGTTGTTTGTTTGGATGCGCGTCATTGGTTTCCCCTTAAATGACAAGGATTTGCTTTTAGAGAGTTTCAGTATAGGTGAAAGAGATTCGAGAATCAAGCTAACCGTCCAGACAACCCCTATTTGAATGGAAAAGAGTGTCGCTGGTATTCATGACTTCTTCAAATAGTGTGGTAAAAATAATATTTTTTTGGTAATAAATGTTACGTAATGATCATAAATTAATATGGATAAAAAAAAGATAAAAATTCTAAGATGGGGGCAGGATATTTTTTACAATGAGTTGTTCGGCGCCAAAAACTGCCGTATCGGGTCTCAAAATGCCTGCCTTTTGTAAATTACATTAAGAAAAAACACAATCCGTTAATTTGGTACGAGATCATCCGCTGATTCGTTCGGATGCAACATCACCATCGAGGGTTTTTTTTAATGATTGCAAAACCAACTTATGAGGAACTTGAAAAACGAATTCAGGATCTGGAAAAAGCCGCCGCCGGTTACGTTAACACGCCGGAAAAAAGTCACACCCGTGAAGCCATTGAAAGACCCTCTGCAACGACGGCGTTAGTTGAGAACGAGAAAAAATACCAAAACCTGGTGAATGCCATCAAAGACTGGGTTTGGTCAATCGATATCCATGGTGTCCATACTTTCACGAACAGGGCCATTGAAACGCTTTTAGGATACAAACCCAAGGAGGTTATTAGCAGGCCTCTTTTTCCGATGATTCATCCTGACAGCAGGCCCCATGCCGAAGCCGTATTCAAACAATCAATCGCGCAAAGAAAAGGTTGGCGCAACCTTGAACTCAAGTGGCTTCATAAGGACGGGTCGTCCCGTTACTTTGAAAGTACATCCCATCCTGATTTCGATGGAGAGGGAAATTTTGTCGGTTTCAGCGGTGTTGATCGCGACACCACTGCTCGAAAAAATGCTGAAAAAATCATGTTGGTGCATAAAAACCTACGGAAGGCGGCGGAGGATAAGCTGCGGGAGAGTGAAGAAAAATTCCGGTTAACCTATCGTTTCAGTCCCGATGCCATCAACATCAATCGTATGAGAGATGGACTCTATGTGGACATCAACGATGGGTTTACAAAATTGACCGGTTTTACCCGTGAGGATGTTGCGGGTAAGACATCATTTGATATCCAGATATGGCATGACCCTGCCGACCGAATGAAACTGGTCCGGGATCTGAGGGAAAACGGTTTCTGCGACAACCTGGAAGCGTTGTTCAAAAGAAAGGATGGGACTCTCACGACCGCGTTGATGTCTGCCAGGGTTATTTCCCTTAAAAATGAACCCCATATCATTTCCATAACCCGTGACATTTCCGAACGGAAACAAGCTGAGGCAGAACGTGAACGGTTGCTCTTGGCCATCGAGCAGGCCAATGAAATGGTTGTTATCACCGATGCCTCGGGGGTGATCCAGTATGTCAACCCGGCATTTGAAGAAATTACGGGGTATACCGACAGCGAGGCCATCGGAAAAAAACCAAATGTTCTCAAAAGCGGGCGCCAAAATGAGGCATTTTACAGAAATCTCTGGCACACGATATTATCCGGAAATCCCTGGACCGGACGGGTCATCAATAAACGAAAGAACGGTGTTTTATATACCGGCGAATGTTCTATTTCACCCGTGAAGGATAAAAACGGCGGCGTCATTAATTTTGTGTGGATTTCCCGTGACATTACCAATGAGCTGAAACTTGAAAGGAGAGTTGCTCAGGCACAGAAAATGGAAGCCATCGGATCCCTTGCCGGCGGCATCGCCCATGATTTCAACAATCTTTTATTTCCGATAGTGGGGATGTCGGAGTTGCTTTTAGAAGATTTGCCTAAGGGGACTATAGAATATCAAAACGCGGAGGCAATCTTGAAGGCCGGGAACAGGGGCAGCGTGCTTGTTAAACAAATTCTTGCTTTCAGTCGCCAATCCGAACACAAAAAAATACCGGTTCGTGTTCAACAGGTATTGAAAGAGGTCCTCAGTTTGATTCGATCTGTTATGCCATCGGATATTGAAATTTTGCCGGACATCCAAATAGATGCCGGATTGATAATGGCAGACCCGACACAAATTCATCAGATTGCCATGAATCTTATCACCAACGCGTATCATGCCATGGATCAGGATGGCGGAAAAATGATCGCCCGCCTCAAAGAAACCCTCCTAAATAAGGATGATGTCGCTCGCAGTTGTCTCAAACCAGGCAAGTATGTGACGTTAAGTATCTCGGATACGGGCTGCGGCATTGATCCAGCGATCATGTCAAGGATCTTTGATCCATATTTTACCACCAAGGAAGAGGGGAAAGGAACCGGCCTGGGTCTTGCCGTGGTTTACGGGATTGTCAGAGATCACGATGGGGATATCCTTGTTGACAGCGAAATGGGAAAAGGAACGACCTTTACAATCCACATCCCTTTGATGGCGCAATCCGCTGAATCTGAATCTGCCGTAAAGGCGGACATTCTCCAAGGTGGAAAGGAACGGATTCTCCTGGTGGATGACGACGGGTCGATCGTTGAACTTGAGAAACAAATCCTTGAGCGTCTGGGTTACCAAGTAACGTCTCATACCCGCAGCCTGGATGCCTTGGCAACATTTCAGGCAGCACCGGATGACTTCGATATGCTCATTTCAGACATGACAATGCCGGATATGAATGGCAGTCAGCTTGCCGGCAAAGTTCTTACTATAAGATCCGATATCCCGGTGATCCTCTGTACGGGGTTCAGCGAAAGGATGGATCAGAAAAAGGCCCATGCCATGGGTATAAAGGGATTCATGATGAAACCGGTGATGATGTCCAAAATGGCTCGGATCATCCGAAAAGTGCTGGATGAAAAATGATACGACGACTCCATTGGAGGTGCTTTCGCATAAGCAGGCTTCCCGTGGGTTTATACTCCTTTTATTTTGGGGTAGATGCGACCGTAAACGGTCATGCGGACATAAGCGCCATGTCTTATGATCAGATGATGAATTGTCCTCAATCTGATTTTTTTTGCAGCGAAACAGGCGCCGTCAGGAATCGAAACAATCGTGTCGTAGTCAGAGTCCTGTTTCGCTACAATTTTCCGGCAGAATAAAAATATCGGTTTTCCCCATCAATCCATGATGCCGTCTTTTAATGCCTGATGGGTGGGTACGGGTATGGGCATGCAGCGATCGTTTTCCGGGTTGTACATCAGGCGGTAGCTCATGCCCTGGCTTGTTTCCCGGTACATCCGGTCCCATCCCCTGACAAAATAGGGACATGCATCATTAAAACAGATATACATGAAATCGTTGTCCCAGGTCTGGCAGAAAGGATTGTCCGGGACTTCCCATTTGCGCAGCTTTTCATCGCAATGGGGGCATCGTAACGTCTTTTTTACCGCGGCTTCTCTCTGTGCCAGCGTTTCCCTGTCGACCTTTTCACCATAAATTTCCACCGGAACGGGTCGCCTGCCACGACCGGAAGATCCCCCTTTCTTTTCAGCATAGACGGCGTAGATGGGATCGCTTACCGGGGTTTGACCGGCATATTTGTCATGTTCCGGTCTCGGTTTTCCTTTGGATACAAACCGGGAGGCTGTTTCGAAGGCGCCGGAACGATCAAAAAAATCATTGACGAGAATCATCCGTTCATTTTCATCGGATTCCCGCCAGACCTTGACCGCTTTTTGAGGGAACATTCGGTTCGAAAAAATCACCAGAAAGAGCCCGCCCGGTTTGAGTATCCTTCCTACTTCCTTAAAAACCGCAATGGGTTGTGTCATATAATCCACAGATACGGTGTTAATCACCGTATCAAAGGTGTGGTCCGGAAATGGGAGACGGGGCTCCTGATTGAGGTCGTGAAGCACATAACGGGTCAGCTTTTGGTTCTTTTTCAATTCGTTTTCATTAAGTCCCAGGCCGACAACATCTGAAGCCTCTAAATGGGCGGGAATGTGACTGTCCCACCCTGCCATCAAATCCAAGACCACCGGATTCTTCTCGATAACGAGGCTTTTAATGAGATGTTCAACCGTGGACAGGGCCATTGAATCCAAATGGTCCACAAACCGGTCGGTTTCATAAAATCGGCCATCATTGGATTCATCCAGACGGCTGAAGGCGTCGGGATGAAATATGGGATCCAGTTGGGGATCATGGTCGGGTGTAAAACATTTTGCAGCTTCCATTTAAGTATCCTCCATAAAAAAAGCCGGAATCACTTGTTCAGTGAAACCCGGCTCGTGGCCCCTTTTTTAGGGCGGGTTTGCTATACGTTGGTTTGTTTTTTCTTTGAAATCAATCTAAGCATCCATCGTGCCGTGTCAACTGTCTGGTGCAATCTGAGTGAACCGGCAGGCCTGAATGTGAATCAGGGGATGTATTTCAAAACCAGTGTCAAAGTCTTTCCACATGGGTTAATATCTTGCCCCTCTCGATGATCCGACTGGGTGGACACTGCGGAACATCCCTATGGAGGCACAATGCAATTCCGGACCAAAAGAGAAGTGAAACGATGGTTAAGTACTCGACATGATCCGCCATGCCCTCAGGTGCTTGAGCTAAGGACGGGAGGAGACGGTCTTTATCGGAGATCAGATGGAAACGGATATCATCGCCGGGATTAACGCGGAAGTGGCAACGGTCCTGGTGTTAAGCGGTGTGACGTCGGAACAGGACCTGGTAAAATATGCTTAAAGGTTCATTCTGAAAACGCCTGTAAGTTGAGTTGTTCGAGGATATTTAGAGCGATTGAAATGGCACGTGATGCCTCCTCTTCGTCGGGATTTTTCAGAGGAAGAAGTCCTTCCTCGGCGGGATATCGGCCTCTGTATATGCTGTCCATGAAATCCACATCCGCATCTTGCCATTCAACCTGGACCCCGTAGTCTTCACAGATGCTGAGCAGGCGCCTGATGTGATTGATTTTCTCAAGATCCCATCCCTTCTTGAGCAGGGAGGCCTTGAGGGCCTTTTCAACCGCCTGTTGTGCGGCATAACAGGCGCCTCTGTAAAAGTTCCCTTTCAGAAGATAGTTTGCCTGCCTGAAATCTTCCTTCGCAAGATCAATCCATTCATTCAAAGTGCTTTTCATGTAAAGTATCCTCCCTTCTTTCTGAATGAGATTGAGAAAAGGACTTCCTTCCCTGAATTTCTCGTTAAGCATCCGGGTGGAGGCGACAAAACAATCTATGGGATAAAGTCTGGAATAGTCGCGAAGGCAGAGGTCGACGGTTTCCCGCATCTCCTCCTGTTCGGTTACAACCAGCATGTCCAGATCGGCTCCTTTCCCCGATCTGGCAACAGACCCAAACAGAATGACTGCCACGGGCGACAATCTCACCGCCAGGTTATTCGCTACTTCTCTGGCATCCTCGATATTGACCATGGTTACCTCTCGGCGCACATAGTACTGTTGAAGCTGAACAAGCTCTTTCCACCGAATTTTGTTTAGGAGATAAGGCTTTGCTTTTTTTCAGCATCGACTATAGAGGGAACCGGATTGTAGGTCAATAAAAAAGGAAACACAACATGTGGGCTAATTCATAAGATGGGATCGGACCAAGCTAATTCGGCCCATTTCCGATGGGCATGTTCTCAAGCAGTTGAAGGAATAAGATACTAAGGGCCTATGTTCTCGGGAGTGTGGGGGATATTGTGAGGGGTGTTGGAAGTGCTTGAATGAAAATGAATACCATGATAAAAATGCAGGCACGGCTTTGGCCGTATTCGCAGAAACCAAAATATAGGTGGTGGTAAGAATGCCCTTTTATGAATTTGAAAATAGAAGTCCCCTGGTGGATTCCAGGGCCTTTGTGCATCCGGATGCCGTTTTGATCGGTGATGTGAAAGTGGAAGCGGAGTGTTATGTGGGGGCCGGCGCCGTGCTGCGGGGCGATATCGGGTCTATCAGGATTGGAAAAGGGTCCAATGTTCAGGATAACTGCGTATTCCATACCTTCCCCGATACCGCCGTTATCCTTCACCCGAATGTGCACATCGGACACGGCGCTATCCTGCATGGGTGTGAGATCGGCTCTTATGTGCTGGTGGGGATGGGCGCTATCGTCGGTGATAACGTGAACATTCACTCAGAGTGCATGGTCGGGGCTGGGAGTTTCGTCCCTTTCAAAATGGAAATTCCATCCCACAGCGTAGTTATGGGATCCCCGGCCCGGGTAGTGAAGAAGATGAGCCCGGCTCAATTGGAACAGATCCGGAACGGTCTTATCATTTATCAGGACTTGGCCCGGCGATATTTGACGTCTTTTAAATCCAAGTAAGGTTTGATGACGGGAGTTTGATTTTGAAGACCATTACCTTTTACAGCACCAACAACAAGACAGAGTGCGTTAATTTCGAGACGGCCCTCATGAACGGCCTGGCTTCCCATTACGGCCTTTACATGATGAAAAAAAACGATATTCCCAAATTATCCCCGGAAACCCTGAAAGCCATGAAGGGGAAGTCCTATGCCCGGATTGCCTATGAGGTTCTGAGCCCGTTTTTGGGCGCCGAGGTGGCGGAAAAAGACCTGCGGGCCATGCTGACGGATGCCTATGACGACGGCATTATCCCTACCACCATGCAGCACCTGACCGGCCGCACCCACATCATGTGGCTGACTCACGGACCCACCTACTCCTTCAAGGATTACGCGGCCCGGTTTTTCGGACGAATGCTCAATTATTTTTTAAAACGGTCCGGGCTTAAACGGGTGGTGGCGGTTGCCACCAGCGGAGACACGGGAGGGGCCGTTGCCGATGCCCTTCATGGTCTGGACAGCGTGGACAATGTCGTGTTTTTCCCCAAAGGATCCATCACCGAACGGCAGCGGCGGCAGATGACCACCCTCGGGGAAAATGTGTATGCCTTTGAGGTGAACGGGGATTTCGATGTGTGCCAGGCCCTGGCCAAACGGTTGCTGGGGGATAAACCCTTTGCAAAAGATGTTTTTGACGATGAGAATCGCTTCACCTCGGCCAACAGCATCAGTGTGGGCCGGCTGCTGCCCCAGGCGGTTTATCCCTTTTTTGCCTATTCCCGGGTGGCGGCATATGATGAACCCATGATTGCCAGTGTTCCTTCGGGGAATTTCGGGGACATGATGGGAACGGTGCTGGCCCGGGAAATGGGACTGCCCATTTCCCGGATTATCTGTGGGGTCAATGAAAACGATGAATTCCCCGAGTTTCTGAAAAATGACGACTACGTGGTAAAACCCTCCCGGAAATCCCCTTCGTCAGCCATGATCGTCTCCAACCCCAGCAATTTTGCCAGGCTCATCGATCTTTATGGCGGTCACGTGTATGACAAACGGGATGAAGCGGGCACTGTAGTTCAGGAAGGGGTGATGGATATCCCGCCGGATCTTCCTGCCATGCGAAAGGATTTCTGGTCCATGAGCGTAAACAATCCCGATCATTATGTCGCCATACGGGAGGTCTACGAACGATACGGCATCATGATGGAGCCTCATGGAGCCGTTGGGTGGCGGGCCCTGGACACATTCCTTGGGGGAAAGCATGATGCTCTGGCGGTGATATATGAAACCGCTGACCCGGGGAAATTCCCGGATGAGGTACAAAAGGCCATTGGGGTGCTTCCGGGGGTTCCGGAAAGAATCGCGATGCAGGCGGCACTGCCCGAAAGAATTTATACCATCGATGAGCCGCCCTTTATCCGGAAAGATGGCTCTCTCACCGTGAGTGAAACTCAGTACCATAAAGCCAAAGAAATGATAAAAGACAGTTTCTTATCTTAAAAATCATGGTAATTTTTAAGGATGAGGCCATTTATCGGCGTATTCAGAAGTTTCTCGTAAACATAACACTTGGAAAGTAAAAGGAAGCTGATGTTGCGTCCGTAGATGGCCTTGTCCTCGTCAAGACTGTCAAAATTGCCGCCGCCCTTTGAAATGATCAGATCCGCCTCTTTGTAAAGCGCCTGAACTTCCGGGGAACATCTTGACACCCGGGTCCCCGGAAAGGGGCCATCCATACCATTGGGCAAAACCGGAACGATCTCATCCATCCTGACGGCCAGCGCTTCATTAAGGGTCACATCATTCAGGGTGGGCAGGCTTCGCACCACGAAAACAATTTCAAGGTCATACAACTCCTTCAGGGTCGAAATCAGTAATTTGTCCAATACAATTTCACCGGCGTTGTCCCCGAAATAGACCATACGGCGTGTTTTATCCAGTTGGGCTTTGAATTGCGCTAAGCTTTTTTCGGGCAGGGGCTGTTCCACCCTTTCTCTGAGTGTGGTCAGGAGGTGGGAAAAATCCATTGAAAGCATGATATCAATGGCATTTCCCATGATGGCCAATTTGACAGCCGTTTCCACTGGGTCTTTCGCTTCCCGCACCATTGTTTCAAAGATTTCATATCGGTCCAGCAGATACCGGTTCAAGCCCTCTTTTTCTTTTTTTAGAGGATCATCGTCGCCCAGCATGTCATATGTCTTCCGCATAACGCCTTCAATCACGGCTGGGCTGGTGACATCCCAGTCCCCCCCCCTTAGAGGAGGCATCTGAAGAACATCTTTGAACAATGTGTTTACTTCCGAATCGCCCAGGCTTGTTTTGCGAATAAACCCCAGACACATTTTGAGGATGCAGGGAACACAATCCAGTCCAATTTTCATCTCTCTACCTTCCTGTTGTTGAATAACCCCGTTTTGAAAACTGAAAGGCCGAGCATAGCCATTCAAATTGATGAGGTCAAGTTTTCACTGGGAAGGATTTTAAATATCGGAGTGGGTATATTTTTCGGCGGACCAGGGATGATTCTTGATAGCCTTTGCAGTAAACAGCAAATTTGTTTCATATTGTGAAGAATTGAGCGAACTTTCGCCTTCAGGACAAAACGCTCAAGGAGGTGTGGGACCTTCAGGGGGTCTTCTTCTTTTTGACATTTTCAATCAGTGTCATAACCAGTTCACCGCTCCGGATCTTGGCCATGGGATTCAATTGAACAAGTTCTTCCCACGCCTTAACGGCATTGTCCGGGTCGTTAAGGTCATAAAGGAACACCACCCCTTTGTTGAAGTAGGCCGCCTCCTGGCGGGGGTTTATCCGGATCGCCCGATCAAAGGCCTTGAGGGCGTCCGTCGAGAGTCCTTTGCGACGGTACATCACCCCGAGGTCTGTGAGGACATCGGCATTGTCCGGGTCAAGTTCAAGGGAACGCTCATAGGCGGAAATGGCCTTTTCAGCCCGGTCGGCGTCAAAATAAAGATTTCCCAGTTGCACCCAGGCACCAGCATTATCGGGATGCAGGGCGGTTTCTTTCTCCAATTCCAGGATCCCGGCTGCCTGCGTATTGGAAGCCTCCGATTGGCCCGGCGGTACCGCATCTTTCCATGGCGCCCCCTTATAGGCGCTGTAAAAAACCCCACCCAGAAAACCCACCGTAAGGGCTACAAAAGCCACCAGCAGCATGGTTTCCTTTTTTACAACCCCATCCTTAATGTAAAATCTAAGCACCGTTCTCCGCCCTGAGCATCCCGGAGAGGGTCATGGAATCCAGTTTTTCGTACATGGCCTTTGAGGCCTCTTCCCAGATGTTTCGGGTCAGGCAGTTATCGGACCTTTCACAGTCATGGGGATTTTCAACACAGACCGCAAACTCCCCTCCCCCTTCAAGGGCCTTGACCACCTCCCCCAAGGTGATATCCTCGGGAGGCCGCGACAACATATGCCCCCCCTTGGGACCTCGGACACTCTTTATAAAATTGGCCTGTTTCAAAGGGATGATGAGTTGCTCCAGATATTTTACGGAAATCCCCTCGCGCTTTGCAATATCGCCGATCCTTACCGGACCCTCATCGAATTTTTTGGCCAGATCCAGCATCATCCTGGTTCCGTACCGGCTTCGAGTGGACAACTTCATGGGGACCTCCTCTAATGCGGCTGCCTCGTTTCTTCAAAGCGCATTGGATTCACTTTCTATAGCGTTAAAATATAGCATAAGAGCCTGCCGAAACGATGTCAAGGAACATGTGGAATTGGAAGAAAGCCGCATAACTGCCTGAACTTGGTCCATCATCGCTCCCACTCGAAATTCCACCGCATGGTGAACTGAACGCGGTGGTCCTGCCCTGTGGTGCTGCCGTCCACCGCCGTCGGGTTGGTGACGGTGCGGTGGCCGAACATGTATTCCAATCCCACGTCAAAGGGAGGCCATGGACTCCAGACCAGGTTCATGGACGCGTATTGGGTCTGTTTGTAGGTTCCCGCACCGGCAGGGTTGGGCAACAGGTCGAAATCGCTGTCCAAACACACGATACCATAGGTGGCCGATGACCGAAGGGATTTGGACCACCAATGCTGATAGGCGCCCCAGGCGCCGAAAGCCGAAATAGCCCTGAGGGTGGCGTTGGCAGGGGATACGGGGGCCGCATCCAGTCCCAGCCCGGCCGTATCCTGTATGTAGGCCCCGAGGGCATCCCCATATTCAAGACCCCAGATGAAGTTGTCGTTTCCCCAGGTATCGATGCTGCCGCTGAAGGCCACGCCCCAACCGTCTATGGATTGGTCATAGCCCGGCCCCTCAGCTTTGAGGCGCCGGTAGAGTCCGGCCACCTCCATATGGGCCCAATCGGGCTCATATGAAAATTTTCCAATGACCGCCGGAAACTGGTCCACGGAAGTGGCGCCGGCCGGCAGGGTCATGTCCGCCCCGGCATCCTCCGCACCCACGGTAAAAAAGAATTCCCGATTCTCCGAACCCGGGCCCAGCGGAATCTTCAGACTTGCCTGGGTAAAACGATTTTCCGGGGCCGCGTTAGGGCCCTCAAAATCCAGGGTATTCGGGATGGCGGCCTGGTTGATCCAAATGGTATAATCCAGGCCCGCCTTGAGCCAACCCCATTGACCGTAGGCCTTGTAAATCTGAAATTCCGTTTCTGTACTGGAACCAAAAAGGTTGACATCCGCATAGACCTTGAAAGGCCCCCACGGCGTGTCGGTCTCGGCCCAGCCGCTGAGATAACTCTGATTGGGGCTGAAAGCGGTGCGGTTGGTCATGTCCGCGGCGGATCCACCCACGGGAATATTCGCCGTAATGAATTCCCGGTCCTGGCCATCGCCGGGTTTGAGGCCCAAGGCGTTGAAATCATGGATCACATCCGCCTGGATGGCGCCGGCGATACCCACCCGGACCTTATGCCCTCCAATATCAAGAGGCGCCGGGGGGTTGCCCCCCATTTCTTCCGGCGTTCCGCCTCCCGGCATTGGAATCGCCTCATCGGTTTTTTCGATCTTGCCCGAAGATACACGGCCCGAAACCATTTTCTTCGAATCGACGGGCGCCTCAGCCATTGCCTTCTTCACAGATTCGGAAGATGGAGGCCTAATTGTTGCGGAGGAGTCTGGTTCCCTGGGTTTGGCCTGGCCCGCCTCAAGATGTTGTATCCGCTTCCGGAGTTCCAGCACCATCTGTTTAAGCGCTTGAATTTCATCCTGCATGGCGCTGTTTGAAATCTCGGCGCCCTGAGCCGGCGTCATAAAACCTGCCAAGATAACGGAGATCACAAACACCCATCGAAAAATTATGATATTCATTTACCCTGCTCCCTCAAGAGTTATCGGCCATTTCCCATTTGGGTTCCGTTCGGTCCTTGCTCACAATAGGGCATAACGTTGCAGCGTTTTATTGAATTCTTCCATGTTTGATCAGATCGACTTGAAAATGTCAACTTTTTTGGAGGTTCGGGTATTGCATCGTTGTTTGAAAAAAGCCGTGAGCCACTTTCCGGTAAACAAAAGCAGTCAATCGGTCGTATCACTCACCGTCGGAAAAATGATGGAAATAATGAAGGGGTTTTAACGGATCAAGAATTTGTTTATTCCCACTCGATAGTACTCGGTGGTTTGGAAGAAATGTCATAGACAACCCGGTTCACCCCCTTGACGCTGTTGATGATCCGGTTGGAAATTCTGCCCATAACCTCGTAGGGAATCTTTGACCAGTCGGCGGTCATGGCATCCAGGCTGTCCACAACCCGCACGGCAATCACATGTTCGTAGGTGCGTTCATCCCCCATAACGCCCACAGTGCGAACCGGAAGCAGCACTGCAAAAGACTGCCATACCTTTTCATAAAGGCCGGCCATTTTAATTTCATCCAGCACGATGACGTCTGCGGCCCGCAAAATTTCAAGTCTTTCGGCGGTAATCTCTCCCAGGATACGGATGGCCAGACCGGGACCCGGAAAAGGCTGACGCATCACCAGTTCTTTGGGAAGCCCCAATTCGATGCCCACCTCGCGCACCTCATCCTTGAAAAGTTCCCGCAGGGGTTCCACCAGTTTCAGTTTCATCACATCGGGCAGCCCGCCCACATTGTGGTGACTTTTGATGGTGGCGGAAGGTCCTTTGAACGATACGCTTTCAATAACGTCCGGGTAGAGGGTCCCCTGGGCCAGGTATTGGGCCGACCCCAATTCAGCCGCCTTTTTTTCAAACACCTGGATAAACTCTCTTCCGATAATCTTTCGCTTTTCTTCGGGGTCCGTCACGCCTTTCAGACGGCCCAGGAAAAGTTCCGATGCCTCCACCAGATGCAAATCGATGCCGTAGTACCCTTGAAACACCTCCACCACTTTTCGAGCCTCCCCTTTTCGAAGAAGCCCGTTGTCCACCAGGATACATGACAGGTTTTTCCCAATGGCTTCATGAAGCAGCACTGCGGTCACCGAAGAATCCACGCCCCCGGAAAGCCCACAGATAACCCGTTCATTTCCAAGCTGTTCACGCAGGGACGCGACCGTCTCCCGAACAAAGGATGCCATGGTCCAGGACGGCTCGCAACCGCAGATGCGAAATAGAAAATTGGCCAGGATTTTCGGGCCCTCGGGCGTATGAGCCACCTCCGGATGGAATTGCACGCCAAAAAACCGCCGCGATGTATCGGCCATTGCCGCCACGGGACTGTTCTTACTGCCGGCAAGGACCTCAAATCCCTCGGGCATGCGGTCAATGCGATCCCCATGACTCATCCAGACGGTCCATTCATCATCCTTGTCAAATCCATGAAACAGGTCTTTGTCATCCACAATGGTCATGGCGGCATGCCCGTATTCACGATCACCGGACCGGGCCACCAGGCCGCCCCGCAAATGGGTGATAAACTGCATGCCGTAGCAAATGCCCAATACCGGAACATTCAGCTTGAAAATCCCTTCATCTACAAAGGGCGCATCCTTGTCATAAATGCTGGCGGGCCCTCCGGACAGGATAATGCCTTTGGGAGAAAACGCCATGATCTCCGCCGGATCCATATTAAAGGGATGAATTTCACAATAAACCTTGGCCTCCCGGACCCTTCGAGCAATGAGCTGGGTATACTGGGAACCAAAATCAAGAATCAGTATTTTCTGCGTAAAAAGATCGACATTCATCGTGCGTTACCTTCCACCTGGTTTCTGACCTCTGACTTCTGACCTCAGACCTCTATTTCGTCTATTCCAGTCGATAGTTGGGGGCCTCTTTGGTGATGATCACATCGTGGACATGGCTTTCCTGAAGACCGGCCGGGGTAATCTGAATGAACCGCGGTTTGGTCTGAAGTTCTTCCACATTGGCGCATCCCAGATACCCCATTCCGGAGCGCAGTCCACCCACCAGCTGATACACCGTATCCGCAAGTGCCCCCCGATAGGGCACGCGACCCACAATGCCCTCGGGCACCAGCTTTTTGTCCTGCTTCGTCTCTTCCTGAAAGTACCGATCCCGGCTCCCTTCCTTCATGGCCTCCAGGGAACCCATCCCCCGGTAAACCTTGTAGGTTCGACCCTGAAAAAGGATGGTCTCCCCCGGACTCTCCTCGGTACCCGCGAAAAGGCTGCCGATCATCACGGAAGCGGCGCCCCCGGCCAGGGCCTTCGTGATGTCACCGGAAAATTTGATCCCCCCGTCCGCGATGATGGGGATGTCATACTTGCCCGCTTCCTGTGCGCAGTTCATGATGGCCGTCATTTGCGGGACACCGATACCCGCCACGATCCGGGTGGTACAGATGGACCCGGGTCCCACCCCCACCTTGACCGCATCCACCCCGGCGTCGATCAGGGCCTTTGTGGCGGCGGCCGTGGCCACGTTGCCCGCAATGAGTTCAAGGTCCGGGAAGGTTCGCCGGGTTTGGGAAACCATATCAATCACCATTTCCGAATGACCGTGCGAAGTATCCACCACCACCACGTCCACGGAAGCGTCTCGAAGACTCTCGATTCTTTCAAAGGTGTCATCCCCCACCCCCACCGCGGCGCCGACCCGCAAACGGCCTAAATCGTCCTTGCACGCATGGGGGTACTTCCTGATCTTCTCGATATCTTTAATGGTAATGAGGCCCACCAGCTTGCCCTTGTCATCCACTACCAGCAGTTTTTCAATGCGCCGCGCATGCAGAATGGCCTTTGACTCTTCCAGGGTAATGCCCGCCTTTGCCGTGGCGAGATTCTCCTTGGTCATCACCGATCCCACGGTATGGTCCAGATTGGTTTCAAACCTCAGGTCCCGGTTGGTGATAATACCCACCAGATTTTCACCCTTGACCACCGGCACCCCCGAAATCTTGTATCGATTCATGATTTCAAGAACCTCATGAATTTTCCGGTCCGGCTCAATGGTAATGGGGTTGACAATCATGCCGCTTTCAGATTTTTTGACCTTCTTAACCTCCAGGGCCTGTCGTTGGATGCTCATGTTCTTGTGAATGAAGCCGATTCCGCCGTGCCGTGCCATGGTGATGGCGGTTTCGGCCTCCGTTACCGTATCCATGGCTGCCGCCACAATGGGGATACTCAGCTGAATATTGCGACTCAGCCGAGTTTGAACATTTACTTCCGTGGGCAAAACGGCTGATCGATCCGGAATCAAAATGAGATCATCAAAGGTATAGCCAAATTGAATATTGTTTTTATCCATGCTGTTCTCCTTCAAAAAAATCCATCAAAGCCCCCTCCAGAAGGTCGCACATGCTGACCGTCAGCTCCCTTTCTCCCAGAAACCGCAGAATTTGTGCCGCCGCAGCGGCGCCGGCCACCATAATATCGGCCCGACCCGAATCCAGTCCCAACGCTTTCATTCTCTGGGATTTCGTCAAACAGCGCATTTTATCCAGGCAGCGCTCAACCTGAAAAAGCGTCAATTTAAGACCGTTGATTCTTTCGGGGGCAATGTCATTCAATAATATGTCATGGTGCATGGCGCAAAGGGCGATTATGGTACCGCCGGTTCCGATTACCGGTCCATTTGCCGTAAAAGTTAAACATTCCCGCGCCAGCGTCTGCCCGATATGGTCATTAAGGGCCTTCATTTCCGCCGGCGCCGGCGGATCAGTCGTTAAAAAAGCTTTCGTCAACACCATGGCCCCAAGAGGAACGGATTTCACCGTCATGCCCGCTTCCCCATGGCACAAAAACTCAGTGGTTCCCCCACCGAGATCAAAAACCAAAAAGGGGGGGGTTTTAATGTCAAGGCCGCCAAGGGCGCCCTTACCGCTCAAAAGGGCCTCCGTTTCCCCGGATATGACCTGAACATGAAGGCCGCATGCCTCAAAAATTTCCGCCAGAAACGCATCTTTGTTGGCCGCCTCTCGAATAACACCCGTAGCCACGGCGATGACCCGGTTTACCCGAAATCTTTCAATGTCCCGGGAAAAATCCTTCAGAACCGCTATGGTACGGGCTGAACCTTCCTTGGAAATCCATTTTCGGGCCGGATCAAAATCCCCTGCCAACCGCAGATAGGATCTTTTGCGAACCAACGGCACAAAGGTCTCAAAGCCTTCTTTCGCACGACCCATCAGGAGTCTCGCCGTATGGCTGCCCAAATCTATGGAAGCGATCGTTACCATTATTCGTGGAACTGTAATAACGAAGTGCGCATTTACAAGACCGAAAAATCATGTGGGTTTTTCATTGGGTTCCCACATATGCGGGTCTAAAAAACCGTTCATCCTGCTTGAGGCCATTTTGAATCACGTCGAGCATTCGATGTTTATCCCGCGGCATATCCCCTGACACGTTGAGATAATTGGTATAATGGTCGCTTCGAATTTTGGAGGTCACCTCCAGACTTTGAATCATGCGAGCCAGCTCCCGCAGAACTTCATGGGGAGAAAGAAGCTCGAATTGCCCTTTCCTGATCTGGTGCAGCATCAGGGTATTTACTTTGGGAAGGAACGTCCGCACCCGGATAAAGTCCGGATTCACGGCATTCAGCACGGATACGGTTTCTCGCGCATGTTCACGGGTCCGTTCCCGACCGCCGATGCCGAGCAGCACATAGAGGCTCAATTCTATCCCGGCTTCCCTGGTCCACAATCCGGCGGCCACTTGCCGGGCCGAATCGACTCCCTTTTTAATCCTTCGCAAAACCTCATCATCGCCACTCTCAAGACCCACGTGTATCCGCGACAAACCGGCATTTTTGAGCCGGATCAGCTCGTCCGGGCCTTTTTCGTGGATATATTGAGAGGATCCGTATACCGTAATCCGCCTGAGTTCGGGAAAGAGAGACCGTGCGCGGGAGCAGATACGACACAAGGCATCCGTGGGCATTGCAATGGTATTTCCCGCCGGAAAAAAAAGCGTTTGAACCCCGGCGCCAAAAGTCTTCCGAGCTTCCATCAAATCCGCTTCAATGTCTTCAACGGACCGCACCCGAAAACGGGGACCCTTCTTATAAACCATGCAAAAGGTGCATTTGTTGTGGGGACAACCGACGGTGGCCTGCACAAGGAGGCTGTCAGCTTCACTGGGAGGACGGTAAATGGGCCCTTCATAATGCATAAAAACCGGATCAATAGCGTTTACGGGAATAGGATCTCTGTCTAAAAGTCGGAACATCTCATCAGCTTAGATCGCTTCTAACAAACCGTGCTGATACTGTCAAGCCGTTCGCCATTCCCTTTGAACCGTCGGCTGACCACCAGCCGCTCGCGTTTCACAACGCTTTTCCCCGAATATGCCACAAAACTCCCTTGACAAAAGGAATCCCTTTTCAGTAAAAGAGTCCTAATTTCATGGGTGGTGTTTCATCAGCGCCCCCATGGTCGTCATAAACCTTACACCGATGTTGGGAACTTAAGGAAAATCATCATGAAAAACAAGTCTCTTCAAACTATCGCCTACTGTCTGGCGGCGGCTTTTCTGCTTATCGGCGTGGTTTGTTACGCGGCATTGGCAAAAAAAGCCCCGGAAAATCCCATCCGGATCATGTTAAAAAATACAGGCGGCAATGTACTCTTTGATCATAAGGGGCATTTTTCCGAAAATGGTTACGGCATCACCTGCAGTGATTGTCACCATGATATTGAGAATGAAGGAGACACCCCTGCCGCCTGTGGTGAATGTCATGATGCGAAAGGCGAGGATGCACCGAAACGAATGGACGTAATGCACTCTCAATGCAAGGGCTGTCATGAGGAAGGTGGCAGTGGTCCGGTAAATTGTTCCGAGTGCCATGTGATGTAGCCTTCTCCACATAACAAAAACATCTGTTACCCATGGACAGATAGGGTGTTTTTTTCTCATGGGTGGGAGGAAAATATGATCAAAAAACCGTTTTTCGGTTTTGGAAAACCCAAACTGGATTATGCCGGCATTGAAGGGCTTCAACAAAAAGAGATAAAAGATATCCCTCTTTCAGAACGGGCCGTCCTATTTCTCAAAGCGCCTGATCCCGCTGTGAGCGATCTCATGTTCCAGGTGGGCGATGAAATCAAAACCGGGCAGAAGCTGCAACTTTCGCCATTCTCAAAAGCAACCTTCACGTCAACCGTGACGGGAACCATTACGGACATTTCAAGAAAAACAGGCTATCTGGGACGCACTTTTGTTTCAGTGGGCATCAATGTCTCCAAAACGGATCAGTGGGACGATGCCTTTCATGCGGCCATCAAAACGACCGACCTCGAAGAAACGGGAAAGTGCCTCAACGGATTGCCGGGAATCTCCGATATCGATGCGCTGATTCACCCCGAAACGCCGTTAAAAACCATTGTGGTTAACGGTATGGACAAAGACCTTCTGGTAACGACCCAGCAAATGGTCATTAAAATGCAGGCGGACGATCTCAAAGAGGGCATCGTCCACCTGAAAAAACTCACCGGAAATCCGAAAGTCATCCTGGTCGTCCCCCCCGGCCTCAGCCAGGAAGCTGCCAAATCTGGAGTCGAGGTGCAAACGGTCTCTCCGACCTACCCCAACAGCCTGCCCAAAATGATCATGAAAGATGTTCTGCATCAGGTGGTTCCCGCTGGAATGAACAGTTCATCCCTGGGGGTCGCCTTCATTGACGCTGAAGGGGTCCTGGCGCTGAAATCCGCATTTGCGACCGGAAAACCCCCTGTCACCAAAATGGTCACGGTTATCGGAAAAAATGAGGACACCCAAATGATCAGGGTACGCATGGGGACCCCCATCAAAACGGTTCTCAGCGCTCTTGGCATTCAAATGGATCGGGGCGACAGGTTGGTGGTCGGCGGTCCCATGACCGGAAAAAGCATTTATACGGAAGAAATGCCCGTCATGCAGGATACGGATGCCATCATGGTGCAGGACAAAGACGGTCTGACCCTCAACGGAAATGACCCGTGCGTAAACTGCGGCGAATGCGTCAGGGTATGCCCTGTCCGCATTCCCGTCAATATGCTGGTGCGCCTCCTTGAGAACGCTCAATATGAAGAGGCCGCCAGAGAGTACGACCTCCTTTCCTGCATTGAATGCGGGCTTTGCAGTTACGTATGCGAGGCGCGAATCCCCGTATTTCACTATATTATGCTTGGGAAGTATGAACTTTCCCTGATGGAAAAAGCGGAGGCATTAAATGGATAACCAAAAGCTCTTCGTCAGCTCACATGCCCCTTTCTGGCACAATGGGAGCGGCATTGCGGTAAAAAGCTACAATATCATGCTGGCTGCCCTCCCCGCCGTGGCTCTGGGCATCTATCAGTATGGCGCTTCGGCCCTTGGCGTGGTCACCTTTTCCATGGGATGCGCCATGATATGGGAACTCATCATGAATTTTGTCATGAAACGTCCCGTGAGCATCGGCGACGGCAATGCCGCTGTCATCGGACTCATGTTCGCCATGCTCCTGCCAGCGACCACCCCCTGGTGGGTGGTGCTCATCGGCACCTTTCTGGCCATTGTGGTCGGAAAGCAAATCTTCGGCGGCATCGGCTGTAACCCGCTCAATCCGGCGCTGGTCGCCATTGCCATGGTCTTTCTGTCCTGGAAAGGCATCATGGATTTCAACGAGGCCCTGCTCGATTACGAATTGGGGTTTCCCATGATGTATCCCCTGGCCACACTGAAACACTTCGGTGTGGAAGCGGTTTCGGACTATACCGCGGGGGCGCTGCTCATGGGCTGTCAAACAGGGGGCATCGGCGCCACCTTCGGTCTCGGCCTGATCGTCGGGGCAATCTACCTGATCGTCCGGGGCCTTATCCGCTGGGAAATCGCCCTTTCCTTTCTGGTGGGCGTATTCATCACGGCCCTTCTGTTTAATCTGGCAGACCCCGCCAAGTACGCCGGGCCGGTTTTTCATCTTCTGACCGGTTACACACTGATCGGCGCTTTTTTTCTAGCCACGGAAGACTCTTCCTCCCCGGTTAATTTTATTCCCATGCTGCTTTATGGGGCTCTGGCCGGTCTGCTCACCGTACTTATTCGCAATATCGGGGCCATGGTGGACGGTGTTGTCTTTGCTATCCTCATGCTGAATCTCGCAAACCCATTGCTGGATAAAATCAGGCCCAGGGCCATTGGAAAGGAGATGGAAAATGCGTGATATGTTTAAACTGTTCATTGCCATTGTGATCTTCAGCGCCATCTCCGGGGGGGTACTTGCCGCCGTTCGAAACGCCACCCAGGACCGCATTGAGTATCAGCAGCTCGTCTTTGTCAAGGGCCCCGCCATCAATCTCATCATGGAAGGCTGCACCAACGATCCGCTGCAGGATCGGTTCAAAGTGAAAGATCAAGACAAAGAAAGAGATTTCTTTGTGGGTGAATTTGACGGCAAAAAAAATGTGGTGGCCTTTGAAACTTATGGCAAAGGCTTCGGGGGCGATATCGGCGTCATCACGGCGGTCAATGTGGATACGGATAAAATTGTCGGCGTTGCGGTGACCACCCATAGCGAAACGCCCGGCGTCGGGTCTAAAACCAAAACCGACCCGAGCTTCGGCGCCCAGTTCAAGGACAAGGTCGTTACCGACATCTTCAAAGTCAAAGCTGACGGAGGGCAGATCGATGCCGTCAGCGGGGCCACCATATCATCGCGCGGGGTCTCTGCCGCCGTTGTCCAGTCGGGAGAAATTTACAAGCGCTTGAAGAGCGATCTCAAAAACAAAATGAAAGCGTCTCAAGGATAGGGGGATCATCGGTTATGGCAAAAACGGCTGTTCAAGAATTCACGAAAGGACTCTGGGCTGAAATCCCACCCTTTCGACTGGTCTTAGGTCTCTGTCCCACACTGGCCGTGACCAAGGGCGTGGAAAATGGGATCGGTATGGGGGTGGCCACCACATTTGTCCTCATCTGTTCCAATGTCCTCATTTCAATGCTTCGGAACGTCATCCCTAAAAAAGTGAGGATCGCATGTTTCATCGCGGTTATCGCGACATTCGTCACGGTTGTGGAGCTGTTGATGCAGGCTTTTGCGTATCCGCTCTTCCTCAGTCTGGGGATATTTATCCCCCTGATCGTGGTGAACTGTATCGTGCTGGGGCGTGCGGAAGCTTTTGCCGCCAAAAACAAGGTCATCCCCGCCTTTGCCGACGGACTCGGCATCGGTCTCGGGTTCACTTTGTCTCTGGCCGCTTTGGGCAGCATTCGCGAGATACTCGGGAATGGCACGTTTTATAACATTCCGGTTTTTGGGCCTTCATTTCAACCCTTTGGCTTTATGGTCCAGGCACCGGGCGCATTTGTATGCCTGGGGCTCATGCTGTGCATCATGAATATGATGGGTAAGAAATAAAAAGGAGCAGATGATGACCGACTACCTCATTCTGATTGTCAGTTGTATTTTCGTCAACAATATCCTTTTGATGCAATATCTCGGGAATTGCCCGTTTTTAGGCGTATCCAAAAGGATGGAAACAGCCACGGGTATGGCCATGGCCGTTGTTTTTGTACTGGTCATGGCGGGGTCCATCACCTGGATGGTAGACAACTTTCTATTAAAGCCCTTTGACCTGGAATACCTGCGAACCCTCACCTTTATTCTGGTGATCGCATGTCTGGTACAGTTCGTGGAAATGTTTTTACGAAAATCCATTCCCACCCTCTATGCGGGCTTGGGCATATTTCTGCCCCTCATTACCACCAACTGTGCCGTAATGGGCGTATGCCTCATCAATATTATGGAGGAATACAGTTTCATGCAGGCCCTGGTGGCATCCTTCGCCTACGCCATCGGCTTTGGCCTGGCCCTGGTCCTTTTTGCGGGTCTTCGGGAGCGCATCGTCCTGGCTCGGGTTCCCAAACCGCTTCAAGACACCTCCATCGGCCTGGTAACGGCGGGAATGCTTTCCCTTGCCTTTTTTGCATTCAAAGGGATGGTATAAGAATCTGCGCATTTTCCCACCTAGCCGCACGGGAATGCGCGTGACAAGCGAAAAAAGGGATTCCCGATGTTTAAGAGAATCCCTTTTTTTTTAATCATTTACGGTTCGCGGTTGCTGTCGTTTTACAATGCGTGTCATCTTCGGTCGGTATTTCCGATTGGCTCCCGGCGTTTTGTCAAAGCGCCTCAAGAGCATAAACGTGACGCCCATGGCCAGGAACCCCAGCACAATGGAACAGGCTGTGACGCCCATACCCAACCGCGGCGCCAACAACGTGCCACCGACATAGGCGCCGCCGATCAACGCCGCAACCGGAATAAAATAGACATAGAGTGAGAGGATCACAAAAGCCCCGGATGGAATGCTGATTTCAACCAGGTCTCCTTCACTCGCTTTTAAACGGTTGTCAACCTGGATCTCCATGGGTTTCCCACCATGCACATCGCATGAATCGCGGGATTCGCACGAGGAACATGCGGAACTCTTCTGAATTTCAACTGTGGCCTTTCGGCCCGAAATTTTGTTAATAACACCCCGTTCGGTAATCATTTGTGGCCATGCTCCTTTTTTTTGAATACCATACCATGAAACGAACAAAAATCAAATGTGAACAGAGTCCCTATGGCAGCGTCATTTAAAATCCCGGCCTTTGAAATAGAAAACCGCATCCAAAATCTACAAGAAGATATGCGACGGGAAGACATGGAAGGACTTCTGCTGGTACAGCGGGTCGATTTGCTCTATTTTGCGGGAACCGCGCAAAACGGATTTCTGTATGTCCCGGCTCAGGGAGATCCTCTTCTGTTGATTAAACGCTACGCACCCAGGGCCAGGGAAGAATCCGCCATGGCCCATATCACTGAAATTTCATCCCCCAAGGAGGTTCCCGGTCGGATTGCAGACTTTTACGGACGGCTGCCGAACCGTCTGGCCTTTGAGCTGGACGTGCTTCCCGTTACCCATTTCAATTTTTATCAGCAACTCTTTCCCGTAAAGGTTTACCTTGATGGATCTCCACTTATTCATCGGGCCAGAAGTGTTAAATCCCCGTGGGAAATTGAACAAATGGAAAACACGGCTGAACTTTCCGCCAAAACCTTCGACTATATCCGAAACCATCTGGAAACAGGTTATACGGAAATGGAATTTGCCGGCATGTTTGAGGCCTTCGCCCGAAAAATCGGACATGGGGGAAAACTGAGGGTTCGGGATTATCAATCCGAAGTCTACCCGTGGCATATATTGAGTGGTCCCAACGGGGGAAAGCTCGGTCTTCTGGATTCCCCTTTCAGCGGAGAGGGAACATCGGTAGCCTTTCCCATGGGGGCGGGATATCGAAAGATGGCCAGGGATGAGCCCATCCTCGTCGATCTCGGTTTTGTTCACAATGGTTACCACATGGATGAAACCCGCATGTTCGCCATTGCATCCATGCCCCAAAAGGCCATGGATGCATCGATGGCAACTGTGGAAATTCATGACGAGATCCTAGAAACAGCCAAACCCGGAATCCCCATCAATGTGCTTTTCGAAGTATCGGTTGCCAGAGCAAAAGCCCTCGGATATGAAGAAACCTATCTGGGGCCATCCCCTTACAAAGTCTCTTTTGTGGGCCATGGGATCGGTCTCGATCTGGTGGAACAACCCATCATCAGCGCCAAAAACAATTCTCCGCTACAACCGGGCATGATGTTCGCCGTCGAACCCAAAATCAACTTCATCAATGAATTCGGCGCCGGCATTGAGAGCGTTTTCGTCATCACCGAAACAGGGTGTCGGATGATCAGCCGAATCCCCAAAAAAATTTTTATTGTATAAAGGCCTTCCATGGGAAAAATATATACGGACAATCCCCAAAAAACGATAGCTATCCTCCAAAACCAGCTACAGCAGCACCGCATGCTGCTGGAACTGAGCCGGATGATCGTTTCGGAAATGGATATGCATGTTCTCTTTAATGTGATCATGGAGCAGACCCGCCGTTTCATGGACACGGAGAAGTGCTCGGTTTTCATATTCGATCCGGAAAAAGATGAGCTTTGGTCGCGGGTCTCCACGGATTTAAAAACCAATGAAATACGCTTTCCCGCCCACACGGGAATTGCCGGATGGGTTTTTCAAAACCAGAAACCCTTGATCATCAGCGACGCTTACAGTGATTCCCGATTTTATCCCGGAGTGGACCTGAAAACCAACTTCAAAACCCGGAACATCCTGTGCGTCCCCCTGATCAATCGACACGGAAATTGTATCGGCACCCTGCAGGTCATCAACAAAACATCCGGCGACTTTACGAACGATGATGAAGAACTGCTCTTGTCGGCCAGTCATACCATCGCCATCGCACTGGAAAATGCCAAGCTATATGACGACCTCAAAATTCTGGACAAGGCCAAGGAACGCGTCATCAACCACTTATCCCATGAACTGAAAACACCCCTCGCCGTGCTTTCGGCCACCATTGAACGACTGGACCGTCAGCTGAACCGGGAAAAAGCCCCCAATACCAGCAAAACCTTTGCCCGCGGCAAGCGGCAAATCCAGCGACTGGTGGATCTGGAAAGAAAAATCGGCGATATCCTGAACCAGCGTCCAGTGCTGGAACAACGTCAACTTCTCAACATTATTGAAAATGCAGCCGACCTGGTGGATGCATTCAAGGACGGGAGCGGAGCTCAAAAGGAGGAAATTCTGGAACTTATCGCCCACCGGCTTGACGATCTTTTCATGGTTTATGAACCCCATCCCGAACCCATTGTCATGGCCCCCTTTTTACGGGATATAATCCGGGATGCCCGATCCGCCATGGGATCAAGGGTTCTTGACATCGAATGCCGCCTGGACGAATCCATCCAACTGACCATGGATCGCGAGGTACTTTTGAAGGTTCTATCAGGGCTTTTGAAAAACGCCGTTGAAAACACGCCGGACGAGGGCCTGGTGGAACTGCGTGTCAAAACCCTGAAAGACGGCATCGAAATCAAGGTGCGGGATTATGGGGTAGGCATTACCGAGACCAACCGGGATTTGATTTTCGGTGGGTTTTTTCATACCCAGGACACGGACATGTATTCCTCCAAAAAACCGTATCAATTCAATGCGGGGGGCGCTGGCGCGGACCTTCTGCGCATGAAAGTTTTCTCCGAACGAATGGGCTTTGCCATCCACTTCGACACCACCCGATGCCCCCACATCCCCACAGACACCGATGCCTGCCCCGGCAGGATATCAAGCTGCGCCTTCATTCAAGACCGCAAAGGGTGCCTTGACACGGGGGGCAGCGCCTTTCACGTGCTTTTTCCCGTCAAAATGAAATACTAAAAAACACCATAAACCCAAAAGCTCTCATTTTGATGGCCTGAACGGCTTGTAATCCGTATACCCTTCCGGTCCCGGTGAATACCACAAAGACATATCTTCAGCCGGGTTTATGGGCCAGTGATGTTGGAATCGTTCGGGCAAATCAGGGTTTGTAATAAATGGTCTGCCAAAAGCAATCATATCGGCATGACCCTCCAAGATGGCCTTTTCAGCTGTTTCCTGATGGTAACCGCAATTCCCCATCAGCATTCCCTGAAAAATCGGCCGGAATTCCGCCAATGTCATGTGTTCGCCCTTTCCGTGAAACCCGAAGGCCAGGCCATCCATGACGTGCAGATAGCCAAGGTTCAGTTTGTTAAGGGCTTCGGCCGCATAAAGATAGGTCTCCCTGAAGTCTTCGCTTCCCATATCATTGAAAACACCATTTGGCGAAATACGGGCGCCGACACGACCCGGTTCCCAGACCTCAAGAACGGCTTCTATCACTTCTTTGAAAAAACGGAATCTGTTTTCAATACTCCCGCCGTATTGATCCTGACGGCGGTTGGTTTTTGAATCGAGGAATTGATTGATCAAGTACCCATTGGCCCCATGCACCTCAACCCCGTCAAAGCCGGCCGCTTTGGCATTCATGGCGGCTTTTCGGTAGTCCTTCACGGTCGCTTCAATTTCATCCACGGATAGAGGGCGTGGCGTTTCATATGATTTTTTACCGAGGGGCGTGTGAATGGCATCGCCATTGAGCTTGACCGCGGAAGCCGACACAGGCAGTTCACCCCCGTGAAAATCACTATGGGATGCTCTACCGCAGTGCCAGAGCTGAAGAAAAATGGGCGTTTCGGTCGGCTTGATTCGATCTGTGACATTACGCCATCCTTCGACCATCTCTTCAGTAAATATTCCCGGTGAATCAATCCAGCCGATTCCCTGTCTCGAAATGACGGTCGCCTCGGTGATTAAAAGTCCGGCGCCGGATCTTTGATGGTAATATTCGGCCATCAATTCATTGGGAATACGGTCTTTGCCGGCACGCGCCCGCGTCATGGGCGCCAGAGCGATTCTGTTTTTTAAAAGAAGGCCTCCGATGGAAAATGTTTCAAATAATCGGCTCATTTTTTCATCTCCTTTAAAATTAGGGGTTACAAATCAACCTCAACTTTCCGCTTTGCGCCCATCAGGTTATGAAAATCGTCCAGAATGGCATAGCCGCAGGGCACCAGAAGGAGGGTGATGCCTGTGGCGAACATGACGCCGAACCCGAGACTCACCGCCATGGGGATCAGAAACTGGGCCTGGATACTCTTTTCCAGAATCATGGGGGTCAAGCCCGCAAAGGTGGTTAAGGACGTCAGAATAATGGCGCGGAACCGAAGCCCCCCCGCACGAATCACCGATTCTCTGGCAGTTACACCCTGTTCCCGAAGTCTGTTGGCGGCATCGATCAGCACCAGGGAATCATTGACCACCACCCCGGAAAGACCCACCATGCCCATGAGACTCAGCAGGCTCAGATTCAGCCCCATGATAAGATGTCCCGCAATGGCCCCCACCAGACCGAAGGGGATGGCAGCCATAACAACGAGGGGTTGGCTGAAGGATTTGAAGGGGATGGCGAGGAGGGCATAAATACAGAAAAGAGCCACCGAAAATCCACTCACCACATCGGCCAATGACTCTTTCTGCTCTTTGCCTTCACCCTCCATGGCATATCTTAAACCCGCATACTTGAATTTCATATCGGGCAAAATGCGGGTTTCCAGATCAAGGCGCACCTCGTTGGCGTTGGCCACGGATTCATCCACATCCGCAATCACCTTAATGACCCGAAGCCGCTGAGCACGCTCGATGGAAGCATATCCCTGTTCCATTTTAACTTCCGCCACCTGACGAAAAGGGACCTCCAAACCCTCGGGGGTGCGAATTCGCATCTCCTCCACATGGCCCAGGGAACGGCGTTCCTGATCAGGATAGCGCACCAGCACCTTGACCTCGTCCTGGTCTCGCTGAAGCCTGAGGGCCTCCGCCCCGTAAAAGGCATGGCGTACCTGCTGGGCCAGATCGTTCAAAGTTAATCCCAGGCTTCGGGCTGCTGGCTTGAGCTTGAGCTGCATTTCTTCCTTGCCGGGTAAAAAACTGTCACTCACATCAAATACCCCCGGGTATTTACCCAGCTCCCGCTTCAGATCATCAGCCGCGGCCAGAAGCTGCTCATGATCATCCAGTGACAGATGAACTTCCACCGGGTTGCCGGCGCTGAACAGGTCGCTCTGAAATACAATGGACTCGACATCGGGAATAACACCAACCTTTTTCCGCCACAATTTGACCAGGTCCATGGCGCTCACATCCCGTTTCTCACCTTCCAGCAGTTGTACAAACACCTGGGCCAGGTGACTCCCGGACTGTCCGGCCCCGCCATGAGGCCCCCGTCCCCCCGTATGCATCCCCACCAGTGAAATCATGTATTCCAGAAGGGGTTCTCCGCCATCAGGTCTCTTCTTCTCCACTTCTTGAATGGTTTCCCTGGCCGATGCCTCCAGGCGTTTCACGATCCTTTCCGTTCGGGAAACGGAGGTGCCGGCCGGCATGGTAACCGAACAAGTCAGCGTATCCCCTTCCACTTTTGGAAAGAAGGTAAAGCGGATCCACCCGCCTTTCCAAACCCCCACGGACAACAACAGAACGGCAATGCCCACGGCCACGGTGACATACCGCCATCTCACACAAAAGGTTGCCAATTTCGTATAAGGGCCTCGAATAAACCACTTGAGGCCCCTTGATATCAGCTTCTCTTTTTTGGGTTTAAGCCCGTGTCCGGTCTTGCGTTCCCGGCTTCGATTGAGATGGGCCGGCAAAATCGCCAGGGATTCCACCAGGGACCCCAGCAATACCAGGATCACCACAATGGGAATGTTGCGCATGATCTTCCCCATATTGCCCGTTCCCGACAAAAGCGGCCAGAATGCCGCCACAGTGGTCAGGACCGCAAAGATCACAGGCCTTCCAACCTCCACGGCGCCGTCGATGGATCCCTGCCGGGGGGCCATGCCCTCTTCATATTTCCGAAAAACATTTTCCCCGATGACAATGGCATCGTCCACCACAATACCCAAAACCATGATAAAACCGAACAGACTGATCATGTTAATGGACACATCAAAATACGGCAGCATCCAGAGTCCCGCCAGAAAGGAAATGGGAATGCCCAGTGTCACCCAGAAGGCCAGTTTCAAATCTAAAAATAGGCTCAGCAAGATGCTCACCAGGATCAACCCCAGGGCCATGTTCCTCAAAAGCAGATCAAGACGGCTCTTAAGCATCACCGATCGATCATTGTAAATGTCGATGCCGATCCCTTCAGGAAGCGTGGGTTTGACTTTTTCGGCAAATTCTTTGATGGTTTCCGCCACGGTCAATGCGTTCTGGTCCGCTACGCGAAACACTTCGATCAAGGCGGTCGGCTTTCCCTGAAATCGCGCCGCCAGATCCAGGTCTTCAAACCCATCACTTAATTCGGCGATGTGTCCCAGGGTCACATTGCTGCCGTCAGGGTTGGTGAGAATGGGAATGCTCCGGTATTCATCGGCATAATACCGCCGGCCCTTGGTGCGAATCAGAATTTCCCCACCGGTGGTTTTAACGCGACCCGCCGGCAGATCCAGACTCCCTTTCCGGACCGCCTCCGCCACCTTTCCAAGGGTTAACCCGTAACGCCTAAGGGTCTCCTCGGGAATCTCCACATGGATTTCCCCGGTTTTAACGCCGGACAAATCGGCCTGGGTAATGCCCGGCAGGTTTATAATTTCGTTTTTGATGGTCTCCGCCAGGTTCTTGATGGTGGACTCGGAGGCATCCCCGTACACCGCCAGACTGATGACCCGATTGCGCCTGGTCACTTCCCGGACAATGGGCCGTTCCGCCTCATTGGGAAAAGTGGTGATGCTGTCCACCTCGCTTTTGACCTCATCCAGCAGCTTCTTGAGGGGCCAGTCCTTCATGACTTCTATGGTAACGGTCCCCAGACCTTCCCGTGACGTGGAATCGATGCGTTTGATGCCGGAAAGACCCGCCACCCGTTCCTCGATACGCCGAACAATGGCTTCTTCCACCTCGGAGGGAGAAGCACCGGAATACTGGGTGGTTACAGTGATCATATCCAGGGAAAATTCGGGGAAAACCTCTACCTTCATGGTCATCCCCGTCACGGCGCCCGCCAGCACCAGAAACAGCATGAGCAGATTGGCGGCCACATGGTTTTCCGCAAACCAGGCGATCATCCCTTTCATCCCTGTTTGTCCTCCGTTTGAGGCACGGCCCGAACCGCCATGCCGTCGGTGACGGTTTTCAGTGGGGAGATGACAACCTGATCCCCGTTCTTAAGCCCATTCTGAATCTGTACCTGTTCACCGTCGATTCTTGCCACCCGAACCTTTCGGTAATGGAGCAAATCTTCCGAATCCACCACCCACACCGTATCTCCCTGGTGCAGCGCGCTCCGAGGAAGAACAACCAGATCGGACATTTCACGGCCCTTGATCTCCACCGTGACAAAAAGACCTACGGCCAGGGGTGGCCTTGCGGCATAGGGGTTGCTTACGCGGACCACCACCCGAACCATTCGGGTCCGCTCATCCATCTTACCCTCGGCCCGGACCACCTGACCTTCCCAGGTGCATGACCTTCCCGCAAGGCGCGCCCGAACCGTTGCCGCGGCGCCCTCCCCATCTCCCGGCGTAAAGCCGGGTACGTGAAACCAGAAGAGGCTCTCATCTTCCAAGGGAACCACGATTTCCACTACCTCAGTGGAAAACAACGTTGCCAATTCCTCCCCTGCCCTCACATATTGCCCCAACCCCACATCTTCAACTTCCACCCGGCCATTAAAAGGGGCTTTGATATCCGTCCGTTCAAGGGCCAGGAGCGCATTTCTTAAATCCGCTTGATCGGCCGACAGCTTGGCCCTGGCCGCCGCCAACTGGGGCTTTTTGAGTACGAGGGGGGACGGTTCCGTCCTCTCTTCGGCATCGTCCTGGTAGAGCTGACCCCATTCCTCCTTAGCCGCTTCGCTCTCCTCCTCCGCCAGACGAAGTAAACTCTGCGCGTTTTTCACCTTGGACTCCTGGAGGGTCACCGCCAACCGGTAATCCTCGGGCTCGACACGCAACAGGATCTCCCCTTTCTTGAAAGCGCCCCCATTAATCATGGACGGAGAAAGAAAAACCACCTTGCCGCTCACCTGGGGGGACAGGTCAATCTCGTTAAGCGGCCTGACCGTGCCTTCCCCTCGAATGATCATGGCTTTTGAGGCGGTTTGAACCACCTTGGTTCGAACCATGGGCAATGGCGTCTCCATCTTACGTTTTTTCATCTGGGGCTTGCTTTCAGTCAGTTTTATCATCCCAAAAGCGCCCAAAAGAATAAGGACAATGGTAAAGGATAGCTGAATAATTCTCTTTTTTGTTTTGCTCATAATAAGCCCGCCTCTTTCGGGCAAACACACAGGTCTACCCTTACACTTATAAATCCATTTTTTATCACCAGATCGTATATGATGACGCCCCTTCGGTCTCTTTTCCCGTGACCGGGGGGAGCATTGCCCAACCACCACCCAGGGCCCGATGCAGGGAAACGCGATTCGCGAGGATCGTCAACTCCACCAGCAGCAATTGATCCTCCGCCTGAAACCGCGTCTGCTGTGCATTTAGAACGGTCAAATAATCCACCAGACCCCTCATATAACGCGCTTCCGCCACCCGTTGAGTCGCACGGGCTTCCAGTACAAAACTCAGAACATCCCCACGACGTTCAATCTGTTTTTTGCGGGTTAAAAGCGCATTTTCCACCTCTCTGAAAGCATTCAGGACCGTCTTGCCGTATGCCGCAAGGCCTTGGGCATATCGTGCTTCGGCGGCCCTTTGATTGGCCTTTAAGCGACCGGCATCGAAGAGCGGCTGCGCCAGTGCCGCGGCCAGGCTCCAGGCAGCCCCGGGCTGAAAGAGGTTAAACAATTCCTCACTGGCATAACCATAAGCCCCCGTCAGGCTGATACTGGGGAAACGACTGGCCTTGGCCACGCCGATCTGCGCATTTAAGGCCTTCAACTGGGCTTCGGCCGCCCGAATATCCGGTCTGCGCAACAGCAGTTCACTGGGAAGACCCGGCGGTATGGCCCTGAGCTTCTTGTAATAATCCTCGGGCTGAGAATAGGGTTTATGGGTTTTAGGGTATTCCCCTGAAAGCACGGAAAGGGCCTGCTGTGCGACGCCCAGTTCCTGCCTGAGCTGAGGGATATTTCCCTTTGCCTGGTTCAAGGTTCGCCGGGCCTGCCTGAGATCCAGAATACTGGTCAAGCCCCGCTTATAACGCCGTTCCACGAAGGTGACGCTTTCCTGGTAATTATTCAAACTTTGAAGGGTGATCTGGATCCGTCTTTCAAGGGATTGAATCTGCAAATAAAGGCTGATGGCCTCGGACACCAGACTCTGGGACAGGGTCAGTCGATTTTCTTCCTCTCGCAACAGTTGGGCGCGTGCGGCTTCTTCGGCCCGTGCATATTTCCCCCACAGGTCAATCTCATAAGAGGCCGGCAAGGAAGCGCTGTACTGGCTCACGGTTCCACCCATGGAAATTCCCGGGCCAAAAACCGATTCCGGCTCATGTTGGCGTTGCGCGCCGCCTTGAACTCCCAGGGTCGGAAAACGATCTGCCCGCGTCTGAATAACCTGGTATTGCAATTCCAAAATACGTGCGGCGGCCTGCTGAAGATCCGGATTGTTTTTCAACACCCGGTTCACCAGGCCGTTAATCTCCGGATCCCCAAAAACCTCCCACCATCGATCCTCTGCTGCAACGGCCGTCGCATTTTTGGGCGTATACTGAAACTTTTCCGGCTGAGACAACTGAAGTTCCGGTTTTTGAAAATCCGGCCCCATCTTTATGCACCCAGCAAGCATAAGACAGAGGACAGGCAACATCCAAAAGAATGCCCTCACCGGTCTCATGGGTTGCCTCCCTTCCGAACCCCGTTCAGTCCACTGAGACTGAATTTAACCAAATGTTCCACCAGTTCATCCTTGAACTGAGCATCATATTCCCGGCCCGTAATGCGCATCACCGGATTTCTGGCAAAATTAAAATGGATCACCATACTGATAATGCTCTGAATCTGAAGCAGCAACGCCACCTGCCCCATCTCCCGGTCCATGAAAGGACGAATCAAGTCCGCCAGCTTTCGCTGAAAGGGTCCAATCACCTCCCCCACAACCATTTCAAAGGCCTCCGTGGGCTTGGCCATTTCCCGAACCATTAACTGGGAATGACGCAACCGTTCATCGTCTGAAAGCGGTCCCTTGATAAACGCTTCCGCCACCGCATGGACGATACCCGCCAGCGTCACCTCCCTTTTAGCCCCAAGAATACTCTCGAAGCGTGCCAGAACCCGTTTGGCCCTGGGTTTCCAGAGGCATCTGAACACCTCCATGTAGAGGTTTTCCTTATTGCCGAAATGATAATTCACCGCGGCCAGATTGCAACGAGCCGCTTTTGTAATTTCACGAATGGTCACCGCATAATAGCCACGCTCCGCAAACAGGGCTTCCGCTTCACACAGGATTCGTTCTCTTGGAATATCGACCTTTGGGGTCCCAACCATAACATTTAAACCTCCGTTTCATACGAACATATGTATTAAACAGATGTTTTAATGTCAAGGGTTTTTTACATTCTTAAAAAACGCAAAAAACAGGTTACAGCGCGCAAATAATTTGAAAACCGTAAACGTAAACCAAGAGGGGGGAGCGAAACGGACCTTTAATCACAATGTTCCGGTTCGATATCAAGAATTAAAGCGATCGCCTTTTTTATGGCGTCAATTTCAGCGGTTGTGACGTTCCCGATCCTGTTGACAAATCGCTTATGGCTCAGGGCCCTGACCTGGAAACAGTCAACTGCCGATTTTTTTTGAAGGCCATTAACCGCATTTAGATTTAGGATCACAAAAAAGGGATTTTCCTCCCAATACGGACTCCACGAGGTGATAGGAACAACAATCGCCAGCCTGAGATGTTTCTCATGACCGCCATTCAAGACAATGACCGGACGCGTTTTTCTAATTTCATCACCCATTGTTGGCGCAAGATTGACCCAGTAGAGTTCACCTGTTTTCAAAATCTTCCCCTTCGATGTTTTCAAAAAGGTTATGATATTCCCCTTTTCCGATCATTTCCATGGCCTTCAGCCTCTTTAACACTCGAAGTCTTTTTCGATCTTCCCGCACTTTGGCATTGATGGCCTCGCGAATATACTCGCTCAAGCTTCTGTACTCCAACTCTTTATATACTTTTTTGATGAAGCTGTAATTTTCGGGCTCGATTTGAATTTTGGTTTGGATCAGCATACGCTATCTCCCTGTTTTCCTGCGTTGAAACAACCATCAATAAAAAAACGTTCACTGCCGCAGACAGCCAAGGCATCCATTGTGAGAAAATATAGGCCTTATGTCAAGGGACAATAAATAGGCCCACCTGTTCCTTTTTTAAGCTAACGGCTAACAGCTAATGGCTGTATTTTCATAGCAAAAGATGGGATACGGCCCCAGACGCCATGAGGTCTTGGATTTCGGGTTCCGTATAACCATTTTCCCGAAGAACCATTACGGTGTGCTGGCCCAGTTTCGGCGCCAGGGTGCGGGTTCCGGCGCTGCATGCGCTGAAATGAATGGGATACCCCGGAATCTGAATTTTCCCGAGGGTTGGGTCCTCAAAATCGACCACATAATCATTGGCCCGCGCCTGAGGATCATTTTTAACCTCGCTGATATGCTGAATTGAGCAGAACATAAGACCGTGGGCCAGAAATATGGCCATCCACTCATCCCGTGTTTTGGCGGCAAAAACCCCGTCGAAGTAGTTCATCAAGTCCGAGCTGTTGGCCGCTCTGGCCCCATCGTCCGCATATCGGGGATCGGAAATCAGATGGGACTGCCCCGTGGCTTTGCAGAAAGTTGACCAGTATTTCGCTTCCGGGTGATGGGCGCCGATAATCCATTCTCCGTCCCGGCACCGAAAGAAATTTCGCAAGGGAGAGTGATTTTTTCGGTCATGATGCACGACGGGCTCAATGGAGAGGAGATTGCCGATCATCAAAGTCGGGTGCATCAACCATTGCGCCGTTCCGAATAGCGAAACGTGAACTTCCTGCCCCACCCGCCGTCGCTCACGAACAAACAGGGCCGTAAGAATCGCATGGCTCAAGGTAATGGACGTGGCCTGATCCAGAATGCCGATATGCATCAGAAGCGGTTCATCAGTCCCCGACACAAACATCATGCCCGAACGGGCCAGTCCCAGCGGATCGAAGGCCCCCAGATCACTCATGGGGCCCTCGGGGCCATATCCGGACACATTGGCATGAATCAAGCGGGGATTCACCCGGGACAGGGCGGCATAATCAATCCCGATTTTTGACTTAGTGCTCTTGCGAAGGTTGGTCAGAAAAACATCCGATGTTTTGATAAGGCCATGAAAAACCGCTCTGCCCCCGGGATGATTAATATCCAGGCAGATCCCTTTTTTACCGCGGTTGGATGCCTGAAACATGACGCTCTCACCTCCCGGCAGCGACAGGTCCAACTGACCCAGCCGCGTCCAAAAGCGCTCCGGATCTCCTTCCGTGGGCTCGATCTTGATCACTTCGGCGCCAAGATCTCCCAGAATGCCGCCGGCGCCGGGTCCGGCGTGAAAAAGGCCATATTCCAAAACACGTATCCCTTCCAGAGGTCGGGGCAGGCTGTTTTCTTGTTTTTCGCTTTCAATCATATGAGAAACATCTCCAATAGAATTTAGCGCAATCCCAGGCTGAGCCGATACATCCAATTCAGAAAAAAAACGGCGGCAATAATCCACCCCGCATAAGTTGATTTAAGCATCCGGTAAACCCCTGACGCTATCCTCACCCCCAACAACAGTGCGGCTGAATGCCAGACAAAAAAGGCGACCATCAAACCATAAACCCCCAGGGAAAGGGGGCAATTGCGCAGTGCAAATTGCCAGTCACCCGCTGATATGGCCCAGAGCGAACGGGTAAACCCGCAAAACGGGCAGGGGAAACCGGTCAAATACAAAAATGTGCATTTCTTCAGGGGAAGGATATCACGCGAAACCCATTGGGGCAGGACCAAGCCCAAGCCCGCTATCAAGGCCATGGGCAAATGCGCCACCACCACCTCCCAGTAAGACGCGGGTTTCGTCCATACCCTGTTGCCGGTTACATGATGATGACGTTGTTTTTCTTTGTAAGGATAATCGTCCCGCAAGGCATATCACGAATCCAGAGGTTCTACTGTGCCACCATCAAAAATCTCCCGGTATGCCACGGTAAGAATACAGACCTGAATGGGCAACGTAAAAACAACGCCAATGCCGCAGGCCACCGCTCCAACGCCGCCAATCAGGTTCGACACAATGGAAAAGCCCAGAAAAGGCCAGAAATTGCGTTTCACCATATTGAAGCTCGCAACGGAGGCCGGCCAGAATTCCATCTTTTGATCCACAATGAGAAACATGCCGAACATCAGCAGCGCATGGGCCACGAAGACAACAAAAAGGGATGCCAGTTGACCGATACAGGGAACAAATCCCAGAATAAGGCTCACCACAAAGATGGCCATCCCCCAGATGACGAAAAAGAGAAAACTGTTCAGAAAAAAATCAAACCCCCTCAAAAGATTTCCCACCTCGGGCTGAGGTTCTTTTCGGTCGTGCAATTGGAACACAATGAGAAGAACACCCGCCGTCATGGGCCCGGCGAGGACCCCAACAGTGATGCCGCTGACAATTACGGCGATCAGTGAAACCAGTACAAGAATGCCGAAATTTTCCTTGTAAAGACTGAAACCCTGCTCAATCCACTCACCAAATTTAACATCTATTTTATCCATATGCCTCCCTCATTAATAATAGTTAAATTCACCCTGTTTCATCCATTTTAACGGCGCATCTATGGATTACCGTTTAAAATAACCCAGAGCTTTGTTCCCGCATGCAAAACTGCTTTCGAATTTATTTTGTTCAGACTACACAATTGGTCAACACTCATATTGTGCTGCTGCGCAATGCGGAACAGGCTATCCCCACGTTTAACAACATAGGCCTGTTTTCCCTTTTTGTTTTTATCGAGCCGCACCACCTTTTTGTTTTTATCAGGCCGCACCGCCTTGGCTGGGGGCACAACCGTCTTCTTTGGAACAACCGGGGCAAAACGCGCTGTAATAGCCCGCTCCCAGGCATCCATCGATTGCTGAAGTTTTCGAAGTTCAACCTCCAGGAAAGCCGTCTTTTTCGAGGATTTTTCGATGTTTGCCAGCCTGTCTTCTATTTTCTCAAGCCTTGATTTGATCGCACTGACGTCCTTGGATACTTCTTTATCGGAGCATCCAAATAGACAACTACACAAAAACACCACGAAAAGGGCGCTGTAAAACATGCCAAGGCATTTCTTCATTTAACATTCCTTTCTTTGCGGATTTTCTTCCAGGGAAGATTAACCATTTTCAAAGCTTCAGGTCAATCCATTTTTTAGGCAATAACAGGGGCGCAAAACATCTCGAGCAAGTTCACCAAGCGCCTATAAAACAAGGACACGGCGCATCGCACCCGGTCGTCATATTGTCCTCCCTTGAATTTCACCGTAATGGGTGGTACAAAAACAAAAAAACACAAAACAGGATACGCCATGTGGAATTCACGTTTATCATTATCATCGCATACGGGGATCAAAGCGGTTCGATTCCTTCAGCAAGGCAGCCGACCGGTCGCCATAATCGGTTTTCTCATTTTTATGTTGTCGTCGATGCCCTTTCGAGCTCATTGCAACACCAAACAAAGCAGTCCCCTCCCCCCCGAACCGATTCCCTCCAAGCAGCTGCAACAGACGCTGGATCAGATCGTGGCCATGAACCTCAAAAAACAACCCTGCCTCGCACCCGGCCAAGTGCATTTGGCGCTCATTGACATGTCAAAACCCGGACGTCCCCGACTGGCCCAATATAACGGTTGCGAACCCGTTTACCCCTCAAGCGTCGTCAAAATGATTTATATGGGGTATGTTTACCACCTGGCCAAAGAAGGGACGCTCAAAATCACCCCCCAGGTTCATCAAAAACTCCATCAGATGATACACCCTTCCAGCAACACGGCCACAGCCTGGATTGTTGATTTGTGGAGTCAAACATCAGGGGAAGAAGTTCGGTCGCCTGAAGCCTATAAAGAATTTGCATTTAAGCGAAATGCCTGTAATCGCTGGCTGCGCTCCCTGGGAATTGACCCCATCAACGCCTGCCAGAAAACATGGGGATCGCCCATACCGCCCGGCGAAAAGCAGTTTTTGAGAAATGGGAAACCCGCGGGCCCTTGGGTCAACCGGAATTCCATGACAGCGGTTGCCGCCGCCAGGTTTCTCCAGATCCTGGCTCGGAATGCTCTGGTAGACCCTGAAAGCTGCAACGAAATGCGGAAACTGATGGTCAGAGACGTTAAAAATCAGTCCTACCAACAAATGAGAATCGCGGGAGGAATACCAGAAGGAGCAATGGTTTTTTCAAAAACCGGCACCACCTCAGACACATTTCATGATGCCGGCATTGTGGCGCTGCCCGATGGTCGAAAATTCGTTTTAACGGTTTTCATTACAGGAAAATACAGAGGCGCCTTTATTCGGGATGTATCACGGAATATATGCGCCTATTTCATGAAAAAGAAATGAACATCCGTTAAAGTGTGTAGCCATCCTCCTCAAAAAGACCCATACAGGCATCCACCACCCGTGCATCAAAAGTCGTTCCCCGTCCGGCCGTGATTTCCGCCAAGGCTTTTTCAATCCCAAGAGCCGGTCGGTATGGCCTGTGGGAGGACATGCTCTCCACCACGTCCGCAACCGCCAAGATTCTTGCTTCCAGTAAAATTTCGTCCCCTTTAAGACCAAAGGGGTAGCCTGAACCGTCCAGACGTTCGTGATGCTGAAGCTCAATCTGGGCCACGGGCCACGGAAAATCAATGGTTTTCAAGATATCATAACCCACCTCGGGGTGGGACTTAATCAATTCAAATTCATTCGCCCTGATTTTCCCAGGCTTATTGAGGATTTCAAAAGGGATATAAATTTTCCCCAGATCATGGATGGACCCCGCCATGCGGACACCGTCCACTTGATCCAGTGGAAGATCCAGTTTTTGGGCAATGGCCCGTGAAAGATCGGCCACCCGACGCTGGTGTCCCGCCGTATAGGGATCCCTGGCTTCCGCCGTCAATGCCAGGGCTTGAATGGTCGCCTCCAGGGATTTCCGCAATTGGGCCAGGGTTTTTTTCAGTTCTTCTTCGTTGTTCCGCAACTGTCGGGTTCTGCTTTGAACCCTTTTTTCAAGCCCCTGGTTCAATTCGATCAATTCCCGGTTCTGTTCCTCCGTCAATCGCGTCAACTCCCGGTGCTCGTTGACAAGGCGGTAATGACCGACGGCATCCTTTACCGTCTGCTTCAGCTCACGGATTTCCCAGGGTTTGCTGACAAAACGAAAAACGCTGCCCTGATTGATGGCTTTAATGACGGTCTCTGTTTCAGCATACCCCGTCATGAGAATACGCACGGTATCCGGCCATCTCTCGCGCACTTGTCCAAGGAAAGTAGTCCCATCCATTTCCGGCATCATCTGATCCGACACCACCACACAAAAAGGATGTTTCTCCATCTCTTCGATCGCTTTTAAAGGCGTATCAAAGGTAAAAATTTCATAGGGTTCCCGCTCGAAAATCCGGATCAGGGTCCCCAGAACAAGTTCCTCGTCATCAACAAATGCAATCCGTTCGAGCACGTCCCCCCTCCGACATCAGCGATACAGCAGGTTCTCAACTTGATATTCAGGCTTCAATCAATATCCTTGAACCCACCGGTATGCACAAAATACAAAGTTTCAATATAAGAAAAGTTAAGACTGTTCGTCAAGATAACATTGGAAGGCGCATTAGAGAAGAAAATAAATGAAAAACAGATAATTCCAGGCCGGGGTTCAAAACGGTCGGCAGAAAACTACCCCCCAAAATCCGGATGAATGAATTCCAGAACGTCTCCAGGCTTAGCCAAGGTCGTTTCATAATCTCGGGGGTAAACGAACCGCCCGTTCCGCTCCACCATCAAGGCGGATTCCATCTCATCATATTCCAGGATCAAGGCGGTAATGGAGGATCCTTTTGTTACCTTTTCTTTAAAACCATTAAGGGTCACTTCAATTTTTTCGGCGTTTTCGTTCATAAGACAACGCTCCTTTTCACAAGTTACCGCCACACACCCGGCAATGGGAATTCTTCCCCATGTGTATGGTCCTGAAATTCATGGCGCCGCCGTCCACATAGAGGATTCGGGATTCAAGCAACCCATGGGGCAATCCCACCAGGAACTTGATGGTTACAAGGGCCTGAATACCGGCAATGATTCCCGGCAACGGGCCTAAAACACCCGGGGGACCTTTGAAGGACATTTTATCAGGAAAAAGGCATTCAAAACAAGGGGTTTTCCCCGGAACAAAAGTTGTGGCCATGCCCGTCAACCCATCAACCCCTCCGAAAACAAAGGGGATACGCTTTTTTAGAGACACACGGTTTAGAATGCGTCGCGTTTCCACATTATCGGTGCCATCCACAATCAAATCGGCATTTCCAACCATCTCTTCGCCATTGTCCCGGGTAATCTCTTCATGAAATGCCTCGATCCGGCAATGGGGGTTTAAGCGCCGCAGTTTGTCCCGAGCGGAATGCACCTTGGCTTCGCCGATATTATCGCTGAAATGCAGCATCTGTCGGTTAAGGTTCCCCAATTCCACCCGGTCCTTGTCCACCAGCCGCAAGCGGCCTATGCCCGCTGCCGCCAGGTAGTAAGCCGATACGGAGCCCAGGCCCCCCACTCCCGCCAGAAACACGCGGGCCTTTCGCAGTTTAAGCTGACCTTCTTCACCGATTTCGGGGAGAATTATCTGTCGGTGATACCGAAGGGCTTCTTCTGAAGACAGATTCCTTGACATTTTTCACCCGGTCCTATTTCAGGCTAATCCAAACAAACCGGAACAAAAAATTCTCGCGCAAAGGCGCAAAGTTTTTAACCCATATCATTGTTTTTTCTTTCTTTGAAAACCCCTGGAAAGGAAAAAACCTTTCCGGGGGTTGAATAATAGGGATAACCCTGCTATTTTTCCTTTTCTTCCTTTGCCCGAATGGCCTTGAACACCCGCTCGGGCGTCAGCGGCAATTCCTGAATCCTTACGCCTGTTGCATCGTACAATGCATTCAGGATGGCGGGAATAGTAGGCATGATGGCCCCTTCCCCCACCTCCTTGGCCCCAAAGGGACCATTCGGCTCATTGCTTTCCACAATGATGGCATCCACATTGGGCATATCCAGGGCCGTGGCAATCTTGTATTCACCCAGGTTGGCGTTCAGGATCTTGCCCTTATCATCGAATTTCACTTCCTCAAACATGGCCTCGCCCAATCCCATGGAAAGAGACCCCTGCATCTGGGCTTCCACGGAGGTACGGTTGATGGCGAAACCACAGTCGTGGGCATCGGTCATTCGATCGATGGTAATCTTCCCCGTGCCCTTGTCCACGGTAACTTCCACCACCTGAGCGGAGGGCCCATAGGCCGGAGAGGTCCCCACCGCGGCGCCCTTGAACTTGCCCCCAAGTTCCCCGGGTTTATAACTGCCAGTCCCCACCATGGACCCCCGGGTCAAATAGGCTACCCTGGCGGCCTCTTTGAAGGTAAGTGGTTCATCCTGCCCGGGATTGTCGAAAAAGCCTCGGTGTTCTTTGGCATACAGGGTTCGAATGCCGCTGTAATCAGGGGTTTCGCCCTTAAATACGATGAATCCGTTTTTGATGTCCATCTGATCCACCGGCACTTTCAGCTTTTCACCCAACACATTCAGCACCTGGGACTTTAAATCCTCGGCGGCGCTTTTGGTAGCATGCCCCGTCATGAGGGTTTGACGGCTGGAATAGGCCCCCAAGTCCACACTGTAGTCCGTATCCCCGGAAGAGACCTTGATATGATCCAGCGGTACGCCCAAAGCCTCGGCGGCAATCATGGCCATGGTGGTATCGGATCCCTGTCCGATTTCCGCGCTTCCGGTCAAAACGTGCGCCGTCCCCCCATCTTCAGTCAGCTTAATGACCACGGTTGAATGAGCCGTTTCCGATCGGTAAATGGGATACCCGGCACCGGAGACAAAGAAGCCCGTGGCGATGCCGATCCCTTTCCCCTCGGGCATCTTGCCTTTTTTCTCATCCCATTTCGACCCTTGTTTCACCGCCTGAATACATTCTTTCATACCGAAACTGCTGGTGTTGAAGTCGTTGCAGCTGACATCCCCCGCTTCCATGGAGTTTTTCATCCGCAATTCTATGGGATCCATGCCCAGTTCCTCGGCAATAAAATCAATCTGCTGTTCCCAGGCAGCCCGTGCCGCTACGCCGCCATGACCGCGCTGTGCGCCGCAGGCCGGCCGGTTAGTGTACAACCGGTATCCATCATACTTCATATTGGGTAGTTTGTAGGGTGCGCCCAGAAGGGAACCCGCGTAGTAGACGGTGGCAATCCCGAAGCTGGAGTAAGCCCCCCCCTCCAGATAACATTCGTTTGTCAGTGCCATGAGGGTTCCGTCTTTTTTGACGCCGGTGGTCAGGGTATGTTTGAACTGATGTCTGGCCCTGGAAAAGAGGAAAACCTGCTCCCGCGTAAAATTCATTTTTACCGGTTTACCGGTCTTCATGGAAAGGAGACAAGATGCCAGCTCTATGGAATTGGTACCGGCTTTGGGACCGAATCCACCGCCCACATAGGGCTTCCTCACCCGAACCTTACCCACGGGAAGACCCAGCACCATGGCGATGATCCGCATAACATAGTGGGGGACCTGGGTGGAAGAGTGAAGGGTCAAATACCCATTATGATCATAGTCCGCAATACAACCGTTGGGTTCCAGGAAGGCGCCGTCCTGTCTTTTGTTTAAAAAGGTATCGGTTCGAATGAGGTCGCACTGAGCAAAAGCCTCCTCCACATTTCCAAATTCCTGGTGAACTTCCGCACTCATGTTTCCGGGATACTTGTCATGAATTTGCGGCGCGCCTTCCGCCATGGCTTCTTCCACCGTAAATACCGCCGGCAATTCCTCATATTCCACATCGATCAGCGACACGGCTTCAAGTGCCGTTTCCAGATCCACGGCGGCCACAGCGGCAATTTCATCGCCGATATATCGTGCCCGGTCCTTTACAAAGAGGGTTTCATCATATCGTGCGGGACTGACGCCGTAGTGCACCATCCCCGCGTCGTCGGCGGTCACCACTGATTTCACCCCGGGAAGTTTTCGGGCTTTGGAAGTGTCGATATTGAGGATCCTGGCGTGGGCCAGGGGACTCTGCAACAAGGCGCCGTAGAGCATCCCCGGCAGCTTTATGTCATCCACATACATGGCGCGCCCGGTGGCTTTGGCAGGGGCATCCAGCCGGGGCGCTCGTCCATTGATTACATGATATTCGGTCATTGTTTATCTCCCTTCACTCACGTCCTTGATGGATTCCACAATCTTCTGATATCCTGTGCATCTGCAAAGATTCCCGGATATGGCCGTTCGGATCTCCAGTTCATCGGGTTTGGCATTTCTATCCAGAAGGCTTTTGGCGGAGAGCAACATGCCCGACGTACAAAATCCGCACTGAATGGCGCCGTTTTCAATGAATTTTGCCTGCAAAGGGTGCAGACCGTCGTCCGTCTCCAGCCCCTCCACCGTGGTAATCTCCTTGCCCGAAGCCTGAACGGCCAGCACCAGACAGGAGTTGACGGCTTTTCCGTTCATGAGTACTGTGCATGAACCACAGTCTCCCAATTCACATCCTTTTTTTGTTCCCGTCAGTAAAAGCTCTTCCCTGAGAAGGTCCGCCAAGGTCATATTGGGCGCCGCGGCCAACTCATATTCCTTGCCGTTTATAGTAAGGCAGATCATCTTTTTCATGTTCATTCTCCCTTTTCTTTCTGCGATCGCTGTTTTCATATGCCTGTTTCGCTTGAATCACTTAAAAAAGCGATCATCTATGCGTTGCGCGCACGGTCATAGGCCTTGGCTAAAGCCCTTCGGGTCAATTCCTTGACCATGGCCCGCTTGTAGTCGGCGGACGCCCTGAAATCATCAATGGGCCGGCTGTCCATGGCCGCGGCCGCTCCCGCCGCCAGAAAAAGGGCATCGGAAGGCTTTTCCCCCATAAGGGTTTTTTCAGCGGATGGGGACAAGAGCGGCGTAGGCCCTACGGAGCCCATCACAACCCGTGCGGCTTTAATGGGGCCATCGGAACCTTCGAGGGTTATGAAAGCGGCCACATTCACCAGGGAAATTTCCAAAGCTTCCCGAATACCCAGTTTGAGATAGGCACTCCCGGAATGGGCTTCCGGTTTTTCCAGCATGATGGATTCAAGAATCTCCGAAGACGTTATCGCGGTCCGACCCGGCGCCTGAATGAAATCCGCCAATGCCACGGTGCGTTCACCATCGTTGCTCTTTAAAACGGCCTTTGCCCCATAGGCAATCAGGGACGGCGGAAAATCCGCGGCAGGTCTGGCGGATACCAGATTGCCACCGATGGTGGCAAGATTCCGGATCAGCGGCGAGCCCAGCTTGGACGCCCCTTCCGCCAACGCCGGGAAATCCCCTTTGACCGCATCCGATTCGGCAATTTCAGACGCTTTGACGCACGCCCCGATCCGCAGGGTTCCGTTTGAAGGCCCCAGTTGGGCCAGCAATTCGACCCGATCCAGTGATACCAAATGTTCCGGCGTCAACAATTTCTTTTTCATGTTGACGAACAAATCAGTGCCGCCGGCAAGGGTTTTGGCCTTTTCGCCCAATTCGCCAACCATCCGGCAGGCCTCTTCGACCGTTATCGGCTCATGGAATTCAAATCTTGGTAAAAGCATTTTCCCCTCCTGATTTTCTTGGGACTTCAACACGCTTGTCCCGGTTTATGTTGAAACGACCCAAGCGCCAATACACGCTTAAACCGTTCTGCATCGTGAACTCCAATTTCCGTAGAAGAATACCATACCGGTAAGCCATGTCAAGCGGAAATAGGGGTAAAAATCAATTCATACTGCTTTTTTTACTGTTTTTTTTTCAAATCAATATCCCGGTTGACAAATGATGCTGCACAGGATAGGATCAACGACAAAAGTTCAGCGAGGTGAACGCTATGGCCGGAAAATATCAAGCCCCCTCCGTCAGGAAGGCATTTCACATGCTCAGGCTCATATCCAAAGCCAACCAGGGGTTGGGGATCAGCCACCTGGCAAACCGCATGGAAATCAGCAAGGGAACGGTTCACGGCATCATCAATGCCCTGGAAGACCTGGGCGCTCTCATCAGGGATCCTTCCTCAAAAAAATATACCCTTGGCCCTACGCTTTTTGAACTGGGAAAATCCGCTTATGCCGAGCTTGACCTGCGAGACCTTGCCCGGCAACCCATGGAAAGGCTGATGCAGCGGACCAGAACATCGGTCTTCGTGGGAATTCCGAACGGGGACCGCGTCACTATTCTGGACGTCGTCGAATCCAACCGGAATCTTAAGATCACAGCCCCGCGCGGGAGTACCGTGCCTTTTCTGGCCGGCGCCATCGGAAAAATTTTCCTGGCAGCCATGGATGAGGAAAAAGCCTTAAATATCATTAATAAAAATGGGATTCCAAGGTTTACGGAAAACACCATTACGGACCCGGAGCAGTATCTCCTTCACGTCCGACGCGCCAGGCAAAAGGGGTATGCGGACGACGACGAAGAGTATATCGCCGGCGTCCGCGCCGCAGCGGCCCCCATCATGGGAAAACGGGGCATATTGTCGGCGATCTGGGCGGTAGGTTTTAAAACGCCCCTTGACGACGAAAGCATGGCAAATTTAACCCATGCCACAATGGAAGCGGCTCAGGAAATTAATGCTCGGATCAAGGAACACCCACTGCTATAGAACCTCACCCCTCCCACCGTTTGAACAGATCATGCTCAATTCCCATGTAATCAAAGACCTTGCCGATGGTTTGGTCAATAATATCCTGAATGGTTTTGGGTTGATGATAAAAAGAGGGTACGGGGGGCAAAATATGCGCCCCCATGTCCGCCGCCATGGTCATCAGCCGGAGATGCCCCTTGTGAAGGGGGGTCTCCCTGACCACCAGAACCAGCTTTCGGCCCTCTTTCAGGTTGACATCCGCGGCCCGAACCAGCAGGTTGTTGGTGTATGAATTGGCAATGCCGGAAAGGGTCTTGATGGTACAGGGAACCACCACCATGCCGCAAGTCAAAAAGGACCCGCTGGCCAGTGCCGCGCCCACATCCCGGTCCTCATACACCTTATCCGCCATGGCCTCCACCTCGCCGGCAGCGTATTCCGTCTCGATTTCGATGTTTCGCCTTCCGGAGTCGGAAATAATGAGATGGGTTTCAAAATCCGTTTCCCTGAGCAAACCGAGCATTCTCACGCCATATATGACGCCGCTTGCACCGGCAATCCCCACCACCAATCTTTTTTTCATGGTTAGCACCTTTTAGCTGTTAGCTAACCGCTAAAGGCTAACAGCTTCTTCTCATATCAAAAAATCTTCAACGCAGCCGCTACCACCGCTTCAGCGAAAGCCGGATCCTCCATATTGGCATCCACTTCCGTGATGGGAATGTTCGGATTCAGCTTCTCTCGGAGTACCGTCGTAAATACCCGGTCTTCCTCCGGATCGAAAGTGGCGTTGCCCGGATAATCCGCACCGGACCAACCCTTTTGGGGCACCATCACCCGCACCGGCCCTTGCGCCCGGTTCAGTTTTTCCGCAAATGCCGCCGCCACCTGTTTCAACTCGTCCGGAGAAAGCCTGATCCAGGTACGGAGTTTATCCAGGTCATATTTCCGTCGCTCATGGTATTCGGGTTTGTATTTGCGTTTGGAAGGGGTCATATGGTTGACGCTGCAAGTGGATATGATCTGCGGCACGCCCGCCTTTCCGGCGGCCTCCATCCGATGAGGGCCCGCATCCCGCATGAACCCGAAGAGATGTTCGCCCACGCCCCCCGGCGCCAGATCGATCACGCCCTGAAAAAGGCCTGCCGCCATCATTTCTTCCATGGCGCGATCGCTGATGCCGGCCGCTGAAAAACCCGTTACCTGGTAGCCCTTTTCTTCCAGGGCCTTTCGAACCGAACTGGCGCACTGCTCGCAGGGTCCCAGCATGGTCATGGCAATGGATTTGCCTGTTTCAGCACGGGACGATGTCACCTCACCCTGAACCATGCCGGCCAGGGCACAGGCGGCCCGGTCCATGACATTTTTCAAGAGATCCGTCACCCCGCTTATTTCGATGACCGAATGAAACAGGATAATATCTCCCGTGCCGATATACCGGGTGGAAAGACCCGGCAAGGCTGCGGTTGAAGAAATCATGAGCTTTGGCGGCCCGAAGGGAAGAGACCGCATCACCTCGGTGGCCATGAGGCTTCCCGTGGATCCTCCCATGGCAATCACCCCATCCAGCCTTCCATCGGCAAACAGGTCGCCCGCGATTTTGGACGCCCCTTTAATGGTGATATTCGTGTTTTTGGCGCGATCCCTGGAGGCGTGTATCTCTTCCAGACTGCTCCCCCCGGCTTCGGCAACCTGCGCCGGGGTGATATCAGCCGGAGATTCCCCCATCCCCCGCATGGAAATATCCATGAGCAGGGGGATAACCCCGAGGGACCGAATCTTGTCCCTCAGGTACAGGGTTTCAACGCCTTTGGTATCCAGAGTGGAAATAATCAAGGCTGTTTTCGGGTCTGATTTTTCCATCAACCCTGCTCCGCCTCGACTTTTTCCTTAATCATCTTTTTCAATGTTTCCTTGTTGACCTTGCCGGAATCCCCCACCGCCGGAAATTCATCCACCACTTCCAGACGTTCCGGAAGTTTAAACATGGCCAGTTGCTTTTCTTTCAAAAAAGCCACCATTTCCTCAAAGGTAAAGGTTTCGCCCGGCTTGGGAATCACGTAAGCGGCGCACTTCTCTCCCATGGCCCGATCCGGATACCCCACAATGGCCACGGATGAGACCTTGGGATGCTCATTGAGCAGGCCTTCCACCTCGGCGGGATAGATATTCTGACCGCCGCGAATGATCATATCCTTGGCCCGCCCCATGATCCAGAGGCAACCCTGGTCGAAACACACGATGTCTTCGGTGGTGCACCATCCATCCTCATCAAACACCGTGGCCGTCAATTCCTCGTCCCGGTAATATCCGGCCGGTGCATGGGGACCTCTTAAATAGAGGATTCCCGGATCGCCCTCAGGCACCACATTCCCCTCTTCATCCACCAGACGCACCTTGTTTCCCGGCAGCATGCGGCCAACAGTCCGCCGCCTGAGTTCCTTGGAATCTTCCACGCTGCAACCGGAAACCGATCCCTTGTCCTGGGTGCCCAGGTCGCTGGTAATACTGGCGCCGAAAGCCTCTTCCGCTTCTTCCGCCACCTGGGGAGACAGATATCCGCCGGCGGACCGAATAAAGCGCAGGGAACTCAAATCGTATTTTTTTACATCCGCTTCCAGCATTCGCACCAGATGGGTGGGTACAACGCCGATGGCTGTGGCTTTTTCCTTCTCGATGAGGGCCAGCGCGCCTTCAGGGGTAAATTCCTCCAGCATGACGGTCTTGGCGCCGGCGATGGGGGCCGCAAAATAGGTGAGGGTTCCGGCAGCGCCGCCCGCATGGGGCGCTATGGCCATGGTGATGTCGTCTTTGTTGAGATTCCAGATGCCCACCCGGCCCTTGGAGGTGCAGACCCGAGGCGCTGTCGGCCATTCCACCAGCTTGGGAATTCCCGTAGTACCGCTGGTGGTGGTCAAGAGTGCCACATCCCACTTGGCATCCAAGCGTCGATCGTTTAAGACCGCTTCGTCTATGGGCTTTTGCATCCGTTCTTCCACCATTTGAACCACCGAATAGGTCCCTTCAGGGGCGCCTTCGGGAACCTTATCATCGAACAGGAAAAAGTATTTCAAGTGAGAGAACCGTTTCTGCAAATCCTTGTACATTTCCAAATAGTTGAATTTGTGGTAAACTTCCGGGATCACCACGGCTGCGGCCTCGGTTTTCTCCAGCATGTACTCCAACTCCCGCTGTCGCAGATAGGGGTAAACCGTGAGTGAGATGAGACCCGCCCGTTCACAGGCAACCCGGGCCAGGAACCCGTAAACGCTGTTGGGGGACTGGATAATGACCCTGGCCGATTTGGGAATGCCCATTTCCACCCAGGAGATGGCCATGGCATCCACCATCTTTTTGGCCTGAGCCCAAGTCACGCGATACTTGGAGTCCACCAGCGCTTCCTGGTCGGGCATTTCCCTGGCGTTGCGATCATAAAAATCATAGAATAATTCTTCGGTCCAGTGTCCGTCATCCAAGAATTCCTGCACCATTTTTTCTTTATATCGAATCGGTTTCATGCGTCGCCTCCCTAATTATCAGGTAATGGGCGACAGGCCCGAAATACAGGGCCCGTCACCCATATGTCGGAAATCCTAGAATCCAAGTTCGGACCAGCGGCCCTTGACCTTGGCAACCATATCCGGATCCAGAACAATGGGGATGGGTTTGTCTTTCCATTCATAGGGAATGGTGGCATCGAGAAGCAGCCTGCCCGTAATCTCCCGACTCTCAATGGGCAGAGAGGGATCCAGCGGCGTGGATCGGCCCCGTTTAATGACCTGGCTTCGATTGGGCTGGAACCTGAAACTCAAGGCGTACATGACCCTGGGGATATCCCAGGCATCGATGTCATCGTCCACCACGATAACAGTCTTGAGACCATAGGCCCCCATTTCCGTTGAAATAGCAGCGGTCAGCACCTGGTCGGCGTGGCCCGGGTACTTGGTCTCCACGGAGATAATGGCCAGGAACCGTCCTGAACCTTCGGGCGGACAGTAGACGCTCTTGATCCCGGGGATCCGCATCTCATCGGTCAACTGTTGCCACAAGGTGGCGCCGTAGGAAAGAGCCATAACCATATGGGTATCAGTAACGGCCCGACCCACCGTGGTGGAATACATGATGGGGTTGTCCCGGTGAGTGATGCACTTGATGTCCATAAAGTTTCTGGGATCGGTCCCCACGCCGGAATAGTATCCGGTGTATTCGCCGAAGGGGCCTTCATCCATGAATTTTTCCGCGTCGCACTCCCCTTCCAGCACGATTTCCGCATGGGCCGGGATGGGAAGATCCACGGTTTCTCCCTGGACCACTTCACAGGCCTCGCCGCGGATGGAACCATAGACGTCATATTCGCTGATGTTTGCCGAAACCCTGGCCGCACCCAGGATAAAAAGAAGGGGATCACAACCGATGATGGAGGCGCAGGGCATGGGTTTACCCAGTTTCTGGTATTTTTTCAGCATCTGATCCGCATGTTTCCCTTTAATAAACTGGGTTCCGATTTTGTTTTTGCCCAGCAACTGGCTTCTGTAGGTTCCCAGATTCACCCACCCGGAATCGGGATCCTTGGTGATAATAAAATGGGCCGTCCCGATAAAGCGTCCACCGTCCAGAGGGAAGAAATGGGGCACGGGAAACTTGTAAAGGTCCACATCGTCGCCCATGATGATATTCTGCTTGCAGGGGGCGTCTTTTTTCTCCACCATTTTGGCGGGAATGGGGTTTCGGCCCATATTCACCCACCCTCGCAGAATCTCCGGAAGCGGGGTATCCTTGGGCATTCCCAGGATGAGGGCCAGTTTCTGGGCTGAGGTGCAGGTACTGGTGATCACCGGGGTATCATAGTCCTTGACATTTTCAAATAGAAGCGCCGGACCTTGAGCCTCCTCATTGAGCTTGGCAATGTGGCTTAACTCGAGGTTCCAGTCCACTTCCGCGGTGATTCTCTTCAGCTCGCCTTCCTTTTCCGCCAGTTCAATAAAATCTCGCATACTTTTCATCAGATCATACCTCCCTAAATGGATATTTTCCGCGTTTCACCGATTTTTTTCAGGTGTCCCATCGACACCCATCATCAGCGATAAAAACGCGATCACAAGCATTCTTTTTTTGCAACTTCTCCAAAACACAACTCCCGCCCCCCAAAGACCTTCCAAACGTTCACTGAAACGAACAATCGTCATCAAGCGTCCGAGGCACCGCGCCTGGGCGACAAACCTCCGGCATTCTGTAGAAAACAGACTATCAAATTGAATAATCTAACAAAAAAATAATCAAAAACCGAGGCAGTCGAATTGTACGGCGGGTTCATTCAGACGAAAATTAGCATTAAGTGGGTGCATAATCCTTCATAAAAAAAATTGTGTCAATTGCATTATTTTTATGGTATTCATAATCTTTAATTATGGATAATCCTGTCCCATAAAAAGCGTTGTATTATTGCCGTTAAGCGATTAAGATGGATGATTTTCGACCATGCTGAATTTCAACCAACTCCGCATCTTTTACCATGCAGCCAGGAATTTGAATTTCACCGCCGCCGCCAGGGATCTTTTTATCACTCAGCCTGCCGTAACCGCTCAAATTAAACTGCTGGAGGAATATTGCAGTTTAAAACTTTTCAGAAAAAAAGGTCGCGGCGTCTATCTGACCGATGAGGGCCGGGCACTTTTTGAATACACCAAACATGTATTTGACTACGAAAAAGAGATCGAGTTCGCCATCGAGGAAATGCGGGAATTGAAGCGAGGCATTCTCAGACTCGGAACCACCAAAACCTATGCACGATACTTCATGCCCTTTCTGCTGACGCGATTTCATCAGACCTATTCCGACATTCGCATCCACCTGGACGAAGGCAGCTCTCAGGCCATGGTGCAAAGCCTCATTGATTTTAAAAACGAAATCGTCATTATCGCAAAAATCACAAGCCATCCGGGAGTCCGCTTTCTGCCCCTCAGCCGGGAAGGCATTGTGGTCATCGCCCACCCTGACCATCCACTGGCCGGAAAGGCCGCTATTTCAGCGGATGAACTGGCCCGGGAGAGAATCATTATGAAAGAAGGAGGCTCCGGAACAAGGCATCTCATTGACGAGCTGTTCGCCCGGGCCAACCGGACGCCCAACATCGTCATGGAAACCAGCAACACGGAATTCATCAAACTGGAAGTTCAGCGGGGGGAAGGGATTGCCTTTCTAGTGGAATCCGCGGTTTTACTGGAACTGGAACAAGGGGTATTGACATCCCTGCCTATCCATGACCAGTCTCTCTTTCTGAACGTGAGCATCGCTTATCTTGAAGATCAACAACTCTCCCCCCCTTCCAGGGCTTTCCTCGACACCCTGACAAACCTGAGCGGCAGCGACATCCCCGCTTTGGGAATCGGCGCCCTGATGACGAAAATCCGGGCCCATCGCGATGGCCTGACGGCAACATGAAACCAAAAGCACCAAAATTAACCAAATTTTCACGGGAAGCAAAGCGGACATTGCTATTGGGAACGGCATTTCTCTTCCTCTCATGCCTTTTGCTTATTGCCGCATGGGGATACCAGGCCTCTCAGCCGGTGAATCATGTGGGGAAAAACCAATATTTCGTGGTACGGGACGGTGCAACCCTGAATCAGGTGGCACTGGACCTCAAAAAAGCCGGCATCATCCGGAACAGCGCCTTTTTTCGACTGGCAGGCCGTCTGAAAAGTTATGACAACCGGATCAAAACAGGAGAATATCAGTTAAACGGCGCCATGCCGCCCTTGGTCATTCTTGAAATCCTGAAAAAAGGTCAAATCTTCACCCATTCCGTTACTATTCCCGAAGGCTTCAACCTGGAGCAGATTGCGGAATTGCTGAACCAAAAGGGCCTTGCCGACAAAAAGGCTTTCATGGAACAGGCTAACGACGAGACACTGGCGGCGCACCTGGGTTTTTCCGGGAGTACACTGGAAGGGTATCTCTACCCGGATACTTACCGGTTTCGACGAAACGAACCCCCTGACAAGGTCATAAGCGTCATGGTCAAACGCTTTCGGGACATTGTCTCCCCCCTGGCGCGGCAAATAAAAGAATCCGGGATGACCCTTAAGCAGATTATCACCCTCGCATCCATCGTGGAAAAAGAGACGGGTTGCCCGGAAGAGCGTCCCATAATTGCCCGCGTCTTTTTGAACCGTTTAAAAAAGAATATGCGCCTTGATAGTGATCCAACGGTAATCTACGGCATCAAGGACTTTGACGGGAACCTTACCAAGAAGGATTTAAAAACCAAAACACTTTACAACACCTATGTCATCAAAGGGCTCCCCCCCGGCCCCATCGCAAATCCCGGACTGGCATCCATTTCAGCGGTTCTGAATCCCGCAAAGGGCAACTATTACTATTTTGTTTCCAAAAATAACGGGGCCCATTATTTCTCGGAAACATTGAGTGAACACAACCGGGCCGTGAGGCGGTTTCAGAAGATCGGCCCCAAAAGCAAAGGTTAAATGTCTTGACATAGCCCAATAATATCCAATATATAAAAGGTTTTCCGGCACAGGGCGACAACAGCCCATTTTGCCGGACATTCATGATATCGAAGGAGCATCCGAATGGATATTTTTAAAAATCTTACTGTTTTATCCCTGGAGCAAGCCACCGTATTACCCTATTTAACCTACAGACTTGCCCATGAAGGGGTACAGGTAATTCGATTGGAACACCCGATTTATGGGGACCCCAACCGGCTCATCGGCGAAAACGTTCTGAACGAAGAACGTATGAACAGCTATTTTCTGTGCATCAACGCCGGAAAAAAGGCCCTCACCCTGAACCTGGCCGAACCGGAGGGGAAGGAAATCTTTCATAAACTCATCCGGGAACTGAAAATCGATGCCTTTACCACCAACCAGCTTCCCAAAAACTACAAAAAACTGGGCATCGACTACGAAACCCTGAAAGCCTTGAAACCGGATATCATATGGCTCGGCGTCACGGGATTCGGACCGGACAGCAACGAAGGGGCCTACGATCCCATCCTTCAGGCCAGAAGCGGATTAATGGAAATGACCGGAGAAGCAGCGGGCGCCCCCCAGGTCCTGGGCATTCCCCTGCCCGATATGGGGACCAGCGAGCATGCCTATGGGCAGCTGATGAAAGCGTTCTACCGGCGGGAAGCCACGGGACAAGGGGCATGCATCAACCTTTCCATGTTTGAATCGTCCATCTCCTGGCTGACGGTCCCCATCACCTTCACCGCCAGCTTTGACAAAAAAAGCACCCGACGGGGCAACACCCATGAGTTCTTCTGCCCGGTTTCGGTTTATAAAACCAACGACGGCTTTGTTTATCTGGCCGTGGGAAACGACCGACAATGGCAGGCCCTGGTCTCCCAGGATATCTTCAAATCCCTGGACAGGCCGGACTATCAGAAAAACGCGGGGCGTATCGCGGATGTCCATCGCGTAAATCAACTGATCGAGGAAATCACCATCAACCATACTGCCGGTGATCTGATTCAGCTATTCAAATCCATCACCCTTCCCGCGAGCAAGATTAATACCATTGACGAAGTGGTAGCGGATCCTCTTGTAGCACGGCGCCTTCTCTCTGCCGAGGATAAAAAAACCGGTGCTGAAATTACGATGGCGCCGCCCCCTTACATGACCCCATGGCTTGAACAATCCAAACGAATGTTGTCTTTCCCTCCCCGTTTTGGTGAACATAACCAGGAAATTTATGGCGAGCGTCTTGGATATACCCCTGATGCATTGAAACGCCTGAAGGAAAACAAAGTGATATAAAGTTAAAACCTCTTTTGAAAGGAGCAAACATGAAAGAAGTCGTCATTGTCTCGGCGTGCAGAACGGCCATCGGCGCTTTTGGCGGAACACTGAAGGATATGAACGCGGCCGTTATCGGAAGCATCAGCATGAAGGAAGCCATTCGCAGGGCGGGCATCGATCCCGGCATCATCGATGACGTCCGGTTCGGATGTTGTCTGGAACCGGCGGACGCCCTCAATGTGGCGCGGGTTTCAGCCCTCATGGCGGGTATCCCGGACCATGTGACGGCGGTCACCATTAATCGCGTCTGCATTTCGGGCATGGAATCGGTACTCTCAGGAATGGCCATGATCCAGGCCGACATGGCCGATATCATTCTGGCAGGCGGCACGGAACATATGTCCGGAGCCCCCTATACGGTTCCCGGGGCCCGGTGGGGCTGCAGACTTCAGGATCACGTCTTTGTGGATTCCATGATCCATGCCCTTCACTGCGGAAGCCACCTCCTGCCGCACCCGGAAGAGGGCCCCGTAAAAGAAGGCATGCCCCTGGACCTCTTCAGGGGAAAGCCCTATATCATGGGCCAGACCGCTGAACTCATCGCCCAACTGCACAACATCAGCCGGGAAGCAATGGATGAAGTGGCCCTCCGAAGCCACAACAACACGGAGCGGGCAACCCTGGAAGGGGACTTTAAAGATGAGATCGTGCCCATCGAAGTACCCCGGAAAAAACGAAAACCCCCCATTATTTTTGATAAGGACGAGCATTTCCGACCCGGCATTACCCTGGAGCAACTGGCCAAACTCCCCCCTGCCTTCGTCCCCAAAATTGGAAAGGTCACTGCGGGAAATGCTTCCGGCATCAACGACGGATCCAGTGCCATGATCATCATGAGCGCGGAAAAGGCTAAGGAACTGGGGCTTGAACCCATGGCCAGGATCAGGGCCATCGGTCGGGGCGCCTGCCATCCCTCGGTCATGGGACTCAGTCCCGTACCGGCGGTAAAGGATCTTTTCAAACGGAACCCGGATCTCAAGCTGGCGGATTTTGAACTGATCGAAGTCAACGAAGCATTCGCGGCCCAATACCTGGGGTGTGAAATCGAACTGGGACTGAACCGGGACATCACCAATGTAAATGGCTCAGGCATCGGCCTCGGGCACCCGGTGGGTTCCACGGGATGCCGCATCATGACCACGTTGCTCTATGCCATGAAAAACAGAGGGAAAAACCTCGGACTGGCCACCCTTTGCGGTGGTGGCGGCGTATCCATGGCCTGCGCCCTGGAGATGTGTTAGCGTTAAACGATTGGTAACCGTTCACGGTTTACGGTTGCCGGTTTACGGTTGAAAAACAGAGGATAACGGAAGATTATGGGGTCCTCTTGTGAAGATTTAAAAAATTGCGGTTATCAATCCCAACATAATTCCGCATCCTTCATTAAAATTGCAAAAACGATTCATCAAGAAAGTGTAAATCTGCATGAAGGAAACCCATAATTCATTGAAAAACCGTGAACCGGCAACTGTAAACCGGCAACCGTGAACGGTTACAACGATTGTTCCCACGCCCCGCGTGGGAACAAGAATCAAGCCAGACTGGAGGCGTTTGGTGGAAAAAGCATCCATCTTTCTCACCACCGGAGAGGCTATCCAAGCCATTATAACGGATTTCCGCCAGTATGATCCCCAGGTCATGCTCTTTTCCGGCGTCATTCGTCTGATCACGAACAACCAAACTTATCTCAAACAACAGCGGGGGAAGAACGGCGCATGGATCAACCTGCCTGGAAAGACTCATATGAAATGGTTGGCGGGTCCGGAACTGGTGGACCATATGTGCGACGTCATCGCGGAAACACGGTGGCATAAGGATCTTCTGGCAGATGTCTGTGCCAGGGTTTTTCAGTCCCTGGCAACACCTGAGATAGATGACGATACGGGAAAAGCGGGCGTTCGAATTGAAACCCATATGGAAGATTTTGTCTGCCAACAATGCGGGCGTTGCTGCCAATTCCTTGATTACCAAAATGAGGTGACCGCCGGGGATGTGGCAAACTGGAAAGCATCAGGCCGAAACGACATTTTAAAATGGGTGACTGAAATCAGACGGGACGGACGGATTCAGGGGTATCGCGCATGGGTCATTCCGGGCACGGGAACATTAGCGGAGACCTGCCCTTTTTTAGATAAAAAATCAGGGGCCCCTCACTGGAAATGCCGCATTCAAGATGCCAAACCCGACATCTGCCGCCAATTCCCACTGAACCGTAAACATGCGACCATGACCGGTTGCAGGGGTTTTGATAGAAGACGACCCATCATCGATAAGCATACATCGTAGGGCCTTCCCATACATGCGATTGCCTGGCCCACCACCCTTCAGAAATTCTAATTTTGAAATGATGACCTCTGTGGGCGCGACTTCCAGCCACGATTAATCGCTGCGAGACGCCGCTCCCACAGGTTTTGCGCTCAATAAACGTCCATAATGAGGATTGCCGTCGCTGTACACATGGTAATGTAAGATATATACGCCTGTTTTCAGACATTTTTAGAAAAAAATTCAAAAATCTCAAACTGCAACGGAGCAAATGTGAGTTGGATTTCAAATATCTTTGGCTATATTTTGATCTCAATTTGACCAAAGGCCCAATACGCATTGCCGGCGGGGCCGGTCGCCTCGATAAAATGCCCCGGAAAAAACGCAGAACATCCGGCCATAAAGATGAGGCGGGGATGGAATTCATACTTCCATATCAGATCGATTTCATCCCCTAGGTCTGTTCCGGAGGCTCCGGTGGGATCCCATCGCATTTTTTTCCCGGTACAGTAATACCAGGCGTCTTTCGCTTGGGCCAGATTGAAATGATGGTAGGCAAGAGACAATTTCATCCCTTTCATCGGTTTCACGCTCCCACTAACCTCCATATCGATCAGGTTCATCCAGGAAAAAAGATTCATCCGGCCATAATACTTGTCAATGGCGCCGAACACCCCGTCAAAAGTTCCGTAGGTTCCATCACTGGGATTTTTGGTTCCCGAAGCATAACTCAGGGAAAGGGCCAACCGCGGGGTCCAAAAATCAAAAGGCGTATATCCGGCCTCGACGTTAAAACCGAAAGCGTTTATGTTATCCGTGCCATGGTCTCCAAATTGATAGGCAAAGGTCGAGGCGTAATCCAATCGAGCCCATTTTCCCTTTCCATAAAACCCCGCCGTGTTGACAAGCAGTTTTCCCAACCCGCTTTGTCCCTGGGTTGTTTTATCGGAATCATACTTGACGATGTAAAAGAAATCGAGCTTGTTTTTAGGAATCGATTTGATCCGGCCATAGGCGGCATACACCTTATAAGGATAATGTTCGTCATCAAAAGCATCTTTCAGATAGAGGATACGCTGCGCGCCAAAAACATCCACCTCCACCGATTGGGTCTGTATCAGGATCTTCCCCGCATCCCAGTTATAGCGGCCCACATTGCCCCAGTCTCCGGGTCCGAATATTCGGTTGTCGCCGTAGTGGATCGTCTGCCGACCGAACTTGAAGCCCATGGGAGTTCCGCCGATTTGTTTCATTTGCATAAATGCCTGCCGCAGATCCAGAAAATTTAAATAGGGACAGCTCGGACCAAAATCGTCTATGTCGAGACTTGAAAGAAAATACCGTGCATCCTGAAGCTGCGCGAAAAACTTTATCTGATACGGCAGCCGATAAGCGACATTAAGTCTCACGCGGGTCAGCAGGGCTTTATCCGATTTTTCCGTTCCATAGGTCTTTATGTTGTAATTATCAAAAGATTCATAACGATAACGGAGGTTACCCCCCAAATCCAGTTTGCCGGGTCCTACGCCTATATTGGTTAGATAATCGGATAAATCATCAGCGCCTGCATTGCCGAAACCCATGGCGAACCCACAGAAGGCTGACATGATAAAGAAGACCGCTATTTTTGGATATCTCATAGAATTTTTCTCCACATCTGCTTCTATTTTCGCATTCCGACGGCAATCGACGTAACACCGCCCGGCATACCATCTCAAAGGCAATTCATCATGATCGTTCCATCACCACGATATGTTCCGCCGGGCATTGTATTTTGATGCGATCGCCGGTGTGATATTTTTTTTCACTCGTCGTATGAATGATCAGCGAAAAACCGCTATCCACAATAACCTCCGTAAAATATATTGGGTCAGCGTGGAAAAGCGTGAAGCCGGGAGTTCCCTAATTCTACTTTGTCACTCACCTTCAACCAATTTTAGAAATATTCTCTGAGCTGTTTTCGATATGCTGAGTCAATTGAAGCCTGACGCCTCTTGTGACGGATTTCCATCTGCCGAAAAACTTCGTCTGCATCAAATGCCCTTTGGGGCAGAAGAAAAGAAAGTATACACATAATATCAAAGCAGCTCAGCAAAGGGATATCCCTTTTATATAAAAGGCGTTGCTCTGACAAAAACAGCATTGCCATCATGACCATTGCCATGTGGTGATGCCAACTGCGCCACTTTCGCGCCTGGTACTCCCCTAAACCACATTCGACCTTTGCATCCTGAAATGAACGCTCTATCCAGTAGCGCTGTGCTTGCATAAATATCAATCGTTCCAGCGAGGTGCTCTCTGGAGCATTGCTCAAACTAAATTTCACTTTAGTACCGGTCACTTCCCGCCGAACAATGAGGTGCCGGCAATGTGCCTCGGGTTCCTCTCCGTCCCAAAGCCATACAAGTTTATGCAGAACGTCGACCAGAAGCTTTCCCTTGGTCGTGTCTCTTACAATGGTTCTCTGCCAAGCCTCTTCCGGCTACTGTTCTAACCACTTATCGACCCTGACGGGTTCTGTTTGGGCTTTTGGCTTTTTCGGTTCTGGACCTTTATTTGATTTTCTCGCTGGAACTACCGGCTCCGGGTTTTCAAGATAAATACGCTGATCCTTGTGAACGTCAATCACGAAGGTTTCATTGGTTTGGTCCAAAGACCGTAAAAAGGCAGGGTTTTCTCCATAAAAACCATCTGCGCCGACCCAAGCAAATTGAATACCCTGTCTCCGAGCTTCAAGAACCAGTTGAAAAGCAAGGTCGTGCTTGCTGTAAAAAACAACGGATTCATCTGGAATACCGGCAGTTTCACATTTTTTCTGATCATCGGTCCAGTCTTCAGGCAGGTACAATTTGAAACCAACAGGAGTAGCGTGTTCCCGGTACCCCAACGCCGAAAAAACACCAACCTGGCAATTGTCAACTTTGCCGAGTTGGCCACACCACTGCCTTTTAACCCCTACTGATTTATCTCCTTTTTTGGGAAACCCCGTACTATGTGACTGAAATAACGGCGAATATCGATCATAAAACTCACCAAAATGCACATCTATGCCCCCGAGGGGGCTGTTGGCATGGGTCGCTCCTTTATCAAGACTACGATTGTTCTGGCGGGCTGTTGGTACTCATACCAACGCCCCATTGATTTCGTTTTTTCATGGGTCGAAACTAACATGTTATTCCGATCATGTCAACATAAAAAGATAAATTAAATCAATAGTATATATTAAAAATAACCCTTAAATGGAGAGTGACAAAGTAGAATTAATAGATTTCATAGGTTCTTTTTGTCAAGAATAAAACAAACATCAAAAATAATAGTTCCGTTATTGACAAAATATATCCAAAAATAACAACACGACCTACGGTTACCATCTGAAAAAGCTGGATATAAGGACTGCAATCTATTGTCAAAAACCTGATCAGGCAGCACTATGACCGCTATGACCTGGATACGGTTTCAAGCGTCAGTGGTTGAGCAAGGACAATTTGATCAAGGTCTACGAGACGTTCGGCGCTACGGGAAGGCCCCAAAAATCCGGGACTATCATGTACGCCATGGGCTAAACCCAGCATGCGGTGGGGGGCCAGAACATCCGCCTGGCCAGGCCGGGAGACAAACGCTTTCCCATTGTACTGACCACCTACGGCGTGACCGAGATGTGGTGTGGCGGTGCGGAAACCCGGAATACACCCGATCTTTTGGAGGCGAAACCCCAGCTTTACGTAAAGATGAGCCACCAGCTGGCCAAAGAAAAGGGCATTCAAAACGGGGATACGGTTATTATCGAAAGCGCCAGTCGACATATTTCATATCAAGCCCCGCTTGACCCATAATAAAACGTTATACGCTTCCGGCAGCCCACGGAAGGTTCCGGTTCACCTTGCAGATCAAAGGCCCCTTCCTGAGGGACGCAAAGCAAGCCATGCATTCCCGGCAGGGAATGATATCGCTTTCCTTCCCCAACAGAATTTTTCCGGCAGATTCAGGATCGGCAATCATCTGCCGACCCACGGCCACAAGATCCATGAACGACCCCTCAACACATTTGGCGGCCATGGCATTTCCAAGCTTGCCCACGCCGATCACCGGAAGGCCCGTGGCTTCCTTGACCTGTGCCACAAAGGGAATGTTTGCCCCGAGAGGCTGTTCTTTTGAAAAAGCGGAAGCGGGAACCAGGAATTGCCTGCCGTTCTCTTCCTGCCGGGAAGCCTGGGTCACCAGTGATACATCCAGCGCATCCACACCCGCCTGCGCAATGCTCCGACTGACCTCAAGGCCATCTTTCAGGGTCTGTCCCCCTTCCACATGCTCCACAACATTGAAACGGAAAAGAATGGGATAGTTCTCGCCGAGCTTTTCCCGGACTGCCCTGGTCACTTCAATGGCCAGGGTTGCGCGTCCCTGCGTATCTCCGCCATAGCGATCATCCCTTTGATTGCTGAGAGGGGACAAAAACTGGCTGATCAAATAAAAATGGGCACCGTGAATCTCCACCCCATCAAAGCCCGCTTCCGCCGCTCGATCCGCCGCAACCGCAAAGTCGGAGACCATTTGGTCAATCTGGTTTTGGTTCATGGAAAAGGGCGCTACATCACCCCTCAAGGCGAACCCGGAGGGTGATGCCTCCTGCATTTTTCCGCCGTCGGGAAACCCTCTGCAGCCCGCGTGGTTGAGCTGAACCACCGCGGCGGCGCCTGATTTTTGAATGGCTTGGGCAAGGCGCGCCATTCCGGGAATCTGATCTCCCTCCCATAGACCCAGGCTCCCGGGAACGATGCGACCGTCACGCCGCACTGACGCGGCTTCCACGATCACAAGCCCCACATCTGTTGCCCGCTCCTCATAAAATTGAATAACATTATCCGTAACGCGACCCTCAGGACTGCCGCAGTTGGTGGTCAGGGGCGGCAGAACCATCCGGTTCCGCAACCGCATTCCATTGATTGTCACCTTATCGTGCAGTGTAGGCATTACAATTACCTCCTTTACTCACAAGACGCCTCATCATCCATCGCTTCTCTCACCTTACGGCACAGAGATTCAAGCGTAAAGGGCTTCTGAATAAAAGAGATATCCGATTCCAGTATATGGTTTTGGGGCAAGGCCTTGTTCGGGTATCCTGACATGTAAATCACCTTCATTTTCGGCCGCAGGGACAGGGCCCGCTCCGAAAGCGCTTTCCCCCCCATTCCCGGCATCACCATATCCGTGAGCAGCAGATGGATATCCCCCTCGAACCTTCCTATCCACCGAAGGGCCTCTTCACCGTCAGCCGCTTCCAGGACTTCGTATCCCGCACTCCGGAGGGCCCTCCCAGCCAATTTCCGAAGCGACGCATTGTCTTCCACCACCAGCACCACTTCACCGCCGCCTGATTCCTCATGGGAAGATTGCCTTTCCAGCGCCTCCGGGACAGTCTCCGCCCTGGGGAGGTAAACCTTCATGGTCGTTCCCATACCGGGTTCGCTGTACGGCAAGATATAGCCCTTGCTCTGTTTGACGATACCATACACCGTGGAGAGTCCCAGCCCCGTACCGGTTCCCCGCTCCTTGGTGGTAAAGAAGGGTTCAAAGATCCGAGCCTTGGTCTCCTCATCCATGCCGCATCCCGTGTCCGTCACCGCCAGCATCACGTACTGCCCCGGGTCCCCTTCCACACCATGGGCATGAAGATACACCCTGTCCAATTCCACATTGGCCGTTTCAATGGTCAACGCTCCCCCCTGGAGCATGACATCCCTCGCGTTTACCGCCAGGTTCATGATCACCTGTTCCGTTTGACCCAAATCCGCTTTAACCTTCCACAGCCCGGGCGTCTGGACAATCCGCAGCTTGATATTCTCTCTGAACAGACGCAGGAGAAGCTTCTCCATATCGCGAACAACGGTATTTAAATCCAGAATCTCGGGATGGCAGGTCTCTTTCCGGCTGAAGGTCAGAAGCCGACGGGTCAGCACAGCGCCCCGTTCCCCTACCTTCTTGATCTGTTCGATATCACCGCGCAAAGGATCATCCTTTGGCAGATCAGCCAAGGCGAGTTCGGCGTTGCCGATAATTGCCGTCAGCAGATTGTTAAAATCGTGGGCCACACCACCGGCCAAAACACCGATGGACTCCATCTTCTGGCTCTGATAGAACTGGGCCTGTAATTTCTCACGCTCTTCTTCGGCCCGCCTGCTCTGGGTGATATCTTTGACGATACCCTTGTAATGCGTAATGTGCCCCTCATGATCCCTGATCATGTAGGTCCAGTCCCGGACGAACTTCTCCGAACCATCCTTTGCCATAATACGATAGGGTTCGTGGACGAACTCGTTCGTTTCTCTTTTGTTGCTGAATACCGTTACCTCTTGGGTCACCCGATCGAGGTCCTCAGGATGAACACAACGTGCATAATTCATGTCTCCGCTCATGAATTCTTCGACCGTATATCCAAAGAGCCTCTCAACATTTTCAGAAACAAAGACCACCGGCCACCCTTCGCGGTTCTTCCAGGTGAAAGCCACGGAAGAACTTCGGTTTATGATGTCGTACGCTTCCTTCAGTGCCTTCTCAGCTTCCCTGCGCTCGGTGATATCCTGAACCGTCCCCATCAAGCAGGTTGCCGTGCCATCGTCGTCATAGAGACTCTGGAACTTTTCATTGATATATCTGACGGTCCCATCCTTTTGCAACAAACGATATTCGATATCGTATGGCGTCTTTTTTGATAACGATTCCGTGTGGGCCTTGCTCACATACGCCATGTCATCCGGGTGAACCACCGCCATAAATGCCTTGTGTGAGGAATCGATCTCCCGGGGTTTCAGACCTAAAATACGGTAGATTTCATCAGACCATTCCAAAGCATTACTTTTCAGATCGAGCTCCCAGTGCCCCACATGGGCCAGTTCCTGGGCCTCCTTAAGCCTTTGTTCCGATTTTACCAGGGCTTTTCGTTCGTCCTGGAGTCTTTCCACCATTTCCGCAAGCTTACGGGTAACACTGGCGTCATACATGTCGAGCAGGATATCTTCACCCGCCAGGGGTCCTTCAGGAATCGACAGAATTCCGTCTCGGTGTTCATTCAGCACCTCATCGAGGATTCGAATGAACGTTTCTCCTTCGGCGGGTTTGAGAACAAAACGGGACGCACCAAGACTCATGGCCAGTTTCTCATCTGTCTTCTCAACGAAGGTCGCCGTATAAAAGATGAATGGGATATTGCGAAGATCGGCGTCATTCTTTACTTCGCGACACAGCCTGAATCCGTTCATGACGGGCATCATGATATCTGAAATAATCACTTCGGGCGGGTCCTGACGGGCAAAGCGCAACGCATCCTGACCATTTTCCGCGGCGATAATGCGGTGGCCCCTGGATGACAACAGTCGTTCCAGCATATAACGGCTTTCGGCATTGTCTTCAACGATCAGAATGTTGCTCATGAAATCTCTCCTTTCAGCCGTTTGGTCAAAACGCTCCGCACCTGCTCAACAAAGAGGTCGGGATCGATCGGTTTCTCAATATACCCTTCACAACCAGCGGCCAAAACCGCTTCCCGGTCCCCTGCCATGGCATAAGAGGTAACCGCTGCAATGGGAATCGATTTTGTTTCCATGGCCTGCTTCAGCCGCCTGGCCACTTCATACCCATCCATTACCGGCAACTGGATATCCAGAAGGATCAGGTCCGGTTGTTCGGAAACAGCCAATTCCAACCCCTGCTGCCCGTTCCGTGCCTGTATCACGTCAAACCCCTGTTGCTCCAGCATAAAGGTTTCCAGATAAATATTCTGTTCATTATCTTCAACGATCAGAATTTTCTGTTTCATCATTTTGTTCCTCCAGGTTCAATGGCAACGTGACGGTAACGGTGGTGCCTTTCCCGAATTGGCTCTTCACATCAATAGTACCCCCCAGTATATCCAGAATTCGCTTGCAGACGGACAGACCCAGGCCGGTCCCTTCGTACCTGCGGGACGTGCCGATATCGAGTTGTTGGAAGGGTTTAAAAAGCTTGTCCAGATCTTCATCCCTGATGCCGATGCCGCTGTCCGTCACCGCCACCTGGATGCGAGAATCCTGCCCGCGGCAAACGATTTTCACAACGCCCTTCTCGGTAAACTTGATCGCATTATTGACCAGGTTAATGAAAACCTGCCGAATCCGGCGTTCATCACTGGCCACCATCTCCACTTCCGGGGCAATTTCCACCGATAACGCCAGGCCTTTCTGTTCCGCCATGGGCAGCAGCGATGCCGCAACCTGATTGACCACATTGCGGATGCTGAATGGCTCACAAGAAACCTTCAGTTCACCTGCCTCGATCTTTGAAATATCCAGCACATCATTGATCAGATTCAGTAAATGGTGAGAACTCCCCTTCACCATTTTCAACTGTTTTTTCTGCTCCAGATTCAATGGACCCACAAGCTCATTTAAAATGATGCCGGTAAAACCGATAATTGAATTGAGAGGGGTCCGCAATTCGTGCGACATGCCGGCCAAAAAGGCGCTTTTAACCCGATTGGCCGATTCCGCGGCCTCCTTGGCCTCCACCAGTTCGCCTTCCACCATCCGGCGAAGGTTGATCTCCCGGGCCAGGCGACGGTTCCAATAGAGAAACACCGAGAAAATCAGAAATACGCCGAGGAGAACCTTCCATAACAGCTGGTAGTTGAAGCCACGCTCATAAGTAACCGAAATCCAGCGCTGAAAAATCGCGTTGCGATCTTCCTCGCTGATACTGTCCAGGGCTTTCTGGATGATGCCCGCCAGTACGGGTTGATCTTTGCGGACCGTGACGGAAAGTTCATAACTGTAAGGGGTTTCGCCTGAGATCTTGACGCCGGACATGCCTTCCCGGGCAATGACATGGCTGATGGCCGCAAAACTACCGATAAAGGCATACGCCTTTCGACGGATAACCGCGTTAAGTCCCGCCGCAACATTTTCCACAGGCATCAAATCGAGTTCCGGATGCTTTTGTTTCAGAATATCATGACTGGCGTATCCATTGACCACGGCAATGTTCTTTCCCCTCAAGTCATTCATATGGCCAATATAGGGGACATTCTGGTCGGTCACAATCACCATGGGAAAACGGAGATACGGTTCGCTGAAGAGCAAAAATGCCGCACGCTGGGGGGTACGGGTCGCGGAGAAAAGGATATCCAGAGACCCCGCCGTGATCTCCTTCATGGTTTTTTGCCAACGCTGGGGTTTCGTGGGTTTAATGGCAATGCCCATGATGGTGTTGAGCTCATGGATAAAATCGGCCGACATGCCCACAAACTGCCCCTCTTTGTCCACATATTCGACAGGCGGCCAGTCGGTGTCATACCCCAGGCGCAGGACCGGATGATCCCTCAGCCAGGCCCGTTCTCCAGGGGTGAGATCCAGGGATGTTTTCACATCTTCCATGACTTCAAGCCACTTGCGGTGAATCCCCCGCACTTCCTCACGGGTAACGGCGCCCAGGGCGCGGTCCAGAAGTCCCACCAGCACAGGCCAATCCTTGCGGACGCCGATGGTCAGCACCACCGGGGGCTTCGCCATCCGTCCCATCACCCGCAGGTTGGCCATCAACTCTTTCTCGATCAAATAGGTCACTACGGCGCGATTGCCGGCATAGGCATCGGCTTCACCCCTGGATACCGCATCCAGTGCCTCGCTGGTGGTATCATATTCTTGAGTCGTTATCTCAGGGTAATTCTCTTTGAAATACCGAACATTATAATATCCACGTTCCAGGGCCACAATCTTTCCTTTCAGGTCCTTTTCGGACTTGAAATGGGGTCCGTCCCCGCGACCCACAATCACATGGGGAATGGTGAGATAGGGGATGCTGAAATGGAAAAAAGGGTCACGCTCTTTTGTCGGGGTGATGTCCATCAGAGCATCCAGTTCCCGATTCTTGACCCGGTCAAAACTCTCCTTAAAAGATCCCGGTTCAAGGGTCAGGATGCCCCTTAATCGGCGGTTGAGAACTTCGATAAAATCGACGCCGATCCCTTGGGGCAACCCGGTTTCATTTACGAAATTCATGGGGGGCCAGGCATTCATCATGCCGATGCGGACCTTCGGGTGCTCACGGAGCCAATTTTGTTCAGTCTCCGTCAGTTCAAAAGGTACGGCGGTCTTTGGGGCAGCCTCCACGCGGGCGATCTCGGGAATACTCCACCGTTGAAAGATTCGCAACCGTTCCTGTTCAGAAATAGAAGAGAGGGACTTATCCAGGATGGCGGCCAGTTCCGGCCAATCCTTGCGGATCCCGAATCGCTCATCAGACTGCCCCTGGGCATAAAGCACCGCAAATTTCAGGTTGATGAAACCTTCCTTGGCCATCAAATAGTGGGCCATCCCCATACCGGCTACCGTCGCCTCCGCCTTGCCGGTGGAGACGGCCTCCAGGGCCGCCGTCAGGGTATCCACCTCGTATGGCTTGACCGTGGGGAAGTCCTCGAGAATCTGACCGGTTGTCGCGTATCCCTTCACAAGGGCAACGGTTTTACCGGCAAGCTGTTCCCGACTTCTGATGGCATCATCGTCTTTTCGGGTGATGATGTATTGTGCGATGAATAGATAAGGTCGACTGAATTCGAACAGCGCTTGTCGTTCAGGGCGCAGCACCAGGGTTGCAATAGCATCGACCTCCCCTTTACGGGCCGCCGCATACAGGCGCTTCCATGTGCCTTCGGGGTAAATGTTGAGCTTAATCCCCATACGGTTTGCTGCTTCACGGGCAATATCGACGGCGATACCCATAAACTCGCCTTTTTCGTTCCGAAAGCTGTAGGGAGGGTAATCGCCGTCAAATGCCATGGTAATCTCCGGGTGCATTTTCAACCAGGCCTTTTGCTTTGGCGGCAGCTGAAACCTTGGAGCGCCCCCTTCCCCGTCAACATCCACCCACTTTCTGAGGATGGCGCTGACCTCGTTCCTGTTAAGATTATTCAGCGCTTTTTGCAGGATGTCTCTCAACATGGGCCAGTCCTTGCGAACCCCGATGGCATTGGTGGAAGCGGTTTCGTGGATCTTACCGTGGACTTTCAGATTGGGAATTAATTCCCGTTCAATAACATACATGGCCACGGCACGATTACCGACATAAGCATCCGTGATCCCTTTTGAAACGGCATCCAGGGCATCGCTGGTGGTATCGAACAGCTTCACCCGGATATGGGGGTATTTCTCCCGAAGCACGCCTTCAATGAAGAATCGGCGTTCCACGCCCACCGTCTTGCCCGCGAGACAGGAGAGATCCTCATAATACGGCGCATCTTTTCGTGCAATAATACTGTGGGGAACCGTCAGATACGGCTTTGTGAAATGGAAGAAGGGTTCACGGTCGGATCTGGGCGTGATGTCCATCAGCGCATCGATGCGTTTTTCCTTGACCCCCTCAAGCATTTCCGTCCAGGGGAGGGGCACAATCTTCAGCCGGTTGCCGAACCGGTCATTGAGCGCCTTGACAAAACCAACGCCGATCCCCCGGGGCCGGCCTTCCGTATCCACATAATCCATGGGCGGCCACGCCCGATTGATGGCGATGGTGATTTCCGGATGGTCGGCCAGCCAGGCAGATTCCGCTCGGGTCAGGGAGAGATCCGAAGAAACCGGTTTCCCCTGTTCGCCGGAAGGAACACCTGCCTGGCCCTTGTGGATAGGCGCTTCGACCGCAACGGAGGCACACGGATGCCGGATAGTCTGCATCTGAACCAAAAACACCGCCAGTAGGACGACGCCGAGGTTTTTTCGAAAAGGATGAAAACCACGATTTGCTTTCGGGGCCATTGTCGACACTCAGAGGGAATGATGGGAATTTGCCTTCTTTTATGCGAGTATAGAAACATCTCCGTTTCGGGTCAATAGCGAAAATTCATGATCTGACGATGGATCTTGATTGTCCCATGGACTATGATAGAGGGAAAATGGTAAGGTATGTCATCCTGAAAAGCCTCATATCCCGGCACAACGGGTATTTCTTGCCCTCACAAAATTCAAGGAGGAAATAACAATGCCCCTCGAAATCATTGCCGTATATGGCAGCCCCAGAAGAAAAGGAAATACAGCCACTCTCATGAAAGAAGCCGTTCGCGGCGCCAGAGACGCTGGTGCAACCGTTTCGGAGTTTGTACTGCGGGATCTGAAGATATCGCCCTGCCTTGAAATTTATGCCTGCAAAAAGGAAGGGGAATGCGCCATTAAAGACGACTTTCAAATGCTAAGGGATAAAATATTATCGGCAAAGGGTTTTATGATCGCCTCCCCCATCTTTTTTTATTCCGTCAGCGCCCACACCAAGGCCATGATGGACCGGTTTCAATCCCGCTGGGTCAGAAAATACTGGATTGACGAAATACCTTATGATCAACGGGTTTTTAAGCGACAGGGGCTCTTTATTACCGTAGGGGCCACCCAGGGAAAAAAGCTTTTTGAAGGCGTCCAATTATCCATGAAGTATTTTTTCGATACACTGGACATGGCCCTCTGGCGCACCCTCGCCTATCGCGGCATCGATCTCGAAGGCGATATCAAACACTATCCGGAACACTTGGAAGAGGCCTATCAGTCGGGAAAGGAACTGGCCGAAAACCTTATGGCCGGTTTGGCCGCTTGATATAATTTTGGTTAGCATAATAAAAGAAATTACGTTATGCTGATAGGAAAGCTGTACCTTTCCCACCTTTACATTTAGTTTGTCTTTTGCTAATTTCCGCGAAAACAAAGATTCAGAACAGTATCCACCAAACCTTGAGGCCGCATGTCCACAAAGACCTTTCGCATCATTGTCTCCATACTCTTCGGCATGGTGGGATTTGCCGGCAATTTTCTGGATATCCAGCTTTTTACCTCCCCTGAATTCAGAGTAAACATCCTGATAGGACTTCTCTTTCCCCTTCTCATCACCATGGCCTGGGGGTGGCGTTACGGACTCCTTTCCGCCCTGGCCGGTGGCTGCCAATCCATGTGGTGGCTCTGGCAAAACGACGGGTGGGGTATCATTTATGCGGTACCGGTATTCACCCTCTGGATCGTCTGGCACGGATACTGGGCTGATCGGCGGAGAAACCTGAAACACTTGCAATGGTTTCATTCCCGTTTCGTCGTTGAGCTCCCCTTTCGCTTGGCCAGTGAACTGGGATTTTATACCTTTTTCCGATGGCTTGTCTCCTTCAACCCGCCTCCCTGGAATTCCGCAATCACCTGGGACCATGTGAGCCTTTCATGGGTGAATGTTGTGGCCGTAAAACACCTGGTCACGGCCTACATCCTGCTCCTCATCGCCCATGTACTCTTACGGATCAGTGTTGTACGGCGTTTCTTCAAACTGGAAAACCCGCCCGAACAAAGGATCCTTGACGCCATATACAGCGCATCCCTGCTTTTGGGATGCCTGCTCTGGGTTTTGGACGCTCTGGCCCAGTACCTGTTTTTCAATCAACGGGGACACGGATTCTGGGATGTGGCGGTATTGGCCGTTGACTCCCAGAATCTATTCGAACGTAATGCTTTTCTCATTGTAAGCCTTATGGCGGGTATTTGGGTGGCACGCCTCGCCGCCCGTCGCATTCGACTGGAAAAACGGCTTCAGAATCTTAACAGAGTCCTTCTGGCCATTCGCGGCGTAACCCAGCTCATCTGTCACGAAAAAGATGTGGACCGTCTTTTACAGAGAGCTTGCGAAACCCTTATAGAAACACGCAGTTTTCATAACGCCTTGCTCCTCATACTCGGCGACAATGGCGAATACCATAGGTCCTATCACGCAGGTTTCAGCGAAAACTTTGAAACCATGTCCAACTCCCTAAAAAACAATCGCTTTCCCCTTCAAATGAAAAAGGCTCTCAAACACCTGACCATTGCGGTGGTCGAGAATCCTTTGGAAAAATGCGCCGACTGCCCATTATCTTCCGATTACGGAGACCACTCAGGCATTTGCGTACCCATCACACATGAAGGGCAGCGCCTCGGTTTGCTCACCGTAGCCGTACCGCACGCCCACGCCCATGACACGGAAGAGCATGCCCTGCTGAAAGAACTGACCGAGGACTTAGGGTTTGCATTGCACGCGGCACAGGTAGCGGCGGGGCAACTGAAACTGGAAGAAGAGTTGCAACAGGCCCAGAAAATGGAAGCCATCGGCACCCTTGCGGGGGGCATCGCACACGACTTCAATAATATCCTGGCCAGCATCATCGGTTTTACCCAACTGGCCCTGGAAGATACCCATGAAAAAACCATCAAAGCGGACCTGCAGCAAGTTTTAAATGCCGGCATGCGGGCCAAAGAACTGGTGCAGCAAATTCTCACTTTTGCCCGCCGCTCGGATGGCGAACTCAAACCCATGCGACCAGCTCCCATTCTTAAAGAGGCCCTGAAACTCCTCAGATCCTCACTCCCCACGACCATTGATATTAAATCCCATATGGAAAGCGACATCACCATAAAGAGCGACCCCACCCAGATACACCAAATCCTCATGAACCTGTGTACCAATGCGGCCCATGCCATGGAGGACGACGGCGGGACTTTGCGGGTCACTCTCGAAAAAAAAGGGGTGGATTTGCTCCCGGAAAACCAAAAAGGCGATTTCAAATCCAAAACGGTGCTGCTGCTCACGGTTGCTGACACCGGACACGGCATCCCCCCACACATTATACCGTCCATATTCGAGCCTTATTTTACCACCAAGCCCCCCGGGAAAGGCACCGGCATGGGCCTTTCGATGGTTCATGGCATCGTTAAATCCCACGGGGGCGGCATTGTCGTTGAGAGCAGCCAAGGCAAAGGAACGTGTTTCAAAATTTATCTGCCCATCATGGAAACCGATACCAAAATGGATTTCCGGACGGATGAAGACATCCCCACGGGAACCGAGAAAATCCTGTTCGTTGACGACGAATCAAGCATTGTCGAGGCGGGCAGTCGAATACTTGAACATCTCGGCTACCAAGTCATCACCCAGACAAACAGTCAGGATGCGCTGGCGATTTTTCGCCAAACGCCCGAGGATTTTGATGGGGTTGTTACGGACATGACCATGCCCCATATGACGGGCGACCAACTGGCAGCTAAACTGATGGAAATCAAACCGAATATCCCCATCATTCTCTGTACCGGTTACAGCAGCAGGATGTCTCCTGAAAAGGCTCGCAGGATCGGCATCAGGGCGTATATCCACAAACCCCTGACCAAAACGGAACTGGCAAGAACGGTGCGGAAAGTGCTGGACCGGAAATAGAATACGATTTCAATAGTGATGCGCTTGTCTGAAAACTTATAAAAAGGACGACAAATTCTGAAGGTACGGATGAAAAAACGCTGATCCTGAACAAAAAATTTACTGAAGTTTTCGGGTATACCTTGACGGATATGCCAAATATTTCAGCAAGGTGGCCCTTGGCCTATCCGGATGAATCATACCGTGCCGAAATACGCCGGAAATGGGCAAAAGCAATAGAAAAGACACGATCCGGGGAATTGGGGGCACAGGCTGTGGTTGCCCTTGTCACCTGTAAAGACGGTTCCCAAAAAGAAATCACTATCCAGACAACATCAATGGCGGAAATTTATTTTGTAATATTCGTGGATTTAACGGAACCTATTCTTGCTGAAAAAAAGAGGGAAAAATTGATAAATGAGCTGAAAAAAGCACTGAAAGAAATCAAAACCCTGAAAGGCATTTTGCCCATATGCTCTTTCTGTAAAAAGATCCGGGATGATAAGGGCTATTGGAATCAACTTGAAGCCTATATCGATCAGCATTCAGATGCCGCATTTGTCCGGAATGTGCAAAAAAACATTATCCCGATTATCAGCTTTACGATGATTCAAATGGCTGATGCGGAAATATTATGGGAAATGGCACCGGCCAGTCCCCCTTTTTGAGCGTAATTAAGGGGCCAGACCATGACCCTCAGCCCGTCACCCCAAGAAGCTCTATCGGTAAGCGGGAGCGCGGCGGAAGTGTTATGCGAGAAAAAAGGGAGATAACGTCCCTTTGGCAGGTCGATGATCACGGGATCCGCAGCCCCATCACCCCGGTAATACGATGAAAGCGATTGCCTGAGACGACTGGCCAGTACCCGGATTCGTGAATCCTTTTGAGGATCGAAATTTTCCGAAATCCCAAGCCCATCCACGGCAACATTATAAGCCTTGATATGTTCCGCTCTCCCGGCAAGCGTCTCCTTGACGACATACGTCAAAAAGTCAATCTTCGCACCACTATTCAGAAACATGGGGCTTTTGGCGATTTTTTCCAACTGGTCGCGAATAACCTGATCATCCAATTCGTTGTTCGACAATTAATAAACCCTCCACTTCTTCAACCACAGGGGTTGTAAACTTGATGAATACGTTGCTGAGAAACCCAAGAAGGGTAACACTCTTACTCTGAAAAGAAAAGGAAGAGGTGCCATGAAAAGACAGTTTAAACAGAAAGATAAGTTGTTAATCATAAGCTGCACGGCTAAAACCGTCTTTTAAAGAATGAGCGGTTAACGGGTCCGCGATCAAAATCGCTCCGAAACCTTTGCTTTCATCATTTGGAAAGCGCTGGATATAGCGAGCACCGGCGTGTTTATTGCGGTGGTGATGTTCGCCGGATAGGTTTTAGTTGCAAGAGCTGTTTTTGTATTTGCTTTTCTCTTGACCTACAGGCTGGTTTTGCTATGTTGATCGCTCAAAAAACAATGAATTGTCATCTCAACTGTAAGGCTATAACACCATGTCAGGTCTAAATCTGAGGTTGCCGAAAACAGAGGAAGGGATGTAAATGAAAAAGCAAAGGTTTACGCCAAGACTTACCCTCTTTCTGTTAACCTTTATTGTCTTCTTTATTGCAATAGGGGCTTCAGGTCTTTATGCACAAATCAAACACGCCGGCATAAACCTGGCTTGCGCCGAGTTTGGGGAGTCCAACCTTCCTGGCAACTATGGCAAAGACTACACCTATCCAACCTCCGTTGAAGTTGATTATTACATGGGCAAGGGAATGAACACTTTCCGGCTGCCCTTCCGCTGGGAAAGACTTCAACATTCTCAACTTGCTGCTCTTGATACCACCGAACTGGGATACATGGACACCTTCGTTAACTATTCGACTTCAAAGGGTGCGTATGTCATTCTCGATCCCCATAATTTCCAGCGCTATTATCCGGATTCCGACAATTATAAGAGTTCCCCGAAGGGTTTGATTGGAAGTGACGTGTCCAATGAGGCCTTTGCTGACTTCTGGAATAAGCTTGCCAGACACTACAAGGGAAACGCCAAAGTCATTTTCAACCTTATGAATGAACCCAATACCATGCCCACGGAACAGCTGCTCAATTCGTCAAACATTGCCATAGCAGCTATTCGAAGTACCGGGGCGACCAACCTGATTCTCATTCCAGGGAATCAGTGGACTGGGGCCTGGTCATGGGATGCGACCTGGTACGGTGGGGCCAATGCTGAATATATGCTCAATATCGTTGACCCAAGTGCCAACTTCGCCTTTGAAGTCCACCAGTATATGGATGATAACTGCTCCGGCAGTTCATCCGGGATTACGAATAATGATCCGATGATTGGCGTTAAGCGTTTAACCAGTTTCACCAACTGGCTCAAACAGCATAATCTCAAGGGGTTTCTCGGTGAATTTGCGGTTGCAAATTCCAGGATAGGTGATGGACAAGATGACGTCGGGGATGAAGTGATAGAGAACATGCTCAACTATATTGAAGAAAATTCCAATGTCTGGATTGGATGGGCTTGGTGGGCCGGTGGTCCGTGGTGGGGAGAATATCGTTTTACCCTTGAACCGACGAATTTGGGACAACTTGACCAGGGGCCTGACCGTCCTGCAATGGACGTTCTTCAAACGTTTCTATACCCAGAAAACCTTTACATCCAGAACGAAATCATCACAGATACAAGAACATATACGGCTAGAAATACTATTGAGGCAGGCAACAAGGTAACAACTCAAACAACCCAGGGTGACGTTATCATTGAATCCGGTGGGATTATCAATTTCAAGGCAGGGAGTATTATCCGTATAAAGCCAGGTTTCAGAGCAAAGGTGGGGAGTCGTTTTGTGGCCACTGTAAATTAAGGCAAGCCTTTTAATTGCCCACGCTCTTTCTGGAGTAAACCAAAGACTCTCCTGTCAATGATGAATAAGCAAACTGGATATTCGACATAAGCTGAAGCTTAAAAAGCAAGTGACGCTATAATGTGCGCCATGAGGCTAGAGATGCTGCATAGAGCGTTTTTCTGTCCGGGGTAAGGGGTAATCGCTGGAATAATATTAAAGAGGCTTGGGGTAGCCGACATTTCTTATAAAAATACAGGATGTTGATCGAAGAGCCAGACTTTAGCAGGGAAAATGCGGGCGGGCCTACAGATAATCGTAAAGAAAATGGATAGGAGGGGTCTGTTTCGATTCTCTGAACAAGGAGTTCTCGATTTCACTGCGGGCGTCATAACCGTCGTAAACTTTAAGCGGCTTGCTGACAGGCCCATTTGCTATTGAGCCACCATAACAGCTTGCCGCACATAAAACCGCGATCTATGGCAATAGAGACAATCGCGGCATATTCTCCAAGGTTGGTAATGGCCTGCGCTATAACCTCTTTTGCCAAAGTGATATCATGGGCCTCAATAGTGGCAAAACGCATGGCGATGGGAAGGCCACTGTTCGGAACACTTTGAAGAGGCCTATCAGTCGGGAAAGGAACTGGCCGAAAGCCTTATGATAGGTTAAAGGCCGGCGTACGTCGTGCGAGGAGAATGCGTTTTGCGCTATGACAACGAGGTGGGGAAGGATGATCACCGACATTTCGGTGGAAAGGAATATGGGCCTGGGAAGGGATAACGGTTTGCCATCCGTCACAAGCGATTGTGATCGGCCTCGGCGCCGAAATCGCATCGTGGAATACAGACCCGTCTGCCGACCGCCTGAACATGGCACACATCGATATCAACACCATACGCCTCAAAAAGGATACGGGGGGTAATGACCTTTTCGGCCTTACCGATGGCGATGAACTTCCCATGCTGCATTACCGCGATCTGTTGGGAGAGCAAGAAACCATGGTCGGGGAAATGGGTGGTCATGATTACGGAAATTCCTTCGTTCGAAAGCATTTCAATAATCGAAAGAACCTTGATCTGGTTCGCCACGTCCAGATGGGAGGTGGGTTCGTCCAGTATGAGAAGCCGAGGGGACTGGTTGATAGCCCGGGCGATCATGACCATCTGTCTTTCACCGCCGCTGATGTCGGAGATGCTCTGTTCCGCCAGGTGTGAAATGCCGACTTTTTCAAGTGTTTGGGCGGTCATGCGGGCATCGGCGCGGTCAGGCGTCTTGAACATGGAGATATAGGGAGCGCGTCCCATGAGAACAAATTCAAAGACCGAAAACGGAAACGCCACTTGACCCATCTGCGGTACGTATCCAACCATTGAGGCCATATCCATCAATTTCAATCCGGTTGTATCCCTTCCCGACAACCGGACACACCCTTTCTGTAAAGGCATGAGATTCAGGATACACTTAATCAGCGTGGATTTCCCGATTCCGTTTCTGCCGAGAATGGACAGGATTTCGCCCTGGGCCACAGTAAACGAGATATGCTGAAATACAGCCTTGTTACGGTTGTATGAGAATGCGGCGTTTTCCACTTCCAATATCACAGCCATCCCACTTTCTTTCGTCCCAGGAGCCAGGCAAATACGGGTGCGCCAATAATGGCCGTCAGTATCCCCAGGGGTATTTCAGTGGGAAAAACGGTTCTGGATAGATTGTCCACCGTCAGCAGAAAAGCCGCGCCGATCAAGGCGGAAGCCGGCATCAGCTTGCGGAAATCGGGGCCCACCAGCATCCGACCCATGTGGGGCACCACCAGCCCGACCCAGCCAATGAGGCCGCTGATGCAGACTGCCGAGGCCGTGATCATTGTGGCGCAGATGATGATGATTTTCGTCATTCGTTTGGTGTTGACGCCAAGGGTTCTGGCTTCATCATCACCCATGGCCAGGAGGTTGATGCGCCACCGGATGATGAAAAGAACCATGGAGGCCGCCAATATGGGGGGAGCCGCCATCTCAAGATCTCTCCCGGTCACCGAAGCCAGACTGCCCATCAGCCAAAAGACAATGGCGGGCAGGGTGTCGTAAGGATCCGCCACGTATTTGATCAGAGAAATCAGGGCGGAAAACAAGGCCCCCACGATGATTCCCGAGAGTACCAGCACCAGCATGACCGTGGATCGGTACATCCGGCTGATGGCATAGGTGATGGCGACCGCAATGATCCCGGCCAGAAAAGCGGAGGCCTGGATCACCATGGGACGACCCGATAGGAGGATTCCCAGGGCCGCGCCGAAGCCCGCGCCCGAAGCGACGCCCAGCAGGTCCGGAGAGACCAGCGGGTTTTTGAAAAGCCCCTGAAAACTGGTTCCCGCAATGGAAACGCCGGCGCCTACCAGCATGGCCGCCAGGATGCGGGGCAACCGGATTCGGAATATGACTGTGTAATGAAGGGTCTCGGCTTCATGGGGAGCGATGGGAGTAAGGGTTGAACCGGATGCGTTGGAAACCCCGAGCAACCACCCGTCGAAAAAATTATTTGCCCATTGGTGAAGACCTGAAAAAAAAGTCGCTGCCACATCCCAGGGGGCAATGGCGTATCGGCCGAGAAAGATGGATAGGAAAAAGAGGCCGAACGTAAGACCGATCAGCAACCACCCGTAGCCGATTTTGAATTCTTTCATCGGGTCATGCCTCCTTCCGATGAGGCAATACATCGATGGGTGCAAATGGCGTGAGCATGGGTTGCTGGTAGAATGAGCGATTCATGATGAAATGCTCCGGCGGCGTCTGGTAGAAGGTGTGATAGAAGCGATCGGTTTCTTCGGTCAAATGGAAATGGCACCGGTCGGGATGCAGGATGTTGGCGATTTGCATGAGTCCCAGAATCCACCTGGGATTCCCAAAATCCCAACCCGGTGTGATGGCGTGGATATGATGCCGGCATACCGCATCAACCCACACGCCGTTTTTTTCGCAGGTGTGACGAAACTCGTCCTCGGGTGAGGAGAACAGACCCGAAATGAAAATGTATTCCGGATCCAGGTTCAGAAGCTCCTCTCTGGAGATATTTACCCCCGGTTTGCCTGAACGGGCAATGGCTTTGTTTACACAATGCCCGCCGGCGGCGGCGACGAGCTGAATTTCAAAGCGTTCGGCATTCAGGGCGAAAAAGGGGGTACTCATGGCATAATAGACCCGTGGCCGCGGCTGATCCTGGACGGCTTGCGTGACCCGGGTGACCCGTTCCTGAATGTATGATGTGAGGATTTTCGCCTGTTTGGTTCTGTCGAACCGACGTCCCACCTCGGCAATGAAGTCCAGATAGTTATCGATGCGGTTGATCTTGCCCTCAAGTTTGTGAATATCATCATGTTCAATAACATTGCGCCAGACATGGGCGATATTCTCCTCCGAAGTGATGCCGAGGCATTCCGAGAGAGCCCGTATGATCTCAAGTCCCCGGGTGAAACGGTATCCGCCGCTCATGCCGAATTCTTCATAGGCCTTTTTTCGGACGGGTCCCGTCATGGGAATCTTGTGGCCGCGGGGACAAATGGCATCGGGCGCGCATGCCATCACCCGGCTGCCCATGGGTCCGTAAAATTCCCGGTAAATTATCGGCGTACCGCATTTTGGACACGGTGTGTGCAGATAGGAAGTTCCCGGCGTATTGAAAAGATAGGTATAGGGCAAAATATGTCGCACCTGTCTGCACAGATTTTCCGCGGTCACGGCCGTGGGCTCCAGGTGCATGGGGGCGTCTCCAAAGGGCAGGAACCGCATGATCTGAAACGGAATATCCTTTGAAATATTAGATATCTTATCCGCCGCCGCCATGACCTCCGCTTCATTTCCCTTGCTGTACATGATCGAAATCTCAATGTGGATGCCGGCATCATAAAGGTAACGAATATTTCTGAATACCGGATCCGCGGAGGGTGCACCGCACCGGCCATAGGCCCGGTCCGAACCGCCTTTCAGTCCGCAGTTGATAAAATCAAGAACTTCGGCCAGTTGCGCAGCGGCTTCCGGGGTATGATAGATGTTGGAGGAGCAGCCCACGAGAAGCCCTTCCGCCTTGGCTGCTTTTCCCAGTGCAAGGAACGAGTGGTGACTGACAGTGGGGTCGTTCATGCACCAGACAATCCCTTCGCAGCCCATGGCTTTCGCTTTTTTGACCATCTCTTCCGGAGCGAAAGGTTTGAGAGCCGGTGCGAATCGATCGATATTGCGCGTAAAAAGACCCGAAACACAGCCTTTACATGCGAAATTGCAACCAATTCCGCCCAATTGAAGCAATTTGGCCCTGGGTCGGAAATGGGTCATGGGAATGGTTTCAATGGAGACCGGAATGGCCGCCATATGGGTAAAGGGGAAACGCTCGACCACGGCGCCGCCACGATTTACATACATGTTGCAGCGGCCGTGGTCACCGGACCCGATTTGACAGCCGATTTCACAGATTTCACATTTCACAATCGTCACTCCTTTTTGATGATGATCCAGAATCCCGAATCATCGCTGATGATGTCGTATTGAACGGCGGCCGCATGCAGCGCCGCAGTGAATTTCCGTTTGGTGGACTCTCCGAGGTTGCGGTCTCGGAACGACCGCCAATCCGGACGTATTGCCGTCATCTTTTCACAGATGCGATCCCGCAGATGGGCGTTGCCGAAACCGCCGCCCACGTATGACCTGCCGGAAGGTGCCAGTACCCGGTGGATTTCCCTGAAGGCACGCTCCGGATTTTCCCAGAAAAAGATGGATCCCCGGCTGACCATCAGTTCGACGGCATCATCATTTAAGGGAATATGATGAACATCGCCGCGAAGCAGGGTGAAACGGCAATCATGCTTGGAAGCGGACAGACGCCTTTTCGCCTTCATGTGCATGGGCATGGAAGCATCCAGGAGGATCATCCTCAGGTCAGTGACGGCGGCCAAAGCCAGGGAGAGCAATCCCGGACCGCTGCCGATTTCCACGCAATGTCCCCTTGTGATTCCCAGACGCCGGACAATCTGGTTGGCTAAAATGGGATAGATGGGTGCAAAAATTTCAACGGCGGTGCGATCCATTTGCGTGGCGCCCGCTTCATCGAACCGTACTTCCCGGGTTTGGTTTGGTGATGTTTCCATTTGAAGAATCCTTATTTTCGAAGGTTCGGCGAGGGGTCGAGCAATTGATTCAGTTCAACATCGGTCATCCGGTAATGGTAAAAGTCCGCATAGAACCGGCGCGTTATATCCCTCAAATTAATATCCCGGAACCTGTCCGGATGCAGTTTAATGGCCGTCCACAGAATGCCAAGGATGGTGCCCGCGCCCGGCGGGCGGTCAAACCAGCAGAACGGTCCGCGAGGGGTCAGGTAGATTCTGTTTGTCCGGACCGCTTCGATGCCCGCCCAGAGCGGATTCTTCCCGATGGCGTCATAGATCTGTCTTTGCTCCGCAATGATCACATCCGGGTTCCATTGAAGCACCTGCTCCATGGACACCTTGGTCAGGCCCATGCCTTGTTTCAGGGGACAATTTGCCACATTGATTCCGCCGCACATATGGATCAGGGCGGAGTGAAGTGATTCTGAAGGATCGGTGGAAAGACCGTCCGGTCGTTCGGCATAGTAAACCCGCTTCCGGTCTTCTTGGGGGATTCCTTCCAGCCGATTGGAAACTATCCGCACAATGTCTTGATGAAATTTAACCAGCTCCCCTGCCTTTTTTGGGGCATTGAGGATATCTCCGATGAAGCGTATGGGTTCGTCCATACAAGAGATATCGCCGGATCCGAAAATTCCCGCCACCGGGATGGCGCCGAATTTACGCTGCCGATCCGTGAGAATTGCGAGGCTTCCGCCATCCGGATTATCGAACAGGGTCTCATAAAGGATCACATCCGGTTGCATATGGATCATGGTTTCGTAATTACCGCTCCATAACCCGAACCATCCTCCCAACACCGGAAGTGCTGCATACTGGGGCGGCATATGTCGTGTATCCGGTTTCAAATTCCATCCCATCAGTTTTTCGGGGGCCAGCATGTAAACAATGGTCGTGATGGTTGGGCAGGTGGAGATAACGCGATGGGTTTTTGTTGGGATGGTGATTTTTCGTCCGAGAAAATCGGTGACGACCCGGGTGGAAGTTTCCGCAAGGCATCCGGAGTTTCCTGAAATGATGAGAAAAAGGAGAACGAAACAAAGGATTGCGGGTGAAAATAGCAACCATCCATCCTTAAAACACGCGAACTTGAAGGTTAAGCGATTCATATTTCAATAATCCGTAAAATAGAAATTGTAAATTTAGGAAGGCTGAGCTCTGATCCAATTTATTCCGATATGGAATAGTCTATTATGGAAAAAATTGTCAAGCTATTTTTACCGAATCGGCTTTTTCGGGGGAAGATATCAGCTCTTTGCCGGAGGTTGTTGTAAAGGGCAAATTCGCGGAGCAGGATTTTTTGAGTTTTTAAGGAGGTCACCAAAGTCTTATCACTTCCTGAACGATTGTTCTTGACATTCCGTTTGACTGCCTTTAACAAATACAGATAATTGTTTTATCCATACAAACCATCGACGATCCGATGGAGGTTTTCATATGGTGTATCCCATTAAATGCTGCTCGTTCAACTCCCCCGGCGCAAGACACTTTAAGAAGCATTTAACCTTCAAAAAAAGCGACTGGTTTCAGGTGCCCCCCCATATCTTAAAATCATGGGTGCTTTGGCATAATTATTGCTTTTATGGGCAACACTTCATTTTGGATATTGATGGGACTAAATCTGTCCCTTCAATAACTTGTTCGACAGAGATAGGTACAAATAATGCCAGCTAATTTGTTTTCGATTTCGGGAGATGAAATAAGTTCTTATGAACTTTTCAAGGCTTCAATAAGAAACGATAACATTTCTAACGTATTGTATATGCCCGATACGTTCTGCTTGGTCAAAGGTTATGACAAATTCAATAAAATAGCTTTTAGAGCAATTTCATTTAAAAATACAAAATTTGAGCGTGTCAAATTTGTTGACTGCTCTTTTATTGACTGTCTTTTCCTGAGCGCACAGTTCGTTCAGTGTGATTTTAGTAACTGTAGTTTTAGAGGGTGCAATTTTTTAGGTAGTTCTTGGGAAAAAACAAGAATTGATCCAAAAACACTAAAAAATAATTTTGACTACAAAAATGATGCAAATATCGCAGTTCATCTATTTCAAGCCCTATACGAACAATATAAAATTGAACATCAACCGAATTATGTTCGACTATCTAAATATCTTTTTATGAAGTCAAGATATGGTCTTGATTATCACTACAGAAAAAAGGGAACATTAACCACCTTAACATTTATCCTGCGAAGAGTACAGTCACTATTTCATAGGCTCATATCGGGATACGGAGTTTATCGGTTAAGGGTAATAGGAGCTTTTTTTTCATTTTTCATATTAGCTTCTTCTATAAACCATTCTCTTCAATCATACATTTTTTCTAATGATGTTCCTCCTGTATCACCGAATTACTCAGCAATCCAAAGTGCATATTACACCTTCATTTCGATAACAACGATTGGCTTTGGGGATATGGTCCCGAAATCAGAAATGGGAAGAATTTTGATAATGGGAGAAGCATCAGTAGGTATAATTTTAATCGCAGTATTATTAAATTTCTTTTCGGAAAGAGAATAATGGAAATAATACTTAAATATGGTTCAAAAGCAAGAGGTGATTCAGATTCATTCTCCGATTCCGACATCCTTATTGTCGGTGATATCCCAAAGGATATCAGGTTTAAAAATTTAGATATAGCTCGATACACTAAGAATCGCCTTGAGAAATTAAAAGAAATAAAAAGCCTCTTTTTAATTCATTTGAGAGAGGAAAGTGTCATTTTAAGGGATCAAAATGGGTGGATGGATAGATTTTTGCGCTCAATCCCGAATTATACGCCTGATGATGCCACTTTAAAAATGGTGTATCGAAATTTATCGACTATTGTATCAATTGTTCCTTGTTCATCAGGATTGCCATGCTGGTTCGATATGATTTTTGTATTCTTAAGGGATCTACTTATAAAACTTAACGCTCTCAATAAAAATTATGTTTTTGCACCTGAGATGCTGGCTGATAATATCGATATTAAAAACAAAGAAAAAGTGAAAAAGATTCTCAATATTAGCAGAACGATAAAAACCAATTACAGAAACCATGTAAATCAAAATATATTTATAAATCCATTTGAAGTATCTGAAGTGTTACATGAATCATTTGATCTCGATTTCATCGATATTAGTTGTTACGAAACGATAAATAAAACCAACGAATTTGAGCCATACCTTTTGTTGAGAATTGTGGAGTATGGAATACGAAGCGGACTTTTACGTTCTATTGATAAGAGGGTTGAACAGTTTATTGAAAATCCGCATAGATATTCATGGGAGATTAAACAGGAAAAGTGGATAAATAATATCTTAATGGTCGAACAAAACCATTCACCTGACCAGCTACAGCCTGCGGCCTCCGCTGGCAGGTGATGGTAACGTTGGCCCTGTGATGGCAAAGTCCTTGAGAAACAGGCAAATACACAGATAGAAGTGCCTTTTTCAGCAGCTTACGGTATGCTATAAGGTCCTAGAAAGAGAAGGATTTAGTTCGACTCGGTGATTGTAATTATAATCAGAAGTAAAGGAAAACAAAGAATGAAAATCACACAATTGGATATTGAGGGTTTCCGCTCTATTCGAAATGTAAGCTGGTTTCCTGGTGATCTCAACGTGATTATCGGTCCTAACGGGACTGGCAAATCAAATTTGTTGCGATTAATGGAATTAATTTCCGTATCAGCACAGGGTAAACTCGGCAAGTATATTCAGTCGTTGGGTGGAATGGATCCGATTGTTTGGGACGGCACAGCTACTTCGATAAAGTTTGCCCTTGAGTCAATCCCTGAAGGAGGAGAGCTAGGACCTGAACACTAAGAGCTTGAACTAGCAAGGCTCGGGGCTGGAAGTTCATATAAAGTTGAAAAGGAACTTTTGGTCAATTCTCATAAATTAAGGAAAAATATTGAAAAAAAACCATTTAAATTTCTAGAAAGATTCTCAAGGACAGCTGTTATTTTTGATGAAACGGAACATACCTTTACTACTCCTGAAGAGTTTGTTTCAGAGGAGGAAAGTCTTCTTTCAATAGCATCAGGACCATTTGTCAATAATCACTACATCCCACCTTTTCAACGGGAATTGGCATCTATTGCTGTTTATCATGATTTGCATACCAATAAGGACGCCTCTGTTCGTCAACCTGCTATCTCTCGAATGGAAAAACGAGTTGATCCTGATGGACAAAATCTCATATCGGTTATGCATACGCTTTACACAAGTGATCGTGATTTTAAAAAAGATATAAATTCTGCCATGCGAGCAGCATTTGGTGATGATTTTGAAGAGTTGGTTTTTCCTCCTGCGTCTGACCAGAGGATTCAAATGAGAGTTCGCTGGAGATCACTAAAGCGTGAGCAATCAGCTGCTGAGCTTTCAGATGGAACACTACGTTTTTTATTTTTGTTAACGGTGCTGGCAAGCCCATCACCGGCTCCAATTATCGCGATCGATGAACCAGAGACAGGGCTGCATCCATCAATGTTGCCTTTGGTTGCGGAGTATGCAGTTGACGCAGCCACTAGATCTCAAGTTATTCTGACGACGCATTCCCCACAATTTTTGGATGCTTTCGGTGGAACTCAGCCTACAACCACTGTTGCAACCTGGGAAAAGGGTGAAACTTTATTAAAAACGCTAAGCGGACGACCCGCAAATGTTCACGTTAGCTTTTAGCTTGTAGAAAAAATAGATGCAACTCACAGGTCTCGGTTAGCCTTTCGGGATGAAAGCAGGCCTTGACAAATTCCACTGCTAAAATGGAGGTACGATGACGTCGCAAATTAAAGACAAGTATGCTATCGTTGGAGTGGGATACACGCCCCAGGGCCGTGTCCCTGGAAGAACATCTCTCAGTTTCCATTTGGAAGCGTCGGCCAATGCCATCAAAGATGCCGGCCTGAATAAAGACGATGTGGACGGTTTCATCTGTTACCGCCACTTTCCCGCCGCTTCGGATGAGGACGACCTGACGCCCCAATTTATCGCTCAGCAACTCGGGATTTCACCCGCCTACGTCAGCCAGGACGGCAACTGATCGCGAAATCACCTTCAGCACGCAGTTGGCGCGCTCGAACTTGGTTTATGCCGTTACGTTCTTATCTCCTATGGTCACAATGCCCTTTCCAGCGACAGCATGTTTCACATGCTTATGACATTATCAGGGGATGATGCCGTCTTCGGCCATTTTGGTGCCACCGGCGGTTATGCGCTCGCTGCCAGAAGGGCCATGCACCAATTCGGCACTGGACCTGAAACCTGGAAACAAATTGCCATTGGGCAGCGAAAGTGGGCCAACCTCAACCCGGCCGCCATGATGCATGACAAGCGCATGACCGAAGCGGATTACGACAACGCAAGGTGGGTTGTCGAGCCGCTACGCCTGCCTGACAACTGTCTGATTAATGATGGCGGCCGAGCTATTATCGTCACCTCCCTTGAGCGGGCACGCGACCTGAAACAGCCTCCGGCGGTAATAATGGGGATGGGGATGCACAATCCCTCGACGGTCATTTCTCAGTCCGACTGGATGGCTGGGCCCAGCGGCGCCAAACAGGCCGGAGAGGCGGCTTTTGCAATGGCGGACATTACCCTGGATGATGTGGATGCATGCCAGATCTATGACTGTTTTACCTACACTGTGGAACTCACGCTCCAGGACTATGGTTTTTTTAAACCGGGCGAAGGGCGCGATTGGTTCCAGGGCGGAACGATTGAACCCGGCGGCAGAATGCCGGTGAATACTTCAGGCGGGCAGCTTTCGGAAGCCTACTTCATGGGCCTGACGCCCATCGCCGAAAGCGCTGTGCAGCTTATGGGCCGGTGCGGGAAACGACAACTCGGCCCCGCCACCCGAACCAAAGCGCCTGAGATTATAATGTGTAGTGACAATGGTGGTATTTTGCAGAGTCACGCATGCATCCTGCTAAGGAGGTTGTAACGATGCCATACGAAAAACCATTGCCAAAACTCAATGGCGACAACACCCCCTTTTGGGAGGGGTGTCGGCAGCATGAACTCAGATTTCAGCAATGCAACGATTGTGGCCACGTCAGATGGCCGCCGTCCTGTCTTTGCCCCCAGTGCCATTCCACTGAAATCAACTGGTTGATTTCCAAGGGGATCGGCAGGGTATACACATTTGCTGTCTACCACACTGCGTACCATTCGGGATTCGCAACCGACCTGCCATATACTGTGGCCGTCGTGGCGCTCCATGAAGGACCCCACCTCCTAACCAATATTGTCGACTGCCGGCCCGATGAGGTTCGATGCGACATGCCGGTCGAGGTATTTTGGGAGGATGTCGACGAAAGAATAACACTACCGAAATTCAAGCCATTATCGTGTGTCCGGGCATAAAGTGACTATTGGCCGTACTCTGCCTGCTTAATTGCATAAAAGAAAGAGGGTTAAGGGAACTTCCAAAAAATAATCTACGCATTCTGTTTGCCTTTTTGCCCGTCTTCTACGTTGCGATAACAGGCACATAGCCCACTATGCACCTGCCATCCCGCCTTGACGACGAACAAAAATTCTGCACGATATGCGTATATTATTTTCTTCCAGTTCCCTAACGCCGCTGCCCTGCATATTGGCGCGTCGGTTGTGAAGCATCAAGATGCGGTCCCATTGTATTTTTCCTTGACATAATATTCCAAAATAGAATATTTCCATCTAAACCATTTTATCACACCGTATTCGAACCCCTGTGGCACCAAAAAGGAGCAATGAAGTGAAACGGATATTATTGATGATCGCTTTGATGGCTTTTACCATTTTCCCCGAACCGGTTTTTTCGGAAGAAGATACCACCTCTTTGCCGGAGGTTGTTGTAAAGGGCAAATTCGCGGAACAGGATTTTGTGGGACCCGTGTTTACGGAAACCAACACCAAAACAAAAATCACGGAAAAAGGGATAAATGCCCTCGGTCCCGGCTCAAAAATGTCCGTGCCAAGAGCCATAAGTCTTATTCCATCCGTGAATCAACAGAGCGTTGATCCAAATGGTCTTGCGGATATCAGCAATTATCACGAATCTTTCAGGTTCAGGGGGATTGAACCCACCGGCGGCGGAAATCCCTCCACTCCCGTTAATGTGGAGAATATCCCGGTTACCGGAAGACCGGGGGGCGGCGCCAATATCTATGATCTGGAAAATTTTGGAAGCATATCCATTTATAAGGGAGGCGTTCCAGCCGATAAGGCATTCGGATTGACGAATATCGGCGGAAAAATTGATATGGCGGTAAAAAAACCCAAGGGAGAATTCGGTTTCGATTTGAAGCAGGCCTTGGGAAGTCATGACTTCAGAAGGACTTTTTTGCGTCTTGATACGGGATTGTTTTCCACCGAAACCGCGGGTTTCCTGTCATATTCCAACACCAACGCCGACAAATGGAAGGGCGAAGGGGATTCCAATCGAAATAATGCAATGCTCGGTTTGACTCAGAAAGTCGGCGACGGATTAAAAATAGAAGCATTCTCCATCTACAACAACGCAAAGATCAATCCCTACAGACCGCTTAATTATAAAGAGGCGTCATCGCTAAGCAAGAATTACAATTTTGATTATACGGATAATAGTGCCGACTATTTCTATTATGGTTACAATAAAAGTGATTTTGAAGATTATAATATTTTTGCAAATATTGAATATAAGTTTAATAAAGATTCCAGCATAATGGTAAAGCCGTTTTATTGGAAAGATGATGGCTATTATCTGGAAACCATCACAATGAAAAACGGAAAAAACCGGATCAGACGATGGGACATAGACCATGAGTTGAGCGGCGTTTTAAGCCAATATTCATTGAAAATTCAATCAGCGGACTTTAATGTGGGCTATTTTTATCTTGAACAGGAAAGACCCGGACCGCCCACCTCTTGGAAATTGTACAAGGTATCGTCCGGCAATCTTGATTTCGACAAATGGCAGGTCCTTTCCAATTCTTCAAAACACCGTCAACATGTTCCTTTTGTATCGGGGAAATATTCAATAGGGCCCTTCAATATTGAAGGCGGCATCAAATATCTGAGATATTCAATGCCGGACATCACCACATACGACACAACCGGCATCCCTGATGTCAGCTATGAAGACGCCCTCGGCATGGTAACCGGCACTGAAGCGGATGCAAGCGCAAATTCAAAAGATTTCAATGAAATTCTTCCCAATTTCGGCTTGAGTTATATGATAAACAATGAATTGAGTGGCTATTTTTCATATGGCAGAAATTATGGCATGAGTGTGGCCCTTTACCCCTATTTTATCTCGCAAAAAAGTGCTTTCTATAAAAAAGGCATCACGCTGCAGGATCTCTGGAATAAACAGGAGCTCGAAATTGCGGACAATTTTGATGTGGGGTTGCGATACATCACAGACAACTTATATGTGGTGCCCACCCTTTATTATGCTAAACACCGAAACAAGACCGCAACCTATTATGACCCTTCTCTTGAGGCGACCTTTCCCGCCGCCGTTTTTGATGCGGATGCATACGGTTTCGAATTGGAGGCAGGCGCCATGCCTTTGGAAAATCTGTCTCTCTATGGATCCTTTTCCTACAACAGATTCTGTTTTTCCCAAGATATTTATGATCAGGCGGGCACCGCTATTTCAGTGAAGGGGAACCAGGTGCCTGATGCTCCGGAATTTCTGGTGAAAGGCATCGCAAGTTACAGCATCGGAGATTTTACCTTTTCTCCCGTTGTGAGATATACCTCCAGCAGATATGGCGACATTCTGCATGAAGAAAAAATTGACGGCGCAACGCTCTTTGATTTCGATATTACCTATACAACAGCCTTCCCAAAGATTAAGATTCAAAAACTGGATCTTTCCCTTGCTTTTAATAATATATTTGATAAAGAATACATCAGCATTATCAATACCGCTGATTATAAGACCCTTGGGTCCTCCTATCAGACAGGTGCGCCGTTTAATGTTTTCTTCTCTGTTTCGGCCTCTTTTTAAATTTACGCCTTGCCCTTATAACACATGGCATTAAGAGGTCGGCCCAATGGTTTCCCTTAGCTCTTGAAGCATGTGGGTTTTCCGGCCGCTGCAAACGGTAAGGAGCAACATCGATGATTTATTGTCGTTTTTTCAGGTTCTTATTCTATTTTGGGGTCATCCCCGCGGTTTTATTCTTCCCTTGCGGAGCCGGCTGTGAATCGGAGGTTCAACCCTCGGCGCTGAAAGTGAAGGCAAATGCCGAAGCATCGGTAGAGATTCGCCGTTTGAACCAGAAACACGTTGATGCATGGGCGGATGAGGAAGAAAAATTGCTCTCAGAAATTTCGAGCCTTGAGAAAGATCTGGATACGCTCAAGTGGAAACGGCAAAAAACCGACACGTATCTCTTGGATCTGGAACGGAAAATGGCGGCCTTAAATGAGGGGAGCAGGGCGGCAAAAGAGATTCAGGACGAATTGGAACCTTTTCTGGAAAAGACCCTTCAAGACCTGGAAGCATTTTCCGAAAATGAATTGCCCTCTTTGAGAGAACTTCAGGCTCCCGGTCTTCAGGCAACCGAGGCGTTGCAGAACGATGCGGATGCCGATATGGTCCGGAAAACCCGCGGTCTGCTGGAGATCCTCATGCGGGCTGTGGAATACGGATACTTCGTGGAACCGGACCAGACGGATATCGTCATCGATGAAAAGGTCATTCGCGTCAAACGCATCAGCGTAGGACGATTAGGGCTCTTTGCCCTGAGCGCGGACGGAGATCAGGCCTGGAAATGGCAACCTGAGGGACAGCGATATGAACCGATCCCCCATTTTGCCGACGCCATCCGGGAAGCCATCCAGATCTGTGAGCAAAGGCGTTTGGTGGAATTGGTGGAATTGCCCATGGGACCCCCTGTCAGTCAGCTCTGACAAGGAGGTGGAAAAATGAGGGTTTTGCTCTGTCTGTTTTTTCTATTCACCTTCCCGTCATTGCTTTTTGCCCAGGCGTCCCCATTCAGCCGGGTGGCCCGGGAGGTGGAAACGGATCTGAAAGAGGCCCAGGCGGAAGAAACCCTCACCCTGGCCGATGTGGCTGAGAAACGCAAAGGGCTCATGGCCCGGCGGGACCGACTGAGGGCCGATATCAAAAGGGAAGACAAAGCCCTTGCGGCTGACGAACTGCGGCTTTCGGAAATGCGGAAAAAACGGCTCGAACTGATCCGTCTGGTTCAGACCCACACGGGCCGCATGAAAGAGCTGGATGCGATCATACGGGATTTTGCTCGTAATTTTTACGGATTGGCGGAACGTTCCGCCTATAGCGCCGAAACACCCGACCGGTTGACGGTTCTCAAGAATTTCCTCGACAAAAACAAAATTCTCGGAATTCAGGATATTCAAACCCTGGTGGCGTTGGCTTTTCAGGATATGACCGCATCAGGGCAGATCATCCGGCGTGAGGGAGAAATGGTGGATCGCCGGGGAGAAACGGTCCAGGGGGAGATCATCCGCATGGGCAATCTGACCGCCATCTATCGAAAGGGCGGAGAGGTGGGGTATCTCAGCCCGAGTCCCGCTTCAGGGAGACTTTTGGTTTCCGCTCCTCCCGGGTGGGGCGTTTGCCGGAACCTGAAACACTATTTTGAAGGTGAAACCGATGACGTCTATATGGATATCTCCGGGGGGGCGGCCATCAAACAGCTGGCCCGTAAAGCCACCTTATGGGAGCAGATTCAAAGCGGCGGCATGTTGGTATGGCCCATTTTGCTGGTGGGATTGGTCGCCGTCATTCTGGTTCTTGAACGGCTCATCTTCCTGGGTCGGGTGCGGCAAAACACCGATAAACTCATGACCCATGTGACGAAACTGGTGGAAGCGGGGGATTATCCGGGCGCCATGAATGAAACCGAATCCCTCGCCGGGATGCCCACCAGCAATGTTTTAAAGGCCGGGCTCACCCAGCAGGGGCAACCCCGGGACATCATTGAAAGCAGCCTGGCCGAGGCCATTCTCAAGGAAACCCCGCGCCTGGAACGTTTTCTGCCCGCCCTCAAGGTGCTGGCAGCCATTGCACCCCTTCTGGGGCTGCTCGGGACCGTGACCGGCATGATCAACACCTTTCAGGTGATTACCGTTCATGGGACCGGCGACCCGCGCCTCATGGCCGGCGGGATCAGCGAAGCCCTCATTACCACCCAGCTGGGTCTGGCCGTGGCCATTCCCATACTGGTGATCGCGGCCCTTCTGGGACGAAAGGCGAACCGCATTGCATCGGATATGGAGGAAAAAGCCATGGCCCTGATCGCGGCCCTCTTGAGAGATCAGAGGAATAACCATGAACAGTCTTGAAACCCTGTGGCGCTTTGTTCAAACGGGTGGGCCCATCATGATTCCGCTGGTGCTGGTTTCCATCTGCATGTGGTATCTGATTGTTTCCAAATTGCTGTGGATACTGCGCATTCGCCGCTATCCCCTGAAAACATCCCGGGCTTTTAATATCATGGCGGACCCTCCAAATCAGCCGGGCGAGCATGACAGCCCCCGGTCCGAGGCCCTGGCCTATTTTCTGGGGCAGCGGCGCTTTCATCCTGAATCCGACCGGATTCTGTGGGAAGTGGCGGTCAAGCGTCAGCTTTTTCCCCTCAAACGGCATATGGCCGCTATTCTGGTTTTGGCCGCGGTGGCGCCTCTCTTGGGGTTGCTCGGAACGGTGACGGGAATGGTGGATACCTTCCGGGTAATCGGTGTTCAAGGGGCAAGCAATCCACAGGCCCTTGCCTCGGGGATCAAGGAAGCCCTGATTACCACGCAGACCGGACTCCTGATCGCCATCCCCGGTCTTCTGATCGGACAGACCCTGCGTAAGATGATCCGAAATGTTCAGGGGGATCTCATGATATTTTACCGAGCCGTGGACCAATGGCTGGAAAGGACTACGCCCAATGTTTAGAATCGGCAGCAGTCTTGGCGGCAATCGAGGTCTGGACGGGAGCGAAGACGCCGAACTCAACATGGCGCCCCTGATCGACATGATTTTTATCCTTTTGATATTCTTCCTGGTCACCGCCAGTTTTGTGAAGGAATCCGGGGTGGAGGTCCAAAGACCCGAAGCGGCATCGGCCACGGATAAACCGGATGCCGGACTTTTTATCGGCATCACCGAACAGGGGAAAATCTTCATTGACAAAAGCCAGGTGGATTTAAGAAGCGTTCGCGGCATGGTGGAACATTTTCTGCTTGAAACCCCTTCGGGAGGCGTGGTTATTGAAGCCGACCGTTCCAGTCTTACGGGAAGCCTCGTGGCGGTCCTGGATCAATGTCGAATGGCGGGGGCCGAAAATATCGCCGTATCCACCCTCAGGAGTGAACCGTGAGAACAGGGCCGGCAATGTTTTTCTCCAGCCGGAAAAAGCACGGCCATGGCCTTCTGGCCTTCCTTCTGTCGCTTCTCATCAATGTCGCCATTTTCGCCATTGCCCCCATGCTCCTGGAACAGACCGGCGTGACGGACTTTTTGCCCCATGCCCTTCTGAATTTGAAAATGCCTTTACGGTCGGAACAACCGGGGGCTGAGTCAGAGCAAGATGTTGAGATGAAGGATGAAAATCCCCAACCGGAAACCATGGAACCGGAGTTGGAAATCGATTCACCGGATGTACCGGAGATGTTGCCCCCCGAGCTTGAAATCCCCCCCCTGACATCCCCTGCGACTTCTTTCGATGAACCGACCCCTGACATCTCACGGTTGGAAATCCCCCTCAAGACCGTGTCCATGAAATCCGTTCCCGTTGCCTTGCCAGCGGCATCATCCCCCCCTGCATCCACGCCGAAACCGGCTGCACGGCCAACCCCGCAAACCGCTAAGGAACATCAGAACAATGGCGGTTATTCCCTGGCCCAGGTGGATTCGGCGCCGAGGGCCATGAGTCAGGCGCTCCCTCGCTATCCACGCCGCGCCAGACAACGCAACATCGAGGGATGGGTGAAAGTCCGTTTTCTGGTGGATAAAGAGGGGCGGGTTCGGAATCTCCGAATATTGAAAGAATCCCCTCCGGACGTTTTTCATGAAACCGTCATGGAAACGGCGCCCCGGTGGCGTTTCAGCCCCGCTAAAAAGGGAGGACGACCCGTGAACGTTTGGGTGGAACAAACCATTAATTTCAAAATGGACGACGCATGGTAAACCGGAAACGCATCTTTCTCATTGTCTTTATGCTGCTGTTTCCATGGGGCGGCGCCCTTTTCAGCATGGAATGCCCGCGGGAGACGCCCCCCATGAACCCCGAGCTTCACAAGTGCATGGTTCAGGTTGAAAAACTGATGGACCGGGGCCGAAACAAGCAAGCCCTCACCCTGTTGGATACTTATGCTCAGAAAAACCCTTCTGAAAAACATCCTCATCCGGTTTTTGTCAGGGGACTTTTGAATTACCGGCTCAAACGGCTGAAAAAAGCAGAGGCCCTTTTTAAAACCGCCGTAGATCTCAACCCTTGCTTCGTGGAAGCCTGGCAGAACCTGGCGGTGGTGTATCATGACCAAAAACGACCGGCCCGGGCCGCAAAATCAATGGAACAGGTGCTGACCTTGTCAAAGGGTGAACAACCGGATTTGAAATACCAGGTCGCCCTGTGCTGGCTGGCCGCCGCCAAACCCGGAAAAGCCCTTCCCCTGCTTCAGGCCTTATCCCGAAAGAAATCGCCGCGTCCCGAATGGTTGATCAGCCTGGGGGAAGCCCAAAAAGCCCTTGGGCAGTCGAAAAACGCCGCCATGACCCTTGAGAAAGCGTACCGCAACGACCATAATCCTGAACGCCTTTACCAGGCCGCCCTGCTTGATTTGAAGGCGAAAGCGCCGGAAAAGGCGCTGCCCTCCCTGAAAAAACTGGCGGCAACCCCCCACCCTGACCCTAAATGGATCATCCTTCTGGGACTGACCTTAGACCAGCTGGACCGGGGTTCCGAAGCCTTGGCGGCCATGGAAAGAACAGACGTTGACGACCCGTCCCTGTCAGCTGAAATGCGGTTTCAGGTGGGAATCTTCTGGTTGAAGCGTGAGCGTCCCAAAAAGGCCGTGGCCTGGCTTGAATCTGTTTTTAAGGGTCCCAATCCCCCCGAAGGCACACGCCGGGCTTATGTCCGGGCACTGGTTTTGGCCGGAAAACCCCATCAGGCCGACCCCTTGCTTGGCGCCCTGTTAAAAGAAAACCCGGAGGACCATGGCATCTGGCGTCTTGCCGCATGGGTTTATATGGAACAAAAAGATTATCCCCGTGCGGCCGCCGCCCTCCACGTGGCCTATCGTCTTAATCCTCCGAACCCCGGCGAGTGGAAGCGACTGGGAGACCTCTATCGACTTTCCGGCGTTCCCATAAAGGCCGTCGACGCTTACAAAAAAGCCTTTGGTCCGTCGCCGGGCGCAAACGACCTGGACTTACTGGCAGAAACCTATATCGAGGGGCGCCGGATAAAAAAGGCCCTTGCCGCGGCGGAACGTGCCGTGCGCCTGAAACCCACGGCCAAACGCTGGGCCAGACTGGGAGACCTGTGCCTGAAATGCAGGGAGTGCCGCAAGGCAAAATCGGCTTTTCAGCAGGCCGCCCGAATTGATGACAAAGGCGGTCTGATGAGCTTAAAGGAAGGATACGCCGCCTGGCAGCTGCGGGAGATGGCATGTGCAAAAGATGCTTTTCAGAAGGCCCTTCAGCATGCGGAACCAAAAAGCGACACGGCCCTGAAAGCGTCTCATGCACTGGCGGCTATCCGGAAAATCATGGATGCGGCGCAAAATTGAGTTTCCAGGCCCAAGGCAACTGCACCTGTGCTATAGTTCGGCCCCGTCAATACCGTCCACGATTTCACGGGGTGAACGGGCAGATATCTCCCTGTCCGCGCCCAAAGTGGACCTTTCATGTTTCAAAACAACCCTGGGTGCCCATTGTGTCAGTAATGGTACTTACATGAGATGATCGTGATAGATTCAGCATCAACGGCATAAACCAAACGGTTGGCATCATCAATACGGCGGGACCAGAGACCGGATAGATTTTCCTTTAAAGCTTCAGGTTTTCCGATCCCTTGAAAAGGCTGTTTTACGGTGGCGGCGATAAGCTTGTTGATTCGCTTAAGTGTTTTTCGGTCTTGAGATTGCCAATATAGATAACTTTTCCAGGCTTCATGGGTCCAGATCAGCTTTTTATTCATTCAACAACTCACGTTCTTGAACTTCTCCATTTTGGTATTGTTCAATGGACTTGGCCAGATGTAATGCGTTTGCGGGGGATTTAAGCAGGTGAAAGGTCTCCATATAACTGTTAAAAACGTCCAATGACATGACAACTGCCGCCTGTGCGTCTCCACGGGTGATGACGGTATAGTCAGCGTCTTCAGTAACGTGGTCCAATATGGATTTTAAATTCTCCCTGGCCTGGCGGAAATCAACGACTCTCATATTGTACCTCCTTGACTTGGTTGATCAAAAAAAGGATAGCAGAGATTTCTGATGGGGGCAATGAATATTTGGCTTAGGGTCAGATACTAAATAATCCTCCGGTGTAAAACACTTGAGATGAGAAGCTCCTTTGTATTAAGGTTCAATACTCGTTACGGAGTTTCGCAACGCTCGCCATTTCGCAAGCCCTGCTCGGCTATAATTCATCGCCGGCAACCGGAGTACGTGCAGGTACATTGGACAGATTTTTTGGAGCAAAAAATATTGCATACGTTCCAGCAAACATGCCATGGAGGGTTAGCGTCGTATGGCTGCTGATTTTAACCATTTCACTAAACATGGGGGTGTTTTGATGCCGGATGTTTATGGAAATGGCTGTGTAACGTGCCGGCCGCTCCATTATACCTGATTTCTCCCGCTGTCATGCTGTAGATTTCCCGGGTGGTTTCCACCAGAAAATCGTATTCGTGGGAGACGATGACATAGCTGATGTCGAGATGGTTCAGAAGAGACGCGATGGTGCTCCTGGCCTCTTCATCCAGGCCGGTGGTGGGTTCGTCCAGGAGGAGCGCCTTCGGTTGCATGACCAGTACCGTTGCCAGGGAGACAAGCTTTTTTTCGCCTCCCGAGAGCCTGTGGGTGATGCGGTTTTCAAATCCTTTCAGGTTCAGCATTTCAAGGGTTTCCATGGCCATTTTGCGAGCCTCTTTGGGCGTTTTTCCCAGGTTGAGTGGGCCGAAAGCCACATCTTCCAGTACGGTGGGACAGAAAAGCTGATCGTCCGCGTTCTGAAAAAGAAAACCGATCATACGCCTGACGGTCAGGAAATCTTTTTTACTTTCTACGGTTTTTCCCAAAACCCGTATACTTCCGGATGAGGGTTTGAGAAGCCCCATGATGATATGCAGCAACGTGGTTTTGCCGCTGCCGTTATATCCGATCAATCCGACCTTTTCTTCTTCGGGAAGGGAAAATTTCAGGTTATTCAGTACCGGTTTCTCTTTTTCATAGGAAAAGCAGATGTTATCCAGTTCGAGGATCATTATAAATGCACCCATTCAAGGATTAGTATGCCCAATAGGGTCGTGATCGTGCAGAACAGCCAGATCAAGTCCGACCGCGATCGGGAAAACTCGGAAAGGGAATGGAACTTCCCGTTAAACCCGCGGCAAAGCATGGCCATATACACCCGCTCGGCCCGCTCCGAGGCCCGCACGAAAAGCATCCCCACGAGATAGGCGAATGTTCTGTAGGTGTGCAGCCGGGTGGATGGCTGAAACCCGCGGACCGCCGCCGATCGGACCAGCCGGTGATATTCTTCTTCCATGACGAAGATATACCGGTAGTTCAGCAGCAGGAGATGCACCATTTTTTGTGGAACACCCAGCCTGCCGAGAGCTGCCCCCAGGCTTGCAACGGAACTGGTGGCGATGAGCGCGATAAAAGCCAGCAGTATGGCATTGCTCTTGAGCGTGATTCGGGCTGAAACCAAAACCCCCTCATGGGTCGCCGTGAGGGGTCCCAGGGAAAAAATGGGTTCGCCCGGATATGTAAGGGGAATCACGCACCAGAAAAAGAGAACAAACCCGTTTACCAGCGCAATCCGTTTACTCACTTCCCACGGGGATAACCGGGAAGCCCCCAGAAGGACAAAGGAAAAAGCGAGGCCCAGAAAAAGGGCGGGGAAGCGATTTGAAAGGGCCACGGCAAAGGCATAGAGCGTCGCCATGACGATCTTGAACCGGGGATCGAGACGATGGATGGGACTGATACCGTGCGCAAAGGGTTCCTGCAACATGAATCCATCAGCCTTTCCTGCGGGCGTCCATTTCACGGGTTTTGCGGCGAAAGTGGAAATAGGAGGCCAGGCCCAGCAAACCCAAAATATAGCCGATGCCGCCCAGAATATCATGAAGAGAGGGCGCTTTGTCCCGGGATTCCGCAAGCATTTTGAGCACCGGTTCAAGCCTTCGGTCCAGGGACTGGTCCAGAACGTTGCGCATTTGATCCAGGTTGACGGTGGATGCTTCAATCTCCGGTTTGGACGTTATGGAGGGTGTCTCCTGAGAAACGGCCGGTCTTGATTCCGGTACGAGTGGGGCAATATCACCGGCGGGGATGGTCCACTCACCCCGATGCCCCATACCCGCCTGAATCACGATTTTCAAGCCGGTCTTTCCGGGCACTTTAAAAGAAAACTCTCCCTGCGCATCGGTTTTGCCGGAAAGCAGGGGCGAAGGATTTTTCGCCCCGGCATTCAATTCATAGACCAAAACCTCACCGCCGTTTACCCGTTTTCCCCCGCTGAATTTGCTTTCCGTGTGAATGGTATCGCCTTCTACCCATGCGAATATGTTGACCCGGTGGGCCATTGCGGAACCGGACCACAGCAGGCAAAGCATGAAAAAACATGCCGATCCAAAAACAATTTTTTGGTATTGAATCGCATCAAATCTCAAAAATGTTCTCATGATATCCTCTTCACGAAATATTCCCCGACAGCATTTCGGGTTGTACTTTTTTCAAAAATGCCACGCAGAAAGTGGTGATAATCCCTTCGATGACCATCACGGGAAGGTGCGCCGTCACCACCAGATAAGACACTTTCAAAAAATTTTCCTCGGTGAAGGTCAGGGCCAGGCCCACCATGACGGCGCCCAGAAATACGGAAAGCGAGCCGCATAAAAAAGCCGCCGGCAAAGCAAGCCGAGGTCCTTTTCCCACCAGTCTTCTAAAAAGATAATAACATACCACGGCGGGCAAGGCCATGATCAAGGTGTTGACCCCGAGGGTGGTGATGCCGCCGAACTGAAAAAGCACGGCCTGAAGCGTCAACGCCACGAGAATGACGGGAAAAGCCCCCCAGCCGAGAATAAGGCCCACAATCCCGTTTAGAATCAGATGAACACTCGAGGGGCCGATGGGAACATGAATCAGGGAAGCTACAAAAAAAGACGCGGAAAGAATCGCGGCACGCGGAATGCGGTCATAATTCAGTTTTTTGAGCCCGATGGCAGTGCCGGCCGCGGCCAGCACAATGCCCGAAATAATCACCGGGCCAGACAGGACGCCTTCGGAAATATGCATGATGATCCTTTCATAATCAGAGAGAAGGAAAGCCGTTTTGCCGCAATCGACAAAACGGCCCTACTTCTCATACGGCCCGAGGAGAGAGTTTTGAGCCGTTTGTCAAGAGTCTTAGAATTCCGCGGTTGCCCGCAGACCGAAAATCCAGCCGCTCGGGCTTTCGCCCTCTTTCATGGAATCCTTCATGTACTGAACGTCTCCCGTAATGGCGAAGATATCATTCAAGGCAAAGCGACCGTAAACCTCGAATACGTCCGTGTGGTCAAGTTCCAGATTCCCGCCCTGCAAATGAGCGTACCCGATTCCGATATTGTCGTTTTCACGACCCCACAGATTGCCGCCGATGTTCAATCCGCCGGAATAGAGATCCTTGCAGTCAAGGGCCACCTTATCGTCCAGTTGCCAGCCGAATCGGATCCACGCCCCCAGAATTTCCCCCAGCTGCTGATCAAAGGAAATCAACGTGCAACTCATCCGTTCTTTCGCGGTTCCGGCTACATTGCTGAAGTCGTTGCTGGTGGAGTCCACGAGCAACCGGTAGTTTCCTTCACCCAACCCGAAGTCCATCTTGTAGCCGAACTGTATTCCGTAATAGTTGTAGGGTTCTTCGAAATCCCCTTCTTCGCCATTGGTTCCCATTGCCATCACCGCACCCTTTATGGAAAACGCGCCGATTTCCCATTCCAACGCGCCGCCGATATCGTAGGAGGGCAGAAAGGCATTGGGACCGTTGACCAGGGCCTCGTTCATGAATTGGGTAAATTCGTCGTTGGAAAATGCGTTTTCATCCAGATAATCCGTTGCATCGATGATGCCGCCCGTAAGTCCAAGCGTATGCTTCTCACTGAAGGTAAAGGTGTGTTTATACCAGGCCGTGAGCAGATAGTCGCGATTACGGCCGTTGATGTCTTTATAATCGTCCTGGACGTCCGCGGCCCATGAGGCCAGAAAAAAGGGGGACCGCCCTTCTTCCATCAAACCGTTTCCGGCGCCGAATCCGAACTTGGCAAAAACCTCGTCGCTGCCGGTGGGCGTAAAACTGATCTCCGGTTGAAAAACCATGGCCCCCCTGCCCTCGGATTCAAACCCTTCGGCATCGCTTAAGTCCTGATATTGCCATTCGCCGGCGATAATGCCGCCGATTGATAATTTGTCGTTAATCTCATAAGCAACTGCATTGCTTGCACAAAACAGAAAAATCCCCAGCATTGCCATGAGCAAAGCCGGCATTGGCTTCTTGATGTTGTGCATGTGTTCTTTCCTCCCCTACAGTTATGCTATTTTTCTTTCCAGTCAAGGAATTTTACCCAGAGAACCGCCCCCAGTTCCACGTCTTTTTCCTGACCGTCATGCTTGTTTTTTTCGTTCGAGGTGTTCAAAGCGGCAAAGCCCCACCAGCCCGGCCTTGGCGCAGCGTAGGTAAAAACACCATTTTGATCCGCCTTGATGGTTTGGGTGACCATGTATTCGGTAGGCGCCTCCACTTTCTTGTCTTGATTGTAATATTCGACTTCAACCTCCGCAAAAGCAACCGGCTTTCCATCCAGTTTTACGATTCCCTGAAAAACATTTCCGGCATAGAGGCCGAACGGCTTTGACAGGGGAACGATTTCGGTTTTGAGTCCGATTTCCCGGTCCCAGCCTTCATCATCCCCAAAGGCCGCGACAACGGTTTTCGTATAGTGGACGATGAAACAGTCTTCCGCCGGTTCCCAGTAGGGTTTGGGAACCATATAGAACATATAGATGCCGGGTCGTTTGACGGTGTAGTCGGCCTTCCAGGACATGTGCCCCATGACCTTTGTTTCTTTCAGAATACCCAGAAGATTCTGCTTTTTGCCCTCCGTCATGACGCCGAATTCCCGGGGCTTTTCCAGCGGCATGCCGACGCCTTCAAAAGGGTGGGAGAAAGACAGCATCAGTGAAACCGTCCTGGAATCCCCCTGCATAATCATGCTGTCCGATGGAATGAGCATCCCGAAGTGGGCCATGGCCAGATGGCCCGTGAATAGAAAAGACAATCCCAATACCAGGCTGAACAGATTTTTTTTCATTTTATGATACCTCCGTTTATATTCTCGCTTCAATTTATGATCATTTACGACCGCTCTTGAAGCGACCGTTTTGTTTTAAACCAAGCCGCCCGGTTCGCCTCTCATCCCACATGCGCATATCTTGCTGAAACTGAAAACAGCCCAAAAAAAAAGCCAAAAAGGCGGTTTCGGGTACACCCGATCCAGCCTTCTTGGCTTTTTTTGGCATTTATTTCCGGTTTATCGTGAACGTGCAATTTCGTATTGCACAACTTGATCGAAGCTTTCTAAATCTTTGCTTTCGGGTTGTCAAGATATTTTCCCCGTCCATGTCCTTAATTTATGATCTCATCCCTTTTCGATATTTTTATTGACAGTTGCTTGTTTCTTAAATAAAAAAATGAATCAGCTATACGAAATAGCATCTGAGATTGAATGCAGAATAAATTGACACAATACACATTCATGCCGTGTCTGTATCAGTTTCATGAATGGTTCGCATAACCCATCCATCATTTTAAATTGAAGCCATGAAGGTTTTTTTCAGCGGACGATGTTCGCGGCCTTTGTGGCTTTTTTTGTTTCTGAAACCGGGGGCGGTTTTTTTTGTGGTACAGACAAAAAAAAACAAAGATTGCCGCGGCAATGGCATGGATATCCCGAATGTGTGGCAACTCCGGCAAAAGGAGAATTAAAGTGCACGATATCAATTATTTTCACGAGCATGAACTGAAAGAACACGATTTCCTGGGGTGCTGCAAAGACTGTCAAAACAGCCTGAACATCATCAAACCTCATATCCTGGCATTTGCTGAGAAAATTCGAAAATACACGCCTGAGATGCTGCAAGATCTGCCGCCGGATGAGCTGTATCGACTCTATCAGCTTTTAGACGATCTGGCTCACTTGAACGCGGGCGCGCATCTGGCGGGCCTCATCCTTCAGGAGGAAGAGATCAAGTCCGTACTGCCGCTCATTCGCGCCTACTACACCCTGTTTTTCTCCATTCATGAAAATCAGTTGGCTGAAAAGCTGGTGCATGCGGACGATGCCTGGAAAACCCTTTCCGGGTTTCCCCTTTATCCGCGTTACGAGGCATTGATCAAAGGCCAGATGGCATCCATGCCCGATCCGACCACCCAAAGAATCGCTTTCATCGGGTGTGGTCCGGTGCCCATGAGCCTGATTCTCATGGCAAAGCTGTATGGGACCCACTCTCTCGGGTTGGATGCCTCCGCCGACTGCGTTCGGATGGCAAAAGCGGTCATTCTGGCATTGGGATTGCAGGATCAGGTCGACATCATGGCGGGAGATGATACGTCCCTTGAAGATCATTCCTGGGATGCGGTGCTGGTAGCGGCCCTGGCGGAACCCAAGGCCCGAATCTTTGAAAACCTGCGACGCATCCTGTCGGCCCAAAACCGCCGGGTCCCCATCATCTACCGAACCTATACGGGAATGCGGGCCGTACTCTACGAACCGGTCAGTTCCTCGGATACAGAAGGGTTCCGAATCGTTAAAGAGGTATTTCCCACGGGCCGGGTCAACAATACTACGATTTTTGCCGAACTGGAGGATTGATGGAGATGACTCATGAATCCATCCGGTGCGAATTGATCCGGATCGACGGGTTGTTGCGCACCCTGACAACGGATGACATCGCACAGGCGCCCGATCGTGTGTATCGTTCGCACATGGCGGATCTGAATCGCCTGGCGGCAACCCCCGTACCGGATGAAATCGTAGTAAAACTGGCATCGGACGAAAAACTCCTTCCCATGATCGGCCGCATCGCTCAGGCGAGACGGTTGATCGGATTGAAGCTGGAAATGCAATTGGCGAAGTCCGTTATGCGTCATCGGGACCCGTGGTCGCTGATCAGAAAATTCACCTATTATGCCAACTATGTGTCGCTGTCCCAAATGGAATTTGAGGGGGCAGGCCTGAAACTGGAGGACCGGGTCGTCTTTTTGGGCAGCGGACCCCTTCCCCTCAGTCTGATCTGTCTTTCAAAGGCATACGGCATAAAAGGGGTTGGAATCGAACAGAACCGGCAAATTGCGGAGGTTTCAAAAGAGATGATTCAAACATTGAATCTGGATCCTTTCATCACCATCCTCCATGGCGACCAATTCTTACTGCCGCTCGAGGAAACATGCGCGCTGGTCATGGTGGGGGCCGATGCCGTGCCGAAAAAATCTATTTTTGAGTACCTTGCCCGTGTGTTTCCGCCGGGGCAGATGATCTCCTACCGAATTTACGAAAAGGGTTTGCGGCGCCTTCTGGATGACCAGTCCGTATTTGAATTGCCGAAGGCGTTTGAAGAATACGCCAGGGTTCGCCCGGAACCGCCCGTGAACAACACCTGCGTGTTTGCCGTAAGGGTTGATTGAGTCCTTTTTGACTTTGTCCACAATCCAAATAACAAAGGAGTGAATCGCAAATGGAGCAACAGAAGCAGGCAATCCGGAAATACTGGGACTGGAGAAGCGTTACATATCCGTGGGATATGGACAAATCGGACGGCATTGCACAAACATGGGAAGCTCTCCTGGCCAACTTAATACCGGGATCGCCGGGAAAATGCGCCATTGACATGGGCACGGGCACGGGTCAGTTCGCGGTCTATCTTGCGCGGCTGGGTTTTCGCGTTACCGGCATTGATATTTCAGAAAAAATGATCTTGAAGGCGAGAGAACATGCCGACCGTTACCATCTCCATATCGACTTTCAATGCCGAGACGCGGAAAACCTTCCCTTCAAGGATGACGCCTTTGATGTGATCGTGTCGCGAAACCTGCTCTGGACCCTGCCGGAACCTGAAAAAACCCTCCGAGAATGGCGACGGATTCTTAAACCTTCAGGCACTCTCATCGTATCAGACGGCATGTGGATGAACACCACCTGGAAACGGTTGCATCTCCTGACATTCAGGGTCCTCAAGGGGAAGTTCAGAAACGGCGGCATGGTTTCATTGCGCTTTTTCCGTGCCTATGCCGGCCTTCAAAAAGGGCTTCCTTTTTATGAAGGAATAGGGGTTCGTCAGGCCAAGCACCTGTTTCGAAACGCCCGGTTTCGGGAAGTCGTCTCCCATGACACGTCATTTTTCAAGACAAACCCCTACGAAAACCATAACGCATTAGAAGGAAGTGCTCCGGATTTTTTTGTCGTACAGGCAAAAAAATAGGGGATACCTGGTGCCCTCCTCAATTAAAGGGACTCAGCACCTCTTGGACGGCATTCCCGTGCAAAGAGTGCGGAAACGGGAAAAAAATGCGGTTTTAATCTTTTGAAGCATACCTTTCCAGGCTCTTCGCAAGGAAGGCGCCGGACATTGCCAAGGATTCGGGATCAAGATAAAACTCCGAATGTTTCTGAAAAAGGACCGTGCATTGAGCCGGAAATTCCTCGTCGCTATCATTAAACAGCAACAGGAGAGAAATGCGAGGGAGGGCATTGAACCGTACAGACAGGTCATATGACATTGCCATGTCATGGTGAATGCCTCCCAATTCTTCGCTTGCTTTGGAGAGTCTGCCAAGCTTGCCTGAAAAATGCTTCGCAATGGCACGTTCCGTATCGCTGGCAAAGAAGTTCACATTCGTAAAATGTGAAGTCCTTTTAAAATCCTTAAAAGATGCCCATTCCGGATCATGATAAAGTCGGTCGGGGCATAGCAGGACATACTTGGCGATAATCACACACACTCCGTAATCAGGTGTGTTGCCGGATGCATCGAAAATCCCATCGCCTGAAACCGCATAGTCCTTGTTGAAAAACGAAAGAAGCATCCGTGCATCTTCATCTCTCATTCCAAGCCTGTCCTTTATGGATGCGAAATCGATCCCGGCAATTCGCGCACAATAATCATTATAGTGTTTTTCAAATATTTCTGATTTTTCGAACATTTATGACACCCCCTCTTTTCCAACAATGACGAAACATATAGACCGTTTGCGCATATCCATATTATTTCTACCGTTTAAATGTCAAAACCTTTTATTTTAAAACAGCGTCATCTCCCCCATGGTCCGCGGCGCCCTTGCACCCATGGGCAGTGAAAACGGCTTGACATATATTCTACAATAGAATATTACAGCATACAATATAACTCTCAGGACTGCGGCCGATAGCTCCAATCTAAGCCAAATACGGATTGAAGGGGTTCGCGACGACATGACGGGATTTTTAAATTTTATGGAAATGCAAAAGTTTATCTCGACGGCATACACGGTAGATATCCTCTTTTACGCATCAACGCTGATCGCTCACCTAATAAAGCGGGAACGTTTTTCCCGGCTATTCGCCATGGCCGCCATTGGGGCGAACGCCGCGATTTTAGCGGCACTGGCTTTTTCCTCCCATCATCTGCCCGTTTTTAACCTCTTCGAAGGCCTGTTGACGTCGATCCTTGTTTTGGGATTTCTGGGTGTTTTTGGCCGTCAAAAAGAAACATCCAGGCCGGATGTAGCGGCCTGGGTGTGGATCGAAGTGCTGTTTCTTTTCGGCATCACGCTTTTTTTCCAGAAAGAAGCCTCAGCGTTTCGCCATGACAGCACTTTTTTATGGGTTTTGCTCTTTCACGGATTGCGGGAAATTGCCTTGGGAACCGGGCTTTTCGCTGTTGCGCATTTCATTTTTTTCCGATTGAAAAAAGACCGTAACGCATTGGACAAACGTATTCTTCACCAAGGGCGAAACTTCTTGCTGCTGACCACGGTCTTGTTTCTCAATTCGGAATACGCCGGAATGATCTGGTGCCAGAAGGGCTGGGGGGATTTCTGGCATTGGAATGGAACCTTCTTTCAATCCACTCTGATTATCCTCGGTCTCATGTTGGCCTTTCACATTCCCGGCAATAGTCGCCGTGCGGACGACATCAGATCTCTGTTGGGGTCGGCCGCGGTTTTGTTGATGCTGACCGTGAAGGTCGGAAAGGGGTTGTTTGTATGAAACCGATTTCGGAACGGTTTTCATCAATGAAGCTTTCGACGGCCATTCTGGCTGTTTTGATACTGTGGTTTGTCTGGGGAATTCTTCTCTCCAATTCGGACACCTATCTGCCCGGCTTCAGGATGATGAACAGCGACCTGGTTCCCGCCTGGTTCGAAACGCCGGAAGCGCTTTCCCAAATATTGAAAATCTGGTTCGCGGGGCTCTGTTTCATCATGCTCGGGTTGGCCGTCAATCTGGTTTTCTGCTCTTGGACCCGGATGATCGGCATCCTTCGGAACCGGCTGGTCAAACCGAGAGTCTTCATGTTGATCATTCACGTGGTTTTTGGACTGGTGGCGCTGGGACACCTGGCCAGCTTTCTACTGGGTTACCGGTATGAAAATGTGCGGCTCCAACAGGGCGAGACATTTTCCCTGCCGGATGGATACGCCTTAACCGTTGAGGATGTGCATTTTGCGGATGACCCCGGGGTTCTCAAAAAACCTCCCAGGCAACTGGGTCCCGACGAATATCATCCCCAAATGAATTTTGTGGCGGCAGTCCTGAAGCAAAAGGGATCGCAGGTTACGGATGGGAGAATCTCATTTTTGCACCCTTTAACCCATAAGGATATCCAGGCGAGTCTGAAACGGTTTACCCCCCCGAAAGGGGGCGAGAATCGGAAGGATGGGGCTCGAAAGCCTGGGGTTATGCTGATCATCAGCAAGAACCCCGTCAAAAGTCTTGTCTTTGTTCTGTTCCCCATGATGATTGCGGGGATTGGCATTTACATGGGGATGACGTGGAGATTGCGGCATTTTTAATTCATTCATCAAATTTAGAGATAGGAGGGAAGAGAAAAAAATGAAATGGAAAAGATTTTTCATGTTTTTGATGGTGATGGCATTGATGGGCTCCGGTGCGGCGCCGGCCCAGGAGGACGCCGAGGCGCCCATCCCCGAAACGGGCAAGGTGTTTACCCTTGGCGAGGTGGTCGTTACCGGCAAAGGCGATGCCGTGGACAAAATCGCCACCACCGAAATTATAGATGAAGAACGGATCGATCTCACCACATCCACCAATGTTTCGGATGCTCTCGATACCTTGCCCGGGGTGTTTCTTTCTATCGGAACCCGAAATGAGAGGACATTTACCATAAGGGGCTTTAACCAGCGCTACGTGCCCATATTTTATGACGGGATTCCCATCTATGTTCCCAATGACGGCTATGTTGACGCAGGAAAGCTCCCCACTGCCAACATCTCCGAGATTACCGTGACCAAGGGCAACAGCTCCGTTTTGTACGGTCCCAATGCCATGGGGGGCGTTATCAATATCCTCTCCAAGAAGCCCGAGAAAAGCTTTGAAGGGAATTTTCGCATGGGCGGACGACAGGCGAGTACCATGGAGTCCAGTCTTTACCTGGGGTCAAAACTGGAAAAATTCTATTTCACGGTCAACGGAAGCTACCTTAATTCAGACGGATACAAGGTAAGCAACGATTTTACACCGACTCCGAACCAGGGAGATGGAACACGGAATAATTCTGATATCGACCAATTAAACGGCGCCGTCAAAATCGGGTTTACCCCATCTGAGGGCCATGAGTATGCGTTGGGAATCAACACCATCGACAGTGAATGGGGCGTGCCCCCCAACGTTTCCCCGGACAGCGCCAGGTACTGGCGATTCACTGAATGGAAGAAGACCACCTATTATTTTATCGGCGATTCGAAGCTTACCGACCAACTCTCCACAAAAATCAGACTTTACAGGGACACCTACTACAATGTACTCGATTCCTATGACAACGATACCTATTCCAGCCAAACCAAGAAATATGCCTTTCACAGCACCTATGACGATTATACGGACGGCGGTTCCCTGACGCTCCGGAGCCGGTATATCCCCCTAAACCTGACGAGTTTTTCCTTCCATTACAGAGATGATGTCCACAAAGAGCAGGATGGCAGCGGTTATTCCTGGGAGACATATGAGACCGAGATGTTTTCATTCGGGTTGGAGGATGATTTCAGGATCCTCGATAACCTCTCCCTGGTAGTTGGGGCAGGCTATGATCTCCAGAAACCCAAGTATGCCAATGGCGGGGAACTTCGCGATGACGACACGTCATTCAATCCCATGGCGGGGTTGCACTGGAATTGCATGGAGGACCTGGGACTGCATCTCTCCGTCGGAAAAAAGACGCGTTTTCCCACTTTGAAGGAACTCTATTCCGGCCTCATGGGCAAGAACGTGCCCAACCCCAATCTCGAGGCGGAAGAGGCCGTCAACTATGAAATCGGGGCGGAAAAATCCCTACCCGGAAGGAATTTCGTGGGCCTCAATCTCTTTTATTCCGATATCAAGAATCTCATTGTAAGCAAGGAAATAGCTAAAAAAGTGGATCAGTACCAGAATGTCGGGAAGGCTTCCTATAAAGGCCTTGAGTTTACTTTCAAATCAGGTTTTTTTGAGAATAACATGTTTGAATTAAGCTACACCTACCTGGATGCGAAAGATGACTCTCCGGATAGGACCAGCGACCATTTGGCGGAAAATCCCGAGCACAAGATCTATGCGAGCGATCTCTTTGAAATTTGCCAATGGGTATCCCTTTTCGGAAAGGTGGAGTGGTATTCGGAGCGTTGGTATGAAGACTATGACACCGGTGAATGGAAGACGCTGGATGGATTCGTCACCATGGATCTCAAGATCATCGGAACTATTTCAGAACACTTTACCGTGGAGGCGGGCGTCAAAAACCTGTTTGACAAAAACTACTCTCTCTCCGAGGGATTTCCCAGGGAAGGGCGGACTCTTTTTGCAGGCCTTCAGGTTATTTTTTAAGGAGAATCATCATCATGAAAAAAACGACATGGCTTATTTTGGCGATCATTTTATTGTTTTCCGTCTCGTCATGGGCTGAAACGGACCCGACGCTGAGCATTACCGGTTTGGTGAAGCAACCCGTGAACCTAACCTTGCAGGACCTCGCGGCATATCAACAAATTGAGGCGCAAGAGAACGGTGTGTTTGAGGACGGGCGGTATCGAGGCACATTCCGATATCGTGGGGTCCCCTTAAGAGACCTTCTGGATCTGGCCTGTATCCAAAAGGAGGAAACGGATTTCCCGAAGCTTGTGGACATTGCCATCGTGGTGCGCAATAGGGACGGGCAGCAGGTGGCGTTGTCCTGGGGAGAGGTGTTTTACCGGAACCCGGGCCGTATCCTTGTGGCCGTATCGGCGCAACCCATCATGCCCCGCCGGGATTGCCGGGAATGCCATGAACAAAAGGTTTATGAACCCCGGCTGAATCAACTTCACCGAAAGATCGGATATCCGAAACTGGTGGCGGCCGGCGACGGCTATGCGGACCGGTCCCTGGAGAACATCACGAGCATTGAGGTGATTGATTTAAGACCCCGTATGCCCAAAGGGAAAACAAAGGGGCTCTTTTCCCCGAAATTCACCATTACAGGTGCGGTGAAAGAGCCCAAAATCATTCAGGATCTTTCAGCTTATCCAAAAAAGGCCATAAAAGTGAAGCGGCTGGGGGAAGGCGACGGGTATCACGGCATGGAAGTGCTGGAGGGTGTCTCATTCAAGAAGATCCTTAGTGATATGAATATCGCCCCTGATTTGAACCAGGTATTCCTGGCATCGGCCCCCGATGGGTACCGTGCCCTGTTTTCCTATGGAGAGATCTTCCTGGATCCCGACGGCGATCGGCTGTTGGTTGCGGATCAGGTAAACGGAAAGCCCGCGAAACAGGGCGGCGCCTTTATTTTGTCGGCCCCGGATGATTTTCTGGCGAACCGGGAGGTGAAAGCCCTGAGCAAGATTGAAGTTATATCCCTGCGGAAAAGCCCCAAAATCCTCATCATCGGGGTCGGTTGTGGGGATACGAACCTGATTACCCTGGAGGCCGTCTCCCGTATGGCCGAAGCCGATGCCTTTATGTGTTCCAAGGATATTCAGAAACGGTTTTCCAAATATATGGGCAACAAACCTGTCCTTCTGGATCTTTACACCTTTGCACCGCCGGTTCTGAAAAAAAAGAATCCGCATCTTTCACCGTCGGAACTGAAAGATTTGATGGAAAAAGAACGTACCCGCGCGGCGGCAATGATTAAAAGCGCCATGGACGATAACAAAACCGTGGCCATTCTCGAATACGGCGATCCCACCATCTGGAGCGGGTCCCGATGGCTTCTGGAACTCTTTGATCCGAAAATCATTGAGATTGTTCCGGGACTCAGCTCTTTCAATGTTTCGAACGCCCTGATGGGAACTGATGTGGGCTGCAACGGCGCCATTGTGGTGTCGACTCCGGGAGGCCTCAAAGAGAACCCCGCCATGGTCAAAGCCCTGGCTGAAAAGGGGGAGACGCTCTGTGTTTTCATGGGGCTGAAGGATGTCGAAAATCTGGCGGGGATCTTCCTGAAATGGTATCCGCCCGAAACGCCCGTTTCCCTGGTTTACAAGGCGGGCTACTCGGATAGCGAGCATTTCCGGCGCACCACGTTGAAGGACCTTGTGGAAACCGCCAATAGCGATAAAGAGAAATTTCTGGGGTTGGTCTATCTGGGTCCCTGCCTGACCCGGCAAGAAACCTGGCAGTGCCGATAGCGGGCGAAATCAGATTCCAATTTACACTTTTGTCCCCATGCATCTCGTTCCCAAGCGTAAAAACTCCGTGAGAGCGGCGTCTCGTCGCGACAGTCGTGTCTGAAAGCCTCTCTCACGGCAGGCCCTTTTTTCGAAATCAAGAGGGCTTTTCACCTCTTTTTCCGGCATGCTTTTGATGACGTGCGCATAGATCATCGTTGTCCGAACCATGCCTATCCGGTTACCGCAAAACCGCCGAATCCTCCGCAATTCGGCGGTTTTGCGCCCTCGTAAAAGGCCCTGTAGCTCAGCGATTCCACTCTCGCTGCAATTTTCAGCACACTGTCGAAACCTACCATTGGTCAGAAACGTCTGTTAAATCGGAAAACAAACTCATTCAGATAAACTTGCAAATGAGTTGGACTCACTCCGTGGTGTGTACCCAAAAACCACGCATCCAAGTTTCCAAAAACGATGTGGATCATTGGGAGCGGTGGTTTTGCACCCTGAGTGGAGAGGGCGCCAGGCAACCGGCGCCTTTACCCGGAACCGGCCCCCTGGACGCGAGGGTTAAATGGCGACGTTGGGTGCAGGGGCCGGTGAGCTCAAAGCGACAAAATATAACCCTATCCTTGCTTTTCTTGGATAGCCTCAGTATGATCTTACCTGAAAATATTCGGAGAAATCTTAACTTGAAATCAGGGGCTCAGTTCATCGTTTTTGAAACAGTGAAGACCCGCGAACCAGACGTTCCACCAGCGCCTGGAAATCCCGCGGTTCCGGCGGGGGCCGGAGGAGACGCTGGTGAGATTTTCATTATATGGCTTAAAATATTAATCAAAATTGCATGGTACCATAATGTTACAAACAAATATGCCCTCATTTGATGATAAGGAAGATTCAAATATACCAGAAGGATTTCCTCCTGTAATTGATGCTCATGTCCATATTTTCCCTCAGAGTATTTTCTCCTCAATAAGAAAATGGTTTGATAAAAATGCCTGGCATATAAGATACCAGATGACGACATCCCAGATTTTCGATTTCCTGATTTCACACGGAATCAGACATATCATAGCCCTTCAGTATGCTCATAAACCCGGAATTGCCCAAAACCTGAATAAATATATGTCTGAAAAATGCAAAGAATATGACACTCAGGTAACAGGTATGGCAACAGTATTTCCAGGAGAGAAAAATGCTGAAAAAATTTTACAGGAAGCATTTGATTCCGGTCTTGGCGGTCTCAAACTGCACGCACATGTGCAGTGTTTCGATATGAACTCCGAACATATGAACCGCATCTATGAGTGCTGCCGGATAAATGAAAAACCGATTGTGATGCATGTCGGCAGAGAACCGAAAAGCAATGCTTACCGCTGTGACCCATATGAATTATGCAATGCCGGTAAACTTGAAAAGGTATTAAAAGATTTTCCTAAGCTCAAAATCTGTGTTCCCCATCTGGGGTTTGATGAAACAGCTGCTTACAGAAAAATGATTGAAAAATATGATAATCTGTGGCTGGATACAACCATGGTCATTACAAACTATTTTCAATTAAAGGAGAAAATTAGTATCGCTGAGTACAGGTGTGACCGACTTATGTATGGTTCCGATTTTCCGAACATTCCGTATGCGTGGGATAGAGAAATCAAAGAATTAAGCAAAAAAACTGTTACTCGTGAAGATCTGGAAAAAATATCCTATGAAAATGCTGTCGATTTTTTTAATCTTAATTTCTAATCTGTATAGCGTAAAACATTACCCATAAATTTCAGGTAATTACAATACCCGGCATGTTCCTACCGGATCCTACGCAGGCATGCTGCCGTTGCGCTGATGACGGGGTGTGAAGCCCTGCGAACAACGTACCGAATCGGGTTCAAAGGGCAACAGGAGAACCCCTTCAGAATCCTCCCCGGTTAAGGGCCAGGGTCGGATGATATGGTGATATTAATTGAATGTCCTTGTCGATTACAAGCAACGGACCTACGGGGATTAACAGGTCTTAGGCAGCTGCCTGGGTGTCAGCGGATGTGGTCAGGATGCAGGTGTCCGAACTGCCTATGCGGAACTGTTGTACCATCGGCGTAGAGGGCGGTCGGAAGACGGCATAAGAAGGTTTCCAGATAGTAACGGATATGCTTTGTTGAAACAATAGGCGGAGGGTTGGGCGTTTTACTCCGACCCCCTGAATCACCCATTGGATCAACTATATGGAACGTGGAAAACCAGTCCAATCGCCCCTTTTTGTTCCGTCCCTTTATCCGGGAACCATTTATCATTTAAATATGGTACGCGCCGGAGCCCCAAAGGAACCACATTGAAGGATTTTGTAAAAACCGCCCAATCGCGAAAAAGAGAAATTTTCAGGGTTGATCTATCTGGGGCCATGTCTGACCCGGCAAGAAACCCGGAAGTGCCGATAGCGCGCGAAAACCAGAGGGGTTCAGGTGGGGTCCCGCCCCCCTGGTCAACGCCGCTTCATAAAGGACGCAATGATGCACCAATATCGGAAGGGGTTTTGCGCCTTTCGGCTATCGTACCGCCTCCAGCTCCGCCAGCAGCTTGTTCAGGTCCAGGTCGTATTTCTCCGCCATATCCCGCAGGGATTCGAATAGGGCCTGGCAGCAAATACACTCGCCGGCCCGAGCGTCATAGCTTTTGAAAACCGCCTCGGTCCGCCTGTAGCGGGAAACGACTTCCAGAACCGTCATCTCAGGGTGAATCGGGTCGTTTTTATCAGGCATGACGGCGCCTTGATATGTTTGCCGTTTGATCCAAAACCTGAGCCAGCGCTACGGGGATCTGCTCGACGATATCCATGATCTGTGTAGCGGGTGTGGGCGCCGCATAATGTCCCGCCAGCCTGTTGACCCGGGCTGCAATGCCGGCCGCCTCATTGATCTCAATACCCGCCCCGATTAAAGCCGCCACAATGCCGGTCAGCGTATCTCCGGTTCCGCCGATGGCCTCCATGGCATTTTCTATTGGCTGGTCAATGGTGATCCGGATGCCTCGCGAATCGGCGACATAGTCCGGTTGCCCTTTCACCAAAAGCGATTTGGCGGCATTTTCGTATGCATACGCACGCGCAATGAGCGCGGGCGCCTCGTTGTCCTCGTGCAGGATGAACCCACGTGTGTAAAAAGGGTGCGGCGCCTCCTCATCCGCCAGAAACGCCAGTTCCCCCACGTCCGGGGTGAAAAGGTCATAATCCGTTGCCTGACCGCTCATTTTGGCGGCGTACATAAAGCCTGCATCGGCAATCAGAATGGGCCGATGCGTCATCTCCTGAGCGGAAAACAGAACGCGGTTGTGCCAGTCCACATCCGGTTGAAGGTAGTGAAACACCATGGCGTTGAAACGGCATCGGGCAAGGGTTTCACATAAATGCGCATAAAGACGCCGACTGCCGTCCCCCAACCCGATGTCTCCCACAAGATACGCAACAGGCGGCGGTTGCCCCATGATCTCGTTAACCTTGACGGCGGCGGCAATCAGGGCCGGGGTTCCCCGGTTGACGGGGGCCTGCCTTCCCTGAATGGAGATGATGTCCCCTTTCAAAGCGACCTCACCCGTTACCAACGGAAAATTCTGGTCGGGAACCGTTCCGACGATCGCTAACATTGCCGCCTCATTTCCTCGTAGGCCAACTGAAGGGCATATCCACAGAGCGTATGACCGATTTCCCGAGGCATGGGCGCTTCCGCGAGAGGCTTTCCCACCATCTCCCGGGCCAGATAGGGCACATCCGGGCATCCGCCGCCCGAAACATTGACGATCATATCCGTTTCCCGGTCCACCGTCAGTTTCATATTGGCGGCCCGGACCATCAGATAACGGCCGTAATCCCGGATGTGAAAAAGATCCACGGGCTTCAATAGCGGACCGTCTATGGGAATGACTTCCAGAGGTATATTTCCGGCGCTTTCAAGAATGCGCATAATGTTCAGTTCTTCGATCAAAGGGATTTCAATTACCAAATCGCAACCGCTCCGTATACCCGGAGGTGGTCCGCATACCCGAATATCCCATTGGGACTTTTTGAGCAAGTTTTCGGCGCGAATCACCTCGCTGGTATTTTCAAAAACCAAAATGCCGCGATCCCGGTTCATTTTTTTTATCCCGGAATCAAGCTTTTTGCGCCTTAACGATTTCCAAAATGCCATAAGTTTTTGGGTTTCCTTTTTTCCGTTGCGATCCCGTGGTCAGAGGCCGGCTTCAGCGCTATCCATTTTCCAGTACAATCCGATATCCACCGTCTTCTTCCCGAATATCCTTTACCCGCCAACCCTGACTTTCAGCGGCGCGGCTCACATTTTCCTTGGATGTATCCGTATCCACCAGCACCTCGATTTTATTCTCACGACCCTTTTTTATTTCATCCAGCGTCATCAGTACGGGCTGTGGACATGACAGACCACATGCGTCTACAGTAGCGCCACTCATATCATTTCTCCTCTTCCCCTAGCATTTATACTTTTTCCCCTGCCGCTTCATGAAAACAGGGTGTTTGAATGATAAAAGCCAAACCCTTCAAAACCCATTATCAAGCACGTTTCCTCATGGTAAAGCCCACGAATAAACAAAACATAATACCGATAATAACCGATGCAATGCCGTTAGGTCCCACCCCTTTTGGAGAACTGGCAAGACCAAAATTATGTGAAAAAGCCGCCCCCACAATCATTCCCCATACAAATACGGCGGCATCGCCGTCGCCTTCCCCGGCAAGAAACAATTGTCTTCCCGGACATCCCCCCGCAAGGGCAAAGGCAAGACCCGCCAGGACCATTCCCCCGAAATTCCATAACTCCATGGTATGGGCCACGGGTTGGTTGGCAAATCCGGGATGAAACTGCCCCAGTGCCAAATTGGTCAAAAAAGCAAATACGGCCAGAGCGCAAAGCCCACCGAACAGATGATTCTGGCGGAAGAGAATAAGGTCTCGAAATGCACCCATGGTGCAAAAACGGCTCCTCTGGGCCACAAAACCGATCCCCAATCCAACGATGATCGAGATAATCAGCGGCGCATGCATGGCGCCCGGGCCTTTTACGCTGTAAAACAGGATTCCGTCCTTGGGTTCTCCCTTGATCTGGGGATAGATAAGCATGAGCACGAAAAACCCGACCATGGCCAGGGGCAGCAGCCATCCTGCCGATGAATAGGTTTTTTCGGTTCGTCCCAGGTTATATCCGCCCTTCAAAAAAAGGACGCCGATCCAGATGCCCACAATCAGGCCCGCAATGCCGAAAAGTGCGTTGCCGTCGCCTCCCGCCAATCGCAAGAGCGCACGCCAGGGGCAGCCCAGAAAAACCAATGCGCCGATCATGGCAAAGGCCCCCAGAAAAAACCGCACAATGGGCGCGGAACCGAGGCGTGGGCGGAACTCCTTGAATGCAAAAGCCGCAATCAGGCTTCCGACAACAAACCCGATAATCTCCGGGCGCATGTATTGCACTACGGCGGCCCGGTGCATACCGATGGCGCCTGCAATGTCCCGTTCAAAACATGCCACGCAGATCCCCATATTTCCCGGGTTGCCCAACTTCTGCAAAATCGCCGCAAGGATACCGATGACGGCGCCGACAATGATGATTCCCCAACGACCGGCAAACACATTTTTCAATTGACCCATATGGAACCCTCCTCAATTGATCCTTCAGGATGTTTTTGTTAATCCTCGGACGGGATGCTTTCCCTATTGCCCGATTCTTCGAAACGAACGCGCTCTAAAGACCACCAAAACCCCGATAAGTCAAACTGGAAATTTCGATGAATTAGCAATTAGCTATCGATATTTCCGAAACCCGTTCCTGATGGTTTTTGATGCGAGATTTTGCGCCATCCCATCATCTTTATTTAAAAGGATCCGATCTGGGCCATGATCTGGGAGATGTCAAAACCTTTCAGATGAATGGCGCCGGACCTGCAGGAACTCACGCACAGGCCGCAGCCCTTGCACAGGGTGGAATGGACCATGGCCTTGCCCGATTTGCGATCCAATTCAGGCGCGGAGTACGGACAGATGGAAACGCAGACCCCGCAGGCGCTGCAATAAGATGGGTTCACTTGGGCCACCGTGCCGGAAACGGCGATGGATTTTTTGGAAAGCAGCGTCACAGCCCGGGCAGCGGCAGCCTTGGCCTGGGTTACGGACTCATCCAGGCTCTTGGGCGCGTGGCAGAGCCCGGCCAGAAAAACACCGTCCGTGGCAAAGTCCGAAGGCCTCAGCTTGACATGGGCTTCGGCAAAAAAGCCATCCTCTTTTTGGGTAACCTTGAACATCTGGGCCAGGGGATTTTCCTTTTCCGGAACCATGGCAGTTGCCAGGACCAGCAGGTGGGCGCTGATTTGCATCCGGTGGTGCAACGCCGAACTGGTGAACGACAGGTTCACGCAGCCGTTGCCGGGCGTCACCTCCAGCGGTTTGTCAAAGTCGTAGCGTACGAATATGATTCCCGCCTCGCGTGCCCGACGGTACAGGTCTTCCCGCAGACCATAAGACCGCATGTCGCGGTATAGTACGCATATGTCCATACTCGGACGGCGTTGTTTCAGGGCCATGGCATTTTTAACGCTCTGGGTGCAGCATACGCGGGAGCAATAGGGACGTTCCGGAATTCTCGAACCCACACACTGGATAAACACGGCCGTCTGCGTCGCATCCAGGTTTACATCATTGGCGATGAAGCGTTTTTCCAATTCCTGGTGGGTCAGAACCCGTTCATTTTCGCCATAAAGGTACATGCCCCGGGGTTTGTATTCCGAGGCGCCGACGGCAAAAATCGCAACCCCGTGCTTGAGTTCCTTGCTTTGGCCGTCGGCAGTCACCCGGGTGGTGAAGTTTCCCACAAAACCCGCCACCTCCGTGATCCCGGCGTTGGTGAAGATTTCGATATGGGGGTCATTTCGGACCGAAGCTTCCAGTTCAGCCAGATACGCCTGAACATTTTCTCCGCGCCAGGTTTCATGCAGGTTTCCGGCCTGTCCGCCCAATCGATGGGTTTTTTCCACCAGATAGGTATGATACCCTTGAGCCGAAAGGTTCCCTGCGGCTACCATTCCGGCCACGCCGCCGCCGATGACCAGTGCCTTCGGGTCGATATCCAGCACCGGTTCGGTAAGCGGGTCCAAAAGCGCCGCCTTGGCCACGGCCATGCGCACCAGATCCTTGGCCTTTTGCGTTGCTTTTTCGGGATTGTCCTTGTGGACCCAGGAACACTGGTTGCGGATGTTGCACATATCGAACAGGTATTTGTTCAAACCCGCGGCGGCCATGGTTTCCTGAAACAAGGGTTCGTGGGTTTTCGGCGTGCAGGCCGCCACCACGATGCGGTTCAGGCCTTGTTCCCTGATGAGCGCGGCCATTTTATCCTGGGTATCCTGGGAGCAGGAGAACATATTGTCGCCCACGTAGGCCACGCCGGGAAGGGTTTTTGCATATTCCGCCACGACCGGAACATCCACTACCCCCGCGATGTTGGTGCCGCAACGGCAAACAAAGACACCGATGCGGGGAGCTTGGCCCCGGATGTCGCTCTGTTGCGGAATCTTTGCGGTTTTGGTGAGTGTGTTTCTGGCTTCGGCCAGAAGCGCGCCCGCCTCGCCGGCGCCGGCGGAGGCATCCACCACCGAGGTGGGGATATCCTTGGGCGATTCAAAGGCGCCGCACACATAGATGCCGGGGGTGGAAGTCGCGACGGGATTGAAGGAGTCGGTTTCGGCAAAACCGTATTCGTCCATTTTCACGCCCAGACGTTGTGCCAGCTCACGACCTTCGGAAGTTGTGGAGATGCCCACGCTAAGCACGATGATATCGAATTCTTCCGCCATGAGTTCTCCGCTTTCAGCCACGTAGCGCACCACATGGCGACCCGTGTCGCCCACCGGATTCACAGTTGTGATGCGGGATTTGACAAAGCGTACGCCATACTCATTTTTGGCGCGATTGTAGTATTGCTCGAAGTCTTTCCCGTAGGTCCGGACATCGATGTAGAAGATGGCGGTGTCCAGGTTGTCCGAAGCGTGTTCCTTGGCGAGCAGGGCCTCCTTGATGGCATAAGTACAGCACACGCCCGAGCAATAGCCTCTGCCGAGGTGGGCATCGCGTGAACCGATACACTGGAGCCAGGCGATTTTTTGGGGTTCTTTGTGGTCCGAAGGACGCACCAGATGGCCGCCGAACGGCCCGGAAGCGGATAGCATCCGCTCAAATTCGAGGCTCGTAACGATGTTCTTGCTTTTGGCATAGTTGAATGTGTCATAGGCCTTGGGATCATAAGTCTCGACCCCGTGGGACAGGATAACGGCGCCCACATGGAGTTCCAATTCTTTCCGGGTATCTTCGTAATTGATGGCTCCGGCTGGGCAGACTTTTTCGCAAATGCCGCATTTGCCCTTGGTGAGCTTGATGCAGAAGCGGTCGTCAATGGCGTATTTCAGCGGTACGGCCTGGGGATACTTGACGTAAATGGCTTTGCGTTTGGCAAGTCCGCCGTCATATTCGTTGGGGATTTTTTTGGGGCATTTTTCCGCGCATGCCCCGCATGCGATACACTTTTTCATGTCTACATAGCGTGGGTGTTGGGTAACCTGAACCGTGAAATTTCCTTCCTCGCCCGAAATTTGTCCGACCTCGGAAAGGGTCATCAGCTCGATATTGATATGTCGGCCCACCTCGACCAGCTTGGGTGAGAGGATGCACATGGAACAGTCGTTGGTGGGAAAGGTTTTGTCCAACTGACTCATGATTCCACCGATGGAAGAGGATTTTTCCACCAGATAGACGTAATAACCGGAGTCGGCCAAATCCAGAGCGGCCTGCATGCCGGTGACGCCGCCGCCTACAACCATAACGGCGCCGATTTTAGTGTTCATCATTTTCTTTCTCCCTGAATCCTAAAAATGCGATCGCAATTCCGCGACAGCGAAGACATTGCCCCTTGTCCTCAAAACCGTGCGGATTTGCCGCGAGTTTATGAATTGAAAATAGAAGATATGAAATTTTTTGGATTCATATTCTTCCGCTTTACCCTATCGGCTGCCAGGTCCTGACAGCACTCTTTAAACGACTCAGGTAAAGCCGAAAAACAAACTCACGAGGGGATTACTTGAAAGGAGATTCATCATTATACGCTGACCCTTGTTACAAAAAAAGCTTGCCGGCAAAGGCGATTTCCTCCGGGGTGGCGGTCTTTCTTACATTCTCAATTATTCCCATGACATCCTGAAAGCGGACATCCGATTTTCCATCAGACGTTTTTTATACCCAAACGGTTTTGTATGCAATGAAAATTTCTGATTACAACCTAACCTTGTTGTATTTCGGGTTCGCCCGGATTGGACAATAGGATCTTCCAAGACATAGCTTGACGACTATCGGAACTTCCTGTTTGACATTTCGTTTCTGTCTAACTAACCTCCGCTCCGTTCACGATTGACTTTTTGAAACATTGAAATAGGTCGTTCGGTTGCCGATTTCTCAGCACATTGAAGCATAAGGGCAACCGAATCACAACCGTCGTGTAATCGCCGGATCCCCGCACGTTTCTTCGGAAAGGCCGAGTTGGGAACCGTCAGTTCCTCACAAGGAGTTCACCCCATGACCTGGTTTTTTGGCTTCACTTGACGTACGACAAAAATACCTACCCGTGATTGGTAGGGATGGGTCAGGCCGGAAAATCAAGTCCTATTCTTTATTAGCCAACAGCTTCAGGTTTCTTGTCCGCCTGGTCCTCAGGAAACATCCACGGGATGGCCTGGATGTCAAACTCTGACCTTCAGGATATTTATCTACTAGATTAATTGCATAATCAGCCGTTTGCGCCCTTTTTTGCTTGGATTCAAATCGGGGTATTCGGCTGGATTTTGCAATCTATGATTCTTCAGAGGGAGGACCCCATGAGCTCAAATGAATGTTGTTGTCATGAAATATTCGACGAAAGAGATGTAAAAATTGATCGGATTACTTCAAGCCATAAAAACACGGAAGGCGCTTTGATACCGATGCTGCATGAAGTTCAGGAATTGTATGGTTTTCTGCCGGATACCGCCTTTGTCAAAATATCCAATAGCTGCAATATTCCGTTATCGGAAATCTACGGGGTGGCGACTTTTTATTCCTTTTTTTCCTTGAAGCCAAAAGGGAAGTACGAAATTTCCATCTGTATGGGGACGGCTTGCTATGTCAAAGGCGCCGGGAAAATCCTGGATCGGTTTAGGGAAGAACTGGGACTAAACGTGGGGGAGTGCGATGAAGACGGAAAGTTTTCACTGAGCGCCTGCAGGTGTTTGGGGGCGTGTGGACTGGCGCCGGTCATCAAAGTGAATGAACACGTGCATGGAAAACTGGCGCTTGATGATATTTCGGAAATTCTGAGTCTGTATAAATAGTTTCAAATTTAAATAGGTTATGATGAGGTGTCTAAATGAAATCTATTGCGCAGCTGGAAGAAATCCGGGGGGAAACGCTGGAGCGGCTTATCATTCGGAAAGGTCAAAAAAGCGATCCGGAAAGTCCCGTGAAACATATTATGGTATGTGCCGGAACAGGATGTACCTCTTCAAGTTCAGAGAAAATCATCAGCGAATTCAGTACGCAAATTGAAAAGCACAAGATGCAGGGCACTGTCAAAGTGGTCAAAACAGGCTGTCTGGGCTTATGCGCCAAAGGGCCTATTGTGATCGTCCACCCCGACGACTGCATGTATACCATGGTAACCCCTGAAGACGTGGGGGAAATCGTGGAAGAACACATGATAAAGGGAATTCCCTTAACGCGCCTCTCCGAAGGGGATTCCCAGGTGGTGAAAGATTTTTTCAAAAAGCAGATGCGTGTGGCGTTGCGCAACTGCGGTCTGATAAATCCGGAAGATATTGATGAATATATCGCCTTCGACGGTTACAAAGCGCTTCCCGTGGTTTTGTTTCAAATGTCTCCTTTAAAGGTCATCGAATTGGTTAAGGCGTCGGGTTTGAGAGGAAGAGGCGGCGCCGGTTTTTCCACCGGAACCAAGTGGGAATTTGCCTATAAAAATGAAGGGGATCAGAAGTATGTATGCTGCAATGCGGATGAGGGCGATCCGGGCGCCTTTATGGACAGGAGCATCCTGGAGGGGGATCCTCACTCGGTTATTGAAGCCATGGCCATTGCGGGCTATGCCATCGGCGCCAATCAGGGCTACATCTATGTTAGAGCCGAATATCCCATAGCGGTGCACAGATTGAAAATCGCTCTCAAACAGGCAAGAGGGTATGGATTGCTGGGGCAAAATATTCTGGGCGGCGATTTCAGCTTTGATATCGACATCAGACTCGGCGCAGGCGCCTTCGTGTGTGGTGAGGAAACGGCTCTCATGACATCCATAGAGGGCAAAAGAGGAGAACCGCGCGTGAGACCTCCGTTTCCGGCTGAAAAAGGGCTATGGCGAAAGCCTACCATATTGAACAACGTGGAGACATTGGCCAATATTGTCCCCATCATATTAAAGGGTTCTGAATGGTTTTCCGCCTTGGGCACAAAGAAAAGCAAAGGGACCAAGGTGTTTGCCCTCGGCGGAAAAATCGCCAATACGGGACTTGTGGAAATCCCCATGGGCACGACTTTACGGGAAATCGTCTATGAAATAGGCGGCGGGATTCCCAGCGGCAAGGCGTTCAAGGCCGCTCAGACAGGTGGACCTTCCGGCGGCTGCATACCGGCGGACCATATTGATACGCCCATGGACTATGAGTCCCTGATCGAGTTGGGGTCCATGATGGGTTCCGGCGGTCTGATCGTTATGGATGAGGATACCTGCATGGTGGACATTGCCAAATTCTTCCTTGAATTTACCGTGGATGAATCATGTGGAAAATGCACGCCTTGCCGCGTGGGAACCCGAATGATGTACGATATCCTGGTCAGAATCACGGAAGGCAATGGAACCGAGGATGATCTGAATAAACTGGAACGGTATGCACGGGTGATCACGGCAACCTCCCTCTGTGCGCTCGGGCAAACCGCACCCAACCCGGTCCTCAGTACCCTTAGGTATTTCAGGGAAGAGTATGAAGCCCACATAAATGAGAAAAGATGTCCGGCGGGCGTTTGTAAAAATCTGATCATTTACAGCATTGATCCGGAAAAATGTACAAGTTGCGGACTGTGCAAAAAAAACTGCGCATTTAACGCTATTTCAGGGAACAAAAAAACTCCGTATGTCATAGATCCGGAAAAGTGCGTCAAGTGCGGCATGTGCTTTACCAAGTGTAAATTCGGTGCGGTGTTGAAATAACATCTGAGGGAGGTTACATCATGTTGAATCTGGTAATTGACGGTAAAAACATAACTGCCGGAGAAGGAATGACCCTTCTCGATGCAGCCAAACAGAATAATATATACATCCCCACCTTATGTCATTTGGACGGCATCCATGACAGCCACTCCTGTAGAATTTGCGTGGTTGAAGTGGAAGGCGCAAAGACGCTTCAAGCCTCCTGCGCGATTGAAATTTCAGAGGGTATGGTCGTCAAAACCGCATCTGAAAGCGTTATTGAAGCCCGGAAAACCATTTTGGAATTTCTGCTTGCCGACGGTGAACACAACTGCCTGATTTGCGAAAAGAACGGCGATTGCAAGCTGCAGGACATGGCTTATGAACTGGGCGTCAAACAGCCGTCCTATTTTATTCAAAAGTCCCCTACCGTGGATTTAATCGATGTGAGTGAGATGATCATCAGAGACAATCGCAAATGCATCCTGTGCAGAAGATGCGTTACCGCCTGTAACGAGCTGGTGGTCAACGGGGTGCTGGGCCTCAGCTATCGAGGCGGCAGAACCACCATTGTGTGCGACAACGACAAGCCCATGAGAGAGTCCTCCTGCGTACAGTGCGGTGAATGCGTTCAGAAGTGTCCGGTGGGGGCTTTGACCGAGCGGAAGGCCGTGGGGAAAGGCAGGCCATGGGAGATTAAAAAGGTCAGAACCACCTGCCCATACTGCGGGGTGGGTTGTCAGTTGGAACTGCATGTAAAGGGAGAGGAAATCGTCAAGGTCAACGGTGTTGAGGACGGCGCGCCCAACATGGGGCGTCTCTGCGTCAAGGGCCGTTTCGGATATGATTTCATCTACTCGCATGAAAGACTGACCGCTCCGTTGATTAAAGAAAAGGGCGTGTTTCGGGAGGCATCCTGGGAAGAGGCCCTGGATCTGGTGACGTCAAAATTCAAGGAAATCATGGAAGAACACGGTCCCGACGCGGTGGCGGGAATCAGTTGCGCCCGAAGCATCAACGAAGATTCCTACAACATGCAGAAACTGTTTCGCTCGGTTTTTAAAACCAACAACATCGACCATTGCGCCAGGAGCTGTCATGCCCCCACGGTGGCAGGTCTCATGACCTCCTTCGGAACCGGTGGAATGACCAATTCCTTCGCCGAATTCAGCGAGGCCAAGCTTTTTTTCTGCATCGGCACCAACATGACCGAAGCACACCCCGTAGCGTCAACCTTCGTTAAAAATGCGGTTAAGAACGGAGGAAAACTCATCGTCGTAGACCCTCGCAGGCACAGCCTGGCCGACCATGCCGACATATTCGCCCAGATAAAGGTGGGTTCCGACGTCGCCTTCCTGAACGGAATCATGCACGTTCTGATTGCCGAAGACAAATATGACAAGGAATTTATACGCGAACACTGCCTGAATTTTGAAGAGATCAGGTCAATGGTGACGGGATATCCGCCGGAGAGAGCTTCCGAAATCAGCGGCGTCAGCGTGGAAATCATTCACGAGATTGCGGATCTCATGTGGGACATCAGACCTTCCATGCTGGCATATACCCTGGGAATTACCGAGCATACCTGCGGGAAAAACAATGTCATGTCCGTGGCCAATCTGCAAATGATCCTGGGAAATCTGGGGAAGGAATACGCGGGCGTGAACCCTTTGAGGGGACAGAACAACGTTCAAGGGGCCTGCGACATGGGGGCGCTGCCCAATGTGTATAACGGCTATCAGAAAGTGGATGACCCCGTAGCCAAAGCAAAATTTGAAAGATATTGGGGTGTGGAAGGCCTTTCAAACAAAGTGGGCATCATGGTGCCGCGGATGCTGGATGGCCTGGTGGATAAGAAGATCAAGGCGCTCTACATTTTTGGAGAAAACCTCGCCAACACGGAACCGGATATCCGGCATGTGGAACACTGCCTTGAATCCGCGGATTTTCTGGTGTGTCAGGATATTTTCCCCACCGAGACAACCCGCTTTGCGGACGTGGTGCTGCCGGCCGCCGCCTGGTGCGAGGACGAGGGAACCTTTACCAACGCCGAACGTAGGGTAAGCCTGGTGAGGAAAATCAAAACGCCTGCGGGAATTTCAAAACCCAACTGGATGATTTTTAAGGAAATCGCGGAGAGATTCGGACATCGATGGAAATCAAACAGCGGCCGGGAAATCTGGGACAACGAGGTTGCACCGTTTTCTCCAAACCTCGCGGGGATAAAATACAGCCGGATTCAAAATGACGGCGTACAGTGGCCCTGCCCATCCGAAGATCACCCCGGAACCCAAATTCTGCATATGAACGGTAAGTTTACCCATGAACATGGAAAAGGCGTCTTGATGCCCCTGGAATGGACCCCTCCCGCGGAGGTGCCCGACGAGGAATACCCGTTCGTACTCAGTACCGGGCGCCGTCTGTACCACTACCATACCCGCACCCAGACAGGCCGTTGCGAAGGCTTGAATAACCTGTTGCCCGAAGAAACGGCGGATATATCGGTGCAGGATGCGGAAAGACTGAACATAGAGGATGGTGAAATGATCATGGTGAAATCCCGACGGGGCAAGGTAAGCGTCAAGGCAAAAGTGACCGACCGCATTCCCCCCGGAATGGTGTGGATGGCATTCCATTTTCGTGAAAACTGTGCCAACTGGCTGACCAACCCCGCGTTTGATCCCGAGACCCTCACCGCTGAATTCAAAGCCTGCGCGGTAAATGTGTGTAAAGATATTTAACACTATTGATGAAGGAGATGAGCAAATGGAAAATTGGGAACCGAAAATCGCCACTTTTCTCTGCAACTGGTGCAGCTACGGCGCAGCGGATCTTGCGGGCGTGAGCCGCTTTCAATACCCGCCGAACTTTAGAATTATCCGGCTGCCCTGTTCGGCCAGGGTATCCCCCAAATTTGTGCTGGCGGCCTTTCGTCATGGTGCTGATGGTGTTTGGGTATCTGGCTGTCACCCCGGCGACTGCCATTACCTGGAAGGTAATTATTACGCAAGACGGAAATTCTCATTGTTAAAGGGTCTCTTGGAACACATAGGCCTTGAACCGGGCAGGCTCCATTTTTCCTGGATATCGTCAGCCGAGGCCACCAAGTTCGTGGATGTGGCCAACACGGTGGCGAAGGAAGTAAAGGCCATGGGTCCTGCCCGCTTTTTCATTAAATCGAGAGCCGAGGTGGCATAATGCTCAAATACACTGAAAAAATCAGGGAAACCGCCAAAAGACTGCTGACGGAGGAAAAGGTGGAGGTCTTCATCGGCTACCAAAAAGGAACGGTGCCCATGATGAACGAGCCGCTGCTGGTAAACCATCCTGATAAAGTGGATCAGTTTTACTGGGACAACTTTTGCGGTCTGAACCTGTGCAATTATCTGACCAAGCGAACCGACAAAATCGGCATTATCGCCAATGGATGCAATTCGAGAAACATCGTCACCCACATTATCGAAAATCAGATCAAGCGAGATCAGCTCTACATTGTGGGCATCCCCTGCGAAGGGATGATCGACCATCGGGCCGTGGCACGTGCGGTCAAGCATAAAGAAATCCTGGATATCCAACAGGATGGGGCCAAATTTGTGGTCAAGGGTAAAGATTTCGAGGAAACCCTTGAAAAACAAAAGTTCCTCCAAAGCAACTGTGCGGTCTGCACCCACCGCAACCCCGTTATGTACGATGAAATGCTGGGCGATCCGGTTGTGGAACAAACAGGCATCAACCCCTATACCGATGTGGAAAAAATCGAAGCCATGAATCCCGAAAAGAAGCAGGGATTTTTCACACGGCTCATCAGCCGATGCATCAGGTGCTACGCCTGCCGGAACGCCTGTCCCTTGTGTTACTGCCCTACCTGTTTCGTGGATGAATCCGCGCCCCAGTGGGTGGGGAAAAGTATCGATCCCACGGATACCATGACCTTTCATTTCTTAAGGGCTTATCATTGCGCGGGACGATGCACCGATTGCGGCGCCTGTGAGCGGGTCTGCCCCATGGGCATCTCCATGAGACAGTTTACCAAGAAACTCAATAAGGATACCCAGGTGCTTTTTTCGTGGGAGGCGGGGCTTGACCCCGAAAAACGCCCGCCCCTGGATGTTTACCGGCCCGATGACTACAACGACTTCATCAAATAGGCCGGAAACCAGCGACAAACGCATATCATCAATGGATGAAGGTAGGCTATTATGACAGAAAAAATATTCACCAAGGAAGAATGGCTGGGGGCCATGAAGGGCTTAGAGGAATTTTATAGAATCTTTGGCCCGGTGAAGGATGGCGATTTTCACACCTTTATGCTCCTTAACGGAGACAAAACGCCGGACTTTGATTATGAAAACAGCAGACTCCCTCCAAAATCCGTAATTTATCCGGAATCGGAGCGAATGTTCGAATATTCCCTGAACGAAACAGCCGACGATGCCCATATTCTGAAGGAATCACCCAAGGACTATTCACCCTGTGCAATTGTGGGCATCAGACCCTGCGATGCCCATGCCTTTCAGATTGTAAAACGCAACTTCGATAGTCCCGAATACCAGGATCCCTGGTGGACCCGGCATTTTGAATCCACCACATTGGTGGGTCTCGGTTGCAACGCCCCCTGCACCACATGTTTCTGCACCCAGGTGGGAGGGGACCCATTCAATGAAGAGGGGCTGGATGTACTGCTCTTTAATCTGGGGGAAAAGTTCCTGGCAAAAGCCATCACCGACAAAGGAGAAGCATTCCTGGAAAAAGCGTCCGGCGGAAGTGCCGCCGACGATGGGACGCTTGCGGCGGCCGAAGCGCTGAAACAGCCGGCCCGGGAAAAGATCACAGCTATCGTTCCCACAGACCAATTGAAAGAAAAAGTGACCACCGAACTTTTTGATGCTCCTTTCTGGCAGGAGGTGGCTTTTGCCTGCCTCAACTGCGGCACCTGCACCTATCTCTGTCCCACCTGCTGGTGTTTCGACATCCAGGACGAAGTTTTGGGAAAACAGGGCGATCGGATTCGCAACTGGGATTCGTGCATGTTCCCCCTCTTTTCCCTGCATGGGTCGGGCCATAATCCAAGAGCCAACAAATTCCAGCGGGTACGCCAGCGTTTTATGCATAAACTCAAGTATTATGTGGATAAATACGAAAACGGAGTTCAATGCTCCGGGTGTGGCCGTTGCGTCCGGTATTGTCCGGTAAATATCGATATTCGGAAAGTCTGCAAATTGATGAATGGCTTTGCATAGGACAACCACGTACCTGTTGAAAAATTAAACGTCGGGCGGATAGGTGTTCGACGCATATACTGGAAACTGTAAGCGTTGCGCCCGGCGCTTGGCGCTGCGCACAATATAGAGGGGGGGGTTCAATTGGGAAATCCTTATTTACCCTATCCTGTTCGAATTGACAGGATTGTCACGGAAACAGAGGATAAAAACCTCAAGACTTTCCGGTTTGTGTTTCTTAACCCGGAAGACGAAAAAAAATTCGCCTATACACCGGGACAATTTGGCGAATTGTCCATTGCCGGAAAGGGAGAGATTCCCATCGGCATCGCATCTTCGCCCACGGAAAAGGGGTTTGTAGCCTTTACGGTGAACAAGGTGGGACTGGTCACCACCCATCTGCACAACATGAAAGAAGGGGATATCATGGGGATTCGGGGCCCTTTGGGCAACTGGTATCCCTGGGACGAAATGGACGGCAAGCATGTGGTCATCGTGGGAGGCGGGTTCGCTTTCACCACCCTGCGTTCCAGCATCATCTATATGCTGGACCCTGAAAACAGGCCCAAATTCGCGGACATCTCGGTGGTATACGGCGCCAGAAGTCCTGGGATGCTCCTCTACAAGGACGAACTGGCCGCATGGGAACAGCGGGACGACATCAACATGCACATCACCGTAGACGGCACGGATGATCCTGACTGGAAATACAATGTGGGATTCGTTCCCACCATTACCGAACAGAAAATCACCAGCGCGGAAAACGCCATTGCCATCGTTTGCGGACCGCCCATCATGATCAAATTCACCCAGCCGGTCCTGGAAAAGCTGGGATTTTCGCCGGATCGGATCATCCTTTCACTTGAAATGCGCATGAAATGCGGCATCGGCATCTGCGGCAGGTGCAACATCGGCGACCAGTACGTATGCAAAGATGGTCCGGTTTTTCCCTTGGCCAAACTCAAAACCATGCCGGGGGAATATTAGACAAATGAAACAGAAGCTGTTTGAAGGACACAATTTTGGCGATGTGATGATTGTCGGCGGGGGGATCAGCGGTATACAAGCCGCGCTGGATCTCGGAACCGCGGGCTTTAAGGTTTACTTTGTCGAGAAATCGCCGACCGTCGGCGGAAAGATGGCCCACCTTGACAAGACCTTTCCCACCAATGACTGCTCCATGTGCATCGAGTCGCCTAAATTTGTTGAATGTAAGAGACATCCCAACATAGAGATGTTGACCTACTCCGAAGTTGAGAGTGTGGAAGGGAAAGCGGGCGACTTCACGGTCACCGTGATCAAAAAGCCCAGATATGTTGACGAGAACAAATGCACGGGTTGTACCGTCTGCGTGGAGTCCTGCCCGGTGGAATACCCCGATCCATTTAATCAGGAAATATCGAAAAACAAAGCCATCCATATCTATTTTGCTCAGGCCATTCCACTGGTGACCTATATCGATGAGAGCTGTATTTATCTTAAAGAAAGAAAATGCCAAATTTGTGTAGCCGTCTGTAAGACAAACGCCATAGATTTTGATCAAAAGGCGAAAGAGGTGGAAATAAACGTAGGGGCGATCATCTTGTCTCCCGGTCTTGAGCCGTTTGACCCCAGGGTAAGAAAGGAATACCGCTACGGAGAGTTTCAGAACGTGGTAACCGCCCTTGACTATGAGCGGCTGTTATGTGCCACCGGGCCATACGAAGGGGAAATATTGCGCGCTTCCGACAAGAAGCACCCCCATAAAATCGCCTGGATTCATTGTATCGGTTCCAGGCGGGTGACCCCGGGCGACAACAGCTATTGTTCAGCCGTATGCTGCACCTATACCCAGAAACAGGTGATTTTGACGAAAGATCATGATGAAGAGGCGGCATGCACCATATTCCATAACGATATTCGTTCCTATGGCAAGGATTTTGAGCGATTTTACCAAAGAACCGAGAATCTTCCCAATGTTCAGTTTATCAGAAGCTATGCATCCATCGTAAGGGAGGACCCGGAAACCAAAAATGTCACCATACGGTATTCCACGCCCGGTGATGGCGTAAAAGAAGAAGAATTCCAGATGGTGGTATTGTCCATCGGATTGAGCCCGCCCGTGAATGTGAAAGACCTGGCAAATACGTTCGGTATCGAACTTGATTCTCACGGATTCTGTAAAACCAATCCCGTTAACCCGATGGAGACCACCCGGCCCGGGATTTTTGTCAGCGGCGCCTTCCAGGGCCCCATGGATATCCCCGAGTCGGTTCTGACCGCCAGTGGCGCCGGTTCCCAATGTGGTGAGCTTCTTGGCTACCGGAGAGGAAATCTGGCCAGGGAAAGAATATATCCGCCGGAAAAGGATGTAACCCAAGAGGCGCCCAAAGTGGGCGTTTATGTGTGTCATTGCGGCGCCAATATCGGGAGGGTGATCAACGTTGCTGAAACCGTTGAATATGCTCTGACCCTGCCCAATGTGGTGCATGCTGAAGAAAGCCTCTTTATCTGTTCCACCGAAGCCGCTGCAATGCTGGCAAAGGATATCGAGGAAAGAGGTCTCAATCGCGTGATTGTCGCCGCATGCACCCCCAGGACCCATGAGCCGCTATTCCGGGATACCCTTCGGGAGGCGGGCATCAATCAATATTACTATGATATGGCGAATATCAGGGAACATTGCTCCTGGGTCCATTCGAAAGAAAAGGAAGCGGCCACCCAAAAGGCACAGGATATCATCCGGATGTCGGTTGCACGAACTTGCCACCTGGAGCCCTTGCAGGAGTTTGATCTGCCCGTGGACAAGCGAGCCTTGGTGGTTGGCGGCGGTATTGCCGGCATGACCAGTGCGCTCTCCATGGCCAGCCAAAACCACAAGGTTTACCTGGTGGAAAAAGAAAGCGAACTGGGAGGAATGGCGCGACGACTTCATTACACCCTGGGCGGGCTGGTGGATGTTCAGGCCTATTTGCGGGATCTGATCCGAAAAGTGTATCAGCACCCCTTAATCCATGTATATGAGGGCGCGACCATCCCGGAGACGAGCGGTTATGTGGGGAATTTCACAACCAAGATAAAGTCCGAACGAGGGCTGACGGAGATAAAACATGGTGCAACCGTAATCGCCATCGGCGCCGATGAATATAAGCCCACCGAATACCTTTATGGAGAGGATGATAGGGTGATGACCCATCTCGAGTTGGAGGAGCGGACCAGCAAAGGAGAAGAGCAGGTCGTTCATGCGGAGCGTCTGGTGATGATCCAATGCGTCGGCTGCAGAAATGAACTCAGAAATTACTGCAGCAGAATATGTTGCAGCCATGCCGTAAAGAACGCTTTGAAACTGAAAGAGATAAACTCCGGAATGGATATCTACATTCTTTTTCGGGATATGAGGTCCTATGGCTTTAGCGAGGATTATTACCGGGGGGCGGCGGAAAAAGACGTCAAGTTCATCCGCTATGAGCCGGATGACGCTCCCCGGGTGGAAGCGGTTGAAGAGGGCGGCCGGAGCTATTTAAGGGTTACCGTGACCGATCCTATTTTGGATCAGGAGCTTGCCATAGATGCGGATGTGCTCGCTTTGGCCGCCGCTATCATTCCCTCCGCGGGAAGTGAGGAAGTCTCAAAAAAATTCAAAGTGGCTTTGGGACCGGATGGTTTCTGTCAGGAAGCCCATGTCAAACTAAGGCCCGTGGATTTTGCCGCGGAAGGTATTTACCTGTGCGGGACGGCCCACTATCCCAAGCATATCCCGGAAACAATTAACCAGGCATATGGCGCCGCCGGGCGGGCCTTAACCCTCCTCTCGAATGATACGGTGGTAGCCTCGGGCTCCGTTTGTACGGTAAATGAAAAAATGTGTATGGGGTGTGGGGCATGCGCCCCGGCCTGTACCTATGGCGCTGTAGCGCTTCGCGATACAAAGCGGGGAAAAAAGGCTACGGTGATTCCGGTTCTGTGTAAAGGATGTGGTCTCTGCAATTCAAAGTGTCCAACCGGGGCGATACAACTGAAGCACTATACCGATGAAGCGCTTTTCAGCCAAATCATTGCGGCGGGTTCCAAATCAATAAAGCCGGAATTGCGGACCGGGGAGGTAAAACAGTAATGAGTGCGGAACTTCAGTTTAAGCCCAAGATGTTAGGGATTATATGCAATTGGTGTTGTTACGGAGGGGCGGATCTTTGTGGCGTTTCTCGTTTTCAATATCCACCTTATATAAAATTGATACGGGTGATGTGCTCCGGCAGAGTGGATTTGAAACATATACTCCTGGCTTTTTCAACCGGACAGGACGCAGTGTTCGTGGGTGGTTGTCATATTAATGACTGTCACTATAATCCGGAAGGAAACTACGATGCATTAAGCATGGTGAATCTATGTCAAAAATTATTGGAGTACATCGGGATAAACCCCAAAAGATTGAGGATTGAATGGGTGTCCGCCGGTGAAGGAATTCGTTTCGCCCATATTATGAATGAATTCAGCGGGGAGATAGCGGCGTTGGGACCTCTCGGCAAAAGCGAAGGATTGGATGAAATTGAATTGAAATCCAGACTTGATAAGATTACAAAGCTCATTCCCTATATTAAGCTGGCAAAAAGGGAAAAGCTGTCTTTACATGATATTCATCAAGCCGAGCAAGAAGAATATACCCACCTTTACACCCATGAAGAGGTGGAAAGCTTAATTCGTGAAGCGCCATCGTATTTTATCGATCCGGAAAAGTGCAGGGCTTGCATGATTTGCGCCAATAGGTGCCCCGTGGGGGCGATTATCGGCGGCAAGAAACAGGTCCATGTGATTGATCAAGACAAATGCATCAAATGCGGCACCTGTTTTGAAGTCTGTCCCGCACGGTTTAATGCCATCGAAAAACGGGTGGGAATACCCATTCTTTCGGAAGCAAATTGCTGAGGTGAAAAGGACGGAAATAAAGATTCGAGTTAAAAAAAATAAGGGAAGGAGAAAATTTAAATGAGCATAAAACATGATTTTAAACCCACTATCCTGGGTTTTTTATGCAATTGGTGCTCTTATGCGGGAGCGGATCTTTGTGGGGTATCCCGTTTGCAATATCCACCTGAAATAAAGTTTGTGAGAGTGATGTGCTCCGGCAGAGTCGATTTGTCATTCATATTTCGTGCATTTCTAAATGGAAAGGACGGAGTGTTTATCGGCGGCTGCTGGCCCGGTGACTGTCACTATGTTACGGAAGGAAATTACCATGTCATAAGCAAAATTCATCTTTGCGGAAGACTATTGGCCATGATCGGGGTGAATCCTGAAAGGGTACGGCTTGAATGGGTGTCGGCTTCCGAAGGAGTCCGTTTTGCAAAAGTGATGCATGAGTTTTCAAGAAAAATAAAAGCGCTTGGACCTGTCGGCACCGGGGAAAACATTGCGCAGGACACGCTCAAACGAAACCTGGAAATCATTCAAAATCTGCTCCCCTACATAAAGCTTGTGGAAAGGGAAAAATTGAGAGTCTCTGTTCGTTCGGTAAAAGCGCATACTGAGTTTTTGAACAATGATACGTTCGACCGGCTATTTGAGGAATTGATTGCGAGTAAATTTGAGATGGATCAAATGCTGGCGGTTCTTCGGGAAAAGCCTTGTTCCACAAGGGAAGTTGCAAAGATTTTGGGCATCACGTCAGTCGATGCTTTAAAAAGGCTTCACCTGGCAGCAAAAGAAGGGTTCTGCGCATACGATGAAAATGAATGGCTTCTTGCCGCTGCATAGGTGTGAACATCGAATGGTAAAATCTGAGATAGTGTCCATCCAGAAATAGGATAATTTGTTCGAGATCAAGGCATGTAAAAAATTTTACCGCAGGCATATGCTTGATATTCCGAGGATAAAATTTTTTGCATAACGCAGAGATCGGGCAAATTGGCCATTTATGGATGGGCACGAGATATGAATTCTCGGAATAAACACGTAAGAATCCAACCGCGGGTTCTACGAACTAAGGAGGAGATATGCTGGAAATAACCGAAAAAGCGAGTGAGATGATCAGGGACTTCCTGAAGGATCGGGAAGAAATACCGGCCATTCGGATTATGCTTTCCCAAGGCGGGTGTAGCGGCCCGTCACTGGGTATGGCGCTGGATGAGTTACGAGACAATGATCAGGAATTTGATGACCGCGGTATCAAGTTTGTTGTAGAAAGCTCCCTGTATGAGCGGGCAAAACCGATAAAGGTGGATTATGTGACCTCCGCCGCGGGTTCCGGTTTCGACATCATGAGCAGCATGCCGGTGCAGCCGTCTTCATGCTGTTCCTCTTGCAGCTGCTAGGCATGACGGAAAGAAATAAGGCATCCTCGGATCGGCATGCGGTAGGGCACGCATCAAGACGAGGATGTCTTTTTTCGGCATTATTTAAAACTGTGGAATTGATAGCCCCTTATGCTTTGCTCATCCGTTGTGGCATGCAATGATTGCTTCCAGCACGCCTCCCGCGATGGCCCTTGCATGGGCGGATATTTCAAAGCACAGTTCTTTCTTTCCGCGGGGGTCGATGTCGCCCATCTTCCGGCCTGCCTTCACTTGGACGCCGTCTCTTAACAGTCCCCAGATAACCCCGTCTATATTGGCTCTGACGGGAAATTCCGCTACATGGGCAATGACGTTGTTTTTCCGGACCCCGTCGCCTATTTTCTTGATGGATCGTAGTATGCCGGATGCAGGGGCCAAGATGAGCCTTTCTTCACCCATGCCTGAAATGGAAGAAGGAACGCGGGTGTTTTCTTCCGTCGATCCGTTTGATAGGACCCTGCCCAGATAGTGACTGTTGGGGTTGGTTTCCACAAGTTTGTGCGCATCACGCCCTCCCACAAATCCGGGACCCAGGGCAATCACCAATGGTGCGTTGACGATGGATGTTCCGGTATTTCGTTTTGCCATTACCCCATCAACAAAAATATCAGGTTTTAGGAGATCAAGGACTCTGATTTCGGGATCAGCCAGCACGGGGATTTTTTCATCCCTCCAGAGTCCATGAATCATTTCCATTGAAAATTCGGTCTTCACGGCTTCCACCTGAGAAACCCGCTTGCGACCGTCAATGATTGCTTCACAGAATGAGACTTCTCTTCGTTCCGCAAGAGGCATCGCTACGTCGGTCATGAGGATCTTTCTGAAACCGCATTGATGAAGCCGATGCCCAATGGCACTGGCCTTTTCGCCGGCGCCCTTAATAATAATGATTTTGTCCTTCAGCCGATTTCCGTTTTCCATAACCGTCTCCTTTTGGGTTTGACTTTTCCCTATTGAGAAAATTGGAAGAGGTCCGTGGAGAATACGCCTCCTCCCGGTCCAACGGATCGTCACAAAAGACTGGGGCAAACCTAAAAGCCCGGTATTGTTGTTCAGAGCGATCACGCTGGTGGGTTGTAAGGACCACGCTGACGGGAAACCGACAGATGTCGGCGAAAAGACTGGGACTCGATTTTCCGGCCTGATCTCGTACCTACCGATCACGGGCAGGTATTCCCCTCATGCGTCAGGCGAAGCCGAAAAAGCGGATCATTTGTGAACTCCATGTGAGAATGAAATTGCTTTGTAGGGTATTTTAAATCTTCCGATTTGTCAAATTGGAAAATTTGAAGAAAAATAAGAGAACTGCGGGCAATTTCAATCAGAGGTGCGGTGGTCGGGTTTTTAGCACCCATCGCTTTGCTCATTCATGGTTATGGTTTTCTTGAAAGTGCCGTACTCTTTTGCTTGACAGAAAAACCGTTACTTGTTATAGAACGCGAATTCGTATGGCGCAAAACGAAATTGCGCGCATGATTCAAGATGTAACGACTGTCATAATTTAAATTTTCAACCAAAAAGGCCAAGAAGGCAATGTCGGATTGAAGTCCGGTGTCTTCTTGGCCTTTTTTTATGTGCCATGAAAAAGGAGGCGGTGTCTGAAAAGAACGAGACCATAATCGAAATCAAACAGAAGGATGGGAAGACAGCCAAGGTTCCCGCCAAGGATATAGGCTGCCTTCCCGGTGGAAGCCCCTCGGATGGAGAGACGCCCAAATATTCTTTTATCATAAGCGTATTTTCCCCGTCAATTTCCTTTTAACGCCAATCCGAGGATAAACAACCTTGAGCCGCTAAAATGTGCCTAAAACGCTACAGCGGAAATATCGAAGGGAACAATAATGAAAAAGTGTTTAAAATGGGCTCATGGGACGTTTATGTTCCTGGGTCTCTGGGTCGTGATGGCTTTTCTGCTGGGGACGTCTGTTTGCCCTGGTTATGCGGAAGAGCCGGAAGACAAGAAGGCAATCGCAAAAACGGAAGAGAAAAAGGAAAGCGCCGGAAAGGCCGTTCAACTGGAAGATGTGACGGTGATGGCGGCGCAACCGGGCGTTGAAATTACGCCGGATAAAACCGTCATTCGAATGGATGAGTTCGTTAAACCGGGAGATGTGCGAACCCTCACGGACGTATTGAAAACCATGGGGGGCATCGATGTTATGCGCGTTAATCCCATGATGGCCAGCCCGGGAGATGAAGTATCCATTCGCGGCATGAACGAAGGCCGCCTGGTGGTGGAAATCGACGGCAGAAGAATCAACCACAGCGGCTACTATGGAAGGTACATCGTAGACTGGTCAACACTGAACATGGACGATGTCGAAAAAGTTGAAATTATCCGGGGCGGTCATTCGGTGCTGCATCCCTTCGCCATCGGCGGCGTGATCAACATCATCACCAAAAAGGGGAAAAAAACGGATGATCCCAAACCCAATGTGCGCGCCAAAGCGGGTGTGGGGGCCTTTACCACCACCACGGAATCCCTTTCCATTGACGGCGGGGCATTCAACGTGGTGGGGTATGATTTTTCGGTCAACAATGGGTCCACCAACGGCTACTTGCGGAACAACTACCAGGACAGCACCACGCTCAATGGACATTTGAGTTTCTTTATGCCCATGGACGCGGTACTGGAACTGGGAGCCAAGCATGCGGATGTAAATTACGGATTTCCGGTGGTAAACGATCCCGCCCGCGCTGATTACGATCCAGGCTCTCCCAACTTCTATGCAAACGCCGACCAGCTCAGACACCTGAACTGGCCCCAGTATGCAGAAAATGATCCCAGCTGGAAAAAACACACCACCTATCTCGACGGCATATTCCGCATGCCCGCCGGGCCCGGGACCATCAACATCCACGGTTATCTCACCAGTGGCAGGCGCTGGACCAGCCTCTACAACAAAATGGGTGTTTTAGAACCCGACGTGTTCATGGATGACCGCACCGAAGGGGTTATCGCCGAGTATCGGGATATCGATTTATTCGGATTCAACAAGGTGACCGTGGGGTATGAATATCAACTCCTGGGCGCCCCCAGTGAAATTTCGGACCTGTTCCGGGTTAACTCCGGGTACATCCAGGACGTGATCACCATAGGGGATCAATGGCGCCTCACACCGGGGGTTCGTTATTACCATGTGGATATGAACACTTACTACTCCCAGTTCGGCAAAGGATGGCCCATACAGGGGAATTCGGAAACGGATGAAGGGTTTTATCCCAGCTTGAGGGCCGACTTTCAGGCCACAGATGAAACAGCCCTTTATGCGGCGGTAAGCCGGTCCTATCGACTGCCGTGCCCTTGAGACTACTACTGGTGGGCGCGGTGCGCGTCCGAGGACAATCCCACGTTAAAACCGGAATCAGCCTGGGAATACGAATTGGGCCTGATTCAGGACATGGATCCCATTAATTTGAGAGCCGCCATATACTACTATGACATCAAGAACTTCATCAACGACAACGGCATTACCTCTCCCGGAACGGGCATTGGGAGCAACTGCCTGTACAACATCCCTCACTTCAAGCTCTGGGGCGGTGAAATCGAGGCGAGCCTTCGACTGGGCCGCTTCCAGGGGACCCTTTCCTACAACTATCAGAACTACAATGCCGACGATACCGGATTCGAAGCGGACTGGACCTACTATCTTCCGGCGCTTCTGCCCCAGAACAAAGTCAAGTTTCTGGGCAATTACGAGGTCTGGAAAGGCGGGCTGGTTCAATTGAGCAGCATCTTCGTGGATGAACGAAAAACCCAGCAGCCGGGCATGGAAGACCTGGAAAGCTACATCACTTTTGATGTGGGGTTTCAGCAATCATTTCATTTTGCCGGCGTCAACTGGCAGGCTGAAACCTACTGCAACAACTTTACGGGCGCCAATTACCAGGAACAGGCGGGATACAGCATGCCCAAATATGTTTGGGGGTTCTTGTTGAGTGCCCGATTTTAACAGACGAAGGAGATACGGCAAAAATGATGAAATATCTTAAACATCACGCCATTTCAGAATGGTTTATGATCGTTTTTTTAATCCTGGCGGCGTCGGGATGGGCTCTTCCGTCCCCGTCAGGCGCCTGGGGAGGTCGGGGGCATTTGTACGTCATCGGCACCGGACCGGCGGGGCCTCAAACCGCCACGCTTCAAGCCCTTGACACCCTCAGAAGCATGGATGTCATTGTCGCCCCTCAAAAACATGTCAATCTGTTTGCGGAATATGTGGGCCAAAAACCAGTTCTGTTTGATCCCTGGACGGATATCTGGGACTACAAGGGAAAAAGCATGTGGAAATTGGATGAAGCGGAGCTGGCGGCATTTAAAACGGAACGCTTCAAAATCCGAGATGCACGGGTGGCCAAAATCAAGGATGCACTGGCCCGGGGAAAAGACGTGGGTCTCATGGACCACGGCAATCCCTGCCTGTATGGCCCCAGCCACTGGTATGCGGAACAGTTTGATCTTGATGACGTGATTATCATTCCGGGCATGGGGTGCGACGCCGCAGCCATGGCGGCCCTCAAAAAAAGCACCATCCCCGCCCATGACAGCCATTTCGTCATTCAGACTTCTCCCTTTTCGCTGATGCGCTGGGGAGGGAAAGAACAGGCAATCCTCAAGGATCTCGGAAAGTACCCTTCGACCCTGATTTTCTATATGGCCCTATGGGAGCCCGAAGCGTTATTTACGGCGCTCAATGCAAGCTTCCCCCCGGATATGCCCTGTGCTGTGGTTTTCTGGGCCGGTTATCCGGAAAAGGAACGGATTCTCCGGGGAACCCTGGCGGATATGCCGGAAAAGCTTTCAAAAGACAAGGAAAAATTCATGGGATTGTTATTCGTGGGTCGTTTTCTTGAAGGCAACCCCTATGATGCGGCCATGAAACGGTCTCAGAAGGAATTGGGGAAAAACACGCCATAAGAAGGGCTTAGGGAACATTCATGTTTTTTGAAGAAAAAAATTGGAGGATCATTAAAATGAAAAAAGCGTTTAAAACGGGCTTGCTGGCGCTGTTTTTTTGCTCCGCGAGCCTGGCTGACGCCCATTCCCTGTGGTTTAATATGGATGGCCACGGATATGCCGTCAATCAACCGATGACAGTTGAACTGGGTTGGGGACATAAATTCCCCAAAGATACGGAGATCAAGGAAGGGATGTTGAACGAGGTGTTTGCACTCGCTCCGGACGGGAAAAGACTTCCCTTGAAGCAGGTTTCAAACACATTATTTGAATTTGTACCGCCCGAAGCGGGTGTTTATGTGATTTCCGGAAATGTTCATCCCGGCTTTGTGAGCAAAACCACAAAAGGGTATAAAATGGGCCCCAGGAACCATTTTGAACAGGTGATCTCCTGTTTTCACTACGACCTTCGGGGAAAGACCTATCTTTATGCGGGTAACCCAACTAAAATGCCGATTAAAATCGTTGGAGATCCCCTTGAAATCATTGCGATGGAAAACCCCTTAAGCCTTAAACAGGGTTCTGATTTTTCCATAAAGGTATTGTTCAATGGCACTCCCCTGCCGGGTGCGGAAGTCCATTGCACCTACGCCGGGTTTTCGAATCAGCCCTTCACCTTTGCCGTGACGGTCAAAACCGATAAAAACGGAATTGCCGGATTCGCTCTTAGGAAAAAAGGGGAATGGTTTGTTTCCGTGACCCATGAAATGCCCTATCACGATAAAAGCGAATGTGACACCCAAAAATATAATGCCACACTCACCTTTGATGTAAAGTAGGGGCGAAAAGCCTTTCGCCCTCGGCATAGAAATCTTTCGCCCCCGTCATGAGGATTTAAAAATGCTGTTTCGAAAATTGATTTTGACCTGCATTCTGGTTGCAACCCTTTTTTTGATTCCCTGTTTTTCCCATGCCCACACGTACCGGGTTCCGGTTCTGGTGGACACGGACATGGCCCTGGATGACATGAGGGCCATTATCATGCTGCTAAATTCCCACATGGTGAATATCCCCCTCATTGTGGTATCGGACGGCATTTCATCCCCTGAAAAGGGGGTAAAAAACCTCAAGGCCCTGGTGTCGTGCTTTGACCGAAGCGATATCCCGGTAGCCAGGGGCAAGACATCGGACATGCCGCCGCCTCCCGTCAGACCGCTGTCTGAAAACATACAGTGGCCCCATAAGGGTGACTCATTTTCCCGGTCCATTGCGGCAGAAGATGCGCCCGGCGCCATTATCGAAACATTGAATGACCAGCCCGGCCGGGTCGTTTATCTCTGCCTGGGTCCCATGACCAACCTGGCCGAGGCCATTCGACGGGCCCCCGGAATTCAATCCAAAATCTCCCGCGTCATCTATTTCGGGGATCATCCGAAAAGTGCCGACCCCGGCTGGAACACGACCCGGGATGTTGACGCCGCTGCCGGGGTTTTTGCATCCGGCATGGATATCTATTGCATCCACCCGGCCAAAAAAGACCTTCGGCCCTTTGATCGCAACATGCTGGAAAAAATGGATGCCATCGGGTCCCCGGCCTCCAAGTGCGTATCCATGATTCACGGGGGGCCTGCGGTTCAAAAAGCCATCGATCAAAAACATCTCATGATATGGGATGAAAACGCCGTCATTTATTTGGAAAACCCTGAGCTGTTCAAGATGGAACCCGTCTCAGGACATCCAGACCTCATGCGGCTGAATAGCTTCGATGCCGAAGGCGTACGCCGGGCTTATGCCGAATGCCTGGGGCACCCGGCGGACGTCCATCTGGATGCCCGTCATGCGGTCGTGCTGAAAATGTTCCCCCATGATCCGCTTATGTTTAAATCGGATGTTGCGCCCCATGTGGACCGGATTATCAAACGGTACGGCATTGAAGAGTGGAAGGCCGCGGTTCTCACCCATGAGTTGCACCGGCACCTGGGCATCTATTCCCTGGTCGGCGCTAAAATGGGCGTCAGGGCCAGGGAAATTCTGAATGCCCCCTTTGACACCCTGAAGGTGGTTTCCCATGCGGGAAACAAACCGCCCCTCAGTTGCATGAATGATGGGCTTCAGGTGTCCACCGGCGCCAGCCTGGGGCGGGGAACCATTCAGATTGAGGGTGAAAAGCCAAGGCCCCAGGCGACGTTTGTCTACCAAAACCAAAGACTTGACCTGACCCTGAAACCCCAATGGCGGGAAAAAATAAAGGCCGATATCAAGGCGGCCATTCAGCAATTCGGCGGCTTGAACAAGGCCTATTTTGCCCATATTCGAAAACTATCCATTGCATACTGGCATGATTTTAATCGCGGGGAGATCTTCGATGAAAAGCTGGGCCCGGCCAAATAGTGCTCTTCTTTTGATGGCCCTTCTGCTGCTGCCCTGTGGCGTTGTGGCCCACGGGGTCAAGGGAGAAATTGCTCCGGGGACCGAAGCCATGATGGTGATGGCCCGGTACAGCAACAATGAAGCCATGAGCTATGCCGAAACAACCATACGCCCACCTTCCGGTGAAATCGATTTTCAGACGGGCAGAACCGATCGAAATGGCCGGTTCTGCTTTTTTCCGGATGCAGAAGGCGATTGGGAGGTGATCGTGGATGATGGCATGGGACACCGGTTGAGGATGGTGGTTCCCGTCAGTAAGAATCGCCCACCGGCATCAGATCTCATGGTTGCCCCTTCAGCCGGAAATTCGGCCCCTTTAATTACACGAGCCATTTCAGGTCTGGGCATTATTTTTGGTATTTCCGGGTGTTTAATGTGGTGGCGAACCCGGAAAATCCATCAAGAAACGCCATAGGGAAGAAACACTTCCAGCGGTCGGAAATGCGCCGGAAGCATGGGCATGGCGCAGGTGATATGGGGGGCATAACAGGTCTTTTCTCCGCGCCTTTGCGCAGGTATTCGATGGGTGGCACTACAGCACTGTCGGCTATTGGCGATGCCTGGTATTTCGTACGATATCGTTGACAATAACGGTTCCCAGGCCTAAAATTTAGAAGTACACGATTTTGAGGACCCTTCCGCTGATGCCCTGTGGACTTCCGACCCACGAACTCAAGGGAGAAATTGCTCCGGGGACCGAAGCCATGAGGAATGAAAATCCTCTAGCATGAAAACATTATAAATATACGAAAAGCAATCACTCAGGGGATCTGAAATGAAAAAGCGAATCATTATCCTGTGCGTCAGTTGCCTGCTGTGGGCCGCCGGATGCATCGCGCATCAACCGCACAACACCATCACCCAGACATCCACCATCGATGCCCTGCTCGCGGGAGTTTATGACGGTCAAATGTCCTGCGCCCAACTCATGAACCACGGCAACCTGGGAATCGGCACCTTTGACCATCTTGACGGAGAGATGATCCTCCTGGACGGCGAGATTTACCAGGTAAAATCAGACGGAAAGGTCTATCGGCCCCATACGGCCCTCACCACCCCCTTTGCCGCGGTTTGCGAATTTTTGCCGGATGATGCCATTGCCTTTGAAACCCCCATCACCTATGCCAAACTCAAAAAACACCTGAACGAACGAATTCCCAACCAAAACCTCTTCTGCGCCTTCAAAATCACGGGCCATTTCAGGAACGTCCATACCCGGAGCGTTCCGGCCCAGCAAAAGCCCTATCCGCCCCTGGCAAAAGTGACCGCCAACCAACCGGAATTCAGGGCAACAGACATTGACGGAACCATTGTGGGGTTTCGATGTCCGCCCTTTGTAAAGGGCATCAACATGCCGGGCTATCACCTGCATTTTCTGAGCGATTCCAAAGAATTCGGCGGACACCTCCTGGGGTTTGAAATGGAAAAGGGCCAATGCGCGGTGGATATCTGCAATCAATTTGTCTTGATATTGCCGGAAAACAGGGATGTCTTGAAATCCGTGGATCTGTCCAGGGACCGAAGCAAGGAACTGATACAGGCTGAACAATAACGCAGTGGCACGCACATGATATGGGAAAAACAAATTCACCGTGGGCGTGGTAATTTATTTATTGACACACCAAACATTAAAAACTATAATAGAAAGTTATTTTTTTCATATACTATTGCAAGATTGTAATGTTCCTGAAAGACTGAGGTAAGGTTCAGCAGGTATCCTCCCGATCAAGTCCAACGTTTTACCGAGGAAAATCCCACGATAAAGCATTTTACCGGAACCTGACGTTTTGGAATAGGTTTTTAAAAGGAGATATCATGTCAAAGAAAAGAGTCATCAGCGAAGAGGTTTTTGCCGCCATGTTGGATCAGGCTATTGACGATTTAAAGCAGAGCGGCCTGGATGCCGTCGAGGTCTTTTCCATTGTAGAAGAGAACTTCGGCATTGCCTATGCCCGCAGGTTCTGCAGCAACTGATAAGCAACCCAAAAGCGCCTGTCGCTTGCGGTTGAAGGACAACACAAGTCATGCCTCCCTCCCCTGCAACCCTTGAAATCTTTACCGATTGCACCTGTCCCTGGTGCTACTTCATGGCCGGGCGGATTGCGCAACTCAAAAAAGAATATACCATTCAAATCCGGCGTCGGGCGTTTCCCTTCCATTCGGAGACCCCGGAGGACGGCGTACCATTGAATGCCTTTTTTTCGGATAATCTGCTTGTCATTGAAGACAGGATGAGAAACCTGAAGGAAACAGCCAAAGAATTGGGTATGCCTTTCGTTCCGCCGAAAATGATCTATAACGGTCGTTCGGCCCAGGAACTGGGCTTTTGGGCTGAATCGAAAGACAAAGGAGATGTTTTTCTCCAAGCCCTTTACAAAGCCTATTTTGTGGACGGTAAAAACATTGCAAGAATTCCCGTACTGGCCGATATCGCGACGTCAGTAGGCCTTCCGGCTGAAAATATTGCCAAAATCATTAACACGGGAGCGTTTAAGGAAAATGTGGATCGGGATTGGGCCTTAGCGGAAAAGATGAATATTCTGGTTTTGCCCACATTTATGCTGAATGGGGATCGATTGGTTGGGGCCCAGCCCTACCACAAGCTTCAGCGGCTGATGGAAAAAAACGGCGTTGCCATGAGAAGAGGGGAGCCAAATGGGTGACGGCACTCGTAATGAACGGGAACTGTTTTCTGAAAAGATGGTTCAAATACTCAATCAAGGGGCCTTGAATCTTGCCATGGGGCTTGGGTATCGCATGGGACTTTTCGATGTTATGGACACGTTTAAGGCGCCCGCTTCCGCATCCATGATTTCCCAGGCAGCCGGCCTGAATGCCCGGTATGTTCTGGAATGGCTGGGCGTTATGGCCACGGGCGGTATTGTAACGCTGTCCCGGGACAATGACGGGGAGGATCTTTTCCGCTTACCCAAGGCCCACGCGGACGTGATTACGCGCCGGTCCGGAAACGCCAATCTGGGGGTTTACACCCAGGAGATTCCCCTGCTGACCGCTTCGGTCTATGATGCGTTGGCCCACGGGTTTCAAACGGGAGAAGGTATTTCATACGAGCATTACCCCAGGTTTCAACGGTTCATGGGACAACTGGCCGACGCCAAGCATAACCAGGTCCTGGTGAACCTGTTTCTGCCCTCTGTGGAAAATGGCAATATGGTAAAAAAACTGAACCGGGGTATTTCCGTTTGCGATCTGGGATGCGCCGAAGGGGTGGCCCTCATTCTCATGGCGGAGGCCTTTCCGAACAGCCGGTTTGTGGGCATCGACCTATCCGAAGCAATCATTTCAAAAGCAGAAACCAACGCCAAGGCAAAAGGATTGCGGAACATCTCTTTCCTGAACGAAGACGCAGCCCTCCTTGGGAACCAACACCTTCTGCTCAAAACCTTTGATTATGTGACCGCTTTCGATGCCATCCATGACCAGACCCGACCATTGGAAGCTCTGAAAGGCGTCTTCGCCATATTAAAGGACGGGGGCGTCTTTTCCATGGTGGATATCGCCGCCGCAAGCAGTCTTTCCGAAAACATGGCCCACCCCATGGGGATGTTTCTCTACACCGTCAGCCTCATGCACTGTATGCCGGTGGGACTCATGGATGGGGGGGCAGGGCTCGGAATGATGTGGGGCCGAGAAAAGGCGGTTTCAATGCTCAGGGAAAGCGGCTTTGATCAGGTTTCGGTTGAAGAAATACCCGAAGATCCGTTTAATTTTCATTTCTTTTGCAGGAAGTGACCTCTTGATTTTTGGTATCTTTCAAAAAAGCGCAAAAGTAGTTTACATTTTCCCATGAAAATACATCCTCCAGTCTGGTATTTCCTCCTGTGGGAGAGGCTTTCAGCCTCGACTGTCGCGGCGGGACGACGCTCTCACAGGGGAGTTTCATGCTTGGAAACGAAATGCATGGGGACAAAAGTGTAAACTTGAAAATGAAGGATGCCAGAATCGTAATTCAGAAAACCATGTGTTCTTTTTTTGATAGAATCAGCGCTCGGTGATAGTAAAAACACCAGGAATTTTGAGTCAGAAACAACATTTATTCATTTTTGGCTTGTTGTCAGAAAATACGAATACTCTCAGTTTATTCTGCTTTTGGGCCGTCAGCGAGTTACGCACGTCAATCACGGGTAAAAACCTTCACGCAGTATATCATCTGTGGTGTATGTGCATTCTGGAGGAAAGGAATCGCGAATCAGCCCTGTTTCCAACATGGCGAGACGTTTTGCTTTTGGGTATGCCGCGTTAACAAACGCTTCCAATTCGCGCTTCAAGGACGGACTATCCTCCAGTAGTTCCGATATCTGAAAACGCTGGGTTTCAATGGTGGCCTTCCAGCTGTTCGATTGCCGCTCCGGTTGTATTTGCCATTTCAATAAATGCATGATCAGGATCACAAGCCTGCTTTTCAGTTCCCGACGTTCATGCTTTCCCATGGACTCAATCTCCTCGATCAGATTGTTGATATCAACCTCTGAAAGCCGCCCGGATTTCAGCAACGTTGCCTGTTCCTGGGTCCATGCATGGAAATCCGTATTGTATAAAACCTCCATCATACACACCTCTTTAACCTTGCTCTAATTTTCATAATGGCGAAATTATACCATAGTTCATAAGAATTTCCACCAGAATTGAAGACGGCGGTCTGTTGCGAATCTCTGTGGATGGGGACATCTTTAAGAAAATGGATCAGAATCTGATCCTTGATTGTTTCTAACAAATTGGATATAGTTTCCAGGTTGATCAAACGGTATGTTTCGGAATACAGCCGTTGCCCGAATGCCATAGCCGCCTTTTTGTTCAAGCAGAAGAAGGATCAAATCATGATCGACTTCGAATGGGACCTTGATAAGGATGAAAAGAACGTTCTCAAGCATGGTGTTGCCTTCAGTGAGGCCGCGTCCGTTTTTAAGGACGGACTCAGTATTACCATTTATGACCCCGATCACTCCGAAGAGGAAGATCGATATATCACCATTGGGAACTCGGTCACGGGTCGATCCTTGATGATTGCCCACACGGATAGGGGTGATCGAACCCGGATCATCAGTGCGCGGGGACTTACCCGAAAGGAGCGTGAAGCGTATGAAAAAGAAATCCACAGAAGAAACCGCTGACGACCTTCGTCCTGAATACAATCTCGCCACCCTGCTTAAGAAAGGTGTACGCGGGAAATATGCCAAGCGTTACAAGAATGCGACGAACCTAATATTATTAGCGCCTGACGTCGCCAAAGTCTTTCCGACGGACGAAGCCGTGAATGAAGCGCTTCGGTTGGTTATCCAATTAAAAAGAATTCCCGAAGGTGGGAAACGAAGGATAGCCGGCGCATAAGAAAGGGCATTCGCCCGCTACGGTCAGTGCCATTCGCCCTCTTTTTTCGGCTTATGGTTAATGGCGTTGTGACGAAACTCATAATCCCCTAATCTTAGGGTGGAGGTCTTAAGCGTGTATCATTACCTGCGGGATCTTTCGGTTACCCTGATCCTGTGGTGTTATTACACCTTGGGTTTTGTTCTTTTTTTTGCACCGTTTTATCTTTTTGCTTACTGTTTTACACCAAAACGGCAAGATGCCTTTCAAAAGCTCAACCATATCTTCTACAAAGGGTTTTTCGGTCTCATAAAGGTGTTGATTCCCGCCTGTGAATGGCAAATCCCCAAGGCGGTGAGAGAAATCAGATCTTCGGTGATCGTATGCAATCACCGGTCCTATATTGACCCCATTTTACTGATTTCCCTTTATGCGCGCCATACCACCATTGCCAAGGCCCGCTTGTTCAGCATTCCGGTTTTCGGGAAAATGCTGGCCCTTTCGGGATACATACCGTCCACGGCCAGGGGCCGTTTTTCGGATTTGATGGTGGACTGCATGGCAAATATGGACGACTTCCTTGCTTCGGGCGGCAACGTGTTTATCTTTCCCGAGGGCACACGCAGTCGGGATGGCAGCATCGGCAGTTTGAACAAAGGGGCCTTTAAACTTGCCAAAATATGCAAAGCGCCCATAAAGGTCCTCTTTATTGAGAATACGGACAAACTGTTTACACCGGGGAAATTTCTATTTAACGCCCACCGCCCCAATACCATTGCCGTGTCGCTGGTTGCGGAAATAAATCCGGATTACCGGTCCCATCAGTTTTCAATCAACGGTTTAATGGCCGAGGTCCAATCTCTCTTGGAGAAAACATGAAAATCCTACTGCTTTCCATGCCCGATGTGGCGCCGGTCATCATGCACGAATCAGCCTTCCATATGCCCAACCTCGGAATTGCCGGCATCGGCGCCAATGTTGACGAAAAGAATGAGGTTTATATTGTCGATCTGATCCGCAAGCGGCGACATGTTCGGCGCTACCTTACCCGGATTTTGTTGAAAATTAAACCCGACCTGGTGGGACTTTCGGCCATGACCTGGCAGTACGACACCTGCGTGAAACTGGCGAAGCTCATCAAAACATTGCGCCCCGGCGTAAAGTTGGCGGTGGGCGGTTATCACGCAACCCTCATGTACGAAGAAATTGCCGCGGGCCGGGAGGCTTATTGGATTGATTTTTTGATTCGCGGAGAAGGTGAAGAGGCCTTTAAACGCCTGGTCCGCTCCCTGGAGGGGGAGGACCGGTTTGAGGACATCCCTTCTCTGTCCTATAACAAGGGCGGAAAATTTGTCCATAACCCCAAAGGTGAGCTTCTGGATTTGTCCCGTTTGAAGCTTCCCATCCGAGACAAGCGGCGCTTGACCTGGGGCTACCATATCATGAATCACAAGGTCGAAGTCATGGAGACCTCCAGGGGGTGTACCGGAAACTGCAATTTCTGCAGTATTCGGCATATGTATGGCCGTTCCTTCAGACCCTTTCCCATGGAACGGGTAATGGCGGATGTGGATGATATCTATTTTAAGCGAAAGGTCCGATGGATATTCGTGTCCGATGACAACTTCGTGTTGAATCCCAAACGGGTCATAGACCTTTGCGATACCATTATTGCCAGGCGGTATCGGAATCTGTATTTTGTGGTTCAGGCGGATTGTGTGACTATGGCCCGAAACGAGGAAATGGTTCGGAAAATGGCCCTTGCGGGGTTCAAATCCGTTTTTCTGGGGATGGAAAGCGCCTCCAAGAAAAACCTGAAAGACGCACGCAAAGGGGATATTCTGGATGCCTCCCGCAGGGCGGTCCGCAACTGCCACAAACACGGCATTATGGTGGTGGGGGGCATGATTTTCGGCTTTCCCGATGACGGAGAACCGGAGATTATCGAAAATTACCGTTTCCTGAAATCAACGGGGGCCGATACGGCCTATTGTCAGATTCTGACCCCCTATCCCAAAACGGAGATCCGACGGCAATTGCTTGACCAGGGGTTGGTAACGAACGCGCTGGATTATACCCGCTATAACGGTATGTGGGCCAATGTGAAAACCCGAAAACTGGCTGCCGGGACCCTTCAATATCTCTTCTGGCGCCACGAGCAAACCGTCATGGGGTGGTGGAACCCATCGGACAGGTTGCGGGAGCAGGGTCGGTTTTGGACGGGAATCTGGATTCATTTTCTCAAACCCCTGATGAAGGTGGTGGTTCGCCGTTCCCAGAAGAAATATGGATGGAAAGGGCGTTTTCAAAGGGAAATGGATCACCTGGCAACCGTGAACCGTTTCAGGGATCTTGAGGAATTGTAATGCAACAGGATTATTATAAGATACTGCAGGTGGAAACATCCGCAAGCCAGCAGCAGATCAAAGAGTCCTACCGTAAACTGGCGCTTAAATACCATCCGGACCGGAACAAAGATGATGCGGCGGTAGCGAAGATGAAAGCCATCAATGAATCCTACGCCGCACTCTCCGATCCCCAAAAAAGGAGCCGTTACGATGCGCTTCGGCAGGCATATGGCGCTTCCGCCCATGATCGTTTCAAACAAACCTATTCCGAGCAGGATATCTTCAGGGGAAGCGATATTCAGCAGATATTCGAGGAATTCAGCCGCGCCTTTGGGCTCAGGGGGTTTGACGAAATCTTCAAGGATTCCTATGGCGCCGGATACCGCACGTTTGAATTCAGAAAACCCAACGCCTTTGGCAGGGTTTTCGTTGGAACGCAGGGCCGGGGAAACAATTTGACGTCCGGGTTTCCCCTGGGCGGCCAACTGGGGCGATTGATCAAGTACGGGCTGAAGAAAAAGTGGGGGATTGAATTGCCTGAAAGAGGAAAAGATCTGCGAGACGTGATTGCGGTGTCTTCCGAAACAATGCAGTCTGGCGGAAAAATCAACTATTCCTGCCGAATAAACCACAAAGAACTGCTGGTCGCCATTCCCCCCGGCATGAAGGCCGGACAGAAAATCCGATTGAAGGGAATGGGCGAACCGGGAAAAGGGGGCGCTGAACCAGGGGATCTCTATGTGGAAGTGCAGGCAAAAAATCCGCTATTTCAAAAAATCGGTGATTCCGCCAAAGGAATCCTGTCGTCTTTGAAGAAACTGGGTCGTTCCTGAAATCTGCAATTTGCTGTTATCCGTTAGCTTGGAGACATCAAACATCTGTATGACTTCATTTTGAATTCGGATTTCCAGTTCCCCATGAGGGACGTCGAAAAGCGTTTTTCCTTGACTTCCCATTCTGCAATAGAATATTCCATTTTACGTGTCAGCCAATGATTGGAGGCGTTAAATGGGTAAAGTCAGTTTGTACGCAAAAGTTTTGTTGGTTTTAATGCTTGCCTGGTGTGGGATACCATCCCTGCAAACGCTTGCAGATGAGGCGGAATCTCTGTTTAAGGGCATTGATCTGGGGCCGGGCAAGTTGGATCTGAGGGGAAGCCTGCGCCTTCGGTATGAATATTTTGACAACTATAATATCAAAACCTATGGCACATTTGACGGCGTTTTCGGAGGGGTTGACAGATATTGCGGTCGTATGAACCTCTTCGCCTGGATGAATTTGGTGGACATGCAGGTTGGCGTAAACATCAAACCTTTAAAATTAATGAAACTTTCCCTGGATTTCCATCGTTTTAAGCTCGCAAGTGCCAAGGACGCCTGGTGCTCTTCAACGGGGAAAAAGATGCGATGGGACCCTACGGGAACATCGGGCAGGGATCTGGGAGACGAGATCAATCTCATCTGGAAGTATCATGTGCATCGACATGTCGCTCTCATGGCCGGATGTTGCGCGTTCTTTCCAGGTCACTTCATACAGACAACCGGTCAGGCTGGAAATGCGTACTGGGCTTTCGGACAGGTGGAATTTAAAATCTGAACCCTATCCGAACAGACATTTTGGGTGGGGATGAAATCAGAATAGATATTAGAGGAGATCAAAAATGCTGATACCAAACCGACAAAGGAAAATAGGTTCCCCCTTTTTTTTTGGATTTTGGATGAAAACAGCACCAACCCTGTTTTTGACGATTTGCCTGATGGCCATTTTTTTTGATGAATGCATTGCTCAAGAAGAACCTTCCATCGGTATGGCCGTGGAGTTTGTGGACCATGCGGCCAGCGCTCATATTGCAAATCGCAAAGGCTGGTTTGAAAGCGAAGGGCTAAGGATCTCCTCCTTTGACAGCTACGTCACCGGTATGGCCCTGGCCGCGGCCCTTAGCAGAGGCGACATCCAGGTGGCCTATATTTGCCTGATACCGGCCATAAGCGCCTATGCCAATGGAAAGGTGCCCATAAAAATTATTGCCGGAACACATAAATATGGCTACGGCTTGCTTGTTGACCCTAAAAAGGTGAAAACCGTCACTGATTTAGAAAAGCCGGATATTCGCATTGGATGCTCCAGGGAAGGAAGCCCCGTGGATGTGTTGCTGCATAAAACGATAGATCAATATCATCTTGATAAAAGCAAAATATTGCCAAAAATTAGAAGGATGTCGCCTCCCAAAGTACTCTTGGCCCTCAAAATGGGACAATTGGACGCTGGTTTTTGCTGTGAGCAATTTCCATCAATGGGCGAAGCCTCAGGGTTCAAGGTACTCCTCTCTGCAAAGGATCTCTGGCCTCATATGCAGGGAAGCATTTTGGTCGTGAAAGAAGATCTGATACGGGACCATCCGGAAACGGTTCAAAAAATAGTCAACGTAACAGAGCGCGGCATCCAATATATTCATGAAAATCCGGAAGACGCATCGGCAATTACCGCCGGAGCGCTATCGGTTGTCGGAAATAAAATGTCCCCCCTTAAGATCGAAAAAAACGCCGGCGATTGGGAAATTTCCCCTCAGGTGATATTAAAGTCGTTAACCACCCGGATGGAATGCACCACCGACATCGATCCTCGCCAGGTCCAGGAAACGATCGATTATATGGCAAAATTAGGATACATAAAAGGGTTCAGGGCCGAGGACATTCTTGATTTGAGATTTCTCAGATGAATCAGCCGAAAAAAAACAGATACTGGTGGGGAATCCTGCCCATCGCCGTATTCCTGGTTGCATGGGAAATAGCGGCTCGGTTAAATCTGAGCCCAGGGCGCCTGTTTCTGCCCCCTTTTTCCGCGGTGATGCGGGAATTCTATTGCCTGATCGCCGACGGAGTGCTGGTTGAGAACTTCCTCAGCAGTCTGGTTCGGGTCCTGATCGGCTTTTGCGCCGGTTCCATTGCCGGTCTGGCCATCGGGGTCTTGATGGGATGGAAGGAAGTCATGAACAGGACCTTCAGCCCCATCATGAGTCTGGTCTATCCCATCCCCGCTCTGGGATGGCTTCCGCTCTTGATGCTTTGGATCGGAATAAACGAGATGCTGCCGATTGCCATTATCTTTATCTGTTCTTTCTTCCCGGTGCTTTACAACACGATTACAGGCATTAGAGAGGTCAGCAAGGAACTGATCAATACGGCAAGGACTCTGGGGGCATCCGAGCGTTGCATATTGCTTCGGGTGGTTTTGCCATTGGCTCTGCCCAATATTTTTACCGGCCTGCAACTTGAGGCCGGGATGGCCTGGCGGGTGGTTGTTGCCGCCGAGATGGTGGCGATCCCCACGGGAATCGGCGCGTTGATGATGCGGGCGGAGAGTCTGGTTCGGGTTGACATTATCATCGTGTGTTTGATTGTCCTTTCGTTTATGTGCCTTCTCTTTGAGAAATCGCTTGCGTATTTGTGTCAAAGACTCACATCCAAATGGAAATGAAATGCCCTCTGTTGAACTCAAAAATATCTGTAATCACGTATGTCGAAATATCACATTGTCCATACGCCATGGTGAATTGCTGGCGCTGATGGGGCCCACCGGTGCGGGGAAAACCACGTTGCTCAATGTTATTGCCGGGTTGGTTCCTTATGAAGGAATGGTGCTGTTTGACGGCGTTCCCGTGGATAACCTTTCACCCGGCAACAGGCGGGTAGGATACCTGTTTCAAAATTTTTGCCTTTTCCCTCATATGAATGTCCATGAGAACGTGGCGTTCGGATTGCAGGTGAAAGGGTTGAAAAAAACGGATATTGACCGAAGAGTGAGCGAAGTGCTGTGCTTGTTCCGGATAGAACATTTATCCGAAAGATATCCCAATAAAGGTCTCAGCGGGGGTGAAAAGCAACGGGTCGCCCTGGCGCGCGCAGTTGCCCCATGGCCGACGGTTCTTTTACTCGATGAGCCGTTTAACAGTCTTGATGCGCGCACCGCAAAATACCTGAGGATGGAATTGCGAAAGCTGCAAAACAGTCTCAAAATTACGACCCTTTATGTCACCCACAACCAGCGAGAAGCCTCCGAGATAGGTGATCGAATCGCCGTCATACACGAAGGGAGACTGGAACAAACAGGCACCCATTCGGAGATCTTTTTCGAGCCGAAAAATCGTAACGTGTCCAATCTCTTGGGTTCGCCCAATCTCTTTTATTGCAGAGGGGTCTTTCCCTTAATCTCCGGTCTGGCCAAAGTTGAACTCAAGGGTGTTTCCCTTGTGGTGCCTTACGATGGCCGTCCCATAGGGATGATTGCCATTTCACCGGGGAGTATCTATATTTCAAGGGAACCCCCTCCCGGGCCTCAAATAAATCGCCTCAGGGGGGAGATCCTTGAGATAGCGCACCGCTTACCCGTGGTCAAGGCGGTGGTGGGTTGTGGCGATGAGCGGATGGTTGTGGAGGTGGAGGCGGAAATATGGAATGAAACAGGGCTTCGGAAAGGGGATAACGCTTTTTTGATATTGCCTCTCAGGTGGATAAAAGTGAAATGTGATGATTCCCCAATTGCCGCAAGCACGTCATTAACCACCCTTTCCTGAAATCAGGGGGCGTCGATACAGCCTATTGCCGAATCATGTCCCTCTATCCCCATTTTTCGCCATCGGATTACGAAAGATACGGCCCCCACTGCTCGGCGGTTTGCCGGATATAGCCTGCCGGAAGATTCGCCGCGATGCGATTGTGCCCGGGTAGAAGGATATCCACATCAAGGTCCGCCAGTTTGAGAAGCGATTCATTGAGTTGGGCGCCGCTGGCCCCATGAAGGTCAAACCGGCCAATGGCATGATCAGCGTATACCGTATCCCCGGGGATCAGGATTTTGTCCGGACGATGGTAAAGGGCGATACTGCCGGAAGAATGCCCCGGGATATGCAACACCTCCCATGTTGACCCACCGATTTCAAGGGTTTCACCACCCATCAACTTTCGATCAACGGGGAAACAAAAATCGCCTGGTTTGATGCCGTATTGGGCCTGACACATGCTCTCAAACATGTCCATGCCGTAAACCGCCTTTTCATCCCCTCGTTCCAGGGGATCTGCTTCGTTTTGATGTATCCACAACGCCGCGTGGGGTATGGCCTCGCGAATCTCACCCAGGCATCCGATGTGATCCAGATGGGTATGGGTCATGATCACCCGCTTAATGTGTGAAAGAGAAACACCTGCTTCCTGGATGGATTCAATTTTATAGCGCCCCTTTCCCATTAATCCCGCATCGATGAGGCTCAAATCCTCGGAATCGGGGGCGCCAATCAAGTATACATGGGAATCCGGGATCATTTCATCCTGCCCCGGAATAAAAAAGACATCCTTTGTAATCTGTTTCATACTGTTCTCCTCGTCAAAAGAATTTGGTCTACCATACCTGAAGAGGCGCCTGTTTTCAAGCAGTCTTAAGGCCAACTATCATGCCGCCGGACGGAACGGGAGATGCGCGCAGATGTGTACAGGCTGCGGGCCTTGATCATCTGAAAGACCGGTTTTGATCGTATTATGTTTAAAGGTTTCGTTCTTCCGTTGATGTCCTCTAACATCCCCCTGCCACTGCCAATAACCCGCAAATCCCCAAAAAAGTTGTCCTTTAAAAAAGTGGGTTTTTCAGAAACCGAAATCCAAAATTTGATAGAGTCTCTCTACCGGAAATATACAGTATTTGAGGTGTCACAAGACATAATCTTACAAGCTTCAAAGATACGCATTAATCACAGTTTCTATTTCTGGGACAGCATCGTGGCAGCCAGCGCTTTGGATTGTGATAAGGAAAGTCTCCATAACTGAGTCCATCAGAGAAAATCTGCGTCCCATATTTATTTTTGCCTGGCATTCACGGCAAAACAAAAGCCTTGGCCCTTTGAAAGCCTTGCCCTTTACCCGGATCGTTCCACAATCCGCGTTGAGCCGATGGTTTTTTCTATTTGGGAGATTTGGCATAGTGGTTTCTATGAATTTTGGGCTCTTTACGGGGAGGGGACTTTGTGGCCCCTCCGGGTGTTCCGATGGGAATGATCCCGGCGATTTCAAGGTTTTCCGGAATATTCAGAAGCGGACGCAGTTTTTCAGGCCTGAAGAATGTAAACCAGAGGGCGCCCAGTCCCATATCCGCGCATGCAAGGAGCATATTTTGGACACAGGCTGAACCAGCCTGGATAGCGCCATATTCCTGACCAAAATACGCCCCCAAACCCCCACGGGACGGATCGACAACAACCACTATCAGAAGGGGCGCTTCCTTTAGAAAGTCCATTTCATACCCTGCTGCCCATGAGGGGCCGTTCTTCTCCTTGACTTCTCCTTTGGCATCTTCACTGACCATCCGCACCTGAGCTTTGAGTTGGGGGTCATCAATAAGGATGAATTCCCACGGCTGCAAATTCAGGGGACTCGGTGCCCATCGGCCAGCTTCAAGAATACCTGCCAATTGAGCCTCGGAGAGGGTGGTTTTTTCAAACGATCGAAAACTCCTTCTTGCTTTTACCAGTTTCTCGAATTCCATAACACTCCTCATCGTATACGCTGATGCAATGGTCAAAGATGCGGAGCATCTTTGACCATTGTTGATCACGCTTCTATTTGGCTTTCAACTGTTTCAATTCTTCAGCGGAACGGCAGATTTCCGCGCCCTGTATGGCATCAAAGCTTTTCGGCATTGAAAATCCGTATTTTTCATTGTAGGTGGTCAGACCCCAAAGGCAATCTTCAACCACCTGATGATCTTCGGGTCTCATGATTTTCCATCCTTCCGGGGTGTCCCAGGCAAGCGGCTCCCGGTCCACGGCCGCGATGATCTTTTCCGTATCGGTGGTCCCCGCACGCTCTATTGCCGCTTTGATGAAATAGACCCCGGCATAGGTTTCACCGGCCATGTAGTCGGGGTATTCTTTGTACCGTTCGTAATAAGCCTTTACGAAATTTCGGTTCAGAGAGGAATCGGGTGTGGTGAAAAAGTACCTCGATGACACATAAATCCCTTCCGGCATATCTTTTCCCATGGGTACCAGGACCTCGAGTGCACCGGCACAGGGGAATGCAAATTTGATGTTCTTGAAAATTCCCGTGGGCAGGGCCTGCCGGATGAAATTAACCGCGTCCTCACCCCACAGGGGAGACCAGACCACATCCGGCTTGGCTTCCTGAATTTGTTTGATGTAGGTTGAATAATCCTTTGCGAAAAATTTGGGGAACAGCTCCCCCACGATTTCCACATTCGGATTCAGTTCCTTGAGTTTTGCTTTAAACATATTCCAGGAAGAGTGCCCGTAGGAGTAATCGGGAGCAATACACATATACCGTTTATAGGGCTTGGGGGCCAGCAGATAGGCGCCCGAGCGGGCATGCATCATGGCGTTGCTGAGGGTGCTGAATATGTAGGGATGGAGTTTGGCCCCGGTGAGTACGTCTGCCGCTGCCTGGGTCACAATCAGGATTTTCTTGTTTTTCCTGGCGATTTCCGTGAGCGGCATGGCCAGCCCGCTGGAGGTGGGTCCCATGAGAAAATCCACCTTGTCCACATTGATGAACCTTTCCGCAAGTGTAACGGCGATATCCTTTTTAAGTTGGGTGTCTTCAACAATCGCCGTCATTTTCCGGCCCAGGATGCCGCCGCCGGCATTGATTTCATCAACCGCCAGTTGAATGGCCTGGCGACCATGTTTGCCGTACCCCCCCACTTTTCCCGATGAAATAAACATGGCCCCCAGTTTGATGGGAGGCATTTCCGCAAAGGCATTGCCCAGGGCAAAAACCAGATTCAGGGAAACAACGGCAAATCCTGTCAACCATCTCTTTTTGTTCATGACGACCTCCTCGATTTGGGGTTTGTTTTTATGCGGAGGGCTTTATAAGCCCCTTGCAGGCTGCTTGACTACTTTTTCAAAATAATGGGTTCCGGATTCTTTGCCGAAATAACGCTGTCCCAGAAGGCCTTTTCTCCTTTTTGCCAGCCAAGACCAAAGGCCTTGTTGAAAAACCCGCCCAAACGATCAAAAACCTTTCGCCATCCCTTATGATGGTTCAGGGTCAGAACGTCTTCCAGGAACTTCGTAATCTCCCCCATTTTTTCCTTGGGAATAAAAGCCCTTGCGCCCAGTTCAATGGATTTCTTGAGGGATTCCCGGGTCATGGCATGGGCCGTGAGCATGACGGCGGGGTACCCCAGCGCGCAGGCCGCGTTGAGCAGGTCAAAGCCCCTGACCCCCATGATATCCAGGATGACCACGTCGTAGGTCCAGCTTCTGAGAAGATGGTAGCCCGTTTCGTAATCCAGTGCCTTGTCGAATATCAGACCTTCGAAGTCCTCCAGATGCTCTTGCAGTGTCTCCAGAACGTCAGCTTCATCGTCCACGGCCAGTATCCGCTTATGATTGAGGATGCTCTCTCCCATTCCTTTCCCCCGTTTTTCTTTGATCCGTTGCAACGTTATGGTTTGGGTCTTTACCCTTTTTTTTCGGATTTGGTCATACGCCTTCTTTCCTCGTCGCGCACTTCCCTTCTCAGCAGTTTCCCCACCTTGCTTTTGGGGAGCATGTCCCGGAATTCAATATAGCCCGGCACCTTGTAGGAGGCCAGTCGTTCCCGGCACCATTTGATGAGATCCGTTCCCCCCACCCCTTTGGCGTCTTCTTTCAGGACCACGATGGCTTTGATGCGTTCTCCTACCCTGGGTTCGGGGATGCCCACGACGCAGGCGCCGATAACCGTAGGATGATCCTGCAGCACCGCCTCGACCTCGGAGGCGGAAACCCGGTATCCCTTATGCTTGATGACGTCCGCGGATCGCTCCATGTAAACCAGTTGTCCATCCTCGTTCTGACTCACAAAGTCTCCCATGCGATAAAAGATACGGCCATCGATCTCGATGTAGCTGCGTTTGGTTTCATCGGGTTTGTTCCAGTATTCCTTCATGCTGTAAGGGGAAGTCACCAACAGTTCGCCCGTTTTGCCGGGCGCCATCGGTTCCAGCGTCTCAGGATCCACCACAATACAGGTGCGGCTTCTGAGGGGTAATCCGATGGTGTTGGGGTTTGGGTCTTTCTCGATGCGGCTGTAAGCAACGTGTCCTGCTTCCGTGGATCCATAGACCTGGTAAATCGGTACCTGGAAGCGTTCTTTCCAGCGATGAAAGACTTCCGCGGGCAGCACATCGCCGCCGCAATAACAATAGGCGAGACTGCTGAGATCATAGGATTCCAGACGGTCGTTTTCAAGGATCATGCGATAGAGGGCCGGAACCCCCAGAAACCACCGGGCGCCGAATCGCTCAATGGTGCTCATGATGGCATCCACCTGCGGGACCGGCATCAGCAGAACAGCATTTCCCTTGTTGAGTCCAACGGCCATGCAAAGGCCCAGGGCCATGATGTGAAAGAGGGGATTTACCGCAATATACACGTCCTCTCCTTCTTTGAGATGTCCGTAGGCCACGTCGTCGGTGACATCGTTCACGTAGGAGGTCATGCCGATATGGTTTCCCGGAACGCCTTTGGGAAACCCGGTGGTGCCCCCCGTGTAGAGGATGTATGACAGGTCTTTCCACGGATCCAGGGAAACGGGAGTGGAAAGGGGCTGATGTTTTAAAAGGGATCTGAAGGAATGAACCCGTTTGTCCTTGTCCACCTTGCCGCTGGGAACCTTGTCGAACAACATGCCGAGTGAGCGCTTCCAGAGGGGAAGGAGCTCCACCAGGTTGGTGACGATAATGTTTTTGAGATCCGTCTTATCCGCCACCTCCTTGACATAACAGAAATTGGTGTCCAGGCAGATGATGGTTTCAGCACCCGCATCCTTGACCATGTATTCCACCTCAAAGGAGGTATAAATGGGAGACACGGGAACCAGGACCGCGCCTGCTTTTTGAATGCCCAAAAACCCTACCAGCCACTGAATGCAATTGGACAGGTATATGATGACCCGATCTCCCTTCTTGACCCCCAGGGCCGTCAGCGCGCCCGCGAACCGATTGCTGAGATCCCGCAATCGGGCATAGGTGAAACGCTCTCCCAGATAAACCACCGCCGTCCGATCGGGGTAGATTTCGCACATTGCGTCAAAACGCGTAAAGGTCAATTCCTTTGCCAGTGCTTGCTCATCTCTTTCCATGGGTTCAAAAACTCCATCAAGGTGTGTACAGGGCCTTAAACCCCAAAGTAGGCCGTACGGATATCCGGATTGCTCAACAGTTCTTTACGGGTCCCTTCCATGACCGCCGTGCCGTTTTCCAGGATAAAGGCGTAATCCACAATGGGGAGCACGGGTCTGGCGTACTGTTCGGTTACGATGATGGAGATCTTCCGTTGATCCCGAATAACCTTGGTGCCGCGTATGAGGATGGCCTGCATGAGGGGACTGAGACCCAGGAGCGGCTCATCCAGAAGCAGCAGCCTGGGTTGGGCCATGAGCGCCCGTCCGATGGCCAGCATCTGCTGCTCGCCGCCGCTTAAGAAGCCGCCGGTGCGCTTTTTCAATTTCAACAGGGCCGGGAAAATTTCAAACACATATGCCATGGTTTCCCTAGCCTGGGACGCATTGGCCAGGTACCCCCCGATGCGCAGATTTTCCAGCACGCTGCTTTCCTTGAAGATCCGGCGTCTCTCGGGGCAGAGCACGATGCCCTGTTTGGCGCGAAGGCTGGGTTTGAGCCCCATGATGTCTTTTCCCAGAAACTGAATCTCTCCCATGATGGTGATGCGTTCCCCACCGGCCATGGCTTCTTTTTTTCGAATATCTTCCATGATGCCGGAAAGGGTATACATAAGGGTTGATTTTCCGGCACTATTGGCGCCGAAGACGCCGACAATCTGATTCTCGTCGCATTTGACCGCCACGTTGTTGAGCGCCAGCATATTTTCGTAAAACACCATCAAGCCGCTTGCCTCAAGCATAGCTCATGATCTCCTCGATGTCTTCGGAACCGAAATAGGCTTCCTTCACTTTTTCATTGGCCATGACTTCATCAGAAGTGCCTTCGGTCAGCTTTTCGCCAAAATTAAGCACCATAATGCGATCCGCCACGCGGAACAGCTCCCGCAGGCGATGTTCGATCATGATCAGGGTAATGCCATCCATTTGCAGCCGTTCGATGAGGGGCACCATACTGGCGATTTCACTCGCGCTCAGCCCCGAAAAGACCTCGTCGCAAAGAATAATGTCCGGTTTCAGGGCCAGGCATCGGGCCAGTTCCAACCGCTTGAGATAACCCGTGGGGAGAGTGGATGCCAATTTGTAGGGCACCCGTGAATCTCGCTCAAATCCGATTTCTTCCAGGATGTCGATGCCCACCGTGTTTCGGTCCCCCAGATTGCCGCCGCCCCGCCAGCCACCGGTCCGTTTGGCCCTGGGAGAGAAAAGAGGGATCACCAGGTTCTTGAAAGCGGGGAGGCTGTAATAGGGCCGCATGATCTGAAAGGTGCGGGTGACGCCCATGTCAGCGATCTTATGCGCTTTTTTGCCGGTGATGTTTTTGCCCCTGAAAAAGATTTGGCCCGAGGTGGCTTTGATGAACCCCGTGATGCAGTTGACGATTGTGGTCTTGCCGGAACCGTTAGGGCCGATAATCCCCAGGATCTCACCTTCGTTCAAATGGAAATTGACCCGGTTCAAGGCCAGGATACCGCCGAAGGCCTTGGTCAAGTCTTTGACTTCCAGAATCGGTTGATCGCTCATACGTTGACCCACCTTTCAAACTGTTGATATTTTCTTTCTCCGTACACCATGAGGCCTTCACTCCGAAAAACCACGAAGCCCACCAGCAGCAGGGCGTAAAATACGATGCGAAGGGTGCCGAAGTCCCTGAGCAGTTCGGATATGGGAACCAGAATCAGACACCCCAGAACCGGTCCCACCAGCGTGCCGCTTCCCCCAATGACCGTGGCGGCGATGGGCAGAATGGAGAAATCCAGGGCAAACAGGGAAATCCCCCCCCACATATAGATGTGTACCAGACAGGCCCCGCCCATACATCCCATGGCCGAGGCGATGAACACCGCGCCCGCCTTATAAAAATTGACGCTCATTCCGGAGGCGCGGACCGCCTGGTCGTTGTCCTTTACGGCCCGGATCACCAGACCCACATCCGTGTTGACCAGCCGTCTGATGCCGAACAGAAAGAGGAGCACCAGCAGGATGACAAAATACTGTTCCATCCACGCATTGGGAAAGCTATCAATGCCCATAATGCCGTCCGTGCCGCCCAGGATGTCCGTAGCTTCAATGACCCGGGCCAGTGCCAGGGGATACATGAGGGTGACAATGGCAAAATAGACGCCGCGCAGCGGCAAGCAGGGCAACAGTAGAACGGTGCAGATGACGGCGCCCAGCAGTGTGGCGATGGGAATGGCCAGAAACGGGGGGGCGCCGAAAGAGGTATTGAGAATGGCCGACAGATACCCCCCCGTGCCGATGAAAAAAGCCCCTCCGAGAGAGACCAGCCCCACAAAATGAGCGAGGAAATCAAAGCTCAGGGCCAGCAGGGCATAGATGCATACGATGGTGATGACCCGCTGCCAGTACATGCTGGGCATAACCAGGGGCAATGCCAGCAATCCCACAATCAAAACCAGCCTGGGCAGCGTCAAATAAGACAATTCCTGCCAGCCCATGAGTGCGTAGAGACCATCGGAGCGAACTTTGATGCCCCTGTCCAGGCGCTCCTTTCGTTGTTGTTTTGTATTCACCCTTTATACCCTCTCTTCCAGTTCTTTCTGCTGCCCGAACAGACCCGACGGTTTCAAAATCAGCGTTATAATGATGGCCAACAGGGCCACGACCATCTGAAAATGGCTTCCCAGATAGACGGTGGTCAAAATCTGCGCGAATCCGATGAGAAATGCCGCCAGAACCGCGCCCATCCAGCTGCCAAGCCCTCCAACGATACATACGGCGATGGCCTGAATTAGAACGTCATACCCTTTTTCCACCACGATATTGCCCAGGGGCAATATTAAAATCGCCGCCAGCCCCGCCAGCATGGACCCGAGCGCCATGGCCACCAGCGCCATGGTGTCGGAATCGATTCCCAGCATAAGGGCCGCCCGTTCATCCTGGGCCATGCCCCGAAGGGCCAGGCCGATGCGGGTGTAGTGGGTAAACAGCCACAGAAAGGCCACCAGTAGAATTCCGATGACCACTACCAGAATTCGCTGGTAATCCACGGGAATGCCACCGATGGTGATACTCCCTTCGATGAATACGGGGAGGGTGTAGGTGGTTCCCTTGAAACCGCCCCACCGAAGCCCTTCCAGAATGGCGAGTCCGATAGCGTAGGAAGCGATGATCTCGGAAATATTCATGCCGCGTACCCGGATCAACACAAAGCGGTACATCAGCGCGCCCAAAAGGCCCGTCAACGCCAAAGCCAGGATGATGCCGAGGAAATAATTGAGATTCAATCCCCGAACAAATGCCCAGGCGACAAATCCGCATAGAACATAAATGGCGCCGTGGGCAAAATTAGGAATGCGGCTGGTCCCATAGACCAGGGCGAACCCCAGGGCCATAAGCGCCAGCATGATGCTGTTGATGGTGCCGTAAATCAAAATATCCATAGCCTGTTTCCGAAATGAGATTTTTAGGAAAGAAGCCCCGAAAGGCCTAATATGTTTCTGTTTGTGGATCATATCGCCTTTTCGTCCAGGCTTTGAGATCCCGGCAAAAAGGCGATTAAAAGGCTATTTTTTGGCTGATTTCATCCACGGAGGAAGTTGAATCTGTCCCGTGGCAATGGATTTTGGGAAAACCACCACCCGTTTTCCGTCCTGCCACTGGAAGATGCTTCCCACAGCGCCTTCTTTGGGATCAAAGGAAGGGATGACCTGATGGCTTTTGGGGTTGAATCGGAGTCTGCCGTAGACACCCACCATGTCGGTTTTTTCTAGGGCTGCCACTACTTTGTCGGGATCCAGGGATCCGGCGCGTTCAATGGCGTCTTTCAACACGTACACCGCCATGTAGCTGCTGGAACTGCCCAGACCCTCGGGTTCGATATTCCACCGGTCCTTGTAGGCTTTGTAGAACTTCATGGTCCAGGGGGTGGCGTCGCTGGGGGCATTGCCGGCATTCACGACGTTGGCCAGGCAATACTGCCCCTTCCCCTTGGTGGCCTCCCAGAAGCCGGGTTGTTCCGCCGCGGCCAGGGTAGAGCCGAAGGGGAGAGCGGGAATTTTCATATCATACCACTGTTTCAGCAAAATGGAACTTTCCGGCATATCCATCCAAATGGAAAGGACTTGACTGTTGGTCTTTTTGGCTTTGATGAGGCCCATGGAAAAATCGCTGGTGCCGGTGGGATATATCTCGGTTCCCGTGACGTCCCAGCCCGCTTTTGCCGCCACTTTCCCTAGAATTTTCCCTGCCGCACGGGCATGGCTGACATCCTGAACCATAATAAACAACCGATCAAATCCGTATTTTTCCTTAATTTCCGTCAAACAGGTAAGAATTTCCTTAACCAACCATTTGGCTTCCCCATGGATTCTGAAGCAGTATTTGAATTTGTCGTATTGTTTCTCTACCATGGCATGATATTTGGGACTCAGGGCGCCCGTGGTGAGAATGGAAACGACTTTATGTTTGGACAACAGGGACATGGCCGCAAGCGCCGCTTCGGAGCGAACCGGCCCGCCGATGATGAAATGAATCTTTTTTTCGAGGATCAATTTATCCATGGCCATGAGGGCTTCGCTCACCGGCACGCCCGGTTCCAGATCCCGGGTGTCGATGACGTCCACCGCAAAAGGTCTCTTTTCGCCACCTACATTTACACCGCCTTTGGCATTGATTTCATCAATGGCCAGCTTTATTCCCCGCTCTGCATCCCACCCATAGAGATAGGCCGTTGACAGCGGCGCTCCGATCTTTATGGGTTCCGCCGCCCCTCCCATGACGGGAAATACCAGCAAAAATGAAAACAACACAATGGCCGGGATCAGTCGATTTTTGGTGTACATTCTTTGTTCCTCCTCAAAGGTTAAAAAAGAAGTGGTTCTATTTCAGGAAGATTCCGGCGGCATTAACCCATGCCTGTGGATCTTCCGTTTCACCCGTGACACCGATATCTTTAATAGGCGGGAAGCCTTGTCAATATCCCAATTCGTCTTTTCCAGAACCGTCCGGAGATGCTCTTTTTCAATTTCTCTGAGGGTTTTGAGGTTCATCACTGATTCCTCTGCGTCGGTTGAGGTTATGTTCAGCAATATGCGTGCCATACAGTCTTTCATGTATTCGCGAGGGGATTATCGTCTGTATCCATCTTATATTATTGAAGAAACATATATCATTAAAATGAGGAATTTGAGAATTGCATTGCCCTGTTCTGAAAAAAAGTTTCAGGGCATGGAAAATTCTTTTGTAGCGAAGGTCAATTTTCAGGTTTTTCTCAGGCCCTGGCTCAGGCGGGTGGCGCCGCGATATGATATTTTCGGATTTTGCTGCGAAGGGTGGGAAGTGAAATGCCCATCGCCTGGGCTGCCCTGGTGCGATTCCACCCCAGGAGGCGGAGGGTCTTTTCGATGTGCTCTTTTTCCATCCGGAGCAGCGAATACCCAGGAATGCCGCCGGAATCAAGACCGGTGTCGGTATTGAGAATATCTTCCATATCCTCCAGAAGGATCACATTTCCCCTGGCTCTCACCACCGCTTCCACCAGACAGTTTTCCAGCTCCCGAACATTTCCCGTCCATGGGTGAAGCATGAGCCGCTCAATGACGCCTTGCTGGAGTTTGGAAACCTCGGTATTCAACTCATGGTTGATTTTTTGAAGAAAATGCTTGATCAGGCTCGGTATATCCGACAAACGTTCTCGTAGCGGGGGAACCTGAAGGGTGACCACGCGCAGTCGGTAATAGAGATCTTCCTTGAATTCTTTCTTCCGGACCAGGGTCGTCAACCCGCGATTTGTGGCGCCGATGATGCGGCATCGTGATTGCAGAATTTCGTTTCCTCCCACCCGGGTAAACTCGCGACGTTGAAGAAAGCCCAAGAATTTACTCTGAAGCCGCGCCGGCAATTCTCCCAGTTCATCCAGAAAAAGGGTCCCTTTCCCCGCCAGTTCGATTTTCCCCTGCTTGGTAGTGGTGGCGCCGGTGAAAGCCCCCTTTTCATGCCCGAAAAGTTCGCTCTCCAGAAGGGTCTCCACCGTGGATGAGCAATCCATGGTGATAAAGGGTTCCTTATTAAAGCGGCAGTTACGGTGAATGGTCCTGGCAATGAGTTCCTTGCCCGTGCCCGTTTCTCCTTCAATCAGGACTGTAGCCCGGTTCTGGCAGACCAGGCCGATCATTTTAAAGATCCGCCGCATCTTGTCGCTTTTACCGATGATCACGTCTTTGTTCGCGGGGGGATCTTCCGCTTTCATAAAGGGCGTTTCACGGTCCACTTGAAGAATATGCAATGCCCGGTTGACCGTTTTTTCAACCAGTTCAGCATCCAGGGGCTTGTGGAGATAGTCGAATGCCCCCCGTTTCATGGCGTCGATGGTTGTCTCCATGTCCTGGAAGGCCGTCATCATGATAACCTTGGCGGGGCACTGATCATTCTGAATTTGGGTCAGGACATCCAGGCCGTTCATATCCGGCAGGCGGATGTCCATAATGGCCACTTCCGGCTTTTCACGGGAAAAGAGGGTGTATCCCTTTCCGCCGGTGTCCGCACGAAAAACCTCATGACCCTTTTCCCCGAGAAACATTTCCAGGGATTCCAGGATGGAAACCTCATCGTCAATGATCAAAATCTTGGCCATATTCATTGCCCGTTGGAAGATTTACATGAAATGACGCGCCTTTGGATGGGCGGTTTTCAGCCTTCATCCAACCGCCATGGGCATGGACAATCCGACTGACATTGGAAAGTCCGAGACCCGTGCCTTTGGTTCGGGTGGAAAAAAAGGGCTTGAAAATTTCCTCCATGAATCGGGGTTGTATCCCGTGCCCTTCGTCTTGAACGAGTACTTCCACATAGGGCTGTTTGCCGTCGGGATGATAAAGGCTGCGCACCGTAATGCGACTCCCCTCGCTGGAGGCGTCAATGGCATTCAATAACAGGTTAAGAAATGCCTGTTCCAATTTGCCCGCATCCGCTTGAAAAACAGGGACCGTCTCATCCAATGCGGCTGTGATGCTCAGGTTGTTTTCCTTGAATTTAACGTCCAGAGTTTCCGTGCAGGCAGACAGAATTTCGTTGAGGTCCGAGGATGAAAAAGCCAGTTCGAGGGGTTTGGCAAAGTCCAGAAGTTCGGTCAGTATCCTTTCCAGCCGCGTTGTCTCCCGAATGGAGATGTTTACGCGGCGCTTGTCGTTGCCTTGTATGTCCGGATTTTTCTCCAGTATTTGAAGGTTCATTTTGATGGCTGAAAGCGGATTTCGAATCTCGTGGGAAAGAGAGGTGGTGATCTGGCCGATATAGGCCATTCGTTCCGACTCCCTCACCTTTTTTTCCATTTTCACCCGTTCGGTAATATCCCTGCAAATGCCGATGTTGGACATGCGTCCTTCATAGGCCACCACATTGGCTCGGATCTCGGTGGGATAAGTATGGCCGTTTTGGGTAAGGCGCATATATTCAAAAATAGCGGGACTGGGTTGATTTTCAAGACTCCTTTTGTAAATATCAATGACCTCTTTTCGGCTCATGGGGGCTAAAAAGGCGTAAAACTTCTTGCCCAAAACCTCTTCGGGCAGATAGCCGTGCATTCGACAGAAAGCACGGTTGGCAAAAACGATCACCTGGTCCTGAATCACAAAATATCCGTCATTGATTTCCTCCACCAGCACTTTGTACCGCAATTCCGATTCCCGCAGGGCTTTGGTCCTGAGCCGGACCTCGTCTTCCAATTGCCGGTTGTGGGCCAGAATCTTTTTCTCGTGCATGTTTTGAAAATGATCACTGAAGCGACGAATGGTATAGGCCAGGCAGCGATTGATATTGACAACCCCGCGGAGAAAATCGTCAGGGGAACACTCTTCCGCCAGAATGGGGATCACAATGATTCGGTACAATTCAAATGCGGTTTGAACATCCGACAGATGAAATCCGGCTTCAAGACGCATTTTGCATATTTTATTGATAAAACGATTAATTGGACCCATTTGCCCATCAACCAGAAAATGATAGTTGGCCTCAAATGCTTGCGTTATGGTTCCAAACAGCTCTTCGCGAGGTCTGGAAGCGTATAGCGGGCCGGCATTTTCTTTAAGGCTGTTGACCCATTCGTCAATAATTTTGGAGCGATAGGAGTGGTGAAATTCTTTCAGACTCAAAGGCATGGCTAAAAAATAGTCCGCTCAATTGGGTGATCAGAACTTGCTTATGATGTGAAATATAAAAGAACTATAGGGAAACATCGGTTTCCAGTCAAGAAATTTCAGTGACGACCTTATTCTCCAGGAATCCCCCGATTCCACCGGCGGCTGAGCTTAAAGTAAAGCCCTTCCATGGCCATGAGTTCTTCATGGGTCCCCTGCTCCCTAATTTGCCCATGGTGCATCACCATAATCCGATTCGCATCCCTGACCGTGGACAGCCGATGGGCCACCACAAGGGTGGTCCGCGTCTGAGCCATTTTCGAAATGGCCGTTTGGATGAGACGTTCGGTTTCAGGATCCACGCTGCTGGTGGCCTCGTCCAGAATCAGCAGACGGGGATCACTGGCCAGTGCCCTCGCAAAAGAGAGCAACTGACGTTGCCCCCCTGAAAGGGTGGCGCCATCCTCGCCCAGCTCCTGCTGAAAACCGTTTTCCAGCCGCTCAACAAACCCCAAGGCATTGGCGGTCTCGGCGGCGCGGCGCACTGCGTGGTCATCCAAACCCTCCCTTCCCAGGGAAATGTTTTCCGCCACGGTTCCCGCAAAGATAAAAACATCCTGCATACAGAGGCTCACAACCTTTCGCAGGCTAAGGTTGGACCATTCCCTGAGATCGATGCCGTCCAAGGTGATCCTCCCCTGATCCGGATCGTAAAACCGCTCCACCAGACTCACCACCGTAGTCTTCCCCGAACCCGTGGCGCCCACAATGGCCACGGTTTCCCCCGGTTTCACTTCGAAAGAAACATCGTGGAGAATCATTTTGTCTTTGTCGTATCCGAAAGACACGTGGTCAAACGCCAGATGACCCTTGACATGGGAAGGGTTCCAGGGGGACGTGGACTGCGGCAGCACCTCTTTTTTGTCCATGAATTCGAAAATCCGTTCCATGGAAGCCATGGCCATCTGCATAATATTGTATTTTTCGGAAATGTCCCGAATGGGCTTAAAAAACATCTGAATATACCCGATAAAAGCCACCAGCGCTCCCAGGGTCATTTCTTCCTGTAAGACCTGTCCGCCGCCATACCAGATCAGAAACCCGATGGCCAAAGACGACAACAGCTCCATCAGAGGCATGAACAGGGCAAAAACACGAATCTGCTTCATCCCCGCACGATAATTTTCCCGGTTGAGCCCCACAAAGGCCGTCATTTGCGATGCTTCCCTCACAAACAACTGAATCACGCGCATCCCCCTGATCCGCTCTTGAAGAAACGCATTGATTTTTGAAACGGTGCTTCGAAGCTCCCGGAACGCCTCCCTGGCCATGGTGCTGAAGATCAGGGTCAACCCGAAAATGATGGGCAACAGGGTAAAACACAACAGGGCCAGCCGGCGGTTGAGGTAAAAAAGAACCCCCAGAATGCCGATAATCATGAACAGGTCTTTGAAGACCGTTATCAGAACGGACTTGAACATTTCATTGAGGTTGCCGATATCATTGGTCACCCGGGTGACCAGGGTCCCCACCGGGTACCGATCGAAAAACCGCAGGGTCTGGGCCTGCATTCGGTCAAAGAGCCTCATGCGCATGTCCTGCATAATCCGCTGACCCGTCAATTCCATCACATAATATTCCAGATAGCTGAACCCCAGAGAGAGCAACAGCAGGCCGAAAAAAATCCCCGCAATGAACGTTACCCCGTTCACATCGCCGGCCCTGATTTGAAGGAGTTCTTTTCGGGGCAACCGCTCCAGGTCGTCATAGGGCACCATGACGGCGCCGTCCGCCATTTCATGAGCATCCCGTTGCCCCCTGGAAAACCATTTTAGAACTTCCCTGCCGGGTTCGATCCGATAAAACCGTTCGGAAGACAACAGCCCTTGACTTTTGAGCAAATGGAGATCCGCGGGATCCACTTTCTTGAGATCCACATTGGAAATATACGAATCCAAAGCGCCTTCGCTCTTCTGAAACAAAGGACCATAGCGTTTTACCAGCCTTCGGTACGCCGGGTCCGTCGTCATTTCCCCGCTCACGGCAAACCAGGAGGAAAGAATATACCGGTCAATGGCAATCTTGGTTAAATAAGGCACCGAGAGATCAAACAGGGCGACCAGGATCGACAGCAAAAGACCTAGCCCAATCAGTTTTCCGTAGGGCGATGCGAATAGAGCCAACCGCTTCAGCAACTTGAGGTTGTAGGGTTTGCCCAACTTGCCTTCTTCGGCGTATCCATAGTCCCCCATCATGGCAAGTTCACGCCTCCGTTTTCAAGCACTTCCCCTAAAAGCTGCTCTTCGTAAAGGACGCTGTAGATCCCCCCTCGGGCGATCAGGCTTTCGTGATGCCCTTCCTCTTTTAAACGGCCCCGATCCAATACAAATATCCTGTCCGCTCGACGGATGGTGGAAACCCTGTGGGAAACGATCACATTGGTCCGATTCCGCCGCAAATCCAGAATCCGGTTCAAAATCCCCTCTTCGGTACGGGTATCCACCATGGAAAGGGCATCATCCAGGATAAGGATGGGAAAATTCCCCACAATGGCCCGCGCAATGGTGACCCGTTGCCGCTGACCGCCCGAAAGGGTGATCCCCCGCTCCCCCAGCAGGGTATTCAGGCCGTGTTCCAGGCTTTCCATTTCCTCAAGGACGCCGGCAACGTCCAACGCCTGCCGCACTTCTTCATCGCTGATATCATCCCTTCCGAAGGCCACATTATTGCGAACGGTGTCGGAAAAAATAAAGACATCCTGGCTCACGAACCCGATTTTTTTTCTCAGGGTTGCCAGCGGCATTTTTCGAATATCCCACCCGCTCACAAAAACCGTGTCGTCGGGAACATCCAACAGCCGCGGCACAATCTGCAGCAGGGTTGTTTTCCCCGATCCCACGCGCCCCACAATGGCCACGGTCTCTCCCCGACGTATGGCAAGATGAACCTCATGGAGGGAATATTCGGCCTGACCGGGATACCGAAAACTGAGCCCGTGAAAAGCGATGGCATTATTGGGTTTTTCTGAAGATATTGCGGCGGGTCCCTCCCCATTGACAAAAGAGTTCGAGAATTCCGGGTCCCGAATTTCCGGAACCGCATCAAAAATGCCGTTGATGCGCCGCATGGAAGCGGATCCCCGCTGGATCAGGCTGGTCACCCATCCCATGGCCATGATGGGCCACGTGAGCAGGTTCAGGTAACTGATAAAGGCAACGAAATCCCCGGGCGTGATGGTTCCCACAATGGTATAACGGCCGCCCAACAGAATCACAACGGCAAGCCCGGCATTGGTAATCAGGGTCATCAGGGGAAAAAAGAGGGCAAGGGTTCGGGCCAGACGCATGCTTTCCGCAACGTATTTTTCCCCTCCCGCTTTCATCCTGTCATAGGCCCACCCTTCCCGCTGGTGGGCCTTGATCACCCGGATGCCTGAGAAACCCTCACGAGACTGTTCGGTGAGGTCGGAAAAGGTTTTCTGAACCCGTTCAAATCGTAAGGACATCTGGTTGGCCAGCATCCGTGTGGCCACAACGACGATGGGCGCGGGAATCAAAGAAATAAGGGTCAACCGCCAATCGATGCTCATCATGAAGCCGATGGCCGCGGCGCCGAGTACAAACCCGTCCACCAGGGCCACCAAGCCCATGCCGCAGGCCATGCGCACAGCATTGATGTCGTTGATGGCCCGAGCCATCACATCGCCGGTCTTCGTGTTCTGAAAAAACGAGAGGGAGAGAAGCTGAATATGTTCGTAAAGCCGGTTGCGCAGGCCTTGTTCCACCTTCCTGGAATGGCCCATCAACAGAAGCCGCCACACATACCGGAACAAGGCAATCAACAGAGCGATAATGCCGATCATAAGGCCCTGTTTCAACAGCAGCGCCCCCGTTCCGGAAGGCTGCTGAACCAGCACATTGATCGCTTTCTTGATAATGAGCGGAATAATGAGCTGGAGAAAGTCCACTATGAGCAGGCTCAACACCCCACCCCCCAGCGCCCATCGATTCTCCACAAAGTAGACCCAGAGGGGTTTAAAATTGCTGCGCGTGGCGCTGAAAGAGGCGTTCAGATTTTTCAGGGGACTGCCTTTCATAAAAAAGGGCACGGTTCTTCAGCTTAACAAGAGATGGGATACTGTCTTTTTCTATTTTTTTGATTGTTAAAATTGGGTCCTATTATTATATTGGTATATTGTCAAGCCAAAATTTGGAACCTGAATTCCAGGCCCGGGGATTGAACGACCATGAGCATCCGAATGATCGCAAAGGACCTTTACCAGCTGATTCGAGAAGTTGAAAAACTGGAGAAAAAAATCAAAGATACGCCTTGGGAAAACCAGGCGGAGCTAAAAGATCAACTCAGAAAATCGAAAGCGGAAAGGAATCACATGCGAAAGGTCCTCGAAGGCTGCAAAGACCCAAAATAAAAAATCCAACGGAAGCAGGTTGAAACGTGAACCTACGCGGTTTCATTTACAGGGAAATCTCCGGCAAATAAGCCACGGCCCAGGCGCCTGGCCCACAATGGGCGCCGGTGGTGAGACTGAGGGGCTGAACAAAAACATCGGCTGATGGAAACTCGCTTTCAACGGCCGTTTTAAATTCACCTGCCACCAACCGATGGTTATCCGTATATTGCAGCATGATTACCGGACACCCCGAGTTGCCCAATCCGTCTTTCAATCTTTCCAGGGCAAAACCAATCTGCTGAGCCTTGTTTCGGACCACTCCCACCTTTTTAACCCCATCGGACGCCGGACTCACAACGGGTTTCACATGGAGCATGTCACCCAAAAAAGCGCCGGTCTTTGAAATTCGACCGCCTCTGGCAAGGTAGTGGAGTTTTTCGATAAAAATCAGTTCTTCAACCAGCGCCTGCGCTTTTACCGCATATTCGATGACTAAACGGGATTCTTGCACTTTCAAGGAAAACCGGGCTGCGGCAATGGCCGGCAATCCCAGCTTTCCTGAGGCGGCCTGGGTATCCACAACCATCAATTTATCCTCCGGATCATGAAGGGCTTTCCAGTCCATAACAGTTTGATAATTTCCCGTATATCCAGCCCCCACGCATAAATAGAGCACTCGAGAATGCAGGCTTACAGCCTGCTGATAACGTTGATGCCGCTCAAAAACAGAAGCCTGGGCAGTGGAAGCGGCAACCCCTTTTCGCATTTCCATATAGAGTCGTTCCGGATCCATATGGGTTTCCGGATAACTGTGAGCGCCTAGGTTAATATAACTTTCCAGAAGCGTAATACCGAGCCGCTTTGCATCCATTCGCGTAATGGAACCGGCTGCATCGGTCATAATATGAAGCGCCTGAGTTTTCGGAAAGGAGTGATACCGGGCTGTTTGCACCTTCAAATCATCCGACTTCCAGTTCACCAGATCCCCGAACCCTTCAAGCCGCCGCCTGGCGCCTACTTCATCTGCCACATGCAAGTGAACTTTGATAAAATCCCCGTGCCCCAGAACGACCACTTCATTTCCCATTTGTGAGATGCCCGGCAGGGAATCTCCCGCATAGACCGCATCCAGTTTCAATACCGCATCGATACAGTATCCGCCGTGCTCGTGGGTTTGCCACGAGGAATTCACATAAAGTAAATTTTCGAATACCTCCGCGATGGAACGAAATTTTTCCATCCGGTTGAACAGCACGTTGAAAAAACCGTCAAAAAAAATAAACATGCCCAAAGCCCCGGCATCCACCACCCCGGCGACAGCCAGTTCCTTTAACTGTTCAGGTGTATCGAAGACCACTTTTTCCAAACGGTCCAGGACTTCATCGAGGCATGCCGGATCCGATGCCATATCATAATGCTGAAGCACCTCGACCAAGGCGTCAAAAAATGTCAACATGGTTCCGGATTTTGGCGCCGGAACCGCTTTCCAAGCCAGATCCCTTCCCCGTTTTGCAATTTGGTAAAGTTCGTGGGGGCTTTCAATACATACAAAAGCGTTAAAAAACTGAGCAGCGATATTCCCTGAGTTGCCCCTCGCCGACAACAGCAGTGCTTCAATTAATTCTTCCCGGCTTTCGGCCCGCCGCTTAAGCGGTTGCAGGCTGACCATCAGATTCCTGCCGGTATCCCCATCCGCCACGGGAAAAACATTGATGCTGTCCAAAAGGTCGGCCCAGGCTGCCACACGATCCACACCGGCTTCAAGAGCTTCTAAAATTTTTAATTTCATCGAGGCATAATCTGCCGATGAAGAAAGCTTGCTCAAAACATACATCTCCTTATTAGGAACAACTGTTCCCTGCCCCCTGTGAACGGTTGGTCGTTCTATTACCATGTTAAAGCGCCGGAAGCAACAAGCGGTCATGGGAATTTTAGCGGTTTTCGAAAACATATTCACTGAAATACCCTTGACTCCAAGCGCTATATAGGTCATATCAACTTTCATGGGAAATCGTTAAATTCCCCGTTTAACATGTTTTCATCAATACAATCTTAAAGCGGTTCCAAAACCCGGCGATTCCTGATTATCCGGCGCCGGTCGGAACCATGGAAAGGAGAATCCCATGAAAATTGTCGGCGTTTCCTGCAGCCCTCGAAAAGGAAAGACCACCCGGACGTCCCTGGACTATTGCATCCGCGCAATTACTGAAAATTTCCCTGAAATCAAAACTGAAATCATCGACCTTGCGGGAATGGAAATCAAAGGGTGTATTGCATGCGGCCACTGCATGAAAGCACTGGAATGCAGCCAGAAAGATGATTTCAACGACATCATTCCCATCCTCAAAGATCCCGAATTAGGGGGGATTATCGTGGCAACCCCGGTATACCTGGGCGCCATGAGTTCCCAATGCAAAGCCTTTCTGGATCGCAGCGTCATGTTCAGGCGCAATGGATTCCTGTTTCAAGACAAAGTGGGCGGCGTCATTGCCGTGGGAGGATTTCGGAATGGCGGACAGGAGGCGGCCATACAGCAGGTTCAATCGGTCATGCTGGTTCACGACATGATCCTGGTGGGAGACGGCAAGCCGGGGGCGCATTTTGGCGGAACCATGTGGGGAGGACACCCGGAAGGCATTGAAAAGGATGATGCAGGCCTTAAAACCGTGGAGAGCCTAGGACAAAGGGTCGCCCAGGTAGCAATGAAAATCCATGGTTAACACCGGCATTCCCCTTGTTGCAAGGGCTGAAAAGCACCGAGAACGAATCGCCATCTCCACAGTGGATGGCGATTTCACCTACCGTGAGCTCCTTGAGACCTCTTCGCGGGCGGCCGCGGGACTTCTGGCGGGACAAAAAGATCTTGAAGGCCGGCGGGTGGCATTCCTGGTGCCCCGGAATTTTGATTACCCGACCGTCCAGTGGGGAATCTGGCGTGCGGGGGGCATCGCCGTGCCCCTCTGTGAAGTCCATCCACCAGCAGAGTTGGCATATGCCATTCAAGATTCAGGGGCATCCATTGTGGTCGGTCATCCGGATTTTATCGACACCCTTGCACCCATCGCCCGGAAGCTTGATATCCCTTTCCTATCAACAGACAGCCTCCTCAAAAGCGATGTTCAGGCACTTCCCGAGGTTAGTTCTGAAAACCCGGCCATGATTCTCTACACGAGCGGCACCACGGGAAAACCCAAAGGCGTACTCCTGACCCACCACAATCTTCAAGTCCAGATCACGACCCTGGTCAAAGCTTGGGAATGGCGCGGGGATGATCGCATCCTTCACGTGCTGCCCCTGCATCACACCCACGGCATCGTCAATGTGCTGTGCTGCGCCCTGTGGGCCGGAGCAAGTTGCGAAATGCTTCCCCGTTTCGACGCTGCCCGGGTATGGCAAAAATTCCTTGAAGGCAACATCACGTTGTTCATGGCGGTACCCACCATCTATGTCAAATTGATCGCGGCCTGGAAGGAATCACCCCCGGAACAGCAGCAGATCATGGCAAAGGCCTGCGCCCGTCTCCGGCTCATGGTCTCGGGATCGGCCGCCCTTCCGGCCACGGCCTTTCATGAGTGGCAAAGCATCAGCGGTCATGCACTGCTGGAGCGCTATGGCATGACGGAAATCGGCATGGCCCTTTCTAATCCGCTCCATGGAAAACGGAAACCGGGATATGTGGGCGCCCCACTGCCCGGAGTGGACGTTCGCCTGGTAGATGAAGCCGGCAATGCGGTTCCCGCCGGAACTTCGGGAGAAATCGAGGTCAGTGGACCATCCGTATTTCAGGAATACTGGCAGCGGACCCAAGAGACGCAAAGTGCATTTCGCGGCGCCTGGTTTCGCACCGGGGACATGGCCGTGGTGGAAGAAGGCGACTACCGCATTCTGGGCCGGCAAAGTACGGACATTATCAAAACCGGCGGCTTTAAAATCTCGGCCTTTGAAATCGAGGAAGTCCTCAGAAGCCACCCTCATATCACGGAATGCGCCGTGGTGGGAAAGGAAGATCTCGAATGGGGAGAAAGGGTCTGCGCGGCCATCGTTCTTGAAGAGGGTGCTTCGCTCTCACCGGCGGAACTGCGAAACTGGGGAAAGGAAAGGCTTGCGCCCTACAAAGTCCCCACCAACGTTCTGGTGGTAAAAAAGCTGCCGTGCAACCCCATGGGAAAGGTGACCAAACCCATCGTGAAAACGCTTTTTGGGTCTTAGATTTTTACAGTTAAGGAGGCTTACACCCTATGTCTTTAGATATTAAATCCGCTCTGAAGGACAAGTCCTTAGGCTTTATCGGCGCGGGCAACATGGCGGAAGCCATAATTCGCGGTATCATCAAAAACCAGGTGGTATTGCCTGACCGAATTCTGGCATCAGACATCTCCCATGAACGAAGAGTCCACATGTCCAAGACCTTTGACATGGAAACCCTGGCAGACAATCGATCGCTGATAGACCGATCAAATGTGCTCATTCTGGCCGTTAAACCCCAGGTGATCCATGAGGTGCTAAACGACATCAGCGTTCATATGGGTCCTGATAAACTGCTGATTTCCATTGTGGCCGGCGTCCCCATTCAGACTTTCGTTGACGCGCTGCCCCAGCATCCGCGGGTTGTTCGCACCATCCCCAATACGCCGGTCACAGTGATGGCAGGCGCCATCGCCATTGCATCCGACAGTCCCGCCCGTCCCGAAGACTTCGAGACTGTGGAGACGCTTTTCCATCCCATCGGGCGCACCGTGCGCATTGAAGAAAAGCTGATTGACGCCGCCACGGGCCTTTCCGGTTCCGGCCCCGCCTATGTATTCATCGTACTGGAGGCCCTGGCCGACGGCGGCGTCAAAATGGGCCTGCCCCGGGATGTGGCGGAGACCCTTGCGGCACAAACCCTCATGGGATCAGCCAAGATGTTCCTTGAGACCCGCACGAACCCCGGGCAACTCAAATGTATGGTAACTTCTCCCGGCGGCACCACCATCGCGGGCATCCATGAGCTGGAAAAAGGCGGCCTTCGCGCTTCCCTCATGAATGCGGTTGAATCCGCCACAAAACGGTCCATTGAACTGGGGAAAGGATAGACCGGCATCAAAAGCTAAAAATCCCCAGAGGCGCCGTGATCGTGACAAACATCGCGAATCCCCTGGGGAAATATTCGAATTGGCGGATGAAAAAAACAGGCCTAGCCACGCACGAACTCCCAGGCTTTATCCATATCGGCCACATCAAAATATTTTTCAATCAAACCCTTCTTTACGCTCCCCAATAGCTTATTATCCAACTCAATCAGAATTTTTTCCAGTTTGCTGTGACCCACCACTGCGATATGGCGCAGATTTTTCATATGCGAAAGGGCATATTTGGCGTCCTCATAAAAGGCTCCGAACTCGCTCTTTCCAAAATCCAGCTGATCGATCCTGATGAGAAAATTCAGTTTATCGTGCCCCTCAGCAAGTTTATCATCACAGATTTTTTTCAGTTCCTCAATGTCTTCTTTCATATAACCACCGACCACCTCAACGCCCAGCACATTGCCTTCACTTCCTTCCAAAATTTTGAACATGGCTTCCTCCTTATGGATGGTATTTAAAATAAGCCGCACAGGTCCCTTCGCTGGATACCATGCACGGACCGACAGGTGTCCCCGGCGTGCAGGACTTCCGAAACAGCTTACAGTCCGGGGGCCTGGCAGCACCCCGGAGTATCCGTGCGCAGAGGCAGCCGGACGGCTCCCGGGCCGGCGCCACTTCCAGGTCAAATCGATTTCTCGCATCAAAACGTTCATAGGTTTCCCTGATGGCAAGACCACTGTCTGGAATAATTCCCAACCCCCGCCAGGGCGCATGACAGGGTTCAAATACCCCGTTCATGATGGCCAGGGCGCCGGGATTCCCCTCGGGTGAAACGCCGCGGGCATATTGAATCTCAACCTCCGACTGGTCTGATTCAATCTGTTCCACCAGCATCAGTATCCCCTGAAGAATATCCACAGGCTCAAATCCGGTCACCACACAGGGCGTGTTGTACTTTTTGGTCACGGTTTCATAAGAGGACGTGCCGATGATGGTGGTCACATGGCCCGGGCAGAGAAACCCGTCAACCATGGCATTCCCATCGGAAAGGAGGGCATCCATGGCCGGGGGCAGCAGTTTATGGGCCGAGAGTACCGAAAAATTGGCATCACCATTGGCATATGCAGTCTGAATGGCGGCCGCCACCGTGGGAGCGGTGGTCTCAAACCCGATGCCCAGGAAAACCACCTCTCTGTCACGGTTATGGGAAGCAATTTTCAGGGCGTCAAAAGTAGAATAGACCATTTTCACCGTGGCCCCTTCAGCCTGCGCCATCTGCAGGGAAAAAACGCTGCCGGGCACCCGGATCATATCCCCGAAGGTGGTTACCATCACCCCCGGGGTCCGCGCCAGTTTCACGGCCCGGTCAATCTCCTCCATGGCGGTGACACAGACGGGGCAACCGGGACCTGACACCAGCTCAATGGTTTCGGGCAAAAGACTTCGAATGCCGTGTCTGAAAATAGCCATGGTGTGGGTCCCGCAGATTTCCATCAAGCGCACCCGTTTCGTGGAAATGGCCCTGATCCTGTCAGACAGGGCTTTTGCCACTGCGCCGTCCCGATATTCATCCATGTATTTCATAGGTTTCCTCAAATTGACCCTGATGGCCGGCACAAATCATCCCGGCAATAACCGCCTGGCCCAAACTCAATCCGCCGTCGTTTGTGGGAACCATTGCGTGGCTCAAGACGTTAAATCCGTCAGCGACAAGGACCTTCGTCAAACCGCTCTGCAGGGTTTCGTTCTGAAAGGTCCCACCACTCAACGCCACCTGTTCAATACCGCTTTCCGTCCTGATGATGATGCAGATCCGGTGCAACATCTGAATCAGGGTATTGTGAAAGCGGCGGCTGATAACGCCTTGGCTCTCGCCTTCAAGCAGATCTTTGACCACGCCCTGAATGATCGGGGTGGTTTCCATGACCCATTTATTCGCTCGTGGATGAATGTCGAAAGCATAAGCCCTTTCTTCGTTTAAATCCTGAATCATCTCCAGTTCAATAGCCGCCTGCCCCTCATATGCGATTTCGTTGCGAATGCCAATCAAAGCGGAAACCGCATCAAAAAACCGGCCGCAACTGGATGTCAACGGCGAATGGACTCCTTTCCGGGCAATTTGCAGAATAATGGATGACGTTTCCAGATCCAGATCTTGGACAAATGGGATAGGAAGATCGAAAAGCGACTCGCCAAAAGCCTTATGAAGATATATGAGCCCCATGCGCCAGGGCGATTTGGCGGCCGCATCGCCACCGGGAAGGGGGATATAGGACAAATGGGCGCATCTTCTAAAAGAAACGGCGTCAGAGAGCAGGATTTCGCCGCCCCAAATGGCCCCATCCAGGCCCAGTCCCGTGCCGTCCATGGCCACTCCGATGGCGGGGCCTTCCCTGCCATGCTCGGCAAGACAGCTCACAATATGAGCATGGTGATGTTGCACGGCCAAAGTAGCACATTCATGTTGTTCCCTGGCGAATCTGGAACTCAGATAGTCCGGGTGAAGGTCGTGGACCATCACTTCGGGATGAATCTCCAGAATCCGCCGCAGATGCGATACGGTCAAACGAAAAAAATCGAAGGTTTCCAGATTCTCCAGATCCCCGATATGCTGACTCAAAAAAGCACGGTTCTTCTTGGTCAGACAAATGGTGTTTTTAAGTTCCCCCCCCAGAGCCAGCACCGCCGGCATAGCGCCAAAGGATGGGGGCAGAAAAATAGGAACCGGCACGTATCCCCGGGAACGCCTGATCTGTCTCGGAACCCCGTCCACCACCCGAACCACTGAATCATCCCCCCGAAGATAGATATCCCGGTTGTGGGCCAAAAAATAATCGGCAATGCCGTGAAGTTTTTTAAAGGCCGCCTCATTGTCCCGCGTGATGGGTTCCTCACTCACATTGCCGCTGGTCATTACCAGAGCCCTGAAAGGACCCGCCATCAGAAGAACATGTAACGGGGTATAGGGCAACATGACGCCCAGATAACGGTTAAACGGCGCCACCTGTTCAGAGAGGCCGGTGATTTTTCTTTTCTTGAGAAGAACGATCGGTTTTTCGTGGGATAAAAGCAATTCGGCTTCCACTTGGCTCACATGAACGATCTTCCGGGCCATCTCAAGATTCTGAACCATTACAGCAAGGGGCTTTTCTTCCCGATGTTTTTGCCTCCTGAGTCGAACCACGGCCGAAAGATTTGCCGCATCCACACAAAGATGAAACCCGCCCAACCCCTTGATGGCCAGGATTGCCCCTTCAGCCAAAAGGGAAACTGTTTTTTGGACCGGATCATCACGGAACATTTTTTTACCCTCACAGTCATAGAGGGACACGACCGGCCCACAGACCCAGCAGGCGTTGGGCTGCGCATGAAAACGACGATTGGTGGGGTCTTCATATTCTTGTTGACAGACCGGGCACATTTTGAAAGAGGCCATGGTGGTGACAGCCCGATCATAGGGAATATCTTTGATGATGGTATATCGGGGACCGCAGTTGGTGCAGTTGATGAAAGGGTAGCGGAATCGCCGATCCGAAGGATTCATCAGCTCTTCGAGGCAATCTGAACAGATGCCCACGTCCGGAGCAATAAGGGCGGACCGTTCCCGTGCGCTGCTGCTTTCTCGTATTTCAAAGGAACTCTGGTTTTGGAGAGGGACATCCGTCCAGCAAACCGAGGCGATATGAGCCAGTGGCGGGGGTTTCGAAACCACGGCCTCGGTAAAAGAGTCAATATCCCAGGGGGCGCCTTCCACCTCGATATCCACACCGAAATCCGTATTGCCCACATAACCCGACAGTCGATATCGACCTGCCAACTGGTAGATGAAGGGTCGAAATCCAACACCCTGAACAATCCCTTCAATGGCGCCGCGAGCCCGCCGTTTCATAGTTTCCTGAAACCCTGCCATAAATAAACAAGAAATTCATTGACGGGAAAACTTAAAACCTAAAACTTAAAACTGCGGCTATGCCGCGTTAGGCCTTCGATTTAACTTCCCCTTTAAGCCAATCACACCACGCATCCAGGCCCTCCCCCGTTTTGCAGGAAATTTCAAAAATCACCAGGTTGGGGTTCACCTTTAAGGCTTCTTCCCTGATGCGCTCAACCGAACAGTCCACATAGGGCAACAGGTCAATTTTGCTAATCAGAAGGGCCTTTGATTCATGAAACATGAGGGGATATTTGGCGGGTTTGTCTTCACCTTCAGTGACGCTTAAAATCATCACCTTGAAATCTTCGCCCACCTTGAATTCCGCCGGGCAAACCAGATTGCCCACATTTTCGACCACCAGCAGGTCAAGCGCGTCAAAATCAAACTCATGAAACGTATCGCGAATCATGTTGCCATCCAGATGACAAGCGCCGCCCGTGTTAATCTGCACCACCGGCGCCCCCGTTTCAGCAATCCGCTCCGCGTCCTGGGAAGACTGAATATCGCCTTCAATGACCCCGATTTTCAAATGGTCCTTCAAAGCGAGAATGGTCTTTTCCAAAAGGCTCGTTTTGCCGGCCCCGGGAGAACTCATGAGATTAAAAACCAGGAGATCATGCTCGTCAAAAATGGCCCTGTTTTCCTGAGCGATGCGATCGTTGGCCGCCAGAATATTCTTTACAACGGATACTTTCATGCTTCAATCCACCTCCATCTCCACAATGGACAACTCCTGACCGGACAGGGTCTCAATATCGGTGCTGTCGCAAAAGGGACATTCAAATGCATAGTTTTTAATTTCAAAGGCCTGTCCACATTCCCGACAATTCCCGGTCAGGGGGATGATTTCCATATTGAGCTTTGCACCCTCCAATTCCGTACCCGACGTCATTATTTCAAAGCAAAAGGAAAGGGACTCAGGGACAATGGCGGAAAGTTGTCCAACATGGATGAGGACGGATTTCAAAACCGTTGCATCGTTTTTTTTCATCTCGTCTTTGATCACATCCAGAAGACTTTGCGCAATGGACATTTCATGCATGAGGGATTCGATTCTCTCCTGAAACAGACACTGGATCAACCCTGCCGTAATGAAATGGACAGAGAATCGATTTTCTGTCTGGCATCGTTAAAAACACCCGACAGGTTCAAGGAATGATTGGCGAAAACACTGTGCGACGACCCGTTAAACACGATCCAGGGCTCAAAATAGCACCGCTCCAGGTTCTCGATGATCTTGTCCACCAGGGTCATGGCGCTTTTTTCTTTCAGGACCTTCTGGAAATCAACCCGAATGGCCTTGAAGGATTCGTAAAGACCGTAAGCCACCCCTTGGGCATAATAAAAATTGTCATCGATATGACGCCATGAAATATTGATCGGCACCATAACGGATGCCGCCTTTCCATTTTTCTTGTCCCCGGCATCCACAGGCAAAACATATCCGCTGCGCTGGGGCGCATTGACCAGACGCGTATTCACGCCCCCCATAAGAGACGCATAATCATCCAGGAGTTCGACGAGATTGTCGCCCCTGGGATAAAATTGGCTCTGTCCACTCACCAGATTCTGGTAATACACCTCCAAATCATGATAGGCGTCTTTCCATTTTTTCTCCGCCGATGGAAACCACCATTTGTGGGGATCATTGGAAAGGGCCGTGAAGGCCTCCTCGACCCGAACATCAATTTTATCAGTGGTTCTCATTCGGGAAAGATTGTCCCTCAAAACGTGAACATTGTAGCGCACCACCTCCAGTTCACCGATCTGAAAACTGGGCATATTGTCGAGAAAAACCGTCGGCCAATAAATATCATTGGGCAACCAATTCTCAAACATCTGCTGAATGAGCATCTGATTGGTCCTGACAAAGGCCGCACCTTTAACTTTGGCGTCAAACTCGATTTTCCCCAACGGTTCCGGCTTCCTTGAGTTAATGTTCATCACAACAATCGTAAAAATGACCAAAATCAGGACCAAAATTCCGACCAGCAGTCCCCGATTCTTCTTCCCGTTGTCTGCGTGTGTTTCCGCCATGGTTTATGAATTCCCTCCTTAATTGTACCCCCCAATGGTTAAAACCACCCATGAAGGCGATCGGTTGATGAAGACCCTGTCAAGAATTGATATTAGAAGTGTGGGGGCGCCGTTGTCAACCCGTAAAGGCCGGAGAACAAAATAAACTACCGACGGTCCCTATATTTTCAGGTTCTTCGGGCTGGATCAGCAGGATATAGATTTCAATTGAGCGGCTCAAAATTAAACTTCTGTCCTCCCACGGAAGCTTCAAACATTAATCCACCCTTGGCTATCGTAAAGATAGCAACGCCGTTATTATAATCAGTATTGGCGGATACGCCCGCGGTTGCGGCCACAGCTGATACCTGAGCTCCGAATTCATAATTTCCGAATTTGAAAAGATCAAGCGCTCCTTTATCTTCGAAAAAAATGATTTCACGGTACACCTGGCCCCCCAGCTGAAAACCAAAGGTAAATTGCACCAGACTTGACGTACCATTCAGGACCCCCTCGCTATAAACTTTTCCTTTACCATAAGCACCTCCAATACCCAAGCCACCTTTTCCTACAGATGGGAATACGGCAAAACCATAGGCCTTTTCAAAAAAGGTCTTCATGCTGGGATCACTGTTTTTGAAATCAGCAATGGCTTGAGCGACTTCGTAATCTTTAACATTTTGATTTTCAGCAAGTTCTGTTTTTTCCGGATTCCACCCTGCATGAGCAAATGGAATTAATATCAACGCCAAAATTGTAATAACAGTTACCATGACGATCTGTTTCATATGACCTCCTTAACAACGATCCAAGCTGAAATGTCAGTCGCTTTTTCCCGGCGCGGGCAGCGTCCACAGCATATCCGACTGATCCGCGGGCTTCTCTCCGACCGCCAGGAGTCCTTTTTCGCCCACATCCCTAACCGTCACCCGGTAGTCGTATATTCCGATCCCCAGATCCTCTTCACCCTGGTAGATATCCGGGCTGAATATTTTGACGGCCCTTACAAAACTTCGGGCCAATGACGTTGCATCCATCTTCAGAATTCCGGCATCCGCAATAATCGCAAGGGAAACCACCTTCTCCTCCTGCCGGATGGTCGCCTTGACCACTTCCCCGGAATCCATGATGGTCTTGATACTCTGTTCTCTCTGAGCCTCCGTAATCAAGGGAACAGGCTCCGCATGGACATGAAAACCGCAAAGGATCATCAGCAAAAACGCCATGAAGCTTATAGAAATTCCTGTTCTCATTTTCATCTCCTTGTCTTTGCCCGTAAAGCGTCTCCCAGGCGCTTCCCAATTTCAACGGCCGCCGTTTTGGCACGATCCACAACGCTCAGAAAATTCAGGAAAGGATGAATCATGTGATCATAGCGCAAATAGGTTGTGGGGACGCCGGCCCCATTGAGCCTGTTCACATAGGCCTTTCCCTCATCCAGCAAAACGTCGAGTTCCGCGGCCACCACGGTTGCCGGAGGAAGGCCGGAAAGATCGTCGGCCAGGAGTGGGGACGCATAAGGGTTGTTGCGATCCCCTTCGTTTCTCAAATACTGATCTCTGTAGTAAACCATGCTTTCGGCCGTCAACAGGTAACCGTTACCGTGGAGGCGATAGGATCGCGTATCAAACGTGGACAGGTCCAGTACCGGGTATAACAGCAACTGGTGCGCCAAATCAGGTCCCTTCCGCTCTCTTGCCATCAGGCAGGTCACCGCGGCAAGGTTTCCACCGGCACTGTCGCCTCCCACAGCCAAACGCGCCGCATCACCACTTAAACGCGCCGCATTTTCCCATACCCAGCACATCGCACTGTAGGCATCCTCCACCGCTGCGGGAAACCGGTTTTCCGGCGCCAGCCGATAATCCACCGACACCACGATACAGGCGGCGGTATCGGCGAAAGATCGACAGAGACTGTCATGAGTATCGAGATTTCCCAACACCCATCCACCCCCATGGAAATAGACCAGAAAGGGATAGCCTGCCGCGTCGTCAACGGCGCCTTGAGGTGTGTAAATCCGGATCGGTATCTCGCCCGCCGGTCCAGGAATGGTGCGATCTTCGACCTTTGAAACCCTGCCGGGCGGACCACCCAACGCGGCAAAAAACGGATTTCGGCCGGCCCTTGCCACTGAAGGTGAAAGCTCATAGACTGGAGCGCCGCCTTCCGCGGCCAAACGGTCCAGTAACCCTTGCGTCTGGAAATCGGGAACGGGGTGTTTCATGGATGCCCTCATTTTTGCATACACCACATTCCACACATCCAGCCTGATTCCGAATGCAAAGCCGGACCAGGAATTTCATGCGAAACAATGCTATCCATGCTTAAGCCGCCGCATATTCAGTATATATTCTTTCATCAGCCGGAAAAAAACCGAGAACGATTGATTCTTTCGGAATACCTGCCGCGACCAGTTCATCCGCTACCGGACGAGATGTACCGTCATACTGGATCCAGATTTTATCGCTTATGATATCAATATGTACAACCGAACCATGAATCCTGCGAGCGCCATCCCAGCCGATGTGAAGCACTTCATAATGATCTTTTTCAGTGTCTATCACGGCTTCCGTATCAATCTGACCGTGCGAAGGTTTGTAATTTGCGTATTCATAAATCAGTTTTTTCACAATTTCCCGATAATGGTCTATTTTATCCATTTCACAATCCTTTCATTTTTATGATCAAAGACAATGACCCTGATATTAAGGCTTGTCAGGATCAACTGACCGAAACGTTCCGAAAGGATACTTTCGTAAACTCGCAAAGGAACCGCCAGATACAACACACGATCTAATTCTATTTGTGAAAGAACGCTCTGATAAATACCGTACTGACCAACTGCTGCTTCCAAATCACGGACAGGAGAAGCACCGATGAAGCTTTTTATCTCGACAGCTATTTTTTCTTTATCACGTTCAGCGGCAATGATGGTACGTTCTGCACCAAGATCAACGTACAGGTCCCTGCTTCCGTAGGAAAGGGTAAGAGGATCATGGGTAATTTTCCACCCTTCTTTGATAAGTAATTGAACGAAAATATCGTGATAAATATCTTTTGCAGGCATGTATTTAACTCGTATTATATCTTCAACTAATCTATATCATTACAAGAAATTGGACATATTGGACCCAACCGGTTACTCTTTTCGCAAGCGCGGGGGAAGGATAAAAACCCTTCGCAACCCCTCCTTTAATGAGATGGCTTCTTCAGGGCAGGATCTGGCGCAAACACCACAGCCCAGACAAAAGTCTGCCTCCCGTTCGGCCTGATCGTTCTGGTTCAGTTGAATGGCGTCGGTGGGGCAAAGGTCCACGCATATTCCGCAGCCCGTACATAAATCCTCATCAATCACGGAAATATAGTAAGTGGCGTTAATCAGCGGCAATGCGCCCTCCCGCCACATGCGAAAGGCATCACAGCAGTCCTTGCAACAATTGCAGATGCTCGTTTCAGGCTGGCTTACATTTGCTCCGGGATGGTAGGCTTTGTGAATCAGGCCGGCCTCTTCGGCCTCTTTCATAATGCGCAGGGCTTCTGCTTTGGTCACTTGCCTGGCAAACCCCTGGGCCACCGTATGACGGGCCGATTTACCGAAGGTAAAGCAATTCATGGTGGGCGCGTCCGTGGCGCAAGTGTCCCCCAGAACCTTTCTGCGTTGACGGCAAAAACAAAAACCAACGGCAATATCTTCAAATTTATCAATAATCTCTTCCACACTCTGGCTCGGCAAAATGAATGCCTCAGGTGTTTCAACCTTCCTGTCAACGGGAATAACCCGGATGGTTTTGCCCCTATCCGTGACCTTGGCCGGAACAGTCCGATCAAAGGGGGGCGCGGTTTTAAACATGGGAAGCAGGTTGTCGTAATTGCCCTGAATCTGGTCACGAACTTCCCCCATCAGTTTCTCAAACAGAAAAGCGAGCTGTTTTTCTCCCTCATCCCCCGTCAGTTCACCCATAAACTTATATTCCATGAGACCCACATTCATGAGGGGAAGCAGGCGATAGACCATGATCCCCGAACCGCCGGGTTGATTGAAAATCAATCCCTTTCGCGCCAGGCTGTCGGCAAAACGCTTGATGTCTTCACCTGGATACATGGTCGAAGCCTTCAACTCTTCCAGGGTCTGACTTGATTTATGTTGAAATGCGCAAATCAAATCCAGTTCATCCTCGTTTTCTCCCACCACATGCTTGATAATTGCAATACTGGTATCGTTAACCGGAAAAGGAAACAAGCCCTGTTTACAGACAACGCCCGTGGCCTGTCTGAATTTCGCATCTAATGCTGCATTCATCACCATCGGTTTTACCCCCTCTCAAGAAAAGCAATGGCGCCGTCAACATAGGCACTGGGAAAATGATTTCCCCGATAATGACCCAGTACCGTCGGCATGCATCGGAAAAAAGCGTCCAGTACTTCCGGATCAAAATGACTGCCGCGACCCTCCTTCAAAATACCCACCACCTTTTCAAAGGGCATCTGTTCAAATCCCATCGTCTGGTTGTCAACATACTTGGGATAATCCCTGCGCGAGGTCAACGCATCGAAAACGTCCGCCACAGCGAGGATCTTGGATGCCAGCGGCAGTTGGTCCCCGGTTAAACCGAATGGATACCCCTGACCGTTTACCTTTTCATGATGATAGGCCGCCACAACGGGAACATGACGCAACTGCTTTGAAAAATGGAATTTTTCCAGGATTAAAAGGGTCTTCTTTGTATGATCGTTCATCTCAAACCGTTCTTCATCGGTAAAACGCCCCCTTTTGAGCAATACGGCATCTTTGATGCCGATTTTTCCGATATCATGCAACAAACCGGCATATTTTATCTCTTTCAGTGCGTTTTCATCCAGATTCATCTCCCTGGCAAGGGCAAGGGCATATTCCGTTACCCGCTCCGAGTGACCTGCCGTCAGCGGGTGCCTGGCATCAACCGTTGCCGCCAGGGTACTGATGGCGCCCTCAAAAGAGCTTTCCAACTCCTCAATCAAAAATGAGTTTTCGAGCGCAATGGCCACAAAACCGGAAAGGGACTTCAACACCTGAATATCATCTTTGCCGAACGCCCCACCCCCGGCTTTGTTGATGGCCTGAATGACCGCAATTCTCTCGCCCTGACGGTTCGATATGGGCATACAAAGCACGGACCCTGTGTGAAAATCAGAGTTCCGGTCAAAACTCCTGTCGAAATAGGGAAGGTCCCAGGCATTCACCACGTTGATGGTCTCACCGGTCTCCGCTACTCGACCGCTTATCCCTTGACCGATGGGAAGGCGAATGGTTTTGAACTGTTCGGCAACCTTGGTCCAAATTTCTCGCCGCTCCCAATCGATGAGATAAAGGCTGGTCCGTTCAGCCCCCACCGCTTCGGTCACCTTCCGGATAATCAGGGGGAACAGGCTGTCAAAATCGAGTTCCATGCTGAGCTCCCGAGCCATGTCCAAAAGACTGGTCAACCGCTCATTGAGGGAATGCGCTCTTTCGAGCAAAGCCTTGTTCTTTTGCAGCAGCAACCGTTCACCCAAAACACGGTCAAGCTTGATTTTGAGCTCGGCAATTTTGACGGGCTTCGGAATAAAATCACTGGCGCCGGCTTTGATAATCTGATCGTAAACATATTCATGAGAAAAACCGGTAATAAGAATAAAAGGCATGTCGGGGGCAATTTTGCGGGCCTCCACCAGCACCTCCAAACCATCCATTCCCGGCATTCGGATATCACAAATGGCGGCGGAAAATGTCTCGTTTCTGATCAATTCAAGCGCTTCAAAACCGTCACCCGCTGTTTGACAGTCGTGGCCAAAAGAAGCAAGGGCCTCCTTGAGGATATTGCCGGTATTGGCGTCGTCATCCACCACTAGAATCATTTTCTTATCCATTCACCGACTCCCAACCGTAAATCAAGCCATACGGAAACCATTCTTCAGCGCCAATCAAGCCATAGAGGATTCAGAGATGCGCAATATTAAAACGATTTGGGGCGTTGGTTCAATTAAAATCAAACTTCTTTTAATAATACATTTACCGAAGCCTTTGCGGCAAACTCATCCAATCGGTCCAGGCTCTCCTTGATTTTTTTAAAATCGGGACCTGAAAGCATGGGAACATCGTTCAATCCCTGATGTTCAAACTGATCAATGACATATTTTACGGTAAGCAGACTCACATCCTGGCCCGGTTGATAAGCCCGAGCGCCTCCTTCCTTAGAACGGATTTCCGAAACAATACCTGCCGCCGTCGTTTCCTCCAAAATCTTCTCCGCAAGGGATTGCGGCACTTTGAGTTCATCGACAATCCGGGTTAACGTGACGGGGGGGGCGCCGCGACAAAAACTTTTCACAAGAAAGTGGACCACCTGCAGCATAATGGTTTTTTTCAGCCGGTAGCTGATCCGGGAACAATCCGGCGCAAACTCATAAGCCTGTTCGTTTTGAATGGAAAACATCAACTCAGCGCCCAACAGCACAATCAACCAGCTCATTTGAAGCCAAACTAGAAAGAGAGGGAGCGCCGCAAAACTGCCATAGATGGCATTGTATTTGGCCACACCAAACTGAAATGAGAGATACGCCCATTGAAACAATTGAAACAGGGTGCCCGCGGCAATAGCAGCCGGAAGACCGAGTTTCGCACTGATTTTTCCGTTTGGCAAAAACATATAGAGAACAGTAAAAAGAAGCCATATGGCACAGTAGGGAAGCAATTTCATCAAAAAGAAAATGGCAGGACTCACGGAGTCCAGGATGGAAAAAGACTGAACCGCGCTTGTGACATGACTCTTGATGACAACGGTGAGGGTGCTTGACAAGACCAGCAGGATTGTACAGATGAGCATGGTCGCCATATAGTCGCTGATTTTTCTTCCCATGCTCCTGGATTTGGGAAAATTCAAAATATGATTGAATGCACTCTCGACATTTCCCAACACACGAATCACGGCCCAAAAGAGAATCAAAAGCCCTACGCCCGCCACCAAACCGCCCTGGGTGCTCTCAAGCATTGTATTGGCGAACACGGTTACCTTTTCGATAATTTCATCGTGCCCGTAAAAACTTTCGTAAAGCTGACGTTCCAAAGCTTCCTGAAATCCAAATCCCTTGGCAATGCCAAAGGCCATGGCCAAAACAGGAACAATGGACAACAGCGAATAAAATGTCAGGGCTGATGCTCTGAACATGCACTGATCTTCATTAAAAGCGCGAAAAGCCAGCAACACCACCCGCAAGGGACGAAGATACAAGGCTTTCCACCAGGGAAGGGTTTCAAGACGGATTCTCCAGATATCCGTTCCCAAAAACCGCTTACTTTCCGTGAACAGTTCTGTTGTCTTTTTTGTCATAAAAACACTTTCACTGCAATGGGGGCCGCTACACGCCATTACACCTTATGATGCGTGACAAATACGTTCCCCAAAAATTTTTGTACCAATTCTCACCAGATTAGCGCCTTCCTCGATGGCGACCCCATAGGAATTGGACATACCCATGGAAAGAAACCTCATCTCCACTTTATCAAGACGTAATCCCCTGATCTCATCAAAAAGTTTTTTGGTCTTTCGAAAATAGGGGCGGGCCTCCTCGGGGTCGCCGCTGAAAGGCCCCATGGTCATCAACCCCATGACCTTCACATGAACCAGCCCGGCAATATCCTGAAGCAACGAGATCGCATTTTCCGGCATGACACCGGCCTTCTGCGCCTCCTCGCCACTATTGATTTCCACCAGAATCGGCATGATTTTGTTCAACCGCTTACACGCGTTATCAATAGCTTTGGCCAGCTTCATGGAATCCACGGTTTCAATCATGTCAAAGATTGCCAGCGGCCTTTTTGGCCTTATTGGACTGAAGGTGGCCGATCATATGACATTTTACAGGTTTTCGAACAACATCAAAAAGCCTTTCCGCTTCCTGCACATAGTTTTGCCCGACAATCGTAAGCCCCCCCTCTATGGCCTCCCGTACCTCTTCCGCCGTGCGGGTTTTAGCGGCCCCCACAAGTTGAACACCTTCAGGCAATTCCGCCAAAATCCGTTTTACATTATCTCTGATCATAAAGGCCTCCTAAGCACTTAAAAAGTTGATACTCCAATTCCAAATAGCTGTAAAGGGGTTCGCTGCCATAAAGGTGCATTTCATTGGTTTTTTTACGGCGGCTGTGTTATTTAGGGTCCTTGAGTTTAGCAATGAAACATCAAGGAGGCCATGACATGCTAAAAGATGCGGATGGGCATTTTGCCAAGAAGCACCCTTTCAACAGTGACGCGGATCCCCGGGTGGTTAACGCATTGAGACAGAAGGCATCAGAGGGTGAGGTTCCCTGTGCGGTAGCCTTTAAAATCGCATCGGAACTGGGTGTGACGCCGGAGATGGTGGGACAAACCACGGATCTGCTTGAATTTCGCCTGGCAAAATGTCAAATGGGGCTTTTCGGATACAAGCCGAATAAAAGGATTGTAAAACCGGCTGAAGAGGTTTCAAAAGAGCTGGAGGCCAGCATTCGGCAAGGGCTCAAAAACAACCGGCTGCCCTGCAAAAAGGCATGGGAAATTGCCGAAAAACTGGGATTGAGAAAGATGGCGGTGTCGTCGGCCTGTGAAGCGATGGGAATAAAAATAAACGCCTGTCAATTGGGCGCTTTTAAATGATATATCGAAAAATATCATCCTCCTCATGAAACATGCCTGGAGAGCATGTCAATCGGAGGATGGTTTGTTTTGCGCCGTTGCCTTTAGCAACTGCAACCGGAACCGCACGAAGACGGCTGTACCGGCATATTGCTCATGATGTTAAAACCGGACCCCATGGCGGACGTCACATAATCCACCTTTATGGGTTTTACCCGGTCATACAGGGTATTTTCCACAACAAACTTGATACCGCGGTCATCAAATTCCTGATCGTTCTCTCGTGACTCATCCAGAGCCATTCCCAGTGATGGGCCGCTTCACCCGCCTTGGGACATCATGATCCGGATGGCCGGTATCTCTTCCCTGTCCTTCAGAAAATCCTTGATCATCTCACTTGCTTTTTCGGTTATTTCCAGCATATCTCCTCCTTGTGAGCTTTTATTGCCAATGGTTGGTTATTAGGATATACACGATATCGCTTTTGTCAATGTAGAGACAATACGAACAAAAAGGTTACGATTATTTTAAAAAGGCTCTTCCGAAAAGCGCTGCTTCAGCCAGAGCGTTACCTTATCCAACTCCCCGCGCAATTCACCAATGGCCTTTCCACGATGGCTGATCCTGTTTTTTTCCTCGCCGGTCAGCTGCGCAAAGGTCTTCCCAAGGGGTGGATAATAAAAAAGCGGGTCATAGCCAAACCCATGGTCGCCCTTTGGGGTTTCGCCAATCACGCCCTCGCAAATTCCTTCATATATCAGGGCAGGTCCCCTCGGCACGGCAATGGCCAGCACGCATACAAAGGCCGCCCCCCGATCCGCCACACCTTTCATTTCGGTCAATAATTTGCGGTTATTGGCTTCATCGTCCCCATCCTCCCCGGCATATCGTGAAGAAAACACGCCGGGGGCGCCCTGGAGGGCCTCAACCGTCAAGCCGGAATCATCGGCAATGGCGGGAAACCCCAGCACCCTTGCCGTAAATTGCGCTTTTTTGACTGCGTTGTCTTCAAACGTGGCGCCATCCTCAATGACCGGAGGAATGGGCCCGAAATCATCCAGGGTTTTAATTTCGACACCCGAATCCCTGAAAAGTTCTTTGAATTCGGATATTTTGCCTTTATTTTTTGTGGCCAGAACCAGAGGCCGATCCAGTGTCATGATATCTCCCTATATTCTGTTATGTTTCATCTTCATTTCCGATTTACATACCACAATCCAAGCGTCTTTAAAATACAATGATGACAAAACAAAAAAAAGGCAGGACCGTCTTCGATCCTGCCTCCTTTGTTAACCGCTGAATATTCGGTTTACTGCACCGTCACCTTGACCGTATCGCGCCAGGTGCCATCCGGATTTCCGTCTGCATTGCTGTCGACGGCAAAATAAAAATTATATTCACCAACGGGCAATTTATCGCTGAAAACCTCTACAGCGGACGACAGGTTAATCAGATCCATCTGAATGCATGGCAGCAGCCCATCCATCCAACCCCCCATCGCGTATACATAACTGAACCATCCATAAAGCCCCGTCGGCGCAGACGCACTTGCCGAAACCCACCAGTCAGCCGCTTGACCGATCCGACTGCCCGCAGTCAGTCCCACTGTGACGGACAGAGAATCCCCGCTTGAAACCGTAACCGGACCATCCTGACCATTGACTTTGATATCCGGCACAGGGGGGTTCAGATCGGTAATGGCGCCATAAACGATAATCTTTCCCTCATCCACATATTGCCAGCCGGCTTCCAGGACGTCGATATCCGTGGTCCCCTCGGGAAGCGGCTCGACTCGAATGATGGTCGCCGAGCGCGTTGCGGATCCGGCACTATGGTCCCAGTCGAAGTTATAGGGCCAGATCACATCCTGATTGGCGGCTGTGCTGCCCTGGTCCGGAGGTGAAGGAACCTTCTGAGGCGGGACCACCCGAAATGGACCCTCCCCCGAAAGTTTATTGTCATCGCCTAATACGCCCGGTTCCAGATCCTGCCCGTCGCGCTTGAAGGCCAGAAGCATTTTCAGGCCATTTTCGTTCACAATGGGGTCCAGGTTGTTCCGCCCCGCACAGGAAGGCGCGCCGTAGTCGCACCAGCCATCCGTTGTATTCAAAGCCGTGTCCGCTTGCGTGTCGTAATGAAAATACGCTTCAGGATAAACCCCGTTCACATGGTAGAGTTCAGGGTCTGGGTCAATATCCAGGGGATGATAGTCGGACCATCCGTCCGGAGCAAAAACCGTGATGCCCGAAGCAGAACTCGAGATACCGGCATCCTTCAGCAAATCCTCCATGGGAACGCCGCTGTACTCGACATAAAAATCGCCGGACCGGCTGGTATTCATGAGCATAAACTGGGTATGCCGGGTCATGGCTTCCAGTTGCGCCATGGTATAAACGCGGCTGGGAGCCGGCACCTTGGTGGGATCATCCTTCGCAGTACCGGGATATCGGATCGCCGCGATCTCCACGGCATTACTGTATCCATCCCCATCGGAATCCTTTTCCGCAATGGCAACGATGGCAGCTTGATTTCGACCATTTACCAGATAGTCCATCCCATAGGGATTCAGGGTATCCACAATATTTCCGCTGCCGTCATATCCATAGCTGTAGTGACACCATTGACAACTGCCCAAACTGACCAATTTTCCCTTATTATTTTCATACTGCCCCCCGGAATGACAGAGTGCGCAATGATCCAGTTTGGTGCCTGCCCTATCCGGATACTGCGCCACAAAATATTGTGAATCCATCTCCCCTTCATGATGATAGGCGGACAACACCACCGATACCATCAACATGACCATAAAAATGGCCCCCGCAACTGCTGCAATCTTTTTCATTCCTTCCTCCTTTATCATTTTTAAAGTTTCTATCCTTCTCATAACATTGAATCAGGGTTAAAATTGAAGCTGAAAACGTCCTGTGATCACATCTTCCCGGTCACTGTATATAGCCTTCCCCGTGAGTGGGTCTTTGTCAATCAGCAGGGGGCGATCGAAATTGGTTCTAGTGGCATTAAGAAGCAGGCGCACATAGGAATTGAGATACCAGTTAATGGCAATGGTATAGGCGGTAGCTTCCTGAACCGAATTTCCCGGTTCAACAAGGTATTTATAGGTCTCGTCCCCCCCGTCGAAGTGATCATAACGAAAGGCAAGACCCACCGCCCCCCAACCGCCCTGCCAGACATTCCTCAAAGGCTTGATGGCTTGAATCACCCCCTGTTTAAGGGTCGGACGCTCCCCCGTAACCATCCACAATAAGCTTCCGTAGGAATCCTTTAAATTGATATTGAAGTCCGCATCGCTGGTTTTAACATCCGAAAATTGCAAATTAATGTATTCTCCCCACAGGAGCAAAGGGCCACAGGCCCAGGCCAATTCAGCCCCATAACGGGTCCGGGCGTTCACTTCGCGGATAATGTTGAATTTGGCCGCTGAATTCACATTGAAGAAGGTGGTCAACCCACTGGTTTCAACATCCACTTTCACATTGTTTCGGTCCGCTTTGGCATAGCTGTAGGATCCCCCAACCTGGAATCCGTGCCACAGGGGAATACCCATATTCTTGAAGGGGGAATAAACGACTCGGCCTGTAAACTCCGGGGAATCCGAATCACCACCTACGGTATCGTCCACGCCGTCGCCGTTAAAAATGCCCACACCATAATAAATGCGATCCTTCCACAGGGAAGCATGAGCCATGAGCCCCACATCCCGCCCCGGCGTCAGATAATAACCCATGGCCCGTTCCGCAAAAGGGATATTCTTATCTGCAGTAGATTGCTCAAGACTAAAGGGCTCCTTAAACTGCCCCACGCGAAAGGAAACATAGGGGCAAACAAGAGTGTCCACATAGGCATCCAAAAGCCTACGGCTTCCAGCGCCCTGAAATTCGTACTGAAATTTATAAAAAAACCGACGATAGAGATGTCCCGTGAGCAGCAAGCGGGCCCTGCGAATGTCAAATTTGTTTTTGTTAGGATCCGCATCACTGTCATAATTAAAATAACGGTAATCCACCTGAAGCAGGCCACCAATGCGTAATTCAAAAAGATTTTTTTCCCGTGACCGCAAATAAAAACCGTCATCGAAAACGGCCTCCAATGGAAAATCGTTGTTTTTTTCCGGAACCTCCTGAATGTTTTTCTGGGTTTCATCGTGAGCAATCCCCCCCTGACTCGGGGGCGGAGCCTTCACATTCGCCTTGAGCGCCTGTTCCCTTTGAAGCAGCGCCTGTTCCCGCTGCTCCAGTTTTTTCTCGCGATCCGCCAGGGCCTTTTGATCCTTTGCCAGGGTAGCCTGGATCTGTCCGGCCTGTTCATCGCTGATGGCGCCATTCCGGCGCAACAAATCAAGCAACTGCTCCATGGCTTGACCTTCAGCACTGCAAACACGATTCAGCCCCAAAAACAGCGAAATAAAAAACAAACCCGCAAAAGCAATAATCTGCAATTTTTTAAAAAACAACAAAACTTCATCTCCCCGCCTTAGAAGCACGCCGCATTGATTATTTTCCACCACCCGAGGTGACCTATCAAATTTGACTCAAGCAAGGTCAAAAAAATAGAGGCGCTTTGCGTTCCTCGAAAACAATGGCTGAGAGTCATTACCATTTTTCGTGATTTACTGTCAAATAATTTTTATTTTTTGACAAACAAGGTTTTAACAGTCTAAAACCAACCATTATTTACTTATTCGGACACTCAAACCCCTTGCTGTTTTTTGAGACAACCTCTTGAATAGCCCCCTGGAGATCATTATTGACTTATTATAACAGACATGCTTTTATGGCTGCCAGGGAGGGAAATAAGTCATGGTGGAAAAAACATTATTGAACACTCGTGAACTGGCGCAATTTTTAAATATCAACGAAAAAATGGTGTATACGCTGATTTCCGAAAAGGGTCTCCCAGCCACCAAGGCCACGGGCAAATGGCTTTTTCCCCGCCATCTGGTAGAACAATGGCTGGAAGCGCAAACCATCAATTTCCCCAAACAGCTGGATCCGCTGCCGCCCTACGACGGCCTGCTCATTATTGCCGGCAGCAACGATATCCTTCTGGATAGAACCATCTCGCTGATCAACCAGCGCCATCCGGAAGAATTGGTGGCCTTCGGAAACATGGGGAGCCTTGGCGGCATTCGAGCCCTAAGACGGAATCATTGCCATATGGCTTCAAGCCACCTGATCCAGAAAAACGGGCAGGAATACAATTTTGGAGTTGCCAGGGACGAACTGGCTCAGATGCCCGGCATTATCAATTTTTGCCGCCGGGAACAGGGCCTTCTGGTTGAAAAAGGAAATCCCAGAGGTATTGCGTGCGTAGCCGACCTCAATCAGGCCGGCATCAAAATCATCAACCGCCCTTTGGGCACAGGAACTCGCCTGCTTCTGGACGAAGAACTGGCCAAGGCTGGGATTGAAGGGGACAAAATTGAGGGTTATGACCAGGAAGTACTCCGTCACCTCGACCTGGGACTGGAAATTCTTTCGGGTCGGGCACAGGCCGGCCCCTGCATCCGAGCCGTAGCCCAACTTCTGGGTCTGGATTTTGTTCCCATAAAATGGGAGAGTTTTGATCTGTTGATCCTCAAGGAACGTTTTTTCGAAAAAGGCGTGCAACAATTTCTGAGTTTTTTAAACGAACCGTCCTTCAAAAAACTGGGTGAAGATCTGTCCGGATATGATTTGCGTTTTTCAGGAAAAATGCTTTTTCCCAAAGAACCCGAAAACTAAATAGAGGTTTTTCATAATGCATAACATTTACCGCTTATCACAATGTCTCGCGGCCATAGCGTTGCTGACCGCGCTGTTTTCATCTTCCCCTAATGGGATTTGCGCCGAAGCCAAAGAAAACCTGATGGTGTTTCATGCGGGCTCCCTTGCCATCCCCTTTAAAGCACTGGCTAAAGCCTTTAGCAAACAGTATCCCCAGGTGCACATAGATCTGGAGGCCGCGGGTTCCCGCACGTGCGCTCGGAAAATCACGGATCTGAAACGCCCGTGCGACGTCATGGCTTCCGCTGACTTCACGGTCATCGATGAACTCCTCATTCCCCAATATGCGGACTGGAATATCTCCTTTGCCACCAATGAAATGGCCATTGCCTACCGGCGCGACGCACCCGGGGCCAAAGCCATCAACGGCCAAAACTGGTACAAAACCCTGCTTCAAAAAGGGACCCAGTATGGCCATTCAGACCCAAACAGCGATCCTTGCGGGTATCGAACCCTGCTGGTCTGGCAACTTGCCGAGAAATACTATCAAACGCCGGGGTTGTACCTAAAACTCATGGAGGGTTGCCCCCCAAAGAATATTCGACCCAAGGAAACCGACCTCATTGCCCTGTTGGAGGTGGGCGAAATCGACTATCTCTTTATTTACCGCTCCGTCTGCGAACAACATAAAATGCCTTTCGTGGTCCTGCCGGATCAAATCAACCTTAAATCCGTTCGCTACGAAAAATTTTACAATCAGGCCTCCGTCAAAATCAGCGGCAAAAAGCCGGGTGATTTTATTACAAAAACCGGTAAACCAATGGTTTATGGAATTACGATTCCTAAAAATGCGCCCAACCGGGATATGGCCATCCGCTTTGTGGCCTTCGTGGTGGGCCCGGAAGGTCAGAAAATCATGCGGGAAAATGGACAGCCGCCCATTTCACCCCTCGGGCCTCGGGTGCTCTGAACCAATTGCCGCCATTGCTTCAAAAACTGGTAGCGACCCGATAGATTCGAGAACCCACCTCATGCACCCGTTCTTAGGCAGGCGGCCTTTTAAAGCTGTTTTATTCGCTGCAAGCGCTCTTCTGGTTATTCTCATCGGGTTTCCCCTGATCCGAATGATTACGAGCGCCGACCCTGGGACGCTTGTTTCCACCATGGCCGAACGGGAAGTGATGTCGTCTATCTTTCTGACCCTTCGGTCAGCCCTATGGGCTACCATTGCCTGTCTGATACTGGGGATTCCCCTGGCTTATCTTCTGGCACGCACTGATTTTCCCGGCAAAAGCCTGGTGCAGGGACTTGTGGATCTGCCGGTAATGATCCCCCATACGGCTGCGGGCATTGCATTGCTGATGGTCTTCGGACGGGCCTCTTTTGTGGGAAAAACTCTCGGCGCAATGGGTCTGAGTTTTGTGGGCACAGAGGCAGGCATCAGCCTGGCCATGGCCTATGTGAGCATTCCGTTTCTGGTCAATGCCGCCAGGGATGGCTTTTTGGGGGTCGACCCAAAGCTGGAACGGGTGGCGCGAACTTTAGGCGCTTCGCCCCGGCAGGCTTTTTTCAGGGTTAGCCTCCCCCTGGCCTGGCGCCCCATCCTTTCGGGAGCCATCATGATGTGGGCACGGGGAATCTCCGAGTTCGGCGCCGTCATTATCCTTGCCTATCACCCCATGACCGCCCCCATCCTGATCTGGGAACGATTTCAGGCCTATGGGCTCAAATATGCCAAACCCGTGGCCGTTCTGCTCATCCTCATCTGCCTGGTGATCTTTGCGCTCCTCAGATGGCTGGCCGAACCCGGAAAGGAGACCTAGTTGCTCAGGCTTGAAGGTGTTAGGCTTCAATTGGGAAATTTCACCCTTTCCAACGTCTCAATGCGGGTCGGGAAAGGTGAATACCTGGTACTGGTGGGGCCTACGGGCACGGGCAAAACCGTTTTACTGGAAACCATTGCCGGCCTGCACCATCCCGAATCAGGACGGATATTTCTAAAAGGGATGGACGTTACCCATATGCCGGCTGAAAAACGTCACCTGGGGGTCGTCTATCAGGACTATGCCCTGTTTCCCCATCTGACAGTCTTCGACAACATTGCCTTTGGTCTGAAACTGAAAAAAAAAGGCACGGGCGAAATTGAGGGGACCGTATCGAAAATGGCCAAGTTTTTGGATATCCAAACAATCCTGAAGCGAAAGCCAAAACTTCTCTCCGGGGGAGAACGTCAGCGAGTCGCCCTGGCCAGGGCCCTGGTACTGGACCCCCACATGCTGCTTCTGGATGAACCGCTGAGTGCGCTGGATCGCCTGACCCGCGACCGACTTCGCGGGGAGTTGAAACGCATCCACAGTGAACTGGGCGTCAGCATTCTCCATATTACCCATGATCTCAGTGAAGCCTTCTTCCTGGCAGACCGCATCATGGTCATGAAAAACGGCGCCATCATTCAAGAAGGCACTCTCGAAGCAATCTTGAAGCAACCCAAAGATCGATTTGTTGCCGAACTTCTGGGAATTGAGAATTTCATTCCCGCCAGACTCGGCGCCGGCGGACAGCTTTTCCTTGAGGGTTTCGGACCCGGTGATCCGCCCATTTTTTCGGCATCGCCTGAGGAGACTGAAAAGGCAATTTGTCTGATCGTACCCAACTGGGCTATTCAACTCTTTCCCGACAAAAACCATAATGGCAATTATCTGGCCGTGTTTCCCATGACCATTACCGGGGTTGACCATGCTCAGGGGTACGTGAAAATCCACTTGAAGCACACTGAGGGAGAACAACTGCGGACCACCCTCTCATGGCGGGAAATGGACGAACTGCCAGCAAACCTGGCACTGGGACATGAAATCCCGGTGGGGCTGAATCGAAAAGGAATTCACTGGATTCCGGCGGATTAAGAAACCACCGAAAATGGAACAATAAACCATGCATGAATCCTATATAAAACAGTGGTTTCTCAAACGCTGGCCCGTCTGGGCGGCAAAATCATTAAAGTGGGTATCCGGGCTGGTCCGAACAAGGGCCATTGGAGTGGAACAGACCACAAGGGGACCCTGCGGCATCGCCCACTGGCATGGCGATGAACTGGCACTCATTCCCCGTTTCGGGCACATCGGCCCCACCATTCTGGTGAGCCATTCCAAAGATGGGGAAATCATGGCAAAAGCCACTACGGCCCTGGGCTATCGCGTAACGAGAGGATCCTCCTCCCGAGGCGCCGTGGGCGGGCTCCTGGCACTCATCAAGGCCGTGAGAGAAGGTCAAGCGGTGGTGCTGGCCGTGGACGGCCCCCAAGGCCCTCGCGGCGTTTGTAAACCGGGGATTGTCCGGGTGGTTCAAAAATCAGGCGCGCCCCTCTTCCCGGTAGGGGTAGCCGGATCAAGCAGATATGTATTTAAAAAATCGTGGAATAAAGCCTATCTTCCCCTGCCTTTTTCTCGCCAGGTGGTATGGGTTGACAAACCCCTCTACTTCCCAAAAAACGCCGATGCTTCGAAAATCCCCGAGTATTGCCGTCAAGTGGAAAACGCCATTGGCAAGGCTCAGAAAAAAGCCGAGACATTGCTAAGGGATTCAAAGTAGGGGCAGACTTGTGTGTCCTGCCCATTAAAGCGCGAACAACACACAGGTTCGCCCCTACATTGGTAACCGAAACAATGATCAAGACCGTACAGCAGGGAATCAAAAAGGCCACAAACAGCAACCGCCCGTATCTCTGAATTCATGTTCACAGGCCGCCAGTTGCCCGCGATATTTTACAGCCCTGCTCTGAACCCTTCCCGCCACACTCAAAAGCCATGCCTTTTTCGCATAGGTTTTTCGATTGTAACCGCCGCGACCTTCATGATAGGCAAGATAGAGATTTCGCGCATTGTCTTTGGATATCCCACACTTTTTCACACTCAATGAACAATACCACCCCACAAAATCGACGGCATCGCCGAAATCATCCCTGTCAGCCCAGGAATTGCCTGTACTTTCCTGGTATTCCTCCCATGTCTCATCCTTGGCCTGGGCATACCCAAAAGCCGACGAAGGCCTGGGACCCGGAAAAATCCACAGGCAGGTGGTGCGGGGGGGTTTGGCATCCGCCACATATTTTGATTCCTGGTGCAGGATGGCCATCATGACGGGAATGGGAATGCCCCATTTTTTGGAGGCATCCGCCGCATCGTCATACCACTGATCATTCTCCCTGAAAATCTCACAGATATTATCCACGTTCCGGGGAGGGGTTGGCGTTGCACATCCGCAAAAGGCGGCAAGGATGAGATATGCACAAAGTATTCTCATCGTTTGACGCCGATTAACGGATAACCTTCCGGTTTCAAGCCTGGATTCAGTTGCCGCCATAGAAATGATCTCGAAGAAATGCAAAGCAAAAAACCTTTCCGAAACAGTCATGCCAACACTGAAGCATAGGGACAAGCTTTATATTTCACTTTCACTGCAATGGCCAACATTCTGTGTTTAGGGTATCCGGGGTGGGTTTACTGAGAGTTTCCCCCATGATAATCAGCGATCTGGAAGCCGTTTTCCTCAAAATGCCGGTCAAAGGTGAAAGCCTCGGCTATTTCTCGCGCCTCCATAATTTCAAAACTCATACAATCTACGAGGCTCAGATTTTTTCTGTTTTGGGTTAAGAGACGTTGCATGGCCCTATTTTGCCAGTCGGCGTCCACCCATATGACCTCCAGAAGGGGCAGGATCTTTGCGTTGAAGTCGCGAACGGAATCCAGTCCTACACGCCGCTGGAGGAGAGCGACTGTTTCTACCAACACAAAAGAACTGGTCAGGAGCTGGGTCCGGTGATCGGAAAAATACCCGAAGTTTTCCTTCGCACGAACGTGCATGAAGTCGTCACGGACCAGGAGCGCAAAAAGTGCCGACGTGTCCGCAAAAACAATCATTCTCTAAAGGCCTCCTCAAGATAACGGTCATGTTCCTGGGAGATATCCCCAACCCCTGCCTCGTACTTCCCCACAACCGCCCCAGCCTGCCGATAAAGGGCCATACGATCCGGCTTTCGGGTCATGAGAAATTGATCCACGGCCCTGCGAATCAAAGCGGCCATGGACTCCCGGCCTGTACGGGAAATTTCCCTCAGCAAACGGGCCTGCTCTTCCGTAAGTTGAATCTGCGTGCGTACCATTTGCTGTCTCCACATTAATCATGATGTTAATTTAAGGATTATGATAACACTTTTTCAGGGAGAGTCAATAGAATATGATCCAATCTTATTCAAGACAGAATTTAGAGGTTTCCTTCTCGATGGGCACAGGATATTCGCCGTTAAAGCAGGCAAAGCAGAGATCCTTGTCGGGAATGGCGGTGGCTTTTTTCAAGTTATCGATGGATAGATAGCCCAGGCTGTCCAGCCCCACAAAAGCTCTAATCTCTTCCACTGTTTTCTGGGCCGCGATCAGTTCCCCCCGGGTAGAAAAATCGATCCCGTAATGGCAGGGAAAAGCATGGGGAGGACAACTCACCACCATGTGAACCTCTTTGGCGCCGATCTCGCGCAAAGTTTTCACCCGGGTCTTGGCGGTAGTGCCGCGGATTATGGAATCCTCCATGATCAATACCCGTTTACCCTTCAGCAATTCCTTTACCGGGTTAAGCTTCACCTTCACTCCGAAATCCCGCATGCTTTGGGACGGCTGGATAAAGGTTCGACCGATGTAGTGGTTTCGAATCATGCCCATTTCCAGGGGAATCCCCGATGCCTGGGCGTAACCGATTGCCGCGTAATTCCCGGAATCGGGAAAGGGCATCACAAAATCCACATTCAGGGGATATTCTTCCGCCAGAAGTTCTCCCTGCCGCTTGCGAAACAGGTAAACGTTCTCACCGAATACGTTGCTGTCGGGCCTGGCAAAATAAATCAGTTCAAAGATGCACTGGCTTCGGCGGGATGAAATGCCCGAGCGGATACTCTTGACACCATCTTTACTGATGACCACGATCTCCCCGGGTTCGATGAACCGGATAAATTCCGCTTCCACCAGATCAAAGGCGCAGGTTTCGGAGGCCAGCACATAACCCCCATTGAGTTTCCCAAGGCACAGGGGCCTGAAACCGTTGGGGTCTTTGGCGGCGATGAGGCTGTCCTCGGTCATGACCACCACCGAATAGGCCCCCTTGAGCTGCCCCATGGCCTCAATCATGGCCTGTTCCAGACCCAGATTCAACCGCCGGGCCATCAGGTGCAGAACCACTTCACTGTCCATGGTGGTCTGAAAAATGGACCCGTTTCTCTCCAGATCCGAACGGATTTGATGCGCATTGACGATATTACCGTTGTGGGCAATAGACATGGAATGGCCCGAATGGCGAACGCGAAAGGGCTGAGCATTGCACAACAGAGAAGATCCCGTAGTGGAATAGCGCACATGCCCCAGGGCCATATTCCCCTTGAGCCCGTTTAAGATCGGCTCATTAAAAATCTCGGGAACCAGCCCCATGGCCTTATGTTCCACCACCTGTTTCCCGTCGGAAACCACAATGCCCGCACTCTCCTGCCCCCGGTGCTGCAAAGCATAGAGTCCGAAATACGTCAGTTTGGCCGCCTCTTCATGGCCGTACACGGCAAAAATACCGCATTCATCTTTGGGTCGTCTTGATTCAAATCCTGCATCGTTCATAGATCATCCCATCTTCCTTTGTCATGCTTATCAATCAACAATCGTCAATCAACAATAAACAATCATCAATCCCCATGGTACTCCTGTATGGTTCTCACCTTCATATCCTCTTCGGTCATGGACCGAATGGCTGAAAAGGTCGCTTTTGCACCGGCCAGCGTCGTGGTATAGGGGACATTGAGGGTAAGGGATGCCCTGCGAATGGAATAGGACTCACCAATAGCCTTTTTGTCGCTGCTGGTATTGATCACCAAATGAACCTCTCCGTTCTTGATCATATCCACCACATGAGGCCGTCCTTCCCGCACCTTGTTGACGGGTTCGCTGACAACACCATTTTCCAGAAAAAAACGGGAAGTCCCTTGGGTGGCCAGTATCCTGAAACCCAGATCGAAGAGCCCCCTGGCTACGGGAAGGATTTTTCGCTTGTCTTCATCCTTAACGCTGATGAAAACCGTACCTTTCAAAGGAATCCGCTGGCCGGCCGCCAGTTGGGATTTGCCGAAAGCCAGCCCGAAGGTACGATCGATGCCCATCACCTCTCCCGTGGATTTCATCTCGGGGCCCAGGATGGTATCCACCCCTGGGAACCGGCTGAAGGGAAAAACCGCTTCCTTAACCGACACATATTTCGGCACAACTTCCCGTGTCAACCCCAGGTTCTCGAGGGTTTCCCCCAGGATCACCCGTGTGGCCATTTTGGCCAGGGGAACCCCCGTGGCTTTGCTCACAAAGGGAACCGTTCGCGACGCCCGTGGATTGACTTCGATGACATAGATGACCCCGTCTTTCACCGCATATTGAATGTTCATGAGGCCCACCACCGAAAGCTCCTTGGCCAAGGCCCGGGTGTGGTCCATAATGGTTTGAAGAATTTCCGGTTCCAGGGAAACGGGGGGCAGCACGCAGGCGCTGTCGCCGCTGTGAATGCCCGCTTCCTCGATATGCTCCATGATGCCGCCGATAAGGGTGTCATGGCCGTCTGAAAGTGCGTCCACATCGATTTCCACGGCGCCATCCAGAAACCGATCGATCAATATGGGTTTACCGGGAGATACCTGAACCGCGGTCTCCATGTAGAATTCCAAATCCTTCCGATCATAGACGATTTCCATGGCCCTCCCCCCCAGCACAAAGGAAGGCCTCACCACCACGGGATACCCGATCCGTTCCGCCACGTGAACGGCTTCCCGTTTATTCACCGCAATGCCGTTTTCCGGCTGAAGGATTTTAAGTTTTTTGAGCAGGACCTGAAAACGCTCCCGATCCTCCGCTCGATCGATGCTGTCCGGGCTGGTGCCGAGGATTTTCACCCCTGCCTCGGAAAGGGGCACGGAAAGATTCAGGGGGGTCTGCCCGCCAAACTGGACGATAATCCCTTCGGGTTGTTCCTGTTCCACGATGTGCAGCACGTCTTCCCGGGTCAGGGGTTCAAAATAGAGCCGGTCCGAAGTGTCGTAATCGGTACTCACGGTTTCAGGATTGCTGTTGACCATAATGCTCTCGATGCCCATTTCCCTGAGGGCCATGGAAGCATGAACGCAACAATAATCAAATTCGATACCCTGACCGATACGGTTTGGACCGCCGCCTAAAATGACCACCTTTCGGTTCCGGCTGGTTCGGATCTCGTTTTCCTGTTCATAAGTGGAATAATAGTAAGGGGTAAAAGCCTCGAACTCGGCGGCACAGGTGTCCACCAGCTTGTAAACCGGTTCCACGCCCTTTGATTTCCTGACCTGCCGAACCGCCTCTTCCCTGACATCGAAAATGGCGGCCAGCTGAACATCGGAAAAACCGTATTCCTTGACCTGTTTCAGGAAATCCTTATCCCATTGGTCCGGCCCTTCCCCCTGAAATGCCATTTCACGCAACCGACTTTCAAAGGTCTGGATCTGCTGAATATGATAGAGAAACCACGGATCGATGCTTGAGAGCTCATAAATTTTCTCAATGCCGACACCCCGGTTGAACGCTTCGTAGATATAAAAAAGCCGGTGGGAATTGGGGTGAATGAGGCCCCGTTCCAACTCATAGGCATCAATTGAAGAAAGGGTGCAGTCGGGGGTGTCGGTTCCCATGCCGAACCGCCCGATTTCAAGAGACCGCACGGCTTTTTGGAGAGATTCCTTAAAGGTCCGACCGATGGCCATGGTTTCCCCCACGGACTTCATGGCGGTGGTCAAGCTGTCCTTTGCGCCCGGGAATTTTTCAAAGGTCCACCGAGGAATCTTGACCACGCAATAGTCAATGGTGGGCTCAAAGGCAGCATAGGTCTCCCGGGTGATATCGTTGGGGATTTCATCCAGGGTATAGCCGACGGCCAGCTTGGCGGCAATCTTGGCGATGGGAAACCCCGTGGCCTTGGAGGCCAAGGCCGAGCTTCGAGACACGCGCGGGTTCATTTCGATCACCACCATCTCACCGGTTGTCGGATGAATGGCAAATTGAATGTTGCTCCCGCCCGTTTCCACGCCGATCTCCCGAATAATGGCCAGAGAAGCGTCACGCATCACCTGGTATTCCCGGTCGGTCAGGGTCTGGGCCGGCGCCACGGTGATACTGTCGCCCGTATGAACCCCCATGGGATCAAAATTTTCAATGGAGCAGACAATCACCACATTGTCCTTGAAATCCCGCATGACTTCCAGCTCATATTCTTTCCAGCCGAGAAGTGATTTTTCCATAATCACTTCACTGATCATGCTGGCATCGAGACCGGCCTTGGCGATGTCTTCCATCTCCTCCCGGTTGTAGGCCACACCACTGCCGATCCCCCCCAGAGTAAAACTGGCGCGGATGATAACGGGGTAGCCGATCTGCTCCGCCGCATATCTGGCCTCGTCCATATTCCTGGCGATAAAGCTTTCAGGGACTCTGAGGCCGATCTTTTCCATGGCGTTGCGAAACAGCTCCCGGTCCTCAGCCTTTTGAATCACCGGAAGAGACGCTCCCAGCATTTCCACGTTCAGTTTTTCCAAGATCCCCGACTCCGCCACTTCCACGGCCGTATTGAGACCGGTCTGGCCCCCAAGAGTGGGCAGAATGGCCTGGGGCCGCTCCCGCTCGATAATCTTTGCGACCACCTCGGCGGTAATGGGTTCGATGTACGTGCGATGGGCCGTTCCCGGGTCCGTCATGATGGTGGCAGGGTTGCTGTTGATGAGTACGATTTCAAACCCTTCCTCCATCAAAGCCTTGCAGGCCTGGGTGCCGGAGTAATCGAATTCACAGGCCTGGCCGATGACGATGGGACCGGAGCCAATGATGAGAATTTTTTTTATGTCGGTGCGTTTGGGCATAGATTCACGTTTTTGAGTTTTAGGTTTTAAGTTTTAAGTGCAGGGGTGAATCATTATTCGCTCCTACGCCCCTTCATCATTTCGATAAACCGGTCAAACAGGTGCGCGGCATCGTGAGGACCAGGGGATGCCTCCGGGTGATACTGAACCGAAAAAAGAGGGTGTTTTTTGTGGACCATGCCTTCCAGAGTGTTGTCATTCAGGTTCAGATGACTGGTCTCGATGTCCGGATCCTTCAGGGTGTCATGATCCACGCAGAACCCGTGATTCTGGGAAGTGATTTCCACTTTTCCCGTTTTCAGGTCCTTCACGGGCTGATTGCCGCCCCGGTGACCGAACTTGAGTTTAAAGGATTTACCGCCCAAAGCGAGCCCCAGCAATTGATGTCCCAGACAGATGCCGAAAATGGGACGACGACCGATCTGCTGTCGAATGGTCTCGATTCCATAGTCCACGGCGGCCGGGTCTCCCGGACCGTTGCTCAAAAAAAGGCCGTCAGGATTCAGCCGGTCGATGGCGGCCGAATCGGTTCTTGCCGGAACCAGCAGCACATGGCATGCCCGCCTTTCCAGGGCTCGAAGGATGTTGTATTTGATACCGAAATCCATGGCCACCACGCGAAAAGCGCCATTTTTCCCGGGCCAGGCGAACTTTGCAAGCCCTCCCGAAACCGGCACGGGACGTCCATCCCGCCACAAAAGCGGTTCCGGACAAGACACCTCCTGAACCAGGTCCCGGCCCGTCATCAAGGGCGACTGTTTCGCCTTCCGGATCAGGGAGGCCGGATCCAGATCCCGGGTGGACAATACCCCCCTCATGGCCCCGGAAAGACGGATATGCCGTGTCAGGGCCCGGGTATCAATGCCTTCAATCCCGGGAATCCCCTTTTGTTTCAGGTAATCCCCAAGGCTTTTCTCCGACCGGAAATTGCTGGGGTATGGCTGGTACTCTTTGACCACCAGGGCCTTGACCTGAATGCGATCCGATTCCACATCCGCTTCATTGACCCCGTAGTTGCCGATCAGGGGATAGGTCATGGTCACCATCTGGCCGCAGTAGGAGGGATCGGTCAGGATCTCCTGATAACCCGTCATGCTGGTGTTAAACACCACTTCCCCTTCGGTTTCACAGTGGCCCGTAAAGGAGCGCCCTGTGAATAACGTTCCGTCTTCCAATGCGAGCATCGCTTTCATAAACGCTTATTTCCTTCCAGAAAATCCATGATGCCATGGGCCGTTTTTCTGCCGTCGGCGATGGCCCTGACCACCAGGGACTGACCCAGGCCCATATCCCCGGCCACGAAAACCCCTTCGACACTGGTCATACCGCGACTGTCACTGCCGATATGACCGCGATCATTGAATTGAATTCCCAGATCATCAACCATCCGATTTTGAGTGGGGCCCGTAAACCCCATGGCCAGGATGACCAGGTCCACGGCCTGTTCAAACCCGGTTCCGGGTTTTTCCCTGGGTCCCGTCAAGCGACCATCGGCGCCGGCCGCCCATTCCACTTCCACGCATCTCACCCCCGTGAGCGTACCCTTTTCTCCCATAAATTCCCGGGTCATCACGGCCCACCGGCGCTCTCCCCCTTCCTGATGGGCATGGGTTGTGCGCAGGACCTGAGGCCACATGGGCCAGGGGGTTGAAGCAGGGCGGGTTTCGGAAGGTCTGGGCAGAATCTCAAACTGCAAAACCCTTTTCGCCCCCTGGCGCAAGGCCGTGGCCACACAATCGGATCCGGTATCCCCGCCGCCGATGACCAGCACGGATTTTCCTTTCGCATGAATCCTCTCCGAAGGGACAACCGCCTCTCCCGAAAGCCTTCGGTTCTGACCACACAGATAATCCATGGCAAAATGGATACCGGCTAGATTTCGACCGGAAATATTCAGATCCCGAGGTTTTCCGGCGCCGCAAGCCAGACACAAAGCATCGAACCGTTGCTTTAAAAACCGGTAGGACAGGTCTTCCCCCACCACCACGCCCGTTTCAAATTTAACCCCTTCTTCTTTCATCAAGGCAATGCGGCGAGCCACCACCCATTTTTCCAGCTTGAAATCGGGAATGCCGTAGCGAAGAATCCCCCCCGGATGTTCGGCGCTTTCAAACACCGTCACGGTAATGCCGGCCTTGTTGAGGGTATCGGCAACCGCAAGGCCCCCAGGGCCGGATCCCACCACCGCCACTTTTTCAGCGTAACGCTTTTTCGGAGGAGACGACGATAAATAGCCGTTCAGGTATCCCTTTTCCACCAGCGCCAGCTCAATCTGCCGGATGGTCACGGGATCCCCGTGAATGCCGTCTACGCATGCAGCCTCACAGGGAGCCGGGCATAATCGCCCCGTGAACTCGGGAAAATTGTTGGTACTTAAAAGAATCTCCAGTGCTTCCTTCCACAAGCCCCGATGAAGATAATCGTTGAATTCGGGAATCACGTTATTAAGCGGGCATCCGTAGGCATGACAGAAGGGCGTACCGCACCCCATGCAGCGCCCAGCCTGGATCATCACATCCCGATCATGCAACTGCTTCTCAACCGCCTCGTAATCCCCCAACCTTTCCGCCACGGGCCGATATCCCGGATCTTTTCGTGCCACTTCAACAAACCCTGCATTACCCATGCTGCACCTCTTCCCGCTCAGTGGCCTCGTCTTCCTTGCTCATCCGACCCAGGACCCGCCGGTATTCCATGGGAAAAACCTTGACGAAAAAAGGCAGACTGGCCTTCCAGTTCTCCAGAATGGTTCGCGCCTTGGGGCTTCCGGTATAATCCAGATGCCGGGTAATCAAACTTTTGAGTTCCGCAATATCCTCCGGCTCCACCAGGAGTTCCAGGTCCACCATGTCCAGGTTGCACCGAAGGTCAAACTGACGACCGGGATCATACACATAGGCGATGCCGCCGCTCATGCCGGCGGCAAAGTTAAGACCCGTATCTCCGAGTACCACCACCCGACCGCCGGTCATATATTCGCAACCGTGATCCCCCACCCCTTCAACCACCGCCATGGCGCCGCTGTTCCGAATGGCAAACCGTTGGCCCGCCTTGCCGTGAAAGTACACTTCGCCGGCGGAAGCCCCGTAGAGCAGTACATTTCCCACAATCACATTCTCGGATGGATCGAAGGTTGCACCCGGATAAGGTTTGACGATGATCTTTCCGCCGGACAGGCCCTTGCCCAGATAATCGTTGGCTTCCCCTTCCAGCACCAGGGTGATGCCCCGGGCCCCGAATGCGCCGAAACTCTGCCCCGCGGCCCCTTGAAACCGGCAGGTGATGGTATCCGGGGGCAACCCCCGGTTGCCGTAGACCCGGGCCACTTCACCACTCAGCATAGCGCCGACGGTCCGGTTCACATTTCGAATGGGCAGGGAAAGCGTCACCTTTTCCCCATGGTCGAGTGCTTTTCGGCATCGCACCATCAGTTCATGATCCAGCACATCCGAAATGGGGTGTTCCTGAGCCTCGGTGCAACGTCTGGGAAACCCCTCATGGCCCTCGGGGAAATAGAAAATTTTTGAGAAATCAAGCCCTCCGGCTTTCCAGAAAGCAATGGCCCGGGACATTTCCAGAAGATCGGAACGGCCGATCATATCATCCATTTTTCTGAACCCCAACCGGGCCATGTACCCGCGAACCTCTTCCGCCAGCAGGGTGAAGAAATTTTCCAGATGCTCCGGTTTGCCCGCAAACCGTTTTCGAAGCGCCTCATCCTGGGTCGCAATCCCCACGGGACAACGATTATTGTTGCACTTTCGCACCATGACGCACCCCAGGACCACCAGGGCCGCAGTGGCAAATCCGTATTCCTCGGCCCCCAGAAGAGCCGCCACCACCACATCTCTGCCGGTTTTCATCTGTCCATCCGCCTGCACCCGGATCCGGCTTCTTAACCCGTTCAGCATCAGGGTCTGCTGGGTCTCGGAAAGTCCCAGCTCCCATGGCGCTCCCGCATGGCGGATGGAGGACAGGGGCGATGCGCCGGTTCCCCCGTCGTATCCGCTGATGAGGACCATGTCCGCATGGGCCTTTGGCCACGCCCGCGGCAATGGTGCCCACCCCCACCTCCGACACCAGTTTGACGGACACCCGGGCTTCAGGGTTCACATTTTTCAAATCAAAAATCAGCTGGCTCAAGTCCTCGATGGAATAGATGTCGTGGTGGGGAGGCGGAGAAATCAGGGTGACGCCCGGGGTGGAGTAACGAACCCGTGCGATCTCCAGGTTCACCTTGTGACCCGGCAACTGGCCGCCTTCACCCGGTTTGGCGCCCTGGGCGATCTTGATCTGAATCTCGCGAGCGTTTACCAGGTACTCGGCGGTGACGCCGAATCGCCCGCTGGCCACCTGTTTGATGGCACTGGACCGGCTGTCGCCATTGGGAAGCGGTTCATAACGGGCCGGATCCTCCCCCCCCTCGCCGCTGTTGCTTCCAGCCTTCAAACGATTCATGGCAATGGCAATGGTCTCGTGGGCTTCTCGGCTGATGGAACCAAAGCTCATGGCGCCGGTGACAAACCGTTCGATAATTTTCGATGCCGGCTCCACTTCCGCCAGGGGCACGGACTCAGTTTCGCGAAAGGCAAACATGCCCCTCAAAGTGGACAGTCTTTCAGACTGGTCATTGATTCCCCGAGCATAATGGGCGTACAAATCCGCGTTATTTTCCCTGACGGCCCGCTGAAGATGGTTGATGGCATCCGGCGTCCAAAGATGACGCTCCCCGTCCACACGCAGTCGGAAGTGACCGCCGCTGGGAAGAATTTTCGGCGCGTCGGGAGCCTCATTGCGGGCCGAACGGCGCCGGTCAATGGCCTCTTTTGCAATCTCATCCAGTCCAATCCCTTCCACACGGGAATCGGTTCCCACAAAATACCGGTCTATCACCTGCGTGTTAATGCCCACCGCTTCAAACACCTGGGCGCTACGGTAACTTCTTAGGGTTGAAATACCCATTTTACTCATGATCTTGAGCAACCCCTTGCACAGGGCCTTGATGTAATTTTCGATACTCACGGCAAGGCTCAATTCCCGACTCAATTCCTTTCGGCCCGCCATGGCCGCCACAATTTCAAAGGCCAGATAGGGATTGACGGCCGTAGCCCCGTAACCCAGAAGCAGCGCCATGTGCATCACTTCCCGGGCTTCGCCGCTCTCTATAAGGATGCCCACCGAGGTTCTGATCCCCCGTTCGACCAGACGCCGGTTAACGGCTGCCACCGCCAGAAGGGAGGGAATGGGGGCCATATCTTCCGGCAGGTCCCGGTCGCTCAGGATAATCAGCGAGCGGCCCTTCAAAATGGCCGCCTCACTCTCCCGGCAGATGCGCTCCAGGGCTGTTTCCAGCATGACGCCGCCCCCTTTGACGGGAAATCCCATTTTAACCGTTTCAGCGCGAAACCCCGCCACATTCAGATCCCTCAACCGGATCAGATCCTCGTTGGTGAGTATGGGATGAAGCAGTTTGATCAATCGGCTGCCGCGGGGGCTTTCCGCCAGGATATTTCCCGGATTCCCGATGAAGGTCATGAGACTCATGACCAGTTCCTCTCGAACCGGATCAATGGGAGGATTGGTTACCTGGGCAAAGAGCTGCTTGAAATACCCGAACAGCAACTGGTTTTTTTCGGAAAACACCGCCAGGGGCGTATCCGCCCCCATAGACCCCACGGGTTCCAGACCCGTGGACGCCATGGGGGCCATAATCATCTGAAGGTCTTCACGGGTATAGCCAAACAGCTTCTGAAGGAAGGGCAATTGCGCCAGATCCGGTTTGATGGAAGCCACCTCGCCGTAAAACCCCCTCAAGCTGATCCGGTTTTCATCCACCCAGCGACGGTAGGGTTGCCGCCGGGCATTCAGGGTCTTGATTTCGCCGTTCTTCAGAACCCGTTGTTTTTCAAAATCCACCAGGATCATCTGGCCGGGCCCCAGCGCCCCCGTCTCCACCATGTCTTCAGGCGCAAAATCCAGGACACCCGCTTCCGACGCAAAGGCCATCACCCCCTGCCGGGTGATAGTGAATCGACCCGGTCTGAGACCGTTTCGGTCCAGCATGGCGCCCACCTGACTTCCGTCCGAAAACGCCACCGCCGCCGGTCCATCCCAGGGTTCCATGAGACCGGCATGATACTCAAAAAACCCCCGCTGATCCGGACCCATGGGGTATTTGACCCCCCAGGCTTCGGGAATCAACATGAGCATGGCGTGAGACAGGGAACGGCCGGCACAGGCCAGGAGTTCCAGGGCATTGTCCAGACAGGCGGAGTCGCTTCCCCGCTCATCGATAACGGGCAGCAGCTGCTTGATCTTGGCGCCGAAAAACTCGCTTTCCAGGGATTGCTCCCGAGACCGGATCAGGTTCAGATTCCCCCGGAGGGTATTGATTTCTCCGTTGTGGGCCAAATAACGAAAGGGCTGGGCCAGTTCCCAGGACGGAAAGGTATTGGTGCTGTATCGCTGGTGTACCACGGCCATGGCGCTCACCATTGCGGGATCTTTCAAGTCCGGATAGAAGCCGGCCAGCTGCGTGGCGGTAAAGAGCCCCTTATAGACGATGGTCCGGCAACTCATGCTGGGCAGATAACACGTCTCTTCAGACTCGGCGCATTCCCGCGCCCGTTTTTCGATTACTTTGCGAATCAGGTAGAGCTTTCGTTCCAGATCCGCCCCGGAAAGCCCCCTCCCATCCACAAAACACTGGCTGATCCAGGGTTGCTGCGCTTTGGCCTGACCGGCAATGACGCCGCCGGCCACCGGAACATCCCGCCAGCCTGAAATTCTCAAGTCTTCCAGCAAAACGGCCTTTTCAATTTCCCGAACCCATTTTTTTCTGGCCTCAAGGTTCTGGGGCAGAAATACCATGCCCGCACCGTATTGACCGGTCGGGGGCAGTGGGATGCCCAATTCCCCACACACCTTTCTAAAAAATACGTCCGGTAACTGAAACAGGATGCCCGCGCCATCGCCTGTGGTCTGGTCTCCCCCCACGGCGCCTCGATGCATCAGGTTTTTCAATATCCGAAGCCCATTCAGGATGACAGCGTGATCTTTGGCGCCGTCAATATTGGCCACAAACCCAACGCCGCAGCTGTCGTGCTCATATCGGCCATGATAAAGGCCTTGGGGACAAGGAAATCGGCCCATTTTTTTGTGATAGCATTTCATTTACAATTCTCAGTTTCTTAAACTGGTCTATGTTTATCACAGCACCGCCATCAGACGCTGTTTGGTTTCATTGATCTCATCCGACGCATAAACCTTCTGCCCAACCGAATCCCGCACATAGAAAACACCGGTCATCTTTTCACCGTCACTGTTGACCTTTGCCGTTCGAATGTCAAGGTTCATGCTGAATATCACGCATGCCAGGTCATAAAGCAGCCCGAATCTGGCGCCGGACTCAATTTCGATAAGGGTAAAGAAATCGCTCTCTTCATTGTTCAAGACAACCTTTTTCCTGACCGGCCTTCCGTAGGCACCCGGCATCTTGGCGTCCCTTTTCTCCTTTATCAAACGATCCAGTAAAAGACGATCAGCGAGCGCTTCATGCAGATCGTTTTCCGCTTTGGCCCATTTTTCCGTTTCCCGGTAAACATCCGGCGGGTTGGTTACCTCATAGGAATCAAAGGCCAGGCCGTTTTTCAAAGTAAAGATACTCGCGGATAATACCGCCATGTTGTTCAGGGTGAAAATACCGGCCATTTTGCTGAACAATCCCGGTTTATCATAGGTTACCTGAATGACCCGGGTAACGGAAGTGCCTTTGCGCTTCTCCAGTTTCCATGCATGCTTTCGCTCCCCCAGACCCAACGCCATGGAAAAATGGACGGCCATATCCGCAAAGGAGGTATTCAGAATATACCGGGAAGATACCTGGTCAATCAGGTGCTGAACGTTTTCTTCTTCAAAATTCAGCGACAGAATTCGCCCAATACGCTCCTTTGTACGCTCAATCTTTTGGGTGGCATCAGGAGACGCCAGTGTCCCTCTCTCCAATATGCGCTGCACCTTGTGAAACAGCTCCGTGAGAAGCATCATCTTCCAATCGCTTCGCGCCATGGGACCGGTGGCAAAGCTGTCCGCAACGGCCAGCAGAAAGAGCATTTCCAGCAGCTGCCCGTCCTGGATGACCTGGGCCGCCTGAACACAGGTCTTTTCATCCCGAAGGTCCCTGCGCTGCGCTACGCGGGGGAGCAGTAGATGATGCCGGGCCAGGGATGATACCATTCTGATGCATGATTTTCCAAACCCCAGCCTTGCCAGGATCACGGGTATCAACCGAGGCCCCCGCACACAATGATCTTCGCCGTACCCTTTTCCGATGTCGTGCAGCAGGGCCGCCAGAAAAAGCGGCTCGGGGTTTTCCATTGCCTCGAAAACAGACCTGAAGACAGGCCATTTTTCATCGTAGACGCCCCTTGCAATTTCGCTGATCACATCCAGGGTCCTCAGGGAATGGAGGTCCACGGTCATCACATGGTAAAACCCGAACTGGGGCAGGTTCCTGATTTTTTTGAATTCAGGAATGAAGAGATCGATGAGACCGATCTCAAGGGCCAGTCGAATGATCTTCGGATTTTCGGGTTTAAGAATCATATCCAGAAACAGGGCTTTTCCCTCAGCCGACCGCCCAATGGTTTTCCCTTTCCGACTGATAATTTCCTTGGCCTCCCAGATAAATCCGGACCCCAGAAAAAGCCCCCGATGGTTGGCTTCCGTAAACCCCCGCAGGATCACCAGGGGATCCTTTTCGGACAACACCCCATCCGCCAGAACGACATTCCCCTTTCGCACCCGAAATTCCGAAGGAAGGTCCTCCCGGATCGGTTCAATGGGGGATGGATCGATCATGTCCAAAATTTTCACCTGGAACTCTTCATGCCGGTAACGGATCCTGTTCAGATGAAGATATACATCCCGCATGAGCTTTTCAGGGCCGGAGATATGGGCTTCATCCCCGTACCCCAATATTTTCGCAATCTGATCCTGACAGGAGAGTCCAAGGGTATCCTCTTTGCGATGGGCCAGCCAGTGAAGATGGTTTCGAATCTTCAGAAGAAAGCTTCTACTCACCCCCAGTTTCCGTATTTCAAAATGGCTGAAGGCCGCAAACCGCTTCATCTCGCCCAGGCGCCGGCAATCAAACCAGATCCGGGCCATCCAGGCCATGAGATGAATGTCCCGAAGGCCGCCCAGCCCCTCTTTCAGGTCCGGCTCCACGAAACATCCTTCGCCCTTGTTTCGGTCGGCCCGCTCCCGTCTTGACACCAGGAACTTTCCCAGCAACGATCCTTTTTCACGGGCCATCCGAGACCAAAAAGCCTCCTGGTAAAGCCTGTAGAAAGACCGGCTTCCCAGCAGAAAACGGCTGTCCACCAGAGACGTGAGCATTCGAAAATCCCCCATGGCCAGTCGGATGCACTCCTGATAGGTCAGAATGGAATACCCCACCTCCACCTTGGCATCCCATAAGGGATAAAGGGCATGACGAATCACCTGATTCATATGAGGGGTCAGATCGCCCTGGTGAAGCACCATCAGGTCCACATCCGAGCCCAGACAGAGTTCTCGCCGCCCGTAACCGCCCAGGGCCGCCACTGCCAGGGCCCCCTCCCCATCGGAACGCTTACGCTGGGGAAATCCGGCCATAAAAAAAAGATCCCGAACAAACCGATCCATCACATCGGCATATCCATGGGAAAACCGAAGACCCGATTCAGAATGAAGCCCCTTGTGGGCCAAGGCATTTCTTTCCAACAAAAACGTCTCGACCCTTGTCTGCGATCCGTTCAAAATATTCGCCTTAAACGGCGTCTCGATCCTCCTCACCGGTTCGAATGCGAATGGCCTTTTCGATGGAACTGATGAAGATTTTCCCGTCACCGATTTCACCGGTATAGGCTTTTTCCTTGATGGCTTCCACCACCCGGGGCGCCAGATCCGCGGGCACCACCACTTCCAGCCTTATTTTAGGCAGAAAATCCACTACATATTCCGCACCCCGATAGATTTCCTTGTGCCCCTTCTGGCGGCCGAATCCTTTTACTTCGGTCATGGTGATACCGCTCACCCCTAACTTGAGGACTGCGTCTTTTACCTCATCCAGCTTAAACGGTTTGATAATCGCCTCGATTTTTTTCATACGGTAACGTCTCCTTGCTCCTCCAGGCCATCCTTTTCCAAATCAACGGCCTGAATGGGTCTGACTTTTCGATAAATTTCCAGAGGACTCTTGGGCACCCCATCCACCACCAGGAGGTCCTTCTCCATTGAAATGCCGAACAGCCGCTCATTCTCTTTCAGATAGGGGAAGATAAGGTCCCAGTCCTTCTTTTCAAGGGCCACCACCTCACCCCCGTTCAACTGCTGAGGGTCTATCATGTGGTGGGGGTCCCGAACATAGATGGCGCCCCCGGATGCCAGGCTGAAGAGATTGCTACCCGGATAGGGCGTCTCCTGAGGGACCAGATTGCCCTGATCATCGAACATCATGCCGTTCAGTACCACGAACCCGCCGCCACTATGAGGGTCCCCCGCCATAAAGGACTCTCCCAGGTAATCCAGGCATGTGCCGTTAATGACAACCCGGGGATGCCCCACGGCATTGATCAGCGGCCGGCCGGCGGCATTCCCCATTACATACACCTCGCCGCCCTTGGCGCCGTACATAAAGGTCTGCCCGGCATCCCCATGGATCACCATCTTCCCGGATTTCATGATCTGCCCCAGCTGATCCTGAGCATTGCCATGCACATAAATGGAAAGACCGTCTATTCCCGAACCCAGATAATCCCCTGAAGACCCGTAAATATCAATGCGAACCCCACCGGAATCAGGACCCAGACCGCATCCATGAAACCGCTGGCCCTTCAAACCGAAAACGATAAACCGTCGCCAGCCCCGAAAAAATGCCTCCGTCAGCAGGCGGCTGTCGCAGTGATCCCCTTCCGGTGGAAACAGGGAGGCATCGATAATCAAGACCTTTTCATCATAGGAAGGGCCCCTGAAAAATCCCCTGGTTTCCCAGTCGATCAAACGATAACCGGACTTGACATCCTCCCGGGAAAGGGAGGGGAAATGACGAAATATGGTTTCCAGGGTCTGGTTGATCATCTGCAGAATAGACCGGCGTTTTTTATCATATGTGGGGTAGCGCCGGTCTAAAAGGCGCGTCAAAGCCGACAACGCCACTTCCAAATGTGCATCGCCCTTTAAGGCCCAGGCCTTGACTTCCTTGAGGCAATCCATGAAGTCCGAGAAATCCCAGTTCACCAATTCATCCCGCATGTACTCAAACAGAAGGTCATCCCGCTGAAGGTCAAAAAACCGGCTCACATTGAACCGTTCCTTCTCGTCCACCGCTTCCAGATAGTACACCCGACCCGGAAGATAAGCCTTCTGATCCCCTTCGGGGGCCTTGATCTCACGGCCGAATTTGTCCACACAGGTAATTCTGCGATCCGTAGGCCCTTCCCCCTTCCGATCCAGATTGAAAATAAAGGCGCCCCCGTCCGTATGGCTGCCGCCACGGGCATTCCAGCAACGATCAGCCACCGTTCCCACTCGGGGATCTTCATCGGAAAGGCTCTTGAGGGTGGCATCCAGGGCCTGCTTCTCGGAACAGATGAGCCCCACCTGCACCTGGCCGTCATGCAGACCAAAAACCTGGGGTCGCAGCATGGCCGTATCGGTAATGCCGATCAACTGAAGCCGGTCATTTTCCGTGTCATTGCGTGCAATAATAAAAAACCAGGGCCCATCCGGAGATCCATGCACATGGGCGGCCTGAAGGGCCCGGTAGATCCGCTGTTTATCCTCCGGTAGTTGATCGAAATCCCGCTCCATGGTGGGGGCCAGTGCCTCGATCACATATTCCAGGGGATACTGGTAGGTTCGGCTGTAAAGATCAAAGAGAAGTGCCGACACCTCCGTATCCGTGAGAAACTGGGGATAAAGGTTCTTCTGGCGGAGATATTCCGCTACGGAATGGTAATTGGCAAAATCACCGTTATGCACCAGTGCCTCGTTGAGCCCCACAAAGGGATGGGCACCGGCCGGGTGCCAGACTTTCCCCTTGGTGGGATATCGCTGGTGAGCAATCCACACATGGGCCTTGAAATTATCCAGCTGGTAATATTCCACCACCTTTTCAGCGTAACCCACAATTTTGAGGATAAAGAAATTCCGACCGTGGGACAGAACAAACGCGTTCTGCTCGCCGTAGGCATCGTAAAAAGCCTTGTTGATGTTGAAGCTGTTCTGATAAATGAATTCATCCTCAACCCGTCTTGCGGGCGATCCTTCCAAACCGTTTTGGGCCGTAAAATGGCGCAAGACTTCCGGTTTCACCCGTACAAAATACCGGAGCACCTCGGGCGGCTGAACATCCAGGCCACGAATATCCCGGTAATCCGGCACATGGGGAATACGCTCGCTGAAATGCACCTCCAAAAAAGGATCAATGAACCGCTTTTCAAGATCCGCCAGCACCGCTTCGTTCAATATGGCGATCTGGAGTATATAGCTCTCTTCAAGGATTTCATTGGAAATTCCCAACATCCGGGCCTCGAACCCCATGGCCGCAATGCCGCCACCGCGTCCATTTCCACGGTTGTGCATCTGCTTGGAAGGCTCGTAGATATGCTTTCCCCTCACCGGAATGCTGCAAGCAAACCCAGTAACACCGCAACCGCCTTCCGTCTCCGTTTCAAAACAGGCTTTCCGGGGCAAACCCTCAACCAGGGCTTTTCTCGATCGAATGATTCGTTCTACAGTGGTATTTTTCATCATTTCCGCCAAAAATTCTCGTTCCCAGGCACAAGGGCGCCCAGTTTAAAAATTGGGTTTTTCGCCCCTACTGCCTTTTCTTCATATAATCCAAATGCACCAGACAATCGGTGCGCCCCACCAGTTCCTTCAGGCTTTTCATGCCCAGTTTCTTCAAAATACGGACCAGCTCCTTTCGCCAGGCGAGAAACAGGTTCAAAATTCGCTGGGTTCCCCATTCCACCTCGATCAAATTCATCAATTCGCTGTCCGTGGAAGCAATGCCCCTGGCGCAACCCCGCCCGCTTTCGCAATTATGGCACCGGATGCACTCCAGGGCCACCAAATCCGCCGTTCCGGTGCAGACCCCGTCAGCGCCCAGAGCAATGGTCTTGGCCACATCATGAGGCGTTCGAATCCCACCGCTGGCAATGACCGTTATTTTATCCCGCACCCCCTCTTCCGTCAAAAACCGGTGCACCTTGGGCAAAGCGTACTCAATGGGCATGGCGATGTTTTTCTTGGCAATGTCGGGGGCAGCCCCCGTACCGCCGTAGCTGCCGTCCAGATGAATAATGTGGGCCCCCGCATAATAGCTCCCCACCGCCACCATATCCACATCGGTCGGCGTGGAAACCTTCACGGAAACCAGCGCCTTGGGATTAATGGCTTTTATCCAGTCCACATGCTTCTTGTGGTCTTCCACCGAATAGACGCTGTGAAACGGAAAAGGGGAAAAAAGAGGATACCCCACCACCGCCTCCCGCATGCGGGCCACACCGGGGGTCACCTTGTCTCCCAGAAGATGCCCGCCCAAACCCGGCTTGGCGCCCTGGGCATACTTGAATTCAACAATCTTGACGCGCTGAAGGGTTTCTTCACGCACCCCGAAAAGGCCCGTCGCCACCTGGGTGATTACGTGATCGTCGTAGGGCTTGAGTTCATCGGGGTATCCCCCTTCACCGGTGCAGCAAAAAGTACCCAGGGCCTTAGCCGCCTTCATTCGGCTGAGCATGGTGTTGATGCTCACTGACCCGTAGCTCATGCCGCCGCCGTAAAAGGGCACCTGGGTCCGGGCCCGATGGGCATTATCATTGCGCCGGTTCAAGAGAACACCCAGGTCCATTTCATCATCATCCATCAGGACCGATCCGATTTTGCTTTTTCTAAAGGCAATACGCAGTTTGTCGAATCCCCCTTCGGAGGCGCCGATCTTGTATTCGAGCCCTTTTTCAGGAACCTGGCCGAACTCCGCCATATGCCAGGAAGCGGCCAGCAGATCCGGCGGCCACCGGCGATCTCCCAATATCTCGAAATCAGAATTCCTTTTCAAACTGAGCGCCTGAACCGGACAAGCGTCGACGCAAGGGTTTTCACAATCCTTTCCCACACAGCGATAGGCGTTTTCGATTAACACCCGCCCCCTTCGCGCCACATGCACCTCGTAGGGACAGATTTCCACGCATTTTCCGCACGCAATGCAGGCACTTGTGCGGTTTAACCGGTATTTCCCGATTGGGTTTCTGAATCGGGAAGGGGTACGCTTAACTTCAGGCAATTGAAATGATTCCGAATTATTCAAGTTCACAGTCCTCCTCAACCTCTCCCATGGCTTCAAAGGTTTCCCGGTCCAACTGTTCGAAGAACATGGCCCGACCCACCTCCCCCCGCAGGCGGCGGGCCTCACGGATACCCATGGCGCCCATCACTTCCAGGAGCTGGTTATGCCATGCCCCCATGAGATTCACCACCCTGCCGGCCGTCCATTCCGCCGGCGCGTCCTGAATATCCACCGGGCACGAAAGCCCCTTTTCACAACGCCGGCACATGCGGCACTCCAGGGCGATCTGCATGGGAAAATCCATGAAAACGCCATCGGCGCCGCAGATGATGGCCTTGGCCACATGCTCGGCCATGGAAATGCCGCCGCCGGCCAGAAGGGTCATATTGTCCCTGACCCCCATCTCAACCAGCCGCAGGTGAACGGACCGGATGCCGTCTTTCAAAAACATTTCCGAATCATCAAAAGCACGACCCCGAAAATCAGCTTCCAGATGAATAATGGGTACGCCTGCTTCCGCCAATTGTTGTGCCTTCTCTTCCATACCCTCCGCCATGGGAATTTTCACCGCAAGCAAGGGTGGCAAACCGGATGTGGCGGCAAAGGATTTTTCATCCCTGCCCTTCCAGTCATCATCAAAACTCAATTCCACCATGCGAACCCCGGCGGGCAGATCTTCAGGATTCGATGAAATGAACGGCAGAAGCCACGGCGCATATTCACTCGGGACTTGTTTCAGCATTTCCTCGGGGAGTGAAAAAAGCGTCTCCAGCCGTTTGGCTGCTTCGGCCCATCCTTCAAGGGTCTTTTCACTCACGGCCCCAAAGCTGGGAACCTTCAGGATAATAGGCAAGGGGATGTCCACTAACCTGAGGGTTTCTTCCTCGAGCTCGCCCCGGGTGTTAAAGACCAGGTGATCAGGTGTTTTTCCCAGATCGACGGCAGTGCTGATATATTCCCGGCCATGGATGCCATCCCTTGTGGGCCTCACAATCTCGCTCATATCGGTCCAGATGGCATCGAAACCGGGTCCGCTGAAAGGACCTGGATAACCGGCACCGGAAACGGGAATCTTTCCGCTGTCCGACTGTGCCCACAGACTGGCAATAATGTTTGGAGACCAGTATTCATCCCCCATGGCCATAAATTCGGGATTAATGGATTTGTGGATCAGCTCTTTGGGGCATCCCTGCACGCAGCGCAAACAGTTCATGCACTGGTTGTCAATGGATTCCACCATTTGCCTGGCGTCCAGCCCCCGGTGGTCATAAACACCGTAAACGCATTTTGTTTTGACGCAAACCGCGCATTTTAAACACCCTTCCTCCCAGGCGATGATACCCGATTGGATCATGGGCTTGAAACGGCGGGGGATGGCCTTGCTATGGATTACATATTTGGACGGCATAACCTGGCTCCTCCCTATGCCCTGTCCAGGGCCGGTCTGGGATACAGTCCTGCCCTTTTGACGATTTCGCCCACGGCCTCTTCCCATTCAATGGCCATGATATGGACGCCGCTGACACCCGGGAGCTCTTTTAACCGCAAAATGGTCTCTACACAAATGTTGATCCCTTCCTCCCGCTGTTTCTCTTTGGAAACCCCCGCCATGCGTTTGATCACCGCATCCGGAATATCCATGCCGGCCACCTTTGTTTTCATATATTTGGCCATTCCTGCCGACTTGATGGGCGTCACACCGCCCAGAATGAAGGTTTTTTCCGTCAACCCCCTGTCGACGGCCATGGAAAGCCAGGATTCAAAGCGGTCAAGATTGTAAATGCACTGGGTCTGAATAAAATCCGCCCCGGCTTTGATCTTCTTGGCCAGCCGAACGATTCTAAACCCTAAGGGATCCGCAAAAGGATTGGCGGCCGCCCCGATAAACATGTGGGGTTTATGATCCAGCAAGTCGCCTCCCAGAATAGCGCCGTCGTCCCGCATCCCTTTGACGGCCTGCACAAACTGGATGGAATCCAGATCGAAGACGCCTAAAGACTGGGGTTGATTGCCGAAAATCTGATGGTCGCCGGAGAGACACAGCACATTGTGAATGCCCAGGGCCGAAGCCCCCAGGATGTCCGACTGGAGCGATATGCGGTTCCGATCCCTGACCACCATCTGCAACACCGGGTCCAGACCGGCCGATTTCAGCAGACTGCAGGCAGCAAGACTTGACATGCGAACAATGGCCGTCTGATTGTCGGTCACATTCACCGCGTCCACCATATGCTTCAGCAATTCGCCTTTTTTTAATATCACCTGTGCATCCGCGCCCTTCGGGGGACCGCATTCGGCCGTGACCCCAAATTCACCCCGCGCAAGCACTTTTTTTAGCTGACTTTCATGGTTCACTTTTGCTGATCCTCCCTGATAATCTTTCTGGGACCCCCGCCCTGTTTTTTAGACCAGTCCTTGGGGGGGTAAATCTCTTCCAGTCGGTCCAATGCGCCGAATTTCTCCAGACGATCGATGATCTGCTGCCAGGCGCACGGAATATCCGGGTTCACTTCGCACCGGCCGTCCACGGACCCGCCGCAGGGGCCGTTTAATATCTGCTTGGAACAGCGGGTCAGGGGACAAATGCCGCCGAAATGATAGAGCATACAATCGCCGCAGCCAACGCATGTTTCCGCCCAAACCCCCTGGGCCTTTGTTTCCCCTAAAAATTCAGTGTTGAGCCCCGGGATAATCGGCACTTCCGGGTACATATCCGCCACGGCCTGAACGCCGGCGCCGCAACCCAGGGAAAGCACCGCATCATAGGGCGCGATGATTTTGTCCAGTTGGATCACGAACTCCATCACACACTGCCGGTCCAGGGTCATTTCTTCAATGGCGACATCCTCATCACTCATTCGGGCCGCCATGCGCAGGGCGGATGCCAGCATGGCGGTTTCCTTTTCACCGCCCGCGGCACACTCGGCAACGCATGAGCCGCAACCCAGCACCAGTATCCGCTTGTATGGGGCAATCATTTGCCTGATCTCTTCAACAGGTTTCTGTTCTCCTGTGATCATATCCCTCTTCTCCTCATCATTTACGCTTCGCCGATGGATGGCTCGACATCACACCTCCGGACCCAGTGCGGGGGACGGTCCCAGGAATGAAACCCTATCCATAATCTCTCGGGCCAACATGGCCAAGGATTTGGGGTTATCCTTTGAACAGACGATCAACCCCACCCTTTCCCTTTCAAGACCGATACTTTCAATGATCGATTTTGTCCTTTCAATGCGCTTTTTTGCCCTCAAATTCCCTTCAAAATTGCGGCAGGCGCCTTCAGGGCAGGCAATCACATAAGCGGCGTCGGCAAATTCTTCCAAGGCCCGCAGCAAATGGACCGGCTCCACTCTTCCACTGCAGGGCATGGGAAAGAGGGCAATGGACTCATGACAAGCCTCTTCCAAAGCCTGCCGATCCTTCTCTCGGCTTTCAGGGACATTCCGGCAATAAAAAAGCGCCAATTTGCGCCTCTTTGCGTTTATCATTTCCTGGATGAATCCTTATCTATGCGGCAAGCCGCGGTTTTAGGATAAAAATCGCCCCCCTCTCAAAACAGAGGGAGACGAGCAATTTCAGTGTGATAGCATTATAAAGTGGGCAAATATTTATCCAGTTCATACTGGCTCACATGGGTTCGGTATTTGTCCCATTCAATAATTTTGTTTTCAATAAATTTATTGAATACGTGATCCCCCAGCACTTCCCGAACCAATTCACTCTTTTCCGTGGTCAAAATGGCGGCATACAAATTCCCCGGAAGATCGGTGATCCCATGGGCCTTCCTTTCGGCCGGGTTCATCTCAAAGATGTCTTCTTCCACGGGGGCCGGTAATTCATATTTATTTTCAATTCCTTTCAAGCCCGCTCCCAGCATCACAGCAAACGCAAGGTACGGGTTGCAGGCTGGATCAGGGGACCTGAATTCAATCCGGGTAGCCTGTTCCTTACCGGGTTTGTACATGGGAACCCGAATCATGGCGGACCGGTTTCGTCGGGCCCAGGATACGTAAACCGGCGCTTCATAGCCGGGCACCAGGCGTTTATAGGAATTGACCCACTGGTTGCAAACTGCCGTAATTTCAGGCGCGTGTCGCATCAACCCGGCAATATACTGTCTGGCGACGGTCGATAGATTAAAATCGTCGGACGCATCATAAAATGCATTTTTGTCCTTTATGAAAAGGGACTGATGCACATGCATGCCGCTTCCGTTTTCCCCGAAGATGGGTTTGGGCATGAAGGTGGCGTAAACGCCGTTCTGGCGTGCGATTTCCTTAACCACCAGACGATACGTCATGATGTTGTCCGCCATACGCAGGGCTTCCTGATATCGAAGGTCAATTTCATGCTGACTGGGTGCCACCTCGTGATGGCTGTATTCCACCTGAATCCCCATGTCCTGAAGGGCAAAAATGGTATCCCGTCTCAAGCCGCTTCCCATATCCACCGGCCGGGAATCAAAATAACCGCCTTTATCCAGCACCTCCGTGCATTTGTCGTCCTTGAAGTAAAAATACTCCGCTTCCGGACCCACATAGAAGGTATATCCTTTTTCCGCAATTTTTTTGAGAAGCCTTTTGAGTACATACCGGGGATCTCCCTCATAGGGGGTTCCGTCCGGATTCATCACATCGCAAAACATGCGGGCCACAGGCCGGTCGCCGCTGCGCCAGGGGACCAGTTGAAAGGTGGTGGGATCCGGTTTGGCGATCATGTCGCTCTCCTGAATTCGCGCAAACCCCTCGATGGACGACCCATCAAACCCCATCCCTTCGGTCATCCCCTCCTCCAGTTCGGAAGGGGTAATGGCAAAACTCTTCAAGACCCCCAGCACATCTGTGAACCAGAACTGAACAAAGCTGATATCCATTTCCTTTACAATTTTCCGTACATCATCAAATGACTGACAATTCATTTCGTTTCCTCCCTTTTTGATAAATGGTTATCGGTTGCCGGTTGCCGATTGCCGGTTGACAGTTAACTTTTTGCTATGAAAATTTAGAATCGGTTAATGCAATTGAGGTGCCAAAAAATAGATTCAATCGTGTAGCGCAATTGGAATAACGAAAAGAAAAGAATCGCAAATACTGAATTCGCCCAATGTATCAATAGGTTTTGTTTGAAAATGATGACCAGCAAATAATATCTAAAAAAACCGCTCACAATTGCCGGATCGCTTTTTTTAACCGAAGACCGGCAACCGTAGGCCATAAAGCATTTAATAATACATTTATGTCGATTTTTCCGGTGCAAATCTACAAAAATGTAAAAGCTACAGGATCATTCCACCGTAACGCTCTTTGCCAGGTTACGGGGTTTGTCGATATCCCTTTCGAGGAATTTGGCACAGTAATAAGCCAGCAACTGGCAGGGAATCACAGCCAGCATGGGCGTCAAAAAGTCCAAAACCGGCGGGATTTCGATAATATCATCCGCCAACGCCCTGACCTTTTCATCTCCCTGAGTGGCAATGGCAATTACAGGCCCTTTACGACTTTTAATTTCATGGATGTTGCTGAGCATCTTTTCATACATCTCATCATTGGGAATAATGGCCAAAGTGGGCATTTCAGGATTGATCAGCGCAATGGGACCATGCTTCATTTCTCCCGCAGCATACCCTTCCGCATGGATGTAGGACACCTCCTTAAGCTTTAAGGCGCCTTCCAGGGCAATGGGATAATTGTACTTTCGACCCAGGAAAAGCCAGTTGGTACAATGGCAGTATTTCTCCGCAATGGCTTCGATATGACTGGCCTGCCCCAACACTTCCCGCACCTGTTCGGGCAGGGCTTCAAGTGCGCGAATGGCTTGAATCCCCTCCGTAAGAGAGAGGTGCTGATGTCGCCCCAGAAGCAACGCCAGCAGGGTAAGGATAGTCAGCTGGGAGGTGAAATTCTTGGTGGACGCCACACCGATTTCAGGACCCGCGTGGTTATAGATGCCCGCATCCGTTTCCCGGGAGATGGAACTCCCCACGACGTTGACGATGCCGAGGAGGTGAGCGCCTTTCCGTTTTGCTTCCTTGATGGCCGCAAGGGTATCCGCTGTTTCTCCGGACTGGCTGATGGCCACTACGAAAGTGTTGGAGGGAAAATTCAATTTTCGATACCGAAATTCGGAAGCCAGCCCCACTTCCGTATCAATCTCCGTCAGTTTTTCAAAAATGTACTTCCCCACACAGGCCGCATAATAAGAGGTGCCGCACGCCACCAAAACCATATGACGACAATTTTTGAGGTCCTCCCAAACGGGCATAATGCCACCCAGTTTGGGAACCCCTTCACCCGGCTCCAGACGACCCCGGAATGCATCCTTAATGGTGTGGGCCTGTTCGTAAATTTCCTTCAGCATAAAGTGGGGAAATCCATTCAGTTCCGCATCTTCAGCGCGCCATTCAACGGTTTCCGTGCTTCGCTGGATGGGTTGGGCCTGGGCCGTGGAAATGGAAAAATCATCCGCGGTAACCGTGGCCAACTCGTTTTCCTGAAGATGCACCACTTTATTGGTGTACCGCACCATGGCCGACACGTCGGAGGCCACAAAATGGCCATCATCACTGACGCCGATAATAAGGGGGCTTCCCCGCCTGGCCACAACGATTTGACCGGGAACATACCGGTGAATGACGCCCAGGCCGAAGGTCCCTTCCACCTGCCCCATGGTTTTTCTAACGGCATCGGCCAGGTCGCCGTCATAGTAAAGGGCGATCAACTGCGCCAGGACTTCAGTATCGGTCTCGGATCTGAACGTAATGCCTTTCTTTTCCAGCTGCTTTTTCAAGAGGTGGTAGTTCTCGATAATGCCGTTATGAATGACAAAAACGTTTTCCTTCTCATCCCGCTGGGGATGGGCGTTTGCAACCGAGGGTTCACCGTGGGTGGCCCACCGGGTGTGGGCAATGCCGCTGGTCCCTTCCATGACGTGACCATCCACCAGGGCTTCCAGGCTCGCAATTTTCCCCAGTTCCCGATAGCAGGAAATTTCATTCCCATTCTGCACTGCCAGACCCGCCGAATCGTACCCTCTATATTCAAGCCGTTTCAATCCTTCCAGCAGGATTGGTTTAGCGCTTTTCTGTCCCACGTAGCAAATAATACCGCACATATAAAAATCTCCTTAGGTTTCCTTTTATGCCTCACACCGGATCTTCAGATTCGCAATCAGTCCGCAAACAAAACCGTTCCTGAAGAAAACCTTCATATGGTATGTTTTTCTTGATGAATATACAACGCTAAATTCATCCGCAAGTCTCTTTTGGGTGGTAACCAAAAATGGCACGTGGGTTGCATGGGATTTCTCTTAAACCAGAGCACAAAAACATTCTGGAACTAAAGCGAGTGAAAGCAGCAGGGAGACCTTATCATGTTGGCGGAAAAATACATCCCGAATCAAAACATCAAAAAGACATCGGCATCCAGAACGCTTGACGCGTCCAGGCGGGCCCTGGCCTTGGAGTTTGAAAATGCAAAATCACCCCATGCCTTTTCAGAAGCCTATTCTGAAATAGTGGATCAATATTTGAGGCAGACCCATCAAAACAGCACAGCGGGACATGGCTTGTTTAAAAAAAGAGTTCCCTTTGCCATTTTGGCCGTTGGCGGATATGGACGTGGGGAACTCAACTTTCATTCGGACATCGATATTCTCATCCTGTTTGGGTCAAAGATACCCCCTTTGGCCAAAGAACTGGCTGAGGAATTTTTCTATCCCCTTTGGGATCTGGGTCTGGACCTGGGGTACGGGGTGCGCACGGTTAAAGATTGCCTTAACCTTTCTAAAAATGATTTTGAAGTATTGACATCCATCCTGGACGCCCGATTCATCTGCGGGAATTCCCCCATTTATCTCTCCCTAATGGAATCCTTTCACAGTAAAATAGCCACCCGAAAAGCAGTGGAAATCTCCCGATGGCTCGAAAACAACCACAAAATCCGAATGGAAGTCTTTGGAGACGCCAGCCATCTCCTTGAACCGGACCTTAAGGAGGGCATTGGAGGGCTAAGAGACTACCATGAGATGCTGTGGCATGCCAAAGCGCTATTTGCGCTCATGGCGCCTAAAGACTTGGAATACCACGGCAAGCTGTCACACAAAGAATACGGGGCACTGAAGCAAAATATCGAATTTATCGGGCTGGTTCGAAACAGGCTGCATCAGCTGGCCGGCAGAAAAAACGATCGGCTCTGTTTTGAATTCCAGGAAAATATCGCCCAATGGCTGGGATATCGCGATAAAGGCGGCTTCCTGGCCGTTGAACAATTTATGGGACGACTCCATCGCGCCATGGCAACCATCAAGACGCTGAATCGTTCTTTTGCCGCGGCCCATCTCCCAGCGCAACACACTTCCGTCTCCCCCAAAACAGCCGATTCACTACAACCGCCGTACGAAGGGTTAAGTATCCACGACGGCAAAATCCGGTTCGATTCAGCCACGGCCATTCTCTCAAACCCGTTTCTCCTGATGGACATATTTGAGCAAATCGCCCGATCCGGTGATCCCCTTTCCATGGAAGCCGAAAGACTGATCCGGGAATTTCTCTTCCTGGTGGACGACGCCTTCAGGGTCTCACAGCACATGGCTGAATCCTTCCTGAACATCCTCAACGGCAAAAAAGCCTTTGAAGCCCTCGACAAAATGTTTGAGTTGGGCTTCCTTGAAGCCTTTGTGCCTGAATTTTCGGACATACGGGATCGGGTTCAGTTTGATGCCTACCACATTTATCCGGTAGGCCGTCACTCGCTGGAAACGCTCAGGCATTTGAAAACACTGGACGGGGGAAAAGATATCCTTCTGGTGGATATTTTCAGCGACCTGACTGATCCGGAGCCCCTTTTCCTGGCGGGACTCCTTCATGACGTGGGAAAAACGGAAAAAAATCATGCTGAAAAAGGCGCCGAAATCGCCAAGACCGTACTCAACCGCCTTCATTACCCCGAAGTCGAAACAGCGCAGGTCCGATTCCTCATCAGACACCATCTCCTTCTGATGGAAACCGCAACCAGAAGGGATCTGGGGGATGAAAAAGTCATTGTTCAATGTGCCCGCACCATTCGGGATATTGACACACTTAAGATGCTCTATGTACTGGCATGGGCCGATGCCCGGGCAACGGGTCCAAGGGCCTGGAATACCTGGACCGCAAACCTGATTCAAGAGCTCTTTTTCAAAATCCTCAATATCTTTCTGGGGGAAGAGCTGGCCACCCGTGACGCGTCCGACAAGGCCGATAAAACCCTGTTAAAAGTCCGAAAAGCTTTTCCTGCCTTGAAAGAATCAGAGCGGAACACGCTTTTTTCGGCCATGTCCCCCCGATATCTCTTGAACTGCACACCCCATGAAATCATCCACCATATCAAGATGCTGAAAGGCCTGACCGAACGCCAAGAAGATGAAAAAGCCCCCGGCTTTGCCCTCGAAATACAGGAAAATGAGATGGAAGGCTGTGTAGACATTACCTTTCTGTCCCGGGACCGGCCGGGGATTTTTTCCCGGATCGCCGGCGCCCTGGCCATCAACCATGTGAACGTGGTGGCTGCCAATATCTATACCTGGGGAGACGGTACGGCGGTCGATATCTTCAAGGCAACCCCCCATCCGGATCCCCGCAGGTCCCGTGAAATATGGGAAAAGGTCAAACAAGATATGGCGGATATCTTCTCGGGCGCATTCTCCCTGGAAGATCGCATTCAAGAAAAGGAAGCCCCATCCATTCTGGATGTACCCAGAAAACCGTCACAGCCACCAAAAATTATCCTGAATAACAGTGCCTCCGACTTTTTCACTCTCATCGAAGTGTTCGCCGATGATCGGGTAGGACTCCTGTACCGCCTCACCCGGACCCTTTTCGAACTGGGACTGGATATCCGGATTGCCAAAATCGCCACCAAGGGGGATCAGGTTGCGGACATCTTTTACGTCCGGGATCTGGAAGGTCAGAAAGTGGAAGATGAAAACCGGTCCAGGGAAATCATTGAGACGCTGGAAAAAATCGGGCTCTAAAAATCTTATGAAAAAAACCGGAGCAGCGGCAGGGAAGCAAACCCCATGGCAACCCATGCTGAAAAACAGAGAAGCGCCAGGGTTTTGATGATATCCGATGGGGCCGCTTCCTTCACGCCATCTCCCAGCCATGGCTTTTCCTTAACCACATCCCCGTAGGAGGTAGGACCGCCCAAACGAATGCCCAGCGCTCCCGCCACGAAGCTTTCCCCATGGGCCGCATTGGGAGAATCATGCTTCAACCGGTCCCGAAAACCGATTTTCAACCCTCGAACCCCGTTGCGCCCGGTAAACACGGCCCCCAGGAACAGAAAAACAAAGGAAAGCCGCGCCGGAATAAAATTCATCACGTCATCCAGCTTTGCACCGGCCCATCCGAAGGCTTCATATTGCTCGTTTTTGTAGCCCACCATGGAATCCATGGTACTGGCGACCTTGAAAAGCAGCATAAAACAAAGGGCCGTTTGGAGAGGGTCCACCCTCAGCAGCAACCCCAGCAAGCCGCCCAGCATATACCAGAAAAGAGGCGAAACAAAACCATCGATGAAATTCTCGGCCAGGGTCTCCACTGCTGCCCGGGCAACCTCCTTTTCGTCCAGGGCCGCAACATCTCGACCCACGACCCTTGCCACCTTCGCCCGGGCGGAATCGAGATCCCCTGCTTCAAGGGCATCCACCACAGGATCCAGATGCGCCATCAAGTCCCGCAGGGCCAGGCAGGAAAAACAGACAAACACCTGGAAAAGAAATGCCAACGGCCAAAAAACAACGTTCAGCATCCACGATAAGAGCAAAAAAACCGAAAGGGTCGCCCCCGCAAGACCCAGGGCCAGAAAACACCCGCCTGACCGGTCGACAAGTCCCAGTCTTCGCAACCATTTCTCCCCCAGAGAGACGCCGCGTCCCATCAAGCGGATGGGATGAAACCGATATTCGGGATCCCCCAGAAAAAGATCCAGAAAAAACCCCATCCACAGCACCATGATCCATTTGGTCATAATAATTCCTTTTCGTTGTTATCTCAGCCAGAACCAACCGGTTACCGACATTATGGACTCTCCCCAGGCGGCGCAGAGCAGCAGTAAAGTCAGGCTTACCATCTCATTGGCGGTTCCCAGAAGATCCCCGGTAATGCCCCCAAACTGCTTTAAACACCTTTTTCCGTATAACGTTGCAACCCCCCATCCCAGAAGAAACAGGCACACCCCCACCGGTCCGAAAAGGAGACACACCATCAGACATAGGCAATGGGAAAAAAACCAGTGTTCTTTTGAAGCGCCAACCACAAAAGGACCGGCCATCCCTTCCTCGGCACGGGCGTAGGGAAGCGTGGTAATGAGCCCCACCATCATATCCCTTGAAATGGCGCTGACCGCCACTATCCATATAAGGGAACCCGAGGAAATGAGTCGCGAAATGATCACCACCCGAAAAACCACATCCAGAATCAGGGCCAGGGACCCGAAAGCACCCACGGACACATCCTTCATGATCATTAGTCGCCGTTGTCGCCCAAACCCGCCGATGGAATCGGCCCAGTCCGCCAGTCCATCCAGATGGAGTCCCCGGGTCAAGAATACCTCCAGCGTCACCAGCAAAACAGCACCACCCAGGGGCCATTGCGTCGGTAAAATCCACTGCCACAGAACACCAATGGTAAACAGTACCAATCCCAAGCCAAATCCCACCCCCACAAACCAGTAAAGACCGTCCGCAAGGCTTTCATCTTCTCCCCCCCGGCATGGCAGAAGGGTCAGGGTTCTGATGGCTGATCCAAGTCCTTTCATAGATTAATCCTTTCACTTTTGTTCTTTCAAATGAACCTGAAAATAAATATTTCCTTTCATATGACAGATGCCCCCATGGAATCAAGTTCTGATTCTCTTTCCAGGTTAATATCTTTCCAAAATGCGATACACGGATTCATCACTTGATCCTGATCGCATTCCTATGCTAAATCTGCCCGTTAAAAATTGAGATCGGAAAAGATCATCGTATGGACGTCTATTTCCAGATGGAAAACATCATGAAACACAGGAGGCTCGAAAAATGAAACAAAAGCATATCCGTGACGGCATCGCAGTGAGGATTTCGCTCCTGAGGGTAGCGCTTTCGATTCTGGTGCTTATGGGTTTTTTATTGCCCATGGCGGCGGTCGCGGGGGATACCATCCAGATGACCTACAGTGGATTCATGCCCCCCACCCATCCTCAAAGCAAACTGGAAGCCGCATGGTGCCAAGAGGTTCTAAAAAGAACGGATGGACGGGTAAAGATCACCCATTACCCGGGGCAAACCCTGACCAAGGCCGTTCAGAATTACCAGGGGGTCAAGACGGGTCTTTCAGACGTGGGATGTTCCGTGCTGCAATATACAAGGGGACGATTCCCCATGATGGACTTCATCAATCTCCCCTTGGGGTATCCCAGCGGACAGGTTTCGACGGCCATCATCAATGAAGTGTATGAAAAATTTCACCCAAAGGAATTGGACGAGGTGAAAGTCCTTTATCTGCATGCCCATGGTCCCGGATTTATCCACACCAAGGGAAAAGCCGTCCATAAAATGGAGGATCTGAAGGGACTGAAGATCCGTTCCCATGGGCCCACCGCCGGCATGATCAAGGCCCTGGGCGGCACTCCCACCGCTTTTCCCATGAATGAACTGTATCAATCCCTTCAAAAAGGAGTGGTTCAGGGGGGCTTGTATCCGCTGGAATCCAACAAGGGGTGGAAGATGGCGGAAGTAACGGACTATGTCATCGCCTGCTATCCCACGGCATACTCCTTAGGCTTTTTTGTGGTCATGAACAAGGGCAAATGGGATGCGCTGTCCGAAAAAGACCAAAAGATTATCGAAGAAATCAACCGGGAATGGATTTTCAAGCACGGCAAGGCATGGGAAGCCGGGGCCTTTGAGGGAATCAATTTTCTGCTTCAATCCGGTAATACCATGATCGGCATCGGTCCCAGGGAAGCAAAGCGGTGGACCAAGGCCGTCCAGCCGGTACTACAGGAATACCTTGACGAAAACGAAAAGAAAGGACTTCCAGGCAAGGAAGTGCTTGGGTTTGTAAAAACACGACTGGCGGACCATCAAAAAGGGAAGTTTGCAAGCAAATTCATGGAAAAAGACTAACCCCGGACCGAAGAAAAACATGAACATTGCAAAGTGGCTTTCGGAAATTCTTAAAAAAGCGGGCGGCATATGCCTCATAGCCATGATGCTCCTGACATGCGCCGATGTGGTGGGCGGCTTCTTCGGACATCCCCTTCTGGGATCCGAAGAATTGACCGGTATGATGGCATTCCTGTTGCTGGCCTTTGCCCTGCCTTTTGCGGAACTGGAAAAATCACATGTGGGAGTGGATCTTCTTCGCATGCGGCTGCCCGCGGGCATCAGAAAAATAAATGACGGCATGGCGGCCCTTTTGTCATCGGGTCTTTTCTGTCTGGTGGCATGGCAATGTTGGGTGTACGCCGGTGAAATGGGTGACGCCGGACAAGTCTCGGCAACGCTTCAGTTTCCCACCTTCTATCTCATCTATGGGGTCTCTTTCGCCTGCGCCATCCTGGCGCTGGTCATTTTTATGGGGTTTTTGAGGGTCTTTAAGAAAGAAGAGGATCCCCATGAGTGAATTCACCATCGCCGGCATCATCGGCATCGTTTTTCTCATCCTCATGCTCTTTACCGGTATGGCAGTGGCATATGTCATGGCCCTTGTGGGGTTCATTGGTTTCTCCTACCTGACCAGTATCAGGGCCGGACTGCGCCTCCTTTCAACGGACATTTTCAGCGTTTTTTCATCCTACGGGTTGACCTTGATACCGCTGTTCGTATTCATGGGCTATATCGCCTTTTATGCCGGCGTCAGCAGTTCGCTCTATGATGTGGCCTATAAATTCACGGGGAGGGTCAGGGGAGGTCTTGCCATGGCCACAGTGGCCGCATGTGCGGCATTCGGCGCCGTTTGCGGCTCCGCCACGGCCACCACCGCCACCATGGGAACCATCGGTCTTCCCGAGATGAAACGGTATCACTATGGATCGGAACTGGCCACGGGTTGCGTTGCCGCGGGCGGCGGTCTCGGATCCTTGATGCCGCCCAGCGTGGTCCTCATCGTTTACGGCATTTTGACGGAACAATCCATCGGGGCATTGTTCATTGCGGGGGTTCTCCCCGCCATTTTCATGACCCTTCTGTTCATGGCGGCCATCCAAATCTATTGCGCCATCAAACCGGAACAGGGACCCAAAGGGGAAAAGTTCACCCTCAAGGAGATAATCTTCTCCCTGAAAGAACTTTGGGAAACCTTGGCGGTGTTCCTGTTTGTCATGGGGGGCCTGGCAACCGGCCTGTTTACCCCCACAAAGTCAGGAGCGGTGGGGGCTTTTACCATTCTGTTGATCGTCCTGGCCCGCCGTAAGCTGTCGTGGGAAAACTTCCAGAACGCCGTTTACGGCACCCTCAAAATATCCTGCATGGTCATCATGCTCATTGCGGGCGCCACTATTTTCGGCCATTTCCTGGCCCTGACGCGGATACCCCTTGAAATGGCCAATGCCGTGGCCCTGCTCAACTGGCCGGCCTGGGCCATTATGGGCCTGATTTGTCTGATTTTTCTGTTGGGAGGCTGTTTTATCGATTCATTGGCGTTGATCATGCTCACAATTCCCATCTTTTATCCCATTGCCATGAATCTGGGATATAACCCCATCTGGTTCGGCATTATCATTGTGCTGGTCACGCACATGGGCATCATTACCCCCCCGGTGGGCATCAGCGTCTACATTACGAGAGGGATCGCCAAGGATGTGCCCCTGGTAACCATTTTCAAGGGATCTTTTCCGTTTCTGCTGGCCCTTATTTTCGGAACGGCGGTCATGATCGCCTTCCCAGAAACCGTCACCTGGTTACCGGATTTGATGAACTGATCCATGAGCGAAAGCGGTTGTCCGGGTTCTAATCCCATTCAGGATACTGCTCAGGGTTTTCGCCCTTCTTTTCAACGACTCGTGGATAAGTAACGCCTGGTTCAGAATCTTTGTCTTTTCGCCTTGTTTTGGTAATCTGGAAGTACCAACTATCTCCGAAATCAAATAGATAGAAGAGTTTCAACCCTTTAGTTTGAATAGGGAAAACATCGGACAACTTGACTTTTTCATAAGTTTCGTATGGATCAAAATCATCCCATCCGCCACTGTTTCCGATTTTCACGGCTCGATTCCTGAATTGACGCCCAAGAAAAAACTCAAACAAATGATCATTGTCGAAATCCACTGCCTCTTGAATAGCCATATGCAGATCTATTAAAGAGGCATCAGCATCAATCTCGATTAAATGATGACACTCCGGCTCCATGCGGCAAAACTTCACTTTTAATGTCCAAATCATTTTCTGTCCCTCACTTTCAAAAACCCAACGATAAGTTCGCCGGCCCCTGAACCTTACGTCGCGTTACCCCATCGCGTCCAGGGGTCAGGGTAAAGGCACCGGTTGCCCGGCGGTCGGGATAGAAATACGGCAAGTACGACCTTAGGCAAAGAGTTTCCGACATGCACCCTTTCGGTTGTGCAGGGGGGTCCTGGTTCCGCCATTGCCCACGTTTCCGCAAGCCTCCCTGCGATCCCGGACGGTCGGTTTTCCCGAGTCCGTGCTCATCAAGTAGACGATCCGACATAAGAAGCCAAATCGAAGTTCTTTACGCCCGATCAACTGATTTGTTATGGCTTTTCATTTGATTGCGTATTATGTGTGCTATGCTACGGAGTACCTTATTAACTGACTCGGAGTCAGTAAAAATTTCAGCGACATCAGGATCAAGGATGATTATATTGCTGCCTTTCTTAAATCTGTTTACATATTTTCCTCTTACGCCATTGTTGAAATCATATTCATCCAACAATTCGTCATGAGATGAGTCAATTTGATTTAGATTCATAATTCTTCCTTTCTCTCTTTGTCGCTAATCTTGCACTCATTATTCTTATAGTGTCCCCCAAATCGGTATGAATAACAACAATCATTTTGTTTTCTATAGATTGCCCAATAATTATGAACCGTTCTTCATCATCAGAATGTAGCACGTCCGAAATTGTTAGCGACAAAGGACCTGTGAAAACAGTCGTTGCGTCCTCGAAGGAAACAGAATGCTTCTTTAAGTTTTTTAACGCCTTGTCATTATCCCAAATAAATTTCAACTCAATTCCTTTCAGTAGTGCTACTGAAAGGTGCATAACGTTCGTCAGATTATAAGTTACTCAAAGGCTTTCGGTTCTTTCCCTTCAATTGAGTACTCTTCTATACGCCTCGTTACGAGTTTCGAGTGACATACAACTTTATAATCTGAAGTACGTCCTCCACTCACATAAAACATTGAAACAACAATGAAAAAGTAAAGCTGAACATTTACAACGTCGGGGGTAAGCTGCCGCCAACATTGCAGGCAAATACCTCACGGGCGCCCCTTGACTTTGTATGAAGCAGTGGCCGTCAAGAACCGCCTTTCTGTTGGCGGTCAGCTTGATCCCATGGTTGGGCGTATCGTTTTCCGTGCGATGTCAATGAGGGAAAGGAGTGCATCATTCACCGCTTCCTCATTCGGGAAAGCCTGTGCAACCTCCGGCCTGAGAACGACGATATTTGATGACTCTTTCAAGCGTTTTGCATACTTGCCCCGCACAAAACCGCCAGGAAAATCAGCTCGCTTATATTCTGGGCGGAGTTCGTCTTTGTCGATTTTTTTATCCGTTTTCATAGAGTTTTCGTTCTCCTTTGCTCACCTTACGAGTGCTTATAACCTACATTCCGCACTTTTGAATCGATATTTTTTGAATTGGAAAATACTCTGTAAAATCAAGCGCTTGTCGATTTCCCTGGACAATTGAATTTTGATGCTTCATAATACCCTCAAATCTCTTTGCCTGGGGGCGTTTATGGATCAAATTGATGTAATCACCAAAAAGGTTGATGTCCTTCCTATGGTCAAATACTATATGGATCAGCTAGGTCTTTATGGCCTTTTTGCCAAATATGTTCCAAACCCAAAACGTTCCCCTGTTGATTCCGCTCAAATTCTTTCAATTTTGGTGGCTAACATCGTTTGTGCATCCCGGCCTCTGTACAGAGTTGAGCAATGGGCGGCCGATTACATGGATGGTCTAAGTGAGTATGGTTTCAACGCGTCCATTTACAATGACGATCAGCTTGCCAGGAAACTTGACTTACTGTTCAAGGCTGACCGAAATTCCCTAATGACTGAATTGGCTTCGAATGCCATTGCTATATATCTACTTGAAAAAATGCAAATTCATAATGACAGCACATCCATTACTTTTTATGGCCAATATGAAAACGAAGAGTCCAAAGCCGTTAAACTTAAGCACGGCTTCAACAAAGATCATCGACCTGACTGCAAACAAATCGTTTTCGGCCTAAATATCACCGCTGATGGAAATGTTCCCTTATCATTTGAATTATTTGATGGAAACCGCACAGATGATACAACCCACATTCCAAATTGGAATGCTCTTCGAGAATTTCTGGGAGAATCAGATTTTATCTATATTGCCGACTGCAAACTTTGTTCTCAGAAAAATCTGGACCATATTCATGAACACGGTGGAATATTTATTACAATCGTTCCCCAAAATCGCTCTGATGTCAAAAAGTTTTACGAGTTTCTAAAAACAAACGCCATCGAATGGCAATATGCCTATGAAATGCCAGACAGTCGAAAAAAGACAGAAACCGTCATTTACAAAACATACGAGGGAGAGCCTTCCAAAAATGGATATCGTATCATTTGGGTTCACAGCAGTGCCAAAGAAAAACAGGACAAAAGCCGCCGAAACAACAGAATTGCCAAAGCCGAACTTCAACTGACTGAACTTGCTCCTCGACTCAATCAATATAACCTCAAAACAAAAGAAAAAATTGAAGAAGCAATCAAAAAAGCAATTAAAGGAGCATCTAATCTATTCCAAATTCAGGTCATTGAGGACAAACAAATTGTTCAGCGCCAGATAGGACCTGGAAAGCCGGGGCCCAGTACAAAGTATAAAGAAGAAGAAAATATCTCCTACCGCCTGAAGTGGGAATTAGACCATAAGGCTATAGAGGATATCGCTACCCGTGACGGAATTTTTCCTCTTATTACAAATGCTGGTATTGAGGCAGTAGAAGTACTCAAAGCCTATAAAAATCAACCCTACCTCGAAAAAAGAATGTATACAGCCAAGTCAATTCTCGACATTGCCCCTGTTTTCCTCAAAAAACCAAGACGAATTGAAGCTATGACTTTTCTTTACTTCATTGCCCTAATGATTGTCAGCCTTATGGAGCGCAATATCCGGAAAAATATGGCACAGGAACAAATTGAAAAACTGCCCATATTGCCCAACGGCATGAATACCAAAAGGCCCACCTGGAATAACCTCAATATTTTTTTCGAAAATGTTCATCTCAGCTTGGTTGAAGAAAAGGGCCGAACCGTTCATACAATATTGAAAGGTGTTACGAAGCTACATAAAACCGTACTCCGATTATTGGGGGTTGCCATTTCAGCTTATACCACAATCCGAGATCAATGGTGGATTTTCAAAATTCCAGTTTTGCTACCTCGGAGTTTTGATTCAACGTAATTCAGAAAATCATGCTTCAATGCTGCGGAATGTAAGTTATAAGCCTAATTGTTTCCCCTTTCTCAGTATGAGAGACCACAAGGAGTCTATTCCTTGCTGACCACCCCAAACGTGACATATCGATTTGCTCACCCGATTCGGGCCAAAAAGCGGCCCGAATCGGGTGAGCAAAATGTTATGCCTTTTGTTTTCTTTCAATGAAAAAACTAACAAAACTAAGGAGCAAACCCATTAAGAATATTCCTAGCGAATACCATTTCAAATTTCTTGCTTTTAATTTTTCAACATTTTTTGTAAGGATTTCCATAGTAGTATTTACTGGCGTACCATCGAAACATTCAGCTTTTACTTTCCGCTTGCTTTTCACTCCAGAAGGTCCAAATCCCTGACCAATTGAAGTCGGCCATCTAATTATCTTTATCTGGTATCCACTCATTTTTTCGTTTGTTTTGCTGTTTATCAATCTCTTTGAAAGAGGTATAGCTATTTCTCTAAATCCTACCATCCCAGGTTTAAGATCCTTATGACTTTCAAGTGTTTTAATACCCTGCATTCCATTTACATATGCAGGGGATACTATTCTAAGGACAAAATGATATTCATCTGTTTTGGAGAGGAAGAAACCAAAAACCGTTAGTAAGATACCAAGTATAAATATAGTGAGACTAATTTTTCTCATACTATTTAGGGTATAACGATTTAGTTAAGCGGTAATTTTCTGGCCCAAAAATTGCCCGTGAGCAAATGACGTGTTCACGGGTAAATGATGTTTATTGCATTTTTTGGGACAGAAAATATCCGACTTGAACGGCTGGTTGATTTTTTTCTTTTCTTGGCACGGTTTCTGCAATTGGAGATTGTAGCTTTTGCCCCTCTCCCCGCGTAGCGGTCTGTTCAACAAGTGATTGTACAGTTTTCTGTTTATTCTTCACCAAAAAGAAATGATTGATAAAATTTTCTGACTTTTCGTCGTTGTTCTAAATATTTAGCATCCAAATGTACATGATAAACAGAAAGGTTTTTAATCGCGCGTGGAACAAATTAGGGACATCAAAAAACACTTTCCTGGAACCGTTATTATTTCATTTAGGCCCCGCCCCTTGCGGCCCAGTATGTGTTTGTGGTCTGTTCACACTCATGTTATTGCGAGTGTAGGTTTTCGAGCGCTGCTCCCGCCTCCGGCGCCAGCTTGATAAAACCGGCTAAGATCTTGCAAATGTAGTTTTCACAATCTCCACAGTGGGCCAGATTTTTGGAAACGCAGCATTCGCGGATCTCACAATCATTGCAGTGAAAAAATTTCACTCCATCAGACTTGCATCCATTGCAATGGATTTGCTCGGGCAAAATTTCGGCATTGTACATCCGGGACCATTTTTGCGCGGTGGCTTCCCTTTTGGTTTCGCTGTTTTCCCGCGTTGCCCGGTATGCATCACATTCGGAACAATTCAAACCGCAATAGCCAATCATATTAATTCCTCTGTGCAAGAGACCAATGGCCTCATCGGTCATGGATTTTTCATTCATTTACGCTTCGATACAAAAGAAAGTAGGGATTTCCTTGCCACCTTTAGCAAGGATTAACTGTTTTTAATTATAAATAGAAGGACATGTCAAGGCTTTTCAAGGGAATGACAAAGGGTATCGGATATAAGCAAAAAGCAACGCTCATTAGACGGATTCCCGTGAAATGTTTAGACCCTGTTCAAATTTAGAATTGCCGCATGCCGTCGGTTGCTATTGACTCAGAACATCCCCTGACCTATACTTTCCAGCTTGAAAACAACGGGTTCACGGGAACAAGGGTGTTATATCCCGACAAATGGAAATGCAAACAACGGCGGAAACATCACCAATGGCCAAAATCATATCGGTTCACTCCTTCAGGGGAGGCACCGGAAAATCCAATACATCCGCCAACCTGGCGGCCCTCTACGCCATGGATGGACTCCGGGTGGGGGTGGTGGACACGGACATACAATCTCCGGGGATCCATGTAATTTTCGGGTTGGACGAAGACGATGCGGTTTATTCCTTGAATGATTACCTGTGGGGAAAATGCGCTATTGAGCAGACCGCATGCGACGTCACCAACGTTATGGGGCCGAAATGCACCGGCGCGGTGTACTTGATCCCCTCCAGCGTCAACGCCGCCGATATCGCCAGGGTTCTGCATGACGGTTACGACATCAACCTGCTCAGCGACGGCTTCAGGGACCTGATCAAAGCCCTGGGCCTGGATATTCTGGTGATCGACACCCATCCCGGCTTAAACGAGGAGACCCTCCTTTCCATCGCCATTTCAAACGCCCTGCTGGTGGTCATGCGTCCCGATTATCAGGACTACCAGGGAACCGGGTTGACCGTGGAGGTGGCCAGGGAACTGGAAGTGCCCCAAATGATGATCCTCATCAATAAGGTGCCTTCAACCTTTGACTTTGAACAGATCCGCGAGACGGTGTCCCACACCTATCATTGCCCCGTGGCGGCCGTCATCCCCCATTCCGATGAAATGATGGGCCTGGCCAGTCATGATATTTTTGCGGTTCGCTATCCCGACCATCCCATTGTCGCCGATTTGCAAAAGGTGGCAAGGGCGTTAAACCGATAAGGTTCTGAAGAGCCCCATGTCGTCACGAAACGCCCTCAAAATCTCCGGCATATGCATCGCCTTTGGGTGCGTTTACGGGTTTGCCAATTTCCTGTCGGGGAAATATTATCTGCCGGGATGCAATTTTGCCGAGTTGCGTCCCCAGGTGGTCCTGCCCATGTTCATGGGGATCATGTACGGCCCGGCGGCGGGGTTTTTCTGTGGAGGCTTAGGCGACATGCTCGGATACGCCATTGCGGGCAAGGGGCCTTTTTTTGCGATTCATTGGAGCTTCGCCAACGGACTCATGGGACTTATTCCAGGGCTTGCGGGGGTTTTGGGCATCAAGCCGGTACGTTCCATTGCCGCCTTCAGCAAGCTGCTGGTTCTGCTGTTGCTGGCCTCCAGCGTGCCCTTTGCCTTTTCAACGGGCGTGGAGTGGTGGCTGGACCGGATTTTTTTCCACCAGGCCCTGTTCGGTTTTTTTCTGCCCATTTTCATCACCGATACCCTGTGGGCCTTCATTCTGGTACCGCCCATCATGCAGGCCACCCATCTGCTGGTTTCCCGCATCGAGATGCGCACCCTCCTGGCCGTCTATTATCTGCTGATTTTAACGGTCCTGACCACCTGGATCTGCAGCATCATAATCACCATGCGGGAAGAGATCCGGGTGGAGGAACTCTATACCATCGGCGCCCTTACGCTGGTGGTCCTGATTATCGGTCTTGCCGTATGCGCGATTTCCTCAAAAAAAATTACCGCCCCCATCATGAACCTGACGGATGAAGCCCGCCGGGTGGCTGACGGCGATTATTCCCATGTGGACCAATTGCTTGCCATCAGCGGCCGTCCCGATGAACTGGGAACCCTGGCGGGGGTATTTTCCAATATGGTCAGGGCCGTTCAAAAACGAGAACAGGATCTGCAACGCCAGGTCAAGACATTAAAGGTCAAAATCGATCGAACCAAACAGGATGCGGATTTGAAAAAAATCACAGGTTCGGACTATTTTAAAACCCTCAAGAAAAAAGCAGGGGACCTGCGGCTTCGAACCAGCGACGATCATCATCAAACGAAATAAAACAGGGGGAGAAAATTGGAAGACAGGGTGCCCAAAAAACAGATCGGCTCGATCCTCAGCAATCTCATGCATGCGCCTCGCTTTAAAAAAGAGAAGCCGGATACACCCGTTCCCCATGGGGCACAACTGACCTCCTTCGGAATCCCCCTCATGGAACAGGAAGACGGCAGTTTTCTCATTGACATGACGAACATGCGGGTCTTCTCGGGAATTCCCGGTTTTGTCAGCTCACTGGCCAAACAGGTGATGGAGGAATGCCGTCATTCGCAGGTGGACATCCTGACACGGGTCATGGTGGATTCCGAAAATACCCCTGAACTGGCAGCCTTGGGCGTCACCCACGTGGTGGTCTATGCTCGGGGTCCGGTGGCGCGCATTCTGATGGAAAACCCGGAAGACCTAATCCGTCACCTGCGCCTCGTGTTTGACGCGGTTCAAACGCCCCGATGGGGCGGGCTGCTTTTCCCGGGCGCCTTTGAAACGGACAAGGAGGGAAACTGCAAGCCGGATGAACATGAGTACCCCGCCATGCTCTTTCCCTTTCATACCGCCTGTGAAGGGGCGCACAGCTATTTTATGCTGCTGGAGTATGACCGTGAAGGGCGATTTCTTCGTCTCACCATTGAAGACGGAAACCAATCGCGCCTGTTTCTGAAAAGGATACCCCACCGGGTGGTCAACGAAATCGGACGCAGCCATTACCGTCAGGACATCGCCATCATGGCGGAGCAGATCTTCACCGGCATTCACCGGGAATGCCAGAACCAGCATAATGAATACATTGAGATTCCGGGGCGGCAGGCGGCCCTTTTTGAACTGCTGATTGCATCGGGGTTAAGAAACATCACCGGCGCCGTCTTTAGATGGACACAGGAGATATCGGAAAAGCTGCTGCTGGACCCGAATTTTGCTTTCGTTCTGCAAATCAGTAAAATACTGCTGCTGCTGGAAGATGAAGGCCTCGTCAAAACCCTGGTTCTGGGAAACACCCTGGAGATGGTTGACAAGGGCGACCGGGTTTACATGGACCTTTCCAGGAAAGGGGCCATGCTCAACATCAGCATCGGTGAGCGGCGAAAGCAGCCGGACATGCAGGCCCACCTGCGGCGGATGCCGAGCCTTCTACGGACCCAGCAAAAGGCACCCCGGGGAATCCTTGAAAATTATCGGATTCTTTTGATTCATCACGCCACATCGGAAGTGCTGGGGTTTGTCAAGGCCCTGGATGCATCCCATTGCGGATTTCTCACCACCCTTTTCATCCGTTACCAAGGCATCGTGCCCGGGTTTCATCTGGAAGACATGCTGAGCATGCCCGATAAGCGTTTCCGATTTTATGCCCTCCAGCGCATCGAGCTGCGGGATTCCGTGGACGGGGCGTACATCCTCTCCCGCCAGTATTCCCCGCTTGAAAACCTGGAGTACCTGGACCGGGCATTGAGATCCCTGCGAGGCAATTACCTGAACTCCATGCGCTTAAGCGCCGGGCATCTCTTTTTCCAAGAAGCCTTTGCAGCCGAAGGTGAGGGCCGAAAACTCCTTCTGATCGAGGATGGGGGGTATCTGGCGCCGATCCTGAACCAATGGTGTCATGAACAAAGAACCCTCACCCATGCTCTGAAACAATTCAACGTGGAAACCCCAGTTGGAATGCAAACCGATATTTTGCTGAAGGAGTGGCTCAAGAAACTTATTCCCGCCACATTTGAACATACGGCCAATGGTTATTATCATTTACAGGAAGTGGAAAAGGCGTGCGGAGGGCTTACCTTTCCCGCCTTCACCATCGCCACATCCCGCTATAAGAACATTGTTGAAGCCGAAGCCTGCGCCTATTCGATCCTTGCGGCCGTGGAAGCCATCTTTAACGGTCTGGGTAAATGCATGATGCACCGGCATGCCCTGGTGCTGGGAAGCCGTGGCAATATCGGCCGTTTTTTGATGAAAGCCATTGCCGACCGGGTGTTGTCCTATGGAACCGCATCGGGTCTTGACATCAGAAATGTTGACAAAAAGGAAACGGGTATAAAGGAATTTTCCCATATTGACGACCTGGTTAAAGAAGACTGGGAACCGCTGGACCTCTTTCTGGGGGTCACCGGGGTTTCAGTTTTGAACAAAGATTTTTTCGAAAAATTGATTCTGGAGGGATCGGCCAGAGCACTGTTTTTTGCCAGCGGCTCCACCAAGACCGTGGAGTTTGAAAGCCTGACCGCCTGGATTGAGGTGCTGTCCAATGCGGATCGGCCAAACATTGGCGGGCATAATGTTCACATCGAAAAACACCCCATCAAAGATCCTCAAAACCAGATCCTGCAGGGTCATCACGTGCGGATTGTTTTTGAAAAAACCCCCGGGAACCCCGCGGATTTCCCTTTTCTCCACAAGGATTTATACCTGCTGGGGGATTCCATGCCCATCAATTTCCTCTATTACGGGGTGCCTGGAGAGGTGATTGACGGCGTATTCGAGGAACTATACAGTGTTTTGGCAGGCTTTGTATCCCGTCATGAAGACGGGCATTCATATGACCCCGGCATCCATGCCGTGGATGTGAATATCGACAAGAATGGGGACCCATGCGGAAAGGATCAAGGGGGTTTGTGATGACGGCAATTTTTCGTGCGATGATTTTAGGAATATTGGTTATGGCCCTGGGGTGTGCAACGGTCAAAAAAGATCGGCCTTTGACGGCCGGTCAGGTTATCAAGGCCCTGAACCTCGTACCCATGGACGATGCCGCCTGCCCGGGGTATTTTAAACCCACCTACGCATCAAGGCTGAAAGCGGATATGGATAAAGACCGACCGGCCGCTTCCCTCATCTACTACCTCATGACCCGGGATGTGCCCATTGATCCCTGGCACATCCTCACGTCCGATGAAATTCTGCTGTATCATGGGGGCGCCCCCATGGTTCAGATGCTACTCTACGGGGATGGTTCCTGGGAGGAGGTGGTTCTGGGCCCCCGAGTAGACGAGGGGCAGGTCATGCAGAAGGTCATTCCCGCCGGCACATGGATGGGATTCGCGAAAAAAGAAGACCCCCACTACGATTGGGGGCTCTACGGGGTCATGGTGGTGCCGGGCTGGCATATTGAGGACATCCGCATGGTCCAGGACAAGGCCGAGCTGGAAATGCTCAGGAAAAAATATCCCACAGCCGTGAAACGGGGCAGGGAACTGGGACTGTTTTAAGCGAAGGGTTTTTGGCTATTTTTTTAGACATAATGGACGCAAATAACCGGTGGAAATGGCGCACCGAGGGATTTACTTTCTTGGGAAACAACCCTCCGCCTGCCGGGGTTTCGTGAGGATTCTGTTTGTGATGGGGGAGAGAGGCGCGTGAAAGCCCGAAAGCGTTATGCGTTGATGACAAAGTCTGTAAAACAAATCCATGTCTCCTGTGGTATTATCCGGCAAGGTGATTTAACGCTTGCCGTTCAACGAAGTGGGGGTATGCGTTTGCCCCTGAAATGGGAGTTTCCGGGTGGTAAAATTGAACCGGGCGAAAGCCCGGAGGAATGTTTGCGGCGTGAACTGATGGAGGAACTGGATTTGCGCGTTCAGGTCGGGCAGGCACTCAACCCCATGACCCATGCATATGCCGCTTTTACGGTGATCCTTTATCCATTTATCTGTGCCGTAGCATCGGGAAAGATCTTCCTCCATGAACATGAGGCCTTCGCGTGGCTGTCTCCTGCCGGACTGCTGACGCTCGATTGGGCCGAAGCGGACAGGCCTGTTCTCGGTGCCTATTTGGAAACACTTGGGGTTCGAGAGAGTAAAACCGCTTCATCATGATTCCGGTATGGGCGCGACCCACTCCCGGCTGAACAAGTGCTTTTTCACGCTGCCGGTGGCCATTTCCCAGATTTGCCAGGCCTTGTGGCGACTGGTGATATTGATGCGACTGCCGATGGCCCCCGGAGGCCCGGGGGCATCGATCTGCTGCTGAATCACCATGAGGTCATGGGGCCCACGAATGGGTGCATCGGGCACTTTTCCCCCGGCCGGGTAGCCATTGACCACTGCGTAAGGCAACAGAAATCGATGGGTTTCGGCCTTTGAACGAAATTTCTCCGGAACCCACACCACGCGACCTTTTGTGGCCTCGATGACCGCCGTATCGAAGGTGCCTAGCGGCGCATCAAACACGGACAGAAAGCTGGACAGCGACAGGAACACGGTCAATACCGCGGTTGCGCTGCACATGGCGGTCCATCGGGGTTTTGCGATGGCCGTCACCGCAAAGGCAATACCACCCACCACCAGTGGGAAATGCCACCAGGAGAAGGCTTGTATGCCCACTTCGCGTACCAGCAACAACGAGATCCATCCCGTGGAAAGCAGCACTGCGATGACACCGCCCAGCGATATTACGAAAGCGTAGCGCCCCACCTGATCGCAACGCGTCGCCAGCAGTACCGCCAGGGCGGGCATCCCCTCCAGCAGATAACGCCCGCTACGCTGACTGGGAATGCAGAACACGATAAAGATGGCAAATACCCAGATCCACAGCAGTTTCTCCTCATGGAGCAGGGTGCCACGGCGTTTCCAGCAGGCCACCATCAGACCGAACAGGGGAAAGGCCAGCAGACCGGCGTTGAAAAACCAGCTGCCGCCGAGACTCCAGATACTGTCGCCACTCCACAGCAACCCTTTGAGCCAGGAACCGCCGCTGTTCGCCATTTTGCCAACATTCTCTCCCATTACAAACTCGCGCCAGATGGCCGCGGGGTCGGGGTCGAACACGAACCACAGGGAAAACATACCCAGGGACAACAGTGCCATCCAGATAATACCGGGCAGTGAATTCCGTACGAACGCGCCCACGCGCCACCCGCGCACATGCAGGTGCCACCATGACAGACCCACGACGATGGGCAGCAGCTGGGCGAAACTCTTGGTCAAGAGCGCCATGCCTGCCAGGATACCCAGGATGGTAGGGAACAGGAAACGCGAATCAAAGGATCGCGGCTTCCACCAGAGCATGGTGAAAAAGCATGCGAACACCCAGAATGTTTCAGGTGGATTGGTCAGATAGGGCCGTCCGTAGCGATAGGTGCTGAAGAAGGCCAGATAGAAAAGGGCCGCCAGCGCTCCCTTGAACAGGTCACGCCCGGACAGCCGCCACCCCAGCAGGCCGCAGAGCAGTGCTGTTCCAAAGGTCCACATCACGCTGGGCAAGCGCAACGCCACTACCGACCAGTGACTCCCCCAATCGGTGCTGACCAGCCCCTGCCAAAACAGCAACGGCGGTTTGGTGTTGCGCATGCCCGGGATGCCCCGCAGGGGCAGCCACTGTCCGGCCATGCTGGTCATGCGCGTGAGGTGCATGTACACCAATTCGTCCCCGTTGCGAAGAATGTGCAGTGAACCCAAGCCATGCAGATAGGTGCAGATACCGAAAACAAGCCCGCTGATGGTCAGCGGCATGGCAAATCGCGCCCGCTCCAGTTGCCCGGTTTCGGGGGCGATGTTATGGGTGGACACATGGCGATAAGTCCACAGGTCATTTAAAATGAAGTTGGCCACGCATCCCACGCCGATGCCAAACAGATTGGCCATCAGGTAGGGCATCCACCTTGTCAACAGATTGGTGATGGTCACCTGCATGACGATGGCCGCCCAGTTGGCGGTGGCGTACTGCAGGTACTGGTGGACAATGGGCAGTTCATGTGCACGTTCGCGATCCTTCCAGGTCCACCGGCGGTTCCAGTAGAAGTTGTTGGTCATGCTCAGCAGGATGCCGACGGCCATGGAGAGGTTGAGGCGAAGCGAGAGGTTCAGAAGGGTCGTGAACACATGCTCGTAGCATATCCAGATGGCGGCCTGATTGATGACGATACCGCTGATCCCCACGATGCCGAATTTGAAGAAGCGGTGACGCTGGCGCCAACTCCAGGAGGTGGCCGAAAGAATGGAATCTAAGGGTCCGTTCATGGGATGATAGGCGAAATGGTGTTTTCCTTCAGCAATTCACAGGCCTTGCCCATCACTTCATCAGGACCGATGGCTTTAAGACAGACATTGTCTCCGTCGCACGGTGATTTTCGATGGTTATAGGCGGTAACACATGGCGAACAAGGTAACGGCGCATAAAGGTTGACGGTCTTTTCACCCAGGGGACCATACAGGGCCGGGGTCTCCGGGCCAAAGAAAATAATGGCCGGCATTGGCGTTAGCGAGGCAAAATGCCCGGGTCCCCCGTCGTTGGTAATGAGAAGAGATGCAGAATGGAAAAGGGTGATCAACTCCGTGATGGTTCGGGTATAGCCGGTGAGATCAATGCAATCCCCACTTTGACACCGTGACGAGATGACTTCCGCCATGGGCGCGTCTTCTTTCATTCCGATAATGCCCACAACATACCCTTTGGCAGCCAGGTTCATGGCAATGGTGCAAAAATTGTCCAGAGGCCACGCCCGTATGGGAAGCAGGCCGCCTCCCGGATAGAGCAAGACCAGCTCTTTTCCAATGATTTCAGGAAAATCTTTTTCGAGCCTGATCTTCAAGTTTTTTTGTTGATCCCTATTGGGGGTGATGGTTGGGATATGAAAAACGTCATCATCCACATTCTGTTTTACAATGGGGAAACCCTTCGGATTTTCCATGGCCTGGGCCAAGGTTACAAACTGCCGGGATATGTGTCGGTAGGGGTTGTAGAGAACGGGCCGATTGATGAAATCACCCCGGTAAAGACCCTCCTGGGTGTGCGGATGAAATCCCACGCGCAAGTCTGAACCGCTTAAAAAGGCGTAAAGGCTACTGATCCTCGAAAAAAGCTCACAGTCAATTACCCCATCGATTTTCTCTTTTCGCATCTTTGATATAAACCGGATACTGTCCCTAACCAATGCCGTCAGCGAATCCCCATTGACGGTCAGGATATTTTTTTCCGGAACAAGGTTAAGGGTTTCCAGGCACTCCCGGTTTTTTTTAAAAACCAGCACCCATATTTTGGCGGCCGGATGATGCTTTTTTAAATAAGCGAACATGGGGTGGGCCAGCACAAGGCTCCCCATTTCGGAGAGGAGTATGACCAGAATTTTGGGCGATGACGGCGGGGTTCCCGTCTTATATTTCTTTGCCGGAAGCAGGGAAAAGAGGCGGCAAAGGGCTTTGCCGAATATTCTGTCTATTTTTCGTTGAATTTCGATATTCATGGTTTTGCCGAAGGCATTTTCCTTCAGCCTTCCTCCTGATTTAATACACCGCGAAAACGAAATGGTTATCGGTATCCATAAAACTGGGAGCGGGCAGTCGGCCTTTGTAGTTCTCAAAGTGATCCTTGATCAGAACCAGAATTACCGGACGTTTTCCAGCGTTTTGCCGTATCATTTCCTTTAATGCGTCGTCACTTAAAAATTTTCCCGGCTTATTGTCGTCATGTTTCAGACCATAGGTGAGTTCACCGGTTTTTTCCACCACTTTTACGTCATCCCGTTTGAAAAACCAGCAGACCGCACGAATTACATTGTCATTGGACACCAGTATGGCCTCGGACGTCACCCGGGATAAATTGCGTTGGAGAAGCTTTCCGGGCGTCCTGCGATCCATGGCGCTGTTGGGAACGGCAAAATTCGCCATAACAAAAAACACCAGGATACCGGCAGCGTAAAAAGCCAGTTTCTTCCGGTAGTCTTTCATCCGTGTGGACCCTATTGCCAGGAAGGCCCATAAAAAGGCCCCCAGAGAGCCCAGCATCCATTTGCCCGCTTCATCCGCATCATAAATTTGGATCGTTTCATAAGCGTTGAGACCTGAGAGCAGAAGAAACAGGCCCCCCAGACCGAACAGGATGGCCAGCATCCAGGCGGCAACGGAAAATGCCCGGTTTTTTCCGGTTTCAAAGTAGACCACAAGACCGATGGCAAAAACGATTGCCAGGGGCGGAAAACATGGCAGGATATACGGGATCAGCTTGCCGCTGCAAATGGAGAAGAAGAGAAAAGGGAAAAGGAACCAGCATACGGCAAACCGGATGAGCGGATTTTTCATTTCGAATTTGAAAATCCCTGGGAGTGCAGCCGGGCTCTGAATAGCCCATGGCAGGGCGCCACCCATCAGAATGGGTAAAAAATACCAGAGGGGCTTGGGATGCTGTCCGCGGATAGGATTTACAAATCTTGCCACATGCTCGGTCCAGAAAAAATAGTTCCAGAAATCTCCTTCCCGAAAATGAATCATCAGGGACCAAGGCAAAACGATCACAAAAGCCGTTATCATGGGAATCCATGGTATTCTGAGCAGATCTTTATAACGGCCCTCCCAGACCAGGAACGGTGCCACCGTCAGCACCGGCACGGCGAAGGCCAAAAACCCCTTGGTGAGAAAGCCAAGCCCGCAGAAAATCCCCATGAGGGCGAGAAAAAGCGTTTTCCGTCGCCAATTTTCCGCCATGTGCGCGAAGAAAAAGCAGACCAGGGAACCGGTCAGGAGCATGGAAAGCAGGCTGTCCAAAAGATTGATGTGGCCGATGGCCAACACGATAGGACAGGTCAAAAAGATGGCCGGGGCCAGAAAGGCGGCCGGTCCCCCGCGTGAAAATCTTCTAACCAGCAGGAAAATCATCAGGGCTGAAATCATTACGGATAGGGCCGAGGGTATCCGCAGGGCAAAAGCGTTTTCACCGAAGGTAATCATGGAAACGGCGTTCGCCCAGTATCCAAAGACCGGTTTTTCAAAATATTTCAACCCGTTCAGGCGGGGAACAACCCAGTCTTCCGAAGTCAGCATTTCCCTGGGTATTTCTCCGTACCGGGTTTCGTCGGGAATGGTCAGCGGACGGAAACCCAGGAGAAGACCATAAGCGAAAAGGAAGAGAACGAAAAGTACAATGGGACCTCTTTTCATGAGACAACCCTTCCAGGTTTTCCAGAATAAAAAAGAGTGCTTTCCGGGCATGCCATCCAGTCTTTCCTGTCTGGAGAGGTTTTTTGGAACAATCGGAGCATTGTCGATTTGGATTAAGCCTTCGAGAAGTTTTCCAAAGGAGAATAAATTCAATCCCTTTTAGACGCACCACCTGTAGAAAGGTGAGGTGATAAGAAGGTGCCTTTTTGAGCCAGGAGTATAAAGAAATCCCTGCATTGGGTCAAGTGGAAAAAAACCCTTTTTGGGTTGTTCTAATTCTCTTATAATCGCTGTCATAGCATCGGGCGAAATCATTCTTCACTTGAGATTTATGCCCATAACAGATAAACTCTTTCGATATAGCAAAGAACAGGGAGGGCGAAACCAATGGGAATGGACAATATGATTTTCCTTGAAGTAATCGAATGGTTTGACGAAACCGGCAAGGAACTGGTGCACAGAATCCCCGAAAGGGGCTCGGGGGAAATCAAATTCGGCGCTCAGTTGACGGTACGGGAAAGCCAGGCCGCCATCCTCTTCTACAAGGGCCGGGCATGCGACGCTTTCGGACCCGGACGTCATACCCTGAAAACCGCTAATATTCCCATTCTCACCAAGATCCTTTCCGTACCATGGGCCATGACCAGCCCCCTCCGGGCGGAAGTTTACATGGTCAACATGAAAGTCTTTCCCAATCTCAAATGGGGCACCCGGGAACCGGTGGCCTTCAGGGATTCGGAATTGGGCCTCGTTCGACTTCGAGCCTACGGCGTCTTCAATATCCAGGTCCTTCAGCCGCTTCTTTTCATTAACACCATGGTGGGTACCATGGGGCAGTTCACCACGGAACAGATCGCGGAATATCTGAAGCGGGTCATTGTGTCCCGGTTTAACGACCATCTGGGTGAGCATCTGGACAGCCTTTTAAACCTCCCAGGCACCTACGATGAGCTCTCAAACGGGCTTCAGGAAACCCTTAAAACCGATCTCAGCCACTTCGGTCTGGGCCTGACCCACCTCTATATCACATCCATAACACCGCCTCCCGAAGTCCAGGCCACCATCGACGACAAAAGCCGGCTGAACATCATTCCCGACCTGGATCGCCTCGTAAAGCTGAAGGCAGCCATGGCCATGGAAAAAGCCGCCGCATCCCAGGGAGAAGCCGGGGCTGGACTGGGCATGGGCATGGGATTCATGATGCCGGCCATGTTCGCGGACGCATTCAGGCCGGGGGGAAATGCGCCACCGGAAACCTTATGTCCGGACTGCAAACGACCCGTATCCAAAGATGCGAAATTCTGTCCTCACTGCGGCCATCAGCAACTGGTCTTCGGCCAATGCGGAAACTGTGGCAAAAATCTGCCGCCCAATGCCAGGTTCTGCCCCAGATGCGGACATCGGGCCGATGAAAAACCCGAGGGAAAACGCTGTGCCAACTGCAAAGGCGAAAACCTGCCGGATGCCGCGTTTTGCAATCAATGTGGTGAAAGGTTATAATCCGGGAATCGCATGGGTTTTTCAGTCAAACAGGAATGTCCCCAATGCGGTGGGCCGGTTGAACTGGACGAAACCGACCACCTCCTTCAGTGCCCTTACTGTGATGTGAGAAGCTTCCTGTTTTCCAGCGAACCGTTTCGTTTCGTACTTCCCCATAAAACAGGGAACAAAGAGATTCTGTATGTCCCCTATCTCCGCTTTCGGGGCGTTGTTTATATGTGTTCCGCCCGAAAGGTGAGTCACCGGATCATGGATATCACCCAACTGGCCGTTCCCCTCAAACGCTTCCCCATTTCCCTTGGACTAAGGCCCCAGGCCATGAAAATGAGCTTTGTGAGTCAAGATACCGAAGGTGCATTCTTCAAATGCTTTCTCAAAACATCGGACATGCTGGCCCGGACGGAAAAGCAGTCTTCCACCGCCGTTTCAGATGAAATTTTTCACAGGGCCTATGTGGGAGAAGCCATAAACCTCATCTACCTTCCCCTGTATGTGGAAAAAGGCGCTCTTTTTGATGCGATCACCCTCACTCCCGTGGCGCGACTCCCCAGGGACAGGGAAAAATTTTCTTCCATCACCGAAAATGTTCCATCATGGAACCTCACCTTTCTGGCCACCCTGTGTCCCCGGTGCGGCTGGAACCTGGAAGGCGAGAAGGACAGCGTCGTCCTGACCTGCGGCAACTGCCAAACCGCCTGGGAAGCCCAACGGGGACAATTTGTTCCCATCGATTTTCGCGTGGTCCCGGACCATCAGCAGGGTATTTCATATCTCCCTTTCTGGCAAATGTCTGTTCGAGCCGAAGGGGTCACCATTGACTCTTTTGCCGATTTCATGCGGGTTACGAACCAGCCGAAAGTCATTCAGAAAAAATGGAAGGATCAAGACATGGATTTCTGGGCCCCGGCCTTTAAAATCCGGCCCAAGCTGTTTCTGATCATCTCAAACCGCCTGACCCTGGCGCAAAAGCAGTTGAAAGGTAAAAAAGAATTCCCAAATCAAATCCGTCATCCGGTAACGCTGCCCCTCTCCGAAGCCATTCAGGGGATCAAGGTGACGCTGGCGGCATCCACCGTCAATAAGAAAGACATTCTGCCCAGGCTCCCCGAAATCAATATGGCGGTAAAAAAAGCGTCCCTGGTGTACCTCCCCTTTAAACAAACCGCACACGACATGATCCAGACCCATACGGGGCTTGCCATCAATAAAAAGTCCCTTGAATTTGGAAGATACCTCTAAGGCGGCAAGCCGCGGTTTTAAATAAAAAAACGAAACGGGATACTCAAACTTAAAACTTAAAGCCTAAACCTTAAAACCTATTGACATAAGCGCCTAAGCTGTGATCTATTCTTTTCAATTTGCCTCTGATAGGTTTCAGGTGAACCATTCAATCTTGCCTGAAAAAAATGCAACGGTTTCTTGAGGAGAACAAACATGAAATACCTGGCAGGTTTTCTTTTGGCGGTTTGTGTGATGGCTTCCCCCGCATGGGCCGGATTAGAGGTGGGACAGACCCCCAAAACGGTGGAACTGAAAGGCGATCTCGGAGGGCGTCTGGACGGCAATCCCTGGAGCAGCAACGAACTGACCGGAAAAGTTCATGTGATTTTCTACGCGGATCCCGATGAAAAGGATCTCAACAATGACACCAGCGATGCCCTTCGGGCGGAAAATTTTCCACGGGAAAAATACCAGTCTTTCGCCATCATCAATATGGATGCTACCTGGTTGCCCAATTTTGCAATCTCCTCCGCGCTGGAAGAGAAACAGAAAAAGTATCCCAACGCCATCTATGTGAAGGACTATGACAAGATCCTGGTCAAGGAATGGGGTCTGGCCGACGACAACAACGATGTTCTGGCCTTTGATAAGAATGGTAAATTAATCTTCATGAAAGCCGGGAAACTGACCCCCGAAGATATTCAAAAACTGGTTGGATTAATTCGCGAAAATATAAACGAATAATACCATAAATTTATGACGGCCGTTAACATAAAACCCATCGGCATGGTTCGATCGAGCCTCAAAAACCGCCGGGACTGTCCATTTCAAGAAAAGGAAGGCGCGCCTGAAGCATGGATTGAAATTGATCCGGCATATGCCGATGGACTCTACGGATTGCGACCGGGCGATGGAATTGTTCTGTTGACCTGGATGCACCTGGCCAATCGCGACACATTGCGGGTCCATCCCAGAGGGAACAGGGAAAACCCCCTCAAGGGTGTGTTTGCCACCCGTTCCCCCAGTCGACCCAATCCGATCGGTTTTCACCAGACGCGCATTGTCAGCATGGCAGAGCCATCGAAAATCAAAGTGCAGGCGCTTGAAGTGGTTGACGGAACCCCGGTTTTGGACATAAAACCCGTTATCTGACGGGAGTACGTTTTTTGCTTCTGGTTAACGAAGAACAAAAAACCAAACACGAATATGGAAAAAATTTCTTCTAAAACCTATAATAAATACATTAAAGCCTTGACAGATATCAGCAGGGCCATCACTTCCGATCTTTACCTGGAAGATATCCTGAAATTGATCGTCCTGGTCACGGCCAAGGTAACCGGCGTTGAAATCTGTTCCCTCTGGCTCATTGATGACAGTCAATCCCCTAAAATGATTCGGCTGAAAGCAACCCAGGCCATTGAACCCGAGTATGTGAAGGACCGGTCCCTCAATATGGATGAAGGGGTTGTGGGGTTCGTGGCGACCCATAACCAGCCCCTGATCCTGAAAAATGTGCTGGAGGAACCCCGCTTCAAGGAAAAAGAAATGGCCGGGAAGCTGGGCCTTGTTTCCATGGTCAGCGTTCCTCTTGAAGTCAAAAATGAAAAGGTCATCGGCGTTCTCAACTGTTTCACCTCAGAACCCCATGAATTTCTGGAAACAGAGGTCAATCTGATTAAAGCGGTGGCCAACCAGGCGGCCGTGGCCATTCTGAATACCCAGTTCATGGTCCAGACCAAGGTCATCCAGGAAGAACTAGAGGCACGAAAACTGGTGGAACGCGCCAAGGAAGTCCTCATGAGACAACGCAACATGACCGGGGAACAGGCCTATCGGTGGATGCAAAAACGCGCCATGGATTCCCGTAAATCCATTGGGCACATCGCCGAGGCGGTTCTACTTTCCGACGAAATCTAAAAATCTAATCACAATCCAGACGTTCACCATAAGGGGACAGGCGGCGCCAATTCGATATTGGGTTCAGTCGCTTGCATTGCCTTCCCGGGGCGACAAGAGCAAACCGCAGGGGAAGTGCATATGTGGGATACATAAGTCATATCACAACGTTTTTTGAAACTGCTGATACTTTGCCTTCTTGAACCACGTATCTGAAACCTCCTTCAATCAATCATTTCTATGAAACCCCTGTCAAGTTAACACAACCTAAATGAGTAAGGGGATTCCGTCTGTACGCTTGAGGTTTCTGCGGTTCCCGCCATTCAGGGATGCCCTCATCCAAACATCGGCAAAGCACCTGTTTGATATAGGACCCTTAAAAGAAGGCTTTTGATCTCGTCGTTTATTTTTGACTCCAGCGTCTCAATACTATATTATCCGGACCGACTAAAGGTCATGGCAGGGTGCCTGCCATAATGAGGAGGAAGCGATGCAGTCAAAACTGGTAAAGCAGGTTTTTTTGGTTTTTTCGGCGATCATGATGTTATCCGTGGTTCCGGCTCAGGCTGAGCCTTATCTTGAGTTAATCGGTCCGGACGTTGTGCAGTTGGGTCAGACTGCCACCTATACAGTGACGACGTTGGAGGGAACTGATTCGGACTATACCTGGGGCTACAATTATGTGACGAACGATGCGGCAACCATTAGTGAAGAGGGTGTTCTTACCACCAAAAATCCGGGACTTTTTAGCTTGTATGTTGACGGAAATTCCAGCCACAGCATTGGAATGTGATTACTGTGTGATAGCCAAGCATTGGGCGTTAGTGGCCCGATTATGATGATGAAAATGCTGTCGAGATTGAAGGCGCCGAAGTAGGGTGGGTAGAGATAATCGCTAGGGACATCCCGAGTGGCCTGAATGCAAAGAAGCGAGTGTACGTAGTCAGCAAAGTGGGGAAGCCGCAGGTGAGGATTAGCGCCGGAATGGGAATGAATTTTACCCTGGCACTTACGCTGAACATTGAGGGAAACATACCAGAGGATGCTATTTTATATATTGCGGTCAAGTGGGATGGGGTAATTCACTACCTGCCCACATTGTCCACAACCCCCACACCATTTCGCACAAACCCCACGGAGACCTTCTACGAAAATGTTCTCTCTGTGCCCCTCGTGAATGTTCCGTTTAATACGTATACGTTTTATGCTGCTATTATGGATAGTCAATTTCGATTTGTGAGCAACCTGGCTACAGCGGACATTGAGGCGGGCACAAAGATCAGTGACTAAAGATATTAGAATTTGAGACCCGTTTGGAGAAGGTGGATTTCCGCTCGGTTTGGGGGAATTCACCTTTCTTCGCCTCGATTGCAGGTCTTTAATTTTAAAACGGGAGGCGGTATGGATTTTAAAATTGAGGGGACCGGTTTAAAGCGGAGCCGCCCATTTCGGATTTTTTTGCTGTGCTGCCTGACGTGGAGCCTCTTGGGCACCGGTTGCGTTCCGGAGGTTTACAAGCAGAGTGTTCCCGTCTCCACGAACCCCATGGGAGCGAAAGTGTACGTGGATGGAAAGTTTTCGGGAAAAACCCCCACGGCTGTGGAGCTGGAAAGAACCAAGAGCCATGTTTTGACCCTTGTGAAGGAGAACTACCGCCAGGCGGACGTGGTGATTCATCGAAAGAAAAAGTCAGAAGAACAGCTCTTCAAGGCCATCAATTCCGGCGTCTCCACGGGAATGTTTTTCAAAGATCCCGCCATGGGAATGATGGGGGGAATGGATTCCTACAACATGCAGGAGAAGACCGGTGAGGCCTATGAACTCTATCCTTCCGCCGTAACCGTCAATCTTAAGCCCCTGCATGGGGGGAAGGGTGGCGCCGCCGGAAGCGGTAGGCCGTCACCGGAGGCGCAAGGGGCCGTTGAGCCCGTGGAAGACCGGACCGGCGCTGCCCAGGGTGATGACGGTGAAGCGCTGGTGAAAGGTGCGCTTGGGGCCGCGGCCGTTGCGGGTGCGGCCACCGTGGGCGCCCGGGAGAAGAAATGGCAGACCTCCTCTTCCACCAGGACTTCCGTAAGACCGGACGGCACGGTGGTTACGCATAAAACCAGTACGTCGGTGGGGGTCAGCGTCAACCCGGCCGGGGTTCTGAATCTAATCGATACGCTCTACAAGTAAATCCGGGGGAAAGTCATGAAATGCTGGAAAGTAAAGATTTTGGGATTATTCGGGTTGTGCTTGATGATGACGTCCATCTCCCTTGCCGCCGACCTTGAGACCCTGGACCAGGTTTCGGTCAATATGGATCGATCACAGGTTCGCGCTCTTCTGGGACCCCCGGATGCGGAAAGCCTGCTCTCCATCGGCCTCGAAGCGGACGTGTACGATCTGGAAGGCCTTGAGCCGCTGGTCGGCAAAGGGTGTGTTTATTCCAGGGAAGACCGTCTGGTGGGGCAGGCCTTTGTATTTGATGGTTCCGTGGTGGGTATAACCGCCGAAAGACTGGAAAAAAACGGCTTTAGCCGCGTGGAAGAAAAACCGGGTGCCGTTCTCCTGACGGGAAAGGATGATGATACCGGACAACCCATCATGGTGAGCGTTTCGGAAAAAGACGGTTTTACCACCGTGGTAACCCTTGAAAAGGGGTTCTACGACAAGTCCCGGGAAAATGATAATCGCTGATTCGCACCGGTACGGGCTTCTTGGGAACGAATCCGACGGTTCAGGCAAAAATATAAACCCTGCAACTTTCGTAGTGATTCGGACCGATGTGTGGGTCAAAAAGATAATGTGACCTTTTGACCTCTGACGGTGTACATGGGGTATTGTAGCCTTAAAACATTTTAGAAGGGCGGCTAAATGAAAACAGCAAAACTTTTGATCATCCTGTGTGTTTTTTTTGCGTTTTTCCTGGTTGGAGGGATTTCCCTGGCTCTTGATGCACCGACCCTAACGGTGTCAACCGCCGGAACGACACTTTCACTTTCTTGGACATCAGTAGCGGGTGCAACGGGATATACTCTATCTTATGCTCCAGCCCCATATACCGGGCCTGACACGATTGGACGTATTCCTCTGGGGATCCAAACGTCAATGTCTGCCAGCCTTTGGGAGGGTGCTGCTTATTTCGTGGCTGTCCAGGCGTATGACAGTGTTGCGAGCAGCGTCTATTCCAATATTGAGTATTTTTCTATTGATTTGTCTCTATTGAACCAACAGCTTCAAAACATTCTGGATACTGCCGTCGTCGACACAGGAGCGACAGGCGCTGTTCTTTCTGTTAAAAGCCCTTTCTTTCAGTGGACAGGCGCCAGCGGCCATTCGAATCGTGAGACGAAAACAGCCATGGCACCCACCGATATGCTACGGCTTGCCAGCATGACGAAATCCTTTGTCAGCGTTGTTGTTCAAAAATTGGGAGAGGAAGGGAAATTGGACCTGGATGACAAAATCCAGCAGCACCTCCCCGCCGTGATTGTGGATCGTATTTCCCATGGGTCGGAAGTCAACATCCGCCAACTCCTTAACATGACCAGTGGCATATACAGTTACACCGAAATTGACAACTACAACGATGAAGTAGAGAGAAACCCCTATCGGTCGCCTTGGACTCCGGAGGAAATTTTGGCGTATGTCTATCCAGAAAAAGCGGTTTTTTCTCCCGGAGAGGGATGGGAATACTCGAATACCAACTATATCTTGTTCGATATGCTTGTCAAAGAGGTGAGCGGTACTTCGCTTGCAAGCGAAATGCGACGAATTATTCATAACCCCTTGGGATTAAGCAATACGTTTATGGAAATTCAAGAACCGAGAGATGGAGGATTTGGGGGGCTAATTGTACGGGGGTATGAGAAAGATGGGGAGGATGTTACGGAAATTCAAGATGCACTCGGATTGGGGGATGGTGGATTGATATCAGATGCTGAAGGGGTCGTGAAGTTTCTCCAAGGCCTCTTTGTGGATAAGGTTCTGCTGAGTGCGACTTCACTGAATCAGATGCGTAGTTTTCATCCCCTCGAAGATTATGGATTGGGTCTGGAACGCCGAAAGACCAAATTCGGGGAAGCATGGGGTCATAGTGGCGGTTCCAGTGGTTTTGAAGGAGACATGCTGTATTTTCCGGAAAGTGGAGTCATTTTTGTATTTTTGACCAATACCATGGACACTAACGTCTGCGAGAAGGTTTTTCAGCGCAGCATGGAGTTGCTCTTATCCACCAATTGAGACAATGCATCATCGCACATGACCTATCAAAAGGGCTGATTCTCTCCTGCTCATGGGTATGTTGTAAGGATGTGGTCCCCTCGGAACGGAATACTGACTTTATTATATCTCAGCGGTGGCAAATGTAGTGCTATGAGCCATCTCCAAATTATGGCTTAAAATGCTTTTTGCGTCTCATAAGGCCAACGCTACGATTTCTGGCAGCCGAAGGGCTGTGATATCATCATTTAGAAGGGGGCGAGCTGAGGGTTGGGAGATGCATGAAACGGGCTGTTTTTTGGATGATTTTAGCTGGGTATATCCAACATACGTCAGGCAGCGAAAACGTCAGCACAAGAACCACATGTCAAAATATCGGGCCAACGATTTCCCATATGGTAACCCGGTCCCATCACCCCTTTGGGGGCAGGCTAACCGCAAGACATGCTGTCAGCGGGCCGGAACAGGATGCTGAAAGAAGCGAATGCCGGCCAATCAGGCTTGTGCTCCCGCATACCTTTTGGCTATTCTGACAGGCACTTCATAACGTGAAGCAAATGCAAATCTGTGGGAATCCCAACATTGGAACGGTAACATCCCCTGGCTACCCGGCAAAAACCACACCACTTTTAAGCCCCTCTAAAAATGCGCGATTTTTTTAAGTAAAAATTCTTGACAAATCCGATTAGTTGCACTAAAATTTCTTCTTAGTTTAAAGACAAAATGAATGCTTCCTACAATGGCGTGGGAAGATTTTTTTATTTGATGAGCGACAAAGGCGTCCGCATTTTCCCTGTAAGGGAAGGACGTCTTTTTTTATTTTGCCTGAATTTTTAACAATATAATAAATTCCATAACGACCCTTTCCCTACAATGACGTGGCAAAGGTCTCGTTGGACAAGCGACAAAGGCGTCCTTTATTTTCTCTTAATGAGGAAAAGGCGCCTTTTTTTATTTAACCCATATTTTTTTGACAATTATAACATAAGGAGAAAAACCATGCGCTTTTCAAAAAGCAACGACGTCCTGGGAACAACGAACCGAGGCAATCCAGCCGAGTCCAGCCTGTGTACCCTTTGCCGAGCCGACTGCCAGGGACGGTGTGAAACCTGGCTCTCCAGCCTGGTGGGAAGAAAACTGCTCTACCCCCGAAGCTTCGGCATTGTTACAGCCGGCGCCAACAATACCACCCATGTGGGCGTCTCCTATAACTCACTTCGAATTCAGGGATATGCTTACGGTGTTCAGGGGCTTGGGGAAAACATGACCAACAACGCCGATGACTGTATTTTCCCCAATGTGAATCTGGAAACCGAGTTCGGCAATGAGGTCAAAACCAAGATTCGAATGCCCCTCATGACAGGGGCCTTAGGGTCAACCTTTGTGGCTGAAAAGTATTGGGATTCCTTTGCCATCGGCGGCGCACTCGTCGGCATTCCGGTGGTTATCGGCGAAAACGTGGTGGGTGTTGACCAGAAATCCAAAATCAACCCGGGTGAGACCCGAAAAGGCAAGATTGAAATTTCTCCCGAGCTGGACCGTCGCATCAATACCTATCTCAGATATTTTGACGGATACGGCGCCATCATTGTACAGCTTAACGTGGAAGACACCCGCAACGGCGTAGCGGAATACGTTGTCGATAAGTACGGTGAAAAGTGCATTATCGAATTGAAATGGGGCCAGGGCGCCAAGGATATCGGTGGCGAAATTCAGGTCACCAGCCTTGATTATGCCCTTTTCCTCAAGGAACGGGGTTATGTGGTGGATCCCGATCCCACCCTGCCCGAAGTGCAGGAAGCCTTTGAAAACGGTTCCATCAAATCATTTGCCCGACACAGCCGGCTTGGCGGCACAAACCTCGATACCGTGGCTCAGGTAAGAGAAGATTTCATGAGCAGCGTGGCGTATCTGCGAGGCCTGGGATTTAAACGGATTTCACTGAAGACGGGTTCCTACGGCATGGAAGAGCTGGCCATGGCCATCAAATTTGCCTCCGATGCCAAACTTGATCTGCTGACCATTGACGGCTCCGGCGGCGGAACGGGCATGAGCCCCTGGAACATGATGCAGAGCTGGGGCGTGCCTTCCATCAACCTGCACTCAAAGGCTCATCAATATGCCGGCATGCTGGCCGCCAAGGGCCAGCACGTCGTGGATATGTCCTTTGCCGGCGGATTCGCCCTCGAAGATCATATTTTCAAGGCACTGGCGCTGGGCGCCCCCTATACCAAACTGGTCTGCATGGGAAGGGGCATCATGATTCCCGGATTCGTGGGCGCCAATATTCAGGGCGCTCTTGAGCCTGACATGCGGGCTGCCGTAAACGGACATTGGTCTGAATTGCCCAAATCCGTCCTGCAGGTGGGCAGCACCGCCAAGGAAATCTTTGCCGGATACTTTGACGTACAGAAGAAGGTGGGCAAAGATGAAATGAAAAATATACCCTACGGCTCCATCGCCTTCTGCACACTGGCGGACAAACTCGCCTGTGGGTTACAGCAATTGATGGCCGGGGCCAGAAAATTTTCCCTGGATAAAATTGCCCGCGGAGACCTCATGAGTGGAAACCGGGAAACCGCAAAAGAAACCGGAATACCCCATGTGACGGATGTGAACGACGAAAGCGCCCGAAAAATCCTCAACAGTTAATTAATTTCACATTATCCGTTGTATCAGCGCAACGGCATCATCAAAAGGGCTTCAAACACTTTAACATTCGTTTGAAGCCCTTTTTTTAATCAGGCTTTCCCTTGCATGACGGTTTGCAGGTAAGTGGTGAGGTTGACATTGCTGTTGGCAAGTTTAAGCTTTTGACGAATATGCTCCCGATGCCGTTTGATGGTGGCGGCGGAGACACCCCTCATCCGTGCAATTTCCTTGGTCTGCAGCCCATTTCGAATGAGATTGCAGATGTTTACTTCCGTCGGCGTCAAAGACAAACAGTTTTCCGACAGATGGTTGACAAACGGAGATGCAATTTCCTCCAGGTTGGCCTTGAGCACCTCCACATACTTCCACTTGCTTTGGGGCAGATCCAGCGCAAGCGCATGCAACAACGGCATAATAACTTTGTCGATGTTGGTCTTCACATCCCGGTAAATCCCCTGCTTTTCATCCTCAATTCTAGCCAGAACCGCGCGAAGAGCGGAATTAGCCTCTTTCAATGCCTTTCGTTCCAGAATCAGCTGCTGGTTGGTTTCCTGTAATTCAATTTCGGCTGAAATTCGCATGGCCGTGCTGCCGATACGTTCAGCCAGAGCATCCAGCAACGCTCTCTCCTCATGAAGAAAAGGGCCTTCGTCCGACGGTGGACACGCTTCCTGATAGAAAATGGCCACCTCGCCAACCGGTTCATTGTACATAAAAATCTGGGCCGATTGGCGCCACCGGGTCACCTTGAATCCACGGCTCTTGTAACTCTCCCCCCTAAAAATGATCCTGGCACAGGCAATTTCCGGATACTGCCATGAATAGGGCAGGACATTCACCAGATCCCGCAACAGATCTTCAACGGAGTCCGGATGAAACTCCGCAAGCTGAGCAATACCGTACAGGCAATTCAACTCCTTAATCCGTTCTCGAAGCGCCTTCATAAGCTTTGACGGATCGGTTTCCGAGTTAAACGGGATACGCCATAACCGGAAGAGTTCCCGGTTATCACCAGGCAAATTATCGCCTGGAAGGATCGATGGAATAGATTTTGATCGACTCATGGGATTTCCTTATGCACCCAACAAATAGGGATTCACCAGGCCTTACATAGGCCCTGTGGAGACCCATATATTATGGGTATTAAGAGGGTCTTTTTATTGTCTTTACGCGAAGCATCCTGCCCGATACCCTGCGTCCTGTCAATTCAAAAATACCAATCAAGGGAGGTTTACATGTCGGAATCGAAGCTGACCGCTATCCTGGAGGGGCGCAAAAGCCAGCCCCATCAGCTCATCGAAGTACTTCAGGATGTTCAATCCCGAGAGGGATACATTTCCGAATCGTCCATGCGGGACATATCCAAAGCCCTGGGTGTACCGCTGACGGAAGTCTATGCCGTGGCGTCATTTTACAAGGCATTTTCATTGAAACCCCGGGGTAAGAACGTACTCACCGTATGCACGGGCACTGCATGTCATGTACGAGGATCAAGGATGGTACTCAACCAGGCCACGGGCCAACTGGGCGTCGCCCCCAATGAAATGACGCCGGACGGCCTCTTTACCATCGAACAGGTAAACTGCCTGGGCGCCTGCGCCCTGGGGCCGGTGGTGACGGAAAACGGTTCATCCTATCATCACATGAATGCCCGAAAAGTGCGAAAACTCATTCACAAGCTAAGCCATTCATCAATGGAGGCGAATCTGCATGAACAAAATCAACACCATCCATGATCTGGAAGTCCTTCGGCAAAAGCTGCAAGCCTACCGGGAAAGTTTTCGAAAAACCCTGATTCTGTGCGGCGGAACCGGCTGTCGGGCGTCGCGATCCCGGGATCTCATTGACAATATTCAGGCGGAACTGGTGAAACAGGGCTTTGCGGCAAACATTCTGGTGCGCTCCACGGGATGTCACGGTTTCTGTGAACAGGGACCCATACTGGTGGTGGAACCCGAAAACATTTTTTATTGTCACGTGTCTCCTGAAGACGCAGAAGAAATCGTCCAAAAGACGGTCGGCAAGGGCGAATTGATCGATCGCCTCCTCTACAGGGACCCGGTTTCCGGAAAAATAATTGAAAGAGAATCGGATATCCCCTTCTACCGGACCCAGGACCGACAGTTGCTGTCCCAGAACCGCCAGGTAGATCCCTGCAACATCGAAGATTACATTGCCATCGGTGGCTATTCGGCCATAACAGACCTGCTATCGCATGTTTCCCCAAAAAATGTGATCGAAAAAATCAAACGATCCGGGTTACGGGGCCGCGGCGGCGCCGGCTTTCCCACCGGTCGCAAATGGGAACAATGCAGTGAGGCCCCCGGCGATGAGAAATATGTCATCTGCAACGCCGATGAAGGAGACCCAGGCGCCTACATGGACCGTAGCGTTCTGGAAGGAAATCCGCATCTGGTCCTCGAAGGCATGATGATCGGGGCCTGGGCGGTGGGCGCCTGGCAGGGCTATGTGTATGTTCGAAATGAGTACCCCCTGGCCGTAAAACACATTCGGGTGGCCATTGAACAGGCCAGAGAAAGGGGCATCTTAGGCGAAAACATTTTCGGAACGTCGTTCTCTTTTGACGTTGAGGTAGCCCGGGGGGGCGGCGCTTTTGTCTGCGGCGAATCAACGGCTCTGATGGCCTCTCTTGAGGGAAAGGTGGGAGAACCACATCCCAAGGACGTCCATTCCGTGGTAGACGGTCTGTGGCACAAGCCCACAGTGTTAAACAATGTGGAAACCTGGGCCAATGTACCCTTTATCATGAAAAATGGGGCAAAAAACTTCTCCGCGACAGGATCTCAATCCAGCAAAGGCACCAAAATTCTGGCACTGACCGGTCACATCAAAAACACGGGGCTGGTGGAAGTTCCCATGGGGACCACCCTGGAAAAGGTGGTGTTCGACATCGGCGGCGGCCCCTCAGGCAAACCGGTAAAAGCCGTTCAGACCGGAGGACCTTCGGGTGGATGCCTGCCTCTGGACAAGCTTTATCTGCCGCTGGATTTTGACGCCCTGGCCGAGGCCGGTTCCATGGTGGGTTCCGGCGGCATCGTGGTCATGGACGAAGACACCTGCATGGTGGATGTGGCCAAATATTTTCTGACCTTTCTTCAGGATGAATCCTGCGGCAAATGCGTGCCTTGCCGGCTGGGGATCGATCGAATGCTGGAAATCATAACGGATATCACGGAAGGCCGCGGCAAACCGGAACAAATAGATCTTCTGGAAGAATTGGCCTGGACCGTCAGTGAAACGTCTCTGTGTGCATTGGGCAAGACAGCGGCCAACCCCGTGTTGTCCACATTGCGTTATTTCCGGGACGAATATGACACCCACATTCACGAAAAAAAATGCCCCGCCGGGGTATGCCAGGCCCTGATCACTTACTGGATCGACCCGGAAATATGCACGGGATGCGGCGTCTGCATTCGGGAATGCCCTCACGGCGCCGTGACAGGTGAAAAAAAACAGCCCCACCAAATTGACCTGGCCCTGTGCGAAAAATGCGGCATCTGTAAAAGCAGCTGCAAATTTGACGCGATTCAAGTTCGCTAAAAAGAGGTAATCCATGACGCAATATGTGAATATCAATATCGACGGGATGTCCATAGAGGCCCCCAAAGGAATAACCGTTCTGGATGCCGCCCTTGATGCGGGCATCTGCATTCCCCATCTGTGCCGCGTGCCGTATGTAGAGGATATCGGCGCCTGCCGCCTGTGCATCGTGGAACATGTGCTGAACGGTCGCTCGAAAATCACCACCTCCTGTACCCTTCGTGTAAAAGAGGGCATGGTGGTCCGAAGCAACACGGAAAAGATCATCAGACTGCGGCGAAACATTGCCGAGCTGCTGGTTGCGGAGGCCCCCAATTCCCGTGCGGTTCAGGACGTTGCCAAGCGGTGCGGGGTACGGGACGTGCGGTATCCATTCCACAACAGCAACTGCATTCTATGCGGCCGCTGCGTCCGGGCCTGCCCGGGAACCTTGGGAATCAAACCCCTTGTTTTTGTGGGACGGGGAAAGGAGCGCCGCGTTGAAGCCCCCTTCAACCTGAAAACCGAACTCTGCAATGAATGCGGCCGATGCATTGATCTTTGCCCCATGACCGTGGTTCCCTGTGATGGTCCCATGAAAACGGGAGAAGAATACCTTTGCGCCAATTGCGAAGCCAAAATGGCATTCATTGAAGAAACGCCTGGCCTTTGCGTATGGTGTTATTTCGGCGAAGGCTTTCAATGCCAGCGTTATGATTTGGGAACCCGCGGCAGGGCAAGGGCTTAACGCAACCCCCACGGAAAAGGCGAAAAACCGCGGTTTTAGGCGGTAGAATCAAAAGGTCCCCGGATATCATAAAGGTTGTCCGAGGACCTTTTGTTCTTATTTTATTTTAATCCAGAGGATTTTAGCGGACCCCGGTCCAGGATTTTTCCATTGAGACGGTATTTCCGAAGTGAGATAAATGACATCGCCGGAACGAACCGAATAAGAACCCTTACCCACATTCAGTTGCAGTTTCCCCGACAGAACATACCCTACCTCTTCGCCCTTATGGGCAAAAAAATGTGACGACAGAGTCTTTTTGGGTGGAATCTCAATCAGGTAGGGTTCTGCTTTTCCCTCAAAATCCAAAGGCGCCAGCATTTTGGCGGCAACGCTGTCTTCCGGAAATTCCGGGAAGTGGACTTCAACCGCCCCTTCACCGGAGAAGACCACCGGCCTGCCCGTATCCGCAGCATCCTGAAAAAATGAACTTATTTTCACAGACAGGACTTCCGCCATTTTGAGAAGTGCCGGCAAAGACGGATAGATAAGGTTGCTTTCTACCTGGCTGATGGTACTCGGGGTAACCCCCACCAGTTTGGCCAGCTCCGTCTGGGAAAGGCCCCGTTTGGTACGGAGATCCTTGAGGCGCATGCCCAGATCAATTCGACCTGTGGTATATCTTTGGGTTTCAAAGCTTACGGCCAAATCCTTCACCCAATACCGGTGTGGTTTATTCTGATGGTCCAAACTCCGATTCTCGGCTTTCAAAATGGTCAAGGAAGTGTTTCCGCGCTTAACGGAAAGGTCGATGGCCACCTGTGCAATTTGATTGATTTGCGCCCTGAGACGGGGAGAATGGGCTCTTTTTTCCATAATCCAGTAGGCAATGGTATTGAGTTCATACAATCGCGGGCAGGAGTGGGAATAAAACCGAATGATATGTTCCTCACCGCCCCACAATTCCTGCATGCCGGTGAGGCTCTCAAAAACAAACCGCACATCCCCTTTCAGAGACCCATGAACGCCATAGAATGAATCGGTCACCTTGTTGACTTTCCAGGGTTCATTCACACAAATAATCCGGCATGGCCGCTCGGAATCACTTTCAGCATAAAAATTTAAAAACACCTCCGATCCGGCGCCTTTGCCATGGGTAAAACAATCCAGGATGGTCATGTACGGACTTTCAGCCAAAGGACCCAGTTTTTCCAGAAGGTTTCGGGGAGACCGATCGAAACTCACGTAGATCAGGGGTTTTTCCTGGGAGGTGGAGATCTGGATGAAATTTAAGCAAAACACGGAAGCCAGGCTTCCGGCATCATCATGCCAAACCACATTGTCGCCGATGAAAAGTCCTCCCAAAAGCCGATCCAGCTGGCTGACCCCCGATGCAATCCTCAATTTACCCGTCATATTTTTTTCCCTGAGCCTCGTTAGTTTTGCCGCAGAAAAATTCAATCAAAGACTTGACACTACGCAACTTCCTGGCATATGTCAACAATCAGGATTGGGGACACGGAAAGCGGGCATTGCCTTTCCCGGCAGTGAATGCTATGTCAGGAAGCAAAGAAGAGAAGGAAAAATACGGAGGCTTTTTCTCATGCTGAATTTTCAAAAGTTGACCATTGAACATTTCGTAAAAGAACTCAGGAAAGCCTATCATCGAAACTACAGTGATTTAGAACCCCGGTTTGGGAACCTGATTGCCTGGTCAGGCCGACTCGCACTTGAAAACATTGCCAATTCCGATGCCCTCTACCATGACCTCTACCACACGGTAATGGTAACGCTGGCAGGCCAGGCCATCCTGGAAGGCAAACACCTCTGTGAAGGGGGCATCACACCCAGGGACTGGCTTCATTCCATGATCGCCCTTCTCTGCCACGATATCGGATATGTAAAGGGCGTATGCAGGAACGACACGGCCCTTCGATTCGCAACCGGCGTAGGAGAAGAGACCGTGGAAATTCCGGAGGGCGGAACGGACGTCGCCCTCACGCCCTATCATGTTGACCGCGGTCAACTCTTTGTTCGAGAACGTTTTGGCGGCAAACTGATTGACGGTTTGGAGCGGGTGATCGATGCTGAAATCATTGCTTCACATATCGAAATGACGCGATTTCCCGTGCCGGATGATGAACGGCATCGAGATACCAAAGGGTATGGCGGGCTTGTTCGAGCCGCGGATTTCATCGGTCAACTGGGAGATCCCGACTACCTGAGAAAGACACCATCTCTATACTATGAATTTGCCGAGATCGGAGTCAATGAGCAACTGGGTTACAAAAGGCCCGGGGATCTGCGAAAAAATTATGCGGGATTCTACTGGAATGTGGTCAGCCCCCTCATCCAGGACGCCTTGCGATACCTGCGGCTGACGCAAGACGGCAAACAGTGGATCTCCACCCTTTATGCCCATGTGTTCACATCAGAACACTGAAGGATAAGGCCCTTAACCCGGCGCCTTTAAAGGTTTCATATTGACGATATAAATCCCCAGGCTCACCAGGATTAGTGAAACCACCAACTTCCATGTCAATGGCTCATTAAGGAAAGCCACACAGGAAATGGTAGCGAATACCGGTGTCAAAAAAGTGAAGGCACTCAGCCTGCTGACAGGGTACGCATGCACCAGATAGAACCAGAGAAGATAGCTCACAAAAGCCACAACGATCCCTTGAAACGCAATCGACAGGACAATCAGGCAGCTGACATCAATAATGGGCGTTTCCTTTAAAAGGAGGCTGATAAAAAAAAGGATGGGAATGGAAAAGACCGTTTGATAAAATAGGGTATGATAGTAGGAAACCGTTCCCACCAGTCGCCTTTTGATGTAAATGGTGGTCAAAGCCCACAAGGCCGCGGCTGCAAATGCAAGAAGATCGCCCACAAGCCCAATCCAGGACGGCACACCGAGGTGTTTGCTCAACAGAACAATGATGCCGATAAAGGCCAGAAAGAGGCCGGTCGTCTTATGGACCGTAAGCCGGTCGCCCTCGAGGAAAAAATGCGCCCCCAGGGCGTGGAAAAAAGGCGTTGCGTACAAGAGTATCCATGCGGAAGAGGCCGTGGTGTACAGCAATGAAGCATACAGGCAGGCGAATTCCGTCCCAAAAAGGACTCCCACCACAAGGCCATCCAGGAGGTTCGATGGAAAAAGGGGTATTTTTTTCACCTTCATCCAGACCGCCAGTGCCACAACGGCAATCACGGAACGAAGCCCCGCGGAAAACACGGGGGCAATGCCCACGTTGCTTACCTTGATGGCCACGGCATTGAAACCCCACAGCATGCACAGACCCGTTAAAATAAAAACAGCTTTTAAATCAAGCGTTTCCTTTACGGAAGTCACATTCACGAGAGTTCTACTCCCACCGCCCATTGCCTCTTCGCCGCAAATCCGTGTAGCCCACCCTCCCCTGTTCATTGATAAACGAATTAAGCAGCCAGCTCACCAGGCTGATAATGAGACCGCCGAAAACCGCCGCCCAGAACCCATGCACCACAAACCCGGAGATGACGCCTGACGCCATCTTGAGCAGAACCGCATTGATGATGAATGTAAAAAAACCCAGCGTCAGGATATTGATGGGAAGGGTCAAAATCAACAAAATCGGCCGAAAAAAAACGTTTAGCACCCCCAAAATGGCGGCCGCGAAAAAAGCGCTGAAAAAACCGTTCACCTCAATACCGCCAATAAGATAGGAGGCAATAATTATCGCCGCGGTGAGAACCAGCCATCTGACCAGAAGTCCCATGAGTCATTCACTCCTCAAATCTGCGTTATTTATTTATGAATGCCTTTCCCACCCAAAGCCGATGATGAGCGCAATTTTTTCAAATGGCCTTTGGCATTCGAAGCTGATATAATCTTCTAACAGAATACATTAAGGTCCATCAATGAAATAATGATGTCGGACCTGCTTCAAAACAACCTTTCGGAGAACAAAAATGGATTCCAGGCTCGAAAAAGGCATGGAGATGATTTCGCAGGCAAAGAAAATTCTGGTATTTACCGGCGCGGGGCTCAGCACGGAATCGGGCATACCGGATTTCAGAAGCCCGGGCGGCATCTGGGAAAAATATGACCCCTCGGATTTTTATTTTCAGAAAATCGTCTCAGACATAAGGGCCCGTGAAAAATACTGGGCCATGAGCACTGAATTTTACGATACCATGAAAGAGGCCCAACCCAACCCCGCCCATCTGGCCGTCAAAGCCCTGGAAGACGTGGGCAAGCTCCTGGCCGTGGTGACCCAGAACATCGATCACCTGCACCATAAAGCCGGAAATCACCCGGACAACATTATCGAACTCCACGGTACGGCCTTCTCGGTTTCCTGCCTGGACTGTAAAAGGTCATACGACCGGGACGAAATTGAACGTCGTCTTCAATCCGGCATCAAAGCACCTTCCTGTGACGGTTGCGGAGGCATCTTGAAGCCGGACACCATCTCCTTTGGCCAGGCCATGCCTGAGGAAAAAATGGCGCAATCCATCGCCCGGGCTGAAGAATGCGATCTCTGCATGGTGCTGGGCTCCTCCCTGGTCGTACAGCCTGCTGCTTTCGTGCCGGCCCATGCCGCGAGAAACGGAGCGCCATTGATGATTATCAATCGTGATCCCACGCCCCTTGACGGCGAAGCCGATATGGTGATCAACATGTCCGTAGCCAAAGCACTGAAACAAATGATCGGAAATTTTTCACTTGAAAAATAAACCCCTTTAAATAATGATACCCATATGCCTTAGTTCCTAATAACCTGTCACAAAAAACAAGAAAATCTTTGCGTCTTTGCGCGAGATATTTTGGTCGCGGTTATCCGCGTTCGATATTTTAGAAAGAATTTAAGGAGGATTTTATGTTACGAATCGGGTTTGTGGGTTGGCGCGGCATGGTGGGATCCGTCCTCATGGGTCGCTTGCGGGAGGCTGGAGATTTCAAGGGTTTTGAACCGATATTCTTCAGCACATCCAATGTAGGCGGCAAAGGACCGGAAACAGGTCTCGCGGCCCCACCATTAAAGGACGCCTATGACGTGGATCTTCTGAATTCCCTGGATATCATCGTCACCTGCCAGGGCGGGGGCTACACCCAGAAAGTCCATCCTGAACTCATCAAAAGGGGATGGAAAGGCTACTGGATTGATTCGGCCTCAACCCTTCGGCTTGATGACCACAGTATTATCGTTCTTGATCCGGTCAATCGATCGGTCATAGACGATGGACTTCGCGCCGGCATCAAGACCTTTGTGGGCGGCAACTGCACAGTCAGCCTCATGCTCATGGCGCTCTCCGGACTCTTTGCCGAAAATCATATTGAATGGATTTCCGCCATGACCTACCAGGCTGCTTCCGGAGGGGGGGCCGAGAACATGAAGGAACTCATCGCCCAAATGGGAATACTGGGAAATGTGGCCAAAGACCTGGTGAACGACCCTGTATCGTCGGCCATTGTGGTGGATGAAATGGTCACGGCAGCCATGCGAAATCCTGATTTTCCAACGAAAAAATTTCTGGCCCCGCTCGCCGGAAGCCTTTTGCCCTGGATTGATATCCCCATGGCATCGGGACAAACCCGGGAGGAATGGAAGGGCTCGGTGGAGACCAACAAAATTCTCAGAACAAAAACGCCCATGCCCATCGACGGCCTGTGCGTGCGCGTGGGGGCCATGCGCTGCCACAGCCAGGGACTCACCATCAAACTGAATAAAGACCTGCCAATGGATGAAATTGAAGACATCATTCAAAAGGGCAACGACTGGGTCACCCTGGTTCCCAATGACAAGGACGCTACGCTAAAAAATCTGACGCCGGCGGCGGTAAACGGCACCCTCGACGTACCTGTGGGAAGGCTTCGAAAAATGCTGATGGGCCCTGAATATCTGGCCGCTTTCACGGTAGGAGACCAACTCTTGTGGGGAGCAGCTGAACCGGTCCGAAGGATACTGAACATCATTATTGAACATATATCCTGAGCTTGATAGATTAAAGGCTCAATTCCCCCCAAGAAATACGCGGCTAAACATTGACAAACAAAACGACCACAGTTAGAATGGAGGGGTTTTTTTGGGGAAGTGGTAAGCTCACTGGTGGGGCTCCCGGACTTCAAATCCGGTGTATCGGGCTAAAACCTCGATAGGTGGGTTCGATTCCCATGCACTTCCGCCATTTTAAGAACAGCAACTTAAAGTCTTTTGACAGTGCATAATCGGTCAGAAGGCTTTTTTTATTTCAGAGATAAAGCGTCAAAAACCATCATATCGAATCATAAAATCATTACGATTTCATTACGGTCGTATTTCGGTCATTACGGGGAGATAAAAAAGCGCAGAATGGCTATTGACTTTCTATAATATTTACGATACAGGTAAAATCTGTATGCTTCAGATGCTCTAAACGAGCTTAATAGGGAACGCTGTGAAATTCAGCGACAGACCCTCTGCTGTAATCGGGGACGAAACCTGCATCATGCCACTGTTTGGCCAAAAAGCCGAATGGGAAGGCGCAGTGATTAGAATGATCCGTAAGTCAGAAAACCTGTCTGAGCAAAGGAACGACACCTTATAGGGAATAAGGCCGTTCATAGATTTTGGGATAAAAAAGGGCAATCCCTGGGTCGATTTTTTCGGTCCGGGGATTTTTTTTTGGGACCGAAGGTTACCATGCAAAACTATGATTTAAGTTTTCCGCATGGGCCACAACAACTCTTTAAAAGAGGAGGAAATCAGATGAAAATGAAAACAGATTTTACCAGACATCCATCAATTATGGCCCGGCTGTTCTTACTGACGGGGGTTTTGTGGCTTCTGATATTCAGCGTGGGATCCGCACATGCCGATTCAACCCAGATCGGCGTCGCAGCCATGGCAGCATCGGATTACAGCAGCTACGGCATTTCCGCCATTACGGTTGACCCAAAGGCCGGGCCGCGAATTGCCATCAACAATCTGCTTGCGGGACCCTATGGCAGCACCGTCAAAGCTTTCGGGCAGTACTACTATAGAATCGAGCAATTTCAGGCGGATAGCGTCACCAAGGTGAACGTTACGTCACCCAATACGCCTATCTGGCAATTTTCGACCCAGGACACAGGTGAAGCAAACAGCAGCAATCCCTACGATCTGGTCTTTGTCAATTCCAGCAAAGCCTATCTCATTCGCTATGGTTCCACCAAGGCCTGGATTGTCAATCCTTCTGTCTCTGCCGACAACGAAGCCGGTTTTAAAATCGGAGAACTGGACCTGAGTGCATACGCCGACGCGGACGGCGTGCCGGAGATGTGCGGCGGCGTCATCGCCAATGGAAAACTCTTTATTGTACTTCAACGTCTCGTGGACTGGTGCCCAGCCGACACCGCCTATGTCGCGGTATTTGATACGGCAACGGACACTGAAATCAATACAGGACACGGCTCGGGCAGCATGCTGGGAGTTCCCCTGAACATCAAAAACCCGAGTGCCATTCAATATGTCCCTCAAAACAATCTAATCTATGTTCAGGGAATCGGCTCTTATCCGGGGAGCGGGTCCTGCGATCCGGTATATGAATATACCGGCGGCATTGAAAGCATCAATCCCGTTACCTATGCATCCTCGATTGTCCTGGATGACGGCAATGCCACAATCCACCCCTACGGGGCCATATCCGGAATGTTGATCGCTTCTCCCACAAAAGGCTACTTTGTAGGCTATGCCGGCTGGGGCGACAATACGCTCTATGCATTTAACCCCACAACGGGGGATGTTTCCGGAGCGTTGAGCGGTTTTCAAAATATCAATATATCGGGGATGAATTCCGGAACCTACCTGGACAAAAACGGTATGATGTGGGTCTGTGATTCAACCAATGCCGTTATTAAAATCATGGATACGGCAGATAACACCCTCAACGAAAACGTTTCCACAAACCTGAACCCCCAGAACGTGGCCTTTTGCACCCAGGGAACGCCTTTGGCGCCCATGCTCGGCGCTACCGTTTCCGGAAACAGCGTGATGGCCCACTGGGATACGGTTTCCGGCGCGGAAGGATACTACCTGTGGGCGGTGGAACCTTCAACCGGCTGGTCCCACTTATGGGACTGGGGGGCCCGAACCAGCGTCTCAGCAACTGTCGCGCCAGGATCATCTTATTATGTTTCGGTGATTCCCTACAACGCAGAGGGATCAGGCGCTGCATCCAATGTGGTGAATCTTAAAACGGCTGTAGAATAGAAAATTGAAAAACGGGAGTTCATGAATTTCCTCAAAACACATTGGACTCCCGTTCAATACCGATACCCCACCGTAAAATAAAAAGCCCGGCCCGGCATGGGGTATCCGTTAAAATCCTCGTATTGCTCGTTAGTCAGGTTTCTTCCTTCCAAGCTGAAGAGAAAAGAATGAAAGAGCCATGAAATGCCGGAATTAATTTCATTCTTGTCCTTGGCCGGCAGCAGGTTGGCGCTGTCGTAATACATGCCTGTTTCCCGGATATACTCACCGTACACTTTAACACCCGCATACCGCGCTTCAATCCTGCCCAGATAGGAAGTCTCGAATCGCCCGGGCAGTTTTTTTCCATTAAACGCTTTGACCTGACTCTTATTCACGGGATCCTGCCAGGTGGCATTGCCCACCAGTCGAAAATATTTCAGGAAATCAATACGGATCTCACTTTCAACTCCCCGAATTTCGGCTTTGGATATATTTTGAGCCTTGCCGATGCCCCGTGAATCATAGACAAAAGTGATCAAATCATCCACATCGCTGCCAAAATAGGCGGAATTAAGGGAAATATATTCCAGCCACCAGATTTTTGTGGGATATCTCAGTTCAAATCCCGCATCAAAGTTGACCCCCTCCTCCGCCTTCAGATCGGAATTGCCCACAATAAATCCGCGGTCGCCAAATAACTCAAAAAAGGACGGTTCCCGAACATATCTGGCCAGGTTGCTTCTGAGATTCAACCAGCTCAAAGGGCTGTACTTGAGACCGATCTGGGGGCTGAAGTAGTTCTCGTTCCGCTCCTCTCCTTCCAGGGACGTCCCAAACATGCTGGTGGCGCTTTGTAAGTCGTCTTGAAGATGCGTATACCGGAGACCCGGTGTGATGGTGAGCCTGTCTTGGAATAGAAAGATACTGTCCTGAAGACCCAAACTCAGGGTGTCTCTTGTACTTTTGCTGGGATTTTTTTGAGTCAGAAGATCTTCCGGATCATAGGTTTCCTGATGGTAATCGACCATAAGACTCAATATGTTCATCTCCGTCAGCCATTCGAGAAAAAAATCTCCACCATAACGTTTCGTAATATATCGGCTCTTCTGACGCCCAAGCCCGATGCTGCCATGGCTGTCATTATACAGTTCATCTTTGTAGGAATAGTCAATGCTGGTTCGCGTATTGAAATTAAGGGGTCCCACATCATTGGCAATAAAACTTAAAGCGGTAATATTTCTCTCCGTTTGCAGGGAAGCGTCCGCCAGGGAACTGTTGTTCCAGGTGGGCAACCCCTGGTCCTTTGAAAACCATTGATTCAACAGATCGATGCGCAAATCATCAGTAAAATCGTAGCCCACCTTGGCAAGAACATTTTCCTGATCGAACTGCGCATTGTTGCGCTTTACCCATTTATCATCATTGGGGTTGTGTTCAGTATGGTTGTCATACAGATATTCAAAATCGTTATCACTGGCCATATAACTGGCTGAGACCAGATAGTCCCATTTCCCGGGCTTGTGGTTGATAAAGCCCGAAGCCTGGCGTGTATTGAAAGAACCGTATCCCAAAGTGGCGCTGGCCTTTAGCCCTTCCTTGGCGCGAAGCGTCCTGATATTGACAACACCGCCAATGGACGCTTTATTGAAATTGACGGGGGTCACGCCGCGATAGACCTCGATGGACGCCACATCGGACAGGGCAATGCTGCTCAAGTCAACCCCACCTCCCGAAGCGTCATTCAGAAGCACACCATCCACAAAAACCATCACCTGGTCACTGGAGGAACCGCGAAGAGACACCGTTGAAAAACTGCCCAGTCCCCCGGACTGACGGACCTGGACACCCGCCTCATTCTGAAGCACTTCCGCCAAATCTTCCATCTTGCCTTCAAATGCTTCACGTTCAATCACCGTCACAAAACCCGTGGTTTCGGCCATGTCCACATCTCCGGTTTGAAAATCGGGCTGTTCCGGCGCCGCCGTGACCACAACCGTTCCCAGCGTGGTAATGGCCTTTTGCGACGCATCGGCAAAGACAACTAACGGACTTGAAACCAAAAAAACCAGACAACAGGCGCTCACAATGTTTCGAATGAATTTTTCCATAAAAAAAACCCCCGGACCGAAAAGAATCGACCCGGGGATTTCCCTTTTTTATCCTCAAGCGCCAACAATCCCCCATCCATCCACGTAACTGGTGGGATTTCTATTCAGGCAGGTCTTCTGACTCCCTTCCTCTTTTGACAACCTTCCCATTCCGAAAATTTAGCTAGAACAGTGGTCAAAAAAACGCCAAAAGAGTTCCCTTGAAAATCAAAGGCGAAGGTCACAGCGGCGGGCCCGTCCCATTTCAATGGAGTTCCCTGTTAGGCTTAACATAAGCACCTGAATTTCCTTTTTAAAATATAGAGCTGGAAACGTCAAGTCAAAACAACCGCTTTGTTTAAAAAAGGGTGTCATTTGAATCTTTCTAAATCAGTGTTTTTTTCCTGAACCCATAAAAAAAGCTTGGCTTCATGCTTGCTTTATGAGAAATTTCAAACCTTAAATCGCATTAAAAAGATAACGAGGCGCCATGAGCCGTCGCTGGGGCATTTTCCTGATCACATCATCCAATTTTTTCCTCTCCCAGTTCTACCGAGCGACCAATGCCGTAATTGCAAACCAACTCCTTCTGGATCTCTCCCTCAATACACAAGAGCTGGGCGCCCTTAGCGCTGCGTTCTTCTATGCCTTTGCCGTGACACAAATCCCCATCAGCATGCTCCTGGATCGAATCGGTCCCCGCAATATGATGACAGGGTTATCGCTGTTGGGTATTGCGGGGGCACTTATTTTTGCGTGCGCCGATTCTCTGGGAATGGGCCTTCTGGGCCGCGTTCTCCTGGGGATTGGAATGGCCTGCAACCTCATGGGGACCCTGAAACTGATGACCGTATGGTTTACGCCCGCCACTTTTGCCACACTTACGGGCGTTATCTTTTCCATAGGCACGATGGGAAACATGGCCGCAACGGTTCCCCTAACCTTCCTGGTAAATCTGGTGGGCTGGCGACAGGCTTTCATGGCCATTGCCGGCGTCAACCTGTTACTGGTTGCGGCACTCTATCTGGTGGTGCGGGATACGCCGATGAATGGAGGGGACCAAAGCTTCGCACAAATATCGAAAACCCGTCGAAATGTGCACTCCGGACTCACCGCACTTTTCAAAGAACCTGCCTACTGGATCATTTCCTTGACGAGCTTCGTGGGCTACGGCATCTACGCGGCGTTTCAGACCCTCTGGGCCGGCCCTTATTTAACGGAAGTCATGGGGCTTGGCATCATGAATGCGAGCCATGTAATTCTATTGATGAATGTAGGGGCCATTGCCGGCGGTCCCATATGGGGATGGCTTTCCGACAGGATTTTTCATACGCGCAAGTGGATGGTAACAGGCGGCATGGCAATCTTCATCCTCATCCTGTGGATACTGGCCATCCTTTCTTCAGAGACAACCCTGATCATCCTGATGATGCTGTTTTTCAGCTTTGGATTTTTCAGATCCAGCGGCGCCCTGCTGTACGTCCATATCAAGGAAACCATGCCCCTTGAAATGGCGGGGACCGCCATGACCGGAATCAATTTTTTCACCATGATCGGACCGGCCGTCTTTCTTCAAGGACTGGGTGTTCTTATGCAAACCCTCTATCCCCATTCCTCCAGAGGGCCGGAAGCGTTTACCGCGGCCTTCACCCTGTGCACGATACTCCTTGGCCTGGTTTCCGTTCTTTATCTCTTTACGAAAGATACCGTCATCAAACACAGGGAACAGTCTTGATCAACAACCACTTTCCGCCAATGGCTCGGTTCAACAAACTTTAATGGCATCGGGAAACCGGTTAACCTTTTTCATTCCGGTCTCGGTGACCACAAAGGTATTTTCAATCCCAACGACCCCTTCACCGGGGAACACCACTTTAGGTTCCAAAGCGATGGTCATTCCTTCTTCAAGACATGTTTGCCCGCCTTTGCCGATAACGGGCCATTCATCCAGTTCAAGGCCTATGCCATGGCCCACAAAGGGAACTCCCTGGGGCCACCCCATAAATCCATCGGTCAGGCCTGCCTTGTCCACAATGCCTAACGCCAAAGCATAGAGATCTTCCGCTTTTGCGCCGGGAAGACCATTTTGCGCCACGGCCTCCTGGACCTCCAGCATCACCTCATGGGCGTGGACAAGTACCGGCTTCAGTTTCCCAAGAGAAAAAATCCGTGTGGAATCGTCAACATAGCCTTTCAGGTTCGCGCAATAATCAATCAATACCGGACTATGGGTTTTTATTTTTTCCATTCCCGCACCCTGGGAATAAAAAGGCCCCAGTCCCCTTCCGCCCGTAGGCCCCGGCGAATTACTGGGCAACGCCGCGTTTTCACCGGCCATAATGTGGCCGTAATTGGCATCAAGATTAAAACCGCGCGTCGAGACAACGCCGGGATGTCCCTGTTTCCGATAGTAATTCTCCACCATGACGGCGAGGCCCAATTCGGTTTTGGCCACCGCCAAAAAATCAGGCATTTGCTCATACATGCCATCCGCCATTTTGGCCGCTTCAAAAATCCGGGCAATTTCGTACTCGGACTTGATCATTCGAACTTCCCGAATCAGCTGAGAAATATCCACCAACTCCGTATTCGGAAAAATCCGATGATACAAGAAGTAGAGGTTTGCCGGAAGAACGTCCATCTCCAGGCCCATCCGCCGGGGTAAACCCGATTTTCCTTTCCCGACCAAGCGGGGAAGCGTGGAATAGCCCGAAAGGGGAACGATCTCTTGGATGGGAGACTCTAGAACGGCCCTTTCAAAATCCTTTCTCACCATGAGCAGCGGCGCTTCGGTTGAAGGAACAAAAAGATGCGCATCCTGCTTGGTTCCCGAAAGGTAATAAAGATCTGTTTTCTCCACCATCAAAGCCCCATCCAGCCCTTGGGCGGAAAGTCGATCCTGGAATCGTTGAATCCGACCATAAATTTCAGTTTCCATTAAAAATCCAGTCATTGTCAAACCATCCTTATATAGATATAGCGTTGACGTTCATTACCAGAGCGTTGACTTTTTGGCAACAGTTGTATAGTCCTTATTTCATACTCGCCATCGTGTTGGCAAACGGGACAAAAGGGGGATTGCCTGGATTCAGGAAAATCTCAAGCTTTAAAAAAAGGTCCGACAAATGCTCACCCATCTCAAAGGCCAAATCGAAAGGATCACCTATACCAACGAGGAGAACGGCTATAGTGTTGTCAAACTCAAAGTTTACGGCCGGAAAGACCTTGTGAGCGTGGTGGGCAACATGATGGGGCCCACTCCCGGCGAAATCCTCGAACTCAAGGGGGAATGGGCCAACCATCCCAAATTCGGGGAGCAATTCAAGATCACGCACTACAAGACAAAAACGCCGGCCACGGTTTACGGCATCCAAAAATACCTGGGTTCCGGCCTGATCAAGGGCATCGGACCGGTCATGGCAAAGCGGATTGTCACGAAATTCGGGGAATCCACCCTGGACCTTATCGAAACAAACGCCGAACGTCTGGCAACGGTGGAGGGCATCGGAAAAAAACGAATTGCCATGATCAAAACAGCCTGGGAGGAACAAAAAGAGATCCGTGAGGTCATGCTGTTTCTTCAAACCCACGGGGTCAATTCAGGCTACGCCACCAAAATATTCAAGCAATACGGCAATAAATCCATTGAGGTCGTTCAAGAAAACCCCTATCGGCTGGCCACGGATATCTTCGGCATCGGGTTTATCACGGCCGATGGGATTGCCCTCAAGCTAGGGTTTGACAAGGAATGCAAAGTCCGCGCGGAAGCAGGGATTCTCTATATACTTCATCGGCTGGCGGACGAGGGGCATGTTTATTTTCCCTATGAACCCCTGGTTCAAAAATGCCGGGAAATGCTTGACATCAATCGAGACTTGATCACCAGCGCCATCGGGACCAATGCCCTTGAAAACAGGATCGTTCTTGAAGATTTAAACGAGGATTCCGAAGCATTTCTTGAAAACAACAAGGCGGTTTTCCTCAAAAAGTTTCACGTGTCCGAAACCGGCATTGCCGCAGGAATAAAAAAGCTCCTCAAGGCGCCCAAAGCCGTCAGGACCATTGATGCGGAGAAAGCCGTATCATGGGTTCAGGAACGACTGTCCATATCCCTGGCCGAAAATCAGGTTGACGCCATCAAACGAGCGGTACAAAATAAAATTCTGGTCATCACGGGAGGTCCCGGCACCGGTAAAACCACTCTCATCAACGCTATTTTAAAGATTTTTTCAATGCTGAAAATCTCCATGCAGCTGGCCGCACCCACCGGACGGGCCGCCAAGCGCATGTCGGAAGCCACGGGCCATGAGGCCAAGACCCTCCACCGACTCCTGGAATACAGTATGCAGCAGGGCGGCTTTCAAAAAGACCGGAAGCATCCCCTGCCCTGCGATCTCCTGATCGTGGATGAAGCCTCCATGATCGATACCATCCTCATGCATCATCTCCTGAAGGCCATCCCCCCCGGGGCCACCTTCATCCTGGTGGGCGACATCCACCAGCTTCCTTCCGTGGGCGCGGGAAATGTTCTGAAAGACATGATCGCAAGCGCCGAAATCCCCGTGGTAACCCTGGATAAAATTTTTAGACAGGCCAGGGAAAGTCGGATCATCGTCAATGCCCACCGAATCAATCAAGGGAAAATGCCCCTGCATCAAAGTACCGAGGGAAAAAGTGATTTCTTTTTCATTGAGAAGGAAGATCCTGAACAAGTGTTGAACACCATTCTCAACCTGACAAGCAAACGTGTACCGGATCATTTCGGCTTAGATCCCGTGGACGACATACAGGTGTTGACGCCCATGCACCGGGGGGTAGTCGGCGCCGGGAATCTCAATCTGGAATTGCAGAACCGGCTAAACCCGGATGCCAAGGGAATCGAACGGGGCAATCGCGCCTTTCGGATCGGAGATAAAGTGATGCAGATCAAGAACAACTACGACAAGGAAGTTTTTAACGGCGACATGGGACGGATTATGGGTCTGGACGCTGAAGCCCGGGAGGTCATTATCTCCTTCGACGGTCGTGAACTGCCCTATGATTTTACGGATCTCGATGAGGTCATTCTGGCTTACGCGGTTTCCGTCCACAAATCCCAGGGGTCGGAATACCCGGCCGTCATTATCCCCATTCTCATTCAGCATTACATGCTGTTGCAGCGCAACCTGATCTACACAGCCGTGACCCGGGGTAAAAAACTGGTGATTCTGGTAGGCACCCGCAAGGCCCTTGCCATCGGCATACATAACGACAAAACGTTAAAACGTTATACGCTATTGGAAAAACGGCTGAAAGATAAAATATAACCGTTCAAAAAGCAATATTCCCGGGCGTCCTGGGAAAGGGAATCACATCCCGGATATTCGAAAGGCCCGTCACGAACTGAATCAACCGCTCAAACCCCAGACCAAACCCCGCATGGGGAACCGACCCGAACTTTCGGAGTTCAAGATACCACCAATAGTCCTCCGGGTTGAAACCCATGTCGACAATGCGTGAATACAATACATCATGGTCATCCTCACGCTGGCTGCCGCCGATGATCTCTCCAATCTTGGGAACCAGCACATCCATGGCCCGGACCGTCTTCCCATCCGCATTCATTTTCATATAAAAGGCCTTGATGTCCTTAGGATAATCCACCAGTACCACGGGGCCTTTAAAAACCTTCTCACATAAATACCGCTCGTGTTCGGACTGGATATCACTCCCCCATGTGACGGGAAACTCAAACTTCACCTTGGCCTTTTCAATGAGTTTGATGCCTTCGGTATAGGTAATGGTCGTAAAATCCCGGCTCACGAGGCTTTCAAGGGTTTGGATCACAGATTTATCGACAAACCGATTAAAAAACGCCATATCCTCTGAACAATGCTCAAGGATATACGCAAAAACATGCTTCAAAAATGCCACGGCAAGCGCCACATCCCCTTCCAGATCGCAAAAGGCCATCTCCGGTTCCACCATCCAGAATTCCGCCAGATGACGAGAAGTATTGGAGTTTTCAGCCCTGAATGTGGGGCCGAACGTATATACGTCGCCCATGGCCAGGGCATAGATTTCCGCCTCCAGTTGCCCACTCACCGTCAGATGTGCCGGACCGCCGAAAAAATCCCTGGCGTAATCCACCCGTCCATCCCGGATGGGAACCTCAGTCGGCTCCAGGGTCGTCACACGGAACATCTCGCCGGCCCCCTCACAGTCGCTCCCCGTCAAAATGGGCGTATGCACATACAGAAACCCCTTCTCCTGAAAAAAACCATGTATGGCGGCGGCGGCGGCGTTTCGAACTCTAGCCACGGCGCCAAAAGTATTGGTCCGGGGTCTCAAATGGGAGATGGTCCTCAGGAATTCAAAAGAGTGCCGTTTTTTCTGTAAAGGATAAACTTCCGGATCAGCCCAACCCACCACTCGGAGGTCATTGGCCTTAAGCTCCACGGTCTGGCCTTTCCCCTGGGAAACGGCCAGTATGCCGGTGGCCATGATGGAACAACCGGTCTGCAATTTAAGCACATCATTTTGATAATTGGGCAGATCCTGATCAGCGATAATCTGCAGGCCCGACAGACATGATCCATCGTTTATCTCAATAAAGGAAAATCCTCCCTTTGAGTCCCTGCGGGTCCTGACCCATCCGGCCACCGTAATCATTGCGCCAATTTCTTCCGCTCTCAAAATTTCAGAAATTCTCGTTCTTTGCAAAACCGGTCACCTTTTTTAGGTATTAGCTATTAGCTGTTAGGTATTAGCTGTTAGGCAAACGAACCGATCGGCTTCCGATGTTTAAAACCTAACAGCTAACGGCTAACCGCTAACAGCTTCCCCCCTAACCTTCTTTCTTTTCAAAATCGGCCATGAATGCCACCAACGCTTTTACCGCATCGATCCCACTGGCGTTGTAAATGGACGCCCTGCAGCCACCCACGGAACGGTGCCCTTTCAAGCCGCCGAGACCTTCCTTCAGCGCATCCGCCACGAATTTCTTTTCCAAATCTTCGCTGGGAAGCCTGAAGGTCACATTCATCAGAGAACGACTGTCTTTTTCCGCGGTGCCTTTGTAAAAACCGGATTGATCAATAAAATCATAGATCAGCGCCCCTTTTTCCCGGTTTATCCCCTCCATCTTTTCAAGCCCGCCGATGGTCTCCTCAAGCCATTTCAGGACCAGACTGACCGTATAAATGACGATACAGGAAGGGGTATTGTACATGGAATTTTTTTCGGCAAAGGTGGTGTACTTCAGCATGCTGGGCAGGTTATCGGGAGTCCTTTCAAGCATATCTTTTCGGATAATGACCATGGCCGTACCGGATGGCCCGATGTTTTTCTGAGTGCCCGCATAGATCAACCCGAAGGGTTTCGCATCGAAAGCACGACTCATAATGTCGGAACTCATATCGCAAACCAGCGGTGTATCACCGACTTCCGGGAATTGGGCCCATTGGGTCCCCTTAATGGTGTTGTTGCTTGTAAAGTGAAGATAAGCGGCATCCTTGCTGACCTGATACCCCTTCGGAATATAGGAAAACCCCTTGTCTTCAGAAGAAGCGATAACCCTTACATCCTTACCCTGGATTTTAGCCTCTTTTATGGCTTTGGTTGACCATGTCCCCGTATTGATATAATCCACGGGACAACCCACGACCCCCAGGTTCATGGGAATCATACAGAACTGCAGACTGGCGCCGCCCTGGATAAACAGCACCTCGAAATCGTCCCCAAGATTTAACAACCGTTTGGTTCTTAAAACGGCCTCATTGATAACGTCGTCAAACCACTTGGACCGGTGGCTGACCTCCATGATGGACATGCCGGAACCTTTGAAATCCAGCAACTCCGCCTGAATCTCCTCCAACACCGGCAAGGGTAAAGCGGCGGGACCCGCATTAAAATTAAAAATTCTTTCTCCCATGGTTCATTCTCCTTTAATCTTTCAATTTCGTGAGCATTGCACTGACTTCTCTCAGGGTATCCAAGTCCTTTTCAAACGGGGGACGACCATCGCGGTCGGCATCGATAATGTCCTGCCGGTAAGGCATAAACCCCATGAATGAAAAATCCGACATCTCTTTTATCAGATAATCTTTATCCTTGTCGGATCGAAGCTTGTTTCCCACAAAACTCAACTTCTTTATCCCGATATCATCCGCCAAACGGCGGATTTGATAAGCCGTTTCAATGCTTCGTCTTCCCGGCTCAACCACCACAATGAGCCGATCCACATACATGGCCGTTCCTCTGCCCAGATGCTCAAGGCCTGCCTCCATATCCAGGACAACCGCCTCATCCCTGGCCAACACCACATGAGAAACAAGTCTTTTCAGCAAAACGCTCTCAGGACATACACATCCGCCGCCACCTTTTTTCACCCCACCCATGACCATCACCTTGACCCCATCGACGGTTACGGACAATTTTTCAGGCAGATCATTCACCTTCGGATTTAATTTGAAAAAAGAACCCATGGAACCGATTTTGGCTTCGGTCCGTTCCTCTATCAGCGTTTTCATCTGTGAGATGGGCACAATCTCATCGCTTTTCTTGACGCCCAGGGCCTGCGCCAGGTTTGCATCAGGGTCCGCATCAATGGCCAGGACCTTTTTCCCCTCATTCGCCAGAGCTCTTATTAAAAATGCGGCAAAGGTCGTTTTTCCAACGCCCCCTTTTCCGCTCACGGCAATTTTCATATTCGGCACCCTCTTATTGGATAAAAAAAACAGCCTCAGCAAATTACCCCATCGGCCGAGGGCTTGCAAGGACAAAATTTCGACAAAAAAAAGCCCTTACTGAAAGGAAACGATCCAATAAGAGCCAGGGGAGATGTGCTACCCATTTTTTTTGAGGATTAAACAGCCTCCTTCAAAGCCTTTCCAGCCACAAATTTCGGAACCGTTTTTGCCGCGATATCAATTGCCTCTCCAGTTTGGGGGTTAATGCCCTTCCTCGCCTTCCGTTCTTCCACCTTAAAAGTCCCAAATCCGATAATCGTGACCTTATCTTTACGCTTCAAAGCGTCGGTGATGCTTGAAAAAACGCAATCCACAGCAGCCTGCGCTTCTTTTCTGGTACTCACAACTTTCGCCACCTCATTCAGCAAATCACCTTTATTCATTATCTTCCCTCCTCGCTAAAAAATGTTGACGTAAAAACCCGGTCAAGAAAGCCGGTATTTGAACAACCCCCTCCCCGCAAAGAACGCTAAGTGTCAAAATACAAATTACCCAACATTTTTGCCGTCAAGGCCCTTGAAAACCACCCCGCCGGAAATCCGTATCGAACATATCCCATACCCTTCCTTTTGTCAAGAATGCATATGAGTTAAAGAAAATCATCGCATTGGGTGTGCAGCCGGGCCAACAGGTTCATGGCGGATCGTGCATCAACCGGGGCCATTGACCCCATACCGCAAGATGGCGTAAGAATAGACCTTTCCGCGACAACCTTCGCACTTAACCCTGTTTTCAGTATCTTGCGGCACCCCTCTTTGAGCTTTTCCAAAAGATCCGTTGAGGATTCATCCCCCGTAAACCCACTGGTGGGCACAATGCCCCATGCGATAAAGCCCCCTTCCCTAAGAAACTTAGCGATTTCATCAGGATACAAAAGGAAATGGTCCATAAACTCAAATGCATCAAAATTAATAATATCGGGTCCAGCCTCTATTATCATGGACCAATCCGTATTTCCACAACAATGGATCCCCACCAGACAATCGGCATTCTCTTTAAGGTAAGAGATCATCATTTTGAGCATATCAACCACATCGTGGCGCTGGATTGCGGAAAAAGCCGATCCAAAACCGGACAGCGACGGCTCATCCAAAAAAATAACCGGCCGTCGTCCTGATTTTTCAAGCATCCTCACCTGCCAGAGGGCCTTAATGGCCAACCCCCTGACCATGGCCTCGGATAACTCTGGATCATGAATAACAGGCTTTCCATCGAGACCTAGGATTCCCGATGTGAAAGTAACGGGCCCCACGGTCTGCCCCTTAACATAAAGCCCTTGATCCGAAACACTTTCACCTAAAAACGACATGAGGGTATAAAGTCCCGGAGCATAGGTTTCGCTGATGGCAAAAGACGCAATATCCCCGGAAAAAAACCGCTCATAAAACGCCACCAGCTCGGTTTCCCTTTCGCAGGCATTGGAAACTGAAAGTGTTCGCTTTTCTTCATTTACTTCCAGAAGCGGAAGCCCTTCACTATATTGGACACTCATATCCTCAAAATAGGACCGTTTTACAAACTGCGGCCAAAAAGGCATTTCCGGAAAAAGCCCTATGATTTCCTCACAGGTCTCTTCCACCTCCAAAAACGGAACACTTCCGATACCGGTTGCCGTAAATCCAAAATTCGGCGTTTTTTCAGCCATATCTTATCTCCCCCATCATGGGAAGCCATTTTTCCAGGATCATCAGCATTTTCTCTTCTTGCGCACAAAGGTTGGCGGATTCTGCCGTCACGCTTGAAAGGCGGGCTTCCTGTTCGGTTTTCAATTGGGACAGTCGCTCAATGGAAGCGATGTCATCAGGATGTTCTTCGAGGACTTTCTCATAGGTGGCTACAGCAGCATCCGGTTGCCCCTGGCTGAAGTAAAGCTCGGCGATGGTGGGCGAGGCAAAGTCTATCAGATCGCCCGCTTCGTCATCCGGAAAAACAGGCCATGCAGGGTCCTGCGTCTCCCCTTTCCCCTTCTCCGCATCCCTCGTTTGTTCGACATTTTTCAGAATTTCACGACATTCAAGATCATTCGGGTGGTGCGCAAGAAACATCCCAGCCGCCTCAGCTGCCTCTCTAAATCGCCTCTGCGCCGCATACATCCCGGCAAGCCTGGCATAGGCGGGCGTCAGCTCTTTCATCATGGATACCACCTTCAGAAATTCAGTTTCCGCCTGTCCCGGCAAACCCATTTCAAAGTAACACTCCGCCAGCAACATCCTCAAATAGATATCGTCCGGAAAATCCCTCAAGAACTTCAGACACCCTTTAACCGCCTCATTGACGCAGCCTTCCTCCTTGATCTGCGTCAAAATAATGCGTACGGTGGTCTGAGATGGCCCGGATCTCAAAATCTCATCATATAACTCAGAATTATCGCTCATCATTATGGTCCCGCTTGCCCCCTATTCCAATTCGGTCTTATGAACAGGCACATCCTTCGCAAAGCGATAAATGACCTCGTTTTCCCGAATCAGATTGAGTTCGGTTCTGGCAACTGTTTCAACATACGTCATATCCGTACGAAGGCGATGCACCTCATCCAAAAGCGATTGGTTTTCCGCCACAAGCTTCCCGATGCGGTCCAGACAAGCCCGCCGCTCCACTTCGGTCCGGCAAAGACGAACCATTCCCCCCTCGCCGCACCAGATCCAAGCCGCAACCGGAACAGCAAGACACAGCAGGATTAAAGGAATTTTCAGATATTTCTTTAATTTTGGACCCAAGCCGAAGCATCTCCCCGTCAAAAAAAAGGCCAACCATTAAATTCACGAGCAGGAATACCATACTACTTTTTTCCCACCTGCTCTTTAATAAAATCCTCTACCGGAACATAATCCGTCCCGGTTACCACAAGCTCAACACGGCTCCAAACATGCAGATCCACTTTTTTTCCGGTGTTTCCAGCCACCCGTTTCTCTATGAGACGCACTTCATCCGGTCGAAGGACCCTCGGCCCCACCACCTCCGCGCGAACAAGCCAAACGTCATCACCGGGTATCGCATCGATATTGGGGGCAAACATATTGTTGAGGCCCATAATGGCCTTTTTCACCTCACGTTCCAATGCTTCAGCCATAGCCTTATCAGTTTTTGAGAGTCCACCAAAATGTGCTTTGCCATACAATACGCGACCCTTGCTGCTCACATCCGTCAAGTCATCCGAACGAATGAGCAGGCGCACTTTCTCATCCCCAAGCCTTTCCTGAATGGCCTTTTCGAATCGGGATACCTCCACCGGCGTAAGCGCTCGACCGCTCTGGATGCTGGCCACGACTACCGCTCCATTGGGAAGTTGAACCAGATTCAGGTTTTCAAGATCAAGATAAAGGCCCTTATAGTTCTCCAACATTTCCCGAAGCACCTGTTCAGCAATCTGGATGCGTTTGACATTGGGATGAAGCCGGCTCGATATGAATTCACCATCCAGATTTCGAGCCACGACACCGCTGGTTGACCCGGTCGATGAAATGTCCTTGGTCATAACACAACGCATAATAAGATTGGCACGGACATCCAGGGTTTTGTCCAACATACCCTGCATTTCTTTTATTTTCTGAGGCGACAATACGCGAGGCGTCGTAACCGATGCCAGGATATCAATGCCGGCCCCCTTCTGGTTGTAGATGACATCTTCGACGAAGGCGCCTCGTTCCGTAATCAATTCTTTTTCCAGAATGCCTTTGATAACCTTAGTCGTCTCATTTTTCGCGATAATACCCACCAACGCATTGGTCAGAAGGATCGTTACCAGAACCAGCCCGATAGCCGGCGCCAGAAACCGCTTCAGCACATCCATTCCTGACCCCATCTCCTCACGGCTAACAAACCCCGCCATGATAAAAAGCAAGGCGGAAACCGCTAGAATGGCCAGAAAATTAGCGAAAAAAAGAAGAAAAGCCCCCCATGCCCCCTCAAAAGCCCCAAACGCAATACACAGTCCGCTGACAGCCAAAGGCGGCGTCAATGCGGTGGCCATGGCAATACCCGGCAATACAGGACTAATTCGGGCATCAATCATAGCCAGACAACCCGCCATGCCCGCAAGAGCCGCCACCAGCAAATCAAGCAGGGTCGGGCTGGTACGGGACAACATTTCCGGCGTCACTTCCTGAGCAAAAGGGAGCATGCCCAAAATTGCAGCGCCCCCGATGGCGATCAGCACACCACCGAACTCGGCAATAAAAGCCTTTCTCAGAAGAGCCATGTCTCCTCGGACAAGGCCGAGAGAAATGCCGAAAATCGGCGTCATAAGCGGAGAAACCAGCATTGCGCCAATAACCACGGCGGGGCTGTTGGTAACGACCCCGAAACCGGCTATCAACACGGAAATGGAAAGAAGCAAATAGTAGGTGGTCTTTGGCGTGGAACCGATCGCGATATCTTCGCAAACCTCCGTCTTTCGACATTCATCCACGGAGAGGAGATCCATGTACGATCGCTTAACACTCTCACTACACCAGACAAAAACCCCAGGTGAAAAACCAGTTCGCTTGTTCCCCTTTTCGTTTTCACCACCTGATGATTGCCGACATTTTCCCATGGCTGATCAAAAAACCCTTAAAAAAATGTTACACTCAAAAAGCATCAAACATGGAAGCATCGCGTCGTTCTATTTCCGAATTGGGCTCGTGATTAACATCAGAATTGATGTCAAGCGTCGGCTCGGGATCAACTTCAGTCTGTTTCTCAGCCGGGCTGCTCTTCACTGCCTTTGAAGGAGACCGTTTTTGCCAAACGAGATTCGCATTTTTTACCCAGCCCACCTGACCTGTTCGAGCAACTTTCACATAGGCCAAGCCCCGTTCCACCTTGTAGCGAAACACTTTTTCATGAAGCGGCAATTGGGCAATGGGCGTACCGGAAACCCTACATTCGGAAAACATCTTCAGGCCTGAGATACCCGCATAATACACCCTGGGCGCACTGGATTTCACTCCCGGCCCTGCGCCGGTTGACTCAACCAGCGCACAGGCGCACAGAGAAAGAAAAATCGGAAACAAAACAATCATTCTTGAAATTTTCATGACACCATCCGCCTCAAGAGAGTAACGGAATTCAGTATAGGAAAAAAAGTATTCCCATTTCAAGCCCAAATATGAACAGAAGGAAATCCTCTTCCCACGATTATTGCGTTCCCCCATAAAGGTCTTTTACCTTTGCCCTGTCGACGGCGCCATCTTTCAGGCAGGGCAACTCCGATACAAACTCAACATATTGAGGCTTTTTGTACCTTGCAATGCGCTCTCCCACAAAGTCGATCAGTTCCTGCGCCAAAATGGACCGCCCTTCTTTCAACACGCAGACCGCTTTGATACCTTCTTTCCACTTGGGATCCGGAACACCGATGACGACCGATGCAGCAATTGCCGGATGCTCCGAAATGGTCTTTTCAACCTCCGCCGGGTAAACATTTTCCCCTCCCGGCTTGATCAACTCCTTTTCAGCCTTACGTCCCGCATACCAGAGAAATCCATCGTCATCGAACCGTCCCTGATCGCCGGTATGGTGCCAACCACCCCTGAAGGTGTATTCATTGTCCTCCGGCAGGTTCCAGTACCCCTTAAATACCATGGGACCTTTCACAACAATTTCACCTACCTGCCCAATGGGAATCGGAAGGTCACAGTCGTCCACAAGCCTTACCTCGGCCATTGGGAGCGCTTTTCCCGCTGAACCCGGCCGATCATTATATGCCCCATAGGTGGCCAGACAGGAGGTTTCCGTCTGGCCGTACATGGCATAGAAAACACCACCCGTCATTTTCTGATATTTTTCTATGGTATCGGGAACTTCCAACCCCGTCACGGCCCGCAAAGAACTGATATCGACGCCTGTTTTTTCGTGCTGCTCCAAGATACCCCCCAAAATTGGAGGAAATTCCAGCATTACGGAGATTTTCTTTTCCTGGATTAATTCAACCGCTCTTGTCGCGTCAAATTTGCCGACATTCAAATTCAATGCGCCTGCGTGAAAGGCGGCTGTTGCCATAAAAAGCCCCCCCACATGAAACAGGGGTAAAACATTGTAATGAACATCTTTGGTGGAGAGATTCAGCAGACAATTAAACTGCATATTCGCACATAACACATTCCCATGGCTCAACAGCGCCCCCCTGGGCCTGCCGGCCACGGCGGCCGTATGGATAATCACGAACCCGTCATCGCTCGCCACGTCCACCGGCTCAAACGCCGGCCCCTGTTCCATAAGCGTTCGAAATGGCGTATAGCCGCCATTATCCGATCCAAGGTTAAAATAAGAATTCACCGAAGACAGCTGGTTCTGAAGCCCCTTGACCACTTCCTCGAATTCAGCATCCACGAATAGGATTTTTGGACTACAGTCATTCAGATTATAGGCCACCTCGTCAACGGACAGACGCCAGTTGATGGGCAACACAATGGCGCCCAGGGCAGCGGCGGCCCCGTACAGGAGAAAATAGGAAAGGCTGTTTTTTCCCAGGATTCCGATACGGTCGCCCTTTTCAATTCCGGATTTTTGCAGTCCACAAGCCAGTCGATCCATTTCCGTCTTGATCTCGGAAAACGAAAATACCCGGTTATCCTCCCCATCGTCCATCCAGGCCTGCCTCTCTTTGTAGATAGCAGCATTACGATTGACCAGGTCATAGAACGTAAAATCGTAAAGTCCCATAATCTTCCTCATGAAAAAGGCCCTCATCCTGCCTTTTACTTTATTGCAAGAGGGCGGATGAAGGCCATTGTTGCTAATTTATTTTCATTACGGAGCATTAAGCCCCATCCTTCATTACTGAACATCAACCTTATAGGGGTACACCATGGTGACATCGCCGGCGGTAAAGGTAAAACCACACTCAGTCAATGTCACAGGCGTCGTCCCTTCGGGAACCCCTTTCCACCATTTTTCCAGGGTGCTCCAATTTTCCCAGCCGCGTTTTTTCATCTCAACCGCATTGGCCAACAAAAGGCCAAGCAGAGCGGAGCGCACCGTAACAAGCGTCGTAACCTTAACCTCGTCTGCCATACCCGCCGGGATCCAATTGGACATCTGGTCGGAAGTGGTCATCACGACAAAATCCTTGTCAAACACAACCGAATATTTGATCTCTTCAAGATTGATGGGATACGGGTTGGGATTGGTAACCTTAAAAATGAACGTCATGGGCAAAAAAGCGCCCCGATCTCCAGCCTGTCCTTTCGTGGGTTTTACGGACTTGGCGATATACCAATAGCCATCATACTGCGGAATTTCAAATCCCGCCAATTCAATCTTTGGCGCCACAAAGTTACTATTATTCGGTTTAACCTGTTTCTCAGCCGTCACGCAGGCTGAAAAAGCCATACCAAATCCAAACAACAGCGCTATCAAAAGTATCAAACTTTTTTTCATCATTGGGCCTCCCTTTTTATATCAGCTCAACCACCTTTTTCTTCGCTTATAATGTTTTACATCGCGAAAGCTCTTTTTCACGCCGCCCCCCATACCCAGATAGAAATCCTTAATGTCCTCATTCTGACTTAATTTCTCGGAAGGATCATCCATAACAATTCTTCCTGTTTCCATCACATAGGCATAAGGTGCAATGGTCAGCGCCAGTTTCACATTCTGTTCCACCAGAAGGATGGAAATTTTCTCCTCCCGATTCAGTTTTGTGATAATATTGAAAATTTCATGAATCAGCATGGGCGCGAGCCCCATGGAGGGCTCATCCAGCAATATCAATTTGGGCTCGGTCATCATGGCCCGCCCCACAACCGCCATCTGCTGCTCACCGCCACTGACAAAGCCGGCGGTTTCGCCTCTTTTCTCAAGCAGCCTCGGAAAATAATGATATACCATTTGAAGACCGTCTTTTACCGACCCGGTCTTCCTCAGATGAGCGCCCACCTTGAGGTTTTCCTCAACGGTTAGATGTTCAAAAACTTTTCGCCCCTCAATCACCTGAACGATGCCGGCCTTGGCGATCTTTGCGGCCCTTTCGTGATGAATGGGTTTTCCCTCATACTCAATGCTGCCATCGGTCACTTCCCCGTCTTCGGTTTTCAACAAACCGGAGATGGCTTTCAGGGTCGTGCTTTTCCCTGCGCCGTTGGCGCCCAGAAGCGCCACCATCCCACCACGGGGAACATCAATTGAAACGCCTTTGAGCACCAGAATGACCTCATGGTACTTGACCTCTATGTTCTTGATCTTAAGGATTGCCTCTGATGTCTCCAAGACATTACCTCCAAACGTGATGATTTGAAACGGCACTTTGACGAAAGCATTCTATTAATACCCAAAAAAACCGCCATCTTTCTCGGATTTTTCCCAAAGATCAGGCCATCTTTTCTTCAGGTCCACATCCGCCACCACTTGAAATTTTCCGCCTTTCCATTCCTGAACGCGGCATCCGGTAGCAGGACGATGATCCGTCGCGGTAAAGCTGATGGGGGCTGCGCCCAGACCGATATCAAAATTGCGCATGGTCTCAAAGCCCTTCTTCATAATCTCGGGACCCGCACCTTTCTTGGTGATGTCAACGCCTGCGGTATCAGCTCGTTTCAAGGCCTCCCAGAAAACCAAAGCATCCCCCCAGGCCTGGACGGTCCGGTTGAGTCTTTTGCCGATGGGTACGCCGGGACTGTATTTTTCCGCGGAGGAAACCACCAAATCCATGTTCTTCACATTCTGACCAAAAAATGCGCAGGGAGTAGCACCCATCACCCCTTCGGCCGCCTCACCAGCCAAACGGGGCAAATTTTCATCGAACCCCCAGTTGTTGACGATCCAGTCTGCCCCCAATCCCAGCGCAAAAGCGTCCCGAACCGTTGCCGCGACGCTCATGGTGGTATTGCCATGCCAGACCACGTCGGGGTTGAAGGATTTCATGGCCATCACCTGGCTTTTGGTGTCGAGCGCAAAAAGGGAAATATCCTGATCCGGTCCGATCTCGAAACCCAGAAGCTTGGCCTGATTTTTAATGGCTTTAATGGGCGCCGAGCAATAGGGCGATGCAAACATGTAACAGCAAGAGAATCGGGGTTTCCGCTTTCCGAAATCCGGCTTTTGGGACCATTTTTTGTCAAACCATGCCGTAATGCATGACCTTGCGTTCGTGGAATAATCCGATGCAAAAAAAAGATTGTAGGGCGTCTTGGCGGGATTCGTCAAATGAGCCGAGTAAGATGCCGATACATAGGGAATCTTGTCCTTGTTGACCGTGGGTGAAAGGGCTTCCGTATCACCGGTTCCCCACCCCATAATACCAACGGAACCCAAACGTTTCAACATCTTATACTTGGTAATGGCCTCGGGAATCCGATAGCCGTAGTCAAACCAGGTGTATTTGATTTTTTTACCATTGACGCCCCCCTGACTGTTGATGTACTTAAAGGCGTCCGACATGCCAATGGCATAATCTTTCCCCACATCCGAAGTGGCGCCGGTGCAGTCCATAATCCCCCCGACCCTGATATCCTTTGCCGCGGCAACCGTTCCAAAACACGCCAGAAAAACCACTGCCAACAACAGCACCCCTAACCTTGTAAGTATACCCTTTTTCATAAATTTACCCCCCTAAATGTTACACTTAAGTACGAAACTTTCATGCCAATCTATACCACCGACGATACAAAATAATGGTCAATAAAGACAGTCCTCACCCCCTTTCCTTAGAACAACGCCACACCAAACGCCGGTAGAATCCCGCCACAAACAAAATTATGGTTCCGGATCAGAATACGGTATTCGATATACCTTATTATGCTAGTAAGAAAACGGCCAAAGATTAAAATAATTCTTCGCCTGCCACCATCGGTAAGCAAGACCGTTGGGTTCGTAAATTAAGAAAGCGCAGATGGCCAGACCAAAGGCCATATCCTTGACATAGGCGAAATCCATCAGGAGACTCGGAAAGTAGTCCGCCAGCGGAAGCACGGCAAGCTGAAGGAGTTCCATCACCACCACCATGAAAATCGATCCAAAAACAGCCCCCTGAATCGAGCCCACCCCTCCGATAAGAATCACACCCACCAGCCACAGGCTCAAAAACCATTGAAAATGCTCAGGGCTCAGCGCAGCGGTATTGCACACCCAGAAAGCCCCAGCGATACCGGCCATGAACCCGGCCACAAAGAAGGCCAAAAGTTTATACCATACAATATTGATCCCCAGCGCTTCAGCGGCGATATCGTTATCCCGAATGGCCACCCAGGCCCGACCCGGCTTGGAACGGAGCAGATTGGCCAGAACAATAATCATCAGGGACAGCAGCACCACCATCACAAAATAGATGCTCAACTCGGTATCAATAACCCAAGGACCGATCTTGATGGTGCCCGGCGGCAGGGAAAAGGCCTGCCCTCGCCCCCCAATCTGGCTGATATACTGGGTTAAAATGAAATCCACCGTGATAAACTGCGCTGCCATGGTGGTCAAAATCAGGTAAAACCCTTTGACCTTGACGGACGGCAATCCAAACAACACACTCCAGAGTCCGGCAACAATACCCGCCACAATAATGCTCACGGGATAGGCCAGGCCCGCATCCAACATAAACTGGGGCCAGGGGAACTGCAGCACCAGCATGGTGCTGGTGTAGGCGCCCACCGCAATAAAGGCGGCATGTCCCAGGGTCAGAAGCCCGGCATAGCCGATGAGCAACTGAACCCCCAAAGCGCCCATGGCCGTGTATCCCACCATGGTGACCACGCTTATCCAGTACCCGTCAAAAAGGAGGGGAATCCCCACAAAAGCAACCAGCAAAAGCAGGATCATCTTTCCCTTGATGAACTTGGTCTGCCACCATCCCTGATCCTCTTTATAATCCTGATGGTAATCACCGCAAGGCAACCATACGCTGCTCATACATACCCCCTACAAAATTCTCGATTTTAGGTTTTTACGCGGCCCTGACAAAAATCCGCATTCCCTTACACTCTTTCAATTCTTTCCCAACCCCATAGGCCATAGGGTTTGAAAAGGAGAAAAATCGCCATGAAAACAAAGGGCACAATCTCTTTTACGCCCCCTGGAAAATACTGATCCAGATAAGTACCTGAAAAATTTTGCAGCAAACCGATCAAAATACCGCCGACGATAGCCCCGGGCACTGAATTCAGCCCGCCCAGCACAACCGCCGGCAATACGAGCAATCCCAGGTAGCCCACTGAAATATTGATGCCGTTAATGTTGCCCAGGAGCGCTCCACCAACCCCCGCACTCATGAACGCAATGGCCCAAGCCGCTGCATACACAAAACGCGCGCTGACCCCCAGTGAGAGGGCTGCCGTCTCATCATCGGCCGTGGCCTGCATGGAAAGGCCCCAACGGGTATATTTGAAAAAGCACATGAAAACGATGAGCAACACAATGGCCAGGATGAAGGACCAGAGATACACCGGTGAAATCTTGAGAATTCCCAGCGAAATCGGCTTGATATCAAAAACAGGCGGTTCAAAAACCCGTGTGTCAGACCCCCAGAGATATCCAATCAGCCCCTTCAGGAAAAAAGAAAGGCCCACGGTCACCATGATGACAGCCAGAATCGGCTCACCGATAAGACGGTCCAGAAATATCCGTTCGGTCAAAAACCCCAGCACAATCCCCACCAGAAGCGTCAGGAATACGGCCAGAATGAAGGGCATGCCCAAATTGTGAAACGAATAGGTCACATAGGCCCCGATCAGGGTTAATTCCCCCATGGCCAGATTCAGAACGCCTGAACATTTGTAGATGAGAACCCATCCCAGGGCCACCAGGGCATAAATCCCCCCTACCATAATCCCCGTGGTCAAGCTCATAAAAAACAGATCCATTCGCTCCCTCCTCTCCTAAATTTTTGTTCTGCCGATATTGAATCAAATCTTGATTTTCTGAACCCTCAAATCGGTTTTAATGCGCTGCTCCCGTCCATCCTCGTAAGTAATCGTGGTATCCATGTGAACCACATCCACATCGGAATAAAGCGCATCCACAATGTCTTTATATCGGTCGGTCACAAAAGCGCGGCGGAGTTTCGAGGTTCGCGTCAACTCCTCATCATCCGCATCAAATACCTTGTACAGGTTCACAAATTTATTAATCTTCGCCGGGCCCGGCAAATCTTTGTTGGCCTCTTCGATCTGCTGCTGGACCAGGTCATAGACTTCCCGCTTTTGAGAAAGTTCAGGATAGCTGGTATAGTTGAGTTTACGATCATCGGCCCATTTTCCAACCACCGCATAATCAATACACATGACGGCCGTGATAAACGCCTTCTTGTCCCCAATGGCCCAGGCCTCCTCAATAAAAGGGCTGAACTTCAACCGGGTTTCAAGATACTGGGGAGAAAAGGGTCTACCATCATTCAGCGTCATCACATCCTTGGAGCGATCAAATACCACCAGATGACCATCCTCATCAATAAAGCCCCGGTCCCCGGAATAGAGCCAACCGTCCACCAGGGTTTTCCGAGTGGCCTCATCATTTTTGTAGTACCCTAAAAAAACGGAAGGACTTTTGGAGAGGATTTCACCCTCTTCGTTGATCTTCACCTCGGTTTCAGGAATGGGCGTTCCAACCGTATCAAACTTGACGTCTCCATCCCTGTGGACAATGGAAATGCCGGCAATCTCAGTCTGACCGTAAATCTGTTTGAGGTTGACCCCCAGGGCGTGAAAAAAGCGGAAATGGTCGGGGCCCATGGCGGCGCCCCCCGTATAACAATGCCGCAGTCTTGAAAGCCCCAAGTGATCCTTCAGTTTTTTCTGCATGATAATGTAAGCCACCCAGTTCAACAGCTTTACATACAATGGGACCGGTTTGTTCTCAAACTGGAGATTTGCTACTTGATAACCCATTTTAGTCGCAAATTCATACACTTTCCTTTTAATCCAGGTAGAATCAATGTATTTGACCTGAACCTGGCGCGTCATGCCTTCGTAGAGTCTGGGCGGTGCGAACATCACATGGGGACCAATTTCTCGAATATTGTCCTGGGCCGTATCGGGTTCTTCCGGAAAATTTACCGTATATCCCACCTGAAGCCCGCAGGAAATGGACATCATCTGCTCCCCTATCCACGCAAAGGGGAGATAGGAAACAAAATCGTCGGTATCATAGCAGGGATCAACAGCCATCAAATTATGCCCCATGGTCAACATATTCCAGTGGCTTAACAGCACCCCTTTGGGCAGGGATGTGGTTCCCGAAGTGTAAAACAGCAGGCAAACATCGTCGCCTGTGCCCTGCGCAACAAGATTCTCAAACAGATCGGGTTCTTTTCCATCCAGCTCGCGACCCAGATCCTGAACTTTTTCGAGGCTCATGAGATAATCCTGATGATAATTTCTCATACCCTTGGGATCATCCCACAGTATTTTTTCCATTTTTGGACACTCTCCCTTGATGGAAAGCGCTTTATCCACTTCTTCCTGGGTTTCACCCACAAAAATTTTGGTATCGGAATGATCGATGATGTACTTTACTTCGTCCATCATACAATCCTGGAACAACCACACGGCAACACCGCCGGCACAAAGGGCAGCCATCTCCGCCCAAAGACCTTCCGGGCGGTTATCCCCGATCATGGCCACTTTATCCCCCGGCTTCAAACCTAGACTGATCATTCCTAATGAAAGATATTTCACATTGTCATAATAATCCTGCCAGGTAAAAGGGATCCAGATACCGAACTCCTTTTCCCGCATGGCTACCTTGTTCCTGCCGTACTTTCTGCATTGTTTGACAAAAAGCTTGGGGATCGTAAGGTCCTTGGTGATTTCTATTCCAGCTTCAGTCATCGCTTCATCTACCTCCTTGTGGAATACAGATCATCTTCACCCAGGTACGCCTTAACGACGGCAGGATTCTGCTGAACCTCTTCGGGCGTTCCATCCGTAATCTGAACTCCGAAATTCAACACATTGACCCGGTGGGAAATATCCATCACCACCCCCATGTCATGCTCAACCAGGATACAGGTCACCCGCCATCGTTTTTCCTCGTTAATATCCAGAATAAAGCGAGCCATATCTTCCACTTCTTCCAGATTCAATCCCGCCAGCGGTTCATCCAGCAACAACAATTCGGGATTCAGCGCCAGGGCCCTTCCCAGCTCAACACGCTTTTGAAGCCCGTAGGGAAGCATGTGTGCGGACTGGTCCCGAATGCTTTGAATCTCAAGGAGGTCAATAATTTCCTCTTCAATGAACTGCCTGGATGCCACCTCTTCCCGTTTGGTTTTGCCCACGTAAATGGAGCCGCTCACGATGCCGCTCTTAAGGTGAATATGTCTTCCCAGACGAATATTATCAAGGACCGTCATCCCCCCAAACAGTTCCAGTTTCTGGAATGTCCGGGAAAGCCCGCGCTCCGCCCGCTGAAAAGGCCTTAATTCATTGACCCGTTCCCCTTTCAGATAGATGTTGCCTTTCTGGGGTTTGTACAGACCATTGATACAGTTCATCATGACCGTCTTGCCAGCGCCGTTTGGACCGATAATCGAATGAATCTCCCCCTTCTTCACATCAAGATTCACACCGGCTAGCGCAGCCACTTTACCGAAAGACATATGAACGTCTTCAAGTTTCAAAATGGTGTCGCCCTCTTTGATTTGCCCCCCCTGAACCATAATAACAGGCCTCCATGTGGTGAAATGATAGGGAATTTCTTGCTTTACTGCTTTTTTCTTTGAACGTTAAACATCGGGTCGGCAGTTCTCAAATACGGGGCAAACCGCAACCCTGAATGGATTGGACCATGAAAAAGGCACATTCACCCCTAATTTTAAACCCAACTCAACGGACAAGCTTCCCCAACCCGGTTATCTCTTCAAAACAGACGAGATTACGAATACAGTCCTAACCTGCGCAAAAAAGTATTTATTGTCGGCAAACTTTCGGTCTATCGAATTTCTGACTATGGGCGATTTATCTCATGCCAATGTTCAGCAGGCAGAGTTTGAATGATGTTGCAAAGATTTCGAAGCATAAAATTTCGTACGGCAGAGGTCTGAGCTTCTAACTCAATTCTCATTATTTTCACTGAAAATATTATGTTCATAGTGCGAATTTATTTGACAGGAATTTTGAAATTTAAAGGGTCAATACCCCAAATGTGGATACAGCATTACTCTCTTGTCAGCCGTTTGTCAACCCGTTTTCAGCAAATATACAGCGGATTCTTGAGTGACCCCCGAATTTCTGAATCATATGTTACCCCATAAAAGATATCCCTCACTAAAAAAGTGTGTTTTTTGTTTTTGGGATCAAGTGCTTATAGCATTGATCCATAAAAAACTCATCGGTCATACCGGCGATAAAATCTCTGACCATACCCGCCGCCGGCGTTTTGGCTTGGTAATCAACGGACATTTTTTCCAAGAATTCTTCGTAGATAAAAGAATCCTCTCCGTTTTTTTCGAGGTCCCTGTAAAGTTTTTCAAACAAAAGGGAAAACATGAGTTGAACCTTGGACGTCTGCTGCTTAACTTGAGCGTTCTTGTAAATGCATTCCCTGTTGAACTTTTTCAATTCCTTCAAGGCATCTCCCACACGGACGCTGAAATTTAAACTCGGCTGATCCAGGCTGTTGGCGACAAGATCCTCCACAAGATTATATACAATAGTGCCGTTGCTGTTTCCCAGCACGGACCGGCAACCCTCGGGAATATCCTGCCGATGAATCAAACCCAATCGAATGGCGTCCTCAATGTCTCTACCGATGTAACTGATGGTGTCGGCCATCCTGACCACACAACCTTCCAAGGTCATGGGAAGAACGTCAAAAGATGGGTTTTTCGCCTTTTTTTCCATTTGGCGCGTAAAAACGCAAAAATCTTTCTCTTTTTCGGGCTTCAGAAACCGGGAATGAAGTTCGCCGTCGTGGCAGAAAATGCCATCGAGGACCTGCAGAGAAAGATTACAGCCATTCCCTTTCTTCTCAATATTCTCCAAAAATCTTACGCTTTGGATGTTGTGGAGAAAGGGCCCCACGCCATGGGACTCGCAGAGTTCGGAAAGGAACCGTTCCCCATCATGGCCAAAGGGCGTATGGCCGATGTCATGACCCAGAGCGATGGCCTCCGTCAAATCTTCATTAAGACGGAGGAGCCGGGAAACCGTCCTGGCGATCTTGCTGACCAGCTGCACATGCAATACACGATGGGTAATATGATCATTTTTAATGAGATAAAAAACCTGGGTCTTATCGATATATCTCGAATAGGCCAGGGAATGAAGGATTCGGTCCGTATCAAGTGAAAAATTCTGCCGGTGCCCCCGCAAAATCCGTTCTTCATCTTTTCTTCTCACGGCATCGCTGCTGAAACAGGCCCAGGGAGAGAGGATTTCCCGCTCTTTTTCATCCAGCCTTCGCCTGATATCTAAAAGCCGCTGTTCGTACGTCACGCCTCAGAACCCTCCATTTTTTGGTTTTCAATCCTGAGTCCCTCAGGTGATAAAACTTTTTTCTTGCAAAAAGAAAATACCGGTAGTATAAGTTTTAGTTCATTAAATTCAGGGACCCACGCATGATGGGTTATAAATCATACATGCTGATCCGCGCCAGGCAGGAAAATTTGAGTAGGTCGCCATTAATTCCCGCGGATCATACCAAGACGGTAAAATTAGCTCAAGGGCATATTTTATGTCCTTCAAAACACAGGCTCGGATTATTGCCAGGTGCCTTTTTGAGTCGTGGTGATGCTTTCAGTATGGGTAAACCATGTAAAAACAGGTGCAAAATATTCCGGGCCGAGGAAAAACCGGCATAGAGATCAAAACAGGATCTCGAAAAGGAGAGAAAAATGTCAGCCATCAACATGAAGCAGCTTCTGGAAGCAGGGGTCCATTTCGGACATCAAACAAGACGTTGGAATCCCAAAATGAAACCCTATATCTTTGGGGCGCGAAACGGAATTCACATTATTGATCTGCAAAAAACCGTCAGGCTCTTTAATACCGCCTACGATTTTATCATAAACACGGTTGCCGACGGGTATCCGGTGCTGTTTGTGGGAACCAAGAAGCAGGGACATGACGCTGTCATCGAGGAAAGCGAACGGTGCGGTATGTTTTTCATGGTTAACCGCTGGCTGGGCGGCACGCTTACCAATTTCCAGACCATTAAAAAGAGCATCACTCGATTGAAAGATCTTGAAAGGATGAAAGAGGACGGGTCCATCAATCGATATACCAAAAAAGAAATCCTTGGAATGGAAAAGGAGCTTTCCAAGCTTGAAAAAAACCTTGGGGGCATCAAAAATATGGATGAGATTCCCGGGGCCGTTTTTGTCGTTGACCCCAAGAGGGAAAAAATTGCCGTCAAAGAAGCCCGGAAGCTCGGCATACCCGTGGTTGCCATTGCTGATTCCAATTGTGATCCGGACGACATTGATCTGATCATCCCTGGAAATGACGACGCCATTCGCGCCATCCGTCTCATCACTTCTAAAATTGCAGATGCCTGCATAGAGGGCCATGCCATTGCCGAACAGCGGCTGAAAGCCAAAGACAAGCTGAAAAAAGAGCAGGAAACGGTCGCCGTTGAAGAAAAGGCTGAAGCCTCAGCAGGTGAAGATGGCGGTCCGGAAGTTATTATCCTTCCAAAAACAGACGCGTCTTCAGTAAGTTCAAATGAGCAGGCAGCCCCTGAAAACAAGTAAATCAAATAAAAATGAACAAGGGAGATAAAAATTGGCTATATCCGCTACATTAATCAAAGAGTTGAGGGAAAAGACAGGCGTGGGGATTATGGACTGCAAGGCCTCCCTGATTGAATGCGACGGCGATCTTGAAAAAGCGGTTGATCACCTGAGGAAAAAAGGCATCGCAACGGCTAAGAAACGGGGGGGACGTGAGACAAGTCAGGGTCAGGTTCAATCGTATATCCACTCCGGCGGCAAAATCGGCGTCCTGGTGGAGGCGAACTGCGAAACGGATTTCACGGGGAAGACGGATGATTTCACATCCTTTGTAAAGGATGTTGCCATGCAGATTGCAGCGACTAACCCCATTGCCATCGATCGGGAAAGCGTACCCGAGGATATTCTGCAAAAAGAGAAGGAAATTTATGCCTCCCAGGCCAAAGATTCAGGCAAACCGGAAAAAGTCATTGAAAAAATCGTCGAGGGAAAATTGAAAAAATTTTTCTCGGAAGCGTGTCTCCTGGAGCAGACCTTTGTCAAGAACTCTGACATTACCATTCAGGATCTGGTAAATGAACTCATTGCGAAGACCGGTGAAAACGTGGTTATCAAGCGGTTTTCGAGATTCCAGTTGGGCGATTGAGATAACAACTGCCGGGAGAAGCGTCATGAAAGAAGAGATCCTTTCCGAACTCCGCCAAAAGATGAACAAGGCCGTCGATGCCCTTAAAAAAGACTTCCGCAAAATCAGAACCGGAAGGGCTTCCACGGCCTTGCTTGACGGCATCAAAGTTGAATGCTATGGAACGGCAATGCCCCTTGACCAGGTTGCCACCATCTCCGCCCCTGAAAGCCGTCTTCTCACCATCCAGCCCTGGGATCAAACAATCATAGGGAGCGTGGAGAAAAGCATCCTGAAATCCGAATTAGGGCTAACGCCCATGAATGACGGAAAAATCATTCGAATATCCATTCCCCCCCTGACCGAGGAAAGACGAAAAGAACTGGCAAAACTGGCCCGGAAAATGGCGGAAGACAACAAAATTTCAGTCCGGAATCTCAGGCGGGAAGCCAATGACATGTTCAAAGAGTTGAAGGCTGAAAAAGAGATATCCGAAGATGAACTTTATCGGTCCCAAGACGACGTTCAGAAGATAACCGATGAATTTATCAAGAAAGTGGATGAAACAACCACTCAAAAAGAGCAGGAGATCATTGAATTCTGATACATGACATCAAAGACAAACAAAGAAGGCCTTCCCAGTCATGTGGCCATCATCATGGATGGAAACGGACGGTGGGCCGAGAATAAAACACTTCACCGTGTTCGGGGGCATCAGAAGGGAGCGGAATCCGTCAGAAAAATCGTCACATTGAGCCGGGAGCTGGGTATCCAATGGCTGACCCTTTATGCCTTTTCAGAGGAAAATTGGAAAAGACCCGCCCATGAAGTCACTGCCCTCATGAAACTTCTGAAACGTTTCCTGAAAGGCGAGCTGAAAAAAATGCAGGAAAATGGAATTCGGCTGAATGCCATCGGCAATATCAAAAAACTGCCGGTCGACGCCAGAGAAGTCCTTCAGGAAACCATCCGCCAAACATCACGCAACACCAACATGGTTTTAACCCTGGCACTCAGTTATGGGGGACGTCAGGAAATTTTGAATGCCGTTCAAGACATTGCCCATAAAGTGCAGACGGGAGAAATAAAGACCTCCGACATCACCGAGGCCCGTTTTTCAAATTCACTTTATACGCGGGGGATGCCGGACCCGGATCTGCTCATCAGGACCAGCGGGGAATATCGGATCAGCAATTTTCTTCTCTGGCAGATCTCCTATAGTGAACTGTACATTACACCGACCCTCTGGCCCGATTTCGGGGAACAGGAATTCCTGAAAGCATTGGTGGAATACCGGGGAAGGAACAGAAGATTTGGCGCTATCGGTGCGAAATAACCGGAATTACTGGAGTTTGAGTTAAAAATGCACCTGAAACGATGGCTTACCGGCCTCATTGGTGTGCCGGTCCTGATGTTCCTCATCGGCTTTGGACCCAGATGGCTGTTTTACGCCGTGCTTTGCATTGCGGGACTTGTGGGGCTTTGGGAATACTATGGTATCGCCGGTATCCGTATTCCCGCAACGGTCAAATGGGCCGGCAGCGCACTGGTTGTACTGCTCTTTGCCGCCGCTTACATGAGACAGGCATTGCTTTTACCCGGTATTATTGTGTTATGGGCGTTTTTCCCCATGGCCCTGGAAGTGTTCACCTATTCTTCCACTCATGAAAACAAACCGGAAATGGTCAGCATGGCGGCGCTGATGGGGCCGGTTTATACCGCCCTGCCCCTTGTAATGCTGGTGTTTGTTGACATGCGCCCTCAGGGTCATCTTTGGATCTTTTTTCTGCTGACCGTGGTCTTTGCCTGTGACACAGGGGCCTTCTATTTCGGCAGGTCATTCGGGAAACACAAGCTCCATAGGCGCGTAAGCCCCGGAAAAACCTGGGAAGGCGCCGGGGGCGGCTTATTCAGCAGTCTGATGGCCGCCATGCTGTTCCTCAAATTCATTGACCTTCATCCGTTTAATCTTTCATTGGTTCTGTTGGTCATTTTGCTATCCGCAGCCAGCCAGATCGGAGACCTGGCAGAGTCCCTATTGAAACGAAAGCAGGGCGTTAAAGACTCAGGAAACATCCTTCCCGGACATGGGGGGATACTGGACCGCATTGATGGACTCCTATTTGCAATTCCGGTTCTTTTTTTCTATCTGAATGTATAATCAAGGTTCACGGTTCACTGTTGAACAACCAGAAGGCAAGGGGGAAATTATGATGAAAAATCTAAGTATATTGGGTTCAACGGGGTCCATCGGTGTAAACGCGCTTAAGGTAGCCTCCGCCCACCCGGATAAATATCATGTTATCGCCCTTTCAGCCGGCAGAAACATAGACCTTCTGCTCCACCAGATAGAGAAATTCAAACCGAAAGCGGTTGCCGTTTTAAATGAATCCCTCGCCAAGGATCTCCAAACAAAACTGACCGGCAGTTCTTTGCCGGAAATACTTTACGGACCCGAGGGATTCAAATATGTGGCAACCTTTGGTTCGGTGGACACCGTCATTTCCGCCATAACCGGCGCAGCGGGCCTCATGCCCACCTATGAAGGCATCAAAGCGGGGAAAGATATTGCCCTGGCCAATAAGGAAACCATGGTCATGGCAGGCCCCCTGGTCCTTGCCGAAGCAAAAAAGCAGGGCGTTTCCATTTTACCCGTAGACAGTGAACACAGCGCTATTTTTCAATCCCTTCAGGGCCATGAAAAGGAAGATGTCAATCGCGTCATCCTTACGGCCTCGGGCGGCCCCTTTAGAAACCTGTCCCTGAAAGAAATGGCCCATGTGACCGTTGCTCAGGCCCTGAAGCATCCCAATTGGGAAATGGGTTCTAAAATCACCATCGATTCGGCTACCATGATGAACAAGGGACTTGAAATTATCGAAGCAAAATGGTTGTTCGATTTAGCAATGGAACAAATAGACGTTCTCATTCATCCCCAGAGCATCATTCATTCCATGGTTGAATACAAGGACGGTTCCATCATCAGTCAAATGGGCATCCCGAGCATGATGATCCCCATTGCCTATGCCCTTAGCTATCCAAGGCACATTAAAACCGGTCTCCCGCCCCTCGAACTGGAAAAAACAGGTCCCCTTAGTTTTCAGAAACCGGACCTTTCGCGGTTCAAATGCCTGGCGCTGGCCCTCAAAGCCGCGGCAGCAGGAGGGAGCATGCCCGCCGTGTTAAACGGCGCCAATGAAATCGCCGTGGATGCATTTTTGAAAGAAAGAATCCGCTTCCTGGATATTCCGAAACTGATCGAGCAAACCATGGAAGCCCATCAATCCTATCCCATTGACCGAATTGAGTCGGTCATGGATGCCGATAGGTGGGCACGTGAAAAAACTATCGCCAATCTTGTTGACAAAAAATCTTAAAACCGCGGCTTTCCGCCTTAGGTAACCCCATGCATTATTTTATTGACTATGTTCTTCCCTTTCTGGTTGTTCTGGGAGTTTTGATTTTTTTCCATGAACTTGGACACTTCCTCGTTGCCAAATATTTCGGAATAAAGGTCCTCAAATTTTCATTGGGTTTCGGACCGAAACTCCTTGGGAAAAAAATAGGCGAAACCGAATACCTCATTTCCACCATTCCTTTGGGCGGCTATGTGAAAATGCTCGGCGAAAACGGTGATGATGATGATCCCATTCCTCCCGAAGATGAAGCTAAATCTTTCAGTCATAAACCCGTCATTCAACGCATCGCGGTTGTAGCCGCCGGGCCGATTTTCAACCTTCTGCTGGCGTTGCTCATTTTCTTCGGTTCTTATGCCGTTACCGGCATTCAAGTCCTCACCACTGAAATTGGTCAGGTACGACAAGGGTCGCCGGCGGACAATGCAGGCCTTCAAAAGGGAGATCTGATTCTTGCGCTTGACGATAAAGATACGAGCACCTGGCCCCAGCTCAAAGAAATGGTCCAGGGCAATCAGGGAGAACCAATCCGAGTAACCGTTGAGCGGAAAGGGGACGTCATAACGGTTACCATCGTTCCCGAGATGAGCGTGGTCAAAAATATTTTTGGGGAAGAAATCAGCACACCGCTTTTGGGCATTGTCTCAGCCGGAACCTTCCGGGAAATCAAGCTCAATTTTTTCGGGGCCGTCAAGGAAGGCTTTCTAAAAACATGGGAAATCATCAAGCTGACCTGTTTGACGGTTGTCAAACTGTTTCAGGGAATCGTCCCCCTCAAAACCCTCGGAGGTCCCATTCTGATCGGGCAAATGACCGGCGAACTGGCCAAGGAAAGTTGGGCTTATCTGATTCCCTTTACCGGCGTTATCAGCATAAATCTCGGCATTTTGAATCTTCTGCCCGTGCCGATTCTTGACGGCGGGTTCATTATCTTTCTTTTAATTGAACTGATCATCGGACATCCCCTGAACATCAAAAAACGTGAATTCGCGCAAAAATTCGGTATTGGCCTTCTCGTATTGCTCATGATAGTCGTTATCTATAACGATATCACAAGAATTTTAGGATAAAGGGTTTCGCTAAAGACAATGATTCTAGCCCTCAACACCTCTACTCAGCAATGCAGTATCGCACTGTTGCGGGGGGACGGCACTGTTGCATCGGAACTGCTGATGTCCGGCGGAAAAGGACATTTTGGCGACCTCATGCCGGCCCTTGACATGCTGCTGCATACGTCCAGGTTCAAACCCAAAGACATTAAATGTGTTGGGGTTGCAACCGGCCCCGGCAGCTTTACCGGTCTTCGGGTGGGTCTTTCCCTGGCAAAAGGATTTTGCCAGGCGCTTGAGGTTCCCATCATCGGCATATCCAGTCTGAAAGCCATGGCCTTTCAAATGCCATATACGACTCACCCCATCGCTCCGATACTCGCATCTAGAAAAGGAGAAGTTTTTACAGCTCTTTTTCAATGGGACCAGGAAAACCTACTCAAACGAAAAGAGAAGGACAATTGTTTTAAACTCAATGCTTTCCCTTCCATATTTACGAAAACCACGGTTTTCGTGGGAAACGACTACCGGAACCAGGTCGAAACCCTAAGAGAATTGCTCGGGGCCCATGCCACGATGGCGCCACCCCATTGCTGGCGCCTCAACGCCTCTTCCATAGGCGCTTTGGCGCTTGACCGTTTTAATGCGGGTAATCTTGATGACCCCAACACGTTAACCCCCGTATATTTCAGGCCTCCTGACATACGCCCGAACCCGCTTTCGCCCATCCATCAATTATCAGTTCACAGGGGGCAGGGCTTGTATCCTTGAACGCCGATATTAAAAAAGAATGCCTCCAATATGCGGGTTGACTTCTTTAGACCAAAGCTGTTTTTTTCTGCACCCTGACAACTGCACCCTGTGAACGATTACCTTTGAATTTACCCATGGCTGATAAGGCCGTTGACAAGCGGAATCAAAAAAAATATAACATCATCAACATTGCTTAATAATTCGATTGGACCCTATTGCACATGGATAAGGAAACACGTATCAACAATAGATTGCCCTTTGCAAGGGAAGGATTCCCTTTTATATTTATTGGGATCGGAATCACCATTTTCTTTGCCTGGCTCGGCGTGACGACGCTCACCCTTATTGCCTGCGCCATCGCACTTTTCGTTCTTTACTTTTTCAGGGACCCCGAACGACATCATTCCGAACCCAAAAACGCCGTATTGACGCCCGCGGATGGACGGATTCTAGAGATTAAAAATTTAGAGAGTCAAAACAGCCCGTTAGGCCAACCCGCCATCAAAGTGTCTATTTTCATGTCCGTTTTCAATGTTCATGTCAACCGGATACCCATTCAGGGAACCGTCAAGAGCATCTCCTATCATCCGGGAAAATTTCTTTCAGCCAACCTGGACAAAGCATCGGAACAAAATGAACATAACCGGGTTACCTTGCAAACACTCGATGCCAAAGAAATCATGGTCATCCAGATCGCCGGATTAATTGCCAGACGCATTGCTTGCTGGATTGACGAAGGGGACACAGTTAAAACCGGACAGAGATTCGGTCTTATCCGCTTTGGTTCCAGGCTTGAAGTTTTTCTACCCGCGGACAGCAACATCATTATCCAGGTTCGACAAAAAGTTAAAGCCGGGGAGACGGTTATCGGCTATCTTCAATAACATGAAAATAACCGGAGGCTACATAAAAGGGAGGAAACTTGCAGCACCCAAGGATCTTGAGATTCGCCCCACCGCAAACAAGGTACGCGAAGCGATCTTCAATATCATCGGACAAAATCTTTTCGGTTACCGGGTACTGGATCTGTTTGCAGGCACTGGGTTTCTCGGCATTGAGTCACTCAGTCGTGGTGCCGCCCATGCCGTCTTTGTTGATCATGCAAAACAATCCATTGCGCTGATAAAAAAAAACCTAACGCTATGCGGATATGAACATACAGGGTTTATATGTAAATGGAATTTGTCAAAGGGGCTTCCCAGGAGCAAACCTTTCCTCAATACCACTTATGATCTGGTTTTTCTCGACCCACCCTATGCAAGCCATCCGGCGCCCGGGTTAGTCGAGGATCTTTCCCGTTCGGAGCAGCTGGCGCCCGGGGCACTGATAATTTTGGAAACCGCCAAGACCGTAGAGACAAACCATGCATTGTCTCCACTACATTTGATTGAAACCCGAATTTATGGGGATACAAAACTCAGTATCTTTAGAAAAAAGGAACCTTCATGAAGAAAAATATCGCTGTTTATCCCGGCTTTTTCGACCCCATAACCAACGGACATCTCAGCGTTGTTTCAAGGGGATTGGAAATATTTGATAAGTTGATTATCGCCATTTTAAATAATCCTAAAAAAGTCCCCCTCTTTTCCATTGAAGAGAGAATCGACATGATTGAGAAGGCAGTCCATAAGGATTCAAGGATAGAGGTAGATACTTTCGATGGTCTGTTGGTGGATTATGCGATCCACAAAAAGTCCAATGTGGTTCTGCGGGGATTGCGCGCACTTTCCGATTTCGAATATGAATTCCAGATGGCCCTCATGAACCGAAAACTCAACCGCGACGTGCAATCTATTTTTCTAATGACGGATTACAAATGGTTTTATATCAGTTCAACGATTATCAAAGAGGCTGCAAGCTTTGGCGGCGACGTAAGCGGCCTGGTCCCCGAAATCGTCAACCACAACCTGAAAGAAAAGTTCCAAAAGACAAATAATACTTGACACTCTTTTCGCCATAAGCCATATTCATTGTTGATAAAATTGGATATCATAGACAATTTATCAACATGAAAATAACTATAATAAATCGAACTATAGATTTCTGACGTCTCTTTCGAGAGACCACGTAGGAGGATCAACGGTGGCCCTCACCAAAGAAAAAATTATTGATGACATTTATCATCAGGTCGGACTCAGCAAGAGCCAATCCAGAATTGCAGCAGAAGGACTCCTTGAAATTATTAAGGATACCCTGGAAAACGGAGAGGATCTTTTGATCAGCGGTTTCGGAAAATTCCTAGTAAAAGAAAAGTCATCCAGGCGCGGCAGAAACCCACAGACCACGGAAGACCTGCAACTGAGGGCCAGAAGGGTCGTGGTATTCAAAACGTCAGGCGTTCTTCGAGATAAAATCAATGCACATTAGGGGGTTAGTCGTCGGCAACCGATCCCATAAACGACGCGGACGGGACATCCCATTAACTTGGGAAACCCCGTCCTGATTTTCTTAGAGACCTACCCTTTAAACCAAAATTTACCGGTCAGGCTGCGGATGTTTGCCATATCATTCAAATTGAACGTATGGGTTCGTGAGAAACCGCAGGAAGCTTACCTTAGAATTTTCAATATTTGGCATAATTCCGTTTTTATTTCTTCGATAACCGAATCCAGATCGGCTGTTTTGTCGGAGTTCTCACCTTTAAATCGAAGTCTGGCACCTTCAATGGTCATCTTCTCATCATAAAGCAGCCGTTTTATTTCAACGAGGGTTTCTAAATCTTGCTTCTGGTAGGTTCTCTGGTTGGAATCGGCCCTTTGGGGCCTGATTTGGGAAAATTCGCTCTCCCAGTACCGCAGGACATACGGCTCAACACCTACAATACGACTCGCCTCTCCAATACGGAAGTACTTTCTGTTTCCAGGAATCTGGACCATATTTTATTAGCCCTCCCTTAATCTACCTCCTGTCTTTCGGCTGATTGTTTCAACAATCGATTCATGCAAACGATTTATCTCTTCACCATCAAGGGTCCCATGATCTGATCGAAAAGAAAGCTTAAATGAGATCGCTTTTTCCGATGGATCAATCCTTTCTCCCTCGTAAAGGTCAAAAACATGGACGGATTCAAGAAGACTGCCCCCCGCTTCCCGGATAATATCCGCGATAACATCACACGGGGTCCGTCGATCCAGCACCAACGAGAGATCTCGATGAACAGCAGGAAACTTGCCAAAGGGAATAAACGTCTTTTTTTCAGGCACAACAGCCAACAGCGCTGCTACATCCAGTTCAAAAAGACAGACATGTTTCATTTTAAGGTCATAGGCCTCAATCGCCTTAGAAGAGGCCACGCCAACCTGCCCAATGCGCACATCCGCACAATAAATTGCGGATGAAACTTCCTCGTGATATCCCGGAAGATCCTTTCCCCCTTCAAACCGAAACGCCTTAAGACCCAACCCCTTCAGCAGCGCCGTCACTTTTCCTTTGATATCATAAAAATCAACGGGCCGCTCTTCATTATACCAGAATTTTTCAGTGTTCATCCCGGTCATAATACCGGCCAAAAAGATTTTCTCAAGGGGTTGGAGATCGTTCTTCTTCTCAAAGAAAACCTTTCCCCATTCAAAAAGCTTAAGATTCCCCATTTCATGAAGGATATTGTACCTGGCCGCCTCCATAAGCCCGGGAATCAGGGAAGTCCGCAGCACGGACTGATCCACGGTAAGCGGATTCATAATGGCGCTAAAAGATCTTAAGGGCCCGGGCGTATCCCCAATAAGGCCATTGACGGAATCAGGAGAAACAAAACTATAGGTAATGATTTCAGAAAAAGAAAGCCCCGTCATCATGGTCCTGACCTTGTCGCGAAGCAAAATATCAGGAGACTCCCCCCCTCCGGAAGGCCTTATTTTAGGTGAAATCACGGGAATATTGTCGAAACCATGGAGTCTGGCAACCTCTTCCACCAGGTCCACTTCCCGCTTGATATCCACCCTGAACGAAGGCGGCGTGACGCGGAAATCATGATGTGAATCTTCCTCAATCCTCATTTCAAGGGCATCGAAGTAACCTTTCATGGCCTTTTTTGAAATGGCGGTCCCCAGAATACCATTGGCTTTATCCGGACGGAAAGAAATACAAGGCGCAGTGTAAGGTTTAGAATAGTTGTCAATAATACCTGTTGCGGTAATCCCTCCCGCCAGCAGGTTTATGAGATAAAGAGCCCGATTGAGAGCTGCCGTCACACCGCCAATATCGGAACCCCTTTCAAAGCGATAGGAAGCTTCCGTGGTCAACCCCAGCCGTTTTGACCCTCGACGAATGGTAATGGGATCAAAGAAGGCACTCTCCACGAGGATATTTCGGGTCCCATCATGAACTTCAGAGTTGAGACCTCCCATAATGCCGGCCAACCCAACGGCTGCCCGGCCATCGCAAATAAGGAGCATTTCCGGGTCCAGGCTCCGGTCCACGCCATCCAGGGTTGTGAAGCGCTCTCCTTGTTCAGCTCTCCGAACTTCGATTCGATTCTCACCAAGCCTGTCATAATCGAAGGCATGAAGGGGTTGCCCCATTTCCAACATCACATAGTTACTCACATCCACCAGATTGCTGATACTTCGGACCCCGGAGTGAAACAGGCGATAGCGCATCCAGAATGGCGACGATGCCAGAGAGACATCCTGCACAACCCCCGCGGCGTAACGGGGACACCCCTCAATATCCTTGACGGAAACATTCGTCAGACTTTCAATCGCAGGGCCTTTCGCATCCACCCGATGTTCAAAACTTTTAAGAGGTTTCCCCGTGTTGGCGGCAATCTCTCTGGCAATTCCCAAAACACTCGCACAATCGGGTCTGTTGGGGGTAATGCTCACATCAAAAACCCAATCGGGAAAGGACAGCAGTGAAGTCAGGGAGTCTCCGGGTACTGCGGTCTCGGAAAGAATCATAACGCCTGCGTGATCATCGGTCAGACCCATTTCATCTTCCGCCAGGAGCATGCCCTTGGAAATTTCACCCCGAATACGGCTTTCTTTCATTTTGCTGCCGTCCGGCAGTTTTCCACCCGGGAGGATCAGCGGCGCCAAAATCCCTTCCACCACATTGGGCGCGCCGCAAACCACGGAAATGGTTTCGGTTCCCGTATCGACGCGGCAAAGGGACAGACGATCGGCATTGGGATGGGGCATCACCTCGACAATCCTGGCCACCTGAACATCATCCAGGCCTTGGCCCACGACCTCTATCCCTTCCACTTCCAGACCCGCCATGGTGAGAAGATGGCCGAGCCTATCGGGAGAAAGGTCAATATCAACGTACTCTTTCAACCAGTTTAAACTTACCTTCATGGATTATACTCTGAAAAAAGCCGTTAGCGGTTAGCTATTAGCGGTTAGAATTGAGTTAAAAAACGCATGTCATTCTTGAAGAACAGTTGAATATCATCAATCCCATATTTCAACATGGCAATTCTCTCAATGCCCATGCCAAAGGCAAAGCCGCTATATACATCGGGATCATAGCCAACAAAACCGTATACTTCCGGATCTACCATGCCGGAACCCAATATTTCCAGCCATCCCGTATGGGAGCATGTCCGGCATCCTTTGCCCCCACACATAACACATCGGATATCCACCTCGGCACTGGGTTCCGTAAACGGAAAAAAACTGGGCCTGAAACGCAGGCGCGTATCACTGCCGAACATCTGGTGAATAAAATGGGTGAGCGTCCCCTTCAACTCAGCAAAACAAACGTTGTGATCCACCAGCAGCCCCTCGACCTGATGGAACATGGGCGTATGGGACACATCCGAATCACGTCGGTATACTTTTCCCGGCGCGATAACACTGACAGGGGGCTGTTGGGTTTCCATAACCCGAACCTGAATCGGGGACGTATGGGTTCTCAAAACCACGTTTTCGGATATGTAAAACGTATCCTGCATATCCCTCGCCGGATGGTCTTTGGGCAGGTTAAGCGCCTCAAAATTGTAATAGTCCAACTCAACATTAGGGCCTTTGACCACCCTGAACCCCATCCGTGAAAAAATTTGGCACACCTCTTTGATCACAAGGGTTATGGGGTGCAGATGTCCGTAAAGAGGCTCTCTGCCAGGCAGGGTCACATCGACAAAAGAGGATTCTTCGCCATTTCGGGCTTCCAGAAAAGTCTTAACCTCCCTAAACCGGCGAGACAGGTTTACCTTGATCTGATTTGCCAGTTTTCCAACTTCAGGACGTTCTTCACGGCTCAGTCCACCCAGACTTTTCATCATGGATGTCAGGGCGCCTTTTTTCCCCAGGTATTTGATCCGAAACGGCTCAAGCGCGGACGGATCAACAATGGCCCCAATTTCATCAACGGCGCGTTTTTCCAGTTCCAGAAGTTGATCTTTCATGGCCTTTTCCGTTAAGCAGCCATTTCGGCTACTTTGGCAAATCCTGCCGGATCATTAACCGCCATATCCGCCAGAACCTTTCGATCCAGAAGGATACCCGCCTTATTGAGCGCACTCATCAACCGACTGTAGGAAAGCCCATGGGCACGGGCTGCTGCATTGATCCTGATAATCCACAACTTCCGAAATTCACGTTTTCGGACCCTGCGATCGCGGTATTCATACACACCGGCCCGCATTACGGCACTTTCGGCAGTTCTGTACTGCTTGCTGTGCCCGCCCCGAAATCCTTTTGCCGCCTTCAATACTTTGTTTCGTCTTCTTCTGGCTTTAAAGCCTCTCTTAACCCTTGGCATGGCAATACCTCTTTGTTGCTAAGTATTTCATTCAAAAATTCGTATGGTAACCATAAGACTATCGATACGGAATCATCCGCTGAACATTTCTCAGATTAGCTGAATCCAGCAAACCGGACTTCCGAAGGTTCCGTTTCCTCTTGGTACTTTTTTTGGTGAGGATATGACTCGAAAAAGCCTTATTCCTCACAATCTTACCCGAACCTGTGGTTTTAAACCGCTTGGCCGCTCCGCGGTTGGTTTTCATTTTCGGCATTACCTACCTCCATCACTGCATACGGCCCCTAATAAAGGAAAAACAGCAGAGACAAGGCATGCCTTGTCTCTGCGAGCAAAACCCAAAGGACCTTAATTGTCGGTTTTTTACTTTGGAACAATGACCATGGTCATTCGGTTCCGGGCCTCCCTGGCAGGAGGCTGGTCTACAGTTCCCAGATCCGAGACATCTTCAGCCACCCGTCTCAGCAGATCATCTCCGGCTTTCATAAACGCCATCTCCCGCCCACGGAAAAAGACGCTCACTTTCACCCGGTGTTTCTTTTCCAGAAATTTTTTCAGGTTTTTGACCTTGAATCCAAGATCGTGATCTTCAGTGTGAGGCCTCAGTTTAATTTCCTTCATCTGGCCTCCCTTGGTTTTCTTACGCGCCTCCTGAACTTTCTTGCTGGCCTCGTAACGGAACTTACCGTAATCCATTACGCGACAAACCGGTGGATCAGAATTCGGGGCCACCTCAACCAGATCCAATCCTTCAGTTTTAGCCTGAATCAAGGCGTCCTCAAGGGTCAAAATACCCAGCTGCTCTCCTTCAGCGGAGATCAACCTCACCTGCCTGGTGTGGATCTTCTCATTGATCCTTACGTCGTCAGATTTTTTTCTTATTGCCATTCCCTCCTCTGTATGCACTCCTTGGTAATCAGGTCAATAAACTCACTTGCACCCATCAATGAAAGATTTTGACCATTCCTTTTTCTTGGGGTAACACCGTTATTATCGCATTCTTTATCCCCAATAATCAACATATAAGGAATCTTTCTTACCTGAGCCTCCCTGACCTTGAGGCCCAACTTCTCATTTCTGAAATCGGACGTAACGCGAATACCCGCCGAAACCAGGTCCTTGGCCAGCTTTTCACCAAACGGAATATTTCGGTCGGTTACCGTAAGCATGGTCACCTGCACAGGGGCCAGCCAGGTGGGAAAAGCACCGGCATAATGCTCTATCAGTACACCGATAAAGCGCTCAATCGCACCCAGTATCACCCGATGAATCATAACGGGCCGGTGTTTTTCGCCATCTTTTCCAACAAAGGCAAGATCAAACTTTTCAGGAAGGGTAAAATCACATTGGATCGTCGCACACTGCCATTTCCGACCCAGTGCATCTTCAAGCTTGACATCGATCTTCGGGCCATAAAAGGCGCCATCACCTTCATTAATCTCATACTTCAATTGTAGCTCATCCATGGCTTTGATCAGAGCCTGAGTCGCCAGTTCCCAGTCTTCATCGGAACCAATGGACTTTTCAGGGCGGGTACTGATCTCCAGTTCATAATCGAACTGAAAAATCCCCATCACTTCCCTGACAAAATCGAGGACGTCTTTGATCTCGTCATTGAGCTGTTCAGGCGTACAGATGATGTGAGCATCATCCTGAGTAAATTCCCGCACTCGAAAAAGACCGTGCAAAACCCCTGATCGTTCGTGCCGGTGAACCGTTCCCAATTCAAAATAACGTTTGGGCAGGTCACGGTAGCTCCTTGTTTTAGAGCCATAAATCAGCATATGAGCGAGACAATTCATCGGTTTCATACCATAAGATTGCCCGTCAATTTCAGTAAAGTACATATTGTCGCGGTAATTGTCAAAATGGCCGGATTTTTTCCATAAATCCGTCTTCAGAACCTCGGGACCTCTCACCAGCTCATACCCTCGCTTGAGATGTTCCGAAATCTCGAAATTCTCCAGAAGGTTACGCAACATGGCGCCGTTGGGATGCCAGACCACCATTCCCGCACCCACCTCTTCATAGGTGCTGAAAAGTTCCAGCTGAGTCCCTAATTTCACATGGTTCCGCTTTCGGGCCTCTTCCAACATATGAAGATGCTTTTTCAGCTGTTTTGTGTCGGCAAATCCAACGCCGTATATGCGGCTCAACATGGGTTGATGCTCATCACCCCGCCAGTACGCCCCGGCAACCTTGGTGAGATGAAAGGCCTTAATCATACCCGTCGAAGGAAGGTGCGGTCCTCGACAAAGATCCATAAAATTACCCTGGGTATAGAGGGACACCCTTTCCGCACCAAGGTCTTCAATAATTTGGACTTTGTAATCCTCACCCTGCCCACTGAACAATGCGATAGCTTCCGTGCTGTCCATCTCTTCCCGGCTAAAGGGAAGATCAGCTCGAACAATCGCATTCATCTTCTCTTCAATAACGGGAAGGTCATCTTCCCTGAAAGGCCGCTCATAATCAAAATCGTAATAAAAGCCATTCTCTATTGAAGGTCCAATGGTCACTTTCACACCGGGAAACAGTTCTTTGACCGCCATCGCCATCACATGCGAAGTGCTGTGCCGAAGGATTTCCAACCCCTCATCGGAATGCACATAAATGGGTTCCAGTTCCGATCGTTGATCTATCTCAGTCGAAAGATCGCAAGGGATACCATTCACCTTCACCGCCACCACCCGGTCCAGCCCACCCACTTTCAGGTGTTCCAACGCCCCCAGAGCCGACAGGGTTTCCGCCTCCAACTGTTCAACAGCCTTACCTTTTATGCCAACAGAATATAACTTCATTACAATAACCATCAAAGAAAATAAGGCATCTGACCTGTAGAAACCCAGCATGCCGGGTCTCTACCTCTCAAGATGCCTCATGGATATCAACATCGACTTTTGACTGATCCTCACAAAAAAACTTATCGGCTTTCAAGAAAGCCAAAGTCGCCCATGCAGCAAATATCGCACGTCACGGGTTTGACAAAGCAAAAACTAACCCTTTGATTTTATTGATATGAAACGACAGCAGAAAAAACAGATCAAAGGACAAATGCAGCCAAGCCTGAAAATATCCGAAGTTTATAAACAATAACATTATGAAATGCAAGCAAAAAATATCCAGCAACCGAATTCTCATTACAGATCAGGCGCCAGGCCATCCGAAACGGGAATAGCCCTCACCGAAGAACTCATTTTTCAAGTCAATGAAAAAGTTCGTTGAAAAAAATCATTAAAAAAACTAGGCTCTCGCTATAATTCGGATTTTCAGGTTCAAATAACGCGAGGATAAAATGGCCCTATACGGTTTACGGCTTATACTTGTCGCCTTAAAAGCACCCCTGCTGACCATTTTTTTCTTTATGGCAAGCCTTTTTTTTCTCCAGGGACAACCCCCATCCGCCGGAACTGTGACGGACGAACTGGGCCGAAAAATGAGTGTGCCCGATAACCTTAGACGGGTTGTTTCCCTGGCGCCCAGCATTACGGAAATTATTTTTGCCCTGGGCAAAGAAAATCTCCTAAAAGGCGTTACGCGGTTCAGTGATTTTCCGGAAGCAGCCAAAAATCTGCCCCGCGTGGGTTCTTATGTTCACCTGGATCTTGAAAAAATAGTTGCCCTGAAACCGGATCTTTGCATCGGCATAAAGGATGGAAACCCCATAGCGGTCGTCAGCAAGCTGGAACGGCTGGGCATCCCCGTCTATGCCGTGGACCCCAAAAATCTCGAAGCCATTCTTGAAACCATCCTCCGACTGGGCAGTCTTCTCGGCGCCGATCAAAAGGCACACGCCATCGTTACCGACGTAAGAACCCGGGTGGAACGGGTGAAATCCATTGTGGCAACATCGCCCCGCAAACCCGGTGTATTTTTTCAGATCGGCGTTTCTCCCATTGTCGCCGCGGGTACAGAGACCTATATTCATGAATTAATCGTCATGGCCGGGGGAAAAAATCTTTCAGAAGGCCCCGTCGCCTATCCAAGATACAGCCGCGAACAGGTGCTGGGACTTTCCCCTGAAGTATTGATTATCACCTCCATGGCCAGGGGCGCCAGTTTTGACCGTGTCAAAAACCAGTGGCGCAAATGGCCGTCAATACCGGCGGTTCGGGACAACCGCATCTTTCTACTGGACTCCAATCTTTGCGACCGTCCAACACCCAGGTTCATTGATGGTCTTGAACGTCTTGCCAAAGCGATTCACCCGGATCTCTACTGGAAGAAACCATGAAGGGCCAAAGACCGACCATTTTAAGACGCATATGGATCATCTCCCTGCTGCTGTTTTTTCTCCTTGCCGCAACCATGGTTCTGGGGATCTCACTGGGCTCTACCGGCAGCAATATCCAACAAACCTTATGGTCTCTGATGGGCATCGAAAAAGCAGACGCCATGCTTGAAACCATCATCTGGCGCATCCGCCTGCCCCGGGTATTTCTGGCAACCCTGGTGGGCGCGGCCCTCTCCCTGGGGGGGCTGGTTTTCCAGGCCCTGCTTCGGAATCCTCTCGCGGAACCCTATATCCTGGGCATTTCGAGTGGATCCGGCATCGGCGCCATTATCGGCATCCTGATAGGGCTGTCCCCTTTTCCCGGCGTCAGCGTCGCGGCTTTCGCCGGAAGCATGACCACCCTGTTGCTTCTCCTGTTCATGACATCCGGGAAAACCATGCTGAAAAAAAACATTCTTCTGCTGTCGGGCGTCATGGTCAACTCTTTTTGCGCGGCGTTTATCATGTTTCTCATATCCATCACCCAGGACGACCGCCTTCATAACATCATATTCTGGCTGATGGGAGATCTGTCCATGGCCGATCTCCCGCAGGTCTGGCTGCTGACCGCGGTGGTGGTTCCCTGTGCCATTCTAATTTTCTGTCTTTCAAATGCCATGAACCTTTTTCCTCATGGGCAAGGAGCTGGCCCAGACCATGGGGATCAACACCAAAGTCATCACCGCAACCCTTTTGATCGCAACATCCATTATGGTCAGTGCAACGGTGGCTGCCTGCGGACCCATCGGCTTTGTGGGGCTGGTCATTCCCCACCTGCTGAGGCTTGTTATGGGTCCGGACCACAGAGTGCTCGTTCCCGCCTGTCTACTGGGAGGGGGCGCTTACGTTGTGCTTTGCGATATCCTGGCCAGGACCCTTCCGGAACAGGGAGAGATGCCGGCAGGCGTCATCACCGCCATGATCGGCGCGCCTCTTTTCATCATATTATTGAAAAAATCAGGATAATGAAACCATCTATTTTTACCACTTCATTAAATGCATCCTATGGAAACCGAGTGGTTCTTGATGACGTTTCCTTTTCCATTTCAAAAGGGGAATTTTTCATCATTATCGGCCCCAATGGTTCGGGGAAAACCACCCTGCTGAAAATCCTGGCCGCCATCAAGCCATTTCAGGAAGGTAACCTTGAAATCCTGGGCATTCCCATGGAAAAATACTCGCGGAAATCGCTTGCAAGAATCATCGCACTGGTGCCGCAAAATGTTCCGGATGATCTTCCATTTACCGTTAGAGAGCTGGTCCTCATGGCCCGAGCACCCCGAATGGGCCTGTTGGGACTGGAAGGCAATCAGGATATTCAAATGGCGGAAGAAGCCATGAATATTACGGGGGTGGAATCTTTAGCTGAACGGAAATTGGGTCAGTTGAGCGGGGGGGAACGTCAGCGGGCATTCATCGCCAGAGCCATCTGCCAGGAACCTCAGATCATCCTGCTCGATGAACCCACGGCGGCCCTGGATCTGGCCCACCAGGTACGGGTCATGGATTTGATGGAAAAGCTGAGAGTGGAAAAAAACCTCACCATTGTGATGGTATCTCACGACATCAATCTGGCCGCCATGTACGGAAATCGCCTCATGCTGCTGAAAAAAGGACGAATTATAAAGATGGGCACCCCTTCGGAAGTCCTCACCTTCGAGACCCTGGAAGAAGCTTACGAATGCCCGCTCCTGGTGGATCAAAGCCCTCTGGGGAACTTCCAGCGGGTGACCCTGGTGCCCGAAAAATTCATTGACCCGCAATTACAGGCAAGGGTAGAGACAAGGCATGCATTAGAGACAAGGCATGCCTTGTCTCTACAGACGGGTGCTGCGGATCAGGACAATGCCCCAGGGGCTTCGGCGCCATTCTCCATCAAGCTGCCATAGATACCCCTAACCTGCCGGCACAGCAACTCAAACTGTTCGGGATAAAGGGACTGGGGGCCGTCGCTCAATGCCTTTTCAGGAGCATTATGAACCTCCACCATCAAGCCGTGTGCTTCCACCGCCACAGCCGCCCTGCTCAGGGGGATCACCTGATCCCGCCTTCCCGCCGCATGGCTGGGGTCGATAATGATGGGCAAATGACTTTCCCGCTGAACTACGGGAACAGCGGAGAGATCAAGGGTGTTTCGGCTGTGATTCACAAAAGTGCGAACACCCCTTTCACACAAAACAACCTGGGAATTCCCTTCCGCAAGAACATATTCCGCCGCCATCAACCATTCATCTATGGTGGCGGCAAAACCTCTTTTAAGGAGTATCGGCTTCTTACACAGGCCCGCCCGCCGCAGAAGGCTGAAATTCTGCATATTCCGGGTCCCGATCTGGATCATATCCGCGTATTCTTCAACCGCATCAAAATTTTCGTAGTCCAGGACCTCGGTCACCACCGGCATTCCGGTCACATCCCTCACCCGGGCAAGAATCTTCAATCCCTCCAGACCCAGCCCCTGGAATGAATAGGGCGAGGTCCTCGGTTTGAAAGCCCCACCCCGAAAAATTCGGGCGCCTGCCGCCTTGACCCGCCTTGCAATTTCCAGGGCCCGGGCTTCGCTCTCTATGGCGCATGGCCCCGCGATAAGGGTCAGGTGACCGTTGCCGATATTAACCCCCTTCACATTCACGATGGTATCTTCTTTTTTAAATTCCCGACTGACCAGTTTGTAGGGTCTTGTGACCGGAATGGCTTCTTTAACGCCTTTCATGGCCAGAAATTTTGATCCGTCAACAGGCCCCTTGTTATTCAGGATGCCGATGGATACCCTTTCTCCTCCCGGTATGGGACGAGAAGTATAACCATTTTCCGTTACGGCCGACATCACCGAATCGATCTGCTCGTTTGTTGCATCCTTGTGCATGACCAACAGCATTTTCTTTTCTCCTATTCATGAGATTTACAGTGCCTGAACTCAAAAAAAAGGGGCCGGAAGAATTTTCCCCCGGCCCCTGAAACAAAAAAAGGACCGTGGGCTCTTGAAGAGCCCACGGTCCTTGAATTCTATGTTAACGGCGGTTGCCTATATTAACTGGACCATACACCCCTCCCGGTGTTAAACCAGCGCCACCACCAAAAATGACGAAATATTGAATTTGAGTTTTTCATGCTTTATTCGGGCCTTTTTCTCAGTCTCGATCTTGAATTTTAGAGATTATACTGAAAAAAAACGGCATTGCAACGTTTTTTTTACCCCATCACTTATCGGGTGGGGAAAACAAACGCCAGAACCCCATAAGGGCCCAATTTTACGCGAATCTTACCGTTTTTTATCTTATACGCCTCTCCCGAAAAAACCTCCCGCGCGCAACCGGCCCGTTCACCTGCTTCATTCAGTGCCTTCTCCCCCAGCAAAATTTCCACCCCCGTCCCAAGGGTATTCACAGCAACCAGCAATGCATCATTTCCTTTCTGTTTAAGGCAACACTGCACCGCCGGTCTCCCCCTGGGATCGAACCGATTCTCGGACACCATTTCCACGGAGACCGTTTCTTCTGAATTTTCCACCACCAGCCAGGGATACACCTGATTTAATCGACCCACGGCGCTGCCCAGGGCCTTTCGCCCTTCCGCCGTCTTCCCCATAGCCCCATAACTGTAAAAGAAAATCCCCCTGGCGCCATTCACCACGGACAAAAAGGCCAGACAGGTCATCTCCCGCCCGGTCGGCAACCGGGGCCACCCCAGATCCGCATATTTTTCGCCGCCGAATGCCTGAATCACCGCCGCCAAACGCCGCGATCCAGGGTTGTGGGCTTTGGCCCCGAGTAGACTGGTAGCATCCGGCAGCCCCTTTGGTTCCACATGGGACAGGCTATTTTCACACTCCCCCATGCAATCGGACAACCAGGAAAAGGGCATGAACGGCACAGGGTACTGGTCCAGCATGAAAAAATCCGCGGCCCGGGCATAATCCCCGCACACCTGGGGCCGCACCACCGCCATGCAGGTGGCGCACCCCGGAAACCGTTCCTTGATGAGCCGATTGATATCATTGGCCCGGTTCACCGGAAACGACCATATTCCCGGTTCATCATTCACATAAAAGGCCATATCCCAGGGCCGGGTATATCGGGACAGGCGATCCAGAAAAACGGGCAACAGATCGGGATCATGGGGAACGGAAACCACATACCGCAAGCCCACCCCATGACATTTCTCAATTTTCCGCTTCAGACCTTCCCCGCTCCCTCCGAGGATCACCGTATTGACGGCCAGTCCCTTGATTTCCTCCAGATTGTCAATGGCCGCCCCGTAAACCCCGATGGGAAAAGAATTTCCGTTAAAAAACCCGCGCGCAACCCCCAAAACCGGTTCCCCCTGAAACCGGTACTTCCGCGTCACGGAAGGGATTCCTGAGTTTAAAGGTGGTCCCCCGGTTCCGATTGATGAATCTAAAATTAGGGTCCTTAATCTCATTCGGACAAACCACATTGACCCGAATAGGCTGAAACACCCCGGCCTTGAGATGGGTGTTCACAAAAAACCGTTCGCCCCAGAGGCTCACCTCCGGATAGATACCGTTTTGCCACCCATCCCGCCAGAACTCTCCCCTGAACGTATATTCCTCCCCCGGCACACCATCGGCCAGGGGCGCAACCCATTCATTTCCCCACGCATCGTCCGCCCTTACCGAAATTTCTTCCTTCTCACCTGCTAACATTCTCAGCTTCTCACCGCTTTGCGCCATGCGCCGGGCACCCCGCGCCTTCAACCATGCACCGAAGGAATACACCAGCACTCCGTCGGCACCCCCCTTCCACGCCCAGGAAACCGCTGCTTCAAAGTCTTCCGCTGAACAATCCACCGCCTGCACAATGGGCCACACCCGACACTTCATCGTTTCCTGATAATAATCCACCATATCCCCCACCCACCGGGGCGATTTTCCGCACATCCGGTGATAGACCATGGGGCTGACAACATCCACCAGTTCCCCAAGCGAAAAGGGATCCTGACCCAGCACATAGGAAACGGCGTTGTTCCGCTCCCCCTTGGTCCAGGGAACCAGAAACAGGCCTAATTTCAGGGCTTTTTTTCCGGGGTTTTGCGCCAGTATCTTTTTGACCGCCTTGACAAAGTCGGCAATCCGCTCCTTTTTCCATGTCATCCATTCATGGGGCGTCTTCTCTTGGATCCACGCCGCGGCCTCTTTACCCCCCAACCCTTTGGGCATCGCCACCCCGGAATCCGCCGCAAACCGGTTCAAACAGCGTGAACAATAGCACGTATCCGGTATTTCAGGGGCAGTCGTCTCCCAAAACCCCGGATACCGGATAAAATCAAGCCATATACCGTCAATTCCCCCTTCACCCCCCAGCGTCTCAACCAACTGCGCCACATATTTCAGCCGTTCGTTTCGCCATCCCGGATGGGTCGGACACGCGCCGCCATGCCCCTTAAACCCCGGCTCGGCGCCCAGCAATTCTCCGCGGCGGTTGACGGGTCTTGCATCGGCATATTTTTGCCAGGCCCCCTTGCCCCCAAAGGCATTCACCGACACATAAACCTGAAACCCATAGGCCTTGAACCAGGCCACCGTCTCCTTATCCGCCGGCACAAAGACCGCATTCACCCCCGCCGCCGCCATCTCCCCCACATAAGCGGACGGATCCCGCTGTTTTATGGCCGGTACTCCGTAGATACCCGTAACCAACCGAAAGGTTCCCTGGTTCATTTCCGACTGGGGACCCTGCCCACCGTCGGCCGCCAGGGAATCACCCCGGTTCACGTTATCCCCCAATACCAGACTCAGCACCACAACTCCCCAAAATATACATTTCATGGCATTCCCCCGGTATAACCCAAGACGGCTCAGGATAAAAAAAACAAACCTCACAAGTCGTTTCATCGGGACACAAGGCATTGGCTTACCATCTCCTCATCGGGATAGGCGTTCCACACATATTGCTTGATCTCCTTCTGCATTTGCTGCAATGCCCCTCCCGTTTTCAGGCGCTGAGCCTTCTTGAAATGCCAGATGGCCCTGGCCCAGGCCTCATGGTAAATGGGATTGTTGGGGAGTACCGACCTGCTCCGCATGGTCCAGTAGTTTCCCAGTTCCTGGTGGAGGTGGGGATTCTTTTCCCCCGCAAAGTACGCAGCCCGGTCCATGGAAATATCCGCCGCCGGGAGCCACCTGCCGTAATAATCCGCTTCTTTCCACCGGTGCGCATATTCCCACCTCAGCCGCATCGGGAACGGCCATCAGCCTGGTTCCGGTTCCATGGTGGGTCTGCAGCAGCATCTCCCCCATGCGTTTGCTGGCGCGCATCACATTGGTGGGCCGCACCGCTTTGTCCGTACTCACCATCACCAGCCGCTCGGGACCATGGAAAATGGCCTTTTCAATGACCGTCTTACACCCAATTTAAAGGGGGTGGGGTTGTCAAGACTTTTTTGGCACGGGTTTCGCGGACCCGTCTGCTCCGCGCCCATAGGCACTACCTTTTCAGATCGCGAGTCGCTATATCCCTTAAGAAAACCGGACTTTCTCTTTTTACAAAAAGCTAACATCTGACTAAAAACACCTTGATATTATACCGTATTACATGTTAGCATCCAGTTTTAGCGCATATAGTTGATTTCAAATTGCTTATTAACTCACAGTTTTGAATGGCCTTGTTTTTTAACATTAATTGAGCGATATTTGACTCCCCATCACTTCCACCATCATATTCAGCGGTAAAGGAGATTTAAAATGGAAGAGGAAAAGCTAAAAGAGAGTACCGGGAACGCCGCCTTAGAAACTGACTGGGAAACTTGGGACCATTGGAATGAAGATCTGGAAAAGGCCCTTCCAAATTGGGATCGATGGAATAACGACCTCAAGCAGCTTCTTCCTGACGGAGAAAAACCGGTCAAAACCATACAACCCGAGACAGAGGGATCGATCGCCGCCGAAAAGGATGCTGCCCCCAGACCTGAAACGGTTGTCAGGCAAGAAAAAGTCACGGAGCTTCCCAGAAAACAAGAAATTCTTACCTCTGACAAACAGTTGCTTTTTTTCATTCAAAAATACAAAAAAGCCGAAAAAATCTGCCAGGAAGCGGGGATTTCTCTTCGCGTCCTTCAACACAAAGTCGGCTATCTGGCCTATAAACTCAAGCGCTACATTGAAGTGGAGGGTCTCTACCGAGAAACAAACCCAGTAAAATTCACTGATGAAGGCATTGGCATTTCCAAAGGCCACTTGATTGAAACCGGGTTTGCCGTCGGCGACAGGTTCAGAGTTGACTTCAAGGATAAATACATCGTATTATCAAAGCTTCAGAAACCGCCAACCGCCTGATCGTGAGACCGCGAAGGCATCGTCTTTAAACCTGCTTGCATAAGGAGAAACGTGAAATGCTCAAGATTAAAAAACTCTTTTTCGTCACTGTTCTAATTGCCTTGTCAACCTTTTTGGCGGCATGTGCCGGCATTCAAAACCAGAATGCCATGGATATGGAACGGTTGCTCGCCGCCTCGGGTTTCAAAATGAAGCTCGCCGACACTCCTGAAAAAATGGCCGCATTAAAAGGCCTTCCCCAGCGCAAACTGGTACCGCAGCAGCACGATGGAAAGCTCTATTTCTATTATGCGGATGCCACTTCATGCGAGTGCATGTATGTGGGCAGCGAAAAATCTTACCAGCAGTTTCAAAAACTGGCCGCCCAGAAAAAAATGGCCCAAGACTACCGCTGGGCCGCCCAGGCCAACATGGACGCCCAAATGAATTTTGGCATGTGGGGACCATGGGGACCGTGGGGTCCCTGGTATTAGAACATACCGATAATCAAAACCCACACGTGACAATCAAAAAGAGGTGGGGGCGGGTGTAAAACCGGCCCCCACTTTTTCAGTTCAGGGACGGTGCAATCCCTAAAGGATCAAAGCTATCCAGGATTTTCCGTTTTTTTTCCACCGCACTAAACCCCAATGCAACTTGATTTTTCTGAACCCACTGTCGAAATTCCCTCTTAAAGCTTGGGTCATGAAAAACCAATACTTCTCCCAGACATTTTAACTCTTCCATGATGCGCCAGTAAAAATGCATGATGATCTCCCTTTCAAAGTTTACATATTTTCGAACTCAAAACACCGAAGAGGCATCCTTCCTTAAAAATCTTCCGATAATTGCCTCTATTTCATCGGTTCTACCCCCATAAAAATGATCCGCTCCGGGAAGAATATGAAAAGAAGTCTCTTTGTTCCACTTTGGAAGCATTTTTCGGATCATATCCGGAGGAGCGATATCATCTTCCGACCCGGAAATGACGAGCTGAATTTTAGCGCTGTATTCCAAAAACGAAAAATCCATGAAATTCACGGGCGGAGAAACCATAATCATTCTGGCGACATCAGTTAGGCCCGCGATGCCACGCGCATTGACCCATGCCCCAAAGGAGTACCCGGCAAGATCAATGAAAGACATACCCAGATCCCGCAGATATTTGACCGCCGCACGAACATCCGTTTGTTCCCCAACGCCTTCATCATATCGACCTTCACTTCTCCCAACCCCCCTGAAATTAAAGCGAAGGGTGGCATAACCTGCATTCCCATAGGCCTTTACCAACGATTCCACCACATTGTTGTGCATGTTTCCGCCGTATTGAGGATGTGGATGCGTTAACACCACCCCTGCACCACCCTGGGCCTGAACCCGATGTACAAGCCCTTCCAGTTTCAGCCCCCCGGATTCAAAAACAACGCTTTCTTCAGGCACGAACATTCCTCTTTTCTTTATAATGAAGGGTTTACTCCGGTTCCGCCACTGACAGCTTCATGTATTCCCCCGTATCCACAAGGGTGTAGACTTTGTCCAGCACCTGAAACCGGGGCGCATAATCGAAGGTGGTTTCACCCTCCCGGGCCTGGGAGAGTTTTTCCAGTATTTCAGATACAATGGCGCCCATGAGTTGAAAATCCGTGACCACCAGATGAGCCGGAATCAAAATTTCTTTTTCCGCGAAATGGGTTTGAATCCCCGCGGTCACAAAGGCGTTATCCTCCTGCAAATATTTGATGTCGACGCGCTGTGAAGGATCGGCCTGGTTTTCGATGGAACCTACGATCGTGTCCGACCCCTGGGGCGCATTTTCGGCTGACATATTTTTTTCTCCCTGGATACAACTGCTTATCCATTACATTACAACGGGTTAACAAAAATCGAACATGATGGCCGCGCCGTCTTCAACGGTCTTGCCGGGCAGCCTCAATTTCTCCATATCGGAAACAATCGGTCATATGGTCATTGACCATGCCGACGGCCTGCATAAAGGCATAGCAAATGGTTGGGCCTACGAAGTTGAAACCGTGGCCTTTAAGATCTTTGCTCATGGCATCGGATTGATCGGTACGTGAGGGCAACTCCGCCATTGACCCCCAGACGTTTCGCCGGGGAACGCCATCGACATATCGCCAGAGAAATGCGTGTAGAGAACCGAATTCCTTCTTAACGGCCAGGGCGGCCCGTGCGTTCCGGATGACGGATTCGATCTTGAGTCGATTGCGAATAATGCCCGAATCAGTAAGCAGACGTTTGATATCGTGTTGTGAATATTCAGCGATTTTCTCGACGTCAAAGCCATGAAATGCCTTGCGGTACCCCTCTCGTTTCCGCAAAATCGTCAACCAGCTCAGGCCGGCCTGTGCACCCTCCAGCGTCAGCATTTCAAACAGCCGCCGATCGTCATGCACCGGAACTCCCCATTCGTCATCGTGGTACGCCACGTAGAGGGGATCATCTCCGCACCATTCGCATCTTTTTTTCATTTTTACCCTGAAAATACAGCCGTTAGCTGTTAGCTTAAAAAATGAGATGTGATTATGAAACTCATTGTAATCTTTTGGCTAAAGGCTAATTACCAAAAGCTAACTGCAGGTTTTTGGGTTGAATTCAAAATATTGCTCGTTGACAAGAGTACCCCATTGGTCTCCGCTTTGCTGCCGAATGAGTTCAAAGCCTGCGGCTTCATACAGGCGCCTCGCCGCACCAAGTCCTTCGAAAGTCCAAAGATATGTCCTTTGGTAGCCCTTGCGCCCACAAAAATCCATTGCGCTGTTGATAAGCTTTCTGCCTGCCCCTTTGCCCCTCAAAGCATCGGATACGATGAACCACCGCAGATGAGCCCCTTCATTTTCAGCATGAATACCGTCTATGACAACCGAACCTTCGATCCGACCATTTTGCGTTGCGAGCCAGATTCCGTCACGGTTCGGATCAAATCGCCGCAAAAACACCGAAAGTTCGGTAGCGACCTTTGCCTCAAAATAAAGCCCAAACCCCCAATTTTGATGGTAATAGGTCCCGTGAAGTTCGGAAATGCGACCGATTGCACCGGGAATATATCCGATTTTTATGAGAATTTCGGAATCAGCATTCATGGGCATCCATGCCTTGATGATAGTTTGCGCCAAACCGCGCAGGGGGTTTTGTTTTACCCGCAGCTAAAAGCGAAAAATCTTTCGCCTCTGCATTTTATAATCAAGGCCCGAACTGGGAAAGGCGTACGATAAGGTTTAATCCGCGGCCAGCCGCCTGACCACAAGCCGGGCTTCCCGCATCATTCGATCAAACAGGTCCTTCACGTCAGGAATATCATGGACCATACCGATCCCCTGGCCGCAGGAAATAATCCCCAGGTCAGTATCCCCTTCACGGTACATGCGTTTGGCTTTTTCTCCCGTGGTCACATTCAGAATTTCCGGCAAAGACGCCTGGTCCGACTCCAGATCCACGCAGCGCTGAGCCGCGGCGTTTTTCCATACCCGGTGGGTAGCGCCAATGGAACGCATGACCAGCATGGTATCCAGCTCACCGGCATTGATCAGCGCCTGTTTGAGGTTGTCGTGAATGGGGGCCTCCGTTGTGGCCAGAAGCCGGGTTCCCATAATCACCCCCTCAGCGCCCAGGGCCAGCAGCGCTGCCAGACCCCTGCCATCTGAAACACCGCCCCCGCCAATGACCGGCACATGCAGGCTTTCCACGGCACGGGGCACCAACACAAAGGTTCCCACGTCCAATTTCCCCGTTGCGCCGCCGTTTTCATACCCCACCACCGTCACCGCATCGGCGCCCATGTCCTGCACCTTCAGGGCATAGCGAACCCCCACGCACTTGTGAATCCATGTAAGACCCGCCGCTTTAAAGCGGGCGCAAAGCGCCTCCGGAGCGGAATGCCCCGATGTTTCCACAATTCTGACGCCTTTTTCCAGCAGCACATCCAGATAATCGTTGTTGTCGATGGGGCGCATCATCGGAAACAAATTTAGGTTCACGGCAAAAGGCTGATCCGTCAGCGCAAAAAGACGGTCCACGGCCTCACCAAACGCATTCCGGTCCTGATAGATGGCCGACGCCAGCACCCCCAGACCGCCGGCATTGGAGATGGCAGCGGTAAACTCAGCGGTGGACAGGTGCATCATGGCGCCACCTACAAGGGGGTATCGAATACCCAGCATTTCCGTGATTCTTGTTTTAAACATGGGCTTTCTTCCGCAATCGTATCAGGTTCCGATTTCCCAGGAAGAAAGGTAACGTTCCTGTTCTTCGGTCAGGGTATCGATGTCCACGCCCAAAGACTTCAATTTCAACCGGGCGATTTCCTGGTCAATGATGTGGGGAACGGGATAGACCTGTTTTTTCAAGGCGGCATGCTCCTGGGCCATGTACTCGGCGCTGAGGGCCTGGTTGGCAAAACTCATGTCCATAACGCTGGAGCCACGGGTGCCCCTCGGCCGCCGCCAGGTTCACGAGCCTCCCCTCGCCCAGCACATAGATTTTCCGACCGTTTTTAAGGGAAAATTCTTCCACGAAATCCCGCATCTGCCGCCTGGCCACCGACACTTCCGCCAGCCCCTTAAGATCCAGCTCCACATCAAAATGACCGGAGTTTGCCACAATAGCCCCTTCTTTCATATCCAGGAAATGATTCACCCGGATCACATTGATATCCCCTGTTAGGGTGCAGAAAAAATCACCCCGGGGCGCCGCCTTGGCGATGGGCATCACCTGAAAGCCATCCATGACCGCTTCCAGTGCCCGAAGGGGGTTCACCTCGCAGATGATCACGTGGGCGCCATGCCCTTTGGCCCGGGTGGCCACGCCCCTGCCGCACCAGCCGTAACCGCTCACCACGAAGGTACTGCCCGCCAGCAAGCGGTTCGTGGCCCGAATCATACCGTCCAAAGTACTTTGCCCGGTACCGTACCGGTTATCGAAGAGATGCTTGGTATCGGCGTCGTTCACCGAGACCACGGGGAATTGCAGGACCCCGTCTCTTTCCATACTGCGAAGCCGTATGACGCCGGTGGTGGTTTCTTCGGTGCCGCCGATCACATTGGTCAAAAAACGGTTTCGATCTTCCTCGGATAACCCTTGCCCCCAGGCGCTGACAGACGATTCCAAATCATCCCATTTTCCAAGGGCAATGAAGTGCAGCGAACTCACCAGGTCCGCACCGTCATCCATGGTAATATGGGGTTCATGCTTCAAGGCCGACAGGATATGGCTGTAATAGGTGGCGTGGTCCTCGCCTTTAATGGCAAAGACGGGAATTTCATCATCGGCCACCAGGGAAGCGGCAACGTCGTCCTGGGTGGAAAGGGGGTTGGAGGCGCAGAGCACCACTTCAGCACCGCCGGCCTTAAGGGTCTTCACCAGAGAGGCCGTCTCGGTGGTCACATGAAGACAAGCGGAAAGCCTGAGTCCTTGAAGGGGTTTTTCGGCGGTAAAACGTTCCTTGATGATTCGGAGAACTTTCATGTTCTTCTCGGCCCATTCAATTCTCAAACGTCCTTTTTCCGCCAGTTGAATATCTTTAATATCATAATCCATTAAACAATCCTCTTATGGTTTTTTTTGGTTTATTAACGTCGCCTTATCCTATTTAACGGCACTTTTAAGGGCATCCACCATATCGGTCTTTTCCCAGGAAAATTCAGGCAACTCACGCCCGAAATGACCGTAATTTGACGTTTTCCGGTAAATGGGCCGAAGCAGATCCAAACGTTCAATAATAGCCGCCGGCCTGAAATCGAATACCTTTTTGACAATCTCGGTGAGTTCCGAACTGGGCAGCGCTCCCGTACTGTAGGCCCCGACCATTACGGACACGGGATCGGCACGGCCGATGGTATAGGCCACCTGAATTTCACATTTTTCCGCCAGCCCCGCCGCCACGATGTTTTTGGCCACATAGCGGCACATATAGGAGGCGCTTCGATCCACCTTTGATGGATCTTTTCCGGAAAAGGCGCCGCCGCCGTGGTAACCGAATCCGCCGTAGGTATCCATGATGATTTTACGACCGGTCAGACCGCAGTCCCCCTGGGGCCCTCCCACCACAAAACGGCCGGTGGTGTTGATAAAATACTGGGTTGCTTCATCCAGCATATCCTCCGGAATCACTTTTCTGACCACCTTTTCAATGATCGCCTCCCTGAGGGTGTCATAATCCACCTCCGGGCTGTGCTGGGCCGCAATGACCACCGTGTGAATTCTGATGGGCTTTCCATCTTCGTACTCGACGGTCACCTGGCTCTTGCCGTCGGGCCTGAGCCAGGGCAGCTGACCGGATTTTCTCACATGGGCCAAACGCTTGGTGAGACCGTGAGCCAGATAAATAGGCATGGGCATCAGAACATCGGTATCCTTGCAGGCATACCCGAACATAAGCCCCTGATCCCCGGCCCCCTGCTCCTTAAAAAGGCCCGTTCCATCCACCCCCATGGCAATGTCCGGCGACTGCTTATCAATGGTGGACAGCACGGCACAGGTTTCCCAGTCAAACCCCATGGAGGAATTTTTGTACCCGATATCCCTGATGGTCTGCCTCACAACTTCCGGCATGTGCACATAGGCTGTGGTGGTAATTTCCCCGGAAATCATGGCCATTCCGGTGGTCACCAGGGTCTCGCAGGCCACCCGGGATTTGGGGTCCTGTTTGAAAATCTCGTCCAGGATATGATCGGATATCTGGTCGGCCACCTTGTCCGGGTGACCTTCGGTCACGGACTCCGAAGTAAACAAAAAGTTTGCGCTCTTCATAAAAATTCTCCTTTACGTAAAATGGGCGCGTCATGGCCCGTTAACGCTATATTGTTTTCAACCGGCCATTATCAATCAACCGGGTTTTTCCCACCCGCACCGCCAGCGCCATCAATGTACCTTCTGAAAGGGTATCCACATCCTCCAGGGTCACGGGGTCGCACAGGGAAATATAATCGATTTCGGTAAACGAATGCCCCAGGATAAGGGATCGAACCGCCGCCTTCACGATTTCAGGACGCCTTTCCCCTTCGCTAAAAAGCTGCACTGCCAGATCCAGGGATTTTTTGAGGGAAAGAGCCGATTTTCGTTCTTCCGGGTTCAGGTAGCTGTTCCGGGAACTCATGGCCAATCCATCCGGTTCCCGTACCGTGGGAACGCCCATGATTTGAATGTCCATATTGAGATCCATCACCATCCGGCTGATAACGGCCAACTGCTGGTAATCTTTCTGCCCAAAAACCGCCACATGGGGCTTCACAATATGAAACAATTTGGCCACAATGGTGGTAACGCCGTCAAAATGTCCGGTCCGGGAGAGGCCGCACAAATGCCGCGGCAGGTCCTTCACCACCACGCTGGTTTGTGCGCCCCGGGAATACATTGCCCCGGCGGACGGCATAAACATGATGTCGACACCAACGCTCTCGGCTTTTTTGAGATCGCCCTCGGTATCCCTGGGATAAGCCTCAAAATCTTCATTGGGACCAAACTGCGTGGGATTGACAAAAAGGCTCACAATCAGCCGGTCACAATGGTCTTTTCCCGCTCGCATCAAGGCGAGATGACCCTCGTGAAGAAAGCCCATGGTGGGCACCAGCGCCAGCGTTTCTCCCGCCAACCGCATGGCATCGGAGGCCTGTTGCATGTGTTCAACGGTTTCAATGATTTTCATAGAGAAATCCTTCCAGCGAACCCATTTTCAATTTGGTTGTTTTTTGCGCAACATAAATTAATATCATTTGGGCATTTCCTTGTCAATGGAGAGGGCGGACGATAACCTCAGAAAATCGGCCATTTCAAGAACTTCCCCTCGTTTCCCGGGATCTATGCCGCTTGCCGCCATGGCCGTTATCAAAGATTCACGGGTTTGATCCGGCAACGCCCCCTTCAATGAATTGAGGAGGGTCTTCCTTCGGTGGGCAAAAGCCCCCTTGACCACTTGCCTGAAAAATGCCTCATGAACCGCCCGTTCGGGATAGGGTTTTTCAAAATCGAGAGAAACCACCATGGAATCCACCTTGGGCACGGGGAAAAAAGACCCCTTAAAGACCTTAAGCAATCGCACGACACGGGCATGGTATTGCACCAGGAGAGTCAGTGCCCCGTAGGCTTTCGTTCCCGGAAAAGCAGCCAACCGCTCCGCCACTTCCAGTTGAAACATGAGAATCGTCCGCCCCATCCATTGGGAGTGCCGGCACATCCTCTCAAGAACAGGAGATGAAATATTGTAGGGAAGATTGCCGATGGCTCGTATTTTTCCGGGAAAATGGCTTCTCAAAACACACCAGTCTACTTTAAGGATGTCATGGTGCAGCAATGTCACGTTGCTGACGCCGGCCTCAAAAAGTCTGTGCTTGAGCCAGTCCACCATATCGACATCTTTTTCAACGGCCACCACATGTTTCACCCGTCCTGCCAGGGGCAGGGTCAAGGCGCCCTTTCCCGGTCCGATTTCCAAAACCGTATCTTCGGTGGTAAATCCCGAAAGGGACACGATTTTGTCGCTGAGGGTCGGATCCACCAGAAAATTCTGGCCCAGCCGCTTTTTGGGCCGAAGGGATCCACCTGCTTTCAGTGATCCGACAAATGCCAACGCCCCCGCCCCTTTCGCGATTCTCGCCAGTTTCGTATCCGTCTGAAAATGTACAGGAAAATAAAATAGGAGGGAATTGCCACGCAAGACCCCATGATCAGCCCGCCCACTAGAAAACAGGCACCCATAAGCCCGCCGGCAGCCAGAATTTTCTCCACAATGACCATCGGTTCCTCACCCGATCGCACCATGGTCATAATGGTTCCAAACATGGCATTGTGGCCTTCCATGCCAAGGCTCCAGGCCCCCAACTTGTAACTGAAGTAGTAGAGAAAATACCAGTTGAGCGGATTGCTGATCCAGGTTCCCAAAGCCGCCGTAATTTTGCTTCCCTTGAAAGCGAGTGCCAACGCAACGGAAAGGGCCATTTGAAAAGGCATCACGGGCATCATGCCCGTAAAGATCCCAAACGTCATACCGAGCGCCAACTCATGGGGATCGCCCCTCAATCGAATGAACCGGAGATAATAATATCGAATCAGCCTGCGTACTTTCAAGATTTCTCAGACATGGAAATTTGCCGAAGGGATTGTCGTCTCCATGTTCCCGCCGAATAGAGATTTAGAAAAAAATAGTGTATTACGGACACCATCCATCACTCGGACATCAGGTCCTGAATCGGATACTTGGCCCGTGCATCCACCGCCATATGGGCGGTTTTGTTTTTCAGCAACCGATGGTAACCCGCCAAAGCGATCATGGCCCCATTATCCGTACAATAAGCGGGGCGCGGGAAATAAACCCGAATACCTTCCAGACCCGCTGCTTCCACCAAACGGGTTCTCAAGCGATTATTGCACGCCACGCCGCCGGCCAGCACCACCGACGCCGCCCCCATCCGTTTTCCGGCAACCATGGCTTTCTCCACGAGAACATCCACGACGGACTCCTGAAAAGATGCAACGATATCGGACAAACTAATCTCGGCGCTTAAAGAGGGGTCCTCGCGCCATTTTTTCAAGAACAGGGAAACAGCAGTCTTAAGCCCGCTGAAACTGAAGTCTAAAGATGATTTGGCCATATAGGCCCGTGGAAACGCTACCGCGTCATGCCGTCCGTTTCCAGCTGCTTTTTCAATGGCAACGCCTCCCGGATATCCCATTCCGGAAATCTTGGCGACTTTGTCAAATGCCTCGCCGGCCGCATCATCAAGGGTTTGACCCAGAAGGGTATAGCGGCCGAAATCTTCCACATGATAGAGACTTGTGTGCCCACCTGAAACGGTGAGGGCCACGAAGGGAAAGGCCGGATGTTCCCCTTCCAGAAAAATGGAAAGGATATGGCCTTCCAGGTGGTTCACCGCCATTAACGGCTTATCCAGAACATAAGCCAGCCCTTTGGCATAATAGAGTCCCACCAGAAGTGCCCCCACCAGTCCGGGCCCCACGGTGACGGCAATGCCGTCCAACTCCGCCATTTTAAGCCCCGCATGCTTCAGGGCCTCTTCCACCACAGGCACGATATTTCGCACATGCTCCCTGGAAGCCAGCTCGGGCACAACACCACCATGGGGATGGTGTACGGCCACCTGGGAGTGAATCACATTGGCCAGGATCTCTGTTCCATCAACCACAATTCCGGCCGAGGTATCGTCGCAGGAGGTATCTATACCCAGGATAATCATCCCATCCTCAATTCCCTTATAATGTCAGATAAGGGCTTATTTTTTGATAAAGGGAAGGGCTGATCCCTCGGATAGACATCAGATCCTTCAACGCTGAAAACCCACCGGCCTGCTCGCGGGCATGAATAATGGCCGCGGCCGTTTTGGGTCCGATTCCTGGTACGGCGGTCAACCCGACGGCGGTGCTTCCATTAACGGAAATGGGCATCCCCAGGGTCAACCGATGAAATGGCGACAATTCACAGGACCGGATACCCACCTTTTCCGCGGTACACGCTACGCCCACTTGGCTGCCCGGGTTTAAAGGCTGTCCTAAAAAATGGATGAGCAATAACAAAAAAAGCAGACAAAACGCTCCGGCGCCGCTATCGGAATTCCTCTTGCTCATGATCCAGGCCAAAAGTGTCATGAAGAACACGTACCGCCAATTCGGTATATGGCTCCTCGATGACGCAGGAGATTTTAATTTCGGACGTACTGATCATCATGATGTTGATGTTCTTATTGGCCAGGGCCGCGAACATTTTTTTGGCAATCCCCGCATGAACCCGCATACCAACGCCGATGATGGACACTTTTGCAATATCCTCGTCCCCCAGGACCGTTTCGGCGCCCACATCTTCTCCCACGTCGCTGACGAGCTTCATGGTTTTATAAAAGTCCGACTTGGGCACCGTAAACGTCAGGTCCGTAAATCCATCCTGGCTGGTATTCTGCACAATCATGTCCACCACAATGCCGGCTCTAAAGACCGGATCGAATATTCTGGAGGCCACACCCGGTTGATCCGGAATTTTTCGAATGGTGATCCTGGCCTCATTTTTGTTATAAGCCACACCCGACACCGCGACTTTTTCCATATCTTTTGTTTCAGCAACCACCATCGTACCCCTTTCATTGGTAAAAGTGGACCTTACGTGAATCGGCACATTAAATTTCTTGGCAAACTCCACCGAGCGGATTTCAAGGACTTTGGCGCCCATGCTGGCCATCTCCAGCATTTCATCGTATGAAATGAAATCCATCTTTCTGGCTTTACGACACACATTGGGATCCGTGGTATAAACACCATCCACATCCGTCAAAATTTCGCAAACATCGGCATCCAACGCCGCCGCAAGGGCCACCGCCGTCGTGTCGGACCCACCACGACCCAGGGTGGTGATGTCGCCATGGGCATTAACCCCTTGAAACCCGGCCACAGTCACAATCCGATCGGCATCCAGATTTTGAATAATCCGATCAATTTCGATATCCTGAATCCTGGCCCTGCCGTATAGATCGTCCGTATGGATGGCGGCCTGAAACCCCAGCAGGGACAGGGCGTCATACCCAAAGGATTTCACAGCCATAGCAAACAGGGCCACGCTGACCTGCTCCCCCGTGGACATCAGCACATCCAGTTCCCGCGAATCCGGATCAGGATTAATTTCTTTTGCCATATTGATCAGGCCATCGGTTTGACCGGCCATGGCGGACAGCACCACGACCATCTGGTTGCCATGCTTATGGGCCTCAATAACGCGCTCAGCCACCGCCTTTATCTTTTCAATGCTACCCACCGAAGTACCGCCATACTTTTGAACAATGCGTGCCATACCCTTTCCTCATTCAAACGCCTGATTTTTCAAGCCCTGCCAATATTTCAATCACCCGAAAATGATTTCCCGTCATCCGCAATTCCCGCGATTGCTCACCCAGAATTGAAAATGCCACATCCAACCGACAATCCGGCAGAATATCCGGCCATTTATCGCCCCATTCCATCACCACGACACCGCTGCCGTCAAAATATTCATCGAGACCCGTAGCCAGAAAATCTTCCTCCGTTTCCAAACGGTAAACATCCATATGAAAAAGCGTGGTTTCCCCCAGATATTCATTCATCAGCGCAAAAGAGGGACTGGTCACAACCGTAGGGGGGGGAACCCCCATACCAAGAGCGATGCCTTTGGTGAACCACGTCTTTCCGCAACCCAGTTCTCCCGCTAGAACAACCAGATCTCCCTTCTGAAGAAACCGCCCCAGTTTTTGGCCCAGCGCCACGGTTTCTTCAGGGGACCGAGTCCGATAACACGCGTTTTTTGTTTTCAAGAGACAAAAGACCTTATCACATCGGCCTTGCCGACAATGCCTACCATACGGTTGCCATCCATCACGGGAATCGTATAAATCTTTTTCCGGGTCATGATGGTGGCGATTTCATCAACGGGCGTTTTGGCATCGACGGTAATCACCTTCCGGGTAAAAAGCGCTTCAACGGTAGTGGCGCTGATGAGTTCAATCTCCTTTTCCAGTTTTTTCGAACTTTCGAGATAAAACACGGCATCGAAAAGCGCGACCACAGTGGGAATATGCAGTTTTTTGTTCTTCCGAATCAGATCGCTTTCACAAATAATGCCGATCAGCAATCCTTCATCGTCCACCACGGGAACCCCGTTGATATGGTTTTTGGCGAGAATCTCGGCAAGCTCCACAAGAGGCGTTTCCTTCTTGACGGTGATCACCGCCGTGGTCATAATATCGCTTGCGTTCAACATAACGGTATGCCTCCATACTTTCCAGAGGTGATGGGCGACAACCCATCACCCATCGTCTTGCTCCTTTAAAAGGATTTCACCAATTCAATCATTTTCCGAACCGCCTGTTCAAACCCCACCAGAACCGCCATGGCAACGATACTGTGCCCGATGCTATACTCCTCCACCAAAGGCAGCGCTTCGAACCTTTTCACATTATTATAATTAAGTCCATGGCCGGCACTAACACCCAAATCGAGATCTGAAGCGACTTGTGCGGCGCGAACAACCCGCCCAAAGCGTCTTTTGGCCTCATCTTCCGATTTTGCCTCGGAATAATGACCCGTATGGAGCTCAATAATATCTCCCCGACACAGATGTGCCGCCTCCACCTGTTCCGGGTCTGGATCTATAAAAAAGCTGACTTTGATTCCCGCCTCATGGAGTTGCTCAACAACACGACGATAATGGTCCGATCGCGCCGGCACATCCAAACCACCTTCCGTTGTCAATTCCTCTCTTTTTTCAGGCACCAGGGTAACCATATGGGGTTTAACATCCACTGCAATTTTCACCATTTCATCTACGGCGGCCATTTCCATGTTAAGCCTGGTCTTGATGGTCTCCCGCAGCAATCGGAGATCTCTATCGTTAATGTGACGTCTGTCCTCCCTGAGATGACAGATAATGCCATCAGCGCCGGCCAGTTCGGCAAGGCCCGCTGCCAGGACAGGATCGGGAACATCAACGCCTCTGGCTTGACGAACCGTTGCCACATGATCCACATTTACGGCCAACTTTGCCATTCATTCAACCTCCAATCACCCCTCACCCTACATCCAGAAAAAGTTCAACAAACGTTCTTCCTCTTTTGTCATCAACATGGAATCCACTGAAGATTTCTCATGATCATACCCCAGTAAATGTAAAATACCATGAATCAAGAGGCGATCGATGGTCCGCTCCAGGGGTTCCTTTAGGTCATCCGCATCCCGTAACGCCGTGTCCACGGAAATGGCCACATCCCCCAGCATGGCTGTTTCAGGAAAACCATTGGCTACGTCCTGCATGGGATCCTGCATGGGAAACGCCAGCACATCGGTAGGGCCTTCCTTCCCCCGATATCGCTGGTTCAATTCCGCTATGTATTCATCGCTTGTAAATAGAATGCTCAACTCTTTTTCAAGACAGTCCAAGTCTTCTAAGACTCTCTTCACTTTCACTTTTATTTTCTGCTCGTCCAACCCGGGGGCCGGACGCTCCGTTTTGATCTGTATCTCCATTTTCTCCCCTCCTGTTTATCCCGTTTTTACCGCTTCCCACACCGTCTCGATTCCGCACGGGTGAAATCTTCGCCACAGGGTCCGGATATTCAATCCGATGATGGAAAATGCCGCTCAACGTCTGGTTAAAGCTTTTGGCAATGGCATGAAGATCTTTCAGGGTCAACTCACACTCATCCAGCTGTCCGTCCGAAAAAATCTTGTTCATAATTTTCTGCACCATTCCCTGTATGCGCGCCGGCGTCGGGTCTACCAACGTCTTGGAAGCCGCCTCGATGACATCCGCCAGCATCACGAGGCCCGCTTCCTTGGTCTGAGGCTTAGGCCCCGGATAACGAAAATCTTCCTCTTTTACCTGAAATGATTTATCCCCTTTTTTCTCGGCCCGTTCCTTCGCCTTCCCATAGAAAAACATAATCAGGGACGTCCCATGATGCTGCTTGATAATCGCGATGATCTCCCGCCCCAGCTTGGCCTGTTTGGCCAGTTCCACCCCGTCCTTCACATGGGCGATCAGGATCAGGCTACTCATGGAGGGCGCCAGTTTTTCATGTCGGTTGCCCCTTCCCCCTTGATTTTCGATGAAATAAAGCGGTTTTTTGATCTTGCCGATATCATGATAATATGCGGCCACCTTGGCCAGCAACGGATTTGCGCCGATGGCCCGGGCAGACGCCTCTACCATATTGCTGACGATAACGCTGTGGTGATAGGTTCCCGGCGCCTGAACCATCAGCTCTCGCAGAAGAGGCTGATCAAGATTAGCCAATTCCATGAGTTTGATATCCGTGGTGTACCCGAAGATCATTTCAATAAGCGGCATCAGCCCCGTGGCAATCACGCCCACCAATACGCCGCCGATAAATGCCGAACAACAGGCGATAAGGGTCTCTACGTTAAAAAAAGGACCATATAATCCTTCCATGGCAAGGGCAAGGACCATGTTGCACAAGCCGACCTTAAGGCCGGCCTCAATGAAAACGCCCCTTTCCCTGTACCGGCGCACCCAGGTAGCCGCCAAAAAGGAACTGACGAAAAAATAGACAAAAAACTCCACCCGACCATCCACAACCATACAGGCCAGAACAGAAGCGATGAGAGAAAAACCGGCGGCCGTTACCATGCCGTGAAAGATGCAAATGAGCATGGCGCCGCCGGCGACCGGAACGGCATACAGCAGGGCTCTTGGAGAGAAAAAATGGAATCCTCTGGCAGTTTCAAAAGCCACGAAATTAAACGCAATCACCACAAAGAATATAACCAGCAGCATCACGGCGTTCAGCGTCAGATCTCTAATCTCGGAATCGGTCGACCGACTCTTTCCCAAGCCCAAATGATACATGGAAATCAGCAGAAAGGCCATGAGAACCACCATGGCGGGAACCCTTCCCAGCATCTTTTTTTGTTTTAGGCTCTTATACTGAGCGCTTAATTTAAGGAGTTGTTCCGGAGTAACCCGGTCTCCTTCCCGAATAAAGATTTCCCCTTTTTTGACCTTGAAGAAAAAAGGTTTAACGGACCTTCCGGCAGTTTCCTTCCGCAGCGAGGTTTCGCGCTTGTTAAAGGTAAGATTGGGCTTAATAAGCGATACGGCCAGATCTAAAGAGGCTTCCCCCAGTTTTTTAGGCCATATGTTCAGCGCAAGCGACTTCCCCTGGTCCCGAACAAACCCTTGCGCGGTTTTAAGGTCATAAAAACGTTCAAGATCGGAAATATTCTCCTCCTTTCCGTCTTGAATATTTTGAAGGATGATCCCCTTGCCGCGGTAGGTCATCAGCATCACCTGATTGCCAACGACACCCCGCCTGAAAACATCGCTGACCAGCTTGATAACAGCAGATTCCGCCTTCGGGGAAAAATCGTTCATGACCAGAACATGAACCAAGGCGTTGTTTTCGGGGATATCCAGAATTTCAAAAAATCGCTTTCGAAAAGCATTCGTCATCGAAAGATGTTCGTTTTGGGCATTTTCAGGGGACGTCGACATCCACGCCGATTTAAGAGAATCGGCCGAATACTTCCGACCGATCGCAAAGGCCTCTCGTATTCGGGGAACCACATCGGTTGCGGTGGGATCAAAATCATAAACGGGCATAACCGCCCGGACCGCCTCCTGTCTGTTTTTTTCCGTAAGTTCACTGTTTTCAACCAGGAATTCCCTGGAAGCCTTGATATCGCGGTCGGCCACATCGCCCAGGTTGTATGTTTTGGGAGACGTCAAAATGCTGGGAAAAAGCAAAACGGAAATAATCAAGCTTAGCCCCATCAGAATACACCATTTCCGGGTGTCATCCCGAAGCCAGAACGTGCGTACCGATTGACCGGTTCTAACTCTGGAAGACACGTCCTTTTCCCCGCGGCCGGATGTCCTTTTCTGGTGAAGCATCTTCAATTTAGAATCATATAGGGTATGCCTTGCCATAACAACGCAGCGCCGCCTCAAGCCTTTTTCCGTTTTTCCAGTTCTTCATAAGCATCGATAATCTTCTGAACCAACGGGTGTCTGATCACGTCTTCCCTGGAAAACAAAACAATCTGAATGCCTTCAATTCCCGTCAAGGTCTGCTGAGCTTCAATCAAACCCGACATCTGCCCTTTGGGCAAATCCGTTTGGGTAATATCGCCGGTAATCACCGCCTTGGAACTGAAACCCAGGCGAGTCAGAAACATTTTCATCTGCTCGGGTGTGGCGTTTTGCGCCTCATCCAGGATCACAAAGGAATCGTTCAACGTACGGCCCCTCATGAATGCCAGGGGCGCCACCTCGATCACGCCCTTCTCCAGCAGGTCGGATGCGTTTTCAAAGGGCATCATATCGTGAAGCGCGTCGTACAAAGGCCGAAGGTAGGGGTTTATTTTTTCATACAGATCTCCCGGCAGAAAGCCCAGACGCTCCCCCGCTTCCACCGCCGGCCGAGCCAGAATAACCCGGTTGCACTCTTTCTTGATCAGTGATGCCACGGCCATGGCCATGGCGAGATAAGTCTTTCCCGTCCCCGCCGGCCCGATTCCGAACACGATATCATATTTTTTAATGCTGTCGATGTATTTTTTCTGGTTGATGGTTTTGGGGGTAATAATTTTTTTCTGGGACGTAATGTAAACCTCATCTTTAAATATCTTCTTCAAATCCACGGAACGATCACCGCTCAAAATCCTTACAGCATGATCCACATCGTTGATATATAAAGGATAATTAGATTTCAACAAGTTATAAAGCTCGGACAAAACCTTTTCAGCAAGCTCCACTTCCCAATCCCCGCCCTGAAGCAACAACACATTCCCCCTTAAATTCAGGGAAACACCGATCTTCTTTTCAATCAGGTGCAAATGGGCATTTTGCTCTCCACAAAGAGCCCGCATCAATTCATTATCTGGAAAACTGATCTTTTTACTGATCAAGGGACTCTTTTTCTTGGAAGATGATTTCGTCAATGTAAACCTCAATTAAAATATCGCTCAATAAGCAAAATGCAAGGTCCTATAACATAAGGGTTCCTTTTCGTGCAACCAAAACATACGCCGTTATCAGGGGGCAGTTGTCAGGGGGCAGGATAATGCTTTTTTTTTTGCACCCTGCATGCAGTAACAGCTATTGGAACATAAAACGCCTCATACTGATGTTCATCAAAAGACCCATGGCCGCCATGGTTGAAATCAGGGATGAACCGCCGTAGCTGAAAAGCAGCAACGGAATACCTACTACCGGCAAAAGCCCCGTGACCATCCCCACATTGATGACGACCTGCCAAAACACGATGGAGACAATGCCCACGGCGAGAATTGCCCCAAATCTGTCCTTGGAGCCTTTGGCAATATTCAGTCCCCACAAAATCAGAAAAAGATACAGCAGCAGCAGCGCCGTGACGCCTGCCAACCCCCACTCTTCGGCCAGGACGGAGAAGGCGAAGTCGGTATGTTGTTCAGGCAGAAAATGCAGCCGTGTTTGGGTTCCCTGCAAATACCCTTTTCCCCAAAATTGACCGGAACCAATAGCGATTTTGGATTGATTAATATGATATCCGGCACCCAGGGGATCAGTATCGGGTCTCAGGAAGGTGAAGATGCGCTTCTGCTGGTAATCTTTCAAACCAAACCAGATCAGCGGCGCAACCAGGAAACAACCGCCCATAAAGATCAGTAACGATTTCCAGTTAACCTTGACAATCAAAATCATCGACAGGGATATTGCCACCAGAAACAGGGACGTACCCAGGTCAGGCTCTTTCAAAATAAGGCCGCACGGTATCAGAATAAGGATAAACGGCTGCCACAGGTCCCTTAATCGGTATTCTTGGAGCTCACTTCTATCATTAAAAAATTTTGCCAGAACCAGCACCATTGAAATTTTTGCCAGTTCCGAAGGTTGAAAAATAACAGGGCCCAAACTCAACCAGCGCTGGGACCCGGATATCACCTTGCCCACCACCAAGACCATAATCAAAAGCGCCACCGTGAAAAAGTAAAACGGGTAAGCCAGCCGTTCCAGGGAATAGTAATTAAAAGTGATCATCATAAAAAAAACGCTGAACCCGATTAAAAACCAATAAACCTGTTTTAAAAAGATGCGCGCTCCCCCCACATCCCGAATGGCATAGGTAGCACTGTAAAGATTAAGGATACTGGTTCCCGCCAACATGAGAAGCAGCAACAGCAAAACCCAATCAAAATTCTGGATCAGTCTTCGATCAAGCATGATTCACCAGGCTCCCGCGCCGGCGCGTGGGAACAAGAGGATGAGCATATTTTTTTCAATCAACCGGGACCCTGAGATACGCCTCGATGAGCGCCCTGGCAATGGGGGCAGCGGCACTGCCGCCGTGCCCGCCATGCTCAATGAGAACGGCCACGGTAATCCTTGGGGCGTCGGCCGGTGCAACCGCAACGAACCAGGCATGATCCCTGTACTTCCAGGGAATTTCCCCCCCCTTTTTAGCATCTTTCTCCTTCTTGAGATTCACCACCTGGGCGGTGCCCGTCTTCCCGGCCACCATAATATCCGCCAAACGGGATCGAGATCCGGTACCCCTGGGATCGTTGACCACTCCGGTCAGGGCTCTTTTCACAAACTCCAGATATTCCGGTTTAATCGCTACATTTCTGACCAATTGGGGGGTAAACTCAAAGATGCTTTCACCGCCCGCTTTCCGAACCCATTTGGTCACCTGGGGCCTGTAAACATGACCGCCGTTAAAAACCGCCGAAACAAACGTGGCCACCTGCAATGGGGTAACCAGTACAAAACTCTGACCAATGGAAGTGGATACGGTTTCCCCTCCCTGCCACGGCGTCCCCCACCGTTTACGTTTCCATTCGGCTGTGGGAATCAGTCCGCTTTCTTCATGTCCCAGATTAAAACCGGTTTTCCGTCCCAACCCCAGTTGATGAGCATAATCCGCAATCCTGTCCACCCCGAGCCTCATTCCCAAATGATAAAAATAGACGTCGCAAGATTCCACAAGCGCTCGATACAGGTCTACTTTCCCATGCCCGGAACGCTTCCAGCATTGATATTTCCCTCGCCCAAGAGAATATTGACCATTACAGTAAAACGCTTCCTGGGGGCTGATAACCCCCTCCTGAAGACCTGCCAGCGCCACGACAATCTTGAACACGCTTCCGGGAGGATACTGGCCGGTAAGCGCACGGTTATTCAATGGATAATCCTTTGATGACACCATACTTTCCCACGTATCGTCATCAAAACCCGTAATAAACAGATTGGGGTCATACGAAGGACTGCTTGCCAAAGCCAGAATCTGCCCATTTCTGGGATCCATGGCCACAATAGCCCCATGCTTTCCATCGAGAGCGTTCTCCGCCAGGGTCTGCAATTCCCGGTTGATGGTCAAGCAGACATCCGCTCCGGAGACTGGGGGCCTTCGAGAAATTACCTTAATCCGTCGGCCCGCCGCATCAACCTCCACCTGCTCTCCGCCACGCCCCCCATTAAGCGATGTCTGCCATTTTCCTTCTATCCCGGTCTTACCAACCAAATCCCCCGACCTGCTATTGGGGAATTTGCCGCTTCTTAACTGCCTCTCGCTGATTTCTCCCAGGTACCCTACCACATGCGCGGCCAAGGTGCCGTAAAAATAGTGTCTTTGGGGTCGTACTTTAATGATAACCCCCGGCAGATCAAACCGGCGCGTCTCAATCATGGCCAGTTCCCGACGGGAAAGATCCTTCTTCAAACAAACCGGTTTAAAGGGATATCCACGAGCCGCCCGACCCAGTTTTTCCCTCACCGGCCCCATCTCCAGATTTCCCAGGTAACGCAGCCGATTCAGCAAGGCCTCACGGTCCTGAATCTCTTCCGGAATAACATAAAGATCATAGGACGGTCGGTTATCCACCAGAATTTCACCATTACTATCCCGAATCACCCCCCTGAAAGGCGCCATGCTCTGAAGACGTATCCGGTTTAATTCGCTCTTGGCGCGATAGGCCGAACCGTTTACAATTTGCAAAAACCACAGCCTGAGGATAAGGATGCCAAAGATCACCAAAACAAACAACACGGCGATTTTCAACTGTTTTACAAAGACATCCTGAGAAACAGGATCAAAATTTGATGTTTTCAAAGCTCTTTTTCACCCTTGCGCTTCTACTTATTGTTGCAAAATGGTTGGCAAATGGTGGACTTATTTTTGATCGAAGATGTCATTTCCCTAAGGCTTTTCCGGAGAAGGGCTGCCAACAATTCTGGTGGGAATTCCTCGTAAACGGTTGAATAATTGAAATAAAATAGGTGCAACCAACCCAGTGCCGCATATGGAAACAAGGGAAACCACCAGAAGTGTTTTTGAATAAACAACATCTTGGGAAAAAATGCGAAGCAGGATTAGCAGCATGGCATTTTTCATTAAAACCGACAGCGAAACAATGATGATCTGCCCTTTCGGATTTAAAAGGTTAAAAAACCGAGATCCCAAAAGAAGCACAAAAAATACAATCAAATAGGAAGCCGTAAACAGGCCGTGCAACCCTCCTGAAAAAACATCAATTAAAAACCCCTGACCCAGAACAAAAACGCCCGCGGGAATCTGACCCAATGTTAAAAAAAGATAGGCGGCCAAAATCGTCAGAAAATCCAGATCCAGCAAATCGAAACCCCAGGGATCGCCCCATATACCCGCCAAGAGCGTTACGACTCCCCCACCCAGCCATGCACATATATAAAAGCCTAACGGCCTGGTTCCTGAAGCGTTAACGGCTCTTTCCTCTATTCTTGGATTTCAATGAACGGGCTGTTCCTTCGCCCCGTCCGGTTCAAACGCGTCCATTTCTAGTTCTCGGCTATTCGCCCGCAGAATAACCAGGACCTCTTCCAGTTTGGAAAAATCCACGGCGGGCATCACCTCTATCTCCTTGAAAAGCGCCCCATCCCCTTCTTTTACATTCGAAATCGTTCCCACGGTAAGGCCTTTGGGAAAAGCCCCCCCCAGTCCGGACGTGACCACCATATCCCCTTCCTTCACGCTGCCGGACTTAACCATATAGTCCAAGCTACAAATCTGAGCAGACTGACCCCTGACCATTCCCCGATCGCGAGATCGTTGCACAAGGCAGTCCACCGCGCTGTTCTGGTCAATCACCAACAGCACTTTTGCATAGTTCGGAGAAACGGAAACGATTCGGCCCACAACGCCGGAAGCATTGACCACGGGCATATCCGGCTCTATGCCGGCGTTTGTTCCCTTGTCGATCACAACAGACTGAAACCAGCCCGTGGGATCCAGCCCCACCACCTGGGCGGCAACCGCCGGCCGGCTGACAGCTTCCTTAAACCGCAGAAGATTGCGAAGGCGCTCATGGGTGGCAACCAGTTCCCTGTACAACCCATTTTCCCGTTTAAGGGCATCCAACGCTAACTTCAAACGCCTGTTTTCCTGGCGAACATCGACCAGATAAAAATAATCCTCCCACAGGTTTACCACCAGGTTCACGGTTTGCTTGAAAACATTCTGAAGGGGAGTTGCACCTTCTACCACCAGTTGTTCAGCGCTATTCCAGCTGCTCCTCGGATTGGAATTCGAGGACAGTAAAATCAGCGCAAAACAGATAAAGGCCAACCAGATCCATATTTTTGGAAAACGTCTTTCACGCTGCAATGGCTAACACCCCCATGACCCACACCCGTCAAAGGACGATTTCAGATATACGAATGTTTTGTTTATCGATACGGAAGCCGGACACCATGACTCAGCGTACGGCAATCGAAGGGCAAAGGGAATCATTGACAGGTTTTATCGAATGGTAACCTCTCTCAGGATATTAATATTGTCAAGCGCCCTTCCAGATCCCAGCACCACCGTAGACAACGGATCATCCGTAATGGTCACCGGCAGCTTCGTTTCTTCTCTCAGCAAAATATCCAGGTTTTTAAGCAATGCCCCGCCACCGGCCAGTACAATCCCTGTATCCACAATATCCGCCGCAAGCTCCGGAGGCGTTTGTTCCAGCGCAATCCGAACGGTTTCCACGATGGTTTCAACCTGTTCTGAAATCGCCTGCCTGACTTCGTCGGAGTCTATGGTGAGGATTTTGGGAATACCCGTCACCAGGTCGCGACCCTTGACTTCGATGGTTTCAACCTGGTCCCCCGCATAAGCGTTTCCAATACCCGTTTTGATAATTTCAGCGGTGGTAATGCCAATCAGTAAATTATATTTTCTCTTGATATGCTGCAATATGGCCTCATCCATCTTGTCTCCGCCAACCCTGACGGACTTGCTGTAAACAATCCCCGCAAGGGAGATCACCGCCACCTCGGTCGTCCCCCCGCCAATATCGACGACCATATTGCATATGGGCTCGGTAATAGGCAGCCCGGCGCCGATTGCCGCCGCCATGGGTTCTTCAATCAGAAAGACCTCTCTGGCGCCGGCGGATTCCGCTGATTCGCGAACCGCCCGTTTCTCCACCTGAGTAATGCCGCTCGGAACACATATGATGATGCGAGGTCTGACAAGGGTTCTTCGATTATGGACTTTTCGAATGAAATGCCGAAGCATGGCCTCGGTAATTTCAAAGTCTGCAATAACCCCATCCTTCATGGGCCGAATGGCCACGATGTTCCCGGGCGTTCTGCCCAGCATCATCTTCGCCTCTCTGCCCACAGCCAGAACTTTATTGCTGCCCCGACCGTCTTTTCTAACCGCCACCACGGAAGGCTCGCGCAGAACAATCCCCTTGCCCTTCATATATACGAGGGTATTTGCCGTCCCGAGATCAATGGCCAGATCATTTGAGAACAAACCCAGAATAGGGTCAAAAATCATCACGTTTTCCTCTCTACTCGATTCGAATATTTTGTATGGATCTTCTTTTTTGCCGATTAAGGGAGTTTCCCCAAAAAATGGGACAATCCAAAGCCTCATGGCAATGGACGACTCATGCTCATCCAAGTAGATATAGGATGCAGCGAAAATTATCAATTAAAAATGTGAAAAAACCATAATCGCCTGAATGGGCTAAAAGCGATATCATTACGATCACTGCCGTAGATGAACGTTCGAACAAACTCGGATGATTTTCAGAATTTTAATTACGGATGGGAATTGTCGCTTGACAAGCATAAATGCATGTGTTTATATTATTGTTTAAACAAAATTTCAGCAAAGAGGTTCTATTGAATTATGAAAATGACTTATCAACCCAGTAGAATAAAGAGAGCGCGAACCCACGGTTTCAGGGCAAGAATGCAAACACGGGCTGGAATAAACGTTCTGAAACGGCGAAGGGCCAAGGGACGAAAAAAACTAGCCGTCTAAATGCCCTTCAAACCGAAACGATTTTCCCCGAGCTTGCGGGGGACATTTTCTTTCCCAAAAAATGCGAGGCTATTGCGGCGCGCGGATTTTGTCAATGTAAATCGTTCGGGAAAACGTTGCCACATGAGGCATTTCATTGCCATTGCCAGAAAAAACGAGCTGGGAACAACCAGACTTGGGGTGACAGCCAGCAAAAAGGTGGGTAATGCTGTCAAAAGGAATAGAGCCAAGAGACTGATCCGGGAATTTTTCAGGCTCAATAAAGCACGCCTTCCCCAGGGATACGACATTGTCGTCATTGCAAAAAAGGGCGCCGGCTATCTAAACCTCCGAAAAGCCGAAAAAGAACTTGAACAGATCGTTGTCTAAAAAAAGTTTCATGTATAAATGTAGATATATCCCTATCTCCCTGATAGTCGTGTATCAACAGTGCATTTCGCCTTTTTGGTCGCCTTCCTGTCGTTTTCACCCTACATGCTCTACCTATGCTCGCCATGCCTTTCAAAAGTATGGAATCCTAAAGGGCGCCTGGTTGGCCCTTATGAGGATTTTAAAATGTCATCCGTTTCACCCCGGCGGATATGACCCTCTGACATGAGGAACCCGACCTCACTCGAAAGACACGTGACCACCCTCGCGTCTTCGCCTGGTGTTGAAAATGGCGATGTGCTGGTTTCCCAAATAAAATCAATAGGACTGAGTAGCTCAAATTATGGATAAAAAAACAATACTGGCCTTTGCCTTATCGTTTGTCGTTCTTGTGGGGTGGTCGCTTTTTTTCTCACCCGAGCCGAAGCAGACGCCGACACAGAAAGATACCGCCCCTGCAAACACACAGTTGATACCCAAAGGTGAAAAACGCTCTGAAAACATCATTCCTCCACCGTCGCCCGGCAGTACGACACAGCAGCCCGCCGTTCACATGGAAGAAAAACAGATTGCAATCGACACACCGTTCTATAAAGCCGTCTTCAGCAATGTCGGCCCCACCATAAAGAGCTTTAAACTGAAAAAATATCGTCAAACGACCCATCCCAACTCGCCGTTTGTTGAACTCGTCACCCTGGAAGAAGGAATGGGCGACTACCTGACCATCCAATTTGACGATAATGCCGGTGGAAACATCAGCAACATGGTTTTTGAAGTGGACAAAGATTCCCTGACCCTCGAACAGGGGTCAGAGCCCGCAACCCTCGTTTTTCACGGAATTGGCCAAAACGGGATTGACATTACCCAGACCTACCGCTTTTTTCCCGACCGGTACGGCATCGAACTCGCGGTAACGGCAATCAATCCAACCACGGCGCCTGTAAACGGCGTTTTCAGGACAACCCTACGGACAATCCCCCCCAACGAAAAGGGAAGTTATTATGCCTATGTGGGGTTTGCACTGCTCCTGGATGATAAACTGGACGAAATAGAAGTGGAAGATCCGGGTGAAGAAGAATCGGCCAGGGGAAATATCGGATGGGTCGCCTATGAAGACAACTACTTTATTTCGGCCGTTGTTCCCGACATTCCCGCCAAGGGCGCCTTCACAGGAAAACGTCTCTCATCCGGGGTGTTGGAAGGGGTATTTTTACCGACCCCCGTTTCGCTGCAACCATCGAGCCAGGCCACAAACCAGTATCAACTTTACCTGGGTCCCCGCGAGCTGGGAACCCTCCAAAAATTCGGAAAAAACCTTGACCGTGCCATCAATTTTGGATGGACGGACATCATCGCCAAGCCCCTGCTCTATATCCTGCGGTTTTTCGACCAATACCTTCATAACTATGGCGTATCCATTATCCTCTTGACCATCCTCGTCAAGATTCTTTTCTGGCCTCTCACGCATAAAAGCTATAAGTCCATGAAGGAGATGCAGAAACTTCAACCCCGAATGGCCAAGCTCAGGGAAAAATATAAAGGCGACAAACAAAAGTTGAACCAGGAAATGATGGGGCTGTATAAAACCTACAAGGTGAATCCCATGGGCGGATGTTTGCCCATGGTGGTTCAAATTCCGGTATTTTTTGCCCTCTTCAGGGTTCTGGGCGCCTGCATCGAACTGCGGCATGCGCCCTTCATGCTATGGATCAATGACCTCTCAGCGCCCGACCGATTATTTCATTTCTCATTTCAAATCCCGTTTATGACGCCGCCTTACGGGATACCCGTGTTAACCCTTTTGATGGGGGCATCAATGTTCATCCAGCAGAAAATGACCCCTTCCCCGGGAGATCCTGCGCAGGCGAAAATCATGATGTTTTTGCCCGTCATTTTTACTTTTATGTTTATAAATTTCCCTTCCGGACTCGTTCTTTACTGGTTGGTCAACAACCTCCTTTCCATAGGACAGCAGTACCGAATTTACAAAAAACCGGCGTAATATCTGGAGGACACTCATGGAAACCTACGAATTTGAAGGAAAAACCGATCAGAATGCCATTGAAAAAGCGTGCCGTCAACTGGATCTAACCAGAGATCAGATAGACATTGTCGTCATTGAACCAGGCTCATCCGGCATTTTCGGTCTGGTCGGAGGCCGAAAAGCTAAAATCAAGGTCACGATAAAGCCGAAAGAACCCGACCCGATTGAAACACAGGAGAATGAAGAGGCAGAAACCGCTGCCGCCCCGGAAGAGACGGTTGTCGAAGCCGCTGCCGCCCCGGAAGAGACGGTTGTGAAACCGCTGCCGCCCCGGAAGAGACGGTTGTTGAAGCCGCCGCAGCCCCGGAAGAAGCGGTTGCCGAAGTACCTGCCCCTCCCGAAAATATACCGTCAACAACTGACCGAGAAACACCCCCCGAAGATGCTCGGGAAGGTGAAATCGCCATTGCGAAAGAGGCACTGGAAAACATTCTGGCCTTGATTCCCATGGAGGGGATCACCGTCGCGGGCAGCCTGAAAGACGGCTCCGTGAATCTCAATATAGAAGGGGACAAAACGGGGCTTTTGATCGGACGCAAAGGTAAAACCCTGGATGCACTTCAGTTTATCGTCAATAAAATCGTCAACAAGTCTTTGGAAAAAAGGACCCGCGTTATCATAGACTCCGAGAACTACCGGCTGAGACGGCAGGAGTTTCTGGTCCAGATGGCATTGAAGATGGGGGATAAGGCAAAAAAAATTAAAAGGCCGGTCACCACGAACCTCCTCAATCCCCACGATAGAAGGATCGTTCATCTGGCACTCAGGAACGACCAAGATCTCGGCACCAAAGGAAAGGGAGAAGGCATTCTGAAAAAAGTGGTGATTATTCCTAAAAGATACGGCGCTTCGAAGGCCTCTCGGGCCCAGTAGAACACACCGTATTTAATACGGCTTTATCTTTGAACCACGGAATAACGAACAAGGAATAACGAATGTCGAAGGAAAACTTCATAATTCGACATTCCTTGTTCGAGGTTCGAGATTCTTTTTTAAAAATTTCAAATATCTTTGGCCAGGCTCATGCCATCATCAGAAGATACCATTGCGGCCATCGCAACCCCCATTGGCCAGGCAGGGATCGGGATCATCAGAATTAGCGGTCCCGGCTCCCTCGAAATCGCCAAAACCATTTTCAAACCTAAAACGCCCCAACCTTTTTTCAAAAGTCATCGCCTGTACATGGGATATATTTGCGATCCCGCCTCGGAAAACATCATCGACGAAGTGCTGCTGTCCTTTATGGCGGCCCCCAACAGCTATACCCGCGAAGACGTTGTCGAAATCAACTCCCACAGCGGATATGCGCTGCTGACCAAAATACTGTCGATTCTCATGAGCCTTGGCGCTCGAATGGCCGGGCCGGGAGAGTTCACCCAACGTGCATTTCTAAACGGCAGGATTGACTTAACACAGGCAGAGGCCGTCGTGGATCTGATGAATGCACGATCCGAACGGGGGTTGGTTCTGGCCGCACAACAGATCCGGGGGTCCATTAAAAGAGATACCGAGGCTTTGCGGAAAAAAACCATTCACATTCTCGCCCACGCGGAGGCAGCCATTGATTTTCCCGAAGAGGACATCGAACACCTTTTCAGGAACGAAGGGGCAAAGGCCATAAAGGAAGATCTGCTTCAACCCATCACGCGCCTGATCAAATCCCACGCCGGCCGCATATGGGTTGACGGCATCAACACCGTCATTGTGGGGCGTGTCAACGCAGGGAAATCAAGCCTGTTAAACCGCCTTCTGGATGAGCAGAGGGCCATTGTAACGGACATACCGGGAACGACGCGGGATGTCATTGAATCCACCCTCAACATTTCCGGCATTCCCCTCCGGATCATGGATACCGCCGGCCTCAGGGACGCGAAAGACGAGGTGGAAAAACTGGGGGTTCATCTCACCCGGCAGAAAGCCGCCGAAGCCGATCTTCTGTTAATCGTCATAGACCGGAGTCGCCCCCTGAACTCGGACGATATAAGCCTTCTGACGCAAAACGAAAACAAGAAATCCCTCGTGGTGATCAATAAAATTGATTTACCGCGGGCCTCAGAACACTCGGAAAACACTGATTTACTAAATCGCTTCCAGACCGTGCCAATCTCGGCCCTTACGGGTGAGGGGATTGAACCCCTGAAAAAAGCGATAAAGGATTGCATCCTTTTGGACAGCGCTCTTGGCACAACCTCTCATGCGATCCCGAACCTGAGACATCGGGAAGCCTTGGAAGCGGCAAGAGAATGCTTCAAGAACGCGGTCGTCAACGCTCAAACAATGGCGCCCATGGAGATCGTGGCCTTTGAACTCAAAAGCGGACTTGAGCGTTTAGGGGAAATCACGGGCCAAACCACCGATGATGAGGTGCTGGACAGTATTTTCAAGCAATTCTGTCTTGGAAAATAACAGGGTTGCGATTAAGCCTTAAAATAGTCTCGTACCTGCTTGATGGCGCAAAATTTTCCGCACATGGTACACACATCATCCTCCTCAGGCGGATTTTTTTCACGATAGCTCTTCGCTTTTTGCGGGTCAAGGGCCAGGTTCATCTGGGTTTCCCAGTCCAGGTTTCTCCTGGCCACGGCCATTTGCCGGTCCCGTTCGATGGCCTGTTTATTCCCTTTTGCGATGTCCGCCGCATGGGCGGCAATTTTGGTCACGACCACGCCTTCACGCACATCCGAAACGCTCGGCAGACAAAGATGTTCCGCGGGCGTCACATAACAGAGATAATCAGCCCCCGCCGCACCGGCCAAGGCCCCCCCAATGGCACAGGCCACATGATCGTAACCCGCCGCGATATCCGTCACCAGGGGGCCCAGAACATAAAAGGGTGCATGATCGCACATCTTCTTTTGAAGGATGATGTTGGTTTCAATCTGATCCAGGGGCACATGACCCGGGCCTTCAATCATCACCTGAACATCCTGTTCCCAGGCCCGCCGGGTCAAATCCCCGAGGGTCATCAGTTCATGGATCTGGGCTCTGTCCGTTGCATCAGCCAGACACCCCGGCCGCAGCCCATCCCCAAGGCTCAGGGTCACATCATACTTTTTCGCTATCTCCAGAAGCCGGTCGTACTCCTCGTAAAGGGGGTTTTCCTTTCCATGGTGCAACATCCATGTGGTTAAAAAAGACCCGCCCCGGCTGACAATATTGGTGATGCGCCCCTGCTTTTTCAACATGTCAAGGGCTGCCAGGGTCAATCCGCAGTGAACCGTAATGAAATCCACGCCGTCTTGAGCCTGTTGTTCAATGACTTCAAAAAGTTTGTCACTATCGAGTTTGACGAGAGCGCCTTTTTCCTCCACCGTCTCAACAATAGCCTGATAGATGGGAACCGTACCGATGGCGACTGTGGATTGTGCTAAGATACGGTTCCTGGAGTCATTAAGATCCTTACCCGTGGAAAGATCCATCACCGTATCGGCGCCGGCTTCAATGGACACCTGAAGTTTTTCCAGTTCCTCTTCAAGAATGGATCTGTCCGAGGAAGTTCCAATATTAGAATTGACTTTCACGAACAATCCCTCGCCGATACCGCAGGGAACCAGGCGTTGATGCCGCCTGTTAGCGGGAATGACGACCCTTCCCAGGGCCATCTTCTCCTGAAGCCAATCCACATTCACCTGTTCATATTCAACGACCTTTTCCATTTCCGGCGTTATAATGCCGGACCTTGCATCCTTTAGCTGTGTCATTCCATAAGTCCTTGCTGAGTGATATTTTCGAAGGAGAACGAAGTCATCTCCAATGCGATAAATGAGTAGTATCTCATAAAGGGGTAAATCATTGCAACCCTTATGGGCTCAAAAATCAAGATTCCCTGCTTCGCGGCGCCTTTCACGTCTCATAACCCCAAGGCTTGCCTTTCGGATGTTCACACGTTATACTGGGTGACGAGTTCGATCTTGTGGTCGAATTTTCCACTCAAAAATCCTGGAGGATTCATTTCCAATGGCAATCTCCACGATGATGCTTTTTACGGCCTGTTTTCTGCTGCCGTTTCTCCTTTATTATGAAACCAAGGAAATCCCGAAAAAAATTCTGCCCGTCAAAACCGCCATCTCACTGCTGTTTGTTGCGACAGCCTTGCTCCAGCCCCGACCTGTTCCGTCCTATTTCGCCAGAATCCTGCCCGGGTTGATATTCTGTCTGGCAGGAGATGTTTTTTTGGCGTTACCCCAAAAAAGGATGTTTTTCGTGGGCCTGCTTTCCTTCCTGACAGGGCATGTATTTTACATTGTCTGTTTTTTTCACCAGGTACATCCGACCCTATGGATTCTTTTGGGAGCGGCGCCGATCTCAATTTTCAGTCTGTGGATTTTCTTCCGCCTTAAGCCCCATCTCGGCGATATGACGGTTCCGGTCCTGGCCTACATCGTCGTCATAACCATCATGGTTAGCGGCGCCTTCTCACTTTTTCTGGAATCCGAATTGGCCTTCACGGGCCGCATATTGGCCTTGTGCGGGGCCGTTTGCTTTTTCATATCGGACCTTTTCGTAGCCCGGGACCGGTTTATCGACAAAGCGGCTGTCAACCGTTTCCTGGGGCTTCCCCTTTATTTTGGCGGCCAGTTCCTTCTGGCCTTTTCCATCGGAAATCTATAATTCACAAAGGATATCATCCATGGAAATCATCACCACTCACAAAAATGCGGACTTTGATGCCCTGGCATCCGTTTTTGCCGCGAGCTTGATTTACAGAGATGCACGGGTCGTTCTTCCCAAGAACATCAATCCCAATGTAAAAGGCTTTCTGTCTCTACATAAAGACCTCTTTCCCTTTAAAACGCCGGGCGACATCAACATGCGTGAAGTAACCAGACTCGTGGTGGTGGACGCACCGTGTTGGTCGCGGTTGGATGGCTTAATAGAAGGCCTCAAAGACAAGCCGGATCTGGATATTCACGTATGGGATCATCATAAGATTTCAGGTGATTTTAGCGCTTCAAAAACCCGTATCGAGGAAGTCGGCGCTGCCGTCACGCTTCTTGCCCTTCATCTTAAAAAAAATCGAAGCCTCATCACGCCCATTCAAGCAACCCTGTTTCTTGCAGGCATCTATGAAGACACGGGTAGCATGAGCTTTCCTTCCACCACCCCCAAGGACGCAAAAGCCGTCGCTTTCCTTTTGGAGCAGGGAGGCGACCTCACCATGATCAAAAATTTTCTTCGACCGGCTTATGGCCCCAAACAAAAAGACGTCCTCTTTGAAATGCTTAAAACCGCCGGGAGAAAGAAATTGGGCGGACATACCATCAGCATCGGCATGACGGAAATAAAAGGTCATGTTCCGGGACTTTCCCTGGTTGTTGATATGTATCAGGATATCGTAAATGTCGACGTCGCCGTCGGCATCTTTTTTGAGAAAGCGAGAGATATCTGTCTTGTGATCGGCAGAAGCTCTCCCGATACGGTGGATATCGGAACCGTCATGCAGATCCTGGGCGGCGGCGGGCATCCCAACGCCGGATCAGCCCTGGTCCGGTCCATGAGCCTTGAAGATGCAGCAGCATGGGTCTTTGAATTGCTGAAAGGAAATCACAGCGCCACTGTAAAAATCAGCGATCTCATGAGTTATCCCGTCTTTTCCGTATCGCCTGATAAAACCATGAAAGAAGTCGCACTTCTTTTGCGCGAAAAGGGCTGCACGGGGTTTCCAGTGACCCAGGGCCAAAAAGTCGTAGGGATCATTTCCAGGAGAGATTTCCGAAAAGTCCGAAAAGAGTCCCAGATGAACGCCCCCGTAAAAGCGTTCATGTCCACCAAAGTCCGGCAGGTGGATCTCCAGAGCGGCATCATCAGCGCCGTTAAACTTATGGTCCGGGAGGATATCGGGCGGCTCCCCGTCATTGAAGCAGGAAACCTGATCGGCATCATTACCCGAAGCGACACCATGAGATACTATTACAATCTGTTGCCCGATTAAGAAATATCGTAACCATTCACGGTTGCCGGTTTACAGTTGCCTGTTCACGGTTTTTCAACCGTAAACCGTGAACGGTTACGAAATATCATTGTACCCCCCCAGGAGCGCCATGAACGTCAGATTTGCGGAAAACCCGCCACCCCGCGAAAAACCATGGTTGACGAAACCTTTCCTTCCTTCTATCCTGGTGAGGATTTGGGTAGAAAAATCAAACTTTTCTGCTGAAATTTTTAGTGGTGTATCCGGCGAGCCAAAGATTCCCTTACAAAAAAATGCCCTGCTTTCATGGCTCCTTTTGACCCGCCCCCAATGTACCACACTCTCAAATTTAGGAAAGAGGTTCTTTGAACACAACTTGCAGTCCAACCAAAACCGGCACAATCCTATCCATTGTCGTTGAGGTAGTGCATGATAAAGATACTGGTCGTTGAAGACGAGCCGGACGCAGCCCTGGTACTTGAAAAAATTCTAATTTCATATGGATTTCAGATAGTTGGAATTTCGACATCCGGTCTTGAAGCTATCGACATGGCAAAAAGCCGAAAGCCTGATTTTATCCTGATGGATATCAAACTAGACGGGGAAATGGATGGTATTGAAGCCGCCCGATATATCAATGAAAAATTCGGCATCAATTCACTTTTTCTGACCGGTTATTTTAATGACCAGCTGATAAAAAGGGCAAGTGAAATGGGAGCCCTGGGGTACATCCTTAAACCGATGAGCAAACAGCAGATTCTGGCATCCGTCAAAATCGCCGCTCAACTGGTCATATTGAAACGCCGGGAGGAAAAAAAATGTCGAAAAGCATTGATAAAGGGAAGCGATAATCTTTTACCGGCGCATCTGTCCGAAAAGCTGTCGTCCCTGACCGCTTCGGAACTTCGGGTTGCGGCCTTGATTATTCAGGGAATGAGCACCAAGCAGGTGGCTGAGCAACTGAAGTTGTCAATCTTCACCATTGAATGGCACCGAAGAAACATTCGCAAGAAACTGGGACTTCACAAACGGAAGGAAGATTTGATGAAAAACCTTATTTCACTGATCAATCTGCTGTATTAGCCCCCTCGAAAAGCAACTGGTTGATCATTTACTTACCCTGTTTTAAAGTCATTTTCATAACCTCAAACAGGAGTCCAAATGATGCCTCGAATCATGATTGTCGATGATGATATCAGTGTTCAGATGGAACTGGAGGAATACCTCAATCACGAAGATTACACGGTTGTGGGCGTTGCCGACTCCGGGCCCATGGCCATTGAAATGGCCAGGGCTCTGTCGCCCGATCTTATCCTGATGGATGTGGTCATAAGGGGGGAGACAGATGGCATTTTGGCCGCTGAAAAGATCAAGCGTGAAACGGATGCGGCCATTATTTTTGTGACGGGGTACGATGAACCGGAATACGTTGAACGTGCCAAACACGTTGCGCCCTTCGGCTATATCATGAAACCTTTTGATGAAAGGGAAATTCGAGGCGCCATCGAAATCGCCCTTCACAAGAAAATGCTGGAGCTGAAGCTGGCCGAAACGCACCGGCGGCTTGAAAAAAGTGAAGCGCACTTTCGCATGTTTATGGATTTCACCTCCGACTGGGAATACTGGCTGGAACCGGATGGTCGTTTCAGTTATGTCTCGCCCTCCTGTGAAGACATCACCGGATACCCGCCGGACGCATTCGTTAAAGATCCGGGGTTATTTAAAAGGATCGTTCACCCGGAAGACCGCGCCATGGTTATAGACCATCTGAAAGAAGAAAAAGGGATGGCGGAACCTGACGCCATTGATTTTCGGATTATCAGCCGAGGGGGCAAAACGCGCTGGATCTCTCACAGATGCAAACCGGTATATGATAGCGAAGGGGTTTATCTGGGCCTGAGGGGAAGCCAGCGGGATATTACCGATCGCAAGAAAATCGAAACAGCCCTGGCTCAAACCGGAAAGGATTTCCGGGAACTGGTTGAAACTCTTAACGATGTTTTCTATACCACAGATAGAAAGGGGAATCTCACCTATGTCAGTCCTCAGATGATGCCCATCATGGGACACAACCCTTCGGAGGTTCTGGGAACGCCCTTCAAAGAATTCATTCATCCCGATGATCTGCCCCTCATCATGACGCGATTTCAGGAAATTCAGCAAGGTATCCTCAAACCGGCCGAGTATCGACTCCGGGATGCATGGGGTAAATACCGATGGATCAGATCTTCCACCCGGCCCATTTTTAATGAAGATGGTTTTGCGGGTCTTAAAGGGCTGTTCAGCGATATTACCGAGGAAAGACAAATCCAGCAGGCCCGCGAACGTGCCCGCCAAATGGAAGGTCTGCGCACCCTGGCAGGGGGGATTTCCCATGACTACAACAACCTGCTCGCCATCATTCTGGGCAATCTTTCCCTGGTCCGGGAGGATAAAACCCTGGGGCTGGAAACCCTTGGATTTCTGGAAGAGATCGAACAGGCCTCCTTTACGGCCAAAGACCTGACCCGGCGGTTGATGACCCTGACCAAGGGGGGGGCGACATTTAACTGGAAAACTGATTCCATCAAGTCTCTGCTGGAAGGGTGCATCAGCCAAAACCTGAAAAGATCGACGGTGATTTGTAACGCCATGATTCCCGAAAATTTACATGCGGTTTGCCATGATCCGGAACCGCTTGAATATGCCTTTACCAACGTGCTGACCAACGCCCTGGAGACCATGCCGGAAGGGGGAACCGTGACCGTTTCCGCGGAAAATTTCAGCATGACGCACCCTGATCCAAACATTTCACATATTAAACCGGGAAAATATGTAAAGGTTGTCATTCAGGATCAGGGAACGGGCATTTCGCCGGAAGATTTACCCTCGGTGTTCGACCCCTATTTTTCCACCAAGGAGATGGGAACCCAAAAGGGCATGGGACTGGGGCTCACCACCACCTATACAATCATTGAAAAGCATGGCGGGTCCATTGATATCAAGTCCCAAAAAGGAGAAGGGACAACCGTTTCCATTTATCTGCCCGCGGCGTTGGCCATGGCCGACAATTGTGTTGGAACCGTTCCTCAAAAAGACCCGGCAGTACCGACGAAACAGGAACCTCTCGCCATGAAACGGGTACTGCTCATGGATGATGAAGAAATGCTGAGAAAGCTGGGGGTCTCCATGCTGAAACGGTTGGGATATGCATGCGAAAGTGTAGCGGACGGGAATGCGGCCATTGGCGCCTATCAAAAGGCCATGGATTCGGGGAAACCATTTGATGCGGTGATGCTGGATCTCACCATCAAGGGGGGGATGGGCGGCGTGGAGACGATTCAAGCATTACGGCGGATGGACCCCCATGTTCGGGCCATCGTCTGCAGCGGCTATTGTGATGATCCGGTACTGGAACGCTTTGAGGCTTACGGTTTCCGGGGCGCTCTTCCAAAACCCTATCAGAAGATGGATCTGGAAAAGATGTTGAAGTACGCCATGGGAGATTAAAACTTATCGCCCCTACGCTTGCCTGATGGCTTTCAGAAGACCTTCCGCGACCACAGCGCGAATAAAGGATGCTCCGAAAGGCCCATCCAAAGCCCTTTACAAGGAACAGCATCTACGTTAGTATTTCCAAGAAATGACGCTGAATCGTTTAAAAAAATGTTTTCCCGGCAGGAGGAAATCCCATGCCGTCGCCGTCGCTCAAAACCAACGCCCACTACACCTATGGGGATTATCTCACCTGGACGAATGAGGCCCGGTGGGAAATTATTGAAGGCGTGGCCTACTGCATGTCGCCTGCCCTCACAACCGCGCACCAGCGCATATCCGGCGCTCTTTTCAGCATGATTTACAACCATGTGGCGAATAAAGGGTGTGAGGTTTTTTCCGCTCCCTTTGACGTTCGACTGGGAACGCCGGATATCAGCGATGACAACTGGGAAACCGTTGTACAGCCGGATATTTCCGTCATCGCTAAATATTGCGGGGAACCGATTCAGACAAACACCACGGGCCGAATAAAATGGATAAACGGATCGCATACTTCATCTCCCCCCACGGGTTCGGCCATGCCGCCAGAGCCTCAGCCGTCATGGCCGCTCTCCACAAAACAGATCCCCGGATTCATTTCGAGATCTTTACAACGATTCCCACCTGGTTCTTTGAGGATTCCATCGGGTGCGGCTTCTCTCATCACCTCCTGTTGACGGATATCGGGCTGGTTCAGAAGACATCCCTGTGCGCGGACCTCCCGGAAACCGTCCAACAGCTCGACCGGTTCATCCCTTTTGACGTGGAAACCATCCGGGAGCAGGCTGAACAGATTAGGCGGATGGACTGCTCACTGGTGATCTGCGACATTGCGCCCATGGGGATTGCCGTTGCCCATAAGGCCGGTGTGCCTTCCGTTCTGGTGGAAAATTTTACCTGGGACTGGGTTTATGAGGAATACTTCGCCGCTCAGAATGGCTTGAGGCGACACGCGGACTACCTGCAGACCCTTTTCAGGCAGGCAAATTACCATGTGCAGACGCAGCCCGCATGTATGCCCGGTACGGTTGATCTCACGGTCGCCCCCGTGAGCCAGCGCCCAAGGAGCGACAGGCGCGAAACCCGGCGACGCCTGGGCATACCAAACGGCGCCAGACTTCTGCTCATGACCATGGGGGGCATACCCGAAGACTATGGTTTCATGGAAACGCTGACCCTGCCGGAAGATCTCTACCTGGTGATTCCAGGGTCGGGCCGTTCAGTTGACATCCATGACCACCGGATCAGCCTGCCGCATCGATCCGCGTTCTTTCATCCGGATCTCATTGCCGCGGCCGACGGGGTCATCGGAAAAGTCGGGTACAGCACCCTTGCCGAGATCTATCATGGGGGTATCCCCTTTGGTTTCATCAAGCGGTCGAATTTCAAGGAATCCGATATTCTGGCGAACTACATCGAAAAACACATGAGGGGTTTTGCCATCAAGGAAGAGCACCTTCAGACAGGGGAATGGGTGGCTGCTATTCCCCGCCTGCCGGCGATTCCCCGCATTCGGCGGGAAGGGCCGAACGGCGCGGAACAGATCGCTGAATTTATACTTAACCTCATAAATTAATGGCGTAGCTGAAGTCCTAGCAACAGCAAAAGCAACCAGCGTTTCAGATGGTGTACCAACTGATTTGTGCGCTTGAAGCGGCCGGTGAAGGAGGAGCAGCAGCCCTTGTTGCCAAGCTCGGCAGCAAGGCCGAAAACGCCCGCGAGCTCTGTTGCCGGCTCTATACCCTGTGTGAACGAAAAAACCGCGCGGCCGAGACCCTCTCCTATAACAGCCTGGTGCAAAGCCGGCCGGAGATTGTGCGGCTGGCAGGTAAGCGCAAGGATGTGGAAATGAAACAGGGTGGCCTCAAAAATTGCTTCCGCTTGCTCCTTGAAAAAGGGTCGCGCCGGACTTTCAGCCGCCGGTCGATAGATCTCCGCCACAAGCGTGGCAGGAATGCATTCGGAAGGTGTTTGCGGACCCTCGGTCAGGACATTACGTAGTCCCAGGCGCTTTCGATCTCCTTTAACTCGAAGTGTTTCATCATGAGTAATGGTCCCAACGCGTTCGCGGCCAACTTAAGCAATACACTATCGCTCACAACAGCCTTCTTTTTGAAATGTCTTGCATTCCGGATATTAAACCACAAGTCGTGTACGAAGGCCGCTGGGGTAAACCCAATGAGCCCACTTGAGACACCAAGCCAGTTTACGGTTCCGTGGGCCGCAACGGCTCTCTTGAAATAATCCGTGACCTTTTTCACTTCCGTCAGAGTGACCATCCCCGACATTTCAAAACCGATGGCTCGATGAATACTTCGCTCCATGATCTGGATCATAACGTCTCCTTTCTGGATACTTATGCCTCTCTTTTCAGCCTATCATTTCAATCCCTGAATATTCAAGCAGTCATATTCGGCAATGGGACCCCGTGCCAGGGTAATGCCCTGGCTTTTAATGAGGGTGCAATACAAAAAAGTGACGTAGAACAAAACGTGATCATTTCCGCATAACAATCGCCGGACCGCCAACCGGGCAGGCACAGGGGCAGGCCCCTGTGCCTGCCCTGCTGATACTGCCCAAGCACCGAAAGAAAGGACAAACAGGGCAACCACGGGGGGATTGCCCCTACGGCGCGACATAAAACTGGATGTGTAAGACGTATTTGTGGGCGCCGCTTTCAGAACCGCGAGAAATTGTGGCGGAATGCCGTCTGTACAGCGTTTTGCGATTAATCGCTTATCATAATGAGAATTGCTGTTGACTTACATAGTAGCTGGGTGTAGTCAACATGATAAAGATTTTTGAACCAAATTCCTTCTTTGATTCGATGAAAATAAGAGGATTAAGAATGGTTTATATCGAGTAAAAAGAACCCCGTTGCTCCCGAACAGATGGAGATCGGGGTTTTGTATTTTATGCTGGGGTAAATGACCATGGAAATTCAAGAGAGGATACAGAGAAGCATTCAGAATGCTGAGCATCTCTACCAGAAGCTGATCCTTCTCGTGGGGAAATCCGGGTCTGGTAAGACAGGAATTCTTAAGAAAATTCCTAACGAGTTCGCAGCCCCCATGATCAATGTGAATCTTGAAATATCTTCACGACTTCTGGATCTACCAAAAAGGGACGGGCCAGGTTCTGAATCGTTCGGAGCTCATCCAGGATGTCATGGGGGTTGAGTACCTGTTGCCGGAACGATTTCGCCTGGAACCGGACTGGGTGGTAGCCCTGCTGGCCGCCCTGGTTTATTCGGGGGATATTGTCCCATATATCCCGGGTAAAGAATTCAGCGCCATAAATATTGCGGCGCTGTCGGCGACGCCCCTCCAGGACCTCATTGAGTTCAAGCATGTCAAGAAGCCAAAAGGCATACCCACAGGCCCATTGAAAGTACTGTTTGAGTTCCTGGGTCTTGCGCCCGGGATTGCCATCGAACTTGCTCAAGGGAAGAGCGGACCGGTCGAGCAGCTTCAGACCCGCATCGCGCATTTCGTGAAAAAACTCGTCATGGCAGCTCAAAAGATCCAAACGGGGATCCCATTCTGGGGGAAAAACCTTCTGCAAGAGGATGAAATCGTTTCGTGCCGGCAAAAGATGGAGGGAACCAAGACGTTCCTTGAATCAATTAAATGAATTACAACAGGGATACATGGAGGCCTACGCATCAATGCATCAAAAAGCGAGGCTGGGAGTCAATGATGACCATCGGAGGCAGGCGCTTTCCAACGATGACAGGCTCGAAAAGCTGAAGGAACTAGCCACCATCAGCACCATGCACGCCGGCCAACTGGTCGATTTCCAGAACCGTCTCGCAAACCTTACGCCCTGTTACAGTTCCCTGAAAAAGGATCTAAGTGTCACCCCCCTATGCCCCCATTGCTCATTTAAACCTTCCCAGGAGAGCATCGCAGCATCGGTCGGCAATCGGCTTTCAAAGCTGGAAGATGACCTGGACAAGCTCTATGATGAATGGACCCAGACCCTTTTAAACAACCTGGAGGACCCCATAACTCAGGAAAGGATTGATCTGCTGACGCCTGAGATGAAGAAGCATATTCAAGATTTCATTAAAGCCAGGGTTTTGCCTGATAAGCTGAGCGATGAATTCGTTCAAGCAATTCGTGAAGCGCTGTCGGATCTCAAGAAAGTGACCATCAAAGTCCCGGATTTGAAAGATGCTCTTCTTGCGGGAGGCTCCCCCTTCAATCCCGGCGAAATGAAAAGCAGACTGGATACGTATCTCAGCCAACTTACCGCGGGAAAAGACCCAAGTAAAGTCAGGATTGTCATTGAAGATTGATTCTTGAATAAGGGAAAATGAAGAATGCATATTTCCGAACTTAAAAACCTGCTTAAAACGGGAGAATGGAATGACGTTGAGTTCAAGAAGGCGCGCAACGCCGTTCCAAAGTCCAGTTTCGAAACTGTCTCAGCCTTTGCCAACACCCACGGTGGTTGGCTGGTGTTCGGCATTTCCCAGCAGGATGAAGTGTTTGACGTTTCGGGTGTTCTGAAGCCGGACAAAGTTCAGAACGATTTTCTGTCTGTGCTTCATGCCGATAAGAAAATCAACCACGATGTGCGGGTGACCGAGCAGTGCATGGACGTGGACGGTAAAACGGTTCTGGCTTTTCATATTGATGAAAACCCGCGAACCCGAAAGCCCGTTTATCTGGATGGCGACATCCGACGGACATTTCTCCGAAAAGGGAGTGGAGATTACAAGGCCCAGATGCAGGATATCGAGCGGATGCTGCGGGATGCCACCGCCGAACGATGGGACAGCCAGCCATTTGAACGGGTGGATATTGCAGAAGCCTTCAACCCCAGCAGCTTGGGCTGGTATCGTGACCGGTTCCATGCGGTCAACGACAACTTTGATCCGCGCCAGCCGGACCTGGATTTTCTGTATGACTGGGGGTATGTCATTAAAGACGGGCAAAAGCGCCTGCCCACCCGGGCCGCCGTGATTCTTTTCGGATCCCTGCGCGGCGTGCGCAACTTGATTCCCCGTCCGGTCATCGATGTTCAGTTCCTGGGGTATGCGACCGATGAATCCCTGCCTGAAACCCGCTGGATCGATCGCTTTGTTTCAGAAGAGAATATTGTCCAGTCGTGGCTCAAGCTTGTTTCCAAGTACAAGTTCTTCATGCCCAAACCGTTCAAAGACATCGACCCGGTGACCCTTGGGCGGCGGGATGATCCACCCGGTTTTCGGGTATTTCGTGAAGCAACCATGAACCTGTTGCTCCACCAGGACTACGGCGATCATTCCCGCAAAGCCGTGATTAAGTTTTTCCGGGACGGCATCCAGTTCTGGAACCCCGGAGATGTGTTCGGCGATGATTCACGCCTCTTTGAGCCGGGCGAAAAGGAAGTCCGCAATCCGGCCATTGCCATGGCCATGCGCCGTATCGCCATGTGCGAGCAGGCTGGGACCGGTATGCGAATGATGCGCGAAGAATGGCGGAAACTGGGCCATCCAGCGCCCACCTACAACAATGACCGCTCATGGAAGGCCTTCGAATTCTTCATCCCGGAACTGGACAAGGAAGTGGATATGGCGTCGGATCTGATGAAGGCCATGTTTGGCGATTTCCAAGAATCCAAAACCCAATTGGAGGGGGATGATGTCCCAAGTCTGTCCCAGGTCTGTCCTAAGTCCGTACCAAGTGGTATCGTAGAGAAAATTCTTAGGATGGCCCAATCCCCAATTGACGCGCAGACACTCATGAAAGCAGCAGAGCATACGAACAGGACACGCTTCAGGTCCGCAATTATGAAGCCGCTTATCGAGGCAGGCCTTCTTGAACCGACCATCCCGGATAAGCCCAGCAGCAGCAAGCAGAAGTACCGCCTCACTCAGAAAGGACAAGAATTGATTCAAAACTCAAGCCCGAAGCTGAAGTGACGGATTTTCACGAAAATGGAGAGAAAACCGAAAGGTAAGAAAACTCGCACCTAACGACAAAACAGGAAGACCCCATGGCAAGAAAAGACGTTGATCATCAAACCCGGAAGTTGTTCAGGCCCGACCAGGCGGACATGTTTGAGAAATCCTATGAGGAGGAACTGTAGGAACGGCGAAAGCAGAAGGTGGAATGCCTGGGGATTCTTCGCGAAAAGCTCAAGGATCCGGAGTTTCGCAAGATCGAGGGGTTTCCCATTGGGGAAGATGAGGATATTTTGGAGCTTTCGGACCCGCCGTATTGCACCGCGTGCCCGCATCCCTGGCTTGGGGATTTTGTTTTATGGGTAACCCTATGATCCGGAGGAACCCTACAATCGAAAGCCTTTTCCCGTGGATGTGAGCGTCGGGAAGACGGATCTGAACTTAGCGCGCTAACGCGCGGGCTTTCTACCTTCCGCATATTCCATTGTTTCTCGATTGCACTGCGGACAGCCGAGAAGGGGCATAAAACCCGCTACATTCCTTCCTTCAAATTCTGCTTTCGCAATTTCAACGTCTATAATCGCTTCATTTACTTTCATTTCATACCGGCAATGGGAACAACGGTAGTTGTATTCTTCTGGAGGAGGCCCAAAGGGGACATCTACTCCCTCCACTGTCCTCTTGTCCGGGAACCGTTCCGTACTTGTCGGCTTTGATGTTTTCATACTCGTCATATAGAACTCCATATTTTGGATGCCATATCTTCCATAGCACCATTTCATGTCCACAATACCAGCACAAAAAAGGATCTTGAGAGCTGATCTCCATATAACGTTCTCGATACCTTTTCGCTTTTACGAATTGATACGTCCCCTTAAAGCTACGCCCCAGAGCCTTCATCCCTTTCCGTATCACTTCCGACCATTTCTTAAAGGTTTTCGTAGCTTGTAATCCGTAATAACGAACCCGCTGGAGCTCTTTTGGCATGATGAGTTGAACCATTCGACCAATAAAAACATCCGCTTCCACAGTTTCAACCTTCCTGGCTTTTGTCATATGATCATTGCACCAATAGGTAACATCTTGGCCATCGTAACTGATTATCCGTCTCAGCGCTATCGGAGGAGATGCAACATATTTCGCCAAATATCGCGCCAGCCCCCCACATGTCTCAGGAACATTACCCTTGCTCACATTGGCGACCAAACCTTTAGGGTACTTTTTCCACAACTCATCAATAAGTTTATCAACCTCACTACTGTTAAAGTAGGATTTGAGCATTCCGAATAGATGATACTGCCATTTCTTATGGATAATCTCATATTTGAAGAACCTTAAGTCAAACCAACTGCCCATGCATTCATTTATCCCACCGCTGAAGAGCGATCCGTCAGGGAAGCCATTCTCAATGCGGTGAGCCATTGAGATTACCGGCATAGGGGAAATGTGTTTGTACGCCAATATCCCCGTCACCTCAAAATCGAAAGCCCGGGCGGTTTTCCTCACGGCATCACCCTTGAAAACATCCTGGACCGGCAATATCCTCGAAATCGACGCATCGCGGATATCTTTGCCAGGTGCGGGCTCGTGGAGCGTTCCGGCCAGGGCATGAATCTGATTTTTGAAGAGTCCATTCGCCGAGGCAAACTCCCGCCGGATTTTACCGGAACCGACCGTTACCAGGTGGACCTCGTACTCCAAGGGCAGGTGCAGGACCCCGCTTTTGTGTTGTTTTTGGAAAAAATTGGCCGGGAGCTTCAACTTTCCTTTTCCACTCAAGATTTGCTGATCCTGGACCGGGTGCACCGCAATTTGCCGATAGACGACCCACTCAAACCGCGGTTGTCCTACCTCGTTGAATCAGGGGTCTTAGAACGAATGAGCCGAGGCCGGGGCGTCCGCTATATCCTTTCGAAGCGTTTCTACGCCATGACAGGACGTAATGGGGTTTACACTAGAAAAGCAGGTTTAGACCGAGAAACAAACAAGTCTCTTTTGGTGAAGCACGTCAATGAAAACAAATCTGTTGGCTCCGTCATGAAAGAGTTCCTTGATGTCTTGCCAAGCCATTCGAGGAGCCAGATCCAGGTCTTATTAAGGGAACTGGTCAGCGACGGAAAAATCCATAGTCATGGGCTTACTCGTTATGGATCGGGGTTGGATCGGGGTAGGGCCAGGCCAAATAATTGAAATAAAATGATATATAATAGAAAAAAGCCTTGAAATCGGGGCTATATTGATGTTTTTGGGTGCAAAACGCGCATGATAGGGTTGGGCAAAGCATGAACTCTTTCTTATACTGCTCTTTTGGGGTTCAAAAAGAGCAGTATACGGTCTGAAAAAGAGTGTTTTTGGTGATCTATTCGATAGAAAACAATAGGTTGTCTTGGCCTGACCCGGACTGGGCAAAAGAATTCGAAAATCGGTTTCTCTTGATTTTTCTTGACTTAAAAAGTAGCCAGGTGTAGGCAACACCATAAAGATGCACGAGAGAGCTTCCTTTTTCAATGAAATAAAGAGGAGCATGAATGGCATTCATTGACCGGAAACCCCGTTACTCCCGAAGAGATGGAGATCGGGGTTTTGTATTTTGGGCTTGGTTCTAATTTGACCCACTTTTAAATGAGAACCGCACAATGTCGAACAAGAAATATCGAATGTTCAAGTGTAATGCGTTGTTTTAACATCATCATTCAACATTCCTTGTTGGATATTCGATATTCAAAAAATAATGGTGAACGAAGTTGTAACCAAGTCCGATATCTCCCCTGCTTTCCATGCTCCGCGTGGGAACAAACGACGGGCGCTCCGGCACCCCGCTTGAGCGGCGTTTCGCCGCGAAAGCAACGGGGAAATAAGGCCGATTGGAGGTAGGGCTTCAGCAATGCCAGGCATCAACGCCTCTGGATATCAGCGACCTATGGATTGTTAAGGCACCACCTCCAGGGTGAGTTCACTTGGTCACGGCTTTTACGGGCACTGAAAAAAGCGCGTTGTAATCCAACTCTTATGGCGTTGATAAGGGCTTAATTTTTGAAGGAGAAAAGGGATGAAAGCGACTTTGTTTAAGGAAGTAGCGATCATAACGGTTCCCGGTTGTGCAATGAAATTTTTGGTTTTCTTTCTATAATGAAAAAGGGAGCTCCGTGAAAGACCAACAGAACTACAAGAAACATATCGACCTCATCTGGACCATCGCCAACTTGCTTCGGGGTCCATATCGTCCGCCCCAGTATCGACGCGTAATGATTCCATTGACCGTTCTGCGCCGGCTGGACTGTGTGCTGGAAGACACCAAAACCCAGGTCATGAAGCGGTATTCGACACTCGTGTCAGATGAGAAATACGATGCCGAAACCATTGAGAAAATCATCTGCAAGAAGTTCAATCTGAATTTCTTTAATGTGAGCGGGTTTACATTTGCCAAGCGAAGTAAAGGAATGTTTGCAAGCCTGCTGGATGACCCGGATAACCTTTCGGCCAATCTGAACAAATATATCGCGGGATTTTCCGGCAACGCCCGCCGCATTTTTGAAAAATTCAAATTTGAAGAGGAGATTGAAAAGCTTGACGAGTCGAACCGACTTTTTCAAGTGATCCAGGAATTTAAAAAGGTTGATTTTCACCCGGCCCGGGTGCCCAACATGGCCATGGGGTACATCTTCGAGGATCTTGTGCGGCGTTTTAACGAACAGGCCAACGAGGAAGCGGGAGACCATTTCACCCCCAGGGAGGTGATTTCCCTCATGGTGCATATCCTCTACACCCACGATGAAAGGATTTACGACCCCGGCCGGGTGGTCACCATTTACGATCCCACTGTGGGGACCGGGGGTATGCTCTCCGTCTCCGAAGACTACATCCTGCGCCACAATCCTGAGGCCAACCTGGAACTGTTCGGCCAGGAGTATAACCCCGAATCCTACGCCATTTGCGGTTCGGACTTGATGATTAAAGGCGAAGATGTCTCCCACATTGTTTTCGGCAATACACTGGGCTCCGGCAGGAGCAAGAACGGCGCCGTGGACGGGGACGGGCACCCTGAGAAGCGGTTCCATTACATGCTGGCCAATCCCCCTTTCGGGGTGGAGTGGAAACCGGAGCAGGCCCACATCACCCGTGAGCATAACGAGTTGGGGTTCGACGGCCGTTTCGGGCCCGGGCTGCCGCGCATCAACGATGGTGCGCTCCTCTTTTTGCTCCACATGATCGCCAAAATGAACCCAAGCCCGGATCAGGGAGGGGAAGGCTCCCGCATCGGCATCGTGTTTAACGGTTCGCCACTGTTCACGGGCGATGCGGGCGGGGGAGAAAGCGATATTCGCCGGTGGATTATTGAAAACGATATGCTGGAAGCGGTCATTGGCCTGCCGGATCAGCTCTTTTACAACACCGGCATCTTCACCTATATCTGGATCGTCACCAACCGGAAACGGCCGGAGCGCCGGGGAAAGGTCCAGTTAATCAACGCGATCGACTCTTTCGTGAAGATGAAAAAAAGCCTCGGCAACAAGCGCCACGAACTGGGGGACGGCAGCGACGGCAAACCCGACCATATCGGGGATATCACCCGTATTTACGGGGATTTTTGCGAAGACGATACCTGTAAGATTTTTGACAATCGCGATTTCGGTTATCTCAAAATTACCGTGGAACGGCCCATGCGGCTCAATTTCAGAGTGACCCGGAGCCGCATGGAACGTTTTAAACACACCACTTATTTCACCGGATTGATTAAAACCAAAAAGCGAAAAGACAAGGCCGCCCAAAAAGCTGAGATGGCCGCGGGAATCGTTTCACAACAGGAAATCATATCGGTCCTTGAAACCATGCGGCCCGATTTCAGAAACGGCAACGTCATCATGGATCGCGCGGTCTTCGAAAAAGAGCTCAAAAAAGCGTTCAAGAAAGCTGGAATCAAGCTGGATGCGCCCATGAAAAGCGCACTGCTTTCACCGGGCGCATTGGGTGAGCGCGATCCGGATGCGGAAATCTGTCGCAATGCCAAGGGTGATCCGGAACCTGATCCGGAGTTAAGGGACACCGAAAACGTGCCCTTGCCTGACAACATCCCGCTGCCCCTGCCGCTGGGCTATGAAAACAAAAAAACAAAAGGCAAACTGGATAAGTCCGCCCTGCTGGACCTTGTACGGGACCATTGTGAGGCGTATCTGAAAAAGGAAGTCCTGCCTTACCGCCCGGATGCCTGGATTGATCACGCCAAGATCAAAGTGGGCTACGAGATCCCCTTCAACCGGCATTTCTACAAATACAAACCGCCGCGCCCTCTGGAGGAAATCGAGGCGGATATCAAGACCCTTGAAAAGGAAATTGTGGAGATGCTGGGGGAGGTGACTCGTGACTGATTACCTGGCTACACCCGGTGATTTGATCCTCTATCGCACCCAAGACGGCAAAACCCGGGTTGAAGTGCGGCTGGCCCATGAAACCGTATGGATGACCCAGGCCGCCATGGCTGAACTTTATCAGGGCACCAAGCAGAATATCAGCCTGCACCTGAAAAATATCTTTGCTGAACAGGAGTTGAGGGAAGATCGAGTTGTCAAGGAATACTTGACAACTGCCGCAGACGGTAAAAAATACCGCACCAAGTTCTATAATCTGGAAGCGATTATTTCCGTGGGCTATCGGGTTCGGTCCCCAAGGGGTGTTCAGTTCCGTCGATGGGCCACGGAACGGCTGAATGAATATCTGGTCAAAGGTTTCACCATGGATGACGAACGTCTCAAACAGGGCCGAAATATCGGTTCCGACTACTTTGACGAGATGTTGGCGCGCATCCGGGACATCCGTTCCAGTGAAAAACGCTTCTACCAGAAGATTCGCGATATTTACGCCCTGGCCGTCGATTACGACCCGAAAGCCCAGGAAACCCTGACCTTCTTCCGCATTGTTCAGAACAAGCTGCATTTTGCCGTTTCCGGAAAAACCGCCGCCGAGTTGATCTCGGAGCGGGCCGATGCCTCCAAACCCAACATGGGCCTGACCGCCTGGAAAGGCACCAAGGTCCGCAAAGGCGATGTGACCATTGCCAAAAACTATCTGAATGAAAAGGAGATGGAAGGGCTCAACCGGATCGTGACCATGTATCTGGATTATGCCGAAGACCAGGCCAAACGCCACCGGCAAATTTTCATGCGGGTCTGGCGCGAAAAACTGGATGCCTTTCTGCAGTTTAACGAAAGGGAGATTCTTCAGGATGCCGGCAGGGTCAGCAAGGCCGTGGCCGATCGGTTGGCGGAAGAACAGTACGATATCTACAACGAACAGCGCTTGAAACAGGAAGCCCGAAAGCAATCCCTCACGGATGATGCGGAGCTGAAAAAATATCTGGAGGGAGAGTAATGAAGTACCCGGCATATGAAAAGTATAAGGATTCTGGGGTTGAGTGGTTGGGGGAGATTCCCGAGCATTGGCAAATGATAAGGTTCCGGTTTCTCTTAAGGGACGGCTATGATGGCTTAAAAATAGGGCCTTTTGGAAGCCAAATTAAGTTAGATGATTTATCGAATGAAGGATACAAAATTTATGGGCAGGAGAATGTTATAAAACGTGATTTTACAATTGGTCATCGATACGTAGACGAAGATAAATTCATGGAACTCTCTGTTTATGAGCTCCAACCCAATGCCATTAACTTAAGAAACGTAGCAAAACCAATAAAATACTTCAAATTTTCGTGACAATATGCTATACAATTACAATGTATTCAATACGTTACTTTACTTTTGCTGGAGGAAAAAATGTCAAAAAAATTTGAAGAAACTGGAGCTTTTGGCACGGACCCTGCTTTTCCAGAACTGTGCCAATATTATTGGTTTCATTAAAAAACTTATCTTTTCCCAGGATTTTCTTCACCGTCACAGGAAATCTGAAAAAGACTTTACCCGTAAAAGAAAACTGCCCTTTCCAACCTTGATTATTTTTCTGATCGACCTGGCTACCGGTTCATATCAAAATGAGTTGAACCGTTTTTTTCGCATTTTGATGCCCTCAGATCTCCCCAGGAAGTTCATTTCAAAAGTTGCCCTGGCAAAAGCCAGATTGAAATTTTCCTACAACGCGTTTATCGAACTGAATGAACAGATTGCCGAATATTTTTACAAAACAATGCCCGCAAATCAGTGGAATGGATATAATTTGCTGGCGGTGGACGGAACATTGCTTCGCTTGCCGAAAATACAAAGCATCCTGGAATACTTCGGCGTTTGGCACAATACCAAGGGTGATGATCGGCCTATGGCACGTGTATCCCAGATGTTTGACCCACTCAACCGGGTCAGTATCGATTCAATCATATCTCCGAAAAGTGTTGGAGAAAGAGAACTGGCCTCTCGACATTTTTTCAAACTCACCGTTGGCGATCTGATCCTACTTGATCGGGGTTATCCCGCTTACTGGCTTTTTAACCTGATTATCTCCATGGGAGCCGATTTTTGCGCCCGAGTATCCGCAACAAAGTGGAAGATCATACGCAAATTCGTCAATTCCGGGAAACAAGAAGCGATTATTTCCCTGCCTGTTTCTACCTCATCAATCGAAAAATGCAAAGAACTGGGCCTTGAAATCAGTTCACTGAAATTGAGGCTGATCAGGGTTGAATTGGATACCGGCGAGACAGAAGTGCTGATCACCTCCCTTATCGACAAAAAGGCTTTGCCTCGCAAGCTTTTTCGGGAACTATATCACCTCCGGTGGCCCGTTGAAGAAGACTACAAAAAAATGAAATCCTGGATTGAGATTGAAAATTTCTCCGGGAAATCAGTGGAATCGGTGCACCAGGATTTCTACGCCAAGGTTTTCGCCAAAAATCTCACTGCAGTAATTGCCAGCACCACAAGTGAAAATATTGATGCTGCCTATAAAACCAGAAAGTACCGGTATCAGGTCAACTATGCTCAGGCCTATTCCGAGATGAAACGCATTATTCCGGCGCTCTTTTTCCGTTCGAAAGATTTGGTTTCCGAAATCATCGCTGCCCTACGCGAATTTCTCGTCCAAACGGTTGAACCCATCAGGCCTGGCAGAAAATTTCAAAGAAAGAAAATGCCGCCGAGAAACTATTTCATAAATTACAAAGCAATCTGCTAAGTTAATGACATTGAGCTCCAACCAGGAGATTTAACCATCACTATGATGGGAACTAGCGGGAAATGTGAGATTGTGCCTGAAAATATTGAAAAAGGTATCATGGATTCCCATCTAATAAGGCTGCGGGTGACGGATAGGATATTACAAAAATTTGCTCAATGTTTAATAGATCAATCCGCATATGTTGCTTTTCAAATTTTACTCATGGGAAAAGGATCGATAATGCATGGGTTAAACTCAAGTATAATCAAAAACCTGTATTTTGCTGCTCCGCCAATTGAAGAACAAAAAACCATAATCTCTTTTTTGGAAAACAAAACCCACCAAATAGACCGGCTCATCGAAAAAAAGCAGGCGCTGATTGAAAAGCTCAATGAAAAACGCACGGCCATGATCACCCGGGCCGTCACCAAAGGACTGGATGAGAACGTGCCCATGAAAGATTCTGGGGTTGAGTGGTTGGGGGATGTGCCGGAGCATTGGGAAGTGAAGAAGACAAAATATCTTACGCAAATATTGAGAGGAAAGTTTTCACACCGCCCGCGCAACGACCCAGCTTTTTACGATGGAAATTATCCATTTATCCAGACAGGTGATGTTTCAAATTCCAGGAAATATATTGAGCATTATTCGCAGACATTAAACGAAAAAGGATATTCTGTAAGCAAACAATTTCCCGCAGGAACATTGGTTATGACAATTGCAGCCAATATTGGAGATATGGCAATCCTCGATTTTGACGCCTGTTTTCCGGATAGCATTGTGGGTTTTGTTCCAGAAAAGGATGTTGATTTAGACTACCTTTTCTATCTCTTTGTGGCGATGAAGGCGGAATTGATGAGTACGGCAGTTCTGAATACACAACTCAACCTTAACATTTTGCGTATTGCATCGATGAGTACTGTTTGTCCTTCATTGAAGGAACAAGTACGCATTGCTGCTTTTTTGGAAGAAAACATATCTGATATTGATAACCTTTCCGATAAAATTAATGGCGCCATTGGACAACTGCAAGAATACCGCTCTGCCCTCGTTAACGCTGCCGTCACCGGCAAGGTCGATGTCCGCAATTACAAACCGAAGCGGAAGGGGAAACCGGTTTGGGAGGCTGCCTGATGAAAAAGCGAGGCAACAGGCTTAAGGCAGGCGCGAGATTTTCCTTGTTTATTACTTCTTATCTGCCAATGTTTTTTATTATGGTTTTCAGGCAGGTATGCCTATATCGTGATCATCTCAGTTGGGCTGGATTAACACCAGACCCGGTCAAGTGTTTTGTCAAATATTTTGGAGCTGCTACTTTTCTGTCAGCACTTTCATTGGTCGGTATCATTGGCATAATTGTTCTTTTGAAAAACATGAGAAGGCGGATCAAAAATAATCCAATTGAAATCGTCGTGTCGGACATAGAAAATAAGAACAGTGAATCTATATCATACCTATTTACATATATAATTCCTTTTGTCTTTCAAGATCTATCATTGATAGATAATGTGGTCGCAGTTTTTACTCTTCTGTTCGTAACATTCTGTATATACATGCATTCGTCGCTAATCTTAATAAATCCTACTATCAGTTTTTGGTATTCTTTATATGGGATTGAATATGGCGAAGGGGAAGTGACTAAGAAAGCCATGATAATCACAAAACAGAAGTATTTGGAGGAAAATGATCAGATACATATAAAGGAAATTGGACATAAGCTCTATTATGCTCAAATGGCGGATGGAGGGTAGAAAAAGAATGGAAAAGCGAAAGCTCGCCAAGATATCTGAAATGATCGAATCTTCGGACAAAATCACAACGCTGCTTTATGTGGTGACCAGGAAAATAAAACAGAGTTTCAAGGCTACCGCAAAAGTCCTTGATAAATATGATTTTTTCGCAAATAGGATTGATTTATCTGAAGCATTGGTTGATTATTTCAAATCCATTGTAAGCAAGCAGTTGGCATTCGCGTTTTCAAGGGAGGATATCGAAATTTGCGAATATTCTGTCATAGATGACGATCTACCTAATCGAATTTACACGTACGCCTTGAATAATGCGCTTTCGTTCTCCAAAGTCTTAACCGAACAGTTGATTGCCAGTACTTCGATACCTCCAGTGACAAGACTTCCCGAAATAAAAGACAGCTTGTGGGCCTATTGTATTAAAACAAGTGTAAATGGGACTTCTTTTTATTCTTTTCGAAAATCATCTAAAGGAAAAGTTACAACAGACCAGCCTCAAAGTAAATTAAGCAAAATGATGGCCTTTTTTGATTCCAGTGATGCGGAATTAAAACCTTTGCTCAGTGATACGATTAGCTTTGACGACAAGATCGATTGCATTTATCTTGATGAGAAATTCTATGTTTTTACAAAATCTGCCTTTGAAAATATGGTCGGTATAGAGGATGAATTAAGAGAAAATGCAGAGACAGTAGTAGCAAAGATCATCAACACGGAGCTTGTTGTCGGTTTGATGGATTTGAAAGAACAAATGATGGAAAGCAGATTGCTACTGAAAATGCTTTCGAGTATCGCCAGGAAACAAAATCATGAGGGATTTGATGGCGAAGGGGTTGAAAAAATGAAATTGGTTTTGAAGCAAATGGAAGGCCGGGATCTAAAAGTGAATGAAGACGGAAGGATTGAGCTTCAAAACATGAAAGATGTGAAGGACTTTGTAAAGCTTCTAAATGATTATTATAAGCAGGGTCTAGTTAGTGGTTGCTACTACGGAACTAACAGCGGCAAGATTATTAATCCTTCAGAATAGTGAGAGGTTGAATTCTTGGCCAAAAAGCACACCGAAGAAAGGCTGGAAGACGCCGTTATTCATCATCTGACCACCCACGGCGGTTATACCCTGGGTACTGAATCGGATTACGACCCCGCGCGCGCCTTGGAACCCTCCCACCTCATCAACTTCATCCGCGAAACCCAGCCCAAACCCTGGAAAAACCTTTCCATCATCCACGGCGCCGAAACGGAAAAAGTGGTGCTGGAGAGCCTCGTTAAGGAACTGAACATCAAGGGCACCCTCCATGTGCTGCGCCACGGATTCAAATGCCATGGCCGCACCCTCAAGGCAGCGGTGTTTGCCCCCAACAACCGACTCAACCCGGATACCCTCAAACTTTACGGCCAGAACCGGCTCAGTGTCACCCGGCAGCTTCACTACAGTGACGCCCACCAAAAATCCCTGGACCTGGTGCTCTTTGTAAACGGGCTCCCCATAGTGACCGTCGAACTCAAAAATCCCCTCTCCGGCCAGACGGTTGAAAACGCCAAACGGCAATACAAGAACCGCCGCGATCCCAAAGACCTGATCTTTGCTTTCAAAAAGCGCGCCCTGGTCCATTTTGCCGTGGATCAGGACCTGGTCTTCATGACCACGCGTCTGGCGGGCGATCAAACGGTATTTCTGCCCTTTAATCTCGGGTGCGACGGCGGCGCGGGCAACCCTCCGGCCCTAAAGGGCGGCTACCGTACCGCCTATTTGTGGGAGGAGGTGTGGGAGCGGGACAGCCTCATGGAGATTCTGGGCCGGTTCATGTTCGTGGAACATAAAGAGACCAAGGTGCCCACCCCCAAAGGGGTCCGGTTTCACAAGACGGAGGTGATGATCTTTCCCCGCTATCACCAACTGGACGCGGTTCGCCGACTGGTGGCCCACAGCCGAAGCAAAGGGCCCGGACACAACTACCTGGTGCATCATTCCGCCGGTTCCGGCAAATCCAAATCCATCGCCTGGCTGGCCCACCATCTGGCCAGTCTTCACGACGACAAGGATTTGAAGATATATGATTCGGTGGTGGTCATCACCGACCGCATTGTGCTGGACCAACAACTTCAAAATGCCGTTTACCAGTTCGAACACAAACAGGGCGTGGTTCAGGGCATTGACCGGAACACGCGGCAACTGGTGAAGGCCCTGTCCGGGGGTACTCCCATCATCATCACCACGCTCCAGAAATTTCCGTTTGTGGCCGAAACCATGGACAAACTCAACCAGGATCGGGCCCAAGCCGGTGAGGATGCGCTTAAAATCACCACCAAGGGCAAACGGTTCGCGGTGATTGTGGACGAAGCCCACAGTTCCCAGTCCGGTGAAACCGCCATGGAATTGAAGGGGGTCCTCAATAAGGACGGTGTGGCCGAGAAGGCCGCCCAATGGATCGCTCAAAACGAGGCGGATGAAGATGAATACGAGGTGATCCGTCAGATGCTGAAACGGGGCCGCCAGCCCAATCTGAGTTTTTTCGCCTTTACCGCCACCCCCAAATACAAAACCAAATACCTCTTTGACGAACCCGGACCCAACGGGAAATCGCCGTTTCATGAGTACACCATGCGCCAGGCCATTCAGGAACGATTCATCCTGGACGTGCTGGCCAACTACACCACCTATGATACCTATTTGAAGATCATCCGTTCCACTGAAGACGATCCACGAGTGGAAAAAAGAAAAGCCGCCAGGGCCCTGGCGCGCTTTCTGGCCCTTCATCCGGTGAACATCGGCCAAAAGACAGAGGTGATGGTGGAACATTTCCGGACCCACGTGCGCCACAAGATCGGGGGGCGGGCCAAGGCCATGGTGGTGACGGATTCGCGCTTGTCGGCGGTACGCTACAAACTGGCTTTTGACAAATATATTAAGGAGAAAGGCTATACCGACATCAAAACCCTGGTGGCGTTTTCAGGGACGGTTATCGATCCGGATATTCCCGGCAAAAGCTGGACCGAAGTGGGCATGAACGACGGGATTAGGGAGTCGGAACTGCCGTCCAAATTCGATACCTATGAATACCGGGTGCTGCTGGTGGCGGAAAAATACCAGACCGGTTTTGATCAGCCCTATCTGCACACCATGTATGTGGATAAACGGTTGGCCGGCATTCAGGCCGTGCAGACCTTTTCTCGTTTAAACCGCTTTTGCCGGGGCAAGGAGGATACCTTTGTACTGGATTTCAGGAACAAGCGGGAAGAGATTCTGAAAGCTTTCAAGCCCTATTACGGGGAAACACCTGTTGACCCGTTGACCGATCCCCACCACCTCTACCGATTGCAGCACCAAATCAACGAAACCAGCCTGGTCTTTGAAGAGGAGGTCAATGCATTCTGCACTGTCTATTTTAAGCCCCGGCGCAAATCAACGGTTCATGACCATGCGGCCATGAATCACGTGTTGGACAAGGCTGTGGAGCGCTTTAAAACCCTCGATGAAGAAAAACAGGAGTCTTTCAAGAGTCTGGTGGTCGGTTATCGCAATCTCTATGCCTTTTTATCCCAGGTGATCCCTTACCAGGACACGGATTTGGAAAAGCTCTACACCTACCTTCGTTTCCTGTTGACCAAACTGCCCCGACGGGCGTCAGGTCCTGCCTATCATTTCGAAGATGAGGTTGAACTGGAATATTACCGGCTCCAAAAAATAAGTGAAGGCCGTATCGACCTGGGCGGTGGGAAAACCAAACCCCTCAAAGGGCCGGGCGATGTGGGAACCGGCCGGGATCGGGACAAGGAGGTGCCTCTCTCCGAATTGATCGACGTTTTAAACGCGCGTTTCGGAACCGACTTCAACCAGGCCGACCAGCTCTTTTTCGACCAGATTCAGGAGGAGGCCCTGGCCGATGAATCCATTCACCAGGCGGCACGGGTCAACACCTTGGAAGATTTCCGGTTGGTATTTGAGAAAGCCTTTGAAGGCCTGGCCATCGACCGCATGGAGGGCAATGAAGAAATCTTCGGCAAATTGATGGGGGACAAGGACTTTCAGAAGGTGGTATCGGAAAATCTCCTGCATAAGGTCTTTAACACAATCAATGCTTCAAATGAAACACCGGCGGATACAGCACAGTAACTAAAGAAAATTTTAAAGAGAATGACTGAAGATTTTCTTGATGGCTTTTCTGGGAAATAAATCATTGGGAGACTGGCCTATGGACCATGGAATTCAAACATTTGGCGCTGACGGCGCATACTATGCGATTACCGGAAATGAATTGGAGAGAAAACTGGCACAACCACAAACCGCCTCAATGAAGGAATTCGGCAAATGGCTGGAGAAAGACCAAAAAGAGCTGCCCAAAAGGGTGGAAAGAGCATTTAAACAGTGGAATCTCAAAATCCGCGATCAACTGAGGGTCGAAACCGGACTCCGCCTCTCTCTTGACCATGTGCAGCAATCGGTGCCGGTCCAGGTCGCTGATGGATTCCCTGAACCCCTTGAATTTTTGATGAAAGAGTTGGGCCAGGATCTTTTCAGATGGCAGCTGAAAAAACCAATGCTTCTGGCGACGGCGAAAACCTTGGAAGATATAGAAAAGAAAAAACAATTTCTGGATTCCGATATTATTCCCAGAAGCACCGTTGCCACCCCCGCCGCGGATAAGCAACAAATTGATGCCACCAGCAAATATGTCGGCCAAATCATCGCGGCCCTTGAAAAGGAGGATCTTAACAAAAGGCTTTCAGACATTAATACGGATTGTCTTGGCGCTTATTTCTTTAAAGCTTCCAAAATCTTGCTGTATTGGATGGCCATCGGTTTTTTTTCAAGAAAGCTGAATGTCAGCCCGGAAGCATTGACGGTTGTAACGGCCACGCATGAACTGGCCCATGCCTATACGCACATGGGGTTTGATATCGATGGAAAGCGATGGGAAACAGATCATTTTGCGGCATCGGATCTGCACATTGTTGAGGGGCTGGCCCAGTATTACACGCATTTGGTATGCAAGAAATTGGAAACCCGCTATCCTGAGGCGCTTGAAGCCTATGAAGCGTTCTTGCAGATGCAAAGTGGCCCCTACCTTACCCAACTGAAATGGGAGCGTCCCCGGATGGAAGCGGGTGAGGTCGTGCGGGCAACAATGATCGAATGCCGCAATCTCGGGTGCATTCCCTACTGTGAATTCACGAATCGAATGGATACGCACTGGGAGCAGATAAAACAGGTAAAACGCTGAAGATGAATGGGAGCGCAGTTTGTTTCAAGGGTAAGCCATGCTAAGGCATTGAATTCAAGGGCACAAATATCATCAAGGCCCTCTTTCCTACACTTCAGAGTGGCAACAAACGACCGGAGTTGCGCCCCGTCGCGAGCGGTGTTTCGCCACGAGAGTACTTATTGAGGTTTCAAATGTGAATTTTTGGTCACATATCGCATGAAGATGCGTATGATTGCATGGCCGTAATATACAATAAACCAGGATGAATGTATCCTTTACCCGGCCCCGAACGAAATTGATTGTGGTGGGGAGCAAGAAATTGTTCCGGGTTATCCCGGCCGATCGGAACCAGCAATATGAGGATGAGGTGGATGGCAGGAAGGTCCTCCGGTCCAAAGGGGTTACACTGACCAACCATTTCAAACGGTGGTACTTTCATGCAAAGGAATCACAGAGAATCGTTGAGGCGACAGCACTTGCCCAAAGATTGATCTAACTCAGCCTTCAAGAGCAAGGCTTGAAATGAGATTGTCGGCCATAAGCTGCATGAGCCGGGTCTACCCGGCATCCTTCCCACGATCATTTTCGGGCCAAAAGATAACTAAACCCGCCCCCCCCTCATGGCCTCCCGTTTCTTCCCGGTTGCCGAAACATCGGCAAGACCCGTCGAAGGATCGATGATCACCCCATAGCTTTCCAGGGCTGCTTCCAGGCTCACATACCCGTCCCGAACATCCGCTTCCACCCGCGCTACCTCCCGCGCAAGCGGGTCCCCGTATCCGCCGCCGCCGGCCGCGTCAATGGTCACCACATCTCCCGGCTTCAACTGACTGAGACCGTAGGGGTTGCCGGGTTTGCCGTTCACCAGAAAAGCGGCTTTGGCGCCTTTGCCGCCGCCAAAGAGCCCTTCCGCCGCATACTGGTGCCGTCCGGACTGAATGCCTAAATTCACGGGCGGAAGGGGGGCGTATGCATCTTCGGGAATTCGCAACACCATCCGTCGTCCCAGCCCCCCCTTCATGCGGCCGATGCCGCCTGAATCCGTCATCAGTTCCCGTTTCTCCACGATGAGGGGGGTATCACTCTCGAAGATTTCCACCGGTGTGTTGGCCCCGTTGGCCGGAAATATGAAGACATAATTGCCGTCCGCCCGGGAACTGGCGCCCATGCCGCCGCCACGAATTCGCACCGAATGCCAGGGCCGGCCATCGGCGTGCCGACCGTAGAGGACATTCATGTTGGCGGGGGTTCCGCCGCTTCCGGCAATCACCTGATCCGGCAGCACATCCGCCATGGCCCGATAAATGATCTCCGTCACGAAATGCCCGATCTGCATGCGGGCGGCAACCGCCGCCGGAAACTTGCAGTTGACCACGCTTCCCAAAGGGGCCTGCATGGCGATGGGAACGGTGCAGCCGTCGTTATTGGGGATATAGGGATCAAACATGCTCTTCATGGCCATGAAAACATAGGCGTAGGTAAAATTGAACACCACGTTTCCGCCCCAGTCCACCTGGGGGGAAGATCCCGCCAGATCCACCAGAATATTGCTCTCTTTCACATGAACCGCGGCCTTGATGATGATATCATCCTTGCCCGCCATCTGCTCGATGGTCCCTTCCGCTTCGTATACGCCGTCCGGGACTTTTAAAATGGCATCCCGCATGCTCTTTTCCGTGCGGCTGATGATTTCATCGGCCAGATCGTCCAACCCCTCCAGCTGGTACTCATCCAGCATCTGATTGATCTTTTCCGCACACACATGATTGGCGGCAATCTGGCTGCGAATGTCGCCAATCACCTCATCCGGCGTCCGCACATTCCATTTGATCATCTCCACCACCGATTCGTTGAGCATATCCCGGTCATAGAGTTTCACCAGAGGAATAAAAAGGCCGTCTTCAAACACATCGTGATTGTCGGATGCCACCCGTCCGCCGATATCGGAATGGTGAAACACGCACGCCGTAAACGCCGTCAGCTTTCCCTTGTGAAAGATGGGGCTGAAGACGCACACGTCATTTAAATGGCCGGCCAGTGCCCACGGGTCATTGGTGATGTAGACGTCGCCCTCATGGTAACTGTCCACCGGAATCTGGGTCACCAGTTTCTTGATGCCGAGGGCCATGGCCCCCGACTGACCCGGCGTGGCAAAGGACCCCTGGGCCAGCTCCCGCCCCTTGCGGTCCGTAAACATACAGGTATAGTCGTGAGCGTCCCTAAGCAGACTGGAAAAAGCGGTTCGTGCCACTGCGCTGTCCGCCTCATCCACAATGGAGATAAGACGTCGCCAGAGTATTTCGATGGTAATGGGATCAAAGTGTTGCCCCATGGTTTCCTCCTTTTTTCAAAGGGGGCAGTTGTCAGGGAGCAGGGGGACAGAAAAATCAGCTTCAAGTTTCATCCTGCCCCCTGCACCCTGCACCCTGCGCCCTCTGGTAATCAATCCAGTTCAACCCACAAAAACCCGTATTTATCCACGGAAACAGTCGCATCCTCACCCACAATGACCGTGGATTCCCGCTCTTCAATGATGGCCGGACCTCGGAAGACCGCACCTGCATTCAGTTTGTAACGGTCATAGACCGTATGGGGAATAAAATCCCTTTGAATGCCGGAAAATGCCCGACGCTCTCCTTTGACCGCATCGGACAGGGCATGATCACTTTTTTTGAGTTCGGGCAGTTTCAACAGGCGCTCGGGAAGGCTGGCCCGCACCTTGAAGTTTATGAACTCCACCGCGGAGTCGGGGTAGGTCCGTCCATAGAGCTTTTCATAGACCCGGTCAAACCGTTGTCGAATATCCGCGGGATCGATACCGGCAAAATCCACCCGGGGCACCGGGACATTGGTTTCCGATCCCTGACCCACAAACCGAACATCCACGGACCGGTCAAACCGGATGCCTTCGGTTTCCGCACCGGCTTCCAGGGTTCTGGCCCCTTCGGTTTCCATATTCACGAAAATCTCTTCGATTTCACGGAAATCCGCGTCCATCAGGGCGCTTTTGTGACTTCGCACCAGGTCGAAGGCCCTGGGAGCGGTAAAAAACCCGAGGGCCGACCCCACACCCGCGTTGGGCGGCACAATCAATCGTTTGGCGCCCAGTTTCTTGGTGAGGCCGTAGGCATGCACGGGTCCGGCCCCTCCGAAGGCAATGACCGTTACCTGCTTGGGATTGCCCCCCTTTTCGGCGATGTGGGTCTTGGCGGCGCCGGCCATGGTTTCATTGATGAGATCATGAATGCCCCACATGGCCTGCACGGGGGTCACCTTCAAGGGCAGGGCAATGGCGGTTTCAATCCCTTTCATGGCAGCCTCTTTATCCAGCTTCATCTCACCGCCCAGAAAATAGTCCGCATCCAGATACCCCAGGGCCAAGTCCGCATCGGTAACGCAGGGCGCCGTCCCTCCCCTGCCGTAACAGATGGGACCTGGCTCCGCGCTGGAACTCTCGGGACCCACCTGAAGGGTGCCCAGCTTGCTCGCCTGGGCGATGCTCCCGCCGCCGGCCCCGATTTCCATAAGGTCCACCACCGGCACCTGAATGGTCAGGCCGCTCCCCTTCATGAACCGCTGCACCCGCCCCACTTCAAAGGTGGGCACCACGCTGGCAACACCTCCCTGAATAAGACACGATTTGGCGGTGGTGCCTCCCATATCGAAACAAAATATCTCAGGGATATTGAACAATTTTCCGTAATACTGGCCGGAGATGACCGCCGCCGTGGGTCCCGATTCGATGATCCGCACCGGAAATTCAGCCGCGGTCTTGATGGAAGTAATGCCGCCGCTGCTCAGCATGATGAACAGCTTGCCCGTGGACCCCAATGATTCCAGACGCCCCGCCAGTTTATACAGGTATTTCCCGGTAAGCGGCTTCACATAGGCATTGGTGGCAGTGGTGCTGGTCCGCTCATACTCCCGAATCTGGGGCAGCACTTCGTAGGAAATGCACACGGAAATATCCGGGGCTTCTTCCAGAACAATGTCCTTGACCATCTGTTCGTGGGCCGGATTTTCAAAGGAATTAAGAAGACACACCGCAATGGATTCCACACCCATTTGAAGCATTTGCCGCACCACACTTCGCACTTCATCAGGGTTCAGGGCCTTTATCACCGTGCCGTCGCTTCTCAACCGTTCATCCAGCTCAAACCGAAGATTGCGGGGAATGAGGGGTTTTGGAAATTCGGCGAACACATCGTAGGGCGCATACCGGATCTCCCGGCCCAATTCCAGCACATCCCGAAACCCCCGGGTGGTAATCAGGCCCGTTCTGGCGCCCTTTCTTTCGATAATGGAATTAATCACCAGGGTGGTGCCGTGGATCACCTCTTCCAAACTTCCCACAAAACCGGGGACCATCTTATCCAGTTGCCGTATACCGTATTCCACCGCATCCGAAGGGTCTTTCGGCGTGGTCAGGCATTTATTGATGGTGAGTTCCCCGGTCCGGTCATTGAGCAGAACAAAATCGGTAAAGGTTCCACCGATATCACACCCCAGCCGGTATATTTTATCAGACATGTACGCCTCCCGTTTTTCTCTTCTCATCCAGGGCCGCCAGGATCTTCTCGGGCGTAATGGGCAGATCCCGAATACGGACGCCGATGGCATCGTAAACGGCATTGGCAATGGCGGGGGCCGTGGGAACCAACCCCGGCTCCCCCACCCCCTTGGCGCCGAAAGGACCTGTTTTGTCGTGTGTTTCGATACAATCTATCTCGATGGGGAAATTCAGATCGGGCGCCGACAGGATCTTGTAATCCAGAAAATTGGGATTCAAATTCCGACCCTCCCGGGTTTTGTACTCCTCGGAAAGGGCATACCCGATGCCCTGGGCCAGGGCACCGTAAATCTGCCCCTTGATGGTCTGTTGGTTCAGCACCTGCCCCACGTCATGGGCCGCCGCGATCTTCAGGATTTCCACCTTACCCGTTTCCAGATCCACTTCCACGCAGGCCCCCTGAGCACCGACGATATAGGTGGAACTCATGTTGCCGCGACCGGTTCGGGCATCCAGCATCTGGTTCGGGGGGTCATAAAAAGCTTCCTCGATGACCATGGCGCCCTGCTCCTTATAGTGGGCCGCCCGAAGGATTTCTTCCAGGGTCACATGAAGAATGGGGTCATCGGGTTTTGATTTCAGAAAAATGCGATTTTCCTTCATATCAAAATCAGATGGATCAAATATCGCCTCATAACGCAAGTCGGGAATCTCAAAATTCGGGTCTTTCCGTTTCATTTTTTTCATGCGGCCTTTGATGCGGAGCATAAAATGCTCGCTGGCCAGATTGAAAATCTTTTTCCGGGCCTTGTCCGCCGCCATGATGGCGGCGTTGCAGGAGGTAAAGGCCCCGCGACTGGCGTGGGTCCCCACGTCCCACGGACACGTGGCCGTATCACCCGTCACCACCTTCACATGATCCACGCTGACCCCCAGGGCCTCGGCCGTGGCCAGGGCCAGGGCCGAATCAAACCCCTGCCCCATCTCAACACCGCCGGACACCACTGAAACATCGCCGAAATCATCGATTTTCAGAATGATGCCGGAACCGTCCGACCGGTAAACCCGGCCCGAACCGCCCACATGAAACAGGGCCGCCATGCCCACGCCCTTCGCCTTTGCCGGCGTGCTGCCCATAAGGGTGGTGCAGGTATCGATGGACCCGCGCTTCACATCACTCTTTCCACAGATGGACTTCCAGTCCAGCTTTTCCGCCACTGATGCCAGACATTCCTTCATGCCGCAGGTGGACACCTTGAGACCCATGGGGGTGGTCTCGTTGGGGATGTTGCGGTTGATCATCCGGAATTCAAAGGGATCGATGCCGGCGGCCTCGGCCAGCTGGTCCATGTTGCTTTCCATGGCCCAGGCCACCTGGGGATTGCCGTATCCTCTCATGGCCTGACAGTAGGTGTTGTTGGTATAAACGATGTCGGTCTTGAACAATACATTGGGCACCCGGTAAATGGATGATGCGGGAATCATCATAACGCTGGGCGTGGTGGCCCCCCAGGAGGTATAGGCGCCGTTGTCCAGCACCATTCGAATCTCCCGCACCACCATTTTTCCATTTTTGTCGCACCCCTGGATGATGTGGGTTTCCGTGGGCTGACGGGGTGACAGGGCCGTGAATTCTTCTTCGCGGTTAAAGACGATCTTGACCGGTCTCCCGGTTCTGTAGGCCAGCAGAATGGAGATGAATTCATACCCGTGGGTATCGAGACCCGTGCCGAATGATCCTCCCAGGGTCGGAATAATCACCCGGCTTTTTTTGCCTTTGAGCCCCATGTCTTGAAGGGCCTGATTGAAATCGTTCTGGGCCAGGAAAGGAATCTGGGTCTTGGTATGAATGATCAGATTGCTGGACAGGTCAAATTCGGCAATACACCCCGCTGTTCCCATGCAGGACTGCTGTATCAATGGGGTGGTGTAATCCTCTTCCACCAGATAAGCGGCCGTTTCTTTGGCCTTTTCCACATCCCCGGCGACAAATTTCCACGGCACGGGAACCCTGTTGTCCGTCTTGGGCCGCCCCTTCAAATCGATTTCATGGACAATGGGCGAGCCTTCCTTGAGGGCCTCGGTGGGCGAAAAAACCCCCGGCAGTTCCTCATATTCCACCCGGATCAAGCTGACGGCCTCGGCGGCGATATCCGGGTCCGTGGCCGCGACAGCCGCCACTTCATCCCGAAACTGCCTGACCTTGTCCCGTTTCAGGGCAAAATTATCCTTGATAAACCCGATGCGGATCTCCGGCGTATTGTAGCCGGTAATGACCGCACGAACCCCGGGGAGTTTTTCGGCCCTGGAGGTATCGATATGTTTAATCCTGGCGTGGGCATAATCGCTGAATTTGATCTTGCCGTAGAGCATGCCGGGCCGCTCAAGATCGTGAATATAAATGGCCTTTCCGGCCGCTTTGTCCGGCGCATCGGGTCTGGCGACTTCGGCGCCGATATAGTTAAACTGGGTCATTTTTGGTCCTCTGGTCAAGTAACAAATGACAGGTAACGCGTGCTTACCCTCTTTCTTCTACCGCGGCCGCCTGCTTGATGGATTCAACGATCTGCACATACCCGGTGCAACGGCAAAGATTTCCGGAAATCCCCCGCCGAATATCTTCTTCCGTTGGATTCGGATTCCGATTCAGCATAGCCTTGGCACTCATGATCATACCGGGGGTGCAAAAACCACACTGTATACCGCCATTTTCAACAAACGCCGCCTGAATGGGGTCTAAGCGGTTGCCTTCACCCACAAGGCCCTCAATGGTCATCACGGTTTTCCCATCCACCTCAAACGCGGGAAACAGACAGGCATTGATGCTTTCGCCATCCACCAGAACCGTGCAGGCGCCGCACTCCCCCTGGCCGCATCCTTCCTTGACCCCCGTGAATTCAAAGGTCTCTCTCAGAACATTTGAAAGCATTTTATGGGATGCGACTTCCCCCTCCACCGCCTGCCCGTTCAAGTTAAAGCGAACCTGTTTTCGAAGGGGAGAATCGTAAGGACCAACCGTAGGCTTCACAGACGCCGAGAAGATGCTGGCATCCTTTTGAAAGGCGTCATTCGAATACCGCGGTTTCCGTTGTGCGTTCCGGAGAGCCTGTTCCATGGCCCGTTTCACCATCACGCCGGTGATGGTTCTGCGATAGGTTTCAGTGGATCGCACATCGGTGATGGGGGTCACTTCGGCGGCGGTTTTTGTCTGAACCTCCTGGAGAAGTTCGAAGGTCATCGCCTTTCCTTCCACAAAGGCTTCCACACCTCGAAGTCTCAAGGGGACAGGCCCCACGGCCCCCGCCGAAACGCGGCATCTGCCGCATATATCGCCCTGCATCTCCAAATATACCGCCACATTGGCCACGGCAATATCCTGCGTCACCCGACCGGTTTTCAGAAATGCCATACCGGTATCGAGGACGTCCGAGGATATTGAATTTTGCGGAAGAACAATTGCTTTCAGCACTTCCCCCGGCCCCATGCAATGCCGCCCAGGCCCTTCAAAAAAATTCGAGATGGGAACTTCCCTTTCACCTTTGGGACCCGCAACAATCAACACCGCTTCCATCACCATCAATGGGGGCGCGCCATCGGCCGATGGGGCGGCATTGCACAAGTTCCCCCCCACACTGGCCACGTTGCGAATCTGAGGATTGGCGACCTGGGATGCCGCTTCCGCCAGCGCCGGACAGAATTCCAGAACCAGTGGATCGGTTTCAATATCCCGCCAGAGGGTCATGCTGCCCACTGTCAGGGAAATGCCGGTTTTTCTGATGCCCCTCAATTCTTCGATCCACCGGAGTGAAATCAGAGCCTCCGGCTGCCAGACCCCTTGTTTGATCCGTATCATGGCGTCGGTACCGCCCGCCACATATCGCGCCCGGCCTTCGTATTTTTCCATCAACCCGAAAGCCTCTTTAAGGGTCAAGGGTTGATAATATGCAAAACGCTTCATCCCGTTCCTCCAGTTTGCTGTCAGCTGTTAGCTGTTGGCTGTTAGCTAAAGGCTAATCGCTAACGGCTAAAAACTGCCCTCTATCACTCCCGATTATCAAACACCCGCTTACTTTTTCTTTCCGATCTCGGCAGCACGCCATATGCCACCATCTCCACCTGAGCGCTCACCATGATCTGCTTTTTTATTTCCCTGGAAATACGATTTTCCAACTCTCTCATCTTGTTTTCATCGATACCCTGAGCAGCCTCAACCTTGATAAACATATAGTCCCGGCCATCTTCCTTTCGGTCGACGATAATCTGGTATTCACTGCCGAGCCCCTCCATACCACTCAACACATGGTCCACCTGGCCGGGATAGATATTCACGGCCCGAAAGATAATCATATCGTCCGAACGTCCCAGCAATCGGTCATGCCGGGGCAGGATGGATCCGCAGGGGCAGGTTCCTGGAATCATCCGGGTGAGATCCCGGGTACGATAACGGATGAGCGGCACCGCTTCCTTGCTGAGGGTGGTCACCACCATTTCACCGATCTCCCCTTCGGGCGCCGGTTCCAGGGTATCGGGATTGAGGATCTCCAGAATATAGTAATCCGCCCAGTAATGAATCCCCGTATGGCAACAACAGTCCAGACCGGTTCCCGGGCCATAGAGTTCCGTCATGCCGGGGATATCAAACATATGTTCCACGCCCAGCAGCGTTCGAATCCGGTCTCGCATGGCATCGCTGGCCCGCTCCGAACCGAAAATCATTTTTTTCAGATTAATTTGATCGTGCAGCCCCCTTCGGTGAATCTCTTCCGCCATCAACAGCCCCATGGACGCCGTACAGCACATGACGGTGCTTTGAAAATCCACCAGAAACTGGCATTGCATGTCCAGGTTTCCGGGTCCCACCGGAATAGCCATGGCCCCAAAGGCTTCACACCCCAGTTGAAAACTGATGCCTGCCGTCCATATGCCGTAGCCGACGGCAATCTGAACCCGGTCTTCCCGGGTAAGGCCTGCCATTTCATAACACCGGGCAAAAAAGTGGGTCCAGTCATCGATATCTTTCTGGGTGTAACAAAGGACTTTTCTTTTTCCGGTGGTGCCCGAAGATGCGTGCATACGCACGACCTTGTCAAACGGAACGGAAAGAAGCGGAAAAGGATAGCCTTCCTTCAAGTCGTTGGCCATGGTAAAGGGGAGACGGCAGAGGTCTTCCAGAGAACGAATGTCTCGAGGATGAATTCCCGCTTCTTCCAATCGCGCCCGATATACGGGAGAACCTTCATACGCGTGATTGACGGTCCATTGCAGCCCCTTCAACTGGTGGGCGCGCAGTTCTTCTTCCGTCTTGATGTTGGGCATGAATGTTTGTGTCATTTTCAACCTTACCTCGATAAATTAGGTTATAAAGTGAAATTTACTGGGCCATTCCCGGCACAAAAAGAACGATTTCCGGGAAAATGATCAAAAGGATGATGCATACGATGCAGGCAATCAGGAAAAAGCTAACGCTTTTAAACATGGTGCCGAGTTCAATATCAGGGGCCAGAGCCTTGACCACATAGATGTTCACGCCCACGGGCGGCGTAATGGCCCCCATGGTGGTCACCATGGTAAGGATGATGGAATACCAGATGGGATCAAAACCGAGCGCCATCCCCAGGGGGAAAAAAATCGGAATGGTCAACACCAGAAACCCCAAAGAGTCCACGAAACACCCGCCAATCAGATAAATCAGCAAAACAAAGGTGAGGATCACGTAAGGCGACACCGGCAGTCCGGAAGCAAACTCCGCAATGGCAAAGGGAAGCCGGGTGACGGCCAGAAAACGTCCGAAAATAATGGCCCCTGTTACCAGGAAAAAAACCATACTCGAAATCTTCAATGAATCCGTGATGGAACTGATAAATCCCTTCCAGGTGAGCCGACGGCTGAAAAGGGTCACCACCAGGGTAAAGAAAACGCCGACGGCGCCCGCTTCCGTGGGGGTAAACAGTCCGGCATAGAGCCCACCGATAACGAGCAGGAAAATAATGACCGCCTCGATGACCCCCAGAAGGGAAATGAATTTTTCCTTGAAGCCGGTTTTGGGTCCCGCGGGACCGTATGTCGGGTTGATGCGACAAAGGATAAAAATGGTGATGATAAAGAGAATCCCCAGCAATATGGCGGGCAGAATACCCGCCAGGAACAATCTGATAATGGATTGTTCCGTCTGAAGACCGATCACAATGAGTACGACGCTGGGCGGCATGATGGTCCCCAGTGTGCCGCCGGTGATGACGGTCCCTGTGCTCAATCGGGGATCATACTTGAATTTCTGCATCTGAGGCAGCGCCACGGTTCCCATGGTGGCGGCCGTGGCCGTATTGGAACCGCAGATGGCGGCAAACAGTTCGTCCGCCCCGATGGTGGCGATGGCCAATCCACCCCGCCAGTGCCCCACCCATTTATAGGCGGCATTGTATAACCGTTCGGCAATACCGCAGTTAAAAGCCAGATATCCCAGAAAAATAAATAACGGGATCACCGTCAGGCCGTATTTGGAAAAGGTACTCCAGATGTCGGCCCCCACCATATTGATGGCGGCATTGAAAGATACCACATACCAGAAACCCGCAAAGCCCACGATGGCCATGGCAAACCCCACGGGTATCCCCAGAAAAAACAGCACGGCAATGAGGACCACAATACCGATAACGCCGACCATCGTAAGACTCATGCGTCTTCCTCCTTTTTTGCGGCCAGGATCTTGAGGAACTCGATGAAAAACACCAGCGCCAGTGCCCCGCACCCGAAGGAAACCGCATAGGTAAAGGGATAATAGATGATCTGCAACGTTTCCGTAACTTCTTCGGTTTCCCGCAAATTGCCTGCATATTTGGCGATTTGCCAGGTAGCCAACACAAAAAATCCGGAACAGACAATGGCGTTAATGGCGGTTAAAACATTCTGGGTCCTTTTCTTAAACCCCAGCACCACGATGTCCACGGAGATATAACCCTTTCGAATTTGGGTGTAGCCCATGGCAAAAGCGGTAATCACCGCCCCGAAATAGCCCATCAATTCGAAAGTTCCGCTGATGGGAATCCATACAAGACGTAAGAAAACATTTGCACAGGTCAAAGCAATCATGGCCACCAGAAACAGCCCGGCAATCCCCATGAGAACCAGATTTAGGTAATGACTGATCCGATCCAAAATCAACATGCCGATTTCTCCGTTGGGCGAATTATGGTTCGCTCTCCAGCAGGGGCGATTCATGAATCGCCCCTACCTACGTCCTATTTTCCTTCGTACTTCTTGGCGATGGATCGAATGTCATTCACAATGGCCTGAGCCGGGAGGCCCTTGGCGGCATTGTCTTTGATCCATTTGGCGGTAATGGGTTCGAGAAGGGCATCCCATTTGGCTTTCTGCCCACCCGACAGATCAAATACCGTGACGCCCTGTGTTTTAACCGACCAGTCCATGGCGTCTTTCACATGATTGTCCATATAAACACCGGTCCATTTTGCCTGCTCGGGACCCAGTTCATCAAAAATCTTCTGCACATCCTTGGGCAATGCATTCCATTTGTCCATGTTCATGACCACGGCAAAGGGATACACTGGCGTCTGGGTCATGGTCACATATTTACACAGTTCGGCGAATTTAAAATCCTTCATGACTTCAAGGGATGAAAAAAGGCCCTTGACCACGCCTTTCTGCAAGGCTTCGGGCGTTTCCGGCATGGGCATTCCCACGCGGGTTGCGCCCCAGGCCTTCAGGATCTGAGCGGCGCCGCCTGAAGCACGCAGGGGTACGCCTTTCAGTTCCTCGAGATTTTTGATGGGGATTTTGCTCATGATGTTGGAGGGCGCCGTGGTAAACATGGTCAGCACTTTCACCTTGGCAAACCCTTTGGGTTGGTATTTCTTATAAAGGTCCCACAGGGTCAGACTGGCCACTTCCGAGTTGGGAAGACCCAAGGGAAGCGCTGTGGCATTGGTAATGCTGAAACGACCCGGCTGATACGCCATGCACAGGCAACCAATATCCGCCACCCCTGAAATAACGCCGTCCATCATGGCTTTCGCTTTCAATAGCGTTCCGCCCGGGAAAGTCTGAACGACAACCTTTCCATCGGTCCGTTTTTCCACTTCCTTTTTCCACCGTTCCATCTGGACGCAGGGAAATGTGGGCGCGGGGGGGAAGTTGGCATAGGTTAATTTGATGGGTTCCGCCTGAACCTGGGGGGGCGCCCAGGAAAGGGTTAACATTGCAGCAAAAAAGGTTCCGGCTAATACAAATCCAATTTTTCGTTTCATGATTCAGACCTCCTCTAATGATGGTTTCATAGCGATGAAGCAGCGTAGGCCGTGGACCTAATGTTTTCACACCTCCTTTCACGTAATTTGGCAGGGGCAAAAAATCTTTTGCCCCTGCTAGAAAATATTCGGTTCCACATATTCTCCGAACACATCCCTGAACGTATCGGCCATCTCGCCTACCGTAGCATAGCTTTTACAACACTCCACCAGGTAAGGCATCACATTTTTCTTCTCCCGGGCCGCATTTTCAAGGGCTTTCAGGGAGGTCCTGACCGCGGACCCGTCCCGATCCCGCTTCAATTCTTTTAACCTTCTGATCTGCAACTGCGCCCATTCATCATTATATTCATGGAGTTCCACTTCCATATCGACGCCTTCGGTGTACTTGTTGACCCCCACCTTGGTGATATCGCCGTGCTGCAACTTCTTTTCATATTCATAGGCCTGGCGTGCCACTTCGCTCTGCACAAAGCCGCTGGAAACCGCTTCCACCATGCCGCCCACTTTTTCCACTTTTGCCATTTCCTCAAGGATTTTGGCTTCCATCTCCTTGGTGAGGGTTTCCATGAAATAGCTTCCGGCCAGGGGATCCACCGTATCCCGCAAACCGATCTCATCCATCAGAATCTGAAAAGTTCTCAGACTCAACAGAGCCGCCCGTTCCGTGGGAATGGTGTAGGCTTCGTCAAAGGAGCAGAGGGCTGTCGTCTGGGCCCCTGAAAGGGCTGCGGCAAGGGCATAATAAGCCCCTCGCATGATATTGTTTTCAGGCTGTTGCTTGGTCATACCGGAGCCGCCGCCACCGAAAATACCGCGAAGAAACAGGGCCTTTTTATTCTGCACATCATATTTTTCCCGCAACAATTTGGCCCATAATTTTCTGGCGGCCCTGAACTTGGCCACGGTTTCCCACAAATTTCCGTAAATATTCAGATTAAACGAAAATCTCGCCACAAAATCTTCCGCCTTGTACCCCCGGGCGATCACATTGTCGATGTAGGCAAAGGCGATCATGAAGGCGTATGAAATTTCCTGAACGGGGGTACAGCCTGATTCCCGAATGTGGTAACCGCAGACGGAAACGGGATTGCATCGGGGAAGTTCTTTCATGGCGTATTCGATGGTATCCCCGATGAGGCGCACCCCCGGTTCCACCGGATAAATCCAGGCCCCGCGACCCACGATCTCCTTTAAAATATCGTTCTGGGGCGTAGCGGATATGGCGGTTTTTGAATATCCGAATTTTTCGGCCACGGCCTGATACATGGCCAACATGATGGATGCCACCGCATTAATGGTCAACCCGCTGCCGATGCGATCGAGCTTGATATCCTTGAACGCAATCTCAAAGTCCCGCAGGGAATCGATGGCCATTCCCACCCGGCCCACCTCCCCCTCCGCCATCTCATTGTCGGAATCGTACCCCATCTGGGTGGGAAGGTCAAAAGCGACATTCAGACCGGTCTGCCCGTGGGCAATCATCAATTTGAAGCGTTCATTGGTCTCCTCGGGGGTGCCGAAACCCGTGTATTGACGGGTCGTCCAGTTCCGGCTTCGATAGCCTTCCGGATGGATGCTCCGGGTAAAGGGAAACTCGCCGGTATTTCCCAGATCCGTTTCGTAATTAAACCCTACCCTTAGAAGATCTTCGGGCGTATAGACGGGCTTAACCTCAATGCCTGACTGCAAGACGACCTTTTTGATGGCGTCTTTTTCGTCTCTCGTATAGGTTGCTACTCCCATTGTTTACCCCTTCCTTTGCCGCCGGCTGTTTTAATTGTGGGCGTTTTGGCCGATAAAGGAAACGATTTCTTCAAAAAGCGCTCCCCCGGGAAACACACCATCAACGCCGATCTCCTTCAATACCGAAATATCCCTGTTGGGAATCACGCCGCCCACCACCAACAGCTTGTCGTCAATCCCCTGTGCCTTGGCCAGTCCCACCAATTTGGTACAAATGGGAATGTGGGCGCCCGACATAATGGAAAGGCCGATCACATCCACATCTTCCTGAAGCGCCTGGTTCACGATGCTCTGTACGGTCTGGTGAAGCCCCGTATAGATGACCTCCATGCCGGCTTCCTTCATGGCATGGGCCACAACTTTCGCCCCCCGATCATGTCCGTCCAGCCCCGGTTTTGCCAGCAACACCCGGATTTTCCTTTCTCCCATAGCACGCACACTCCTTAAAAATGACTTTTTTTACAGTTGTTCCCTATCGAATTCCCGCAGAACAATATCCTGCCCCCGCAGGATGTGTTCCCTCACCAGACGCTCCACCCGATCCGCCTCCCTGGCGCGGATGGCATCCATCATCAACCGGTGATCGTCATTGCTGACCCGAGCCATCTCTTCAATTTTCAAAATAACCTGCCTGAAACGGAAAATCTGGACCCGAATATCGTTGATCATCTTGACCAGTTTCGGGCTTCGACTGAGCCCATAGAGAAGATCGTGGAACTCGGTATTGATGCGCGGAAGTTGACTCACGTCGCCCCGGTCCAGGCACGCCTGATATTCCGCCAGCTTTTCCTCCAGAGGGCGCAGTTCTCCTTCCCGATGACGGATGGTGGCCAATCGGGCCGCGTAGCTTTCCAGTACGCTTCGAATGCCGAAGGCCTCCTCGATATCCACCCGGGTCAACCCAACGACATAAAACCCGCCCTTGGGATCCTGCCGAAGCAACCCTTCCCGCTCCAGTTTGTGCATGGCTTCTCGAACAGGGGTCCGGCTGATGCCCAAAGCGTCGGCAAAACGCGTCTCCACCACCCGGCTTTCAGGGGTAAGGGTTCCCTTGACAATGGCCTTTTTGAGTTTTGCATAGACAGACTGCCCCAGGGACCTTCTTTCCGGCAGGGATGTCAGCGCCTTCAAGGCTGCCTCGTCCTGATTAGCGGCACCAGTCACAATCCGATCCCTCCCTTACAATCCGCAATCCGCAATCCGCAATCCTAAAGTCCCACCCACTTGGCGATATTGGGTTGAAGAATTTCGTGGGTCCCACCCCCATACAATAGAAAACGGTTGTCTCGATAGTATCGCTGGGCTGAATATTCCATGGAATAGGCATAGGCCCCAAAAATTCGCGTGACCTGATCGCCGGCCCGGGTGGCTGCCTCCGTAGCAAAATATTTCGCCATGGAAGATTCTTTCAAGGCTTCTTTTTGGTCGTCGATCATATGGGTGGCCTTATAGGTCAGCAACCTGGAAGCTTCCAGATCGACGGCCATATTGGCCACCTTCGCCTGAATAAGCTGATAATTGCTGATGGTCCGACCGAACTGCGCCCTTTCATGGGCATACTGAATGGCATCATCCATGGCGGCCCGCTGCAGCCCCACCGCCAAAGCGGCGGTCATGGTCCTAATCTCGGCCAGAATGGACAGCAGATTGCTCAACCCCTTTCCTTCCGGGCAAAGCATATGATGGTGCGGCACCATGCAGTCCTTAAACGCGATCTCGGAAATGGGAGTGGACCGAGTCCCCAGCAGTTCAAAGGGTTTGCTGCAGGAAAAACCGGGCGTGTCCCTGGGTACAAAGAAGAAATTCAGGCCCCTGAATTTCTTTTCCGGATTGGTTTGCATCAATACCGTATAAAAATCGGCCACGGGACCATTGGTAACCCATGTTTTCATCCCGTTGATGCGGTATCCCGCATCGGTTTTCCGGGCCAGGGTGCTGACATTTCCCAGATCGGAACCGGCTTCCGGTTCCGTGAGACAAAAACAGGCAATCTTTTCACCCCTCATGGCGGGAAGAAAATACTGCTCATGCATTTCTTCTGTCCCGTAATGAAACAGAAAATTGGTGCCCATCAGACACTGCATGGCCGTGATGGCCGCCAGACTCATGAGCCCACGGGCCACTTCCTCGCAACTGATGCAGAACAGGGTGGTATTTCCGCCGGAACCTCCCTTTTCCCTGGGATACCTCAGACCGAAAACGCCCATCTTGGCCATTTTCTGGAACATTTCCATGGGGAATTCACCCTTCTCATCAATCTCCTTGGCCCTGGGAATCACTTCGTTGTCCACGAACATGGCCATGCTTTTCCGGATGGTTGTCTCGGCATTCGACCTAAGCATTCAATTCCCCCCTCATTTTTCCCTGATCGCCTTCCAGCTGTCGGATCATTTCAGGAACCAGGTCATGGAGGTCTCCCACAATGCCCCAATCGGCCACCTGAAAAATGGGCGCCCGAGGATCCCTGTTCAACGCCACAATGTATCGAGCATTCATAATACCGGCCCGGTGTTGAATGGCGCCGGAAATACCACAGGCAATGTAAAGTTCCGGTCGGACCGATTGGCCGGTCTGGCCCACCTGCCGATCCGCGGGAATCCAGCCTTCTTCCACCGCCACACGGGTGCCGGCCACTTCGCCGCCCAGAACCTCCGCCAGTTTTTCAAGAATCTTGAATCCCGCGCCATCGCCGACGCCCCTGCCACCGGCGACGATAATGTTTGCCTTGCTCAAATCCCCCGTTTTTTTGGCCTCCCGCACAATCTCCAAAACCCTGGTGCCAATCTCATCTTCGGAAATGGAAAACATTTCCCGGATCACATCCCCGCTCTTTTCAGGTTGCTCCTTCCGCTCCATCACCCCGGGTCGAACTGTGGCCATCTGGGGACGAGAATAGCGATTGGCAATAGTGGCCATGATATTGCCGCCAAAGGCCGGCCGGGTTTGCAGGAGAATTTTCTTCTCCGGATCAATGGTCAGCTCCGTGCAGTCTGCCGTCAATCCCACCCCCACCCTTCTGGAAACCCTTGGGGCCAGATCCCGACCGATATGGGTCGCCCCCATGAGAAGGATGTTGGGCTTGTACTGACGAATCAATTGTTCAATGGCCCTGGTGTAACTCATGGGCCGATACTGTTCCAGACAGGCATCCGCCACCAGATAGACGTGATCGGCGCCATGCCGAATCAAGGGTTCCGCAAGGCCTTCCACGTCATTTCCCAGTAGAACGGCCGAAACCTCCTGATTGAGGGCTTCCGCAAGCTCACAAGCCTTGCCCAGGAGTTCCAGGGAAATCTGCTGCAACACCCCCCCCCCGCTGCTCGGCAAAAACCCAAACCCCTTTTCTGTCGCTGAAATCCGGAACCTCCCGCGGCTTTGCATCCGTAAAAATGGCCTTCTGCTTACAGGTTTCGATACAGGCCCCGCAGGAAGTGCACCGTTCCAGGATATGGGCCTTTCCATCCCTGATTTCAACACCCTCGTAGGGACATGCCTTAACACAGCGTTTGCACCCGTTACAGAGATCGGTTTCAATCCATACCGTCATATGTTATCTCCCTTTTCACCACCGACTATAGAATTCGGTTTTCTCGAAGTTTTCCAACCAGGGCGCTGATGCTCTCGCCGGTGGCCCCTTCCAGTATTTCACCCTGCCGTTTGAATTTGGGCGCAAAGGTCTTGATCACATGGGTCAGGGATCCTTCCAATCCGATTTCATGGGTTCCGACCTTGATATCCGCGGCATTCCAGACGGAAATGGGCGCCTTTTCCCGGCAGGCGTCAATCAATCGCCCGACCACCGGGTAGCGTGGCGTGTTCAGCTCTCCGATGACCGTCAAAAGCGCGGGCAATCGGGTTTCAATCCGTTCAAAACCGTCTTCCAGGCGTCTTTTGACCACCAGGGTCTCCTCCCCCGCATCCTCGATATCAAACACATAACTGACGTGGGGAATACCCAGATAATCGGCGACCTGGGGACCAATCTGGGCCGTATCCCCATCGATGGCCTGTCTGCCGCAAATAATCAGATCATATTCACTGATCTTTTCAATGGCTTTTCCCAGGGTAAAGGACGTGGCCCAGGTATCCGCGCCGGAAAAAGCCCGATCCGACAAAAGAACCCCCTTATCCGCCCCCATACCCATGGCTTCGGTGATGACATCGATGGCCTGGGGGGGACCCATGGAAACCGCCGTCACTTTTCCACCCAGAGACTCTTTCAACCGGACCGCCGCTTCCAGGGCATGCCGGTCGTCCGGATTCATGATGCTTTCAATGCCTTCTCGGATCAGGTTCCCTGTTTTGGGATCCAGTTTAATCTCGGTGGTATCGGGAACCTGTTTGACCATGACGATGATATTCATAGGGGGGCGCTCCATATTTTAACGATAAGATTTACAGTGGGTTTATGGACCGAATTCAAACCGCGATAAAGCAGCTGTAACAAACCGGAAGTTACCAAGGTTATGCTTTAAGAGAATGTGTACTGTATACAGTAAAAGCTGTCAAGGGGTTTTTTTAAAAAAAATCAACTGCCGCAAAAAGGCGCCGATCTCCTCAAGACCTAGAATTCTGTCCACACATCCTGCATCCACGGCGGCTTTGGGCATCACGGGATATTCGGCGGTTGCCGGGTCCTGTGCAATGGTCAGGCCCCCATGCTCCTGGATCACACACATTCCGTGTGCGCCGTCGTGGCTGGCGCCGGTCAGAAGAATGCCGATTAATCCACCAGCCCAGGTATCGGCTGCGCTGACAAACAACACATCGATGGAGGGTCTGGCATAATTCACCTTTTCATCCACGGACAGGGAAAATGTTTCGTCGCGCTCCACCAGGAGATGATAACCGGGCGGCGCAAAATAGATATGCCCCGGTTGAAGGGCCTCCTTCTCGTCCGCCTCCTTTACCGTAAGCGTGCATTTGCGGTTAAGATGTTCGAACAGGTATCCATCCTGGGTCGGATGCAGGTGTTGCACGACGATTATCGGCAGGGGGAATCCCTGGGGCAGACATGAAAACAGACCCGTAAGGGCGTCCATGCCGCCTGCCGACACACCGATGACAACTGCTTTATATTGAAGGTCATTCATCACAAAACCTTTTTCTGGGACATCCTGCCTTCATCGTCGATTGTAAGGTAGAAACAAAACAAAAAATTGAAATATTAAGAAATTTAAAGCATTGTCATAAACGGCATAACAGGAACCAATGATCCCTCCAAAAAATCACGCATCCTCATAGAGAGACATCTCAGGATATAATTCTTTGGCGCATTTGGGGCAGATGCCGTGGCTGAATTGAATTCCCGCATGTTTGTCAAAATAGGCTTCGAGCTGTTTCCAGTATCCGCCATCGTCTCGAATATTTTTGCAGTGCGAGCAGATGGGCAGGATGCCCCTGAGGGTTTTGATTTCCGCCATCGCTTCTGAAAGTTCCCTGTTTGTTTTTTCCAGATAGGCGTTTTTTGCCTCAAGTTCCAGACGAAGCCGCCTCAGGGTCAGGTGTGTTTCAATCCGGGCCAGCACTTCCTCCGTTTGAAAGGGTTTGCTGACATAATCCACCCCCCCCCCCCCGCGTTGAGCCCTTTCACTTTGTCCGCCACTTCGCCCAATGCACTGAGAAAAATCACTGGAACGTCTTTGAGCTCTCTGTCCGCTTTTAACGCTTTGCACACCTCATAGCCGTCCATTTCTGGCATCAGGATATCCAGCAAAATGAGATCGGGCGCTTCCGCATTCGCCGCTTCCAGGGCAGCCTTTCCGCTCAGGGCGGGACGGACCCTGTATCCCTCATTTCCCAGAACGTCCACCGGAAGTCTTACATTCTCCCGGGTGTCGTCCACAACCAAAATATCCCCTTTGTAATTGTCCCTTTCAACACTCATTTTTCGGATGCTCCTTTCAGGCTAATGACATGATGGTTATATTTTTTTGGCCGGGGTAAATCCCGGATATTAAAGTTGATGAAGCTTTTGGCGTCATCTGACCATCCTGAAGTCTCTTAACCCCCTGCCTAAAATCCCCTTCTTTCATTTGAAATTTCATGGGTGATCCGGTATGGATTGTTTAGCTAACATTCCCTCACCGGAGGATACACCCATGAAGAACTCATTTTTGAATCAATTCTCAGAAAATATCAAGTTCAAATATTTCTGCTTCGATCGGGTTATTATTCGAGGCTACATCCTCTCCCTGTTTTCTCCAGCAGGCATTGTCAGGCTCCTCAGCGCTCTCGGATTCAAAGGGTTGCCAAACGGTGTAATGAGGATTCTAACCGACCAACTCAATGGTCATATTCAAAAGGTAGCCCGGAACAACAATATCCCCATTCATTGCTGTCCGGTTAACTTGTGTCGACTTATCATAACTAATTGAAATATATGCTTATACAACGCAAAGATGTTTTTGGGACAAAAAATCCTGAAATAATCAAAGGCTGTCAAATTTTGGCGTAACATCATACAATTTCTTGGTATTCTTATCATGACGAGCTCTAATTCGTCTTAAGGTGTTGTCATGCTATTTGGGTTTCGTTATAATGCTCAACCGGACAGCAGTACTGCAAATCTTATATCAGAAAAAATGAGCAATGTTTGGTCGACAATATGTATTCTCCCAATTCCTGAGTTTACTTCCGAGATACGAATTCCAGCGTATTGTTGTAAACAAGTACAACGGCGATTATCGTACCAGGAACTTTAAATGCTGGAACCAGATGGCTTGCATGATCTTTGCCCACATGAGACAAGAAGATAGTTTGAGAGACATAGACATTGCCCTTAACGCTCATGCCAGCAAACTGTACCATATGGGAATCCAACAATGTCCACGATCCACTTTGGCCGATGCAAATGAGCGCCGGGACTATCGGATCTACGAGGAATTCGCAAAATTGTTGATGCAGCGCGCCCGCCGAGAGTACGCTGGCACGAACTTGGCTGTCGATGTAGACAATGCGGTGTATGCACTGGATGCATCGACTATCGACCTGACATTGTTTCTGTATCCCTGGGCGAAATTCCGTAAAACCAAAGGCGCCATTAAATTGCATACCATGATTGACCTGAGAGGCAACATCCCGGCGTTTCTGACCATTACTGATGGTAAAGTCCATGATGTCAAGGCTGCGCCTCTAATCCCAATTGAACCGGAAGGGATCTATGTGGTCGACCGTGCATATATCGACTTTGATTGGTTAAGATCCATTGATGATATCTGCGCATTTTTTGTTACCCGCTTGAAAAGATCTATCAGATGGACCCGTGTTGTATCCCATCCGGTAGATAAATCCCTTGGCCTGAGGAGTGATCAGGAGATACTCCTATTCAGCAAAAAGTCCAAGGCGAAATATCCAAAACGTTTGCGAAGAGTAAGTTTTCGAGACGAGACCCAAAATCGAACGTTGGTGTTCCTAAGCAACAATTTTGCTTTTTCAGCAGAAACTATTGCCGCCCTGTACAAAGCTCGCTGGGAAATCGAGCTGTTTTTCAAATGGATCAAGCAAAATCTCAGACAGCTTGTCCCAGCTATTACACTTTTCGGAAGTCAATCTGTTTGAGAAAAAGGCGCTCATTTCTATTTTTCGGCCCAATCCCCGTAATATGCACTGCAGGGAAGATAATGGATATAAGCAACTGACATTATTTGATTCTTTACAACCATAATATCTTGAATCCATAAGCAACCTCTCGCAATTCTACTTGCAAGACTTATTATGCAGAACTACAAGTTTAAGGGCAAGTACGATTGTAACTATTTGATTTAACTGAAAAGTAAACCTGACAGCAATGATTGATCATCTTTTTTTTCGAAGAATTCAATCTGTAAGCCACTAATAAATAGTCGCTTGATCGGAATGTATTCTCAGTTATCCATTCTTTCCGCAAACCTGTTTTTTTTGGCAACCCTAAAGCAGCCGTTGGTGAGCAACATCTTTTATCCCGTTAATCCCGCTGGAAGCAGGATTGATCCTGCCAAAGTATTGATGTCTGTTTGAGAATCATGATGTGCCTGTTCCCGTTTCTTTTTGTTTAACCGTGGCAAGAGACTTTTTGGGAATTTCATGGTCATCCCACAGATGCCTCTGTCCTTTGCGCTTTTGCCGACAGTTTCTCCTCCGCCCAATTCCGAATTTCTTCCAAACTCTCGACTCAAGAAACCTCTCTCCCAATTCTTCAAGCTGCTCTGTTGTCAAGCCGGCAAAAATCGGATGAACAGAATCAGAGCTGACCTGAAAACGCCTCGCAATTTGACGAAACAGAAGTTTCATAGCTCCCTGCTGCATTCCCTGCTCAATGCCTTCCTCTCGTCCCTCTTTTCTTAGTACACTTGCCAGTCCCATAATGTCTCCTTTCTCGCTCAGATAGCGATCGCGATAGAGTATGACTTCCTCTTCGCTCAAATCGGCATAAAAATCGATGAAGTCTGCTTTTTTAGTGAAGAGTGAAAAGTGAAGAGTGAAGAGTGAAAAGTTGACAACCAGTTACTCTTCACCATTCACTTTTCACTTGTCGGTAAGGATGCACGCGAGGAGCAGAAGACTGTTCAAGGGGGTCCGCAATTCATGGGACATATTGGCCAGAAATTCCGATTTATATTTGCTGGCGATACGCAGTTCTTCCGCTTTTTCTTCAATGTCGCGCCTTGATTTTTCAATATTGCGCTTCTGCCGCTCAAGGGCCTCGTTCTTTTCCTCCAGTTCTTCGTTGCTGACCTCCAATTCTTCCTGTTGAACCTTCAGCTTTTCCTCTGATTGCTGCAATAGCTGGGTCTGCTCTTCCAGCTCTTCATTGAGCACTTTCAGCTCATGCTGCTGGGATTGGAGCTCTTCCATAAGTGCCTGGGACTGGGCAAGGGCACTTGCCACTGCCTCTCTTCCTTCCAGGGTTTCAAGGTTGATACCAACCAGGCTCATGGCCTGGTTCAGATACTCCATCTGTATGTCCGTTGTCCGTTATCGGGTTCAGGAACCCCACTTCCACCACGCCTTTCACCCGGTTTTCGTACAGAAAGGGCGTCACGGCAATGAACTGAGGAAGAAGCTCTCCCAGACCGGAAGTGACTTTAACGTACGCCTCGGGGACATTTGTAATCAGAATCTGCTTTTTCTCCAGGGCGGCCTGTCCCACCAGCCCCTCGCCCAGCTTGAATTCATTGGATAGATTCTTGCGTTTGGCATAGGCGTAACTGCCCAACAGGGACATCACCGGCTCGCTTTCCCTTTCTTTCAGTATATAGAAGGCCCCGATTTTTGCATCAAGACAAGTGGCAATCTCAGTAATGACCTGCGTACAGAGGGCGGCGATTTCCTTTTCACCGACCATCACTTCATTGAGCCGTACGATGCCGGTTTTCAGCCAGTCCTGAAGAACGCTTTCTTCCCTTGCCTTTTTCAGGGATTTCTGCATCACCATGACCGAAGTGGCCAGAAGTCTGATCTCATCGGTACCGGTTACCGCGATGGGCGTCTCCAGTTCACCCCGGGAAATGGCATCGGCCAGCTTGACCTTTTCCGCCTCTACATCCACGAGGCGATTCCGTTTGGCGTTGAAACCATTCAGAACAGAGATCTTGTTGTCAGCTATAAAAGATTTCTATCTGAAAATGCTCTTTATAGAAACCCTTGTCTCTGGTAATAAGCAAATCCCCCTTCACGCTGGAAAAGGCTCCTATCAGAAAATCCGGGATGATTCTGTCTTTTCGTTTTCCTCCCCTTGACACATAATCTTTCCAAGCCCTTCCCGCTTTCCACAGGACCTCTCTTGTGAGCGGAAAAACATCTATTCCGGTTTCATTTAGAAAGACATCAAGAGAGCTCCTGGAATCAAATTGGGGGCAAAGTTCCGCATACACGATGGAACAAACCGCCAGTTTTCCATTCTCGGAGGCCTTTTTGAGGACCTCCCTGGATGGGATGCCATGAACCAAATCGGGTAAGAGTATGTCCAACAACACACACGTATCTACGGAGTAGATCACCGGTCACCTCTCATTTCCTTGATTATTTCATCCGCGGGAACACCTTTTCCAAGAAAGCCAAAATATCGATCAAAAGGAGAATCCGATTCTTTTCGTATCGTCATTGCTGAACCGGAGACTTCAAAAGAAATCCTGTCTCCCGGCCTGAGGGCTAAACGCTCTCTTATCTCTTTTGGAATAACCACTTGCCATTTTCTGCTGACCTTTGCTTCCACCGCCATTTCTCCCTCCTCCCTTTACGTTTAAGATAGTAAGTAAGCCTAAATCTCCTTGGTTTGAAAGTCAAGCGCAAAAGACGGGAAGACACTGAAATCATTAAATATATTAAAAAGATACAATCACATGAGGATTTGGGGGGAGAGGCATTCCGGAAGAAGACCTGCCCCGAATCTTTGACCCCTAACCATCTACCTGCCCGCTTCCGAACACTCAGAGAGCCCCGGTGAAATAGGCTCCGCAGGCCTTCAAAGAAGCGAGGAGCGTTATCGCCTGCTTATAGAAGGTACAACCCTATGGTTTATCCTCTGAACCCGAATACCGGAAGACCCGGTTGCGGCAATCTCCTTACACTTCCTTTTCCCGGCAGCTTTTCAAAACCCGTGCCACCGCCGCTGTGAAACTCTTCCGGTCAAAGAACTTTTCCATCCATTCCGTTTGCGTCACGCGCATTTCGGCAATCCGCGGCTCGCCGCTTTGAAGGACCACATCAAGTTCCGTGGTCTCCACGTCCACGAGGGGAAACCCGAAAAGCGATCCGACAATGAAACCGGGATCCCGGCCGAAAAGAGTTTCAGCCGCCGGGTTCACCAGACGAACGATGCCCTCCGCATCCGCAACGATTATGCCATCGCTGTTGTTGAATATGACCTGCGCCAATTGACGTTCGCTGACTCTGAGGGTCTTGGTTTCCGATTCTTGACGGGTGATATCGGTCATCATATATAACGCTTCCCTTTTACTTAAAGAGCTCTTTGACACGGTCTATTTCTTCCGGTGCGGAAAAAACGGGATGGCCCGAGAGGATTCCGGTCACATTGCTGAAGGATTTCCCGATGTGCATGCCTTCGCCGTCGATGTTGAATTCCCGGATATCCTTGTCGTGCATGGAGCCCCGCATCTTGAGCGCCGTGATCCCGCGGCGCATTTCTCCGAACATCTCCACGTACCGAAGCAGGATAATCGTGTCGGTAATGGTGGAGATGTGCGCCTCCGTCACCGAGGTTCCCCCCATGAGTTCGCCGGTGGTGGATGTAAAAAGCCCCGCAACCTCCTGATGCTTGATAAAGGAGGTGAGGGCGATGACGAATTCCCGAAATCCCTTGATGGTGGAGACACGCTCCAGGGCCGATAAACTGTCTACGATCACCCGGTGGGGTTTGAACTCCCGGATGATGCTCTTGATGATGATCAAATGATCCTCCAGGCCTTCCGCTTCTGGATACCGGCATACCACCTTGAGGGTGCCGTCATTCTCCATCTGTTCAAAGTCTATGCCCCAGCCGGTGGCGTTTCTGAAAAGCTGCTCCCGACTCTCCTCAAAGGCCAGTATGAGCGCCTTCTGATTGTTTTTCGCCGCTTCCGCCGCAAACCCGGCGGAAAGCATGGTCTTTCCGCATCCCGTGGCGCCGGATACCAGAATGATGGAGTCCCGAAAAAACCCGCCGCCGCACATCTTGTCCAGATCGGCGTTTCCGGAGCTGATACGGACGGTGGAAGAGCGCTGTTTCAGTTCAATCCCCGATAGCGGTATGGCGACGATGCCGGTGTTCTTGATCACCGTAAACGGGTACTCTCCCTTCTGGTGGCTGGTGCCGCGGAATTTGAGGATCTCCATGGTGCGGCGGCGCTTTTCCGCCTCCAGAACATTGCGCAGGATGATCACGTTGTCGGCCACGAATTCCTCGATGCCGAACCGTGCAATAGCGCCATACTCCTCCGTGCGCTCCGCCGTGATGATAGCCGTCACGCCCATCTGTTTCACCGCGGCGGCTATTTTGAAGAGTTCGTTGCGCACCATGCCCGCGTCGCTAAACCTCCCGAAGATCGATCCGATGGAATCCATGCTGACCCGCCTGGCGCCAATCTTTCCAACAGCATATTCGATACGGGCCAGGAGGGCGCCAAGGTCATATTCTCCGGCAATGACGTGATCTTCTCCCACCACGGGAGAGGCATCCACAAAGGCCCACTTCCCTTCCAGCTCCCACTTTGCCACATCCCAGCCCAGAGAAATCACGTTCTTTCGGATATCATCGGGCGGCTCCTCGAAGGTGATAAAGACCCCCGGTTCTTCCTTTTTGAGTATCCCTTCGGAAAGAAACTGGACCGCAAACACCGTCTTGGCGCTTCCCGATGTGCCGGCGATGAGGGTGGTCCGCCCCTTCGGGAGCCCCCCTTCACTGATCATGTCGAATCCTTCAATGCCGGTCTCAATTTTTTCGATCCCTATGATTTTTTCCATCTCATTCATGGCTTATTCTCCTTTCCCTTGATTGTCGTCCGTCACGGGGGAGAGATCCAGTCCGAGGAGAACCTTCTCCGAATTGGAGAGATCGCCGATGATCCGCCTGAGCGGGGGCGGCAGGTCTTTGATCAGGGTCGGCGTGGCGAGGATTTTTTCATTTTCCGCCAGCTGTGGGCTCTCTAGTACGTCAATGATCTGGAGATCGTAGAGATCTTTCAAATCCCGCTCGCAAATCTTCTGCAAATTTGAGATGGCGCGCTCTGATCTCGGCGTTTTCCCGGTGATATAAAGGCGCAACTTGAATTTGTTCATTTTTCCCTCCGATAAATGGTTATGATGGCTGTTCTGTTATTGTTTTTGGATCTGTAGAGATGCCGGCGCCCTGGGCACGGTTTCGATAAAATGACACCAGATGCCCCATAAGTTCAAGCACCATGATCCATCCTTCCCCGGTATAGGCCTTTTTCTTTTCAGCGGTAGCGGTTTCCCGGGCCTTCTCTTTGAGGGCGGTGGTGTGAATATCAACGATATCACGGGGCCCTGCCTTGTAAAAACCCAGGCTTTCAGCCATTGAGGAGAGGCGCCCGGATATATCATGTTTTACTTTGAAGGCCTGCTGATCCAGGGCCAGATCCATCAGCGCTTTATAGCCGTCCACCAGATGGCGGAAGGTATCGGGAAACCCCTCCATCAGGGTCATTGTACCGTACATTTTGGCGGTGACGCCGGTTTGGGGAGGAGAAGAAAGCGTGGCCAGGGAACGCAATTCCTTCTCCCGTCGTTCTCGATCCTTCGCCTGCTCCAACGCCGCATGAGTTCTCTTTAGTTGCTCCGCCTTCTCTTCCAACTCCCGGGTACGCGCTTCCACCAGTTCTTCCAGATGCCGGCGGTGCCCATCCAGTTCCTCCCGGACGTCGCTCAGATCACGGTTTTTCTGAATGGCGTCTTCATATACGGAAAGGAGAAGGTTCAACATCTGCCTGCGACTTGCAGATATGACTCGCCGCTCGTCTCCCACGGCCAGTTCCAGCCCCCCTTCGGAATCCACTTCCCTTTGCAGCGGATGCCACTGGAGAATCGACGCTACTTTTGCGAGCAGTTTCTCTTCATGATACGGTTTGGTCAGGAAGTAGTCCGCCCTCGCTTCGAGAGCACGAATAACGTCCGTTACGTTGGATAGCACCGTAAGCAGTACCACCGGAACTTCTCTTAAGGTGTCATCACCCTTGATGGCCTCGCACATCTCGTATCCGTCCATCACCGGCATCTGAACATCGGACAGAATCAGATCGGGTCGATCCTTTCGGGCCGCGGCAAGCCCTTCGCTGCCATTTACCGCCACCCGGACCCCATAATTGTGCCTCCTAAGCAAGGCCTTGAGCAACATGGCCTGGGTCGGGCTGTCTTCAACGATCAGAATTTGAGGGACTTCTTTCATGCCCGTTTCCTCTTTTGGATTGATGATTGTCAATTGTTGATAGTTGATTTAACCAACCACTGGCGAGTGAAAACCGGTTTATCCCCCATTCCGAACCTCTACCCGATTGCGGCCGGTCTCTTTGGCGCGATACAGGGCCTCATCGGCCCGATCGATCAGCTTTCGAATGGAATCTTTAACATTTTTTCGATTTTGCGCCACGCCGATGCTGACGGTGATTTGAATGGGACCCGTCCGCCATGGCACCTGATTTTCAGCCACCAGCAGGCGCAATCTTTCACAGGCAATCCGCGCCCCTTCCAGGTGGGTTTCCGGAAGGATCACCGCGAATTCCTCACCCCCGTACCGGCAGGGCAGATCGGACTGCCGTGACCATTCCCTGATGATCCTTCCCACGTCCGCCAGAACGAGATCCCCTGCCCGGTGCCCCAGTTTGTCGTTCACCCGCTTGAAAAAATCGAGATCCATCATGCAGAGGGAAAGGGCTTTGCCATGCCGTTCCGCCCGCGACCGTTCCCGCTCCAGGGCTTCCATGAAATAGCGGCGGTTGTACAGACCGGTCAATTCATCCAGGGTGGCCATCTCCGAGATTTTCCGATGGGCCGTACGGATCTCTCTTTTGAGTTTTCCCTTTTCCATGACATTTCGAAAGCATGCGGCGATGCTTTCCCGATCAAAACGGGATTTGGTCAGGTAATCATCAGCCCCCTCCTGGATCAGGCGGGAGGCGACCATCTCATCCCCCTGTCCGGTCAATATCACCAGGGGGATATCTTTATTCTCGGCCTTCAAGGCTCTGATGAAGTCAAACCCGTCGCCACCGGGCAGCAGATAGTCCAACAGTACCAGATCCGGTGATATGTCTTCTACGAAGCGCAAACCGTCTTCAAAGGTTTCAGCGCGCGTCACTTGAATGCCGTCGATGGCGTTCAAAACCGATTCAATGCGGCCGTAATCCTCATCGGAATCTTCAATGGAGAGGACATGCAGTTTCTGTTCAATGTTCACAATCCTGCTACCGGACCCATAGGGTTTGGTCTCGTAATGGCGAATGTTTTGAATCTTTTTGATGGTATCCGCAATCCGACGTCCGGCCTTTTCGATTTCGTTTATGCAGAGCGCCACTTCTTTGGGATCACCTTCAGCGGCCCGCATCAGATCGATGTTACCCAGCAAAACCGACAGGGGCTGGTTCAACTCGTGGGCCGTCGCACCGGACATCTGAAGCAGGACCTTCAAGCGTTCCTCCTCGATGAGCTTTTCCTGTTGCTCCAGTATCCTTTCATTAGCGCGTCTCAAGTCTTCTTCCATCTGCTTTCGTTCGGTAATATCCCGGATGGCGGCAAGATACGCTTTTTCACCCTCCCAAAGGATATCAACGGTCCGCATCTCCCCCACCTTCACTGTGCCATCACTGCTCAGGATGTCCAGCTCCGAGGCTTCCCCGGCCGTCAGGGGAAAACCAAAGGAGGAACCGACGAAATCATCCGCATTTCGGCCAAAGAGCTTTTCAGCCGCCGGATTGACCATTTGAACAACCCCCTCGGCATCTGCCAGGATCACCGCGTCACTGAAGTGGTTGATGATCCGCCAGAGGCGTTCCTCTCCTTGCTTTCGCGCATCGGACTCACGCCGGATCCGGGTAACATCGGTCATAATCAGGGTGATATGGCCCCTTTGGGAGGTATAGGAAAGAATTTCCATGGAAAAAAGACGGTCATGCAGGCCCAGGGGATCATCATCGGGAATCGAAATCGTTTCAGCATTTTGCGGCTTTAACAGCGCGGCAACACGCGGTCGCTCGTTTTCATTAATGAGGGAAATAAACGGAACGGCCAGCAACTCCCCATGGGATTTTCTTAAAAATACGGCAGCCGCTTTATTGGCAAAGAGAATTCGACCATCAGGACTAAGCTCCAGAATACCCTGACGCATGTTCTCCAGAACCAGGTTAAAATGCCGGTTCGAAGACAGGAGTTCAGCGGTCATTTTTCTGGGGTAAATGTTTTCGGTCCCGATGATTTCCCCAGTGCGGCATCTTGCGCTGACACCTTCCGGGTCCATCAGCACCTGCCGAACATTTTCTTCCATCTGTGACATGGGGCCCTTGGCCAGCAGGGCATCCGCCCCCAATTGCAGCAGATCCATTTGTTCTTCCAGAAGAATGCCCGAAAATACAGTAATATAAACGGACTTCAGGTCATTTCGATCCCGAATGGTGCGGCAAAGATGTTTGCCATCCATGTCGGGCAGAACAATATCGAGGAAAATGATGTGGGGGTGGTAAAAATGGAGTACATCCAGTGCGGAAAGACCATCCTGAACATACCGGACTTCATAGCCGACATCGCTTATGACGTGCTCCATGAACTTACAGATCACGGGGTCGTCATCGATCACCAGGACCTTTTTACGGTTAAAACCCATGGACTGCCGTATCGCTCCCGCTGCGTTCATAGCGCTTCTCCGCCCAATTCCAGAAGGTTGAATACTCTTTTCCCGTCGGAAAAATCACCGATCAAGCGGCGCACGGGAGTGGGTATCATCCGGATCAAGGTGGGCGTCGCCATCACTTTTTCCGCATCGGCCAGTTGTGGGTTTTGAAGGACATCTATAATCTCCAGAGTTCCATTTTCTCCCAGGTATGCATCGAAAGCGCTCTTTATGCCGTCAATGGCCTTTCTGGACCTCTCTGTCTTACCCGTCACGAACAATTTCAAAAACACTTTTTCTTCCATGGATCCTCATCCTTCTTATCAGGAAAATGTTTTTAAAAGCCGCTCCACCGAAGACCTGAAGCTCTGCATTCCCAGCGGTTTTTCCAGGAAATCCGATGCGCCCAGGCGCATGGCTTCCAGAATGTTTTCTTTTTCTCCGAAGCCCGTCACCATAATGGCCCTGCAGTCAGGATTGATCTCTCGAACCTTTTCCAATAATTCCAGACCGCTCATGCCGGGCATATTGATATCGGTGATGAGCATTGGAAAGGGCTTTTTCCGGTATGCCTCCAGGGCCTTTTCGGGGTCTCCATACCCTTCGCACTCCAGGTTCATCTTCCGCAGGAATCCTATCATGACGTCCACCAGCGGGGGCTCATCGTCCACCACCATGATCCGGTTGGAATCTTTCCGCATCACCGCCAGGCATTCATCCACGACCCTGGCATCATAGCTGCTGCCCCTTCCCCGATTCAATTCCTCAATGACGATTCTTTTGGGAAGAGCGGGCCGGTAGGGCCTGTGGGTAATCATGGCGTCCACCACATCGGCCACTGCCAATATGCGCGCCCAGGGATGAATTTCCGCCTCCTTAAGTCCGCGTGGATACCCTCTTCCGTCCAACCGTTCGTGGTGCTGGCTTACCACCTCGGCCACGGGCCAGGGAAACGGGATACGATGCAGGGCCTGAAAAGCCGTTTCCGGGTGCTGGCGGATGATGCCGAACTCATTATCGGACAATTTACCTGGCTTGCTCAGAATACCCGAGGAAATCACCACCTTTCCCAGATCGTGGAGTATGCCGCAAACCTTGAGGCCTTCGATATCTTCCGAGGGCATCCCCATTCTTTTTGCAATGCGAACCGCCAGCTCGGTGACCCCTCTGGCGTGCCCGGCCGTGTAGGGATCACGGCTTTCCAGCAGTTCGCTGATGGCCTGGGTGGACCCCACAAAACTGGAAGTGAGTTCTTCGGTTTTCTCCCTAACCAGGCTCTCCAGTCTGTCGTTCAATCCCTGAAGTTCAGCCTGGGTGTTCCTGAGCTGTCTGTTCTGTTCCAGGGCGTTCTGATAGATGGAAAAAAAGAGGGTCAGAATCTGTTCGTGCCGGGATGTTACACGGTGGATTTTGCCATCGATGAGGAGATCGAATTCTTTCGGTGTCTCCGAAACTTTTTCTCCGGGAGGTGCATCTAAAATGGCCTTCACGGATGACAGGAAAAAGGCCTCATCATAGGGTTTGATCATATAGTAGGCCGCGCCGGCATTGATGGCCCGCACCACATCCTCCGGGTTGGAGAGGGATGAAACCAGCATGATGGGGATTTTCGCGAGCAGCGGTTCCTCATTAATGGCATGGGTCATCTCACATCCGTCCATCTCCGGCATGACAATATCACTGATAATGAGCGCCGGCTGATGCTCGTGCACCGCCGCAAGCCCTTCAATGCCATTAACAGCCACCATAGTGGCATACCCCTGCTCATCCAGGATATATTTAAATTGCGCCGCCTGGGTGGGGCTGTCTTCCACGATTAGAATGTCCAGTGGGTCTGCCATCATTTTGTCCTTCATTGTGATCATCTAAGCGAGCTTGTACTGGGCCACAATGGCCTTGATTTCTTCGGCCAGTTCGTTAAGTCCGGCTGCCGCTTTCTCAGCCTGCTGAGTCCCTGCCTCCGTCTGGCCGGCCGCCTGGTCGATGCTTTCCATGGCCAAATTCACCTGGTCCATGCCGGCCAGCTGCTGGCGCGTACTGGCCGCAATCTGCCGGGCCGCTTCCTCTACCTTCTGAATGCGGCTCGCGATGGCTTCGATGGCCTCTCCCGTGGAACGGGCCAGCTGTTGTCCCACCTCGGTACGCTTGGTCCCCTCTTCGGTGACCATGACAGCGGTATTGGTGGCTTTCTGAATATCTCCCAGAATATCCTTCACCTGGGCCGTGGCCTGGCGCGACTGTTCCGCCAGGCTCCGGACTTCCCCCGCCACCACGGCGAACCCCTTTCCCGCCTCCCCGGCACGGGCCGCCTCAATGGCCGCATTCAACGCCAGCAGGTTGGACTGATCCGCGATATCGTTCACCGTGGCGATAATCGCCCCGATCTGCTGGGTCTGTTCGCTGAGGGCCAGGATAGTTTCGGCGATATTGGCCACCTGCTCTTTAATGTTGTCCATTCCCGTTACGGTTTCGCGGACCGCCTCGAGCCCCCGTTTTGAGGCCTCCGTGGACTCCTCCACCATACGGGACACCAGTTCCACCCGTTCATGGGACTGTTCCGCCGTCTGACGAACTTCCTGCACCGTGGTGCTGGTCTCGTTGACCGATGCGGCCTGCTGGCTGACGGTAGCGGCCTGCTGGCTGGTAGTGGCCAGGATCTCACTGGCCGCCGAGGAAATATTGGCGGTGGTTTCCCGCATGCGGGTGGCCAGATTGCGAAGCCCGCCGGTCATGGCGTTGAGATTTCCGCCCAGAATGCTCAGGTCATCTTCACCGGTCACCGTTAACTGCCCGGTCAAATCGCCTCTCCCCACCTGCTCCACAAAGGCCACATAATCCCGAACCGTATCTTCGAGATACGCCTTCACCTTTCGTTCTTCAGCCGCCTTTTGCTCCACGTCCTCCATGGAGGTTTTCAGTTTTAGCACCATGCCGTTAAACGCATCGGCCAGAATGCGCAGCTCATCTTTTGATGTCACATGGGCTTCCACATCCAGCTTGCCGGATCTCACGGCCTGGGCCGTGTTCGTGATCTGTCGTATCGGCCGTGACAGGGTGGCGGCGATCCATAAGGCAAGAAGGGCCACGATGGCCGCCGCAACGCCACCGATCACCCAGGTCATATTCCGGAGATGCCGGGACAATGCAAAGGCGTTGGCTTCATCCACCTCGGCCAGGATGGCCCATTTCAACCCCCCATGTTGAGGGGGGCATAGGAAGATAGCACCTTTTTTCCTCTATAATCCATGACCAGACCGGTGCCGCTTTCACCGGCCAGGGCCTTGCGGGAAGCCTCAGTATCCACGCCATTTTCCGCAACGGTTCCCACCAGGGAAGCCTTCACCGAATGGGTTTCCCGATTCAGAAGAGAATCCGATCGCATCCGTTTATCCGGTCCCACCAGGTAGGATTCTTCCCCCCCGGCAATTTCGGAACCGGCGGTCATGATATCGTTGATCAGGGTAAAGGGAATCTGATAGATGAGACTGCCGGCACGAACCGAACCGTTGAATATGGGCGCTCCGACGAACATGGCCGGTTCTCCCTCCATGAGACCCACATCCACAAAAATAACTTCACCAATTTTGGCGGATTTCAGTTGTTGAAACAAGTGTCCCAGGTTGGTGTCCTTTAGGGCATCTGAGGAGAGGTTCAGGCCAAAAATATTTCCCTTGTTGGTGCTGTACACCACATTCCCGTCATTGCCCACCAGGAGGATATCCTCAAATCCCAGTATCTTTTTGTGCCCGGGAAGGGATGCGTGGCGCTCCTGATGGACCGCACTGTATCCGCTGCCGTCTTCCGCATCAAGGAGATCCGGTTTTCCCAGATAGAGAGACCGAACTTTCTCCGGCCCCACGAAACGAAATCCATTGGTCAGATCTCCTATGGCATAAACAACATCCGGTTCTTTGGCCATCTGGTTTAGATCCGCCATCCATCGCTCTACGATCTGGGTGATTCGACTCTTCTTCAGGAATGTTTCTTCCGCCATCTGAGAAATCGCTCCCTGGCGAAGGGTTTTCTGCGCTTCTCCATAAAAGAGTACCCCCAGGACCGCAAGCGGTACCAGCGAAAACAACAAAAACCATACTAAGAGTTTCCCCTGAATGCTTCGAAAAAAATTGAGCGACCCCACGGTTTCACGAATCATGTTCACGCCTTCATCTTTCATCATGGTTTATCCTCCGGAAGGTCAATACGTGGGCTGCCATTTGCCATCCTTAACCTTGATAATGTGGATGGTTCGAATGCCGTCTCCCTTTTTGTCAAAGGCCATCATGCCGGCAGTGCCCCGCCACATTTTCATGTGAGCCAGACCCTCACGGATTTTGTTGCGGTTTTCCTGCACCTGTGCCGGATCACTGGTGATCCCCTCTTTCTTCATGATGTTCACCAGAAACTGGAGGATATCGTACACCACCACATCGAACTGTTCCGCCTGACATTCCATGTCCGCGTATTTTTCCTTGCATCGCTTTGAAAAAGCATTCACGTATTTAGAGACTTGCGGATTGGGGTCGCTGGGGTTAAACAGAGCGTTGGACCACACCCCTTCCGCCGCTTCCCCGGCCAATTGGATGACGGTGGGGGTCCCCATGGTGCTCCCCCCCAGGATCGGTTGGGTCAACCCGCTAAGCCGTATTTCCTTAATGAGGGCGCCGGCTGCAAAAGGAAAAGCGGCAATACAGATACCGTCCGGTTTCAACGCCTGCACCTTTTTCACCTGTTCGCTGAAATTTGTTTCCCCGGTTTCAAAAGTAATGGGGGCCTCCAGGTCTAAAACCTTGACGTTTTGATCCTTGAATATCTTGGGCCACAGTTTTTCCCCAAGTGGTCGAGTAGAAACATCCTTTCGGTCATACAGAATAGCAACGGTCTTGATGTGATTGGCCTTTATCCATGCTTGCGCTACGCTCACCTCTTTTTTTTCGGCGGAGACGGTCATGCGAAAGGCATAGGGATATACTTTGAGATCGCTCAGCCCCGGTTTGGAAGATGCCGTTGCAATAATGGGCACCTTCTCCTCGTTGGTCACTGAGCGAAGAGCTTCAAAAGTACCGCTGAAAAGCGGCCCGATCACGGCCAGTACCCGGTCCGAATTTGCCAGTTCCCGGTAGGCGGAGGTGGCCTTTAGCGCGTCCCCGCCTGTATCGAGGGCAAACATCTCCACCGGCGTGCCGTTCACCCCGCCCCGAAGGTTTATTTTTTCAACGGCCATCTCCATTGCCACGATCTGTTTCTTCCCCCAGTCCGGGCTGGGGCCGGTCATGGGCGCCAGAAGCCCCACTTTGATAGGACCTGGTTCCGCCGCGGCCGGACAGATGAAAAACAACATCATGAAACCCATCAACCCCATCGCTATTGCCGAACTTTTAAACAAATTTTTCATCACCATTTCCCTCCTTAAAAGATTGGATTTCACTTTTTTCAAATCCGTACCCCGCGATCGCTCACCCTTTTCCCAGTTCGGTGATCCCGTATTGTTTCAACGTGGCGTCAATGGTCTCCATCAGCTGTTCCGGCCTGATCGGTTTGGACACATAGGCATCCATACCCGCCGCCAGGCATTTTTCCCGGTCCCCCTTCATGGCATGGGCCGTCATGGCAATAATGGGCACATGGGTTCCCTGCCCTTCTTCCCATTGCCGGATACGGCCGGTGGCCTCCAGTCCGTCCATTTCCGGCATCTGAACATCCATGAGAATAACGTTGAAATGCTCTTGGGTGAACAGATTCACTGCTTCTTTTCCGTTACCGGCCACCGTCACCCCGTATCCGCGTTTCCCCAGCACCTTGACGGCCAGTTTCTGGTTGACCACATTGTCTTCCGCCAGCAGAATCTTAAGTTTTGTTTTTTCTTCCCGAATTGAATGTCGGGTCACCAGTTCTTTTTCCGCCTGCCGCGGGCCGCCGAGGTTGAGAACCGCCAGGACGGCCGTTTTAAGCTCGGACTGCTTCACCGGTCGGGTCAGGTACCCGGAAATTCCCAACTCCCGGCAACGCCTGGCATCCCCGCGCATCCCCACGGAGGAAAGCATCATAATGGTGGGAATATTGAGTTCGGAATGTTGTTTCAGTTGTGCTGCCAGGTCAAACCCGTCCATCTCTTCAAAACCGGATTCCAGAAATACCAGTGAAAAGGGGTGTCCCGATTCCCCGGCTTTGACGAGAAGCGCAAACGCATCGTCGCCGCGGGCGATGGTCGGTTGCATCGCCCAATCGGTGAGCGTCTCTTCAAGGATTATTTGATTGGTTCCGCTCCCCACCAACAACACCCGCAAACCAGCCAGGACCGTAACCTCCTTCAGCCTGCTTTCGTCGGGCTGTCCCTTCATCCGGAAGGCGGCATCAAAATGAAAGGTGCTCCCTTCCCCGGGCACGCTATCCACCCCGATGCTCCCTCCCATGAGACTGACCAGTTTGCCGGAAATGCTCAACCCCAGTCCGGTACCGCCGTATTTCCGGGTGGTGCTTTCGTCCGCCTGTGAAAAGGCATCAAAAATCGTTTTCTGTTTATCAATGGGGATGCCGATCCCCGTATCTTTGATGGAAAAATGGAGCGTTGCCGCATCTTCGCTCTCTTCGACCCGGCGCACCTCCAACAGAATTTCCCCCTTTTCTGTGAATTTAACGGCATTGCCGATGAGATTCACGATCACCTGCCGAAGCCGTCCGGGGTCCCCCACCAGGGCAATCGGGACGTCATTTTCGATTCGACAGGCCAGTTCCAGTCCCTTTTTGTGCGCCAAAAGTGCCAGGGTTTTGAGGATGTCTTCCAGATGGTCCCGCAGATTGAAATCAATGTTTTCCAACTCCAACATGTTTCCTTCGATCTTGCTGAAGTCCAGGATGTCGTTTAGAAGCGACAGCAGCGAATCGGCGCTCATGCGCACCATGTTGAGGTATTCCCGCTGTTCCTCGTCCAGATGGGTCTCCAGACACAGATCGGTCATGCCGATAATGCCGTTCATGGGAGTGCGGATATCGTGGCTCATGTTGGCCAGAAACAGGCTCTTGGCCCGATTGGCCTTCTCAGCCACTTCCTTGGCTTCCGCCAGCGCTTCCTGTGTGCGCTGCAGGTTTTCAATGGCGTTTTCCAGTTCCTGATTTTTCTGAACCGCGTTTTCAAAAGAGGAAAAGAGAAGGTCCAGAATCTGAAATCGATTCGAAGTGATGGTGTATTCTTTTCCGCCGAAAAAAACGTCCACCCCCTGCCCCCCGGAACTCTTTTTCCGCAGGTCCCGATTGGCCAGAATGGTCTGGATACGCGCCAGGAGAAAGGCATCCTTGTAGGGCTTGGTAATAAAATTATCCGCTCCGCATGCCAGTCCCCGAATCACGTCCTCGGGATCGGAAAGGGAGGTGAGCAGCATGACGGGAATATGTTTCAGGGTATCAGCAGCTTTGATGCGCCGGCACATCTCATACCCATCCATCTCGGGCATGATGATATCGCTCACCACCAGGTCCGGTTTTCGGCCTCTCAGATAGTTCAGCGCTTCCAAACCGTTTTTTGCCACTCCTACCTGATAATCCGCCTGTTCCAGAACATGCTGGATCAGCAGGGCCTGGGTGAAGCTATCCTCCACCACCAGAATTTCCGTCTTTTTTTCCATTATATCACCCATCAACAATCATGACGCCTTCCAGAACCCCTTTGCACAAGTTGAGGATCATATCGCCGTCCACCGGCTTGTTGAGCACTTCGAATTCCGCCCCCTGGTCGGCCACGTACTGCAGTTCCTCAAAGAATTCTCCGTAAAACGCCGTCACAATATAAACGGGAATGTCTTTATTCAGCTTTCGAATTTCACGAAGCGTCTCCACGCCATTCATTCCGGGCATCTTCAAATCGAGAAAAACCAGGTCGTAACTTTGGCTTTTCAGCATTTCAAGGCCTTCCATACCCGATGACGCCGTATCCACCTGGTAACCGCTATCTTCCAGGGCCAGGTCAAAGGATTTACGAATGGCGTCTTCATCGTCAATCACAAGGATTCGTTTTGTCATTTGCTCCTCCATCTGATGTCATCTCAATCACACGGGCAACCGCACCGTGAAAACACTCCCTTTACCGGCTTCGCTTCTACATTCAATGGCGCCGCCGTGCTTTTCAATAATTCCCCGGCTCACGGACAATCCCAAACCTGTTCCTTTACCCACCGGCTTGGTGGTATAGAAAGGATCAAAGATCTTCGCTTCTATATCTTTCGGTATTCCGCTTCCGGTATCCTTCACCCGAACCCTCACAAAACCGTCCGAATCCCGATCAATGTGAACATCGATGGCGCGGGTTTTTGTATCTTTCATGGCATCCAGCGCATTTCCGATGAGATTCAGGAAAATCTGTTGGATATTGCCCGCGTTGACGGATACATCAGGACAGTCAGGTGATGTGGTCACGTTGAATGAAACCCCATCCTTTTCAATGCGATAGGAAAGGAGTTTGTACACACGTTCAATGATTTCCCCGCAGCTGATCCGTTCCGTGGCGCCTTCATCATCCGGCCTCATGCGGCAAAAGGTCTGTAGGTTCTTAACGATATCGATACACCGCCGCGTCTCCCGCTCCATATCATGAAGAACCGAAAAGACCTTGGATTCCGCATCCACATGCTTTTTGCAATACTGCGCAAAATTGAGCATCCCCATCATGGGATTATTCAGTTCGTGGGCAATCCCCGCCGTCAGCGTTCCCAGCGCCCCCAGTTTCTCCGCCTGAATCAACTGGGCCTGAGATTCTTTCAGGGCTGCCGTACGCTCCTCCACCCGCTTTTCCAGATTGTCATGGGCGCTTTTGAGCTGATTTTCCGTTTCTTTCAGCCGGCGGATGTCCACAAAGCTTTCCAGCAGGTGACGTCGGCCTTTGAGGATAATGGGCGCCACGGTTTTCAAAATGGGCACTTCCCTGCCATCGCCGGTAATGAGAATCCGTTCCGAATTGTCCACTTCCTCATGGAGATCGGTAATGGGACATCGCCCGATTTCCGCGGGGCATATGAACTGATGACAAAGGGAGCCCAGCACCTTTTCTCCCTCAACACCGATCATTTTTATGGCGGTCGGGTTGGCATCCACAATCAAATGGTTTTCAGGATCAATCACCACAATGCCGGCGGAAGCGTAATCAAAAATGGTCCGCATCCGCGCTTCGCTTTCCGCCAAATCCTTTTCCATCTGTTTGCGCACGGAGATATCCCGAATGACCCCTACGGTCCCCATGAAATCCCGGCTTTCCGCATTGGGGTTGATCTCCCACATGCCGGAACTGTTCACCTCCATGATCAGATAATCGGAACTGAGCGGCTCAATGTATCCCGCCTCAAAGGTTGCTTTGTGCAGGGGCACCAGGCAAACCTCAAGCCCTTCGGTTTTTCTTTTTCCCGTCCGCTGTTCGTTAAAGAGTTTGGGCGCCTTTTTATCGCCGGTCTTCTTCCCTTTGAATTCTTTCAGAACCGCCTTACGGTCCACCCGTTGTAGGTCGGCGGGGAGAATTATTTTACTAAAATGTTCCCCGATCAGGTCATCCGGCATATACCCCAGCCGCTGGATGGCTTCGTTGATATAGGTAAATCGGCCCTGGGGATCTACCCGGTACACAATATCCGGAATGGTTTTCACCAGACTTCGGAACCGGTTTTCCGACACGCGCAGATCGTAGACCCGTTCTTCCAGTTTTTCATTGAGCTCTCGAAGTTCTTCCTGGGCCTTCAACAGTTCCGTGTTCCGCTGCACGGCATTTTCGTAGGTGGAGAGCAGCAGGTTCATAATTCGCGTGCTGGTGGAGCGCACTTTCCGGAGCTTTCCCCCGATGACAATTTCGAGTTCCTCCCACTTCTCCCCCGTTTTCACCGCCGGGGTATGGGTCAGGACGTCCTTGACGCGGGAGAGCAGGGCGGTTTCATCAAAGGGCTTGGTCAGGTAATAATCGGCTTTGGCTTCAATACCTTTCAGGATATCTTCCGGATCCGAAAGGGTGGTCAAAAGGATCAGCGGGATTTCCGCCAGATTGGGATCATCCTTGATGGCCCGGCACATCTCGTAACCGCTCATTTCGGGCATCATGACATCGCTGATGATCAACCGGGGGCGTTTTTCCGATGCCGCAGCCAGCCCCTCCCGCCCGTCGCGGGCCGTATGGATTCCGTATCCCTCCCCCTCCAGCAGAAGTTTGAGATACATGGATTGGGTGGGACTGTCCTCCACCACCAGGATACTCTTTTCTTGGGGCATTTCAACTCTCCCGGGAAATCGCCTTAGGCTTCACATTCACCAGCGTTTTGACCATTTGCAGAAATTCCGTCTCCCAGTTGGGCGGTTCAAGACCGAAGCCCGTGGGTTTGGCCAGCACATCTAGTGCGCCGGCCTCCATGGCCTCAAAAGCCACATTCATTTCCTGAAAATTGCTTTTGGCCGTCACCACAATAATGGGCGTGGGATTTTCCCGCATGATCCGCCGGGTAGCTTCCAATCCATCCATGATCGGCATGGCCACATCCATGGTAATCAGATCCGGTTTCAGGCGGAGGGTCATGTCAATAGCTTCTCTACCATTCACAGCTTCCCCCACCACCTCTATTTCGGGGTCGGCATCCAGCAGTTCCCTTAAGATCAAACGGATGGTGTTCGAATCATCGACGAGCAATATGCGTATCATAAGATCAACTCCTTAATCCTTTTGGCGATTTCTTGGAGGGCGAGCACTTCGCTTGCGGCGCCCATGTTAATGGCTTCCTTCGGCATGCCGAAAACAATGGAACTGGCCTCATCCTGGGCGATGGTATGGGCCCCCGCCTGCTTCATGGCGTATAACCCATTGGCGCCGTCCCTGCCCATCCCGGTCATCAGCACCCCCACGGCGGCCGGACCGTACTGTTTTGCCACTGAGTTGAAGAGAGCCGTCACCGAAGGTCGGTGCCCGTCCAATGGATTTTCCTCAAGAAGGACCACCTTTTTTTGAGGGCTTACCTGCAGGTGTACCCCATCGGGAGCAATGTAAACGGTGCCCGGCAGGAGGGGTTCCGCCACATCCGCCAGCTTCACCCGCAGTGAAACGGTCTCGTTGAGCCATCGAGCCAGACCGGTGGTAAAGCCTTTGCTGATATGCTGAACCACCAGCACCGGCACGGGAAAGGTGGCAGGCAGCTCACCCAGAACCGTCCTGAGGGCTGGCGGTCCACCCGTCGAGGTTCCGACGGCAAGTACCTGGTATGCCGTTTGAACGGGTCTTGACACTCGATTGCGGCGACCGGACGGTTCCGGATGCTTCGGGATATGCCATCTGCGGCGGATCACTTTCACATCCGCCATGGCCTTGACCACATTGATGAGTTCATCCGCATCCGGATCATCGCTCCGAAGTCCCCGGGGTTTTCTGATGACCATCAATGCGCCGGACTCCACCCCTTTATAAGTCGCCCCCAGACGAATATCCGATTCGGTGCTGGTCAGCACCACAATGGGCACCGGGGTTTCAGACATGATCCGGCGAATGGCCTCATAACCGTCCATGTGCGGCATCTGAATATCCATGGTGACCACGTTCGGTTGCAACCGAGCCACCATGGCCACCGCTTCCTCTCCATTTCGTGCTTCTCCCACCACCTTCAGTTCCGGATCCGTGGTCAAAATAGCGCGAATCAGATGTCTGAGCGTCGGTGAGTCATCGACAATTAAGACGTTGATCATATCAACATTCCTATCCAATTAACCGTTCTATGGTTTCCAGCAGTTCCTGCTGATCGAAACTCCCTTTGGTGATATAAACATCCGCTCCCGCTTCCATCCCCTTCAGTTTGTCTTCAGGAGATTCCAGGGATGTGACCAGAACAATGGGGAGATGCTCAAAGCGCTTGTCCTGCCGGGTTTTTTCGGTCAGCTCAAAACCGTTCATACGGGGCATTTCAATATCAAACACCACCGCATCAAAAGATTCCGCCTGCATCTTTTCCCATCCTTCCATGCCGTCGGCGGCCTGGGAAACCCGATACCCCGCATTTTCCAGGATATTGCGCTCCAGGGTCCGGGTGGTTATGGAATCATCCACCACCAGCACTTTCTTCTGAACCGTTTTTTTGGCGCAGACGTTCATAAACAGCGAACTTCCCCGCAACCCCTGGGCTGAATGAATAATGCTCCCCGCATTCAGTATCATGACCACCTGACCGGTCCCCAGGATCGTGGCGCCTGAAATATTCCGCACCCGCTGCAACTGAGCCCCCAGGTTTTTGACCACCACCTCCTGGGCACCCAAAAATTCATCCACCTGAAAGGCGAGCTTTTTCTCCACCGCCCCCAGAACCATCACCTCGATTTTCTTACCGCTGTTTTCGCTCTCTTCTCGAACCGGAAGTTCCAGAATCTCCGCCATGGAAATCAGAGGCAACGCCTTGTCCCCAATACGAACAGCCGGTTTTCCTTCCATACGCCTGATCTCTTCCGGTTTAAACTGCATGATTCGTTCAACGGTGGTGTTGGGAACCGCCACGGTTTGACCCGCCACCTTCAGCATCAACACGTGGCTGGTGGCCAGGGTCAACGGAAGTATCAGGGTAAAGGAGGTCCCTTTGTCCACTTCGGTTCGGGTTTTCACCTGTCCATGCAGTTTTTCAAGCTGTTCCCGCACCACATCCATGCCGACACCCCGGCCGGAGAGATCCGTGACCGTCAAATGGGTGGAAAGGCCCGATTGAAACACCAGGTCAATGGTCTCCTGAGCGCTTAGGTTTTCCGCATCCGCCGGCGTGATGAAATTGTTTTTAACCGCCGCCCGGCGCACCGCCGCCGGATTGATGCCCGCGCCGTCATCGCTTACCTCCAGAACAATGTGGTTTCCACTTTGGGAGGCTTTGAGCTGAATGGTTCCCTGTTTGGTTTTCCCCTTTTTCACACGCTGATCCGGTGCTTCGATGCCGTGGTCTATGGCATTTCGAAGCAGGTGGGTCAGGGGGTCCTTCAACCCTTCAAGAACCTGCCGGTCAATTTCAGTCTCGGCACCCCGCAGGACCAGTCGGACTTCTTTCCCCTTTTCCCGACCGATATCGCGGATCATTCGCGGGAACAGATCAAACAGGGTGGCAATGGGCACCATGCGAACACGCTGCACACCGTTCTGCATATCATCTGTCAGAAGGGCCAGGTGACGGTAGTCACTCTCCAGTGACTCGGAGAGGCGGTTGATGGTTCGACCCACCTGGTGCAGGTGATTTTCATTGATGGAAAAGAAGTCGAGAAGCGCCGCCAATTCCGAATCTTTTTCAATGCGACGTTCCAAAGCCCGTTTCCGGGCCCGGGATTTCCGCCATAATTTCTCCCAGCCGCCCATGACCCTTTGAACGGACTTTAATTCCCCGAGGCGCTGTTCCATCCGCATTCGGCTCACGAGCAATTCGCCCATTCCCGCCATGAGGGCATCCAGCTTTTCTGTTTTGACACGAATGGTATCTCCGCCCATATCCCGTGAAAACCCCTTTTGCCGTCTGACATCTTCATCCCGGGATGAGTTTCCGGTGTTTTCCACGGGTTCACATGCCGTTGACGGGGCTTCCCGCCGCACAACCTCACCCGCGGGAATTTTGGTCGTCGGCTCTTTTTCACTTCCCCCTGGTCGCAATTCAGCCCCTTCCGGTTTTTTATCCGATGGGACTGGGGTTGACGTCTTGACCTTATCTTTTTTGTCGGTCAATTCTCCCCGCAGTGCTTCATCCAGTGCGCTCATGACCGATTTTCGGTCCTCAAAAGAAAGCACCTCTCCCTGGAGATGCAGGCGCATGGATTCCGTCAGGAGATCGGTGGCGCGAAGCAGTCGATCCACCAGTTGAGATGAAGACTGCAATTCCCCTTTTTTAAGGGCACCCAGAACATCCTCCATCTTGTGGGCCACCGTACCGATGTCCTTCAAATCGACGGCACGGGCGGACCCCTTAATGCTGTGGGCCGACCGAAACAGGGATTTCAGCAGGTCATCTTTTTCGCCTCCCGGCAGGTCCTTTTCCAGTTCCAGAAGGCCCTTGTTTAATGCGGCTGCATGTTCTTCCAGTTCCACCCTGAAGGTGGCCACCAATTGACGCTGAAGTTCTTGGCGATCCATTTTTTTCTCCAGCTCTCTAAACGGTTTCTTCCCTTACAATAATTCCCGGATGGGAGATGAGCTTTTCCATATCCAGAATCATGAGCATGTCCGAAGTCACCCCTTTAATAAACTCCTGGCCCCTGACCGAAAGGGTTCCCGATGCCGCTTGCACCATTGCCGGTGAAATCTGCTCCAGTTTGGGCCGGTCTTCCGCCAGGATACAGAATTCCATGAGCATTCTCTCCGGTACGGTTTCGCCGCGGATCAACAGCACGTGGGCCTTTTCCATATTCATCTCAACGCTGATTCCCAGATAGGCGGCAATATCCATAATGGAATAGATCCGGCCCCGGAGGTTGACCGCCCCCACAATGAAATCCGGCGTACATGGAACCGGCGACCACATCTCCCGCTTCAAGGGCTGAATCTCCTGAATATAGTGAAGGTCCACCCCGAAACGTTCTTCACCAATGGAAAAGGAAAGGAGCCGCAACACATCTTTTAAATCGGATTGTGTTTCCCCACTCCGCGCCAGAATCCGGGCCCGGTCTTCCAGAATTTTTTGAATACTCACATCCAGGGGTATTTCGCTCGTCATGAGTGACCCTTTCATCTATTTTAGCGTTTTCGCCATGGTCAGCAGTGTCCTTGCGGTCAAATCATCCGCACCCGGCAGAATCGTTTCCGGCGCCATTGCGGAGGCCAGGGCAATGGCCTGCCGGCGGTGCCGCTCCGATTTCTCTTTCTGATTCAGCTGTCGATAGAGCATTGCCATACTCACGTGTGCCAGTGCAAAGCCGGGCTCCAGAAAAAGCGCCCGCTTGAGACGTTCCATGGCCCCTTTATTATCGCCTGATTCCTGATGGACCAATCCCAGAGTATAATAGACTTCCGCTCTGAGAGGATTAATTTCGATGGCCTGTTCGCAGAAGGAGCGGGCCGCCTCCATCTGGCCGACGTTGGCGTGGACCCGGCCCAACTGGTAGAGGCTGTCCGCATCCCGAGGGTTTTCGGCGAGGCAGCGAAAAAACAGATCTTTGGCCTCTCCATACCTCTTCCGTCGAATCAGATTCCTGCCCAGCTCCGCCAAATCAGGCTTGTCAGGTGGCGTGGGCAGGTCGGCACGCTCTGCCACCGGTACCGGCATGGTCGTCATCACAAAAAGCGTTTTCTTTAAACCGGCTGAAAAAACATCCTGCTCTATTATGGCAGATACCGGTTTAGATGCGTTTGAGGTTGTTTTTTCAAAGGCCCCCTCCTGAAAACGCCGCACGAACGGGGCAGGCTCATTCAATTTCCGGTATACGGTTCCGCCTAAAAATACATGGTACCCGTACTGGTCAAACACCGGCATGCTGGTCTCGGAGGCTCCCATCATCAACCAACCGCCCGGGACCAGGCACTGGTAAAACCGTGAGACCACATGGCGTACCACATCTTCAGAGTAGTAGATGGCCACATTCCGGCACAGAATCAGGTCCATGGCGTTGGTGTTGGTAAAAAGAGAAGGATAAACCGGTTCGTTCAAATTGAGGTATTCAAAGTGCACATTTTTGCGAATTCGGGGAATCGCTTCGTATTCATCACCTTCCCGGCTGAAATACCGGGCCTGAAACAGGGGGTCGGTCTGTCGAAAGGACCAGGGCCGATAGCGGGCCATCTTCCCCTTATGAAGCACTTTTTTGTTGATATCCGTTCCCAGAATGCAGATGTTCCACTGATCTATGTCGGGAACCAGCTCCGCCAGAAGCATGGAAAGGGTATAGGCTTCTTCACCGGACGCACACCCGGCACTCCAGATGCGGATGCGCCGGTCATGCCCGTGGGCGGCAATGATCTGGGGCAGGAGATGCCGCCTCAGCGCTTTAATCTGGTTTTCGTCCCTGAAAAAATAGGTCTCCCCCACCGTCAGTTCTTCGATCAGCGCATCCCACGGGGGACTGTCCGTTTCAGTTGCCTGAAGCATTTGAAAATACCGGTCCAGGTCGTCCTGGGCCGCTTTTTCGCACAGCATGGTGATGCCCCGAGCCAGGGCGTTCCGCCGTTTGATTCCGAACAGCATGCCGGTCCTCTGCAGGACCAGTTTCTGAAACCGGTCATACTGATCATTGCTCAGAAAATGCTGAAATTTAGGCGTCGTATTCATGAATTCAGTCATCAACCCGCCTCGGGTTCTTCAAATTCGATGACGGCTCCGGTGTCAACCTCATCGGCTTCCAGCGCCAGATAGACCTCATCATTTTTTCGAATCACCGCATTCAACAGCGGGGACTTCCTAAGGGTGCCTTCAGGTTTGGCCACATGATCCTCGGAAACAGCGATCACATCCTCCACCGTTTCCGCAATGACACCCAGTTTTCGATTCCGTGTTTGCATCACCAGTATCCGATGATCCGGATGGACCCCTACCCGCGACAATCCCAGCCTTTTTCTCAAGCTAATGACCGGTATCACCGTCCCCCCCAGATTGATGAGTCCGGAAATCCACTCCGGCGCTTCGGGTACCGGGACCAGTGCCGCCATGCGAATCACACGCTCTACTTTTTCCAGTGGAAAAGCCAGTTGCCGATTACCAATGCAAAATGTCAGAAAATGGCCCGCCATTCCCTCCAAATCCGAGTCTCGGGTTTCCCGCGACACCGGCTTTTTATCCGTGGAGGCTTTTGGTGTCTTTGTCATCTCTTTTTTTTCTCCAGTTTTCAAGAACGTGTGTACTGTTCAACAATCCGCCTGAGCTGTTCGGCCTGGGCATTCAAGTCTTGAACCGCCCCTTCCACCTGCTGAATCCCCGCTTCACTCTGGGTCGTTGCCTGGTCAATGTTCTCCATGGCAGCGCTGATCTGGTCCATCCCCGCCAGTTGTTCCTGAGCGCTGACCGCAATCTGTTGTATCGTTCGGGTCACGCCCTCTATATTTCGATTGATGCTTTGAATGGCCTTACCTGCCTTCTCGGCCTGCAACACCCCTTTGTCAGCACGTTTTGCCCCCTCTTCCGTCACCATCACCGCCGTGTTACTCGCCTTCTGGATCTGTCCAAGGATCTCCTGAACCCTGGCGGTGGCATCTCTTGACTGCACCGCCAGACTCCGCACCTCACCGGCCACCACGGCAAAGCCTTTGCCCGCCTCGCCGGCCCGGGCCGCCTCGATAGCAGCATTCAGTGCCAGCAGATTTGACTGATCCGCGATGTCGTTCACCGTCTCGATGATCTCACCGATCTGCTGCGTCTGTTCGCTGAGGGAAAGAATGGTCGCCGCAATGCTTTCCACCTGCTCCTTAATGCGATTGACACCCTCCAGAGTGCTTTCCACCGCCCTGAACCCCTCATCGGCCTCTTTGGAAGATTCCTGAGCAACCCGTGCCACCTGCCGGGCGCGTTCCGCCGACTGTTTAGCGGTCTGCCGGGCCTGGTCCACGGTGCTGGAAGTCTGGTTCACGGCGGCCGCCTGCTCGCCGGCGCCGGCGGCCTGTTCACTGGTGGTGGCCAGGATCTCACTGGTGGCCGTTGTAATATTTCTCACTGCGACACCGATCTGCCCTTGGAGAAAATCGTTGGCGCCCTGAAGTGCCCGTTCAATTTCTTTGAGGTCGCTCACATCCGTGATATATTCCACGCCGCCCACCACATTTCCCGAGATGTCCAGCAGCGGCACGCCAGAGTAATGAATGGGCAAATTTCCCGCACCAACCAATACTGTCTGTCCGGAAAAGACCTTTTTTTGTTCCATGGCCTGCTTCACACGGCACTCATCCGTATTACAGTGTTCGTTTCTGAACAGGTCATAGCACTTTTTCCCGATGCCCTTATCAACGGTGGTTTGCGCAAACGCGGCGGCTTTTTGGTTCATGAATTGAATGTTAAATTGCCGATCAATCGCCGTAACCGGGACAGGCGCATTATTCAGATAATTCTCCATTTGATTCATCGTCCGCTGAAGACTCTCGACCATCTGATTGAAGGCATCCGCCAATACCTTCGTCTCATCTCCGGAATCGATCCTGAGCCGCTCGGTCAAATCTCCCCCGGCCACCCGTCCGGCAAACCCAACCACCGCATTGAGGGGTTTAATGATGGACCTGATCGTTTTCATTGAAAAGGAGATGCAGATAACAAGGAGTAACGCGAGTGCAATCCACAGGGTTCTTTTTGTCATGGAGACAGCCCATGCCGACAACTTTCCCACCCCGGCGGAAAACATTGCGGTCGTACGATCCATTTCTGCATTGGTTTTATCGATTTCGGCCAATAGCGCTTTCTTTTCACCTGAATCTTCGGTTTTGGTGTATTTTTCCGCCAATGCCCGGTACCGAACTGCCAATGCGTTTGCATGTTGTGAGATCTCAACCAGTGACACCACCAGCGGCTGAGAAGAGAGAAAACCGACAATGGTGATGATATCAATGGCTTCATCGTCATTCACTGAAGGAAACCAGTGGGCCATATTCTTTGCGATTTCCACCTTTGGTTTAATCTTCAGATCCTCGATGATCGATCCAAAAATGCCACTCAACTTCATGGTGATTTCCATGTGCGAATTAAATTTGTTATAAAATGCCGCATCTCCGGTTCTTACATACTCCCCAAAGGAATACGCGGCCTCATAAAAGTTGACCGTATGGTCCCGTTCGGACCGGGTGATTAGAAGTGCCCGGTCTACAACCTTTAAAGATACCAGTCCGATAGCCGTGATAATGAGACAGGCGATGACCGGAATACTAACCAGGGCAAAAATTTTCTTTGCGATTGAGTCTGAGATAGAAAACCTCATGGATCCTCCTTTTTAACTTCAGGTCTTTTCATCATAACTTCCATGGATCAGCCTCTTGCTTCATCCAAAACGCTTCTGACCGTGCCGGCCAGTTTCAATTTTTCAACCGGCTTCATTAATAATGCGTTGATGCCAATCGCCCCTGCCATTTCTTCCGATATCCTTCTACTGTATCCGGTACAGAGAATCACCGGAAGGTGGGGGCGGATCTTTTTCATCGCCATGGCGAGTAAATCCCCGCTCATGTGCGGCATAGTCATATCCGTAATCACCAGATCAAAGTTCCCCGGGTCGGACTTGAACAGAGCCAACGCCTCCAGGGGGTCGGTTCGTGCAGTAACCCGGTATCCCAGAGCCGTCAGAATTTTCTGAATGAGACCGGAAATAGCAGGCTCATCGTCGATGACCAATATTGTTTCGTCGCCGGTAGGTGCTGCTGTTTTTTCAGATTTTGAGGTTGCTTTTACCGAATTGGTTTCCATGATCGGGAAGAATACATCAAAAATGCTCCCCTTGCCGGGCTCACTCTTGACCGTGATCACCCCTTTGCATCCATCAACAATCCCTTTGGTCACGGACAATCCCAAACCGGTGCCTTCCCCTTTACCCTTTGTAGTGAAGTATGGATCAAATATTTTTTCAAGGATCGCCGGACTGATCCCGCAACCGGTATCTTCAACGCGTAGCTGCAAATAACTGCAGGCTAACAGGGTTGGATGGCGTTTTGCAAAACGATCATCCAATGGGACCTCCTTCAACTGAACCGTTATGACCCCCACATCATCTGCCATGGCGTGGGTGGCATTGGTGCAAAGGTTCATAATCACCTGATGAATCTGGGTCGGATCCGCCAGAATAACGGCATCGCTTTCAAAGGTTCCCCTGATCTCTATGGAGCTGGGGGTGGATGCCTTCAACAATTTAAGGGCTTCTTTCAAGATATATTTGACCCGCATGGGCTTGATGGCTGCATCCGATTGTCTGGCAAAGGTCAGAATCTGCCTGACCAGCTCCTTTGCGCGAGTCCCAGCCTTATAGATTTCTTCCAGATCAGCGTACAGATCGCTTCCTTCAGCGACCCTCATCTTTCCCAGTTCCGCATAGCCGATAACCGCGGAAAGAATGTTGTTGAAGTCATGGGCGATGCCGCCCGCCAGGGTGCCGATGGCCTCCATTTTCTGTGCCTGCTGGAGTCGGGCCTCCGCCTTGCGATGCTCGGTAATGTCTTTTAACAGGCCAACCATTCCCGTGACCTCTCCGGAGGGGTTGAGGTTGGGGGCACCGCTGAGATTGAAAAGACACGACGTGCCATCTTTGTTCAGCATGGAAATAATTTGATCTCTGATAATCTTCTTGCCACTCCTGACCCTTTTAAATAAATCGATACATGCTCCGGCATTATTTTCTTTCACAAAGTCCACAAAGTATTCCCCCAGGGTTTCTTCTTTCCCATACCCCATGATTACACGCCATGCGGGATTCACATAGGTGAATGCCCCATCCACCCCCAGGGTGTAAATGATATCCGGAGCGTTTTCGCTGAGAGATCTGAAGTTCTCTTCACTCCTACGAAGCGTTTCCTCCGAGCGCGCCCTCCCCAAGGCGTAGCGAATGGAACGTTCCAACATATCGGCGGTGAGCGTTGTCTTATCGAGGTAGTCGGCAGCCCCCATCTCCATTGCCGCCATATCCACCCGTGTGTCCCCCTGGCTGGTGAGCAGAATGATGGGGGCACGGATCTCCAGGTCAACGGCACGCCGCAGCAATTCCAAACCGTTTCGTTCGCCTAAACGGTAATCGAGCAGATAGACATCATGTCGATGCTTCTCCATTGCCGCCAGTCCCGCCTCGTAAGTCGGCGCCCATTCGAATTCAAATCGAGACACTCCCGGCTCGGCAAGGAGATCGCGGGTCAGGATATAGTCATCTTCATCGTCGTCCACCAGGAGGATGCGAATCTTTGCCGGATTGTTGATGGTTGATGGTTGATTTTCGATTGGAAGCCCCCTTGCTCATTACTGGTTAGTTACCGGATACGGGTTGTCGCTCAGCGGGAAGAAGGAGGGTCACCGTGGTTCCCTCCCCCTCCCTGGATGTCACTCCCAGGCTCCCTTTATGGTTTTTAACGATGCCATAGGCGGTGGTCAACCCCATCCCCATCCCTTTCTGAGAACCCCTCTGCTTGCTTGAAAAATAGGGATCCATTATCCTGAGTAGATTTTCTTTGGATATGCCACAACCCTTGTCCTTGATGATCACCTCCACATAAGGCCCCGGCGTCAAATGAAAGACCGGATTTTCCGTTTCCAATACCATATTTCGGACCGTTATATCCAAAACACCTCCTTCCGGCATGGATTCGAATCCGTTGGTGCAGACATTGTTGAAAACACGGGCCATCTGCCGGTAATCAAAGACGGTGGGCCATATATCATCGGGCATGCGCAAGCCAACACGGCCGCGGAAGCTCTCCGCGCAACGGGTAGCACAATCCTTGATGAGCGGCACAAGGGAACCGGTTCTGAAAGAGGGCATGCTGCCTCTGGAAATCTCCTGAAACCGCCGGTTCAGCGCCTTCATCTGCAGAGCCGCATTGTAGGCCATGGTCAGGTTTTCATGTGCCCTGTTTTCATGGCCCGAGGTCCCCGGTTCCATCTCCATCAGCACGAGATCCATATATCCCATGATCCCGGCAAGAAGGTTGTTGTAATCGTGGGCGATCCCCCCGGCCAGGATGCTGAGGGATTCGAACTTTTCGGTTCTGATCACCTCCTGTTGCATGGCCTTCAGCTTTTCTTCCGCCTCTTTTCGATCCAAGGCATACCGGACAGAGCGCTCCAGAAGCGTTCCCCGAAGTTCCGTCTTGTCCAGAAAGTCCGCCGCGCCGGCCGCCATTGCGGCCATATCCACCTTACGATCTCCCTGCCCCGTCAGCAGAATAAGCGGGGAATTGCAACCCAGGGTCCTGGCTTCCTTAAGCAGCGCCAGTCCGCTTCCGGCCCCCAGATGATAATCCAGAAGGTATACATGATGCCGGCACCGGCCGATTTCCTGAAGGCCTTCTTCATAGGTGGACACCCAGTCCACCGTAAAATCATCCTGAGTGGCCTCATAAATCAGATCGCGCACCAAAACAAAATCGTCTTCATCATCGTCCACCACAAGAATCTTTATGATGCCTTCACTCATAAATTTCTCCCCGTTGTTTAATTTGCAGAATGCCTTTGTGCCCGGCAATCAATCGCCAAAAGATTGTCGATTGACAACTTCCTCTTTTAAATCAACAATCATAAATCAACAATCCCGTGGGGAAGATCCACCACAAAGATGGACCCAACCCCCGGTTTCGATGTCGCCGTAATGCGGCCCCCGTGGGTCTCCACAACCCTCCGGCAAATGGTAAGACCCATGCCGACGCCCCCGTACCTGCCCATGGGGTGGAGCCGCTGAAAAGGCTCAAAGATTCGGTCTTTATACTTCTCATCAAATCCGATGCCGTTGTCCTCAACCGTTATCCGGCAATGGCCGCCGATTTCACGGGCAAATACCTTGACCATCGGTGAAACCCCATCCTGCATGAACTTGAACGCGTTGTCGATGAGGTGATGAAAGAGGTTCGAGATCCGTAATGCGTCTCCCTCCAGAAAGGGCAAATCCCCGAACTCCACGCACCCTTCCAAACCCTTATATCGGTTTTCCGCAAGCGCCGACGCCACATCCCTTACCAAACGGCCCATATCAAGCGTCACCCATGAAAGCGGATCGGATCGAATACGGGAAAAGAGCAGAAGGCCGTTGAGCATTCTCTGCATGCGACCCGCGGCCTGCTGCATGCGATCGATGTAGTCCTTTCCCTTTTGGCCCAGTTCGTTTGAATATTCCTTTTTCAGGCGATCCCCAAAGGTCTGTACCTTGCGAAGGGGCTCCTGCAAGTGGTGCGAGGCGGCAAAGGTAAGGTGCTCCAGTTCCTGGTTGGTCCGGGTCAGTTCAACCATGGTCCTTTCCAGCCTTTCCTGGGCCTCTTTCTGCTGGGAAATATCCACCCCCACCCCCACCAGATCCATTCGTTCCCCCGCATCAAACCGCATTCCCGTCAAAGAAAAGGGACTTCGCTTTCCCTTCCTGGAGAGAAAGGATGCTTCTACAGTGGCCTCCCCTTCACGAAACACCGCTTCCATGGACCTTGCAACCCGTTTTCCGTCTTCAATGTCGAACAGTTGGATGGGGTCTGCCTTTGCCATCTCATCCGCGGTAAGGCCGCAGACTCTTTCCAAATTCCTGTTCCAGCGGAGAAATTTCCCCTGACGATCAAAATGATAGAAAACGCCGGGCAGGCTGGCGATCAGAGAATCGGTAAACCGTTTCTCTTCAGAAAGCGCCGTTTCATTTTTCATTCGCGCCATATTTTCCGCTTCGAGGGAAGCGATGGTCCTCTGAAGAGATTGGGTCATGGCATTAAAAGATTGGGCCAATTCACCGAATTCATCCGTCCGATCCAGTTCAATCCGCTCCCCTAAATCTCCCGCCTCGATTTTCCGGGCCTTTCGGGCCAGTTCTTCCAGGGGATCCACGATGAGCCGCTGGGTCATCAACCCCATCAGGACCACCACTGCCATGGCCAGGGTAAAAACAATCCCCAGCTTCCATAAAAGCGTGTAGGTGGGCCTGAGGACCTCACTCAATGACTTTTCCATCATCACATAAAAAACCCGGTTGCCGAAGGGGACGGCTTCACTCACCATCACCACCTTATTCCCCCCGAGTCCCGCAACGATCTTTTCGTCTGAAGGGGGAAAGCTGAAATCCGTCCCCCTGAGCACCACCGAGGGATCGGCATGGGCAACGATGCGTTTCCCATCCGTCAGGTAAACCAACCCCCCCGGACCGGCCTGAATCTCATCGATCACATCCCACATCGCTTTAAGCCGGATTTTCGCCAGGAGTACGGCCCAGAGCTTTCCGGTCCGAATCCCCATAAGGGGAAAGGCCACTCTCATTCGGGGTTCACCGGTCTCAGAGTCAAACACCACTGGGCCATGGCAGTCCCGGCCGGATAAAAGCAGCGGAAGACCTTGTTTAAAAAATGACATATCTTCCATGGCGCCCATGGCGAAGCAATCCCCATCAAAAGACGCACATCCCAATATCCCGCCATCGGGGTTGACCAGCAGGAGCTCAGTAAAGAGCGGTGCATGATTTTCCCCCTTGTGAGAGAGCAGCATGGACAGGGCCTCATCCCGATGGGAACGATCCATCGCCTTTAAATCCACCACGTCCAGAAAAACATGAAGATGCTGGTTCACGGAGTTGAAAAAGCCGGCAATTCCAGCGGATGCCGTTCGGATTGTACTCGTCAAGTTTGCTTCGGCCTCTTCAAACCCGGATACGTAGCTTTGCCGGATCACCAGAAAACCCAGAAGGACCAACGGGCCCAAGGCCAATGCGGCAAAAACCAGCCGAAATTTCGTTCTCACGCTTCCTTTCATGAGTCAGCCTCAATCGCCAATCGCCAATCATCAATCCGAATGACCTCATCGGCCTGCTTCAGGACGGCATCGGGGATCTCTAAACCGATCAGTCCGGCCGTCTTCAGGTTGACGGCCAGAAAATACCGTGGACGTTCCATGGGGAGTACTGCCGGCGACGTCCCTTTCAGGATCTTATGGGCCAGATGACTCAACTGCTCTCCCATGGCCTTTGCATTCAGACCATACGACATCAATGCCCCGGCCCTGGCCCAGTCGGCCGAGTGGGTCTTGAGCGGCTTTTTTTGATCAAGACAGGCCGCCACAAAAGGCTCAAGATAGGCCCCCCAGAAGGGGGAAGGCAACTGCCACACGGCCTGGACGTCCGCCGGAATGTGCTTCAAAACGGTCAAAACATCCGCTTTGGAATGACACTCCCCGATCACCAGTTGGATTTTCCGGTCGTCCGCCGCTTTTTTCAGGTCCTTCATCGTGAGAACCATGGCCTTGTCGTCGGGGTTGAAGGGGACATAGATCCGGTGCAAACCGGGAACCATTTTGGCCAGCCAGGCCAGGGCTTTAATCCCGGCGCCACGCACATAAATTCCGGTGAACCGTCCTCCTGGCGCTTTCAGGCTCTTCACCAGCCCGGCGCCCACCGGATCTGCCGATGGAGCAAACAGGATCGGAACATCCATCCCTTGGGTTACCTTTTTGACCTTCAGGGTGACCGGTGTGGTAAAAGAGACGATCAGGTCAGGTTTCTCGGCAAGAATCCGTTTGACGGCCCCATCCACCTTATCCATGCTGCCCAAAGGGCCTTCGTAGAGATAGCGGATGTTGTCATTCTCCTTATACCCCAATTGGGCCAGACCTGTTTTCAGACCCGCCACCGTATCTTCCAGCACCGGAGTGACATTCACGATTCCCACAACGGCCTTTTTGGTTTTGTTCGAGGGTTTTCCGCAGGCCGAGGTCAGGAGCATGGCGAGGCCGATAGAGATCAAAAATCCACCCTTTAATAACTTCATATCCATTCCTCCCCGGCCTCTGGATTGATGATTGTCGATCAAGACGGCAACTCCACAATCTGAATCCAGTATTTCCCGAGGGCCTTCACTACCTCAACGAGCCCATCAAAGGTCACCGGTTTGACGATGAAGGAATTCACCCCCAGATCATAGCTACGCAGGACATCCTCCTCGGCCTTGGATGTGGTCAACACCACAACGGGGATACGCCGAAGATCCGGATCGGACTTGATCTCTCCCAGGGCTTCCCGGCCGTCTTTGCGGGGCATGTTCAGGTCCAGAAGGATCAATCCCGGCCGGGGGGAATCGTTCGGATCCGCATATTTTCCCCTGCGAAGCAGGTAGTCCATCAGTTCCTCCCCATCCTCCACGAACCGCAGTTCATTGGTCAGCCTGCACTCATCAAAAGCATCCTGGGTCAGCAGGCGATCATCCGGATCATCCTCGGCCATCAGGATCATAATCGGATTTGTGGATTTATACATGTTTCGACCTCTCCTTTTGTTGTTGAACGGGCAGGGTCACGATGAAAGTGCATCCATGGCCCGGTACACCCTCTGCGATAATGCTCCCGCCGTGCCGCTCCGCGATCTTGCGGCAGATGGTGAGACCTATTCCGGTTCCCTCATACTTGGACCGGCCGTGCAGCCGTTGAAAAGGCTCAAAAATCCGGTCGGCATACGCTTGTTCAAACCCGATACCGTTGTCTTCCACATGAAGACGGCACACCCTTCCCCCTTCAGGCCCTTCGGACGCGGACATAACGGCATGAACTCTCACCAGGGGAGATATTCCCGGTTTATGGTATTTAAACGCATTGCTCAGGAGATTCTGCAACAATTGGCGGATCTGCGACGGATCACCTTCAATGGTGGGCAAATCCACCACTTCAAAAACGCCCCCGCACTCATCGATAGCCACCTCCAGATCCGAAAGCACCTGCTGGACCTCTACCGTGAGGTCTACGGGAACAAAAGCACTTCCCTTTGTGGTGACCCGGGAAAGGGAGAGCAAATCCTGGATCATGGTGCCCATCCTTCGACCCGCCCCCTGCATACGGGCCAGGTAATCGCGCCCCTTTTCATCCACCTGGGCGCCATAACGGGCCACGAACCGGTCTCCGAAGGCCTGAACCTTTCGCAGGGGCTCCTGCAGATCGTGAGATGCCACATAGGCGAACTGCTCCAGCTCCTGGTTGGATTTTTTCAATTTTGCGGTGCGGTCTTCCACCAGCCGTTCCAGATGCACTCGATGCTGCCGCAGTTCAGTAATGTTTTCAATGCCGGCAATGAGGTTGACCGGCCGGCCGTCTTTATCTCGAACCAGGGAGCAGGACACGTTGACCCAGACCTCGTGACCCTGTTTGTGAATCAACCGCTCCTCTCGATGGTAGTGGGGGATCTCCCCCTTCAGAAGCCGGGCCAACAGGGGCAATTCTTCCTCCAGGTCCAGGGGATGGACCAGGAATTGAAAGGGTTTTCCGATCAAAGTCTTCTCATCATACCCCACAATCTCACAGAAGGCGCCATTGACCTGAACGAAACCGCTATCCACATCCCCCATGACCATGCCGATGGCGGCCGTATTGAAAAAGCCGCGAAATCGTTCCTCGCTCTCCCTGAGAGCCGTCTCTTCCCGTTTTCGTTGGGCAGCCATTTCATTAAAAGCGGCGGCCAGCTGCCCCATCTCATCGTTGCCCGTAACCGGTATCCGGTAATCCAGCCAGCCTTGTCCGATCTCGCCTGCGCCCCTGATCAGTTCGGCAACGGGTCTTGTGATGGAACGGGACATGAAAAGGGCGATCAGGATGGCCACCGCAATCAAAAAAAGGGAGACCACCAGAATTCGATTTCTCAGGGAAAAGGCCGGGGCCAGCACCTCCTGAACGTTGTGCCCCACCACAAGAATCCATCCCAACCCCTCAAACCCCCGGTATCCTTGCGAACGGGCATATGAATAGAGAATTTTCTTGCCCCCCAAATCCCCCATAAAGACACCGTCGCCGCCCTTGATCTTCTTGAAAAACCGGGTCCCGGACAGGTCTTCCAGAAATTGAAAGGCCCTGGTGCTGTAAATCAGCCTCCCGTCCTCCGTGATCACCTGGATGCGGGTGGTTTCATATTTTTTGGTGGCCATCTCGGCCTCCCGTACAATCCCCTTGGTATCCACCACCGCCTTCATGACCCCGGCAAAATCCCCCGATGCATCCACAATCCTGATGCCGATGGAGATGGCGTAGGTGCGGGAGCTTTCGTCATACGCCACATTGCCCACGGAAAACCCTTTCTCTCTGGCCACCTGCCACCAGGATTCATCATCCTCGCGGTAATCCAAGGTCTTATGGGTTTCCGCGATAACCGCGCCAAACCGATTGGTGACAAAGATCTCCCCAAAGACCGGGTATCCATAGCGTCTCTCATAGTATTGCGCAATTTCCTTTCTGAGGCTGTCGGAAAGAGGATTGTAAATCAGACTTTTCATAAAAGGGGTGATTTCTCCCCTTGGGGCCGAAACCCATGTTTTATCTTTTCCATCAATCCATTCTTGAACATCGCCGAATCCCTCAAATTGCCGGTTGGATTCCATCAGGATCTTCTGAAACAAAAAATGAGACGTATGGACACGAAGAGCCTCGATCTTCAGATAGATATCGCGGTTAATGGTTTTCAACATCTCCTCAGCCAGGAATATGGAGGTCTTGCCCACGGAATTTTCCAATGACTTCTCACCGGTATGCACCGAATAGAGGGCCATGGCCGTCATGAGCAGAACCACCGGAACAAACCCGGCCAGCAGTTTAACACCTATCTTCATCTTCATTCGCTGGGACCCTTCTACAAAATTGCCTTCTTTGTTAAATCCGCATTCCGCAATCGTGTTTACCTGAGAAACTTGATATTTCCATCAATGATGCGGGCCGGGTGAAGGGGAATGATGATATCCCGTGTTCCGGGCTCAAGCTCAATCTCCCCGAAGATCCCGGGATAGATGAACCCCGCCGCCAGCAGTTTTCGAAGGCCTTCCCGGGTAATCTGCCTCCCCTCCAGAAGACCCGCCAGCAGTTTGACCATGTCGTACCCGCCGGCGGCCTGGTGGGTGAGGACTTTTCCATAGCGAGCGTCATATTTCTCTTTCACTTCCCGGGCAAAGAGAAAATTGTGATTATAGATCAGGGGAGCGGGCACATAGACGCCATCCACCTCAGGGTTACCGACCAAACTGGTCACACCGGATGCGCCCAGAATATGTCCGGGGTATTCAGCCTCTTTGAGCGCCCGAATGCCCTCCTCCTCATTCTTGACAAAGCCCACCACAAAAACAGCCTCCGTGTTTCGGATTTTGGCAATCGCCGATTCCCAATCGGGGTTTCTGATTGAAAAGGGGACCGCGACTACGGTACCGCCCGAAGCCTCAAACCACTTTTTGAGAACCGAAAAAAGAGAGATCCCGTACTCCTCATCCTGGTAAAGGACACCCAACTTGTGAATCTTCAAACGTTCCAGAATAAGAAGGGTCGCACGGGCTTCATCCTCCGGTATGGTATAATATTTGTAGCACCATGGGTTAGCCCGGGTGAATTCCGACGTACTCACAACCAGGCCCGCAAGCACCACCTTGTTTTCCTCCGCCAGAGGGGCCAGTTTCATGGCAATCGCGCTGTTGGTGGCCACATAGAGCAGTGGATGGTTTTCCTTTTCAATGTTTTCGAAGGCCCGTTTCGCTTCCTCCGGGTCTGATTTACTGTCCCGGACAATCAGTTCCATTTCCCTTCCATTGATTCCGCCCCAGGCATTGACCTCGGAAATCGCCATTTGCATCCCATCTTTCACATCCACCAGATGAGAAGCAGGACCCGACATGGATATGATAGCCCCGATTTGAATCTTCTCTTTTTCCCACGGGCGCAGTATGAACAGCACGAGAAAAAGGGCCAAAAGGGCCAAACCCGCCCCAATGCTCCAAATCCATTTCTGTTTTCCCATATCCGTTCCCTCCCAGCCAAACCGCCGTCAAGCCCTTCCTGTTCCCTTAAGCGGCAAGGTTTCCGATTCTGCCTGCCATATGATCCAGACTCATTTTCAGAACCGTGAAATCCACCGGTTTGCCCAGGTATTGATCGATCCCCTGCTTCCGGACCTCCAGTTCCAGCTCCCGCGTATTGAAACCGGTCATGGCGATAATGTGAATACGGGGGTTCAACGCCCTGAACCCGGGAATCAGCGTATGGCCCCGGCAATCGGGCAGAAAGACGTCCAGCAACATCCCATCGAAGGATTCTTTTTCCATTTTTTGGATGGCCGCTCTGCCCGTATGAACGATTTCAGTCATGTAATCCCATTTTTCAATGCGCTGTTTCAGCATTTTCCCCAGCATTGGATCGTCTTCTACAATAAGAATTTTCATGAAAGGTCCCCGAAAAAAACGGTTTACGGTTCAAAGCTTCCCTGCACCCTGGTTAAGCAAAAAATGGGCCGTTTATTGGCGGCCTGATATAACATGCTGTTTACAAATGTGAATTTACAAATAAAAAGACGTGGAATCAAAAAAATGGATTATGACGATTATGCCATATTTGGCACATCAGAGGAATAAAACCAGACTAACATATTGAATTATCTAAAAATTAAAAAATTACGCCATAAACGGCATAACATCGGTCTATATCAGCGAAAAACCGTAAACCGGCAACCGTGAACGGTTACAACAGATGTTCATCTGTCTTAAAGAGATTTGGAAGAAGTATGAAAAGGGTTGACTATCTGGATATTTCCCAGGATCTGATTTTCCTGGAGATCTTCCGTTAGAAGGTAACGGCAGCCACCTATTTGAGCGGCGGACACAACCAGGGAATCCCACCAGGACAGTCTATAGCGATCCTGGATACGCCACGCTCCCTCTACCATAGGACCATCCACGGGCATCGGACGCCATGCAAGAAGTAGACGAACATCTTCGCGGGCATGGTGTGGGTCCAGGCCGGGTTGGAGTTTGCGTGTGACCGTTACGTAGAACTCATTGAGGATTTGAAAGCTCAAACGGCCTGTCTTTTCGGTCCATAAACGGGCCATCCAGGCCATGGCTTGTTTCTGCTTCGGGGGTTCTGATGCATCTCTGCTGTAAACAAGAACATTGGTGTCAACGAAGACCCTTTCGGTCATGGAGTTCCTCACGATCGGGATAATCATCTCCCTCTTTCTTCAGGACAAGTGGAGATTTATCCAAGTAATTTTGCATAGCTATCTGATAGTTGCGTTCATCACGCATTTTATCGCGGAGCAACTCACCCACCAGGCGGGAAACACTCGTGCCGCCTTCCGCAGCACGGATACGGGTCCAACGGACAACTTCTTCATCCAGTGTAATGGTAACATTTTTCATATCACGACATTAGTGTAACACGAAATTCGTGTCAAGTTTGTTTTCTCAAATTTTCAAATTATCTCTCCGGATCGACTCTATTGAGGGTAAAGCATAACATCGGCCTATATCAGCTGATATCGTTTCAGCTTTCGATAGAATGTCCGTTCGGGAATATCCAGAACGGCCGCGGCTTTCCCCTTGTGCCAGCGGTTCCGGTCCAGAGCCTGCGAGATATATTCCTTTTCAAAGGCCTCGAGGGCCTGCCGCAAACCCACCCCATCCGCAACCGAAACTTCCCTGGTCTGAACGGCGTAAGACTTGGCGGGGGCCGACGGTCCCTCCAAAAAGTCAATCTGTTTAACCGTAAAATATCGATGCAGAACATTTTGAAGTTCCCGAACATTTCCAGGCCAATCATGACTGTAAAGGGTCCCCATCAAATGCCCCGGCACGGTCCGCGGCTTTTCCGAGCCATAATGAACCCGGGTGAAGTGATCGATCAGGAGGGGAATGTCATCTCTTCGGTCTCTCAAAGGCGGCAATCGAATGCCAACCACATGTATCCTGTAGAAGAAATCCTCCCTCATGGCCCCCGCTGCCACAAGAGCGGCCAGATCCCTGTTGGTGGCGGCCATGATCCGAACATCCCTTTTTAACGTGACGCTGCTCCCCACCGGCGAGTAACCGCCCCCCTCGATGGCCCGCAACAGTTTCACCTGCATGCCGGGGGTCAACTCCCCGACCTCGTCCAAAAAGAGGGTGCCCCCCTGGGAGAGACCGAAAAAACCGTAGGTCTCCACCCCGGCCCCGGTAAAGGCGCCGCGCTTGTGACCGAAAAATTCACTTTCAAACAGGGCCTCGGGAATGGCGCCGCAGTTGACCGGCACAAATGGCGCCTCAGCGCGATCACTGAGGTCGTGAATAGCACGGGCCACCAGTTCCTTGCCCGTCCCCGATTCTCCTTCAATCACCACGCTCGCATCCGTCTTCGAGGCGTCCAGGATGAGATCATAGACCGCCTGCATGGCCGAACTCTTCCCCACCAGGTTCCCGAATCGGTAGCGTTCTTTGATGGCGGCCTTCAACTTGATATATTCCGTCCTGAGATGTTCCCTTTCGCTTTCCACGGCCGCTTCACGGGCCTTTTTCTCCGTGATATCCCGCACCGCGGCCAGGCAGGCGGGTCCCCCATCCCAATCGACGGGGCTCAAATGCCACTGGGTCCAGATTTCACGTCCACCAACTCCGGCATATGGCGCCTCGAAATCGTTCACGGATTTCCCTTCCCCAACCTGTTTCAAAATATCCCGGAATGCTTCTCTATGGGGAGGGGGAAAGTTATGGGCCAGGTCTCCACCCAGAAGCGCCTCCCGAGAAACTTCCAACAGGGCAGCCAGGGCGGGATTGACAAACTGAACGCTTCCCTGCCGCAAAATGGCAATGCCATCGGACGATTTTTCGGCAAGGATCCGATAGCGCTCTTCGCCGGCTTGCAACTGCCTCTCACGTGCCATCAACGCCTGTTCCTTCAGCTTGCGGCTTTCGATTTCGGCGTGAAGCCGCCTGTTGGCCTCGGAAAGTTCAGCGGTTCGCGCCGCCACCTGGGACTCCAACCGTTCACCGGCCTCGCGAAGCAGAGCCTCATTTCGTTTCTGCTCCAGGGAATATCGAATGGACCGTTCAAGAAGTTCCGGACTCAGGCTATTTTTGACCAGATAATCGGCGGCGCCGGTTTCCACCGCGGCCATATCAGTATTGTGATCGCCCATCCCGGTCAAAATGATCAAAGGCGCTTTACACCCCATGTCAATGGCGGTTCGAACCAGGTCAAGACCGTCCTTCTCCCCGAGGCGATAGTCCACGAGATAAATATCGTGTCTTGACTTCTCGATTTCTGCCAGGGCTTCCCGGTAGGTTGAAACCCACCCAAGGATGAAATCCCCTCGGGCCTCGTGGAGGAGATCCCGGGTCAGGATGTAGTCCTCCTCATCATCTTCCACCAGCAGTACCTTCACCATGTCACGCATCCTCATAGAGAGACATCTCAGGATATAATTTTTTGGCGCATTTGGGGCAGATGCCGTGGCTGAATTGAATTCCCGCATGTTTGTCAAAATAGGCTTCGAGCTGTTTCCAGTATCCGTCATCGTCTCGAATATTTTTGCAGTGCGAGCAGATGGGCAGGATGCCCCTGAGGGTTTTGATTTCCGCCATCGCTTCTGAAAGTTCCCTGTTCGTTTTTTCCAGATAGGCGTTTTTTGCCTCAAGTTCCAGACGAAGCCGCCTCAGGGTCAGGTGTGTTTCAATCCGGGCCAGCACTTCCTCCGGTTGAAAGGGTTTGCTGACATAATCCACACCCCCCGCGTTGAGCCCTTTCACTTTGTCCGCCACTTCGCCCAATGCACTGAGAAAAATCACCGGAACGTCTTTGAGCTCCCTGTCCGCTTTTAACGCCTTGCACACCTCATAGCCGTCCATTTCGGGCATCAGGATATCCAGCAAAATGAGATCGGGCGCTTCCGCATTCGCCGCTTCCAGGGCAGCCTTTCCGCTCAGGGCGGGACGGACCCGGTATCCCTCATTTCCCAGAGCGTTCACCAGAAGTCTCACATTCTCCCGGGTGTCGTCCACAACCAAAATATCCGCTTTGTAATTGTCCCTTTCAACACTCATTTTTCGAATGCTCCTTTCATCAAGGACAGAATTTTCTCATATTCAAAATCGTGGGCCCACCCTTGAAGCGTTACGGCAAGAGGGGGGTCATCTTCTCCGATTCGTGCGATCAGCGCATCAATGGCCTTCATATGGGCCCGCCGTAAGGCATCCATGAGTTCTTCCCTCAAGCTCAGGGGCAGCGATGCACAGCGAGCAGGCCAATTGTGAACTTTTTCGGCAGGCCTCCCCTCTAAAGAACCGGCATTTCCCTCATACACAAAACGGGCCCCCAAGTGTTTTTCCATGGCACGATAGATGTCCGCTTCACTGAACGGCTTGGCGATATAACCATCGCACCCTGCCGCCAGAATGGCCTCCTGTTCGCTCTTCAAACTGCCGGCACTGACGGCAATGACTTTGACCGGCGGATCACTGACCACGGACTTGACGGCCCGGGTGGCCTCATAACCGTCCATCACCGGCATCCGCATATCCATGAAAATAAGATGGGGATGCCATTGTTTCCACACCTCAACGGCTTTTTTTCCATCTTCAACCTCCTGAAGATCGATCCCAAAGCGCTCGAGGATCCGCATGAGGAGCAACCGGTTCATGGGGTTGTCATCCACCACCAGTATGCGATAACGTGGCTGCCCCGGTTGCAAAGCGATTACGCTTTGAGAAGGCGCAATGGTTTTTTCCGTCCCCATTTGAACCGCCCTCACGTGGATATCAAACCGAAACAGCGATCCGCTTCCCACTTTGCTTTCCACGGTCATTTGACCGCCCATGAGTTCAACAAAGCTTCGGCTGATGGTCAACCCCAACCCGGTCCCCTCTTTGGCCAGGCGACCGGTTTTCGCCTGTTCAAAGGCATCGAAAATTTTCGTTAATTCCCCGGGGGCGATCCCCGTGCCCGTATCTTCCACTTCAAAGTGAAGGCGCAGGGGCAACTTTTCCCCGTGAAAAGGCTCCCCATGCATATCCCCCATGCCCACGCGCACTGAAACATAGCCCTTCTCCGTAAACTTCAAAGCGTTGTTGAGGAGGTTGATGAGCACCTGTCGCAGTCGGACCGGGTCCGTCCGGACAAAATGGGGAACTGTTTCTTCCCGTTCAAAAACAAATGATAATTGTTTGCCGACGGCAATGATACGGAACATGTCTTCAATCTCATCCAGCATGGCATAGAGGTCAAACTCGGAGTCATTCAGGATCACCCGCCCGGCTTCAATGGTGGAAAGGTCCAGGACCTGATTGATCAGGGTAAGGAGATGCTCGCCGCTCTGATGGATGGTGTCAAGATATGCCACGTCCTGAGCGGAAAGGGTTTTGCTTCGGCTCAGCAACTGGGTAAATCCCAGAATACCGTTGAGAGGAGTGCGGAGTTCGTGGCTCATGTTGGCCAAAAATACACTCTTGGCCTGGTTGGCATTTTCCGCCACCCGTCTGGCCTCATGCAGGGTAATTTCAGACTCATTTCGTTTTTCCACAAAATAGGCAACCGATTGCGCCATGCTCGCGATTTCATCGGCTCCTTCAACGGGAATGGGAAGGGGATTTCCCTGCACATGCGCCTTCATGGTCTGCTCTAGGACCAGAATGCGACCGATAACCGAACGGCGGATAAACAGAAAATCAGGATGGCACTGATGATAATGACAACCGGAATCAACAAAAAAAGCCTTCCGATCCATTCGATTTCTTCCGTCACCTTTCGACTTTGCCGTTCAATTGCCAGTGGAAACCTTTAAAAATATCCGTTCGGTCTGTTTTGCCAGCTCATCGGATAAAAATACATTTTGAACCAGCCTGTCCTGAATCAATATTTTTTGCCGCAAATGAGTTTCCGCCAGGGCCAGCACCCCTTTTTCACCCACGCCATAGCGCTCCAACGTGTTTGAATAGCGCTTAAAGGATGAAACATCGCGCCAGGAGACCTGCAATGCGTCATCAATCCTTTTTTTCAATTCAAGAATCTGGCCCCGAGATTCTTTAAGTCTCTGGCGGTCGGAGATGTTCGGCACATCCCGCAGCAGGCTGAATATTCGAACGAACAATTCTTGAATATGACGCGAAGATGCCTCTTGTGCCAAATAGCTCCCCATGGTCAGCGATTCCCAAATCCGTCTCATGAGAATGGAAACTTGAAGTATCCGCTGACTGACGTCAAGATCCTCCTTTTTCAGGTTCACAAGGGCCCGAAGGTTCTCAACAATTTTTTGAGATCTTCTAAACAGATCCGGGGCCGCCACCACATTTTTCGCTTTGAGTTCGGAAAGAAGGCCCTGAATTTTTGCGAGGTCTACTGTTGTGCGGTGTGAAACCGATTCAATCAGAAGCGGATTTTCACTCAGAACGACCTCGGATCCATCCGAGATCAAGCCTTCCACTTCCTTTGCCAGTTTGGAGGTGGCAATCAGCAGCGGGAGATCTTCCCTGGAAATCGTTTGGAACAACATGGCTGATTTGTCAAAATAGTGTTTGGCAACGCCGCTGGAAACAAACGCCACCAGAACGATCAACGCCAGCCCCATGGAAACCTTTAGCGAGATGCCGGGGGCGATATTCTTTCTAAACCATTTCATTTTTTTTCTTTTTTCCAATAAACCGTATCCAGGGGCGACATTAACCCCCAGATGCTTTGATTGGCGCCACCCAGGTTCTTGTTATAGGCAAGGGCAAAAAACGGCTGGAGAATCGAATAGACCGGAAGTTCGTCGGTGATAACCTTCTGGAATTTTTCATACAACACATACCGTTTTTCAAAATCAAGTTCCGAACCCGCCTGCTCCAGAAGCGCATCCACCTCCGGGTTTCGGTACCCCTGTGTGTTGGACCAGATAACGCCCTTGCGAATATTGGAACTCAAATAGGTTCGGTGAACCCCAATCACCGGATCCCCCCAGTTAAAGACATCGTCGATGGTCATCTGAAAATCCCAGTTGGACACTTTCAGCATCCAGTCCTTGAAGTTTTCCGGATGCTCGATGACGGCTTCCACCCCCAGGTTCCTCAGAAAGAGCTGCCCCAGATATTCAGAAATCTTCCGGTTTATCCCGGCTCTTTCAGGCATGTATGTCAGGCGAAAAGAAAACCTTTTTCCCGTTTCATCACGGGGATATCCGGCCTCATCCAACAGCCGGTTCGCTTTTTCAAAATCCTGCTCATACAAATTCACATGGGATGAGTAAAAAGGACTGTTGGATGAAATGGGACCGGTCTCCATGGCCGTTTCCCCTTTAAACATGGCGTCCACAATAAATTTACGATCAATGGCATACGCCATGGCTTTCCGGACCCGCACATCATTGAAAGGTTTTTGCTGAAGGTTAAATGCAACCCAGTATATGGGGCCGATGCCTTTAAAACCGTTTTTGACCACCACCAGATGATCCAGACGCCGCAAATGATCCAGTTCATTCAAATCCTGAAAACTTGCCATCATATGACTGTCGCCGATTTCCATTCCCAGGCCTTCTTCCAGGGTATTGCGGATTATCTTAATGGTCAGACGATCCACATAGGGACGACCCTTGATGAAAAACGCGTCGTTTTTGATCAATCGGATCTCTTTTCCGGGAACAAACGCCTCCAGTTTGAAGGGCCCGGATCCGATGGGCTTCAGGTTTGCCGGGTGATTCTTGACATTTTCCACACTGCCATACACATGCTTTGGAAGAATGGGGAGCAGGGCCGGCGACATGGCCAAAAGGATTGCAGAATGCGGTTTTTTCAAGCGAATAACCACGGTATGAGGGTCTGGGGTATCCACCCGTTCCACCGGCGCCAGCATGGATTGAAAGGGATGAAAAGCCTTTACGGTCATGATGGAAAAGGCCACATCTTCGCTTGTAATCGGCTTTCCGTCATGAAACACCGCGTTTTTTACCAGATGGAGGGTAACGGACAGGCCATCTTTCGATATTTCCCATTTTTCCGCCAGATAGGGTTTGGGATGCCACTCGTTATCGAATCGAAGGAGTCCCGCAAAAATCTGGGCGCCTGGAAAAGCGGTCACCAGGCCGGACTGGATGGCCGGATTCAAATGGGGCGGCGAATCATAAAGGCTGACCACGAGTTCTCCCCCCGACGGGGGCGGCGACGGGAGGGAATTTTCCGCATATAGACCCGAGGGCCCCAGCAGAACAGCGGCGACCGCCAGGACATAACAAATGTTCCGCAATTGTTTTAAGCGCCGAATAAGCATGTTCTCCTCCTTAATGGCTGCAGGTTTTTCACCTGATTTTTAACAGCCACCATAACCTTTTTTCCGCTAAATGCGAAACAAAACACGTTCTGCTTTCAACAACGCCTTATCTTCCCTGTTTTCATCCATGATGGTAGAATGGGTATTGAAAAAACAATCATAAATGGTATAGAGTAATGTGGTATTCCACGGCACACGCTGCATATAAGAAAAGAATACCCCTTTTAGCGCTCAGGTGGATAACTGCTCATGTCTGAAATTCTCGTAATTGTCGCCATCGCCCTAGGGATCATCATGCTGCCCAGATTGACGGGTAGACGGGCTGAAAATACGGGTTGCCAAGCCAGTGGCTTTTCAAAAATCAACGGCTGGATGCGCCTGGCAATCATGGCTTCGGTTTTATGGCCGGCCATTATGGCCTTTTTTCTAAAACCGTGGAACGACCATTGGCCCACGTTTTTCTATATTGCTATCGGGCCCGTTGCGTTATCGTGGGGAATTTTCTGGGTGCTTTCGGGTTTCAGAAAGAACCGGACAAACCGCTGAAAGGTTAATCCATGCGACTGACCATCGCCAAAAAATTGTGGTTAAGCTTTGGAATTCTGATACTTGTCCTCGGCATCAGTGGTTCGATTTCCTACCTGCAAATCCAAAAGCTGAACGATGCACTGAGACTGTTTATGGTCGTGCAGGAGCCCCTTGAAGAGGCACTGCTGGAAATGGAAGTCAATATCGGAGAATCCGCCATTGCAATTTTTGGGTTTGTCAGAGACGGCAACCCGGCGCACATCGAAAACCTGCATCATTTTCAGGGTATTATTGAGGAAGATCTCACAGAGTTTAATTCCCTGGCAACAACGAAGGCCGAAAAAGAGTTCGGTCAAAAAACAAATGCCTTTTTCCTGAAGCATAAAGCGCTATCCCAAAATATCATCACCCTTGCCGGGGCCATGCAACATGAACAGGCGCATTACACAAAACTGGCGGATCAAGTCAATGTTTTAATCGACCTGAGCCTGTCAGGGGCTTCCGACAAATCGGATTTAAGAACGACGCTACAGAGAGAAGCAGCCCTGCTCATGAAAATCTCCTTTCATCGCCTCTTTGCAGCCATCGAGGGTTATGTCATTCAACGGACGCCGATGATGAAAAAGGAAATCTCGGCAGCGGAAGATGCTTTTCTTAAGTGGAACCGCATATACGCCGGTTCTGGGTTATCGCAGGCGTCCAAAGCCTCCCTGAGTGAATTGGACGAACTATACCGCCAAACAAACGCCTCCGGAAACGAACTGGTCCGCCTGGCGGACCAGCTGCAGTCCAGGGTGGAATGGTTTGAGAAGGATCTTCTGACAATCAGACAGATATTAAACGATGATATCCAACCCCTGCTCCGCCGAGAAACCGAAAGAACCGCTGAAAACGCTCTCCAATCCGGCACTGTTGCCCTGTCCGTTACACTGGCCATGACCCTTTTTGCGCTAATGGCCACGGGGACCGCCACATGGATCATCACCAAAGGAATTATCCACTCGGTTCGGCAGTTGAAGGAAGGCTCCAAAGCATTTGGTCAGGGGAATTTAGACCACAACATCGAGGTAAAAAGCGACGACGAGTTAAAGGAAGTGGCCATCGCCTTCAACCGCATGGCGGAGAAGCGAAAAAATGCGGAAAAACAGCTCCAGGAAAGCGCTGACAAAATCAAACTGTTTTCATATTCCATCTCTCACGATCTCAAGAGCCCGGCAATCGGTATCCATGGCCTGGCCATTCTTCTGTTGAAACAATCGGAACAACGATTGGATAATAAAGGAAAGCAAACCTGTGAGCAAATCGTGAAGACATCCGCGCTGATTGAAGAACTGGTCAATAACATCAATGCCTTCATTTCATCCAAGGAAGCCCCCCTGAACCTTGAAAAAGTACGGATCGAAGAAATCCTTGACACCATAAAAGAAGAGTTTTCACTCCGGCTTGAGGCACGCGGCATAAAATGGGTTCAGCCTGAACACCTGCCTGAAATCAAGGCCGACCGGTTATCCATACAGCGGGTCATCAGAAATCTGGTGGACAACTCACTGAAATACGGTGGAAAAGAATTGAGCAGCATCATTATTGAACATGAAGAAACCACCGAATTTCAAATCCTCTCCCTGACGGACGATGGGGTCGGCCTGGAAGGTGACAACCTGGAAGGCATCTTCGAAGTGTTCAAGCGGAAAAAAACATCCCAGGGCACCCAGGGCACCGGCCTGGGGCTCGCCATCGTAAAGGAGATCATGGCGCGTCACGGCGGGAAAATCCGGGTCAAGCAAGGCGAGGGAAAAGGGATCACATTTTCCTGTTCCATATCCAAAAGCCTGTAGATTCATCTCCCAGGTCTGCGATTCGTTCCCTTAAATAAACATTTTTGGTGCCATCAAAATATGATCCACTAAGCCGCCAACTTGAGTCGTGCTTCCAAAATATCCCAAGGCACCTCTATTTGCGACGCTTACGTCCGTTTGATCAAACCTGCTTTTTCTACACATCTCACGTCTGTAAAGTTTCTTATCCCGATTGGATCAGAAAAGAAAAATCAGAAATTATAGGGTCGGCTCCCGGCCTCACACTCAAAAAACCCTTCCACCTCATCGGTAAGGGATGCCAGGTAATCTTCAAATTCATGCTCCCGATCGAAGGCCAAGGTCCCCACATGACCGGTGGATCGCTGCCGATCGGGATCGGGCAACGCTTCACAGGTGGCTTTAAAAAAAAGGGCCGGATCATTTTGATATTTCTCGGTGAGGTCCTTTTCATTGGATACCGCTTTTACATCTCCGTAACTGTCAAAAAAAACATAATACTTCATTTTTGGTATATCGCTCCGTTTTTGTTTCAGCCCATCAAACAGGGCCTGCGTGCGGCCGATGTTTCATCCAGTCGTTCCAACCTGCACCGGGTCGGCGCCCCATGCAGGATATCCGGGGATTCCTCTGCCTCCGATGCCACCATGCGGCACGCAGCAATAAACCGGTCAATCTCTTCTTTCGGCTCGGTCTCGGTGGGCTCAATCATCATGGCGCCGTCCACCACCAGGGGAAAATAGATGGTGGGCGGATGAAAACCGTAATCCATCAGACGTTTGGCCATATCCAGGGTGGTGATTTTCCGGCTCCGTTGAAATTTATCGGAAAAAACGCATTCATGCATGCAGGGTCTGTCATAGGGAAGGTGAAAAACGTCCTTCAGTCTTTCCTTGATATAGTTTGCGTTCAAAACGGCCAGTCGGCTGGCGTTTTTCAGATTTTCGGCCCCCATGGACAGAATATAGGCATACGCCTTGACCATCACACCGAAATTGCCGAAAAAAGAATGGAGCCTTCCCACGGATTGGGGAAAATCCTCGCGCAACTGGTAGAGACCATCTTCCTTAAGGATTCTGGGAATGGGCAGAAAAGGGATCAGATGCTTTGCCACGCACACGGGACCCGACCCCGGACCACCCCCGCCATGGGGCGTGGAAAAAGTCTTGTGAAGGTTCAAATGCAACACATCCACACCGCTGCGGCCCATGTGCACGACACCCATGACGGCGTTCATGTTGGCCCCGTCGCAGTAGACCTGCCCTCCCCTGGCATGAACAATATCCGCAATGGTTTGAATGTGTTCCTCAAAAAGGCCCAAGGTGTTGGGGTTGGTAATCATGATACCGGCCGTATCCTCATCCATAACGGCACTTACGGCATCCGGCGTCAGAATTCCCTGTTCCCCCGACGCGACCGGAACCGGACGATAACCGCACAGTGCCGCGCTGGCGGGATTGGTGCCATGGGCCGTATCGGGAATGATAATCTTGCCGCGCGTCAAGTTGCGGCTGTTGAGATAGGCACGGATCAACAGCATACCCGCCAGTTCGCCCTGGGCCCCGGCAGCCGGTTGAAGGCTTACCCCCTCCATCCCCGTAATCGCCGCCAGAAACTGCTCCAGCTCAAACATCAAGCGCAGCACCCCCTGGGTCATGGTTGCCGGCAACAGGGGGTGCACTCCGGCAAAGCCCTTCAACCGGGCAAATTTTTCGTTGATCTTCGGATTGTACTTCATGGTGCAGGACCCCAATGGGTACATCCCCTGGTCCACGCCGAAATTCCACTGACTGAGCCGCGTATAATGGCGCACCACACCCATCTCACTCAAATCCGGAAAATCAGGACCCTCTCCCCGAAGATCCTCGTCCAGGGGAACCTGTTCCACATCCCGCCGGGGCATGGAAAACCCCGTTCGCCCCGCTTTTCCCATCTCCCAGAGGAGGGGTTCATCCAGATTCAGTCCGGTAGGCGCCAGGGGATTGTTCATGATGAAACCTCTGCCACAAGGGCATCCATATCCTCTTTGCGCTTGGTTTCCGTGACGCAGAGCAGATAATGGTTGACCAATTGGGGATAAAAGGGGGAAAGGGGCAGCCCCGCCACCAGATTTTTCCTGAGCAACCGCTGGTGGGTGGCATCAAAACCGGGGGGAAACGCCACCACGAATTCATTGAAGGTGGGGCTTTCAAATGGAATTTGAAAACCTGCTTTTCGAAGTTCCGCTTTCAAATACCCGGCCTTGTCGTAGTTCAACCTGGCCAGCTCCCTCATGCCCGTCCCCCCAAGGGATGCCATATACATGGCCGCCGAAAGGGCGCAAAGACTGCTGTTGGTGCAGATATTGCTCGTTGCCTTTTCACGCCGGATGTGCTGCTCCCGGGTGGCCAGGGTCAGCACAAACCCACGCCGGCCCAGTTTGTCCTCGGTCTGACCCACCAGACGTCCCGGCATGTTGCGCATGTATTTCGCCTTACAGGCAAACATTCCCAAGGCCGGCCCCCCGAACCCCTGAGGGATACCGAGGCTTTGCCCCTCACCACAGGCGATATGGGCGCCCTGACGCCCCGGATTCCGAAAAAGGCCGTAGGCTAGGGGTTCCGTAAAGGTCGTAATCAGAAGAGCCCCCTTTTCCTCGCAGGACTCCCCCATACCCGACAAATCTTCAATACACCCAAAAAAATTGGGCGACTGCACCGCCATGGCCGCGGGACCTTCCATACCCACCCAACCGGATAAATCGGTTCCGCCGCTTAAAAGCCAGGGGAGTTCCACAATTTCCACACCCGCTGGCCCCAGATATGTTCGCGCCACCTGCCGGTAATGGGGATGAATGGCACGGGACACCGCCACCTTCTTCCTGCCGGTGATGCGCACGGCCATGAGCAGCGCTTCAGCCAGTGCGGAAGCCCCGTCATAAAGAGATGCGTTGGCCACCTCCATTCCCAGAAGCCTGGCCGTAAGGGTCTGGTACTCATAGATCCCCTGGAGCGTCCCCTGACTCATTTCCGGCTGATAGGGGGTATAGGCGGTGGAAAATTCCGAGCGGCCCAGCAGGTAATGAACGGTTTCAGGAATGAAATGGTCATACCGGCCGGCTCCCAGAAAAATTCCGACTCCCCGGCCGGCGGGCGCCCTGTCACCTTCCCCTGACAAAGCTGCCATATGGGCGTCCAGTTCCCATTCCGTCAGCGGTTCGGGCAGATCAAGAGCCGTGTCCCTGAGACACCCCTTCGGCACGGCGCCGAAAAGATCATCCAGGTCATCCACCCCCACCACATCAAGCATAGCGGCAATATCTTCCGGCGTATGAGGCAGATAGCGCATCGTTTATGAACCCTCCAGCATCTTGAGATAATCCCCCCGGTTCATGAGTTGATCCAGCTGGGAAATATCGTTCGGGTTCATTCGAATCAACCATCCTTGATCATAGGGGCTTTTATTGAGCAGCTCGGGCGCCGCTTCAAGAGCCTGGTTCACCTCAAGAACCGTCCCTCCCACCGGCATATAGAGCTCGGAAACGGCCTTGACCGACTCCACGGTCCCGAATTCATCTCCCTGCTCAAATTGATCTCCCGGCGCCGGCATCTCCACGAACACGATGTCGCCAAGCTGGTCCTGGGCATAATCGGTAACGCCGATAACGACCCCTTCACCCTCCGGTTTGGCCCATTCATGATTTTCGGTGTAACGTAAATTCTCCGGCAGATTCAGTTCATTGATCTCTTTCATGACACCCCCCCCGATTGAGCTTCACGGCCAATTTATTGGCACGGCAACATGGCCCCGGTCATTGAAATTTAATAGCCAACCTCGACATTTCTGTCAAGATCTTTAGAAATTGGGGTTTCTAAAACAAAGCATTTAAAACTATTCTTGAAAATAGGCTTTTTTAATGATACCTCTGAAACAGGTTTTTTGGCCTTATGGAGGATGAGAATGAACGCGGGCGATGAAGAAACCCTGAAAGCCTACATTGACGAATCCCTGGACCATCTTGCGGGCATTGAAACGGATTTGCTGGAAATTGAAAAAGCCGGTGCGAACCTCGATGTGGAAAAAGTCAACGAGGTATTTCGAGCCGCCCATTCCATCAAGGGGGGCGCTGGATTTGTGGGCCTTATCAACATCAAAGCGCTTTCTCATCAGATGGAAAATGTGCTGGGTCTCATGCGAAATGGAAAGCTGATCCCCGATGCGGAAAACATCAACTTTCTCCTGCTGGCCTCCGATACCCTAAAGAATCTGCTGACCCATGTGGAAACTAGCGATCAAGCGGATATTTCCGATTCCGTAAACGCTCTGGCTTCCCTGATGGACGCATCGACCTGCCCACCGAAACCCATTCTTTCCGAGACTCCGGAACCCGAGCATGGTGAATCATTTTCAGCCACCCCTTCTATTTCAACAGGGTTGCCCATTGATCCGACACGGTTAACGGAAATGAGAGCAGAGGGAAAATCCGTTTACCAAATCGAAATTCCAATGGAAGAGGCTCCCGGAAAAAAATCCCCTACCCCTGAAGAAATACTTACGGAAGCCGGTGCTTACGGCATTGTACTGGCCCACCGGGTCGATGAAAGCCCCGATTTCAAATCCCTGACACTTTTTTTTGCCTGTGTGCTCGATTCAGAGGACACTGCCGCACTCTTTGAAATAGATCCGGCCAATGTGGTTGAAGTTGACATAAATGAAGCAGACCCTGCGCCATCTCCTGCTCAACCTCCGGCACTCGAATCCCCTTCCCCTCCCATATCCCGACTGGAAGAAACCGAAAAGAAACTTCCGGAGACATCCTTATCGGAGGAACTTCACAAGACGGTTTCGGAAACCAGTCTGAGGGTGCAGGTAAGCCTTCTGGATACCCTCATGACCCTGGCGGGGGAACTGGTTCTCGGCCGCAATCAACTGCTTCAATCCCTGTCCAACAACGATCTTCATACTTCGGAAATGGTGGGAAAACGGATTGACCATATCACCTCCGAACTTCAGGAAGCCATCATGCGGACCCGTATGCAGCCCATCGGGAACATCTTCAATAAATTCCCCCGGCTGGCACGGGACCTGGCCCGAAGCGTGGGCAAAGAAGTGGAACTGTTCCTTGAGGGAAAGGATGTGGAGCTGGACAAAACCCTCATCGAAGCCATGGGAGACCCGCTCACACATCTTGTGCGAAACGCCATTGATCACGGCATCGAACACCCCCATGAAAGAGAAGCGGCGGGGAAACATCCCATCGGCCGGATCGAGCTCAAAGCGTTTCATGAAGCCGGGCAGGTCAACATTGAAATCTCCGATGACGGGCGAGGCCTCGACACCGACAACCTGAGCGCCGCCGCCCTCCTGAAGGGGTTCATTTCCGATGAACAGGCCAGGGGGTTATCAGATAAGGAAAAAATCAACCTGATTTTTTTGCCGGGGTTTTCCATGGCCGGGACCGTAACGGATCTGTCCGGCCGGGGGGTCGGCATGGATGTGGTGAAAACCAACCTGGACCGGCTGGGCGGACAAATCAGCCTCGACACCACACCCGGAATGGGAACCACCGTGAGCATCAAAGTCCCCCTGACCCTCGCCATTATTCCCAGCCAGATCATTGTCACCGGGGGTGAACGGTATGCCATCCCGCAGGTCAATCTTTTGGAACTGATCCGCATTCCGGCCAACCAGGTCAAAAAGCGGATTGAGCTCATCGGAGATGCGGAAGTGGTGCGGCTGCGGTCCAGCCTTTTACCCATGGTCAGGCTGGCCGATTTACTGCGCATTCGGAGAACCTACAGGGATCCCCGCACCAGCCGGGAAAAAATAGACCGTCGAGAACGGATTGCGGACCGACGGTCGCGAAAAACCCCGCTTTTCGGAAGTTTGAGCGATCATAAACCCCAAACCGAAAACGACTCCTTGGAAACGCATCCCCCACGGTCTTCCGATGATCGGCGCTACCGTGTGGCCAGCGGGCTCAACGTCGCCGTAGTATCTTCAGGCGCCATGAAATACGGCCTGGTGGTCGATGACCTGCTCGATTCGGAAGAAATTGTCGTCCACCCCTTAGGCCGGCATTTGAAACAAACCAAAGGGTACGCCGGCGCCACCATCATGGGAGACGGCAGGGTGGCCCTGATCCTGGATGTAATGGAACTGGCCCAGCTGGCACAGCTTTCTTCCATCCATCAAAGCAAACGGGCACAAGAACTGAAAAACCAGGTGGAACAGGCGCGTAAGGCCGTTAAAGCCAAACAATCGCTCTTGGTATTCGGGAACCCTGAAGATGAACAGTTTGCCGTTCCATTGAATCAGGTTCTCAGAATTGAAAAAATCTCAGCCGCGGACATCGAAGAGGTGGGTGGCAGGAAAGTCATGCAATACCGGGGAGGCAACCTTCTGCTGTTTGCCATTGACCAGGTGGCCCGGGTAAAGCCCCTGGCCGAAAACAGGCCATTACTGGTTCTGGTATTCATGCTGGCGGGCCGCGAAATCGGCCTTATGGTCACAGGCCCCATCGATGGCGTTGAAATTACCGAGAAACCGGATGAAAGCGCCCTTAAACAACCCGGCATTATGGGTTCGATTGTCATTGACGGCCGGACCACCATGCTGGTGGACATTTTGGATATCATTCAAACCCTGCACCCTCAATGGCTTGCCGATAAAAAAGATACGGACAAAAGCGGAAAAGCGGCGCCTCAAATCCTGATTGCCGAAGACTCCAATTTTTTCAGGGAGCAGGTAAAGGGGTTCATGGAAGCAGAAGGCTACAGCGTCATTGCGGCGGAAGACGGACAAAAAGCCTGGGATCTTCTGGAGGAAAATGAAGAAACGATCGCACTGGTCGTAACGGACATGGAGATGCCCCACATGGATGGATTCGAACTGGCCGAAAAGATCAAGACCCATTCGCGCTATGCTCGTCTCCCCGTCATCGCACTCACCACACTGGCGGAAGATGAGGATATCGCCAGGGGAAAAAAAGCAGGCATTGACGATTACCAGATCAAGATGGATAGAGAGAAACTCATGGAAAGCATCAACCGGTTCATGGACGGGAAATGAAGAAATTCGGGAAAACTAAACGGGGAGGTTTTCTAACATGAAGAATTTGAAACTGATGGTCAAATTGATCGGTGGCTTTTCCATCGTGGCACTGATCACCCTTATTGTCGGCTATGCGGGCTGGAACAGCATCAACAACCTGGACGGCAATCTGCTGGAGATCAGTAAGGTACGCCTGCCCAGCATCAAAAGCCTTCTTATTATGAGCGGCCGAATGGAGGATATGACCAAAATTCAGCGGACACTTCTTGATCCAAACCTGGAAATGGACATTCGCAAAGAACAGTATCTGAGTTTTGCCGAAGCCGAAAAAGAGTTTAAGGCCGCATGGAACCGCTATGCGCCCTTACCCCAGACAGAGGAAGAGGCGCGGCTGTGGAAAGAATTCATGACCACCTGGCAGGAAGTCAAAAAAGGAGACGACACCTTTTTGAGCCTCTGTGAAGGGCTTGATAAAACGGACATCCTGAACCCCATGGCCTTGCGCGCCCGCATAGAAGCTTTCAAGAGTGATCATTTCGGGCTCATGGAGAAAACCCTTCTCATGATCCTCACGGGAAAAGTCTTCAGCGGCGGCGACAAGGCCTCAGAATGCCCTTTTGGAAAATGGATAAGGACCTTTAAGAGTAATAATCCGCAATTACTGGCATCTATAAAGGAAATCACAGACCATCACGAAGAATTTCACAAATCCGTCCACAAAATCGTGGAGATGGTCAGACAGGGGGATAAAGAAGGCGCGCTGCTGGTTTTTGAGAGGGAAATGTCCCAGGCCGCGAAATCCGTATTTTTTCATTTCCAGGAAATGCTGAAGGAAGCAGGCAAGGCTGAAGATATTTATGACCGCATGACCCGGTACGCCATGGTAACCTCGCGTGAAAAACATGATGTTGTAGAAAAACTTTTGAATGATCTTATCACCGCCAACGAGATCGTTGTGGCCGGGGAGGAAAAATCGGCCCGCTCCGACTCCAAGAAAGCCAAGCTCATCGCCGGCCTGGGCATGATCGTCGGCTTTGGCGCGGCACTGATCCTGGGGATCTTGCTGAGCATCTCCATTACGCGACCCATTAAAAAAGGAACCCTTTTTGCTAAACGCATGGCCGAAGGCGATTTCAGGGAAACCCTTGACATTAATCAGCAAGACGAGATCGGCATTTTGGCGAAAGCCTTAAACAGCATGGTTTCGAACCTGAAAAAAATGATTCAAGACCTTGCCGAAGGCGTGAACACCCTGTCAAGTTCCTCCACAGAGCTCAGCGCCATCAGCCACCAGATGTCTTCCGGCGCCGGGCAGACTTCCGAAAAATCCAATACGGTTTCCACTGCGGCCGAAGAAATGAGCGCCAACATGAGCTCGGTGGCCGCTGCCGCGGAAGAAGCCTCCACCAATGTCAACATGGTGGCCACGGCCTCCGAAGAGATGACCGCCACCATCAGTGAAATCGCACAGAACACCGAGAAAGCCCTCAATATTACGGAAAAAGCCGTCTCAGAGGCGCGAAGCGCTTCCCTGACAGTGGACGAACTGGGGAAGGCAGCCCGCGAAATTGGAAAAGTAACCGAGTCTATTACGGAAATTTCGGAACAGACCAACCTTCTGGCATTGAATGCCACCATCGAAGCAGCCCGTGCCGGTGACGCGGGAAAAGGATTCGCCGTTGTGGCCAATGAAATCAAGGAACTGGCCAAACAGACGGCGAAAGCAACGGACGAAATCAAACGCAAAATAGAGGGGATTCAGAATTCCACCGAGGGCACCGTCAAACAGATCGACCAGATTTCCACCGTCATCAATGAAGTCAATGAGATCGTATCCATTATTGCCACCGCCGTTGAAGAGCAATCCGTGACCACCCGGGATATCGCCGGAAATGTTTCCCAGGCGGCACTGGGCATTCAGGAAGTCAACGAAAATGTGGCCCAGAGTTCCATGGTAGCAGCGGAAATTGCCAGGGATATTTCCCACGTCAATGAGGCAGCCGGGGAAATGGCCAACAGCAGCAGTCAGGTCAACCTGAGCGCCGAAAACCTGAGCCGACTGGCGGAACAGTTGAAGTCAATGTCGGACCGCTTCAAGGTTTAAGGCGAAGAGGCAACCACCATGAATGCATTTCCACCGAAAAAAGTCGAAACAAAAAATGTGGATCTGGCCACCTTCTACCTCGGCAGAGCCGCCTATGGCATCGATATCCTTAAGATTCAGGAAATCAACAAACTTCTCGACCTGACACCGGTACCGGGATCAGCGCCCCACATTCGGGGGATTTTAAACCTTCGAGGACAAATCGTTACGGTCATTGACCTCAGCCTGAAACTGGGACTGAGGGACTCTCATGCGGATGCACGGGGCCGGAACATCATCGTCCGTTCCAGAGGAGAACATATCGGATTGCTGGTGGAACGGATCGGCGAGGTGGTGAGCATCCATGGGGAAGAAATAGAGCCTCCCCCGGCCAACCTGAACGGACTTCAAGGCGAACTCTTTCAAGGGGTCGTCAAAACAAAGGACCTGTTAATCGGCATTCTGGATATGGAAAAAGCCCTGGATTAACAGCGCGCCCGGAAAGGACGGAATGGAAAAGGAAACAGACCTCCGGGTACTGGTGGTGGATGATACAATATTTTACCGCAAGGTGATCTCTGACGTTTTAACCGAACTGCCGGACGTGGTTGTGGTGGGGAGTGCCCACAACGGGAAGATCGCCATGCGTAAAATCGCCGATCTAAAACCGGACCTCTTGACCCTTGACATTGAGATGCCGGAAATGAATGGTCTTGAAGTGCTTCGACGGATGGCAAAAGACGCCCCCCATGTGGGGGCCATCATGCTCAGTGCCTACACCGCTAAGGGAAGTGAAATGACCCTGAAGGCATTGCAACTGGGGGCCTTTGATTTCATTCTCAAGCCCCAGGGAAACAGCCTCAAAGAAAATCGATCCGAACTTAAAAAGAGTATCGCACCCAGACTCAAAGCCTTCGCTCGCCTCAGGGAAGTCCGCAGCATTTTAAGGGGACGGCAAACCCAGACACCTGAATATCTGAAAATCGCCCCCTCCCAACGGCTCCCGCGGCCCGTGGCACTCCCCCCGCTTTCACCCCGGTCCAGAATTGTGGCTGTCGGCATTTCCACGGGTGGACCCGTGGCCCTGGCCCATTTTCTTCCCAAAATGCCGGCCGACCTGGGGGTCCCCATACTCATCGCGCAACATATGCCCCCCGTATTCACCGAATCCCTTGCAAAAAACCTTGACCGCCAATGCGTCATTGCCGTCAAGGAAGGGGAAGACGGCGAAATCATTCTGCCCAATACGGCGTATATTGCACCCGGGGGAAAGCAAATGAAAGTGGCCGATGATATTTTTAAAAAAGCCAAAATTATCCGAATCACCAACGATCCTCCGGAAAACGGCTGCACCCCATCGGCTGATTATCTTTTCAGATCGGTGGCCGAGCATTTCGGCGACTGTGCCACCGGGGTCATCATGACCGGAATGGGCGCCGACGGCACAAAAGGGCTGACACGGATGAAGGAAAACGGGGCCGCAACAATTGCCCAGGACGAAGCCACCAGCGTGGTATTCGGCATGGCCAAGAAATCCATTGAAGCAAACATTGTGGATATTGTTGTCCCACTAGACAAAATAGCCGAGCAGATTCAGCGCACCATCCTGAAACGGTAACCCTGAATTATCGAAATACAAACGCCCGTGCGTCCGGGCGGCATGAAGAAGCGAAAGTGGTGAATGGTAAAGATCACACCGGAAGAAAATGACCTGTTTTGCCAATACATTCAGGAATTATCGGGAATCCACCTGGATCGGAGCAAGAGCTATCTCCTGGAAACACGGTTGGCCGGGCTGCTTATAGAGGAAGGGTGCACTTCTTTTACCGAGCTTTACCTCAAAATCAGAAACTTCAACAACCGGCGTCTCAACCAGGAGGTCATTGACCGAATCTCAACCAATGAGACCCTTTTTTTCAGAGACATAAAACCCTTTGAACTGCTTCAGCACAAAATTCTTCCTGATCTGATTGACAAAAGGCGAGCAGGTGCTTCCGGTTTCTTCCCAACGCGTATTCGTATCTGGAGCGCCGCCTGTTCAACGGGCCAGGAGATTTACAGTATCGCCATTGTATTGAAAGAGCTTTTGGGGGACCAGAAAGGATACCAGATTCAACTGCTGGGAACGGACCTCTCCGACCGGGCCATCATCCAGGCCCGCCGGGGTGAGTACAATCAGTTTGAAATCAAACGGGGCCTTTCCAGGGACAAACTGGAAAAATACTTTACCCATGACGGCGGCATGTGGAAAATAAACGACGACATAAGGGCCATGACAACCTTCAAAAAAATAAATCTCATGGATTCTCTGCATGATCTGGGCCTCTTCGACATCATTTTCTGTCGAAATGTGGGTGTATACTTCAGCATGGAAAACAGAAAAAAACTGTTTCATAACATTAAACAGGTTCTTCTAAAAGATGGATACCTGATTATCGGCGCCACGGAATCCCTGCTGAATGTGGATACCGGATTCGTACCCAGACGGTATCTGCGCACTGTCTTTTATCAGCTTAAATGAACAGACGATCTCGGCTTTTAGTGGTAACCGGCATCCCGGAGGAAAACCCATGGACCGATGCATGAAAATTCTGGTGGTGGACGACAGCGCCATGATTCGGCAAACCATTCGGAAAGAACTGGAAACCGGCGGATATGAAATCCTGGAGGCCAAAAACGGTCTGGAAGCCCTGACACGCCTGGCCGTAACCTCCCCCCCCGATCTCGTCACCCTGGACATTGAGATGCCCAAACTCAACGGGCTCGAAACCTGCCGAAAACTCCGCGGGGAGCGGTATACCCGATTTTTTTCCCATTGCCCGGACAACCGGATGCCGGTCATCTTCGTAACGGGAAACGACACCATGGACGACCGTAAAACGGGATTCCAACTGGAGGCAGCGGACTTCATCAGCAAACCCTTTGCCAAAGGCGCCATCCTTTCCGCCGTCAACAAGGTTTTAAAACCCGCAAAAATGGTTCAGGGATTGACGGCGCTGGTGGTGGATGACAGCGGGGTGGCCCGTCATATTGTATCCGAATATCTCCGGCGGGAAGGACTCACGGTGATCCAGGCGGAAGACGGCCTTCAGGCTTTTTCAATTCTGCTTGAACAGAACAAAGAAATCGACATGGTGGTTACCGATCTGAATATGCCCAAAATGGACGGGTGTGAACTGACCCGGAAAATCAGACGGGAACTGAACCTGACCGATCTTCCCGTTATATTTCTGACCGCCAGTGCCGACCAGTCCCAACTGCTGGAGATCTTCAAGGTGGGTGCAACAGACCATCTGGTGAAACCCTTTGCCAAGGAAGAGCTGCTCGCCCGCATCACGGTTCATCTGGAAAGGCATCTGCTCAACAAACATCTGCGTACAATGGTCAGTGAACTCACCGACTTAAACCACATGAAAGACAACCTTCTGGCGGTTTGCTCCCACGACCTGCGCTCTCCTTTAAACGGAATCCTGGGTTTTGCGGACATGTTGCTCGAAAAACAATATCTGGAGCCGGAAGACAGGGAAGGGCTCGGCCACATCAAAGCATCGGGAAACGTACTGCTCGGTCTCATCAATGACATCCTGGATCTCAGCAAGGCCAAGGCCGAAACCGCCCAATTGAAAATGGATCCCATTTTCATCTCCCATGTCATCGAAACCAGCATCAATTCACTGAAACAGATGGCCGCCGGAAAAGGTCAGGACATTCAATTTGAAACACGATGTGAAGAGGCCGTCGTCATGGCCAATGCCAGCGGATTGGGCCGGGTCTTTAACAATCTTTTGTCCAACGCCATCAAATTCACTCCGGAAAACGGCACCATTCGAATAAAAGTTGAGCCGGAATCCGAGAACCGGATATGGGTAAAGGTTATGGACACGGGAATCGGCATACCGGAAGATAAAATTCCGTACCTCTTCGATCAGTTCACCAAAACTTCCCAAAACGGTACCTGCGGGGAACCGGGAACGGGCCTAGGGATGAGCATTGTAAAAGAGATTTTGGAAAAACACGGGGTAACCGTAGACGTCAAAAGCGTCGTGGGAAAGGGGACCTGTTTCAACCTGCGGTTCCTTCTATGCGAAAAGGCCCCCTTGAAAACGCCTGTTCCCGCTCACCCGACAACCCCTTCAAAAGTGATGCCTGCCAGGGAAGAAAAACAGATGAACATCCTCTTGGCGGAAGACAACCCGGTAAACCGGAAACTTGCTGAAAAAATGCTCACCAAAGCCGGCCACCGGGTTGAAATGGCCCATGACGGCCAAGAGGCATTGCTCAAATACAGCAAATCTCCTGAACATTTTGATCTCATTTTCATGGATGTCCAGATGCCCGGCATGGATGGCCTGGACGGAACCAGGGCCATTCGAAAATTTGAAAGTGAACATCACACTCGCTCCAGAATTCCCATTGTGGCCATGACCGGCCAGGCCATGGCGGGAGACCGTGAGAAATGTCTTGAAACGGGCATGGACGACTATCTTGTAAAACCCATAAACAAAGAGATGCTGCTCAAAATGATTCAGAAATGGAGACCGGATCATCCCCCCGAAGGGCTGATGGACTGAACTGCTAGGGACAGGGGACAGTTGTCAGGGGGCAGGATATAGTTCGAAGCTGATTTTTCCGCACACTGTGAACGGCCCCCCCCCTGCTGGACGGACTTGCATTCCGCGGGGACATCCCTTATCATGGGTCCGCACTCAAAATCCGTAACGGTTTTTGAACCCAAAAAAATTCGATATACAGAAAAACACAGGTAACGGAAAGACACAACAATGGAACCCAAAAAAAACGTCATTATCAACAGAGACTGGTGCAAGGGATGCGGCATCTGCGTGGCCTTCTGTCCCAAGGAGGTTCTGGTTTTGGATGATCAGGACAAGGCCTGCTGGGCCCATCCCGAGAACTGCATCAATTGCGGCCTTTGTGAATTGAGATGCCCCGACATGGCCATCGAGCTGGAGGAGAATCAATCGTGAAATCCGGTACCACATTTATTCAAGGCAATGAGGCCATTGTACAGGGCGCCCTTTATGCGGGGTTACAGTTTTTTGCGGGATATCCCATCACCCCCTCCACTGAAATCGCCGAAATTCTTTCTGAAAAACTGCCAAAACTGGGACAGAAATTCCTTCAAATGGAAGATGAAATATCTTCCATGTGCGCTATTATCGGGGCCTCTCTCACCGGGCTGAAGGTCATGACCGCCACCAGCGGTCCGGGTTTTTCCCTCAAACAGGAAGCCATCGGCTATGCGGTCATGGCCGAAGTGCCCTCCGTGGTGGTCAACGTGCAAAGAGGGGGACCGAGCACCGGGCTGCCCACGGGCGTTGCCCAGGGGGATGTCATGCAGGCCAGATGGGGGACCCACGGGGATCACAGTATCATAACGCTTACCGCGTCCAACCTGCAAGACGTTTTCCTGATGACCGTGGAGGCTTTCAACCTGGCGGAGACCTTCCGAACACCGGTCATCCTCCTTTTTGACGAAGTGGTGGCCCACATGCGTGAAAAAGTCCACATTCCCGAACCCGGAGCAATCAACGTGGTTGAGAGACTGCGCACGTCGGTCCCTGAAGGGACCAATTTTCATCCCTACCTGACCCGTGAAGACGGCAGGCTTCCCATGAGCGATTTTGGCGGCATACACAGATATAACGTCACGGGCCTGGTTCACGACATGTGGGGGTTCCCCTCCAACGACCCCAAAGTGGCCTATGACCTGCTGCATCATCTGGTGGACAAACTTGAAAACAAGGCCGACGAACTGGCCTATTATAAAGAGTACTGGACGGAAGACGCTGAAATATTGCTAATCTCCTTCGGAAGTGCGGCCAGGACCGCCCTGCACATGGTGGAGGCCCGCAGACAACGGGGTCTGAAAATCGGACTGCTGGAATTGCAAACCCTCTGGCCCTTCCCCAGGCAACTGATTCGCCGCATGTGCAAGGGAAGGACCCATATACTGGTGGTGGAAATGAACATGGGACAGGTCTGCCAGGAAGTGAGAAAGGCCGTCACCCGACCCGAAAGGGTATATCTCGCCAACCGGTTTGACGGGTTGTCCATTTCACCGGCTGATATTCTGGGGGTCCTCAACATGATCCAGGGAAAAGGAGTGTAAAATGGCGGTCAAAGACTATATTCGGGAACGCTTTCTGCCGCACATCTGGTGCCCCGGCTGCGGGCACGGCATCGTCATGGGCAATATGATACGGGCCATTGACCAGTTGCATTTGAAAAAAAATGACATTGTGGTGGTATCCGGCATTGGATGCTCTTCCCGCATGCCGGGATATCTCGATTTTCATACCATGCACACCCTTCATGGAAGGGCTCTGGCCTTTGCCATGGGGGTCAAAATGGGTCGTCCCGAACTGAATGTCATCGTTCCCATGGGGGATGGAGATGCGCTGGCCATCGGCGGAAATCACCTGATTCATGCGGCCAGGCGAAATGTGGATCTCACGGCCATCATCATGAACAACAGCATCTACGGCATGACGGGCGGGCAGTACTCCCCCCTGACGCCCACCGGGAAAAAGGCCACCACCGCCGTTTATGGAACCGATTCCAAACCCTTTGACGTCGTGGCACTGGCAAAAGGGGCCGGCGCCACCTTTGTGGCCAGGACCACCACCTTCCATGTGAGGGAGATGATTGACATTTTCATGGAGGCCATCTCGCACAAGGGATTTTCCCTGGTTGAAGTGATGAGTCAATGCCCCACCTACTACGGTCGCAAAAACAAAATCGGCGGCGCCGTGGAGATCATGGAAACTTTTCGTGAAAATACCGTCAAAAAGGGATCAAAGAAAGCGGAAACGCCTTCGGAACTGATCCAGCGGGGCATTTTCGTGAAGGAAAATGAACCCGAATATGTGGAAAGCTACCTGATGCTTACCAAAGAGCTTCAGAAATCAGCGGCGCAGAGTGCAGACAACCACGAAGAGGGACATCATGAATAAACGCGTTGTATTCAGCGGTTCCGGCGGACAAGGGGTCATCACCGCAGCCATTATCCTCGCTGAGGCCGCCGCCTTATATGAAAATTTAAATGCGGTACAGACACAGAGCTACGGCCCTGAAGCGCGCGGCGGCGCCACCCGTGCGGACGTCATTATTTCGGATGCACCCATCCGCCACCCCAAGGTCATTAATCCGCATGTTTTAATCTGCCTGACGCAAATGGCCTACAATAAGAATGTCGGCATCGTAAGGCCCGGAGGCCTCATGCTCACCGACAAAAAATATGTGAAAATCGATCAAAAAGTGGATGCCAGGCAGGTGGAACTGGACATGTATTCAGCCGTCATGGAAAAAATCGGCAAGCCCATCGTTTTTAATATCTGTATGCTTGGGGCGCTCATTCAATTGACAGACCTGATTAATCCGGCATCGATTCTCAAGGTGTTAGGGGCGAAAATTGCCCCCGATTTCATGGTTATGAATCAAAAGGCCCTGGAACTGGGTCTGAGACTGACTGAAAATACAAACCCGTAAAAAACCCGGGCTTGGTCATTATCTCGCCCATTAGCCCCGGGGTTGAAACCCCGGGCTATTTCCTGCCGTCCCTACGGGACTGTGAGAGCCCTGCAAGGGAGACAGACAATAGCCCGGCAATTCATTGCCGGGTGGGCGAAGTTAGGACCCAGCCCAATTTCTTAGGTTCGGCGAAAGCTTAAAAGCGTGGAAAGCGTAGGCATATCCCAATTTCTTAAAAATCATTGCCACACATAAAGACCGGGATGGCAAACCAAACGCTCCACCAGACGCCTGATAGTCCCACGGTCCCGGCGGGGGCCGGTGAGGCTGTCGATGGGCAGCTTAACAATCAATATGCGAACCCGATGCCACCCTGCATCAGGGTGTTGATAAAGCAACCGGAATCCCCTGAATCCCCGGTGGGAGCGGGGATCATAATCCAGCCATCGCCCCCGGTTTCCCACTCATGCCCCCATGAAGCGGGGTCTGGAGAGCCTAGGCTCGGGCCACCCGGCACATGTTCGCCTATGCCCCACGCGCCATCCCCGGGACGTCCGTAATCGCTCATGAAGGGGGGACCTCCACCCCCTTCCGGCAGCCAGAGGATCCATCCAGCCTGCCCCACCTCATTGTCCGAGAGGGCACGATGGTATTGAAGCTGGATCACATACTCGCTTCCCGGGGAAAGCCACAAATCCTCATCCAGGGGATCATCCGCTTCCAAGAAAAGGGAACGCTTTTCCGTGTCGATACGCCAGCTCCAACCCTTCAAGGAATCGGGGAAAATAATTTGGTAGTTTAAGGACCAGACGTCTTTGAGTTCTGTGATTTCCACCTGAGTACAACCGTAGTTGGCCGCCGTATAAGTGCGGCCTTCCGGGGTAATGCTCCGTCCGTTGGGAATCAGTAGATATTCAATGGTTTGCCTGTCGCCACTGAGCCGGCTGGTCATGATGGCGCTGCTGCGCCCATGAGCGATCACGAAAACCGCCAGGGTATTTTCGGGACCCAGATCCGCGGCCGCCGATTTCATGGCATTCAAGAGATTCTCCTTGGTGCCGGCGCCTGAAAGAGACCACGATATGGGACGGTCCGGAGGCGCTTTGCCGTCTGAAAACAATGTAATGACAGCTTCGGCCGGCCAGCCATAGTCATTCATAAGCATCTCCCGACCGCCTGCAATGGTATTATCAAAAGAGGTGACGTAATACTCGTTCCCCGACCACATGCCACTGAACAAAATGGCCCGGTTTCCGGGTTGATAGACCAGGGTACCCTCTGCTCCGCTGCCACTGGCGCCGAATTGAGGAAACTCCACGCCACCCCAATACCAAACAGATCCATCGGTCTCTCGGAGAGTGTCCCTGGCTGCCAAATAGGCTGTTTCAAAACTGGGCGGCGTTTCGGCTTTTTGGCGAAAAGCATTCATGTAATCGTCATGGAACCCCCGGGTATCGGTTTGACCCGGCAAAAAATCATAAAGGGAAAGACCGAAACCGTGCCAGTTGTTGGCGGTTACCACCGCGGCGTGATCCAGTTTCGTAAGGTCATCCACAAATCCCCCTGAAAAGCAACTGCCGGTGGAAAACATCAGGCGCCCTTTCAAACCCTGAAGGGCCTCCAGAATTTCACTGTCCCAGATCATCACCTGCTTGTAGTCTCGGAATGCACTCGGTTTGTTGCCGCTGTAGTCGTTATACTTTCCATCAGCGGTCATCATAGAGAAAAAGAACAAGACCGGCAAAAGGGCCGCGCAAAAAAAAGAAGGGCGAAAACACCTTTGCTTCGAGTTTATGGTTGCTTGAAAGTTCATGATTTCTCCTCCTGAAATTCAATTAAAGAACTTCCACTTCCCCCCTTAATCCCTCGGAAAAGGTCATGCACCAGACGTCGTCGGCCCCGATAGCGATGTTTTCATAAACCGGCGGACCGGTAAACTGACGGGCCGCGGTTTCCATGACGCCGAAATGGGTCACCACCAGCACCTGCCGGTCGGCATAACGATCCATCAACATGCTGAAGAAACTTTTTACACGCGCAACAAATTGACCACCGGATTCTCCGTTGGGATAGCAAAGATCGGTATCCGCTTTGTGAGCCAGAATGGTGGGCATCAATTCTTTTTTCAGTCGGCCGGCAAAATCTCCGAAATCAATTTCCCTCAAATCACGGCTATAGACGAGATCCGGCAATGACAAAACCCTTTCACGCAAAAGATCAAGGGTGTGGACCGTTCGTGGAAGATCGCTGCAAAAAACCGCATCAAAAGAAAGATGCCTGATTTTTTCCGCCTTTCTCAAAGTGGATGCAATCCCTCTTTCCGTGAGAGGGGTATCGGACTGACCCTGAACAATCCCCTTCACATTTCCTTCCGTTTCCCCGTGGCGTACCATGACAACTTTGAGTGTTGGTTTTGGGTTCATCAAGAAATTTTCCCCGCTTCCTTTCAGCCAGCGCTATTATTTCAGATTTTTGACAGAATTTTATCGACATTGCAGTGGGCCTCGAAATGGTCGGCAAGGCGATCGTACTGATGGAAGCGGCCCTGCCTGCCCGACCTGGGGGGTCTTTCTTTCAGCCCCTTTGCCCGCCTGATCCGGTTGAGGAAGTCTCCCCTGAACCCGGACGAATCCAGGATGCCATGGACATACGTCCCGGCAAGGTGGCCTTCATTGAGCGACCATCCGTCCTCCCATACCCGGCGTTTTCCCGGTTCGTGAATCCGCAGAAAGGGGACACCCTCTTTCCTTAAAATCCTGGTTCTGCCCATGTGGATCTCATACCCGCTGACCCGCTTGTTGTTCACCAACGAAGTTCCGGTCACCCTTCTCACCACCTTTTCCGCTTCAAGAAGGGTCTCCACGGGAAGAATGCCAAGCCCCCGGACCACTTTCCGATCCGACTCCACTCCCAGGGGATCCCTTACGGTATCACCCAGGAGCTGATATCCTCCACAAATCCCAAGTACTCTTCCACCGCCGGCCACAAATTTCAAAATTTCCTTTTTCCATCCCGACCGACCCAGCCAGAGGGCATCTTCCATGGCGTTTTTGGTCCCGGGAAGAACCAGAAGGTCATATTCGGCAGAGAGGTCACGGGGCCTGAAAAGGTAATTTACGACCACGCCTTTTTCACTTTCAAGCCCTTCAACATCGGTAAAATTGGAGATGGCGGGCAGCTTCAGAACAGCGATATTGACGGTCCCGGGACCGATGGGTTTTAGGATGCGTTTATCCTCCTGCACCGCCACCGAATCTTCAGAATCAATGCGAATATGGGTATAAAACGGAATCAGGCCGAACCCCAAACTTCCTGTTTCCTTTTCGATATAGTCCATCCCCGACGCAAAGAGCCGCGGGTCTCCACGGAATTTGTTGATGAGGAACCCCTTGGCAAGCGCCCGTTCTTCCGGGGTCATGAGGTGAAAGCTTCCGATGATCTGTGCAAAGACCCCTCCCCTGTCAATATCCCCTATTAAAATGCAGGGGGCGCCGACCTCGGCGGCCATTGGGAAATTGACCAGGTCATTCTGCTTCAGGTTCATCTCACAGCAACTTCCCGCCCCTTCCATCACGATCAGATCATACTCCCGGCTAAGCCGGTTGTAGGATTCCATGACCATTTCTTTCAGCTTTGGTTTCAGATCATAGTAATTCAGGGCATCCATGGTTCCAAAGACCTTTCCCTGCAAAATCACCTGGGAACCCTGGTCCGATGACGGTTTCAGAAGAATGGGATTCATGTGTACCGAGGGAAGCAGGCCGGCAGCTTCAGCCTGAACGACCTGCGCACGTCCGATCTCTCCCCCTTCCATGGTAACAAAAGAATTGTTACTCATATTCTGGGCTTTGAAAGGCGCAACCTTGTAACCTCTTCGTTTAAAAATCCGGCAGAATGCGGCGGATACGATGGATTTCCCCACATCACTGCCGGTACCCAAAAACATGATCGCTTTGGCCATGGTTATCCTCTTTCCGAAATGGATGTGAATCGCAATGCCATTATTTCAAGTAGCATTTCGGGCAAACAGGGTAAAGAAAAAAGCACGCCAAAAGAAAGCACCATAAAATGAACTTTATCAGGATAAATTCAGAGCCTCAACCGGACTTAACCGCGCTGCCCGCAGCGCGGGATAAACACCGGCCCCCATCCGGCGGCATGGGCGGCCCAGATTCCCATCAACCCCACCATCAACCCACAAAGAGCCCCCACCCCGGGGATAATATTTAAAATGAGAATTGCTGTTCGTTTTTATACCGCTTTGCTTCCTCCGGCGGCATCTCAACAAACTCGCCCTGACCGGTAGGTACGGGGAAGTGATCTCTGGGTTCCAACTCCAAACGTCTGACATCCGGCAAATCCAGAGATTCTTGAATTCGGCGATAAATAATATCGGCAAACATCGGATCCCATCCAAGGCGCTTTCCAAAAATAATTTTCACATGGGGATATTTCTTTGCCTCTTCTTTCATCATTTCAGGAATATCCAAACGAATGTGCAAGCCTCTGTTCAAAAAATATGGAATAATAATCACTTCCGTTGCGCCATTCCGGACACATTTGGCGAGTGTTTCCGGGTAATGGGGCCCAAGCCGCGACATCTGGCACGCCTCCACCATTTCAAAATCATACTTATTCTTCAACAGGGTTGCCACGGTTCCCATATCTTTCCCCGCCTCCGGAACGCGGCTGCCGTGCCCCAAGATGATAACTGCTCTCATTTTCTACCTCCACAATACTAAAGTAACAGTATTCAGGGGGTGGCACATCGCCCCCCCCCCACAACATCCATTTTTCATAAAACCCGTGTTCTTTTCCTGATGATCAAATGCGACATATAATGGGGTGGCGTGCTGTCGCGATCCTTCAAATTCCACACAATTTCTTCTCCCGCCTGCCCGCATCGGGAAACCAGAATGGAACTCTCGGTCAGATCAAGCTCATCCAGCGTATCGAGGATCTCTTTGTAATGCCGGTACACTTTTAGCATCACCACGTTGTCCGCATGGGCGATAACTTGTTTCAGACGCTTCCCCCCTTCGCTTCCGGTAATCACCACAAGGGATTGGTCGCCTTCGACCAGGATCCGGCCCGCGGCGGCGGCGCCGGCCTGAAACGAAGAGACACCCGGAATAACCTTGATGGAAATCTCCGGATGCGTCTCCCGGACGGTTTCCAGGATATAACCGAAGGTGCTGTAAATCAGAGGGTCCCCCAGGGTAATAAAGGCCGCGTCTTTTCCGTCCTTAAGGACCGCCGCCACCTTTCGACCATTTTCCGCCCATGCGTCCATAAGAAGCTTTTTGTCCCGGGTCATGGGAAACCCGAGATGCTCCACCGGGGTACCGGGTTCCAGGTGGGGGGACGCAATCTCCACGGCCAGTGAATAATTGTTTTTGGTGGAGGAGGCCGCAAACACAACCGCCACATGCCGAAGTATTCTTGCGGCCTTCAGTGTGAGGAGTTCCGGGTCTCCCGGTCCAACACCGACACCGTACAACGTTCCATAGTTCATGCTTGACCTCCCTCTGTTCTCAGTTGCCTGTCATGGATCATTTTTGCTCGCCATATTTTTCCAGATATCCACGGGGCGTTACCATTTTGTCTCCGATCATACGGGTTCTGGAATTCCCCACCAGAAGGATGGAAAGCATATCCACAATGGATTCATCCATCCGGGAAAGGGTTGTCATATGAACCGATTCCTTTTCCCTGGCTGCATTTCTAACGATCCCCACGGGGGTATCACCCTTCCGGTACTTCAGGATAACATCTCTCACCCTGCTTAGTTGCCAATCCCTCTTCCTGCTCCTGGGATTATAGATAACCAGCACGAAATCGGTCCTTGCCGCGGCCTCCACCCGGGCCTCGATCCGGTCCCAGGGCGTCATGAGATCGCTGAGGCTGATCACGGCAAAATCGTGCATCAGCGGTGCCCCCAGAAGCGCGGCGGCGGATGAAAGGGCGGAAATACCCGGGATGACTTCCACTTCCACCTTGTCCGAAAGGTCCTGATCCGCCAGAAGTTCGAGGATCAGACCTGCCATGCCGTAAATACCGCTGTCGCCGCTGCTGACAATGGCCGTATCTTTTCCGCCAAGGGCTTTCTGGATGGCCATGCGGCAGCGACTGATCTCCCCGGTCATACCGGAGGAAAGGGTCTCTTTACCCGCCAGAATCTCAGGGGCAAGGAGCTCCATGTAGGTCTTGTAACCCACAATGACGTCCGCCTCCAAGAGGGCGGCTTTTGCCGCGGGGGCTAAATACTCGGATTTTCCGGGGCCAAGGCTGACGACACTGAGCTTTCCAGTGACACCGCCAGGGTTGCGTTCCGGCTCTTGGTCTTGGGAACCAGAAGCCTCCCCTTTCCGGATTTCAGAAGGGCCGTTGCCTCGCATACGCTTGATACTCCCATATGTTTTTGAACCACACTTGAGGGGTGCGGCGCTTGGATGGATTCCAACTGGGATTTCCCATAAAAAACCAGTTCCACATTCAGTTCTTTCACTGCCTCCAGAAGACCCTGTTCGTCTTTTTTGGCGTCTATGGTGGTCAAACACTTCAGGCTCTTAAGGGAAAGCCTGTGATCGTGAAAAGTCTCTTTCATTAAGGCCAAAATTTCACCTGCCGATGTTCCCCGGTTACACCCCATGCCCGCCACAAGGCACCTGGGATGAAGCACCAGGCAATTCAATTCCGCATCCGGCTTTTTGTTTTTCCAGGTCACCCACACACCCGGTTGGGCCTTATGCCATTGCGCTTCTTCATGTATCCACGCCATGGCAAACATTGCCGGTTCCTGATACTTCAATCCCAGTCGATCTTCAGGATCAAATACCTGGATGGGCCTTTCCTCCAGCAGGGCCATGTTGATGGCTTTTACAGCCTTCAGATTGGCAATGCATAGGTTTCGCTCCATTGCCATTACGTCAATGGCGGGTGCTCCCGCGGTATCCGTCGCCGTCGTAATCACGGCACTGCCGCCGGTCAATTGCGCCACCCGGCGCGCCAGTTCGTTGGCGCCCCCCAGATGTCCCGACAAAAGGCTGATGACATATTCGCCTTCCTGGTCCAGCACGATCACGGCCGGGTCCCGATCCTTGCCCTTCAGATGAGGGGCGATGGCCCTGACCGCAATGCCGGCTGCCGTAATAAAAATGTGTCGGGGGTACAGAAGAAAGCCCTTGGCCACCTGTTCCAGCAACCCCTCAAACGCGATGGCTTGATGGAGATTTGCAAGGCGGCCGGGCAAAAACAAATCGGCGTTCAACTGATCCGCCAGCATCTTCCCCAAATGGGCGCCCCTTGGCGTCAGGGCATAAATAGCGGTCTTTTTCACCGTTCGTCATCCATTTTCATCTACGGGGGCTGATGATGATTCGCCCCTGTAACCGTGCGCAAATTCCGAACTGTAGAGTCTGGAAAATATGGGTTCATCGTTCTGGCCCGGAAGGATCAAAAAAATGGCCTGTCTCTTAATCCCCGCGTTATGTACGGTTTCGGCCAGTGCCGATATGCGTGTGGTCATGATCCGCTCATCGGGCCACCCGACCCTGTGGGCCACCACCACGGGGGTATCTTCGGCGTATCCCCCTGAAACCAGCGCCTCAACCACCCCTTCGGGATTTGCTGCCGACAGATAAATGGCCAATGACGCATTGTGCCGGGCCAGCTCCCGCAGTTGTTCTTTTTCGGGGACCGGCGTGCGCCCCGCCGCCCGGGTCAAAATAAGGGTCTGGGCCTTTTCAGGAAGGGTAAAGGAAATCTTCGCCGCGGCGGCTGCGGCAAATGCTACCGTAACGCCGGGAATGATTTCGTAGGAGATATCATCCCGATCCATCAGAATCATTTGCTCCTTGATGGCGCCGTACAGGGATGGGTCCCCCGTATGTACCCGTGCCACAGTGCCGCCGGACCTGGCTGTTTCCAGGATCTTTGAATGGGTATCTTCAAGGGTCATGGACGAAGAATCCAGAACCTTCGCGTCATTTTTGGCATGGCCCACCACCTCCCTGGGCACAAGGGAACCCGCGTAGAGGACCAGATCCGCCTCTTTGATGCACCGATGTCCCTTGACCGTGATCAACTCAGGGTCACCCGGACCCGCACCTATAAAATAAACCTGACTTCTTTTTCTTTCCATATGTCAATCCTTATGACCAAGACGTCCCCCGGCTTACAGGCCGGGTGTCGCACAGAGAATATAGACGGGGTTCAGTGCCGCCAATCGTTGATCGCCCGCAAGGCTTCTGGATCTGGAAACCTGGACCTGGATAATTGAAAAAGCCCATTTCCGTTCCCTCAAGTATTCCGTTGCCCGTGCCAGGCTGCCCATAAGCACCAGGTTCAAAACAATCCTGCCGCCAGGCGTTAGTCGCCGCCCCACTTCTTCCAGCACCCTGTTATTTTTCCCAATCCCGCCTCCCATGAAAACCCTGTCGGGATCGGGAAGCGATTGCAGGCATTCCGGCATCTCACCCTGTATGGCTTCGACACCGAAAGCGCCCGTTCTCCTGATATTTTCCCTGATCTGCCTGAATCTTTCAGGGTCTTTTTCAATGGCCAAAACTCTCCCTTCGTATGCCAGAACGGATGACTCAATGGCAACGGATCCACAGCCGGCGCCTAAATCCCAAACCGTGTGGTTTGGGGCAATCTCAAGGATTGAAAGCGCTACCGCCCGTATTTCTTTTTTGGTGATCAAACCCTTCTGATGCGCATAGAGATCATCATCCAGACCCAGAGAGAGGGAGATTTCCGGCTGTTCTATACGATCCAGGATTATAAAATTGAGCGGGGAAAAGACCTCTTCCGTTGCTTCTTTCAAATCAAAACAGGCCGTTTTTTCCAATTCCGAACCCAGATCCTCAAATACATGCATCCGAAAGGTATCCACCCCTCTGTGGAGGAGTTCCTCAGCCACTTTCCCGGGGTGGAATTGCGGGTCCGTAAACACCCCGACCCGGTCATTTCTCACCAGTGTCCGAAAAAGCGGCTGCAACTCCCCGCGACCATGGAGCGAAACGGTTTTCATGTCGTGCCAGGGGATCTTTAATTTTGCGGCTGCCGCCTGAAGCGTGCTGACATTCGGATAAATAATGACGTTCTCTTCACCGAAAACATCCACCAATCGTTTTCCAATCCCGAAGAATCCCGGATCGCCTTCCGCCGCCACCACCACCCGTCTGTTCAGTTTCAATTGTGCGTCTATTTTCGCCATCACCCCATCAAGGGGGCTTCTAATGGGGATCTTGACGCCTGCGTGATCCGGAAATAAGGACAGAAGGCGATCTCCTCCAACCAGAACATCGGCGGCGTTAATCCGCTGCAACATCACAGGTGAAAAATCCCCGTGATCAACCCCCAGTCCAACCACTTGAATCGTGTGCATCTTTCGCTCCCATTAAAGGATCGCGCCAATTGAAGGACCACATCCCCTCTGTGACTTGCACGACAGCAAACCGCCCTCAAAATCAAAAAGATAATAGGCAATATCCGGTAAAGGCCCCGCAAACCCGCGGGCGGACTGAAGCGCTCTATTCATGATCTCACTGATGACGTCTGCCCCATGGGGATACTTACGGATAACCCCCAGCGCCTCGCGGGCGGTATTGGCGCCGGCCACATTTCTTGCCGGCGCCTCCTTCATACCATGAGACCGGCACCACTGTGCCAAAACATCAAAATCGATCTCGCATTTCCTGGCATGCGTATAGGCATACCCCTGTGCCATCTTCACCAGCTTACCGAAAAAACACGCATAAAGGATATCCGTAAATCCCTTTCGAACCGCTTCTTTCAGAGAAAATGAGAAAAAATCCGCCACCTGAACAAACGCGATCTCCGGAAGTTCGGGCATCTTTTCTTTCAAGAACCGCTCGCTCCTGCCGCCGGTTGTCAGTGCAACGGTAACGCCCCCTGAGACCTTAATAACATCCATGGACAACGTTATGGTGTCTTTATAGGCCTTGTTGGAAAAGGGCTTGACTGTTCCTCGGGTTCCTAGAATAGAAATGCCGCCAACGATTCCAAGGCGGGGATTCAATGTTTTCCTGGCGATTTTTTCCCCATTCACCGCCTCGATGGTTACGGAAACGGAAACTTTGAGGCCGGTTTCCTTAAGGCCTTCCAAAACAGCGTCCCTGATTTGGCCTCGGGGAGAAGGGTTGATGGCACTCTCCCCCACGGGCACGGAAAGACCCGGCCGCGTTACCTTTCCCACACCTTCCCCCCCCAGAATGGCCACACGAGGCGAATCACCTTCAGGCAAAAGACGCACGATGCTTTTGATCTTGATTTTGTGGGTGGCATCGGGATCATCACCCCCGTCCTTGACCACCGTAACGACACAAACCTTTCCCTTGACGACGGTTTCAGCGATGGGAATGGTCAGTCTCCCCCCGGGGGGAAGCGGAATATCAATTTCCATCACCGGCCTTTGACCCGCCAGGCAAAAGATCCCCGCCTTGGCCCCCGCGGCCGCCGCTGATCCGGTGGTAAAACCGTAACGAAGTGGTTTACCGGCCATTCTTTTCCTCCACGCCCCTGCTTTCACTCCTGGATTTTATCGCGTCCCAGGGCAATCTCCGCCAGTTGGTTCACCACGCACGCCGCAAGGGCGGAACCACCCTTTCGCCCCTCTATGGTGATATAAGAAACTTTGCGCTGTTCCATGAGCATGGATTTGGACTCGCTTGCATTCACGAAACCCACCGGCATCCCCACAATGAGCGACGGAAGACACTCTCCCTTTTCAATCAAAGTCAAAAGCCTCACCAGAGCCGTTGGCGCATTTCCCACCACAGCTATGGCCCCGTTCAGCCGCGACAGCGCAAAATCCACGGCGGCGGACGCCCTCGTGGTGCCCTCTTTTTGCGCCTTTTCCCTCACATCGGGGTCACCCATATAACATTCCACCCTGCACCCCAGCCGGTCCATGCGCTTTCGCGTAATTCCCATGCGCGCCATCTCCGTGTCCGTCACGATCAGACAACCCTTCATGAACGCCTCGATACCATTGGCTAGTGCATCGGGATGAAACCGCGTCAGAGAGAGAAGTTCAAAGTCGGCCGTGGTGTGAATCATGCGTCTCACCACCCGCCACTCGTTTCCCGTAAACCCACGCGGCTCTGGAACTTCCGAGTCGATAATGGCAAAAGAATTCGCTTCTATCTTTTCCGGTTCAACGCGTTTTAGAGTTTCTTTCATCATTTCTCCACCTGCGTGCGAAGCGCCACAAAAGCCCAAAATCATGCGCTTTTGAGCACTATCCAAATTTGCGGCAATAATTCACAAAATTCTTGGCCACGTTCACATTTGATCCCCAGTGCAGATGCACATAGGAACCCAAAACCCGGTTCCGAACAAAACCCTCATTACTATTTGAATCGCCTTTTCGGCCCTTCATTTCGTAAAGGGTTTCAACATCAGTCCCTGTCTCTTCAATATGGGAATAATGGAATTCATGCCCCTTTATCCTCGTATTTGCGGGACCCAGCATACTCTCTTTTCGGGTGATGATGCCGCGATACCCAAGGGCCCTTAACCGGGATTCCATCCCGGCCTTCATGGGGAAAATACCCACCATGGGAAAGGTCCGACCCTCAGGGGCCTGGATCTCCTCCATCAGGACCATGAAGCCGCCGCACTCCGCATATATGGGTCTTCCGCTCAATCCGAATTCCCTGATTTCCGCCAGCAGCCCCCCATTCTCCGACAACGCCTCACAGTGCAGCTCCGGATAACCGCCTCCCAGGATCAACCCTTTGATCCCCTCGGGCAGACGCCTCGCGCGCAGGGGGGAAAAGAAGATCAACTTGCCGCCGGCTTCCCGCAAAAGACGCAGGTTCTCGGCATAGTAAAAGCAGAAGGCCTCATCCATCGCAATACCGATAGGGACATCCGTATCCCTTTCTCTATCCGCAACCGAAGTGTAATTTGCCTTTACAGCCGCATGGGGCAAGGATTCCAGAAGCATATCCAGATCCATATGCGCTTCAATCCAACGAACCAGCGCTTCCTGATAGTCGCCCGCGGGTTTGAAATCATCTTCCGTTACAAGCCCCAGGTGACGGGAGGGTATCCCAAGCAGTTCATTTCGCGGAAGACACCCGAATACCTTCAACCCAGGAATGACCTTTACGGCATCCAGCAGCAGTTTCCCATGAGACTCACTCCCCACCCGGTTGAAGATGACACCCCCCATGGGAAGCGCCGCATCAAATTTACAGAAACCGAGCGCCACCGCGGCCGCCGATCGCGCCATGGACCGGGCATCGATCACCAGTATCACCGGAAGGTTCAGCCATTTTGCCATCTGGGCGGTAGAACCGGCTTCATCAGTACCCGAAAATCCGTCAAACAGTCCCATGACGCCTTCCACCACAGCCACATCCGCGTCCCGGCAATACCGATCAAAGATCTCCTGATTGCTCCCAAGATTCATGATCCACCCATCCAGATTATGGGAATCCCGTCCCGTGATCCGCCGGTGATGACCCGGATCGATAAAATCCGGTCCCACCTTGAAGGGCTGCACAATGAATCCCCGTTTGGCCAGTGCCGCCATAATACCCAGCGTAACAGTGGTCTTTCCGCTGCCGCTGTGGGTGCCCGCGATAACGAAGGCTGGAATTTTTCGGTTTGAGGTCATGGGAATCTACATCCTCCATTCTTTCTGGCCGGACGAAAGCCGATATCGTTCTTTTGTCATATTCTCCTTTTTTTGCAGCCCGTAAACAGCAAAGCCAAAAGGCCCACGGCAATCACCATCACCATCCATTCCGAACCGGAGGAAGTCACTTTGGTGTCTTCGGGTTTCTTATCCACCATATTTGAACTATTGGGTTTCTTCCTTCATCTACGGGAAATCGTTCCGCCGTAACAATGACGTTATCGAGGCTTGTTGCGATCTCTTCTTCCTCTGCGTTAACAGTTCCCCAAGCCAGCGTCATCGCCAATCCCACGATAATCCTGAACAAATTTCCTTTAACCATGCTCTTTTCATTGTCCGCCTTGCCTCCCCATTCATCTCTTGAATTGCAGCCTGGATAGGGTGATGAAATTTGGTTTCATTCCCTTTCCGGCCCGCTGGAGTGTAGTGCGACCCTCCAAAAAAAATCCCCGGACTGAAATTAATCAATCCGGGGATGTCCCTTTTTTATCCTCTGATTTTCTATGGAATCGGCTTCCCTCCACGAAGCGTCGATCCAGCACTCAGACAGGTCTTCTGACTTTCGGATCAGCCTACTTGCCGCGCCTTCCCATCAGCCTTTCAGTGTATCACTGAATGCCTGACAGTGGTATCTTGCGGCTTTCGTCCCCGATTACAGCGGCGGGCCCGTCCCCGATTTAAACGGGGTTCCCTATTAAGCTCCTTAAGAGCACCTGAGTGGGATTTTCCTTAACAGAGCGAAGAGCGAAAGTCAAGGAGGAAATACTTAACCCCTACCCCACACGGCGAAAAAACCCTTGCTTTTCCGCCGCTTATTTTGGACATGGAAACCTAATATTTTGAAATTTTTACCGCTTCCCCACCGGGCGCCACAATACCCCTGCGCTCGAGCAGAGACCCATCCTGGCTGTAGAGATTGATCAGGGCGTTAATGTAGCTGGCCAGGGCTGCCACCTCCGCGATTCTGCTGACCAATAGATCCCGCTGGGCCTGGGCCACCAGAAGGCTGGTTGATTTTCCCACGCGCAGTTTTTCCGTTTCCACCCGCAGGGTTTCCTCGCTGAATATGCGCGTGGTGGCGGACGCTTTGATCTGCTGTCCAGCACGGTTCACTTCAACATAGGCGGTTCGAACATCCAACTCCACCAGCTGAGAAAGATTCTCAAGGGCCTTTTCCGCCTGCTCCCGGCTCAGGGTGGCCCGCTGGTAACGGGATTTCGGCTCCCGATTATAGATGGGATACTGGAACCGTACCCCCACAAAAGCGTCATAATAGTCTCCGGTTATATTACTGACGGACCGACCAAAGGAGTTGGCATACCCGCTCTTGCCGAAGGTGACGAAAAGATCCAGCAGCGGCAGCAGGCCGTTTTTGGTTTTGACCACCTCCAGATCGTTTTGCATCAGTTTCAACCGGGCCTCGTTTAAGAGGGGTCGCATCCGCAGGCTCATATCCACATAGGCGTTAACGTCATCCAGTTTGACTTGGGGAAGGGTCGGCTGGTAGACCAGGTCCACTTCCCGCTGCCACATATTCACTCCGGCCGGGTTGAGCAGACGCAGAAGCTGCAGCCGCATGGTTTGCCGGGCGCTCCGTGCGTCGATGAGTCCCTGCTCCTGGCCCGCCAGTTCCGCCTGAACCGCGGGGAGTTCCGATTTGGCAAGACGTCCCACTTCGATCAACGCCAGGGTTTCGTTTACCTGCTGGCGGGCCACCTTCATGGATTCCTCAAAAATCTCCACCTGGCGTTTTGCCAGGGCGTAGTCCCAGAAGGTCTCCTCCACCTGTGCCACCAGGGCTAAGGTAAAACCGCGCAATTCATATTCGCTCATGCGGGTTTCCAAACGGGCCTGCCGCAGTCTCACCAGGTTCACATCGCTTCCGTATCCTCTCAAAACGGCCTGATTGACCGTGAGCCCCAGGCGGCTCCAGTAAAAGGCATCCCGGTAAAGGGAAGAATCATTCATTTCCGTGGTCCCCTCCAGTGTGACCGTGGTGCCCGTGGGGAAGAATTGGGCCAGGGAAATGATTCCCGCCCCTTTATCCTTGACGAAATCCTCCGTCAGGGACCCGGATCTCGCCTGGCTTTCTCCGTCAGTACGGCCGCCCACGATTTCCGCCGCCACGTTGGGATCAAAGACGGCCCTTTCCGTGTCCTCAAAGGTCTTTGTAATGGCGGGGTTCAGCTTTTCCACAACCAGGGACCGGTTGTTTGTAAGCGAAAAGAGCACAGCATCGGTGGTGGTGATTTTCAGAGGTCCGGATGGTAGGGCGGGTTTTGAAGGCGGTTTGGGATGTTCCGCTTCTTTTTCCTTCAATGCCATGGTCACGGTGGTATCGGCCGGTGGATTGGGGCCGCCCAACGTCTGATCAATCCCTTTCTCCACAAAAGTGCACGATGCCCATGTGAGGCACCACCCTATCACAAAAAGGAACACAAACAGACGATGCAAAAAATTTAATGCGGTCATATTTCCAGTTTCCAGTGAAATACAAAAAAAGTGGCTACAGCACTTCCGGGGGATAAACGCTCACATTTTAAATGACGGGATCCATGCCCTCAGGACAAGTTCAGGGCCTCCACCGGGCTTAATCGCGACGCTTTCAGTGCCGGATAAACACCGCAGGCAAAGCCCAGCAGGACAGACGCCCCCAAAGCGACCAGCGCCGCGGTCCAGGGTACCAACACCGGCCCCCAACCGATCAAATAAGTCACCCAGACGCTCAGCAGTCCCACCAACAGGCCGCTCAAAGCACCCACCGAAGCCAATAGAATGGCCTCGAAAACAAACTGATAGCGCACGTCCCCGACCCGGGCGCCCAGAGCGCGCCGGAGGCCGATTTCCGGACGCCTTTCCCGCACCGACATGAGCATAACGGCCAGAATGCCGACGCCGCCCACCATCCAGGCAAGGGCCGCCACGCTGCCGATCAAGAGGGTCAGGGAACGGGCCGTCTCCGTCTGCAGCCTGATGAGGTCCAGTTGGTTGAAAACGGAGAAATCATCGGCCCTCTCCCCCAGCCGATGCCGCCTGTGAAGCGCGGCCCTGATTTCCGCCTCCGCCACGGGCAAGGGAACCCCGTCCACGGCCTGCGCAAATATGGTGTCCAGATAATCCACATTGACCAGACGACGCATGGCCGTTTGAAGGGGCACGAACACCTTGTCGTCCTGGTCGGTACCGTTTAAATCCGTCCCCTTGGCCGCCGTAAGCCCCATGACGCGGAAGGGCTGCCGGCCCAGACGAACGGCCTTGCCCACGGGATCCGCCCCCTCAAAGGCGTTTTTTGCCGCCGTCGGGGCGAAGACCGCCACGCGCCTGCGGGAACGCTCCTCGGCTTGGGAATAGACGCCGCCGCGATCCGGAATCAGCTTACATATGGCAAATCCGTCCGGTTCCAATCCCACCAGGGTGGTCTTGACCGTGTTCCCCTGGTACCGCAGGATGATGGACCGTTTGATGGAGCCGGCGGCCCTTTTTACGGAGGGGCATTGGGACACAATGGCGCGGACGTCCTCTTTCTTGAGGGTCTTCGCGGAACCGATGCGCCGCATCTTTCCACCGCTGAGTCTGGTCTGCTCCGCCGTCACCACGATCAGGTTGGTTCCCATGGCCTCGATCCGCTCAACGATCTTGCGCTCGGCGCCCATACCCACGGAAAGCATGATGATGACCGAGGCCACCCCGATCACGATACCGGACAGGCTCAGGACTGTTCTCAGCCTGTGGCTGGCCAAGACCGCCATGGACAATGCCGAATTGGCCGCCCAATTCACCGAAGCGCCTCCACCGGATCAAGGTTGGCGGCCCGACGGGCCGGCTGCACACCGAAAATAAGACCCACCCCAACGGAAAATGCCCCGCCCAATAGCAAAGACATACCGGATGGCGCCACCGGGATCTCCGTGAATTGGGCGATAAACCACGCCGCCACAAAGCCTGAGAGCCACCCCAGGACCAATCCCACCCCGTTTATCCCGATCCCTTCCGCCAGAAACTGGATGAAAATATCACGGCGGCCCGCCCCCAGTGCCCTGCGCAGGCCGATTTCCGCCTGCCGCTCCGCTACGGAAAGGAGCATGATGTTCATCAATACCAGCCCGCCCACCAGAAAGGAGAGGCCGCACAGGGCGATGAGAAGCCGGGAGACACCCTCGGAGACCCCTTTGAATTTCTTAACCAAGGAATTGGTGGAAAAGACCGTAAAAAAATGCTCAACCGACGGGTCGATGTGATGCCGCTCATTGAGCAAAGCTTCAATTGTCTCGGCCGTCCCGTCCAGATCGTACCCTTCTTTGACCTTCACCCGGATGTTGGAGATGTGCTGCTGATTGAAAAGCCGTCTCATTCCCGTGCTGAAAGGGATTATCACCCGCCGGTCCCGGTCGTGCCCGCTGCCGGTGATGCCCCTGGAGGCCAGAACCCCCTTGACCTTGAACCAGACCTTGCCGATGAGAATCTTCTCACCCACAGGATCCGCATCCCCGAACAGCTCTTGCTTGGGTGTGGTGCCCAGGATGCACACCCGGGCCAGTTGATCCACATCCTCCTGGTTGATGGGTCGGCCGGAGGCAACCGGCCAGTCCCAGATGTGGTGCCAGTCCGCCTCAACGGCGTCCACATTGGTCTTGGTCTGGGCCGTGCCCGCCTTCACCGACTGGCTGTATTTGCTGGATGCCGCCGTAACCCCCGCCAGACCTTCGATCCGGTTTTCAATGGCTTTGGCATCGCTGGGTTTCAGTTTAACCTCGGCCGAACTCCCCCCCACGGTCCGGCTCATTTGCCCGTGACCGGGCACAATCAAAATGGCGCGGGCCCCGAACCGTTCCGCCTTCTCCGCCACCTTCCTTTCCGTTCCGGCACTGATAAACAATATGACGGTCAGGGCGCCAATACCGACGACGGTCCCCAGCGCCATGAGAAATGTCCTGGCTTTGTTTGACAAAAGCGCCGCCAGCCCCTCCCTTCCAAGCCGCCACAGTCTCATGATCCGCCTCCTTTGTCCCCGGAACCGTTCCGGTCCGAGGCAATCTTTCCGTCTTCAATCACCACTCTCCTTTCGGCTTCCGCCGCCACCTCCGGATCATGGGTCACCATAATGATGGTCCGGCCGTCCCCGTTGAGCTTCTTGAAGATGTCCAGGACTTCCCGGCCGCTCTGCCTGTCCAGGTTTCCGGTGGGTTCGTCGGCCAGGATGACGGACGGCTCATTAATCAGAGCCCGGGCAATAGCCACGCGCTGCTGCTGACCGCCCGAGAGTTCCCCGGGTCTGGCACCCTGTTTGTTTTGAATCCCCACGGAAGCAAGGGCCGCTTCGCCCATTTCAGAGGCATTTGACGGATATTTGGGAGCATAGATCAATGGGAGCATGACGTTTTTGAGCACGTTCAGGCGCGGCAACAGGTGGAATTGTTGAAACACGAACCCCAGGACCTCGTTGCGTACGCTGGAAAGGGCCGCGTCGTCGAGGGTTGAAACTTCACGTTCCTTGAGGATGTAGCGCCCTTCGGTGGCACGGTCCAGGCATCCGATAATGTTTAACAATGTGGACTTGCCGGAACCGGAGGGGCCCATGACGGCCACATATTCCCCCGCACCGATGGTCAGATCAATGTCCGACAGGGCCCGCATTTCCCGTAGCGGGCGACCGTATATTTTGCTGATCCCTTCCAGTCTGATCATGATAACCTCTTCTATTTTTTTGTGCTCCCGGGCGGCAGAAGAAGAACCGTTTCTCCCTCCGAAAGCCCCGCGGTGATCTCCACAAGGGAATCGTCCCGCCAGCCGGTGGAAACCGGAACTTCTTTATCCGGCGCCTCCGTCCGAAAGACCACGGGCTTGCCGGCCCGGCGTTTGACGGCGCTGACCGGGAGAACCAGAACATTTTCCCTGTTCTCCACCTCAATCATCACATTGGCGGTCATCTGGGGTCTGAGCAAGCCGGCGTATGGGGTCTCAATGCCGATAATGCAATCGTATGTCACCACATTGTCCTGAATGACCGCCTGGGGGTATATGGCCGTTACCCGGCCATGGAATTCCCTGTCCGGAAAGGCGTCAACGCTGAAAACGCCTTTCTGCCCCACCTTGATCCGGCCGATATCCACCTCATCCACATAGGCATCCAATTGGAGGCGTTTTAAGTCCACGATGGTGACGAAGGTGGGGGCGCTGAGGCCTGCGGCCACGGTTTCGCCCTCCCGGGTGGAGACGGAGCCCACCACACCGGAAAGCGGCGCCCGGATCACCGCATAGGATAACTTCACCCGGGCGTTTTGAAGGGATGCCCGGGCGCGGGACAATTCCGCGGCCAACTGCCGCGTCTCCTCTTCATAGCGGGTTTTGGCCAATTGAAGGCCCCTTCGGGCCACCTCATGCCGGGCCTGCACCATTTTAAGATCGCTGGACGCTTCTTCCCAGTCCTCTTTTGAGATGAGGGACTTCCCGAAAAGCTGGTCATCCCGCCCCACTTTGCATTTAACGAATTCAAGCCGGGCTTTTTGCTCGGCCATCTCAGCCTCTGCTTGTGCAATCTCCTGGGGACCCTCCGTTTTCAAGGCGGTCAGTTTGACCTGGATAAGGGTTTCATCGGCCTCGGCGACAGCCTCCATGGCCTCCAGGTCTTCTTTTTCGATCTCGGCGATCACCTGCCCTTTCTTCACGGAATCCCCCACATTCACGTAAAGCTTTTCCAACCTCCCCGAGATCCGGGCCCCCACATTGACCTCCGCCCCCACCTGGGGCATGACCTTGCCCGTGGCCAGGACCGTGGAAACAATGCTTTCCAGAGAGGCCCTTGCCGTGGCCGGAAGCTTACGCGCCTTGGGGGAATCTGTCTTCCAGGGGCGCCAGACGAAGAGAACCGCCAGGGCCACGACAAAGCCCAAAATCAGGACCCAAAAAAGACGTTTTCCCCTCTTGGGGGTATGGTTTGCCGTCATACCCTCATCCTCTTCCATCCCACGAATAAAAGGCCCAGGAGGCCGATGGCGATCACCATCACCATCCATTCGGACCCGGAAGAGGTCACCTGGGTGTCTTCCGGTTTTTCATCCACCATCTCAAACCCCTCGATCTTTTTCCCCTGGTTTTCGGCCTTGACGCTCTCCTCCTTCTGAATCTCTTCTATGGTCTTTTTCAGACTCTCCCTGGCTTTCTCGCGCTTGGCCTCATTCTCTTCCTGGGTGCGGCCCGTGGCTTTGGCAATCACCATTTTGAACTGATCCAGCTGTTGGGGGGTCAGGAGGCCGTTCAACGAAATAATATTGGTCACGAATTGCTGGAGCATGGGGTTGTTGCAGGTATGCTCACAACAGGCCACCCCCTTTTCCATCACATTCAGGGCGTAGGTCTTGGCCAGCTCCTTCTTGATCTGGGCAGGCGCCTTCCAGTAATTTTTGCGATCGGCCTCCAGCATCCGTGCGGCCATGGATTGCTGGGCCCAAGGATTGTTCTTGTCGAAGAACGCTTTTATATCCAGACCGTATTTATCTTCGATATAAACCTCATGGATCTGTTCCCACTGGGTCTTGTCCACGGCAAAAGGGGTTGTCACCTGAAACCCCCACAAGTGTTCCACGAATTTATCCATCTGCCGCGCGCCAGCATACCCTTCTTTTTTCATCCCTTCAATCCATTTCGGATTAAGGTAGCGGGTCCGCAACGCTTTTCCGATGGATTTGGCCAGATCCTCGACTTTCACGTCTTTTCCATCCTGGAGGTTCCCCACCATCGGCTCCGGATATTTGCCGCTCTGGCTCTTGACGGCCAAGGACAATCCCCCCAGGAAGGCGAACATGTCATCGTTGTCCAGCATATAATAAACATTGGAAGACCGGCTGTGCATGGTGATTTTCACGTCCTTCAGGTTGCTCTTGTAGGCGCTCTTGAGTGGTTTCCCCCAGAGTTCGTCGCCATAGGCAAAGGAGCAATGATGGATCCACACATCGGCAATCTCATCATCGGTCTCCCAGGTGCCGCTGGCGGGGATCAGTTCCTGGAGGGCCGAAGCGTAGGCCCCGGGCATGGGGCCGAATATCCTGGCCCGGCTCAGTTTTGACGCTTCATCTTTTTTGTACCCCTTTTTCAGAAGGGCCTGTTCGATCCTTCCGATTATTGACGGCCACAAAGTTTTCCACATCCTTCAGGGAGCCGGCCATGCGTACGGCCCGATCCAGAAGTTTGATGACCCCGGGGAAAGCGTCGCGGTAGAGGCCCGACGCCTGCAAGCAGAACATCGATCCTGGGACGTTTGAGGAGCGACCCTGGGAATGGGCGCCAGATCCGCAACCCGGCCCTTCTTGTCCCACACCGGGGTAACGCCCAGGAGATGAAGGGCAGCCGATTCATTGACCCCTTCGTTTCGCTGGGTTTCCGTGCTCCAAAGGATGATCCCCAGCTTGTCGGGATAGGAACCGTTCTTCTCCCGGTAATCTCCAATCAGGGTATCCGCCAGTTTTTTGCCCAGGGCGAAGGCCTCCTTTGAGGGGACTTTGTCGGCGCTGAAACCGTAGAAATTTCTGCCCGTGGGGACGGCACCAGGGTTCCGGATGGGATCGTTCCCCTGGCCGGGAGAGATATATCCCCCGCCCAGCCCCCTCAAGAGAGACGCCGTTTCGGATTTGCCGCACGCCTTGATCCGCTCTTTCATGTCTTCCTTTTTGATCTCGGGACTGGCAAGGCAGATGGCTTCGGTGAGATCTTTGAGGGATTCTCCCCGGGGCGACACCCCGAATGTATGGAGGCCGTAGGGAATGAGCTTCTCCTGCAATTCGAGGATATAGTGTTCCACCTCCTCGATGGCCGCATCATCCAATGCTTCCAGTCCGAGATCCTTGTCCAGTCCCAGTTTTCGAATCAAGGCCCGTACGCTCTTCCGCTTTTCTCCCGCCAGGGCCGCATCCACGGCCTGAGCGTTATGATAGGCATCGATTTTTCCGGTCAGTTCCCGGTATTCCATGTAAGCGCCCCCTTTTTTCAGCGGCGGAATCAGATGATCGATGATGACGGCGCGGCCCCGCCGCTTGGCCTGGGTCCCTTCCCCCACGTTGTCCACGATGTAGGGGTAGATGTTGGGAATATCCTGGATCAGAATCTCGGGGGAACAGGTAAGGGAAAGGCCGATCTGCTTTCCCGGCAGCCATTCATGGGTGCCGTGTTTCCCGAGGCTGATGATGGCGTCGGCCTTAAATACCCTCTTGAGCCACATATAAAAGGCGATATACTGGTGATGGGGATAGAGCTTCGGGTCGTGGTACAATTTTTCCGGATCCTCCCCATGCCCTCGGGACGGCTGGGGCAAAAGGACCACGTTCCCCATGGAAATCCAGGGGATGATGATCTCATTGTTTTGGGTCATGACGTCCGAATCCTCGGGCCGACCCCACTGGCGAATGACCGCTTCCTTGAAACCGGGGTCCAATGTTTCAAACCATTTTGCATAGGTGGATAAGGGAATTTTCACAAGACCGCCCGAGGATATGAGTTTGTCCAGTTCCCCCGGGGCCCAGGACCCCACATTTCTGCCGCTCAGGAGTATCCGTTCCTTGATCTGTCCGCTTCAGTGGGCAACGGGCCTTCAATTTTATAGCCATCCTTCTTCATGGCGGGAAGGATCCTTGAAATGGATCTGAAGAGATTGAGATAGCTGGCGCCCACATTCTGTTTTCCCGGCGGATGATTCCAATAAAGGACGGCAATCTTCTTTTCCCCATTGGGTTTTGCCTGCAGATTGTGCCACGCCTTCATGCGCCGGATCAGAAAATCGATGTTTTCCGGCATGGGGACGGTATCATAGACCACATCCGTCATCCCTTTCAGCCTTGCGGGCGATTTTCCACCCACCATTGTGGGTTCCATGCCGCCGTTTTGTTCGGGCACGCATACCTGCCATGCCACCCGAATGGGTGAAATCCCCTGTCGGACCTTTGCCACTGGTCGATGGTAATGGAATGGGCCGTGAGGGGGATGAAGACCGGGGCGTTGATTCGGCTGAGGATCCGTTCGGTCTCTTCGGGAAACCCCTTCAGGAACCTGAGGGAAAAGCCGCACAGAATTTGAACCCTGGGGACATCCTTTTCATCCAGAAAATATTTTTGGAGCGATTCATGGTAGGGAGACCTTCCGTAAGCGGGCAGCACATTGATGCCCTCCTTTTCCAGGGCATGGATCATATGGGCTTCGATCTTCCCCCGGTCCTTCAATGCGGAAACGTGAAAGGTGTAAATGCCGACCCAGAAGCCTTCGGGAGAATACTTACCGCTTTTGCGATACCATTTCAGATATGACGCGAAGTCGGGAAAGACTTCTGTTGCATCCGGATGAAATATGCCTGATTTTGGAAGGGTGAAGGGCCTTTCGTAATGGACGTTCTCCCCCTCCTCGGACAGGGCCAGCAGGATAAGGTTTTTTACGTTTTCCCGGGTGGGGGGGAGAGTAATACGCTTCCGATTGACGATTCAGCGAAATGCCTTGCTTTTTCAGCTTGTGGGCAAGATTTGCACAGCGGAGGCTGTAGATCTTCGGCTTCTTCCCGTCCCCACGTACAGGCAGGTTCTCCACGAGGAAACCCTCGACCTCGCCGTGCATGAAATCGGCCATGATGATGGACGCGTCTTGGATGTGATCCCCCTTTGCCGTTTTGCTTCTAATTTCCCGATCCGTATAGAATTCAAAGGAATAACGATCCGATATTTCGGAAGCGCTTTAAGTTCCTTGAATGCCCTGGCCGTGACAAGGCTGTCGCCGGCCCGATGAGCATGACGACGTTCTTTTTGTGCGGGTCGGCCCAGGTCATGGTCGGGAGCAGGACGAGCATCAGGCATACCAGCAGAACGCTACTCAATCTCATTGAGCTTCCTTTCGGCCATGGCATCGGGGATATAGATGACGCGTCCATCCTTGAGCTGATAGGCCGTGCCCAGTTTAAGGCCCTCATCCCCCCCACTTTTCTGTCCGTCACCTTTTAACCTTCACTTCCTTTCCCTTCTTTGTGATGATCTGCCATTCATCCTTCACCTTTTTCATGATGGTGATCTCACTTTCGGATTAAAGAAATCCAAACCTGATAGGTGGCCATGAGGGAAAGAAGGAGGGCCACGATGAAGACAAGGGCCACGTCAAAAAGGTTTGCCACTCCGTTCAAGGGCTCTTCCCGTCTTGCTTTTCCCATATGCCCGTTCCGGCTCTTCCTTATGTATTTCATCCTGTGCCCCCCGTCGCCCCTAAAGGGGACCAACGCCCTGCGTCATGGCTTCGGTGATCAGGTTGATATGACGCATATCTTCGGTGACCCAACGCTCCTTGACAACGGAAAAGAAATGGGCGGTGATGCCCAAGGCCAAGCCCACCACCGTGGTGGTAAAGGCCAGAATCAGGCTGGATGAGAGCTGGGCCATGTCCCCTGGGTGAGACCCGCCAGGCCGGTGCCCATGGGGATCAAGGTCCCCATGAGCCCCAGACTGGGACCGATGCGTACGATAAGACGAATTTTGTCCACCTCCCTGCAAGGGCGTGTTCCTTGCGCTGGTTCAGGTCTTCCACTTTTTCGTCTCGGAAAAGAACGGGGCCATTGACAATCTCTTTCAGTTCATGGCATAGGCGGCAACACCCAGGGGCAAATTTTCCGCCACTTCGCGGGGAAGCTGTTTCGCCTCTTTAATACTGTCCAGGAAGTCGGCCAGATGCCTGTCGGTGCGAAAACGTCTCCTTTTCACGGCCTCGCCCACGAAGCCTCCCGAATAAAGAACGATCCAGAGACAGAGCAAGATGA
>CAXXXE010000007.1:0-1273145 GCA_963664475.2 Desulfatiglandales bacterium
CGGACGTCTTGAAAATTGCCCTCGACCTGAATTGACAACTTGACACTTTATGTCGCGAGGCATAGGTTAATCGTGCCTGGATTTCGGTATACTCAAATGATGATATAGTTGAGGGGAGGTTTGTGAATGTTTACAGGACTGGCCGAGGGACTGGGCAGGATAAAGAACATCCGCCGCATGCAGGATCATATGCAGGTTTGCATTACGCCATTATTTGAAATGACGGAATGCAAATTGGGAGACAGTGTTGCGGTCAGTGGTGTGTGTTTAACGGTGTCCCAAATGGAACGGGGCGCCCTTTATATGGATGTTTCCGGGGAAACCCTTTCGCGAACCACTTTGGGTTTAATGGGGCAGGGCGATCATGTTAACCTGGAGCGGGCCCTGCGCCTGACGGATCGTCTTGGCGGGCACCTGGTGTTGGGGCATGTGGATGGGATCGGAAAGATTCTTAAAAAGGAGTCCCGACATAATTCCTGGCTTTTAAAAATCGAAATGGATGAAGCTCTCTCCCGCTATATCATCGAAAAAGGTTCCATTGCCGTTGATGGTATCAGTTTGACCATTAATGCTTGTGAAAAAACATTTTTTGCGGTAAATATCATCCCCCACACGGGAACGCAAACGACGCTTTTGAAAAAAAATGTTGGTGAGCCGGTAAATATCGAAACAGACTTAATCGGAAAATATGTGGAGAAACTGCTTTCCATCAACCGATCCGGGCGGAAATCCGGAAAGTCTTCCGGAATTGACCTTGAGACCCTTTTAAAATACGGATTTGGTAAATAAAATGCAGATGAGTAAAATTGAAGAAGTTATTGAAGATTTGAAGCAGGGAAAGATGATTATCCTTGTGGACGACGAGGATCGGGAAAATGAAGGGGACCTGACCATGGCGGCTGAAATGGTCACACCCGAAGCTATTAATTTTATGTCCCGTTATGGCAGGGGCCTGATCTGTCTGGCACTTGACCCCACCATTGTCGAACAACTGAACCTCAAACAGATGGTTCAGGACAACCGTTCTCCCTATAAGACGGCTTTTACCGTTTCCATTGCCGCTGCGCGCGAGGTGTCTTCGGGCATGAGCGCCGCCGGGAGAGCGCACACCATTCTGACCGCTGTTGCGGATGATGCCAAACCGGAAGACCTGGTCCAGCCGGGGTTTGTTTTTCCACTCCGGGCCAGAAGGGGCGGTGTCCTGTTTAGAACGGGTCAGACGGAAGGATCCGTGGATCTGGTACGACTGGCGGGTTTAAAACCTGCCGCGGCGATTTGCGGCATCATGAACGATGACGGCGCCATGGCAAGGCTTCCGGACCTTCAGAAGTTCGCACGGGAACACGATCTTAAAGTTGCCTCGGTCGCCGATATTATTTCCTACCGAATGCGAACCGAGTCTTTTGTTCAGCGAGGCGCTGAGACGTCCCTGCAAACGCCCTTCGGAGAATTCCGGGCCATGGCGTTTGTCAATGACATTGACGATTATGAACACCTTGCCCTGGTAAAAGGGGAAATCGATCCGAATAAGGATATTCTGGTTCGGGTCCACTCGGGATGTCTGACCGGAGATGTCTTCGATTCTTATCGCTGTGATTGCGGAGAACAGCTGAAGAGGGCCATGAGCATGGTTCAGGAGGAGGGTCGAGGCGTTATTCTATACCTCCAGCAGGAGGGCAGGGGGATTGGCCTTGCCAACAAGCTGAAAGCCTATGCCCTTCAGGATCAGGGGTTTGATACGGTTGAAGCCAATGAGGAGCTTGGCTTCGCCGCGGATTTGAGGGACTACGGCGTTGGCGCACAGATCCTGGTATCTCTGGGTGTCCGGAAAATGAAGCTGATTACCAATAATCCCAAAAAAATTGTGGGTCTTGAGGGTTACGGATTAAAGGTGACCGGCAGGGTGCCCATCGAGTGTACCCCTAAACCGGAAAACATCCGATACCTGTCAACCAAATGTCAAAAACTGGGACATCTCTTACATCAAGTGGGGATGGCGTAGGGGTAGGCCCCTGTGCCTACCCATCATGTAGGGGTAGGCCTATGTGTCTGCCCAATATGTAGGGGCAAACCTGTGTGTTTGCCCGACTGCCCGATAAAGGAGGACCGTATGGTCAAAATCATAGAAGGTCGGCTCATCGCAAAGGAAATGCGGTTTGCCATTATTGCAAGTCGCTTCAACGAGTTTATTTCGAGCAAATTAATGGCGGGCGCCATCGATGCACTGGTCCGGCACGATTGCGACGAAGGCGACATCACGGCATTCTGGGTCCCAGGGGCCTTTGAAATGCCGGTTGTGGCCAAAAAACTGGCCCAGAGAGCCCAATATGATGCCATCATCTGTGTGGGCGCCGTCATCAGGGGCGCCACCTCCCATTTCGATTATGTGGCCAATGAGGTGAGCAAAGGCATTGCGACCGTTTCCCTGGAGACGGGCATTCCCATCTCCTTTGGCGTTTTGACCACGGACAATATTGAACAGGCTATCGAACGTGCCGGCTCAAAAGCAGGAAACAAAGGATTTGAATCCGCAATGGCCGCAATTGAAATGGTCAGTCTGCTCAAGGACCTGCCGTGATAAGTGTTAGGCTCACATGAGACATTTTACAGGGGAACGAAGAAGAGCACGTGAACTGGCTGTTCAGGTTCTTTTTCATCTGGAATACAGCGATGATGATCCGTTGACGGCCTTCCGCCTCATTTGTGAAAATTTTGAAGTTGCGGAGTCGATAACGGATTTTTCGTGGCGGCTGATTCGGGGTGTTTGCGACAAGAAAACAACCCTTGATAGGGTCATCAGTCGTTCGTCCAGGCATTGGCGACTGGAAAGAATGACCCGGCTGGATCGAAGCATCCTCCGGTTGGCAACCTATGAGGTCATGTTTTTGGAGGATATCCCAGCCAGGGTTTCCCTTGACGAAGCCGTTGAAATCGGGAATAAATTTGGAGGCGAGGATTCCAGCAGGTATATCAACGGCGTACTGGACAACATTTACAACACCATGGGCGCTGAAATGGATGCGGAAATCGATTCAGGCGCCGATACTATTTCTATTGAACCGAAAGCATTCGATTATACAGGGAAAGGCGACATGAAATACAATCCTCTGGAACTGGAGCCCAGATGGCAAGCCCATTGGGAAAAGCAAGGCCTTTTCAAGGCGGAAGAAGACCCGTTAAAAGAAAAATATTATCTTCTGGAGATGTTTCCCTACCCGTCGGGGAAAATACATATCGGCCATGTGAGAAATTACACCATCGGCGATGTGGTTGCCAGATACAAGAGGATGTGTGGAAAAAATGTGCTTCATCCCATGGGGTGGGACGCATTCGGCATGCCGGCGGAAAATGCCGCCATCGAAAACAACACCCATCCGGCGCGATGGACCTACGACAATATCGACGCCATGAGAATTCAATTGAAACGGATGGGATTCAGCTATGACTGGGATCGTGAACTGGCCACCTGCGATCCGGAGTATTATCGGTGGGAGCAATTGGTTTTTCTCGAAATGTATGAAAAAGGCCTTGCCTATCGTAAAAAAACCCACGTGAACTGGTGCGAAAAATGTCAGACGGTTCTGGCCAACGAACAGGTTGAAGAAGGTTGCTGCTGGCGGCACCCTGAACAGGAAGTCAGCATCAAAGAGATGAACAGCTGGTTCCTCAAGATTACCGATTATGCCGATGATATGCTGGCATACTGTGAAAAACTGCCGGGCTGGCCGGATCGGGTCATGAGCATGCAGAAAAACTGGATCGGCAAAAGCCATGGCGCAGTCATCCGGTTTCCCATGGTGGGCTCAGAGGATACCATCGAAGTTTTCACCACCCGCCAGGATACGCTGTTTGGCGCTACCTTCATGTGTCTGGCGCCGGAACATCCCATGGTGAAGGAAATTGTCAAGGGATTGCCCCAGGAAAAAGAGGTTCTTGATTTTGTGGATCGCACGTTAAAGATGGACAGTTTCATGCGAACCGCGGATTTTACGGATAAAGAAGGCGTTTTTAGCGGGAGGCATTGTCTGAATCCGGTGACCCGGGAAGAAATTCCCATTTTCGTGGCCAACTTTGTTCTCTTCGATTATGGCACCGGCGCCATCATGGCGGTCCCCACCCACGATCAGCGGGATTTCGAGTTTGCCCGGAAATACGGTTTAAAGCTTCGGGTGGTCATTAAGCCCGAGGATTCCGATCTTGACGAAACGAAGATGACGGAAGCTTATGTGGATCAGGGAATCCTGGTGAATTCCGGTCCTTTCAACGGACAACGGAACCTGGCGGCCCTGGACAGCATTGCGGATTATCTCGAAAATGAAGGCATTGGACATAAAACCGTGAATTTCCGCATCAGAGACTGGGGTATTTCACGGCAACGATACTGGGGCGCTCCGATCCCCATGATCCACTGCGAAAAATGCGGCATCGTTCCGGTACCCGAAAAAGATCTGCCCGTCGTACTTCCCCTGGATCTGGAATTGAGGCCCAATGGTGGCTCCCCCCTGCCTTTCGAGCCGTCTTTCTTTGAAACGACCTGCCCGAAATGTAACGGCAATGCCAGGCGTGAAACGGATACCATGGATACCTTTGTGGAGTCCTCATGGTATTTTGATCGCTACGCGTGTCCCGATTATAAGGAAGGCCCCCTGGATGCAAAGCGGGTCGATTACTGGCTCCCTGTGGACCAGTATATCGGTGGTATTGAGCACGCCATTTTGCATCTGCTTTACTCCCGTTTTTACACACGGGTTCTCAATGATCTGGGGCACATCAGCATAAAAGAACCGTTCACCTGTCTTTTAACCCAGGGCATGGTCTGTAAAGCCACTCAGGAATGTTCTGAACATGGTTACCTTTTTCCAAAAGAAGTGGTTGAAGGCCGGTGTTCCCGGTGTGGTGCGGAAGTCACCGATGGGAATATCGTGAAAATGTCCAAATCCAAAAAAAATGTGGTGGATCCCCAGGAATTGATCGACCGTTACGGCGCCGATACGGTGCGAATGTTCTGTCTGTTTGCATCGCCGCCGGACAAGGATCTGGAATGGAGTGAACAAGGGGTTGATGGTTCCTATCGGTTCCTTCAAAGGGTATGGCGGCTGGTCTCCGATCACCTGGAAGATCTGAAAAAAGTGACGGCCTATGATGGCGGCCCCGATCTCCCGGATCCCGTGAAGTCCGTCCATCGAAAGACCCACGAAACCATCAAGAAGGTCACCAGCGACATTGAAAACCGGTTTCATTTCAACACGGCGATTTCGGCGGTCATGGAATTGGTTAACGAAACCAATCAATTTTTGAATGCTGACGGTAAAAAAGATGCGGTCGACTGGTCGGTGGTCCGTAAGGCCATTGAAACCGCCATTCTTTTGCTTTCACCCCTGGTTCCCCATATCACGGATGAACTTTGGCAAATGCTGGGCCATAAGGATTTTTTGCTGAATGCTTCCTGGCCAACCTACAGTGAAGCGGCGCTAAAGACCGAGAAAAAACTAATCATTTTACAGGTAAATGGTAAAGTAAGAAACAGGATTGAGGTCGCGACTTCCAGCAGTGATAAGGAAATTGAGGCGATTGCACTGGCAGATGAAAAAATCCAGCGTTTTTTGAAGGGAAAATCCATCAAGCGCGTTATTGTGGTTCAGAAAAAACTGGTGAATGTGGTTGTCTAGAGGTTTTAAGTTTTACGTTTTAGGTTTTAAGTGATGGATATATCGGTTAATTATCGATTTTTAATCAGAAGGGTTTTGCCTGTTGCGATGTTTTGTCTGATCCTGCTTTCCGGTTGCGGTTATAGTCTACAGGCAACCGGAAAGCCCATGAGAATAAACATCCCCAGCATGGCCATACCGCTCATGGAGAGTCCTTCCTCTTCTCTTGGCTTTGAAGGGGATTTTACCAAGATGGTCTGCCGGGAATTCGTCAGCCATTCCCAGGTGCCGCTGGTTTCAAAGGAATCTGCTGCTACGGTGTTGATTGGAAAGGTCACGGATATCAAAACTGAACCCCTGAGCTACAGGGTTACGGATAGCACCTTTGATGTCACGAGTTCACGCTGGTTGAAGATCAAGCTTGAAGCAAAACTGGTAGATCGAAAGACCGGAAAAATCATATGGGATGACCCGAATATGGAAGAAAAAGCTTCCTTTTCCGTGGATTCAGATCCCCTTAAAACCCGCTATAACCAGCGGCAAGCCACGAAAAAAATCGCACAGTTGTTGGCTGAAAGGATCTATCTGAAGACTATGGAAAGATTCTGATGCCCGCTGAGTTAACGCCGGAAATTGTTTTAAACCATCTTAAAAGGGGGGGCTTGGGTCCGGTATATCTTTTTTACGGACCTGATGATTTTCTCCTGGAAAAAGTCTTAAAACAAATCCGAGAAACGTTTCTTCCTGAAGCAGCCAGAGATTTCAATCTTCACATCTTTGACGGGGATGGCAGCATAAATTCGGGTGATGTCCTTGATGCGGCCCGCTCTCTGCCGTTTCTTTCGTCGAACCGTCTAGTCATCGTCCAGCGTACGGATCGCATGGCATCCGTTAACCTGGAAGCATTCCTTCCATATCTGGAAAAGCCGGTGGATTCTACCTGCCTGATTTTTGTTGCGTTAAAACCCGATTTTAGGCTGAAATTTTTCAATCTTTGCAAAAAACTCGGCTACGTCGTCAATTTCAAGGAATTGAATGACCGACAAGTCCTGCCTTGGATAAAAGCAACCGCCCGGGAATTGGGATTAAATATCAACATGGAAGCCTGTCGTCACCTTCAGGAGATTGTCGGCAATGGCTCCCGGACGCTTCACATGGAACTTGAAAAGCTTTATCTTCGCCATGGCAGCAAGGAAATCGGGATTGCGGAAATAAAAGAACTCAGTATATTCAGTAGGATGTATACTGTGTTTGAGCTGATGGATGAAATTTCCCATCGCCGAAAAGCCCAATCATTGTCCATCCTGAACCGGTATCTGGAAGAAGAAGGGCGGGACGCGGCCTTTGGGATTATCGGCATGCTGACCCGGCAAATCCGTATTATTTTTCAGGCTAAAATATTTACATCCGAGCGCATCCCTCGTGGAGAGCTGGCAAAAAAATTGGGAGTGCCCGGCTTTCTGGTCAATAAGATCCTCGACCAGGCGAGAAGCTGGCGAGAAGAGGACTTGGAAAAGGCCCTGGTACTGCTTTACCAGGCTGATGGGCGCCTGAAGTCGGGATCTCAGGCGCATTTGGTTCTTGAAAATTTTGTGTTGTCGCTATAATCCCGCCAATCAGGATTCCGAAGCGGACAGTTTATTGACCTGAAGTGTCAGTCTGGAGACTCTTCTCGCAGCTTGATTTTTGTGAATAACGCCTTTCGAAGCGGCTTTCTGGATAATGGAAACAGCGTTGATAAGGTTCTCTCTGGCTTGGGTCGGTGTGCTTTCAGTGACAGCGGTTCTGACCTCTTTGACAGCCTTTTTGACCTTGGTTTTGTACCCTTTGTTTTGAATCCTCTGAATCTCGTTTTGTTTTGCCCTCTTTAGGGCAGATTTATGGTTCGCCAAGCTGAGTCTCCTTGAAATGTCTTTTTGGGTAAAGGATGATGATGTTGTTTTTTTACTCACGACAAACTGTTTGTTTTAAACCAAAAATAATAGCAAATTTATTATATATGTCAAGGTTTTTTTGCATTCAGGATTTCCGATGTTAGCTCGATCGCATAAATTCCAAACAAAAACACTCAGCGGTGCCGCGGGCGTCATTGCGTTCTTTACGCTCATGAGCCGCATCCTGGGGCTCGTTCGCGATATGGTACTCGCCTCTTTTTTTGGGTCGGGAATGGCGGCCGATGCTTTCTTTGTGGCCCTTCGCATTCCAAATCTGCTGAGGCGTCTTTTTGCGGAAGGCTCCCTGACCATTGCGTTCATTCCTGTTTTTACGGAATACTTAACGTTAAAAAGCAAGGAGGATGCTTTTGAACTGGCCAGAATTGTGTTCACGGTACTTTCCCTGATTCTGGTACTTGTCACGATCTTAGGCATCCTGTTTGCGCCGTGGATTGTAAAAATTCAGGCCTTTGGTTTCGGAAGTTCCGGTATCAAGTATGATTTGACGGTTCTACTCACCCGAATTACATTCCCCTACATTTTTTTTATCGGCATTGTGGCTTTCTTTATGGGGGTACTCAATTCCCTGAGGCATTTTGCAGCCCCCGCTGCCGCGCCCATTTTTTTGAATGTGGGCATTATCGGCGCTGCCTATTTCATATCTCCTCACTGCGTCGAACCCATTGTCGGGGTGGCAATGGGGGTTATCCTGGGAGGCGCTCTGCAGGCGGCATTGCAGCTGCCGTGGGTTTTCGGCGTGGGTTTGAGGCTTTTTCCAAAATGGAAACCGCTTCATCCGGCGTTAAGGCAAATAGGGCGATTAATGCTCCCGGCTGTTTTTGGTTCGGCCGTGTATCAAGTCAACCAGTTTGTGGGAACGCTCCTGGCCTCATTCCTTCCGGAAGGGAGCATTTCCTGGCTTTATTATGCGGACCGGCTGGTTCAGTTCCCTTTGGGCATTTTTGCCATTGCCATCTCCACGGCAGCCCTTCCATCTCTCGCCGCCGATGCGGCCTTGAAAAATCATTCTCAGTTTCAGGGAACTATGAATTATGCCTTATGTCTAGTATTTTTTATTACGTTGCCGTCTACGGTCGGTCTGCTCATATTGGGAAGACCCATTGTCGAGCTGTTATTTCAACGGGGCGCCTTTGGCCCTGAATCTTCGGCCATGACTACGGATGCCTTGGCTTGTTACACGGCAGGCCTCTGGGCCTTTTCCGGTATGCGGGTGTTAATCTCAGCATTTTACGCCCTTCAGGATACGAAAACACCGGTAAAGGTCGCCTTCATTGCTCTGGGTGTTAACGTGATTTCGAGCCTGCTGCTCATGGGGCCCTTGAAACATGCGGGGCTTGCATTGGCTTTATCGATCGCATCGACCGTTCAATTCGTGTGCTTGGTCGTTTTTCTCAGAAAAAAGAAATTTTTAAATAATTTTGCGCCTGTGTTAAAGTCCTTCTCAAAATCGGTTTCCGCCAGTCTGGTGATGGGTCTGATTCTTTTTTATTGCCGTGCCCAATGGTTTTGCACAACTGGCGCGAGCGGCCTTTCAGAAAAAATTACAAGCCTGTCAGCCCTCGTGTTCATCGGCATTGTCGTGTATTTTTTGGTTGCCCGTGTTTTGGGATGCCGGGAAATTTCAGCGGTTGTCGCCATGTTTGGCCGTGGGCGTCATAAATGATGGGGAAAGGGGTATCCACCAGCTTGATCCCCTCCCATATTTTCATGAGGCGTTTTTTGTCAATCATCTTGTTGGCTAATATCAGTGTGGCAGTGGGCAGCGGGCAGGCGCGCCGATATTTTTTCCTCAAAGATGTTGTATGCCAGGTACGCCCAGTCCTAGCCCCCCTTTTCCAGGTTTTTTCAGAACTCGTTCTTGAATACCATTCTTTTGTAAGCAAATCGCCATATGTGTAACTGTTTTGCTTGACGCTCTCCCAAAAATAATAGAAAATCCCGGACCATCATCGTTTTTCCAGAAGGGGCCATGTCCGATACCGCCAAAAACATAACTACATACAGACTTGCGGGCTATGCCGCCCTCATTGAGGATTATAACCTGGATGTTATCCCGGACCGGCACAGATCCCTGGTGACAGCCAGCGGGATTCACCGTGTCGAATCGAGAGCGGGTGTCGTTATAGAGATTTACCCGTCCAGATACTGGCCCGGGGACAAACCCGGCCATCATCTTGAATTTGCACTCAAATACGATGGTACAAACCTCGCGATACTGGCCACTTTGTTTCAAAACATTCCGGAAGAGGATATTCTCGATTATGTTCGGTCGAAGCCGACCGGAAAGTATGCCAGGCGAGTTTGGTACCTGTATGAATTCCTTACAGGGAAGAAACTGCCACGGAGCGACCTGAAGCGCGGCAACTACATCAATCTGCTCGAAGCGGATGAATACTACACGGTTGCCCCGGCCCGCCAGGTTCGACGGCAGAGGATAAACGATAATTTGTTGGGCAATCGCCGGTTCTGCCCCATGGTCAGGCGTAGTGATACTTTGCGGGATTTCGAAAGGAACGATCTGCCCGGCCGATGCAGGCAGGTGATCTCGGGATACTCCCCCCAATTACTGAGACGGGCACTCGGCTATCTCTACACAAAGGAGACAAAATCCTCTTTTGAAATCGAACATGTCAAGTTCACGTCGCAGCGGACCGAGCGCTTTGTGGCATTGCTTCAATCGGCTGAGCGTGAAGACTTCTGCGAGAAAGCGAAACTGATTGAGGTTCAAAATCGGATCGCGGACCCTCGGTTTCGGGATACTGATTACCGTGTAACACAGAACTACGTCGGCGAAACGGTTGCGTGGCAAAACGAAAAAATTCATTTTGTTTGTCCGAAGCCTGAAGATCTCCCAGACCTGATGGACGGTCTGATTGCCGGCCATCAGCGGATGGATACAGGAAATGTGTCCCCGGTTATCCATGCCGCCGCCATCGGCTATGGATTTGTTTTTTTGCACCCTTTTGAAGACGGCAACGGTCGAATCCACCGATTTCTGGTCCATAACATTCTTGCACGAAGAGGCTTTACACCTGAAGGCATTATGTTTCCCATTTCAGCGACCATGCTGAAAAACCCTGCAGACTATGATGGTTCCCTGGAGGCCTTTTCAAGGCCGCTCATGCCGCTGGTTGAATTCTCGCTGGACGAAGAAGGCCGTATGAAAGTCCATAACGATACGGCCCACTGGTACCGCTATATGGATGTGACGGCCCAGGCAGAGGCCCTCTTCAAGTTTATTGACAAGACCATCGATACGGAACTTGTCGAAGAGCTGACCTTTTTGGCTGCATACGACGACGCCAGGAAAACCATTCGGGAGATCGGGGACATGCCCGATCGGCTAATCGACCTCTTCATACGGTTCTGCCTGCAGAATAAAGGGCAGCTCTCTGAAAGGAAACGGAAAAGACACTTTGATTTCTTGTCGGAAGACGAAATTGCCCGCATGGAACAGGCGTTACGGACGGCCTTCGAAGGAATGATCCACGGGGATTTTCCGCTCACGTGATCAGCATACAGATAATAGCAGAAATCTTCAAAGCCCTTGTCGTTCAGAGGAAAGACTTCTTCAGGGTTCACTTCCTTCCAAGCTATCTGTCTTCTCCGGGGTGCCCCAAGGCCCTTCATTTTTCCGGGGGCCGCCCTTCTATCCGCGGAGGCCTTGCTGAGGCCCGGCCGGTCGTCAATCCTGGTTGTCTCCCCCGCTTTTCCGAGCACAAGGGCCACCAGATCACCCACATAACGCTTCATCTCTTCGGCCTGGGCATTCATCTCTTCCGAGGCTGCCGCGGATTCTTCCGCATTGGCCGCCTCCACCGCCGCATTGAGAGCCAGAAGATTTGTTTGAAATGCGATCTCGTCAATGGTCTTGATGATCTTGGAGGTCTCTTCGCTCGCGTTGGAAATTTCATCCATGGAATGGGTAAGATCAGCCATGGACCGGTTGGCTTCCGCGATCACTTTGCTGGCATCTTTCATCAGGCTGTCCGCCTGGGCGGAATTATCCGAAGTCTGTTTCGTCATGAAAGACATCGCTTTTTCCTGGGCCTCGTTCCGAGCATCTTCGAGATGCTCGGCCTTTTGGAACAGATCGGCAACCGAAGCCAGTTCCGGGAGCGTCACCTGGGAAAAGATCTTTTTTTTCTTCTTCCGTGGCCGCTGCCTTGATTGTGGCGACGGATTCGTGGAGTTTTTCGTGATGCTCTTTTACTTCTCCTTAAACCTTAATATGTTAACGCGTCCCACCCAAAGGGTGGGAACGAGTGGGTCGAAAGGTTCAGATCAAAAATCTTCAAAATTCTTGTCATCAAAAGGAATAACCTCTTCAGGGGGCGCCATTTTCTGATCGGTTCCTTTTCTTTGGGGGGCTGCAAGGGCTTTGCGCTTTCCGGTTTTCGCATGTCTCGAAGGCGCCGCATGATTCATGTTTGCCGTGGCATTGCCCTTCGATTGTGTCCCTTTTCCTCCCACCAAACTGACCAGTTCATTCACATAGCCCTTCATCTGTTCCGCCTGGGCGCTCATCTCTTCAGAGGCCGAAGCCGATTCTTCCGCACTGGCGGCGTTGTTCTGGACCACCTTGTCCATCTCGTTCACCGCCGTATTCACCTGTTCTATGCCCTGGGCCTGCTCTTTTGATGCCGCCGCAATCTCGCCGACCAGTTCTCCCACCTTTGCGGCACTCTCGCTCACTTCCCCGAAGGCCTCATTGGTCTTTTCAGCCAATCCCGAGCCATCCATGACCTTCTTGGTCGTCTCTTCGATGAGTTCAGAGGTATTCTTGGCCGCATCGGCCGCCCTAAGGGCCAGGTTCCGCACCTCATCGGCCACCACTGCGAACCCTGCCCCTGCTTCACCGGCCCTGGCGGCCTCAACTGCGGCATTCAGGGCCAAGAGATTGGTTTGAAAGGCAATCTCGTCGATGGTCTTGATGATTTTGCTGGTCTCCTCGCTGGCCCTGGTAATCTCCTTCATGGCGCCCGCGAGCTGATTCATGGAATTATTGGCCTTTCCCACAATCCGCTTTACTTCGCCCATGAGCTGATCCGCCTGACCGGCATTGTCCGCATTCTGTTTGGTCATGGAGGACATCTCTTCCAAAGAAGAAGAGGTTTCTTCAATGCCGGCCGCCTGCTCCGAAGCGCCTTCGGCCAACTGCTGGCTTGAAGAGGAGACTTCACCGGCGGCGTCGGCCACCTGGTCGGCGCCTTCTCCCAAATCCCTTGAAATTCGATTTATGGGGTCGGCAATGCTCTTGGAGATAAAAAAGACAATGAGCATCAGAACAAGCAGGGATATGACGCCGATCAGGATGGATGCGTACATGATCCCGCGGGCGTTCTTCAGGACCTTATTTTCGGGGATATTGACCAGAAAAGACCATGGTGTGGCTGTGAATCCGATATTAATCGGGACAAAGACTCTCACAATATCGGTTTTTGATATTCGGGACCGGTCCTTTGCAGTAAAATCGCTCCCTGATTTGATAGCTCTTTTGGCATCCGTCCAGATGTTTGATGTGCCGATATCCTGGCCTGATCTGGTTTCATCAACGTGGGCCACGTATGTACCGTTATTGGCGATCAGAGCGGCATAGCCGGTTTCGAAGGGCTTGATCTTTTTTACCAGTTCCTCAAAAGTCGACAGCGCTAAGTCGATACCGGCAACCCCCAGGACGGTCCCTTTGTATTTTACAGGAACAACCACGCTTGTGATCAATACTTCCTTTCCCCCCACCGGATATTTGTAGGGATCAAGAATGGTCTCTTTGCCTGACCGAAGGGACAACTGGTAATAATCTCCCGGGCCTTCCTTGTCATAATCCAGCAGGGGTTCCACTCCTGTTGCACCGCCGCTTTTGTTCCAATAGGGAACATACCGGCCTGTTGCGTCATGCCCGGGTGCATTGGCATATTCTTTATCCCTGCCATCCAATGCTTCAGGTTCCCAACAGGTCCATACCCCCAGAAAGTTCGGATTGTTCTCCAATACCTGAATCAGGATCGCATCCAAAACCTTGCGCTTGGGGACGTCGCCGCTTTTCTTAAACCCGGAAAAAACCTCTGCCAATGTTCGTGCTGCGTCCATGGCAAGCTCAATTTCCGCTTTGACAACGCCGCTGTAGCGGTAAGCAATTTGTTCGGCCTTATCCAATGCCTCAACCTTTGCCATATTGCCGGCTTTGATTGAAACAAATGCAATGGTAACGGCAAATGCCAGAAAAGCTACCGAGCATATTGAAATCAACATCCTTGCTTTCAAACCTAATTTCTTAAACATGGTTGTTTCTTCCTTTCTTTATTGCGCAAAAACAGTCTCTTTCAATAGTTCCGACAAAAGTGCCGGACAGTTGATTTTTATTTAATTCTTGGCTTTCAGATATACGGTAACCCGGTTCCCTTTCTCGTTAAACCGGATACGATCGGAAAGCCTGTTGATCAGCAGGTGTCCCCTTTTCTTCTCAGGATACTGGAAATCCTGATCATCATCTCTTATACTCCCATAATCAAAACCACTTCCCTCATCTTCCACCCAAATCCTGAAATCTTTATCGCTAGTTTGAAAAACCGATTCTCGATGGGAATGGAATTCAAAGAAAATGGCATTGTTCTCTCTATCCTCCCAACACATTTGTTTCTCCTGTTTTTTGGCGAATTAGAAATCTTCAAAGCCCTTGTCGTCATCCAGGGGGAAGACTTCTTCAGGGTTTAGGTCTTTCCAAGCGGCCTGTTTTCTCCTAGGCGCGGGAAGGGCCTTCGCTTTCCCGGAAGCCGCCTTTTTGACCACGGGTTTTTTTTCGTGCGCTGGCCGGCCGTGGCTTATGGTTGCCTGTCCCGATTTCCCCCCCACGAGGGTCACCAGCTCGCCGACCTTTGCGGTATTGGCTGCCACCTGACTGAAATCCTCATTGGTCTTGGCCACAAGCCCAGAACCGTCGTTCACTTTTTTCACCGTCCCTTCGATCAATTGGGCCGTGTTCTTGGCGGCATCGGCGGCCCGCAGGGCCAGGTTTCGCACCTCATCGGCCACAACGGCAAATCCCGCGCCCGCCTCGCCGGCGCGCGCCGCCTCCACCGCCGCGTTCAAGGCCAGGAGATTGGTCTGAAAGGCGATCTCATCAATGGTTTTGATGATCTTGGAGGTTTCCTCGCTGGCCCTGGAGATCTCTCCCATGGATTGGCTGGCGGCGGACACCTGGGACGAAGCTGAGGCCACCTGATCCGCGCCGTCGTTCAGGCTGGCAATAATGCGGTTTAAGGGGCCGGTGATGCCGCGGGTTGTCACATAGGCCAGAAAGGCCCCCATGAGCAGGGCCGCGATTCCGATGATGGTCATCAGCAATTTGCTGCTAGTGTTGGAGGCCTGCAGCTTTGGCCCTAAATCATCCTGCACAGCCTTGTAGGAGAGTTTCACATCCTCAACATTCTTGGCCACAACCGGCCCGATGCGATCCAGCGTCTCCTGAATGATGGCATTGCGGTCAAAAATGACGGTCACCACCTGCTCAAATGCCTTTTTATAGACCTCCTCAGTCGCCATAACTGTTTTCAGCCACTCCCGGCGCTGGGGGTTTTCCAGCTCTTTATCCAGGACATCCAACTGTTCATTTAGTTTTAGGATTTCCTCATGAACGAGATCCACATCCTTTTTTTCGTTGGATACCAAGAACTTCATCACATAGAGGCGAGCCAAAAGCAGGTGTTTCATGGCAAGACCCAAATGGAAGATGATGCAATCAGGCTGCGTTCTCCAGCAGGCCGACTTTCCGAGCGCTCAATACCCGATTGATATTCAGAAGAATCTTCACTCCTCCTCCCGTCCTGGCGATGCCCAGGATGTAGTCGGTGTTGATCCTGGCGCCGAAAGAAGGGGTATCTTCGATATCGTCACCCTTGATGTTCAATACCTCCGAAACCGAATTCATTACGATACCGATCATGATGGAGCCGGTCGGGCCTTCGATATCTCCACCACGATAATACAGGTTCGCTCCGTGTAATCGATGGCTTCTATCTTCCCTCCATTTTCCGATTGAAAATATGAATCATTCACCCATACGCGTTGTTCCGAACCACGGTCTTTGGTCATCCGTATATGGAAGACGCGTGCCAAGAATTGTCCCTAGGGCCTGGGGCGGTATGCTGGCGGGAGGGGAACTATGGCGATAAACACAATAAAAACAAGAGGATACTATCCCATTAGGCTTTTTTGTATTGAGAAACAAAACCACGTTATGCAGGGCTCTTGCGGATGGACGGGGCATTCAAAAGGGTGCAACGAATGTTGACATGATTCTACGATTTTCATGACATTTGCTTTGTTTTCAATGGGATAATCTATATGTCCGATTTAGGGCAACTGTAAAGAACCGTTTCATCCTTCTTCTGGGTCGGTCACGGATTGGTCGGGTTTGGCTTTCATGCGCCGATTGAGCGCCTGCCTGCTGATCCCCAAAAGCCGGGCCGCAATGCTTTGGTTTCCTTCGGAACGTTTTAACGCCTCGGCTATCAGAAATGCTTCAGCCTCTTTAAGCGTGGGGATGGGTTCAAGCTGGGAAAAATGGGAATAATGCTTTGATTCACTCCGTATTACGGCCGGTTCCTTTGATCCACGCCGCTCATCCATATAGGAGGCAAATGTGTTCATGGACAGCTTTCCGGATGCGTGTTTGCTGACGGCGTCATAGACCATTGACTGAAGTTCCCTGATGTTTCCCGGAAAATGGTAGGTGGAAAGAAGGGTATACAGCTCCTTTGGGGGTGTGGGTGTTTTCCTGTCCAGTCCTCGGGAAATCTTTTCAAGAAAATGAGGCAGGAGTGCCCTGATGTCCCCGATACGTTCCCTGAGGGGAGGGATATGCAGGTGATGGGTCTGGAGCCTGTAGTAGAGGTCCTTGCGAAAGGAAACTGATCGGAAGAGGTCCTGAAGCGTCAGGTTTGTCGCGGCAATAATCCTGACATCCGTGAATTGAGGGAAGTCCCCGCCGATGGGATAATATTCACGGTCCTGTAAAAGCCGAAGCAACTTGATTTGTGAAGCGGGGCTCAAGTCTCCAATTTCGTCCAGGAACAACGTTCCCCCGGCGGCACGTTCAATGAGTCCGGGGCGTGTGTTGTGGGCGTCTGTAAAAGCGCCTTTTCTGTGCCCGAACAGGGTATCCGCGAATATATGGTCATCGAGACCTGCTATGTTTACCTTTACAAGTTCACCCTTACAGGCGCTTAGCGAGTGAATGGCATTGACCAGGAGTTCTTTTCCGACCCCTGTTTCTCCTGTTATCAATATGGGCATGGGGCTGTCGGCAATTGCCTCGGCATATTGAAATAGACCGTGCATCATCTCATCGGCCGTCACAATTTCGGAAAAGGCCTCGGGATGAGCAAGCTTTCTTGATATAATCCTTGTTTTGAGGGAGATATTTTCACGCTGCAATTCCCCGAAGTCGATGGCCCGTTTTACGCTGGTAAAAAGCCTGCCTTCCTCAACCGGCTTTACCATGTAATCGAAGGCGCCTGACTTGACACATTTGACGGCGGTGTCGATTTCATCCACCCCCGTGACGATAATAACCGGAATCTCGGGAAAATCATGGGAGACCCTTGAAAGGACCTCTTCACCCGACACATGAGGCATGATGAGGTCGAGCAACATCACCCCGATCTGATTCTTGGAAAGAAGCGCCGTCACCTCACGGCTGTCATGGCACAAAAGGATGTTGTTGATTCCGTTTGTGCGGAGAACCGTGTCAAAGCTGATCAGCAGGTGTTCTTCGTCATCCACCATCAACACGGGAAGAGAAGGGAATTGGGTTGGCTTCAATGTTGTTGCCTCGCTTCAGGGACAAAAGCCATTATTCATGACATATTTCAATAACGATTCAGAACCCCTTGCACCATGGCCTCAAAATTCTTCATTTTAATCGGCTTGGCGCAAAAATTCCCAAATCCCATTTCGGCAATTTTTCCGGCATCGTCACCGCCCGGAAAACCGGTGATGATAATCACCTTCATATTGGAAAAGGCCGGATCCGCTTTGATTCTTCTGCATACCTCGACCCCGCTCATGTCCGGCATCCGGATGTCCAGGATAAGAAGGTCCGGCCGGAATGCCCCCAATTTGATGCAGGCATCCGTCCCGTTGGGCGCTTCTTCGACTGAAAACGCGGTATCCTTCTGAATGGCCTCAACGATCGTTTCTCTAAGCAAATCATTGTCATCCACAACCAGAACCTTTACCCGATTTTTTTTCCCTTTGGCAGGCAAAGCGATTGTAAAGGTGGTTCCCTTGCTGTTTTCACTGACAACAGTTAGCTTTCCCTGGTGTTTTTCGATTATGGAAAAGGAGACTGAAAGTCCCAGGCCTGTCCCTCCGGAGCTTCGCCTGGTGGTAAAAAATGGGTCCATTATGCTTGGCAGGGATTCAGACGGAATCCCCACTCCCTGGTCCATGACCTGAATCAGGATGGTTTCCTCTTTTTCCTGGTACGTTGTAGAGATGCGAATCCCTTTGTTTTTGTCGGGAAGCGCCTGGCAGGCATTTTGAAGCAAATTGATGACAACCTGTTCAAGATGTTGATGATTTCCATTGACCTTCGGGATGTTGTGTCCATATTCAACCTTGAAATTATTCGTCGAGTTTTTCAGCAGATTGGAAACAAGGGTCAGGGATGACTTGACGGTGGCATTGATGTCCACGGGCTCAAAAGACGCCGATGGATCCGGGTGTGCAAAACGTTTTAGGTCCGAAACGATTTTTTTGATTCGTCCGGCCCCGTCGGATATCCCGGCCAAGAGCTGCGGCACTCTTTCCCGCATGATCGTATAGGGCAGGCCGACGACACTGAAGTCTCCGTTATGATTATAATATTCTTCAAGGATCGGTTTGATGCCGAGCCATACTTTGTTTAACATGGGCGCATTGATGGTGATAAAGTTATTGGGATTGTTGATCTCATGGGCGACACCGGCCACCAGTGTTCCCAGTGCCGCCATCTTCTGAGCACGGTGGAGTTGTTTTTCAAGCTTTACCCGTTCTTCTTCCGCCCGCTTGTGCTCGGTGATATCGGTGATCACGCCTTGCAGCCCACTGATTTGCCCATCCACATGAACCGGAAGACTGGAGGCGCTGACCCAAAGGTATTCGCCGTTCTTTGTCCGTACCCGATACTCGGTTGGATAAAGCCGGCCCTGAAGAGTATCCGAGAAAGTGCGGTGAATTCTTTCCATATCTTCGGGGTGAATGAGATAGCTAAAGTGCTTGCCGATAAGTTCAACGGGAGTATACCCGAGAATCGATTCCACCGGTGGGCTTACATAGGTGATGGTGCCGGCGGCGTTGACCGAGAAGATTACATCATTGAGGTTTTCGACGAGTTCGCGGTATTTCTCCTCGCTTTCCCCCAATGCCTCTAACGCATTTTTATATTCCGTGATATCAAGGCCATAGATCGCAAGCCGCAAAGGACGCCCATCTTCATCCAGGATGGGAGAAATGCTATTCCGATACCATCTTTCCCCTAATCGATCTTCAAAACTAACGGTTTGCCCCGATGCAATGGCTTCCATCCCCTTAAGCATTCTGTTCTCCGACACCTCGGCAGGAAAATATTCGGTTAAGGCGGTTCCAATGGAGGTTTCAACGGTCTTCCCCAAACGCTCGGCGCCCCTTCTGTTGCAGGTTACGATCTTTCCCCGTAAGTCGATGAGGAAAACGCCAAACGGGGCCAAGTCAATTAGCTGGGCCATAGTCTGAGCCTCACGCAACATTTCATCGACTCGTTCGCGATTCGCGGCTTCCTCTTCCAGCTCTTTAATCTTCCGTTCCAATTCTTCGTAGGTTGGTTTTCCGGCCATCACAAGAAGACCCTCCAGGTATTCCAAAAGCAAATGGCGCCAATAGAGAAAAGAGTTCAACGACTCAAAGGGATTAAAAAATGGTTTATCACTATCTCTCCTCAGTTGAATTCGAGAGGAATCATCATCTTGACCATCGGTCTTTAACCCTTTTCTTTCTTCAAGGCCCTGCGTATGACCCCCGCAAGTTCATACGTATTCATCGGTTTTATTATCAGTTCCGAGATCCCCGCATCCCGAGCCGCACTCTCCATGTCTTTGCCAAAATACCCTGATGTGAGTATCACGGGAATAGTTATCCCTGCTTCATTTAAATTCGTCGTAATTTCCAATCCCGTGATTCGCGGCATGGAATAATCCGTTATCAGTACGTCAAAATCATTGGGATTCGCTTTTATCGCATTCAAAGCCTCCATCCCGTCCGTAAAGGCGGTCACTTTGTAACCAAGATTTTCCAGGAGAGACTCCATCGTTTCGGCGATGGCAATTTCATCATCCACAAAGGCGATTCTTTCCGTTCCTCTCTTTATGACTGAATCTTTTTGATCCAGTTCTGAATTTTCCGTTTCAATACAAGGAATGATCACATGAAAAACGGTCCCCTTTCCAATCTCGCTATAAGCCGTAACAATTCCGCCCAATCCCTTCACAATGCCGTGAACAACGGAAAGTCCGAGCCCGGTCCCTTCCCCTTGTTGTTTTGTGGTAAAAAAAGGTTCAAACAAACGGTCCATATTTTCCGGATCTATGCCGCATCCCGTATCCGAAATACGAATTATAACGTGTTTTCCAGTTCTTAAACCAGGATGCATCCTTATGAAATCTTCATCCACCATAAAATCGTTAAGCTCCAATTTGATGGTTCCGGCCTTTTCTCCGATTGCATGAACCCCATTCGTAAATAGATTCATAATGACCTGATGCATCTGCGTGGGATCCGCCATAATAGCTGAATTGCCGGTTATTTTTGATTCTATATCGATCATGGCCGGTGTGGATGCACGCAGGAGTCTTAGCGCTTCACGGATAACGGTCTTCGGCAGTAATGGTTTCAGCTCAACTTCCGTCTTTCTACTGAAGGTCAGTATCTGGCTGACAAGATCCCTCGCTCTTTCCGAAGCCTTTATGATCTGCCTTGTATATTTTTCAGTTTCGGAAACCGATGTCTTATTCACCAAGGACAGTTCCGCGTAACCGAATATCCCGCCTAAAATATTGTTGAAGTCATGGGCTATTCCACCCGCCAGCGTACCAATGGCCTCGAGCTTCTGGGACTGCTGCAGCCTCTTTTCAAACCTCAGTTCCGCGGTAACATCCCTTCCTATTTCAAGATAGCCCTTTACAACTCCCCGATCATCTCTGACAGGGAGGAGCATGACTTCCAGTGTGACGGCTTCAGGCGTTCCCTGTGTGCCGCCCTTAATCGTAATACGTCCCGACCACGGAATACCTTTTTCCAACGATTCCCAAATGACCTTTGCCGGGATATCATTGAAATTGTCAAGATCCGGTTCCGTTCCTATTATGTTTTTCTCTCTTAGTCCGGCTATTTTTTCATATGCGCGATTTGCAAACAAAATTTTTCGATCCAGGCCTATTTGCAGAATAATTTCGGTTGAGTGACGGGTCAACTGTTTGAGCATTTCCGTCATCTTCTGAACCGGCGTGCTGACCTTGCTTGAAAAAACGATGATGATTAGGATGATTGCAAACAAAAACATGATCCCACTGATAAAAATCGCGGACAGTATCCCGTTTACCGGGGACATTATTTCATCCTTGCTCTGAGCAAAGACGACGGTCCAAGCGGTGAGGGGAACAGGGGCCAGCCCGGCTATCTTCTCCGCTCCTTCAAACCGATAGGATGCCGTTCCCGATTTTTTGCTCAGCAATACTTCTTCTATTCCTTCCGTGTGAGGCAGATCCAACAGACGCTGTTGAAGATTAAATTCCTTTCTTGGATGCACCAGTACAAGCCCTTCCGAATTGATCAGGTAGGCGCATCCTGTTTGGCCGGATTTTTTCCGCGAAATAATATGCATGATAAATTCAATATTAAAAGGCAGGCCGACAATTCCGTAAAATTCACCATTTAGTTCTATGGGAGCGCATACCACGATGATGGCTTCCCCCGGCGTTGCGGGCCCCCTCGACAGGAACGGCCCCGCCACGCTCGCACGGCCTTCCCTTGCTTTTTGGAAATAGTCTCGATCCAAGATATTTACGCCGATCTGTTCGGCAAAAACCGCATCGGCCCTTATTGTGCCGGATTTATCCGCCAATAATATTGTGAAATATCTTTCGCCGATACGTTCATGTATTGCTTTGAGCTCTCTTTCAGCGGTGCGGTAATCCCCTGTATTGGAAGCGTCCGTGATATCCGGACCCGCCGCAATAGCCGAGACCAGTTTGATCTCCTGCCCCAGCCTTGCACTGATAGACCGGGATATGTCTTCCACGGTATGAACCGACTTTTCTTCCGCCATTTCCAGCAGGGACCTGGAAAGTTGTACGTATATGATTATCCCTGCAACGAGAAAAGGGATCAACACAGCGGCAATACCGCCAAAGATCATTTTGTATTTGAAGCTGATATTTTTAAGCATTTCCATATTGGCAACCCGGGGCTTTTAACAAAAAAGCCTCCTGGCAACACCTGCATCAACAAACCAAACTCTTCTTATGGTTTCCTTTCCCCTTTACGGCAGATGAAGGCTTGCCTTATTTTCTCTATCGAAGTTTTGCATGAAAATCATACTGTAATTCGTTGTAAAAATGCAACAAACCAACCTGTTCCCAAGAATATTCCGTTTGGCGACTTCGCGGCTTTGCTCTATATATTGGCTTTTTGCCGGTTCATCCACATTGACTTTCAACGATATAACCAACTGGTTTCCATAAAAGGTCGCGAATGGGGCACGGAAGTTTGCTTGCTTTAATTCCTGGCCTTGAGATAAACGGTAATCCGGTTCCCCTTGTCGTTGAACCGGACCCGATCGGAAAGCCTGTTGATCAGTAAGTATCCCCTTCTCTTTTCAGGATACTGAAGATCCTGATCATCATCCACGATACTTTCATGGTCAAAACCACTCCCCTCATCTTCCACCCAAATCTTGAAATCTTTATCTCCCAGGTGCTCAATGGCGCATTTTACCAACAATTCCCCATTGGATCTGTTTCCGTGAATGACCGCGTTCATCAGCAATTCCCTCAGTACCACTTTGACGCCAACCGCTTCTGATTCAGTAATGAATTTAGCCAGGAATTTTGCTGAATTATCAATGGATTCAAAAACCGGTTCTCGACGGGAATGGAATTCAAGGAACATTGCACTGTCTTCTCTATTCACCCGGCACATTTGCCTCTCCTATTTTTTTCGGGAACGCCTTAACGTTTCGTCTATCAGGCGCTCTTCAGCCTCTTTGAGTGTGGGAACGGGTCCAAGACGGGAAAACCGCTCCATCCTCGGAATTCGCGAATCTGTTTGTGGTTTGCTCGCTCCCACGCAAAACATCGGAACGAGCAAACAGCCATCAGCCGATTAGAAATCTTCAAAGCCCTTGTCGTCATCCAGGGGGAAGACTTCTTCAGAGTTTAGGTCCTTCCAAGTGACCTGTTTTCTCTTAGGCGCCGGAAGGGTCTTCGCTTTTCCCGAAGCCGTCCTTCCGACCACGGGGGGCTTTCCGCGCGCCAGCCGGCCGTGGGTCATGGTTGTCTGTCCGGCTTTTCCGCCCACGAGGGCCACCAGCTCATTCACCATCGCCTTCATCTCCTCGGCCTGGGCGGTCATCTCCTCCGAGGCGCTGGCGGATTCCTCGGCGGCGGCGGCGTTCTGCTGGACCACCTTGTCCATCTCGGACACGGCCGTGTTCACCTGTTCAATCCCCTGGGCTTGTTCAGTGGAAGCGGCGGCAATTTCACCCACCAGTTCGCCGACCTTTGCGGTATTGGCTGCCACCTGACTGAAATCCTCATTGGTCTTGGCGACAAGCCCCGAACCGTCGTTCACTTTTTTCACCGTCCCTTCAATCAATTGTGCCGTGTTCTTGGCGGCATCGGCGGCCCGCAGGGCCAGGTTTCGCACCTCATCGGCCACAACGGCAAATCCCGCGCCCGCCTCGCCGGCGCGCGCTGCCTCCACCGCCGCGTTCAGGGCCAGGAGATTGGTCTGAAAGGCGATCTCATCAATGGTTTTGATGATCTTGGAGGTTTCCTCGCTTGCCTTGGAGATTTCTCTCATGGATTGGGTCAGTTCGTTCATGGAAGTATTGGCCTGGCCGACGCCCCGATTGGCCTCCGTCATAAGCGTGTCGGCGTGGTTGGAATGATCCGCGTTCTGTTTGGTCATGGAGGATATCTCCTCCAGTGAGGCGGATGTCTCCTCTATGGATGCTGCCTGCTCCGACGACCCTTCCGCCAGGGATTGACTGGCGGAGGATACCTGATTCGAGGCGGAGGCCACCTGATCTGAAGCTTCCCCCAATCCGCTGGAAATCCTGGCCAACAACTTCGAAATTGAACTGGCAAAGAAAAAGCTCGTAAGAATGCCTACAAAGGAAGTAATGAGGATAACAGCCAGAATCGTCCGGAAATAATTTTTTATTTTATTGAAAAACACTTCGTTGGCGCTAAGGGTGACTTTGTTAATCTGTTCAACGCTTTTTTCGATACCGGCAAAAATGGTTTTTTGACAGGCAGTCGTGGCCTCCATATTCTTTATATATTCGAGGGTGAGCCCTCTGATGTTGACGATCAATTTTCTTGATTCAATCGGCATCTGTTCGAAAGGGGTTCCCGCCAATTGCTTCACGTCTTTATCGACATTCGTGAATGCGGTATCCAGGAAGGTGAGCATTTTGTCTTTTGCCTTCAAACTTTCCTTCAGTCTACCGAACAGCACCTGCACCTGATAGTTTGATGTTGTGTTGATATTGGCCCCAACAATGGTAAGCCTCTCTAGGTCTGTAACCTCTGAACGGGCAGTTTTATCCACCAGTTTCTCGGTGGCTTGTTTTATGTAGCCGTCGGAAATTTTGATGGAAGAAGCGGTTAGCGCCATAACCTGTGTTTCGATATCATGGTTCGTTTTCCTAAGATCACGTATTTTTATTACATTTTTCCACAACTGATCAACACCTGCGGTCCGGCCTTGATCTTTCATCTCCGCCAGCACCTTCTCATATCCATTATTGAGTTGGTTGAAGGAAATCTCTTCGTTGATATATCCTTTAATATCAAGTGCGACCTGTCGGATGTTCTGGGATAAGTTGAATGAGGCGCTTTGTTCGTAAGCGATCTTTTTCATCAATGAATTAGAGTTAAAAAAGAATATGAGAACCGTAACCAACAGTAACAAAAATAAGACATTCGGCAAAAGGATTCTGTGCTTAAGTTTCAGCTTTTTAATTATCTCCATCATAATACCCTCTCTATTTAGCTGACCAAATATTATTTTTTACATATCAACATCGAAACAAGCTGATTCCCCCTCCTTTCAAACTTTGGCCAATATGCCACGGGTATGTTTCATGCCGCCTTTTCTAATACGGCAACCTCTTCGGTACTCAACACCCGGTCAATATCGAGCAGAACCTTTACATCCCCTCCGATCTTGGTTATCCCCAGGATATAGTCCGTGTTCAAACTGGCGCCGAAGGTGGTTTGTCCTCGATGTCGTCGCCCTTGATATTCAATACCTCCGAAACCGAATCCACCACGATTCCGAGTTTTCACTGGGTCAGGCATTGCTTATTTCCCTCCATTTTCCGACTGAAAACATGAATCATTCACCCATACACTCCGGATCCAAACCACGGTCTTCGGGCATCCGTATATGGAAGACGCGTGCCAAGAATTGTCCATAGGGCCTGGGGCGGTGTGCCGGGGGTAGGGGCGGTATGCCGGGGGTAGGGGTGGTATGGCGATAAACACCATGGAAACAATAGGATACTATCCCATTAATCTTTTCTTGTATCGAGAGACAAAACTACTTTATGTGGGGGTTTTATGAGTGGATGGGGCATCCAAAAGGGTGCAACAAATGTTGACATGATTCGGCGATTTTCATAACATTTGCATCGTTTTCAATTGGATAATCTATACGTCCGATTTCGGGCAACTGTAAAGAACCGTTTCACCCTTTTGGGCCGGTCGCGGAGCGGTCAGGATTGGCTTTCATGCGCCGATTGAGCGCCTGGCTGCTGATCCTCAAAAGCCGGGCCGCAATGCTTTGGTTTTTTTCGGAACGTTATAACGCCTCGGCTATCAGAAATGTTTCAGCCTCTTTAAGCGTGGGGATGGGTTCAAGCTGGGAAAAATGGGAATAATGCTTTGATTCACTCCGTATTACGGCAGGTTCCTTTGATCCACGTCGCTCATCCATATAGGAGGCGAATGTGTTCATGGGCAGCTTTCCGGATGCGTGTTTGCTGACGGCGTCATAGACCATGGACTGAAGTTCCCTTCATGTCGCCGTGCATCATCACATCCATCAAAATAAGGCCGGGTTTCAGTTCCCGGGCCATGGCAATGGCCTGTACTCCTGTTTCCGCTTGACCGACCACGTTATAAGCAAGATCGGTGAGTATGCCTGCAATTTCGAGCCTTGTGAGCCAATCATCATCTACAATCAAAATTCCTACCATGTGGATTCCTCGTTTTAAGGTGATTGTACCGGCACCTCAAAACGTTTGCCGGGTTGATTTCAGGTGAGCGCGGGCTGCCGCAAGGATGGCATCCCCGGTGAAGCCGTCGCTCAGCATCTCCTTTTCCAGGTTTTGCCGGTTTTCCAGCAAAGAAATGACATTGGCGTATTCCCGGGCGGCATCCGTTTTTTGGGAGGTTTCCTTGAATATATCCGCCAGGTGGAGGTGGGCCAAAGGGTTGCCGGGTTCGAGGTAGGTCACTTTTTTCAGGTATTGGGCTGCCTGGTCCAGGTTGGCGGCGTTGCGGTAGATCATGGCCAGCATGAAATAGGCCTGTGTATGGAGCGGGTTTTGCCTGATGATGTCGTCCAGGATCTCCACCGCCCCCATGGTTTCGCCCCGGTCCGCGAGCTTGGCGGCACGGGATAACGGCGAATCGATGGCTTTTGTTTGTTCCGCCGGGGGTTCCTTTGATTCGGGCAAAATGGCTTTTTCAGCGTCGCCTGGAACATGGGGCGCCTTTTGTTTTTGAAATGCGGGTCTTTCGGTTTTGATCCGGGCGACAGGCATGGATACGGTGGCAGGCATTTTTGGAGAGCGGGGGAGGGCGCTTTTGGGTAGAAGCGAAGAGCGGTCCGCTCTGTCTTGTTCAGGAAATGGTTTCTGGTAAATGAAAGCATCGTCTATCTGAATGGGCACAAAATCTTCATTCAGATAACGCATGGTTTCCGAAAATCCGGCAAAGAGAAAGCCGCCATGGGAGAGGGCGGAATAGAAGTTCTTCATGAGTTTTCGGCTGTGATTGGCGGTAAAATAGATGATCACGTTGCGGCAGAATATGATGTCCCACGGGGGCATGGATGCTATTGGAAAGGGATCTTCGGAGAGATTGAGATACGCAAAATCGACCATTGTTTTGATCTCGGGGCTCAATTGATACCCATGGTCCTGTTTTGAGAAATAACGATTCAGATAGCGGGAATCAAGGCCGCGAATCGCCCGCTCCGTATAAATGCCTTCTTTTGCCTTCAAAATCGCCTGTCGGCTGATGTCCGTACCGTGGATACGAACCCTGGTTTCGGGATTTACGGGGATGAGATCCCGGATGAGCATGGCGATGGAATAGGCTTCCTCCCCCTTGGCGCAACCCGCGCTCCAGATGTTGATTCGGCTGTTTTTCCCTTTCCTTTTTTCCATTATTCGTGGCAAACAGAAATGCCGCAATGCGTTGAATTGGGCGTTATGACGGAAGAAAAAACTCTCCTGAATGGTCAGGATGTCCATCAGTGTGTTGAATTCCGGGTGGTTGTGGGAGCTTGCATGCAACAGCGTCCAATAGTCCCTGATATGATGTAGCCCCAGTAGATCGCAACGGGTCTTGATGATTTCTGAAAGCTGAAGCCGTTTGCGGTCATCGAAGCCGATGCCCGATTTTTGGGTGATGTGGTTGCAGATAAAATTGAGGTAATGGTCTTTTTCGTCGCGCGTGGTCATGAAAGTGGAAAACCTCAAATACCTGTTTTTACGTGTCGTTCAATTGCCGAAGCGATTTCTGAAAGGGGCAGTACCTGATCTATGGCGCCCAGGGCGATGGCTGTTTTGGGCATGCCGAAAATGACGCTGGTGGCCTGGTCCTGGGCGATGGTTTTTCCACCCGCCGCCTTGAGTATCCCCATGCCCTGGGCCCCGTCGTGTCCCATTCCCGTGAGGATAACGCCCAATGCCCGGGGGCCATAAAGATTCCCGATGGATTCCAGCAGGGTGCTTCCGGAAGGCCTGTGTCCACCCAAAGGGGGGGACTGAACCAGTTTGATGCGATGATTTTGGCCCACCGTGAGGTGCGCATTGTCGGGGGCCAGCAGAGCTTCCCCGGGTAGCAGAACCCCATTATCCTGAGCCACGCGAACCCGTATGTGGTCCTCGTGATTGAGCCATTCAGCCAGTCCGTGGATGAATCCGGGACTCATATGCTGAACAATCAGTATGGGTGCCGGAAAATCAGCCGGCAGAGCGCGAAGAATTTGAAACAGGGCATTGGGGCCGCCGGTTGACGATACCATGGCGACGACCTCGATCCCATCCTTTTTGTTTCCATTGACGTCCATGGAAATCGTTTTGACGGACGCGGTGTGTCTCTGTCCCGCTTCGGTTGCCTCACAGTGTTTTTTGATGGAATGCCGGTTTACTTTTGACAATAATTTTATTTTTCGAATAAATCCCGCCACCACATCCGGTCGCGTTCGCCATCGGTAAAGATCTTCCTTTTTAATGACCTCCAGAACGCCGCAGCCAAAGGCGCGGATGGGCGTGTCAGCGTGGGAATCGGATGAGGCCGCGATCATGATAATGGGCGTGGGCCTGACCTTCATGATCGCTTCAGCCACTTCATATCCGCTGGTTTGTCTCAAGTGGGAATCCAGAAGGATCAGATGGGGATGATGGCTTTTGACCATGGCGATGGCGTTCTCTCCATTGTCGGCCATGGCGCAAACATGGATATCAGGATCAGGGGCCAGCATATCCCTGATCATCTCGCGAGCGGATTTGAGGTCGTCTACAATAAGGACTTTAATCATGGCTCTTTTTAATCTTACCCAATGAGTGTTCGAATGGTTTGAATCAGCGACTCCTGATTAAAACTTTTTTTCAACAGGAATGCATCCGCGCCGGCCCGAAGGCCCTCTGCCCGTTCTTCTTCCCTTTCAAGGGATGTTACGATGATGATGGGAATGCGGGAGAACCGCTCGTCTTTTTTGAGTGTTGCGGTCAGGGTGAAGCCGTCCATCCGCGGCATCTGAACATCGGTGATAACCAGGTCAAAAGACATTTTCTCCAGGTTTTTTATGGCCATGGCACCGTCCTCGGCGGTTTCCACAAAAAAGCCGGCCGCTTCCAGAATGCTTTTTTCCAGCAACCGTGTGGTCATCTGGTCTTCAACCACCAGTATCCGTTGCCGGGTATCAGAAGGGGTTTTGGGGGTTCCCCGTTCAAGGAAAATGTTGCCGGCCTTGATTTGGGCCGCTGTAAACAGTCTCGCTACGTCAATAATCAGGGCGATTTCTCCCGTGCCCAGGATGCTGCTTCCGGAAAAAATGGGAAGCCTTCCCAGATGACTGCCCAGGTTTCGCATGACGATTTCTTCCACACCCATGACCTCATCCACCTGAAAGGCGATTTTTTTCCCCCCATGTTTGAGAAGCAGAAACGATAATTTTTCGTCAGGCTTTTTCGCCGGCGGTTCAGGAAAAGACAGGGTGGCGTCCAGTCGTGCCCCGGGGATAATTTCCCCCTGCCAGTAGAGGGCTTCACGGCCCTTGATGGTTTGAATGGTTTCCGCCGGGACCCTTAAAACCTGAATGGCGGAGAAAACAGGGACGGCCAGAATATGGGTTGAACAGCGGACCAGAAAAGCGCGCGTGGTGGCCAGGGTCAATGGCAGGGAGATGCGTACCTGGGTTCCCTGTCCCGGAATGCCGGCGATTTCAACCGAGCCGTTGAGCTTTTCCACATTGGTTTTGACCACATCCATGCCGATGCCGCGACCGGACAGTTCCGTGACCATTTCAGCCGTGCTGAAACCGGGCAGAAACAGCAGATCGAACACTTCGGCGTCCAGCATGTGTTTTGCTTCCTCATGGGTCAGGAAGCCTTTTTCCAGCGCTTTTTTCTGAACGCGGTTTTTATCGATCCCCGGACCATCGTCAATAACCTCGATGATGACCTTGTCAATATCCTGGAAAGCGCGAAGGATGATTTTGCCTGTTTCATTCTTGTGGGCCGCTTTTCGCTCCTCCCTGGTTTCCATGCCGTGGTCAATGGCGTTTCTCAACAGGTGCAGCAGGGGATCACTCAATTTTTCAATGGCCCGTTTGTCGATTCGGGTTTCTTCTCCTTCAATGATGAGGTCAACACTCTTGTTTCGTTGTCGCGCCAAATCTCGGACGGATCGGGAGAAAGGGTTGAACAGGAGAGAAATGGGCAGCATTCGAATATCCATGACCAGTGTCTGGGTTTCATTCACGAGCCGGCTCAGGAATTGAAGAGATTCGTGAAATGCTTCGGAAAATTGTTCGACCATTTCCCGACCCTCTGTTTTCAGTTTCTCCAGGGAGCTTTGCATGCGGTTTCGGGTAATCACCAGTTCCACGGCGATGTTGAGAAGTTTATCCACTTTTTCCGTGGCAACCCGCACCGAGTCGTAGGATATTTTATGGGTGGTTGAGGCGCCGGCCTGCTTCTTGCCGACAGGGGGTGCGGGGGCGGCGGAACCGCTGTTGTCAGCGGGCATCAATGCGGCCATGGAATGGACAATGGGGGTTATGTCCACGGAACCGCCCGATGAAGCACTCAGCATTTCCAGGATGGCGTTGTTGGTGTCGTTGGCCTGGAAAAGGACATCGAAAACCTTTGGTTCGGCGCCCACCCGTCCCTCCCGGATTTCCCGGATCAGGTCTTCCATGCCGTGGCATAGGGATGCCATTTCGTCAATCCCAATGGTCATTGCGGCGCCTTTAAGGCTGTGTGCATTGCGTAAAATGCTTTTCATGGGTTCCGGGTCGGATGTGCCCTTTTTTTCAAGCTGGAGCAGGCCCTGGTCAATGGCCTCAATATGGTCTCTGGCCGATCCAATGAAGCTGGGTAAAAATTCCCTTAATTCCGGGGCTATGGGGGACTGGTTTTTCGGGCCGGGTTTTTCTTCCATGGGTTCCATTGTCATGATTCCAGCTTGAATCTGGAGATAATCTCTTTTAAATTTCCACTCATTTGCGTCAAAGTGTTGGCGGATTGAGTACTCTCCCCGGCGGCAGCGGCCATCTGTCGGGCCACGTCCGACAACTCATGCATGGTCAGTACGATCTGTTCGCTGGCGCTTTTCTGCTGGCCGGTGGCCATGGAAACCTGTTTGGCCGAGTCCGTGGTTTGTTCAGCCATTGAGACAATTTCCTTCATGGCTTTTTCAACCCGGGACAGTTTCAGGGCGCCTTCCTTGACCACCTTAACATTCTCTTCGGAGGCCATCACCGATGCATTGGCCGCCGACTGGATTTCCCTGGCCATGTCTTCAATGGCGCCCGTGGACTTTACCACATTTTCGGCCAGTTTGCGGATTTCAGAGGCCACAACGGTAAACCCCTTGCCCGCTTCACCGGCCTTACTCGCCTCGATGGCGGCGTTTAGCGACAACATTTTGGTTTCTGCGGCCACATCATTGATGATGTGCAAAACCTTTCCGATTTGTTGGGATTTTTCCCCCAGGCTCATGATCTTTTCGGCGCCCATTTCCGTATGGCGTTGGATAATCGCCATCAATTTAGCGGCTTCATCCATGGCTTCAGCGCTTTCCTCGGCATTTTGCTGGGTGGATTCAGCCATGCCTGCCTGGATATCGCTGTTTTCCGCGATTTGACCCGCTGTGGTGGACAGCTCTTCAATGCTGGCAGTGGTCTCCCCCACGCTCGCCGCCTGTTCGGAAGCCCCGGATGCCTGTTCCTCGGAGCTGGCGAGGATCTGGTTGCAGGCCGTGCTGATTTTGAGAATGGCTTCTCTCACCTCAACAATGACCTCCGTTAGATTCCCCTGCATCCGGTTGAATGCCTGCCCCAGGTCTCCTTTAAATTCCACCTGTCCCGTCAGGTCCCCCCGCGCAATCTTATTGGCCTGTTGGGAGAGATTGTTGAGCTCCCGCTGCATGCGAAAAAAGCTGTGGGACAAGGCGCCGATTTCATCCCCCGTAATGACGTCCACGGGGCAGGAGAGATTTCCCTCCGCAATTTTATCGGCAACCGCTTCCAGCTTTTTAAGAGGGGCCGAGGCGTTTTCAGCCAGGCGGTAACTCAGGTAAAAGGCAATGAGCAGGATGGCGATGCTGGAGACGAGGATGCTTCCCAGAAGGGATGTCATTTCATTTCTGAGGGTATGGAAGGGCATGACTTTGACCAGCAGCAGTTCCTTGTTCCCCAGCGGCAGGGCGTAATAAATCCTTTGCTCCTTATAGCTCTTGTGGGTGGCGTATTGGCCTTGTTGCCCGATTTTTTCCAGCAGGGTCAGAAAAATAGACTTTAGGTTTTCCGCGTTCTGATGGCGCAAAAGTATTCCATCTTTTCCGGCAGGCACATTACCGTTTTTGTTTAGCAGAAAGAAATTTGAATCTATTTTTTGGGAAGCGTTTTGAAGGGTATGATCAGCCTCTTTTTCCCGTCCTTGGGCCCTTAAATTTTCGAGAATCGGTTTTAACCGTAAAAGTTCATTGAGACTGCTTTCTCCCCGTAAGCCTTCCACCAGTCGATGAGAATGACTGAAGGTGACGCTTCCCTGAAATAGCACCGTGACCACCATGATAGACAAACACACCATTAGGATTTTGTTAAACAGGGACAGAACCCCGGGGGGCGTGGACATACCGTATTTTTCGACCCAGCGACCCAGATAAGAGGATAGAATCCGTTCATTGTTAAAAAAACAACAAGCGGCATAGATCATTGCGACCATGATGCCGATTGCCAGGGTTTCGATGGATTGTTCCCGGTCAAAATCTGCAAAAATGATCATCTGCCCAATGCCGATGACAAATCCCATAAGAATGACGACCAGCGTGGTCCAGGCAATTTTCAGGGGCAGGCGAAGCCCGCGGGTCAGCACCTCGTTTAATGCGCTCTGAGTTTTGCGTGTCTTTTCTTCGGCATCCTCCCGGGTCAATTGCAGCGCGCCCACCCATCGCATAGGCAAGCCGATGCAAATAATCGCGAAAACCGGCGCTTCCCAGGCATAAACAATCAACAGGCTTTTCAATTGCGTCCACGTCATGTCCAATGTCAGAAGGAGATAGGGTATGAACAAGAGTCCCACAACAGCGAGAAAAAATACCCCCTGGTGAAGACCGACTTTCTTCTGTAGATTATCCATGATCGTCTCTCCTGGATTCGGATGTTTCTTGAAATGAGGCAATGAGATTTCCCAGATTCTGCGCCAATTGGTGAAGCCCCTGGACCGAAGTGGTGGTTTGGGTGGAAGCGGCCGCCATCTGCCGGGTCACTTCGGATATCTCCCGCATGGCCGCCGCCGTCTGTTCGCTGGCTGTTTTTTGCTGTCCCGTTGTCATGGAGATCTCCTTTGCCGCATCGGTTGACTGTTCGGCGAGGTGAACGATTTCTCCCAGAGCGGTCTTTACCCGTTCCAGTTTTCGGACGCCCGTTGTCACGATTTTGACATTTTCCTCGGAAGCCATGACGGACATGTTTGCCGCCCCTTGAATTTCCTTCAGGATGTCTTCTATGGCGCCGGTTGACTTCACCACGTTTTCGGCCAGTTTGCGAATTTCCGCGGCCACCGCGGAAAACCCTTTACCGGCTTCTCCGGCCCGGCTGGCTTCAATTGCGGCGTTTAAGGACAACATTTTGGTCTCCGCCGCGATGTCATTGATGATTCCCAATACTTTGCCGATTTTCTGGGATTTTTCCCCCAGATCCATGATTTTCGCGGCGCTGATCTCAGTTCTTTGTCGAATGTTCGACATGACGGCTTCGGCGTCGTTCATGGCTTGCAGGCTGTTCTCGGCGTTTTCCATGGTGGATTCGGCCATGCCGGCCTGGGCTTCGCTGTTTTCAGCGATCTGCCGGGCTGTTGCGGACAATTGTTCCAGGGTGGCGGTTGTTTCACCGACGCTGGATGCCTGCTCGGCGGCGCCCGACGCCTGTTGTTCAGCGGCCGCCACAATTTCGTTGCTGGCTGAGTTGATTTGGTCGGCGGCCTGTTTTACCTGCAGGATAATCTTTTTCAGAGCAGTCTCCATTTGGAAAAAGCTGTGGGCGAGGGCGCCCACTTCATCGCCGCTGCCGGTAACGGGGTGAAGGCCGAACTCACCTTTTCCAATACGTTTTGCGGCTTCGTTGAGTTGCTTTAAGGGGTTTGAAACGCTGAAGGCCAAACCGTAGCTCAGAAAAATTGCCACAATGAGAATCAAGCCGGATACCAGAAGCGCCCGTTTAAGGAAAATCGCTTCCGGCTTTTCCAGTTTGCCCACGTCAATAACCCGGATCAGCATTTGTTGGCCGTCTTCAAGGAGAACGGCACAAAAAGTCAGATTGTTGAGGATGTCCTTGTGTATCGGCTTTTTTTTGAGCTTTTCAAAGAGTTCCCCCAGGGCTTTGGGGTCATTGATTCCCGGAGTGAGCGCCGGTTTTCCGGAGACAATGGTGCCTTGACTGTTTAACAGAAAAAGGGAATCGTTTTTTTCGCTGTCTATGTCGATGCCATTGAGAAGGGCTAATGCCTGGTGGATTTTCTCCTTTGAAAGGCTATTTCCATAAAGCAATGCTTTGATCCGGTCCAGCTCCTGGATGGCCCCTTTGCTCAATTCCGATTCAAGAAGCGCTACGGAGTGCATATAGCTGACGCTGACCTCAAAGAGTACCGCTACAAACATGATGCCGACACAAACACACATGACTTTGCTGAAAATGGAAAACACGCCGGGTGGGGACTTGATGCCCGACTGATGAACCATTTTGCCCAGGTATGGCGCAATGGCACGTTCGATATTCAAAAACGTGACAATAGCATAAACCACGCCGATGATGATCCCCGCGATGAAGGCCTGGATTGACTGAATCAAATCGAAGTGGGCAAAGAGGACCATTTGAAGAATGCCGCCGGAAAATGCGAAAATGATGATGGCCAGCGACACGACGGCAACTTTTGGTGGCAATCGAAACGCCGATGTAATGATCTGTTCCGGATGCGGGGATTTTCGTGTTTTCTTGAGAAAAAACGTTTTTTCGTCGATGGAGATGATACGCGCCCAGCGCATGGGCAGCCAGATACATATGCCGCAAAACAATATCCCTTCCCATGCATAGATGATCAAGATCCGGCTAAGTTGATCGGCTGTCAATTCAAGGGAAAACAGGACATAGGGAACGCCCAGAACGCCCACCACCAGGACAAAGTACAGGAGCTGATGGAGACCGATTTTTTTTTGCAATGCATTCATCCGGGATTTTCCCTCCATTTCTGTTTTGACAAGGAATGCTGTTTATCCTCTGTTTTCAACTGATCCAGGTTCAGAAGAAACGCGATTTTTTCATCCAGCAGGGCCAGTCCCCACAAAAAAGAATGCGCTTTATGAAAATCAACCAAGGGCGGCAGTCTTCTGATTTGGGCTAGATTCAGGCTGACGATGCCTTCCACCGCATCCACTGAGACAACCGCTGGGCCGGGTTCCCCGTTCACTTCCAGGAAGGCGGGTGAAAAATCCCCGTCATTGGGCGGCAGGTTAAAAATATCCCTGAGGCTTACCGGTTTCACGTCCCAATCCATTTGAAACCTCTTTTTGAGGCCGATGCGAACAACCTGTGCCGCCGGCGCTCCCAAAAGAAACGGCCCCGCACGAAAAAGGACGAAATCAAAAGTTTCTGGTTCCGGGTTTTGAATTTCAGTTGCAGGCGTCATGACGCGCTATTTTCCGTGGATCTTCATTTTTTCAGAGGCCATGATTTTCCGATAGTTGAGAATGACCACCAGACTTTCATCCAGGCGTGCTTCGCCGTCAATAAAATCCACATATTCCTTTTCAAAGGTGATCATGGGGGGGTCAATGGATTTCAGAGGGAGATCGATAATCTCGTCTACACTGTCAACGAGAAAGCCCACATCCACCTCCTTCATGCTGGTGATCATGATGGATGCCTGGGATGGGGTTTCAGCCTGAATTCCCAGCAGGGCCTTTAAATCCACCACTGAAATGATTTCGCCGCGTGTATTGATAATTCCCAGGATGTGCGGGGGAAGGGTCGGAACCGGGGTAATGGACTTTGCCCAACATATTTTTTTGATATAATCCATATCAAAGGCATATTTCTCCTTTCCCAGTGTGAAGGTCATCAGATGGCGGATGGCGGCTTCGGGATTATCCATGGGAACTGATTGTGCGGTTTTTGTCAAAGCGTCAAGTATGCGTGAGGATGTTTTTTCGCGTGTTTGAGGGTTGCGGTGGATATGCTTCAGCGCAATCTCAATTTTTTCAGAACGAATGGGCTTTTCCATGACATCGTCCATGCCCGCGGCCAGGCATGCCTGCCGGGTTTCTTTTTCATCGTGAGCGGTCAGGGCGATAATGGGGATGGGCCGGGGATGATCAGCATGCGAAGACGACAGAGAACGGTTTTTTTCCCATTGTCGGATTTTTCTCGTGGCCTCAAGCCCGTTGATTCCGGGAAGTTCAATGTCCATCAACACCATTTGGTAGGGTTTCTTTCTGACGGCTTCCACCGCGGATTCGCCATTCGTGACGCTGTCGACCCGAACATTCTGTTTCTCAAGCAACATCTGCGCTACTTTGAGATTGACGGGATTGTCGTCTACCAGGAGAATCGTCGGCGTATCCATCAAGGTCGAGACTCCTTTCAATGGAACGTTATTTTTGGTTTGTTTGTGACCTTTAGGAAACAAGTGCGTCAATCGATAGATCAGAAAAACAGATGAATGTTAGACTATATTTTGGTTTAAGTCAAAGGGGATTGGGTTATTGGTTATTTTTGGTTCAATTCGATTAAAAAAGCAACTTGTCCTTATAAGGACCTGTTCAATGTCCGGCACCAGGATTTTGTGGGCGGTAATCCACAGGCTCTGCACGGGAAAATAGGTGAATTTACCTGAAAAGTAAAAACCAATGCACTCTTGACCCTTTTCAAGAAAAAAACCGCTTGCAAGGCGACCCATAGGTTGTTACCATTTTCGAATTCAAGAGGATTACCCTTTATAACCACAGAGGTTTTTGTGAAACAAAACACTCTTCCGAACCTGACGGCCGAACCTTCAACCGGTAAGTTGGGAACATTCGCCGGTGTGTTTACCCCCAGTGTGTTGACGATTCTGGGGATCATCCTGTTTCTTCGGCTGGGCTATGTGGTGGGGAACGCGGGCCTGGGCCGGGCCTTGATGATGATCGGTCTGGCCAATGCCATTTCGGTCTTAACCAGCATCTCACTGGCTGCCATCTCCACCAATCTCAAGGTGAAAGGCGGCGGGGACTATTACCTGATCTCCCGAACCCTGGGCGTGGAGTTCGGCGGGGCCATCGGTATTGTGCTGTTTCTGGCCCAATCCGTTTCAATCGCCTTTTATTGCATTGGTTTCGGGGAAGCCCTGGCCGACATTCTGCCGGGTATCCCATGGCTGTCCACGCGGATGATCGCGGGCATTGCCGTTTCCCTTCTTTTCGTGCTGGCCTGGCTGGGCGCCGACTGGGCCACCCGGTTTCAGTACGGGGTTATGATTCTGATCGCCGCGGCGCTTTTCTCCTTTTTCTGGGGAGGGTTCTCTTTGTGGGATCCGGCGATCTTTTCTGAAAGTTGGCAAAGACCTTCTTCGGGCCTGCCGTTCTGGGCGCTGTTCGCCATCTTTTTTCCCGCGGTGACGGGCTTTACCCAGGGCGTCAGCATGTCCGGGGATCTGAAGGACCCCGGAAAGAGTCTGCCTGTTGGCACCTTTATGGCGGTGGGGATCTCCATTCTGGTCTATTTCGGGGTGGCCCTGGTGTTTGCGGGGGCGTTACCCCAGGGGATTCTGGCGGGGGACTATGCGGCCATGTCCAAAGCGGCCCATTTTGCCTTTCTCATTGACTCAGGGGTGATTGCAGCCACTCTCTCATCGGCCATGGCTTCTTTTATGGGGGCGCCTCGTATCCTTCAATCGCTGGCTTCCGATCGTATTTTTCCCTTTCTCCTGCCTTTTTCAAAAGGGTCCGGTCCCACCAACAACCCGCGCCGGGGGGTTCTTCTGAGCACCGGTATTGCGTTTATCACCGTGGCGCTGGGCAACCTGAATGTCATCGCTCCCGTGGTGAGTATGTTTTTTTTGATCAGCTACGGTCTTTTGAATTATGCGACTTTCTTTGAGGCGCGATCGGCCAGTCCGTCTTTTCGCCCCCGGTTTCGATGGTTTCACCCCCGCCTCAGCCTGGTCGGCGCACTGGCCTGTCTGGGGGTTATGCTGGCCATCGATTTCACTGCGGGAATTGTAGCGGTGGCGGTCCTGTTTGCCATATTTCAGTACCTGAAACGCACCGCGGGCCCCTCCCGGTGGGCGGACAGCCGCCGAAGTTATCACCTTCAACAGGTTCGGGAACATCTGCTTTCCGCATCAAAGGAAACGGAACACCCCCGGGACTGGCGCCCTCAGATGCTGGTCTTTTCAAATGACCCGGAGCGGCGAAAGTCTCTTTTGACCTTTGCTTCGTGGATCCATGGGGGAAGCGGTCTGGTCACGGCGGTTCGGATGCTGGAAGGGGATGTGCTGAAAAGTGCAACCCAACGGGTGGAAGCGAAAAATGAACTTGAAAAGGACATCGCCGCGAATCAATTTGAAGCGTTCCCCCTGGTGGTGACGGCGCAGAACCTTCAACAGAGTCTTCCCACGCTGATTCAGTCTTTCGGCGTGGGACCGTTAAGGGCTAATATGGCCCTTTTCAACTGGTCCGGGTCCCTTCGGAAAGGGATTTTAGGGATTCGAAAGACCGCTTATGCCAATAATATCCGGGCGACTTTTCGTTTGGGATGCAACATTCTTCTGCTGGTGGCCCCCCCGGAAGCCTGGGCAAGGCTGGAAACGGTTACCGCTTCGAACCGGCGTATCGATTTATGGTGGCGGGACGATCGAACCGGGCGGCTGATGCTCCTGCTGGCCCATCTCATAAAACGTAATCCGGTGTGGGAAGAGGCCCGTATCCGCCTGATGGCGACGACTTCCGGGCCGGAAAATGACCTTGAGACCCTCAAGGAAGATCTTGCTCGGATGCTGGACGATATTCGGATTGAGGCTGACCCCCAGGTGGTGACGGATCCGGATGAGCGATCCATTGCTCAAAACTCCGGTGATGGGGCCCTGGTCTTGATGCCCTTTCGCATTCGGGGAGGGCTTATAGAGGGCGCCCACAACACGGACATCGATGATTTGACCGAACGGGGAATGATGGTTGCCCTGGTGCTGGCTTCCGAGGATATCGATCTGGATGCGGAGCCGGAAGAGGGAAAACATAAGGAGGTGGCCGCCGCCCTGGATGCCATGACGGATGCCGAAGACCGGGCCGAGCATGCGGAAAAGGAAGCAAGCAATGCCCGGAAAAAGGCCGAAGAAGCGGAAGCCCATTTGCGGCAAGCCATGGAAGAGGCCCGGCCCGGCATTGATCGCGAAGAGATGATGAAGATCGAGGCGGCCGTGGAAGCGGCTCAAAAAGCAGCCGGCGAAGCCCTCAATATGGAACGGAAAGCGGCCAAGGCCAGGGCCGGAGAGATCTTTTCACAACGTCGGGCGGAAGCGGTGGGCGCCGTCAGAAATTCTGAAATTGAAAAAGGGGAAGAATAGGCAAGGCCTCAAACGTTCTCGGTTTCCAGCCCGTTTTGCAATGCATAACGCAATGTCATTAACTTAGCAGATTGCTTTGTAATTTATGAAATAGTTTCTCGGCGGCATTTTCTTTCTTTGAAATTTTCTGCCAGGCCTGATGGGTTCAACCGTTTGGACGAGAAATTCGCGTAGGGCAGCGATGATTTCGGAAACCAAATCTTTCGAACGGAAAAAGAGCGCCGGAATAATGCGTTTCATCTCGGAATAGGCCTGAGCATAGTTGACCTGATACCGGTACTTTCTGGTTTTATAGGCAGCATCAATATTTTCACTTGTGGTGCTGGCAATTACTGCAGTGAGATTTTTGGCGAAAACCTTGGCGTAGAAATCCTGGTGCACCGATTCCACTGATTTCCCGGAGAAATTTTCAATCTCAATCCAGGATTTCATTTTTTTGTAGTCTTCTTCAACGGGCCACCGGAGGTGATATAGTTCCCGAAAAAGCTTGCGAGGCAAAGCCTTTTTGTCGATAAGGGAGGTGATCAGCACTTCTGTCTCGCCGGTATCCAATTCAACCCTGATCAGCCTCAATTTCAGTGAACTGATTTCAAGGCCCAGTTCTTTGCATTTTTCGATTGATGAGGTAGAAACAGGCAGGGAAATAATCGCTTCTTGTTTCCCGGAATTGACGAATTTGCGTATGATCTTCCACTTTGTTGCGGATACTCGGGCGCAAAAATCGGCTCCCATGGAGATAATCAGGTTAAAAAGCCAGTAAGCGGGATAACCCCGATCAAGTAGGATCAGATCGCCAACGGTGAGTTTGAAAAAATGTCGAGAGGCCAGTTCTCTTTCTCCAACACTTTTCGGAGATATGATTGAATCGATACTGACCCGGTTGAGTGGGTCAAACATCTGGGATACACGTGCCATAGGCCGATCATCACCCTTGGTATTGTGCCAAACGCCGAAGTATTCCAGGATGCTTTGTATTTTCGGCAAGCGAAGCAATGTTCCGTCCACCGCCAGCAAATTATATCCATTCCACTGATTTGCGGGCATTGTTTTGTAAAAATATTCGGCAATCTGTTCATTCAGTTCGATAAACGCGTTGTAGGAAAATTTCAATCTGGCTTTTGCCAGGGCAACTTTTGAAATGAACTTCCTGGGGAGATCTGAGGGCATCAAAATGCGAAAAAAACGGTTCAACTCATTTTGATATGAACCGGTAGCCAGGTCGATCAGAAAAATAATCAAGGTTGGAAAGGGCAGTTTTCTTTTACGGGTAAAGTCTTTTTCAGATTTCCTGTGACGGTGAAGAAAATCCTGGGAAAAGATAAGTTTTTTAATGAAACCAATAATATTGGCACAGTTCTGGAAAAGCAGGGTCCGTGCCAAAAGCTCCAGTTTCTTCAAATTTTTTTGACATTTTTTCCTCCAGCAAAAGTAAAGTAACGTATTGAATACATTGTAATTGTATAGCATATTGTCACGAAAATTTGAAGTATTTTATTGGTTTTGCTACGTTTCTTAAGTTAATGGCATTGATGCATAACGTTGAAAAAAATCCATTAGCTCCTGTTTGAGTATATTCGCCTTTTCAAGGGCGTTGCGGTATTCATCCTTTAGGGACGTCATCTGATCCATTTTTTTCAAAAGCTCTTCCCGAAATGCGCCCCCCTTTTCCATACCCCTTTCATATTCATCCCTGAGTGCGTTCAGGCCCCCTTTCAATCCGATCAAATACGCCTCTTTAAAGGAGCCGAGCCTTTCAAGTGCCTTTTCATATTCAACGCGCAGGCCGCTGATGCTCTTCTCCCTGGCACAGAGGTATTGTTCCTTAAGTTCCGTGAGCAGTTCCTTTACGGATACGATCTTATCGACCCTGTAGGCATTGCTTCCGGCAAAGGCAAACCCTTTATCCAGAATTCCCCTTCTGGCGTTATCGAGGGCCAGGGAGATGCAGTAGGGGGCGGTCTTTATGTCGCAGCTTTTGAGGCACCTCCAGGCGCATTTTCGGGATTGTTTTTTGCCGGACGCCGCGTCCGCCAGAAAACGGTTCCCGATGGCCCTGCCGGGCATGCCCACGGGGCTCTTGATGATCTGAATGTCATCTATTTTGCAGGAAATATAGGACTCCTTGAACCGGATATTCGCGTCGCATTCATGGGTTGCCACGAACCGGGTCCCCAACTGGACGGCGCCCGCGCCCATTTTAAAGGCGTTATAGATGTCAGCGCCGGTGTAAATGCCGCCCGCGGCGATGACGGGGATGGTCCTTCGCCATTCATGCTCGTATGGCCTTATTTCGGCAATCACCTCGGGCAGGATGGTTTCAAGTGCGAAATGGGCATCATCGATCTGTTCTTCCTTGAATCCCAGGTGACCGCCTGCTTTGGGTCCCTCCACGACGACTGCGTCGGGGATATCCGCGTATCGTTTCGTCCAGGATCTGAAGATGAGGCCTGCCGCCCTTGCGGAACTCACGATGGGAACCACCTTGACCCCCGCCGATCTCAAATCTTCAACCGGAATGCCCTTAATGGGAAGCCCCGCCCCGAGGAATACCAGATCCACCTTTTCTTCGATGGCGACCCTTAAAAGGGCGTGAAAATCATTGACGGCCACCATGATGTTGACGCCGATGATGCCGGCGGATTTTTCCTTGGCCTTCCTGATTTCCCGTCTAAGGGCGATGGCATTGGCGTTCCTGTTTTTCGCGTAATTATCGGGGTCAAGCATCCCTATGGAATTGGCGGCGATAATGCCGATGCCCCCTTCATTGGCGACCGCCGAGGCCAGCCCGGAAAGGGATATGCCGACGCCCATGCCGCCCTGCACCACCGGGAGCCTTGCGACAAGGTCGCCGATCCGCAATTTAGGCATGCGAGACCATCCAATTTTAGGGATTCGAAACTTGGGCCATTCAATATTATTGAGGTCTATTCTGGGAAGTTTAAGGTCAGAGACCTTAGTGAAATTCACGGATATGATTCTCCTTTTGGTGTGTAAAAAAGGCCTTATTTACCACAGCATTTTTTATATTTTTTGCCGCTGCCGCATGGGCAGGGTTCATTGCGGCCCACTTTTTTTTCGGCTATTTTGGGTTTTTGGGGATTCAACAATATTTCTAAATCGGTAATATCTTCCGGCTCATCGGGTTCTATCCCCGCTATAAATTGCCAACCATTTTCTTCAAATATGGATGCGATTTCTTTCAATCTTTCTTCCGTTTTCACCCTGACAACGGCGGGCTTATTTTCAGTTCCCAATTTTCCCGATTTTTTGCCATCAAATTTTTTTTTCATCTTTTCACCATTAAAATATTAGAGAATTTATAGAATTTACCGATCCCATAAGGGTTGCCGAAGAAGACGTCGCAAACCGTGCTTATTTTTAACGGAAAGTCAATCATATTGGAATACTTTAATGCATGCCATTATCGGGGTCAAGGGACATTGAGGGATGAAGATAAGGAAAAGATTGATATTTCAATTCCTATTCACTCGACGCGAACGATTTCAATTTTATTTTTTGGAAAGAGCTCATAGAGGTCCGGACGCATATCATGCAGCGGCCTCACCGTTGCCACATGCCGTTGCTGCGATAGTGAAGAAAGGGCAAGCTCAGAAACCACAACCGCTTCCACATTGGGATCCGCTTCTCCTTCTATTCCCTTTTCAGGGAATGAAAAATCGCTGGGGGTCAGAACGGCCGCCTGGCTGTAGTGCAAAAAAGACCCGGATTGGGTGTGCATGTTGCCGACGCTTCCCGTCATTACCACATAGATAAAGTTTTCAACGGCTCTGGCCTGGGCACAATGCCTGACACGGTAGTAGGCCTTTTTTTCTTCGGCATAAAAAGGCACGAAAATGATTTCCGCGCCGGCAAGTGTCAGAAGTCGAGACGCCTCTGGAAATTCGATATCGTAACAAACCTGGATCGCGATTCTGGCCAGTGGGGTATGAAAAATTCGTAAGGCGGCCCCCGGTTCGATTCCGCCTTCATTACGCTCCGCCGGTGTAATGTGGAGCTTGTCCTGGGTGTAGACATGACCGGTGGGGGTGAACAGGTGGGCGGTGTTGTAATATTTACCGTCTCTCAGTATGGGATGGGAGCCACCGACAATATAAATGTTATATTTTTGCGCGAATCGCTTAAACATTTCCACATATCGGTCCTCATAACCTGCCAGTTCCACAGCGGCTTCCTTCATGGACATCCGTTTCTTGAAACTTAAAAGCTGATACGTAAAATATTCCGGGAACAGTAGAAAGTGACAGTGATAGGAATCCGCCGAATCAACGAAAAATTCAACGGAACGTTCAAGATCTTCAAAAGACTGAATGGCTCGCATACGGTATTGGGCAGCGCACACCCTGACCCTTCGGGCTTGAATTTTGGGAAACACAGCCGAAGATATTTTCTTTTTGGCCACGTCAAAATCAGGGTTGGGCATGGTCAGAAAGGTCGAGTAATTCAAACTTGAATGGTCGATGGTGATGTCGAGTTGAACCTTTTTGACCTGGAAACCGGCTTTCAGGTGGGTGTTCAATGCAGCGTCCCGCAATTCGCCGTTCTTCACTTTTTCCACATATTGTTCGGCGGTCATCTTTCCCGCGTAATTCTTGTATCCGGGGATTCTGCCGTAGGCAATCATTTGCCTCAGGTTGTACCTTTTAAGAATGCTTCGCCGCCGCTTATACAGCAACATGGCGACGCCACGACGCTGATAGTCCGGATGGACGGCAATATCCGCGCCGTAAAGGGTGTCTCCATCCTGGTTGTGCGTGCTGAATGTGCCGGCGCCTGTCAGCTCGTCCACGTCGTACCAGAAATCATCATCGATGCTGACAATCATGCAGGTGGCGTAACCGATGATTTTTTCGCCGAGGACGGCCACAAACTGTCCCTGGGGAAACGCGGCAAACTGCATTTCATACAAACGTTGCGTGTAGATGAATTCCTCGGGATAATCATGGTAGGTGGCTCTGCTGCACGCGATGATTTCCGGAATATCTTCCGTACGCCACCTTCGGGTTGTTATTTTTGTTTTGGGTTTGCTCAAAATATTGCTCCTTGATCCTGTGATAGGCGATGCAGAGTTTCCGTATGCCACTTAAAAGAATATACTAATATATGGCAATGGGGGTCAAGCAACATCAACCTTCCGCAGGCCATCATTTGATTCAGATTGTACCGTTTTTGCTCCTTAGAGATTTGTCTTCGGCCTTTGCTTTGAGAATATTGACCATTGACGATCAGACCAGGTCTGACTAGACTAGGCTATAACGAGGAGATAATGGTTTATGAATACTTAAAGGAGTCTGTTATGCAAATAACCAATATTTCAGAAGCAAAGGCCAATTTGTCTTTTCTGATAAAAACAGTTCAGGAAACGGATGAGCCTATCATAATCGGTAAGGCAGGAAAACCTGTGGCGATTCTTTCCGCTTTTAAGGAAAATAATTCTCCCCGTCAACTTGGTGGAAGCTGGGAAGGGAAGGTTGAAATTAGCTCAGACTTTGATGACGTTGATCAGGAGATTGAAGACAGTTTTTACAATTCATCTATTTTTCCGGATGAATTATGAATATTTTGCTTGATACCCAAAACAGAAACTTGGAAAGCTGGAGGTCCCGGACAATCTGCTGGAAGAAATCAGCGTGCATAGATTTACCCCGCTCCATATCAATGCAGATCATGCACAACTTGCGGGACAACTACCCTATATTCACAAAGATCCCTTTGATCGGATGCTTATTGCCCAGGCCATTATAGAAAAACTGGTGTTGCTGACTCGGGATGAATCAATAGCCGGATATGATGTAAACATACTCAAAGCATAGTAAAACCGGAACAGCCCTTTTACCTTGCCTTGGTTTATGGATATTTGGTATTGATTTTTTTTTCATATTTTGGTTCCTTGTTGTCGGTGTGCCGCAAGGAATGAAAGGGGGGTGCTATTGTTATGAAAAGCTATCGAAAAGAGTTGTGGTTCAAGGTTCCCACCCGGCGGGCGTTTATCAACATTACGCCGCAGGTGGAAGAATGCCTGGCGGAGAGTGGCATCAAGGAAGGATTTGTCCTGGTGAACGCCATGCACATTACGGCCTCGGTTTTCATCAACGACGATGAATCGGGTCTGCACCACGATTATGAAGTGTGGCTGGAAAAACTGGCGCCCCACGCGCCGGTCTCCCAGTACCGGCACAATGTGGGTGAAGACAATGCCGACGCCCATATGAAGCGTCAAATCATGGGCAGGGAAGTGGTGGTGGCCGTTACTGATGGAAACCTGGATTTCGGCACCTGGGAACGGATTTTCTACGGGGAGTTTGATGGACGGCGAAGGAAACGCGCACTGGTCAAAATTATCGGAGAATGAAAGCGGAAGAAATGGAAAAAACGGCTCAAGACAACGCATGGATTAAACTCATAACACCCGATCTGGTCCCCCCGAGTCTTGGGGATAATACGGCGGATGTGGATCGACTGGTCAAGGGATTGCGACATGGGATTGATGGGAATGATGTTCGGGTTGATTTTTCCCTGGTGAAGCGCTTGAGTCGGGATCTCAGGGCCTATGACTATCGTGTGGGAAGCGCGGTTTATCGAGATGGGGACTGCTGGCGGCTCATCGATGTATTTGATGGTACAAAAGCGCCGGCGATTCATGGTCTGTCCCTGGATCTGGGAAGCACAACGCTGGTGTTGCGGTTGGTGGACTTGACGACCGGAGAAGCGCTGGATGAAATTTCCTTTAACAATCCTCAGATTGAGATCGGGGCGGACATTCTCACCCGAATTCACTATGCCGGGCGCGAGGGAGGGCTCGAAAAGCTCCAGGCACTGGTGATGGATGCGCTTAACGTTAAAATTGGTGGGCTGGTGAAACAAAACGGCATCACACGAAAATCCATTGTGGGCATGTCGCTGGCCGGCAACACCACCATGACCCACCTGTTTCTGGGACTGGATCCCCATTGGATTTGTCGGGAACCCTATATCCCGGTAGTGAATCGGCCGGATCTCGTGAAAGCCGGGGAACTGGGCCTTGAGATCAACCCGGAAGCGCCGGTGCTGGTTTTTCCCAATGTGGGGAGCTATTTCGGCGGTGATTTGATTGCGGGCATCCTTTCGTCGAAAATGATGGAGCAGGAGGACGTTGCATTTCTGGTGGATGTGGGCACCAATGCGGAAGTGGTGATCGGCAACCGGGACTGGCTCATGGCCTGTGCAGGCGCCGCCGGACCGGCACTGGAGGGCGGTGTCGCCGGCATGGGCATGATGGCGGGGCCCGGGGTGATTGACAGTGTGGAAATTGACCCGGAAACCCTAGCTTTTACCATTACGACCATCCCGGACCGGGATGTTGACGGCGCCGCTGAAAATAAGGGTCCTCTCGGCATATGCGGTTCCGGCCTCATCGATCTGGCGAGCCAGCTTTTTTTGACGGGCATGATTGATCTGCAGGGAAAATTGGTGCCGGGCCGATGCGGAGATCGGTTAATGGAGATCGATGGCATAAGGCATCTGGTGGTGGCGTCGGCGGATGCGTCCGGGACTGGTGAGGCGTTGACCCTCAGCCAGATCGACATTGACGGCCTGATTCGATCCAAGGCCGCCATGTATACCATTTTGACGACCATTGCCAAAACCGTGAACATTCCACTGCATGATATCGGCCGGTTTTACGTGGCCGGCACCTTCGGTTCTTATATCAATCCCCGGTCTGCCATCAATATCGGAATGATACCTGATCTGCCGCTGGATACCTATGTTTCCCTGGGCAATACCTCCCTTGCGGGAGCGACCATGGCCCTTCTGGGAATGGATGCGCAATCGTCACTCTTTCAAATTCGGAACCGGATTACCTACCTGGAATTAAATGTAAACCAGGAGTTTATGAACCTTTTCAGCGCGGCGAAATTTTTGCCCCACACGGACCGGTCTCTTTTTCCCTCCGTGAAAACAGTAAACAATTAAACTTTTTTGCTCACGCAGTTTTTTTAAGGTGGTTATCTATGGGATTTCAACAAAAAGGGATGGCTATGATGGCAAGCAAGGATTTCCTGGATAAACTGGTTCTGACGTGCCCTGATGGTATCATCGGCGTCGATCGTGAAGGCATTGTGATTATCTTCAATAAGGCCGCTGAAAAATTGACGGGGTTTATTGCCGAAGATGTGATCGGGAAGATGTCCATTCAAGCGGTTTATGATATTCCTGAAAAAGCACGGGAAATCAAGAAGAAAATTTATGCTGAGGAATATGGCGGCCCGGGCCGGGTGGATGGCCTCGAAGTGTGCGTGAAAGGTGATGGCGGCAGAAAGATCCCCATACGCCTTTCGGCGGCGTTGATTTACGAAAAGAATGTTGAAATTGGAAGTGTGGGATTTTTTCACGATCTGACCGAACGTAAGAAATTGGAGGAAGAACTTCGTAAACGCTCCATTACGGACAGCTTGACAAACCTCTATAACCGACGTCATTTTCATACCACGCTGATGGATGAAATGGAACGTTCTATTCGTTATAAAAGACCGTTGAGCCTCGCGACCTTTGACCTGGACCACTTCAAACCCTTCAACGATACCTATGGGCACCAGGAGGGGGATAACATCTTGCGATTTGTGGCGGAGTGCGTTGCGTCGGTGTTTCGATCCACGGATAATGCCTTTCGACTCGGGGGCGACGAGTTCGCGATTCTGTTGGTGGAAACGGATCTTGAAAATGGCAGGCTTGTCATGGATCGGTTCAGGGCCGTTTTCGCCGAACAGTGGCCGCGCAGAATGGCTTATATGGGGCAGAAACTGCTGCCCGTCACTATGAGTATCGGCCTGGCGCAGCTAAATGAGGGAGAAAGAGCCGATAAATTTCAAATGAGAGCCGATCTTGCCATGTATGAAGCCAAGACCGCGGGAGGTGACGGGTCGGTGCTGGCATCGGGGAAAATCGGTGTATGAATGAAAACAATTCCCGAGGATCTTGCCCCTTAGCCGCACGCATGCGCCCGAGGAATCTGGATGAATTTCTGGGCCAGGCGCACATTGCGGCTCCGGGCCGGTTGTTGCGCCGGGCCATTTCAGCCGATCAGCTTTCTTCCATCATCTTTCACGGCCCTCCCGGAACCGGAAAAACTACCCTGGCCATGGTGATTGCCAACACCACCCGCAGCCGCTTTATTCCTCTAAACGCTGTTTTGGCAGGCGTCAAGGATCTTCGGGATGCCATTACGGGGGCTCGAAAGCACCGGGATGAAAATGACCGGAAAACGATCCTGTTCGTGGATGAAATTCACCGGTGGAACAAGGCCCAGCAGGATGCTCTGTTGCCGTGGGTTGAAAACGGCACGGTGATTCTCGTGGGCGCCACCACTGAAAACCCTTATTTTTCCGTCAACCCGCCTCTGGTAAGCCGCAGCCGCATTTTTCGTCTGGAACCCCTGAATAGCGAAGATCTCCGCGCCATCGCCCTTCAGGCCCTGGCCGACCCGGAACGGGGATATGGCGGATTAACCGTTCGCCTTGAACCCGATGCCCTGGAACATCTGGTGCATGTGGCCGGCGGCGATGCCCGAAGTGTTCTAAACGCGCTGGAGCTGGCCGTTGAGACTACCCCGCCCGATGATGAGGGAACCATTGTGGTGAACATGTCGGTGGCGGAGGAGAGCATCCAGCGGCGGGCGGTGCTGTACGACCGGGATGGGGATGCCCATTACGACACTATCAGCGCCTTTATCAAGTCCCTGCGGGGTTCGGACCCGGATGCGGCTCTGTACTGGCTGGCCAAAATGGTCTATGCCGGAGAAGATCCCCGTTTCATGTTTCGGCGGATGCTCATCCTGGCCGGTGAAGACGTGGGGTTGGCGGATCCTGAAGCCATTCGGGTGGTGACGGCCTGCGCGGATGCCTTTGATCGGGTGGGATTGCCCGAAGGTCGATATCATCTGGCGGAAGCCGCCCTTTACCTGGCCACGGCCCCCAAGTCCAATTCGACCCTGGCGTTTTTCGATGCCCTTCGTGCGGTGGAAGCAGAAGGACGAACGGAGGTCCCTTCCCACCTCAAGGATGCGAGCCGAGACAAGAAAGGATTAGGCCATGGAGAGGGATATCTCTATCCCCATGCCTACCGGGATCACTGGACCCCCCAGCAGTATTTGCCGGATGGGCTTCAGGGGAAAGTGTTTTACCACCCGTCGGATCAAGGCCATGAAAAGAGCATTCGTGTGGAGGTCGCTCAACGCCGGGAAGCCCAGCTGGCGGCCATGGTTGAAGGGTTTTCCGCGGCGCCCGAAGTGCTGACCTTCTCGCCCGCGGACCGGGTCCGGGACCGATGGCTTCAGCGGGCCGTAAACCAGGGGGGAAATCAATTGGCGCAGATTCGCGACCGGATTCTGTCGGCAGCAAAAATTGAACGCCATTTCAATGTTTTGGATCTAAATGCGGGAACCGGTTTGTTGACATGGGAGGCGATCAGGCGTGCGCCCGAAGGGAGTGTCTGGGCCCTGGCGGCGGATGAAAAAACGGCCTCGGGGTTGCGCATTCAGGCTTCAAATTTAAAAGAAATGGATCGTCCCGTGATCATGAGCGGCGCTACGGAAAAAATTGAAGAACTGGTTTCAGCGAAAGGGCAGGGGGAGGTGGGCTTTGACGCGGTGGTGGGTCGGAGCGTACTCCTGCATACCCGGAACAAGGCGGCAACCGTCAAGGCCGTGGGTCGCGTGTTGACTCCCGAGGGGATCATTTCTTTTGTTGAAGGCGTTCCTCGTCTGGGTCAGAGAATCTATGACCTTGTTGATCGTGAGGGTTTGGACCCAAAACTTGTGGAAAAATGGATTGCCGCCGAGGAAACCATTTATGAGGATGCGGACGACCCAATGGTGAATTGGAACCGGGATGATCTTGCCCATGCCTTTGAACAAGCGGGGTTTTTCATCGAGAATTTTCATTCGGAACGAACAACCATGGAAATCCTGGTGACGGACGCGGTTCTTTCCCGTTGGTTCCCGGAAACGGGTGGGACCGCAAAAAACTCCCAGAGGGCCAGTTACAGGAAAAGACTGACCGCTTTCCTTACCCCGGAGGAGGTGGATCAAATCCGCTTGTATATTACCCAAAAATTGATGGGAAAACAGGTTCAATGGACCTCCGAATCCATCTATCTCGTGGCCCATCCTTAACATTTCTATTGCAATTCAATTCGCTTTTATTTTCCGGGGTATGGTAGCGAAGAATGATGTAAAACGATTTTAAGCTGGCCGTCATCGTTTTTCACATAGCCGAAAGTGTACTCGACTTTTACCGCGTCTCCCTTTTGGGGGGTGAAGAAATATTTCCCCATGGCCATGGCAATATTGCCGTTGATGTAGGTTGCCGCATTCTTGAATTGGACCTTTGTCCAAGGGGCGAGGGCGAAACCTTTGTCTTCCGGGAAATTCTTGTTATGCCCTATGAAATAGGATATGGCGCCTTCTTTTGTTGTCCGAAACTTGATATCCGAGGCCTTGGTGGGTTTAAAGAGTACCTGGCCGGTCTGGTATGCGTATAGATCGTCAACCAGGGTTTCCGCCGCTTTTTGATAGTCCCGGCCATCCGTGTAGGTCTTTCCAAGATCGACCAGTGCATCGCCCCAGGCTTTCTGGGCCTTCAGGATTTCCGCTTTGGTGATTTTGCTTTGCCCGGCATTGACAACGCCGGCGGTGAAGAAAATGATGATTCCCATGATCATCATCTTTACAGCTTGAAGGTTTTTACATTTCATGATCGTCTCCTTTCTGTTTTTCCACGAAGGTGATCTACATCCTTTACAAGGGTTTCAAGCGTCTCATTGAGGGTCTGTTCCATGCCGGTCACCCTGTCGGAAAGCTGTGTCAGCTTGACCCTCAACCCCTGTATCATGCGCATTTCTTCTGTTGATCGTGTGAGAGCGCCTTGGGAAATGCAGAAGACGCGTCCATCCTTGAGGGTCATGGTTTCGATGCCCGCAATGTCCGTGATGCCGATCAGCTCATTTTGGTCGGTTTGAAACTCATAGTATGCCTTCAGCTCTTCTTTAGGTCTTTCCCGCTTCATCATATCCGGGGTGATCGGTTCCCCGTAAGGTTGATCCCTGGGATAAATCTTTACAATGCGTTTCCTGAAGGCCTCACCTTCCAGCCCTCTGCGGTTGGACATCAACACCGGGTCCGTATTGCCGCTCAGGAATGCATGCCAGATTTCCCGTCCCTTGTTTTGCTCATACAATGCCAGATATGAAACATGGTGACTTTCGGTTTCCTTTATGTTGATGAGAGACCAAATCCGTTTTCTGAGCGCCCGGACAACAGGTTCATGCACATCAATGTTGAAATGGTCCAGGGCTGCGTCAAGGATCTGATTGGCATATGCCTCATTTTCATCGGGGATGCCTGGGAAAGCATTTTCGCCGTATGTCTTTTTTGTCATCTCTGATACTCCTGATCCGTTCTTGAAGGGGTTGGGCAGGGTTGAGGGAGGTTTTTTTTCATAAAAAAGATAATAGAAAAACTCCCTTGTAAGGTCAAGACCGTTCTTTCCTATCCACACTTTCCATGTTCCGTTGAATGCTTCAATTGATGGGCCGAAAAAATCAAAAGAATCAGGAGGGTAACTGTGAAATACCAGGGAAACCAGTCAAGGGACTGCATGAAAACAGTATTTTCAAGTGCCTTTCCAACGAGTTGGGGATCTGTTTCCGAGGTGCGCGATCGCAGCGTACTGAAGAGTGCGGCGTAGAGCAGCCCCATGAGCCCATACGCCAGATTAAAGGTCAATCCCTTGAAACTCAATACGGTGGCTCGCCGGGAGGAATCCGTAATCTGGTTGAGATAGTGACTTACGAAAAAACCGACAAAATACATGACGCTGGACAGCAGGGCCATGGGAATGATCCCCAGAACCGGCATAAACAGGGTAACGCCCATAAATCCTGCCAGGCTAATCACTGCCATGACCCCCGTATTGAATGCGGGGGTTTGTGTTTTGACGAGTTTCAGCGCGAGACGGGGAATTACAAGTCCCAGGAGTGCCAGTCCGGATCCGATCAAGCCGAATGTGGACTCCGGAAGATCGATCAGCCTGTAGTACTGGCTGCCGAGAGTGATCATCATGCGCAGACAATGGTCAAAAATCATGCCTGTCAGGATAATGACGAGGGCAAAAGGCGTTTTCAGTATCCATTTCCCGGTCTTGAGGGTCAGTGTTGTTGCGGCTACAATGGATTTCCGGGCTTTTCGCTCCGGCGCCGTTTCCCCGGTATTTCGAGGGTTGATCCTCTTCATGGCAAGGGTAATGAACAGGGTCAAAATGGCTGTGCCAAGGGTCAGATACAGGGGGAACCGCAAGGTGATGTTCTGATTCAAAATGATGTTCAGAGCGAAATGATCCGCCAGGTGCTGCAATAGTGCAGGGTCATAGACCGCGGCGCCTATGCTCATTGCCAGAACGAATCCCATGGCGCGAAACCCCATCTGCCGGACAAGGACTTTGCCCCAATCCTTCGGATCTCCCTCTTTTTTGAGTGAATCGTATGCCAGGGCTTCATCAGCGCCGCTGGCGGCGGCTTCGGCGCTGCCGCTCAACACCCGGTTGGCCAGGAATATGAAAAAGAGCAGGCGGGGATTTCCCAAAGGGGCAAAACAGAGAAGCGTCATCTCCAGAACCATGCAGATCCCGGCAAATACCAGCAGGTTTTTTCTGCCGATGGTGTCCGCGATCGCGCCGGAAGGAATCTCCAGAACAACGATGGTCATTGCCCACACCAGATTGAGCAGGGCGAACTGTTCCAGGGTGAGGCCGAAGTCTAAAAAAAGGATGGTGAAAATCGGGTAATAAAAACGGGCATTGAAAAAAACACGAAAAGCGATGAACAGCCGGATGTTTTGTATCTTGAAGGGCGAAGTTTCAATCAGCACGGGGATCAGTCCTTTTTTATGTATCTCAAATGCATTTGTGGTAAACTACCATGCTTGTTTTCCAATGCATAGGAATACCGCCTGAAGTCACAGGTTCAAAGGACCCATAGGAAAAAAATGACCCAAAACAATCTTAGCAACCAGAGCATTCCACTGCCCGCCGCCCTGTTTACGGGTTTTCTCTGCACGCTGTTTGGCGCCAATGCCGTGGCCATCAAGTACAGCCTTTTGGGATTGGGGCCGTTTTTGGCCGCGGGTATCCGTTTTGCCGTCGCTGCCATGGTCATTTACCTATGGGCCAGATTGACCGGGAGACCTTTTGCTTTGAGAAAGGGACAGGCCTTTCAGCTTCTGATCATCTCCGTTGTGTTTACATTTCAGTTGGGGCTGTTGTATCTGGGGCTCGGGAAAACCAGTGCGTCAAGGGGAACCTTGGTGATGAACCTTCAACCCTTTTTTGTTCTGCTCCTGGCTCACCGGTTTATTCCTGGAGACCGGATTACAAGGAAAAAAGTCATGGGTCTGATAATGGGCGCCATCGGAATGGTCCTGGTTTTTGCAGGCAAAAAAGGGGTTACTTCCGATATCCGGATCGGTGATTTAATGGTCCTTGCCACTGCCTTTCTTTGGGCTGTCAATACGGTCTATACCAAACGCATCATCCATCTCTTTTCTCCATTTCAGATCGTGTTCTATCCCATGCTTTTCTGTATCCCCGTCTTTCTGGTCGCGGGATATTTCCTGAATACAACGGTCTTTCATCCGGATGGGAAAGTGCTGTGCGCTCTTCTTTACCAGAGTCTTGTGACCGCGTCCTTCGGATTTGTGGCCTGGAATACCCTGTTGTTGAAATACGGCGCCGTGGCGTTGCATTCTTTCATCTTTATTATGCCCATCGCCGGCGTTGTGCTGGGCGGGCTGGTACTCGGAGAGCCGATCACCTGGGATCTTTTTCTGGCCTTGGCGTTGATTGTTTCAGGCATTGTGATCGTGAATTTCAAGAGCAGCAATGTTACCGCTTTTTCCACAAGAGGCATTTGATTTTCGCTTGTATTTTTCGTTATAGGTGTATATATTTGTAATATTATACACAAACTGGGGGTGTCATGCGAACAAATATTGTGATTGATGATAAACTCATGTCCGACGCAATGCTTCTGAGCCGGTTGAAAACCAAAAAAGCAGTCGTTGAAAAAGGGCTGAAGCTTTTAATACAATTAAAAAAACAAGAACGTCTTAAAGGATTGCGCGGAAAACTGAAATGGGAAGGCGACCTCGATTCCATGAGGCTTGACCCATGATTGTGGTAGATTCGTCGGTTTGGATTGACTATTTCAATGGCATATCCACCTGGCAAACGGAAACGCTTGACGCGCTGCTTCCCCATGTTCCCATCATAATGGGCGACTTGATATTTACTGAAGTCCTTCAAGGTTTTCGGTCGGACAGCGACTATGAAAAGGCAAAATCATACTTCGAAGAATTGCCTTTTCGGGACTTGGGAGGTTATGAAGTTGCGTTAATGAGCGTCAGCATCTATCGGGGGCTTCGAAAGAAAGGCATTACCGTTAGAAAAACCATTGATGTCATTATCGCCGCTTTTTGTATGGTCAATGAATTGATGTTGCTTCATGATGATAAACATTTTACACCCATATCAGATTATTTCTCATTGAGAGTCATCCTGCCCTGATAATTCCCCTATCCCCGCGGTTCTCCCCGGTGCAGCCATCCGCCATTCTGGGTTGCGGTACTCTCATGACGGCAGAGAATATGCGGGATGGCAGGATCTTTTCCCAACGCTTCGTAGTTTCGTTTTTGTTGACACATGGCCCGGATAACGTTTAGAATGTTAAGAAGGTTTAATTGGATAGTTTACCATGCTTTTATTGGACTAAAAAATCATTGATTTTTAAAATGGAAAGGATTAACCCCCGTGAGCAACAGGATTTTTAGCGTCCCCGAAGCGGCTAGAAGGTCCTCCGTCAGCAGGGTGACCTTATGGAAGTATGTGAAATCGGGTGATCTGAAAGCTCACACGACGCCGGGGGGGCATTACCGGATACTTCAGAAAGACCTGGAGGCCTTCCTGAAAAAAAGGGGGGTTTTTCCCTTTGGAACCTACGAGCCGGAAACCCGCGGAATCCTGATTGTGGACGATGATCCCGGAATACGAAAACTGCTCAGCAAATTAATGACGCACCAGGGGTATCAGACACAAATCGCCGCGGACGGCTTTGAGGCGGGGGTAAAAGTCATGGCGTTCAAACCCGGACTGATCATCCTGGATCTTTTCATGCCGGGGATGGACGGATTTGAGGTCTGTCGCAAAATCAAGGAAGACCCCGGTACCTCCCACATCAAAATCCTGGCGGTTACCGGTTACGATACAGCCGAGAACAGAAATCGCATTATGGCGATGGGCGCCGACGGCTACCTTCCAAAGCCCCTTGAAAGTGCGCCTTTGATTGAACAGGTAAGCTCCCTTATGAAAGGGTGTGGTTAAGCAGGGGGACTTTGATGCGGAACATGGGAAGAATTCAGGGGTTTTTGAAAATGCGGCAAAACCTCGGAAGCTGGGGAGAAACGATATGACTTCCGTGAATCATGAAGTTTTTGATCAAGAAAAAGAGACCTTGGAACTTTGCCTTTACATTTACGGCAATACGCCAAAATCAAGAGAGAGCATTGCTCAGGTTGAACAAATCCGCCAGGTCCATCTGGCGGGAAGATGCCGTTTAGAGTGCATTGATTTATCAAAAGATCTGGAACGGGCCGAAAGAGATCAGATATTGGCCACTCCCACCTTGATGAAGACCAACCCTCCCCGAAAAAGAATAGTGGGGAGTTTTGGCGATGCACGGCAGGTGCTCAGGGCGCTGGGACTGGGGGATTGTTGATTGTTGATTGGCGATTGTTGATTGGGGGAATGGACGTCTCATGGAAGAGATGATGTTGGTGGCTGAGAAGTCAGGAGAGGGGCGGGATGTGTTGCTTCAAAGTGAATCGCAGTTGAAAATGATCATCGAAAGCAACGCCGACGCCATCCTTGTGGTGGGTTGTGACGGCATTATTCATTTCGCCAACCCTGCCGCCGAAGCGCTTTTCGGCCGTTCGGCATCAGGCTTGATGGGGATGGATATCGGGTTTCCCATAACCGGGCACGAAAGTTCCGATGTCAAGATCCTGAGGCCCGCGGGGGGCCGGGCGGATGCCGCCATGCGGTCGGTGGAAATCGACTGGGAAGGAGAACGCTGCTTCCTGACCTCCCTTCGTGACATTACCGAGAGAAAGAAAGGTGAAGAAAGCATCCGGCATCTTAACCAGGTGATCCGTGCCATACGGAAGGTAAACCAGTTGATCACAAAGGAAAAAGATAGCGGTTGCTTGATCCGGCGGGCCTGTGAGAATCTGGTGGCAACCCAGGGGTTCAACAGCGCCTGGATCAGTCTTCTGGATGAATCCAGAAAATCCGTTCAGTGTGCGGATGCGGGTTTTGAGACTTCTTTCCCGCAGTTGAAGGAATGGCTTGAAAGGGGAAGCCTTCCCCCATGTGCCCAAAGAGCCCTGGACCAAACAGGCATATCGGTTATCGAAGATGTTTTCGTGGAGTGCAGGGCATGCCCCCTTAGACGCTATTGTCGGAGCCAGGCTGCTTTTTCCGTGAGACTTAGCCATGACGGGAGAATTTACGGGGTTTTAACCTCTTCCGTGCCGCAAGCTTTTGCCTGTGATCGTGAAGCGCAGGGGTTGTTCCAGGAAATGGGAGAAGATATCGGTTTTGCCCTCTTCAATATCGACCGGGAAGAAAAACTGAAATCCGCGGATGATGAAAAGAAACGAATGGAAGAACAGCTGCATCAGGCCCAGAAAATGGAGGCCGTGGGCAGACTCTCCGGCGGCATTGCCCATGACTTCAACAACCTCATGACCATTGTCATGGGCAACGCCGATCTGACCCTGATGATGATCCCGGAAGACGACCCCCTTCGCGAGGGTATCCTTGAGATCAAAAAGGCCGGGGAGCGGGCCGCATCCTTGACCCGGCAGATTTTGGCCTTCAGCCGCAGGCAGATCATTGAGCCCGTGGTCTTGAATTTCAATGAGCTGGTGCGGGGTGTGGACAAGATGTTGCGCCGCATTATCGGCGAGGATATTGCGCTTGAAACAACGCTTTCTTCCGATCTGGGACCGGTGGAGGGAGATCCGGGGCAGGTGGAGCAGATCATCATGAACCTGGCGGTCAACGCCCGGGATGCCATGCCGAGCGGGGGGAGGCTCACCATCGAGACGGCAAACGTGGAACTGGACCGGGAATACGCCGGAAAGCATATCGCGGTTACCCCGGCCGCTTATGTGATGCTGGCCATAAGCGACACGGGGATGGGGATGACGGAAGCGGTCCGGTCTCAGATCTTCGATCCTTTCTTTACCACCAAGGCGGTGGGGAAGGGGACGGGACTCGGGCTTTCCACGGTTTACGGAATCGTCAAGCAGGCCGGCGGGCATATCTGGGTGTACAGCGAGCCGGGTAAAGGGGCCTGTTTCAAGATCTACCTGCCCAGGGTGGATAAAGCGTACCCCTTGTTGGACCGGTCGAAGACCCTGCCGGAATCGCTCGAGGGTACGGAGACCGTGCTGGTGGTTGAAGATGATGCTCAGCTCAGGAACATGGCCTGTAAGATCCTCAAAAAGTATGGGTACAAGGTCCTGTCGGCCGAAGGAGGTCAGCCGGCCCTTGAGATTGCCAAAACCCATGGGGAGACCATCCACCTCCTTCTGACAGATGTGGTGATGCCCGTGATGAGTGGAAAGGAGGCGGCGGTGTGTATGAAGACGCTCCAACCGGACATCAAGGTTCTTTTCATGTCGGGTTATACGGACAACGCCATTGTTCACCACGGCATACTGGACAAGGATGCCGCTTTCCTTCAGAAACCCTTTACTCCTGAGGGTCTGGCACGGAAGGTGCGAGAAGTGCTGACAGGGGGTGCGCCGTGAATTTTTTCAGGAATTTGTCCATCGGCAAAAAGATTCTCACTATCCTCTTTATCGTTGTGGCCGCTGAGATAGTGGTGGCCTTGAGTAGCCTCTATTTTTTGAAAGGAATGGACACGAATCTGGACCTGATTGTGGACCGGGACAGTGAGAGTATCCGGCTGGCCGGGAGGATGCAGGCGCAAACACTGGAAGTCGTCAGGGGGGAGAAAAATGTCATCCTGGCCGGGTCGGATGGTGAGCGGAAGGAATTTGAAAAAGCCATCGAGGATCTCCAGGCGGAGCTCATGAAGACGGCTGGCCGCCTGAGGGAACTCTCAGACCCTGACGAGAAGATCACTCTGGATGAGTTTGCCCGGGTCTGGGGCCGTTTCCTGGAGACAACCCAGGAGGTGCAACGGTTTGCCGGACTGGGCCGGAAAGATGAGGCTGCCGCCCTGAGCATGGGAAAAGGGCGCGAACTCAGGCAGAAGGCCGGAGCGTTGATCACCCTCATTGTGGAGAAAAACGATAAGGACCTGGCGGAAAGCAAGGCCCGGGGCGACAGGGAGGTTCAGAGGGCGATTACCCTGATGATTATTCTGACCCTGGGCGCCCTGGTCGGCGCTCTGGCTCTCGGGCTGATGCTGTCTCGCTCCATATCCTCCGGCCTCAACAATATGCTCAATGTGGCCGATGCCATTGCAAAGGGCGATCTGGATACCCCCGTGGCGGCAAAGGGAGAAGATGAGACCGGGAAACTGGCGGCTTCCATCCGGGAGATGCAGACGGCCCTTAGAAAATCCCGGGATGAGACGGGAGCCCAGGACTGGTTGAAGACCGGTATCGGCAGGCTCAGCGAAGTCATGCGGGGCGAACAGAACATGAATGATTTGACCGGAAAGATCATCTCGGAGGTTTCCACTTATCTGGGCGCCCGGGTTGGCGCCATCTACGTTGCGGCCGAGGAGGGTGTGGATGAAATATTTTTTCTGACCGGCAGTTACGCCTATACCCAGCGGAAGACTCTGTCCAACCGGTTTCGTTTGGGGGAAGGCCTGGTGGGGCAGGCGGCCCTGGAGAAAAAACCGATCCTGGTGCGCAATGTGCCCGAAGATTATATCAGGGTCACCTCAGGCCTGGGGGAGGCCGTCCCACGGTTTATTTCCGTGACCCCGCTTCTCTATGAGGAGCGCGTGAAGGGGGTCCTGGAGATCGGAACTCTGGATGATATGACCGATCTTCAACTCCTCTACCTGAATCAGGTCATGCCGGCCGTGGCCATCAGTATCGAAACGGCACAGGCCAGGGATCGGCTTTCCGAGGCCCTTTCCCGTTCCCAGGCGCTTACCGAGGAACTGGAGACCCAGCAGGAGGAACTCAAGGCCGCCAACGAGGAGCTGGAGGAACAGACCCAGGCCCTCCAGGCATCGGAAGAGCGGCTTAAGACCCAGCAGGAGGAATTGGAGGTCACCAACGAAGAGCTGGAGGAAAAAACCGAAGCCCTTGAAAGGCAAAAACGGGATGTGGAGCAGACCAACCGGAATCTCCAACGGGCCAGGGCACAGGTGGAAGAGCGGGCCGAAGAACTGGCCATTGCCGGTAGGTACAAATCCGAGTTTCTGGCCAATATGTCCCATGAACTTAGAACGCCCCTGAACAGCCTCCTCCTGCTGGCCCGGATGCTGGCCGACAATAAGGAGGGGACCCTGACGGAAGAACAGATGGAATCCGCGAAGGTGATCTATGACAGCGGCAATCAACTGCTGTCCCTGATCAACGAGATCCTGGATTTGAGCCGGATTGAGGCCGGAAAAGTGGAAGTGCACTTTGAAAAGGTCAAAATGGACCTTCTGGCGGGTAATATTCGAGACCATTTTGCCCACATGGTCAGGGAAAAAGATATCGCTCTTGAGGTTTCGATGGGTGAAACCCTGCCGGCGGAGATCAACACGGATGGCAAACGGGCTGAGCAGATTATCCGGAACCTCATGGCCAATGCCATCAAGTTCACGGATAAGGGAGGGCGTATCACGGTTCGCATGGACCGCCCTCAAAAAGGGGTGAATCATTTCAGCAGCGGGCTTTCCGTTTCCAATACCGTGGCCATTTCCATAAAGGATACGGGGATCGGCATCCCCGAGGAGAAACAGAAGATCATTTTTGAGGCATTTCAGCAGGCCGACGGCACCACGGCCCGGAAGTACGGTGGAACGGGCCTGGGGCTATCCATCTCCAGGGAGTTGGCCTATCTCCTGGGGGGAGAAATCCAGATGCAAAGCGAGGTGGGGAAGGGGAGTGCCTTTACGCTTTATCTGCCCATGGATATGGAAAAACCAAAGCCTGAAAGTGGAACCCTGAAACCGGAGAAAAAAACACCACAGCCGGAAAGCAGAAGAGATTGGTCTGTGGAGGGTGTTCAGCAATCCCCTGTACCGCGTATTCTCCGCTCCGCTTCCACCGGCATCCGGCATATCGCCTCGATCCCCGATGATCGCGAGAATATCGTAAAGGGGGAGAGGGTTATCCTGGTGATCGAGGATGATCACCGGTTTGCGGCGCTGCTGTTGAAGCAGTGCCACGACAGGGGATTCAAGTGCCTCACGTCCGCCACCGGCGAAGAGGGGCTCTCCCTTGCGTCGGAACATTTGCCCCAGGCCGTCATTCTGGATATCCGGCTTCCGGGCATGGACGGCTGGGCGGTCCTGGAGGCGTTGAAGGAAGACTCGGCCCTTCGCCATATCCCCGTGCATGTGATGTCCGTGGAGGACCCCACCATCGAGGCGTTCAGAAAGGGGGCCATCGGTTTTCTGAACAAACCGGTCAAACAGGAAGATCTGGAAGCGGCCTTCTCCCGGCTCGAGGATATTCTTGACCGAAAGATGAAAAACCTCCTGGTGGTGGAGGACGATGATGCCCTGCGGAGCAGTGTGGTGCGCCTTGTGGGGAACGGAGACATTCGGGTGGATGAAGCGGCAACGGGGGAATCGGCCCTGAACGCCTTGCGAACCACCCGTTACGATTGTGTGATTCTGGACCTGGGGCTGCCGGATATGACCGGCTTCGATCTCCTGAAGACGCTTGAGCGGGATGGCGACAGACTGATCCCGCCCGTGATTGTATACACCGGCAGGGATCTGACCCGCGAAGAAGAAATAAAACTGCGGGAGTATGCCGAGTCCATTATCATCAAGGGGGTTAAATCCGATGAGCGTTTACTGGATGAAACCTCTTTGTTCCTGCACCGAATGGTGGACAAGATGCCGGAAAAACAGCGTAAAATGATCATCAATCTTCATGATACGGATTTGCTGCTAAAAGATAAGAAGATTCTCATGGTGGACGATGATATGCGCAATATCTTTGCGCTGACCAAGATTCTGGAAGAGAAGGGGATGAAAGTAGTCAAGGCGGATGACGGTAAAATGGCCCTTTCCGCCCTTGAAAAAGACCCCGATGTGGACCTGGTTCTGATGGATATCATGATGCCCGTCATGGATGGATATGAGACCATGCGGCGGATCAGGCGCCAGGCCAGGTTCCATCGGCTCCCCATTATCGCCCTGACGGCCAAGGCCATGGCGGGGGACAGGGATCTTTGCATTGAGGCGGGCGCCAATGATTATCTGGCAAAACCCGTTGATGTCAAGCGTCTGTTGTCCATGTTGCGGGTGTGGTTGTATAGGTGATTGTTGATTTGGGATTGAGCATGGATGAATTGAAAATCGAAGCCATTGAGATCGATCTTCTCCTTGAGGCGATATTTCAGCGATATGGCCACGATTTCAGGCATTATGCCAGGGCTTCGGTGGAGCGGAGGGTCACCGGGTTTCTACCCAGGGCGGGGTGTGTCCACATCTCCGAATTAGTTCCGAAACTGCTTCACGATGAAGCCTTTTTCGCGGATTTTCTGGGGCAGTTTTCCGTCCCCGTCACCGAGATGTTTCGCGATCCATTTGTTTATCGAAGTCTTCGGGAAAATGTGCTGCCGGTGCTCAAAACCTACCCCTTTATCAAGGTATGGCATGGGGGATGTGCCAGCGGCGAAGAGGCCTATTCCCTGGCCATCATGTTGAAGGAGACAGGCATCTATGACAAGACGACCATCTATGCCACCGATTTTAACGACCGGGTTCTGCAAAAAGCAAGGGAGGGCATATTCGATCTGGGGGGTATGAAGCTGTTTACCGAGAACTATCAGAAATCAGGCGGCACAGGGTCATTTTCCCAGTATTACCATGCCGAATACGGCGCCATTGTCATGGATCAGGCGCTGAAACAGAATATGACGTTTGCCAACCACAATTTGGTTACGGACGGTGTTTTCAGCGAGATCCACCTGATTTTGTGTCGGAATGTACTGATCTATTTCGACCGGGAACTTCAGGACCGGGTTTTGGGGCTTTTCCGTGATTCCCTGGTTCGCGGCGGATTTCTTTGTCTGGGGTCCAAGGAATCGATTCAATTTTCGGCGGCCGGAAACGATTTCAGGGTAATCGATGCCAAGGGAAAAATCTATCAAAAGCGCATTTAGATGCGTGGCCATCGGGGCATCAGCCGGCGGCATGGCCGCTTTGGGAAAGTTGCTTTCGATGTTTCCCGGGACTTTTCCTTTGTCCGTCATCGTGGTTCAGCACCTGCACCCATTGGAAGGAGGTTATCTTCCGGAATTCTTAAACAGAAAATGCCCACTTCCGGTCGAGGGGGTTGAAGACAAAACACCCATTCTGAAAGGTCATGTGTACATTGCACCCGCCAATTACCATCTCCTGGTGGAAAGGGATGAACGTTTTTCCCTGTCCATCGATGCCAGGGTCAACTATTCACGCCCTTCCATCGACGTGCTGTTTGAGAGCGCCGCACGGGTATGGGGTTCGGGCCTGATCGGCATTGTTTTGACCGGCGCCAACCAGGACGGCACGTTCGGTCTCCGCAGGATCAAGGAATGTGGCGGCCTGACCATTGCCCAGGACCCCGGTACGGCGGAAACTCCTTTTATGCCGAGAGCGGCCATTGATGCGGGCGTGGTGGACCGGGTGATGACATTGGAGGAGATGGGCGGGGGTTTTTGATTGTTGATTGTTGATTTTGGGTTCAGAATTCTTGATTTGAGGTGTAAAGGGAAAGGGCACGGGTATTCGGGACGATGACGGCAATCAACAATCAACAATCAACAATCAACAAAATTCTGATTGTGGACGACCGGCCCGAAAACCTGCTGGCCCTCGAACGGGTGTTGCGGGAAACGGGGGCGCGGACCATTCGTGCAAGCAGCGGAAATGAGGCTCTGAAAGCCACGTTGCACCACGATTTTGCCCTGGCCATCCTGGATGTGCAGATGCCGGAGATGGACGGTTATGAGTTGGCCGAATACCTGAGAGGCGACGAAAAGACGCGGCGACTTCCCATTATCTTTCTGACGGCCGTTTATTCGGATGAGCATCATGTGTTCAGGGGGTATGCGGCCGGGGCCGTGGACTTTGTGACCAAACCTTACCGGCCCGAGATCATGCTGGCCAAGGTCAGGGTTTTCCTGGAGCTTGATCGGCAACGGCGTGAACTGGTGGAAAAGATCGAGGTGGAGAAGGTCAGGGGTTACCTGGAAAACATTCTCCTTTCCATGGTCGATGCGGTGATGGTGGTTTCCGGCGACGGCATGATCCGCACCGTGAACGACGCCCTGGTTTCCCTCTCCGGTTATGCGTCCGACGAGATCATGGGAAAGCCGTTGGCCCGCCTTTTTGAGGATGCCCCATCGGCCTCCGTGCTGCTTGCTCCCGCGGCGGTTTCCGGCCCTGGTGAAATCAGAGGCCTGATGTACCGGAACAGCGATGTTCAGCTTCGGACAAAAGAGGGCGCGTTGATTCCCGTGCAGGTATCAGCCTCGATGCTTAGCCATGGAAAGGATGAATCCCCCGGCGCCGTCCTTGTGGCGCGGGACATGCGGGATCGCATCAAAGCCCTGGAGGCATTGAAATACAGCGAAGAGAAGTATCGAACCCTCTATGAATCCAGCCGGGACGGCATTACCTTTTGTGCCATGAACGGTCGATTCCTGGATGCAAACCAGGCGTTTCTGGATATGACCGGCTATGGAAAAGATGAGCTGGCAAAATTCAACCGCAAAGATCTGACGCCCTTGAAATGGCATTCCATGGAAGCGGAGATCCTCGAGAAGCAGGTCATGCGGAGGGGATACTCGGATGAATACGAAAAGGAGTATGTGCGCAAGGACGGGTCTGTTTTTGCGGCGGCCGTCAGGCTCTGGATCACAAAGGACGAACAGGGAACCCCCGGCTGTCTGTGGGCGCTCATCAGGGATGTGACCGCTCACAGGCTCGAGGAGCAGAACCGGATCATGACGGAAAAGATGACGGCCCTGGGTATGATGGCGGGCGGCATTGCCCATGAATTAAACAATCCCATGATGGGCATAAACGGGTTTATCGAGTACTGCCTCAAACATACCCCCCGGGAGGACAAACGGCACGGGATTTTAAAAGATGCCCTTCGTGAAACCGGAAGATGTGTGGACCTGGTCCGGAATCTGTTGACTTTTTCTCACATGGGGCAACTGGAGGCGGAAGGATTTCGACGGATAGACTGTGCGGATATCTTTGAACGGGTGTCAAGGCTTCTGGCCTACCGGATCGAGAAGGACAACATCCGGGTCCTAAGGTGTATCCCCGAGGAATGCCGGAAGATCCGGGCCAGGGGAAACAGCCTGCAACAGGTCCTCCTCAATCTCATGACCAATGCCCTGGATGCTGTACACGAGACCGAAACAAAAGAAATACGATTTGAAGTGCGGCCGGCCGGCGAATGGATTGAGATTGTCCTCAGTGATACGGGTTGCGGTATCCCCGCCGAACAGATGAAAAGAATTTTTGATCCTTTTTTCACCACCAAGCCCGTGGGAAAAGGAACCGGTCTGGGACTTTCCGTATCCAGAAGCATTATCGAATCTCAGGGCGGGAAGATACGCTGTGAGAGTGAAATGGGAAAAGGAACGACCTTCATCATGGAACTGCCCAATCAACAATCACCAATCAACAATCAACAATCCAAAATGGAGACAACCGATGATCAAACGAATTCTTGTAATCGATGACGACGAGGCCGTCAGAAAGGTTTTCCTCCTTGCTCTGGAAGAAACCGATTTCCAGGTAGACACCGCGCCGTCCGGCCAAAAGGGCGTTGAAATGGCGGAAGAACAGAAATATGATTTGATATATCTTGATCTTAAAATGCCCGGCATGAACGGCGTGGAAACCCTGGGAAAGTTGAGAGCCATCGATCCGGATGTTCCCGTTTACATTATTACGGCCTTTTATGGTGAATTCCTGGAAGAACTGAACCAGGCAAAGCGGGAAGGACTGGCATTTGAAATTATGAAAAAACCGCTCACCATGGAGCAGTTGCTGACCCTGACCAAGGGTATTCTACAAGGCGTCGGGGAATATTAGCAGAGAGAATCCTGATATTTACTGAAGTTCTTCTTCCGGCAGAACCTTCAGATAAATCACTTTGTGATCCCCGGGGGAGTAGAAATCTTCCAGCACGGTCGCTTTCCCATAACCGCAGGCGTCGTAGAAGGCCCTGGTGGATCCGTATTGTTCACGGGAGCTGGTTTCAACGTAGATGCGCGTGCCCCCGGCCCGTGCCATGGCCAGCTCGGATCTTCGAAGCAACTCCCGGCCGACCCCCGTTCCCCGCAGGGTCTCCTCCACGGCAATCCAGTAAAGGTCGTAGCTTTGAAGGGTGCAGGGAATGGGACCGTAACAGGCATATCCCACGACGCGGCCTTCCACTTCCGCAAACTGAAACAGATACCCGCTTGAAATCCCTTTGCAAAGTCGTTCCCGCACCAGCTCGTCGGCCACCTCGATCTCCTGGGAGGAAAAGAATCCGGAGGAGGCGATGATCTCTCGAACCCTTTTCCTGTCGCCCTGAACGGGCGTTTCTCTAAAGCGCATGGGTTTCGGATGCATGGTTGCGTCCTTTTTTTGTGGAGGTTGAAATATTTGACGCCGGCTTTTGGGGTTGCAGAAGGGCGCCCTCCCACAATCCCAGAAAAAAATGCCTTGCGTTCTTTCCCAGCGAACGAATCCGGTAACCCCCTTCCTGAATCACCACCGTGGGAAGATGAAGAGCCCCGATCATCCGGCCATTGGCCTCAAAATCCTTTGCGGTGAGGTTCCATGTGCCGGTGGGGTCATTCTTTGCCGTGTCCAGGCCCAGGGCGACGATGAGGAAATGGGCCTGAAATTTTTTGATTCGGCCCAGGGCTTTTTCCAGTGTTTCCCGATACTGTTTCCCGTCGATGCTCTCCGCCAGGGGCATATTGAGATTAAAGCCCAGCCCTTCGCCCTGGCCCCGTTCATCGCGAAACCCGTTGAAATAAGGATAGGCGAAACTGGGATGGCCGTGAATGGAAACGGTCAGCACATCGGAGCGATCATAGAATATGTTCTGGGTGCCGTTGCCATGATGATAGTCCACATCCAGAACCGCCACTTTTCCGTAGCCGGTCAGATAGTGGGCCACCACGGCCGCGGTGTTGAAATAACAAAAGCCTCCGAAGGCGCGCCGTTCCGCATGGTGTCCGGGTGGACGAACAAGGGCATAGCCGAGGCGATAGCCCTCCAGCAGCGTCCTGGCGACGCTCATGGCGCAGTCCACGGCCCGTTTGGCGGCCAGATACGCATTTTCGTTGATGGGCGTAAAGGTGTCGATGCAGTAGTACCCGGCGCGAATGGGCAGTTCCTTCGGGGGCCGTGCGTTGTTGCGGATGGGGAACACATAGGGGTAAATGGACGTCTTTGGTTGAACGCCGGCGCACACCTTTTTCAAATAGTTTACGAAATCGCCGTCATGAACGGCCTTGATATGCTTTTCCGACACATGATGGATTTTTATTTTTCGAAACAGGCCTGTTTTTTCCAGCTCCTTCTGGATGGCGTCGACCCTGGCCGGAGATTCCACATACCCCCGCTCTCTGATGTGATGGATATCGTGTTTGTCGTTTACGGCCAGCACAATATCCTTCTCCGCCGTGGCAACGGCCTTGACCGTTACCGGATTTTCCACCTTCATATACCGGGGCCCTCTGAGAAGGACGGGACTGTCCTTGAAGGATGCCACCACCATGTCGATATATTCCCGTGGGCACAGGTCTTCGTATTTTCTTTGGAGAATGGCGCGAACAATGTGTCTTGTCTTGTTGCGAAAAAGGATTCTGATGCTGCCGAGATTGTCAAAAACCAGATAAGGGGGGCAGTCGTCCATGGGATTCAAGGGTGTCTCGTAGGCAGTATTGATGATGGGAAACGCTCCGTACCTTTCATAAAAACGGAGCCTGGCCATGTTCTCCTTGAGGACTTCGGGGTCCCGGCATAACTGGGGATCATCGGGAAGGCACTCAAAGAAAAGCCCCATGGCTTTCAGGGAGAGGGCTTCCCCGCGGACGTTTTCATAGAGAATGCCGCCGACGCCTCTTCCCATCCTGCGGGTGGCGGTGGCGATGAAATCGAGTACGCAGAAATTGAGGTCCGGGGCGTGTTGAAGAATCGCGAAGCCTTTGACACGACCCCTTGATCCTTCCGCCACAAAAAGAATGGTCCTGAAGCGGAATTTCAGGGGATCCCTCAATTGCAGGGGAAGCTTTTCAATGGTTTCTTCGTGCAGGGTCGGGAAACGCTCCCTCAGAATATCCTGGACCTGATGAATCACTTCCCGGTCAACCGGGAGGATGTCGTCATAGATGCGACGGATTTTAAACATGTTCTACCTGAAAAAAAGCGGTTAGCTGTTATGGTAGCGTGTTTCATTCACGATTCTTTCGACCGCTTCCCGGAAGGCAATGCCTGCGTAGGCGGCCGCGGCCGCAAACCCCGCGTCCGGAGACAGACAGGGATTGGCGTTGACCTCCAGTATCCACGGTTGATGGTGATGGTCGACCCTGAAATCCACCCTTGCGTAACCGCGGATGCCGAAAAGATGCCAGCACCTTTTGGCCAAATCCGCCATGCGGTCCAGCAGGGGCGCATCTTCCAGGGGAAATTGGAAAGTGCGGGGGGTGTGATGGTATTCAAATGAAGCCGTATCCCACTTGGCCGTGTATCCCACGATTTTCCGTTTTTCGGGAGGGAATTGGTCAAACCGGATTTCCGCGGGGGGGAGCAGCAGAGGGCCTTCAGGGGACGTCAACAGGGAAAGATTGAATTCCCGCCCTTCAATATATCTCTCCGCAAAGCAGCTTCCCTCCGAGGGCCTTTCTTCGGGATGCCATGGCCTGGACCAGTTGCGCTTTATCCTGAACCACCACCACCGAATCATCCTCGATCCCGATGGAGGCATGTTCCCAGACGGATTTGATGATGTAGTGGGTTCCCTTCCGGGGCATTAAATGGTTTAGACCGCCTTCCTGAAAAAATGCCTCCGGGGTGGGGAGATCCGATCCTTGCAGCAGCCGCTTTGAAACGGCCTTATTAGAGGTTTGATACAACGCATCCGCGGGGGCGCCCGTATAAGGGAACCCAAGAAACTCCAGGACGGCGGGCGCCAGGTGGATCAACCGGCCGGCGCCTGATAGAGACTCCACCAGGTTGAACACAACGTCGGGGCAAAAAGCGTTCAGTTTCTCCTCCAGGTTAGCCAGGTCCATGGTGATCCCCAGTTCGAGGGGCGTATATCCCATGGCGCCCAGAACCTCGCCGACCGCCCGGACCTGTTCGAGGACATCCCTATGGTCCGGATCGGTCATCTTTTCGGCGACCTTATCATATATGATTACGGCGTTCATGGTCTAGGCCTTCTTTTGCAGCCTTCCTTCGACTGACGCGATGATCATTTCAATAAGTTTCTGGTAGGTGACGCCGGCCAGATAACACAGAATGGGGAGATCCGAATGCACGGGATGGAGCCCGGCCAGGGGATTTACTTCGATGAAGTTGGGGACGGCGTTCCCGTCGCTTCGAAGGTCCACCCGTCCCGCATCCCGGCATCCAAGACCTCGCCAGGACGCCAAAGCCACTTCTTCGGCCCTTTTTGATTCCTCATCTTTCACGAGACGGTATTCCACCAGATCCTCGAATCGTTCCTTGTTCAAGAAGGAATAGGCATCCTGCTCCGCCTCTTGACGGAGCAATACCTCCATGACGCCTATGACGGCGGCGTTTTCACCTGTTCCCACAATGCCCACGGTAAATTCCCTTCCCGGAAGAAAGGTTTCCACCAGAACCGGCTGGTTGAACCGGCCCAAAAGCCCACGGCACACCGAAGCAATATGCTCCCTTTGGGAGATCTTCGATGCGGCATCGATGCCCTTGCCTGTTCCCTCGGCCACGGGTTTGGCGAAGAGGGGAAGGGGAAGGTCGATTTTTTCCGCATCCCGACCGGTTTCTATGACGCGAAAGTCCGGTGTGGGAATCCCCAGGTCGCGGATGACCCGCTTGGTCATCCCCTTATGCAGTGTCAGACTCAGCACCAGGGGATCGGAAAAGGTATAGGGAATGTCGTATGCATCCAGGAGAGCGGGTACCTGCGCTTCTCTGCCGAATCCCCTGAGGCCCTCGGCAATGTTGAAAACCAGGTCCCAGGTGTCGCCCCGATTCAGTTTCCGGATCAGACTCCGGATGTTTCCGATCCGCTCCGTGCGGTAACCCAATGCCCCAAGTGCCCCTTCAATGCCCAGAATCACCGCTTCACTGTCAAATTCCGCTGTATCCTCTTTGCTGAAACCGGCATTGAGGTAGTCGTCTCGAAGGTCATAGGTCAGCCCGATCAGCATGCCGGTTTCTCCTGTTTGTCAAGCCAAGGGGTGGGGGCGGGAGTGTCTCCCATGCATTGATCCACGGGATCCGGATAACGATAAAGCTTGCCCTGATAGTTTTTCAGGACGAGATCATCCTCGTCCCGGCCCATGAAATATTCCGGGAGCAACGGAATTTTTCCGCCTCCCCCGGGGGCGTCAATCACATAGTTGGGAACGGCATATCCCGTTGTATGCCCCCGCAACCCCCTGACGATTTCCAGACCCTTTTCCACGGTGGTGCGGAAGTGGGCCGAGCCCGTGATCGGATCGCACTGATACAGGTAGTACGGCCTTACCCGCGCCTTGAGGAGACCCTGTACCAGGCGTTTCATGGTCTCCACCTGGTCATTGATCCCTTTCAGGAGAACCGTCTGGCTTCCCAGTGGAATGCCCGCATCCGCAAGACGCCCGCAGGCCTGCACCGTTTCAGGGGTGAGTTCATCGGGATGGGTGAAATGAATGCTGATCCACAGGGGATGATAGCGTTTCAGCATTCGGGTGAGTGCCGGGGTAATGCGCTGGGGGAGCACCACGGGGACCTTGGTGCCGATGCGCACGAATTCCACATGGGAAATCTGTTTCAACCGGGAAAGGAGCCACTCCAGTTTTGTATCGGACAAGGTCAAGGGATCCCCGCCCGAAATGAGAACATCCCTGATTTCCGGGTGTTCCCGGATGTATGCCAGCGCCTTTTCAAGGCGAGCCTTATGAAAGGTCCCGCCGCCTTTTTGACCCACCATCCGTGAACGGGTGCAGTAACGGCAGTAGGTGGAGCAAAAATCGGTGACCAGGAACAACACCCTGTCGGGATAACGGTGGATTAGACCGGGAACCGGACTGTCGTTTTCTTCGCCCAGGGGGTCTGATGCTTCGCCGGGGAAGGATTGTTGTTCAGCGGTAACGGGGATTACGGCACGGCGCAAGGGTTGAAAAGGATTGTCCTGTTCCAGGAGGCTTGCATAGTAGGGCGTAACGGCAAGGGGGAGACCCCTGCCGCAATGGTTGATGGCCTCGTTTTCCTCATGGGAAAGATGGATCATGGGGGCCAGTTGGGAAAGGCTGGTGATTCGGTTTTTCAGTTGCCAGTGCCAGTCGTCCCATTCGGCCGGTCTGATTTTGGGAAAATACTTTTTTTGAAAATCGCAGGCAGCGGGACTTACATGGAACCTGGATACTTCCGCCACCTTTTTCAGGTATGTGACCTTGGCTTTTTTGGCCCGGTGTCGCTTTGCGGGTAAACACGCTTTCGCCGCTAAACAAGCCCCAAATGCCACCCTGATATTGGGGGGGTCACTATCATCCGCGGTGAGAATCTCCTCTTCCATTATTTCTTGCCTCCCATTGCTCCACATAAAATTTAATGGGGCACTCCGCTTCCGAAGCAAACGCGGAATCCCCGGCGCCTTTTTCTCGCTGTTTTCCATGGGGCTATAACCCCTTTCCCGTCAGCTATGCATTTGTCGTGCCATGGGTGTAATATATTGATATTGAACTGGTTTTATTTATTACGGCGTCCGAGAGAGAGAACCGCCGGTTCCCGTATTGCAGCTAGACGAACCTAAAGTTCCGATTCATCATGGTAAAATCCCGGAAAGGGAAAATAACCCGTTGCTTTTTGCCGGATCAGGCTTATCTTGCACCAGAAAATCGAGATCAAATGAAGCCGAACATCAGAAAAAACCTTTCCCTTGCCCTGGCCGGCGGCCTGTTGCTGGGTATCCCCTGGGTTATTCCCATATTTTTTTTTCTGATCTTTGTCGCCTGGGTTCCCCTGTTTCAACTGGAAGCGGATATCCACGACCACCCTGACAACTGGAACCCTTACGCCCTCTTTAATCTCGCCCTTGCCGGGTTCCTGCTGTGGAATGTCCTGGGGTCCTGGTGGATAGTTCAGGCCCAATGGCTGGGGGCCATATGCATCATCCTGGCCAATGCCCTTATACAGGCGCTTGTGTTCTGGTCCGCAAGCCGTGTGCGAACCATCCTGAAAATACCGTTGTTTTTCCCTTTTCTGTTCATCTGGATGGGGTACGAATATTTTCACAACATCTGGGATCTGGCCTGGCCCTGGTTTAACCTGGGGAACGCCCTGGTCACGGCGCCAGGGCTTATCCAATGGGTTGAGTTTACCGGTGTTCGCGGGGGAAGCCTCTGGATCATTCTGACCAATTTTGCCGTCTTCAAGGCATACGGGGTCTATCAAAAAAGGGGTGCGGGTTCAATGGCCCTTGCTGGTGTGGGAATATTTCTTCTGTTATGGGTTCCCTCCTTTTTATCGTTTCAACTGTACCACAATTTTCAAGAAGAGGGAGAAACGGTGAAAATCGCGCTGATTCAGCCGAATCTTGATCCTTACAGGGAAAAGTTTGTTCCGGAAAAGCAGGCCCGACACCTGGAAGAATTTATAAGGACCGCGGAGACGCTTTGCGATGATGAGACCCGGTATCTGTTGGGCCCCGAAACCTTTATTGTACAACAGATCGATGAGGAAGACCCTTTGGCATCGCCTTATTACCGTCAAGTAATGGCTTTTAGGGAAAAACACCCACGGCTCAATTGCCTCCTGGGCATCCACAGCTACCGGAAGCTGGGCGGGGAGATTCCCCCGGGGAGTCGTTTTGACCGGGAAAAGGGCTTTTACTACGAGGCCTTCAATACGGCCCTTTATCTGGCGCCGGGCGCGGCGCCTCAGTTCTACCACAAAACCAAACTGGTGCCCATATTCGAGCGAATGCCCTTTGTGCAATATCTGAGCTTTCTGGGACGGTTTTCCCTTGAGCTTGGCGGATATAACGGCACCTACAGCGATCGACAGGCGAGTACCCATTTTGAATCGTCCGACGGTTCCACCAGCATTCTGCCCATCCTCTGTTTTGAATCGGTATTCGGCCCTTACTGCGCTCAAAATCTGACCGAACAGAAGGGGTTTATCTGCATGATCACCAACGACGGATGGTGGAAAAAGACGCCGGGTTATCAATATCACTTCAATTTCAGTCCCATTCGCGCCATCGAATGCCGCCGGGATCTGGTTCGGGTGGCCAACACCGGCATTTCCGCCCTGATCGATGCCAAGGGGATGGTGACGGCCCAAACGCCCTGGTGGCAAAAGGCGACCTTGACGGGAGAGGTTCATCTTCACCGGGGGCTGACCTTCTTCGCCCGGCATGGCGATTGGCTGGGACGAATTTCTCTGGGGTTGGGAATCCTTTTGATCCTGTGGAGCATCATTCAAAGCACCCGCGGGGGCAAGCCTGGCGCCGGCCCTCAAATTTAAATAAGGAATAAAAAAATGCGCAATACCGTACACGACACATTTATCTGTAAAAACTTTATGCGTTGGCTGGCGCTGATGATTTTTAAAATCTCGGGATGGCGGGCCGCTGGGCGGAAACCCGATATTTCAAAATATATCATCATCGCGGCGCCCCATACTTCCAACTGGGATTTTGTTTACACCATCTGTCTTGCCCTCATCTTCGGCATAAAGCCCGTGATCATGATGAAGGGCGCCTGGTTCAGATGGCCCATGGGGCCCTTTATGCGATGGCTGGGGGCTTTTCCCGTTGATCGATCGAGAGCACACAATGTTGTGGCGCAATCAATTGCGGCCTTCAGGAAACATGACCCCATGGTTCTCGTGGTTTCCCCATCCGGCACTCGAAGAAAAACGGCGTACTGGAAGAGTGGATTCTACCATATTGCCAGGGGGGCTGGGGTCCCGGTGGTGTTGGGGTATCTGGATTACGGAAAAAAAATCGGGGGTATCGGGCCGACGGTTTACGTCACGCAAAGTATGGAAAGGGACATGGAAACCATTGGGAATTTTTATGCCGCCATAAAGGGCAAAAACCCCGCTATTTTTTGTAGTATTTCATTGCGCCGGGAATTTCGGCCTTGATCTTTTCGATACGCGTATCGTCGGAGGGGTGGGTGCTCAGGAACTCGGGCGGGGCCTGCCCTTTTTTCTGCTGGGCCATACGTTCCCAGAAGTCGACGGCCCTCCGGGGATCGTATCCGGCCATGGCCATAAAGACCAGTCCGAGACGGTCCGCCTCGCTCTCATGCAGGCGGCTGTACGGCAGGATGACCCCCACGGAGGATCCCACCCCGAAAGCGGTCATCCAGAGCTGACGCGTTGTTTCCGATTTGTTGGCCAGGGCCGCGGAAAGGGCGATTCCTCCCGTTTGAACCAGAAGTCCCTGGCTCATGCGTTCATCCCCGTGACGTGCCACGGCATGGGCAATTTCATGCCCCATGACCACGGCCAGGCCTGCCTCGTCTTTCGTCATGGGGAGTATCCCGGTATATACCACAACCTTTCCACCGGGCATACACCATGCGTTGACCTCCGGGCTCTCCACCAGATTAAATTCCCAATGGTAGTCTTGCAGTTTGTGGGACAGGTGGTTCTCCCCCATATAGCGTTCCACGGCCTTCTGAATTTTTTGACCGACCCGTTTGACCATCTGCGTCTGTTCGTGATTCGTGCTGAGCTTGTTTTTTTTGAGAAAATCGTCATACTGCTGGAAGCTCATGGAAAGCATTGTTGAACTGGGAATGAGATCCAGCTGGGTTCTACCGGTCAAGGGAACCGTGCTGCATGATGGAAAGAGAAAAACCATCAGTATGAATATCTGAATATGAAATAATGCGGATTTCATTTTGTTCGCCCTCCACCCCGAAAATCCCGGTCTCAGTTTACCCATGCAGTGCCCCGTCCATAGGAGGCTACCTTCACATCTATCATGACGGTACGATATTTGACTTGAAAAATCAATGATGGTGACCTGGCAATGCCACCCGGTTATCGGCTTTTAATAACCTCGATCTGCCTTGGGTTTTCGAGAACGATCTCCGGTTTGCCCTCGTATTCCTTTATTTTTCCCCTCACCCGAACCGTTTTGTTAAGATAGAATTTTTCCGGCTGGAATGGAAACTTTCGAAAGTTGTTTTCAAAAATCACGAGACTCATGTATCGGGTAAAATTCCGGTGGAAGTTCAGGAAGCAAGCCGTTCCCGAATTGTGACTTCGGACAATTTTTCCCTCGACACTTACCTTTTTGCCAATATATTTGCCGGCCGATTCCCACGAAATCGTTCGTCCCTTGTTTCTGGCAGCCGGCTCTGTTTTCAAGAAGCCATCAGCGATTTTCAGGGGATCGATGGTCCGTATGAGGTTTTCGGGAACAGGTCCATAGCCGTTTTTGGACAACATCACTTCCAGATGTTCGGCGTCAAGGTCCTTTTTCCGCCCGCATAATGCCTGGATTTGCCGGTCAAGGTCTTCCGCCTGAACGCGTGGTTTGGCATGATTTCCATATATGATCCCCCATTTCCGGTGGGCCATGCCCATGACCATTACAGCAACCGCAAACGGTTCGGGGGCAACGCTTTGTGTATATCCGGATTGCCGCAGTTGTTTCCTGAGATCCAGTGGTCCCAATTCATGGGCGGTGGTATACAAGTTGACCAGGTTCAAGGCGATTTCTCCATGGTGGAAAGGTTTCGAAATCCAGGTTCCAATCCGCAGCCTGTAACGATTTAAAGGAACCCTTTCGACCTGGATCATGAGCTGCCGGCGCCCGAGGTTCCACAGAACTTCGCCCATTGCGTTTTGCCGCCAGATTCCCAATTTCTTTTGCCGGGCTGTTCGCTCCCAGGCCAGAAACTGGTCTTTTCTTTTTTCATCAAATGGATACCGGGTGTAGGCAGAAGCATAGCCGTTTTTCAGGAGCTGTTCCTGAATGAATGTGCCATCTTCCAGATAAAGATATCCCAGTACCCGCCCATAGTTCCCTCGCTTGTCTTCGTCATGGGGGTCGTATTCCAGGCGGATGTTTTTTCCCATGCAGAGATTTTTCGTGAAGGCGGTCGATTCCGCGGACATGAACTGGACGGGCAGTTTTGGATGATTTTTCTCGGGGGTGTCCACGCCGATGAATCGGACCGTCCCAAGCCCGTCCAGGGTGAGGGTATCCCCATCGGCCACCGCAATGCATTTGTGGTATCGGCCGTCGAGATGGAGATTTCTGAGCCGCTTATCCGTAACCGGTGTCGGGCGGTCGTTGGATGAAGCGGCAGAACAGGGAAGTGCGAATGAGAGTGCCGGCAGGAGAATCAGGAGGCGCAACAAATGAGCAAGGGACTTGAGCATGGTTAAATATCCCGGCGAACTTCCCCGCCTTCCAGCAAATCCCGGAACTCTTCGGAAATCTGATCCCCTTCCGCCAGGTTGGCCAGAAGACGACTGCCCACCGCCGCCGGTGCAAAAACCAGGTCCGCGCGGGCCAGTTTCAGCCTTCGAATGGCATTGATGGCATTGGCCACGGCCAATACGCGAACATCGGGGTTCAAATCCTTGGCCAGCAGGGTAATAAAGGCATTATCGCCATCATTGTCGCCTGCCGCAATGACCATATGCGCTTTCCGGATGCCCGCCTGCTCCTGCACTGCCTCGTCCGTGGGGTCTCCAATGATTTCGTTTTCTTCCGGCGAAATCGTCTCTCCCTGGTTTCGGATCCGGATAAAGGAAATTTTTCGATCTTTCAGTTCCCTGACGGTGTTGACGGCGATGGCGCCTTCTCCGGCCAGGATGATATGGTTTTCCAGTTTCATTCTGCCTCCTTTGGGGTAAAGAATATGGCTTAGCTTTTTGGTAATCGCCGGCCCCAGGACTGATGCAATAGCAGTGGCAAAAATACTCAAGCCTACCACCAGCAGGGATACCACAAACAACCGCGTTTCGGATGTGATGGGGTGGATATCGCCATAGCCGACGGTGGAAATGGTAATGATGGTGAAATAAAAGGACGTGGTCAGGTTATGGATGACCGGTTCGAAACCATCGCCCAGCAGATAACTGCCAAAAGTGCCATAGGCAAGGATGGAAAAGATGCCGGTTAGCGAGATGGCGTAGTTGGCCAGTTGGGTCTGTCGGTTGAAGTGGCGCCTCAGGGCCAGCATGGCGATCAGCATCACGCCGGGAAGGATGAGGTTCTTTCCCCAGTGCTGCTGGGCCAGGTTTACCCCCAGGGTCACCAACAGGAGGATTACGGCAAAGGACCATGCGGCGGCAAGCCTTCGAAGCAATGGGAATCCCACCAGCACGAGTCCGATTCCCAGAATAGCCTGAGTGCTGTTGGCCAGGATGGCCAGCGACTTTCCCAGCCCCATGAGGGGACTGAACTGGCCGAAGGGGAGGAGATCGAGTTTGAGGCTTTTGAGCACGTCCGAGGCGCCGCCCGCCACAATGAGGGCGGCTATGGGCCAGTGGGGCCAGAATCCCCGCAACCAACTAAAAAAACGGCGCCGCCGGGTGGGGCGAACGGGATGTGATGTTTTCTTTTCTTTTGTCAATGGGTTATCCGGGGTGGGTGATTTTATGCATTACCCTGTTATGTTCATTGGACCTATTGGTTTGCGTCCGCGCAATTTTGTTTCAATGACGGCGACTATTCTTTCATGTATACGGGTGTTTCGTTAAGAACTCTGCCGACGCTTGCGGGAAACCATTTTCCCGTGCCGGAAAGGCTTGGAATTCCTTGTGCATTCAGTGTTTCGGAAATCTCTCGATTGTTTAGCCCTTCCAAGTTGAGCTGAAGAATTGTTTGATAGGTTTCTTTATTGCGTTTTGCATGCTCGGGGGAAAAGGATATCTTTTTTTTAGGGTGATCCTTGTTTTGAAGATTTTCGGTGTTTTTATGATTGCCGTTAGCCTGATCCTTTTGCCCGTGGATATGTTTATTCAACATGTGCAGCCCCCTTCTGTTCTGATGTTCCCGATTTTTTCCATGCTTAATTATTGGAACCTTATTTCCATGGAAAGGTCAAGGAAAAATCAGGTGACGCCCTGCCGAAGAGGGAACCTCTTTTGAAAGCGAGACCTGCGTTTAAATTTTCGGGTTCAATTGATTTCTGTGTATCAAAATGGTAGTTTGAGACAGTCAGATTTGCTTATTTATGATGCTTTGTATTTTTAATATTTAAATATTTTATGTTAATAAAAACTGTGTTTTTTAAAGGATGAGGAGCCGGAATGAAACCTGTTCGGGAACTGATGAACCAGAACAAATTCTTGCAGGGATTGTTTTCAGCGATTCCCTGCGGGGTGCTGATCGTTGACCGGGATCGAAGAGTTCTAGTGGTCAACAAGGTTATTGAACGTATTTTTGGTGTGTCTGATGAAGCGGTGACGGGCAAGAGCGGGGGCGAGGTGCTTAGGTGCGTCCATGTCCATGACAGCCCGGAAGGCTGCGGTTTTGGAGATCACTGCCAAACCTGTCTGGTTCGAAAAACAGCCCTCGAGGCCATTGGGGGTCGGCAGATTAACCGAAATCGAGCGGATATGGAATTGATGGTGGGCGGAAAGCTTCGAAATCTGACGCTATTGGTCAGTGCAGCGCCCTTTGATCATGAAGAAGAGCGGTTGGCGGTTGTCGTCATGGAAGATATTACCGAGCTTTCCATCCTTCGTGCGCGTTTGAAGACGGAACATTCATTTGCGGGGATCATCAGCCGGGACGAGCGAATGCTTGAGCTCTTTGAAACCATCAGAGAAATTGCGGATGTCAATATTCCGACCCTGATACAGGGAGAAAGCGGTACGGGCAAGGAACTGGTGGCCTCAGCCATTCATAATGAAGGTCAGAGATCCTCCGAACCTTTTGTTCCGGTCAATTGTGGGGCATTGCCCCAGGGACTTTTGGAAAGCGAGCTGTTCGGCCATGTCAAGGGTGCCTTCACGGGCGCCGTGCGGGACAAAAAAGGCCGTTTTGAACTGGCCCACCGGGGCACGCTTTTTTTGGATGAGATTAGCGACATGCCCAAATCCGTACAGGTCAAATTGTTGCGAGTTCTTCAGGAAGGAACTTTTGAACGTGTGGGCGGAGAGCGAACCCTGACGGCGGATGTGCGTTTGATCAGCGCCACCAATCGCGATTTAAAACGGGAGGTCAGCAACGGTAATTTCCGTGACGACCTCTACTACCGTATCAATGTGGTGCCGGTTTTCCTGCCGCCGCTAAGAGAACGGAAGCAGGATATTCCACTTCTGGCGGAACATTTTTTAAGAACAGCCGGGGATGGCGGGCAGAAAAATGGCGGTATTTCCAAAGACGCCATGGCTGTTATGATTGATTACGGGTGGCCTGGAAATATCCGTGAGCTTCAGAGCGCCATTCGATTTGCCCTCGTGAAGTCTCGAGGACGCATGGTCCAGCCGGAGCACCTTCCCCTCGAACTGAAGGCATCGGAAACCCGGAAGCTTCCAAGGGGCCCCAAGCGAAAGCTGGATGGCCGAAATGTGAGTCAGGCACTTATCCGGAGCGGTGGGAACAAAGCCAAGGCAGCCAGAATTCTGGGCGTGGGTCGTGCGACCCTTTATCGATTCTTGGCGGATCGGCCGGATTTGATATTGCCTTAGTCCTGCCGGAAAGGGGCTGGGGTATGTTTTTTAGGTTTTCAGGCAGAAGGGAGATTTGACAGTGAAATTGAGTGGGTTTTTCGGTATCAGCGCGGATAAACCTTTCAGAGCCGCATCTCTCAGGGTTATTATTCCCGTTGCATTGACGTTTCTGATGTTCGTTCTGAGCTTTTTTCTGCTTTTCGTTCCCGCCATGGAGCGGCATATGATGGGGCAGAAGAGACAAATGATCCGTGATTTGACCGATAACGCCTGGAGTTTGCTGGCGCAATATGAAGCGGAATTTAAAAACGGAGCTTTTTCAGCAGAAGAGGCGCGAAAAAGAGCCATTAACCGTATTCGCAAATTGCGTTACGGGCGGGAAGGAAAAGATTATTTCTGGATTATTGATATGCACCCACGGGGGATAATGCATCCGTACCTTCCGGATTTAGAAGGTGTGGATTTGTCGGATTATAAAGATCCCAATGGAACGCGTCCCTTTGTGGAATTCGTGAAAACCATCAACCGTCATACTGCCGGATATGTGGACTATATGTGGCAATGGAAAGATGATCCGAATCGCATGGTTCCCAAGATTTCCTATGCAAGAGGTTTTGAACCCTGGGGCTGGATTGTTGGAACCGGCATCTATGTGGATGATGTCCACAAAGAGATTGCTGTTATTACGCGGCGGATGGTGATGGTTATGTCGGCCATCTTGATCGTGGCCCTGTTGTTTTCCCTCTATATTATTTGGGAGACCGTCAAGACCGAGCGGAAAAGGATACTGGCGGATCTGGAACTCAAGAAAAGTGAAAAGATGTTTCGATCCCTGTGCGAAGAGGCGCCCTTTGGGATTTCCATGACAGGCGCCGATCAACATTTTGAATATTTGAACCCCGAGTTTGTCTCCCTTTTCGGCTATACGAAAATGGATATCCCGGATAAGGAAACATGGTTTGAAAAGGCTTATCCTGATGAAGCCTACCGAAATGAAGTGCGCTCAACCTGGCAGGATGACCAAACCAAAACCACCGCAACAGCGGAAAAGACCGATCGGGTGTTTACCGTCAGATGCAAATCAGGACAGGATAAAATTATTCGTTTTGGTGTTGTTCCCCTGGGGGAAGGCAAGCAGTTTCTGACGTACCAGGATATCACGGAGCAAAGCCAAATGGAACAGGCGCTCAGGGAGAATGAGAAGAGATTTATGAGCCTGTATGAAGAATCAAAGAAGGCTCAGGAAATTTATCGGTCTTTTCTGCTTTCTTCAGCGGATGCCATTGTTTTATACGATTTGGAAGGAAAAGCCCAATATGTGAATCGTGCTTTTACGGAGATTTTCGGTTGGACTTTGGAGGAAGTGGAGAAAAAACGAATTCCATTCGTGCCTGAATCCGAACGGGAAAAATCCATGGAGATTATTCGGGATATTGTCGTCAATGGGATCCCCTACCATAATTTTGTCACCCGGCGTTTTACAAAGGACCGCCGTGTGCTGGATGTGAGCATCAGCGGTTCCCGATTTGAGAGTTATGAGGGGCATCCAGCGGGATTGTTTGTGATCCTTCGCGATATCTCTGAAAAAAAGGCGCTTGAAATTCAGTTTTATGAGGCGCAGAAAATGGAATCCATCGGCACCCTGGCAGGGGGAATCGCCCATGACTTCAATAATCTGTTGATGGCTATCCAGGGGAATGTTTCAATGATCCTGATAAACCGAACCCTGGATCATTCGGAATATGAGAGGATCAAGAATATTGAACGATATATTCAAAAAGGTGCGGATTTGACAAGACAGCTTTTGGGGTTTGCGAGAGGGGGAAAATATGAGGTAAAAGCCACGGACTTGAATGAATTGATCCGGAACGGGGTTCCCATGTTTACCCATGCAAAGAAAGAGATTCCCATCCACTTGGAATTTCAGAAGAATCTCTGGATGGTGGAGGCGGACCAGGGGCAGCTTGATCAGGTGTTGCTGAATCTTTATGTCAACGCAGCGCAGGCCATGCCCGAAGGAGGGGAAATCTTTATTCATACTCAGAATGTTTTTCTGTCGGAAGATGATGCGAAACCCTTCGCGCTTGATCCTGGACGGTATGTCAAAGTCTCCGTGGCGGATGCGGGGGTGGGGATGGACGAGGCGACCCGGAAAAGGATTTTTGATCCGTTTTTTACGACGCGGGACGTGGGTGAGGGCACCGGCCTTGGCCTCGCTTCAGCCTACGGCATTATCCGGAATCATGGCGGCATCATTAACGCGGAAAGTGAAGCGGGTATGTGGACGACCATCAGTTTTTTCCTGCCGGCACTGGTGGCCGGTTCGGAAGAGGCATCATCGATTTCACCGAACGGCAGAATCCTTAAGGGTGACGAGACCGTGCTTCTTGTGGATGATGAAAAGATGATTATCGATATCGGTGCGGAGTTTTTAAAAATCATGGGGTATCATGTCCTGACGGCCGGAAACGGGACCGAAGCACTTCAACTGTATAGTGAGAAAAAGGATGATATTGAATTGGTTATTCTCGACATGGTGATGCCCGATATAACAGGCGGGGATTGCTTTGATCGGCTGAGAGAAATGAATCCCCATCTGAAAGTGCTTTTGTCCAGTGGTTACAGTGTAGACGGTCAGGCGGGCGACATCTTGAACCGAGGGTGCAATGGGTTTATTCAGAAGCCTTTTAAAATACAAGAGCTTTCCAAAAAAATTCGGGAAATTTTAGATTCATCTTTCCAATCTTGACTTAAATCAATGTGATTTGTTTTTTTGCGGACCATAATAACGTCAAATGTTGCTGTAGCTAAACTTTAAAAGGGCCTTTTGGGGTCTTTTTACGAAATAATTCGAAAAGGAGGATGTTATGAAATGCCCGGGACAGGACAGTCAATATTGGAAAGCGGGGGCGGTTTTTGATGTTAAATGCCCAAAGTGTGGAAATGAAGTGGAATTTTTCAAGATGATCCCACCAGAAAATGCCCCAAATGCGGTCATCGTTTTCTGAATCCCGATCTTGATTTCGGATGCGCTTCCTATTGTCAATATGCGGAACAATGTATTGGAAACCTTCCTCCCGAACTCCTGAAGGACAAGGAAGATCTGCTGAAGGACAGAGTAGCCATTGAAATGAAGCGCTATTTAAAACAGGATTTTAAAAGAATCGGTCATGCGAGTCGCGTCGCCCGTTATGCCGAGCAGATCGGCAGGGAGGAACAGGGAAACCTGGCTGTTGTGCTGGCCGCTGCATATCTGCATGACATCGGCATCAAGGAAGCTGAGCGGAAATATGACAGTACCGCCGCCAAATACCAGGAGCAGGAGGGTCCCCCCATTGCCAGGGAGATTTTACTGAAACTGGGGGCTGCTGAGGGTCTTGTTGATGAGGTGTGCGATATCATCGGCCATCACCATCATCCCCGAGAAGTGGAAACCGTCAATTTCAAGAGCCTGTACGATGCGGATATGATTGCCAACATGGAAGAAGCGCAAAAGAAAACCCCATTGAACAGGGACAACCTGCGCCGGGCGCTGTCGAAATCATTTCTCACTGAAAGCGGCCGAAAACTTGCTGAAAAAACACTTCTGAAATAACAGGCGTCATAAGGAGAAGGACCATGAAAGTCATGCGTAAAATAATCGAAATAGATGATGAACGCTGCGATGGCTGCGGCGTATGCGTGCCTGCCTGTGCCGAAGGGGCCATTGAGATTATTGATGGCAAAGCCCGCGTGGTGGCGGAAAAATATTGCGATGGATTGGGTGCCTGTATGGGGGAATGCCCCAATGATGCCCTTCGGATTGTGGAGCGTGAAGCAGATGATTTTGACGAAGAAGCGGTGGAAAAATATTTGGAGGAAAAACTGAAAGTACCGGAAAAGACCCTTGGTGCAGCCGGTTGTCCCTCTTCCCGAATCCAGACTTCCATTCCCACGGGCGTGCATGGGGGGGCGTCCAAGCTTTCCCAGTGGCCGGTCCAGATCCATCTGGTTCAGCCCCATGCTCCGTTTCTGAAAGATGCGGACCTTTTGATCGCGGCGGATTGCACGACGGTTGCCTGCGCCAATTTTCACCAGGACTATCTTAAGGGAAAGGTGGTCATGATCGGATGCCCGAAGTTCGATGATGGGGAAGCCTATATTCAGAAGTTTACGGATATTTTTAAGGCAGTGGAAATCAAAAGCATTACGGTATTGATTATGGAAGTACCCTGCTGCTCCGGATTGCCTGCGATGATCCAACGGGCCATGGCGGTTGCTGAAAAAACGATTCCAATGGAAACCGTGATCATCAGCACCCAGGGAGAGGTTTTGAAAAGGTTTTAGGGCACATTGACTTCCCGACTGGGAAAATGGTACGCTTTTTCTCCGATCACGCTTTGCAACGCCGGCTGTCGGCCGAGGGATGAAAATGCAGGGAGTGTCAGGGTGTAAATAAAGCAGGAGGAAATGGAGATATGACCACATATTCTACCCCCAGTCCGGAAGCAAGAAAAGCGATACAGGAAAAAACCAAGGCCAACGCTTCTCTTTGCTGGGCATGCAGCGCCTGTGATTCGGAATGCCCGGTTTTTCTGGGATCGAGCCGTTTACGCCCTCAAAAAGTTTTGCGCATGGCAAACCTGGGACTCCTGGATGAATTGGTGGCCTTGCCGGAAATCTGGTATTGCCTGGCCTGCAAACGCTGCACCCGATCTTGCCCCAATGCCTGTGAGCCGGAAACGGTGATTGGGTTTTTGCTCAAAGAGGCGGTTCGCACCCATTTGTATTCCGAGGAAACCCTTTCACGATACAGGGATTTCTACAAGCGGTTTCAGCGTGTTCGCTGGCGGGTTGCAAAACAATGCTTCAAAGGGGAGATGACCTCCATTTCCCAATCCCAGTGGCGGGAGTGGCTGGAGACCCCCATTGAGATTATAAGGGAAAATGTATGTTTATCGGATTTGTCGCCTTCCCAGGGGTTCCTGGATGAGGCCGAACGTTCGGCAGCGGCTTCATGCTTCAACTGTTCGGAATGCACCAATGCCTGTCCCATCTGTTTTGAACGAAACGTTTTTGATCCCCAATGGATTTTTCGCATGGTCAACCTGGGATTGGAAAAAGAAGTTCTCAAATCTCCCTCCATCTGGCTGTGCATCACGTGTCAGATTTGCACGGAAGCGTGCAGTCAGCTGGTTTCGGGGCATACCATGATCCGGCGGCTTCAGGATCTGGCGGTAAAGGAAGGGATTGTTGATCCGGGGTTTCCGCTTCGATGGAAAAAGGCTCAAAATCTTCTCTATCCGCTTTTTACGAAGGAGATTGATGCGATATTTGGGTTTTAAGGGTGATTTTTATTTGTACCCACTTATCAATCAGACTATCCAGAGCAGACACAATGCGAAGGTATTTTTTTTCTGAGTAAGCCCCAATATTTCATGGATAAATGCCTATTGACGTTTGCCAACGGTTACCACGGCTGCCGCGACGAGCAAGGCGCTCACCAGGTTGAGCAAGGAGAAAATCAGGGAAAAGCGCCAACCAAAATAACCGATCATCAGGGGAAGAAGAACCGGCTTGACGGCACGGCTGGATAAAAAATTGGCCAGGTGAAAATCCGATGCGCCTTTTTCCCGAATGGCCACTAAAAACGGTATCCATGCCACCACCGGCCCCATGGAAAGGATGCCCGCAACCGAGGAAAAAAAGATCCCCTTAACGCCGGCCCGGCTGCCGAGATAACGTGTCACCCGGGATGGCGAAATGGTCCAATTCAGGACGACCATCATTACAAAGGCCAGGGAAAGCGGCAGGATCACCTGTTTGAGAACATGCCCGCTTTCCATCAGGGCGTGGATGGCTTGATTCGGCGCCACCGAATAAATCACCACGTAAATGCTCATCACGACAATGGGAAAAAGCCATGGCCGTGTTTTACTCTTGATCTTCGATCTTGCCGCATCATGCCCGGTTGTTTTCATGACAGGCTGTTCCCACTCAAGATCACAGTCAGAATCGAGGCAACAATGGTCATGAAAAAAGCGGCGATGGCCCGGGTTACGGCAAACCGCGTGCCAAGGGCCGATATCTCAGCGGGAAGCTGCGGTAACCCCACGTTTACCCAAGACAGCATAAAGGCCGCTGCACCAAACAAACTAACCCCCATCTTGAGTAAGGCATCACCTACCACATAGCTGTTCACCGGATTTCCTGACAGGAGGCTTCCGATACATGCACCCAAAAAGGTATCCGGAATCATATTTCCTGAAAAAACTGACAAAAGCATGTCCTGGGACACCAATCCACGGAAAAGCCCCACCAACAAAATAACACCAGCCAACACCGGGATAATGCTGAAAAACTGCCTGCCCGCCTTCCGGAAAGCCTCCTGCAACTGCATTCGGGCATGCGAGGTGATGGGCACGTCGGATTGTTGAGGGGGCCCATTTATTTGCTGAAACGCACCTTGCCTGTAATTTTCAGCGGCAGCCATTGCACTACCGCTAACCGAAGTGATCACTTCTATTCCGATTTTTTCCAGCGTCAAGGCGATATGGGGCGATAAAAATCCGGTTAAAATGGCCTTCACACCCATGTCCACGGCAATGGAAATCGTTTCGATCCCCGCCGCAGGTCCGGAGGATGGCGGAGGTCCGGCCACAGCCTCAAAGGACATGTCTTCCAGGTCAACGACCAGTAAATAGGGCGCTGTGCCAAGCCTGTTTGAAACGCCGGCGCCAAGATCCGGCCCAGTGGCGGTAATTGCGATTTTCATTAATAACTTTTTTCCTTATTCCTGGTTCCCATTACTGACGCCTATGTACCGGATCTCAATAGAACGACATAGCTTCCATGCGGAAAACCACGCCCCCGATTGAATGATGGGTTGCACGGCTGATTTTGGACCCATCAAGAAGCATTTTTGGACCGGGCAATCCGATTTTTCAATCGCAATACGGGTTGCTGTTTTAATCCGGGTTCCGGTTCTACAGGCTCACGGTTCGCTAGGTTCTTATGAATTAAAGCTCAGAGACCATCTCTCAGAACGTTTAAGCTGCTAATAATTCGGTAATTTTTTCAATATAATCATCAGTTTGGTGATACGCTTTTTCAAGTTTGCTGTTTAAGACGTACAATTTGTTGGGCTGGTGATGAAAAAGGCTGTTGGCCAAGGGACCGAATAGGCGTTTATGAAACAAGACGAACATGGTTGCGACGTTCACCCCTTTAGAGAATTGAGGGTGATAGCCACGTCGCCGCAGGCTTATAACAGCCGCCATTTGGCTCGGGCGCCTCGCGACGGAACGTCGTCAATGCCGGGGGCCTTTTTCCCCTTGTTGGAGGTCACCCGTTTTACAGCCACTGGCTTGGCGTGGAACGAGTGGGTTAACAGATATTGTAAAGCGCTCACCTTGTTCCACCTGTTTTCCTGAACAGCCTTTGCGATACGCACCTGCAGCCTTCTGACTTCCCGTCGCGCGTGTTCAAAATCAATTGAAATCCACTTGTCCGCGTCGTCTTCGAGTGCACCAGCCTGAACGGCCGTCATTTGCCTTCTCGTCTTCGAAGATTCTCCAGATTCTCTCGCAGCGAGATACCAGTTGGACGTCTGCACGCTCATTCACCGGAGCGGATGCCTGCCGGTTTTGGCATTAAGCCATGTTTCATGCTCTATCTTTCGGCTTTCCCGAAAGTCCTTCGGTTCTTCCAACCTCTCTTTCCCGCCGTTCCTTCGGCGTGCCTTACGGTTAGCTTGCCTGGGCTTGCTCCAGGCGGAGGACGGGGTTACTACGTTCCGCATAGTTGATCCAATGGATGATTCAGGGGGTCGGAGTAAAAGGCCCAAACATCTGCTGACTGTTTTAATGCGGATATTCGCGCAAAATCTGGAAATCCATTTATGCCGTCTTCCGACCCCCCAGGGGTGCGCCCTTTACGCCGGTGGTGCGACGGTTCCGTGCAGGCAGTTAGCAGACCTGTAACCTGACCATATCCGCTGACACTGGGCAGCGGCATAAGATCTGTTGTGTGCCGGGCACGGCACGTGTTCTTAAGGGTGCGCGCAATGTACCATGCTTCCGATATTTTACGCAAGTCCCAGACCCAGCCAGGTAGTGGCGAAGGGTGTAGCGGTATCACAACCGGGTACCCGGTAACGGGCCTGGAGAGGCAGTGGCCTTGCCGCGGCAGGGCACCGCAAACGCACGGGGCGACGAACAGAAATCGAGTGAGGCGGGTCTGGTGGGACGAGTTCGCAACACAGAACAAAGTCCTCTAACTACTATAGGCCAGGCACGTATACTCGGCGCTCGTGTGCGGAAAGACACGTGTTTACCCCGGGAGGCCCGTTGCGTCTCGTAGAGAACTGCAACTGAAATCTACCGGAATATAAGGGAAAACCGGTAAAACAAAACCCTGGCGTCAGGAACATTTCGAGTCATAGCCCTGACGAGCCCGGCCTATTGGTCGGGAAACACAAACAAATGGACTCGACAGATTGCGGAAACTACGAGTGAGCGAACCGCAAGGGGAGCCCACCGCGTAACGGGAGTCAGCAGAGGGCATATTAAGCCGGAGAAACGAGCCCTGAATAAAGGGAGGCCTCACTCCGGTGAAGGCCCGAACGGTCCCACCTGCCGAATGGCAGGGGTAAATGAAAGGGTTAATAAGGAGACGTTTCTAATGAATCCATTGCAGCAGTTGAAACAGCTTGAGCTGAACTTGGAATTCCCTGACACATTTGTGTCGCGGAATACAGGTTCTGAAGAATTCATTGCGTCACGGCTATCAGAAAGCCCGACAGGTCAAATTCGGCTCATGGAGTCAATCCTTGAGCGGAACAACATGAGACGCGCTGTCAAGCGTGTAATCAAGAACAAGGGCGCCCCTGGGGTGGACGGAATGACCGTCCGCAAAATAGAAAAGTATCTGGAATGCCACAGGGACAAAATTGAGCAGGCATTGCTTGAGGGAAACTTCAAGCCTATGCCGGTACGGCGGAAAGAGATCAATAAGCCGGGAGGCGGAGTTCGCCTTTTGGGCATTCCGACCGTGTTGGATCGCGTGATTCAGCAGGCTATAGCTCAAGTCTTAACTGCAATCTGGGATCATACCTTCTCGGAAACGAGCTACGGGTTCCGGCCAAACCGTTCACAACATGACGCTATGCGTCAATACTGTGAGTATGTAAGGCAGGGATACCGGTATGTTTTGGATATTGATCTATCCAAATTTTTTGACCGAGTTAACCATGATAGACTTATGGCTCGCTTGGCCACCCGGATCAATGACAAGCGTGTATTGAAACTCATTCGTAGTTTCCTTACTGCGGGCGTCATGATTGGCGGGCTTGAGCAGGCAACACAAGAGGGTACCCCGCAAGGAGGCCCACTTTCTCCACTGCTCAGTAATATAGTCCTTGACGAACTTGATAAAGAGCTTGAAAAGCGTGGCCTTCGCTTTGTCCGTTACGCTGACGACTGTGTCATATTTGTCAGAAGTAAAACGGCGGCGAATCGAGTAATGCAAAGCATTAGCCGCTTTATCGTAAAGAAACTGCGACTGAAGGTGAACCGGGACAAAAGCGCCATTCGTCGTCCATGGGAAAGCAAATATCTAGGATTAGGCGTGACAAACTCACGCAAGAAACCGAAAATTCGCATTCACTGGAAAACAATTAAGCGGTTCAAAGAGCGGGTTCGTGAAATCACGGCCCGTCGCCGTGGGCGCAGTCTTAAACAGGTAATTGGCGAACTAAAGGTGTTCATGAACGGATGGTGGAACTATTATGGTATTACCGAATCGTTCAACCGGCTCCGCCCTTTAGACCATTGGGTCAGACGACGCCTTCGGGCGCTTGTTTGGAAACATTGGAAGAACCGCCGAACCCGTGTAGGAGAACTCCTGAAACGGGGTGTCCACCGCAACTTCGCGGTTACAACCGGGTGCGCTAGGAAAGGCCCCTGGAGGATGAGCAAAGTCAAATGGGTTCAAATTGCTTTACCGGATGCCTACTTTAAATCTCTCGCTCTTGTATTTCCCTGGATTTGATTCCTGCCTTGATCAGCCGAATCGCCGTATACGGACCCGTATGTACGGTGGTGTGGGAGGGGGGAGCTGTGAGGCTCCTCCCTATCCCCATAGCGATTCTTATAATAATTACGATCGATTTTCAGCCTCTTCCAAAGGATCTACGGGAACTGACGCATGCTTAGGAAACGTAAACAGAAATGTGCTGCCTTGTCCCACTTCACTGTCAAGCCAAATTTTGCCTCCATAAAATTCAACAATCTTTTTTACAATCGCCAGTCCTACCCCTGTACTTTCATGCTTATCTTTGGAGGTTAACGTTTGAAATATTTTAAAAATACGTTCGTAGTGTCGCTCTTCAATCCCTGGTCCGTTATCACTCACAGCAAATCGCCAGCACATCTCGTCATCTGTACACCGCACCAGAATCGTGCCCTCCGCTTTGTCCATATAGTGTATCGCATTGCTGAGCAAATTCTGAAATACCTGAGAAATGCGGATTCTATCGCCTGTAATGACCGGTAAATCATGTTCGATGACAATGTGAATGTGCTCTGGCGCAGCAAGACTCTCAATAATCTCCGGGAGCAGTGTGTTGAGAACAATCGGTCCCGGTTCCCCGACAATTCTTCCGATTCTGGAATATTCCAGAATCCCATCGATCAGATTATCCATGCGTTTGACCCGGTTGATCAACAACGCGGCCATGTCTTTCCCCTGCTCATCAACCACATCAGCGTAATCGTGTGTCAACCAATCAGCCAGTCGACTAATCCCTCGCAGTGGCGCTTTCAAATCATGCGACACGACATAGGCAAAATCTTTGAGTTCGTTATTCGCCGCTTCAAGTGCCGCTGTTCGCCGTGCGACACGGGATTCAAGTTCTTCGTTCAGGATGCGGATTTCTCGCTCGGCCTGTTGGCGTCGGATCAGCTCAGCGTGTATCCGGCACTGCATGTCATTGAACGCGGTCACAAGGGTATCAAGTTCATCTGGTTCAGACGCGTTCTGGTGTCGACGCTCCAGGCATAATGGTTGATCCAATGTATCCACCTCCAAGTGCTGCAGATAATTCGCCATCTTGAGAATATGCCGGGTAACGACGAACTGAAGAATGAGGAAGATACACAATGCGGCCAGAAAGATCATGCCGACATTTGAGGCAAGGAGAATCAAGGCGTTTGTCCACAGTCGCCGATACACCCCTTCAAGACTGGCGATGACCCGAAGTGTTGCCGATTGAAGTGGGCCTTCAGGCGCATCAGGATACTCCAGGGTAAACTCACGAACGATGTCGTGCCTGGCATTGGGATTGCCTTGCGCGGCGATGATCGTTTCACCTGCCGTTCTATGTTCAATGATCGCCAAATATTCAATATCAGACAATGTCAACGCCCCTTGCAACTGGAGTCGGACTTGTTCCGCATCCACATCATACGCGCTGGCCGCAAGAGAGTGGAGATAGCTTTGCTCGATAAACCGAATATTCTCATACACTGCATGGACGTCTCTGCGATAATCTATATACAACTGAACAAGCGTCACCACCAAGGTCAAGCATGCGCTACACAAGACGATATACCCTAACAATCGTAATGACAATCCAGGTTTTCCCAGACTCTTGAGTGTCGATTTTATCCAGGTATCAGACATCGGGTCGAGTGTTCCATCCTGTTTCATATCATATAGCGTACGCTGCCATTGTTGAACAACGTCATCGTCATAACGCACTGGCAGTGTTGGCTGCCCATTTCCCCGCTCGCTACTTTGCGTCCGAGTTCAGCGACGGGGTATATTTTTTCATTTACTGATCTCGCCTGTTACCATATAAGACGGAATGATGCCTCCCCGAAAATATTTTCCAAAATGTTTTTGCAAGACAGCCCGCATATCAGTCACTGCCAGTTTCTTTCTCACATCATCAATAATCTCCTGATTACCGGGATATCTTGTTGAAAAAATCAGGCACACCGACGTGATGCCAAAGGATTTTGTCAGTCCGAACTCCTCTTTCTGGTCAGGGAAAACGGATTCTATTAATGACATGGCAACGATATGGTTTAACGGAAGAAGATCTATCCGTTCCAGGTTAAGTTTTTTCATATTCATGTCGTTGTCGGTCGCAAAATCCAGCTTCAGACCGGCACCTTCCTGTAAAAGTTTTATAGACCATGACGAATTCGTAAGAGCGCCGATTCTGTAGCCTCCGAGGTCGGAAAGCGTATTGAAACGTACACCGTCGGAAAACCTGGATTGCTTGTATACAAAGACCATTGAAGAGTAGTAAACTGGGATTGGAACAGTGGCTTTGGGGTCTGTCTGCGGAAACAGAAACGCGCACTCTATATCCCCGTCATTGACCATTTGCCTTACCCTGCCGAGCGGATAAATTTGTATAGCAATATCGTATCCCATGTGATCAAACAGTTCGGTAAGCATATCCGCCGCCGCCCCGGTTCCATCCTTATGGAAAGATGGCGGGTATTCCACAGTCGCAATCCTGATCGTTTTTTTCTCTGACTGAGCGAACACAACTTCGCTCAGTACAAGACTCACGCTTGCAACGAGCAATAAACCGATGAGTACAGTCTTTTGGGTGCGTTTCATCATGCTCCTCCAGTTATGCTTAAGGATTATATCAGTATTCCAAAAGGAAAAATATAACGAGCTTGGTCCTAACTTCGCCCATTTAGCCTGAGGAACGATGAAATGATAGTTCGACCTGAGAAAGTGGAGGACATTTTAAGCTCAATCTGATATGAGAAAATAAGTGAGCGCTAACTAACTTATTTTCAATACCAAACTACCAGATCGAGCCTTGGATACATTATATAACCAAACACCAGACGTAGCAATTGGAAAAGATAAATGGGATCGAGCCAATACGGCGAAACTTGTTTATGATTTTAAAACGAGGGACCAAACCGTTAGCCAGCGTGACTTTGCAAAAAACGCTGACATTCCTCGATCAACAATCAGGCATTGGGTTGGCAGAAAATATAGCATTGATTCAGACCCTGTTGTAATCGAGTTTTTTGAATGCCCGGTTGGCATTGCTTTTTTGCACAGGTTGGTGACATCTGCCCACGTATCGTTTACAAAGGATGGAACTGCCAGCATCCACAATATTAGCGATTTTTTAAGAGATCAGGTCTGTCTCCATTTGTGGCGTCATCTTATTCGTCTCAGCGAAGAGCGTCTGAACAGATGGATAATAACATCATCCAGTTCGGAAAAATCGAGGATAAAAGGCTTGCACAGCAAATGCCAATAAAGGTAATCACGCTTTGCGAAGATGAGACCTTTCATCCTGAAATTTGTCTTGTGGCCATTGAACCTGTGTCAAATTTTATCCTTGTAGAAAAATATAGCATAAATCGCAAGACCGAAACCTGGAATGAGGCTGTTTGTGAAGCGCTAAAGAATTTGCCGGTTGAGGTTATTCAAGTAGCCAGCGATGAGGGCCGTAGCCTGATCAGTCACGCCCTGAAAGGTCTGCGGGTCCATCATTCACCGGACTGTTTTCACGTCATTTATGAGATTGGCAGAGGTACTTGTGGCGCCTTGATGTCAAAAGTGAGAAAAGCCGAAAAAGAGCACGAGGAAGCGATCAAACAGACCCTCAAGATAAAGCGAGAAAAAGAAAAATTCGACAGCGCTGAAAAACGGCCCCGGGGACGCAGACCTCACTTTGAGGAAAGAATCGCACAAGCGAAACAAAAGGAGCAGCAGATCAAAGAAGATTTAGAACAAGCCCGTTTAAACCACGAAACGGTTCGAAACGCAAAGGCTGAGATAGGCAAAGTTTATCATCCATACAATCTGAAAACCGGCCAAAGACAGGATTCTGAAACCGTTTCCGAACTTTTATCAGACTGCTTCGATAAAATTCATAAGGCGACCAGTGACCTTTCAGATCGGTGCAAGGATCGCGTCAATAAAGCCCAACGCGTTATGGGCGATATGGTAGCCACCATCGCTTTTTTCTTTAAAATGATCGATATTTCCCTTGAAAACATGCAATTATCGGATCGCGACAAGTACTTGATGTACAACTATTTGATTCCGGGTCATTATTTGAAACTGGCTGCAAGTAAGGAAAGGGATGTTGACCGCAAAGCGGATCTCCTTGAGAAAGCCCATGAGTTACTATCGATTGTTGACAGCATCGAAGGCCTCAGTGCGGTAAGCTCGGATTGTAAAATAGAGAAATTGGAAAAAGCAGCCAGGGATTGCGCTCAACTTTTTCAAAGATCGAGTTCCTGCGTTGAAGGGAGAAACGCGCAACTGGCTCTCCGTCATCAAGGAATTCATCGACTGAGTCATCGACATTTGAAAGCGTTGACGGTCATGCACAACTACTACGTCAGAAGACGCGATGGAACAACAGCTGCTGAACGATTCTTTGAGGCAAAACAAAACGATCTTTTTGATTTTCTCGTGGATAGGATGGATTATCCAGCGCGACCACGGAATCGTTTGAAATTAGCCGCTTAAAGGGTTGTGGGCGAAGTTAGGACCAAGCCCGAAAATTGTTACAAAAATGATAATCTGTTTTGGCGTTATCCTTACACCACTGAATTCTGGCGCCCGAGGTACGAGGGATGCCAGAAGTGATCTGTCAAAAGCTCCTGAATCATCACATCCGAAGTGAATTATCATTGGGTGCAAACATACCAATATTACTCCGAAAAATCAACATATTATACGAATTATTAAGTGAAAAATGTAATTAATTTCTCATTTATTCAGGATTTATTTATGGTTGGATTTCCAAAGTGAGAACAGGAAATTTGTTAACCCCAAAAAAAATTGTTTTCGTAAAAGTGTTTCCAGGATCGACACTTTCATTTATCTCTACGGGGTTAGCTTGTTCCGCATTTGCAAATGTGGCCACAATGTATTCACTTTTAAGAAAACGACGCCCAGAAGAAGTATTTTTTACTGTAATCAATACCCATCTTTCTCCAATCTTGTTGCTCATTGGCGCAAAGCGTACAAGTTCAAAATCATTCTTCTTTGGCTTTAACCGTTTTGATTCATCAATATCAAAAGGTAATCTGTCAAACTTTGGAGTGTTTTCATTAAAAAGAATAAGATTATCTTCATTTACATCTATACCCTTAGTGTCTTTTCTATCATTTTGACCAGCAAATAATATTACTGGGCAAATAAAAGCAAACAAAAATATCATTAATGCCTGTTTCTTAAAAATCATCAACAACTCCTCTCTTTAAAATTGGAATAGAGTCCTAATCGAGGTGCCGACCGGCACCGTGTGCCGTGCAAGCAAGCGAAGCTTGCTTTTGCGGTATACGGTGCCCGGTCAAGTACCTTGTGTACGCCCGGCACGGGCGTGAACTCATGGGGTGAAAGTCCCCTGTGTGTGAATCCGGTTAATGTGTTTAAATCATTAGCCCAAATACTAGCCGAAGGCAAGGGCGGAACCGCGAGGGACCGTCTGGAGGAAGCCTCAGGCAAAGCTATGAGCCGACGAATAGAAACGGCATACAAGGCCCAGTCTCCGGGTGAGTCAGCACCACATGACGAAGCCCCGGATTCAGGAGATAGGGTAAATGCCGCGGTTGTGTAGTCACAGTTCACGTTCTTATCCGGGGAGATCTGCCTCACGTGCGATGAGGCCCGCTTTGCGAAATATCCCGGAACGGACCACCGGGAAACCAAGGTCCAGGCACATCCGGATGCTATCGCCGGATGTGAGCAAATCATCGATAGCACGCAAGCAGCGGTTTCCTTATAGCGCCTTACAGGGCAACCTGCCAGGTGATGGGGCAGAAGTCAGCAGACGCCATAGTAGCCCAACGCCCGGGGTAATGCCCGGGACATGGTGAAGGGCCGAACACAGAGCAGGGAAGGAGCCTCTGTGAGTTCTCATGACACAAAGAATCCGACAGGAGGAGTGAGCATGGGGCACGTCATAGAACCGCCCAACCCGCTGGATGCCTACAGCTTTTCAAAGAGCTTTGGTGTTCATTTACTACCCGACTACGGTCCGGTTTGCTCTGTGAAACGCCCCGTGCGGACCCGCATGCGGGGTGTTGTGGGGGCTGGGGGAGAAATCCCCCCGGCTACCCGATTGGCAATCCGGGATTCTTCATTGGATCTGAGTCAGCTAATTTCTTCCATTTTCCTTTCTCAAGGTACAACGGTAAGCATTTGGGCCTTTATGGCCCCTTGAGTCGCTATCGGTGCATTGATAAAGGTTTTGTTACCCGTCTGTGATGAAAATGAAAACATGTAAATTATACGTCCGGTTTCTTGCATTTCTTTTGGAGGCCACCCTTAATTGTCACAGTCCTGGATTGATTTACAGTGGGCGCTTCACTGTATTCGCCTTCAGACACATTGATGACGATATCGTCTGTGCCTGTGCCCGCAATTGCACCCTGAATGGAAGTATAACAAGGAGAATTCCCCCCGCAGGTATTATCATCCTTGCTGACGAAAACTGGAATTCCTTCACAGCAAACATAAACATCATCAAACGTGGCTTTCACATACCCGGACTCGCCGGAATCCAGCCACATTCTGCTCGATAGTGTGCGTGTGGAGCGATATGGTTGATTCACAGAAGTTGTAATGTCGAATCGAAACGTTTCATCATCACATTTGAAAATGAGTTCTGAACCATTCAATTCCACTGATAGGTTGTATCCGGTATCAAAAAGGACAAGCATGGAAAACGTGTGCGTTGGAAAAATTTCTACCCAGTTGCTACCGGATGCATCGGATGAACGCAAAGCTCGCGCTACCGCCTGCAACTGTTCATTCTCGTCAACTGAAAGAGCACTAACAACATACACCTCCCCCTCCAGTTGATTGTAATTTCCTGGACCATATGTGTCATTGTAGAAGGTGCCCCCAACAAAAGTCCTGGCTTCCGCGCCAGCCGACAAAGCGGTCGCGGAACCAACACTGGTTTTTGCCTTTATGCATGAAGCGGTACTATTTTTCAGCGATTCGTCAATTTTGCTAAATTGGTTGTATCCCTGAACGTCCATTTGAAGCTTCTCATTCCTGATTTCTCGGACCGCGTCTAGGCTATCCCTATTCCATTTTTCAGGATCAATTTTAGTGCCCGAAAAATCATCATACAGGGCGCCGTTAACATAAAAGTTGTCAAATATCGCTGAAACAAATACGGCCGAACTGGGGACCTCACAATAGGCAGCTGTTTGAAACTGTTTGTAGCAAAGAAATGCTTCCCCCTTTTTGGCTGGCCCATTGGCGGTTACTTCTGGAAAACCATCAATAGAGTATTTGAATTCCGTATCCCCATTGTAGGTGATTTTTGTGGTATAGAAAGCCTTGAGGCTCAGATTGCCAGGTGACACCAGAACCCCTCGCTCTAATATTGTAGAATTTGTCCATGTTCCATCTAAGAATTTTATGATGTACCACTGTGCTTTAAGTCCATCTCCCCAGTCTCCAATAATAATGATAGCCGCTATGTCCCCAGTCGCGTCAGAGGGGGCCGCGAAATCTGTATTATAGAAAGCACCCTGTAGGTATACCTCTCCCCAAGATTCGTTTGTAGAATCCAAGTTGATGTCAACTGCTTTTATATCAGCCTGCAAAGAAGTACATGTATTGAAATTTGAAGTATTAGCTTTGTTCCTTACCTTTCCTGCCGAATCATCTGATGATCGTATCTTTGATACAAACCCACCATCCTCAACCGTTCTTACGAACTCCAAATCAGTCCATTTTTCGCTGTTGATATATGTCCCTGTAAAATTATCATAGAGACACATCCCGGCAAATGTGTTAGTGCTCGAAAGAATTAGTGCAGAAAGAATCAGAATACACCGGAAAAAATTGGATTTTCCCATAAAAGCCTCCCTATGAAATGCATTGAAGTTCGCCTGCCAACGACAAGTTCACCAGCGCCTGCACCGGCCCCCCGCCGGGACCACAGGACTTTCAGGGGTCCGGTGGAGCGCTGGGTGTACGCCCGGCACGGGCGTGAACTTATGGGGTGTAAGTCCCCTGTGTGTGAATCCGGTTAATGTGTTTAAACCATTAGCCCAAATACTAGCCGAAGGCAAGGGCGGAACCGCGAGGGACCGTCTGGAGGAAGCCTCAGGCAAAGCTATGAGCCGACGAATAGAAACGGCATACAAGGCCCAGTCTCCGGGTGAGTCAGCACCACATGACGAAGCCCCGGATTAAGGAGATAGGGTAAATGCCGCAGTTGTGTAGCCACAGTTCACGTTCTTATCCGGGGAGATCTGCCTCACGTGCGATGAGGCCCGCTTTGCGAAATATCCCGGAACGGAACACCGGGAAACCAAGGTCCAGGCAAATCCGGATGCTATCGCCGGATGTGAGCAAATCATCGATAGCACGCAAGCAGCGGTTTCCTTATAGCGTCTTACAGGGCAACCTGCCAGGTGATGGGGCAGAAGTCAGCAGACGCCATAGTAGCCCAACGCCCGGGGTAATGCCCGGGGACAAAGGTGAAGGGCCGAACACAGAGCAGGGAAGGAGCCTCTGTGAGTTCTCATGACACAAAGAATCCGACAGGAGGAGTGAGCATGGGGCACGTCATAGAACCGCCCAACCCGGTGGATGCCTACAGCTTTTCAAAGAGCTTTGGTGTTCATTTACTACCCGACTACGGTCCGGTTTGCTCTGTGAAACGCCCCGTGCGGACCCGCATGCGGGGTGTTGTGGGGGCTGGGAGAGAAATCCCCCCGGCTACCCGATTGGCCGATCCCTGATGATGTTTGCTTATTGCGCCGCTCTTTGTAAAATTAAAACAAAATGTAAAGTATTTTGCTAAATCAATTTATTAGGTTAAGGTATTCTCTGTACTCTGCTGACCCTTTGTAGTATTCACTCATGTCGTCATCTTGTTCCGGACCTTCTGTAGAGCAGATTCTTGAATGGAGCCTGTCAGTACCACGCAACCATCCCGAGGCTCAGTTGTAAACCGGACTTCGCCGTTTTTATCCACACACTTATATATTTCCGCATACAGAAAAGGGGGGGTAATGAGTATCATTATAAGAGAGAAAATAACTTTGTTTTTCATACTCCACACCCAAAATCTTTCCGCCTTAAAAGCTCAAAAAGATGTTGTTTTGTTTTGCTATAGTTCTACTGATTTAGCTTTTTATAGGCTTTTTTGTTTGATGCGTATAACATTTTGATTGTTGAAAAATGCGGATAGTACCTCTTTTTGAGATTCAATAAAATTTCATTATTTACCGCACTATTGGGTAATTGACAAAGAAAATCATAGGATTTCATACCCGCATCGAGCAGCATCTTTATGGTCGAATAGTGAGAACCATATCTTTTCATAAGCTTCAGCTTTAAATCTCTTTCCGCTGTCCTTTTGGAAACTTCAGCGATGGGGTTTTTTGAAACGACGATACGCCGGACTTTACGATCTTTAGTTTTCGAGGTAGAATATGATCTGTCACGAAAGTACACATCGCGTTTATTGTCTTCTATAGTCTCGTATACTTCCAATGCCTCGGCTTTTGCTTCTGGGGTTGGAGGTCTGTCAGACCAATGTATCCCTCCATTTTCGTCAACCCATTTGTACATCTTTGCGTGGGCACAAGTAGTAGGGTAGGTAAATAGAAATAATAGAGCCAGCAAGGTATTTAATATGTACACATCCTATTTTTCCCGCAAATAGGCCAGACCAGTTTTTTAACTATCCTTCATATTGTATTCACCAATAGATGCACGCACTGAATAAGGGCTGGGATGCTGTCTTCCTCATAAATGCTTTCCCATCACGTGTGTTTACTCATTGGATCACTTTTCCTCTTGGTATACGTTACTTGACTTCGCACGGCCATTTATTATCAGGTCATTTTGCCCTGATAATAGGCCAATCCCCTTATTATCAAGGCAGTTTTTCTTTGATATTGAATTATCAGGCAATTTTGCTTTGATATTGATGTTAAATCCTGTTATCAAGGCACGAATTATTGGGGGCATATGGATCATAGGTTTACAATCCTTCGCTATTTTACAATAACCGCTACAGTATAAAGAGCTGAAATTCAATGTCAACAAAAAACCAGAAACTAATGGATGATGTTCATTCGGTTATGCGGCTCGGGCATTTTTCGATTCACACGGAAAGATCCTATTGCGATTGGATTAAGCGTTTTATCCTTTTTCATGGTATGAAATCTCGTAATGATCTTCAAGGCACCGAAAGTAAGATCGAGCAATTTTTGACCCATCTCGCTGTCAAAGGCAATGTTTTTCCTTCAACTCAGAATCAAGCCATGAACGCCCTTGTGTTTTTGTATAAAAAGGTTCTCAAAGAGTCTCTTGATGGCAGGATTGATGCCGTTCGTGCGAAAAAAAAGCAAAACATTCCCGTGGTTCTCACCAAGGATGAGGTGGTTTCCGTGATCGCGCTCATGCAAGGAACACCGCAAGTCTTTGTGAAACTGCTTTATGGGCAGCGGACTGAGGATGATGGAAGGCATACGGCTGCGCGTTCAAGATATTGAATATGACTTAAAGGAAATTACCGTACGTTCGGGGAAAGGGAACAAGGACCGGATTACTACGTTTTCCGTTTCCCTGGCGCCCCTGTTGAAAAGCCATCTTATAAGGGTCAAGGCGATTCATGAGAAGGATCTTGCTGAGGGAAACGGCGCCGTTTATTTGCCCTACGCTCTGGAACGGAAATATCCCAATGCCGCCAGGGAATGGCAATGGCAATACGTTTTTCCGTCCGGCAATTTGTCGCGTGATCCCAGAAGCGGCCGGATCAGGCGCCATCATATTGATCCTTCCGTCATCAACAAGGCCATAAAGGTGGCAGCTAAAAAGGCGGATATTCATAAACGCGTATCCTCACACACATTCCGCCACAGTTTTGCAACTCACCTCTTGCAGCGGGGAACAGACATCCGTACGATTCAGGCGCTTTTGGGTCATGCTGACGTTTCCACCACCATGATTTATACTCACGTCCTTCGGCAGGGAGGTCATGGTGTCGTAAGCCCCCTTGATGATCTTGATCTATGACCGCGGCATTCGGATTTCCTTCACCGACTCAAGGACCTCCCAGCGTTTGTAGGCTTTTTCAAGTTCGATTTCGAGGGATTCAAGCCTCTCCTTTGATCCGGCGATCTCGGCGCTGTCTCTTTTGTAAAACGCAGATCAGACAGGTGTTTAAAAATCTCCGCATGTTCCTGTTCCAGGGATTCAATGAGGGATGGGATGCTTTCAAGCTCCAGGTTTTCCCGGTAGGTAAGCTTTTTTAGGTTTTCCGTCTTTGGTCTGGTTTTTTTTTCACCATTTTTTCTGGATCTTGACGGGGGCTGGATACTATCCTTTTCTTTCTGTTTCAGCCAATCATCGTATCCGCCGATGTATTCCGTGACCCTGCCGTTTCCTTCAAAGACGAGGATGCTCGTGACCACGTTATTCAGGAATGCACGATCATGGCTTACCAGAAGTACGTTCCCTTGATAATTCAACAGCAGTTCTTCCAGCAGTTCAAGGGTCTCGGCGTCCAGATCGTTGGTGGGTTCGTCCAGCACCAGCAGGTTGGACGGTTTCATGAAAAGACGGGCCAGCAGGAGCCGGTTTTTCTCTCCACCTGAAAGGGTTTTAACCGGACTTCGCATCTGGTCGGGCGTGAACAGAAATTCCTTGAGATAGCCCACGGCATGTCGGCTTTTACCATTGATGATGAGAAAGTCTCCGCCCTCCGTGACGTTTTCAATCACGGATTTTTCCGGATCCAGCTGGTCTCTTGTCTGATCGAAATAGGCGCAGTTAACCCTGGCGCCCAGCCTTATATGGCCTTCAGAGGGTTCCAGCGTCTTCAGCAGAACCTGAATGAGGGTTGTCTTTCCACAGCCATTGGGCCCCATTACACCGACCTTATCGCCTCGCAGGATGGTGGTGGAGAACCCTTTAAGAATTGGGCGGTCATCATATTGGTAGGATACATTTTTCGCTTCCAGGACGAGTTTTCCGGGTCTGTCGGCTTCCTGTGCCGTCATTCGCACCCGTCCGGTCTGCTCGCGCCGTGTCCGTTTTTCCTCGCGCATCTTAATGAGCGCATTCACTCTTCCCTCGTCACGGGTTCGGCGAGCTTTAATCCCTTTTCGGATCCAGATCTCCTCTTTGGAAAGTTTCTTGTCAAACTGGCGGTCATGTTCTTCCTCAGACTCGATAAGCGCTCTTTTTCTCTCAAGATAGGTCTTGAAATCACAGGCCCAGGACGTGAGATGCCCCCGGTCAATTTCAATGATCCGTGTGGCCAGTTTTTCCAGAAATACGCGGTCGTGACTGACAAAAAGAAGGGTTTTTCGATATTGAAGTAAAAAATTTTCCATTAATTCAATGGAAGGAATGTCCATGTGATTGGTGGGTTCATCCAACAATAGCAAGTCGGGGCCTTCCGCAATGGTCTTTGCCAGAAGAACCCTGCGCTTCATGCCGGCTGAAAGTGTTCCAAATTCCGCGTCCGGCGTTAGGTTAAGCCGGGTGATGACTTTTTCGACCTGGGCTTGAATTTCCCAGACGCCCTGCGAATTTTCCGTGAGAATGTCTTTTAGACCGGAAGAAACAACATCAATGATTTTTCCTTCGGTATGTGGCGGCACTTCCTGAGAAAGGGTTCCCATCAGCAGGCCGGGCTTGCGGAATATGTCTCCCGAGTCAGGCTTGATCCCATTGTTGATCAGGTTTATCAGGGTGCTTTTCCCCGCGCCATTTCGGCCTACCAGACAGATACGCTCACCCTGTTCGATTTGAAGATTGACGTTGTCAAGGACCAAAGGCCCGCCAAACGCCACACTGATGTTTTGGAGGCTTAGTATTGCCATGCGATCATATCCAACCGAATTTGTTGTATCAGAATTCTTTTCATTCTATTTCACCTGCTAAACCTTTTTTGCTTCCAAAGTGTTGACTCCGGTTCACACGTCCTGCGAACTTTTAGTTAAACGAGTAAAATCTTTAACAACCCCTATCTTATTTCCAGGTCTCTTTCATGAAAAAGGTGCAAACGAGCGCCAAAAGTGATGAGATCAGCAGAATCAGAAGCAGGGCCGAATAGCCCTCAAGGGCGTATCCGGCATTTTCCGTTTTGGGATATGAATCCAGAACTTTACCCAGGAGGGGCATAAAGACGGCCCCTCCCAGAAATGGGAACAGGTTGACCATGCCCACCGAAGTGCCGGCGATTTCCACGGGAAATAATTCCTTGGTGGTGGTGAAGCCGATCACCACGATGGCGGAGGCGCAAATGGCAAATATAAAAAAAATCGCGTATAATGCGGGTCTGGGCAGGCCCGCGGGGACCAGATATAGGCACAAAAGCAGGCATGCAAGGATGCTGGTGCAGATCATAAATGGTTTTTTACGACTTTTGAGTACTTTATCCGACAAAAAACCCAAAAGGGGGCTCCCCACAATCATGCCGTAGGCGATCATGCTCAAAACAGACCCTGTTTCCGCCTGGCTCATGCCATAAACATGCATGAGATAGGGACCGCCCCAAAGGGCGCCAAATCCAAAAAAAACGCCGCAGTCGAAAAAAAACCAAATGGCCACCGGCCAGAAATATTTATGGGAAAGTACCCGCCTGGCGCCCTCAAGAAGCCCGATCTCAACGGGTTTTACATCCGATTGGGTTTCCATATTTTCGATGGTGAGAATGGAGGGCCAGCCGCGATCCTCGGGACGATCTCTCACAACGAACCATACGATGAAGACCAGAAAAAGGGTACAGCAACCGATAATGACAAAAGAGCTTCGCCATCCCATGCTTGCACTCATGAAAGCCAGAAGCCATGTGGCGGCCAGCGCGCCCACGCCGCCAATGGCATTCAGAATGCCGGCCATGGAAGCGAATTCATGGGCGCGAAACCATTGACTGAGGATCTTCATGGTGGGGATGAATACCATGGAAACACCAAATCCCACCAGTATCCGACCGACAAAAGCGGTGTGGATATCCGGCGCCAGACCAAAGACCACGCTTCCGACGGAAGCCACCAGAAGGAAAACGGTAACCGTCTTTCGGGGGCCGATGGAGTCGGACAGAAGTCCTGCCGGAAGCTGCATGGCGGCGTAGCAGTAAAAATAGATAGACCCCAGAAGCCCCATGGCGCCGGCGGACATGTTGAAGTCTTTCACAATATCGTCTGCTACCACGGAAAGAGAAAGGCGGTGAAAATAGACAAAAAAATATGCCAGGGCCAGTACCCAGAATATCAACCACCGAAACCTTAACATTTTTTCAACCGAGTCCTTGGCCATGTATCTTTTCCTCTTTCCAATAACGTGGAAATTTTTTTGTGAGAGGTTGGTTCAGCGTCATGTGAAACGGGTGTTTTATTTAGACGCCATTTACGGATTGGGTGAGAAAAGCACGCCTTGCCGGTTGTCGTCGGCTATTTTCTTTTCGGCAGTTTCCCGCGTTGCGGGTACGACGTCCTTTAAGAAGTACTTGCCGAACATTCGGTTGAAATCGGTCCAAGAACCTTCCTGTCGGTCCCGCTCCATAAAGCGGTTCAGGCCGTTGATTTTGGCGTCCAGATCATCCAACAGATGGAGCGCAAAGGCTTCCAGAAATTTGGGCTCCTTGGGTGAACCAAAATTGTACTGACCATGGTGACTGAGAATCAAATGTCTCAGTCGCATGGCCAGTTCATCGGGAAAATTTTTTAAAGACCTTAATTTTTCGTCCAGCATTGCCACGCCAAGAACAAGATGCCCAATCAGCCTGCCTTCATCCGTATAATCAATTTTCAGCTCCTGGGAAAACTCCCGGGTTTTGCCCACGTCGTGAAGAAAGGCGGCGGTGATCAACAGATCTTTATTGATCGATGGAAAGTGGTCCGCCACCTGAGCAGACAGCTTGCATACGGACAATGTGTGTTCCAGAAGCCCACCCAGATAGCCGTGATGAAAGTTTTTGGCCGCGGGCGCTTTTTTAAAAAGATCCATGAAATCGCGGTCTTTCCAGAATCGATCAATCAATGCCTTCAGGTGAATATCCGCAACCTGATTCAGAACCATTCTCAGGGATCGCATCATTTCCGGAATGTCAAAGGGCGAGGTTTCCACGAAAATGTCAGGGTCCGGCATTTCAGCTAAAGGGCGAAGTTCAGACACCGTCAACTGAACTTGACCCTGATAAGTCACCGCCCGTCCATTGATTTCGACGACATCCCCTTCACGAAAAAGCGTCGATAAGGCGTCTGCCCCGTCCCAGACTTTTGCCGCCATTTCGCCTGTTTTGTCCGTCAACGTCAGGCTTAAAAAAGGGTTTCCGTTGCGTGTGGTGGACAACCTTTTCGATTTGACCAGATAGCAGCCGGAAACCCTCGCTTCAGCTTCGATCTTTTCCACCCAGAGATGCCGATCGGGACGGAAATTCACTGATGGTTCAGTCATCAAATGCTCCTGTGGGGCCCTTGTCGGAATCCAGTGTCGCGCCCCGTTTTCGAATTTTGTCTTCGGTCCACTGGGTTGGGTCCTCGATGCGAGCGCCTTTTGGCCCCATGTCATAAGACCCTGCCTCCAAAATTGCTTCCAGGGCCAGAGGGGCGGTATCCTGAGCATTGAACACCCGGGTTAACAGATGATAAACGAAATCTTCCACCCCTTTGGCCATTCGTTCGCGTATTTCAAGGGGTTGAGCCAGTAATTTGTTTTCAAAAGGCAAATTGAGTTTTTTATAGTTGCCGCCTTTTATTTCCCGTTCCCTGGCGTAACCAACCATTTCCTGCCACATGGCATCCGTCATGCCGGCATCCGACATTTTGATAAATTCGCCATTTTCATCCAGCATGGCATTTCCGAAATCATTGACTTTGACGCCCCATGAAATCATCTGCAATGCTGTTGCCACATTGGCTTTGGTGGTATGGGTGTTTTGGGCAATATCCCTTAAGCGGTCGGAATTGTTACCTGAAGTCCCGTGCTGGGCGCCGGATATGTGGTATCGGGTCAGTGCCTGGTGGATTTCCGAAGTCAACGGCACCTGTATTCCTTCATCACTTTGTTCGATACCGTGGGTGGTGCCGTTGTTGAGGGCGATCCAGTCAGGGAAAATGTCGTGCGCATTCAGACCTTGAATCAGGAACAGGGCTTCGGCCGGGGTTGAAAGGCCCAGTTTCCCTTTAATTTCACCAATTTCAGTTTCATATCCGGCCCATTTGGGCAGATATGGATTCAGGGCAAGATTGGCCAGAAGGTTATCCTCATCCGGCATATGGGACGCATCAATGGCGATGGAGGTCATGCCCGCTTCAAACATTGTGGGGATTTCGATTCTCGCTGACACCACGTCCTTTTGGCTTTTGATGCCGTAATGATCTGCATGGATGGCGACGGGAACAGTGATGCTCAGTTCGTTCATAACGGCATCCGCCTGTCGGGCGATATTCCAATAATTGACGGGACAGTAGGCATTGCTCCCGCCCTCGGATTTGGCGATTTCGAGAATAATGGCGGCATTGGCCCGTTGGGCCGCGCTTAATGCACCGCGAATGACAAAGTGATTTCGCCCGTTTGCCGCAATGGTCATGGCCTTGCCCTTTTTTATCATGGCGCGATCAATGACCTTGCCGCTGACAATTAATGCTCTGGAATTGGGAAACAGTTGGACAATGTTGGGGGGACGACCTATTTTAAGTGCGTTTTCAAATTCTTCGGATACAGCTCCTTTTTTGAAAGACATGGCAAACCTCCTTTGTATTTTTACCCCAAAGACCGATAAATCGAAAAGTTGGCAAGTACCAACGCCCACATCAACATCAAAAGATGTTAATTCGGTAATATTCTACAATTTAAAAACCAAATCAACAAAATAACCTGACAGAAGTTGAAAAATCAATTTGGCTTACTCGCGAATTATGTGTTATTTTGCATCTTTTCAAGGTGTTGGGTTTCTTTGAGGATTTTTTCTTGAAGGGCGTTATTTCCGGAAGCCATGCGTTTGGCTTTTTCGAAATGAAACATGGCTTTCTGGAATCTACCGGTATTTCTAAAAAAAATGCCAAAGTTGTAATGGGCAAGGGCCAGGTTGTTTTCCCTGCCGTAACAAATGCCCAAATGGTAATAAACCTCATTCTTGACGGGCTTGAGATAAGACAGCTTTTCAAATATGCGAAGGGCTTTCTCGATCTTGTTTTGTTCTTCGTAAAGCGTACCCATTAAAAAAAGTGCTGCTTTGTCCCCATGATCCAGGTCAAGCGCCGTTTCCAGAACCCGCATGGCTTTTTTGGGTTGGCCGTCCATTAAATAGGCTTCCCCCAGGGTCCTCAGGATGGGGGGGAATTCGGGTTGTTCCGCACGGGCCTTTTTGAGGGCGCTGATGGCCTCGGGATATTTTGATTCTCTCATAAGAGCGATCCCCAGGCCCAGTTGCGGCAACCATGCCTGGGGATCTTTTTCCAAAGCATTTCGAAAATGAATTTGCGCTTCCTGAGGCTCTTTACAGATGGCCATGACAATGGTTTGGAATGCTGGGAAAAGCGCCGTTAAATAAATGGCTTCCTTGCTCAAAACCGCCCGTTGATCATTGCTGGACAGAGATTCAAGATTGCTCATTCGCTCGGGGCCTGTGGGATGGGTCAACAGATACGTCGGCGTTTTACCACTTCCCTGCCAGCTCCCCTTCTGGATTTTTTGAAGGGCGCTGATCATTGCTTTTGAATCAAAGGTGGACGGTTTGATATATTTATAACTCAATTGGTCTGCCTGACGTTCATCCTCTCGACTGTAGTGATACTGTGCCTGCATCCCGGCGGCCATGGCGCCGGTGATCAGTGCGGCCGCCGCGGGTCCCCCAACGAGAATGCCCGCCAGTATCCCCGCCATGGTGCCGATCCCGATATTTTTGCTTTGATCGATTCGTTTTGACAGGTGTCTGGCGGCAATATGCCCGATTTCATGGCACATGACCGCTGCCAGTTCATCGACCCTGTCCATGGTTTCAATAAGGCCGGCATAGAAAAAAATGTGGCCGCCGGGACCGGCAAATGCATTCAGGGTGTTGTCGCTGATGATGTAGAAGTGAAAAGGGAATGGTTTTGTTTCAAGGGGTGTGAGCAGATAGTGCCCCAGATCATTGATATATTTTGAGGCGAATGGATCCGAGACCAGTTCATACTGGCCGCTGATCTGAAGAAAAAAGGCCTGGCCCATGTTCCATTCGTCCTCTATTGAGAGGGCATGGGCTTTCGACTTGAAGGGAAGGGGAGCGCTGCACAGTAAAACAGCGATCAAGACCGAAATGGTTTGCCTTAAACGTAAATGGGCTTTCATTTTTAACCTCCCCCTGGTTTTATGTTTCGAAGGTTACCTCCGGGGCCTCGACCCAGAGCCCTTCCAGGTCGTAGAACTCCCTGATGGGTTGATAGAAAATATGGACGACCACTTCTCCATAATCCAAAAGAACCCACTGCCCGTCCTGTTCGCCTTCAATGCCGTAGAGCGGTGCATCTTTTTCCTTTAATGTTCTTCTCAGACGCCGGGCAATGGCCTGTACCTGCCTTGTGGAAGTTCCGCCTGCTATCAAAAAATAGTCCGCAACGGATGTCAAATTTTCTACGTGCAGGAGAACGGGATCAACGGCTTTTCTTTCCAGAATGGTCGCAAGGCACAATTTCGCTTTTTCGATGGAAGTCATCACTTCGATACAATCCTCTTTCAATAATATAGTCCCTTACGGTTTCGGGGACAAGGAAATGAATGGATTTATCCTCTTTTACCATGTTGCGAATATTTGTCGAAGATATTTCCATTCGGGTCGCCTTCATAAGGATAATCGTCCTGCCGGACGGGGCCTTAAAAAGAGTTGTCGTTTCTTTTTCCGACTTTTCGACGCCCAGGTCTTTAAAAATGGCCTGTAGCCCATGGTTTCGGAAACCTGGCCGGGAAATAACAACAAAATGGGCATAGTCAAAGAGGCGTTTATAATCCCGCCAGGTTCTGATTTCCAGAAAAGCGTCCATCCCCAGAATAAAAAAGAGATCCGGGTTGGGGCTGAATATCCGGTGAAGTTCTTGCAAGGTTTTGATGGAATAGGAAAACCCGGGTCTTTTCCCCTCCAGGTCCATGGTTTCTAGCAGGTTTGAAGCCTTCGTTCCCAACCGGGTCATGGCTAAGCGGTGGTGAAAGGGCGTCACCGGCGTTGCGGTTTTATGGGGGGGCAGGGCGGAGGGGATCAAATAGACTTTTAGAAGCCCAAGATGCTGGCCGATTTCTTCCGCTGAACGCAGATGCCCCAGATGAATCGGGTCAAAAGTGCCGCCCAGGATGCCCAGTTTCAAAAAAAATACTCCTAGTTTCTGATTTGTCCCTGCCCGTAAACCACAAACTTGGTGGTGGTCAGTTCCTCCAGTCCCATGGGGCCGAAAGCATGCAGTTTGGAGGTGTTGATGCCGATCTCCGCCCCAAGACCCAACTGGTTGCCGTCGTTAAACCGCGTGGATGCATTCACCAGTACCACGGAAGAATCCACCTGTGTCAGGAAGCGCTGTGAACGGTCGTAATCATTAGTGATAATGGCTTCGGTATGTTGAGATCCGTAGGCATCGATATGGTCCAGGGCTTCATCCATACTGCCGACGATTTTAACCGCCAGTATCAGGTCCAGGAATTCCGCGGGCCAATCCGATTCATCCGCGGGCGTTGCCGTGGGAACCAACGCAAGGGTCCTGGGGCATCCCCTGATTTCCACGCCCGCTCCCTGAAATTGTTTTGCCATTTCGGGAAGAAAGGCGGCAGCTGCATCCTCATGCACCAACAGGGTTTCCATGGCATTGCAGACGCCGGGTCGCTGAACTTTTGCATTAAAACAGATGTCTTTTGCCATTTCCAAGGAAGCGGAGCGATCCACGTAAACGTGACAAACGCCCTTGTAGTGTTTCAGCACCGGAACCCGTGAGTTTTCCGTCACAAATCGGATCAACCCTTCTCCACCCCGGGGAATGATGACATCAAGGTAATCATCCATGCTGATCAGCGCATTGACGGAAGCCCTTTCGGTGGTGGGAACCACCTGAACGGCCTTTTCGGGAATGTCTGCTTCATTAAGGGCCTTCGCCATCAGTTTTCCTAAGATCAGGTTGGAATGGATGGCCTCCGAACCCCCTTTGAGGATGACGGCATTGCCTGCTTTAAGGCACAATGCCCCCGCGTCAATGGTCACATTGGGGCGGGATTCAAAGATGAAACCGATAACGCCCAAAGGGATTCGGACGCGTCCCACCAGCAGGCCGTTGGGGCGTTTTCTCATGCCCGTCACTTCTCCCACGGGATCGGGCAGCGCCGCAACTTCCCGGAGTCCGTCAGCCATGGATGCGATAACCGCTTCATTTAGGGTCAGACGATCCAGCATGGCCGAAGAAAGACCTGCTTCCCTGGCGGCCGATAGATCTTTCCGGTTTTCGGCGATAATGGATTCCTTATGTTCCAAAAGCTTTTCGGCCATTTTCAGAAGGGCATCATCTTTTTGTGCGCTTCCCAGGCTTCGTAAACCCCTTGACGCCGTTTTGGCATCTCTGGCCATGGTCTCGATCAAATTTTCAAGCGACATGCCTCATCTCCTTCATCTAAGTGCGCTGTCAGCACAAGGTTATTTCGATGGATGACTTCGTCGTCATGTTTAAACCCTAAAATAGATTCGATTTCAGCGCTCTTTGCTCCCATGATTTTTTTGATGTTTCCGGAGTGGTAGCTGACCATGCCAACTGCTACCGGCTGATCATCTTCATTGATCAGCAATACCGAGTTGCCCAGGCTGAATTGGCCCCGCACCTCTTTAATGCCCGATGGCAGCAGGCTCTTTCCATTTTCAAGAATGGCTTTTTCGGCCCCCCGATCGATGATGATTTCCCCTCTTGGAGACTTGGTAAAGGCAATCCAATGTTTTCGGCTGCACAGGGAAACCGGTTCCGGCAAAAACAGGGTGCCTTCCGGTTGGCCCGCAAAGAGACGTCCAATAATGCCGGGCTTCAGGCCATTGGCAATGATGGTGGGTACGCCGGCAAGGGCTACTTTTTTAGCGGCTCTGATTTTACTTCCCATACCGCCTCTTCCGAGAAATCCGGGTATGGCGCCGGCATATTGCGTTATTTTTCGATTGACCTTTTCCACCACCTGTATAAGCCCGGCGTCGTCGTGATCTCTCGGGTCTTTGTCAAACAGGCCGTCGATATTGGTCAGGTTGATCAGAAAATCGGATTCGGACAGGTTTGTCACCATGGCGCTGAGGTTATCATTATCACCGAATTTGATTTCATCCACAACGACGGTATCGTTTTCATTGATAATGGGAATAATGTTCCAGGAAAGAAGTGTAAAGATCGTATTTCGTGCATTCAGGTAGCGGCGACGGTGGGTTAAATCATCACGGGTTAACAGGACCTGGCCTATTTGGTAACCGTGTCGCTCAAAGGCATTTTCCCAAGACCTGATCAGTTCTCCCTGGCCCACCGCGGCGGTTGCCTGTTGTTCGGATACCGAGCGGGGCCTATGCGTCAATTTTAATTTTCGGATGCCTGCCGCGATGGCGCCGGAAGAGACCAGAATGATCTCTTTCCCCGATTTTTTAAGTGCGCTCATGTCGGTTGTCAGATGATCCATGACGGGTCTGTTAAGACCATCGGATGTCGTCAAGACCCCGCTTCCGATTTTGATGACGACTCTTTTTGCCGATTTCAACAAGTCTTTTCTGGAAATGGTGTTTTCCATCATTTAGCTAGAATCTCTTTCCAGTTTTCAAAAATGAACTGAATTAAATCTTCGATTCCTTCACCGGTTAAGGCTGAAATACACATGGATTTTATGCCGATCCTGTCAAGGGCCTTGCGCAGAGCTCTGATGTCCTTGTTTTCAGGGTCGCAAATATCAATTTTGTTGACGACTGCAACATAAGGCTTTTTGGCAAGAGAATCGGAATAGGCCGACATCTCCTCCCTGAGCATCAGAAAATCACTCAGGATGTCCTTTCCCGGTTGAGGTGTCGCATCCAGCAGGTGCAATAGAAATCGAGTTCGCTCTATGTGCCTCAAAAAACGGTGTCCCAGGCCGCGACCCAGTTGCGCGCCTTCCACGAGTCCGGGAATATCGGCGATCACCAGGGTCTCTGCGTTGTCAAAGGTCATGACCCCCAGATTGGGAACCAACGTGGTGAATGGATAGCTGCCCACCTTGGGGCGTGCCTGCGTAAGGCGGGAGAGAAGGGTTGACTTTCCGGCGTTGGGGAGACCGATCAATCCGACATCGGCCAGAAGCTTAAGGGTTAATTTAAGTTTCAGTGTCTCACCAGGGATGCCGGGCTGCGCCATCCTTGGGGCCCGATGGGTCGAGGTGGCAAAGTGCTGGTTCCCTTTTCCTCCCAAACCGCCGGGAATGAGGACGATCTCCTGCCCGTCAAGAACCAGATCGGCAAGAACAAGGCCCGACTCAAAATCCTCTACGATGGTGCCTACGGGCGTTTCCAAAACACAATCCGCACCGTTTGCGCCGGATCTGTTTTTGCCGCTTCCAGGTGTACCATTTCGAGCGCTGAGATACCTTTTCGACCTGTAGTTTTCCAGGGTGAAAAGTTTACGGGTGCTTCTGATGATGACGCTCCCGCCTTTTCCTCCGTCGCCCCCGTCAGGCCCGCCTTTGGGGATAAATTTCTCTCTCCTGAAACTGACGCATCCCCTTCCCCCATTTCCTGATCTGGCCGTGATGACGGCTTCATCTAAAAAAAACATTTATTATCTCTGGCGGGAGGGTAAAAAACGTATGCAAATTTATCCGGCGTAAACACTGACTTTTTTTCGATCTTTCCCTAAACGTTCATAGGCCACAATACCTTCAATCTTGGCAAAAAGAGTATAATCCCGACCTAATCCCACATTTTCTCCCGGGTGAATATGGGTTCCTCTTTGCCTGACAAGGATGCTTCCGGCAGTGACTTTCTGCCCGGAATAACGTTTAATGCCCCGTCTCTGACCGTTGCTGTCTCTTCCGTTCCTTGAGCTTCCACCTGCTTTTTTGTGTGACATATCGCTTTCCCCTTAATTCTGGATACCGGACTCAATGCCGCTGATTTTGACAAGCGAAAATTGCTGGCGGTGTCCGTTTTTGCGTCGATATCCCTTTCGTCGTTTATATTTAACAACCAATACTTTTCGATGCTTGCCATGACCGGTAATGCGACCGGCTACTTTTGAATTTTCAAGAAACGGCTGTCCCATCTCGACCATTTCGCCATTCGAGGTCAGGAGAACCTGATCAAACATTACCGTATCACCCACCTCTCCCGGCAATTTCTCGACACGAACCTCATCGCCCTCGGCGACCCGATATTGCTTTCCGCCAGTCTTTATGACCGCATACATAGTTTAGTCTCCTTACTGATTAAAATGAATTGGTTACTATAAAGGCTCTCTTGATTTGAGTCAAGCATAAAAAAAGGGTTTACAGCTATGCGAATGGTTGTTTGTTCTTGAAATCGGGGAGAAACAAAGGCCCGTCCGTTGTGTAAACCCGGAAAGTTTCGGGAAACTGTACGAACATATGTTGAAATCCCAATTGGTTGGCATGATCGTACACTTCGCCGAATTCCTGATCCGTAATGGTTCGGTTCAGTTCGGTGTTTTTGTGGTGGACAACGGGATAATATTGAGACATCAGGCTGATGGGCAAATTCGCGCCGAACTCGATAAACAGGATGGTCAGTGCCTCAATAGAGTTCTTGATGGCGCCCGGAAGGATCAGGTGTCTCACCAGTACCCCCTTGGCTGCGAGGGCCGATCCCGAAATCATGCAGTCAAGAAAGCCCTTTTGCCTGACCATTTCGGAAATGGCGGTCAGTGCTTTTTGGGGATAGTCCGAACAGCGGGAAAGCTGTCCGGCCAGGGTTGAATCCGAATATTTGAAGTCCGGCAGGTAGATGTCGGCATGGCTTTCCAGACTTTTGAGCATTTCCTCCGACTGGTATCCTGAAAAGTTATAAACTGTTGGCAGGATGAGGTTTTCCCTTCGAAGATGGGAGATCACCTGTACGATGTGGGGTATGAAATGATCCGGCGTAACAAAATTCAGATTGTGTACCTTTTCTATAAGGATCATCTGTTTTATTTTTTCAATCAACTGAGGCAAACCGATAGCTTTTCCCATGCCGCCTCGGGAAATCTGGTGGTTCTGGCAGAAAGCGCACTGAAGGCTGCAACCAGAAAAGAAAACGGCTCCGGAGCCGTGGGTTCCCGTGATGGGGGGCTCCTCCCCAAAATGCGGCCCCACATGGGCCACGCGAAGCTGAGCGGTTTCACCGCAGAAGCCGGCGCTTGCATGGGTCCGGTCTACGCGACAGGTCCGGGGACAGAGTTCACAGGATCTGTAAATGGCCGTCAGATCAGGCTCTTGGATGGAAAACCGCATACTCCTGTTCCTTCATCAATTTCCAAAAAAAAGCAGTATGTTCGAAAGGGAATCCCGTGTCAATTCGAAAAACCAAAATTGCTTCAGCATTGTTTTTTAACATTCGTTCAAAAAAGAGGCTTGACGAAGTCTGTTGAATGTTTATGGTTTGAAGTGATTTGATAAATTAAGATGCTTGACATCACAGGATGTTATTTCATACGGAAGATACATGAAATGTTTCCGGTACATTGGAAAATTTCAAATGTTTTGAATTCAGGAGGGTTTATAAACCATGAAAGATGGAAGAATTGCTATACCGAGCATTGGGGTTGGGGGGTTGGATGGAGAGAGATCCGGCCATTTTGGTCATTGCGATGTGTTTACCTTTGTGGATGTGGAAGCGGGTGAGGTGAAGCAGGTCTCCACTATCCCGAATGAGAGCCATGTGCAGGGTGGATGCATGGTGCCTGTTAATTTGCTGGCAAGCCACAATGTGAAGGCGTTGATTGTCGGCGGCATCGGTATGCGGCCTCTGATGGGTTTCAAACAGGTTGGGGTGGATGTGTTTTATGATGCGACGCGTCCCCAGATCAGACCTGTGGTTGAGGATCTGATTGCGGGTAAACTCGATATGATCGGTGATGATCAGGTGTGTGGCGGCGGCGGTGGCGGTGGACACTGAGCAAGCGTCCCCATATATTAAGGAAAATTTGAGGAAGAAGGTCGTTTTTATGGAGAATGAGAAACCCAAAGACGATGTTTATACAATGCTTTCCGAGTCCGGGTATGCGGATAAGGCCATTGAATACTTTCAAAACCGAAACAATCTGGGCGTTATTGACGGCGCTGACCACTGTACGGATCTGACGGGGCCTTGCGGGGATACCATGAAGATTACCATGAATGTTAAAGGCGATCGCATCCAAGATGCCAAAATACAGGTTATGGGATGTCCGGGAGCAGTGGCTTCAGGCAGCGCCGCGGTGGCACTTGCCAAAGGGAGGACTCTGGATGAGGCGGAATCCCTGAGTTTGGATGAACTATACCGTGAACTGGAAAAAATGCCCGATCAGAAAGTGCATTGTGCCCGTCTGGCCATCAAAACCCTTCAAAAGGCCGTGGCCCAGTATCGGGAGCAACATTTAAACCGGGCAGCCAACGAAAATTAGGAGGTCCCATGAAAATTGCCGTGACATCCAAAGGCGTCGAACTGGATTCTGAAGTGGATCCCCGGTTTGGGAGGGCTGCTTACATTCTGGTGGTGGATTCTGAGACCCTTTCATTTGAGGTCTTGGACAACAAAGAGAATGTGAACGCCTTTAAAGGCGCGGGAATCCAGGCGGCGAAAATGGTGAGTGAGAAGGGCGCTGATGTTTTGTTGACCGGCTATTGCGGCCCCAACGCCTTTAAAGCCATGAATGCCGCGAAGGTTGGCGTTGCCAACGACGCGACGGGTACCGTGCGTGAAGCCGTTGCTGATTACGTAGCGGGAAAACTGCCCTTGGCCGAAGATGCAAATGTTGAAGGTCAGTGGTAAGAAAAGGGAGAGGAAACGATGCCGATTTTTGAGTTTGAGTGTCTTGATTGCGGTCGGAATACGGAGATATTGATTGCGAGCAACGAAACCGATTTGGTGGCCTGTGGAAATTGCGGCAGCAAAAATCTCAAGAAATTATTGTCGGCACACGCTTCCGTAAGTCCCACCGGGAGGTTTCCTGACAATGCGGCGGATCGGTGCTGCGGGTCAGGGGGCCCTCCGTCCACTTGCGCCGGTCCCGGCAGTTGTTGCGGCCGGTCCTGATCCGGTTATCAATTATCCCGGCTTGTCCGGTTGAGGAGACATCATAATAATGGCGGATAATATGCAGGGTTGCTCCATGGGCAACCAGAATGAACAGCATCAGTTGCAGGACAAAGAGATTGAACAAAGCCTCGCTCGCATCAAACATAAAATTCTGGTGATGAGCGGCAAGGGCGGTGTGGGGAAGAGCAGTGTGGCTGCTTATCTGGCGGGTGCTCTGGCCAAAAGGGGCAAAAAAGTGGGACTCATGGATGTGGATCTTCACGGTCCCAGCATTCCCCGCATGCTGGGGCTTACGGGCAATATCCAAAGCGGCGTCAACGGTGAAAAGGCCAAACCCATCGAATATCTGCCTAACTTGCAGGTGATTTCCGTGGAGCCCCTCATGGGAGAAAACAAGGATGCCGCCACCATCTGGCGGGGCCCTCTCAAGATTGGCGTCATTCGGCAGTTCATTTCCGATATCGAGTGGAATGATCTTGACTATCTAATTATCGATTCGCCTCCCGGGACGGGTGATGAGCCTTTGACCGTTGCCCAGACCATCCCCGGGGCGGAAGCGTTGATTGTGACGACCCCTCAGGAAGTTTCCCTGGCGGATGTTCGGAAATCCATCAGCTTCTGCCGCCAGGTTAATATGAAGATCCTTGGTTTGGTGGAAAATATGAGTGGTCTGAATTGTCCTCATTGTGGAAAAACCATTGAACTGTTCAAGACCCATGGCGGCATGTTGACCGCTAAAAAGGAAAGCCTGAGATTCCTGGCGAGTCTGCCTTTGGAGCCGGAAGTGGTGATGCAGGGTGATGCCGGCGGGCTGGCGGTTCTTGAAAACGACAGTCTGGGTTTTTCCCGGGAATTCAACAAAATGGTGGATGAAATTGTGAGCGTCTATGATCGAGAAGACGGGCTTCATTGAGGTCAGGTGAGCCCTTGGATAAGCGGTGTACCGTTGTGCAACGGGTAAATTGTAATGGCTGATAATCCTACGGATGCGAAAAAATTGCAGCAAGAGATTCTGCTGAAAAATGATGGATACGGCGTCCCGGCGTTTGAGCGATGGCTCAATCCCCGTTACCGGGGCGCCCTGGATGATCCTGATGGGTACGCCCGTGTGACCGGCCCCTGCGGCGATACCATGGAGATTTTTCTGCGGTTTGACAAAGATCGGATCAACCAGGCGGCATTTGAAACGGATGGGTGCGGCTCCAGCGCCGTGTGCGGATCATTTGCAGCGGAAATGGCCTTGGGAAAGACCCCGGACGAGCTTTTGGCGGTAACCGGAGAGGCGATCCTTGAAAAAATGGGGGGCGCGCCCGAAAAAGAACAGCATTGCGCCTTCCTGGCGGGAGAGACCCTTCAGGAGGCGCTCAGTAATTATATGATAAAGATTACGTCGGCTGGAAAAGACGGGTGATGCGCTATTCCTCTTTTTTGGGCTTTTTGAAAACCAGAAAACTGCATAGTTTGCAGATGTCGAAGCCCGGGTAGGTTTCACCTGTGCGCGGAAAAGATACTCCGCCGTCACGAACCGTTCTCTCCAGGGTCCAGTGGAAAGTCGGTTCAAATTGTCCATAGGGCCAGATGTAGTTCATTTCCCCCTGTTCGGTTTTTCCGGCTGTTTTGCTGCTGCTGCACATTTGGGTGACATTCGGTTTCTTGGTGACATAACATTGAGCGCATCCATGGCAAATGGATGAGTTCATGGTCATGACGGTTTCAAATGGATGGGTATCATGGGCCGCGCACCAGTCGTTGGCCAGATGATACGATTGCAGGGGGTCGCACATGCCATGAATCAGGTCGGGTTCAAAGGGCGCAGCGTGAAGGGGGGCTGTGGCAAAAGCCAGCAAACCCGGCGGCAGGCGCTTTTTGGTTTTGAGAAATTTCTCGGCCTGTTCCCGGCTTTTGGTGTATTTCAGATGACTCTTTATCTCCGCTTCATCAATCTCTTTCCAGCCTAACACGTATTTTGCATTGGAACACCCCAGCTTGTCCTTTGTCCCCAGCAGGACATCCCCCCGCTGCCTTGAAGCGGCTACATAGTGACAGAACGTATAGGGCCTGAGTCCCACCTGATAATCGGTATTGGCCTTGAACTCCGCCAGATCTTCTTCCTTAAAAAAATATTTTATCGCTACGGGATAGTATTTCATTTTCAGAAGATTTCGGAGCCCGAAAACTATGTCCGACGGGCTCAGTTTACCGTCGTTTGTCGCTGCATTTTCAAGTAATCCCTTCGCTAAACTTACATCATCCATTAAAAGTTTTGTATCCAACATAATTTCTATTCCTCTGTTAAAGTTTGATGTTTTTGGTATCCCTGTAACTCTCAATATCCAGATTCTATGCCGCCAGGCGGGCACGGGCATCAATCATGGACAAGATGACCGTCACTCGGCCATGTTTGTTTGAATAAAGCAATTACGCTCGTTTATGCCTTTTCGCAAGTGCCTTGGAGGCGGCGCAACACCCCTTCAAATGCCTCAATATCCGCGCACCTGAACGCCTGCTTGAAAAGGGATTTCAAGCTGAACAGGGAGTCAACGCTGTCGATCTCTTCCTGAATCGCCTTTGGTATAATGCCGAATTTCTCAAGCAAAAGATCCAGAAGCATTTCCCGAGTGGCAGATACTGTCCCTAATGTCTTGCCTTCCTGAATGCCGAGGGTCTTGCCTTCCTGAATGCCAAGAGTCTTGCCCTCCTGCATCCCTTTTTCCATTGCAATTTCTATGATATCCAGCATCTTTATCTCCTCCCACATCTTCATGAGGTGCTTCTTGTCAATCATTTTGTTGGCCAGAATCAAGGTCGCGGCCGGCAGGCGGGCCGATATCTTGTTTTCCCGGAAAAGCGCCGCCTGAAAACGAACCACTTCTTCCACAAAGCGGGCTCGGTTTTCGCCCTTTACCTTCCCATATAAGGGCAATGTTACCAGTTCCAGCCAATTTGTGAATGTACCCGTTTTGATTTCCTCGCGAATTTCCTGAAGCCGTTTGGCACCATCCCGTTTGCTGAAATCGATTACCAGCGGTGCGTATCCGCCACTCGGGGTCTTGATGCTCAAGTCGCCTGTTTCCACATCGCCGGATGCCAGAATTACATCCATCATCCCCGGCCCCCATTTCTTGGCACCCATAAAGTGGTAGGCCGCAAACCGGTACAAATCCGAGCGTCTCAGGTTCCGTTGTTCCTCGATATGAAAAAGCGAGCCTGCGCTGTCGCGTGCCATCACATCCACCCGTCCCGCTTTCACGCGGATATCCACGGGTTCAAATGCAAACACCTCTTCAACCGGGGCGGTTTTGAGTCCAAGGGCGTCAAGGGTTTCGCCCTTAAGGGCTTCCGCGATCCATTTTACAATGAAATCGTAGTTTTGGAAATAGTCGGTTCCGTTTCTGCTTTCCAAGTGTTATCTCCGTGCTGTGCCCAATTGTTCCCCGCCGATCACTTCACAGTCCCCGCATCTATCCAGGTGGGATACGGGTGGCGGTAGAGCAGGTCGTCCAGGGCCAGGTAGAAGGTGTAGTCCCCGACCGGGATCGTCATGTTCAGACCTCTGCAGCATTTTGTTTTAGAATACCAACCTATTGAAATGATTGTCAAGGACATGACGCGGAAAGTGGAAAATCCTTTACGGATGCCGATCCATTTATTAAACTGCATCCACATGTGTTGGTAATATGAAGTGTTTCTAATAATATAAAGAGGATATCTATTTTTTATGGCCTACGAAACCATCGAATATGAAATGATTGAACCCGGCGTCGGGGTTTTATCCCTGAACCGGCCGCGTAAGTACAATGCCGTGAGTATTCAGATGATGGAAGAACTGGAGGTTTTTTGGAAGGAGCGGCTTTATGATCTAAAAACCCATGTGATGGTATTGAAGGGCAACGGCGACCGGGGGTTCTGTGCGGGCCTGGACATGAAAGAAACCATGAAGACCACGCCCGGCATGTCGCCGGATGCGTTTTACCGGTTTCAGGCACGCCTGGCCCGGCTCAACCTGGCCATGCGGCAGGCCCCGCAACCCATTGTGGCGGCGGTTCACGGGGCGGCGGCGGGTCTGGGATTCAGTTTTGCCCTGGCGTCGGATTTAAGGGTGATTACCCCCGATGCCCGGTTTTCCGCCGCCTATATCAACATCGGTCTGGGTGGTGCGGACATGGCCTGCAGCTATTTTCTGCCCCGGTTGATCGGCGCGGGGAGAGCCTATGAGTTCATGCTCACGGGCAATTTCATGTCATCTGATGAGGCCATGGCCCTGGGGCTTTGCAGTCGCTTGGTGGAAACTGATCAGCTCGTGGATACCGCAATGGCGTTGGCGCGAACCATGAACGGCAAAAACCCCATGGGATTGCGGCTCACGAAGGAGGCCATCAACGTGAATCTGGATGCGGGGGGGCTGGAGCAGGCCTTGCAGGTTGAGGATCGGAACCAAACCCTCCTTTTGCTTCGGGGCATGGTGGGCAAGGGGGATAAAACGAGCCGGTATTTTTAATGGCTATGGAAAAGAAAATAAACGATAAGAAAAAAAAGGGATGGGGCCGCCGGTTTCTGGCGTGGATTGTCAAGGGGCAGAGTAAATCGTCCGGTCAATTGTGCGGCCGGTGAGGTGTTTCATCCACCCCTCGTGCCGGCGGCATGAAGAAAAACAGTTCATGATTTCAAGGGAGTTTCTCAATCTCCCCCTGAACAATATTGATGTGAGACGTTAATTTGGGTGCAAGGGGGGATTGGGGATAGTCCACAAGAAGGGTTTTAAGGATTTTGTAAGAAGTCTCAAGCAGTTCTCTTTTCTTCTTCGGATCATTGGTTTTTTTGGCTTCCAGAAAAAGTTCCGCGGCCCGGTTTCTTTCAAGGTTGATGAGGCTTTCAACAGCCCGATTCTTGAGGTTGGTTGAGGTGACGTCTGAAACTCCGGTTCTTTCCATTTCCCGCAGCCTGTCGATGGCCCCTTTGTAGTCTTCCTTTTCGTATAATCTGATGGCTGCCTCATAGGCCTGTTTCAGATAATCCTCTTTGACCTTGACGTTTTCTTCATATGCGTTTTCCATTTCCTCTATATTTCTTAACGCCCTGTCAATGATTTCGGTTTCAGGCCCTTCTTCCTTTTCGGTCTTTTCTTTTAAAAGCAGACGTCTCGCTTCGGAAAACTCATGGTTTTGGACCAGCGTATCAACTTTTTCCTGTAGCGGCTGGGGTGGCGCATTCTGGCCGGCTGCGGCTTCCGGGGCCTGGAAAACAGAAATAAAGCCTGGTTGATCCGGTTCGGGTATACGATCGATTCGAGTTTTGAGATCATCGGCCAGGGCCGCTATGTTAGCCTGGATGTGGGTTATTTTTGCAAGTGTGTTGACGGCCAGTGCCTTTTGTCCCAGCGCCAGTTGCCATTGGGCAATTTTTCCTTGAAGTTGCACTATGTCGGTAGTGGTTTCAAGTGCTTCGGCAGCCCTCGACCCGATTTCGATGGCTTCTTCCAACATGCCGTCTTTGGCGAGGGATAGTGCGAATACGATGCCTATTTCAGGGGTGAGTGCTTCCGGAAAGTTTGTTTCCAATGCCAGACACCGATGTATGACGGTCTTATAATTTCCACTCCGGTAGAGATTCATGATTTTATTTCTTTCCCGCATAAAAACAGCGAGAGGATTTTCATCATCCGTTGTCTTGTTTATGGTTTCAAAGTATGTTTTTTCCATGAGCGACATGGATTTAAAAAGGGAATGGGTCAGGGTTTTACAGGTTTTGTTCGTTATGGGCACGCCGTCTGTTTTTTTGAGCAGACGGTAAGCGTCCAGAAGGTCTAAAGCTGTCGTTCTGGCGGTATCGGACAGATTGTCCGTTTTTAAATAATCTTCAAGAAAATGGATCCGTTTTTCCAGTTGCGAAACAGGGATTGTGAGCCCTATTCTCTCTTTTTCATCGGATGTATGAACAACCTGTGGCTGTTTGGGCGCGACGCCTGCACATCCGGCGGTGCAGATCAATATCAACGATATAAAAATGAGTGTTTTTTTCATTTGACTAGCCTTTATTGAGGTTCAAATTGTCTTTTGAGTTTCCAGGTGTTTTCACTTTTTGTTGCTTGGGTCAATACTTCCTGGCCCGCGGATGGATGATGTGGCTTTTCGGCATTGTGCAGCGGAAGGCCGGTTTCCGGTGAAACGGGTACGGGATTCAGCCCCGGCTGGTCCTGGATTGCGGGTCGCAGCAGTGGGTTGAAGGCGAGGTCCGCGGGCTGAAGTACGCGTTTGAAATTTTCCGTTTTTACAATGGCTTCGGCCGTATCCATCCACAGGGGAAGAGCACCCGAAGACCCGTAGAGGGCCATGTGAGGGCCTTTCATGGGTTGATTGTCGTCGTAGCCCACATAACTGGCGATGGTGTAGCCGTTTTCAATGTTAAGTAAGCCGGTGACGCTGTCAGGCCCGGGAATGAGGCCCACAAAACTGGAGTTTGTGAATCGATTGGCCGTACCTGTTTTACCGAAAGAGGGTAGTGGAATGTCGAAGATGCGCAATGCTGTTCCCGCTTTTTTCCCGGTTCCCCGTTCCATGACTTTTCTGAGGATTTCGGAGGTCAAAATCGTTACCCTTTTTGAGAGTACCGTTTTCGGTTCGGGGACATATTCCCAAAGTGGTTTTCCTTCTCTGTCGACGATTTTGGTGATGATGGGGACCATGGCGGGTCCATTTGCGGAACCCAGCGGATAGGTTTTTCCGGTTAAAAGGGTTTCATAAGCCATTGCGCCCTCCATGATGCTGATGGCATTGGGTCCGAGGGGAAAGGACAGTACCGGATCAAGCCGGGTGGAGATCCCTATTGTTTTGGAAAGGTAAACGACAAAGGAAATGTTGACAAGGGTTCGGAAATCCCTGATTTTGGAAAGGACTTCCAGGCTGTATTTTTCCTGGCCTATGAGTTCCCTGAACTGGTTTTGTGTATGGGTATCCAGTAATTCCAGAATGTTGGGCGGCATCAGACCATCGATAATCCCCTGGCTGTTCGGTTGAAGGGCGCGGAGTCTTTTAAAATCGTATCGTAAAATATGTCGGTCCTCATCTGTTACCGCTGAATCGGCCCCTGAAAGATCAAAATGGAGACGTTTAACGTCATCCAGATTGTTTTCGTAGCCGGCAAAGATGATGTCCGTTTTTGCCTGTGTCTTGGCTTCTTCAAAAGCAGCCTCCATGAGCGCCTTCTCATCAACGATGATGCCCCATTGATCCCTGAGGCGAGTTTTGTAGGCTTCATAGGTTTCGTCCGGGCGCCTGCCAAGTCCTACAATATCCACCACCTGGCGGAATTCATTCATATTGAGCCGATCCGTAAGATGATAGAGCAACCATACGGTTGCCAGGTTTTCCGAATCAGCGCCGGCCCATGCCATCGAAACCGTTTCGCTTTTAGGGTGATGGTCGGGCCGAGGGATGTATGTGGTGCCCTCAAACCGGTAGATATCCTGAACGTTTTTCAGAGGATCCAGATTATTCCATTTCAGCTGAAGCGCCGCGGCATAAACAATCGGTTTGAAGATGGAGCCCAGTTGGCGTTTCGCGTCAACGGCCCGGTTGAAGTGGATATTGGAAAAACCGCCTACCATGGCTTTGATCATGCCTTCATGAAGGGCAACGACACTTCCTTCCAGTTCCGGGATCGCCGAAAGAACGAGCGTTTCATCCTTTTTTTTGGGTGCTGGTCCCTTGTCTGCAGAGATGATCTGAACCGGCGCCGGATCTCCGGGTTGAAAGGTGTCCAGCAGGATTGGTACATGCTCCTTTTTGAAAGTTGCCCACGGGCCTTTTTTACTTTTCAGCCAGGCGTCTCCAATAGGTTTGAGGCCTTCATATCCGATAAATCCTTCGCCGTTTTCCCAGGTTACGCGAAGACCGGGATCTTTGACCCCTTTTTCCACGGCGGTCACGCGGGCCAGGAAGGGCAGGGCGCTGGAATCGTTTTTGACCCGCTCTTTAAGGGGGTTCTTTAAACGGGTCACGGTTTTTGAAGGGGACAAGCCGTTCAATCCCACATCCATTTGCGGCAGATGTATCCGCAAACTCAAAAGGGCCGCGTCCTGGATGTCCTTGTCCACGGATGTATAGATGCCGATGCCGGATGTGGCGATGTTTTCAACCCCCTGCTCTCGGAGAATTTCCTTGAAGTAGCTGGATTCCAGCTGGTTTCGAATATAATCCAGAATGACGTTCAACCGATAGGTGATCCGTCCTTCCTTAAAAGGGACGGGTTTTTCCTTTGCAATAGCGCATTCGTCGGTGCTGATGTAATGTTGTTCCAGCATTTTGTCGAGCACATAGTCCTTGCGTGCTTTGGCCGAACGTTCGGCCTCCTCTTTTTCGGCCGGGCTTTTTTGGATAAAGGGATTGTATTTGTTGGGACCCTTGACGGAACCCACGATGAAGGCCGCTTCAACCAGATCGAGATCGTGGGCGTCTTTGTCGAAAAAGTATTGAGCGGCGATTTTAAGCCCCTTGCCATAACCGTTTACAAAAAACTGGTTGGTGTACATCTCCAGAATTTCTTCCTTGGAATATTGCCTTTCCAGGAGAAAGGCCTGGAACATTTCCCTGAATTTGGCCTGGTATGACCTTTTTTCCCGTTTGAAAAGGTTTTTAGCCGTTTGCTGGGTCAGGGTACTGCCGCCCTGAACCACCCGACCGGATTTGAAGTTGGCCAGAAAAGCTCTGACAATGGCTTTGGGATCAAATCCTGAATGTTCAAAAAAATTTTTGTCTTCCGCGGCGATCAAGGCTTTGATAAATATCTTTGGAATGTCGTCGTATTGGATATATTTGCTGTGGGTTTTTTCAAAAAAGACGCCGATGGGGGTTTGCCCGTCCGAATAGTACACCGGGCTTTCGGAATTGATCACACCATCGATGGCGCCCCGCTGGATTCGTTCGGATGTTTCTTTGGTGATGTTGTAGTACGTATACCCGAGAAAAGCCAGTGGGAACAGTATCAGGAGACAGACCACCCATAGGAGTATCCGTTTCATTTTAAAAAAGTTCTCCCGCCATCAGTTTTGCCCTCAGGATTTCCTTGAGGTCGAGCCCTTTCATTTGCAACCCCTTACGCCCGTATTTCATGTTGGCTTCAATCACCAGCCATTGATCTTTATGCCGAATAAGATCGATTCCCACATCATTGAATCTGCATTTGCGGGCAGCGTCCCTTGCCGCTTCAATGCCCGATATGGGGATATTGTCAAAGCTGATGCTGCCCCCCTGGCTCAAGTTGGTCCTGAAATTGTCCGGGGACCTGATTCGCCAGTAAGCCGTCACCGGTTGATTTTTAATCAAAACGACTCTCAGGTCCCGGTTGTGCTGAATAAATTCCTGGATATAGGCGATTTTCGTGAGTTCCAGATAAGCCGCCAGTTGATGTTCGTTTTCGATCCTGTAAACCCCTCTGCCCCGGGCCGAAGACCTGGGCAGCTTTGCGATAAACGGGTACGCAAAATGGTTCAGGATTTCTTTGTGGTGAAGGTGATAAAAAACCCGGGTCCGGGGGTGGGGAATTTCCATCATGAAAAACAGGGTGGTCTGTTTTATCTTTTCGTCCGCATAAAGGTAGGTTTCCAGACTTGGAAAGATCTTTTTCCCCATGGTGGTCAGGAACTGGGCATAATTGAGGGTGGGGTAGAGAACGAGGGGGGCGTTCCGGATAAGGGCTCTTTCCTTCGGGGTGTAGTCCAGGAAATTGGGTTTGACCCCAAGGGTCCATACTTCGGGGACCCCCAGAAGTCGGCTGCCGAGGGCCGGGTAAATGTTTTTCACATTGTTCACTGGTCGGATACCCATTTCCTGACATCCTTCGCTTTTTCCGTTGCCCGTGCCATGACCTCTTTCAGGTCCAGGGTCAGCAATTGACGATTTTCCATGACCAGCCTGCCGTTAATGATACTATGGGTCACGTCCTGCCCCCTGGCCGCATAGACCAGGTGGGAAAAGGGATTGTACATGGGGGTCAGGTGGGGCTTGTGGGTATCGATGACAATGATGTCCGCTTTTTTGCCGGTTTCAAGAGATCCGGTTTCATGGGAAAGGCCCAAGGCTTTAGCCCCTTCGATGGTGGCCATTTTCAGTACGGTGAGGGCATCCATGACCGTCGGGTCCAGTGTATGGACCTTGTGAAGCTTGGCCGCCATGTCCATCTCCGTAAAGAGGTCCATGTTGTTGTTGGAAGCGCTCCCGTCGGTTCCGATGCCGACCTTTATCCCCTGGGCGATCATTCGGGGGACCGGCGCAATGCCGGAACCCAGTTTCATGTTGCTTTCCGGATTGTGAATTACGCTGATTCCGTGTTCGGCCATCTTGTCGATCTCCGATACATTCAAATGGACGGCGTGATCGGCGATCAGGTGTGGTCCCAGAATGCCTAGGGATTCAAGATGTTCCAGGGGTGTTTTGCCGTATCGTTTTTTGATGTCCTCCAGTTCCGCCAGGGTTTCGGCAAAATGGATAATCATGGGCCTATTGTGCGTCAAGGCCATCTGGTTAGCTCTCTGGAGCAGTTCGGGATTGCAGGTAAAAAGCGCGTGCGGTTCCACGGCAATGGAAACCAGGGGGTTGTCTTTCCATTTTTCAATGAGCCACTCGGTGTAGGCAAAACCGCTTTCCAGGTCACCATAATTGGGAGAGGGAAAGTCGTAGAGCACTTCGCCCACGAGGCACCGGAGCCCCGATTGAAAGGCGGCCTGGGCTACCTGGTCCTCGAACAGATACATGTCGCAGAAAGTGGTGGTGCCTGACAGGATCATCTCCGCGCAGGCCAGTTGTGTGCCGGTATAAATGAAATCGGCATCCATGTTCTTTTCCACCGGGAAAATATAATGGTTCAGCCATTCCATGAGGGGGAGATCGTCCGCCAGGCCTTTGAAAAGACTCATAGCCGCATGGGTATGACCGTTGATCAGCCCCGGAAGGATGAGGCCGCCTTTGGCGTCAATGGTCTTTATGGATGCATACGTATCGGGAATTTGATCCCCCAGATAGCTGATGGTGCTTCCCGACACGCACACCGTACCATTTTCAATGACCGTGTTTTCAGCATCCATGGTCAAAATCGTTCCGTTTTGAATGATCATATCAAATGACGTCATGTTAACCTCTGTTTTTTCAAAAGCGAGTGGCAAATCTCAAGTTAAATCTTTACGGTGTTCAGCGCTGATCCGGCTTTAAACCATTGTATTTGTCCCTCTGTCAGGGTGTGATTCAAAATAAGTTCGAAACTTTGCCCCTCCCCTGAGGCAATGATTGCACGAACAGGTTCATGGGGTTTCAGGGTTTTCAGGTCAACCAGGCTTATCCGGTCATGTTCGCCGATGCTGTCGTAATCCGAAGGATTCGAGAACGTCAGGGGTAAAATCCCCTGCTTTTTGAGGTTGGCTTCATGGATTCTGGCAAAGGATCGGGTAATGACGGCTTTTGCGCCCAGGTATCGGGGGGTCATGGCCGCATGTTCCCGGCTGGACCCTTCACCGTAATTCTCATCGCCCACAATGATAAATCCGCCGCGGTTTTTTTGATAGATACCGGCAAGATCCGAGAACCTCACCCCTTTTTCTCCGGTGAAAAGGTTTGTGCCGTGACCGGTTTCACCGGTAAAGGCATTTGAGGCGCCCGCCAGCAGATTTTGTGAAATGCGGGTTAGATGCCCCCGATATTTGAGCCAGTCTCCGCCGGGGGAGATGTGATCCGTGGTGGTTTTGCCGCGGGTTTTGGCGAGAACCGGCAGGTTTAAAAAATCCTTTCCGTCCCATGGGGCAAAGGGCTTGAGAGGTTCCAGTCGGTCCGAATGGGGATCTATTTTTATGATCACCGTCCCGGCTTCTTCCTCGGAGGCCATGTAGGCTGAAGTGAAGCGCGTGAGGCCCTTTTCCGGAAGCGGCGGGGGGTTGGGAGGCGCAAGCTGAAAAGTCTCCCCGTCGGTTCCCTACCAGCGTATCGGTCTCGGGATTGAAGCCCGCTTCTCCTGAAAGGGCAAGGCATGCCGCCATTTGGGGAGAGGTCAGAAAGGCCAGCGTTTCCGGATTGGCGTCGTTACGCGCCTTGAAATTTCGGTTAAATGTGGTAAAGATGATGTTTTTAAGACCCTTTTTGGAATCTTTTCGATCCCATTGGCCGATGCAGGGGCCGCAGGAAGCGGCCAGAATGACGGCGCCGGCATCCAGTAGTTTTTGAAGAATGCCGTCTCGTTTGATGGTTTCATAGATTTGCTCGGAGCCCGGCGACAGCATGAAAGGGACTCTGGCTTTGCACCCGTGCCGCGCTCCCTGTTCAAGGATTTCGGCCGCGGCGCACAGGTCCGAATAGGAGGAGTTGGTGCAGGACCCGATGAGGACGGCGGATACCCTGTCAGGCCATTTCTCCGATGCCCCTTGTTGCCTGAAATCCTCAACCCGAGTGACCCGGTCCGGACTGAAGGGGCCCGCATGGGCCGGTTTTACGGCGCCGAGATCCAGCTCCAGATATTGGTCGTAAACCCGCTCCGGATCGGTAATGCAGATTTCATCCTGGTTCAATATATCCCATAGCGCGGCGGCTTCGGCCGCATCGGTTTTGCGGCCCGTATTTTTCAGGTAGGCATCCATGCTCTCGTCATAGACGAATAGGGAACTGGTGGCGCCCAGCTCCGCCCCCATATTGGTGATGGTCGCCTTTTGGGCGGCGGAGAGGGCTTTTGCGCCCTCGCCGAAATACTCAAAGATTTTTCCGGTCCCCCCCTTAACGCCGAATCGGTTCAGCATTTCCAGGATAAGGTCCTTGGCCGATGCCCATCCGTTCAGTTTTCCCTTCAGTCTGACCCCCACAATGGATGGAAAAGTGGTTTCCCAGGGCAGTCCGGCCATGACCTCCGCCGCATCGGCCCCGCCCACCCCGATGGCGAGCATGCCGAGTCCGCCGGCATTGGGGGTGTGGGAATCGGTTCCGATCATGAGCCCTCCCGGAAAGGCATAATTCTCCAACAGCACCTGGTGGATGATGCCTGATCCGGGTCCCCAGAAGGCGATGCCGTATTTCATTGCCGCTGAAGAGAGAAAATCGTACACTTCCTTGTTGTCGTCAAGGGCTTTTTGCAGATCCGCTTCAGCGCCTTGGGCGGCACGGATGAGGTGATCGCAGTGGATGGTGGCGGAAACATGGGTCTTTTGATGTCCCGTCTGCATGAACTGAAGCATGGCCATCTGGGCCGTGGCGTCCTGCATGGCGACGCGGTCCGGATAAAGAAATATGGGATCAACGCCGGCCCTCGGTTTTTTGGATGAATATTGGCCGGCCTCATGAAGAAAGAGGATCTTTTCCGTATAGGAAAGTCCCCGTTTCAGGTCACGGCGTTTGCTGGCGATCATATCCCGGATTTTGTCCTGGTTAAAGGGGTGATGCATGTTTTTGTGTCTCCTGTGTTAAGTCAGCCGTCAGTTTAATATGTTTACAATGCCGTAGTGAAACTGTCAATGTCGCTGATGGATTTTGAGGGTTTTCGCCAGGTTTGAAAGGCGTCATTTCCCCCTGGCAAAAACCAGCTGTAATTGTTAGGATGAACCGCAAAACGGCGTAGGCATGCCTTGTTTCCGCCCTCTTTCAGTTATGGAGAAATGAAGAATGAAAAATCAAAATATGCCTGATGTAAACGCATCAGAAAACGTCATCCGCTGGGATGAGCAAAAACAGCCCGTTGTGCCCAATTTCCCCATTATCCCGTTTATCGAAGGGGATGGGATCGGTCCCGATATCTGGGCAGCCTGCAAATCTGTTTTGGACACAGCTGTGGAAAAAGCCTATGGAGGACAGCGGCGCATCTCCTGGCTGGAAATTCTGGCGGGAGAAAAGGCCCAGGGGCGATTTGGTGTGGATAACCCCCTCCCCAAAGAGACCCTTTCCGCCATCCGCCATTACGGCGTGGCCCTCAAGGGACCCCTCACCACTCCCGTGGGAGGAGGGTTTCGTTCTTTGAACGTCGCCCTTCGGCAGGCCCTTGATCTCTATGCCTGTGTGCGCCCGGTTCGTTATCTGGAAGGTGTTCCCGCGCCGGTGACCCATCCCGAACGGGTGAATGTGATAATTTTCAGGGAAAATACCGAGGACGTGTATGCGGGGTTGGAATGGCCCGCCGGTTCTGATGAGGCCCGTGAACTGTTGACCTGGGTCAACGCCAAATCCGAGGCCGCGGGGGGGACGACCGTTTCTCCGGAAAGCGCTGTGGGGATCAAGCCCATGAGTCGAAAGAATACGGATCGGCTGGTTGCCATGGCCATTCAATACGCTCTGGATCATCACCGGAAGAACGTGACCCTGGTACACAAGGGAAACATCATGAAATATACGGAAGGCGCATTCAGGGACTGGGGGTATGGGGTCGCGCGGGAAAAATTCGCTCATGTAACCCTGACCGAAAATGAATTGTATGAAAAATATGGCGGCCATCAACCGGATGATCGGATCGTGATTAAGGACCGCATCGCCGACGCCATGTTTCAGCAGCTTCTTCTGCGCCCGGAAGAGTACGACGTGCTGGCGACCCCCAATCTGAACGGCGATTATCTCTCCGATGCGGCCGCTGCCCAGGTGGGCGGCCTGGGGATGGCCCCCGGCGCCAATATGGGGGATTGTTGCGCCCTGTTCGAGGCCACTCACGGCACGGCCCCCAAGTATGCGGGGCAGGATAAGGTCAACCCCGGCTCCCTGATCCTGTCCGGGGTTGAGATGCTTCGGTTTATGCAGTGGTATGAGGCGGCGGAAACGGTGGTTGCGGCCCTTAAGAAGACCATCGCCCGGGGAATTGTTACCTACGACCTGGCCCGGCAGATGAAGGGGGCTCAAGAGGTCAGGTGTTCGGAATTCGGCGCGGCCATTGCGAGGAATATGGGTTGAAAAATTATCCCCTTTTTTCAATGGGTACGTAATCTCTTTTGTGAGACCCGATGTAGATCTGTCGTGGGCGGTAGATTTTCCATTTGGGATCATCCGCGCTCTCTTTCCACTGTGCAATCCAGCCGGGCAGGCGGCCGATGGCAAACATGACCGGGAACATATCGAGGGGAATGCCGATGGCCCGCAGGAGAATGCCAGCGTAAAAATCTACATTGGGATAGAGATGGTGGTCGATGAAGTAGCTGTCCTTCAAGGCGACCTCTTCCAGTTTCTTGGCAATGGGCAACAGGGGATCTTCCCGGTGAAGCTTTTTCAGAACCGTGTTGCACACTTTTTCCATGATTCGGGCCCTGGGATCAAAGGTCTTGTAGACCCGGTGTCCAAAACCCATCAACCGAAAGGGGTCCTTTCGATCCTTGGCCCTGGCAATGAACGGGGCCGTATCCCCGCCGTTGTCATATATCTGCTGAAGCATTTCGATCACCGCCTGATTGGCGCCGCCGTGTAGCGGCCCCCATAATGCCGATATGCCGGCTGAAATGGCGGCATAGAGGTTGACCCGGGCGCTGCCCACGGCCCGGACCGAGGAAGTGGAACAGTTTTGTTCATGGTCCGCGTGCAGGATCCAGAAAACATTCAAGGCATCCACCAGATCCTCGTCAATGATATAGGGCTTTACCGGCGAGTCAAACATCATGTTCAGGAAATTGGCGCAGTAGGAGAGGTCGTGCCGCGGGTACACCACCGTATGACCCAGGGAAATCCTGTAACTCATGGCCGCCAGGGTTCTGACCTTGGACAGAAGCCTGGAAAAGGTGATGTTGATTTCTTCTTCCTGACTTCGTTCTCGTAGGCTCGGGTAAAATGCCCTTAAAGCGTTGATCATGGAGGAAAGCATGCCCATGGGATGTGATCCTCTGGGATAATTTCCAAAAAAAGTCCGCATGTCTTCGTGAACCAGGCTGTGATCGTTCAACCGTACGGAAAATTGCCGTAGTTCGGTTTCATTGGGCAACTCCCCGTTGATCAGAAGGTAGGCCGTTTCCCTGAAAGTGGAATGCTCAGCCAATTGCTCCACGGGGATGCCCCGGTATCTCAATATGCCTTTCTCGCCGTCCATGAAGGTGATGCTGCTTTGACAAAGTCCGGTGTTGCCGCAGCCCGGATCCATGGTTATGAGTCCGGTTTCGGCGCGTAATCTGGAGATATCAATGGCCTTTTCGCCTTCACTGCCGACGACCAGGGGGATTTCATATGTTTTTCCATCAACAACTAATTGTGCGGTATTTTCCATTCTTTTTTCACTCCTCTATAAAAGTGTTTAACATAAGATTGCAATTGTTAAACACAAGTCGTATTCTGTAAGTGTTTATTTTTTTAAGGTGACGGATTTGTAACAGCGGAGGTGAAAAATGAGAGATCTGAAAGGAATGAGCGTCAGAGACATTATGGTTACCGAGTATGTCACCGTCGGACCTGACGTCCCTGTCAGTCAGGCGGCCCGATTGATCTTCGGGGGCAAGACAAGGGATACGGGATACAAGCCGTTCGGCATCATGGTGGTGGATGAATTTTCTCACTTGCTGGGTATGATTTCCATGGTTGATATCCTTTATCATTTGCGTCCGCCTTTCATGAACTATGAATTGGGAAATGTGCAGTTTTGGGAAGGAGAGTTGGAAGTCTATCTGGATCATTTCACGGATTTGCGCGTGGAGCAGGTCATGAATGCTCCCGTCATCACCGTCACTCCCCAAGATGGTCTCATGGTTGTGATTGACAGGATGGTGAAAAGCGGGGTCAGACGTCTGCCGGTGGTGGAAAGCGGTAAGATTATCGGGATTGTCTATCAGTCCGATGTCTTTCACAACCTTTGCAAGACCTGGCTGAATGGCGAGAGTAATTAAAAACCATCCTATTTTTATATCATTAAGGTGCTTATTTTGAGCGATAAATTTGTATTAAAGGATGTTTACAAGCGCATCTGGGAACTGGCGCGACCCTATTTGGACACTCGAAAAAATGATATTCACACGGAGGTCTCAACCGGTTTTGCCCAGCGATTACTGGCGCTGGAAGGTGGCGATGAGGACATTGTGATTCCGGCCATTATCCTCCATGATGTGGGGTGGAAAAAAGTGCCCGAGGAGGTTCAGTTAAAGGCCTTCGGTCCCAAGACCAGCATGCCGGAATGGAACCGGGTTCATGAAGTTGAAGGGGCCAGGATTGCAGGGGAGATTCTTCGAAAAGTCAATTACGACGAGGATAAAAGCCTCGAAATTCAGGAGATCATCCAAGGGCATGATTCAAGGAAAGAACCTGTTTCGCCCAATGACGGCATTGTTAAAGATGCCGATAAGTTGTGGCGGTATTCAGAGATCGCGATTCGCGGTGTCCAAATGGGTTTCGGGCTGACGTTTAACGAATGTATCGAAAGACTCGGCAAAAATCTTGAATCCTGGTTCCTGACGGAATCCGGAAAACGGATGGCAAAAAAAGAGATCGAAAAACTCAGGAAAATCCTTGAAAAATAGAGATTAGCGGTTGTTCCTGGTTTCCACGCAGGTGCATGGGAACCAGATGAACATGGTGTATAACGTCTCCAGCCTTTAGGCGGATGGCCTACTTCGCCTGCCGGCGGTTTTCGTTTTCTGGGGAGACATCCAGGTAAACGCTCCTTTTTTCGCCCGTTCTCTGGGTTCATGAGCGGACTTGCTCCGCTGGGTTTGTGACCTTTGGGTGCGGTGGGGGCCTTTTCTTTGGAGTGTTAAAGGTTCGGCATTGTAATCGAAATCCGTCAGGGTTCGCCGTTCTATGGATGCACCGATGGTCCTGTTGATGGCGCGCACCATGTTGCTGTCCTCTCCGGTAACAAGGGTGAAGGCTTCACCGCTTCGGGTCGCCCGCCCGGTTCTTCCGATGCGATGAATGTATGCCTCGGGGGTAGCGGGGATATCGTAGTTGATCACATGAGAAATCTGCGTAACGTCAATGCCCCTGGCGGCGATATCCGTGGCGACCAGAATTTGGAAAGTTCCGTCACGAAAGCCTTCCAGCGCGGCCTGGCGTCGTCCCTGGGAAAGATTTCCCTGTAGTGAAGTGGATCGGTATCCGGCTGTGGCCAGTTTTTGCCCCAGGCTTTTGGCGCGGTGTTTGGTGCGGGTGAAGACCAGTACCGATTCGGCGGTGGTATTCCCCAAGAGTTTTAACAGCAGTGCCGTTTTTAAATGCTGGGCCACTGGATAGAGTGCATGGCTGACCGTTTCAGCGGGGGCTGTTATCCCTACCTGGACGGTGGTCGGATTTTGCAGAATATCCTTTGCCAGGCGGCGTATTTCAGTGGGCATTGTCGCCGAAAAAAGCAGTGTCTGACGCTTTTTGGGAAGATGCGTCAAGATGCGCCGAATATCAGGGAAAAACCCCATGTCGAACATCTGATCTGCCTCATCGATGACCAGCACTTCCAAATGGGAAAGATCGACGGTATGGCGGCCGATGTGATCGAGAAGCCGGCCGGGGCAGGCCACAACAATATCCGTGCGTTTCAGCTTCTGGATCTGAGGATTGATGCCGACGCCGCCATAAACGGTGGCGCTTTTCAGGTGGGTCTTGCGGCCCAGGGTTTCGATGGCCTGATGAATCTGTTCCGCCAGTTCTCGGGTAGGGGCCACGATTAAGGCTCGGATGGCAGCCGTTTTTCTTCCCACCAGCCGGTTCAGTATCGGCAGGACGAAGGCAGCTGTTTTGCCGGTGCCGGTTTGGGCCAGTCCCATTACATCGTGATTTTTGAGGACCAGCGGAATCGCCTGATCCTGAATCGGGGTGGGGGTACCATATCCCGCTGCCGCGACGCCTGCTACGACGGTGGGATGAAAATTAAAACGCTTGAAATTCAATAAACACCTTCTTTCTATGTTCCAATAAAAAAAAGCCCCGGAATTATTCCGGAGCTTGCGTGATTTTTAATGACAACCAGGAACACCAAATAATTTATTACATTCTACGGATCAATAAACTTAAAGTCAAGTCTCTTTGTGAGTCTTTTCTTACCGGTTACTAACGGTTACAGAAAAAATTCCGGTTCCTTGCGGTCATGATAATGTTTATGGAGCCATTTGGCGATGGTTGCGATCTCGGGCGCTTCCAGTACCCGGGCCTTTGTGGGGCAATTCTTGACGCAGGCACAGCAGAGAATGCAGTTTCCGGGATCGGTCATTACCTGTTCATTCACGGTGATAGCGCCTGTGGGACACACCGTGGCGCATGTTTTGCACAGGGTGCATAGCGCCTTTTGGGTTATGGGGGCGATGTTTGAATGCATCTCCCGGACGATATAGGGGAAATTTCCCGGAACGGTGACGGTTTCGGTTTTGTGGACGGTTTCGATTTTCGCCAGTTTTCGAGCAATGGCTTTCCCGAATTCTTCGGCTTTTTCAATATCACTCTTGTCCGGTCGGCCCTGTGCAATGGGCAGCTCATCCCTGCTGAAGGAATGTTCCCCAATAAACGCCCCACCGGCTACCGGATTTAATCCGGCCTTTAATACAAGGTCTTTCAGCTCAAGCAGCGCATCCTCATATTCCCGGTTGCCATAAACCACCACAATGATCGCCAGGGTATTTTTTCCCTTGAGCCCCCTCAATCGGCGAATGGCCCGTGCTGGAATTCTTCCCACATAAACGGGGAGCCCCAGGATGACCACATCATCGTTCTCAAATTCCAGGGATTTTTCGACAGTGGTGGATGGAAGCGTCAAATCAATGGACTGGGGTTCCTTGGGCGACATGCCTTGCGCAATGGCCTCGATAACCCGCCGCGTGGTTCCGGTGGGTGAAAAAAAAATGGTTTTAACGGCCTCGATGTTCATATATCTTCTCCCTGTTTCAGTGCGATTGAATCTCTTTATAGGTGAATTTTCAGCGTGGATCAATAGAATAAGAGGGAGATCAGTGGTGCATTCTTGACAATTGAGATTTCCATGTGTATTGTCCTACACAATAGGAGGTGTATTATGAGAACCAATATTGTACTGGATGACAAACTTATGGAAGAGGCGATGATGCTAAGCGGCGCCACGACCAAAAAGGAATTAATTTCAGATGCGTTACGGGAGTTCATCATTACCCGCAAGAGACTTAATCTGCTGGATCTCGACGGCAAGATTGAATTCAGGGAAACCTATGATTATAAGGGGCTACGGGAAGGGCGATGATTCTGGTTGATACCTCGGTTCTGATCGATCTTTTTAAAGGCCTTTCCAATACGCCGGCCAACAGGATGCGGGATGTTTTGGCCCATCAGATACCCTTTGGCATCACATCGATTATCTATCAGGAAGTGTTGCAGGGTGCGAAATCGGAGAAGGAATATGCTCTTTTGAGAGAGTATCTTTCCTCTCAGCGTTTTTTCCATCCTCAAGACGCGGTGAAATCCTATTCAGAGGCGGCGTTCATCTACTTTTCCTGCCGAAAAAGAGGCATTACCGTTCGGAGTACCATTGATTGCCTGATTGCCCAAACAGCTCTGGAGCAAAAACTGCTGCTCCTTCACAATGATCGAGATTTTGATGCCATGGCGCCGATTGTCGGCTTGCGTTTTTATTCTTGACTGATTTTAGAAGGGAGGAACCCATGAATTGCGAGCGATGCAATGCACCCATTGAAAAAGGTGATGAAATGGCGTACTCGGGGCAAACCCTGTGTGAAGACTGTTACATGGATGCCCTGTCCCCTGCCCGTGCGTGCGATCCCTGGAAGGTATACAGCGCCAAATCCTTCGAGAAACATACGGGTGGCGCCGTCACTACCGAGATTCAGGAACGGATTCTCGATATTTTGAAGGAAACCGGTGGGATAGAACGCCCCATGCTCCTGGAGCGGCTTAAGGGTGACATAACGGCTTCCCAGTTGGATCGGGAGCTTGCGACCTTGCGGCACATGGAGAGGACGCGTGGCGAGAAGCGGGGCGACGGGGTATTTGTGCGTCTTTGGTAAAATAGCGATATGGAAAAGGCAGCGGGCTGTTGATCTATAAAGGAATCCCATGGATGTCAACGAATCGGCATTATTGAACGTTGTGGATATGGATGATCCCCAAAGCGTTCTGGAAGAGTCGAAGGCCATCGTTCTGATGATGTTCAATCCCTTTGATTTCTCCTGGCTGGATAAGGCCTTCAGCGATTTTGTGGATCTGTTCGCCGGTAATTACCCCGGTTATCAAAAATGCAATACCCGCTACCATGATCTGAAACACACCACCGATACGTTGCTGGCCATGGCCAGGTTGATTCAGGGCGCGACGACCACGGGAATACCCGTGACCCACCGAGGGGTTTCACTCGGCTTGATCAGTGCCCTTATGCACGATACAGGTTACATTCAGACCCTCGACGACCGAGCGGGAACCGGCGCGAAATACACCCTTAACCATGTGGATCGAAGCATTGACTTCATGCGGCGGTATTTAAAGGATAAGGGTTATCCACGGGAGGATTTTATATTTTGCCGCAACATTGTGAGTTGCACGGGGCTTGATATTCGAGTGAAAAAGGTTCATTTTGTAGATTCAGAAAATGAAATCCTCGGCAAGATCCTGGGAACCGCGGACTTGCAGGGCCAAATGGCGGACCGATTCTACCTGGCAAAACTCATTTATCTTTACCATGAATTTCGTGAAGGCGGGGTTGCGGGGTATGAAAGCGAGTTGGATTTGCTGAGAAAAACCCCCGGTTTTTACCAGATGATCCTCAGTCGCTATGATGAGGAACTGGGCGGGGTCCGGCGATACATGCGGTGTCATTTCAAGTCCCGCTGGGGCCTGGATGAAGACCCCTACAAGACGACCATTGAAGAACATATTGCCCACTTGAAACACACCCTTCAATATCACCCCGACAATTATCGTGATCACCTGCGACGGGGGTGTTTGATTCCCGATGTGGATGAACAGGTCAAGATGAATTGCCAGATTAAAGCCGGCGGTAAATTTTGAGGAAACCGGCTTTCAGCCGTTTTTATTCACATATTCCACCAGGCCCCGAACCACCTTTTCAGCATCTCTTTGGCGCAATTCTTCAAAGCGCAGTGCCCAGGCGTGATCAGTGTAGGCCAGGTTTCGCATTTCCAGCATGACCTTGATGTGGGCAGGGTTGTTTCGCAGTACGCACAGGTTTTGCCCCCGGGTAAATGCGCCGGCGCCCATGGATGAAAGCATGGCGGCCGCGAATCTTTTTGAAACCTGATCCACATACCCGCTGTTACGACTTCGGTAATAAATGATCAGGGGTGCTTCGGGGGAACTGTGATCGATGTCCGCATGAAAGGAAAGGAATATGCGTTGTTTTGGGGGGACATTTTTAAACGCCTTGCGAGCAATATCCACTCGATGGGAAAGGTTCCCGTTGCGTCCTCCCTTCGGCCAATTGGCCTTTCGGTTGCCTTTGTTCATTGCGGGACTGTTGTAAACTTCATTTTTTTCATTGACAAATGTTTGCACGGGGGGATCCGAATGGCGAATCAAGTGGTTGGGGCTTAACAGGGTCAGGGTGACGGTTGCGCCGTGAAGGCGCAACAGTACGTATACGCGCAAAGCGATATCGTACACGTATTCATCTTCGACCACGTAGACCTTGTCTCCGTTTCCATCCATGTTTTCAACCACCGCCCCCGGGTCCAGGCCGCCGTGACCGGGGTCCAGCACAATGTGCCAACCTTTTAAGGTATTGCTGAGACGTCCCATTTTTGAGATTTTCCCGTCAAAACCCGCCTGAAGTCTCCGGGCTTGCCGGTAGGCTTTCGAAAGGGACATGCCGGCGCTTTCGTAATATCGAGGGTGACGCTGACGGCCGGCGTTGGGTCGTTTTCCAAAATAGGGTCCGTTGCCGACCTGGATTTTTTTGAGGTCTCCTGAATTGGGAATCAGGTCCTCCCAATTGATTTCCTTTAGTTTGAGCGATTCTTTTCCCTTGGAAAGGAGTGGGCTGACTTTCAACTGATCCCCGGGATGGATCAGGGATGTGCGCATGTCGTTCATTTTTTTCAATTCCGCCACGCTCATCTGGTGCAGACGGGCAATGCCGCCGAGGTAATCACCCGTTTTGACGGTGTAGGTGTCAAAAGGTTCGGATTGTTTGACGCCCAGCTGCAATTCCTGGCCGGGATAAATTCGGTCGGAAGTGAGTCCGTTCAGTTTCTTGATATCCGCAACGGTCAGTCCATAGGCCTGGGCCACTTCCCACAATGCATCCCCACTTTCAACGATATGGATGTGTTGAGGCGTTGTTTTGAGACGCAATTTCTGGCCGACCACGATTTTGCTGTCTTCGATTCCGTTGATATCCATTAATGAGGTCAATGCCATTTGGTATTTCAAGGCGATTAAAGACAGGGTTTCGCCCGAGCGGACCACATGTACCGCTTCATCCAGGGACGATGGGCGGAGCTGCAATGTTTGCCCCGGATGAATCTGGTCCGTTTGGAGGTTGTTTAACTGTCTGAGAAGGCCGAGCCCCACATCAAACCGCTGGGCGATAATGGATAAACTGTCTCCCCCTTTGACCGTATACTCAAATTGTTCTTCAACGGTTTCGTCGTCGTTCGCCTCATCTTCAGTGGGTTCAACCAGGTTGAGTATCATGCCGGGAGTGACGGTGCCGCCTTTCAATTGGTTGAATTTTTTAAGATCACTGACGTGAAGATCATACCGATGGGCAATGCGCCAGAGGGACTCTCCCTTTTGAACCACATGGCGCGTCGCCGGTTCTTGGCCTTTTTTCCGGGAGGGGCCGATTTTAAGCCTTTGTCCGGTATAGATCCGGTCTCCGGAAATGTTATTGAGGCTTCGAAGCGTCGGCACGGAGATGCCGGATTGGACGGCGATTTCAGAGAGAGTGTCGCCGCTTTTGACTACATAATGCCGAAAGGAGGGGTCGGATTGAACTACAAGGCGCTGCCCTTTGAGAATCCTGTCGCCGGAAAGTTTGTTCCATTGTCTCAATTGTTTCAATGAGACTTTATAGCGCAGCGCAATGCTGCCCAGGGTGTCTCCCCGTTTTACAATGTAAATCGACGATGGATTTATTGCTTCGGCGTAGGCGCCGCGGATGTTGCCCCAGAACAGAATGGGTGTTACAATGATCTGGAGGCAGAGCATCAAGAGAAGAATTCTGATGACCCATAAAGGGTGAGGATAATGGCAGCGAGGCGGTGAATCCATATCAAGGGCTATGCTGCTCTGAGATCCACAAGGGTTGTGCATGTGGAAATCGTAGGTTGGTAAATATGAGGAATTAAACGCCATGCGGATTCTTTTAGCATGGTAACGGTGTTTTGGGCAATAAAATATTGGTTTTTATGGTCAATCGGTTTCGAATATCTTTAACAGTTCACAGGGTGCAGTTGTCAGGGTGCAGCAAAATCAGCTTCGAATTATATCCTGACCCCTGCCAACTGTCCCCTGCTCCCTGTGAACGGTTATGAATCTCTCCTCGAGGAGTCGCGTCATGCCATTCAATCCGCCGGAATATTGCCATCCTGATTTTCGTCAGCCGCCCTTTACTTCGGCGCCGACGGTTGTTTTTCAACCGGTGGTTAAAGCCGGTGTTGCGCCGGAGAACTATCATGGCACATCGATCTATCCTGAATATTTCCAGATCAGGAAAGGGGAGTGGGTTCTTCTTCGAGAATCGAGGATGGATTGTGTGGTGGTGCTGGGGAAGGATGAGGGACTTGCCGTGCGTGAATTTCGGCATCTCAATCCGGGCGACTTAGTTGCCTGCGGCAGGCGGGAAAACGGAGAAGAAGGGATTTTCGTGCATGCGGGCGCCTTTGATTTGGCCGAAGACCCTTTACAGAAATTTGCCTTTAGAACGCGGATCACCCGGGAAACGTCTTTTTCCATCGACTACGATCAACTCTACGACCTTCTGGCCTACGAACGAAAGAAAGGCTTTATTGTGTGGGTGCTGGGGCCCGCAGTGGTCTTTGACAGGGATGCCCGTGATGCCTTTGCGACACTGGTGGAGAAGGGCTATGTGCATGCGGTGCTGGCTGGAAATGCACTGGCGACACACGATCTGGAGGCATCCTTTTTTTCTACGGCCCTGGGGCAGGATATCTATTCCAAGAAGGCTTTACCCCTGGGTCACTACAACCATCTGGATGCCATCAACCGCATCAGGGGCCTTGGATCCATTGAATCGGCCGTTGGGAAAGGGTTCGTCAAGGATGGCATCATGCGGGCACTCATCCGGAAAGGGGTCCCCTATGTATTGGCCGGTTCCATCCGCGATGACGGGCCCCTTCCCGAAGTGGAGGGGGATGCCTACGGGGCCCAGGATCGGATGCGGGCCTATTCCCGGAAGGCCACCACGGTCATTGCCCTTGCAACACAGCTTCATGCCATTTCCGTGGGCAATATGACGCCTTCCTACAAGGTGATGAAGGACAATGGGGTACGGCCCGTTTATTTTTTTATCGTGGATATGTCCGAGTTTGCCGCAAGCAAACTGATCAACCGGGGCTCCCTGTCGGCCCACTCCATTCTCACCAATGTTCAGGATTTTATTGTAACGGTGGAAAGGGGGTTGAGATTGCACAAATGTCGTAAACGTTCATGATTGGACTTTTGCGGTCAGGGTTGTCTTGACTTCCTGAATGATGGCATCTATTTCTTTTTCGGGAATACAATTTCACCCAAGTTTTAGCCCACTGTGTTTTTGTGTTTGACATAGCTCCAAAATTGCCGTACATTTTTGGAGCTATGGTTAACAGAGAGATAAATCCTATAAAATCAAAAAGCTATTTCCTTTTCGGACCACGCCAGACCGGAAAAAGTACCTTTGTAAAATCCTTATTAACCGATAACGACCTTTACATTGATTTGCTGCCCCAAAGGGATTTTTTGAATTACGCCAAGAATCCTGGAAGTGTGCGTGAAGAAATCTTGGCACACCTGAAACGGCACGACGACCCTCTGTGCGTTATCGATGAAATTCAGAAAATTCCCGCTCTTTTGGACGAGGTTCATGAGTTGATTGAATCCAAAGGGGTCAGATTTATCCTTACGGGTTCCAGCGCTCGAAAGCTCAGGAGAGAAGGTGTGAATCTTTTGGCCGGCAGGGCTTACACCTACCGGCTTTTTCCGTTAACCTTTACGGAATTGGGGAGTCGCTTCGATCTTGAAAGGGCTCTCAGAACAGGCACCTTGCCGGTATTGTGGCGCTTTGACAGGGAAGACACTTTTGAGTTTCTCAGATCCTATACGGAAACCTATTTGAAAGAAGAAGTTGCCGCTGAAGGGTTGGTGCGAAATATCGGGCCTTTCGCTCAATTCCTGGATATCGCGGCGGCAAATGATGGAGAAACCGTTAATTACAACAATGTTGCGAGAGAATGTTCCGTGTCGGTGAAAACGGTGCAGCAGTATTTCCAGATTCTGGAGGATACCTTTCTCGCTTTCAAAATTCCGGCATGGACCCGGAATGCGAGAAAGCGCCTGGTTTCCCATCCTCGTTACTATTTTTTCGATACCGGCGTTACAAATGCACTTGCCCATACATTGACGACTCAACTGAACCCGAATGTTTTCGGGCGGCGTTTCGAACAATTCGTTATTTGCCAGCTCATGGCTTTCGTTGAATACAAGCGCCTGGATTTTCAGCTTTTCTACTGGCGAACTCGCCATGGCGCCGAAGTGGATGTGCTAATATGTCAGGGAAGCCGCATCATCTGCGCTCTGGAAATCAAATCATCGCAAAATATTTCCGTTGAAAGACTCGGGGGTTTAAGGCGTTTTATTGAAGACAATCCGGGTGTTCCGGCGTACGTCCTGGGGAATGGGCAGAAAAGAAGATTGCTGAAAGATAATATTTTGCTCATGAACTGGGATGATTTTATTCTTGAAGGATTGGATGAGGCGATTTCCGGAAAGCCCATTTGAAAAGAGCGGGGGCAACGGTTCAGGCTTGTTTTGTACTCTGGATGATGTTTTCTATTTCCTCAAGTGCGTTTTTTGCTTCATCCAGGGAAACAGGGACAAAGCTCACCCTGTTCCCGGGTTTTAGCTGCCCCAACCGGTGAAGATCAGCGGAAATGACGACGGCAATTTTTCGGTATCCGCCCGTGACGGTCTCGCCCAGAATGATAATGGGTTGACCATCACCAGGCGCTTGTATGGCGCCCGGGACAACCCCTTCTGAAATGATTGATTTTTTAAACCCTTCCTTTGCCCTGATGGGAGGGCCTGCCAATCTGATGCCCGCACGGTTCGACTGTCCCGTTACCCTGAAAGCGCTTTCCTGAAATAACGTCAACGTTTCAGGGGAAAAATGATCGTGGTGGGGGCCCATGATGACCTTCACCGAACAATCCGTGGGGTATTGGGGGATTGCGTTGGAGGGGAGCCTTCGTCTTTCCGTATCCAGGTGCAAATGGGGGGCATTGGAATAGAGAATCTCGCTTTTTTGTAAGGGCCTTCCCGCAATGCCCCCAAACCGGCCCCCCAGATTGGTGGATTTGCTTCCGAGCACTGTCTGTGCATAAAAACCGCCGCCAACCGCCAGGTAAGCCCTGCACCCGCTTTTGGGTCCTTTAAACGATAGGATGTCCCCTTTTTTTATGACAATGGATTGCCACATGGGGACCGCCCGGTCATTAATCCGAGGTTGAAGATCCGCCCCTGTAATGGCCATCGCCACATGGGCATGCGCCTTCATAACAGGCCCCATGAGGGTTATTTCAAGGCAGGCCTCGTTTTCCGAATTACCCACCATCAGGTTTCCCACCCGCAGTGAGAATGAATCCACCGCGCCGCTTTGCGCAACCCCGTATTGACCGTAACCGACCCGACCTCGATCCTGCAAGGTGGTCAAGGGACCGGGTATCATAACCTCCAGGATTTTTACCCCTGCCAATGGCCTATTGTCTCCTCCTCGGTTGCCCGGTAGAAATGCACCCGGTCTCCCATTTTGAGGAGCGTCGGGGGATTTTTTGAAGGATCAAAAAGTGAGAGCGGCGTGCGCCCGATGATTTGCCATCCGCCCGGACTGCTGGTGGAATAGATGCCGGTCTGCTTCTGCGCCAGTCCCACCGAACCCTTCGGCACCAGGGTCCGGGGGGTTTCCTTGCGAGGCGTAACAAGGCCTTCCGGAAGTTCTCCCATATAGGGAAATCCAGGTATGAAGCCGATCATGTAAACATGGTAGATGGTTTCCGTATGCAGGCGGATGACTTCATCAGAAGAAATCCTGTGATACTCTGCCACCCATTCCAGATCCGGACCGTATTTCCCACCATAGACAACTGGAATTTGGATTTCCGTTGTCTCAGGGATTTCGAACGAATCCATTTTATCCAGGAGGGCATCAACTTTATTTCGCACCAATGACGCACTGGTTTTGAGGGGATCAAAAACCAACATGAGCGAACAATACCCGGGTATGATGTCCACAACCTCTTTAAGAGCGGTCTTTTCTATGACTAAAAAAAGTTTTCTGACCCTTCGATTGGTGTCAATGTGGATAACCTTCCCCAGTTCCACAAGGAGGGAGCGATCTCCCATTTCCCGATATATGGGCGGGTCGTAGGGCATCAGGGTGGCCTACAGAAATGTGCCCATGGGGCTCACTTCAACATGGGAATCCAGGAGGGACGACCGGATTTTTTTGACCAGGGTGAGGGCCTCGGGGTTATCCCCATGAACGCAGATGGTGTCCGCCGACAATTTTATTTCGGTTCCATCAATGGCAATGACGTTGCCATGGGCGACCAGCCTGATGATCCTTTCGGCCACTGCCGCACCGTCATGGAGTACGGCCCCCGGTTGTTTGCGGCTAACCAGCGAACCATCAGGGTTATAGGCCCTGTCGGCAAAAAACTCAAAGGCGATGCGAATGGAATGGTGCATGGCAATGGCTTCCAGGTCATCCCGGTTGGACCCGGCCGGCGCCACCAGTATCAGATTTTTGTCCTGCGCCGACAATACCTGGGCCATGATGTTCCAGATTTGCGTGTTCCGGACGGCCATATTGTAAAGGGCGCCGTGGGGTTTTACGTGCTGGAGGGATAGTCCCCGTTGAGCGGCAAAGGCCTGAAGGGCGCCGACCTGGTAGGTTACATAGTGTTTGATTTCTTCCAGGGCGATATCCATGGACCTTCGACCAAATCCCATCAGGTCGGGCAATCCGGGGTGAGCCCCAAGGGCTACGTGGTTTTCCGAGGCAAGGGCGACTGTTCGGTTTATCACCGATGGGTCCCCCGCATGGAATCCACAGGCGATATTAGCCGAGCTGATAAGGGGAATTACCGCTTCATCGAGTCCGATTTTGTAGGCCCCGAAACTTTCTCCAACATCTGAATTGAGATCGATCTTTTTTTGCATTCTGATCTTCCCCCGTTATGAAAAAATTGCCGTGAAAGCAAATGATTCATTTTGGGAATCGGCTAGCTTTGGATTACAATAGGAGAATTCAATGGGTTCATCAACTGAAAATTTTACAACTTCAATCACGCGATCCTTTTTCCGGAAAAAACCGATTCGCTTACCACGGTGTTGCCATGGTGGCATTTCCGTAAAAAAGTCTGGAACGGCGATATTATCTGACGCGAACCCCTTTGTGCTTGACCCATAAGGTTGTTTCCCCTATATTTTCCCTTGAAAAAGCAATGTGTTATTGTTTGAAATCAGTGTGACCGCTGTTGATGACAAATTAAGGAGAGATATCGTGCGACACAAATCCGTAGTCCCGTTGTCAAAGAAGCTTGTCGTAACCCTTTGCACAGGGCTTATCATCTGTATCGGAGCCTGTTCGGACGACAATTCAAGCACCCCGGCGCCTCGTCATCAATCAAACATGTGATTGTGGATACGGACGTGGACTCGGATGATGCCATGGCCATTATCCTGGGCCTTGGCCCCATGACCAACAAGGCAGCGCCCTTAATAACGTAATGGTCTTTTGTTGTTTTGTCGGTTTTTACGAAGCCTCTTTGGGGGAGAAACGTCATGGTTGATGTTTCCCAAACTGATCCGAAAATTCTGCTTCTAGTGGATGACGAAAAGGAAGTGGTGCGCTCTCTTCGCCGGCTTTTTCGAAAAAAATACAGTGTTGTCATGGCGGAAAGTGCTGAAGAGGCGTGTTTGCGCATGCGGGAAAAGCCGGCGCAGGTGATCATTTCCGATCAGCGCATGCCGGGCATGACCGGGGCGGAATTGTTTTACCGTCTGAAAAAAGACCATCCTGATACCGTCCGCATCCTTCTGACCGGCTATTCTGATATCGAGGCCGTTATTTCAGCGGTGAACGACGGGGACGTCTTTCATTATCTGGGAAAACCCTGGGAACCCACCGAGCTGGAAACGGTGGTTCAGCAGGCCTTTGAGCACTACCGTCTGGTTCAGGAAAACCGAAAATTGGTGGCTGAACTCCAAAAAGCCAATGAAACACTGGAACAGCGGGTGGCGGATCGGACCGCGGAACTGGTCACCGCCAACCGGATCCTTGAATCGGAGATTGACAGACGTAAGCAGGTGGAAATGGATTTGCGGTCGGCCAAGCGGGCGGCGGATATGGCCGCTCAGGCAAAAAGCCGTTTTCTGGCCACCATGAGCCATGAAATCCGGACCCCCATGAATGCGGTAATCGGATTTACGGAAATGCTTATGGATACGTCTCTCAATGAGGAGCAGGCGGATTATGGTGAAACCATCAAAAAGAGCGGGGAGGCGCTCCTGACGCTAATCAATGATATCCTTGATTTTTCCAGAGTGGAATCCGGGGAGATGGAACTGGATTGCATTGAGTTTGACCCCGAGCTTCTGGCCTATGACGTGTGCCATATGATTCGTCTGCGGGTTGGCTCGGGAGCAGTGGAGATTCTGTGCCGCATTGACAACAACCTGCCATCCCGACTCAAAGGGGATCCCGGCCGTCTCCGTCAGGTGATCGTGAACCTCATGGGCAATGCCTCCAAATTTACCGAAGAAGGTGAAATTGAATTGTGTTTGCAGGTTCGGGAGGAAAGGGAGGATCGATTAACCCTGCATGTAATGGTGCGTGATACGGGTATCGGTATTTCCGGGGATAAGCTTGAGAGTATCTTTGAACCCTTTCGGCAGTTATGTTCGGATGGTTCCACCACCCGCCGGTTCGACCAATTCGGGGGACGGGATTGGGTCTCGCCATCTGCAAACAGATCGCACGGTTGCTGGGTGGCGACATCTGGGTGCGCATCTGACTGTCGCAAGGAAAGTGAACCGGGGAGGGGGAGTCGATTCCATTTTACGGCGAAAATGGGAATTGCTCAAGCGGCGGAACCCCCGCGTTTTGAAACGGTCTCCCTGGGTGGTAAGAAGGCGCTCATTGTGGATGATAACCAGAGCAACCTGGATATCCTGAGATATGTATTGGAAATGGCGGGGATTCATGTGACGGCCCTGAATCGAAGCAGCGGGGTGGTGGATGCCTTGAAAGAGGGAGGCGAAAGAAAAACTCCCTATGATTTCTGTATCATCGATATCCAGATGCCCGAGATCAGCGGTTACGGGGTGGCCGAAGGGATTCGAAAAGTGGCGGATTTCAAAGCGCTGCCCCTTATTGCCCTCTCCTCCGTTATGCAGCGGGATGCCAGAAGATGTGCAGCGGCAGGTTTTGACGGGTTCCTGAATAAACCCCTTCAGCGCAAAAAACTGTTCCAGATGCTGCGGCGGATTTTTGGGGAAAAATGGCAGACCCCGGAACAGGAAAAGACCGGTGCGCAACCCCACGTCATCATGACCCAATATTCCGTACGGGAAGACGCCAAGCGTGCCGCACGGATTCTCCTGGCCGAAGACAACCCCGTAAACCAGAAACTGGCAAAAATCATGTTGTCAAAGGCCGGTTACCAGGTAACCGTGGTTGAAAATGGAAAGGGGGCATTGGAAAAGGTCCTGAAACAACCCCAGGCTTTCGATCTGGTTCTCATGGACGTCATGATGCCTGAAATGGACGGTCTGGAAGCGACGCGCTCCATTCGTGACGCCGGATTCAATGATCTCCCCATTATTGCCATGACCGCCGGCGCCATGGAGGGGGACCGCGCCCGTTGCATGGAGGCGGGCATGAATGATTACATGAGCAAACCGGTGAAACGGGAACTGGTGTACAAGATGCTGGAGAAATGGGTGTTTGATGAAGCCGGGAAAGGGTGTTGAGGTACAATGACGGTACGGGAGAAGTTTTTTTCAGAAGAAGACTATCAGCGATATCTTTCGGCCCTGATTCAAGGGGATCGGGCGGAATGCGCACGGATTCTAGCGGAAGAGAACCTCGAAAACAGGTCCATTATACCCCTATACGAAGGTGTGTTCCAGCGCTCTCTATACCGGGTGGGTGAATTGTGGGAAATGAACCGGATTTCAGTGGCCACGGAACATATGGCCACCTCTATTACCGAGGGGTTCATGAACCAGCTCTACAGCAGAGTGATTTCGCCCCACCGCGGGGGGAAAAAGGTTATTGTGGCATCCGCTGAAAATGAAATGCACCAGGTGGGCGCCAAGATGGCGGCCGATGTATTTGAGATGCAGGGATGGGACAGCCTTTATCTGGGCGCCAACACGCCAACCTTTGAGTTGGTGCGGTTTATTGATGACGTGGAACCGGACCTGGTGGGTATTTCCCTGAGTGTATACTTTCACATGGGAGATCTGGAAAAAATGTTGAATGCACTGCGGAAGCGTTTCCCGAAGCTTCCCGTTCTCATCGGGGGGCAGGCTTTTCGCCACGGGGGTGGAAATGTGGTGGCCCCTTATCCTGATGTAATTTATGTTTCATCGCTGGGAGAGTTGAAACAGTTCATTTTGAAAACAGATGGGATGGATCCGGATCCAAAATAAATCCCTCAAGGAGGAATCAGGCATGAACAAGGAACAACTATTGGCAACAGCGGAAAAGCTCCCGAAGGTACCCTCCGAGATTCTGGATGAATATGCCAAGAGGCGGGAGCAGATGGTGGGCATGATCAATGAGATTATGGCGGAAGAGAAAACCACATGCCTCTTTCCATGACGCCACTGCCCGGGATCTGGATCGATCTGATTCCCGAACTGCTCCGGAAAACAACCTCACTGGCACTTGGGGTTTTTGACCTGACGGGACGGCTTATTTACGCCAACGACGGGATGAAGGACCTTCTGGCCGTTGACGGGGAAACGGGGGTTCCCGCCCAATCCCTGGTGAACCCGTCCTTTGAAAAACTGGTCGCGGAACCGGCTCGGGACCGACCCGTTTTCGAAGGCTTTTTCACCACCGGAAACGGCCTGGAACAATCTCGAAGTACACGGGCAAGGGTGTATCGACGCCGGGACCAGGTTCTGATTGCCGCGGAGTATGACGTGGCTGAGCTGGATATGATCAATACCCGGATGACGGCCATGAACCGGGAAATCAACAACCTTCAGCGTCAGTTGATCAAGAAGAATACCCTGCTGGAACAAACCCTTAAAGAACTGCGGGAAACCCAGGCCATGTTGATTCATGCGGAGAAAATGACGGCCCTGGGCCAACTGGTGGCGGGAGTGGCCCATGAGGTGAACAACCCCATTGGGTTTGTGATCAGTAACCTGCACAGCTTGAAGGAATCCTTTTCCGATCTTTCTACGGCCTACGGGGGCCTGGAATCTCTTTTTCTGGAAAAAGCGGGAGAGCAGGGGGGGCAAACCCTCGACGCTTTGCGGGAGGCGCATGATCTGGAATTCGTTTTGGAGGATTTTCCGGATCTGATCAAAGGGTCCCTTGAAGGCGCCGTGCGGGTCAAAGAGATTGTTCAGAATCTGAGGACCTTTTCCCGTCTGGATGAGGCTGAGCGAAAGACCGTTGACGTGGCGGAAAATCTTCGTTCGACCCTTTCTCTCGCGGATTCGGAACTGCGAAAAAGAGAAATCCGGGTTCATCTGGAGATGGACCCCCTCGATCCCCTGGATTGTTATCCGTCGGACCTGAATCAGGTGTTTATGAACCTCATTGTCAATGGGGCCCAAGCCATGGCGTCGGGCGGAGATTTGACCATTCGTGCGCGGCAGGATGAAGAATGGCTGGTCCTGGAATTTCAGGACACGGGTCCCGGCATTCCCGAAAATATTCGAGATAAGATTTTCGATCCTTTCTTTACCACCAAACCGGTGGGCAGCGGGACCGGCCTGGGGTTGAGTCTGGCCTATCAAATCATCACGGATAAGCACAAGGGTTCCATCACGGTGGATTCCATGGAAAACCAGGGAGCCTGCTTTCGCCTTCGGCTTCCCAGGCATCAGCGGTGACAGGTCATGGTGGAGGTCGGCGACGACCGGACATTTGGTGCAACCGTTCAATTTCTCGAATACTGTTGAAGTATGTAGTCATACAGGGGGATTGGATCGTTCGGTTCTTTGAGATTCAGGACCGCCTGTATTTCCCTTCCCTCCCATGATGGTCACGGCCATTTATACGAAATCCGTTAAAAACCGGTAAGCCGGGCAGATGCGAATCCCCTCTTTTGTCATCAGGTCAGACGCATCCTGAAGTGACACCTGAGTGGCCTGAACCTTGGGAAACCGTGTCTTCAGGTAACGAAGAGATGGGCTGACAACTTTTCCGGCCGATTTACACTCGATGAAGTGCAAAGGCTTTCCGTCTTCCACAAGCACGAAGTCCACCTCTCGTTTATCAATGTCCCGAAAGTATCGAAGCTCAATATCCAGCCCTTCCACATCCTGAAGATAAAAGCACCATTTCAAAAGATGGCACGCCACCAGGTTTTCGAAACGTTTCCCCAAATCTTTTACCACGGTCCAGTCAAAGTGATAGTGTTTGGCTTCCTTTTTGACGGCCCGGATACTTGGCGCGCCGAACGGGTAGATGCGGAACAGCATGTAGAGGTTTTCCAGCATGGTGATCCACCTGCTTACGGATTGATGGGAAACCTGCAAATCTTCTCTCAATGCGTTAATGGACAGCGGCGAACCCACCAGATCAGGGAGACGCAGCACCATATGCTCAATGATGCTCAGATCGCGAACGTTTTCAAGATCATTCAAGTCCTCTCTGACCAGACGGGAGCGGTACTCCCGGCTCCAGCGTCTGGTTTCCTTTTCGGATTGCAGCGCGAAAGGTTCCGGGAATCCACCATAGACCAGGAGGTCCTTTACGGTGGAGATGCCCGGGCTGGAAAGCTCCGCATAGGTTAAGGGAAGGAGCCGGAAAAAATGATATCTCCCCTGAAGGGAATCTCCGCCTCGCCGGTAATGATCTAACCTTGCACTTCCGGTCACCAGGATATTGAGTTCGGTTCCCCTTTTGTCGTAGAGGCCTTTAACAACCTGACGCCATCGGGAATACTTGTGGATTTCATCCAGCACCAGATATCCCGGGCCGAAAGGAAAACGCTCAAGGATTATTTTCTCCCGGTCCTGTGCGGCGTCCCAGCTCAAATACCGGTCTTCCAGGTCAAACCCCGCGTCCCGGCAAAGCTGTTTCGCCATGGTGGTTTTTCCTGTCTGTCTCGGTCCGCCGATAAAGACCATTTTGTGCTTCAGATCTTCGGAAACGGGCAGCTCGATATAACGCTGAAAATATGAGGTCAATTTTATCTCCATGTTAAAAAACACGCGAGTTTTTTTTGATGGAGATGAATTTACTTGGATTCCGGCTTTTTGTCAAGCGCTGCTACTTCATATCAATTTTTCGAATACTGCTGAAGCATGTAGTCATACCGGGGAACGGTTTCCTGTTCATTGAATTTCTCCTTATAACGGGTCTCAACTAAACTCCCCATAATGTTTCGCCATGCACTCCGGGCAGATGCCGTGGGAAAAAAGCGCCCCTGATCTTTTGGAGACATAGGCTTCCACCTGTTCCCATTTTCCGGCATCGTCGCGTATCTTTTTGCAGAAGGAGCAAATGGGGAGTATCTTTTCCAGGTTCTGGATATGATCCACTGCCTTTTGCAACTCCTGCATCTTTGCCAGAAGCCGTTCCTGGATTTCCACCATCCGCTGGCCTACTTGCACCCGGGCGCGAAGTTCGTCGGGATCGAAGGGTTTGACCATGTAGTCGTTGGCGCCGACCTCAAGCCCGGTGATGATATTCTCCTTTCCCTGTTTGCTGGTCAAAAGAATAATGTAAGGCGGGCGCTCCGTTTCAACGGCCCTGACCCTGCGCACCACCTCCAGACCTTCCATCCCCGGCATGATCCAGTCTAAAATGACCAGCGGCGGAGCATTCGTCTGTTGCATGATCCACCAGGCGGTCTCCCCGTCCGTGGCCTCGATGGGCTCATATCCCCACTTCTCCAATATCCCACTGAGCAGGGTTCTCGACGTCAGGTCATCTTCCGCAATGAGAATTTTCATTTGTTCTGATCCCCCTTATGGGTTGTCCAGGTCTCTGATTTTCCGTTCCAGCGCTTTTTTTAGGGCTTCAAAAGCGGTCTCCAGTGTACTCAGATGTTTTTCGGCGGATGCCGGGTCCTTTGCCCTTCCGGCCTCTTCAATCTGAAAGGCCGGCCCGCGTGCCGTCTCCGCTCCCATATTGGCCATGGCGCCCTTGATGGTGTGCGCTTGACGCTCAATCGCCACGCTGTCCTTTGCCGCGATATATTCTTTTAACATCACCATCTGCCGGGGCATGTCGTCCAGAAAGCCGACCATTACCTTACGCCCGAGTGCTTGATCTCCCATCACCCGTTTCATGAAACTCTCCGAATCAAAAACCGCATTTCCGTCTTCCGCTCCCCGCCCCCTGTCCTCTGTCTTCCGACTTCCAACCTTCGCCCCCCGACCTCCGACTTCCGACCTCTGACTTCCGACCTCTGTCTTCCGCCCCCCGACCTCCGGCAACCATCGGCTTAGAACATCGGCAAGGCCCTGGGGGCTGATGGGTTTGGCCAGGTAATCGTTCATCCCGGCTTCGAGGAACCTTTCCCGGTCCCCCGAAAGGGCATGGGCGGTCATGGCGATGATGGGCAGGTTTCGAATTTCCATATTCGCGCTTCGAATTTTCCGGGTAGCGGTGAGTCCGTCCATCTCCGGCATCTGGATGTCCATGAGGACCAGGTCGTAGGGGATGGTCTCGAGGGCTTTTAGGGCCTCCAAGCCGTTTTCCGCCGTGTCGGTTTGCAGGCCCAGTTTTTCAAGGATGCCCAACGCTACCTGCCGGTTGGTGATATTGTCCTCCACCAGAAGGATGCGTGCCCCGGTTACGTTTTTCAGTCGCTTGAGTTCCCGGGTCGAATGGCGCGTGACAAGGGGTTTGGGTGTGACATTCCGGCCGATCATCACCTGGTTCAGCACGTCAAAGAGATCCGAATGGCTGACGGGTTTGGTGAGATACCCTGAAAAGCCCAGTTCCCGAACCCGGCGTGCTTCTCCCCGGAACCCCACGGACGTCAGGAGTACCAGGGGCACGTCCGTGAACCGTACGTCAGCCTTGACGGCCCGGCAAAAGTCGGCGCCGTCCATGCCGGGCATATGCATATCCACCAGGACAATTTCAAAGGGGTCTTTTTCCGCCTGCCCACCGGCAAGGGCCTGAAGCCCCGCTAGGCCGTCGTCTGCTTCCACGGGCCGCATGCCCCAGGCGCCCAGGCGCAGGACGAGGATTTCGCGGTTGGTGGCATTGTCATCCACCACCAGGATCCGGCGCCCCCGGATCTCAGCCGGTCCAGGCATTTGAATTTTCGCTTTCCCGGGTTGTAGGGCCAGGGGCAGGCAAAACCAGAAAGTGGCGCCTTGGCCTTTTTTGCTCTCCACTCCGATCCGGCCTCCCATACGTTCCACCAGCAGGCGGGTGATGGCAAGTCCCAGGCCCGTGCCGCCATATCGGCGGGTGGTGGAGGCATCGGCCTGGGTAAATTTTTCAAAGATCGATGACATCCTGTTTTCGGGAATGCCGATCCCCGTATCCCGAACGGTGAACCGAGGGGTCACCGACTCGTTATCCCGGGATTCAAGGGATACCCGAACCGCTACCTCGCCCTTTTCGGTAAATTTGATGGCGTTGCCGACGAGGTTGGTGAGGATCTGCCGCAGACGTCCGGGGTCGCTCCGGAGCAGGTCCGGAACTTCGGGATCGATGCCGCACAGCAGCTCCAGGCCTTTTTCGTGAGCGCGTGGGGCCAGGGTCGAGATGAAATCGTCCATGAGGCTGTAAAGATCAAAATCAAGGGTTTCCAGGTCCATTTTTCCCGCTTCGATCTTGGAAAAATCCAGGATTTCGTTGATGATGGTCAGCAGGGCTTCGCCACTCTTGTACACGAGTTCAGCATAGTAATGTTGCTGTTCCGTGAGGTTCTCATCCAACAGAAGACCGGTTATGCCGATTACGCCGTTTAAAGGCGTTCGAATCTCGTGGCTCATGTTGGCCAGAAACTCGCTTTTGGCGCGGTTGCCTTCCTCGGCGGCCTGCCGGGCGGCTTTTAGTGTGATTTCCGCTTTTTTGATTGCCGTGATATCCCGAAGGCTTTCAATGGCCCACCGGGGTTGCCCCTGAGCGTTTCGAAGCAAACGGGCCGTTCCCGAAAGATAGAGGCCGCCTTTGAGATGGGGATGGTAGGATTCGGAGATCAGCACGCCGTCTTCCCGCCTTTTGACGGAGATATATTTTTCCAAATAACGTTCATCCCAGGAAAGGGCCAGATCAATGAGGATGGGTCTTCGTTCCCCGTAAAAAGGCAGGGCATGTTCGTAGTCCCCCTTGCCGATGATGGTTTCAGCCGGAATGTCGGTTAATTCTTCCATGGCCCGGTTCCATGCCACCACCTGTGACCGGTTGTCAATGACAAAAAGGGCGTCCGGAAAAAAGTCTATGATCTCGGCGAGCTGACGACGTGATTCCTCCAGTGCTGCCTCGGCCTTTTTCTGATCCGTGATGTCTCTGATGGACTCGATGGCGCCCATCATGCGACCCTCATCATCGTAGAGGGCCCGGGCCGTATTGTATAGATAAGCGCCGCCGGGTTTCAGGTGGGGAATAAAGGATTCGGATTCGTAACGCTCTTTGTCCCGCTTGACATAGGCGTACATGTGATCCAGACAATGATCGTCCGCAATCACCAGGTCGATCATTACCGGGCGGCGTTTGTTGTAAAAGGGGAGGGCGTATTCATAATCGCCCTTGCCGAGCATCTCCTTCGCCTTGACCCCGGTCAAGTCTTCAATGGACCGGTTCCAGGCCACCACTCGGCCCCCCCGGTCGATGACAAATGTGGCGTCGGGTAGAAACTCGATGATCTGGTGGAGCCTGTGGTGGGACCCCTGAACTTTGATCTCCGAGCTAGAGAGCAGCTTGTTTGCTATCCACAGACCGAAAAGACCCAGAAGACCGATCACTACATGGGCGGTCAATAACAGGGCCCTTTGCCGTTTCATTTCCTCAAAATGGGGTCCAAGGGGAACCACAAGGCTGATGCCGCCCCGAATGTCCCCTTCCCGGTAGCCCTGATGGCCGTGACATTTCAGACAGGATTGTTCGGTTAAAAACGGTCGCATGAACCTTAGAAACGGTTTTCCCTCAATGGTTTCAATTGAAATCACTTCCGGGGCGCCGGACTCAAAGGCGTGAAGGGCCTTGCTTTCCCAAATATCCGGGGCGTTTCCCGGACGCAGGGGGGTCAGGCTGGTGATGTGGCCTCTCAGCCCGTACTGCGCCTTTCCCATCTCATGGACCTGGCGCGTCATGTAGGCCGGATTGACCAGGGTTAGATTTTGGCCTGACGTGGTGACCAGGTCCCGGTTGGGAAGATGGGCCAGATATGGATTGGGAGGGGTTTTTTCAGAGGGGTGGACATATACCCCCCCTTGCTGGGCTACCCACCTCCGATAGACCACGTCCTTGTTGAAACTGGATTGGGCTTCGGATTCGGCCAGGGATAGCATGGATTGTTTTACTTGAGCCCAGTTCCAGTAGCAGGAGACAACCACCAGACCGGTCCAGATGAGGGCGGCAATGATGACCACCTTGGTGGAGGATCTCCACCCATTTTGGTTTTTTCGAAACATGGCTTTTTTGGGTTCCTTGAATTAATTACCCAAATCGAATTCGGGATAGTGCTTCTTCAGGCACTCAGGGCAGATGCCGTGGCTGAATTCCGCTTCGGAATGCTCCCCGATATATTTTTCGATCCACCAGTTCTCCGCCGGGGGAAGGGACGGCGGTTTCCGGTTCCGCGGCCATAGCGCGAACGGGCATCCATAAAAGCCATAATGCGACGATTGCGTAACCGAGGAATTCAAGGTTGTATTCCAGGGAGGTGGTCATGATGTGCTCCTTATCCACGGGTGTGTTGATGTTGTATCTTTCAGAAGTCCGGTCGGACAGGCCTTGTCCCGCCGGCCTGACTACAGATCCGTAATCTCCACCAGGGGCAGGAGCGATTCCACCGTCGCCAGATGGCAGAGTTCGGTCCCGGGGGTTTTGGCGGTTGCGGTGCCGGCGGCGCAGGCAAGCCGTACACATTCCCGCAACTCTTCTCCTCTGGCGTGCGCCAGGATAAACCCGGCTGTGGCGGAGTCGCCGGCCCCCACGGTGCTGCCCACCTTGACCGGTGGGGCAACGGCCTTTATCTTGCGGTCGGGGGTGGACAGGATGAGTCCCTCTTTTCCCAGGGACACCAGGATATAGGGAACGCCGGAACGGTGGATTTCATCACAGGCGCCAAGAACCGCTTCTTGCCGGGTCAGCTCTTTTCCCACCAGTCGGGAAAGTTCGTGGCGGTTGGGTTTGATGGCCGTGGGTTGATAGACGATGGCTTCTTTCAGTGCATCGCCGTCCGTGTCCACGAGGACAAAGCCGCCTGTTTTTTTGTTGGCGAGGATGATTTGCCCGTAAAGATTGGACGTGACGCCCCTGGGGAGGCTTCCGCTCAGTACCATATGGGAGACATCCGAGAGTTTTCGAAGGTCGTCATAGAAATGACCGATTTCAGATGCGGTTATTCGGGGGCCGGCGGCGCTGATGACGTTCTGTCGGCCCGTTGCCTCTTCTGTGAGGATAATGTTCATGCGTGTTTCTCCACCAATTCTGGTGAAGGCCGTCAAAACGCCCGCATTGATGAGAAGCCCCTCCAGTTCCAGGCCATCATACCCTCCCACGAGGCCGAGGGCCACGCTGATGCCCCCCAGCTCCCGGATGACCCGGGAGACATCGATCCCCTTTCCGGCCGCGTACCGTTTTTCATAAAGGACCCGGGTGGTGTCGTCATCCAGAAGACGATCCACGACAATGGCCCGATCCAGGGCCGGGTTCAGCGTAACTGTGTAAATCATGATCGCTCCTTGTGTGTCTTTAAAACACGGAAGATTCAGGGGTCTATTTCCGGTGGCACCCTTTGCAGCTGGTGGGACCGGCTTTTTCCCCATTATCCGCTTTTTGCCGGTGACAGGTTCGGCACTGTTCCATTACCTCCTTTTTCTTCAGCTTGCCCTCGGCCTTGTTTTTTTCAATGCTCCCGGGAGTCTGAGGAAAAAGATTGTGGCATGGATTGCAGCTGCCCAATGCATTTTGGTGTCTGTGGTGCGGGAACGAGATGTTTCCATCGCTCCCTCCCTGGAGCACAAGGGTTGCCGCTCCCTTATTTTCACCACTGATGGCGATGGATGTGATCAGAAACATGCAGAGTATGATGGTGATCAATAATTTTGTTTTCATGTGTTCCTCCTTTGGTAATCTGTTTTAACCGCCGAAGTACCCCTTGGGCACCACCACGATTCCCCGGGGGGTTACCGTAAATCGTTTGCGGTCTTCTTCGGGGTGATATCCGATTTCCATGCCTTGGGGGATGATATTGTCTTTATCGATAATCGCCTTTTTGATTCGGCAATGTCGTCCCACCACCACATTGTCCAAAATGACCGATTCATCCACGGTCGCCCAGCTTCTGACCACCACATGATAGGAGAGTACGCAATCCCGGACAATGCCGCTGACGATGCACCCCGGCGCCACGATGGAGTCGAGGGCTTTGCCGACCCGGAAACCATCCTGGCGTTCATTGGCGAAGACGAATTTGGCGGGCGGGGCCGGGATCAGGTTGGTGTGAATGGGCCACCTTCGGCCATAGAGGTTGAAATGGGGATCCAGTCCCGTGAGATCCATGTTGGCATTCCAATAGGCATCCAGGGTTCCCACGTCCCGCCAGTAAGAAGAGTCGCGCATCTTCGGTTCCAGTTTCTCTTCCCGGCTGCCGTCGTCCCGTGTGACGTGGACGTAGTCCTTGATCTGGTTGCACCGGTTGAAGGGATAGGCGTACACCCGATGGGTTTCCAGGCAAGAAGGGATGATGCCTTTGCCGAAATCTTCCTCCAGTTTCTCCTGGAGGAGTTCCAGAAGGGTTTCCGTTTTAAAGAGATAAATTCCCATGGAGGCCAGCACATGGTGGGGATCGCCGGGCATGGTCTTGATATTTTCCTTGGGTTTCTCCTGAAACCCCCGGATGCGGAAGTCATCATCCACCTGCGCAACTCCCATCTCAGGGGCCAGGTCTATATCCGCCTCCAAAAGGGAAAGGGTCATATGGGCCTTTTTTTCCAGATGGTATTTCAGTAGAAGGCCGTAATCCATTTTGTAAATATGATCGCCGGAAAGGACCAGGACGTGCTGGGGTTTCACCTGTTTTATGAGGTAAATATTCTGGCGGATGGAATCGGCCGTTCCCATGTACCAGTCGGGCCCGGTCCGCTGCTGGGGGGGCACTATTTTCAGGAAATGACCGAATTTATGGGAGAAAATGTTCCATCCCGCTTCAAGATGTTCATTGAGGGATTGGGATTTGTACTGGGGAAGGACGATGATCTTGTAAATCTGGGAATTGACGCAATTGGTCAGAGTGAAGTCTATGAGTCGATATATGCCGCCGAAGGGAACGGCGGGTTTAGCACGATCCCGGGTCAGGGGCATCAGCCGCTCTCCCCTGCCGCCGGCCATAATGAATGCCAGGGTATCTTTCATTTGATTACGCTCCTTCGAAAAATTCTATACAAAACAACATTTGTCATAGTAACATTACACCCCTTTGTTCAGGCAATGAAATTTTTTTGTTTTTTTAAGGGAATACAACATGGGAACTGAAATTTTTCTGATCGCCGTCGTGATTCTTTTGCTTTTCGCTGTTTTCGATCTGGTGGTGGGGGTCACCAACGATGCCGTTAATTTTTTGAATTCTTCCATCGGTTCAAGGGTGGCCCCGTTTTTTGTGATCATGATCATTGCAAGCCTTGGCATCCTTGCGGGAGTGACCTTTTCAAGCGGGATGATGGAGGTGGCGCGAAAAGGCATATTTCATCCCCAGTTTTTTACCATGCCGGAACTGATGACCATCTTTATGGCCGTTATGCTGACGGACATCCTTCTCCTGGATCTTTTCAATACCTATGGCCTGCCCACGTCCACCACCGTTTCCATTGTGTTTGAACTTTTGGGGGCTGCCGTGGCGGCATCCGCCATCAAGATCATGCAAAGTCCCGATGGCGCCATGGCGCTCGGAGAATACATCAACACGGGAAAGGCCATGATGATTGTGTTCGGCATTCTTCTTTCCATCGTCGTGGCGTTCTGCTGCGGTGCCGTGGTTCAGTTCGTCACCCGGTTGATCTTCACTTTTGATTATCAGAAAAGACTCAAACGGTATGGCGCGCTCTGGGGCGGGGTCGCCATGGCTGCCATCACCTTCTTCATTTTGATCAAGGGGGCCAAGGGCGCCTCTTTCATGACGCCTGAGGCGGTTTTATGGGTCAAAACCCATTCCCTGCTGATCCTGGCTTGTATTTTTGTCACTTCGGCGGTTTTGTTGCAGGCGGCCATTTCTTTTTTCAAGGTCAATATTTTTAAACCCATTGTGCTGGTGGGTACCTTTGCCCTGGCCATGGCCTTTGCGGCCAATGATCTGGTCAATTTCATCGGTGTCCCTCTGGCGGGACTCAGTGCCTACAAAACCGCCATGGCCGCGGGAGATCCTCTGACGGTTGCCATGAGTGCCCTGGGAGGAAGGGTTCACTCCCAGACCGGCGTGCTGCTTATTGCGGGCATCATCATGGTGGCGACCCTGTGGTTTTCCAAGAAGGCCCGCACGGTTACCGAGACGGAAATCAGGCTGGGTCACCAAGAAGAGACCACGGAGCGTTTTGAGTCCATCTGGCTTTCCCGGACCATTGTGAGCATGGCGGATGCATTCTTTAAGACGTTAAGCAGCATCATTCCCCACAATCTCAGAAAAAATGTCGCCAGACGAATAGATCCCCACAGCTACAAGCCCGCTCCGGTCCCGGGTCCCAAACCTTCCTTTGACCTGGTGCGCGCAGCTGTCAACCTGATGGTGGCCGGCGCCGTTGTCTCTTTTGCCACCTCCATGAAGCTCCCCCTTTCAACGACCTATGTGACCTTCATGGTGGCTATGGGTACCTCTTTTTCGGATCAGGCCTGGGGCATGGAAACTGCCGTTTATCGCGTTACAGGGGTTCTCACTGTGATCGGTGGATGGTTTATGACAGCCTTGATTGCCTTTGTGGTCTCCGGCGCCTTCGCAACCGTTATCTATTTCTTTGAGGCGCCGGGGGTGGCAGTTATTTTGCTGTTTGCGGGATTAATCATCTGGAAGAACCAGAAAAAGCACAAGGGCCGCGTCAAGGAAAAAGAGGAGGAACGGGTTTTTAACCTCAAGAAAATCAAGGATGCGCACATGGCCATTTCCAGTACCTTTGACCATCTGGCGCACCTTTTGGGCGCCATTCGGGAATCCTTTGACCTGACCTTTGACGCCTTGATCAACCAGGATATGGATGAACTGAAAAAACAGCGGAAAAAAGTCGACCAGATTCAATTGTGGACCAATATCATCATGGCCAACATTTTCAAAGTGTTGCGCCTTCAAAATAAAAGGGACGCCAAAATATCGTACAAATACGCCCAGACCATCAGACGGCTGCAGAAAATATCCGATGGCCACAGGGATATCGTGGTGCGGGCCTATAAACATATCGGAAATAAACACAAAGGGTTATTGGATGTCCAAATCGAGGAACTCAAGAAGATCAAGATCTGTATCCTGGATATCATTTTGAAGGCGGAAACCTCTTTTACCCGGAAAGAAATCGTGGATTACCAGAACATCGTCGACCAGTATCTGTACATGCGAAAACTGGCGGATCAGTTCAACCAGAATCAGATTGAAAGGATCAGGACCGAAGAAAGCAAAACACGCCTCAGTATTCTTTACTACGCCATTGTGGGGAACTGCATCATGATCGGCAAGCAGAACATAAAACTGCTTGAGATTTTTAATGAATCTTTTAAATTCGACAAGCGCTTGAGCAACTCCTATTACAAAATCGACAGCCAATAGGGTGAACGTTTTCGGTTTTCTTTCGCTTCAATCGCAGATCTCCCTGAAGTTGCAGTAATGGCAGAGCCTGCTCTTTTGAGGGGTAAAAACCGTTTTGTTCTTGGGGATGTTTTTCTGTACATCCTCACAGAATTTGTTCATATCGGCTGTTTCTTTTCTGACCTGCTTTGCGAATGCCTCAATATTGGATGTGGTTACCGTGATTTCAATTTCTTTGTAGTCGGGATGCAGGTAGGCGACAATGGGAGAAATTTTGTCAGGATTCTTCTCGAAATGATAGCAGGCCCAGGCAGTGTATCCCACCATCTGCCGGTGATGTTTTGCGGTGTCGGGTCTGCCGGTTTTCCAATCAATGATGAAGAGTTGATCTTCTACCGGGAATAAAAAATCCACCTTGCAGTAGGCCTTTGTGCCGCTGATTCTGGTTTCTCCATATCCGGGGGGCTCGATGAGCCATTCTTCTTTTTTTAACACCGCATGGTCCAGCAGCCAGATGAACCGGCTGCTGTTTAAAAAACTTGCAAGGGAGATTCGAACTCTCTCAAAAACGTCATCCGGGCTGATGGATTTCATTTGACCGTAATAGACTTCCTGAAATGTTTTTGCGTGAACATAGGCTACGGTTTTTTTTCTCGCATAGTCAAAAAAGCGCGCTTTGTCGATGGTTTTTGCTGTTTTTTGCAGTCTCTCCAGAAGGGTTTTGTTGACATCGTGAACAATGTTTCCGATTTCCAGGGGGATGGAGGTCATGTTTTTCAGCGCAAGGATCTTTTTGACGGGGTGGACCGGATCATATTTGGTGTAATAGTTGTAATAGTATTGCCGTTTGCAGGTTTCAAACAGGTTGTATCGGCTCACCGACCAGCCCAGCTTTGGGGAAAAGGTAAATCGTTTCATGGATTATCCGGTGTTTAGGGGGTTAATGAATATGGTTTTCCAGCCAGTCTTCCACATGGCCCAGCACCTGATCATGCTCCGGCTCGTTAAATATCTCGTGATACAACCCCTCATAGATTTTGAGGGTTTTGTCCGGGGAATGGACTGCGTCAAAGAGCATTTGAGCGCCGGCCGGGTCCACCAGCCGGTCCGCGCCGCCCTGAAGCAACAGGATCGGAAGGGTAATGCGGGACGCCTCTTCGGGGAAACGCCGCATGGTCTTGAGGATCTCCGCCGCCAGCCGGGCCGTCGTTTTTCCCGTATAGACCAGCAGGTCCTCTATATAGGCCCGCACCACCGCCGGATCACGGCTGACGCCGTTGACATCCAGTCCGATGAGTCCCATTTTAGGCATCAACACCGAAAACACCCGGCCCGCAAAAATGGTGCCGGATGAAATGTCGTCCGGGACTTTGACGACACCGGACCCGGAAAGAACGGCGCCCGCAAATGCTTCCTGATGATCCGGCAGAAAAACGGCACTCACCAGGCTGCCCATGCTGTGACCCACCAGGAAGAGGGGGAGGGCTTCATGCCGGGACCTGACCTTGTCCAGAAAAGCCGCCAGAGTCCGGGTATAATCTTCAAATCGGTTAACATATACCCGTTTGCCATGGGATTTTCCATGACCCGGCAGATCGAATCCGTAGACCCCGTAACCCAAAGGGACAAACCGGTTGACCAGGTTCATGTACCGTCCGCAATGTTCGGCGAGCCCATGCACCAGCAGCAGCACGGCTTTGACCGGACCTTCGGGAAGCCAGCACTGATAAAAAATTTTTTCATTGCTGTGTGGGTTCAAAAACCCTTTTTCATGGTTCATGTCGCCCCCCGCCGCAATCGGGGCAAATGCCAAAAATATCAAGCCTGTGGTTGACAATTTCAAAGCCTGTTTTTAAAGCCAATTCCTGAGTGATATGATTTAAACTGGGCAGTTCGGGGTCCATAATTTTTTTGCATCGAATACAGATGAGATGTGGATGAGGATAGGGTTTATTCCCGTCGTAACGGTTGCTCCCTTCCGGGAATCCCAATTCCAGGACCTCATTGAGTTGTTTGAGCAGGGTTACGGTTTTGTAAACGGTGGCTAGGCTTGTGGTGGGGAAATCTTTTTTGACGTGTTCAAAGACCTTTTCCACGCTGGGGTGGTCCTGGCTTGTGGCCAGAATTTTGAGTACGGCAATCCGCTGGGGCGTAATCCTGAATTTGTTCTCCCTTATCTTGTTGAGCATTGTCTCAAAACGAACATGCGAATCGACCATTTCCGTTAGCGCCCCTTTTTAAGGATAACGATTGTTAATAGATAATAGGTGGGGAGCAATTTCTTGTCAACGGAAAACTGATATCTTCGGTGAATCAGGTTTCCGCGCCGGTAAAAGCGGTCTTTTTTTTATCTCAGCGCCGATTCGAATCCTGCGGCGACTTTTTCGAGATTTTCAGCCCAATTCAACGCCAAAGGGTCGGCAAACATCACCCGACCCCCAATGGCTTTTGCGATGGTGTTTGCGCTTCTTATTGAAAATTGCGGCTGAACAAAAATAACCTTGATGCCATGTTTTTGGGCCATGCCGATCAACGCCTGCAGTCCTCTGGGAGTTGGATTTTTTCCTTCCATCTCGATCGGTACCTGTTCCAGACCGTAGGCCCATGCAAAATATCCCCACGCGGGATGGTAGACCATGAATTGCGTCCCTTGTGCCGAGTCTTTAAATTGCTTGATGAGCTTAAGATCCAGATCTACCAGCTCACGGATAAATTTCTTATAGTTGGCTTCGTATATTTCCCTGTGTTCCGGATCAACCGTCAGGAGACCTTCAAGGATATTCCGGGCCTGCAGCATCACGAGGGGCGGCGCCAGCCAGATGTGAGGGTCTTTGATTTCCGTGTGAGCCGCTGTTTTGGTATCCTCCTTTCCCTCATGCTCATTGTGGAGATGGGCTTTCATGGAGATCTTCTCTATTCCCGATTGAGTGGAAACAATTGCCATTTGGGGACTGAAGCCCTTAAATTTTTTCAACCAGTGCGTTTCAAACAGAACCCCTATGGCGAAGTATAGCTTTGATTTTGTGAGGTTGACCATCTGTTGCGGTTTGGGTTCATATGTTGCGGGGCTGGCGCCCGGAAGCACCATCACGGAAACATTGACCCGGTCGCCTCCTATTTTTTGAACAAAATACTTCTGTGGGAGAATGCTCACGGTCACCGGCAGGCGGTCTTCTGCCGGGGCGGGGGCCGGGAGAGACATGCCCAACAGGCAGGGCAGGCACATGGCAAACAGAACAAACTTTGGTTTCTTTTTCATCGTCTTTCATCCTCCTTTAAAAAAAGTGAAACCATATTTCTTTTTAGAATCTGAAACTCATACTGGCATAATAGAACCTGCCCGGTTCGTTTACAATGGCCACATGGGGCGCCCCCGGGGTGAGTGGGTCCAGTTCGTATGAGTTGGCAACGGCGTAAGCCGCGTTAAAGAGGTTGTCAATCCCCAGATTGAGCGCCACATATTGATTAAACGTATAGCCCGTGCGAATATTAATGACATTCCAGGCGGGGAGTTCTTTTTCTCCGGCGTCGATATCCGGATGGCTGTATTTGTTTGAATGAATCCATTCCATGACCCCGAAAAAGCCGACGTTTTCATAATGAAGGGCCAGTTTGGTTTTAAGGGGCGGTATTTCCGCCAGGTTGTCGTCATAGTTGTAGTTCGGTTGCGAATCCTTTTCCCCTCTCTGACAGGCCATGGCGCCCTCTATGGAAAATCCATGTGTAATATCCACCAGTGCTTTGATATCCCCGCCAAAGATATGTGCATCGATGTTGGTCCAGGAAGTGGTCCCGGGGGTTCGCTCTTCCTGGTAGATATAATCCTTGAGATCACTGTAAAAGAGCTTTGCTTGCAGATTCAGCCTTTTGATTGCCATCGCAAATCCCAGGTCGAATTCAGTGTTTCTTGTGGGTTTGAGATCGGGATTACCGAAAAAGGAGGAAGACCCCTGGATGTATCGTTCCACCGCCGTGGGGATTCTTACGCTGTGGCCGATCCCCCCGAACAGGTGCATGGCGTCTGTAAAATAGTATCTTGCGGTTGCATAGCCGCTGGGGAGGTAATCCACGTCCTGATTGGTGGCGGTGATCCGAGAGCTGAACTTGAGATCCTCATTGGCTTTGGTTTCAACCCTGTCGCCCCTGAGGCCCACGCCCAGAAACCATTCATCCATATCTTTTTCGGCTTTAATGAAAAGCCCCGTCTGAACCGTATTGACGTCGGGAATCAGCTCGCCGTTTGCCAGAATCCCATTCTTGTACACATCGCCGAACCAGTGTTGTTTGTAGGCATCGATGCCGTAGATTACATCGGCAAAGCCGGTCCGGTTCACATTTTCCATCTTCCCCCCCGTTATGGTGGAGATAACATCATTATCCATGACCGCAACGTCGCTGGTGATTCTGAATTCGGTGGTGGGATAATGCTCCACCCTGTTACGATACAACTGTAGTGTCAATCGATCCGAAAAGCGGCCGGCGTCGGTGATGACATATTCACCATTTGTCAGATATGCCTTTTCCTCCTCGATGTCCCATCCGAATCTCGGGGACATGATGTTTTCCCCCTTGCTGTAAATCTGCGACAAAAGAATGGTTTGGTTTTCTGTGGGGGTTAATTGAAGTTCGGCGATGGCATCCTGTTTCTTGAATGCTTTCATATTGAGGTATTCGGGTTTATAGGCATATTCGGGCAAGGTAAAACTGCTGAGGGGATTTCCATCCCCGTCTTTGTACTGGTCCGATTGAGAAAAATTGTATCCGCCAAGCCCCTGAACCATGCTGTTGCCCCCGGTGACGTATCCGCCGACGTTCAGATAATCAAATCTTCCTCCCTTGGCGTTGATTTCACCGTGAAACCCTTCCTCGGGTCTTTTCTTGACCACGTCAATGCTGCCGCCCAGGGCGCCGGGTTCCGTCACGTCGAAAGGACCCTCTCTGACGATCAGCTTTTCGATGGCCAGGGTGCTGAGAAGTGATAGGGAGGGGTCCTTTCTTCCGCCGCACGCGCCTTCGATAATGGCGCCGTCAATCAACACCCTGAGGTTGGACTTCCCAAACCCCCTGATGGAAACCTCATTGCCGTACATGGCTTTCCGGATCAAGGCCGCCTCGATCATTTCATCGGAAAGGGTTTCGGCAAGATCCACGACTTTATGGGTTTTCAGCGTCTTGTTGTCGATCGTTTCTTCGGTTGTATCGGTCTCTTCTTCCTTTGGGCCGGACACGACAATTGTCTCCAATGTGATGGTGCCGGCATGGGAGGTGTTGCCGGCTAAAGTGAGCAAAAACGTTGGGATGAACAGAAACAATCCGATTGTTGTCGCTTTTCTCTTAAAATCCATGTTTTTTTGTCCTCCATATCAAGACGGCGATTCCTTTGGCGCCGAGCAGGTTGAGCCGTCAGGCCCGTTGACCAGGGGCGACAGGTGAGCCATTTTGAAAGATAAGGGTAAAAGGCAAACCAATTGTGCAAAATGCCGGTGAAAAATGGGGTATGCAATAGACCCCGGCGGAGGCCTGGGAAAAAGATCGGTGTGTTCGAACCGTTTTATGAGAAAGGTGTCAAGGGGAAGATTGACTTTCGAGAGGCATTGCCCGTAATCATGAACCGGGGATGCGACCGAAAAATTGATATGAAAGCGCTGCAGAAATGAGCAGATGGGGCAATTTGAATGACCTTGGAATTCTTTCAGAGGCTGCTTGTCATTTGAGAATCCCTGTTTGTGATTATGTGAAAGGCAATAATGTTTCCGGCAATGATGGTGAAGAAAAGGATGAATCAGTGGAAGCCCCGCCAATACATATATAAGTGCCAGGATGGTAAGCATTCCGGTTATATTTGTGAGGCGTTTTGAAAACAGCATAGCTCATGTTTCCATCAGCAAGGCTTTTGAAATGTTATTCCAGATTATCCGCAACTGGGAAAAGTCTTTTTGATGTCCTTTTTAGAACCGTGATCACAGGTAAACCGCAGGTCGTGGCATTTTTCGCATTCCCGCAGGGAATGATCCACCAGGAATTCTTTCAGATGTTCTTTTTGCTGTGGTGTCAGGACGCCTGTGCCGCTGCAAAGGGGGCAGGCACTTTCAAGGGCTGCCAGAATTGAATTTCGAATGAATTCGGATCGATTCGGGATACCTTTCATGGCTTCCAGAAGGGAAGCATCCGCTTTGAACGTAATGATTTCATGTTTGGCTTTTTTCATGGTGTACTCCACTGGAACCAGCGTGATTGGCAAATTGTTTGAATTTATTCTGTAATATTTATTACATTGTAATACCCCTTTTATTACATTGTATTAATCGAAGTCAAGGGCTTTGTTCCTTGAAATGAGAGTTTATCATGCAAATTGCCGGCGCCGGATCAGCGATATTGACATCCCCCGTCAAATGCGTTTATCATGGTTGCAATGGCATCTCACGACAACAGCTATAAGCTTCTTTTTTCCCATGTTGAAATGGTTCGGGACCTGCTCCTGGGCTTCGTCAAGGAAGAATGGGTTCAGCGTCTTGATCTGGAAACATTGGAAAAGGTGAGTGGTTCCTATGTGAGCGATGACCTAAAGGACCGGCACGACGATATTGTCTGGCGCGTGAAGTGGGGCAGCGAGTGGCTCTACGTCTATATACTGCTGGAATTTCAGTCCGTGGTGGATGCGTACATGCCGCTGCGTGTGCTGGTATATGTGGGACTGCTGTATCAGGATTTGATCCGGGAAAAAAAGCTGGGTTCGTCTGGCAAACTGCCGCCCGTGTTGCCGGTGGTGTTGTACAACGGAAAACCGCGATGGCGGGCGCCTATTGAAATGTCGGACCTGATTCAGCACATACCGGGAGGTCTTGAGCGTTATCGCCCCCGGTTCACTTTTCTGTTGCTGGATGAAGGTCGTTACCGGGATGACGATCTGAAACAGTTGAAAAATGTGGTGTCGGCCCTGTTCCGGTTGGAAAACAGCCGGGACCCTGAACGGATAATGGCTGTTGTCACATCCCTTCTCGAGTGGTTGGCCGGGGATGAACAGGCAAGTTTGAGACGCGCCTTTGCCGTATGGTTTAACCGGGTGTTCTTTCATTCCCATAAGGGAAAAAAGGAAATCCCTGAGTTTGAAGAACTGACGGAGGTACGAAGCATGCTGGCTGAAACTGTTGTGGAATGGAAAGAAGAGTGGAAAAGGGAAGGCCTGCGGGAAGGCCGGGAAGAAGGCCGGGAAGAAGGCAGGCAGGAAGGCAGGAAGGAAGGCAGGAAGGAAGGCAGGAAGGAAGGCAGGAAGGAAGGGGAAACCAGTATTTTGCTGAAATTGCTGGAGATGAAATTTGGAAGATTGACGCCGGAACATCAATCGAAAATTCAAGCGGCTGACAGTAAAACCCTTTTGAAATGGGGTGAGCGGATTCTCATCGCCAATCGTATCGATGAAATTTTCAGCGCCTGATATTTCATTAAGGACAGGGCGGAGGATTCAGGTTTGCACCCGGCGGGAACTGTTTGTATTTTGAGGGAGAAAATGTGTCGCCGAAATTGAATGAACTCAAGCATCTGGCTTTTCGACTGGGGGCTGGTGCGGTTGGGATTATACGGGCGAGCGATGTTCCTGTTGATGATGATCTGGCAAACGTTTGCCGGGAAACCCCATGTGAAGCCTACGGACTCTCGCCAAGTTGTCCCCCCCATGTTTCGGGACCCGCCGGCTTTCGAAAATTGATTCGGAAAATGCGCCATGCTGTGGTGATTCGGCTTGATGTCCCCTCTTCGATCATGTTTTCAAATGAGCGCAATGAAGTCATGCAGCTGCTTCATGAAATCGTTTCGGGTGTTGAGCGCGCTGCCGTTCGCATGGGTTACGCTGAATCAAAAGCTTTTGCGGGTGGGTCCTGCAAGAAAATCTTTTGCCGTGAACATGCGGCATGCCGTGTGCTTTCAGGACAGGGGGAATGTCGAAACCCCCAATATGCACGTCCTTCAATGTCCGGATTTGGCATCAACGTTTTAAAATTGCTGCAAAAAGCCGGAATTCAAGCAGACAAGACCCCTGTTCGGGCCGATTACCCTGATGAATCCATGTCATGGGTTGCTGGTTTGGTGATGGTGGGGTGAGGTGAAATGTGGTGTGAACAAAACTGTTAACCCTCGTTCATGATGCGGATTGGTTTGACGAAAACGAAGCGCTCGGAATCAAACCATAATCCCGTGCCATATGATCATTGATGACAGCAACTGCGGGAATTGACAACGCCCATGTTTTTACCGCGGCATGGAGCGTTTTAGAAAGAGCTTCCTGTAAAGGAGGGAGCCATTCCCATTTGTGGTGGTTAACGACGAGAACAAACCGAAAATCCGAGGTGGAGAGATCCAACGTCCTGTATGGCTCCGGGAGTTCGGCGTTAGAGTGACGATTCAGGCAACAAGCCAGACCCAATGAAAAGGCATTGATGAGATTATCTCGAAGCTCTTCAATAAATGCCTCGAAGCCGCGTTGTGACATTGGTCTGGGTGCGCTTGATTTTGCTTCGACCACCCAAATGGTGGTAGGCTTTCCCGACTTGAATCGCAACAATAAGAATTCGGCCATTTTTACGCCTTGCTGTAAATTTCGATAAGTCTCACTTTTTTCGATATAAAAACAATGCCCTTCTTTAAAAGGACCAAAGGTCATGCCTGATTCGATAATGGGTTCAGTTGTCATTGCAATGCCATTCCCACCTCTTGTTTGTACAACGCGATAGATTCATTGATAATGGGGTTGTCCGGCATTTGATGCTTTAAATCAGCGTACTGCCATCCTGCGTCGCTCGCTGTCCCGAAGTTGTACTTGGCAGAGAAGTAAAGCAGGGTCTTGGGATACCGTAGAAGTCTTTGGGTACTCTGCCCCTGGTTCTGCTCACAAAAAACACGGTTCGGAATTTTCAGGATGTCCATTCCCGGGTCTTTCGCAAACAGCCCGCCGTTGAATTTATTGATACGGTCCGCGCCGAAGGGCGAACCTTCCCGCATGGCGGCGAACAACTGCTTGAGCATGTTCCAGGCTTGATCGGATTCCGGATTATAGAACTTGCTCGCCCCCACCTCGATTAACACGTCGCGCAGAACATTGGGGTGGAAAGCCCAACTCGCGGCCCATGTCCTCGCAATAAAGGATGAACAGACAGCGGTCAAGGATTCGCTGTGTAAATTTGACCAGCCGGCGCAATCGACCCTCCTGATCGTATTGCGGATTGTGTTCGCGCAACGCCTGATAAAGTGTTTCGCGAAAAGAGTGGTATTCACCGTAAAACTCGTTCTCCAAAATTTGTTCATGGGTGATCTGTTCGCCCAAGAGCTTTTCGAGTCGTGATTTTCCACCGGTGGTCAGCAGCCAGTCGGCATGAAGGGTGCGGTAGAAGAGAAACCGCTGGAATAAAGCTTCCGCGCCGTCCCCCAGAAGGGAAACAGCCAGGTCGCCCTCTTCGGGTTTGATGACAAAACGTTGGTATTGCGCCTTGTTGCCGTAAACATAGAGCCTGAATTCGTTCATGTCCGTTGCAAGTCCCCAGGTCGGTAGAATTGGGGAAATCAGGCCTGTCCGGGACTCGCGAAGATAGTCGAGACACTGGTCAACGGGCGAGCGGGCGTTGGGACGGCTTGTTTGGGGTTTGTCAAGCCCGGAGTGATCATCCTTGAATTCGCCCAGCACTTGGGGAACTTCCGCCATGTCATCCCGGCCGAAGTAACCCAGTGCCACGTTGGCCGCGCCCGTGCTGCCTCTCTGCCCGGCGCCCTTGACGGGAAATTGTTGCTGGAGGGTGTAGCCGTAATCCCTTTCGCCTTCTCCGCTGGCGCAATAGCGCCAGGTTTGCTTGAAAAACACATTGATGAACGCTGCTTCCGATGTGGTCTCTTTTTGCCGGTCTTTGTTGGCCCAGGTTTTCAGGCGAACATAAAGGGCTTCCGCTTCCGGAGAGCCTTTAAAGGCTTCATAGTCCTCTGCCCAGATGGAACGAAGATAGGCGGTGCTGAACAGGGGTTGATGTTTTTCCGGCAAAATTGACCTCCATAACGGCAGCGAATCGACTGATGGTTTTTAATCACAAGTCAAATACCCTGTCAATGCTATTATTTCACTTAACTCTCTCCTGGGCCTGAGAGGATCGGGGACGCTTCGACGGACGCTGACGCGTCCCTACCTCTACATTGAAGGGGCATTGAAAAAGACCAAGGGCCGCGTTGGGTGCAATACAAAAAAGTTACATGGAACAAAACGTGATCATGTTCGCACAACAATCGCCGCACCGCCAACCGGGCAGACACACAGGTCTGCCCCTACCCACCCCGTTTTTTGATTCGCAATATGCCCGTAGGGTGGACCTATGTTTCCGCCCTTCTGTTTGGGCTGTGCATCCGTCCCAGTACGCTTAGAAACCGGATGAAAAAACTGGGATTAATTATGGCCGTTCCTGCTTCTTTGGTGGAAGCGGATACGGCAAAAATTTAAAGTCTTGAATATGAATTGGGACTTTCCCTGGCGGCATTGGAATCGTGAGGTTTTGGAATGGCCGACAATTAAGCGCTTGACAATTCCTGAAGATCTCGAATAAAAATAAACAAGGTGCCCTTTAGGGCTTAATAGGGAATCCCGTGAAAACCGGGAGCGGTCCCGCCGCTGTGATCGGGGACGAAATCCACGAATGCCACTGTTTCGATGAATCGGAATGGGAAGGTGTGGAGATTAGGTTGATCCGAGAGCCAGAAGACCTGCCTGCGTTATGTTTGAACTCTGCGGTGTTACGGAGTTTCGGCACAATATGAAAAGGGCCAAGAAACTGGGTGCAGCCCTTCAAGTCATTAGACTTGAAGGGCTTTTTTTATGGGCGGCTGAGTTTTGCCGATGGTTTTGCAGGTCTCTAACTTTAGGGAGGGAATGTTATGAAGACGGGAGTTATCCTTTATGTGGTCGGTGAAAACCGTATACGGGAAACCACTGACATTGGAACGGAAATCAGGAAAATAGAGCCGAAGACGGATCGAGTGGAGGTGGTGGCCAAAAACGATGGACATTTTGATATTGCCGATGCCTGGTGGGCGCTCACGGTAAAAGGCATGCAGCGGATTATCTGCATGGTTGGGGAAATCAATGCTGCAGGCGCCCTTCAAATGAAAAATAGATTTCTCCGATTATGTGGATAAATGACCAAATTCAAATAATCCATAAGCGGGAGTTAATCAAATGATTCTGGGAAAAAATGTGAAAGGCCTTTTGGAAGTGTTCAGCATTGAGGCAAAAAACTTCAGACTATGGGCAACCCTCACATCCGTCAAGGGCGGAAAATCATGGGTTCGGGGCTGGGTCAAGTTTCAAGATAGCGATAAAAGCCGCTTTTACAGGGAGAGTATGGACCCAAGCGCACTGCGAATGAGACTGCTGAGTGCATGCGGACCCATTGCGGCTTTCTATGGAAGTAAACTGATACATCGTAAGATTCAAACGGTTGACCAGGTAAACAGGGACTATTCCATAATGAATCCTGAAAGCCGCCTGGTTCACTGAATTTCTTGATTAGTTGATTGTTTCGCTAATACTTTCAGCATGTCCGGGCTTGTGAGTTTTTCCAAGCCCGGACATGATTTTTGGACAACCCCATAAGGGGAAAGGATTTTATCGCTTTCTTGCCCTCGAAAACCTCGCTCAACCTCACGACGGGATAATTTTAAAACAGGCCTTAAGTCATCATGTTTTACTAGGCGCAGATTAAAAAAGGGGAGGTGTACATGTTTGAAACCATTAGGAAACGTGATGGTAGAATTGTTAAATTTGATTCATCCAAAATTACCGGCGCCATCGCCAAAGCCGGGAAAGCCACCGGCGACTTCCAGGAGTGGGAATCCAGACGGTTGACGTTGAGAGTACTGACGCTTGCCCATGAGTTGGGGATGGGCAACATTCCCGAAGTGGAGGAAATCCAGGATGTGGTGGAGCGGGTATTGCTCGATTCTCCATTTTATGAAGCGGCCAAAGCCTATATCCTCTACCGGGAGCAGCATGCTCAGATTCGAAATATCGCCACCGGCGCCAATTGCGACCTGGTGGAACATTATGTTAATCACCTGGACTGGAAGGTGAAGGAAAACAGCAATATGTGCTATTCCCTTCAAGGGTTGAACAATTTCATATCCTCGGAGGTCACTTCAGAATACTGGCTTCACCGCATCTATCCCCCTACCATTCGAAATGCCCACAAGCGGGGTGATTTTCACATTCATGATCTCAGTCTGCTTTCTGTTTACTGTGTGGGATGGGACCTTCAAGACCTTCTCAAGCAGGGATTTAAGGGGGTTGAAGGCAAAGTGGAAAGCCGCCCCCCGCGCCATTTTCGGGCGGCTTTGGGGCAAATCGTAAATTTTTTCTATACGTTGCAGGGAGAAGCCGCGGGCGCTCAAGCAGTTTCCAATTTCGATACCCTGCTGTCGCCTCTGGTTCGCTATGACGGCTTAGCCTATTCGGACGTCAAGCAGGCCCTGCAGGAATTTGTTTTTAACATCAATATTCCCACAAGGGTTGGTTTTCAGACGCCTTTTACCAACATCACCATGGACTTGAATCCCCCGGCCACCCTGAAGAATTTGCCGGTTGTCATTGCAGGGAAGGAACGGGAGGCTCATTACGGAGAATTTCAGCCCGAAATGGACATGATCAACCGAGCATTTGCCGAAGTTATGATGGAAGGAGATGCCCGCGGCCGGGTTTTCACCTTCCCCATTCCCACCTACAACATCACTCCCGATTTCGATTGGCACAACCCCAACCTGGACATGGTATGGAAAATGACCGGGAAATATGGGATTCCCTATTTTTCCAATTTTGTCAATTCCGAGATGTCCCCCGGAGACGCCCGCTCCATGTGCTGCCGGTTGCGGCTGGATAACCGAGAGCTTCTAAAACGGGGCGGCGGTCTTTTCGGCGCCAATCCACTCACCGGTTCCATCGGGGTAGTGACCCTTAACATGCCTCGCATCGGCTATCTGGCGCATACCCGAACCGAATTCTTTGAGCGGCTGGAAAACCTGGTGCTTCTGGCCAGGGACAGTCTTTCCATCAAACGGAAAATCCTTGAAAAGTTCACGGAGCAGAATCTCTATCCCTACTCAAAATTCTATTTGCGGGATATCAAAACGGGAACCGGCCTTTACTGGAAAAACCATTTTTCCACCATCGGCATTATCGGCATGAATGAAGCCTGCCTGAATTTTATGGGAGAAGATATTGGTAGTGAACCGGGACGGGCGTTTTCTATTGAAACACTCGATTTCATTCGAGATATGCTCAGTCGATTTCAAACGGAAACCGGCGATATCTTCAACCTGGAAGCCACGCCCGCGGAAGGAACCAGCTATCGGCTCGCCATGCTGGATAAACGGGCGTACCCGAATATCGCCTGTGCAAATGAAGGCTTGGTTGAGGGCGGGGGAGATCCTTTTTACACCAATTCCACCCAGCTGCCAGTCAATTATACGGATGATATTTTTGAAACCCTGGAACTGCAGGACGAACTGCAGACGCGCTATACCGGGGGAACGGTGCTTCATGTCTATCTGGGTGAAAAAATCAGCGACATGGCGGTTATGAAAGATTTGGTTAAAAAAATCTCCGACCGCTTCAAGCTTCCCTATTTTACCCTGACCCCCACCTTCAGCGTATGCCCTTCCCACGGGTATTTGAAAGGGCGTCAGCCCCTGTGTCCTCGCTGCAACAGGGAAACGGAAGTGTATTCGAGGGTCGTGGGATATCTGCGGCCCATCAAGCAATGGAATCCCGGAAAACAAGCGGAATTCGGACTTCGAAAATCTTTTAAACTGGCCTCATAATGTTTGGAATTGATCCATGATTGTCGCGGGCATTCAAAAAAGTTCCCTGATTGACTACCCTGGCCTTGTGAGTTGCGTTTTATTCACCCGCGGTTGCAATTTTCGTTGTCCCTACTGTCATAATCCGTCTCTGGTGATCCCTTCCGGAAAAGGAAAACGGGGGCAAATTGCGGAAGAAGAAGTCATGGCGTTCCTCCATCGGCGAAAAGGCCTTCTGGGCGGCGTGGTTATATCCGGCGGTGAGCCGACCCTTCATGGTGATCTTGTCAGGTTCTGCCGCCGCATCAAAGAAATGGGCTATCCCGTCAAGCTGGATACCAACGGAAGCCGGCCGAAGCTGCTGGCCGGCCTGATTGAGAAAAGCCTGGTGGATTATATTGCCATGGATATCAAAACCCTTCCCGAAAATTACCCTGTTTACATTAAAAAAGGCGTTGATCCGCAGCCGCTTCTGGACAGCATGCGATTGATTATGACTTCCGGTAAACCCTATGAATTTAGAACCACCTGCGCAAAACCCATGATAACGACAACTGGGGTTCTAAAAATCGCGCGTCTCATTGAAAATGCCCGATTATATGTTCTTCAACCCTTTGTGCCGGGAGAAACCCTTCAGCCGGACTTTTTTGATGGAAAAAGAAAAAACCTTTACCAGGAAGAAGATCTGAACCGATTTTGTGTTATTGCTGAAAATTGGGTTGAAAAATGTTATGTGAGGATATAATTATTACGGTATTTAATTATATTTAGGGAACTTATATTTACAAGCTCCGTCAGAAAATTAGTTTTCAAAATAAATTCCCTCCAATATCCCGGCATTGAACAAGTTTGATGTATCTGTCTGAACTATTTTTTTTAAAAAATTAACTTGACATCCTTTTTGTTTGAATGATAAAAGAATTCAAGTAGTGTTAGCGGCTTCTAACTTTAGGCGTAGCGATGGTGCAGGAAAAAACAAAGCAACCGGCGGAAAAACCTCTGACTTCCGCCATGGAAGATTATCTGGAGACCATCTTTGATTTGGATCGGCAAAAAAAGGTGGTTCGGGTAAAGGATATTGCCAAACGGTTGAGCGTAAAGATGCCTACGGTCACCAGCATGCTCAAGACTTGAGTAAGCGGGGGTTGGTTCATTACGAAAAATACGAGTATGTGGAACCGACTCAAAAAGGGGCTGAGGTGGGACGTGAAATGCGGCGAAGACACGGCATTTTGGCTCGGTTTCTCACCGAAATTCTGAAAATTGACGTCAAAACAGCCGATGAAGAGGCCTGTAAGATGGAGCATTCCCTGAGCGCCGAAACCCTGGACAGTTTAACGGATTTCATGGCCTTTATACAGGTATGTCCACGGGTCGGAGAAAACTGGCTCGATCATTTTGCGGAATATCGACGTGATGACTGGACGGCTGAAAAATGCGTCGTTCAATCGGAAGCGTTTTCATGTGAATTCAGCAAACGGACCCATGGGTTAAAGGAGGAAATAGCACCTGAAAATTAAGGATACCTAAGGTGTACATTGTTAAAATACGTTTGGCTTAAACTGTATTTTCCCCCCTGATGGATTGATGGTCGGGGAAGGGAATTTTTTTGGGGGTTGTAGTTAGTAATGTCTAACATGTATAGAAATATGAAATACGAAGAGCTGATAAAGGATGCGGAATCCCTGAAGGCCGTTGACCGAAGCATACAGGCTTTGCACGCTGCCGTTCTGTCCCATCTTGGCGTGATGGCTTCCATCCACGGGCCGGAGGAAAAAGACTTGCAAAAGGAAACGATCTCTTGCCTGAATTCTCCCCAATCCCGGGAAAAGTTGCTGAGGGGGGCGCTTCTGGAAGCCATAGAGGTTTTGGAGGAAAGTCGAAAAGCCTTTAAATCCAAACGGCTGGAGATGCTTCGCAAAAAGCTGACCAAAGCACTGATCGATTCCGATCGGTAAAAAAGAAAGGGAGGATTTGTTGATGAAAAGCATGGAAATTCGAAAACCTCATGTCAAGGCCATGAAAAAAGTTTGCAATCCCCTTGATGAAAAACCGGATTCCGGATGTCTTTCCATACTCAAGTTCTGGGAAATCGAATCGTTTTTCAAGTGTCCGGCGGTGGGCATATGTCTTACCCTTTCGGAACAGAAGCAGATACTCAAAAAGGCGGGAGTTTCTTTCAAAGGGAAGAGCCCGTTTGAAATTCATGAGATTCTGGTGGGGTGTTCCGAAAATGAAAACCGATTATCCAGGCAAGTGGACCGGCGGATGGACCGAAAGTACGGTGGGGAGATCGAACCTTTGTTGAAGTTGAATGAAAAGGTCTTTATGGGGCACTGGGCGTCCTGTTTTTTCGGCGGTGAATTCGCCGGGGTTTTCTGGGCCGCCGCCACGAAGCCTGATCTTTCCGCCGAATCCAGGGGTCGGATTTTTGGAGACATCCATATGTCCATGCATAAAAACGTGGAACAAAGCGCCCGCATAAAGCAGCAATTGGCCTTTTACCGGGAAGAGGCCGTCAAAATGAACGTAAAGGCGCGTGAAGCCGTGCAAACCCGGAGAAATCTGCAAAAGGAAAATGCGAAACTGCAGCGGGATGGGGATGATTTGCGCAGGCGGCTGGCTGTCCGGGAAGAGGATGTCAACCGATTGAACCAGCTGCTTTCAAAAGAGAAATCCAAAATTGCAAGCGATGCCCCTGAAAGGGAAAAAGAGTGTATGGGCTGGGATTTATCGCATTACAGCAAGGCCATGAAGGAAAAGGACGACATGTTGGCAGTGTTTATCCGTAAAAACCGCCAGCTTTCCGATGCTCTTAACAAGGAAAAGGAGTCTGCTATTTTCCTGAAACGGGAATTGAAAATGCTGGTGCATGCGCCGTTTCGGACTGAACGGTGCGACGAAACCTGTCCTTCCTACGACCTTTGTAAGAGACGGGTTCTCATGGTCGGTGGACTCACAAAGATGGCATCCCTGTATCGGGAAGTCATTGAGGGGCAAAACGGCATTTTTGAGTACCATGACGGCTATATGCAAAAAGGCGCCAAAACCCTGGAAAGCCGAGTCAGGCGGGCCGACATGGTGCTTTGCCCCGTGACCTGCAACAGTCACGCGGCCTGCGCTTTGGTGAAAAAGCTGGGGAAAAAGCATAAAAAGCCGGTCCGTCTGTTGGCCGGCGCCAGTTTGAGCGCCGTGGGCGAGGCCCTGACCGGGAAGGGGGGCGTCTATGCGTCGGGAAACTGAGGCCTCCCGGATTTTAGAGTGGGCCGTTTTTATTTTGTGTCTTTCAGCCATGGGTGCCCTATTTTTGTTCGGCTCAATGCTTTGAATGAAAGGAGGGAAATGGTTATGACGAAAACGGATCTAAATGAACGCGCAAAAGCGTATTTTGGGAGGGATCTCAACAATTTATTGAGGCAAAAAATTGAGGTGGAAGGCGCCTGGGATTATGAAGTGGCGGATATGCTGCATGTGAAGCACCATCATGTCGGGTTATTGCGGCACCGCCTGGGTCTTGATCGCACGAGAGGTTTTCCGGGCCGTTTTGATCGGAAATATGGCCCGGGCGCCGTGATGAGGTTTAAGGAAATCATCGAAAATCCAGAAAAAAACCTGACCGATGCGGGTGATTGTTTCGGCTTTTCAAGGGAATATGCACGGCAGGTGTACCGAAAACTTTACGGATGTGCCTACGGTGAAAATCACGGAAAATTGAAGACCCTTGAAAAAAAACGACGAACGGAAACGAAACCGCCTAAGAAGCTGTCAGACGTTCGAGATAAGATGCTGGATTTGGGTTTTCAACCGAAGATTGAAAACCGGAAAAAGGCTGCCATGATTCTTGTAAACGGCTACAGACTTGAGCTGAAATGCAGCAAGACGTGCCGGGCCATTGGAAAGAACCACTATTTCTGTATCAATCAAAAGGGGGAATTCAACAAACAAGACTGCGATTTTTTCATCTGCCTTTTGAAACGGGATTGTCATGAAACCCATTTCATTATTCCTCAGACGGCCATGCCAAAATGCAGTATTTCTTTGTCGCCCGAGTCTGACCGGGCAAGAAGCAAATATTCGCAATTCAAGGAGGCATGGCACCTGCTGCAAAAAAAAACCACTGTACCTGCGAGGCATTCCTGAAAAGTATTAGAGGCGAAATTTATGGTTTAAGGGTGCAATTGGCGCTTGCGGGTAGTGCATTGGGGAAAAAACGCTTTTTTTAATTGGAGGTATACAACATGAAGAAATATGTAGCGACAGCTCCTTTTGCGGAAATTTGGTCGGTGGAAAGATGTGCCGAATTCAAATCAAAAGGTTTTGGCGTCATCAATATGGGCTCCAGACTGAAAGCCAAGAATTCCGTGTCCAAGGATATTGATCGTATTATTTCCGAAAGATTGACCTTCGGTGAAGAAAAATGATCATAATCGCCACTATTTGAGGAGGGATTCGTATGAGCCGCAACTTTCACGTGCAATGCAAAAAGAGCAACGGGAATTTACACTTAATGCCGAAAGGTGATTTTGATGGTACTTCGGCTTGGGAATTGATCCATTTCATGCGGGACAAATACGATGGAAAGGGTCGGGTGTTTATTGATACCAACCATCTGAAAAAGATGCATGGGTTTGGCTGCAGTACCTTTCGATGCAGGTTCCAACAGGGCGGGGTGCCGACCCACTGCCTGTTTTTCAAAGGTGAAAATGGGTTTAAGATGGCCCCGGACGGCAGCAAGGTGCTGGTGGTTTCCAAACAACGCCCTTGTGGTTGCAGTGGAGATTGCGTCCATTGCCGTTGCGCCGTCGGGAAAAAAACTGTTTTATCGCAACAAAAGCCTTGATAATTTCTTTTTGTCGTGTTAATTAGGTTTCGCTTTTGATGTTAGCCACTTCTATCATAACGTTTTTATTGGAATAAGATTAGCTTTATCGATCTTTAGGAACAACATCTAAGCCAAAAAAAAGTTAAAATTGTTGACCAAGCGAGGAGGAGAGATTCATGACATTGGACCAACTGCAACCGGGAAATAAATGTCGAATTATAAAACTGATGATTCACGATCAATTGGGGCAACGCCTTTTGGACATGGGCGTCTATCCGGGTTTGACCCTCAAGGTCATCCGCAACGCCCCCCTTAAGGATCCCATGGAGATATCCCTGGGAGGGTTTTTCGTGAGTTTGCGTCACGATGAAGCCAGGTATGTGGAGGTCTCCCTGTCATGAAGCGGGCGTCGATTCTGATCGCCTTGGCCGGGCAGCCCAATTGCGGAAAGTCCACGGTGTTTAATGCCCTGACCGGGGCGAGCCAGCATGTGGCCAACTATCCCGGCGTCACCGTGGAAAAGATGGCCGGCCGCTACACTCATGACGGCTTGACGGTAGAGGTGGTGGATCTTCCCGGCACCTACAGCCTGACGTCATATTCTCTTGAGGAGCGGGTGACCCGCGGGTTTTTGCTGGAGGAAAAGCCGTCGGTCGTGATCAATGTGGCGGATGCCGCCAATCTGACCCGGAATCTCTATTTGACCCTCCAGTTGCTGGAAATGGAGATCCCTCTGGTGGTTGATCTCAATATGATGGATGTGGCGGAGCGAAGGGGCATCCGGATCGACCCCGAGGAATTGGCTGGGCGGTTGGATTCACCCGTCGTGCAGACGGCCATCAAGACCGGACGGGGTAGAAAGGAATTGCTGTCGGCCATATCCGGGGTCGGCCGTTCCAAAGCCGTCCCCCGGGTCATGCATATTGATTATGGTCCCATGGAACCCTTCATAAAGGAAATTGAAACCAGGCTTTCAAGCGATGTTCCGGAAGTCATGGACTACCCGCTCAGATGGCTGGCCGTAAAAATTATGGAGGGGGATGATGAAACGCTGAAATATATTCAGGACAAGCTCTCGAATCCTGACCCTTTTCTGGAATTTGCGGCGAAAAAAAGGGAAGCCTTTGAATTGCAATTTGAGGACTTGCCCGCCAGGCATATCGCCTATTGCCGTTATCAACATGCCGAGACTATCGGCAAAGCTTGCGTGGTCCCCAAAACGGGCAACCGACGTCCCATGTCCGACAAGATTGACGGGGTGGTGTGCAACCGTTTCCTGGGTCCCATGATTCTGGTGGGTGTTCTCTATCTGCTTTACTACCTGTCCATTGTTCAAGGCTACAATCTGACCAACTACACCTGGCCCCTGCTGGCCAAGCTCAGGAACATCACGGCCGCCCTTGCGCCTTCCCCCGGGTTCATCGAGGTTCCCCTGATCCGCGCCTTTTCCCTCTGGTTCGTGGACAGCATCAATGCGCTCTTAAACTATATCCCCATTTTTTTTATTTTGTTTGGCCTCATCGCCATCCTGGAAGACAGCGGCTATATGCCCCGAATGGCCTTTATTCTGGACCGGCTTTTTTCCAGGTTCGGGCTGCATGGTTCTTCTACCCTTCCCATGGTGCTGGGGGGCATTTATGTAGGGGGATGCGCGGTGCCGGCCGTCATGTCCACCAAGGGAATCCCGGACGAAAGATCCCGGTTGGCCACGATTCTGATCATTCCATTGTTAAACTGTCTGGCCAAGGTGCCGCTCTATGTCCTTTTGATCAACATCTATTTTGTCGGGCACAAGGGTATGGCCATGTTTTTTATCTCCACCATCAGTTTATTGATGGTTCTGCCCATCGCCAAGCTCCTGACCCTGACGGTGCTCAAAAAAAAGTCTACGGCGCCCTTTATTATGGAGATGCCCCCTTATCATCTGCCCACTGTTCGGGGGGTGTTGGGCCGGGCCGTGGAGCGGGTCTGGCTCTTTGTCCGAAAAATCGTCACCATCGTGGCCGCCGTGGCCGTGGTGATTTTCGTGCTGCTCCAGTTTCCGGGGCTCAGTGAAGAACGGGAGGCCTACTACGCCGGGCAGAAAGAGAGGGTGGTTTCGGACTTTTACCACAAAATTGAGGGGAGCCCCTATGCCGAGCAACTGCAAGGGGAAAACCTCATGAGCCTGGTCCTTTATCAGGACGAATACAAGAACGAAAAAATGGGTGTAAAGGGGAAAGAAGCGTCCCTGGCCTTGAACAAGGAATTTGAAGAAAAGAATCCGGATTTTTTTAAAATCATAAACCCCGGCAAGGATAAGGAAGCCAAAAAGGTGAACCGTGCGCTTAAGAAGCTCTCCAAGGCCAGGAAGAAACTGCTTCGGGAAATCAAAAAGGAAAAGATCGACAACAGTTTTCTGGGCCGAATGGGTCGATTCCTGGTTCCCGTCACCCAATATGCGGGTTTTGACTGGAAGGTCAATGTGGCTTTATTAAGTGCCTTCGCGGCCAAGGAGAGCAGCGTGGCCACCCTGGGCGCCCTCTATGACCAGGGCGAAACAGGGGCCGAGACCCTGGAGGAACGAATGGATGCGGGGGCAACCGGATTCACGTCCCTGCATGCCCTGGCCCTGATGCTTTTCATGGTGTTGTATCCTCCCTGTATCGCCACGGCCATTATGGTGAAAATTCAGTCGGGCTCTATCAAATGGATGCTCTTTTCCGTTGTTTATCCCATGTGTCTGGGCATCTTCGTGGCGACGATCGTGTTCTCGGGGGGAAGCGCCCTGGGATTGACTGGACCGGAAGCCATGGTTGCATTTTTCGGGCTTGCCCTGGGTGCTACCGTCATTATGGGGTTTGTCAGAAAAAGCCCTGCTTTAAACTAAAAAGAAAGGAGGTGAAAGAAATGAAAAGGGTGTTTTTAATAATGTTTCTATCCGCTGTTTGCGTTCTCACGGCGGGTCTCGGTTTTGCCCATACGCCCCTCTGTTCCTGCTATGACAACGGGGATGGCACCATTACCTGCGAGGGCGGTTTTTCAGACGGCTCTTCGGCCGCCGGCGTTGCGTTGCGGGTGGTGGACAAGCCCGGAAAAGTCTTGATCGAGGGCAAAATGGATGAGGACAGCGAGTTTACATTTAAAAGGCCTTCCGGTTCCTTCAAGGTCCAGTTTGACGCGGGCCCCGGACATTTGGTGGAGGTGGAGGGGGAAAAAATAACCGAGTGATCTTAAAAAAGTGGAGGTGGGCCTGACCTCGAAACGCAAGCCCACCCCCGATGACGTCCCTAACCTAAATTAAGGACTGATCCGATGCTCTCATACTTTGAGGCATGAATCAAGAAAGGAGTTTTTTTCATGAAGAAATTGACAGCGATGTTGTTTGGGTTGGCCGTGATGGCCATGAGCGTTCCATGCTTTGCCCACTTCCAGATGATTTACACCCCGGAAGCGGCCATGAACAAGGGGGGCAAGATCCCCGTGGTTTTGGTGTTCACCCATCCCTTTGAGGCGGGTCATACCATGGACATGGGCAAACCGGAGCAGTTCTTCGCGGTTCGATCCAGAGGGGAAAACGAACCCAAAAAAACCGATCTTCTCAACACCCTGAAACCGATCACCTGGCAAAGTCTGACCAACTCGGGCAAGGCCTGGGCCACGGAATATACTGCCAGGGGCGGGGATCATGTCTTTTGTTTGATCCCGGAACCTTATTGGGAAGCAAATGAAGCATTCTATATCAAACAGAACACCAAGGTGATTGTCAATGTGGGCGGCGAACCCGGGGCCTGGATGGATCCGGTAGGACTTCCCACGGAGATCGTTCCCCTTTCGAAACCTTACGACCGATGGACCGGTAATGTGTTTCAGGGCCGTGTGTTGTGTAATGGCAAGGTTGTCCCGGGCGCGGAGATCGAGATCGAATACATGAACCACAAGCCCCTGTTGGACAAAAATTCCTTTGCAAAGGAGGCCAATGCAACAGCGCCTCAGGATGCCTTTGTGCTCCAGACCATTTTCGCCGACAGTAACGGGGTCTTCACTTTCGGCATTCCCAAGGCGGGCTGGTGGGGCTTTGCGGCCCTGGATCTGGATCCCTCCTACAAGTACAAAGGGAAGAAATGCTCTAGGGACGCTGTGATCTGGATCAAGGCCGTGGATATGAAGTAGCGGCGGTTATCGGTTGCCGGTTGCCGGCAACCCCCATTGAATAAAAGCAACCCTTATCCGGATGATGAAAACAAGGTTATGGATTACGTCATAATAGGCATCATTTTCCTGCTGGCGGCGCGCTATATCTTTAGGTATGTCCTTTCAATGTTCAGGCAAAATGGTAGGGCTTCAACCTGTGGTGGATGCCGCGGCGTCCGCCGAAGTGGTGAAAGTCGATGCAGCGAATGTTCCTTAGCGCCCATTGAGGGCGGAAAAAACTGAATAGCCGTTAACGATTGACCGGTAACGGTATGTGAATGTCTTACGGGTCCCGATAAAAGGCGGGGCAAGTGAAGGCGCGACAGGGCCATGGGTTTATGGAGAGGCACCTGTATGCGCCTTTTTATTTGAATCCGGGAGGAGGTGAAAAAAGGTTCGGGGCAGGCGGAAATAGCGCCGTAACTGCCCGTATTTCTGAATGATGTGGATTAAGATATCCACCGAAACGTTTTGAAGGAGGAAAGAAATTGATGATGAGAATAATGAAGAAGTTGGGTTTGATTTGTCTGCCGGCGATTTGTGGGATTTTTCTGCTGGCAAACTCCGGTTTCGGTTATGAGATTAACGACAAATTGAGCATTGGCGGCATCATCGCCGGTGAATGGCAGTATCAAAACTTAAGCGATGCCGAAGGGTTTGAATCCGAGGGACGGGGCGCCATGGTCTTTCAACCGGAGATCAGTTTCACGCCAACCGACAGCGACGAATTGTTTGCCAAATTCGGTTTCGGTGCGGGAAACGGGCTGATGGAAGAAGGGAGATCCCCTTTCATCCTGGCCCCCTGGGGTGCGGACGTGCAGGATGACTACAAGGACATCAACGGCAGGAACCGCGATTATCTGATGACCGTCTGGTACAAGCACACCTTTAGCTTCAGCAAGGACCACTCGCTGGGACTGACCGGAGGTATCATAGACGCGTGCGATTACATGGATGAAAACGCCTTTGCCAACGACGAATTCAGCCAGTTCATGAACGAGGCCCTGGTGAACGGACCCAACGCCTTTCTGCCGTCCTACGACATCGGCGGCGCCGTGGAGTGGGAACTGGGTGCATTTTCCATCAAAGGCGTGGCCATGGCCATGGGAACTAACGGTGAAGAGGGTGAATTTGAAGAACCGTATAATTTTTATGGAATGCAGTTCGGGTACAAGGTGGACTTCGGTTTGGGCGAAGGAAACTATCGCGTGATCGTGGATACCACCGGCAGCGATTTCAGCAACGTGAAAGGCGATAAAAAGGAACGCATGAGCGCGGTTCTTTTTTCCTTTGACCAGCAGTTGGGGGAAATCCTGGGGGCCTGGCTCCGGTTCGGCTTTCAGGACGATGAAGCGGCCATCGATTACAAAGACGTCTATACCGGCGGCCTGAACATCAGCGGCAACCTGTGGGGCCGGGAACAGGACAATATCGGCATCGGTTACGGGCATTTGAGGGGCGGTAACCTGGACGTGGATCACACGGACGTATTAGAGGTTTACGGTCGTTTTGCCCTGAACGATATTTTTGCCATCACGGGCGACGTGCAATACATGAAGGACTCCATGAATGTGGGCGACAGCCCGAGTGGCTGGATTTTCGGTCTGCGGGCAACGGCGGAATTTTAAATGGATTTTTAAGTTAGGCCGATAACTCTCTCTCCTCGGCCTGAGGGGATCGGGGCAATTCGCCGGAATGGCGGCGCGCCCCTTCCTCTCACAACCCCGGGGTTCAAGTGAGAGGTTGGCGGTTCCATGCCGATGGCGTGAGATTCTTCCCATGGATGAAGGGCATTATGAATGGAGCATATTGAGCATCAGATCAGCAAAGTGAAGGACAATCTGGAAACGCTGTCCAGTACCATTAACGGGTCTTTGGCGGAAGTCAAGATTCACATGGATTCGGTGGGACATATCCTCGCGGAATACACCCATGACCGAAAGATGGAATCCATCGGCTTGATGGCCGGCGGCGTTGCCCATGATTTCAAGAATTTCATACACGTTATTGCCGTAAATGCCGGTCTGATCAAGAATTCCTCGGAAAACGAAAGAAATATCCGGCGATGCGAACAGATCATCCAGGTATGCCAAAAAGCATCGGACCTGGTGGCGAACATGATGAACTTGACCGTGACCGGCAATAACCCGACGGAGAAGGTGGATCTGAATGTGGAACTGAAAAAAGGGATACCCCTTTTACGGGAAACAATGCCGGAAAATATTCGTATTGAGACGATATTTTCAGAAAATGTGTCTTTGATTGATGGCGATCCGATCCAGATTTGGCAGGTGATCGCAAACCTGGTGAATAACGGGAAGGAGGCCATTGATGAGGACGAAGGGGTGATCGCCATTGCGACCGAGGAAGTAATTCTGAAGGCCCATGACTGTTTGAAACACGGAAACGCCAGACCGGGGAATTTCGTGTCGCTCACGGTTTCCGATTCCGGCCCGGGGATACCACGCGACGTCCTGCCCGGAATCTACGACCCCTTTGTTTCAACCAAGAAAGGAAAAGGCAACACGGGTTTTGGTCTGGCCATCGTCTATACCATTGTCCAGCGGCACAACGGGTGGATCGATGTTGAAAGTAAAGCGGGAATGGGCGTCAGATTTTCGGTGTATCTTCCCGTTGCTCAAGATGCGTCGGCGTAATTTTTTATAGGACAACCTAATTGATACTGAAGGAGATCGATAATGGGAAAAAGGATGAAAATAAAATGGGTCGTTCTGGCCATGTCAGCCATTGTTCTTTGTATGGTTGCCACTGTGTACGCGGATACCCTTGTTCATAACCAGGTGATTGTCAAGTCCGGGGATACCGTCGTGGTCTATGATTTTGATGAAGTTAAAACGGAAGTGGAAAATGGAAAAACAAAGGTCTGCATTTGCCGATGCCTCTGCTTCAGGGCGCTTCAGATGCTGGCATCCCGGTTTGCTGACGGCGTGATCCCAAGGGATGACATCAAAATCGTTACGGGCTGGACAACCGATGGACCCGAAGAGCTTTTTGTGGAGGTGATGGGCTGGCCTCATTCGGACATTTTGTTTATGGCAAACGCTACGGAACCCACCCTTCTGACCCTTCAGGATGCCGTGTTCTTTTTTGTTCAAAAATCAACGGGCAGGGCCTGGAAAGTTACGGCAAGGGAGGGTCTTTATCCAAAAGCTTTTTTCTCCTACCGAACGTCGGTTAAAACAAAAAGCGCGACCGAAGAAGAAATTATATTTTTCCAAAATGCTCTTCGGCCCCAGGCTGTTGCTAATATGGAGTTCCTGCCGATGATCGACAAGTTCCATGTGCAGATGAGTCCCATCTACGGGGAAGACGAAGTCCTTCGTATCCCGGCATGCTTCGCATCCGGCGGGACGGAATATGAAGTCGAACTGAAGAATCTGGGCAATAACCTATTCGAATTGATAAAGGTTGAAGCCAATGAAATGAATTTTTAAGGAACCGGTATTATGGCTATAAATGTGACTGCAAAGAAGTTTACCATCAAAAATCGTATCCCCGGGCGTTTGCGATTGAAAATCCCGGCCATCCGGTTTTCCAACGCGAGGGCCAATATCCTGGAGGATCAACTTTTACGCCATGAACTCGTAAATCGCGCGGAAGCCAGACCCAAGAGCGGAAGCCTTATTCTGCTTTTCGATCCTGATAAGGTCGGAACCGATACGGTTCTGGGTCTGGTAAGAAGCGTCCTGAAAAATCTTCCGTCCCCTTCTCTTTCCGGCGTTTTGTCCGGACACGCCGCCTGTGGTCTGGACTGCAGGACGTGCCGGCCTATTATCGGCCCCGTACAGAGAAGAAAATCCATGCTGGGGCGGGTGGTGGAGGTAGTGGCAATTACTCTTTTTGTGGGTTTTGTCCTTATACGGAAGCTTATTTTCAAGGCGCCCTTGGCCCAGGGGGTGTTTTCAGTGGTTGCCGGGGTAGCGTTGGTGGGGGCCATTCCTCTTTTCCGCCATGCCGTAAATGATCTCAGGCAGGGTAAAACCATGAGCCTCTTCCCTTTTCTGGCCGCTACCTGTGTTCTGTCCATCTTCGTGGGGGAGGCCATGACGGCCCTGGAGGTAATCTGGATCCTGCGTGTGGGCATGCTTCTGGAAGATTATGTGGCCGAACAATCCAGAAGAGCCATCAGCGAAATCCTTCAGGTGGCGACAAAGGACGCCTATATCCTGATTGACGGCGTGGAAGTACAAACCCCCGTGGATCAGCTTCGCGAAGGAGATACCCTGGTTCTTCACACCGGAGAGAAAATCCCCGTGGACGGCGTTGTGCTGGAGGGAGAAGCCTTGGTGGATGAGGCCCATATCACCGGCAGGGCCGAACCGGAAATGCGGCGTGCCGATGATCCGGTTTTCGCGGGAACCATTGTTCAGAAAGGCGTTATTTATATCAGGGCCGATAGGGTTGGAGACGACACCTATCTGTGCCGGATTCTTCATTTGGTGGAAGACGCCATTGAAAACCGGGCGCCCGCTGAAAAGCAGGCGGATATCCTGGCGGCCCGTCTCTTTCGCCTGGGCGCCTTTGCCACCGTTGCCACGCTCCTGCTTACAGCGGATCCGGTTCGCGCATTTACGGTCATGCTGGTCATGGCCTGTCCCTGCGCCACCGTGCTTGCCGCATCAACCGCCGTGACCGCGGCATTGGCCAATGCGGCCCGCAACCATCTCCTCATCAAGGGCGGTCTTCACCTGGAGATGGTGGGAAAGGCGGATAGTTTCTTTTTTGACAAAACCGGCACCATTACCTCTGAAATTCCCGAGGTGCTTGAGGTTATCCCGCGCACCCCCCAACAGACCGAGGTCCAGGTATTGAAAACGGCGGCCATCGCCGAAATCCATAATGAACACCCCATGGCCAGGGCCGTGGTGGATGCTGCGGTCGCCCGGGGGATCGCGCTTGAATCCCATGCGGTGTGCGAGTTTATCCTGGGCAGAGGGGTCATGGCCAAAACCGGCGGAAACGAAATCCTGGTGGGGAATGATCATTTCATGCAAGACCGCAATATCGGTGTGAAGTACTTCCAAAAAGAAGCGGAAGCCCGTGTTTTGCAAGGGCATACGGTTCTCTATGTGGCCAAAAACGGCAAGCTCCAGGGCGTCATTGTGGTGGCCAACGCGGTTCGAGCCAATGCAAAGGCCGTTCTGGATTGGCTTCGACAGGACGGGGCGTCCTATCTTTTTCTGGGGACCGGGGATACCGGGTCCGTGGCCGAATCCCTTGCCGATTCCCTCGGGTTTGACGGGTATCAGGGCGATCTGCTTCCCGAGGGCAAGGCCGACTACGTGGAAAAATTTGAAAAGGAGGGCAAACGGGTCGTGATGGTCGGCGATGGGGTCAACGATGCCCTGGCCCTTTCCAAGGCCACCGTGGGTGTGGCCATGGGGGCCGGCGGCGCCGAGGTGGCCATTGAAGCCGCGGATATTGCGCTTGTGGACAGCGAACTTGAACGGCTGGTCGCCATGCGGCAGCTCAGCCATCGGACCCTTCTGACCATTGAGCAGAATTATTATCTGGCCACCGGCACCAACGTCCTGGGCGTTATTCTGGGGGCCGGCGGTCTGCTCAGCCCGGTGATGGCGGGTATGCTGCATATCGTTCATACCCTCGGCATTCTCATAAATTCAAGCCGTCTTCTGAATTGGGAGGCGCCCGGATTGGAAAAATCAAAGAAACGGAGTGCGGATAGATGAAATCCATTGATGACATTGAAGATGAACGGATGATTGACGGACTTTTGAGAATCGCGCCTTATGCGACCATCGTCCATCACATTCCGGGCCGAATACGGCTGAAAATTTCGCTTGAAGGTGCGAGAGCCGTCAACGGTCGCGGTATTGCGATGGACGGGATTCGAATCCCGGGCATTAAAAGTACGCGGGTCAATAGTATTGGGCGGTCCGTCATCATTGACTATGACGAAAAACTAATTCCCCATGACCTGTGGGTCGGGTTGGGAGAAGTCGGGAAACGACCGGATCTGGCGCCGAAAATCGTCAGTCGTTTTCGGGCCCTGTTCGGCGGGAAAAAAGGGTAGTGGGAACAGGGGCCGGCGGCGCTTATACCGCATTGGGCGATAAGTTTGCCGTGTTGATATTTTATTGTATTTTTTAGCGTAAGGAGAAATTTTATGGAACAGGAACAAAGAATTCAGCCGGGAACAGGGGGCGCAGGCTCAAATCAGGAACAGATGCCCGGGACGGGTTTTTCCGGAAATGTTGAAGCAGGGCAGGCCGGTGGTTTGGAAGCCGCGGCTGAATCTTGCGATTGCGAGCATGAAACAGGAGCGGCGACGGTGGGCGGGCAAAGCGGTATGGATGGTGGACCCGCCGGATTTTCAGAGGCAACCATGGGACAACCGGAAGCCCAGGTTCAGTATCAGCAGCCACCGCAAGTTCAGCCTCAGTATCAGGCACAACCCCAATACCAACCTCAAAATCAGCCGTATCAACAACCTCCGCAGATGCCGCCGCAATATCAGCCGCAACAGGCTCCGTCGGTTCATTTTGCGCCTCCATTCCCGCCCCATCAGGTGCAGCAGGGTTCGTATTTTCCCCCATATGCGCAGGTGGGTCATCCGGGAATGATGCCTTTCCAAGGTCCCGATATACATCCCCCGATGAACCCCGCGGAATCCGGACGGGGTTTCGGCCATATGGGCGCCGATGCCAAACACGTGGAACATGATGAGAATCGTTTCGGACAGATGGCCGATATGGTGAGCCGTTTTGTTCAAGGCGAGGCCACCACCGGCGATATGGTCAAAGACATTTTCAGCCTCAATTTCCGGAACGATCAGTTCTGGAAAGGGGCGCTGGCGGGTGCACTCGTGGCTTTGGTGCTCAATAGCGACATGGTCAAGCAGAGTGTGGGCAAAGTTTTCGGCGGGGCATCGGCAAAAACCGTGCAGCCGCCTGAAACGCGGGACTCGCCCACGGAAAAATCGGAAACCGAAACCAAAACAAAGAAGCGCCAATAGCCGCGGGCACGCGACTTGCGGCGAAAAAGAAATCCCATGAAGATTTTGGCCATGGGGCCTTCGGCTTAAATGAAATAAACGATTAAGGAGTCCATTATGACAAAACATCCGAGTCCACAACAGTATCAGATTGTAACCCCGTCAACCCGCATTTATCCCAATACCATCATGAATGCCGGTCTTTTCGGCGCTATCGTAGGGGGAACGGCGTCTCTTGCACTGAACCTGCACAAGGTTCAGGATGATTCGATGAGTCCGAAACAGGCTTTTGTGGACAGTTTGGCCAAAGGCGCGGGGATCGGTGTTGCGACCGCTGCCGGGACTGCCGTGGCATCATCGGTGCGTTTCGGCAGTTTCGCGTCTTTTGCGCTTCTGATTGCAACGGCGACAGGCGTCGGTTATGTGCTGAATTCGGTGGGTAAATCGGCATCCGAAAAGTCCGTAACCGTATTGAAGAAATAATCCCGTCGCGTTTTGAAAACGCTGAATCGCAACAGGTTAACCATCATCTTTTTGTAAATTTTTTTAAATGAGAAGGAGTCATATCATGAGTGAACATCATCCGTCTTACCCCATGAATACGCAGCAACCGCCCAATTTCCAGCCGCAACAAGGCATGGTGGCCCCCGGTAACGAAGGGGCTTTTTCATATCCCCGGAGCCACGAACCGCTCTATGAAGCCAATCAGTACGGAATGGTTCCACAACAGAGTTTCCAGGTTCAGGCCGCGCCCGCGGGCGTGGGGTTCCTGGGAATGAATTTCCGGGATCAGCAGTTCTGGAAAGGGGCGCTGCTGGGGGCGGCCGTGGCATTGCTGGCAACCAATGATACCGTGCAAAAAAGCGTGATCAAGGGGGCCGCCAAAGTCATTGGCGCGATTCAGGGGGGCGTTCAGGAAATAAAAGAAAAATTTGAGGACGTCAGGGCCGAAATGCAGCATACCCCGGAGGGTGAGTAGGCGGGCCGTTATGGAAAAAAGTACCGTAAAAGACCTGGCCAAGTCGGGGATGGTGGTTTCTCTGAGCGTTCTGGCCTGGACGGCGCTTGGAAGGGGCCGACAAAATAGGGCGTTGCATACCTGGGCCGGCGTGGCGCTGGTCGGCTTTTCCGTGTGGCACTACAACCTGTATCAGCGGCATCATGGGAAACGGCCGTGACGCGGCAACCGGCGGAATGGTTGCCGTTCCGCCGGTTCAAGAAGAGAGAGACTACATGTCCGCGAAAGCGTTTATCATCAGAACCCTTGTTGCGTTGGCCGCCGTTATATGCTTGGCCGCACATCGATGGACGGGCGTTGAACCGATCATGGGGTTCGCCCTGGTTTTTTATTTTATTTGTTTGGCCATGTACGCCAAGGCATTGCTCTTTGCGTTGCTAAAGGCCCGAAGGGTTACGGCGGACTTGCTGGTGGCAACGGTGATGGTGGTCTCGTTTTTGGCCGGACAACCCTTAAGCGGTGCGCTGGTGGCCTGGTTTATCAGTATGGGGCTTGCTGTTTCCTTTGCCATCATTGAAAGGACGCGTCGGCGGATCGAAATCCTTACAAAAGAGAGGGATAAGGTGGTTCGGGTCGTGAGAGAAGAGAAGATCATGGAACTGCCCGTTGAACAGGTTCTCCGGGGCGATCTGGTCATTGTTCCGCAAGGCGAAATGATACCGGTGGACGGGGAGATTGTGGAGGGCGCTTCTTCCATTGACGAATCCATCATTACAGGTGAACCCTTTCCCGTATTCAAGAAGGCCGGCGCCCCGGTTGTGTCGGGCGCCGTCAGTCTTACCTCCCAGTTGAAAATACGGGCTTCCAAAGCGGGGGACAAGGGATTCCTTTATATCATGGCCAAGGAAATAGCGGAATCCATGAAAGAAAAACCCGAGATTCAGAGTACGGCGGATAGGATTGTTCAGTATTTTATTTCGGGCGTGGTTTTGTACGCAATCGGCGTATTCCTCTTCACCGGTGGTGTGACCGGTGATGTTGCCGCGGGCCTTATGCGCATGGCTGCCGTGACCGCGGTGGCCTGTCCCTGTGCTTGGGCGTTGTCCGTTCCCACCGCCTTCGCAGCGGCCATCGGGGGGCTCGGCGGCCGAGGCATTCTGGTCCGCGGCGGTACGCCGCTGGAGATGGCGGGCCGGGTTGTAAACGTGGTGCTGGACAAAACGGGAACGATGACCCTGGGGCAACCCAAAGTGGTGGAAATATGGGCCTTGACATTGTCGCGAGAGGAATTGCTCCAAATTGCCGCCTCGGTTGAATCGGGATTCAATCATCCCATTGCAAACGCCATTGTAACCTATGCCGCCGGAAAAGGGGTAAAGCCCCTGGCCGTGGAAGAATCGCAATATCTGCGACAGGGCGTCAGATCCTTTGTGGGGGGCCGCAAGGTTATTTTAGGTCCGGCGGAATTATTGAAAAGTCTCGGCGTGACCGTGCCGTCGACCGTCAAGTTCAAAAAAGGGCGCGCCACATGGATCGTCCTTGATGGGAAAGTGGCGGGCGCCATCGTTATTCGGGACGTGCTTCGGGAGAATGCCCGGGGTCTCGGGCAAAGGCTTCACGGCCTGGGCGTAAAAAGAGTCGAGTTGGCAACGGGTGATAACGAAGAGGCTGAAGCGCGTCGCGTGGCCGGACTCATCGGGGCGGATGGCTGTCACTGGGGACTGAAACCGGAGGGAAAGGCCGCTTTCGTGAAAGGCCTGAGCGCACGGGGGGGGACAATGATGGTTGGAGACGGGGTTAATGACGCCACGTCTCTGGTTGCGGCGGATGTGGGCATTTCCATGGGCGGCGCCAAGGCGGATCTGGCTATTAAGTCGTCCGACATTATCGTGCTGCAAGACGATGCCTCAAGTGTGCTGACCATCATTCATAAGGGAAAAAAGCTTATCCGCATAATCAGGGAGAATTATGCATGGGCCATCGGTTTTAATACGGTGGGTATCGGTTTGGCCACGGCAGGGTTTCTGAGCCCGTGGCTGGCGGCCCTGTTCCATCACGTCAGTTCCGTACTGGTCGTGCTCAATTCCGCCCGGCTGGTTCGTGATAACGGCTTCCGTGAGGCATAGCCCATGGCGCATTCATGGACCGCCCGTAGGAGGCGTCGTGAAAGGCGATAATTCGACAAAGATCCTTTTTCCGACGTCAGGTAAACTTCAAGCCCGACATAACGGTAATGCTTCCCGTTTATGATGTTTTCAGGGACAAAAGCCAGGCAAACCGGGTAACGGTCGTCGAAGACGTTTGATCTACTTTCGGGTTTTCCGATAATCCTGAACAGGCGGATTGTATTCGGCAAACGATATTTTTTTTGGAACAGCTTTTTGGATCCGGCGCCCATGAAATCTAGAAATTCTTTTTCAGTGGAGAATACGTCGGCACCCCATTTTTCTTCACTTAAGCCGGAATGCAGATCGATCACCAGGTCAAAATTGCCGCAGACTTTTTTGTGAATTTGTGAATACAGATTGGCAAGGTTGGCTCTTTTGGAGGACTTCAGCTCGCCGTTGGACCGTTTGTTCGGGATGCCTTCAGGTATGCGGATGATTTCGATTCCCCTTTTGTTGATGCCTTTCGTTGTTTTTTCCCCAAAGGCCAGCTCTTCACGATGTGCGCCAATGATCACGCATGTTTTGAACATATGCCGATTTCCCCTTGATGAAGTGTTGCCTTTCCGGTTTGTTATGGGTGTATTTTTCCATGTTTGTCAATGAAATTCGCCCGAGGGAACGATATCATTAAGTATTTCTAACATAATTTAGTTGACAAAACAACAGGAAAGAGTTAGATGTCCAAAACATGTTCGCGTTCGTCAGATTGCATCCGTTTCAGCAAATTTTTTCGTTGTAAGCCGTGAAAGCGTTTTGCGGGATTTTTGCGGATACGATGTTTGATCAACCCTAAGGAGGAATGTCATGCCCATGTCAATGAGAAGAATGCAGAAAAATCAACGCGGCCGCATCTGTTCGGTCAGGGCCCACGGTGAGATCGGACGGCGCATCCGGGATATGGGTCTGATTCCCGGGACCGAGTTTGCCGTGGTGGGCCGTGCCCCTTTGAAAGATCCCATTGCCCTGCGTATGAAGGGATTTACCCTGAGCCTGCGCAACAATGAGGCCGATTACATTGATTGTGAAACGGAGGATTGACCTCGATGACCGAAATTATCAGGGTGGCCGTATCGGGCCAGCCCAATTGTGGAAAGAGCACCATGTTCAACGCCATTACCGGGTCTACGGCCCGCGTGGGCAATTATCCGGGAATCACGGTCGATCGGATGGAGGGCTCCTGCCGGATGGGTGATTGCACCTTCAGGTTGGTGGATCTGCCGGGGACCTATTCACTTTCCGCCTATTCCATGGAAGAGGTGGTTGCCAGGAACGTTATTGTAGACGAACGTCCCGACGCGGCCATTAATATGCTGGATGCCACGGCCCTGGAACGGAGCCTTTATCTTGCCATTCAGCTGATTGAAATCGGTGTGCCGATCGTCCTCGGTTTGAACATGATGGACGAGGTCAGGAAGAAGGGCATGCAAATCGATTCCCAAAGACTCTCAAAACTTCTCCAGGTTCCCGTTGTGGAATGCGTTGCCCGGTATGGAAAGGGTAAAGAGCAGTTGATGAAAAGCATAAAGGCCCTTGTTGAAAAAACAAAGGGGAAATGGAAGCCCCTTCGAATTTCTTATGGACCCGACCTTGACCCGGCCGTGGATGAAATGAGCCGCAGGATCGAAGAATCCCAATTCATGACGGATCGGTATGATGCCCGATGGCTGGCCGTCAAATATTTGGAAAAAGATGGTGAGATTATTGCCGCGGGAAAGAAGGCGGGTCCACTTGGGACGGAACTTGAAAAGTATGTGGATGAATTGTCCGAACGTCTGGAGAAAACCAAGGGTAGTTATCCGGAAGCGGTCATTGCGGATTATCGTTATGGGTTTATCAATTCAATTTTGAATCAGGGGGTGGTGTCAAGGGACGACGACCTTCGCGTCGATGCGTCGGACAGGGTGGATCGGGTGTTGACTCATGCTTTTCTGGGGCCGCTTATCATGCTTGGTGTTCTGTTCGCGCTTTTCTATATTACGTTTAATATTGGGGCCTATCCCCAGGGTTGGGTGGAGGACGGGTTCGCCTATCTGGCCCAATTGGGGACGCGGTTTATACCGGAAGGACTGGTGCAATCACTGGTTGTTTCCGGCATTATTGACGGGGTTGGCGCCGTCCTCAGTTTCACACCGCTTATTCTGATCATGTTTTCCCTGCTGGTCTTTTTGGAAGACCTGGGTTACATGGCGCGGGTGGCTTATATGCTGGACAGGGTTCTCCAAACCTTCGGTTTGCACGGCGCATCCGTCATGCCCCTGATTATATCGGGGGGGCTTCCGGGCGGATGTGCGGTTCCGGGCGTGATGGCCGCCCGTACCCTCAGGAGCCCGCGGGAACGGTTGGCCACCATCTTTACGGCGCCTTTCATGGTCTGCGGCGCCAAAACAACGGCCTATGTGGTGCTGATTGCGGCTTTTTTCCCGACCCACCCCACCGTGGCCATGTTTTCGGTGGTCATGGCCTCCTGGTTTTTTGTACTGATGGTGTCAAAGATCCTTCGAACCACCGTCATTCGAGGGCCTGCCACGCCCTTTGTCATGGAACTGCCTCCCTACCGTTTGCCCACCGTGCAGAGCGTCGCCATCCATACATGGGACCGCGTGTGGCAATACATCAAAAAAGCGGGAACGGTCATTCTTGGCATCTCAATCCTCATGTGGGTCCTCATGACGTTCCCGCAACTTCCCGCTGATCGCATCGAGGGATTCGAGGCCGCACGGGAAACGGCCAAAATCGAAGTGTCGGCACGGGCGCAAGAGGTTTCGGCCGTGGAAAGGGAAGCGATGCTTCAAAAACGGCTTTCCGGGATCGCCGACGACCAGGGTGAGGCGGCGTTGCGGTATTCGGTCGCCGGCAGACTCGGAAACGCTTTGGAAGCCATTACCCGATACGCCGGTTTTCCCTGGCAGGCCAATATCGCGCTGATCGGCGCCTTTGCGGCCAAGGAGGTGTTTGTTTCCACCCTCTCCACGGCCTATTCCATGGGAGAGGTTGAAACGGACAATGCCCAAAGCCTGAGTGAGAAGATTGCGGCCGATCCCGAATGGACCATGCCCGGGGTCATCGCCATGATGGTGTTTTTGTTGCTCTATGCCCCATGCATGGTAACCGTGGCGGTAATGGTGAGGGAATCCAGTTGGCGGTGGACGCTTTTCGCCGTCTTTGGGTCCATGGCGTTTGCCTTCACATTGGCTTTCGTCATTTATCAGGTGGGAAGATGGCTTTATTGAAAAACGATGAATGATTGACCGAAAATTTCGATTGCCGAGACTTGGAGAAACAAAAATGGAAAAGCGGGAACCCGCAAAAAAAAACAGACTCAGGATTGTCCATGATATCTTCGGGAGGATTCGAATCCGGAGTGCCTTTTTGGGCGATCCTTTTTTAAATGCACGATATCTGGAAGCCTATATCGAGGCGCTCAAGGGGGTCAAATTCGTCCGATTGAATAAACCGGCCGCCTGTGTGATGATCCGTTTCGACGGCAAGGCGGAAACGCGAAATAAAATTCTTTCGATCCTGGAAAACCCGCCCAGGGAGATCATTACCACAAAATTTGATCTTTCCCCGCCTCCTGATCTTACCGGCACGTTGCGGGTAGGGGTCCATATGGTTTTAGTCCTCTTCCTGCCCTTTCCCCTGAAAGCAGTTCTGACCTGGTTCACCGTGGCCCCGGTTTTGACAAAAGGGGCGGGAAGCTTTCTTGAAAGGGGCATTTCCGTGGAAACCCTCGATGCGGGTGCGGTGTTGTTTACGCTGCTTCGAAGGGATTATCTTTCGGCCAATATCATCACCCTCATGTTGTCTTTCGGGCAGTATCTGGAGGGTATCACCGAGTATCGGTCGGACAGGCTGCTCTTGAGCCTGTACAAACAGGAATCGGATTGGGCCTGGATTGAAGTGGACGGCGTTGAGACGCGCATCCTCATCCGGGACGTACGTCTGGGTGATATGGTAATCTGCGGCCCCGGTGAGCTGATTCCCGTGGATGGCGTGGTGGCGGAAGGGGCGGCGGCCGTGAACCAGGCGTCCATTACCGGCGAACCCCTGGCCGTGGATGCAACGCCGGGGAGCGAGGTCTTCGCGGGTACGATCATCGAGCAGGGAAAATTGAAAATTCGGGCCGTGCGTGTGGGCGCCGAGGCCACTACAGCGAAAATCAGCCAGTATATCGAGAAATCATTGATGGACAGGTCCGTTGTTCAAACGGAATCGGCAAACCTGGCGGATCGCCTGGTGCCTTTGACGCTGGGGCTGGGGTTGGGGATTTATGGTGTGACGCGGGATTTGCGTCGGGCTTCCGCCGCATTGACCGTAGATTATTCCTGCGCCCTGAAACTGGTCAGTCCCGTGGCCGTGAAAACGGGTATGAAATCGGCGGCCGAAGGGGGTATCATCATCAAGGGCGCGGCCGCTCTGGAGGCGGTTTCCAGGGTGGACACCTTCATCTTCGACAAAACCGGCACCCTGACAAAAGGGTCTCCGGAAGTCACGGATGTCGTTTGCTTCAACGGCTGCACGCCGGATGAAGTGCTCGCACTGGCCGCCGCGGCGGAAAGCCATTATCACCATCCCGTGGCCGCCGCCATCAGCGAAGCGGCGGTCGCAAAGGGCATTTGCGTGAATGAAGCCGGCGAATGCGACTTTATTGTCGCCCACGGGGTTTCAGCTTTTGTGGATTCAGGTCATGTATTGGTGGGAAATTTCCATTTTTTGGCGGAAGATGAAGGTGTGGATTGCACCCTTGGGTTGGATAGGGAAAAAATACTGCAGTCCGAAGGAAAGAGCACGCTTTATGTGGCCAGGGAAGGGATGCTCATGGGGTTGATTGCGTTGCGGGATATCATCCGTCCCGAAGCGAAGAAGGTCCTGGCCCGGCTCAAGGAAACAGGCATAAAACGGGTGATCGTCCTCACCGGGGATCAGGAGGAGACGGCACGGGCCATTGCCCTTGAACTGGGCATCGATGAGATTCACTGGAAACTGCTGCCGGAAGACAAGGCCGTGATTCTTGAACGGCTTCAGGATGAAGGGTGCAAAGTGGCCTTTGTGGGGGATGGCGTTAACGACGCTCCGGCCCTGGTCAAGGCGGACGTGGGCATATCCATGCCCAGGGCCGCCGATATTGCCAAGGAATCCGCCCGGGTGGTTTTGCTCAATGATGATCTCATGTCCCTTGTTTTTGCCCGGGAAGTGAGCCGGAAGGTTATGTCCGTTGTGAAAAACAATTTTTATATGACCGTTGGCGTCAACACCTCGGTGCTGCTGCTTGCGCTTTTCGGCATGATTTCACCGCCTTTGGCGGCCTTCATGCATAACGGGACCACCATCGGTCTTCTGGGGTATACGGCCGGGGCCACGTCGATTGCGCCGAAAGAGGAATGAGGATGGGTAATGCCTTGATTTGGAACCGTGAATGAATCACCGTTTGAAAGAAACGGTTTAATATGGGGGATTGAAAAATGCTGACCCTTGAAGATGCTCATCCGGGCGACGTTCTGCGTCTGGCCCGTGTTGAAGACAATAAACTTGCCGAAAGCCTGAAACGGATCGGGTTGATCCCCGGATCTACGTTTATAAAATTCCCGAAAGAAGAGATCGTGCGTCAATCCGTTCGCGTTCGGGGACCGGAAAGGGACGCGGTTCTGGGTGGGGGGATGTGTACCAAAATCATTGTGGGAAAAGCCGATGGCGGAAGGACGTCCCTTTCGCGGATGAACCGGAATGAAGAGGGAACCATTGAGGCCTTGAACGGGGGACCCGGCTTGATCAATACCCTTGAGACGCTTGGATTCGGGGTGGGGGGGCGGATCAAACTATTGCGCAAATTGCCTCCCATGGAATACGTGGCCGGCATGGATCGAAAGAAGCACGTCCATCTTCAGGAAGGGATTGCTTCAAAGATCTGGGGAGTGATGGAAGGGGCGGAATGTCAGTTCACGTCGGCAAAGGTCCGGAAAGAATTCAAAGTCAGCAAACTCCTTGGGGGCGCCCGCGCCCGGAAGTATCTGACGGGCTTGGGGATCACGCCGGGTACGGTCCTGGCCTTGGTGGGGATCGAGCAGGGAAAGCGGATCGCCTACGGGCCCGGAAATCATCTTGCCATCGAGACCATGGACGGACTCCGTATTCACTTCGGTCCGGATGAGGCTCATGTCATCCAGGTTGAGGCGATTAAATGAGGAAATAGCCCATATCGGCTAAGATAACGCCCAATCGCGGAACTGAAAATCCCGGATAATATGCTCAAGAATTAATTCCGGAGAATGGAGGTTTGAACGAAATGAAACACCCTCTGAACGGCCTTTCCGAAACATTGCTGATCCCCCTTTGGGCCAGAGCAACCGAAACCGGGCGGCCCAATCCTATCGTGAAAGATGATCTGGCCGTCAAGATCGTCGGGAAAATGGATTATGATTTTTCCAAATTCAACCGTGCCTGGAAGTCTCAGGTGGGCGTCGCCATCCGAACCATGCTCCTTGATTCCGCAACAAAGGGCTTTATCGATGCGCATCCCGATTGCGTGATCATCAATCTCGGTGCCGGGCTGGATACACGGTACTTCAGAATCGATAACGGCGGAATACGGTGGTACGACCTGGATCTGCCCGAACCCATTCGCGTTCGAGGGGTGTTTTTTGAAGAATCTCCGAGATATCGGATGATCGCCAAGTCGGTCTTTGATCTTTCCTGGATTAAAGATGTGCATTCCGCCGATCTTCCGGTACTCATTATTGCCGAAGGGATATTGATGTACTTTGAAGAAGCCCGGGTGAGGGACCTTATGAACAGCCTTGTAGCTGCGTTTCCCGGGGCTGAGATGCTATTTGAAATGATGACCCCGGCCTTGGTCAAGAAAAGCAAACAGCATGACACGGTCCGTAAAATCGGAGTTACGTTCAAATGGGGGATTCAACACGGTCGAGAGATGGAAGCTTTCAATCCCGCGATCCGTTTTGTCGAAGAATGGAATTATTTCGACTATCATAAGGATCGATGGCGATGGATGGGTTGGTTGGCTTTAATCCCTTGGTTTAAAAGACGCTTTAACGACAGAATCGTACGCTTACGGTTTGCTTAGCCGCATCCCCGTTCTGTTCCGCATGGTATGGCAGGATTCCAATCGGGATGAAGGTCTCAAGTTAGATTTGGAGGTTATTATGAGTGTTAAAAGACAGTACCTTAAGAGAAGGTCTGTATGTAAAGTAACGTTCAGGCTGAACAAAAAACAGGCCAAATCCGCCAAATCCGTCCATATCGTTGGTGAGTTTAATAACTGGGATGTTTCTGCCACTCCCATGAAAAGACTAAAAAAGGGTGTTTCGTTATCCTGAATGGGAAGGATTGGGCGAATGATTTACGCTGACAGAATGTTCCCACCCCATATGAGGATGCGAGAATTCGTAGTCATTGTTTAACTAAAACCATTTTGGCCCCAATGATTATTCTTGTATATCCGGAAGATGGCTTTTTTTGCCGCTGGGATCTTTATTTTACGTTCTCTGAACCAAGAGCGCACTGTTTCTGGCTTTGTGCAAGGCCGTTGGTATTCTTGCACGCATCCATTTTTCCCTTATAAAAAAAGGGATACAAAGGGGCCTTTTCACCGGAATCGGCTATGCTTTCAAAATAGACGGGATTGAATTCGTTTATCAATGACAAGGCATTCTATTGCGGGCAGAAATGCCCTCAGGGAGAAAGGGTGGGACACGGGATATTCCATTTCATGTTCCGGCGGGGAGGCGAGCGCTGACTCAATATCGAAGAAAAAAAAATTTGTCCAAATGGATGCCGTTGTCAAAGACCAGGGTGTCTGGCGTGATCCTTCCGACTATTACGGGACCGACAAATATAAAAAAAACCATAGCCACAATGATCAAAAGGATCAATAGTGCTCGGTTCGGAGATGTTGGCTACAGGTCCACCCGCAGGATGCATTGACCGGTCTAAAAGGATACAATCGCATGAGTGGCACCTGGGGCGCATGAGATCGGAATCTTTACTTGGCGATGACGTGGGTGAAATGGCTCATTCGACTGGCGGCGTTTCCACCCGCAGGATGCAGGAGATTGACCGCCATCATGTGAAAAACGCGAATATTAAGGAATGGGCCACGTCTTATACGGCAACAAACCACTTTTCAAAGCCAAGATGAGGTGTTGGAATTGGGTTGCGGAACCGGCCATTTTTCATTGGTTATTGCAGGCAAAGTCAGGCATCTGACGGCCACGGACCGATCTCTTGAAATGCTTGGGCTTGTGAAACGGAGACTGGATCCGTTGCGAAATGCGACAGTGAAGATGGAAAACTGTTATCACACCTCGTTTTCGGACGGCGTTTTCGATGTCGTTTTTTTAGGGAATGTCATCCATATTCTCGGCCGTCCGATGGATGTTCTGAATGAAAGCCGCAGGGTCACCAAGCCTGGGGGAAGCATTGTGCTGGTGGATTCCACATCCCATGGCATGGCTCTCCGGTCAAAGCTTATTATGGGCATTCGTTATCTGGAGAAATTCGGAATACCGCCCAGGGAGAATCGGATCGTCAGTCCCCTGGAAATTGCCGGGTTGATGGAAAAGGCCGGATTTTTGGTGGAGGAATCAAAGCTCATCAGCAAGGAGACAAACGTTGTGTGTCTCAAAGGAAGGAGAGAAAGCCATGAATAGACTGCCCAACAAGCGTGGATTGCAGCGGGCTTTATCGAAACCTTCCGGTATCACAATCTTTACTTACGGAAGATTCTCCCATCTACATTGGCGCCCTATTTCAAATGGTTGAAAACAGGAGCATTGAGCCGCTGGAAGATCTGGCCGAACGCATCAGGAAGGGGCCGATTGGGGAAAGCGCCGAAAAGGATTTTGCTTCCCAGGAACCCTGGGCCGAACTCATCCGGACCAGCGCTGCCTGGCCCATGGGTACGGTTGGACCGAAGGTGGCGGAAAATAAACGACCATAGGGGTGTATCTGCGCCTGGATTTCGAAACGGTGAAATTCCTTTTAAGAGAAGGAAGAGCGGCCATTCACCGTTCAAACCACCAGAAATCATTGTCCTTTACCGGCTCATAGCATTTTAGCTTACCATTGAAAAGGATTTGGGGCGACAGCCTTAATTCATCACGACCACACCTCATGATTCGGTCGCAGGTCATCATCCCTCCCATAAAAAAGCCATGCTTTTGAAGGCATTGGAGGCTACGTATTGGGGGTTAAGTCTACGATTGACTCTTGTTAAAATTGTCAAAGGCCAACCGTAGACTTGCCCCCGATCTCACACGCTCTTTCAGCAAGCCGGAGTATGCGTGGAAATAAAAGTCAGCGATTCGCACGTTATTCGGATTTGTCGCGAACCCCGAATTTGATGGCATCAACGGGGCAGGAACCGGCGCAGTCGCCGCAGTTGGTGCAGTTGATCTCTTTCGGCCGGGTCTCCATATGGCACGATCTTAAACAGGCATCGCAATCATTGCAGTCGGAAGTTTTGAAATATTTAAATATGGATATTTTCCGGAAAATTTCCAGACATCCGCCCGTGGGACAAAGGTACCGACACCAGAAGTGGGGAATGAGCAGGCACAGAGCCAACCCTCCGAGGACTATGATGGTCCGGGTCAGCCAGAGCCCATTCCCATGTTCAAAGGTCAGTTTGACGGAGTTGAAAAAATCCCCGGTCCTTATGGGGATGGCCCATCGCGGATTGATGGTGAAAAAAACAAAATAAAGACTTACCGCCAAAACCATGTATTTTCCCGTGCTGAGGATCATCTCCATTCGGCCTGTGATTTTTTTTCGCAGCAGCGAAAATTGTGATAGAATTTCCGAGAGGAGGCCTCCGGGGCATGCCCAGCCGCAGAAAGCGCGGCCGAACAGAATGGCGGATACCAGAATGACCAGCCAGACCGTCAGCCACAATTTTCGTCCCGGGCACTGAATGACCGGACAATTACCGCAGCTAACGTAGGGAACGGCAAAAGGACACCGAAAGACACCGTAAAATGAGAATTCACCCATGACAGCCAATGACATCAACTGGACCAACCGCCGTTTCCATTGTATTTTAATTGCATCAAGCATCGATCACTCCGTATTTTACGCTGAGTCTTTTCCCTTTTTCCGACATGGCCGGAATAAAACCGGCTTTCTCAAAACAGCTCTGACCCTTTGCCGATAAGATAAACCGAACATAATGTTCCGCCATATCAATGTTTTTGGCCCATTTCATCACGCCGATGGTAAAGGGCATGGGAGGCGGCGGCATGTATTTTTCCGGAATTTCGATCCAGTCGACTTTCCCTTTGAACTCGGGCAGGCGTGTCAGTCTCAGTTCCGCCACCGCCACATCTCCCTGACCGTTTAAAAGGGCCGGCAGAGCGGTCTGAACGCAGTCTCCCCGTACAACGGCATTTTTTTGCACCTGTTCAATAATGCCCGCCTTTTTTAAAATGACCATGGACGCCTTGCCTCCCGGCGGCGATGCATCGGGGGATAAAACGACCCGAACACCCGGTTTTGCCATGTCCTGAATGCTTTGAATGTTTGCGGGATTGCCTTTTGGGACCACAAGGCCATATTGGGCAAAGCAGAGCGGTTTATAGCTTAGCATCTTGCCCTGTGCTTTCAATTTTTTGGCCAAACCCAGAACGCGCGGCGCAAATACTTCCGTCCGGCCGCTGCCCCCTAACAGGGTTTTTCCAAGGGCACCGGCAAACGCGCCGGTGTAGGCGATTGCGCATCCATTTTCCTTTTCATACCTTTTATTTGCCGGAATAAAGGCCTCAGCCAAACCACCGCAGGACCAAACCTGTAGAGAGCGCTTTTCACCTTCACCGGCTTTTGCCACGGCAGACACCGCAAGGGTCCCGGTCAGGGCCAGCCCGGAAGATTTTAAAAAAGCACGTCGGCTAACGTTCTTTTGTTCTAACGGCATAAGAGTCGCTCCTTTCCCGGTATGCCTTCGGCATCCGCACGGCACTGACGGCACAGCTTAAAAACCGGCAATTGAGTTTCACAGACTTTATATATGAACCGCATCTGTGCACTGGAAGGGGCTTTAAATTTCTTTAGCCCGCCTCTGGGGATCAGCGGCATGGGGTTGATGACAGTGGCGCCCAGGTTGCGGGCTTTTTGGGCGATGGCGGCAATATGAATCTCATTAATCCCCGGGACCACAACCGAATTGATCTTAACGATAAGTCCGGTTTTGACAGCAGCCTGAATTCCCTCCAGTTGATTCTGAATCAATATGCGGGCGCCTTCATGTCCTTTGAAGAAGGTCTCGTTTTTGTTGATCCAGGGTTGGATTTTTGCGACAATCGCCGGGTCTAGGCCGTTGACTGTAACGGTCAGATATTTGACATTGAGTCTCTTTAATTCAGACACCGCTTCAGGTAGGTTTAAACCGTTGGTACAAATGCAGAGGTTCACATTTTGATAACGTTTTCGGATCAACCTGAATGTCTCAAGGGTTTCAGGATTGGCCAAAGGGTCTCCCGGACCGGCGATACCGACAATCGCAGACATACCCCATCGGTTTAAAAACCGTCCGGTTTTTTCAAGGGCTTGTCCGGGAGTCATGATTTCAGTGGCTACGCCGGGAGCACTGATTAAAGAATTTTTCGGGTCGATGTCCCGTTCGCAAAAGCGACAGCTCAAGTTGCATTTTGGCGCTACCGGCAAATGCAGGCGTGGAACCTGGTAATGGGCATCGTGGTTCATGCACGGATGAAAAGGCAATATCATAGGATGTTCTCCGGTTAAGGGAAGGTCGAGAAAAAAATGCACCGCCCTATTTAATAATGCGGCGCAGTATTCAATGGGCGATCCATTATGTCAAACTGGAACTTCCTATGAATTTACGAGATCGATTCGGAAATGGTGAGGTTTCCGGAAAAAATTCCTCGCCGTTCCGTTTGAACAACGTGGACTTGGCCACTTGGCCGTGTTGGCCGGGTCGGGTCGGGCCAACTGGTTGAAATGCCGTATTAATTATACCGAAATAGCCCTATTCTTGGGCTTAAACGGTAATTTTTGGCATGAAAATAAGCCTTCTAAGAAAAGTGAGCGATTTATTGAAACTGATGCGCGTTTTTTTCCACCCCCCGATTTTATATTTCAGCGTTTGGGAGGCAAGATAATGAAAAACAGGAAAGAATACGAATATTGGGGGCCGATTGGGGAAAGCGCCGAAAAGGATTTTGCTTCCCAGGAACTCTGGGCCGAACTCACTCGGACCAGCGCTGCCTGGCCCATGGGTACGGTTGGACCGAAGGTGGCGGAAATCCTTGAGGAACTGCCCGGTTTTTCGGGATTTGAGAAAATGCTGGATTTGGGGAGCGGCCATGGTATTTTCGCGTTCTATATCGTAAACCAACACCCCACCATGTGAATAAATTTTTTAGATGTTTCTAATTATGACAGGCTTTACTCGAAGCGATGCGCCGTCTTGACAACCCATCCCATTTGAAATACATTTCGTGCCATCTTTAGTGATATTTTCTTTTGCTGTGAACTGCCGAAGGAAGCGATATCCGGATGGCCGAAATGATGATGCGTCGAATATTTTTGATTCTTGCGGGTTTAATGCTTTTTCCGCTGCTCTCGGTCCCTCTGTCCCGAGCGCATCCCCACGTTTTTATGTTCAATGGGGTCACGGTGGTCTTTGATCAAAAAGGCCTTTCGGGGTTTGAAATCAGATGGGATTTTGACGAGATGTTCAGCAGTATGATTATTCTGGATTTTGACAAGAACCGGAATGGACGATTTGAGCCGTCCGAGATTGCGGGACTGGAAACGGGCGCCTTTTCCAATCTGCGGGAGTTTGATTATTTTACCCATATCAAAATAGACAAAAAACCGTTTCAGGTAAAATACGTTAGAAATTTTTCAGCGGAAATTGAAAATAATATTTTGATTTACCGCTTTTTTATTCCCTGCCATGTGAGCGCCACGCGTAAATGGAAAGAAGTTACAATATCCGTTTATGACAGGGAATACTACACCAGCATATTTATGGCAAAAGAGCCGATCGTTTTTAAAAACCACCGGTCTTTTGAGGTACGCCGCCGGATCGAAAAAAATAAGGCCGAGGCCTATTTCTTCGATCAGATTTATCCCGATGAAGCCACCGTGAGGTTCAGGCTCAAAAATGGCTAGAATACTCCTGTTTTTCCTTTTGTTTTCCGCCTTTATCTGGACCGGGACGACGGCACATTCCCGGAATCCCTTTATGGCCGAAAAGAGCCCTGAACGTGTTTCCGAGATCCCGGCGCCGCAACATTCATTTTTATTGAAAATAACCCTTTGGCAACAACAGCTCAAGGGGAAAATGGCTGCTTTGATCCGACAGGCGAAAACCGAAAAAAGCATCATGCCCCTGATGGTTGTAATCTTGATGGCATTCGGTTACGGTGCGCTTCATGCGGCCGGGCCCGGACACGGCAAAGCCGTGGCCATGTCGTTTATGCTCTCCGGAAATGTGACCCTTGGCGGCGGGTTGTTGTTCGGCGCACTCATTGCCCTTTTCCACGGTTTATCAGGAATCCTTTGTGTTTTAGTTCTGCACCATATCCTTCAGCAGGGCGTTTTTGGGGGGTTGGGATCGGTTTCCTACATCACGCAACTGGTCAGCTTCAGCCTGATTTCCCTTCTGGGACTGGCAATCGTTATTAAAAACGGCTATTGTTTTTTTTCCGGAAACGAAACGCCCCATTCCGTGGCGGGCAGCCCCTCGATGGCAGGTCAAAAAAGATTCCTCCCCTGGGCACTGGCAGTGGGTTTGGTTCCGTGTCCCGGCGTGGTCATGGTTCTGCTCTTCTGTCTGTCCATGGACGCGTTCATGCTGGGATTGCTGCTGGGAATTGTCATTTCATTGGGAATGGCCGCAACCATCGGTTTCGTTATTGTCGCGGTTGTTTTGGGAAAGGATTTTTCCCTGAAATTTATTTCGGAAAGACGGGCCGTCAAAGTAGAACAGTGCATGGGCATCGTATCGGGCCTTGCCGTTGCGACATTGGGAGTCCTTTTCCTGATATCGACGTTTGTTTAGCGGCTTTTTTTCCTTTAATAAAGCTCCTTATCCCCTTCGGCCGCTCGGCCGCATTAATTTCTGTTTCCTTGATTTATCATGAAAATAAAGCCGTTAGCTTGAAAGCGGTAGATGTCATTTCCATGTTTGGGGGTGAATGCCCGCCTGATTCATGACGTCTATTCTGAGTGAATTGTGCCTTCCTGATCAATGAAACGAAATATGTTTGAACTTCCTAATAAAAAAAGATTGACAGAACTTTTCGAAAGAGTTAGATCTGCAAAACATATTGCCGCCGTATCGGTTTCCATCCGTTTGTGCGGATTTTTCCATTTAAGTTGTCAGGTATTCCGGTGGTATTTATCAGCCGACTGGAAGCTGATGCAGTGTGAATGCCGCTCATGTGTGTTTGCGAAACAGACCCATATGCCTTTTTCTCAATAAGGAGGATTGAACATGATGAATGCATTAAATTTGCGAACGAAAATTGTCGCCCTTGCCCTGATGTGTGTCATTTTGCCGACGCTCGTTATTTTAACCGTGACGTACTTGAAAAGCAACGCCTTGAGTCAATTGGTGAATGTCAAAATGGAGGAAGCGACGCTGGCGCAGTTGGACGACATGGCCAAGACCATCGGCGAAAACATCGCCCAGGCGTCCAGTGCCGCCATTGTTTCCACGTGTATGAGTATTGCCGAGAACGGCGAACGGATGGTTCGGTATTTTTACGATCAATATCAATCGGGTCGCATGACCGAGGCTGAGGCCAAGGAAAGAGCTGCGTCATATTTGTTGAGCCGGAAAATCGGGGAAACGGGGTATGTTTGCGTGCTGTCTTCTGAGGGAATAATGGTGGCTCATCCCAACGGGGCCATGATCGGAAGAAATTTGCGTAAACACAATTTTGTTCAAAAACAGCTCACAATGGGTGATGGGGGATACCTTGAGTACGAGTGGAAAAATCCCGGGGAAGCCAATGCACGGGCCAAATGTTTGGCCCAGAAAATTTTTGCGCCTTGGGGATGGATCATTGCGGCATCGGCGTACAAAACCGAGTTCGACCAGATGGTGAAAGCGCGGATCGGAGACGCAATACGCCGGATGATCCTGTCCAAACGGATTGGCGAAAGCGGCTATGTCAGTGTTCTGGGAGGTAAGGGGGAGGACAAAGGGCATTATATCATATCCCATGAGGGCAAGCGGGATGGTGAAGATATCCTGGAGGTGAGGGATGCCGAAGGGAAGCCGTTTGTTTACGACATCATCCAAAGGGCCGTTTCCGCAAAACCGGGCAACACGATTACAGTGCGGTATCCATGGAAAAACGGCCATGAAAGCGAGGCTCGCATGAAGGTGGTTCAGTGTACCTATTACGCCCCCTGGGATTGGGTGATCTGTGCCGGCGCCTACGAGGATGAGATCGCGGCGACCGCGCTGTCCGTGCAAAACGGCTTTCGATCCCTGATGGTTGTGGTATCGCTTTGCGCCCTGTTGCTGTTGATCTTGGGAGGTGGCGCCGCCTTTCTTTTGGCCCGAAGCATTACAAAACCCATTGGCGACAGCACGGACGTTCTGGATAAGGGGGCGGAACAGGTTGCCTCGGCATCCGATCAGCTCTCCGCTACCAGTCAGGCGCTTGCCGAGGGGGCCTCCGAGCAGGCGGCGGCCATCGAACAAATTTCCTCATCCCTGGCCGAGATGGCGTCAACCACCCGACACAACGCCGATGACGCCGATGATGCCAATGGCTTGATGGGTGAGACCGGCAGGATCGTGGCCGGCGCCAATATCGCCATGGCGCATTTGATCGATTTTATGGAGGAGATTTTAAAAGCCGGTCAGGAGACATCCCAGATTATCAAGACCATCGATGATATCGCTTTTCAGACCAATCTGCTGGCTTTGAATGCCGCGATTGAAGCGGCCAGGGCCGGTGAAGCCGGGGCGGGATTTGCGGTTGTCGCCGATGAAGTTCGGAAACTGGCCCTTCGGGCAGCGGATGCGGCCAAAACAACGGAAGCGCTGATCGCAGGGACCCTGGAAAGCGTGAAAAGAGGCGCCAAACTGGCTTCCACAACCCGGGAAGAGTCCATTCGGGTTGCCCGAAGCACGGAAAAAGTCGGCGGACTGGTGAGTCGGATCGCTTCCGCTTCCAATGAACAGTCCGCGGCTATCAAACAGCTCAATATGGCACTGGAAGAGACGGAAAAGGTGGTTCAGCATAATGCGGCGGGCGCCGAGGAATCGGCAAGCGTGGCGGAAGAAATGGCCGGGCAGGCGGAAGGGATGCGGCAGACTGTCAAAGGTCTGCTGGCATTGGTGGCTGGAAATGCCGCCGGCGGCGGACGGGATCGGCATATGCTGGGGACCGTAAAATGGCGGAGACGCCCTCTCCTTGAGACGGGTCCGTCCGGAGTGATGGGTTCCGGCGTAATTCCTTCAAGCTGTTGAGCATTGACATCAGGCCGAATATAATGGATCTGCCGGGGAGGGAACAGGCCATGGAGGCAAAAAGAAAATCTAATCTTGTGGGTGAGGTTCGTGTAATGGAGCAGGATTGCCGCGGTCGCGGGGATCATTCGATATCAGAAAATGGCGGAATCGGGCTCTCGGATCGCGCCCGAATGGAATTCGAAGGAAAAGCTTTCATTGAAGATTGCCGTTCCATGGGGGTTGGAATGGATTTCTGCCGGATGGCGCAACGAATGGCGGCGCTGGAGAAGCAAAATGAGGCGCTTGTTCGGGAATATACCGCCGTGCTTGAAAGTGAACGGGAACATCATAATTTTTTCCAAAGCACCCGGGAAGCCATTGTGGTTTTTGACCATGAAATGCGGTTGCTTAAAGCCAACCCGGCCTCGGTCCGTTTGTTCGGGTATTCTCGCATGACGGATATGCGGGATCTTTGTTTGGACAACCTCTTCGCGGAACCGGCAATCCTGGACGATTTACTCAAGGAGTTGCTGTTTGCGGGAAGTATTGGGGATTTTGAGGCGGTGCTGTGCCGCAAAGACCTGGGTGAACAACGGACCGTGGTTATGGGGAGCGGTTTCGTTCATTCCAACGGCAATGGCAGCCCCAGGCACTTCGAGTTCGTTTTTACGGACATTTCAAAGCGCAAAGAATTGGAAGCACAACTCCTTCAGGTCCAGAAATTCGAAGCCATCGGCACGCTGGCCAGCGGGATTGCCCATGATTTCAATAATCTGCTCATGGGCATTCAGGGCCGCGCCTCACTGATCGCCATGGATTTGTTTCCTTCTCATCCTCATCTGGAACACACCGATGCCATCGAGACGCACGTTCAAAGCGCCAAGATGCTCACGGATCAGTTGTTGGGCTTTGCCAGGGGCGGCAAATACCGGGCGCGGCCCATGGACGTCAATCAATTGGCGCGAGAAACCGCGAGCCTGTTCGGAAGAACCAAAAAAGGGCTTCGGATTCACATGAAATGCGCAAAAGGGATCGTGGTGGTAAATGCCGATCCCAATCAAATGGAACAGGTGTTGCTGAACATGCTGATCAACGCATGGCAGGCCATGCCCGATGGCGGGGATATTTCCCTGGAAACCGGAATCCTCATCCCCGATAAGCAATTCCTGGATCGTCATGGGGTCGAACCGGGACCCTACGTGAGGATCAGGATCTCGGATACGGGGGTCGGCATGGACCGCGCCATTCGAAAACGGATCTTCGATCCCTTCTTCACCACCAAGGAAAGGGGTCGGGGGACGGGTTTGGGGCTGGCTTCCGCTTACGGGATCATCCGGAATCATGGCGGCGTGATTACGGTGAAAAGCAAGCCCGGTCACGGGAGTGCCTTCAGTGTTTATCTGCCGCTATCCGAAAACAAAGCGGTTCTGGTTGTTTCAAGACAACCTAAGCTGAACCAAGGTTCGGAGAGCATTCTGCTGGTTGACGACGAGGAATTGATTCTCGATGTGGGCCGTGCCATGTTGGAAAAACTGGGTTATTGCGTCACTGCGGCAAAAGGTGGCGGAGAAGCGGTTAAAGCCGTCAAAAACATGAAAAACAAAATCGATCTGGTGATCCTGGATATGATCATGCCGGGTATGGACGGCGGCAAGACGTTCGATTCCATCCGTGAGATCGTGCCCACGATGCGGGTGATGTTTGCCAGTGGTCATGCCGCCGGCAACCAGGTGAACAAAGCCATGGGCAAGGGATGCGGCGGGTTTATTCAGAAACCATTTACCATCGCGGAACTTTCGGAAAGTGTGCGCAATATGCTGGATGTGCCCATTCCAAAAGAAACAAATGTTGGGTCCAAGGGATGAGATCATGAGGATGAGCCGATTAATGGACATCATTGCCGATATGGATACCAGAATCAAAACCCTGGTGTTTTTCTTTATTTTATCGATAGTGCCCGCCGGGGTGAATCTGGTGCTTCTGCACCATTATTCTTCTAAACAAATCATCCCCTTTGCCGCCCTTTTCCTGGTATTCATGATTGTGATCCAGTTCCCCGTGTGCGGTTGGTTCAGCAACGCAATGGTTTTCAGAAATATAAAGAAAATCAATGATTATTGTCAGTCGGTGAAACAGGGGGCCTATCATGCGTCCTTCCCCTTGCCGCCTGAAAAAGGAGAGGAAAACGATTTTTTGAAAACCAAAAGAAATCTCTATTGGATGGGGCGGATTATTGCGGCGAGGGAGGAAAAACTGGTCAATATCCTTGGACTGCTAAGATTTTCCCAAACCAAGGTCATGGAAAGCATCGAATACGCCAGCCGGATACAGCATGCATTGCTGCCCTCTTCCGCCGTGTTCAATGCGGTTTTTAAAGACTATTTCGTGTGGTGGGAACCGCGCGATGTGGTGGGGGGCGATACCTACTGGGTCACAAAGACGGAAAGCGGTTGTTTTGTCGCGGCCATCGATTGCACGGGGCATGGTGTTCCGGGTGCATTTATGACCCTCATCGTCCATATCCTGCTTGAGAAAACAGGGGCTTCCGAATTCTGCAACAACCCCGGGCGGGTGCTGGAGATTCTGAACATTCAATTGAAACAGGTCTTGGGTTGTAACGGAACGGCATCGCGAATTGATGATGGTTTTGATGCCGCCGTTTGTCATATAAATGCCGAATGTGGAGAACTGACCTTCGCCGGCGCCGGATTGCCCCTTTTCTACGAGATCCAGGGAAAGATATTGGAAATCAAAGGGGACCGAATGGGCGTCGGGGATCATCGGGTTCCGGTGGATTATCATTATACAAACCATACCCTTCAATTGACGGGTTTTGAGACGTTCTATTTATTGACCGACGGCGTAACGGATCAGGTGGGCGGTCGGAAGGGATTGCCTTTGGGAAAGAACGGGCTCAAACAGTTGTTGGCAAGGGTTTCCGGAATGCCGTTTCAGGAGCGTCAGAAGCATTTAACGGAATCTTGGAGAACATACGCGGGTCAAGAAGAAAAAAGGGATGACCTTACATTGTTGGGTTTTTCAGCCGTTAAGGGTTGAGGAGAGGATATGCGGATCGAACATTTAAAGTTCCTTTACGAAGAGCTGAAAAGCGATGGCATTATTTTCAGTTTCAGCGGCCCGTTGTCTCAGATGATTTTGGAAGGCATCGGGGAGACGATGCGCAAAAAGATGAAAATGGATTCAACCGCACTGAACACCATACAGCGTGTCTTTTCCGTATTCATCGAGCAGAGCCAGAATATTATGAACTACTCCGCCGAAATTGTCGCATCGGAAGGAGAAGGGAAAGGGGAGATCAGGGCCGGCGTTTTAGCGCTCGGATTTCAGGACAAACAGTATTATGTATGTTGTGGGAATTATATCGCTCTGGAGAGAGCCGAACCGCTTGCCCGGGATCTGACTATGATTCGGGAACTCAAACCGGAAGGGCTTCGAAACATGTATCGGGAAAGGCGAAGGTCTGATCCACCGGCCGATAGCCTGGGTGCGGGCTTGGGGTTGTTGGAAATCGCGCGTCGTTCCACGGATCCCATTGTATTTGATGTTCAGCCCCTGGATGAAAAGCTTGCTTTCTTTGCCGTCAAAGCGGTCATATGAGGAGTTTGGCATGAAATCTTTAAGAATCGAATCATCCAAATCCACGCCATCGGTTCGTTTTTATCCGGATTCGAACGTTTTTGAGATCAAGGGGGAGTCCTATCCGGAAAATGCTGCCGGTTTTTATGAACCGGTTTTGCATTGGCTCAGTCGATGGTTTAAAATCTCCGATCAACATCATATGCAGCTGAATTTTGAGCTGGTTTACTACAACAGCAGCAGTTCAAAGGCGATCATGAACCTTTTTGACCTTCTGGAGGATGCCGTCCAAACAGGCTGGCCTATAACCGTTATGTGGCGTTTTGATAATGAAAACGAAATTATCCGGGAAAGCGGCGAAGATTTTCAGATGGACTATGATGGTCTTGACATCAGACTGGTCGCCATCTCCGAGTAGGATGCAAAAATAATGGGTTACGGCAATTTGTTTCAAACGGAGCAGGGTGTTGTTCATGAGGCCCAGGAAATACTTGCGACCGGTTTTCGGGATGAGAACCAGGCCCTCGGGCATTTCCAATGGCTCCTCGGGAAATACCGAAAACTCTTCAAACAAACCCGAAGGATCGTTCAGTTCAGCGACCGTATGCAAAACGAATTGAATCGGCTCAACAAACAGCTTTTTCGAAGCGAAAGCAAGTATCGAAACCTGTTTGAAAATGCGGTCGAAGGGATTTTTCGCAGCGACCCTCATGGCGGCCTTATTGATGTCAATCCGGCAATGGCGCATATATTGGGATATTCATCTCCCACGCATATATTGAAAAAGCAATCCGTAAAGTCGGCTTTGGAGGCTCAGGAAGGGTACCGGCAGCTTTTTTCCGTTGTCGTCAAGAATGGCGGGTGTAAGCAATACCAGACGGAATTGATTCGGAAAGAGGGCGATTGCATATGGGTGGAATTCAGCGCTCAAGCCATTATAGACGAAACCGGCAGCGTTGCCCATATCGATGGTTTGCTTTTGGATATTACCGAAAGGAAGAAGCTGCACGAGAGACTCACCCGTCTGGCCCATACGGATGCGCTCACCGGAATATACAATCGCCGTTGTTTTACGGAAAAGCTGCAACAGGAAGTTCGTCGCGCTCGCGATTTACAATTCCCCTTGTCGTTGATCATGATCGACGTGGATTATTTTAAATCCGTCAATGACCGATTCGGTCACGGTGTGGGTGATCAGGTACTCAAAAGGATCACGGTCGCCTGCCAAAAAGTACTCAGGGAAAATGACATCTTCGGGCGGTTGGGAGGAGAGGAATTCGCGGTGATTCTACCGGACGTGGATCTGCCCAGATCCGGGCAAATTGCTGAACGTTTGCGGGAAGGTGTTGAAAAAGACGACATCTGCATTGCCGATGATGTGGTCAGGACAACGATAAGCGTCGGCTTATGTACGCTCAACGGAAATATTGCCGATGGTGAGGGACTGTTAAGAGCGGCGGACATGGCGTTGTATCGGGCGAAGCATGGGGGACGCAATCGCGTGTGCGTTTACCACCGGTGAGCAACGCGCATCCATTTTTCCCTCATAAAAAAAGAAATACAACATTGAAAAAGAACAATTCGTTCAGATGGATGCCGTTGTCAAAGACCAGGGCGTTTGGAATGATTCTTCAGGCTACCATGGGACCGACCAATACGGAAACCGTCTCAATGCCCGGTTGCTGGATGCGGCAGGCTTTCCGGTGGAAGAATCAAGGCTTATTGAAGAGGAAACCCATGTTGTGTGTTTGAGAGGAAGGAGACCATTATGAATCAGTTGCCGACAGCAACTATGGATTACGGAGAACTTTATCAGATCGTCACGGGACCCCTAAAGACAAGACTGATGATGACGGGGATTGAACTCAAAATCTTCAACCGGCTTGAGACGTTTCGCTCTGCTGAAGACGTGGCTCGGGAGTTAGACACCCATCCTGAGAATACCCGGTGCTTTCTGGACGCTTTGGTCACCATCGACCTGCTGGAAAAGGAAAAAGGTCTGTACCGCAATCTTCCCATCACCCAGACCTTCCTGTCGGAGGCATCCCCCGGCTACCGGGGTGCGTTGTTCCAGATGATTGAAATGCGGTGTGTCGATCCCCTGAAGGACCTGTTCGGGCTTGTCAAAGAGGGTCCGGTGGGGAAAGTCGCTGAAAAGGACTTCGCTTCCCAGGCGCTTTGGGCCGAACTTACCCGAACCAGCGCCGCCTGGGCCATGGGGGAGGTCGGACAAAGGGTGGCCGGCATTCTCTCGGGGCTACCCGGGTTTTCAGGTTTTGAGAAGATGTTGGATTTGGGGGGAGGGCATGGTGTCTTTGCGCTCTATATCGTGAACGAACACCCCACCATGAAGGGGACGGTCTTTGATCGGGCGCAGGTGGTGGAGGTGGCCCGGCATTTCATCGAGGAATACGGAATGGGTGAGCGGGTGGATGTGGCGGCCGGAGACTACATGGCCGATGACATCGGGATGGATTATGATCTCATATGGGCTTGTTCCACGCTCAATTTCGCCAAATGGAAACTGGATGTTTTGATCCGGAAAATCCATGCGGCCGTGAAACCGGGCGGGTATTTCGTCAGCTTTCAGGACGGCATGACCCATGAGCACACCAAGCCCGACATCATGCTGGGCCATCTGGCGGACCGGCTCAAAACCGGGGTCGATTTCTCACTGGATCAGGGCGTTGTGGCGGATGCCGCCCTCCGGTGCGGGTTCAGATCGGTACGATCCCGCACTATAGACACGCCCATGGGCCCCATGGACATGGATATTGCCTGGAAATAGTCCGGGAGATGAAGTTTCTTCCGGAGCTTTTTTCAAACGTTCGATCCTCATGTCCATTTTGCACTGAAAATGATACATGAGAATCATGGTCATCTTCAAACAAATAGCCATAGCGTTCTACCGCGGCTTTCGGGTCTTTAGCGTAGACTGCGGCAAATTCATCATGTTTTTTGATACCTTCTAATAATGATGTATTAGCCGACATTGTTAAAATTGAATTCGACAACTCATCATCAGCATTGATTTCTTCAGCAAGAGACTCTGATGCAGCGCTTTCTCTATTGACTATAATGCTCCCATCACGACCAACGCTGATTTTCATCTCGGAATTAGAAGGTATTCCATGTTTTGAATATAGTGATTGCAAACGTTTTTCGACATAAGAGGTTGCATTCGCAAGTGATTCCTCAATGTCTCTTACGGAATTAATGTTGGGAAATTGACTCAAGTATTTTGCTTCATTGGAAATATTCACTGTATCGGCGCCTTTTTTATCCTCAGCGGCAATAGATGGGCTTGGTCTTGACTGTGGTTGTTTAAAATTTACAGCTTGTGTGTAATTTGCGGTCATTATACTGTTAATCATGGATGGCCTCCCTGTGTTAAAAAGGAATAAATATAAACACCTACGCAACATGCAGGCCACTGTGGAAAAAATGTGACTATGGCTATGAAAACAACTAGTTGACGCTTTGTGTAGAGCAAAAACAATTTAATGTTGAACGATGACCTGGAAATATTTTCCGTCATCTTGATGGTCTAAAGAAATTATTGTCCACTTTGAAAATGGTATATTGAGAAACAAGATTGCCGAACCATATGTTAAATGGGGAGCCCCGGCCCATGTATGATATCTGGCCGTACGGCCCGGCGGTCACCACGATGCATCCGGTCGGCGGTCGGCAGGCAGGGGGTGGGACGAAACCCGGAAAACATGGGACCAAATAGCCCAAGTGGCAACGGATCGAATCCGCATGTACTCGAGCCGACTGCCGGAAAACCCTCTTTCCTCTTGAAATGCAGAGCCGTTTAATCTAAAGTCTTCTCACCATTTAACCAAATGCAATCAGGGAGAACCCATGACCAACCCGAATGAACCGTATGCCGGGCAGCAGCCGGCGATGGAGGGTCTGCCCGGGCAGCTCGATGACGTCCTTTCCGCAGAACAGACCACAGCTGAGGCACTGCGGGGCATCATGGAGGCTGTGGGCGCCGATGTGGCCCTGTTTTGTTTCAACGACGGCCGGCGGTTCGTCCTGCAGGACGTTGCCCCCTCCCTGGCGCGCCCGCGAATTGAAACAATTCCGGGACATTTCACGGGCCAGTGCCTCTGCGATTCGGCCTTAAAAACAGGCCGTCCACTTTACTCTAGAGATATTCACAGGGACGAGCCCCGGTTGTGCCATGAATGCAGGAGGGCCGGCTTTGCTTCTTTTGCGGCCCTGCCCATGAAAAACCGTGGCACGATCATGGGCGCTATCGGCCTGGCCTCGGAGGCGCATCGCGACTTTGCGGTCCAGGCCCGCCTCCTTGAAGCCCTGGCCCATTGCATGGCCCTGGCCCTGGCCAACGCCTTGTTCAGCGATGCGGTGCAACGTAAAATCATCGCGCAGCAACGGCTTATTGAGATTTTGGAGAACACCAGCGATCTGGTCGGTACGACCACGCCGGATACCCGCCTGACCTATGTGAACCGGGCCGGTCGAAAACTGGCGGGCTGGGGAATCCATGAACCCCTCGAAGGGCGGATGATCGCCCATTTGCATCCAGCCTGGGCCCTGGAGAAAATCGAAAAACAAGGTATTCCCACAGCACTGGCCGAGGGGACATGGCAGGGTGAGACGGCGATTCGAGACAGGGAAGACCATGAGATTCCAGTTTCTCAGGTGATTCTCTGCCACCGCGGTGCCGATGGCGCCGTGGCTCATTTTTCCACGATCATGCGCGACCTCAGCCGGCGCAAGGAGGCCGAAGACCAACTGCGGCAGAGCGAAGAGCGATTCCGGCTGGCCTTTGCGGCCAGCCCGGATGCCGTCAACATCAGCCGTTTGGAAGACGGCGTATTTGTGGACACTCAACGAAAGTTTTACCCAGTTGATGGGGTTCACCCGTGACGATGTCATCGGCAAGACATCGCTGTCCATCAATATGTGGGAGGATGTGGCGGACCGCCTGAGACTGGTTAACGGTTTGAAAGAAAAGGGGGTCTGCGACGATTTGGAGATCCGGTTCCGGCGCAAGGACGGCTCCGTGGGCGCCGGCCTGGTTTCGGCCCGGATCATCAATGTGCAGGGGGTTCCCCATATCATCTCCATTACGAGAGATATCACCCATGTCAGGAAGGCCGCGGCGGAAAAAGAAAAACTTCAGACCCAGTTGATTCAGGCCCAGAAAATGGAGGCCGTGGGTCAGCTGGCCGGTGGCGTGGCCCATGATTTCAACAACATGCTCTCCGTGGTCATCGGCCATACGGAATTGGCGCTGCTCAATCCGGACTTGAGCCAAGACCTGCAATTACGCTTGAACGCCATTATTGAAACGAGCCTTCGTTCGGCTGAATTGGTGCGCCAGTTGCTGGCTTTTGCCCGTAAGCAGGCCATAAGCCCCAAGGTGTTGAACATTAACGATACCATTGGCAGGATGCTGGGGATGCTTCGACGGCTCATCGGCGAAGACATCGACCTGGCTTGGCTGCCGGGCCGGAACCCCGGTAAAATCAAGATCGACCCTTCCCAGATGGATCAGATCCTTGCCAATCTCGTGGTGAATGCCCGCGATGCCATCGCGGGCGTGGGAAAGCTCACCATCGAAACGGCCGCCGTTTCCATGGATGAGGCATACTGTGCCGCCCATGCCTATGCCAAACAGGGTGACTACGTCTTGTTGGCCGTCAGCGACAGCGGTTGCGGCATGCACCGGGAAACCCTTGATCAGGTTTTCGAACCCTTTTTCACCACAAAAACCATGGGGCGCGGAACCGGTTTGGGGTTGTCAACGGTATACGGAATCGTCAAACAAAACAGAGGGTTCATCAATGCTTACAGCGAGCCGGGCCATGGGACCACCTTCCGGATTTACCTGCCCACTGTGGACGGCACACCCGCCGACGATGCCGCCGGGGTGGCGGAGGGTAATGCGCTGAAAGGATGCGAGACCGTGCTGGCGGTGGAAGACGACCGGGAGATCCTGGGGCTCATCCGATCAATGCTCGAAACACTGGGCTATCGCGTCATGACGGCCAGTACCCCGAAGGATGCCATTGATCTGGCCGCCCGCCACGGCCGATCCATCGATTTGTTGATTTCCGACGTGGTGATGCCCGAGATGAACGGCCGGCAACTGGCCCGTCGACTGGGTGAAATTACTCCGGGCCTCAAGTGCCTCTTCATATCCGGCTACACGGCCAACGTCATTGCCCACCACGGGGTTCTGGATCCGGGGGTGCATTTTGTCCAAAAACCCTTTTCCATAAACGATTTGGCCGTCAAGGTGAAAGAGGCCATTCACGGGGATGTATTACCGGAAGAAGCTGATCCATGAGGCGGTTCCTCATTCCTTGACACAAGCCCGTTCCGCCTATATTTTGCTACCGAAAAGAGAAATATAGCCGCCATGTCCGTTATCCCCGTATTCACCCTTCTGCTGAACCGGACCAATGAGTGGCACGGTCTCTTATACAGCAATGTTGATCTCTATTCTTTTCATGTTGCCAGGCAGCCTGTTCCACCTGTTTCGGCCAATCCACAGATCCCTGAAAACTTATCAAAAATTGTTGAGAAACTGCTGGAGAAAGAACATTCGGACCGCTACTAATTATGTCTTTTTGAAACTGATCAATATTGTAGCAACGGAGCAACGCCCACTGATACTCTTTCTCGATGATTTGCAGTGGACGGATCTGGTCTCCCTCAATGTGCTACGAGCCATTTTTCAAAATGCTACAAGTTATTTTCTGGTCGCTCTGTGCTATCGATCCAACGAAGTGGATCAGCATCATCCCTTACTCAACACATTTGGGCAGGGCACATTAGGGCAAACTCGCGCGCGAGGTCAGCGAGCCGACCACAAAGGCGAGGTTCACCGCGCCGATCAGCGCGGCCGCATGCGCATCTGCCTGGATCTGGCGAGCGTCGAGCAGCGCGGTTTCGGCCTCTATCGCCGCATCGACGGTGCCGAAGCCATTGCGGTAGGCCGCTAAGGCTGCATCATAGGTGGTCGCGGCGGCAGCGACCAGCGCCGTGGCAGCGCGGTGCGATTCGAGCGCGGTGCGCAGTGCGTTTCGGGCCGCAACGATCTCGGTGACCGCGGCAGTCTGCACCCGTTGAAACTCATCTGCGGCCATCTCGGCGCGGGACTTGGCTTCTCTGACCCGAGCCTCCCGCAGACCGGCATCATAGAGTGGCAAGGTCACCCCCACCAAAAAGCCATTGCCCGAGCCCTGCTGGCCGATCGAGGGCAGGCCGGTAACATTGAAATTCCCCGAGCCTAAAGCAAGGTTGCCGGCAGCATAGACCTTGGGCAGATAGTCCGCCTGCGCTGCTTTGACACCTGCCTTGCTAGCTTGCATCTCGGCGTAGCTCGCCGCAACGTCGGGCCGCCGCGAAAGCGCCAGTCGGATCATCGCCTCAAGCGGTGCGGAAGCCGGCGCCGAGAGCGACCGGCGCGCGGCGCTTTGCGCATCGACCCGCAAAGCCGCGTTCACGCCCACGGCGGCGAGCAGGTTCTGGTAGGCATCTCGCTCCTCCCCGTCCGCTTGCACCCGACGTAACTCGGCCTGTGCCACGGCTTGGCGCGCCTGTGCCGTCTCCACGCTGGTGGCGAGGCCTTGGGCCTCGCGCGCTTCGACGGCGGTCCGTACCGCTTCGGCGTTGCGCAACGCCGTTTCGGCAAAACCGCGTCGCTGGAGTGCGGCACCATAGAGGTAGTAGGCCTTCGACACGTCTAAGATCAGCTTTTGATGCGTGCCATTGAAGAGGACGTTCGCCGCGATCGCCGTGTGCTTGGCAGCAGCCGCGAGTGCCTGGCGCTGGCCGAAGTCAAACAGCAGCCACTGCAGCGCGAGAATCCCTGCCGTACCCTCTTCGGTGGTGTCGAAACTGAGGCTTTCGCCCAGGATGTCCGGCAGCGGCGTTGAAAGTTCCTGATGCCCGCCGATCACACTCGCGGTGATGACGGGCAGGTAGGTCGCCTCAACCATGCCGACAGCCAGCGCCGCCTGACGCGCCTGTTGCCAGGCGGCTCGGGTCGCAGGATTCGTCCGCTGTGCGAGATCGATGAGTTCGGGCAGGCGATACGTGCGGGCCGGATCGACCCCTTCGCTCAGCACGAGTTGCGCGCGTGCTGAATCCGCGCGGATGCTGAAGTTTGCAGTCCCGTCCCCTGCCCATGACGCTGGCTGGTCGGCGCGCGCGAGACTCCACAGGCCTGTCTCCTCGTCGCCCCGAGGCGTCCAGGGCTGATCCGGCGAAGCGGAGGTCATGTTCGCGGCGTTGGAGGCGCAGCCAACCAGCGCCAGAACCAGCGCCAAAGCCAGGGCGAAAGCGAGAACTGAGGCGCCAGCGCAGCGCAACAAAGCGTGGCGGTCCGTCATCCCGCGGCTCCCTGGAGTTGATCGAGTTGGCGGCTGAAGGGACCGGCATGCAGCGCCGGTGACGCCGAAGGAGCGGGGCGGAGCCCAGGTTCTCCGGCGGGTCCGTGAAACCGGTCCGCGAGCAGATCGAGCCGCTCGGCGGTTTGCACGAGGTCCGCGTCGCGGCTCAGCCAGATGGCGCGATTGAGCGCCTCGATCTCGGCGACCGCGCCATGGAGCGCGGCCTCGCTCGTGGGCGTCGGGCGCAGATTGCGGGGCTCGAAGGGCAGCAGGCGCAGCACCTCCTCGCCCTTGCCCGCCAGCGATTCGACCGCAGCGGCGCTGCTCACGGCGTTCAGTCGCATGGCGGGTGCAAGCCGAGCCATCCGGGCCAACCCCGAGAGGGCACGTGCGAATAATGCACGGACCTCGCCCTCGACGGGCGCCGGCCAGATTCGCGTAAAAATCAGATAGACGACGAGATTGCCGAGCAAAATGCCAAAGATCCGGCCCTGTGCCGTATCGAGGCTGATACTCGGGCTGAAGCCCTGTAGCACCGTCAGTAGGAACGCGAGCGTAACCTGTACACCGGCATAGGAAATGCGCTCGGGGCCTGTCGAGACCCATGCGCCAACCAGGCAGCCAAAGAAAACGAGCGCCATCAGGGCGCCGATCCCGTCGATATGGGGAATAACCCAGAAGATCGACGCAACACCGATGGCCGCCCCGATCAGGCAACCGGTGATGCGCAACGCGAGCTTGTGCACGGTCTCTCCGGTGGTGCCGAGCGCGGCGACATAGCAGGTGATCATCGCCGTATGGATGCCCTGCCAGTCAATCGCCGTATAGATGAGAAAGCAGATGACCGCCGCCGCCGTGGTCTTGAGCGCAAAGCGGATGTAGGCGGGATTGCTCAGCGCGTCCGGGGCGACGAAGGGCGTCGCAGGGGCTGGCACCACGTCTGGTTCAGGCGCTCCGGCGAGCACGCCGAGCGCGCCCCATGCCGCGCACTCGGCTGGGCCTTCGTCCGCGGGCGAATGATGGGCGGCAGCGGGCGGCGGGGCATTGCCATGGCCGAGCGCGTCATGGGCTTCGCGGATGTGTTCCGCGAGCGCGGCGCGGCGGGCCGGGGCAAGATCCGGGGGGAGCGCGAAAACCGCTAGCATCAGCGCAAAGCCGGCCCGCACGTCCGCCGCGATTTGCCGTGCGTCCGTGCGTGGAACCATCCGCAACAGCCGTGCCGCCAGCGCCTGCGGGTCGAAGGGCGCGTTCCCTTGACGCAGTAATTCGCGCAACTCTGCCCGATCACCCGTCTCCAGCGCCTCCGCGGCCGCGGCAAGCCTGTCGCGGAGCTTATCGCGCAACAGCAGCACGGGCGAAAAGCCGAGCAGGAAATTGAAGCCGACCATCCAGATCATCGGCAACGCGGCCATCGCCCATACCTCGCGCAAAGCGAAGGTCGCGGCGTCACCGAAGGGCGCCTTGACGATCAAGGTCAGCACGAAGGCAATGATCAGCGCCGCCACGCTGCCGTGCTCGCCCAGTTGAGTCGCCGCGCCAAGATAAAGCAACACGCAGGAGGTGATGACGATCGCCACCATGATGTGCAGCGTCGAGCCGCTGGTCAGGTTCACAATCCAGACGAGAAAGGCGATGAGTCCGGGCAGCAGTATCAAGAAGCCGATTCCGGTGCCGACGCTCACCACCGCGTCGGGCTTCATCAAAAAAATGATCAAGTAGCAACTGATCGCCGCCTCGGGGACCTCGAACATCATGCTGGCAGCGGTCACCAGGGCACACAGTAGAGCGACCCGCCACGTCATACCGAGCCGGCCGGGGAAGGGCCGCAGGTCCTCCAGCGCCTGACGCCATAGCGATGGCGGCGCTTCGAAAGCGTCACCTGGGTGCGTCGCTTTAACAGCCTTCATCATGCCACACCACCGCAACCGCCGACGCGCCCAATCGCATCAGGTTCGCGGGTGGATTGTCGAGCCTGATCCGCACTGGGAAGCGCTGGATGATACGCACCCATTTTAGCGACTTCGGAACGTAGGGAACGCTGCGGGGCAGGTTCACCAAATCTTCGGAAATGACGCCCCAACCGATGCTTTCGACCCGGCCGTCGAGGGGACGCGAGCGATCGGCCAGCACGTAGACGGTCGCGCAGTCACCGATTGCGATCTGGGAAAGCTCGGTCTCGGGGAAGGTGGCCGAGGCATACCAGTGCTCAGTGTCGATCAGCGTGAACAGCGGCTGACCGGGCGCGACGATCTCGCCGGTCGAGACGGTCAGGCCTACCACCAGCCCATCATGGAGGGCGCGCACTTGCGTCGCCGCCAGGTCTCGCTCGGCGATGGCCAGGGCCGCCCGGCGGGCGGCGACCAGCGCCTCCGAGGCGTCGAGCGTGGTGACCAGCGCATCTGCGGCCTCGGCCTGGCCCAGCGCTTGATCGAGGCTTGTCTGCGCGTCATCTCTGGCAGTGCGAGCGTCATCGACCTGTTGGGCAGTGACATAACCCTTAGGCGCCAAAGGCAGGAGTCGGGCAAGCGTCGATTCGGCCAGAGCTAGGTTGGCGCGGGCCCGCTGCACCTGCTGGGCAGCGACCGCCGCGTTCGACTGCTCGGCCGAGATGGTCCGACGCTGAGCGTCGCGCGTCGCCTCGGCGAGTCGCAGGTCCGCCGTAACCTGCGCCACGGCAAGCTTGTAGGGCTCGGGATCGAGCGCAAACAGCAGATCGCCTTCGGCGACGCGCTGGTTATCGGCCACTGCGATGCTCACGACCCGTCCAGCGATGGTGGCGGCAACGTTCACCAGGCTCGCCGTCAGCACGGCATCCTCGGACATGGGCTTGTTCGCGGCGCGCTGGACGTACAACCGACCTGACAACACCGCGCCGATGACGATCACCAACGCAATGATGATGCCGACGGCCGTGTATTTTCGCGTATAGGCGGACTTGGCCATGCGCTAACGTCCAAATGCGGTTGCCGCAATCGCAAAGGCAATCAGGCAGGCGAGAGAAATGTAAACGAGCGTCCGGAACGGTATTCCTTCGTCGACGCTTAAGCGTATCAGCAGCATCCGGACGAGCACGGAGCCAAGGACGCCAAGGGCGGCGCAGAACAGCCAGAAGGGAAAATAGGCGCCGTAAAATGGCAGCGATGGGCTCGCCGTGAATTCGCAGCCTTGAAGCCCGAGCAACACTGGCGTAAGGAGACTGAGGACTGTTCGGCGCGAAACGCCGCGGCCGGCTCCTAACCGCGGATCTCCAACCTTGACCTTCATGGCTTCACGCCGCCTTCAGCGCCGCTGTACCGTCTGGCGCATCGCCATCAAACCGCTGAAACGACGAAACCAGCGGCTTGCCTGCTCCGGCGAGCGCAGAGAGGTCGAAGCGCGTGTAGTTGCAGGCATCGTAGGCCCGTAGAAAGAAGAGCTTGCGGTCCAGGTCGGAGATGCTCGTCCAACAGGTGAACTCGCTGGCAACGCCACCGCCCGGCCCGTCGAGACCCTTCACCTCGAGATGGCTGCTCCCGACCTCAGGTAGATCGATTGTCACCCCTCGCGGCCGGTCGAAATTGTTCATTACATGGGCGAGCGTCGTCACCGCCCGGTCCGGCGTGTCCGCCTTCTCGGCGTACTGCGCGTAGAACGCGGCGCGCACGAAGCGCCCGACCGATGTATTGGAGGCAGGCAAGCCCGAGGTCGCGACCCCCGAATCCGGTTGAGCCGCCCGGTAGTCGCCGAAGGTCGCGGTCGGTCGATCAACGTTGCTCAGAAACGTGTAGTTGTCGAGATTCGTCAAATGCCAGTCGAAGCGAGGCGCGTTGGTCATCACCCGCACGGGATTGTCGTACACCGACATCTCACCCTTGTGGAACTCGATGACGAAGGATGCGCCGGTGGCGTCGTTCACCAGATAATGGAAGGGAGACACCTCGCCGCCCAGCATCGCGAGGGCCTCCAGCATCACCGGTTGCGCGGTGAGCGCAGCTTTCACTTCAGCAACGGAGCCGAACTGGCCCAGCACCCAGAGCCCAAGATCCGAAGCCGAAAGCACCGCTGTTTCGCTCGGAACCGGTGCCTCGGGCCCGGCAGCCAGCGGATAAGACAACAGACTGAAGGTCAGGCCTTGATCGTTCAGCCCCTCCAGGGCCTTGAGATCCGCCGGACCGATGGGGTCGTCCTTGGTTGGGATCCGCGCCGGCATCGTGATTGCCAGCACACCGTAGCGGGTCGCGAAGCTCAGGGGCGGATGACCCGCGATCTGCGAACGCATCGCGAAGCCCCCAGGGAGCCAAGCAATCCGATAGGGCAGATCCACAGTGAGTTCGAGCGTCCGCCCGAAATAGGCCCTTCCGGCCGCGTCACGATAGACGAGCGATGTGCACATTTCAGTCTCCTTCGTGTCTCAACTTTAGCCTGTCTCGACGTTGGCATTGTTACCGATTCCGCGCTCAAAATGTAAATATTCGGTTTGCCCCTTCGTGAGTTAATTCCCCAAAAAAACTCTAAATTTCTTAACAAAAGGAAAATAGTCAAAATGAGAATGTGTGTCAACGAAAAAGGGTCGGGCCATGGCAACCTATTGATACCTAATGAAAACGATTCCAAAAACAAGCTTTTTTAGACCCTATATCTTACATTTCGCGGAACCAGAAAATATTTTTGGAATTTTCGGTGACATCTCAATAAATCGCGGCACATCCGAAAAGGCCACCTCGGACAAGTTCAAATCGGTCTCCTGAAGAAGGACCCGGGCCTTGGAAAGTCTGGCATCGCGAAGAACATTGAAGGCGGTGTTTCCGTAGAGTTGTTTAAAGCCCCGGTTAAGCTTGTTGCGGTTGATTCCGGCCAGTCGGCTTAAATCCGTCAGGCTCGGGGGATCGTCCAGCCGGGCCAAAAGGGTATGATGGACCTCGCGTATCCGGTCCAACTCCCGGTGGTTCAATGTGGAAACATTCCGTTCCACGCTGTTTTCCAGTTAAAACCTGAAGGCTGTTCATGATTGAAGACAATCATTCGGAGTCCGGGTCTGATCGCGACATTCTCAAACGGCGTTTTCCCACTACGTTCATCGTGAGTGACAATGAGCTCCGATGGCCGAGTGTCATCGCGGGATGACGATTGCATGGGGGCGTTTTCTTTTATATCGATGTATCGATTCATGACATTGTTTCCGGGGATTAAGGGTGGACTTTCCATGATTCAGGGCGCTCAATTTTAAATAGGATCATATAGTTGTATCCAAGATCCTTTAAACCGGTCTTCTTGAATCCGTATTTTGCAGTCGAAGCCTCCAGTTCTTGGGGCGATAACCGCATATGTTTGGGCGGGCCGGAGGGCCGGTCTTCCTTTTTACACTCAATTACGACGACACGCCCGTCAGGTTTCAGGATGCGGCGGATCTCCGGGAACAGGGTTTTTTCGATTTTTGATAGGCTGAAGATATGGAGCACTGTTGACATGAGACAGACGTCAATGGATTGCTCATGAATGGGCAGGGGTTCGGTGATATCGGTGGTTATGGGCCTGATGTTGCCAAATCCCCGGGTGGTTGCCTCTTCTTTCAGGCCGTCAACCATGTAGGCCCACTTATCCAGGGCATAAATAATGCCTGAATCTCCAACCATTCCGGCGGCTTGAATTGAATATTCGCCCGGACCACACCCCAGATCAAGAACGGAATTTCCCTGTTTTGGTGCGAGGGCGTCAAAGACGACACCGGGTTCGTGCATCCAAAAACTGCTGGGACCCCGTCTGAGCTTTCCATTGCCCTGATAATATCTCTTTTCAGACCAATCTGTTGGCCTTGAATGCCGCGATTGAAGCGGCCAGGGCCGGTGAAGCCGGGGCGGGATTTGCGGTCGTCGCCGATGAAGTTCGGAAGCTGGCCCTTCGGGCAGCGGATGCGGCCAAAACAACGGAAGCGCTGATCGCAGGGACCCTGGAAAGCGTGAAAAGAGGCGCCAAACTGGCTTCCACAACCCGGGAAGAGTCCATTCGGGTTGCCCGAAGCACGGAAAAAGTCGGCGGACTGGTGAGTCGGATCGCTTCCGCTTCCAATGAACAGTCCGCGGCTATCAAACAGCTCAATATGGCACTGGAAGAGACGGAAAAGGTGGTTCAGCATAATGCGGCGGGCGCCGAGGAATCGGCAAGCGTGGCGGAAGAAATGGCCGGGCAGGCGGAAGGGATGCGGCAGACTGTCAAAGGTCTGCTGGCATTGGTGGCTGGAAATGCCGCCGGCGGCGGACGGGATCGGCATATGCTGGGGACCGTAAAATGGCGGAGACGCCCTCTCCTTGAGACGGGTCCGTCCGGGGTGATGGGTTCCGGCGTGATTCCTTCAAGCTGTTGAGCATTGACATCAGGCCGAATATAATGGATCTGCCGGGGAGGAAATAGGCCATGGAGGCAAAAAGAAAATCTAATCTTGTGAGTGAGGTTCGTGTAATGGGACAGGATTTCTGCGGTCGCGGGGATCATTCGATATCAGAAAATGGCGGAATCGGGCTCTCGGATCGCGCCCGAATGGAATTCGAAGGAAAAGCTTTCATTGAAGATTGCCGTTCCATGGGGGTTGGAATGGATTTCTGCCGGATGGCGCAACGAATGGCGGCGCTGGAGAAGCAAAATGAGGCGCTTGTTCGGGAATACACCGCCGTGCTTGAAAGTGAACGGGAACATCATAATTTTTTCCAAAGCACCCGGGAAGGCACTGGTTCAGTTGAATAGGTGTTAAAAGCATTTTAAGTTAAGCAACTTATATCAATTGTGCGCTGAAAAGTTTTTCGGCGGTGAGACTGCTTTCTATCACCCCTAAGATGACCGCAGGCACCTCTTTGGTGGTAAAATGAACTCGTACAAAATTGTGGATTACCCAATAGAGGTTCAAAACGCGTTGAAGGCCTGTTTCAGATTTGGCATAGGTGTTTGTTTTTCTTCTGTATGGGGAGCATTTCCGGCGCATTGCACTATTATTGGCTTCAACGTGGTTGGCGTGTGTTTCAGCGTCTGAAACATCATTTGAGGTTTCAGGGTGTTGTGGGCATGTTGTCTGATACTTTGGTCTCTTCGGCCCTTTTTTGTGTGCCTGTGAGCCTTTGTTTTTCACCCTGACTGTGACTCCTTTTTTCAACGTTTTTCGAGGACGATCTGGTTTACCAGTTCGCAAAAGTTCATGGCATATTTCAAAGAGAATGTTTCCATATCGTCGTTCCCCATCTGTCAGAAGGGTTATGTCTTCAGTTTGCTCGACAAGTTCTGCCATGGTTTTGATAGCTTTTTCGAAAAGGGACTTATCCTTTTTTCCGCAGCTCATTTCCCAAATGAATCGACTGGCTCTATCCATGAGGACAATCGTCCATCCCGGTGATTCTTCAGGCGGAACATTTTTATCAACTTTCGTATAAAATTCATCGCCTTCAATGACCATTTGAATATAAGCCTGCGCCATTGAATAGATGAATAACGCACGATACAAATTAGAAAACCTTCGTTCCCAGAAAAGCAGGGTATTTTTGGCAATACCAAAAACCCTGCAAGTTGCATTGAGAGATAGTCCCTCAGTTCGAGCGTTTATGACGCTCCAGATGGTACTCGCAGACGTTCTGATACTTTCCAAGAAGGTATTTTTTGTTTCTGAAAAGGAAAACCCACAGTCTCGGCATAAAAGTATTTTCCTGGAACCATTTGAGACTGTTTTGTACTCATAATCAAACCGAACGTTTTCAGATGTACAATTGGGACAGTTACAGGAAAACATAAGCTACTCCTTAAATTATTATATCTGGGGTAGACTATTTTATGTTTTCCATTTTCATTTGTTCATAAGAAATTTTCAATGTGTTATTTCAATATCTTATAAGCACCTATTCAACTGAACCAGTGCCGCTCAAGCCGACTGCCGGAAAACCCACTTTCCCCCTTGAAATGCAGAGCCGTTTAATCTAAAGTCTTCTCACCATTTAACCAAATGCAATCAGGGAAAATCCATGACCAGCCCAAATGAACCGTATGCCGGGCAGCAGCCGGCGATGGAGGGCCTGCCCGGGCAGCTTGATGACGCCCTTTTCGCAGAACAGACCACAGCAGAGGCACTGCGGGGCATCATGGAGGCTGTGGGCGCCGATGTGGCCCTGTTTTGTTTCAACGACGGCCGGCTTTGCTTCTTTTGCGGCCCTGCCCATGAAAAACCGTGGCACGATCATGGGCGCTATCGGCCTGGCCTCGGAGTCGCATCGGGACTTTGCGGCCCAGTCCAGCCTCCTTGAAGCCCTGGTCCATTGCATGGCCCTGGCCCTGGCCAACGCCTTGTTCAGCGATGCGGTGCAACGTAAAATTATCGCGCAGCAACAGCTGATTGAGATTTTGGAGAACACCAGCGATCTGGTTGGTACGACCACGCCGGATACCCGCCTGACCTATGTGAACCGGGCCGGTCGAAAACTGGCGGGCTGGGGAATCCATGAACCCCTCGAAGGGCGGATGATCGCCCATTTGCATCCGGCCTGGGCCCTGGAGAAAATCGAAAAACAAGGTATTCCCACAGCACTGGCCGAGGGGACATGGCAGGGCGAGACGGCGATTCGAAACAGGGAAGGACATGAGATTCCAGTTTCTCAGGTGATTCTCTGCCACCGCGGTGCCGATGGCGCCGTGGCTCATTTTTCCACGATCATGCGCGACCTCAGCCGGCGCAAGGAGGCCGAAGACCAACTGCGGCAGAGCGAAGAGCGATTCCGGCTGGCCTTTGCGGCCAGCCCGGATGCCGTCAACATCAGCCGTTTGGAAGACGGCGTATTTGTGGACACTAACGAAAGTTTTACCCAGTTGATGGGGTTCACCCGTGACGATGTCATCGGCAAGACATCGCTGTCCATCAATATGTGGGAGGATGTGGCGGACCGCCTGAGACTGGTTAACGGTTTGAAAGAAAAGGGGGTCTGCGACGATTTGGAGATCCGGTTCCGGCGCAAGGACGGCTCCGTGGGCGCCGGCCTGGTTTCGGCCCGGATCATCAATGTGCAGGGGGTTCCCCATATCATCTCCATTACGAGAGATATCACCCATGTCAGGAAGGCCGCGGCGGAAAAAGAAAAACTTCAGACCCAGTTGATTCAGGCCCAGAAAATGGAGGCCGTGGGTCAGCTGGCCGGTGGCGTGGCCCATGATTTCAACAACATGCTCTCCGTGGTCATCGGCCATACGGAATTGGCGCTGCTCAATCCGGACTTGAGCCAAGACCTGCAATTACGCTTGAACGCCATTATTGAAACGAGCCTTCGTTCGGCTGAATTGGTGCGCCAGTTGCTGGCTTTTGCCCGTAAGCAGGCCATAAGCCCCAAGGTGTTGAACATTAACGATACCATTGGCAGGATGCTGGGGATGCTTCGACGGCTCATCGGTGAAGATCCTTGCCAATCTCGTGGTGAATGCCCGCGATGCCATCGCGGGCGTGGGAAAGCTCACCATCGAAACGGCCGCCGTTTCCATGGATGAGGCATACTGTGCCGATGCCTATGCCAAACAGGGTGACTACGTCTTGTTGGCCGTCAGCGACAGCGGTTGCGGCATGCACCGGGAAACCCTTGATCAGGTTTTGAACCCTTTTTCACCACAAAAACCATGGGGCGCGGAACCGGTTTGGGGTTGTCAACGGTATACGGAATCGTCAAACAAAACAGAGGGTTCATCAATGCTTACAGCGAGCCGGGCCATGGGACCACCTTCCGGATTTACCTGCCCACTGTGGACGGCACACCCGCCGACGATGCCGCCGGGGTGGCGGAGGGTAATGCGCTGAAAGGATGCGAGACCGTGCTGGCGGTGGAAGACGACCGGGAGATCCTGGGGCTCATCCGATCGCTCGAAACACTGGGCTACTGGGTGAAATTACTCCGGGATCCTCAAGTGCCTCTTCATTATCCGGCTCAAGTGCCTCTTCATATCCGGCTACACGGCCAACGTCATTGCCCACCACGGGGTTCTGGATCCGGGGGTGCATTTTGTCCAAAAACCCTTTTCCATAAACGATTTGGCCGTCAAGGTGAAAGAGGCCATTCACGGGGATGTATTACCGGAAGAAGCTGATCCATGAGGCGGTTCCTCATTCCTTGACACAAGCCCGTTCCGCCTATATTTTGCTACCGAAAAGAGAAATATAGCCGCCATGTCCGTTATCCCCGTATTCACCCTTCTGCTGAACTGGACCAATGAGTGGCACGGTCTCTTATACAGCAATGTTGATCTCTATCCTTTAAATGGGATGATCTTACCGGCCACTGCCAAAGGTTCTATCACCTCCACCCAATACTAATAACGATTGGAAAATACGAATGAAGATCGGAAAATTTGAGATCGCTAAGGTCCTAAAAAAGGAAAGCTATAAAACAGTCTATTCTGCTCGTTCTGATCAAAACTTTTCCTTGATACATGAATATGCGAATCCGGACATAGCGGATCATGAGTTCATGCTATCGAGATATCTTTCCACTCCTCATGTTGATCAGTTCGTGGATAAATTCAAGAAAAAGGAAAAGACGCTATTGATTCAAGAAAGCTCAAAGCGGGTATCTTTAGATCAGCACTTCAGCGAAGCCACAACGTTGTCGAAAAAAATCAGTTTTGCCGGATCCGTGCTGTCAATCCTTACGGAAGTGCACAAAAAGGGCGTTATATACAACAATTTGTCACTTGAAACCATTACCATTGGCTCCAATGGCGATATCATGCTCCACAATTTTGCACCGGCGACAATTGTGGGTGATAATATGAGCCCGATTTTTCAACAACTTCTTAATCCACATTTTGTGGCTCCGGAACGCACGGAAAGAGTGGAAGGAGGAGCATCTGCCAGTAGTGATTATTATTCATTTGGTGTCTTGCTGTATTGGTTGTTGACAAAAAAACTGCCTTTTGAAGCCGATAACATATCGCAGCTGATTTCACTGCATGTTGCCAGGCAGCCTGTACCGCCTGTTTCGGTCAATCCACAGATCCCTGAAAACTTATCAAAAATTGTTGAGAAACTGCTGGAGAAAGAACCGTCGGACCGCTACAAGTCCATCGAAGGAATTCTCTATGACCTGGAAAACTATGATGACCCGGATTTTCAGGTAGCCAGCCAGGATATGGATCTGAAATTCACAATTTCCGATAAAATCTATGGCAGGGAATGGGAGACCGGTCAGTTAAGAAAGGCACTCAAGGGACTCAGTGATGGTAAGGGCCGGTTGGTGACCATTGCTGGCTATTCCGGAGTTGGCAAATCGACGATTGTTTCTGAGTTTCAAAAAACGCTTGCAGCAGATGAATGCCGATTGGTTTCAGGGAAATTTCAGCAATATAAGAAGGATATACCCTATTTTGCGCTTATTGAGGCCTTTGATGAGCTTTTTGACATGCTGCTTTTGTCAGATCAAAAGATCCTGGATGACTTTCACAAATCATTTATTGACCGCATCGGAGACCAGGGGCTGATGTTGACATCCATATTTCCAAAGCTTGAGCTGATCGTTGGAAAACAGGAGCCGGTTGACAAGTTAGTGGGGGAAGAGGCAGAGAACCGTTTTAATTATGTCTTTTTGAAGCTGATCAATATTGTAGCAACAGCGCAACGGCCGCTGGTACTCTTTCTCGATGATTTGCAGTGGACGGATCTGGTCTCCCTCAATGTGCTGCGAGCTATTTTTCAAAATGACACAGGTTATTTGCTGGTCGTTCTCTGCTATCGATCCAACGAAATGGATCAACATCATCCCTTTCAACAATTTCTCGATGAAGTCAGAAACTGTAACGTGGCCTTTCAAAAGATAGACGTTGAAGACTTACGACCCATTGATGTTTCACAGTTGATTGAAGATAGCCTGGGATACAACGACCAGGATTTGAGCAATGTTGTCTTTGAAAAAACCCGCGGAAACGCGTTTTTCGTCCATCAGTTGCTAAAAGGGTTGGCGGATCAAGGTTATTTTCGACGCGATGTGAAAAACAAGGTCTGGACAATCGACCTTGAGAAAGTGTCCACGTTGCAGGTTTCGACTAATGTGGTGGATTTCATGCAGACAAGGCTGCAGCGTCTGCCGATAAAAATTACTGATTTAATCAGAATTATCGGTGCGGTTGGGCACAATGTGGATTTGAATGTTCTGTCGGTAATCACAGGGAAAAGCATAGACGCCATTTCGCAAACCCTGGGACTTGCTTTTGAAGACGGTCTTCTATACCAAAAGCACAATCACGTATATTTCACCCATGATAAAATACAACAAGCCTGCTATCAACTGAACAAGACCAGCGAACTTCCCGGGCTGCACTTTACCATCGCCAATACCCTGATACGCCATGAACTTTTTCAGAGCCTTGATGAACTTTTTAATCTCGTGGGTCATTTGGACAAGGGCTTTGATTTTATTCGCAAGGATTTTGAAAAATATATAGAGATCTACATGATGGCGGCGCTGAAGAGTAAGGAGATTTCGGCTTATAAGGAGTTCCTCGTTTATGTGCGGCAGGCAATGTCACTTTTAAATGATTCCCTTTCCGATTCAATTCGATACGGGGTCTATCGCGAGTACCATATCGCACTCTACCTCAACAGCCTGTTTGCAGAAGCTGATGCATTTTTCCATGAGAAACTCATGGGATATGAAAATCTTTTGGAGCTGAGGGAGAACTATTTCTCCAAGATATCTCAGGACAGCATGCTGAGGAATTATAAAAGAGCCACCGAATTCGGAATGTCCATTCTAAAGAAGATGGGTATCGAGTTGGTAATCGATCCTCAAATAGAGGATCTGAGCGATGAATTGAATGAGGTGGAAACGCTATTTAAGAAAGCGGGCATAAATAAGGTTTCCGAACTTCAGAACATTGAGCGAAAAAACATCGATGAGATGGAGTTCATCTCAGAACTTATCTTGGCAATGGTCCCTGCCGCTTTTTTTCACAACCCGACGGTTGCCTGCCTGTTGATCTTTACGACCCTGAAGCTGGCAATCCGCAATGGTGTTTTTGAAGCGATGGCCTATCCACTTTCCGTTGCCTCTACGCCATTCATTTTGATTAGAAACGACTACCAAGCCGGTTATGAGTATGCCGAATATGCCATGCAGATCGCAGCCAGCAACAAACGATCGCTCGGTAATTCGAAGCATCTGTTTATATTGTTTTGCTGGCATTGGTCCAAACCGATGAAAAATGATACATCACTGGAGATTGCCAGGGATGCTCACCACCTGCTGATGCAGGGAGGTGATATCCAGATGGCCGGTTATACGTATTATAATACTGTCACCTACTTATGGGAGCGGGGAGAAAAACTGGAGTCGGTGCTGACGGAGGCCGAAAAAGGGCTGGATTTTAACGTGAAAACACAAAATCTTCACGGTACCGCCTTGATTTTGCCCCATTATCAGGTGGTACGGATCTTGTTGTCCAGCGATGGGGATTTTCTGAACCTCGGCTGGGATGGATTTAGTGAGGCGGAGTTTATTAAGAATAATGAACGGAACTTTATGGGACTTTGTTTTTTTTATGTATACAAAACACAATTGGCCTATATGTTTGGCGCTAATAGGGAAGCATATGGCTTTGGCCTTAAAGCCAGGAAACTTCTCCACTTCATCACCGGATTCCCTTCGACACAGGCAGGTATTTTTTATGGCGCTTTAAGTGCATGTGCAGTCCTGAGCCCCGCTGACAGTGAATGGTTTACAGTTATCGAAGATCTTGAACAACTCAAACGATGGAATGATGGCGCCCCTGAAAACTTCAAACACAAACTGCATCTTCTGGAAGCGGAAATTGCCAGAAAAAAATTAGATATCCCTCAAGCAATCAATCTGTATACAAAGGCGCTTACATCCTCTAAACAGAACCGTTTTATGCATGAAACAGCCTTGATTTGCGAGCGTTTTTCCGCTTTCTGGGAAGAGCAAGACAACGAAGAATTGAGTGAATACTACGCCAAACAGGCTTTCCATTACTACGAGGTTTGGGGGGCGAAGAGAAAGTGTGAACAGATCCAACTTAAATTCCATAACGTTCATCTGGAAAGCAAAGCCGAAGATTTGGATCTGTTGAGCGTGATTCATTCTCAGAATGTTTTGGCCCGGGAAACCAATATCGAGAATCTGCTGGGGCAAATGATGCAGATTCTCCTTGAAGTGTCGGGGGCGGAGCGCGTTTTTTTGATTCTGAAAGATGATGCCTGGTCGATTGAGGCTTTCAAGAATATTCAAGGAGAGGAAAGTATTCTGGAAAGCACCCCTTTGCGCAAGGATATGCTTTCGGTCGATATGATCAACTACGTTATTAGAACCGGTCAAATAGCAAACCTTGACCAGTTTTCAGGCCATCTGGATGATGTATACCTGAACCGGGTCAAGCCGCAATCCCTTGTCATCCAGCCGGCTACAGTCAGTTCCCGGATGATTGCTGTTATCTACCTGGAACATACGCGAATCAAAAACATGTTTGCCTTGAACAAACAGGAGATGATCAAGCTGCTGTCTACACAGATTGCCATATCCCTGAATAATGCCCGAATCTACAACCAATTGGAGCAACGTGTTCGGGAAAGAACCAAGGCGCTTGCAGCTCAAAATGAAGAACTGGCCATCGCCCGGAAAAAAGCCGATGAAGCAAATGAAGCCAAGTCGGAATTCCTGGCGAACATGAGTCACGAATTACGCACGCCTCTCAATGCCGTGACCGGATTCAGTGAACTGCTCACGTCCCTGGTTTCCGACTCCAAGCAGAAGAGCTATCTTGATGCCATCAAAGCCGCCGGTCGAAATCTGTTAACGCTCATAAACGACATTCTCGATCTGTCAAAAATTGAGGCGGGAAGAATGGATGTCACCTACACCCCGGTTAATCTCAACGCACTATTCATGGAGATAGAGCAGATCTTCAATATAAAGATCAAAGAAAAGAAACTGGATTTTTCCACCAATCATTCGCCGGATCTCCCGGACTGGCTTTATTTGGACGAAATACGCACCAGACAGATTCTCTTAAACCTGGTTGGAAACGCTTTAAAGTTCACTGAAGACGGTTATGTGACAATTTCGTCACATTCCAGCCCAAAAGAGGAAAACAGCGTGAATCTAACCATCTCCGTTGAAGACACCGGCGTCGGTATTCTCGAAGAAGAACAGGAAAAGATATTCAAGTCCTTTGAACAACAGTCCAACCAGGACACTGCTCAATATGGCGGAACAGGTCTTGGATTGGCCATTACCAAGCGATTGGTGGAACTCATGGGTGGTGCCATATCCGTTTCCAGCACTCCCGGAAAAGGGAGTCGGTTCAATGTTGAGTTTTTTGATGTTAAGATCGCATCTTCAGAAAATCAGCTATTGGAAACAGGCACCGTCACTCTTGAAGACATTACATTCAACCCGGTTAAGGTGCTGGTGGTGGATGACATTGAATCGAATCGAATACTTTTAAGAGAGATCCTATCAAAAGTAAATCTGGATGTGATCACGGCCAATAATGGCCAGGAAGCCATAATATTGGCAGAGGAGCTCAAACCGGAATTAATTTTAATGGATATCAGAATGCCGGTTCTCAGTGGCTTTGAAGCAGCTAAACAGCTAAAGAAGAATAAGGATACATCTCATATTCCCATAATCGCTATAACGGCATTTTCGACAAGGAGAGATAGTATTTTTGCACTTCGTCAAGAATTCAATGGTTTTTTGTTTAAACCCATTAGTTTTGATAGACTTATTACCGAACTATCCCAACACTTGGAGCACACAACTGCCGATAAGATACCCCAGGAATCTCTTGAACCGCCGGCTCGAATCGCCATTGAAACAATTGATCAGCCAAAAATGCTGAGCCGGCGCTTGAAAGTGGAAGTGCTGCCGTATTTCCAAAAACTGAGAAAGGCATTTATTGCAAACGATTTTAAATACCTAGGTGAAATGATCAATAGCCTTGGAAATGATTTTCACCTCAAACAATTTACAGATTATGGATCCCACATGTTTAGGCTCTTAAATTCTTTTGACATTAAGGAAATGAATGATTTTTTGAAAACATATTCAAAAAAAATCGAAACATTGATCACGGATTTGGAGGATTTTGGTGACTGATAAGCACCCCTTTATTTTGATTGTTGAAGACAATCCAAAAAATATACAATTTTTAGGAAATTTATTGATGCCCCATGGTTATGAGCTTGGCGTTGCCCAAAACGGTATTGAAGCATTGACTTTTTTGGAGGAAAGGCTTCCTGATCTCATTTTGTTGGATGTCATGATGCCGGAAATGGACGGTTATCAGTTTTGCCAAAAGCTCAAAAGTAATCTAGCTTTCAGCCATATACCTGTTATTTTCTTAACTGCAAAATCTCAAAGTGATGATATTATAAAAGGTTTCGAGGTTGGCGGAGTGGACTATGTTACCAAGCCGTTTATTGCCGCTGAATTAATGGCCAGAATCAAAACTCAATTGGAGATAAAACAGTTGAGGAACCTTATACCTATTTGTTCATATTGTAAAAAAGTTAGAGATGATGAGGGTTTATGGAGAGAATTGGAACATTATATTAATAGCCACACAAACACTCGATTCTCACATAGTATTTGTAAAGAATGCGCTGAAAAATATTATCCGGACATGAACCTCTGGGAGGATTGATCCGACTCAAGGATTATTATCCAATTCTTGAATTTTATGAGATAAAATTTGTCAACAATTGGGAAGAAGATAGAAGAATTATCAAATAGTCCCAATAGGATGCGTAATGTCAAAAAAATAACTAACCATCGGCAGCTGAGTGCTCCATTCGGCTGTGTGTAAACATGGGACGTCCTTAACTTTTAAATTTATTTTTTTAACTTATTGTATTTCCCAGTTGCAAACTGGAACGTGGTCTATCCAAATTAAGGTCCCTTGTTCTATTCGCTGGGAAATGAACTGAAACTGGATAGCCGTGCCACCGATGTTCTTTTCGGCGACGGATGCCTCGAAGGGCTTGTCCTGAATTCGGGGGTGAAGGTGTCGGGCGACGTTTTCATGGCACGGCCGGCAATCGCTCAATCTTTTACAACGTGTAATTTCGAGATTCGGCAGGGTAGTAGGGGAAAATCCTCTCAAAACCGCCAGACCGCCGTCGCGCCGAAGGTCCTCGGAGGGCCATCAATGCCCACGATGGATTGCTGAAAAGGACTCAGAAAGGTGCAATACTGTTTGTCGAAGACATTTTCCATCCAGAAGGAAATATCAAAGTCTCTCCACTCATATCCGAGGCGTAGATTTACGGTTGCATATGCGTTCTGTTCGGCCTTGTTTGCCGCCTCCCCATAAAAGGGACCGGTTCCCAGAAGGTCCGCCCGGGCGAAAAGTCCGTTGATATTCCGATATTGGGCGCTCACATTGTAGGTATATCGGGGCGCATAGGGCAGATAGTTGCCTTTATAATCTTTTTTGATCATACCGGTGCCGGTGTCATTCCACAGATTCGCCGAAAATCGGTCGAATTTAGCCTCCGTACAGCCGAATCCGGCGGACAGATTCAGTCCCCTGAAGGGCTTTGCCTGGAATTCCAGCTCAAGGCCTTGGGAATGAGCCTTTGCCGCATTGGTGATGGTCGTCATGGCAATGGTTGGATGTAATTCCGAAACCTGCTTGTCGTCAATGGAGATGTAAAAAACCGACAGGTTGGCCGTCAATTTGTTATTCAGCCAGTTGGTTTTTATGCCTGTTTCATAATTCCATGTATATTCGGGGTCATAAGAGAAGGTTTCCAGCGTGCCGGTCATGCCCCAATTGTACCCGCCCACCAAGTAACCCTTGGATACGGATGCATAGGCCATAATGTCCCTTGAAGCGTCGTAAGAAAGGGAGAACTTCGGCAAGACCTCATTAAAGCTGAGATCTTTGTTGTAAGCCTTTTGCTGAACCGGATCTTTGAGATCGCCCTCCATTTCCTCATGGTCCAGGCGCAGGCCCAGCGTCAGGTGAAATCGGTCCAGAAACGTATAGGTTCCCTGACCAAAAGCAGCGCACCCTCTGGCATCGATATCGGTAATGGGATTCATGTAAGTCATTCCCGCTGAGAGAATTTCATACCTGTAATTAAAGTGCGAGTCTTCAATAAATCCGTACAAACCCGCAAGCCATTCAACAGGCCCTGCTTTTGAAGACATCCGAAATTCTTGACTGTATTGCCGTTCTTTCATTCGTATGGGGTTTATCTTCCTGTCTTTCGGATTGTCCCACAAATCACAGTCATTGACCTTGTCGAGATCCTGATACAGCAGGCCGGTAACCGAGAGAAAGCCGAAGTCGTCCGAGTTGTATTTCACTCGCATAATCTGGCTGTTCCAGTTCTGTTTTAAATAGGCATCCGTATCCCTTCGGACCTTGTGGGGATCCGTTTCTTGCGGACCGGTCAGAAACCGGGCTTCGGCGCCATGGTCGTCGGCGTTCATGATGTTCGCCATCAGGGATATGTCCCACAAATCCGACGGCGTCCATCTCAAGGTGGCGCGTCCGGCCAGATGTTTCAAGTCGTCTGCCCGGTCGTCACCGTTGGATTGGTTTTCCACGTATCCGTCCGAAGATCGGTACTGAAACGCGCCTCCCAGGTACAGGGTATCGTCCACGACGGGTCCGCTGACATTGGCAACGGATCTGAATGAATTGTAATCTCCGTATTCGGCCAGGATCTTCCCGCTCAGTTGGTTTCCCGGCTGTTTGGTGATGAGGTTGATGACGCCGCTTTCGGCGTTTCTTCCATACAATGTGCCTTGGGGGCCTTTGAGGACTTCCGCCCGTTCAAGATCGAAAAAGTCAATATTCTGGCCGTAATGCAGCGGATAACTCACATCGTCCACATAAAATCCCGCGTTTGAATAGGTCGTTCCCCGGAAGGGCGAGATGCCCCGGATGACGACGATATGCTCGCAGGACCGTTCCATCATGTTGACGTTGGGAGAGAATCGTACCATATCGGGCACATTCAGAATTCTCGCATCTTCCATCTCCATCTCTGAAAAGACATCCATGCTGATGGGGACTTCCTGAGCGTCTTCCTCCTTCTTTTGCGCGGTGACAGTGACCGTTTCCAGCTGAAACATCTCCTCTTCTTCCGGAGACTCGCCATAGGCATTGGGAGAGAGGAGGAGAGCCGTTACCATCACAACAATTTTGGTCATTTTCTTTTTCATTTTCCACCTTTTCCATCCGATTTCATTTTTCATCCGTCAAAAAACAAAAAGCCATGCAGGAATTACAGACTTCTTGTCTGTATGCCTTCATGGCTTTTCGATGAATACGTCTTGCCCGGTTCTACTTATAACAACATCTTCTTGATGTTATTCGGCGACTCACATTGGACGGAGGCACGATGTCCGACGGCAACCCCGACGAACAGTCTTCCCAAAGGATCGCAAATCCGCATTTTGCGTGACGTCTACCCATTAGAACAATCTGATGGGTTTTGTCTTTTCCGAAATGCACGTTTTTTTGTGGGAGATGCACAATCGTTGGTGATGAACCGAATTCCGTCACGGGCCAGCATGCGACAAACAATTCAAGTGTAGAGTTCGGTCTTCCCGGGCGGCTCCCCTTTGGCCTTATGTCTCTTGACATACCCTCATCTCTCCCAGAAGGTACGGAAAAACATGTCTTTTACATAATTTGGGCATACATCTGGAAAAAATCGGCATGGCCTGGACCTATCTTGATCTGAACGCCTTTCCAGATCTTCACCGATTTGCCGGGGCCATGGCCGGTTCCGCCGCAAAGGCACTTGAAAACAATACAGATCGTCTGCTCAAGATTTTTTCCGGCTTTCGCCGGTTACGCCCGAAACTGGAGATGGGATCGGACGGTAGTGTGGCGGCAAGCCTTGAGACATCCACGTGGGAAACAGCCGGCAAGTCCCGGGTCATCGCGCCGGAGATCATTGAAAGACTCCCGTTGATTATTGCCAGGCAGGATTCTCCGCATTATGAAATGATTTGGCAGTCCGCTACCAAATCCCAGAAGAACCTGCTTATTGCCTTGAGTGATGATCCGAAGGGGCTGCTCTTCTCAAGAGAATTCCAGCTCTCTCATGGGATCGGGCCATCATCCTCCATCAAGGCATCGCTTGACTCACTCCTAAAAAAGGGGATACTGGCAAAAGCCCTTGAAGGTGGATATGTGTTTGTGGATGAATTCATGCCGTTCTGGATTAAAGATATTCGTAAGAGCAAAGGAACATTCACGCCGAGATCGTATCCCCGAAGAGACCCCTCCAGCGCCGGACATGCCGATTGACAATAAGAAACAATGCCGTTCTATTTGAAATCCGTACCGACCTGCCGGTCCAGCCGTTGAAGCGCCTTCACCGCGGCCTTTTTCTGTCTCGAATGCCCGGCTGCCTTTTGAAACAAGCCGCGGGCACGGGCGGGATCCCCCGCGTTCCACGCCGAATATCCCGCCATGAGCCACGCCCTCCCAACATTCTTTTTGCCACGTGCGGCCCTCTCAAAGGCCGTGACGGCTTCAGGATACCGTTTCAGTTCGTAGAGCAGGTCTCCCTTCAGCAACGCGAGACCGGGCCTCTTTTCCGTCAAAAGCGCCTTTTCAATCCATTCAAGGGCCTTTGACGGTTCATGGAGACGGATATATCCCTGTGCGATCCGGTGGGCCAGATCGGGATCCACATTCCTCCCCGCAAGACGCTCATAGGTCCGGACCGCCTGAACCGGTATTCCCAGGGCCATGTTCAGATCCCCGACGATCTTTTGTTCCTTTGTGGTGAGGGGATCAAGGAATCCCTTAATGGTCAGTGCAACCAACGCCGGTCCGTACCGGTTCTCCTTGAGGTGAAGATGGGCCAGCCCCTTCCACCATCGGGGTTCGGTGGGGTACTCTAGGATCAACCGCCTCACATACCGAAGGGCCTTTGTCTTCATGTCCAGGGAGAGATAGGTGTGCAGACGGACCTCCTGCCACTGTCGCCGCTTTTTCCCTTTGGTCTTCTCGGAAAGTTCCTCAATGAAAGGGAGGGCCTTGTGCTCCTGGTGGGAGTCGAAGTATGCCTGGACCAACCCTTCCTTCCATTCCAATTTGATCTCTTGGGGCGGATGTTCATGCAAGAGGGTCCTGAACACTTTCAAAGCCTCCCGGGTCTCCCCGGCGGTCATGAAGGAGACCGCGCCGTAATAGAGTATCCCGGGGTCCTTTTTGGGGGCGGTTTCATACCCTTTCAAGAAGGCATGCCCCGCTTCGGCATGGGCGTTCATTTCGTGGCGGCATTTGGCCAGGTTCATCCACCCGGTATGAAAAGCGGGGTTAAGGGTGATCGCCGCACGGTAACGGGCCTCCGCCTCGGGATACTTACGGGTCATCAGGTAGCAGTTGCCCAGGGTGAAATGGATCAGATAATGATTGTATCCCTTTGGATCCCCCTCATGGGAGGTCCCGCCTCTTTTCCTGAATTTTTCAAGGATTTCCGAAGCCTCTAAAAACCGGTCTTTTTCCATCAACTTCCCGGCCTTGTACAGGGCCATCCGGGTGGCCGGCGGGATATCTTCCTTCTGATCTCCCCGGGATTGCCCGGGAATCCACAAGAGCATGACACTCAGGATAAGAAGACCGTAAAGATAGGGTAAGGATTTGGCAGTCATCTCTATTTATGAAGGTCAAAGCGAACGGTTGTTTCAACCCATGTCTTGACCGGAATTCCCCCTACGGTTCCCGGTGTAAAGCGCCATTGGGCCACACAGCGGGACACGGATCGCTCAAAGATCCCTTTGGGATCGCTTTCCACAATCCGGATATCCTGTGCCCGCCCCTCCTCGTTCACGATAAAACGGACCCGGACCCACCCTTCGACACCCCTTCTTCTGGCCCGCATGGGGTAGAGGGGCGGAATTCTTGAAAGCGGGGTCAGGGGATGATCGATTTCTCCCACCCCGTAGGCGGCATTCATGTCCGGCGTGCCCAATGAAACCATTCGCATGGGGGGCATTGCCACGGTGCCGGACATGGCGGGGAGTCTGGGATTGATTTCAAAGGGAAGTTCCATAGGCTGTTTTGCGGGCCGGTTGACATACATCTTCTGTTTCGGTTTCACCTTTTCCGGCTTTTTTTCCGGTTCGGGCAGTTCTTCTTTTACCTTTCTCCGGGCCGGAGGTTCGGGACGCTTGAGGCGGATGACGTTGACCTTTTCAATATACGGGGCCGATTGGAGCCCGCCCGTATCCCGTTTGATCAGGCGCGGCATGAAATCGAACAGAAAAAGGTTCAATACCAGGGAAGATCCCAGGGCCACGGTCCACAAGGTGGTGGATCTCACCGGCCCCCGGACCTCCATGTCCCTTGCCGCTACGGATTTCATCACCGGACCCTTCATATCACTCCGCTCCTTCCTGCGGGAGACCGGCCCCCAGGGATACATTCTCCGCGCCCGCCAATTTGCATTCATCCATCACCTTGATGGCGATGCCGGTGCGACTCTCCCGGTCGGCCACCACAATGACAACCCCTTCGGGATTCTCGGCCAGGGCACGTTCCACATTGGCCCTGACGGCCCTGATGTCGATCTCCCGCCTGTCCATGAATATCCGGTCGTCCTCGGTAATCCCGAGAAGGATATTGGCCTTTTGGGTACTGACCGCCGTGGCCGCGGTGGGCCGGTTGATGTCAATCCCCGTTTCCCGGACAAAACTGGTGGTCACCAGGAAGAAAATCAGCAGGATAAAGACCATATCGATCAAGGGCGCGATATTCAGCTCGATCCCTTTTTTCCCGGCCTTCCTGGCCGCCGAAATATTGAGCATGGTTTATGTCTCCCGTATCCGATGGCGCGTTTATACTTCGGTTACACGTGCCGCCTCAAAAAAATGCCCACGGCCGAAATGCGCTGTTTCAGGGTCTCGGCCCTGCGGCTCAAGAACCCGCTCATATAGAGACCGGGAATGGCCACCAGGAGTCCGGTCTGGGTGGTGATCAGGGCCTCCGAGATACCCCCTGCCATGGCCTTGGCGTTACCGGTCCCGAAAATAGAAATCACATCGAAGGTGGCGATCATGCCGGTCACGGTTCCCAAAAGCCCCATGAGCGGTGCCAGGGCCGCGAGAACGGCGATCAGCCGCAGATACCGATTCAGCGATGAGGTCAGGACCATCACCGTCTCATCCAGAATAAACCGATCCATCCCGGCCAGGCCGCTGCGCCTGCCCAGGAATCCGTTGACCAGCAAGGCCACGGCGCCCCTGTATTTCCCCGGATCCGGCAGTTGAGCGGCCTTCACATGGGCCAGGGCCGTCTTTCGGCTCATGTTCTTTCGAAACAGCCGTCTGAAGAAAAAGATCCGGTTGATGATGAGTGCCCACATGAGGACCGACATGACCACCAGGGGGATCATCAGCGGGCCTCCCGCTGAAAAAAAGTCCTCCATGCCCGCCATATGATCGTGAAGGATCCGGCTCATGCCTCCCCCCTCGTCTTGAACACGGTGTTGACAAAGGCTACGGCTTTTTTCTCCATCTGGCCGATCATGTTCTCCACCTTTCCGGAGAGGAGCGTATGGCACAGCATGATGGGAATGGCCACCGAAAGACCCAGCATGGTGGTGACCAGGGCCTCGGATATTCCCCCGGACATCAACCTGGGATCTCCCGTGCCATGGCAGGTGATCACGTGAAAGGTGTTGATCATGCCGGTAACGGTCCCCAGAAGCCCCAGGAGGGGGGCGATGGCCGCCAGCATTCCCAGGGTGGACAGGAATCGTTCCAGTTTCGGGACCTGGTTCAAAATGGCTTCATGAAGGACGTTTTCCATGTCTTCGCGGCCCATGTCCCGGCTCTTGATGCCGGCCAGCAGCACCATGGGGACGGGCTTTTTGCCGGCCTTTTTGCACAGGTCCGTGCATTTGCGCCATTGGTTTCGGATCACATGGCCGCATACCGCGTCCACGAAGCGATCCGCGTTGATCCCTTTCCGGAAGAGGTAGACGGTTCTCTCCAGAATGATCAGCAAGGCCAGAATCCCGATGCCCAAAATCGGGTACACGATGGGACCGCCCTTGGGGATCTGCTCCCGGAGGCTCAGGTGCTGGGTTAATTGCCGCAGGGCCGCTCCCTTGGAAATATCAATGGGAACGGCCTCGGATCGGCCCTCGAAATAGGCGGCCAATTTCTTCTCCATGGGGGGCGGGGGAGCCTTGGAAAGGGCAAAAAGGCGGTTGCTCTCTTCGGAATAGAGCAGGAATCCGGTTTCATCCGAAGACCGGTACGCCGCCGAGAAATTTCCCAACACCAGGATACGGCCCGAGACCTTTTCACCTGCCCGGTTGACATAGGGTCCTTCCTGTGTGCGGACCTGTCCGGAAAGGATGATTTCATCAAAAAGGAGGCCGACCATGGACCGGATATGCGTCATCCCCGGATAGGTCGTCTCGTTCAGGATCGGCTCAAGGGCCTTCTCCCGACCCGGGACGAGGGCGCTCTGGAGGCTTCTGTCAAGCAGTGCGTCCACGTCTCTTGCCGTGACGCGCACGAATCCCACCAGTTCCCGTACGGTTGCTTCCACCTCCTGCCGTTGTGCCAGCAATTCCGCTTCCCTCGATTTTAGGGCCGTCTGTTTGTCTTCCAGGGTTTGGTTTTCGGTCTCCAGCTGATCATTTTCACCCTTCAGCGCCGCAACGGAGCGGGTCAGGGCCGATCTGTCCGCCAAGATCCTTTTTCGGCTCTCCGCCGCCTCGGCTGCCGCCTGCTCTTTTTCCTTTTTTGACTTTTCAAGCAACAGCGCCTTTTTCTCCCTGGCTTCCGTCTGCCGGGCCCTCATGTCCCCGGCGTCTCCCGTTGCGGCAAAGAGCAGGGGGACCAGAAAGGCCATGGCCCACAATATGGACTACGCTTTTCATTTCGTCACCAACCTTCCCAAGGGGAGAACCAGAAGGTCCATGGGCCGTCGTTTGGCCACCCATTTCCATGGCCGCCCCGATCTGCCGGTTGTATTCCGACGGGAATCGCGTAAAGGAGAGCGTTGCCGGATCAAGGTATCCGGTCGTCTTTCGGTCCAGGGTTTGGAAGAACAATGAGATGCGTCCCAACCGGAAGATGTCGGCCTGGATCTTTTTCCCCTCCAGGAGGATCTCTTCCCGATAGACCTCTATGGTGTTGCCGTATTCCGCCTCAATGGAGACGGCTTCCATGACCTTCCGGAACTTCTCCCCCGTTGAGACCAGGGGGTCGTCCAGGGCCTGTCTCACTCTCTCAAGACGTCTTTGCCGTTCATGGGAGAGGAACGACATGTCCTCCTTCACCAGGGCAGCCAGCCGGTCATGGGTCTCTTCCAGAAAGGGGAGCAATTCCTTGAGACCCGGGTGATCCGGGCGATCTCCCGTTCAAGGCCCTCCACCGAAGCCTGACGGGCCGTTACATCTTTTTCCAGATGTCGGTTCCGATGGACCAGCCGCTCCCTTTCCATTTCCAGCCTTTCATATTCCGCCTTGAGCCTGAGACGTTCCTCGGCCCATTTATCCTCGGCCTTCTGGGTCTTCCGGCGGATGGTGATGGATTCGTTCACGGGTTGTTTCACTTGCGCCGGAAAATCTTTGGCACGTCCTTCCGGAATTCCCAAAAGGGAGAAAAAGACGGTCACGCCGACAACCATAAATGCAGCTCTTTTCAAATTCCTTGTCTCCTTTGTTCGTCATTCAATTTTTTTGTGTACCCTCCCTTTCAGAACCGCCAGGTCACCGTGGCGCCGAAGGTCCTGGGCGGACCATCGAGTCCGACGGTGTTGTTGTTGTAAGGGGACAGCCAGGTGAGGTAATCCTGGTCAAAGACGTTTTCGACCCACAGGTAAACGTCAAAATACCTCATCTCATATCCGATACGCACATTGACGGTTTCGTATGCCTCCTGTTTCGCCTTGTTTGCCGCATCCCCGTAAAAGGGACCCGTCCCCAGGAGATCGGCCCTGGCGAAGATGCCGCCGGCGCCGCGGTATTGAACGCTCGCATGATAGGTGTACTTGGGGGCATAGGGGAGGCAGTTGTCTTTGTAGTCCTTCCGCACCAGTCCGGTTTTTGTATCGTTCCACGCGTAGGCATTGAAGTCGTCGAACTGCGCATCGGTGTAACCGAATCCTCCGGACAGGCTCAGTCCCTGCACCGGCTCCGCCTGCAATTGCAGTTCAACACCTTTGGAATGGGCCCTTGCCGCATTGGTGATGGTGGTTGCCAAACGGGTTGCGTCCATCTGGGTGACCTGCTTGTCAGTCATGCTCACATAGAAAACCGACAGGTTGGCCAGCAATCTCTCGTCAAGCCATGTGGTTTTCATTCCCAATTCATAATTCCAGGTGTATTCGGGATCGTAATAGAAGCTTTCCTGGGTCGGCATCATGGCCCAGTTGAATCCGCCGATCAGATACCCTTTGGATGCGGACGTATAGATCATGGCATCTTCCGTCATGTCATAGGCCACGGAGAACTTGGGCAATACCTCGTTGTTACTCACATCCTTGTCGCAGGTTACTTTTCTGACGTCATCCTTGAGACTTCCCTCCTGGTCCTGATGGTCCAGACGGAGCCCCGCCGTCAGACGGAGTTTGTCAAACAGGGTATAGGTGCCCTGACCAAAAGCGGCGCAGCCGGAGGAGTCCACTTCCGTCACCGGATTCATATAGGTCATATTCTTTGACGCAATGTCGTATCGGTAATCGAAATCCGTCTTTTCGATGAATCCATAAAGACCCGCCAGCCATTCCAGGGGGCCGTTTCGGGCAGTGACGCGAAACTCCTGGCTGTATTGCCTCAGCTTGATCTTTGAATATTCCAGCTTTTCATTGGAGGAATCATCCCACAAATCCGCGTCATTGACCTTGTCGAAGTGCTGGTCCAGGGCGCTGGAAATGGAGATGACGTCCACCGCGGCACCGTCATATTTCACGCGCAGGATCTGGCTGTTCCCGTCCTGCTTGAGATATTCATCGGTATCCTTGCGGACCTTGAAGGAATCGGTGGCTTGGGGGCCGTCGATGAACCGGTACCCGCCGCCGTGATCGTCCAGATCCATGACATCGGCAATCAGGGAGATGTCCCAGGGCTCGGCGGGGGTCCACTTCAATGTGGCGCGGCCGGCGGAATGCTGCAGATCCGCGGCACGATCATTGTTGTTATACAGGTTTTCCACGTATCCGTCCGAAGACCTGTATTGAAATGCCCCCCCAAGATAGAGTTTGTCCCGGACAACAGGGCCGCTGATATTTGCCACGCCCCGAAAGGAGTTGTAGTTCCCGTACTCGGCCAATACCTTGCCGCGCAGTTGATTGCCCGGCTGCCGGGTGATGATGTTGACGACCCCGGATTCGGTATTCCTGCCGTACAACGTGCCCTGGGGGCCTTTGAGGATCTCGGCCCGCTCGAGATCGAAAAATTCAACGTTCTGCATGTAGTGCAGCGGGTAACTCACATCATCCACATAAAAGCCCGCGGGTGAATAGTTGCACCCCTTGAATGAGGAGATGCCCCGGATCACCACGATATGCTCAACGTAGCGGTTTTTCATGAATACATTGGGGGCAAACCGTGTCAGATCAAAGGTGTTTTCAATCTTTGCGTCTTCCATGGCCATGTCGGAAAAGACATCCATGCTGATGGGAACACGCTGTGCGTTCTCCTCCGTCTTTTGGGCCGTGACCGTAAGTCCCTCCAGTTGTTGGGCCTGGTCTTCTTGGGAGGACTCGTCACGGGCAACGGTAAGGACCTCCGGTTCCTGGGTCTGGTCTTCTCGGGAAGACCCGCCATGTGCAGTGGAACATATCAGGGCCATGGCAACGGTAAGGACGGCTGTTCTTAGTAAATGACCTTTTTTCATTACAGTTAATCTCCTCGTGGAAAATAGTCGTCTTCCGGAAATACATTGTCGCCGGCAAGGATCCGTATCTCTTGCCGAAAAAAAACCACGCCATTGAAGGCCATGAAGACGGCGTACCTCTCTTTTTCTTGTGCGCGACCTTCTTGATGTTTTTCGCATAGCTTGAAAGCTCGATCATAATTATTGATATAGAAGTCTATTAGGGCTTCCTAATTAACAGCGCAAAAAAATTACCCCTCATTCATATGGCTGCTTTTTGGGGTATTGTTTCGAGGCTGTCGATCATCAACCAGGGGTGACATAGCAGAAAAAACCAACAGCCGTCTTTTCCGCACTGCACTTTCTTTTGTGCCGAATGCACTGTGATCGGCTATTCGGCGCTATCCGGTATGCCGACATCTTGGCGCTAGACAGGGTCACCGGTTACAATACAGGTTGTCCCGTGGGACGGACAGTAGAGGAACGGCCGGATACGAATTCACTGAGCCGAAAACGCAAAATCAGTTCGGCTCCCCATAACCCCAAAACCATCAGTGCACCGATGGTCATGTAGAGGATGACCGTACCGCAGGCATCCCCCAGTGCCCCGAACAGGGGGCCCAGAAGCAGGGGGGGAAGAATAAAGACGCTGCTCAACAGGGCGAATCCGGTGCCGGACTGTGCCCCCGCACTGGCCTTCATCATCAGCGTGAAACCCCATACGAAGATGCCTCCCAGGATGATGTTATCGGCGGCCAGAATCAGGCCGCCCTGCCACGGCGATAAAAACGCGAAATCATTCCCGCCCATGCCGCCCGGATGGTGAACCCGGTCAAGAGCAAGGATAGTGCGCCGAAGGTTCGCAGAAAAACCGCCGGGCCCACCCGATGATAGAACCAGCCCCAAAACAGGGTCCCCAAAAATCCGGCGGGATAGCCGACCCGGATGAGCATTTTGCCGATGTCTCCGGGGCTCATCCCCAAATCCGTCAGAAGCGGCATCCGCATCTGAAAACCGTTGAAGAAGAAAAGGGTCGGCAGCAACAGAAAAAGGATCTGCCAGCCTGTTTGGGGTCTTTTCAGAAAAACGGTCAAGCCGGACTTCGACTTCCCGACTTCCGGCCCCGGCGCCTCTCGGGAGTATAGGGACGGGATTTCTCGATGCAGTACAACCGGCAGACTCAGGACCAGAATCGTTACGGCCAGCAAAATGCACACGGTTTCCCATCCCAGGCTGTTCAGCAAAACGAGCGTGAGACCTCCCCCCAGAAGCATTCCAACGGGCCTGGCGCCGGATTGAATGGTATTCCCCCAGGGTCTCTCCTCGGGCGACAGGATGTCGGTGGCATAACCGTCCACGGCGATGTCGTTGGTTGCCATGACCGTATTGAAACAGAGGAGCAACAGGAACATGAGGCCGAAAGAATGATTCGGCGGGGCCGATGACAGAACAAGGAAAATCCCCGCGCCAATCCATTGAAGGGGAAAGATCCAGGTTTTGCGTCTCCCCAGTCTCTTTACATGAAACCGATCGATCCACGAGGCATAAAGGAACTTCAGTGCCCACGGCACCTGCAGCAGGAAAAGAAAGCCGATGGACCGAAAACTTACCCCCTGGTGACGCAGGATCACGGGAAGGCAGGTGACAATGAACCCCACGGGAATCGTCTGACATATGTACATGGTTGTCAGCAACATTGCTTTAAATGCGATACTCTGCTTTTTGCGCTCCGCCGTTTTTCTGATCCTTTTGTTCATCCTCCCCTTCCTGTCATTTCGAAAATTCCATATTCCGGGCCTCTATTGCAATTCGAAACTTCTAACCATATTGGCAAAAAAATACCTTCCACCCGAAGAAGACTTTTTTGAGCCGGTTTTAAGATCGTTACGCATAGTCGGGACTATATAGCAGAAGAGCAGGGGCAGTGTCTTTTCCGGAATGCACTTCCTTTTGTCCACGATGCATCGGGGAGGGAATTCCCGCCCCGCTGAAACAGAATCCCTCAAACCGGGAAGCAGTTTGCCTATTTTCGCGCGACGTCCAGATCCATGGGGCCCCACCCCGTCTGAAGGGTGCGGGACCGTACCGATCTGAAACCCGCGTTGAGCATTGCATCGGCGATAAATCCCTGGTCAAAGGCCGTCATGGGATTACTCATGGCCCACCCCATGGTGCAGAGTACGAAAAAATCGGGTTTTGTCCCTTCATCCGTAAGCCCCTCGGATAAATTCACGAACAGGCCTCCGGGGTTCAGGGCTTCGTGGATTTTCTTCATAACCGCATCCATGTTGTGCTGCGCGAAGTTCAAGGTGGAACTTGCCCAGATGAGATCGTATCCCCCGCCGATGGGGTCCCGGTTGTAATCCCCTGCGAGAACGTCCATTCTGTCCTCCAGGCCGTACTCTTGAATGAAAGTCTTTGCGACATTCACCACAGCCATCCGGTCAAAGACAACCCCCTTCATGACGGGATGCTTTTCCACCATGGCGATGCCGAATATGCCCGGTCCCCCGCCCAGATCGAGCATCTTCCGGAAGGAGGGAAACTCCGGTAGACCGGACACCATGCCGGCCATCTGCTGGGCAACGCCGGCGCGTTCATTGTTGGCCATCCAGACGGCGTTTCGTGCCCATTCCTCTTCGGAACCCGAATCCTCCCGGGAAGAAGGTGTCGGCGGCCCCTCCAGGATCAGCTTGGGCAGGTCATCAAGCATCATGTTGGACATGGCTGCCTGACGCAGGAAGCCTTCTCCCAGACTGGTGGGGGTGCCGTCCATCAGAAAGGTCTGCGCAATGGGTGCATTGCCATAGATGCCTTTCTGTTTGGTCAGCAGCCCACATGCGGTGAGACCATTTAAGAAGAGCATGGTGTTTTTAGGGTGGCCGTCGATGGCCTCGGCCAATTGTTCCGCGGTCTTGGGTTCCGACAGATGGTCGAAAATCTTCAGTTCAATGGCCGCAATCAACATCTTTGATTGAAGGGATGCAAAACTCATTCTGTAAAGCTTTTCAGAGCTGATGCTTACTTCCGGTAGACTCATAATTATTCTCCTTTTGTTATGGGGATTGTCAGAAAAAAGTGTGAATAGCCTCTGCCAATTGCATACGAGACCGGCATTCCGGCTCATCCCGGATCACCGCAAAAACTTCCCCCTAATCAGCATTCAAGCCGGGGCCAAAGGACATGGAACAAATCCGCGATGCGCCATCTGTTTAAAGGCCCTGGTCCAGTGAATCCGTGGGCCGAATGCCTGAACGAGAACCCTTTCACCCGGATAATTTCGGGATACGCCGCAAAAGAACCACGCCGATGAAAATGACCAGGATGTTGGATACGCCAAGCCCCATGTAGAAAAAGAAATACCCGGTGATATCGCACAATTTTCCCATTAGGGGCGTCGTTCCCATCCCGAACAGGGAGACCAGACTGCACAATATTGCGTAGTGGGTGGCGGACCGGGACCCCACGCTCAAGGTCATGATCATGTTGTAGATTAGGATGGTTATGATGCCGGCCATCAATTTCTCGGACCCCATCATGATTCCGATGGCCAACCAACCGGACCAGGGGCCTTGGGACACGATGGCTGAAAAAAAATTGACCCCCGCGGCAATGAGGCAGCCCAGAATGAGTATTTTTTGATTGCCCAGTTTTCTTATGAGTCCTCCCCCCATCACGGCGCCCAGAAGGCACATGGGGGAACAGAACCATATGTTCAATTTTCCCAGGACACTCGCTTCGATTCCCATGTCCGTCACCATGGGCAGACGAAGCTGGGAACCGCCCCGGTCAAACAACACAATCAATCCCGCAAGTAATAAAAACAATAGATTTTGAGGCTGCCTGACGAATGAAAATGCGTTGGTTTTGGTCCCGCATCCCATCAATTGAGCCTCCCCCTTTTCTTCCCGGAACACGGAAGACATCTCCTTGTGAAGTATGATGGGCGCCATGATGAGAAGCTGCAACACCGCGATAAGCATGAGGGTGGTCCGCCAACCCTGTTGTTGGTAGACGATGAGGAAGACGCCCGAACCCAACATATAGCCGATAACGTAGCCGGTCATCTGGACCGTGTTTCCCCAGGGCCTTTCATCGGGTTTCAGGATATCGGTGGCATAACCGTCCACGGCAATATCGACGGTGGCGAAAATGGTATTCAGCATGAACACGGCGGCCAAAAGGAGCTTGAGATCCGCTTGGGGAGAAAGCTGGGCAAGAACCGGCAGCAGGAACAAAGAGATCATCAGCAAGGGGACGACCCATGATTTCCGTTTTCCCATGCGGGTGCTGTAGAAACGGTCGACCAGGAAGGCGTATAGAAATTTCAGGGACCAGGGGCTGTAAACCAGGGCCGTAAAACCGATGGCACCCAGACTGATGCCCTGCTTGCGCATAATGATGGGGAGCAGGGTCCAGGAAAAGCACAGAAATATTTTCTGCGAAAGATACATGAGGAACAGAAGGCTCATTTTGTGCGATTTATGCCACGCGTATTGATGGGATGGAAAAACCGCTTTTATGATGTTCATGGAAACTCCCCATTCCAAATATCAGGATTTGCCGGCTGTTGACCCGATTACGGCGGCGGGTCCGCGACGGATTTTCACCGTCTTCCCTTAAAGCCCCGAAAGGGGCTCGGCTGCATGTCTTGTTTTGATGAATCCGTTTCCGAAACCGTTCGATTTGTCAATGAACCGCTTTAGTATCGCCAGGTGAGCTTGGCGCCGAGGGTGCGGGGCGGACCGTCCACGCCCACAATTCCGTTTTTTTGCCAATTCAAAGTGGTGAGATATTCAGTGTCGAACACATTGTCCACCCACAGGCAAAGGTCAAAACCCTTCCATTGGTATCCGATACGAAAATTCACCAATTCATAGGCTTTTTGCTCTGAAAGATTTGCGGCCTCACCATAAAACTTATCCGTTCCGAAAAGTTCGGCCCGTGCATATACGCCCATGGAAAAGCGGTAATGCGCACCTACATTGTAGGTGTATTTCGGCGCGTAAGGCATGGAATTACCGTCAAAATTGTTCATGACCAGTCCCGTATAATCGGGATTCCACCCCATCACCCTGTAATCATCGAATGTTGCATCGGCGTAACCGAATCCCCCGAACAGGTCCAGGTCTCGAACGGGATTTGCCTGGAACTGAAGCTCAAAGCCCTGGGAATGCGCCTTTGCGGCATTGCTGATGGTGTAGTCGCGGGTCGCCGGGTTAATGATGTTCATTACTTGTTTGTCTTTGATATCAATATAGAAAACAGACATATTTGCCATCAGTTTCCCGTCGAACCAGGTTGTTTTCACCCCTGTTTCGTAATTCCATGTATATTCGGGATCATAGGTAAATGTGTCTTGAGTGGGCTTCAGAAGCACGTTGAATCCGCCGGTCATATACCCTTTGGATGCGGATGCATAAACCATTGCCGCTTCCGAAAGGTCATATGATGCCGTAAATTTGGGCAATAATTCGTCGTACCGCAAATCATCATTGCACGTTACGTTTCTGGCGGGGTCATAGACGTCCCCTTCCAAGTCTTGATGATCAAAACGGAGGCCCGCGGTCAGGTGAAGATCGTCAAACAGGGTATAGGTGCCTTGACCGAAAACCGCATAACCTTTGGTGTCGATGTCCGCGATGGGATGTTTGAATGCCTTTCCACTCAAGACAAACTCATTGTTGTGATCCTGGTGGGTTTTTTCAATGAATCCGTACAGACCCCCAAGCCATTGAAAGGGACCTCCTTGGGCCGAGGAAAAACGGAGTTCCTGGCTGTACTGATGAAGATCCCATTGAAAACGATTGGTCGTGCGCGCCTTCGGATTTGTGGAAAGATCCGAATCGCTATATTTCTCCCGCCATCGGTACAAAACGCCCGTAATGGACTTGACATCGATGGCGTCTCCGCCGTATCCCACCTGCAGGATCTGGCTGTTGCCGTTTTCCTTCAAGTAGTTGGAATCGTCCTTGTTGGTTTTATGGGGATCGGTGGCGTAGGGACCCGTGACGTATCTGTAGTAGCCGGCATGATCGTCCGCCTCCATGGCATCCGCAATCAGGGAAATATCCCATTGATCGGTGGGGGTCCATCTGATGGTGGCGCGTCCGTTTTTCTTGTTTATTTCGCCTGCCTTGTCATCGCCGTTATATTCATTTGTAACGTACCCGTCCGACGATCGGTACAGAACCGCTCCTCCCATGTACAGGGTGTCATCCACAACGGGTCCGCTGATATTGGCGCCCGCACGGATGGAATTATAGTTTCCGTATTCACCGTAGGCCTTGGTTTTAAATCGATTGTCGGGTTTTTGGGAAATGATGTTGATGGCGCCCGATTCGGTGTTTCTGCCGTACAGGGTTCCCTGAGGGCCTTTAAGGACTTCAATCCGCTCGATGTCGTAAAACTCATTATTCTGCATGAATTGTACGGGATACGCCACTCCGTCCACAAAGTATCCCGCGGGTGCATAGGGCGATGCGTACAAGAAGGATACGCCCCTGATGACGATCTGGTTTTCAAAGGGGCTGCTTTTCATGAGTATGTTGGGACAAAACCTTATCAATTCGGGCGTGTTTTCAATTCGGTCATCCTCGATTTGGGTATCCGAAAAGACATCCATGCTGATGGGTACCTGCTGGGGGTCTTCTTCTATCTTTTGCGCCGTAACGGTCATGGTTTCAAGTTCGCTCTTTTCGGTTTCTTTCGGATCATCCGAATCTTCCCCGTAAACATTGAAGCCGTGTAGTATTGAAACCATAAATACCAATACGATCATTAAGTTTTTCTTTTTGCCCATCGTTTTCCCCCTTTTGATTTGTTGATTTCAGCACAAAAAAAATCCCCGGCTCTGATGATCAGAGTCGGGGATTCCGTTTTTAATCCTCTTTTATTTAACGCGACCCTTCCCCAAACCACGGGGGAGAGACGCCATTTTAGTCATTCAGTCAGGTTTTCTGGCTTCCGGATCTCCCTACTTACCGCGCCTTCCCACCTTTTCAGGCAGTGGCATCTCCGCGGTTTTCGTTCCCGGTTACAGCGGCGGGTCCGCGACGGATTTTCACCGTCTTCCCTTAAGGTCCCAAAAGGGGCTTAACTGAATGTGTAATTTTGATGAATCCTAAAAGAACCAGCCTTTTCAATAAAGACAAATGGTTAAGCTGCTTAACCATTTGCCCAAAAAAAATTACTGCTTTGGAAAGTGCTTCAACCGGCTGTCCATCACATCTTCAATGGTTTCCAGTAAAACCGAGGTTGTCGCGATTTGGGAAAGGGAAAATGTTTCCAGCTTGGCAACCAGATCTGCCATGTGCTTTTCATGATGCCGTTCATGGGCATGAAATGCGCTCCAGCCCGAATCCGTGAGGCGCACACGCAACTCCTTATTGCTATGGGCCGCAGGTTCTTTGAAAACCAAGCCCCTTCTTTCCAATTTGGAAACCGATTGTGACGCGGCGCTCTTGGTGACTCCGAAGCGGTCTCCCAGCTCCTTGACATTGATGTTTTCAGCCTTGCCGATCGCCTCAATGGTGTGGATTTCCCTGGGAGTGAGCTCCAAATCGTCATCGAATCTGATGCGTAACGTCTCAATGCGTGAGCGCTTATTGATGATCCGCATGAGCTTGTACAACAGATCCTTGATGATGTCCTCTTTTGTTTCCATCGCCACTTTTAGTAAAGCTACTTTACCAATATGTCAAGAAGAAAATGGATTTTCAATCTAGAATGAGAATTGGTCAAGGTATTGCTGCAGCGCTTCGGCCTCGTGTTCTGAAAGTTCCGGGCAGTCGTCAGGTCCTTTTGCCCCCTGGGCCAGAAGGGTCGCAAAAACCATGCAGGTGGGTTGCCCATACCTCCGGCATCCGTTCAGTCCGGGCAGCAATTTTAGAATTTTCAGCATGTTGGGCTTGGGTGCGCCTTCGTACGAGGGCACGATTTCATGCCTTCGCTCCCAGATCTCATTGATCTCCCGGGTGAGCCATTTAAGGACTTTTTCGGCCTCCTCCTCGTCCTTTAGCGCGTTTATGGTAATTTTTTCGCCGTGGAGAACGATGATCTTTCCCTGAAGCCGAAAGGTTACGGCCGGTGGATCCTTGAAATATTCGTATCCTCCCAGTTCAGCGTTCAGATAGGGAAGTACCTCGCTGATGTCCTGGTCCAGATGGGCGGTGCAGCCTACCGTTTGAAATCCGGGATTGCATTCAGGACGTGAAATATCTGTTGTGTACCCTGTCAATAACATAAGCCCGACCAAAGATAATTGAAATTAGGGTTGAGAAATCTCCCAGCCAATACTACGAAATTGTTTTTGTGAAAACAATGAAATATGATCCGTTGACACCTGTAGGATATGATTCCCTTGCGAGGTTATCGAATTGTGAATTCCAACAAGAATGTGAAGCCCTCATCACCCGCTTCATATATTAGGGCGGGGCTTTTTCTACACGTGATGAGCCTTACCGAACTGGCCCTTTTATGGATGGCGTCATCATATTTTCCCATTATTGGAGAGAAAGCCGTAACTGCAGGTAATTTCAGTGAATTGATAATTCTGTCATTTCTCGCGGCACTCCCCCTTTTCAGCCAGTTGGACGCCCGATCCCGCTACCAGAATTACAGACAGATCAAAGACCAGCTCTTCTTGTACGGCTTTGACAAACGGATCTTCAAGCCGGTTTTGAAGTCCCGCTGTCAAAGGGAGGCAGCCTTGGCAGCAGCGGAAGAATTGGGTTATGGGGATAGATGTCGTGCCTATTTCAGGACCCGTGGCTACCGATGGTATCACCTGGTGCCCGATTTTGTTCTGCATGCACCCGGTTTTTTTCTGACCGGTGCTTTCTGGCGGAGGACCTTTTTCATGCCGACCTATCAGCCCAAAGTGGATTTCAGACAAGAGTGTCTCTGTTAAGATACGACGCCAAGGATTTTGGCCATCGGGCGTTTTTCGAAACAGGGCACCGAAGGCTTGCGGGGTAGAATAGAGTAATATGACCCCAATGTTGTGGGACGGGATTAACGTGAAAATACCGTTTTCCGGAAAGCAGGCGTATTCGGGCGGCATGCCCCCTGACAACTGAACACTTGATCACGTTACGCCTCGAGGAACCATTACTTTTTTCAGGGCGTACCGCCCCGCCGCACCGTTTTCGGGGTCTGCCCGAAATGGGCGCGAAAGGCCTTGGTAAGATTGGCTTGATTGTTATATCCCACGGAAAAGGCCACTTCGGACAGGCTCAAATCGGTCTCCTGCAATAGGGTCCGGGCCTTGGAAAGTCTGGCATCGCGAAGGACATTGAATGCGGTGTTGCCATAGAGTTGTTTGAAGCCCAGGTTGAGCTTGTTGCGGTTTATTCCGGCCAGTCGACTTAAATCCGTAAGGCTCGGGGGATCGTCCAGCCGGGCCAGGAGGGTATGCCGGACCTCGCGTATCCGGTCCAACTCCCGGCGGTTCAATGGGGAAACATTCCGGTCTACCCCGTTTTCCAGATCCGCCAGCTTTACCGCCACCAACTCCAGGACCTTGGCTTCGAGGAACAGCCTGCGAAGTTCCCCTTGATATGGACATTCAAAAATCTGTCGCAGGATCAGGCCGGTGTCTCCATTGAAGGGGCTTTGTTGAAAAATCCGCTTTTCCGGTAGACCCCGGTAAGGTTCGATGCCGAGATGTTTCAGGCATTCGGGTGTTTCTTGAAACAGATCTCTAAAGGCGTGCGGGGTGAAATAGACCGATACACCCGCAACCCGCCCTCCCCGGGACTCGACAACCCCTCTCGTACGGGGCAAATAGGCCATCAGGACGTCTCCGGGCGATCGTTCCACCACCCGACTCTTGCTGCCGCCGTTGAGGGTCAAACGGATCTTCCGGGAAAGGTTGAAGGAGAACCCGAGGGGTGCATGCCCGATTTCATAGGTCATTCGAAAGTTCCCGGGCATTGCGTGATTAAAAATGACCATTCGAAGCCCGGGCCTGAGGGCGATATTCTCCAGTAGGAGGTGTCCGGGCTCTTTTGCCCATTCTACGGTGACGTGGGAACGGGAAGCTGCATTGAGATGCTTGGATGCCGCTATTGCCGTGCCGTCATTTTTTTCAGCCGATCCGATTTGCTTCATTATCCACCTCGAAAAAGGAGAGTCTTGTTTCCACCCGTCACTTGGCCCCGGCCATGATATCCAACAGGCTGCCGATCTTTGTCCCGTTGTTTCGGGCCACCTCCCTGAGCGGCTCAGCCGGAGACCCGACAACAATGTTGCGTTCGGCCAGGCGCTGCAATGCGGTTTCCACGTTCCAACCCATGTAAGCTGCGATGGTTCCGATGGGGTACGCCGCGGATGTTCCATAGGGAGGAGAGCCGTATTGTCTCACGGCCGCCATTTTCAGTTTCCGTGCAAAATCCATAATCTGCCCCATGGGAGATGCCTCATGGCAGGCCCCCACACGGACATAACCGGTCAAAACCAGGGAGGCGGTCAGGGGAAGGAACGGAATCTTGTCCCTGGCCCGCTTTTTTAAATAGGATATCAGGGGTTTCCAGTTGAAATAGACATGGATGATCATGGCCAGGCAGAAAAGGATGCCGCTGTTCAGATGCAGAACGCCCCAATAGTGTTTGCTCAGCCCCCAAAAGCGCCACGGGGAGAAATGACCCACATGGCCGGGGGGCCCCATGTATAGGACAATACTGTAATCAACAGCATCAGGCCGGAAAGGGCCAGGGTAAGGGACGTCGTTTTCTTTAGCATTGTTCTCCTTTCGGCTCTGAATGGCGAGCCGGTTCATATTGATAAACCCGGGCTTCATCTGCCTCCCAGGGTCAAGGATGATGAACTTTGAATTGGATCATGTAGTTGTATCCTAAATCGTGAAAGCCGAGCTTCGTAAATCCGTATTTTGTAATGGCAGCCTCAACCATTTCGGGCGACAAGCGCATATGTTTGGGAGGCCCACAAGGCTGGTCCTCCCTTTTGCACTCAATCACGGCGACACGTCCGCCGGGCTTCAGGATGCGGCGGATCTCGGGGAACAGTTTTTTTTCAATGTCTGACAGCCTGAAGATATGGAGCACGGTTGACAGGAGACAGACGTCCACGGAATGATCACTAATGGGCAGGGGTTCGGTGATATCTGCGGTTATGGGTTTGATGTTCCCGATACCCCGGTCGTCCGCCTCTTCCTTCAGGCCGTCGATCATGTAGGCCCACTTCTCCAGCGCATGGACCACGCCCGAGTCCCCAACCCGCCTGGCGGCATAAATGGAATACTCACCCGGCCCGGCCCCTAGATCCAGGAAATGATCCCCTGGTTTGAGCGCCAGCGCATCAAAGACCGCTTCCGGATCATGCATCCAGAAACTGCTGGGTCCCCGTCTCAGTTTGCCGGTGCACTGATGGTGGTGATTATATTCCGTGGTATCCATGGTCGCGATTTCCTTTCTTCAAACGGCCTCTTGAACCGGCCTTCGGCAAAATTGCTATTTCACGTGGAAGGCGGTCACAATTCCCCGTCCTTCCACCTGCTGGTATGGACCGCCGGCGCACATATAACAAAGGCCGGCCTTTTTTCCATCTTGTACCATCTTGGTCGCCATGATCGTTTCTCCGCAAGCCCGGCAGACGACGCTTTCGGTGATGGGGGCGTATTCAGGCAGTTCGGGTCGAACACGCTCCGCGATGAGGAGTTGTTCCGAAGGCAGTCGGATAATGGCAAAGGCCGCGTCCCGCCCTTTTTCCTTAAACGCCGCTTCTTCTACATGGCTCCCCTCCCGGTTCTTAATGACTTTTTCCAAAAGAGGGTAAAATTCGGGCACCGCCCGATCAATGTGTGTTCGAAAATCGGGACGAACCCGGACGCGTACCCCCGTCTCCTTTCCGCGGATGGCAAAGGTCACCGCCATGCGGCCCAGGTCCCGGTACACCAGAGCATTGTTGCCGAGGGTGCATCCCGACACCGCCTGTATTCCGTCGGCAAAGCAAGCGTTGATTTCGACGATGGCCATCAGGTTCTCCAGTCCATCGGAGGAAAACGATCCGTCCCCGCTCAACTGTTGAAGCCCCGAAAGGGAGGCCATGACCCCCAGCGCGCTTCCAGGGCAGAAGTGTCCGTGGATTTCGGCCGTTTTTACCAGGCAGCGGGCCGCATCCTTGTGGCGTATGGCCTGAATGAAGTCTCGCCTGGGGTTTTGTTTCAGACGTTCGATTCTCTTTGCCTCAAAGGATTCTGAATCGTCCAATGCTTTTTCTTTTCCATTTTCAGTTGGTTCCATAATGAATCCCTTTTCTTTCAACTCATGTTTTTGCCCTGTGGGCTTGTTATGCCGCCAAACCGTCCTCTTCAATTTCCGCCATGAGTCTCCGCATCCATTCCGGGATCCGAACCTCCTTTTGAGGGTACCAATCCCTGACATACGGCTTGATATCGATGACGGGGCTTCCATTGATGGCATCGATGCCGGTCACTTCCAGGACGTTCTCGTTTCTCCCGCACAACCGAACCACGGTGGTGAGAATCGGGTTGGGCCTTGCCGGGCTGCAAGTGGAAAAAAGACCGGTCAGGGGAATGTCCTTTCTGCCCATGGGATGCACCCGGGTGAAGGCCCGGCTTTTTTCGGGCGTCTTGTGCGCCCAGTACAGGATCACCAGATGGGAATAGGCTTCGATGCCCTCCAGGATCCCGGCCAACTCTTGATGAATGATGATCTGCGATTTCATTTTTCGAATCTTGCGGATTTGGGCCTTTACGGCCTCAATCCGCTCCTCCATTTCAAGGCCCTCGTCTCCGGCCTTGAGAAAAGGCTCATCCAGTTCGTTTCGGACAAAACCCACCGGTCTCAGGGTGATGGGGTCGTGATGTAATGCTTTCATATGATTTCTCCTTGTGTTTTGGACCGAATTACAGATAGCAGAGAAAAGCGTCTATTTTGGTTTGGTCGTTTTCGTTTCGATTTCCGTCAAATGTCAAATTGAGTACCGGTTTTTTTCGCTCAAAACCCCTGTGGAGAATGCCCAATGCGATGCCGGTGTTTTCATACATGGCCGTCGCGTTGATAATCCCTAAGATATTCGGGAGATCGCAGAGCATCTTGGCCTCCCGGTATCGTCCGTGTGCCCCGGCGTAAAGGCCAACGTGTTTATCGGCAATGTCGATGAGGATATCCGGATCTTTTTCAAAGGGGCTTTCGTCTCCCAAACAACATGATACGCTTTCGATCTCCTTCCGGAATTCTTCCAACCGTTGTCGTGCTTCCCGGGCACTGTTTCCCTGGTTTTGCGCCGTGTGGTCGCGCCAGGTCAACCACATGCACTCGCTTAGGGGACTGTAGACGATTCGGTACCCGTTCTTTTCTAGATCCCTGAACGAATAGTTGTTCAAGTGGTCGTTGTAAAGGAGAAAGGGATCTCCCGCAGCGAATATCCTCTTCTGATTTGCCATGGGGTCCAGTTCGCCACGGATCTTCTTTGCCATCTTTTCCAGGTGCCCGATTTCCAGTGCTTCATGATCCAACAGTTCCAGCAGTTGTTGGAGGTATCCGTTTTTACTTTCCCGGGGAGCGATTCGAATCAGATCTCCCGCCAGGAGGCCCAGTCGCATCGACCTCATGTGGTCATGGGGAACGAAAAGCGCGTCTTCCAAAAAGGGCGCCATGATTTTCACCTTTTCATATCCGTTTTCGTCCAGTTTGGTTCTCAAATATCGATGGTATTGACCATCCACTTCCGCACCTTCCGTCTGAGGGACGAAAACGGCGGTTTCCCCATGGTTATCCCGACCCTTAAGGAACGTAAGGACGTCGCCCAAGAGACCCGTAAGAGAGAAGTATTCATTGGTCATCGCGTACTTCCTCCCTTCGTCAATGGAAGCACCGTCCGTGAAGGGGAGCACTCCGGCGGCGATGCCCTTGCGCGCCAGCATCTTTCCGAAAATAAAGGAATAGGGGTAGAGGTTGGGCAAGAAAAGCACGTCTTTGTCCTTCAATCCGGCCAGGGATGTCTCGATGTTCACTCTTTCCTGAACAATGTTCTTCAAATAGGACGCCATGCCATGGGCTTTCCTGACGCGGGTTTTGCCAAGGCTGTTCACAAAAGCTTCCACACGGGTGATGACGCCCACATGGGAGGAATGCTCATCCACTTCGATATTCAAGAATGGTTTGGCGCCCATGATTTCCCTGAAGAAGTGGGTGAGGACCGAATCCGGACCGCAACCGTGATGGGTCAGCAGAATCCCGTAGAGATTGGGGTGCTCTTTGATGAACAATGCGGAATTGAGGATATGCTGACCGAAAGGCCAATACATATTGGGGTGCTTTGGGGAAATATCGCCTTCCGGAAGATAGTAGAAAGGCAATACCCGGTATCCCATTTCCCTGAGTCTGCCGGGTATTTTCATGTTTAGAACGCCGTCGGCGATGCCGTAGATTTTGGATATAATGACAAAGACTTTTTCCTCGGCCCCGATGCCGTCGATCATTTCTCTTCCCGTTTCCCCGACTCTTTTTTCATAGGCATGAAAAGACTGCATCCCCTTTTGAAGGGCCATGCCGGTTTGTTCGGGGCTTTTCCCAAGCTGCCGTCCCAGGCCCATGAAGCTCTTCATCATGAATTCCCTGCCGAACCCGAAGGCGATGGTGGGGGCCAGAAGCGTTATCCCTTTTGTCCTTAATTCCATGGCCTGATTGACCATTTTGAAGGCCAACTGCATATAGGCGCATCCGTAATTCTGCCTTGTGTAGGATCCCGGATGCTCCACCGTGAAAAGATCCGGAAAAAAGATATAATCGACCTTTTTTCGAACCAACTCCGCAACATGACCGTTGATCAATTTGACGGGATAGCAGGTTTCATCGAGCGCGTATTCCTGGGCCCACTGAATGGTCTTTTCATGGGTGGGTTCGGACAACAGGACATTGAACCCCAGTTCCCTGAAAAAGGCATTGAACATGGGGAACATGCCGAAGGTGAAAAGGGCGCGCGGAATTCCCACGGTCTTTTTTCCGGGCTCCGGAGTGTCCTTGTATCCGGCGAAGATGAGATCCGAAATCGTATCATTAAATACTTGAGCGCTCTCCCCGCTTTTTCGGTCACCCTGATCATGAAGGGGGACCTTCGGTTCCATATCAAACCCCTTGAAACGGGTTTTACCCAAACCCATCTCTTCCCGTGCCAGCATGGCTACCCCGTAGGCCCCGGTAACGCTGAAAAAAGGCGGTACGACAATGGTTTTTCCGGTGAGTGCCCTAAAGGCGTTGACAACCCCCTGATGATAGGCAATACCCCCCTGCAAAAATATCTTTTCCCCGATTCTCTTTTGCCCCACGACCCGGTTGAGATAATTCTTGACAATGGAATAGCAAAGCCCCGAAGCGATATCCTCCATATGGGTGCCCCTTGCCAAATGGGCCGCGATGCTCGTTTCCATGAAGACCGTGCACCGTTCGCCCAATGAAACGGGGTTGGTGCCCTTAAGGGCCATTTTGCCGAAATCCTGAATCGGGAGGTCGAATTTGACGGCCTGTTCTTCGATGAAGGAACCGGTTCCGGCGGCACAGATCTTGTTCATCTGAAAATCCGTTACAACGCCGTGTTCCAGATCGATGAATTTGGAATCCTGGCCTCCGATTTCAAATATGGTATCCACGGTAGGGTCGATGTGAACCGCGGCCCTGGCCTGGCTGGTGATTTCATCCTTTATGACGTCGGCACCCACCACCTTCCCGATCATCAACCTGCCGGAGCCCGTGGTGCCGACACCGGCAATCCGAATCCCGCTCCCGAATTCCTTTTGGATGGCTGTGAGGCCTCTCTGTACCGCCGCAAGAGGGATTGCCCAGGGTCCTCAGATATTGCAGCGAAACCACGCGATTGTTTTCATCCGCCAGAACCAGATTGGTGCTGGTGGATCCCACATCAATCCCCAACCAGCATTTAAGTCCTTCAGTCCCGGAATTGACGGGCGCAAAATCATGCTTGCCAAAAGCGTCATCGTCGCCAAAGGGGAGAAGGTTCGGCAACAGTAGCTTTGGGGGATCCCCCCGGAACAGGTCATGGCCCTGCGCCAGTGCCTTCAGAAATGGCTCCATATTCAACGGATGGCCTTCCCTATCGGCCATGACCGCGGCCCCCAGGGCGCCCACAAGGGCAAAATGCTCAGGCCTGATGAATTCGTCTTCCCTCAGATCGAGAAGCTCTTTAAAGGCATCGACGACGGCCCCGTTGTGAGCCACCCCGCCCAAAAAGAGGATGGGCTTCATGAGGGGTAGTTTCCGCATGACCGATCCCCGGTAGTTTCTGACCATGGCATGGGCCAGTCCCCACAGAATATCCGCCACCGGAACCCCTTCCTGCTGGTGATGGGTGATGTCCGTTTTGGCAAATACGCTGCATCTGCCGGCGATTCGGGGGATGGTTGCGGCTTTCTTCGCTTGGGACGCGTAATCCTCCAGCTTCAGTTTCAATCGGGAAACCTGTTCTTCCAGAAATGATCCGGTGCCGGCCGAACAGTTGGCGTTCATGGAAATCCTGATGCCGGACGGATCTCCCGCACTGAACCCGGTAATATATTTTGCGCTCTGCCCCCCGATTTCGATAATGGATTTGCAGGTGTTGTTTAGAGCGATAGCGCCTTCCACAATGGCCGTAGCCTCGTTTACAAATGTGATATTGCTTTTCCCGCAAAGGCCTCTGCCGCCGCTGCCGGTAACGGCCCCCCGCCGTATTTTCCCGGATTCAGGGTGTCTCAAAAGATCTTTGATGACGGAGCCCAGGGTCTCCCTGATGTTGCCCCGGTGCAATTTGTAGGCGTGATCAACGATCCTATGGTCCCTGTCGATCAACGCCGATTTGATGGATGAATATCCGATATCCAATCCCAGACTGAGCATGGCTTTGTCTCCTTATAATAGTCCCGTAACCTCTTAAAAACTGTACCGGATGGCCGCGTATACATTGCTGTTGTTTTCGAACTGAGAAAAAAAAGTATGGTCGTCGCTGCCGAAAAAGAAATTCCCCCCGATCTCCATTCCGATTTGGTCCGTGTATTTGAAGTGGATTTTCGGCATCAGGTAGGCATCCTGGTCGCTGGGCGAGTAATAGGCATTGAGGGTCAGCTCCAGGTTCTGGTTCATCAGCAGTTTGGTCAGCTGCAGCGTGATAACATGCCTGATATGGTCCTTGGCGGTACTTCCCTGGACGCCTTTTTTGTAATCGCCGTAATCCAGCATCTGTTCCACATAGTACTGCAGGGATGCGTTGAAATCCCTTCCGATCTCCTGGGCATACCCCGCAAGATACCGGATTTCGGAATTTCGTATAGCTGGATTGTCGCCGTCTGCGTCATCCGTGGAATCATAGTAGGCCACTTCGATGTTTCCGATGCCGGGTCCCACATTGCCCCGGACGCTGGTACCGTAAACGTTAAGCCCCGGAAAAAGGGCGATGCCCTCCGGGGTCTGTCCTGCGGGGTTTTTCCAGAACCCCCAATAGCCGTAGAGGGCATATTCAAACCCGTGCATGTTTCGGTATATGCGAACCGCGATTTCATCGTCCTTGAACCAATGGTCGGGCGTATCCGTGACCACGATGGCATCCCGGCCCACGATCCGGTTCAAGGCGCCGTTCCAATAGGAGAGATATTCACCGTTCACGAAGCGGTCCGGATCGAACTTGGGGGTGTACACCAGGTCCATACAAATGATATTTTCCGAAAAAATGCTGAATTTGGCCGCGTCCGAAGGGGCCTTCAAATATTCGGCGTCCCGACCGATAAAGAAAGACTGCCAGTCCTTGGGGAACAGGTCGTTTAAAAAGACCAGGTCCCCCGTTCCCCAGGTGAGGATCTGGCGGCCGATTTTCACGTCCAGAAAATCGTTGGGCCTTGAAAAAACAAAGGCTTCCCGGGTATCGTACTCGAACCGTTCAAGAACCCCGTCGGCCCACCCGTCCCCCTTGTATTTGAATTCCGCCCAGTCGGTGTAGGTGAAAAGCTCCACCTGGGCCCGGGCTTCCATGATGGAAATATCCTTTTCATAGGGGTCGTATTGGGTGCGCATGCCCCCCCGCAGTTCAAGAAAGCCGTTGAATTCAACGGGTGCAAAATGGTCCCAAAAGGCGCCGTCCTCCGCTTCCCCGGCGTGAAGCGTGGGAAGCGGGATAAGCGCCCACATCAAAATTGCAAAGATGGGTTTTAGAAAAGTCTTCATGTTCTTATCGCATGGCCTCTCTGGGCGGTCGCCTCAGATAGCGTTCGGAAAAGATGGAGTCCTTTATCCCGATGTTGTACCGGATATTGGAGAAGGTCATGACGGTTTTGGAGCCGCTTTCCATATCCTCGGCAACGGACTCCACCACCGTCGGGTAGACCACTTTTTTCCCGTCTTCCTCGGCTTCGATTTCTTTGACTTTGGTGGTTTTGATGACGCGATAGGGGCGGCCGTCCTTCCTGAAGTATTCCATTTTCATGGGAAGGAAAGTGGTCTTGTCTAAATAGGCATCGTAGTATCCGAATTCCACGTCATCGGGGTTTTTGGGCGTGTTCTTGATCACATAATGCGCATCCGTCGTTTGAATCAGTTCATGGACGTCCGCTTCCACATTGCGGCCGGATATGTCCTCATACAGAAAATCGGAGCCGGCAAAGCTGGTGCGTTTGTCGCCCCCCGCAATCCGTTTCACCAGATCCAAGCTCGGCATATAGAGCCAGCGATCGTCTTCTTTGCCCGGTTCGGCGTGTTTGTGCACCATGAAGATCATCTTTCGAACATCCGCCGGCGCCTGGAAGTAGACGAAATATTTCTGGTCTCCGTCGCCGTCTCCCACGTCTTTTCGAAGCATGTTCAGTTCTCTTTCCCGTTTTCTTCCCTGTTTGTCCTGAATCACCATTTTCACCTTGCCCTTGCTGTCCAGACCCATATAAAGGGCCGCATGGTTGGCTTTTCGGATGATTTCATCCGCCGGTAGCGTGTTTTCATCCGCCAAAGCCAAGGGGGCCAGGGCAAGCAACAGGACCGCCGTCATGAGTAGAACGCCATTTACCTTTTTCATTTTTTCCCTCCCTTTCACTAACCTGTTTTATGAAGTCTACGATTCATCTGAACTACGGCTTTTATGATTGAATTTCTTGAAGAACCTTTTTTCGCACAGGGCCAATATGGACGGCAGGACCAGCAGCGTGATAACGCCTGAAAGGCTCATGATGGTAAAGAGCATGACGCCCATGGTTTTGTAGGGGATCAAGGGCGCCGTCAGGAGCGGCAGAAATCCGATGGCGATGACCAGCACGTTTCGGCTGATGGCCCGGGCCGGCTCCCCGAACATGGGGAAGACGATGTCTTTCCAGTTTCCCTTTTCCCCGTATTTGACCCGCGCCCGTTGGAGAAAATGAATGGCGAAATCCACGGCCATGCCCAGCGCCAGAGCGCCCAGCACCGCAATGGGCAGATCGTAATCTTTTCCCGTAAGCCCCACGATGCCGTAAATGGCCACAATGGTAATGGTGAGCGGCGCCATGCACAGAAGTCCCCACAACGCTGAGCGAAACAGAACGGCCATCATGATAAAGACGATGACAAAACTGCCCAAAAGGGACTTGATCATGCCCGAAATGAGGATGCCCTCCATCACGTGATTGATATAGTGCAGTCCGCCCCAGCGATAAATCAGTCGGGCGGGCGGTTCATGGGCTTCCATGTAGGCATCCACTTCTTCTACCACCGCTCTCATGTCCATGCTGTTGCCGGTGGTCATCTGCACCCAAATATTGGCCTGCATATAGTCCGGGGTTGTCATATGCCACAGATCCTGTGGCCGGTGTCCCTGCTGGAATTGCAGAAAGCACTCCGCAACGCCTTGGGACGTTTCCGGTATGCGGAAGTTTTCGGGCTTTCCGTCAATGAGTTCCTGATTGACCTTGCAAACCACATCGGCGATGGAGGTCGTTTTCCCCACCAGTCCCGAATCATCAAGATGTTTTTGAAGGTCTGTCATGTATGCCAGCAATTCCGGTCGTTTAAACACTTTGAGGCGCTCTTTTTCAACGCCGACAAACGCCCGAAGTTCCTGAAGGGCATCATATGCGTCGTCCGGCGCGGTTTCGGCCAGTGCGTCCATATGTCGTATGAGAGCGTCGAGATAACCTTCATAAGGCAAATCATCTTTGTTCAACCGCTGTAAATTATCCCGGATACCTCCGGCGAGATCCGGCGCACGGGTGAAGTCCCCCTTGATTTCATCGGCGAATGCCGTCATCCGTTCTCCCAATGCTTCTATGTCCCGCGCCATTGCGTGCGAAGGTTTTTCCCCTTGTAGTACCAGGTAGGCGGCATAAGTTCCGTCCAGGTGTTTGTTGAACGCCACATCCGCCTTGCGGATGGGGTGGCTTCCCGTAAAACGCTTGGCGTAATTGTCGTTGACCCGGATTTGGGTAATGCCCCATACGGCGATGCCGATTAAAATGGCCAATAAAAACAGAACCGACTTCGCGCGATGATAGGTCAACCCTCCCGTGGACCTCAGCAATCGGGTCAACCAGTTCTCTTTTTCCTTTCCCTGGGCGGACATGCCGAAGTTCTTCAATTTCCGTTCGGGAATCATCATGATATAGGCGGGAACGAATATGACAGTATAAAGCCATGCGATCATGACGCCGATGCTGAGATAAGCACCGAAGATCCGCATCGGCGGTATGGAAGTGAAGGTCAGCGAAAAAAAGCCGGCGGCCGTTGTGAGAGAGGTATACAAAATGGGGATGAAAAGGGCGTGCATCACTTCCCGGATGCTCTCTTTTCGTCCCTTTTCCCGGGTGTAAATATCAAAAAATTCCGAAAGAATATGGATGGAACTCACCACGCCGATGCACATGAGGAAAATAGGAATCATGGAACTCATAATATGAACCGGAAAACCCGATGCGATCAAAAGCCCCATGGTGGTGACCACCGAAAACATGGCAATGATCATGGGCAGGATGATCAGGCGCAGTTTCCGAAAAAAGAACCACAGAAGGGCGAATATGACCGCCATGGACAGGGAGCTTCCCACCCCCATCTGGGAAAACATTTCCACGCCGATGGCCACCTCCGCCACCGGCAGGCCGGCGATATGATACACTTCCCGGCCGCTCAACTCTGCTGTTTTTTGCTGTAATTCGTTGTAAATCCTGTAACTCAGGTGTTTGTCGGTGAGCGGCAGATAGATGCACATGGCCTTGCCGTCTTCCGAGAACATCCGCCCCTTGAGCAAAGGATTGCTAAAGGCCTTATCCCGGATGGCAAGAGCTTCTTCCCTGGTTTTGGGCGGTTTGCTCATGAGCCATTCGAACCGGATCACGCCGGGGCCGCCCTGGCTCATATGATCCGTCATGGACGGTGCCGTCATATCCGCTTCGATGACGCCCGTGAAAGCCCCGGGGTTCTTTTCATCGGGCCAGCGAAGGGTTTTGGCAAATTCGGTCAGTTCATAAATTCTGGAAAGGGTTTTCGGATTGTAAACGCCGTCCGGATCATCCTCGTTGACAATTCCCACCACCACGATTTCACTGAGAGAAAATGTTTTTTTGGTTTGATTGTGGAACACGCGGTGCGGTTCATCCGCGGGGAGCATGTTTTCCGGGTCGGTATCGACCACCACCCACGGAAAAAACGCAGCCGCCGTCAGGGTCAGTAAGACCATGAAAAGGGTTGCCAGTTTGTAATGGTTGATGGAAAAATCAACGATGCTGTTTTTCAGGGTTTTCATTTTTTTCTCCTGAATCATGAAGTGATGGGTTTTGAAAAGGATTTGCCTTCCCCTTTGTTTTCCAGCCATTCCACCCAAACGGAGTGATTTGCGGTCCCGTATTCATCCGGTAGATTCGCAAGATGCAATCCGAGGGCGCTTTCCAGCGGCGCCGGTTCACGGCCCTTCCAGTGGAGATGGATCATCACCTCGGTATCCAACCGCGGATGACGGTAGATCTTGAGGGCCGAAAGGGTCCGGTCATTTTCAATGCTCTTGATGGGTTCCGAAAGATCCTTCAAAACCGTTTCAAATTGGGGATGGATCGTCCGCAAATGGATGATTTCGAGCCACTTCATGGCCAACTCCCTCTGTATGTTGCATGGATTTGGACTGTGTTTTTTTCCTACGCACATTGCTCAAACCGTGCCGAATTTTTTTCTCTTATGATTTCAAATAAATAGGTTTTAGAGTCTTGTCATGGATTCCAAATACGGTAAATTAGCTTCCATATTCGGCAATATGTGTTAGAGATTACCTAATAAGACAGTTCGTGTGGCGGGTGATTAGAAGGAGACATTCCATGACCATCGATGAAAAGGATTTTTTTCAACAGGCAACCCTGCGTATTTGCGGGAGCCTGGAAATTGAGCAGGCCATGATGGCATGTTTTTTGTTCTTGAAGGATTTTATGCCCATTGACGGGATGACCATGAACCGTTACGATCCGGCGCTTTTCGCTGTCCGTTGCGTGGCCGGGGTGAGTGCCGGCGGCGCGCAAAAAATGAACCGGATCATCCCACTGCCCCAACATCTGGGAGATTCCATGGTGAATCGGGAAGAGGGGGCGCAACGGGTGGTGATCATCAACCGCCCTGACCGGGAGCCGGTTCGCCGGCTTGTGTGGGCCGCCCTTGAGATGGCCCATTCATCGGTGTTGGTGCTGCATTTGGGTATTGAGGGAAAGCCTCTGGGAGGGGTGGTCGTTTGGGCTTCGGGATATGACCGGTACACCGAAGACCATGGACGACTGCTGGGATTGCTGCATGATCCCTTTGCCATTGCCGCCGCCAACACCCATAAGCATGAGGAGGTCCTGCGATTGAAGGATCTCCTGAACGATGACAACCGCTATCTGAAAAATGAACTTCGGCAACTGACCGGCGATACCATCATCGGTGCGGAATTCGGATTAAAAGACGTCATGGAGATGGTTCGTCAAGCGTCGCCCCGTGAAACGCCGGTGCTTCTTTTGGGAGAGACCGGGGTGGGCAAGGAGGTCATTGCCAACGCCGTACACTTTTCTTCCCCCCGCAAAGACGGCCCATTTATTAAGGTCAACTGCGGCGCCATTCCCGATACCATATTGGACAGTGAGCTGTTCGGACATGAAAAAGGGGCTTTTACCGGCGCCGTTTCAAGAAAAAGGGGCCGTTTTGAACGGGCCCACCGGGGAACCATCTTCCTGGACGAAATCGGGGATCTTCCCATGCAGGCCCAGATACGGCTATTGCGGGTGCTGCAGCAAAAGGAAATCGAGCGGGTGGGCGGAACCGAAACCATCTCACTGGATATTCGGGTCATTGCCGCAACCCACCGCAATCTGGAAAACATGGTGGCAGCCGGCACGTTCAGAGAGGATTTATGGTACCGCTTGAGCGTGTTTCCCATCCGTATTCCCCCCTTACGACAAAGGAGAGCGGACATTCCCAATCTGGTGGATCATTTTCTGAGACGAAAGTCAGGGGAACTGAAGCTGAAGGCCATCCCTCCTCTGGCCCCCGGCGCCATTGACCGCCTGGCTGCCTGCCGTTGGAAAGGGAACGTACGGGAATTGGAGAATGTGGTGGAACGGGCCTTGATCCGGTACCGGGGCGGACTTCTCTTTTTTGATCCATATGTCATTTCAACGGAAATTGAAACCGATGATGCCACGGCGTTTCCGGAGAAGGGTCCCTTTCCATTGGATGAAGTCATGAGAAAAACCGGGGGACGCATCCCGCAAAACACATTGCTTAGAAACCGGATATTGAAAAAGACCGAGGGACGGATCAACGGCCAGGAAGGGGCAGCGGAGTTGCTGGGTATCCATCCCAGCACCCTCAGAAACCGGATGAAAAAGCTGAAGATTCCTTACGGACGCGGAAAATAGCATGTGGGGATTTGGAATACTTGAATTAATTCCACCGGTAGGTGGAGTTAAGAGGCTCTTGGTTTCCGAATGCCGAACGCCGAAATGAAATGATCGTAAAACGATAAAATATTATTGACAAACAAATATTCCATGGGTATGCTGCCCTTCAACTTGATAATACTTAAACAGGAGATGCGTTCATGGACAATTTGTCAAAAGTTAAACGAATCAGTAAATATTTTTATTTGTTATTTTCCTTCCTGTTGGTTGCCATACCATTATACTATATATTGTATTGGGTGCTCATTAACCATTTGCCGGATACGCTAATTGCCGTAAACCATTCAAAACCATTGATAGCAAATGAATTGCCCATTAAATTCCAGGTCATAGGGTTTCTTGTGAGCTTGCTTCCTCTTTCTGCCTTAACCTATGGTATTTTGAATATCCGAAAACTGTTTTCGTTTTATAAAGAAGGTGTCATGTTTTCTTTAGATCATGTCATTATTTTTAAAAATACTGCCAAAGCTTTGCTATTGTGGGTTTTATTTTCAATAATTTACGAATCCGCCAAAAGTGTTTTATTCACCGCGGGCAACCCCCCGGGCAGTAGATTGCTTGAAGTCGGGTTTAGTTCGGGAGAAGTTACAACACTGATGGTAGGCGGAATCGTTTTTGTCATTGCATGGGTCATGGATGAAGGACGAATATTAATTGAAGAAAAAGAACTCATTATTTAGCCGGAGATGCAATGCCGATAATTATAAATCTGGATGTGGTTCTGGCAAAGCGCAAAATGAAATCGATTGAACTTGCAAAATTGGTTGGAATCACCGAGCAGAATTTGTCGGTTCTAAAAACCGGGAAAGCCAAAGCGATTCGCTTTTCCACCTTGGATGCCATATGTAAATCCCTTGACTGTCAGCCGGGAGATATCCTTGAATATGAGGAAAATCATGAAGATTAGAATTGGCGTTTGCTTCTTTCGCAAAAAGGGGGGTATCCGTTCCGGATTTCAGACAGGCGCAGGTCCAAGCTGACTGCCGGGCTCAGGATGCCGACGAAAGAGAATTGATCCTGATCCCCAAACAATTATTTTTCTCTTGACTTGAAATTTCGAAGGACATACTGGATATGGCCAACGGCATCCGGCAACCCCGCTTTTCATGAGAGATCGGGTTTTTTATTGGGCGGGAAACGGAACCTAGTCAATTCACACTTCAAACTGTGACCCCGTTTGCACGCAAAATATTTCACACGATCCATTTTCAAAAGGGTGAATAGATGGTTTTCAAAATCGCGCTGCTATTGCTCGGGCCGTCCCGCTCCGTCGTGGGCGGGATAAGCCTTGCCCTATTCGGCCTATTGCTCATGGCCGGCGGCGGCTTTCTCATCATCGACGCGTCAGACCGGAACTCCCTGCTCGTTGTGGATGTCCTGGGCGCCCTCCTGTTGGCCGTAGGGATGATTGAAGGGGTCTATGCCGCTCTGACGCCGTGGGATCATCGCTCTCCCGAACGTTGGTGCCGCGCCTTTCTGTTCATGGTCTCCGGCGCCGTCGTCTTCTTCGCTCCCGCAACGGTGGACTATTGGGATCCCCTGATTCTGGCCCTGGCGTTTATCGGTCTGGGCATCTACAAGATGCTGTTTTCATTCATCGGGAGATTTCCACACTGGGGTTTCGTTTTGATGGGCGGCTGTTTGCATTTTCTTCTGGGCGCCCTCCTCTTTAATGATTGGCGGCATCATTCCCACTGGATGGTCCCCCTGTTGTTCGGTATCGGCCTCATACTGCTTGGGGTATCAGCCTTCTCCAATGCCTGGGTCCTGCGGCAGGAAAAACGGCGCCGCGCCTCATGCGGCGAAACCCATTACATGATCGATTATTACCTGAAGCACCATGTGGGAACACGCTGCCGCGAGGCCTTTAAAAAACTGCCGCCGTTAATGAACCGCGCCGACACGGGACCCATGAACGTGCATGAAAAAGGACAAAACAAGCTGGGTTCCAAAGCCGCACCCCATGATCTGTGCGTCCATATCTGGCTGCCCCGCGAATCCGCCGACAATGAGATTGCAGTCGCCGTTCCTCTGATCTCCACCTATCTGGCGGCTCAAGAAGTCACGGGGCGGCTCTCCTTCGGCCATTCCGCCCTTGAATTACCCCCCGATGTCTATATCAGCCATTACACGCCCAAGGAATATGAACAAACCGTAAATGGAGTCCCTATCCGTCGGGACCGGAAGGAAAAACGGGAAAAAGCCGCCAACAAAGAACACCCAAAAACCTCCAAAAAAAAGAGACGCAACATATTCAGCTGGGGATGCGCCCATGATCAAGCGGGCATTTTTTTCGACTCTCATGAACGGGAAACGGCGTGCTGGATGCCCCCCAACCGCACCCTCCGTTTTCGTCGGTTCAATGCGTGCGATTTGCGCGATTTCTGGCGGTATTACCGCCAGGACACCACCTACAACATTGTTCAGCGCAATTGTTCCGTCAGCGTCGTTCTGGCTCTGGATATGGCGCTCTTGGGCTGTTTGCGCGGGTCCAATATGCCCCGGCGTTTTCTGCGTCTCCTGTGCCATCACGATCTGTGGGTTGCAGCCTTCATACGCCGTCGCGCGGCGGATATGGCTTGGACCCCGGGCCTGGTCCTGAATTACGCTTCAGCACTTGTACGCGTGTTTGAAAAAGAGGAACGGTTTCTCCCCCGAGAGGTCCCATGAAACGCACTTGGCCTTTTGAAAAAGTGCCTTGCTTGCCGGCATTCAACATGTCGCTCTTTCTAATTGAAGTATGCTTCGCCATCGAAGTGACGGCGGCCATTGTCGTTGCGCCCTCCATAGCCCGGACATTGGGACTTCAAACGGAATCAACGGCCTGGATTATAAACAGTTATTTAGCTGCCGTATTTGTTGTCATGCTTTTCTTACTTGGGGCTCAGCGCGCCCTGGCGAAGCGGGTACGCCCAGAGGGCTGCTTTCATGCGGGCATTTGGATGTTTGTGGCCGGCAATGCCTGCTGCTGGTGGGCCCATTCACCCTCATGGTTCTTCGCCGGGCGGATTTTGCAGGGCGTCGGCGGCGCCCTGGCCATGACCGGTGAACTCTGGGCCGCCTCGCGCTACTGCCGTGAACGGATTACAACACCTCTCTTCTGGGCGGAATGCGGAACGGCCCTGGGGGTCGTGGTCGGGCCGGCGCTTGGCGGGCTATTGGCGGGATATTCTGCTGAGGGATGGCGCATGCTCTTTGCCATGAACGCGTTTCTCGGCCTGGCAACGGCTTTGACCGCCTTTATAGGACTTCCTTTCGGTCTCCCGGACTCCCCCGGCGCCCCCGGGAAGACGTACCGTCCGGCGGGTTGGATGATTTGGATAATCGTATTGCAGGGGGCCGTGTCGGCACTGGCGGTGGGCGCCGAATTCCTCTTCTCGGACGTTCTTCAACTTCGGTGGGGATACGGCCCCCGCGCGGTGGGATGCCTCGGTTTGCTGGCGTCAATCGGCGCAATTGCCGGCAGCGGCTGGATGACCCGGCAAAAGGGCCATTATGCCCGATGCGCCCTGGCGGCCCTGGGCGCATTGATCCCGGCGCATATTTTGTTGGCCGTTGCCCTGGCCCGAGGATTATTGTCGCTGATGGGGGCGAGTATCATTGCCATCGGCGTTGCCATGGGAGTCGCCAATGTGGCGGTCTATGCGGAGATTGCCAAACGCACCCAAGAGATTTACTTTTTACCGTCCACTTTATGGTACCTGATTATCATGCAGTTGGGTTATGCGCTGGGCATACAAATAACGTCCTGGTCCCAGGAGACCGGCTTGACCCTGTCGGTTTCGGAATCGGTCGTCATCATTGCCGCACTCCTTCCTATCCTGGTGGTTTCCGTCGTCCGACTGGCTGACTCATGGAGAACAAAAAATGCGGAATCCTGATGGATGATATGAAAACGTCCTCCAGTAACTGGAAAGCATAGGACTTTCCATACAATGCCACCGAACAAAAGCATGCACTAGGATGCTCGTAAACGCGCGCCAACCAAAGGACTATAAAATTATTCAGGAGTGCAACTTATGGGATTAATCGACAGTTACCGGTTTGTTCCCCGTGAGAGATTCAAAAGATCAAGAGAATATGAAATCCTACCAGACGGCTATTTTGATCTTGCATTCCTGTTGTCTGATTCGACCTGTAGAATTTTTCTTGCAGGACCCTACACTCAAATCGCCACTCCGGAGGCATTGAAGTTTCTGCTCATAGGACCCCGCTTTCGGGAAGATTTGGTTCTTGGCGCTGCAGAGATCATTGAACAACACGCTGGCGTATTTGCCCCAATTTCCTGAAACTCTTACAATATTGCTGCTTCAGGGGACGGAAAAAAGCGTTCTGCCCCTGAGCAGCCCGTTGTGTATTAGAAGCATTTCATAATTTGGGTAAACAACCCCGCGCTTTTTCTTCTTGACAAATTTTAAAGCCTGTCATTGAATGGCATCAACGCTCAGGTGCTCCTTATGAGAGCCGAACAGGGAACCCCGTGAGAATCGGGGACGGACCCGCCGCTGTGATCCCTTCCTTTTATTTTGAAAAGGAACCGTTCCGGCGCCCATGGCCACTGTTCCGTTTTAACGGAATGGGAAGGCCGCCGGATTGGGGGGGGGGAAGTCAGAAGACCTGCCTGTGCAAAAAATATCGGCCATTGGGTCCCGGGTATGGAACGGTGGCTGAAGACTCTTGAGGGATAAAAACGGGAATCCTCGGATCGACTGTGTCGACCGGGGATTTTTTGGTTTTTGAGGTCTTTTCAACTCTTTTTTAAAGGCCATCCTCAAATCCTCAGCTTCAGATTTTTTTGGTTTGCCTCATACCATTCCAAGGGGATTTTCCGGGACTTTTAAGGCCTTAAATAAAGGTTTACTTACGGAGGAATCAGAAGGTATGGAATATATAAAACCCAACGCCAATCGGGAAACCCCCTTCCTTGAAATCAACAACCTTCTAACGGGAATTGACGCCCCCGTGGATTCTGTGACCCATACGCTTGCTGGATATATCCATGATCAGAAATTGGAATCTTTCAGCTTGATGGCCGGGGGTGCCGCACATGATTTTAAAAATTTACTAACGGTAATTGCGGCAAACGCCGACTTGATCAAGCATGCCGTAACGAAGACGGAGATTGTGCTGTGTACCGACCAGATTATGGATGTGTGCCGAAAAGCATCGCACCTGGCCGGAAATTTGATGAGCATGTTCAAATCGGATGGGTCCTCCCAGGTTCCGGTGGATCTCAGTCGGGAGGCTGAAAAAACCGTGGCATTTTTAAGGGGCGCAATACCCAAAAATATTCGGCTCGAAACAGACTTTTCAAAAGAACCGGTGATCATTTCCGGTGATCCGACGCAAATCTGCCAGGTGCTCATTAATCTGATGAAAAACGCTTTGGAGGCCATCAAGGGTGAAGGCAATATCGCCATTGTCTCCAGAAAAATGACCCTGAAACAGTATCACGGCTTGAAAAACAAAAATGCAAGAGCCGGAAAGTTCGCTGTGCTGTCGGTTGCCGATTCAGGAGACGGCATACCCGAAAACATCATCAGTAAAATCTATGACCCTTTTTTTTCCACCAAGAAAAAGTGCGGCAACTCGGGTTTCGGTCTCGCCATCGTGTCCGAAATTGCCGATCGTCATGACGGCTGGATTAATGTGGAAAGCCATGTGGGTTCGGGCGCCTGCTTTTCGGTATACTTTCCCTTGCACTCGGATCAGAGGAGGGCCTAATGGTATGACCACGCACCTGGTAACATTTCACCCACACCAAAAAACCATAAAAGTGAAAGATGGGGAAACCCTGATCCGTGCCGCCATGGAGGCAGGCGTGCATATCAACGCCTCCTGCGGCGGCGAGGGCACATGCGGGAAATGCCGCGTCGTTATCGAATCGGGCGAGGTCGAAGGCGGTGATGCCAAGTTTTTGACAAGGGAGGACAAAGAGAAGGGGTATCGGCTGGCATGCCAGTCGCAAGTCCGAAGTGATCTGGCGGTATGGGTTCCGGTGGAGTCCACGGTGGATGCGGGCGTTCTGAATTTGCAGCACACGCCCAGAAGTACGGCGAAGATTCGGCAGATGGATCTTAATGATTTGAAGGAACAGGGGCTGTTTATCCCGCCCATTGAAAAACAATACATGGAACTCCCGCCCCCCACCGCACAAGACCACATTCCGGATGTCACCCGTTTAATCCGATTTCTCAGAACCGAGCGGAATGAACACCGCCTGCTGGTGGAACTGCCGGTCATTCAGAAAATTCCGGAATTGTTCAGGGAAAACGATTTTAAAGTGACGGTCACCCTAGTGCGCCCGGTGCAGAACGGACGTCAGACCCAGATCGTTCATGTTCAGCCGGGGGACACCTCGGAACGGAATTACGCCATCGCCATGGATATCGGCACCACAACCCTGTACGGCCAGTTGTTGGATTTAAAGACCGGGGAAATCCTGGCGGAACGGGGTGAGTTCAATGGCCAGATCAGCTATGGAGAGGATGTCATCAGCCGGATCGTTTTTGCTGAAAAGGAAGGGGGCCTCGAAAAGCTCCATCAGGTGGTGGTTGGGACCATCAACAATATCATCGAGAGAATCATCAAGCGCGCAAAGATTGATTTGGAAGACATTTCCAACATTACCGTGGCGGGCAACACCACCATGACCCAGTTATTCCTCAAGGTGAACCCCCGCTACATTCGTCGTGCCCCCTATGTGCCGTCCTCGGCCATTTATCCGCCCACTCCCGCAAAAGATCTGGGCGTTCACCTGGGGGATCACGTCACCCTGTTGGCCTATCCTCAGGTTTCCAGCTATGTGGGGGGCGATATCGTGGCTGGCGTGATGGGTTCCGGGATGTACCGAACCGACAAGCTGACCCTGTACCTGGACATCGGCACGAATGCTGAAATTGTCATCGGCAACAAAGATTGGATGGCCTGTGCTGCCTGCTCGGCGGGACCCGCCTTTGAGGGCGGCGGCATTCAATTCGGCATGCGGGCCGCCAAAGGTGCCATTGAGGACTTCTCCGTTGATCCCGTGACCCTGGAACCCATGATCATGACCATCGGCAATGTACGGCCCAAGGGGATCTGCGGTTCGGGTCTCATTGCCATCGTCAGCAACATGTTTGAAATGGGAATCATCGACAATACAGGGAAATTCGATTCAGGCCTCAAAACTACCCGCATACGGGAGGCGGATGTGGGGTACGAATATCTCCTGGCCGGAGAAGAGGAAAATCAGCTTGACCGGGATATTGTCATTACCCAAAGCGACATCGAGAATCTGATCCGTGCAAAAGGGGCCATCTACAGTGGTTGCCTGACGTTGCTGGAGGAAGTGGGCATGGGGGTTGAGGACCTGGAACAGATTATTCTGGCCGGCGGCTTCGGCAGTTATGTGGACCTTCAAAAAGCCATGACCATCGGTTTGTTGCCGGAAATGGAGCCTGAAAAAATCATTTTTGTGGGAAACGGTTCCCTGATGGGCGCCAAAATGAGCGCCCTGACGAATCGTATTCGGGAGGATGTGTTCAGGGTGCTTCAAATGATGACCAATTTTGAACTCTCAGAGACGCCTTCCTACATGGATCATTACATGGCGGCCCTTTTTCTCCCGCACACGGATATGGCCCAATTTCCGAAACTCAAAACCCGTTTGGATGAGAGAAAGGCTGTTTTAGCGCGGATTCGGGGGCAGGCCTAAAAAAGGTGTTTCAGGCGCAGGCGTCGTTGTGTCAGGGCGTGGGCATTTTTACGGCCAGGGTGATGTTGACTTTTTCTGCAAAACGATTTAAATACACGGTTCATGAGTGAAGGGAAGACGGTGTAAATCCGTCGCGGACCCGCCGCCGTAACCGGGGACGAATACCGCAATGACGCCACTGTTCCACAAGGATGGGAAGGCGCGGTTAGTCGAATGATCCGGAAGTCGGAAAACCTGCTCATGATGTCATAATGGCGCTGCTTCTCGTGGAAAAGGGGCGGTGTTCGATTATATGAGGATGAAATACGGCATCCCCCTGGTCTGTCAAGGCCACGGGGGATTTTTTTTGGTCCGGAGGAACATAGATGATAACAAAAGTGAAAAGATCAATTTCCGGTATTCTGTTAGTGCTGCTGCTGTTTTCAACAACCGGGTCGTTGGCCGCTGAAAAGCCGGCAGGGATTCCGCAGCGCATCATTTCCCTGTCCCCCTGCACCACCGAGATTCTATTTGGGCTGGGGTTGGGGGATAAGATCGTCGGCGTGACGCGCTATTGTGATTTTCCCGAAGCAGCCAAAACCATTGCCAAGGTGGGGGGATTCCTGGATCCCAATTATGAGGAGATCATCGCCCTCAAGCCGGATTTGGTGATTTTGCTGACATCGCACCGGGATGCAAAGCGCGAATTGGAAAAAATGCGGGTTAAAACCCTGACAACGCCCCATGAAACCATTTCCGATATTCACGAATCGATCCGCCTCATCGGAAAGGCCTGCGGGGCGAGTCAAAAGGCAACCGAGATGGTGGCCGACCTTAACCGCCAATCCGAAGCGGTTCGGCAAGCCGTCAAAAAATGCCCCGGGACCCGCGTTCTCATCTGTATCGGACGGGATTTCGATTCGGGCGAACTGGCGGGGATGTACATGGCCGGACGTAATAATTTCTACGACGAAATCATCCATGCCGCCGGCGGCGTCAACGCCTGTTTCGACAAATCAGTAGCCTATCCGCAGTTTTCGGCCGAAGGGGTGATTGAATTGAATCCGGATGTCATCATCGATTTGGCCAGCCACATCAAGCCCGGTGGCAAAACGGCAAAAGAAATCGCCTGTCAGTGGAAACAACTCAGGCCCGTGACTGCCGTGCGCGAGGCCCGGGTTTATGTGGTGGTGGGGAATCACGCTTTGCGTCCCGGGCCTCGATACGTTCAGTTCCTCGAAGAACTGGCCCGTCTGCTTCATCCCGAGGTTTTCAAAAAGGTGGCGGCCCATGGCTGAACCGGCGTTGGAAATCGATTCCCTCTCCCTTTCCATGAAGGGAACCGCTATTTTGCATAATATCTCGGTCCGTATGAGCGCTGGGGAAACCTGGTCTATACTGGGGGCTAACGGCGCCGGCAAGTCAAGTCTGCTCAAGTGTCTGATGCGCATCCATGGGGACTGGAGCGGCGAGGTCAAAGTCTTCGGACGATCCTTGAAATCCTGCTCCCAGCGTGAGTTGGCCCGTTGTATGGCCTATGTGCCCCAGGCCGGGGGCGACCAGCGCTTTCCATATACCGTGCGCGAATTCGTTCGTATGGGGCGTTATGCATACGCCGGCCTTTTTGGGTCCGCCCATTCAAGCGACAAGTCCGCAATCGACCAGGCGCTTGATCAGGCGGGCGTTGCGGCGTTTGCCCATCGAACCCTTGAAACCCTCAGCGGCGGAGAGCGGCAGAAGGTGTTCATCGCGGCGGCGTTGGCCCAGGGGGGGGATATCCTGTTGCTGGATGAACCCACTGCCTTTTTGGACTATGGCCACCAGGCCGAAGTGGCCGACATCCTGCGCGCCGTCAATCGTGAATCGGGCGTCACCATCCTGACCGTCACCCATGATGTCAATGCGGCAATCCTGACGGGGGGGCATGCGTTGGCCTTGCACCAGGGCAAGGTGGCCTGGTGTGGTCCTACGGAAGATCTGGCCGGTGAAGGACGGTTGGAGAATATCTTTAACGCGGACTTCCGGTTTCTGGATGATCCCGTCACCGGTCTGCGTTTTGTGGCCCCCCAGGGGGCGGCGGCATGAAAGTTTCGGCGTTTCTGCCCATTTTTCTCACGGGGTCATTGCTGGTTCTGATTTGCGCGCCCCTTGTGGGCGGACGCGGCATTCCCCTGAACGTCATTTTTCATCCCGATCCCGAAAACCCGGCGTCCATGATTTTCTGGGAGATTCGTTTGCCCCGGGCCTGCCTGGCGTGGATGGCCGGGGCCGGGCTGGCTGCGGCGGGCATGGCTTTTCAGGCCATGTTTCGAAACGCCCTGGCAACGCCGTTTACCCTGGGCGTTTCAAGCGGCGCGTCCCTGGGGGCCGCCGTCGGGCTTCGCATCGGCTTCGGCGCGGGTTTCCTGGGTTTTACCGGCGTTACCCTGGGCGCCATGTTGGGCGCCCTATTGGCCATCGGCATTGTTTACGGTCTGAGCCGGGTCAAGCGGGACTTTACCACCGGGGCCATGCTGCTGGCCGGCGTCGCCGTCAACTTTTTCTTCAGCAGCCTGATCCTTCTCATCCAATATACCGCCGATTTCCACGATACCTTCCGCATTTTGCGATGGCTCATGGGGGGGCTTCAGATGGTGGGTTTTGATGCCTCGCTTCGGGTTCTCCCTTTCCTGCTGATGGGAACGGGCATCCTGGCGGCACAGGTGGGGGAACTCAACGTGCTGACCACCGGCGAGGAACTGGCCGCCAGCCGCGGGGTATCAGTGGGACGCGTTAAAACAACGCTGTTTTTTTCCGTATCCATCATGGTGGGCGTTATCGTGTCCATCTGTGGTCCAGTGGGATTCGTCGGCCTCATGTGCCCGCATATCTGCCGTCTGATCGTCGGTCCGGACCATCGTCGCCTGCTCCCGGCAACAATCCTTTTCGGCGGCGCTTTTCTGGTGGCCTGCGATACCGCGGCCCGTACGATTTTTGCCCCCACGGAACTTCCCGTGGGCATTTTCACCGCCTTTCTGGGCGGCCCGTTTTTTCTTTGTCTTCTCATAAAACCACCCAAGGGGGGAAATCTTTCCGCATGACAAGGAAACAGAAAAACAGGGAATTGCACCTCCCTTTTCGTCTGGGAACCACCAGCTATATTATTCCCGACAACATCATTGCCAATGTGGGACACTTGCGCGGACGGGTGGATGATGTGGAATTGGTGCTGTTCGAGTCAGACGAATTCTCCAATATGCCTTTGCCGGAAGAGGTTTCTGAAATGGCCCGATTGGCAAGGGAAACGGGATTGAGCTACACGGTTCATCTTCCCCTGGACACGCGGCTGGGCAGCGCCGACGAGACCGAGCGTGTTGCATCGGTGGATAAATGCCTGGGTGTGATGGCGCGTATGGCGCCGGTTTCCCCTTTTGCCTGGATACTGCACCTGCACGGGGACCGACGGGGCGATCCGCCCACGGACGAACCGGCGCGGTGGGTCGAGCAGAACCGGCGATCCCTGAAGGAATTGCTGGTGCAGTCGGCTGTAAACCCGAAACAAATCTGCGTTGAGACCCTGGACTACGATTTCGATCTGGTGGCGGGCCTGGTGGAAGCATTTGATCTCTCCGTTTGCCTCGACATGGGTCATCTGCTGGTATACGGCCGCGACGTGGATGCCCATCTTTCCCGATGGCTGGATCGCTCATTGGTTTTTCATGTGCATGGGGTTCGAAAAGACGGTACGGACCACGTGAGTCTCGAACATCTGCCCATGGGCATACTGGAAAACCTTGCGGAACGATTGGCGCAATTTCCCAAGGGGGATGAAAGGGTGGTGACCCTCGAGGTGTTCGGCGAGGAAGATTTCGAACGGTCCATGGGGGTTGTGGAAAAAAGGTTGGGAGAATGGCATAAAGGCGCCCCGGTGCAATCGAAGGAAACGGTGGGGTCATGAAAATCGCGGTATATGGAAAAGGGGGCATCGGAAAATCGACCCTGAGCGCCAATCTGTCGGAGGCCTTTGCAAGGGAAGGTCGGCTGCCCCTGCAAGAGCTGCGCGGCTTCGGGATGAATATCGCTCCGCAATCAAAGCGCTTCGCCCCTTCCTGGCCATGGAAGGGATTCCCGATGCGGCGGTGCTGCTCAATGGCCCCACGGGCTGCAAGTTTTATCACGGCGCCGTGGCCGAAGGGCAACTGCCCCGGGAAAGCTCCTATGATCCCCTGCGAATCCTTGACGAGTTCTATTTCGGCCAGCCACTAAATATGTTATTGGGACAAAATAAATGGCCCCCTGGAGATTGTATTTTGTGACGATTTTCCAAGAACGTCACCGGGGAAAGTGAAAAAGGGATTGTGGGTCAAATAGAAAACAGGGTTTCTACCAGGAGGACATTATGGAAAAAGTATCGTCATCCGAAAAAGCATTTTGTTCCTGGAGCGGAGGAAAGGACTGTTGCATGGCCCTTGATGCGGCCCAGCGTTCCGGCTACGATGTATCGGTGCTGTTTAACATGCTGACCGAAGACGGGGAATACTCTCGAAGCCATGGTCTGAAACGAAGCCTGCTGGAAGCGCAGGCCGGGGCCATGGGCAAGGGGATATTGTTCGGCCGGGCCGCCTGGGACGATTACGAAAGGGTTTTCCTGGAACGTCTTGATCTGTTAAGATCCAGAGGCATCACGGTTGGGGTCTTCGGGGATATTGATCTGGCGGCGCATCGCGAGTGGGTTGAGCGGGTGTGCAGCATTGCCGGGTTCAAGGCGGTTCTTCCGCTCTGGAACAGGGACCGGGAAATGCATATTCAGGACTTCCTTTCCTCCGGATACCGGGCCGCCGTCATATCAGTCCGGGAAGACGCATTGGACCGCAAATGGCTTGGCCGCCACCTGGACCCGGCGGCGGTTGACGCTTTTCGAAAAGCAGGCATTGACTTATGTGGAGAAGAAGGGGAATACCATACCTTTGTTTTTGACGGCCCCTTGTTTGAGAAACCCCTCGAATTTATTTCGGGACGGATCCAAAATCATGGAGGCTACGCCTTCCTGGAGCTGAGGGTATAGAAAATGAATTGGGACTTTCCCTGGTGGCCATAGAATCATAAGGTTCTGGAACGAAAAGGTGTGGAGAGCCGGATGTCCTGCATCAGAGCTGTTCAGACCTCTCTGTGTTAGGCAGTTTTTGAACAATGCAAAAAGGGTCAAGGAACTGGGGTGTAGCCCTTCAAGTCGTTGGACTTGAAGGGCTTTTTCTATGGGTTGCAGCTTTTTGCAATACTCTCGTTATTTAAGCGAAAGACCGACTATTTCCAGCCCGGGAAAGGATAAAAGGGTTTATGTTCTTCATATTTGGGGGGCCAGACGCAATACCAGTCATCAGGCCCTGAATCGGCTTTTTTTATGTCTTCCGGGATATATTGCCCCACACCCCAATGGAAGGCCGCGGCGTTGCCGCCGGTTTTGTTCATCCTGTACTCGTAGCCGGCCAGGTCAAAGGTATTGTCCATCATGGCCTTGATCATATCTTCCTTCTTGAGGGAACCGGCCTTGTTGGCTGCCTTGGCCATGAGTTCAATGGCCATGAAACCGCAGATATGGTCGTTGCCCGGGAAATGTCCGTACTTCTTCGTCGTAAATTCTTCCAGATATTTCTTGCTCGCTGAGTCATATTTTCGTTTGAATACGGAGTATCCGAAGAAGCCTCGCTTGGCGATTTCCGGCGGCAATCCGCCCATGTCCGGATGGGTCCATGACAGCGGATCCCAGCCCATGCCCTCGATGATCATGTAGGGGGCATAATAATTCATTTCGCGGCATTTCTGCACAAAGGTGACACAGTCTTCAAAATAGTGGGGCTGAAAAATGATGTCAGGCTTAAGGCCTTTCAATTTGGTCACCACCGGGGTCCAGTCGCCCACCACCGGTTCGAAGAACTCATGATAAACCACCTTGAAGCCGTTTTTTTCCAGATATTTTATCACCGAATCCGCTACTTCGTGCCCATATGAAATGTTGAGGTTCAATACGGCGACGGTTTTGGGCTTGGGGAGTTTTTTGTAGTTCCATTTTTCAAAATTCACAAAAAAATCGGCCACATCGTGCCACCACATGCCGCCTCGCCAGTGGTCGTCCATTTGAATATTGACCACGGTCTGACCATATTTGTCGTTGCCCACATAGCTGTCCGCGGCGTTGCAGAACAGGAGCATGCCGTGCTTGGCAACCACGGGGCAGGCCGCCAGGAAGGGAGACGTATAGGGGGAAACAAGGAGATCCACCTTGTCCCTGCTGATAAGCTTTTCATATAACATGGTAATTTTGGCTTCCTGGTATTCATCATCATAATACTTGAGTTTGACCTGATGCCCCAGGATGCCTCCCAGTTCTTCATTCACATACTTCACGGCCCGCTCGGCCCCCTCCAGGGTCATCCGACCCGCGTGGGAGACGGGGCCCGTCAGGGTAAAGGTGCCGCCGATCACAATGTCTTCACCCGGCGCCACCACTCCGGGTCCCGGAGGATCCAGCGGTTTGCTTTCGACGGCAAAAACGTTCAAAGTTGCAAACAACATCGTGATTACAGACATTCCCATAACCAAAAATATTTTTTTCATTTCTGCTTTCCCTTTCTTTAAATTCTTTTTTCTTAAATTAATTAAGCGCCCAAATAGGATTCTTTTACCTCCTGAGCGTTTCTCAGGTCTTCCGCCTGCCCCGTCATGACGACCTCTCCACCGCTGATCACATACCCCCTTTCCGTAAAATTCAGAGCAATCTCAACGTTTTGCTCCACCATTAAAATGGGGATCTCGAGGAGCTCCCGCAGTTGTTCCAGCCGGTCGTACAGAAACCCCACCACCTTGGGCGCCAGACCCACGGAAATATCATCCAGCAAGAGCAGCCTGGGCTCGGCCATCATGGACATCCCCACCGCTAACATTTTTCGTTCGCCGCCACTGAGGGTCCGGGCTTCTTGATTCTTCCTGTTCGCAAGCACGGGAAAGGTCTCCAATACGAATGCCAGGTTTTCGGTTTTTTTCTCCCTGGATCGTTTTGTCTGGCAGACCACTCGCAGATTTTCAGCCACGGTAAGGGTGGCGAAGGTCTCCTTTTCCTCGGGGATTTGAATGATTCCCCTGGCCACCACCTGATGGGGTTCCAACTTTTCGATCTTTTCCCCCTCATAAACGATTTCACCCTTTTTGGGGTGCAGCAATCCCGATATGATTTTTAAGAGCGTACTTTTTCCGGCGCCGTTGGCGCCGATGAGGGAAACCGACTCCCGGTCTTCCACAAACAGGGAGATGTTGTGTAGAACATCGATCTCTTTGTCGTAGCCCGCGGTGATGTCCTTTATTTCAAGAACCTTCATGATTTCCCCCTGGACCCACTCCCCAGATAGGCCTCGATCACCCGCTTATCTTCCGCCACCTGGGCCGGACGACCTTCACAAATCAGCTGGCCCGTGTGAAGGACCCCCACCCGGTCGCAGATCCCTTTGATGAACTTCATGATATGTTCCACCACCACGATGGTGATCCCCATGCTGGAAAGTTTTTTCATCAGCGCGATTCGTCCTTCGATCTCCCTGGCGGTCAATCCACTGGCCACTTCGTCAAAAAGGATTAATTCAGGATTCCCCGCCAGGGCTCTGGCAATTTCCACATTCTTTTTATCCGGCAGGGTGAGATTTTCCGTGACCCGGTCCTTCTTTTGGGTCAGACCCACAATGTCCATAATGTCGTTCAGGGATAATTCTTTGTCTTTCTTGACCTTTCGCCCATAGGCCCTGGCGACCCGGACGTTTTCCATGGGGGACATGCTTCTGAAGGGTTGTACCGTCTGGAAACACCTTCCGATCCCCATTTTACAGACCTTGTCCGGTGCAAGGCCCGTGATATTTTCGCCCCTGAAGGTGATGGACCCCGTATTCGGCTTGAAAAATCCGCAAACGATGTTGAAGAGGGTGGTTTTCCCAGAGCCGTTGGTACCGATCAGTCCGTAGGTTTCTCCTTCTTCAATGTTGATGGTTACGCCCGATAAGGCCTGAAGACCTCCGAAGGCCTTGTTGATGTTGGTTATCTCCAATATTCCCATTTTGTGTTCCTTGCTGGTGATGTTCGGACCTATCCAATTTTTTCTGATACGGGGGCCTTCCGGCCCGCCAACCGTGGGATTTTTTGAAAAATACGAAGCATCGCGGGCCAAATGCCCTCCCTCATGGTCATCATGATGATGATCAGAATCCCCCCCAGAAAAAGGTGGTGTCCATGCACGAAAAGATCTCTCGATACCTCCTCCAGACCCAGGACCACAAAGGCCCCGATGGCGGCCCCCATGACCGTTCCGATCCCCCCGATATAGGGGCCCAGCAGGATGGTCAGGCTGATGGCCATACTGAAACAGGTCACAGGCTGCACATAACTGCGATAGAGGGCGAACAGCGCTCCGGCAATTCCGGTCATGAAGGCGCCGATGACAAAGGCCGTCATCTTTGTTTTGAAGATGTTGACTCCGGACATCCGGGCTGCATCGGGGGCGTCGCGAATGGCCCTGAAACTCAGCCCGATGCTCTGGCTCACGAGCCACCTTGTAAAGATAACCGATGCGATGGCAAGGGCCCCGATGATGGCGTAAAGGAGATAGTTATTGACGGAAGGGAGGAAAATCCCTCGGGTTGAAAAGAAAAATTTCGAAATATGAAACACCTTCTGAAAGATGACTCCCAGGCCGAAAGTGGCGATCAGGAAGGGAAAGCCCTGCATCCGCAAGAGTGGGAATGACAGAATATAGGCCAAAAGGGCGCTCACTACCCCTCCCAGAACCACCAGGAGCGCCAATGGCGGGTCATAACCGTATCCGATGGGTAGTCCCACGCAATATGCGCCTACGCCGAAGAAAACCGCATGACCGAAGGAGATTTCCCCGATATACCCTCCCAATAAATTCCAGCCTTCCCCCGCGATGATAAACAGGAAGGCGTAAACGATGAAATTGGATAAAAAACCCCCATGATTGCTGAAAAGGATCGCTAGAAACAGGAGGAAACACGCGGCGCCCCACAAACACCATTTTCTTAAATTCATATGGATTCCTTTTGGTTCCCCGTCAGTTTTTCGCCTGTTTAAACAGCCCTTCGGGCCTGGCAATCAAAAAGACCAGGAGCGCTGTGTAGAGAGCCGCTTCTTTTAAGGCGGGGATATAGAGATAGGCGGTGAGGGATTCGATGACCCCCAGCAGAAGCCCCGCGGCAATCACCCCTCCCAGGCTGCCCATTCCCCCCATAATGACCGCAACCCAACCCTTGAAGGTGAGGCTCAATCCCAAAGACGGCGTGATCTGATGGGTCAGGGCAAAAAAGATGCCGGCCACCACGGAAATGGCCGCCGAGATTCCGAAGGCCAGGGCGCAGATCCTGTGGTAGTTGATCCCCGCCAGCATGGCGGCGGTCCGGTTGTCGGAACAGGCCCTCAGGGCGATCCCCAGTCCCGTTCTCTTGAGCAGGGTGGTGATCAGGAAATAGATGGCAAAGACGCCGGCGATGGATGCCAGGTGTACATAGGGCAGGGAGATATCCCCTATGAAGAAGGCTGTATTCCGGTAATCGGTGGCAATGGTGCGATAGGTTCCGGTCCAGAAGATATACTCCAGGGCCATAATGACCAGTGCGATGCCCCAGGTGACCATGATCTGCCCCTGGTACCGTCCTTTCCAGGTTTCCATGGCCATGAAAGGCTTCAGGAAAAATCGTTGGATGAGGTAGCCGCCCCCGAAAAAGAGGGGGAGCAGATAGACCATACTCAGGAAGGGGTCAATTTCCCATAGGGCGAAAGACCAGTAAGCCGCATAGGCTCCCAGCACGGCCAGGTCACCGTGAAGAACCGAACAGATCCTCAGCTTGCCGAAAATCAGAACAAATGACAGCCCTAAAAGGGCATAGATGGAACCCTCGCCGATGCCGCCCAATATGGTTTGTAACAACCCTATGATTCCCATGAAACCTCGTTTATTTTTTACTGGCGCTTTTCTTTTTTGAATCATTCTGAAAAAAACCGGACCGCGCCGGTGCGCTTTTGGCTGCGATCCTGATGATGAATGTGTGCGGAATATAGGGAAGGAAGACCGTTTATGTCAATAAAGAAGTCGCAAAAACAACTCTGTCACCCATTTTCCCTTTTGTTTTCAAAGGGTTTTTTCAAGGGCCTTGACATGCGGGTTCTTTTGGGACATATTCCGGCGGGAAAAAGGCATAGTTCTAAAACTTAAAACCGCGGCTTGCCGCATCAGAACGAACAGGAGTGTTTCATGGATTTGAAAGGCAAAGGCAGTAATTGTGAACGGTTAATCCCGGCATCGGAAATGAAAGAGGTGCCTCGACCCCCCTATCAGGAAAGTGTTCCGGTCCAGCTTCCCGACGGTGACTGGCTGGACCTTCCCCTTCTCCCTTTACCCCCTGATTTCGATACGGCCATCGCCTTTCTGTGCTCCAATCAGACGACCTTTGAGGTGGAAGACCGTTTGACAACGGAAATGGCCAAGCTGGCCAAACAGTGGGATCCGGAAGTGGTCATCGGAATGCCCACCCTGGGGATGGTTTATGCCCCTATCGTGGCCAGGAAACTGGGGCATGAGCGCTATGTGCCCCTGGGCTATTCCCGTAAATTCTGGTACGAAGATGAATTATCCGTGCCCGTTACATCCATCACAAGTCCCACCGTGCCGAAGCAGGTCTATATCGATCCCAAGTTGCTGGAACGTCTTGACGGCAAGAGGGCCATTCTGGTGGAGGATGTCATCAGTACCGGCGGCACCCTGTCAGCTGAATTGAAACTGGTGGAAAAACTGGGGATCGAACTTGTGGGGATCGTGGTGGCCAACCGGGAGACCAATGTCTGGGTGGATCGCCTTGGAGCCATCGACCCCAAATGGCCCTCACTGGTCAAGTCGCCCATCCGATACCCCCTGTACCGAAAGACGCCCGAGGGCTGGGTCCCCGACATGAGCACCATGCCGCCGGAATAGTTCCATGCCCACTGAAAAAGTTGATATCGTTATTATCGGAGGCGGTCTCAGCGGTATTTATGCCGCTTGCCTGCTGTCCCAAAGAAATGAATCTTTTGTAGTTCTCGAAGCCCGTGACCGTATCGGCGGCAGGATATTGAGTCCCGAACATCAAGGGTTTTTTTCCGATCTTGGCCCCTCCTGGTACTGGCCTGCAATCCATCCGAAAATGGCGCGTCTTATTTACGATCTGGGGCTCAAGGGGTATCGCCAGTTTGAAGAGGGGTTTGGCCGGTTTCAGAATTCCAACGGCGCCGTCCAGACCGTAAGCGGTTACCCCATGGAACCGCTTTCCTGGCGGCTTGTGGGCGGTATGATGGCCCTGATGGCGAAACTCCGTGAGGCAATTCCTGAAAACGCCGTCAAACTCAATTACCCGGTCTGTAAAATCAAAAAAAAGTCCGCCGGCGTGCTGGTCGGCGTTGGTGAACTGGAGAAAGCGCCCTGGAAATGGTTCAGCGCCAACAAGGTAATCCTCGCCCTGCCGCCGCGTCTTGCCGCCGCTACCATTCTCTTTGAACCTGAATTGTCCCACAATTTGACCCAGGCCATGCTGAAAATCGGTACCTGGATGGCGGGTCAGGCGAAATTCTGCGCTCTTTACGAAGAGCCTTTTTGGCGGCAAATAGGCCTTTCAGGCCAGGCGTTCAGCCAGTGCGGCCCCATGGGCGAGATCCATGACGGGAGCAGCAACGGTAATGGCCCCTATGGCCTGACCGGTTTTCTCGGTATTCCGGCGGCGCAACGCAGCCACCAACAACGCATCACCGAAGCGATTCTTTCCCAGCTTGCCATTCTCTACGGGAAACCGGCAGCCCAGCCGACGGCGTTCTTTTACCAGGATTGGGCGCGCGAACCTTTTACCGCCACCCGGTATGACCAGCCTCCCATGACCGAACACCCTCTCTATTATCCCCCGGCGGGTCAAACCGCCATTTGGGACGGCCTCATCCATTTTGCCGGTACGGAAACCGCCGGTCAACACGGCGGTTATCTGGAAGGCGCTCTTGCCGCCGCCGAACGGGCGGTAGCGAATCCCTGAGGGCTATACTCGAAAATTCCGCTCTTTGATACCCGGTCGGCGCGTGGAAACCACATACCTGCGGTAGGTTTGCTTTGCTTCTCCCACTTTTTTTCTAAACCATCTCAAAATGTACTCCCGCTCCTGCCAGTCGTTTTTGGCCTTGCCCATAATGACGGCATGTCCGCACCACAGATATCGATCCAGTTCCGGCATATCCTTTACAAGGATTGCCCGAAACGGATTCAAATGAATGTACCGGATCAGTTCCTTGAAATAGGCATCTTTTTCGCAACCTATCGATTTGTAACGATTCTGAAACAGATGACCGTGTCTCGAATGACGAAAGTTGTACGAAATAGCATATCCCGTAAGGAGACGTCGCATAAATCCGGGAAGTCCGCCTGTACCGCTCCCCGGATAATGACATGATGCAAGGTCCCCGGAGCGTCCGGTCTTGCCTGTCTCGGCATCAGTTATCCTCGCTTTTTTCCGGCGGTAACAGGTTAACTCATCAAAGTCAACAACGTCCCCATTTTTCCCGATCAAAACATTAAAAAAAATAGCATTTCAAATACTTATAATGATAATAGCGACCCCCCATTTAGGTGCAAAAAAAAGCCGTGCCTTCGCCAAACGGCCATTTTTTGGGGTTCTCAGCGCTCAACTGATGTAGATTAAAAATTTCGAAGCTAAAAACCGGGGAACGTTTAACAACTGTTTTCAGTCGATTGCCACTGAAGCCGTTTTCAAAGCTCTCTTTGGATTTTCGATTTTCACCAAGGGATAGGTTTTTACTAAGAAAATACATCTATCTATCGGAATTTCAAGTTTGACAAATAGAAATGTCCAACGTAACCTTACCGATTGATGCCGATCCTGGGGTATGATTGCGGGTACGGGAATCCGGCCCTAGACATAAACGATATGGCCATGCTTTGTCCGTTCAATAAATCACTGCAGCAGCATGATTAGGTTCATTCTTACAAGACTTCTTGGCATCATCGTAACACTGCTTTTGCTAGCTTCCATTACTTTTTTTATGATGCATGCCGTACCTGGAGGACCTTTTACAAAGAATTCAAAGTTACCTCCCGAGGTTGAGGCTGCTCTGAAAGCAAAATATCATTTAGATAAACCGATCATAGTGCAGTACCTACACTATTTGGAAAGGCTGGCCCATCTCGATTTAGGACCTTCTCTTAAATATGATGGCTTATCTGTCAATGATCTAATAAGGATGGGGTTTCCAGCATCTGCAATTGTGGGGAGCATCGCAATTTTATTAACCCTGTTAATCGGCATACCTACAGGTGTTTATGCGGCATTGAAACAGAATAAGTTTCAAGATAGGTTTGGTATGATATTGTCTACTATTGGAGTTGTTACGCCTTCTTTTGTTTTGGCAACGATACTGATATACGTTTTTGGATTAAAACTCAGACTCTTGCCAATATACGGGGTGGATGGCATTAAGGGCTATATTTTGCCTGCATTGGCATTGTCAGGTTTCTCGATTTCATATATCGCAAGGTTAACACGTTCAAGTATGCTCGAAGTATTAACTCAAGATTATATGGTGACCGCAAAGGGTAAAGGTCTAAAACCGTTCCAGATCATATTTAAGCATGGATTCAGAAATGCAATGATTCCGATCTTAACCGTATTAGGGCCAACATTCGCCGCGTTGGTGACCGGAACATTTGTCATTGAAAAAATATTCGCCTTACCCGGAATGGGAAAACACTTTGTCCAATCAATAGGCAACAGAGACTATTCTGTAATTATGGGAGTGACTCTATTCTACGCCTTATTTTTAATGTTAATGGTGTTAGTTGTTGATTTATTATATCTATTAATTGATCCTCGAATTAAGCTGAGACAACATTAGAATGGATATAAATGCACAGTCAATTGACGAAGCATTATTAGCGCCTCTTACTGATGATGACCGCGATCTGGGAAACATAAATAAGGAAAATAAGACCTATTTTCAAAATGTTTGGAAAAAGTTCAAGAATAACAGATTGGCGATGTCAGGAATAATTATACTTAGCATAATATTTATGGGTGCTATTATTACTCCCTGGCTATATCCATATGGATACAATGACCAGATGTTAAGTCAAGCAAATATACCTCCGATTTTAGAGGTTTATGAGGACAGAAACGGACATGGTTTTTTTTTAAACAATGACCACAAAGCTTATCTTGTGAATAATGAAAATGGCTTAACGCCTCTCAATATTAAGCGAGAGGATTTAGCATTCAAGCAAATCTATTATTCAATTCCTGAAACAAATGAAGAATTAATAGTGAAATTTAACAAGAACAAAGTTTATTTGCAGACAACAACTGGTGATAATCTGACAAAAACACATTATGTATTGAATAAGAAAAACGTTTTTGGAACCGACTATTTCGGAAGAGATATGCTAATTCGACTTGTTTATGGTGGTCGAATCTCTCTTTTTGTAGCAGTCGTCGCCACTCTAACCAATTGCATTATTGGTGTTTTTTATGGTGGCGTTGCTGGACTGTACGGCGGAAAAGTGGATACCGTGATGATGAGATTTGTGGATATAGTGGATACTATCCCACTGGCGCTTTACGTAGTTCTAATTATGGTGGCAATTGGGGCTGGCCTGAAGACAATCATAATAGCAATAGGTTCAGTGTATTGGTTGAGTATGGCGAGACTTGTGAGAGGGCAGACTCTTTCAATTAAGCAGCAGGAATACGTATTGGCTGCCGTAACAATTGGCACAAGACCTAAGGATATATTGCTTAAGCATCTTCTGCCCAACGCAATGGGCCCCATTATCGTAAGCCTCACACTGTTAATACCCAAGGCGATTTTTACAGAGGCCTTCTTGAGTTATATCGGATTAGGCATACCCGCGCCGATGGCTTCGTGGGGAACTCTTTGCAGTGATGCTCTGAACGTTCTAAAGACTTCTCCGTACCAACTCTTTTTGCCGTCCCTGGCCATCTGCGTTACAATGCTTGGGTTTCATATGGTGGGAGACGGGTTGCAGGATGCTTTGGACCCGCGCCTTAAAATCTAGGAAATGATATTGCGGAAAATGCTTCAAGTCAGGAATCTTTCCACTTCCTTCATTACATCTCAAGGTGAGACCAAAGCGGTAAAAAAAATTAGTTTCAATGTAGAACGCGGGGAGGCACTTGGAATCATCGGAGAATCCGGCTGTGGTAAGACCACAGCCGCTCTTTCAATCATGCGGTTATTGCCATCTTCTGGAAAAATTACTGATGGAGAAGTAATTTTTGAAAATCAAGACATTTTGAAGTTACGTAGCAAAGATATTCGGCGAATCAGGGGTAACAGGATTTCAATGATTTATCAAGATCCCATGACTGCTCTAAACCCAGTCCTGAGAATTAAAGAACAACTTATTGAAACGATATTATCGCATGACTCAAAAATATCAAGAATAGTTGCTTATCAAAGGGCACTTCATCAATTGAAAATGGTAAAGATACCTTCGGCTGAAGAAAAAATAAATCAGTACCCAATGCAACTTTCAGGGGGAATGCGTCAAAGAGTCGTGATTGCCATGTCCTTGCTGAATAATCCTGAAATACTTATTGCCGATGAACCAACGACTGCTCTCGATGTGACCATACAAGCGCAAATTCTCGATCTAATGCGGCAGATACAGAGGGAAATGCGGAAAGCAATCATTTTGATCACGCATGACTTGGGCGTTGTCGCGGAATTCTGCACCCGAGTCATCGTAATGTATAGCGGCATCATTGTCGAGGAAGGTACCATAGAAGACATTTTTTACCGGCCTTTACACCCTTATACCATAGGACTGCTAAACTCATTGCCTTATATGGACGGTGATAAAATAAAGGGAAGTTTGGAGCCCATACCCGGAAGCCCGCCGAGCCCACTGCAGAAGCTGGCAGGATGCCCATTTGCCCCTAGATGTAAGAGTGGGATGAAATTGTGCTTACGTCACATGCCTGATGAAGTCGGGATATCCGAATTTCAAAAAGTTAAATGCTTTTTGTATTACCCAGGCGTAGAAGCAGGCAAGAAAAAAGAGAGCCGAATGGCGGGATAGAAAAGTCTGGAAATAAAGCCGGAGTGAAAGGCAGGTGATATAAGGCAATCGTATTAAAAGTCGAAAATCTTAAGAAGCATTTCCATGAAAAAGGTTCCTTATTGTGGAAAAAACCTAGTTATATCAAAGCAGTTGACGGAGTAACCTTTGATATTGCGAGGGGGACAACGTTGGGTCTGGTAGGGGAATCAGGCTGTGGAAAATCAACCATTGCCAGGACATTGGTTGGCCTGTACATGAAAACCGGGGGAAAAATGTTATTCCGGGGAAAGGAGGTTGACAGTTTTACTAAATGTGAACGGATGGCATTTAAAAAAGAGGTCCAAATGATTTTTCAGGATCCATATTCATCCTTGAATCCTCGCATGACAGTATATGAAATTGTGGAAGAACCGTTTCTGGCTCATAATTTTCTGAATAAGATTGAACGAAAGGAAAAGATCCATGAGCTTTTGAATCGAGTCGGATTGAGTTCTAATTATGCATCACATTACCCTCATGAATTTTCTGGCGGTCAACGACAAAGAGTTGGTATTGCCCGAGCTCTGGCATTGGACCCGTCACTGATAATCTGTGATGAGCCTATTTCAGCCCTTGACGTTTCCGTTCAGGCTCAAATTGTTAATATGTTTAAAGGTTTGCAGGAAACAAGAGGATTGGCCTATTTATTTATTGCTCATGATTTGTCAATGGTCAGATTTCTGTCTCATAACATCGGGGTTATGTATTTGGGGAAAATCGTCGAATTCGGTGAAACCAAGGACGTTTATAAAAAACGCCTTCATCCGTATACTGAGGCATTGTTGTCATCGGCTCCAATTCCAAAACCCGGGAAACGGTTGGCCAATAGGGCACGCCTTCTGGATGGCGAAGTCCCGAGCCCGCCAAATATGCCTTCAGGATGCAGCTTCAGGAATAGATGTCGAGAAGAAATGAGCTGCTGCAAAAGCATTGAACCAACCCTAAAGGAAGTCGAAAAGGGCCATTTTACAGCATGTCATTTGTACGGGAATTGCTAAAAACTGTTTTGAACCCCCAATTTTAACATAAGGAGAATGGAGAAATGTCAAAGTTTTTTGCGACTATTATAATCGTGTCAATGATTCTATGTATCGGTTTTTCGTCACCCGCCATTTCAGACACGGAAAAACAAACGCTAACCTATATCGTCAAACAAGAGCCTGAAGTCCTGGATCCGGGTTTGGCGGCTGAATATTCAGTTATGGCTATATTCCCTAACATTTTTGAGGGGCTAACACGAATCGACAACCATGGATTGATTCAACCGGGTGTTGGTGAAAGGACGGAGGTCAGCGAAGACGGATTAACGTACACGTTCCATCTGAATAAGAATGCTAAATGGTGTGACGGCAAACCACTTACCAGTCACGATTTTGTTTATGCGTGGGAAAGGGTTATCAATCCAGCAACGGGGGCGGATTACGCATGGGTTATGCTTCCCTATATTAAGAATGCACAGAAGTATTATGATGGAAAAGTCGGATTTGAGGAAGTGGGCATTTCGGCAAAAGACGATTATACACTGGAAGTCACTCTTGAGGAGCCAACCCCGTTTTTCACTGAGTTAACTGCGTTTTGGACATATGCGCCCGTAAGAAAGGACATCGTAGAATCCGGCGCTGACTGGCATCGAAAAGCAGAGACCCTGATTTGTAATGGTGCGTTTAAGGTTTCGGAGATCAAATTTGGTCAATGCCTAACGCTGGTTCGAAATGAAAATTATCACAATAAAGAGAGAGTCCACCTGGATCGTATAAAGTATGAATTCGTTGAAGATGCGAATACTGCATTATCTGCCTTTGAGGCCGGGAAAGCAGATGGGATAAGCTTTTTGCCTGATTCAGAAATACCACGATTGAAGATGACGTCAGATGCATTCAGGTCATTGCCCAAGGTTGAAACGCAATTTATAGATATTAACGTGAAAGAAAAACCTTTTGATGATGTAAGAGTGAGAAAAGCTCTGAATTTGGCCATTAACAAGAAGGAAATAGTTGATAATGTCTTGCGTGGTGGTCAGATTCCAGCGACTGCATTAGTGCCGCCGGGTATAACTTTTGGTGGCGAAGACTTCAGAAATGTTGGCGGTGATTTTGGAATTTCCCCTACAGGCAATATCGAGAAAGCAAAGAAGCTGTTGGCTGAAGCTGGTTACCCTGATGGAAAAGGATTCCCGACCATTAGAATAAAAACCAATGGGGATAAAGAATACGAAGTTATTGCAAAAATGTGGGAGGATAATCTGGGAATTAAGAGCGAGTTGGTTACAAGAGAGTGGAAAATTCACATCAAAGAGCTAAAAGCGTTGGATTTTAAGGTTGCCAGAGGGGGTTGGACCGGTGACTACAATCACCCCAGCACGTTCTTGGATATTTTTACGCCTAATAGTGGAACCAACTATACAAACTGGCTGGACGAAGAATACGTAAGAATCATCAGGGCTGCTCATAAAGAAACGGATACGAAAAAACAATTGGATCTGTATCATCAGGCGGAGAAGATCCTTATTGACGCCTCGCCAATCATACCTCTGTATTACAACAGGTTTTCGATATTGATGAATCCCGAGGTAAAAGACTGGTTTCAAAGTCCACTTGGTACCATTATTTTCTCAAGTGCTTATAAGGTCAAATAAACGGTGAGAGAAGTCGGGGGCCTGTGATCGATAGGTGGTTACAGCCCCCCCCTACCACACCAATGGAAATGTGAGAGGCATTATGAAGAGAGGAATCAAGCTTGCGGATGTATCTTATCAAGAAGCGAAAGAAATGTTGAACGACAAGAATTCTATCGTTATGTTGCCATGTGGCGGAGGCGCCAAGGAGCACGGGCCTCATCTGCCGTTGGGCACAGACCAGTATGTCATAGAATGGATCGCAGAAAGGGTTACGGAAAGGGTCCCGGTACTTGCTTTGCCCAATTTGAGCTATGCTTATTTCCCAGCGTTTGTGGATTGGGAAGGTAGCGCAACGCTATCTCCCAATACCTTTATGAGCTGTGTTAGGGAAATTCTATTATCATACATTAGATTTGGAGTTAAGAAGTTTTTTATTTTGGACGGTGGGATAACTTCACATGCCCCTCTTGTTATTGTTTCTTCTGAATTGGCAAATGACTATGGAGTAAAAGTTGCTGTTTCCAACTGGTTTGGATTGGGGCATGAAGTGGAAAAGAAATGTTGTGAGCAATTATTGGGAGGACATGCTGATGAGACCGAAACATCATGTATGTTGTATATAAAGCCGAATTTGGTACAGATGGACAAGAGCATTGAGGAATATTCTCGGAGCGTTGAGGGAGCCTTTGTTAATGGCATTAAGAAGGTTCATCTTAGCGCAAAGATGGATACCCCCAATGGAGTCTGTGGGAATAGCAAATTGGCAACCAGTGAAAAGGGCAAAGCGGTTTTGGAAGCAAAAGTCAATGATATTGTTTATTTTTTGGAACATTTTTAGTAAAAATTCGGCCTATTCCTAAACAGCGGCAGAAAGTTCGGAACACGGGGGTATCAAATGTGGTAGAAGCAGAATTATGACTGCTTCTGCTAAAAAAATTCTGCTGTATTATCCGTTATCAGCCCGAGGACTACGCTGATGTCATTGATTTGTCCCTTTTGCAACCTCGGCAAATCCTGATCTCAGAAAAAGAATATCTGTAATTGAAAAGTGCGGTAGGCTATTGGCAAGCCATGAACAAAAATGCCGTTTTACGTGAAAATAAACTGAAGCAGATAGTAAAAGAGCAAGCAGGTAAAATCCGGGATCTGAGGAACCGGGTATTTGGAAAGAAAACTGAGAAAGGATGTGCCCATGTTCCCAGGATTTTTCTCCGATCTCGGTCCCTCCTGGTACTGGCCCGCGATCCATCCGAAAATGGCGCGCCTTATTTACGATCTGGGGTTCGAGGGTTATCGCCAGTTTGAAGAGGGGTTGGGCCGGTTTCAAAATTCCAACGGCGCCGTCCAGAACGTCAGCGGTTACCCCATGGAACCGCTTTCCTGGCGGCTTACGGGCGGTATGATGGCCCTGATGGCGAAACTCCGTGAGGCAATTCCCGAAAACGCCGTCAAACTCAATCACCCGGTCTGTAAAATCGAAAAAAAGTCCGTCGGTGTTCTGATCAGCGTCGGCGAACTGGAGAAAGCGTCCTGGAAACGGTTCAGCGCCAATAAGGTAATCCTCGCCTTGCCGCCGCCGAACGGGCGGTAACGAATCCCTGAGGAAAATGGGAAAGGTTTTGACTTCGTTGAATATTTTTATATCACGTTCCCGTGATTGCACTAACCCCCATGCCCTACGGGCACAACAAAGCATGAAACACTTGCAAAATTGGACAAATGGTCATAACTATCACCTTTTTTAATTATCACAATCAAAAATTAGGAGGATAGCTATGACCAAGAAATTAGATACCACATTCATTCAGGTTGTTCATCCCGTTTGTTGCGGATTGGACGTTCACAAGAAAAAAATATCGGCCTGCCTTATTACATTAGATGAACATGGCCAAGAACAGTACGATATACAGGAGTTTGGGACATTCACCAATGATCTGTTAGGCATGAAAGAATGGTTAACAAATAATGCCTGTCCGATAATCGCAATGGAGAGTACGGGGGTTTATTGGCGGCCCATTCATAATTCTACTTTGTCACTCACCTTCAACCAATTTTAGAAATATTCTCTGAGCTGTTTTCGATATGCTGAGTCAATTGAAGCCTGACGCCTCTTGTGACGGATTTCCATCTGCCGGAAAACTTCGTCTGCATCAAATGCCCTTTGGGGCAGAAGAAAAGAAAGTATACACATAATATCAAAGCAGCTCAGCAAAGGGATATCCCTTTTATATAAAAGGCGTTGCTCTAACAAAAACAGCATTGCCATCATGACCATTGCCATGTGGTGATGCCAACTGCGCCACTTTCGCGCCTGGTACTCCCCTAAACCACATTCGACCTTTGCATCCTGAAATGAACGCTCTATCCAGTAGCGCTGTGCTTGCATAAATATCAATCGTTCCAGCGAGGTGCTCTCTGGAGCAATGCTCAAACTAAATTTCACTTTAGTACCGGTCAGTTCCCGCCGAACAATGAGGTGCCGGCAATGTGCCTCGGGTTCCTCTCCGTCCCAAAGCCATACAAGTTTATGCAGAACGTCGACCAGAAGCTTTCCCTTGGTCGTGTCTCTTACAATGGTTCTCTGCCAAGCCTCTTCCGGCTGCTGTTCTAACCACTTATCGACCCTGACGGGTTCTGTTTGGGCTTTTGGCTTTTTCGGTTCTGGACCTTTATTTGATTTTCTCGCTGGAACTACCGGCTCCGGGTTTTCAAGATAAATACGCTGATCCTTGTGAACGTCAATCACGAAGGTTTCATTGGTTTGGTCCAAAGACCGTAAAAAGGCAGGGTTTTCTCCATAAAAACCATCTGCGCCGACCCAAGCAAATTGAATACCCTGTCTCCGAGCTTCAAGAACCAGTTGAAAAGCAAGGTCGTGCTTGCTGTAAAAAACAACGGATTCATCTGGAATACCGGCAGTTTCACATTTTTTCTGATCATCGGTCCAGTCTTCAGGCAGGTACAATTTGAAACCAACAGGAGTAGCGTGTTCCCGGTACCCCAACGCCGAAAAAACACCAACCTGGCAATTGTCAACTTTGCCGAGTTGGCCACACCACTGCCTTTTAACCCCTACTGATTTATCTCCTTTTTTGGGAAACCCCGTCTCATCAATGATCAGGCAGCTATCCTGTCTTCCCCCAATGTGATTGTTTGCGTCTACCGCAATCCGGTCGACAATCAGTTGTTCATCCCACTCAGAATTGGTCAAGAAATGTTGAAGAGATTGGTCGTCGGAAAAAGGGACAGCCTCGGCCATTCGCTCCATATTCTTCTTCTTTGCTTGGATCAGGCCTTTAAAATATTCAAGAGACTTTTCTGCCGCAACCTTACTATGTGACTGAAATAACGGCGAATATCGATCATGAAACTCACCAAAATGCACATCTATGCCCCCGAGGGGGCTGTTGGCATGGGTCGCTCCTTTATCAAGACTACGATTGTTCTGGCGGGCTGTTGGTACTCATACCAACGCCCCATTGATTTCGTTTTTTCATGGGTCGAAACTAACATGTTATTCCGATCATGTCAACATAAAAAGATAAATTAAATCAATAGTATATATTAAAAATAACCCTTGAATGGAGAGTGACAAAGTAGAATTAGGATATCCCTTTGAAGCGGAGTTAATTCGGAAACAAACCCGCATGTTTTACCGTCAGGGAGAACCATTTGGCCTTGCACCACATATTCGAAAGCTTTTAGCATGTACTCTACCCTTGGATTGCGGACATCTTTTCTGTTGGGCATGAAATTGTTGAGCCCTTTATCTCGCGTTTGAACGTTATTTCTGGCTGTTCTTTCAATGAGGATGACGAGCTGGAGGGCAATTTTGAAAAGAAACAAATAGGCTTCAATCCGTTTGGGAGTATGGATGTAGGCCGGTTCCAGTTTGAAACCGCTTTTCGCCCGGCGGTTGATGTGCTCTGATTTGTACTGGTCCTTATGGGCCATCATGGCATCTTCAATGGATAGGTCTTCCTGGGGTTTATTGGTGACCAGGGGATAATAGCCGCATCGGTACAGTGCCTCTCCGAAGGCCGTCTCGCCCTTATGCACAGTTTTTATTGAGAAAAAAGTGCATTTACCGTGATCTCTGACCCTATCTCGCCTTTCATTTTGATCTGTGAAACCATCCACTTCGGTAACCGAATCGTGACGGGGATACGCCTCAGATGTTCAGGACTCCTTTTTCGACCAGCGCCTTTTCGACTCCCACCTCTCATTTTCATCGCTCCTTTTCACCTTCAAATTCGTCAAATATTTTCGAATACCGTGTACGTTTTTCAATTAAACGCCTATTTCTGTCGGAAAATAAGCTATTTATGATTTATAGTTACGATTTTTCTGAGTCGGATTAAGCTGCTTGCTTCAATAACTCCAGTCTCTTGACTGCTTCCAATATCAGACCGCGATTTTACGTTAGTCAAACTACTTCTCTTTTCTATTTCTGTTACCCTCAGAATTTTGCCAGAAACCTGACAGAAGCTCTGCAAGGAAATCAATCAATCTATTTCGTGTTTCTATTGGAATTTCGATCGGTGATGGTAAATAATCCCAAAGCCGAAGTTGATGATATTTTTGTTTCGTCATCTTTCCTCCTTGTTTTCGAATTGACTTCATCAGGAGGAAACGGTATTTTTCTATTCACTATTAAGCAATATAAATTCTTAAGCGCCCTGATTTCGATAGCGGGTTTTGAGCCGAGGGATATCTTTTCATACTTTGGATTGGTCATCCACGCAGATATCAATTCATGACGACCATCAGGTTTCTTTGTTACAAAACAAGTTTCTCCACGATGGTTTCTGGTACCTACCACATAAATTTCTTCACCGGCTCTTGGGTGAAATGGGTAAAATACCCGAGTTATAAACTGGTTTTGACGGGCATTATATCGTGGTTCTGAGGGGTGAGCGCCGGGTAACCGGTGCTTTTACCTGGAAGCGGACCCCTGGAAGTCTGGCGTCTCTGACAACGCTCAAGAGAAATGGCGAATACGCCAAATGGTTCAGAGATGGTGAAATAGACTTCAAACTCGCGGCGTGAACCAAGGTAAAATCAACTACACAGGTCGAAAGATTTTCAATATCTTCCATCGTCTGCACAGTGAAGATGAATATCCGGGCACCAACATCGGCGCGAACAGTTACTTGGTCAAGCCAGTCTCGTTCGAGGGTTTTCTGGGCATCATTCGCCAGATCGAAGGATACTGGCTATCGTTGAACATGGGGCCTCCGGAGGAAAACATATGAGCGAACCCATTCACATTCTCTACGTTGACGATCACCCGGTTGATCGCGAGTTGGTACGCTATGCTTTGGTGAAAGAACACGGCGGCTTTCGAGTCACAGAAGCAACCTCGCGCGCGGATTTTGAGGCAAGGCTCGCCGAAGGTTACTATGATCTCGTGCTGAGCGATGTCAACATTCTCGGTTTTGATGGCTTGCAGGTGCTCGACGCCGTCCGCGCTAAAAATCCGCGTGTGCCGGTGATCATTGTTACCGCCACCGGCTCAGAGGAAGTGGCGGTCGAGGCGATGAAACGCGGCGCGGCAGACTATGTCATCAAGACCGCCAGGCACATCAAGCGGCTGCCGGCGACAATCCAGGCCGTGCTGGAAAAGAAACGATTGGCCGAAGTGGGTCCGCGCGAGAGCGAGGAATTATTTCGTGCAATGACAGCTTTGTCGCCAGCCTCTATCGCTATCTTGAGGAGTGATGAGCAGGGAGAACACTTTTTATATGTAAACGCCGCCTGGGAGACGTTGACCGGTTATCCTCGAGATGAGGCCATGCCCCTTAGACCAAACGATTTGATATATCCAGATATGCGTGCGCGGTTAGCGGAACAGGCATCGGCGCGTATTCGCGGTGAAGATGTTCCTTCAAGGTACGAAATCAAAATCATCACCAAAAAAGGAGAGATTAGGTGGCTGGATTTTGCCGCTGTGGTTATCAGGTATCAAGGAGCACCCGCGATACTGACAATAGGTTTTGATGTCACCGAAGGCAAACAGGCGGAGAGCGGTCTGCGGGAATCGGAAGTGAAATACCGTTCACTTGTGGATCAATCGCTTTTCGGCATTATCATCGTCCAGGGTGGGCGCATTCGTTACGCGAACAAGATGATTGCAGAAAAGGGAGGTTACAGCCCCGACGAGTTGATGTCCCTGCCACCGACCAAAGTGGTTCAGCTGATCCATCCCGAGGACCGGGAAATCGTTTGGAACCGTATGCTGAGCCGTCTCTCCGGGAAACAGGAGCCGGCGCGGAACGAATGCCGTTTATTAACCAAGGACGGTGCGGTCTATTGGGCCGATATACATACGAATGTCATTGAGTATTCAGGCAAGCCCGCCGTACAGCTGTGCATCGTTGATACAACCGAGCGCAAGCTGGCTGAGGAAGCGCTGCGTCATAGCGAAGCTCAACTGTCCAACGCTATGAACATCGCAAAGTTGGGGTACTGGGAGTTCGATGTCGCTGAAAATATGTTTAATTTCGACGATCACTTCTACGCTATTTTTCAGACGTCGGCGGAGCAAGTGGGCGGATATAAGATGTCGCCAGCTCGTTACGCTGAACTTTTTTTGCACCCTGATGACAGATCGATAGTCGCTGCTGAGATCAAGAATGCCCTTGAAACCACCGATCCCCACTACAGCTGCCAGCTTGAGCATCGCATTATCTATGCGGACGGCGAAATCGGTTACATTTCCGTACGTTTCTTCGTTGTCAAAGACGATCAGGGTCGCACCATAAAAACTTACGGCGCAAATCAAGATATCACCGAGCGCAAGCAAGCCGAGGCGGAAAGGGAGAAGCTGCAGGCGCAATTGAACCAGGCCCAGAAAATGGAAGCTGTGGGACGGCTTGCAGGTGGGGTGGCGCACGATTACAACAATATCCTCAGTGTCATTATCGGTTACTCCGAACTGGCCATGGACAAAGTGGTGGCCGAAGATCCGCTGCGGGAAGACTTGAATGAAATCCATAGCGCCGCCAACCGATCCAGGGACATTACGCGGCAGTTGCTGGCCTTCGCCAGAAAGGAAACCATCACGCCGGAAGTCCTGGATCTGAATGCAACCGTGGAAACTATGTTTAATATTCTGCGAAAACTCATCGGCGAAGACATCGAATTGGTCTGGCATCCGGGAAAGGTGCCTGGGCCGGTGCTGATGGACCCATCCCAACTCGATCAGATTTTGGCCAACCTGTGCATCAATGCCCGTGACGCCATCGCCAATGTAGGCAGGATCACCATCGAAACAGGCACAGAGACCATCGACGTTGATTACTGTTCCGAGCATGCGGAATTTATACCCGGCGAATTCGTCCTCTTGGTTGTCAGCGACGACGGCTGTGGAATGGACCGCGAGACAGTGGATCATATCTTCGAACCGTTCTTTACCACCAAAGGCGTGGGAAAGGGAACCGGCCTTGGATTGTCTACGGTTTACGGCATCGTCAAGCAAAACAATGGATACATCAATGTTTACAGTAAACCGGGCCGAGGCACGACCTTCAGGATCTACCTGCCCAGACATCCGAGCGATATCTCCGGAAAACAAAGGTCAATTGATGAGCAAGTAATCAATGGCAGCGGTGAAACGGTGCTGGTGGTCGAAGACGAAATGGCGATCTTGAAATTGGCCGAGCGAATCCTTTCGCGTTACAACTACAAAGTGTTGTTGGCTAAAAGCCCTTCAGAAGCGTTGGAAGTCGCCCAAGCGCATTCAGGGGAAATCTCTTTGCTCCTCACCGATGTTGTCATGCCCGAAATGAACGGTCGGGAATTGGCCAACCAATTGAAAATACTTTGTCCAGGGATTAAGTGTTTATTTATGTCCGGTTACACCGCTAACGTCATCGCCCACCGCGGCGTGTTTGAAGAAGGCGTACAATTTATCCAGAAACCTTTTTCAACCAAAGGCCTGGCCGCGAAAGTCAGGAAGGCCTTGGAAAAGAAAACAAAATAATCTGATCCATTGGTAATGGGTAATGGGCCACGGGATGGAGGGAATGGAGGGGGGCGGACCAAGATAACTAATTGATATCAGAGTATTTACGTTTAAAATTCAACCTGATTTTGTGGCTATATTGGCTTTTTTGGGGTAAAAACGGGCAATATAGAATATAGAACCAATGGCGAGAGCACAACGGCACTATATACCCGGACAAATATGGCACATAACCCACAGATGCCATAAGAGAGAATTTTTACTTAAGTTCTCTAAGGATCGGCGTAGATGGCTTCAGTGGTTATTGGAAGCGAAGAAAAGATATGGTTTGCCAATATTGAATTACAATGTCACCTCGAACCATATTCATCTTCTTGTGGTTATTGATGATGGTCGTAATGTAATTCCGAATTCCATTAAACTAATTGCAGGTCGAACCGAGCAGGAATATAATCAAAATTTCACCGGTGCTGAGTAATATATTTTTGCACGAGGAGCTGGACGGCTGGTTTGTCAAAGAGGTTGAACCGAGGCCGAAGGGGAAGCGTTTTGAGAAATACAACCTGAGCCTTCACCCGGAAAAGACCAGACTGATAGCCTTTGGAAGGCCAATGGACGGTGCAAAGCGTGAGACCTTTGATTTCTTAGGTTTCACCTACTACTGGGCCAGGTCCTTAAAGGGGCGGTGGGTGATTAAGAAGAAGACGGCTGGTAAGCGTTTGAGGCGTTTTCTGAGTATGACGTGGAGTTGGTGTAAGGAGGGCCGCCATGATCCCATGAAGGAGCAGCATGAGATTTTATGCAGCAAACTTCGGGGGTTCTATCAATATTTTGGTGTACGCTCGAATTACAAAGCACTTGAAGTGGCGTATGAATACGCAGTGAAGGCCTGGCGTTACTGGCTAAGCCGGAGGAGTTCCAACGGCCTGGTGTTGTTTGCAGGCCTGCAAAGGAGCCACCCACTGCCAATTCCGAAAATAGTCCACGGATTCTGAATACCTTTGGGGTAGCAAAGTTATGCGCCGGTCGGGGTGTCGCCTGACCGGTTGACGGTCCGGTAAAAAGGACCTGAACCGAGGAACCTGATGAGTTATGTGAAGGCCGCACTTATGTTGTGTTGACTGTTCAAAATACTGATTTGAGGTGAGTTTTCGTTTTACGGCCATCACATAAACAAAGTGTTTTTCAGATCACAATGATCTCAGAAATGCCATCAATTCAGGATTATTGGACCAATTATCGATGTTATCCGAAGCTGATGTGGGAACATCACATTTAGCAAGGGCTTTTGCCTTCATTTCAAGATCTACTTCTGCATAAACGTGAGTTGTATCGAGGGATACATGTCCAAGCCAGGCACGGATGGTATTGATGTCGACTCCAGAACGTAATAAATGAACTGCGGTTGTGTGGCGGATGATGTGGGTGGTGACTCGCTTGGAGGATAATTTGGGCAATGTTTGACTTGCTGTTAGGGCTGATCGTTTGACAATTGCAAGGATTCCGAATCGTGTGATTGGCTGTTTTCTGCGGTTTAAGAAAACTGGTTCATAGGATTTCCGTCCGACGACGAGAGAAGCTAATTTGCTGGCCGTTGCTGGCCACAAGGGACAACGCCGAATCTTGCTTCCTTTTCCCGAAAGCGTAACCGATGAAGGAGGGCTGAGGTCCAGGTCGGCAATGGTAAGGTTTGCCGCTTCGCTTGCTCGGGCTCCCGAATTATACAGGAAAAGCAGTAAGACATGGTCCCGCAGGCCTTGTGGATTGTCGCGGTTGGGGGCATTTAACAGAGCGTCCACTTCAGGCTTTTCGAGATACCCAATTGATGGGGTTGAAGTTTTTTTGAAGGGTATGGAACGAATTTGGGAAAGCCATGCGATATGTTCTGGGCTGTGCTCGCCAATAAAGCGGGCCAAAGCATGAACAGCAGCCAAACGTTGATTTCGGGTGGAGACGGAACATCCACGTTTCTCTTCTAATTGAAGAAGGAATTGGCGGACAATTTTTGCAGAGATGTCTTCGATTGTCAGCAGATCGATCGGCTTACTAACGTTTTTAGCGGCGAATGGAAGAAGCAAGACCAATGTATCCCGATAGCTTGTTTGAGTGTTATGCGCAAGGTTACGTTCACCAACCAGATGTTCCAGAAGGAAACGGCGGACCCATGGCCCCAACAGTGATCTTTTATTCATGGCTTACCTCCTTCTATTGCATATTGTTCAAAGCGTAAACTTGCTTCGTGCAGGAGTTCCGGCGTCATCGCAAGATAGCGCCTGGTAGCGGCTACATCTATATGCCCCAGATAGGTAGACAAAAAAGGAAGAAGCCGCTGCACGTCCGCTCCCTCGCGGTACCAAGATATCAAACGATTCAATGCAAACGTGTGGCGAATATCGTGAAGACGGGGTTGGAATCTTCCTCCGTCTATCCGATGGATATCAGCGTTTTCACACAGTAAACGAAATATTCGCTCTATTGTGCTTAGCGCCAGTTTATCACCCCGTTTTGTAGGGAAAAAAGCAGATCGGTTTTGTGCAGGGCGTGGAATTTGTCGTCGTTTTTCTGCGTAAGAGATAAGTTCATCGGTTAGTTGAGGGCCTATTGGTACCCATCTTGTTTTAAAAAATTTGGTATTTCGGATAGTAAGCAAACATTTCGAGATTTCTACATCGGCCATTGTGAGTGATAATGCTTCGCCGATACGAAGTCCTGTACCATAAAGCATGATCAAGAGTGTACGGAAGGTGGCCGGTTGTATTATAAGCCTCTTATTACTTCCCAGGATATCAGTGGCTTCAACTAACCGCCGGAACTCATCCCGGGTGTAAATATAGGGTTGGAAGGGAGCAGGACGTTTGGGGATTATTGTTGGTAAAGGAGAACATGAAACGCAGCCTCGGTTAAGTGCAAATCGATAAAATCCATTGAGTGCTTCGAACTTTCGATGCCAAAACGTAGTGATTGGGCCAGTTCCGCGGAGATAATCCTGTACGGCCTCGGCATTGACTTGAACAATGTCTATGTCGTTCATTGCTCGGCAAAAAGCATTAAGAATAACGGATTCCGCTCGAAAGCGCATACCCATTGCTTTTTTGATGATTATGTATTCGGTGACGAGAGCTGAAATTTTCATGATAGCCCTCCCAAATCGACATCTGCTACCAGCCGCAGTTGTGGGAGGTTGACCTTGGCGTAAATTCGTGTGGCAGAGGTGCTGCGATGCCCCAGATGGTCACCGATTTCCTTGATGGATAAACCCTCTGTCACCAAATGCATTGCGCAGGCATGGCGCAATGCGTGCGGTCCCCGATGCATAGGATGAAGTCTGATATTTGACATGCAGCGCCTGACAATATTATAAAGACCGCCTGCCGATAGATATTTAATGGGTGCTTTAAGGGTGAGAAATACCTCATGAAAGAAGCTTTGTGGTCGGACATATTTTAAGTAGCGGATGATTGCATTGCCGACGATGGGTGTCAATGGATAGATCTGAGTTCTGCGCTGTTTGGGACGATATACGGATATCCGCTTGTTTTCCCAGTCGATATCCTCAAGTATAAGTCTTGAGACCTCGCTCGATCGTAAACCATAGACCGCGAAGAGCAAAATGATCGCACGGTCACGGATATCTTGAGGGCAATCGGTGGTCAGATGGTCAATCATAAGGCTCACATCTTCCCATGTTGGACCACAAGGCAAGTTTTCCTGGGAAAACAGCCGAGGCCCTTGAATTGCGGAAGCTATTGGATTAAAAGGCAAGCCGCATTTTTCTGCGTATCGGAAAAATGCTTTTAGCGCTTTGGCGGCTGAAGCGACAGAGACCCTATTCCATCCGTCGTTCCCGCAAGACGCAAGAAATGTATCAACATCTGATATCTTAACTGTGTAAACAGATTGATTATGATTTTCACACCAACGCAGGAATTTTTTGACGTGCCAAGAATAGTTGTGGATTGTTCTCAAAGACAGACCCCGTTCAGATTCCATCCAATCGGCAAAGTCCTTGAGCAAACCCTCAAACGAAGGGGGGGCTACTGTAAGCTGATCCAGTCGACCCAGGAAATGGAGCCAATCGGTTGCCACCTGAATGAACAATCTCCGAGACCATTTCAAAGTATGGGCACGTCCACGACGACATTGTTTCCTTGCCCACCGGTCCGCTGCTGATTTGATATGTTCGGGCTTTACGTCCGGTGCGGAAGGAATATCGAGTACTTGAACGATTTGGAGAAGCTCACGGGCAATACGCAACAAAGTTTGATGGGCGCACCCATCTTTTGCACGATACGCAAGATAGCAATCGCGCTCCTCAAATAACGGTGCCTTTTTGTGACGGGCACGAACAGCCGGGTAGGTGAATAGATTTTCTAACATGGTTGGACCTCCTATATTTGAATTTATGGATGTCCAATCATTCAAACAACTTTACTTATGTGGTGTCCACTGGAAAGAAAAGACTGAAATATAAACCAAAACGGGTTCTATACAACATAAGTGCGGCCTTCACATAACACATCTTATGTGCAATAACACATAAGATGCGGAAAATCTTCACGTCTGGATCTGTGGGGGGGGGCCGGGCAACCGGTGCTTCTACCCGGAACCGGACCCCTGAAAGTCCTGCGGTTCTGGCGGGGGCCGGAGGAGGGGCCGCTGAGCTTATCTTTCGCTGCTTCATAATATCGGAGGTTTGAAATGAACAATGATGAAAAACAAGATATAAAAACCGCTATTTCTAATCTTAATTTGATTTATAGCGACTTTGAATTTAAAGAAACGGATTTAACAGAATATAATAGTGATTCATCCGTTCCAATTGTGGGTGAAATCTTAATAACGTACAAACCTTCGAGAAAATCTATAAAATATAAAACTGGTCATGGATCTTCATGGCCAGCTAAGTTTGAATTTGATTTAAAAACGAACGCTTATATGACAAGGTAAGTTGGAGGTATGGCGGTTCCGTGGTTCTTGTGGCAACTAATGAAGCCGCGTGTTTATATACAGCGAACAAAACGCTGGAGAGGGACCAGGCTTACTGCACGGCCTTTTCCGACGTATCTGGTTCAGAAAAAATGATCTTTTTATTGGAGTCTTGGGGTTTAAAAAGCCTGGCCCCTCACCTCCGCGTTCGCGATTCAAAGTCACTGGCCTGCAGATTGATACTTGGCTCAGGTGCATTCGGTGACTCTCCCGGAAACTAAAAGCAAGTAGAAAAGGAGATTCATATGTGAAACATCTAAGACTTATCAACATTTTGGTGGCCAGAGTGTTTACGATACTTTAAAATTATGCCATAAGAGTTCAGACGTTAAAAGAATCTTAGCATCGCAGAAGCTTAGTCCAAGTGCCCTCGGCTCGGCACCAGCGAAACGCAAGAGCAGAGGGCACAGGAGAGGCAGACTTCACCCCGTTCAGAATTTGATTTCCTGAAACTTTCTTTCACAGGGGTTATTGTAGGCGATTCGCCAGGTGCCGTTATTGACATCAAAGAGGGTGCTTCCCATAGTTTGGGCGCTTTCCTCCGTCTGGGCATGCACACAGGGTGAATCCGGCCAGTTATCATGACTGGAAAGAAACTGTGTCAGCAGATCGCCGTAAACATCATTCAGCCGGTACGCATAAGCATCAGCCAATCCGGTGAGTACCTGGAGCCGCGAGATGGAATTCGCATCCTGTTCGGAAAATGTTTCCATTCCAGGCTGAAAAAAATGGTTCGTATGTTCAAAAAGCCCTTCTACCTCCTGGAGATAATAAGTGGACGGAGCGACTTCTAAGCTGACAACCTTTGCGTCGCTTCTTGAGGCCAGGCTCACATGATAACAATAGGCCCTGTTGTCAATGGTAGCTTTTTGAATCGCTTCATCCAGGGTTCTTGCCTCCATGATGGATCGTTCAATGAATGAGGTGGGGATACCCCCTTCCGTCAAAACAGTTCCGGTGATGTAATTGCCGGAATAGAAAATCCCGGCATCGTTCATGGCCGGAGCGATGCTCATCAGCATCCCGGGATAACAGAAGCTGATAAATGACGGTTTCCCCGTGGGATGGGCTTTCACAATGAACATGAGATCGTGCAGGGAATAAAACAGGTCTTCATTGTGCGCCAGATATATCTGGCCGCCATGGCTGTAGCTGACTGTGGAACAGCCATGCAAGGGGATCGTAATGGTATGGCTCATCATATGGATAAGTTCGGAGGACATATTCATGAGCATGAACTTCTCAAATGGAATTCCGGACCCATCGGCCATGCCATTAAGCTCTGCAATAAACTGTGGAAACTGAGCCTGAACCACCTCCAGGTACCGGGCGTAATACCGCTCCCGATCCGTTTCGACGAAGGCCTCGATGGTACTCATAAGCCCGGCTTGCAAATCAAATGCCTTTATTATTCTCTCTTTAAAGGTCGTTCCAATGGCATGGCCGATGTCATAATGGCTGCCTGAGACTTCCAGAACAGGGAAATACGTCTCCGGGGCCGCATCAACGGTCATGGTGTATTCTCCGTCCGCATCGGGTGTGGGAGAAAGCAGTATGAAATACGATTGCTCTTCGGGTGTAAAGGTCAGGGCGCCCATTTCGCGGGACAAGAAATTGAGGTCCGAATCAAAGAGGGTCAGTGCATAGTTATCTCCATGGGGCGCCGCGGTGAGGGTTACTTCCCGGCTCGACGCGTTTCCGTCAAAACGGTACCAGTCGGACTTGAAAACCGAGACCGTCCCCTTGACCACATCTCCCAGTGTCACGGGCGGAACCTGTTCGATGGGATACCCACTGTAGCCGCCGCAGGTTACGCGTTCCTTTCCATCTTCCTGGTGGACCACACGGATACTGCTGTCGCTGCGGTTATTGAGGCTCACCATAAAGGCTGTGGCATTGTCTTCAGGGATGGCAACACTATGAAAATCATGGATGAGCATGCCGTCACTTTCCTGCAGCATGGAAAAGGGTTCCGGAAACCGCGAGTCATTCCACGGCACGTTGTCCAGAACATAGATCCCCAGACGTTCCTTCCAGACGTCGGACAGGCCAGGGACCGCAACTTTCTGGCCTAAAAGCACGCGAACGTATCCGCCATACATGTATTTATCCCTGTCCGACCCGCTGCTGCCGGATTGAATCATGACAAAACAGGAGTCCTGCTCCCACGTCATCTCTTTAAAAATCAGGGACTCGGTTGCACCCTCCGGATGCCACGCATTCTCGGAATAGGTCAACAAACGGGTCACCGGCTTCGGACCCTGTGCATTGGCGGTCCAGGCCATGGTGCCGTCCCCGTTATCCACGAGCTTGTCGTACCCATATTTCTTCACATAAATCCCCGCAATTTCAGAGGGATCGTCCGAAGAAACATAGGTGGGCAGATCCGGCGCCGAGGGAGAAATGCCTGCCTTTTCAAGGACGGCGTTTTTGAGACATTCCTGAACCACCCCGTAAATCATGTTGCTTGCCGTGTCTGAGTTGGAGAGAACGACCACGCCCAGTTTCCGGTCCGGAAGCATCTCCATTAACGAATGAAAATCCCCGGTGCCCCCGTTTTTGGCCCAGGCCCTTCCGGCATACTGCATCACCGGATCATCCATGGTGTCCAGTCCCAGGCCCGGCTGCAAATAAGAGTCAATATCCAGGGACGATTTCTCCCTTTCACCCAGCATGGCCACGGTCTCCGGAGCCAGGATTCGGGCGCCATCCGGCCCCACACCGCCATTGATGACCATGATTAGGAATCTGCTCATATCGTTGACCGTTGTAAATGCTCCGCCGGTGGCCCCAAAGGTGCAGTTGGTTTGGTGGATTTCCTGCGGTTGCCCGTTCAGATATCCTTTGGCGAGGTTCTCAAGCGTAACGAACAGGGAGGTATGGGCCATGCCGAGCGGTGACAGGATTTCACGGTCCAGATAATCGGGGAATATTTCGCCGGTCCGGCCGCCAACCTCCAGACAGATTTGACCGGCCAGAACAAACCCGGTATTGCAATAGACCGCCATCTGACCCGGTGGATGGCTGGGATAATCGGTGCTCAGGTAGTTGAGCAGCCAGTTCATATAATCATCACAATACCCCCACTTGTTCCAGGACTCTCCATATACAAAGCCGGCGGTATAGATATCCCCGGGAATGCCGGAATGATGATTGAGGAGCCGACGAACCGTGATGTTTCGCATCTGATTCGGAAATCGCGGCAGCATGGTGAAATCAGCCAGGTACTCAACTGCCGGGCTGTCCAGGGAGACCAGTCCCTGCTCTACCAGTTTCAAAAGGGCTGTGGCGCTAATGGTTTTCGTTCCTGAGCCCAGCGCGTAAACCGTATCCGCCGTGGCGGGAAGCCCGTTTTCCTTGTCCGCCAGGCCAAAACCCTGTGACCAAACAATGTGGTCATCACTCACCAGCGCTATGCTCAACCCCACTGCGTTGTGCTTTTCCATCTCACTTTCAATATAGGCGGATGTTTTTATGATCGTTTGTCCAAAGGTCAAAGTGCCCGAGTTGTCCGAGTTGCTGCAACCTGCCAGGATCAGGGGAACAGCCATAAGGCTCAAGAAATAAAAGGTCCAGTTCAGACTCCTTCCAAGAATGCGCATCTTAAAAATAAACATCGTGCTTTTCTCCGTTTTGTTTGCTTTCAGGTGAACCACAAGCCATGTTCGCACGACTCTTTAGGATTTACCGTTCCAGTTCCCTTAAAGCCGAAACACAGCCTTTCTCCCGAAAAACACCAGAACGGACGGGAGAAGGAAACAGTGAAAGATAGAAACTGATTATCAAATTTACCGCGAGGCTACAAGCACTTCCCTTAAATCGTCACCAGAAACCGTCACCAAAAAATATTGGCAGTGGGATAGCGGGCGGGTTGGTCGTCAAAATATTTGACAAAGACCGGATCACCTTGATATTGAGGCTCTATATATTTTGTATTCCGGTGTGTTTCGCCGGAAGATCCCTCTCGCCGAGGGTTTACTTTATTATAGGGAGAATCTCATGAGCGCACCCGTTGGAAAACGGATTGTCGATTACCGTCAACGAGCCAATTTGACTATGGAGGATCTCGCCAAACAGACCGGCCTCGAAATCGACTTTTTAAAAGCGGTTGAAGAATCCGATCTGTACCCTTCGCTTGGCCCCCTGATCAAAATTGCCCGCAGCCTGGGTGTCCGTCTGGGCACTTTTCTGGATGACCATGTTTCCGAAGATCCGCTGATTGTTCGCCTGGACGAACGGCAACGGCAATTGACCACGCATCGCGGTGAGCAGGCCCCGGCGGAAGTGGCTTTTTATCCCCTGGGGCTCGGAAAAAGCGACCGACGCATGGAACCGTTTTTTGTGGAACTAATGCCCGCCTCCGGCCGCAATAAAGCCCTGAGCAGCCATGAAGGAGAGGAATTCATTGTCGTCGTCAGTGGTCAGGTCGAGTTGATTTACGGTCATGAAACCCATATCCTCAACCCGGGTGACAGCATTTATTACAATTCTGTGGTCCCCCACCATTTGGGATGTATCGGAGACGAAAAAGCGTCCATTTATGCCGTTCTATTCATTATGGAGTTGTGAAGATGAAACCAGCTCAAGTCCATCTGCATCACCATACCCTGGGGCGGCTCCTCGATCGCGCCATCGAGAAGTATCCGGATAAAGAGGCCATCGTTTATGTGGACCGCGATTTTCGCCTGACCTATGGTGAATTCGGCCGGCTTGTGGACCAGCTGGCCAAAGGTCTGATGGCTCTCGGAATAAAGACCGGTGAAAAGGTGGCCCTATGGGCCAATAACGTCCCCTACTGGGTTGCTCTGCAGTTTGCCACCGCCAAAATCGGCGCCGTTCTCCTGACGGTCAACACCCATTATCGCCGCACCGAGCTGGAATATCTGCTGCAACAGTCTGAAGCGGAAAACCTGTTTTTGATCGAAGGCTTTCGTGATGTTGATTATGTGTCGATGGTTTACGATTTGATCCCGGAACTCCGAACCCAGCAGCGCGGCTTTCTGAAAAGCGCCCGATTTCCTCATCTTAAACGGGTTCTCTTTCTCGACCAGGACAAGCATCGCGGCATGTATTCCATGCCCGAAATCATGGCCTTGAGTCGAATGACCGACCCCGAAAAATATCGCCGGCGTCAAGCCGGGCTGGATGCCCACCAGGTCGTCAATATGCAGTATACCTCCGGAACCACCGGTTTTCCCAAGGGGGTGATGTTGACCCATCACAATATCGCCAACAACGGTTACTGGATCGGCGCCAATATGGAACTGGGTCCGAATGATCGCATTTGCCTGCCGGTCCCGCTGTTTCACTGCTTTGGCTGTGTGCTGGGCGTTCTGGCGGCTGTGAATCATGGCGCAGGCCTTGTGATTCTGGAGGACTTCGATCCGGTTCAAATCATGTCGGCGGTTGAACAGGAACGCTGTACCGCTCTCTACGGGGTGCCGACCATGTTTATTGCCGTCCTGGAACACAAACTGTTTTCCAAATTTGATTTTTCTTCTCTTCGCACCGGCATCATGGCCGGCGCTGCCTGCCCCGTCAAGACCATGGAAGACGTTATGGCAAAAATGAACATGAAAGAGGTCACCATCTGCTACGGATTGACCGAAGGATCACCGGTGATTACCCAGACCCTGCCGACGGATGATGTCAAACGGCGCACCCGGACCGTAGGTAAGGCCTTGCCGGGCATTGATGTCAAACTGATTGATCCCGAAAATGGAACTGAAGTCTCCTTTGGTCAGCGTGGGGAGATTTGTTGCCGGGGGTACAATGTTATGAAAGGGTATTATCGAATGCCGGATGATACCGCCCGTGCCGTTGATCAAGACGGCTGGCTGCGTACCGGCGACATCGGTGAATTGGACCCGGACGGCTATCTGTCGATTACCGGCCGCAACAAGGATATGATTATCCGCGGCGGTGAGAATGTTTATCCCCGGGAAATAGAAGAATACCTTTTGCGGATGGAAGGCATTCAGGACGTCCAGATTGTGGCGGTTCCCAGCGCCAAATACGGTGAGGAAGTCGGTGCTTTCGTCAAACTGAAACAATGCGTCGACATTGCGCCCGAGGATGTTCGCGATTATTGTCGCGGCCGGATTTCACGCTACAAGATTCCCAAATACGTCCATTTTGTTTCTGACTACCCGATGACAGCCAGCGGCAAAATTCTGAAATACGAATTGCGGGAAACCGCCGCTCGCCTCTGGCCCGAGGCCTAGGGAATGTTTATGGTATCCATTCTTGTAACCGTTCACGGTTTACGGTTGTCGGTTTACGGTTGAAAAACAGAGGATAACGGAAGATTATGGGTTCCTCTTGTGAAAATTTAAAAAATTCCGGTGATCGATCCCAACATAATTCCGCTTCGCTTGGGAGGTAGAGTTCATGGATACGGAACAGCGGGAAAGGCGGGTCCAAAGGGCCATGGCGCTGGCCGAGAGATGGCAAAATCGGGCCAATTCGCTCTTAAGCCGGGAGGAAAAGGGCTTGCAGGAGCAGATGCGGCGACTTCTCACCCGGCCCAGGGATAAAATCGTACTCGCCCTGCTCATCGACCAGAGTTTCCGATCCCATGACCCGGCCCGGGTCGCCAATCAACTGGGCAGCATTTTGAACGAATACGGCACGCCTGATTTCTTTTCCCGATTTGAAAAAATTCTGTTGCAAATGTTTATGGATGTTGCGCGCCATATCCCGCGGTTGACTGTTCCTCAATTCATTGAAAAGATGAGAGAAAGCAGCATCAGGGCCATTATACCGGGAGAGCCGGAAGCCTTTTTGGCCTATTTGAAAAAACGGAAAAAGCAGGGGGTTCGTATCAATGTCAATCATCTGGGCGAAGCGGTACTGGGGGAAAAAGAGGCGCTTCGCAGATTGGACAATTATGTGGCGGACCTGAAAAATCCCGAAATTGAGTATATCTCCGTTAAAATTTCCACCCTCTATTCCCAGATTCATCCCCTGGCCTTTGAACACACGGTTGGTATCCTGATCGAACGGCTTACCAGACTCTACAAGGCTGCCGCTCAGAATTATTTTGTGCGGGAAGACGGCGCGGCGATCCCTAAATTTGTCAATCTTGACATGGAAGGATATGGGGACCTTGAAATCACCTGTGAAGCGTTTATGCGAACCCTCGATCGCAGCGAACTGAAAGCCTGTTTTGCCGGAATCGCCCTTCAAGCCTATCTGCCCGATTCATACCACATTCAAAAACGGCTGACCGCCTGGGCCCGCCAACGGGTTGAAAACGGCGGAAGCCCCATTAAAGTACGGATTGTCAAGGGCGCCAACCTGGAGATGGAAAAGATCGAATCCGCCCTTTTTGACTGGCCCCTTGCGCCCTACGACAACAAACGGGATGTGGACGCCAATTTTAAACGGATGATCCATTTTGGGATGACGCCTGAAAACATCCGGGCGGTACATCTGGGGATCGCTTCCCACAACCTGTTTGAACTGGCCTATGCCGAAGAATTGGCCAGGGAGAAGCATTTGACGGACCAGGTCGGTTTCGAAATGCTTGAGGGAATGGCCGATCACGTCCGAAGGGCTCTTTCCCAGGAGGACCGGTCTCTTATTTTGTATGCACCGGTGGCTACTAAAGATCAGTTTATCAACGCCATTGCCTATTTGATTCGACGGCTGGATGAAAACACGGCAGATGAAAATTTCCTGCGATATGCGCCCTTTTTAACCGTTGATGCCGAGGCGTGGCAAATGCTCGGTCGCCGTTTTCTGGATTCATGCCGTCATATGAATCATGTCGGCCAAGCGCCCCACAGGGTGCAGGATCGAAACCGGGAGTCGGTTTCAAAACCCATGGGGACGTTTTATGAGGGGGAGTTCAGAAATGAGCCGAACACCGACTGGTCCCTTCCCGCCAACCGAAACTGGGCCGAAAGAATTCGCGCCGACTGGCAAAAAAGCGCTTCAAGCGACCCGGTTGACATCCCCCTGGTGATTGCCGGGCAAACCATTTATGCGAACCGGAAAACCATCACCTGTTTGGATTCGTCAAGATTCAAAGACAAAATTCGTGTGGCCGGGTTTCGGCTTGCCGATGAAACGGATATAGGGCGGGCCGTGGTCGCGGCCAAAAGAGACCCGGATGGATGGCGAAAGCTGGGTATGGAAATGCGGCACAAAATCCTTTCGCGGGTGGCGGGGAGAATTCGTCAAATGCGGGCGGATTTGATCGGCGCGGCCGCCGCCAACACCGGAAAAATTTTTACCGAAGCGGATGTCGAAGTCTCAGAAGCCGTTGATTTTGCGGAATACTATCCTTTTTCCATGGGCGCGTTCAGCGATATGAGACATGTTTCCAGCCGCGGCAAGGGCGTGGGCGTGGTGATTTCCCCCTGGAATTTTCCCATTGCCATTCCTTCAGGCGGTATTCTGTCGGCCCTTGCCGCCGGCAATACGGTGATTTTTAAGCCGGCATCCGGCGCGGTGCTGGTGGCCTGGCTGCTGTGCCGGGCATTCTGGGACGCGGGGGTTTCGAAAAACACCCTTCAATTCTGTCCCTGTACCGGGTACAGGCGCCGGGGAACATCTGGCCTGTCATTTGGATGTTGATTTTGTCATTCTGACCGGCGGAACCGCTACCGGGCTTCAATTGCTGTCCCGCAAACCGAATTTGTCGCTCATGGCCGAAACCGGCGGCAAAAACGCAACCATCGTTACGGCCATGGCCGACCGGGACCAGGCCATTAAAAACATCGTCTATTCGGCCTTTGGAAACGCCGGGCAGAAGTGTTCGGCCACCTCCCTTCTGATTCTGGAAAAGGAAGTCTATCATGACAACCATTTCAGGGAACAGCTTGTGGACGCCGCGGCCAGCCTTTCGGTGGGGTCGCCCTGGGATTTTAAAACCCGTGTGGGGCCCCTGATCCAGCCCCCTTCCGGTGAATTGAAGCGGGCCCTCACCACCCTGGAACCCGGAGAATCGTGGGCCTTGAAGCCTCAAAATACAGATGACAACCCGCATATGTGGACGCCGGGCATCAAATGGGATGTGTCGCCTGGAAGCCGCACCCACATGACCGAATTTTTCGGTCCGCTTTTAGGGGTCATGTGCGCGGATGATCTTGACCATGCCGTTTCCCTTGCCAACGGAACCGGGTACGGGTTGACATCCGCAATTGAAAGTCTTGATAAACGGGAGCAAAAGCGATGGAAAGAAACCATACGCGCCGGCAACCTGTACCTCAATCGCGGCACAACCGGCGCGGTTACGTTGCGCCAGCCCTTCGGCGGCATGGGAAAATCCGTCATCGGTCCGGGGATCAAGGCCGGGTCGCCCCATTATGTGACGCAATTCATGAAATTTGAGGAGACCGGCTTTCCCGGGATCGGGGCCATCAAGAGCGATTGTCCGCTGTTGAGTCTGGTTCAGAAATGGCAGCGCGATCTGGTCTGGGGGAAATTTTCCGAAACGGCAGACGACATGCAAAAAACCGTTCGGGCCATCAAGAGCTACCTTTTTCAATATGAACGGGTTTTTTCAGGGGAAACCGATTATTTTCATCTGCGGGGCCAGGACAATATCCTGAGATTTCTGCCCCTTGGCAGGGTGGTTATTCGGCTCCATGAGGCGGACAGCCTGTTTGAGATTCTGGCGAGAATCGCCGCGGCCCGGGTGTGCGGTTGCTCAGCGCTCATCAGTATCCCGAGTGAATTGAAAAACCATGGGGTGGCGTTTATTCAAAAGGAGTTGTGTAGACCCCTCATGGAAAAATCAACCCTCCAATTTGAATCGGACGCCGATCTCATCGCGCGGATACCAAAGGTTCAGGGGATTCGGTACGCCGGGCCGGAACGAACGCCGGATGCCGTGTTGCGGGCCGCGGTAAAATTCGGCTTTTATATTGCCAGGGAACCGGTTTTGATGGAAGGCCGGATCGAACTGCTTCACTATCTGAAAAACCAGAGCATCTGTGACACCTATCACCGTTACGGCAACCTGGGGGAGCGGGCATTTTCTAGCGGTTGAATTCTGTGTTGTAATTGTTTGCAGGGGGGCAGGGGGCAGTTGTCAGGGGGCAGGATAAAATTCAAAGAATTGGCTCAATAATGCTGGCTTTTCTGCACCCTGACAACTGCCCCCTGTGAACGGTTACCCTTGGGTATCCGGAAGACTCGAGGGCTTTCAGAAGCGCGTCGACATGGGAAAGTCCTCGGGTTTGTACCACGAATTCCACCTCCGCGGATTGGAGGGGAAGGTCCGTAAAGGCTCTCTGGTGGTGAACTTCCACGATGTTGGCTTCCATATCGGCGATACAGCGGGTCACTTCCGATAAGGCCCCGGGAAAATCCCTGAGTTCCACCCGTAACCGGACAAGACGGCCGGTTCTCACCAGGCCCCGCTGGATGATGGAAGAAAGCGGCAGAAGATCGATGTTGCCCCCGGACAGAATGAGGCCTGTTTTTTTTCCGTGAAATCGGTTTGGGTTCTTCATGACCGCGGCCAGCCCCACGGCGCCGGCGCCTTCCACCACTGTCTTTTCCACTTCAAGGAGCAACAGCACCGCCTCTTCGATATCCCCTTCGTCCACCAGCAGGATGTCGTCCACATGTTGTTTGATAATTTCCAGGGGCAGGCATCCCGGTTCTTTAACGGCGATGCCTTCGGCAAGGGTACATGTTCCCCACTGGGGTGACGTCCCCTGAAGGACGCAACGCATGGAGGCATAACGTTCGGTCTCCACCCCGAAGATGGCGATTTCAGGGTTTATGGATTTAGCGGCAATGGCGCATCCGGCAATAAATCCGCCGCCGCCGACGGGTACGACAATGGATTCCAGATCTGGAAACATATCGAGCATTTCAAGGGCAACGGTTCCCTGGCCCGCCATGACTTTTTCATCGTCATAGGGATGGATTAGCTCAAGGTTCCGTTCCAAGGCCAGCTTTTTTGCAAAAACGCCGGCTTCGTCAAAGTCTTCCCCTTTGAGAATGACCTCGGCATTAAATGCCCGCGTATGTTCCACCTTGAGGTTCGGCGTATGCCGGGGCATGACGATGACCGCCGGAATCCCGAGGCGCCTTGCGTGGTAAGCCACGGCCTGAGCGTGGTTTCCCGCGGACATGGCGATGACGCCTGCACGCTGACGCTCTGGGGAGAGAGAGAGCAGTTTGTTCAATGCCCCCCGTTCCTTGAAGGACCCCGTGAACTGAAGGTTCTCGAATTTCAAAATGATGTGAGCCCCGGTGATCTGGGAGAGGGTGGTGGAGGGGGCGCAAAGGGTTTTTGCAACTTTGCCGTCAATGGCCTTTGCGGCATCGCGGATATCTTTTGGGATGAGGGTCATGTGGTTTATCTTAATCCCGTATCCGGGTTCCTTGCGCAAATGATCCGAACCGGTGGGATTTTTCATTGTTGAATGAAAGAATCCGGCTCACAAGTGCGTGTGAGCCGGAGAAAACCGCCATCTTCAAAACAGCGGCGCATGTTTTAAGTTTCGGGTGTTTTATCCAGTTCCGCCATGCGTTTCTGGATGTTGTCAAGGGTTGATTTCATTGCTTCGGCCTGCGCCCTCAGCATGCTGAGTTCATCCGCGGGATTCGAATTGTAGGGTTCATTGTACTGAGGGGCGTTCCCCCATGCGGGATATCCGCCACTTCCGGCAAACCCTCTGCCGTATCCTCGGCCTCTGCCCGCGCCTCTGCCAAAGCCGTTTCCTCGGCCAGTGCGTCGGCCGTAATTCGGATGAACCCCGGCATTCGACCCTGTGCAGTACCCTCGTCCACCACCCGTCATGGGTCCTGCTCCCATGGGTCCTGTTCCATTAAATCCAGGCATCTTTGGTCACCTCCTTTCTTTTAAAAGGGGCCGCCCCGTCCTCGCCGTCGTCTCCTGCAGCCTTGGGAAGGCATCTCGAAGGTTCCTCCTTCAATGCGAAGAACCTTGCCGACCACCAGGGTTTCCGCCACCGTTTTCCTGGCGTGCATGAGGATTCGTCCGAATGTTTGTCTTGAAACATTCATTCGTTCGGCTGCCTCTTCCTGGCTAAGGCTTTCATAGTCGCACAGGCGGATGGCCTCCAGACCCTCAAGGGGAAGAAAGACTTCTTCCCCTCCTTTCGTATGAAAGGGATGAGGCTGGAACCGCTCCACAATGGGAGGGCCATCAACAAATCTGGGCTTTCGCGGTCTGGGCATGCGGACCCCTTTCCGTTATGAGCATTTGCCCATAACATAATGCGCAGGTTTCGGACTGTCAAGGATTATTTTGGTCATACGCTCAATTTATTCGTCTGTATTCGGAGGCCGGGGATGTCTGCGGGCAACTGTTAGGCCACAGCATAAGGGCTAAAAGTGTAGATGAATGCTTAAAAAGCGGATTCCCCAGCTTCGCGAATTTTTTCTTTTTCAGACAGTTGTCGGGCTTTTTCCGTTGCCAGCATTTCTTCAAGGTTGTTTACATAATAGATGCAAAAAAGATATTCCGGGTTGCCTTGCCTGTCTTTTGTGGATGATACGATAAACATATCTTTGTTGTCTTTCCAGAAAATGGTCCGACCATCCTTGTCTTGCCATTCAAACTGTTCAGGCGTGCCATATTTCTTGATCAGGGTCTCAACAATCGCGGCGGCATCGGGACCGGCGGATATTTTGAAAAACAAGGGCTTACCCGTGTCATTGGAAAAATAGAGTGTCACTTTGGTAAACGGCGTTTCTTTTAATCGTGCATAGCGGTACGTAAGCTGGGTGGTGTTATGTTCGATGCGCTGACCCTCGGGCCAGTTGAGCTGTTGGTTAAGGCGACCAAGTTGTGGAAAGTGCTTTTCGAAAAAGGCATCCGTGTAAAGGGTCAGATTGATGACGTTCTGCTGACTGATGGCGTCGGAACCTAAGCGATCTCCTAATTTGCGGCGCACCGCGTTTGAATAGCGAGAGTTTGCGCCGAGATCGAAAAAGGCAAATCCCCGTATAACGTCCGGTTGCGCCGGCACATCGGATTCTTTGTTACTGCAACCGAAGGCCAGGCATGCCAGGATCGCTGCCGTGATCCACACGGTCGAGAAAAGTAGTGGTCCGCGTTTCTCCATTGGACGTCTCCGGATCACGCATGTGATCTCTGAATTCTTTCCCCCCTGTTTTGCCATTATTGTGCTATCAGATTTTTAACGAAACAAAAAGGGGAGCGTAACCAATTTCAAACAGGATAACACCTTCCCATGGAGATTTAAACCCATAAGTTGGGAATCGGATGGCTTTTTTAATTTTATGTCTTTCATGATAGCAGTGTAAAAAAATTGACATTTTATTATAAATCTCACATTTCGCTCTTTTGAAAAGAAAGGGCTTGGTCATTATCTCGCCCATTAGCCCCGGGGTTGAAACCCCGGGCTATTTCCTGCCGTCCCTACGGGACTGTGAGAGCCCTGTAAGGGCGACAGACAATAGCCCGGCAATTCATTGCCGGGTGGGCGAAGTTAGGACCAAGCCCAAAAGAAACAAATAGGCTTCAATCCGTTTGGGAGTATGGATGTAGGCCGGTTCCAGCTTGAAACCGCTTTTCGGCCGGCGGTTGATGTGTTCTGATTTGTACGGGTCCTTATGGGCCATCATGGCATCTTCAATGGATAAATCCTCCTGGGATTTGTTGGTAACCAAGGGATAATAGCCGCATCGGTACAGTGCCTTTTCGAAAGTCGTTTCATTGAAGTGAAGATCAACCGTGTAATTATCCCTCTCATCATGATGCCATCCAATATATTAGAAAATCACTATGAGATTGAGACCTTATAAACTGACCCGCTCAAAAACGCTTGACTCTCAAGCGAGTTCATGTAAAAGAAAATTTTTCCATGCGCATTTTATCGAAACGGCTGTATCGCCAAACGGAGTAATAAAGAGTGAGGTTATCAGAAGAAGAAGTCGGTCTTAGGCGGGCCTGGATATCGGAACTGTACTTTGAGCATGAAGCCATCAGCTGGCAGTACCGGGTCGATCTCCGGAAGCCATTTATTGAAATTACGAACTCGAAAAGTGAGTGGGGAGCCTGGAATGCGGGCGGCAGGATAATGAGAATCTCCGGTGTTCTCATCATGGAGCATTCGTGGGACATCACCCTCAATGTGTTCAAGCATGAGATGGCTCACCAGATCGTTTCGGAGGTCTTTCACAGTAGTGATGGACACGGTCCCTATTTTGACAGGGCCTGTGACATGATCGGCGTGCCGGAGGCATTCCGGAGCGCAAGTGGGGACCTGCCCCGTAAGATTGTTGATTTCAGGGATGAACCGATCGAATCGGAAAACATGAGGATGCTGGAGAAGGTGCGGAAACTTTTATCCCTGAGTCAGTCGGCCAATGAAAACGAAGCGTTTCTTGCCATGACAAAGGCCAATGAGCTGATCGAGAAGTATAACATCGATCGCATTGAGCGGGATCGCGCCGCCGGATTTGCCTATGCCATCATCAATCATCAAAAGAAACGGATCGAAAACTACCAGCGACGGATCGGGCATATCCTTCACGAACATTTTTTTGTCGATATTGTATACTCCCACCAGTTTGACCCCGGGGATTGCCAGACCTACAGGACCATTGAGCTGCTGGGGACCGTCGAGAATGTCCGCATTGCGGAATATGTCTACTATTTCATGCTGAATCAGATGGAGATCCTCTGGAAGGCCCATCAACGAAAGCGAGTGGGGAAGGGCGCTCGGAACAAGCGATCATATCGGCTGGGTGTGATTAAAGGCTTCCATGAGAAACTGGATCATCAAGCGAAGGAGCGGATGAAGCAGCGTGCGGGAGGGCCAATGGTCCGACGGGGTTTTGATAATGACGGGCACGCGACCATGAGCGCCCTGATCTGTTCGGAAGACAAGGCGTTGAAGTCCTTTGTAAACATGCGTTTCCCCCGATTGCATAGTTACAGGAGTCAGCGGGCGACGATCGACCCAGACATGTATCAAGCCGGGGTTCAGGACGGGAAGGACCTCAACCTCCACAAAGGCATTGAACGTCGGGACGGGAACAGGGGGCGGTTGCTGCCCGGCGGGTCCGGATAAAGATTCCGCCAAAGGATTCGAAGGTCAAAGCGGATCAGATTCGAACGCTCGACAAGAAAAGGCTGGTGAAATTCATCGGCTCTCTGAATGACAATCAAACGGAAAAGGTCGACAAAGCCACAATGATCCATCTATCATTTTTATAAAGATTGCCCTTTTTTTGGAAAAAGCGAAAGGCACTGTTCTTTCCCATGCGTCGGCGTGGGAACGCATCCTACACCCTTTGCATCACTGCGAAAAGCAGGGGTTCATGATCTGCGGTTGAGGGGCGGGCAGGACGTCTGGTGTGTGCCGTGGGGCTGTTATGTTAAATGACGAGTGGGGGGAGCGCTGTGTCCTCGGCTGAAAATTTTAGGCAAAAGACCCTTTATCTGGACACGAAAAATGGGTGTTTCACGGTCCGCTCCTTCTGCACGCCCCGTCAGATTGAAAAACTCTCTTTCATAAAACCGCCACCCGCTCACGGTTCACCCCCTCCTCTGGTTGTGGACAAGGAAAAGCTGATCAAAACCGCGTCCCGAAAAGATGTCAACGTCACCCTGGCCTTTAGGGAGGACGGTGTGATTGCGGGTCTGGGGATACTGGAATATCCCGGTCCCCAGGATCGCTGGAACCTTGTGGGAGACCGGGCTATGATGGAAGTCTCGATTATCGAGGTGAGGCGACCCTGGCGCGGGAACGGCCTGGCCCAAAACATCCTGCACCTCACCGTGGATCATCCCATGGCGGAAAACCGGATATTTTATATGGTGGGATACTCCTGGACATGGGACCTGAACGGGAACAACGACACGGCCATGGAATACCGCAATGCATTGATTCAGCTCTTTTCCGGGGAAGGTTTCAATATTTTCCAAACCAATGAGCCCAATGTGATGTTGAGATCGGAGAATCTCTTCATGGCCCGTATCGGAAGTGCCGTTTCCTCGGAAATGGTGTATCGGTTCAAATTGACAAGGTTCAACCTTTTGAAGTCTGCATAGGGATGCTCCGCCGGCTTTTTTTACATTGGCTTATACCGTAGGTTGGGTGTAGGCAACTTTATAAAGAATTCGTGAACCAAATTTCTTCTTTGATTCAATGAAAAAGAGAGGATTAAGGATGGTTTTTATTGAGCCAAGAACCCCGTTACTCCCATCTGGGGGAAAAATCTCCTGTCCGATGATGAGGTCATTTCCTGTCGGCAAAAGATGGAGGGAAGCAAAACATTCCTTGAATTGATCCAGGCCCTCAATACGCCGGGCAAGATGACCAATCTTAAATACGCTGAAATCGAAATTCGGAACCATGGATCCGGACGGGCCGTGCTCAAAGAGGTCAAAGCGTTACAGGGAATCGTAGGGGATTTAGGGAGCCTCGCCTCCTATCTGGCCCAGGCTGAAGCCTAGCCAAAGATATTTGAAATTTTCATTACAACTGAAAAACTTATTATTATCGTATAGTTCCCCACATTCTGAGAGATATTCTCTCACATGAAATGCGTAAGAATCTAACAGCTAACGGCTGAATTTTCATGGTAAAATCGGAGGGAATGGGACGGAAATCAATCGGCTCTTGACATGTGGCTTTATACATGTATTATATTGCGCATATTAACATCCATAAAAGGAGCTATTTTATGCATACAGATGTTGTACGAATGAATATTACGCTCCCAAAGGAGGTCGTGGAATCTTTGAACCGAATGGCAGGCCCCAGAAAACGAAGTCGCTTTATCACGGAAGCCATTGTGGATCGGATCGAACGGAAGAAGAAAGAGGCCCTTGAATTGGCGCTGGAAGAAGGTTACCGGGCAAACAGAAAGCAGGCCCTCGCAATTTCAAAAGAGTTTGAAACCGTTGACCTGGAGGGGTGGGATGAATATTAGGCGGGGGCGATGCTATCTTGCCGCGCTGGATCCAGCCATTGGACATGAAATATCCAAGACAAGACCGGTCGTGGTTGTGTCGAATGATAAGAACAACGAATTTTCGGGTACGGTGACGATCCTGCCCGTCACATCGAAAAATCTTCAGAGGATCTACCCCTTTGAAGTTTTTCTGAATCAAGGCGAGGCTAATCTTCCTAAGGATTCAAAGGTCAAAGCGGATCAGATTCGAACGCTCGACAAGAAAAGGCTGGTGAAATTCATCGGCTCTCTGAATGACAATCAAATGGAAAAGGTCGACAAGGCCACAATGATCCATCTATCATTTTTATAAAGATTGCCGTTTTTTGGAAAAAGCGAAAGGCACTGTTCTTTCCCATGCGTCGGCGTGGGAACGCATCCTACACCCTACACCCGGGAGAAATGACCAAAATGAAAATCGACGCCCACTACTATGCGGTTCTGGCCTTCTGCCGCGCCATCGGTTTTAACAGAGAGAGCGCCTGCACCATTGCCTGTGCCTCACAGTTTGTGGATGATGCCAGGATCAACCATGTGGTGATCGAGGGGGATATCCCCGAAGGCGTTATATACGACACCATCGAGGGTAAACCATCCTTTTTCAATATGGCCACCTGCCATTCCTACACCCGCATTAAAACCTTTAATTACGATGCCATGATCAGCAACACCTCGGCCTTTCATTTTGTGCCGGGGTGCAGCGGAAACCATTTTGTGAAGCAGCTGCGGTGTGTGGAAGAGGGGCCTGTGATTTCCGGTATTCTGAAGGAAGCCCTTTTGACAAACGATCTCGTCAAGCTGGGCATCGTGCTTCATGCCTGGGCGGATACCTTTTCCCACCAGGGCTTTTCGGGGCTTTTGAGCAAGGTGAACGATATCGAACAGGTGCGGATACTGAACGATTCGGGAATCGTGATGGATAAATTCAAATTCATTTTCAAATGGTTGAGGGATGCCGTTTCCGAACAACTCGACCTGTTGATCCCCGCCTACGGCCACGGCCAGGCCATGGTCTATCCGGATCTTCCCTATCTGATCTGGCGCTATGAATATGATTACACCGATGAATTTTCAAGGGGGCTCAAGTCTTCCGGAACCATTGACAACCGGGAACGGTTTAAGCGGGCGTTTCAAGGGATGTGCAGGCATCTGACCCTTTATCTGCGTGAGCATGAACAATACCGGGGAAAAGAAACCCGACTTGATTGTCTCGAAGCCCTCTTTGATGCCCTTTTGATCCGAAAACAGGACGGCGGCAGAATTCGGAACTGGCGGAATGTTCTGGTGGCTCAGGGCCTTTTCAGCTCCGACGATCATGAGGCCCTCGAATATGACCCCCTGGGATGGCTGAAGCAGGCGTTTGCCGATTTTGACCGAAAGAAGTATGATCAGCGAACGGTAAACGGCGCAAAACTGCGTCCCGACTTTGGGCAATCCAACTGGTATCAGTATTACCGGGCCGTGAAGTGGTATAAGGAACGCTTTTTTTATCACTGCGAAAAGCAGGGGCTCATGATTTGCTAAGGAGAAACATAAGATGAAAAAAATATTCGTTCTGTTGATGACGGCAGCCCTTCTATTTCCGGTGTGCAATGTTGTGGCTGGTATCAACATCAAACTGGCCGTCGTGACCAAACCCGGTTCTGCCCAGAACATTGTGGCGGGGAAATTCAAGGAGCTCATCGAAAAACGCTCCCATGGGGACATCAGGGTCAAGATCTTTCATTCGGCATCTCTGGGGAACGAAACGGAAATTCTTCAGCAGGTTCAGATGAACTCCATTCAGATGGCCATCATTACCGGCGGGCCCTTTGATACTTTCGACCCCATGGCCCGGGTGATCAATTACCCGTTCCTTTTTAAGAATTATGAAGAGGTGGACAGAATCCTGGACGGGCCCCTGGGGGCCGAACTGTTGAAGCATCTTGAAAGTTCCGGTTTCAAGGGCCTTTGCTTTTCCGAAAACGGTTTTCGAAATCTCACCAACAGCAAACGACCGGTCAAAAGTGCCGATGACCTCAAAGGCCTTAAAATCAGGGTCATGAATTCCGCCATTCACAAGGCCATCTGGCAGTCTCTGGGGGCCAACCCAACGCCCATGCCCTGGCCCATTTACACCGAACTGGAACAGGGGGTCATTGACGGCCAGGAAAATCCCATCTGGGTTATGGAAGTGTATCGATTTTATGAGATTCAGAAGTACATGACCCTGACCCGTCATGTGTATTCATATCACATTGATGTGGCCTCCCTGAGCTGGTGGGATACCCTGGATCTCAGGACCCGGGAAATGATTCAAACGGCAATGGTTGACGCGGCCGTCTACCAGCGAAAGGACAATCGCGGCAAGAATGCGACCCGGTTGAAATTCCTGAAAGAGAAGGGCATGCAGGTGGAGGCGCATCCCGATCTGTCTTCATTCCGGGCCAGGGTGGCGGGGTTGCGGCAAATGGCTTTGTACCGGAATCCCGAGGTTCAGGCCCTGCTGCAAAAAATACTGGCGGCAACACAGTGAGGGAAATGGAGGTCGGGTGCTTTTTCTCGATAAATTGAGCTTCACGCTGAATGTTTGGATGGAATATCTGCTGTTCGGGCTCGGTTTTACCATGACCCTTGTGGTGGCTGTTCAGGTCCTGTGTCGCTATGCGTTCAATTATTCCCTTTTCTGGTCCGAGGAGTTGGCGCGTTATCTTCTGGTCTGGTTGTCGTTTCTGGGTGCCTCGGTGGCCTATCGCCGCAAGGCCCACCCCGGCATCGATATGTTGCAGGCAAAAATGCCGGATGTCTTACGGAAATTTTCCATTATCACGGTTCACCTGGCATCCCTCGGTCTGTTTTTCGTCATGATTTTTTCCGGATTTCGGTTTGCTTATTTTGTGCGGCTTCAGATATCCCCGGCCCTTTATCTACCCAAATGGATCGTCTTCGGTATTGTTCCCATCAGTGGGCTTATTTTGATGATCCATGGTATTTATTTTCTGCTGAAGGACTTGGTCCAGGAACGCCGTGACCACTGAGATTCTCATCTTATCCCTCCTGTTCCTCTTTGCCATCAATGCCCCCATCGCCATTGCCATCGGCGTGGCCTCTCTGCTGGGGATTCTGATTCAGGGAAGTTTTCCCATGATGATGGTGGTGCAGAAAATGTTCGGCGGCATGGATTCCTTTCACCTGATGGCGGTTCCCCTGTTCATGTTCACCGGGGTCATCATGGAGGCGGGGGGCATCAGCCGCAGAATTATTGATTTTGCGGACGCCCTTGTGGGATGGTTGCCCGGCGGACTGGCGGCGGTCACCATTGTCTCGGCCATGTTTTTTGCAGGTATTTCCGGTTCTGCCGCCGCCGACGCTGCCGCGGTGGGCGCCATTCTGATTCCGGCCATGAAGAAATCCGGCTATGCGTCCGATTTTGCCGCCGCGGTTCAGGCTTCGGGCGGTTCCATCGGCGTCATTATCCCGCCGTCCATTCCCATGATTATTTTCGGTTTTTTGACCGGTGCCTCCATCGGTCGTCTTTTTGCGGGCGGTATTCTGCCGGGAATCCTGATCGGTGCGTCCCTCATTGGGGTGGCAACCGTTATTTCACGCAAAAAGGGATATGCGGCCACAAGGGCCTTTACCCTGAAGGAAATCGGATACCGGTTTAAGAGGGCGCTCCTGGCGCTGGGCGCGCCGGTGATTATACTGGGCGGCATTCTGATGGGGGTTTTTACGGCTACCGAATCGGCTGCCGTGGCTGTGGTGTATGCCCTGGGGTTGGGGATGTGTGTTTACCGAAAAATTTCCCTCAGAGACCTTTTTCCGCTTTTTAGAGACGGCGCCGTTACCTCCGCCATTGTCATGTTTATTATCGCCACGGCATCGGTTTTCAGCTGGATTGCGGCCATGGAGGACATCCCCGCCCGCCTGGCCGGTTCTCTGTTGGGCATCACCACCCATCCCGTGGGCCTGTTGTTGCTGATCAACGTCATTTTACTTATCGCAGGCGCCTTTGTGGAAACCACCGCGGCTTTGATTCTGCTGGTTCCCATGATTACGGCCATGGCCCCGGCCCTGGGGGTGGATATGATTCAACTGGGGGTTATTGTGGTGACCAATCTGGCCATCGGCATGCTGACCCCGCCCATGGGCATCTGCCTGATTGTTTCCGCCTCCATCTCGGGGGACAGCCTCACGGCCATCAGTCGGCGGATTCTACCGTTTCTGGCGATTCTGCTGGTGGATTTGTTGATCATCACCTTTTATCCGCCGTTGACCCTGTGGCTGGCCGGAATCGTGGCGAAATAGAGATAATGAAGAATTTCTGAGAAAATTAATAATCCTAGCCAAAGACAATTGATTTCAATCGATGACCTTAAGGCTCGGATTGATCATGAAAAGTCTTCGCATTTACGGCCGATTCCCTGATTGAGACTGAGAATCTTATTCTTGAAGCAATGGGTTAATTGGGAAACCGGGATGTACCGATCAGGCCGATCATGAAATTTAACCCGAGACATAGACCCCCCGTGCCTTGCGCTTTATTTTTCCCTGTTTGGCGGCCTGGTAGATGATGTTTCGGATCTGGGTTTCGCCAAATCCGGTTTTTTCCCGGATCATGGCCACGGTAACGCCTTTTTGGCTATCTTTCACAACTTCCACCACCGATTCAAATAGCGTTTGGGATGTTTTGCTTTTTGGCAATGTCTTTTTTGGAGCGGCTTTTTTCGAGGTTTTTGCAGCTAAAACTTTGGTTTTACGCACCTTGGGCATGGGTTTTGATGGTCTTTTCGCTTCCGCTGTTTTCGCCTTGGTTTTCTTCCTGTTCATTTCGGGCGCTACGGGACTTTCCATGTCGATGCCGAACACATCCGCAAGATCCGAATCGTCGATGACCCTCGCGGTTTTCTTTCGGGCCTTATCAAGCAACTCTCGGGTTTTTTCTTCTACCGCCTCTGAAACCAGGTCCTTCATTTTAACCTGTCTCAGTTTGAAAAAAAGCTCCGGATCATGGTCGAGTCTGGCGCCGATCCCATAGAGGGTGGCGGCCACATGTTTGCACATGGTGGCTGAATCCGGGCAGGAGCAGTTAAACTCAATCTCTTTCGGGGAGGGGAACAGCCCTTTTTCCTGGCTCGTAAAAATTTCTCCCAGGGCCTTTGGAAATTTCCCCGCCAAGAGTTCCTGTAATGAATCCAGCTTTCCTTCAGCGGCGGTTTTGATGCTCTGCCAGGTTTTTTTGCTCATGGCCTTGATTTGGATCTTTACGGAATAGGGCTTTGATTCGGATCCCTGGACTAGCGAATCAACTTTGCCGGCGCCTATCTGAAGATCTAGGACCGCCCTATGGCGAACGTAGCTGCGTCCCCTGCCGATGCGGTTGCTGTAGTCTGCGTAGGCTTCAAGGTTTTTGTTCCAGGCCTTTCCCCACCAGGTGTTGGCAATGGCTTTGCCTTCGATCACAACAGGGTTGATATGAGGGTTTTTTTTCTTGAGCTGTTTGAGCTTTTTCTCGGCCTTTGCTCTCTTTTCCGCTACGCTGACATAAGGGGGGTAACTCCAATAACTCATCATCGTCTCCCGGTGAATTAAAAATGAAAATTTACAATGACAGTTTAAACATATCCAGGAGTTCATCATTTTTCATTTCGGTGATCCAACCATCACCGGTACTCGCAATGATTTCCTGGCTTAACCTGGATTTTTCCTCTAGCATCATGTCAATTTTCTCTTCCACCGTGCCTTGGGTTAAAAACTTGTGTACCACCACATTTTTCTTCTGACCGATTCTGAAGGCCCTGTCCGTTGCCTGGTTTTCCACGGCGGGGTTCCACCACCGGTCAAAGTGGACCACATGGTTCGCTTCCGTCAGGTTCAAACCGATCCCGCCAGCCTTCAGCGACAACACCATGAAGGGGATATAGTCCGCGCTTTGAAATTGTTCAATAATTTTCTTTCGTTTCCCCACAGCGACGCTGCCGTGCAGAATCAACCCCTCGCGATGAAAAACGGTTGAAAGGAGATCATGGAGGGGTTCGGTCATCTCTTTAAATTGGGTGAAAATCAGCACCTTCTCTCTCTTTTCATAGATGACTTCGCAGATTTCACGGAGCCTTTGAAATTTGCCGCTCTCCTTTTCTTCAAACCCGCCGGTCCCCAGGTATTGGTCCGGATGATTACAGATCTGCTTGAACTTCATGAGAGAAGAAAGGATCAAGCCTTTTCGTTTGATCCCCTCCGCTTCTTTGATGGATCTTCGAATATCATCCACCAGCTTCCCATATAAGAGTACCTGTTTTTTGGTAAGGGGGGCATAGGTCTTCATCTCCACCTTTTCGGGGAGGTCCTTGATGACCGATTTGTCGGTCTTGAGTCGCCTCAAAATGTAAGGGCTGATGATGTTGCGCAGTTTGGCGTACCCCGATGCGTCACTGTTCAGCTTTTTTGAAAATTTCTTGAACTCCCCGGCGTTTCCCAGGAGCCCGGGATTCAGGAAGTCAAACAGGGACCAGATATCCGACAAACGGTTCTCGATAGGGGTGCCGGTCATGATGATCCGGTTTTCGGCAATGAGCTTTTTGACGGCTCTGGATTGTTTTGTGCCGGGATTCTTGATGGCCTGGGCCTCGTCTAAAATGACGTAGTTCCAGGTATGATCCTGAAGCCACGAATACCGTTGAATCAGGGCATAGGTGGTGATGATGAGATCGAATGCATTCAAGTCCCGGTTTTCAGGTGGGCCGCCATTTTTAAGACCGGCACTGGGGTGGGCCACGAAGAACCGGGTGTCGGGCGAAAATCGCCTGATTTCGTTTTCCCAGTTGGAAATCAGGGAGGCCGGTATGACGAGCAGACTGGCCTTGTTTGAATGACCGGTTTTCCTAAGATCCGATTTTATGATATTCAAGAATCCGAGCACCTGAATGGTTTTCCCGAGCCCCATGTCATCCGCCAGGCAGGCCCCGAATTTGAGGGAATGCAGGAAGTAGAGCCAGTTCAACCCCTTTTGTTGATAACCCCTGAGCCTGGCCGTGAATGTCTTGTGGGGTTTTACCGATGGGACCAGGGCCGGATCCGCCAGTTTCCGAATCACCGATGCCAGCCACTTGCCGTTGGAAATGCCATGATCAATTTCCTGGGAGCTTAATCCCAAAAATCGTTCCGGCATCAGTTGCAGCCGCATGGCTTCGGACAGCGTCAACCCTTCTTCTTCCTCCATCATACTCCTGGCTTTTTCATAGGCATCGAGGGTCTGGGTCAATTTTTCCCGGTCCACGGCCACCCATCTATTTTTGATGAAGGCGAGCCCGTCCGACTCCGCCAGCAACTGTTTGGCCTCCGTCTCCGAAATCTTTGTGCCACCTAAAAAAAGTTGTGCATCGAAACTCAAAATGGCATTCATGCCGGCCAGGGAAGGTTTCTTATCTCCCAGGCTGAAATTTAATCGGACGCCGGACTGCTTTCCCTTCCACCAGTTGGGGATTCGGCACAAAATGCCCGATTCTTCGTAAATGGGAATTTCTTTAAGAAAGGTGAATGCTTCCCTGGAAGTCCAGCCCAGGGGGTGAAACAGTTCGCCCGTTTGAAGGAGTTCTCCAATGAGCGGGCTTCTTTTTTCGGCTGTATGCACCGTTGCGAGCAGTTCCAGGAGTTTTTCATCATCATTTTCATATTCCTGTAAAGCGTGCTTGAGCGGGAGATGTTTGGATTTTCCCTGTTGGTTCAACCTTGTGGTGTAGGTGGCCATGAAAGCAAAGGGATACTTTTCGCTTTTGTTTTCCACCAGGTGAAAAAAGACCCGCCCCACCAGGTGGGCATTGGGGCTGTAGGTCCTGATAAAGTCCCGAACGGAGCCGTTATAAGATTGTATGGCATGGGAAAAGGCTTGGTTTAAGCGGGTCCACACGGTTTCAAGCAGGTCTATCTTGAGATACGCCACGCCGGTCATCATGGGCGCCCGGGTCAGATGGGTTTCCAAATCCTCTTTGGTTACGGGGATGTTCACCTGGTGGCGGAGGGATTCCAGTTCCGGAATCCGGCATAATTTTGCGGTAAACGATCCGGAAAAACGCCGCCAATAATCAAGGGAAGGGTGAAGTGGAATCTGTGGATCGGAAAACCCTAAGAAAAGGAGCCATAAGTCGGATTTGTCGGAAAAACGGGTATGGATTTCGTTTTGCAACACCCGGCTGCTTTGGGGAAGGGCATCTTGAGTCTCCATCCATTCCAGATGCAGTGTACCGTTCGGTAGAATTGCAAGGTTTAGTTCAGGGATGGTCTTTTTTTCCATGGTAATGTTCATTTCCAGAATTGCATCAGGTTTCAATTTTCCGCGAACATATCATTTTCATGGAGCAGGTCAATGCAAATTTGGAAAAATAAAAATTGTTGATTTTTAAATGGCGTAAGGGGAAGATGTGGATTCAGAAATGGGTCCATCGTCTTGCGGATCTTGAAGGGAAACTATTTAAGAGTATGGACATGAGAGGCTTTTCCCTTGAGGAGAAGGATGACGCCATAAAATTCCTGAAAGGTTCATGACAAATTCATGCGCTATCGTTGTGTGGTGTATGAAAATTTGATTTCACTAATTTATAATAAGGAGGCAACCAAAAATGAGTCAACCGATTCGAATTATGCCGTGTATGGACATGCAGAACGGACGGGTCGTCAAGGGTGTGCATTTTGTGGATATTCGAGATGCCGGCGATCCTGTTCAATGCGCACGGGCCTATTGTGAAAATGGCGCGGACGAACTGGCGCTTTTGGATATTACGGCCACGGTGGAAGGGAGAGCGACCATGGTCGAGGTCGTTAAAAATGTGGCGGAGGTCTCTACTGTGCCTTTTACTGTCGGCGGAGGCATTTCCGATTTGAAATCCGCCGAGATGGTGTTGAGCGCCGGGGCCGATAAAGTGTCAATCAGCAGTGCCGCCTTTCGGAAGCCCGAATTGATCCCCGAACTTGTGAAAACGCTCGGCGCCGATAAGGTGACAGTGGCCATTGACGTGGATCAGAATGAAGCCATGCCCTCGGGTTACGAAGTCTATATCGATGGCGGACGAACGCCTACGGGTGCGGACGCAGTTGAATGGGCAAAGCGCGTAGACGGCTTTGGCGTACCGGTTATTCTTCCCACCAGCAAGGCGGGAGATGGTGTTCAGACCGGTTATGACCTGCCGGTTATCAGGGCCATCAAAGAAGCTGTATCGGCGGAGGTTGTGGCCTCCGGCGGTGCGGGAACGCTGGCGCATTTTTATGACGCTGTTCAGGCGGGGGCCACCATTCTGCTCGCCGCATCGGTCTTCCATTTTGGACTCATCGGAATCGGCGAGTTGAAGGATTACCTTCGGGGCCGGAAGGTCAACATCCTGTGATATTGGAAGAATATCAGTATCATGAAAATCTAAGACAGAAGGAAAATCAGGTGATGGCGGAGAAAGATGCCGCCCATTGTCCCTACAACCCCTTTGATTTATCAAAGGTTTGGCCCCATAAGGACTATCCCCTCAAAGAGGTGGGTGTTCTGGAACTCAACCGCAACCCGGAGAACTATTTTGCCGAGGTGGAGCAGTCGGCTTTCAATCCGGCCAGTATTGTCCCCGGCATCGGATTTTCGGAACCGCCCCTGAGCCTCGAGGGGGTTGCCGACGCGCTTGGCATTCCGCTTGACGACGTGCCCGAGGCGGCATAATCCAGACAATCGGTGCGTGTTTGCTTGTGGCGTGGTGACAGGGGGAGTGGCCGTGAGCTGACTCTCTGTTCAGATCAGGTGTTTGATGGATAGAAAGAATCTGATAGAAAACGCGGATGATCTTTTCGGGGGTTTCGAAAAACCCATCCGTTGCACCATTCATGATGATGATTGTCCGGATTGCAGGGGTCATGAGAAAACACTGAAGAAGGCAACACGCAAGACCCTGTCAATGGATGATGTGGGCACAATTGCCTGGGGTCCCGTGCCGAGCATGAACGCGCCGGCAATGTCTTATTTTCTGCCGCGATTAATAGCGCTGGCGGTTACAAAAGCCATTGACCGTGATGGTGAGCCCTATATGATGAGGTTTCTCAATACGGTTTTGGATGGACCGGATGGTGAACGATTCCGTTTGCTGGGTGATGAACACAAATGTTTGATTTTTGAGGTTTTGTTATATTTGAGAGCGCATTATTATGGAATAATAAAAGAGGATGGCTGGGATCAGGAATTGGCAATGGCCATCAACAGATGGGGAAGCTCTAAATAAGCGTATTTATTTTAAGATGTTCCGTGTGAAAAAAATTTTTTATGGCGATACCCGCCGGTCAAATGCCGGGGCCGACCGTTCCAGTGGTTTAATTTCGGAATCGGCGGGGTCGTCCACATAATTGAAGCTGCCTTTGCGGATATTGAAAAAAAATAGTTCGGGCAGGCTGTAAACGCATCCCTTAAGGCCGTTCAGGGATAACTCACCGCCGTCCACGGGCAGGGTGAAAATGCCCAAAGTTGTTGCCAGCAGGCCGTAAACAGTATTGATTGCGCCATAGACCGGACGAGGCCAGACCACGTCGTCGGTAAAAAAAATAAAGGGTGTATCCCCTTTGGCGCCATGGTAGAGGGTGGACGTCAGTGTGTTGCACTCCCGGAAATAGAGGTCCGTGTTTTGGGGTTCATTTTGCGCCATACGCGCCAGCATCCGTTTCCTGAACCCGGGCAATACTTCGACTTTTTCGATACGGAATCGACTTTTTACAAGATCAAACAGGTGGAAAGGGATGAAACTGAAATCTTTTCCCGGCGCAATGTTTCCCCCCAGTGCCGCTGTAATCCGGGCTTCCGATTGAAATGAAGCATTGAGATTTCGCGTGAGTTCAGTGGCACAGTTATGGGTGATCAGGTGATATGGGTAACAGTGCTTCAGCTCGTTATAATAGACCTCCCGATTTAAACGGGCATTGTTCAGGGATGTGTTGATAATTTGTTGCGAAACAGTGGGGGCTGCCAGGGGCGCCATCCCCATGCGGGACGGTATCAGTCGGCCGTAGGCCACGCGAATGGCTTTGCCGGTTTTGTGCCCCTTTTCCAACTCGGCAAAACGACCGGCACTTTCCTCCAGCCCGTTATAGGTCCTTTCCTCCACAACTTTTTTGGCGAAGGTGTTTCGGCGGATGTTCCAATAGGTGCGCCATGCGCGATCGGCCAGTCGCGCCGTTACCGTGGGGTCTCCTTGTACCGTTTTTGCGGATACGGATTTAGCGGCTTCGGGAAAAGGATCCAGTAGGAGCAGCCGGTTGCGTTTGAGTGACCCCATGACCGCCTGATAACGGGCCGCGGCCAACAACAGGGGGTATCCCCAGTCGGGCCTGCTGGAGGAGACCAGGTGGATGACGGATGTCTTCAGCGTTTCGGCATAGGCGGAAAGCTTGTTCCGCTCATCTTGGGTCAATTCTTTCGGGTCACCGGGGCGGCGGAAATGGTCCATGTCCGTCAGTTCAACTTTTCGGACGGGGATGCCCCGGTTTAATATGTCAAGGGCTGTTCGTTTGAGTCGGTTTTCAACATATTTTTTGGAGAGGGATGATACCGGTGCCGGATAGACGTCATTGGCAATTTTGAGATTCTCTATGTTGGAGGCGGTAATCGGTATGTTTGCCAGGTCCCGGTCCAGGGTTTTGATGGTAGATATCAAATAGTCCTCTCCATAGGCGTCGATAACCCGGTTTCTAAGCTGAATACTGATGTCATCGGGTGGTGCTTGAAAGGTGAACAGGCCTGCGCCGATAAGGGGTATTTCTTGGCGGCCATGGCTCAGATCGTTCAAAAGCCGGGTGTCGGCGGTGAGTGCCGCCAGGCGGGCCATGTGGGCTTCCTGAATCAGATAATGTCGGTCCAGGTGTTCCCGAATGGTTAGGATGTCGTGGGCTTTTACCTGAAGATGCGCCAGGTAAAGGGTTCGGTTTTCCAGATCATTATAGATGTACCTGAAATGAGGCCACCGTTCTCGAACCAGTTTGAAAAGCCCGTCGGGGAAATATTGAAAATGATAAATGGTATTGTTGATGCGGAGAGCGCTGTGCCCGCCGCTGGAGCCGCCTACGTTGGCGTCGATATAGATAAATTGAAAGGGCCGGGGAGTAGATGATGCCAGGCCCGCTTCGGCCGGAATGAGTCGAAGGAGCCACATCTGTTCCAGGAGAACGATCCCGATAAAAAACACAAGAAAAGCGAATTTACGGAAACCTGAGCATTTCGTTGGTTTGTTATCCCTGTCGTATCTCAAAAAGCGTCTTTGAATCAGGGCTGGTAGCTTTCGAGAATCAGGACAAGGGCATTTTTCTCTTTTGCGGCCAGTTCCGGGATGAAATAAACGTTCTTGACCCCTTCCCGGGTGATGCCGGCCCGTCTGAGACCCGTGCCGATGGCATTATAGGTGTCGGTGTTCCGTTCCCAATCGGTAATACCGTATCGTTTTGCGATGCTGCCCAGTTCACTCATGTAAGCGTCGGCATTGTCGCCCTTTACCGCGCTGGTTGTATAAGAACTTACATCGCTCATATAGGCGGTCCTTGCGTCTTTCTGATCCGTGTCCGATGCGCCGGACGATGTGGAAGAGTTGGAACTGGATTTACTCGAATCGCTGGATGCACCGCTGGAGTAGGAAAATGAACACCCGGCCAGCAGGGTCAGAATTCCCAAAAAGACGATTGCATTTTTCAACATGTGGACCATACCAAAACTCCTTTCCAAAAACGGGTTGACAGCCATTTTTCATGATTCGAATTCTTACAAAAAAAGGGGTGGATGTCAACTGATGATGCTTCGGTTATCAAAATTGCGCCCAGGGGAAAGCGAAGGTGAACGCCTCTATTGTTTCAGCTTTGGAAAGGGGCTTTTCCGTTGCCCGTTTTGAAAGGCGGTGACGGGTGAGGAATAACTGTTTTCGGTCGGCCGATGAAAGTGTATCATGGAGCATTTCAAGGTTATCGTTTCGATACATGGGGCAGGAGTGGTCGAGGGCCGAAGAAATGGTTTTGATGTGTCCCATGACTTCCGTTGATGTCATGGTGCTGTGTTTCCACTGGTCCATATAGCCGCTCAACTTAAACTTGTGCCGCATTTCAGGTTCGTAAATAGGACTCAAGGGCGCCAGGCTAAAGGGAAAAAGCGCCCATGAGAGGGTTCCCGGAAGATCCGGAAATTCAATGCGTCGTATAAAATCCAGTGTTTTTTGAACCGTCCCACGGGTTTCTCCCGGGAAACCGAACAGAAAATAACACGAGGCATCGATCCCCGCGGCAAGGAGTTTTTCCACCACCCCGGCGTACAGGGTGGGATCGGCTTTTTTGTTCATGTTCTTCAATATTTGCGGGTCGGCCGATTCCAGGCCCAATAGGACTTCAATGCAGCCGGATTGTTTCAGCAGTTCAAAATCAACGTCCTCCAGTGCGTTTGCTCTGACCATGGTCATCCATTTGACGGGAATGTTCTCGTCAATGATGCGACGGGAAAGGGTGTTGAGATTTCCCCTGCCATGTCTGAAATTGTCATCCGTGAAACGCACGAATCGGACCCCGCGGGCTGAAACCGCCTTGAGTTCATCTACCAGCCGGTCCAGGCTCTTGATGAACATGAGCCTGCGGTCTTTGGTAAAGTTGCAGAAAGCGCATTTGAAGGGGCATCCCTTGCTGGTCTGCAAGGGGACGACCCCCGTGCTGAAGATTTTTTCCGGGAGCGATTCCCAGTCAATGGAGGTGTTCAGGTTGTCAAAAATGTAATCTTTTTGTGGTGAAAAGGAATACCTCTTTCCGTCGAAGCGGACGGTGTTGGGCAGGTCGTCCAGGGGGCGCCGGCGTTGAAGTCGTTGTAGCGCCGTCAGCAGAATATCTTCGCCCTGGAGGCCGGTGACGTAAAAATCGACCCGGGGTTGTTCGTTTTCAAAAAAAAGGAAATCATTTTCGGCAAGACCCGTTTCATAGTCTGTTTCCCGGGATCGCTCCAGCATCCGGTAGGACAGATTTACATAGGGACCGCCCGCGATAATGAAGATATCCGGCGCCAGATCGCGGATATCTTCTACAAGCCTTTTGAGGGTTCGTTTGTTGCGAATAAAGGTGGTGGAGATGACAACGGCCCGAGGGTTTTCCAAGAGCATTTCCTTGAATTTGTCCCTGTCTTTGAAATAGCGGTCGATCAGATTAACCTTAAGGCCGCTCTTTTGCAGGTAGCTGAGCAGGTAGATGCCGTTCAGCCGGTATCCCGCGCCCCAATTCATGACGCTGCTTCCCTCGAGTGGAGGAACAACGCGCCCCTTGTGTTTGAGGTAGTTGGCGATGACCTGTATGGTGGCGACCTTGCCGTCCAACCGCAACCGCTGATGGAGAATATCGGCAGAACCCGCATCGCCTGACTCCGCAATAATGATGGCATCGAGAGACAATTTGGGTTATTTCTCCTGTAAGTTTTGAGGTGTGCCTTTCAAGCCGATTTCATCGGCCACTTCCGCCATCCCCGAGATGGTATCCTGGATGAGTTCGGAAATTTCAACCCCCAGCATGCCGGCGCCTTTTTCAATAATGGAACGGTCAACGCCGGCGGCGAACCGTTTGTCCTTCCATTTTTTCTTGACGGATTTGGGTTTGACATCCAGGACGCTCTTTGAGGGCCGGATCAGAGCGGTGGTGGCCACCAGGCCGGTCAGTTCGTCGATGGCATAGAGCACTTTTTCAAGTTCGGTAACGGGTTTTACATCGGAGCAGATGCCCCAGCCGTGACTGACCACCGCTCTAATGTAGTCTTCGGGCCAATTTTTTTCGTTCAAGATCTCTTCGCTTTTGCGGCAGTGTTCCCGAGGGAATTTCTCGTAGTCCAGGTCATGCACGAGACCGATGATTCCCCACTTGTCTTCATCTTCACCCCGTTTCCTCGCACAATAGCGCATTACCCCTTCAACGGCCAGGGCATGTTTGATGAGACTTTCACTGTGGTTGTATTCCAGTAGCAAGGCGTAAGCTTCTTTTCGGGTAGGTGCTTTTCGGGTCATGGCATTATCTCCTGCAAGACCTTACTTGCCATCGGGAAAGGCTTTTTCCCAGCGTTTTTTGGGGTTGTCAAAGATCACATCTTTCGCCTGGAAGAATTCGGAATCAAAGTTCCTCCCGCCCCATTGCATCATGGCATCGTACTCATCATGGGAGGGATCATTGATGATTTCCAGAAAATCATGATATCCATAGGGACCGCCGCAATCTTCCGGAGGGCAGGCCCTGGACCCTGACAGGCAGAGTGGATACAGCATCCCTTTTTCTTTGAGTAGAATCCCCTCAAAAAGGATTTCGTGTTCCCATTCATCTCCAAAATCATACACGTAATCCGCGGTTTTCCCGGGTTCCACAAAATAGTCGGCAATATCTTCCCCCCACCCCGAAAGCACTTCCGGTTCACCTTTAAAATGGTCATCCGAAGGTAGCCCGATTTCAGTGGTTTTTTTTGCCATCGGCTTCTTGATTTGAAAAAGGTGCTGATGGCAATCAAGCCAGCCCATGGCGTCCTGTATTGCCACATGCAGATCCCAGAAGGTATAGGTTGAAGGGACGTGAACTCTTCTCCAGATGGGAGGTTCGATTTCCTTGAGGCTTATTTTAAATTGAAAGACGAGATTCTTTTTCTTCATGGCCTGTGTTCCTTTGTTCATTATTGTCGGATTAGGTGAGAAATAACATTTCCATTTTTTTCTGAGCGTTCTGATACTGCGGAATTGTGCCACAGAACCCGCCCAAAGTCCATCAGCAAAACGGCGAAGCATTTTCATTGATTGAAAATACCGAGCGCCTTTGATATGCTGTAGTTTTGGAACACTCGAGGCAGGCTGTCATGAAAAAAATAAGCAATGCCATTGCGATTTTGTTGCTGATTGTCGCGGTCCTTTTCTGTTTTGCCGGGAATATCCATGGGGCCGATGAGGATGCTCAGTCGAAGGTGCAACCGCCACCCGCCGCGATTCCCGAAAAGCCGCCGGTTCTGACCCTGGTCAAAGCGGTTATGTGCGAGGACCTGAAAGATTTGGAACCGAAGAATGAAACGATCATTTTCAGTGTGGCAATCGGCAGCGCAACCTGTTTTACCGCCTTTGACCCGGTGCCTGAAAAAACCGTTGTCCAACATAACTGGTTCAAACGAGACCAGCCTGATGCAACAGTAAAGTTGACCCTCAAACCGCCCAAATGGTCCAGTTTCAGTAAAATGACGATACGCGATGGGGATGTGGGCCCCTGGCGGGTGGAAATTACGGATGCTGATGGTAAAATTTTCAGGACCCTGCGGTTCAGCGTAACGGAGTGACTTTGGTGTTACAGAAAATTCTGATTTTTGTGTCCAGCATTCGATGGCAGGATATAATCGATATCGGGTTTAACAGTTATATTCTGTTTCGCCTTTATGCGCTTTTTCGGGGAACGGATGCTTTCAGGGTTCTGATCGGCATTGCCTGTCTCTGGATACTGCAGCGAATGGCCGTATCCCTGGGGCTCATCCTGACCAGCTGGATGATGGAGGGAATTATCGCCGTTGCCGCGCTGATCGTCATCGTTGTTTTCAGGAACGAAATCAGATCCGTTTTCCGCGCACGAAATATCTGGACGATCCTCTGGGGCCTGCACCAAAAGCCCATGAAGACTCCCGTGGAAATCATCACGGAAAGTATTTTCAACCTGGCGAAAAAGCGTATCGGCGCCCTTATGGTGCTGCCCGGAAAGGAGGATCTGGAGGAAGTCGTCCAGCGGGGAATTTCATGGGACGGCAAAGTTTCGGCGGAGATGATCGGCAGCATTTTCTGGCCCAATAACCCGGTCCATGACGGGGCAGCCATTATTTCGGGAAACCGCGTTGTGGAGGTCGGGGTGATTCTTCCCCTTTCCAATCGAAAAGATTTTCCCAGCGCTTACGGAACACGACACAGGGCCGCGGCAGGATTATCGGAAATAACGGACGCCATGGTGATTGTGGTATCCGAGGAAAGAGGCGCCGTTACCCTGACCCGGGGGAGTGATTTGATCAATATTAGTGGCAGATCGCAACTTGCGGCAGCCCTCAGGGAGCACCTGGGAATTCGGGAAAACCAGAGCCGATTCTTGAAAAGACGGAAAATTGAACTGAGGATCGCTGCCATTGTTTCCCTTTTAATTGTTTCCACCGTCTGGTTCAGTATCAGCAGGGGGCTCGATACCATTAAGACCTTTGACATTCCCGTGGAGTATGCCAACCGGAGTTCTGATATGGAACTGTTGAACACGTCGGCCACTTCCGTTCGTCTTTTCCTCCGCGGATCGAGGGCCCTTTTAAAATCCATTCGACCCGAGCAGATCCGGGTGAAGATGGATCTGGGAAAGGCCGTCGCCGGAACCAACACCTTTGCCATTACCAACGACAACCTGTCGATTCCCCCCGGCCTTTCCTTAAAGGAAGTCAGACCCATGGTGGTGGATGTGAACCTGGATACGCGCACCCAGAAAACGTTCCCCGTCCAGGCGGATTGGGTGGGGAAACTCCCCTCGGACCTGAATCTTTTTGAGGCCAAACTTACCCCTCCTGAAATTCAACTCAGCGGTCCCAAGACGATCCTCGACGGCATGTCGACCCTGTATACCGAAAATATTCCGTTGAACGACATTAAGGGCTCAGGGAAAACGAGTGCTAAAGTGATTATCCCATCCGCCTTCCTGAAAACGGGGTCCGGATCCAAAGACAAGGTTGACGTGGAATATGAGGTAAAGAAACGTGATTAGGCGATCTCTTACGCATAGATCTGTTAAAGAAACTCCCCTCCCTCACTTTGATTCGAGGGGCATTTTGACGATCACATACCCCTCTTTTTCAAGGCTTTTTGCCAGGGCTTGAACCAACAACGGTTCAAGAAACTGGATCCATTCTTCAGCCACGACCATGCTTTCTTTTGCGATTTGGGGTCGGAGCTCGGCCACTTTTTTCCCCAGGGGGCTTTTATAAAATTTGATCAGGGACTGGATTTCGGCATGGGTGTAGTGCTTGTCATAAAGGGGAACAATCCTGTCTTCAAGTCCGCCCTCTGCTGAGATCTGCCGTTTTACCAGGGCCAGGGTGCTGCCCTTCAAAATGGCAAAGACCGTTTCGGAAATGACTTCGCTGTTTTGCGCCATCGCTTTTTTGAGAATCGGAAAAAGACGTTCGAGCGTGCTGTCGGCCGCCAGCATCACCACTTCCTCGAATTTGATCAACTCAATCAATTTTTTGATATCGCTTATCTTTGATGGATCTATGGGTTTGACCTCCGCTTTTGCTGGATGCGGAGCGAAAAAGAAGCAAAGCAGTATGCAGTACAGGAGGGGAAAAGCACCAGGGTTCTTTTTCATGGCAATATACACCTTTCATGGAATATGCTAGGATTATCTGATAATTAAAAATGTTTATCGTATTTGATGCAATTAATCAATTTCAAAACAAATAAATGATTAGACGACGGTTCCCCATCCAATTTTTCGGTGCTGTTTTATTGTTATGCCTGATGCTGTCGGGTTCAGGATGCCGGCTTTCCTACCTGTTTCATGTGGCCAAGGGACAGATACAATTGTTGAACGGCGCCATGCCCATATCCGAGGCTTTGAATTCCCAGCCCTTTACGCCGGCGCAACGGGAAAAACTGGTGCTTGTGCCCCAAATCAAGGCATTCGGAGAAAAGGCACTGGGGTTAAAAAAAACCACTAATTATGAAACCGTTTATCCCCGTTCGGACCAAAATCCCATCTACATCGTTTCCGCTTCCGCCAAGGATCATTTTTCACGAAAAACATGGTGGTTTCCCATCGTGGGGAACATGCCCTATCTGGGGTTTTTTGATCTGGAAAAGGCCAAAAACGAACGAAAGCTTCTTCTGGATGAAGGCCTGGACGTCTTTGTGGGGAAAGCCGGCGCCTACAGTACTCTGGGGTGGTTCCAGGACCCCGTCCCCATGAATCTCATCGAGGGGAATACGCCCCAACTGGTGGAGACCCTGCTTCACGAGATGACCCATGCGACCCTTTATGTCAATGGTCAGGGGACCTTTAACGAAGGACTGGCTGTTCTGGTGGGCAAGGTGGGGGCTTTCCAATTTTTCGAAAAATTTTTTGGGACTGAGCATCCTTTTACGCGGCAGGCTCAAAATGCGCTGGCCGATGAGCGTCTTTTTTCCCGATTTTTAAACGCTTTGATGCTCGACCTGGAAAGGCTCTACAAACGTGATATGGCCTATGAGGAGAAACTGGTGCGAAGGGAACAGGTTTTTGCGGGCTACCGCAACAGATTCCAGGGATTGAAAGCGGATCTTAAGACCCGTCAATTTGTTCATTTCGGACAGGCGCCGTTAAACAATGCCTACCTGCTGACCGTGGCCTTATACCACCGGCATTTTGAACTCTTTGAGGCGGCCTTGAAGAAAGAAAACGGTTCCATCAGAGGGATGATGCTCTTTTTTGAGGGATTTTCTCAACAGGATGGCGATTTTATTGAACGGTTGCGGAAGGTGGTTAACGACAGCAATTCTAATTTTGAAACAATAATCTCTGTGGGAGCGGTTTCCAGCCCCGAAAAAAGCGTGGCGAGACGCCGCTCCCATTCGGCTGTTCAGGTAAAAAGAATTACGTTGCTTTCAGAAGACCATTGGGATAAATCCATCCTTGATGAAATCGGATATGATGGTTCCCACAAAGTCAACCTTCACGCCCAGGGCTTCGGTTTTTTCAGTGGTTCCTTCGCGGTCGGAGATGAATTTACAGGCGATGGGTTGCTCCCTGGCGCCGATTTCCCCGGCCAGTTTTCCGATTTGCTCATCTTCCACCAGCAGACGCTGGGCCGGACCGAAAAAAATGACTTTGACCTGGTCCATCCACCCTTGTTCGAGGGTTTTGTGGGCGTACATCAATCCGGTTATCGCCTTTTCCTTATCTGACGTGGCAATTACGACCAATAGTTTTGAACTCATGGTGACCCTCCTTTAGTTTTTTACTTAAAACCTGAAACATAAAACCATGCCTGAACGAGCTTTTGGTTCAGGCACTAAATCGCCCCCATTTTCTTCAACTGACTGACAATATCCGCTTCCGCCATAAAGCCCATGTGATGATGGACTTCTTTTCCTTCCTTGTCGAAAAAGACCTGCACCGGTACGGCGCGGACGTTAAACCGTTTTGCCAGCATCTGGTTGTCCCTGACCGGGATAGCGACCACATTGATGCTGCCGGCATATTTCTTTTTGATTTTTTTAACAATGGGTTTCATCATTTCGCAGGGGCCACACCCTGCTGCGCTGAACTGGACCATGGTGGCTTTCCCCGATAATCGTGCACGGTCCAGGGGGTTATCCCTGGCTATCTCCACCTGTTTTTCCACCCAGTTTTTGTTGATTTTCATGTTGCTTTTTTGAGCCAGACCCTGAATATGGCTCTCCAGCGCCACCTGTTTTTTCTGATCCAGCAGGAGCTGTTCGATGCTTCCTTTCACCTGGTCAAAGGGCATCCCCCCCACCATTTCCCGGTTTTCATCGTAAAAGGCCCTGGCCGCTTTTTCCGTCACCTTCGCATCTTTGGTGACGCGCTCGATATAAGTTTGAAACATCTTCTCATCGGCGGGTTCCGTTGCGATATCCATGGCCTTCGCATCTTCCTTGATGAGCGTTTGAATGACTTCCTGGTCCAAAAGAAACAGCTTGTTTTTTTCAAGTTCCTTTCGAATTTCAGGCGTCATTTTTCCGAATGTTTTTTCCATAAAGGAAGACGGAATACTGAAATGATCGGCCTGAAGAATCAGACCTTTATCCAATTTGACCAGCCTGGCGGATTTGAGTATCCCATCGGCAAAATCAGGGTAGGTTTCCGCCAGGGTAGGGGCCTCTGCCGTCAGCGCCATGGAAATGGGCGTTGTCGTCCAGAAAATAACGCCGATTATGATGATGGTAATAACCCATTGCAAGCGTTGTTGTTTTTTCATCGCGTTTTTTCTCCTTCTAAAATTATATATTCATATGTAGCAATATAGTTTTTCGGTTCGGATTGTCAACCTGTTTTTGTCGAATCGAGAACCCAATACCATTTGACAGTATAAGGCAATAAGGGTACAAGTCAATGGTGTTGTCGGTTGAAAAAGGCTGGGGAATCATCAGCATCTATTCAAGGGTGTTTTCTATGAAGTTCAATGAGATATATGGGGTTTTGATGTGAAGATAAAAATATGGATCGGTTGTGCGCTTCTGTTCGTTCTGTTGGTTTTTTCCCTGGTCTCCATTTATCCGGATTGGCTTTGGTTTGAAAATTTGGGATTTTCATCGGTTTTTCGGACCATGATGATTGCCCGATTCGGGTTTGGCGCGGCAGTGTGGATTTTTTTGATCCTGATTATTACCGTTAATCTCCATGTGGCCCGACGTCTGAGTCCTGTCCCCGGTTCCGGAAGCCCTTTTAAAGAGGGCGCCGGTTATGCGGCCCAGATGGGTGTTTCCATTAAAACCTTGAATGTCCTCTTTCTGGCTTTGATCCTCATTGCCAGTTTTGTGCTGGCTTCCAAGGGTTCCCTGAAATGGGATCTGGTTCTGCGCTATCTCTACCAGGAGCCTTTTGGGGGAAATGACCCCATCTTTGGGCGAGATATGGGGTTCTATGTTTTTGTCCTGCCGTTCTATGCGTTTATCCGGAACGGATTGCTGGTGCTTTTTCTGTTTGCCGCCGGGTTGACTTTGATTTGGTATTTGAAAAACGGGGCACTGCAACTGGTGGGTGAAATTACCCAGGAGGAAGGAAAACCCCCATCGCTTCCCAAAATCTCAGTGGCGCCCGGGGTGGGCAGACACCTGGCGTTTCTGGCCGGCATCATGGTGTTGCTGTTGAGCTGGGGTTACTGGCTGAAGATCTACGGACTGCTCTATTCAACCCAGGGGCCGGCATTCGGCGCCAGTTACACGGATGTGCATGTGAAGGTGTTGGCGTACAAAGTTTTGATTGTCATATCCATCGCCTTTGCCGCCCTCCTTTTTTTCAATGCCTTCAAACCCGGAATGAAACGGCTTTTGATCGGGGGAGGGGTATGGGTGGCGTCCTTACTGGTGCTGACCGGCATTCTGCCCATGACCATTCAAAAGGTGGTGGTGAAACCCAATGAATTTGCAAAGGAATCCGAATATATCGCCCACAATATCGCTTTTACCCGAGAGGCCTACAACCTGAACAAGATCAAGGAGGTCAGTTTCGAGGTCAATGACAATTTGAGTCTGGAAGAGGTAAGGCAACAGCGGGTCACCATGCAGAACATACGGATCTGGGATGAACGGCCGTTGCTCAAGACCTACCAGCAGATTCAATCCATAAGGCTTTACTATGACTTCAACAATGTGGATGTGGATCGCTACATGATTGAAGGGCAGTACCGTCAGCTCATGCTGGCGGCAAGGGAACTGGTGGTGAAAAAACTTCCGGCCCAGGCCAATACCTGGGTCAACCGTCATCTGACCTACACTCACGGTTACGGTCTCGCCGCAAGTCCGGTCAATGAAGTCACCCGTGAAGGGTTGCCAAGGCTTTTTATCAAAGATCTGCCCCCCGTCAGTGAGTCGGGTCTGCAAAAAATAGACCGCCCCGAGATCTATTACGGCGAGATGACGGACCAGTATGTGCTGGTCAAGACCACCAGCAAAGAGTTCGATTTTCCAAAAGGCGATAAAAACGTTTATTCCGTGTATCAGGGCCGGGGCGGGGTCCCCGTCAACTCGTTCATCCGGCGGTTCCTCTATGCCGTCAGCTTCCGGGATCCGCAGATATTTTTCACCAACTATCTGACGCCTGAAAGTCGCATCATGTACAACCGCCGCATCAAGCGCCGGGTCAAAGCCATTGCGCCGTTTCTCTCCTACGACAGGGATCCCTATATGGTGATTTCCGAAGGGAAACTCTACTGGATACTCGATGCATACACCACGTCGGACATGTACCCCTACTCTACGCGAAGCTACAGTCCCTTTGACCGAAACATTCTTAACTATGTCCGGAATTCCGTTAAGGTGGTTGTTGACGCCTATAATGGGGATGTCGGTTTCTACCGTCTGGACGAACAGGATCCCATTGCCCGGGCCTACAGCCGGATTTTTCCCGATCTCTTCAAGCCCTTTGGCAATATGCCGGGAGATTTGAAACGCCATATTCGCTACCCCAAGGATTTGTTTCATATCCAGGCGGCCACCTACACGCGGTATCACATGGAGGATGTGCAGGTTTTTTACAATCAGGAAGATTTATGGCAGCTTCCCGATGAAATGTACGGCGATAGCCGGCAGAAAATGGAACCCTATTATATTATTATTAAATTGCCCGAAGGGGAAAAAGAGGAATTTCTCCTGATGCTCCCCTTTACCCCTTCCAAAAAGGACAACATGATCGGATGGTTGGCGGCCAGAAGCGATCTGCCCGAATACGGGCGCCTGATTGTTTACAAGCTGCCCAAGGAAAAGTTGGTCTACGGACCCATGCAGATCGAGGCCAGGGTGGACCAGCAGACCGATATCTCCAGTGAGTTGAGCCTGTGGGATCAAAAGGGGTCGCGTGTCATTCGCGGGAACCTTCTGGCCATCCCCGTGTGCGATGCTTTTGTGTACGTGGAACCCATCTACTTGGAGGCAAAGCAGGAAGACGTGCCCAGGCCCTCTTCAGGTGAGCAACCCTCGGGGGGACTTCAGAAACTCAGGTCAAAACTGGGATCGGCGTCACTGGGAGATGATCCTTCCCGGGCCGCTTCCCTGCCCGAGTTGAAACGGGTGATTGTGGCCGTCGGCAACCGGGTGGCCATGGAACAGACCCTTGATTTGGCCTTGAGTCGTGTCCTTGGAAAAGGGATTTCGTCCGGGAAGACCGATGTGCCGGCCGCTACAAAGATTCTGGAAAGTTCGAATCTCGGGGGGCTGGCCCTTGAGTACTACAACCAGGCAAAGGCTGCCTTGCATGAAGGCGATTGGGCTGGTTATGGGGAAAAGCTTGAAAAACTTGAGGAAGTCCTGGAAAAAATTGCCGGGAAGAGAGATGGAGATAGATAATGGCGCCCGATGAATTTGGGAGAGATCCGGCCGTTCAAATGATGCGGCGGGTGTTTAAAGGGATGGAAGCGGCGCAGGAACGATTGATTGCGCAGGCCGGGCTTTCCCGCTTCGATGAAAGGCTCAGAAGCGTGCGTGTATCGGCATTGGCGGCCTTTGAGCAGGCCTGGGGCGAAAGGGCGGGGTGGGGCGAGCCCTTCACTGAAGGGAATTATGTAAAGGTTTACGAGACTTGCTTTCTTGACAGTCTGGGGTAGGAGGAGCGTTTCACATGGTCAGCCTTCGTCTTTTCGGACGTTGCAGGATTTATCATGATCCCGTGAGCCCGGTGTTGAAAGCGCCGGCCCAAATCGGGTGGGATGCCTGGTTCAGGAATATCGACCTGGTGACCCCCCGTCGCCTGAAGGGCAGGGAACTGCTTATGCGGACCCGTGGCTGGTGGACCCGAGAACCTACCGAAATTGCCGAGATTGTGGAGCGGTACGGCAAACTGGCGGTGGGTCCCAAAGGGGAATTGATGGTGGAGATTACTGATGAGGCGGCTGTAAAGGCCCTTTCGGAAGCATTGCAGGTTGCCTTCGAAGACCAGGTTTTCTTGAGTCCTTAGGTGGGTTGTAGGCCGCAAAAATCAAGTTTAATGCCGGAATCCAGAAGCCGGGAGAAAAGGAAGGCTGTTCTTTATTTTGACTCCTGACTCCTGATTCCTGATTTCTGCCCTTCTATTCGTCCACCACACTCGCTTTGATGATGGTGATGGTTTCGAGGGGAACATCCGCATGGGGGCCTTTGTTGCCGGTGGCAACGCTTTTCATTTTATTGATGACCCCATGCCCCTTGGCCACCTTTCCGAACACAGCGTATCCCCACCCTTGGGCTGTTTTTGCTGTATGATTCAGAAAATCATTCTTTTTAACATTGATAAAGAACTGGTTTGTGGCGCTGTTGGGATCCGGTGTACGGGCCATGGCAACGGTATAGGCGTCGTTTTTCAGCATGTTGTCCGCTTCATTAACGATGGGGGCTTTCGTGGGTTTCTGTTCCATGTCTTCCGTGAAGCCGCCCCCCTGGATCATAAAACCGTCGATGACCCGGTGAAAGATGGTGCCGTCATAATGACCGTCATTGACATAGGCCAGAAAGTTTTCCACGGACTTTGGGGCTTTTTCTTCGTCAAGTTCCAGAAAAATGTCGCCCATACTGGTCTCTAATTTTACCATTTTGTTTGAATCCTTTCCCGGCGGGCGATTGCCCGCGCCTTGAAATGGGCTGAAATACAGTGAAACAGCCCGAAAAAATGTTTTTTGATGCTCTAAAACGCATCGCCCTTGGAAATAAAAAAATAATCATGATCTTTTAAAATGCAAATTCACCCGTCAGATCTTTTAGGGTTTGTTGACCCGGCATAGGGTATTTCGGGTGTGAATATCAAATCAGGAGATGCAAAATGCATGAGTTGACCGGAGGACAAAAAGCCCGTTGTGCGGTCAGGGAATTCAAGGCCATCACCGACGCCCTTTCCATCAAAGGGGATTACCGTCTCAATGGAAAAACGGGACTGGCCCTTGAACGTTGTCTGCTCGATCTGAGTCCGGAAATATATGGTTCCATGAATGATCCCAGAGTTGTGGAACTAAACGGCATGGAGTATGTCATCGACCGTTTGCCCCAGGGTATCGAGGAATGCAACCGTGTGATTCTGACGGAAGAGGATCCTTCGGGAAACGATGCCTTCAAGCGGATGGAACCGTTAAAAAGAAGGCGGACCTGCTATCGGGTGGGAAAAAATGAGATGTGCTTTGTGATTTCCCGGGGGCTCAGCGAAATATATGATATCGTGACCCATTTGACGTTTCTTAATGTGGAAGCCAAAAAAATCTACGGCAAAATGAAGGATTCCACCGGAAAAACCAGTATTGAGTGGCATGTGTTGGAAAAAATTGTTCAGCATCAAGACCCGCTCGGTGCCGCTGATCTGGATCAGGCCCTTTGGGATCTCAGCATTATCCTCGGCAGACCCTACCAGGAAACCCGCAGTACCTATGAGCGGCTTGAAAACAACAAAAATTCCCATGGCAGCAACAATGGATTGTTCCTGCTCATATACAATCTCGGCAGGCGATTGGCGGCGGAATATGAGTCGTGGGACAACGCGCTTACCATTTATCTGACGCCGTCCCTGATGAATATCATTGGTTATCAGGAATATGAAAAAAAATGGGCGCGGCGCATTCATGAGAAACTGATTCAGCTGGACCTGGCAAATCGTCCCCTCCACGTCGTCAGCGCAAATCTTCACAGCGTCAGAAATACCCTTTATGCGTTTGCCGCCATGGGTGACAATCATGAAGGAGATCCGGGTGAAGACGCCTATGCTTTTGCCTTACACGCCAGGGGTCGTGTTGAAGAAATAACGGCATATGCTATAGAAAACGGTTTTTATGAGGTGAAGGACGAATCCGGATGTCATGTGGATTGTCAGTTGATTGATACGGCCATGCTGGGTCCGGTGGTGTTTCATCCGGAAATCAATATCGGAAAATCTCTCATCAATACGGACAAGCCCGTCATTGTTGTTGTGGATTATGCCTTTGGTGTCCAGGCGTTTGAGCTGATGGAGAATTTGCTGGCGCCTTTTGAAGAGGGTGTTTCAGAAACCCGTTTCCATTTCAGCTCCATTTCCATCATGGGAAAAGCCGGGATACTGCCGGGGGAAAAAGGCGATATCATGCTGCCCACGGCCCATATTTTCGAAGGGACCAGCGATAACTATATTTTTGATAATGACCTCACAAGGGAAGATTTTCAGGAAGCGAAAAATGTCTTTACCGGCCCCATGGCAACGGTTCTGGGGACTTCCCTTCAGAACCGGCGCATGCTTGAGGAATTTGAGGCGAGCTGGAAAATCATCGGCCTCGAGATGGAGGGAGGGCATTATCATCGGGCTATCGGTGCGGCCATGATCAAGGGGAACCTGCCGCGGGATATCCGGGTGCGATATGCCTACTACGCCTCCGATAATCCTCTGAAGACGGGCAGTACCCTGGCCGCGGGGCCCATGGAAAAGGAAGGGGTAAAGCCGACCTATATGATCACACAGAAAATTCTTTCAAAAATCCTGGGTTCCGGATCCTGATTGCGGCTCATCTTTATTGGGAAGGGTCGGTGCAAAAACCGTCACGACCGTTCTGTTTGGCTTTGTAAAGCTGTTTATCGGCGGCTTCAATCAGATGGGCCAGGGAATATCCAGGGCACATCTGCGCAATGCCCATCGATATGGTGATCGAGGGCAGTACCGGACCGTCGGGCATTTTTATCGTGGCTTTTCTTACCGTATTGCAGAGCCTCGTCGCCACGATTTCGGCATCCTCTACACGGGTGGACGGGAGGATAACCGCAAACTCCTCACCCCCGTAACGTGCCACAAAATCGGTGGGACGGATGTTTTCACCGAGTACCTTCGCAAGGGTGAATAACGCAACATCCCCGGCCTGGTGTCCATGATTGTCATTGTAATGCTTAAAATGATCCACATCGACCATGCACAGGGTAAAAACCGCTCGGGACCGTTCATATCGATTCAAATGGCGGCTCATAGCCTTGTCGAACCAGCGCCGGTTGTAAATGCCCGTCAGACCATCAACCATCGCAAACTGTTCCAACTTTTTCGTCTGTTCTTTTTCCAGAAGTATCAATTGCGTATTGGCGATCAGCCGTTTTGAAATGATTGAAAGGAGATTCCTGGCGATACGCCCATCGGCATATACCATTTCCCATAGGGTTTCGTTTGGAAGTTTTAAGAGATGAGATGGTTTTTTGGCGAGTACATAGGCCGACGGATTGGTATCTTCTATGAGGGATAATTCGCCGATACAATCCCCAACTTCAATGGTCCGGAGCATATCAGATGTAGGACTTTCCAGATGGATGCCCAATTGTCCCGATAGCAGGAAATAGATGCTTCTGTTTTCATTTTCAGGGGAAAGAATGATGTCTCCGGGCAGGTATTCATTAATTGAGGCTTGTTTGATTTCTAACGGCACATGATTGAGTTCGATTTTTCGAAATAGATCAATCCCCTTTAAATCTTCTATTGAAATCTCCATTTTTTCCATCCCCCAAGATAACACCGTAGATGCAAAATCGACGACTTAATATGCCATAAGGGCCGCGGTCATTCAAGCTTGCAGTTGAAAAAATCAGTCCCTCAGACCGAATCATTGGGCGGCAGGGTCGCTCCATAGCGTCGAAGGGCCTGGATGTAGGATTGTAATTCCGGTGGAACGGCCGTGAATCGGACCCTGTGGTTGCCCTTCCCCGTATAACCGATGACGTTGCCGTAAAAATCATTTCCCATTAGTTCTTCTTCCACTCCGCTCAAATTCATCTTTAGATTGGTCAACAAGCGAATGGTTTCTTCCAGTTGGATTTCAGCACTCTTTTTTGAAAGGGACGCAATCGCTCCCGCCTGCTTGCGTGCCGAGTCCGAAATGAGAATCTGTCCGCCGACGGTGTAGGATTCAATTTGAATTGAAAATATCTGGAAAGGGGATTGAAATACATAATGCCGGTATGCCCTCGGTTGTGCCGGGAAGAATCAGGCGGACGTTATTATTCTTGACGGGTCGGAATTGGATGTTTAAACTATGTCTAAACGTTAACCGATTGTCGAGAGGAGGCTATTATGGCTGAAGCTGTCTTGGATATCAAGCAGTGGGGAAACAATTTGGGTGTCCGTCTGCCTGCCGCGGTGGCCCGTGCAGCGCATTTATATGTCGATCAACGTGTTCGCATATCAGTGGAAGACGGGGGTATCGTGATCCGGCCTGTAGAGGATGCTGACTTGACACTGGAACAACGTCTGGCCCGGTTCGACCCGGCTCGGCATGGAGGCGAAGTAATGCAGGGTCACGCTGTTGGGGCTGAGGTGTGGTAACAGCAGACAAAAAAGCCAAAGGCAGCCACCCGTGGGTACCGGCTCGCCAGGATATCATCTGGATCGACTGCAATCCCCAGGCAGGGCGGGAAATGCGCGATTTACACCCATTTCTGGTGCTTTCTCCTCGCAACTTCAATAATACGACATCCCTGGTCATCGGCCTGCCCATGACGACGGCGGAATATAATGTCGACAACCCATTCGCCGTTGCCGTTGGGCAGGTGAAAGGTCAAAGCAAGGTCGGAAAAACCGGTTATGTCCTCTGTCACCAGCCAAAATCATTCGACTGGCGCGTGCGCGGTGCAAGGCCGCATCAGCTCAAGCGATTGCCGGATGCGACCTTCGCTGACGTACGCAGGCGTCTGAATCAGATTATCCAGTTGGGGTGAGTTCATGAAAGAAAAAGGAAATTTCCAAAATGGGAAACGGAATAATATACGAAGGATTGATAAACTGGTTCAGAAAATGCGGCGCATATGTTCCACAATCCCCTGCGTTGTATCCTTTGATGCAGGAGACCTACACCGTGGCGGAAGCGGAACTCCTGATGGGTATGCCGCTGACCCTGTGTGAAATTGATGAGTTGGCAAAAAACAAGTGCATGGATCCTTTAGCGCTGAGTGAGGAATTGGATGCACTGGCTGGTAGAGGGCTTGTTTACCGTATCCATTCGCGGGGAAAAACAAAATATCGTCTGAATCCGCCACGATTCGTATTCTTACGCAGTTTCTTCTGGTCTGGAAGCGACGATGGGCGCATAAAATCGGTGGCCCCCCATGTCACCCGCTATTATCTTGACGGTCTGGGGGACCACTGGAAAGATGTGAAAACCAAGGGTCTACGGGCCATACCCATCGAAAAAACAATCGATGATCCGCGTTGCATCGTTCCCTACGAAGCCGTGTTGAAGATATTGCAGGCCCAGGATCGTTTTGCGGTGGCCACATGCGCCTGCAGGCATCGGAAAAACAGCGACCCTGATCTTCCGGATTGTAAACATGAAACGGAAAACTGCCTTCATTTCGGAAAATTTGCCGATTATATCATTGAAAATGGCCTAGGCCGAGAGATCGATCTTGAGGAATGCCGGAAGATTCTGGCCAGGGCCTCCGAGGCGGGTCTGGTTCATGCCGCCTCCAACTGGCAGGAAAACGTGGACACGATTTGTAATTGCTGTCAATGCTGTTGTGTGTATTTTCAGGCATTTCACGTGCTCAAACACGACAGTGGCATGAACCGTTCCAATTTTGAGGTACACATCAATCCCGACACATGCCTGGGTTGCGGTCTTTGCGTCAAACGCTGTCCCATGGATGCGCTGACGCTTGTGGAAAGTCCTCCAGCAAAAAACAAAGCAGGAAAGGTGCCAGTAGTTCAACGGGAAATTTGTATCGGCTGCGGCATATGTGCCTACAAATGTCCGACAACATCCCTTATTTTGAAACGGCGTGAACACACCGTCGATCCACCCGCCAATGCAGTTGAACTCAAGAAACGGTATGCCGCGGAAAAAGCGGAAACCTGCGCCAAAACAGGAGGCCGGATGGGACCGGAAGATATCTATTGGGGTGATATCAGCTCCGGTGAGGCGATTGGGTGAAAGATTCGTAACCGTTCATGGTTTACGGTTGCCGGTTTACGGTTGAAAAACAGAGGATAACGGAAGATTATGGGGTCCTCTTGTGAAGATTTAAAAAATTGCGGTTATCAATCCCAACATAATTCCACATCCTTCATTAAAATTGAAAAAACGATTCATCAAGAAAGAGTAAATCTGTATGAAGGAAACCCATAATTCATTGAAAAACCGTGAACCGGCAACTGTAAACCGACAACCGTGAACGGTTACGATCCGGGTTACCCCTCTTTTTTGTATCCCGGCATGCGGAAGCAGGGCTCATCAATCCGGTTGCTGAGAAAAGCCTCCGCAACCTGTTCCACATCGCCGGCAATTCCGCTGATCAGTCTAATGCCGGCGGATTTAAGCATTTTGTCAAATACGTCACTGATGCCGCAGCAGATAATGGCATCGGGTTTTAGGTTTTTGATGATTTCGAACCGATTGGATCGGGCGTAAACATCAAAAGAAATCTCTTTCTTTTTAACGCCGGATTTCCCTTCAAAATCAATAACTAAAAGACGGGTGCAAGTGTCAAGAACCGGCGAAACTCTATTATGGAATATGGGTATGGCAATTCGAATCATTTCCCATCACCAAAGCGAGTCTGGCTCGTTTATATTGTGAACCACATAAAATATTACCCCAGCGGCGCCGGTCACCCGGGGGTTTCAGTGGCATCCGCAGCTTGAGGCAAGTTCAGATTTGTAGTCCGCATTGGCCAGGGACCACCAGAGTACATTAACGGGGGTATTTTCATGTGCTTTGGCAAATGCCGTTTTATCAGATGCATAAAAATGACCACAGGGAAACACCTGATCTAAAAGGATCTCAATTTGGCTCTGTTCTTCCTCCCCCGCCCCTACGTCCAATTCATTTAAATGCATACCATGCTCGGGGTTGCCCTGTGATGCAAAAAAAACGGATGCTGTCAATCGATGCACATCCTGAACATCCATGCATTCAAATGCATGGTTGCGGGCATGGACGTATTCGAATCCCGGGGAACGGGTTATGCGCAGCCGAACCGGTTTGGCTTTACTGTAGAAGGCATACATGGATAAGAGCCGGTCAAAAACAGGGTACCCCAGTTTCCAACCAGGTACCGAACGGCCGGTTTCGCCCGCCGCATAGCGCCGATTTTGGTTGATGAGATCAAAGTTCAGTACCGTTTCGTCGGGGTAGACCGACCGCATGGTATCCAGACTTTCAAGCGTAAAACACGCCATGGTATCATCCTGATTTACCCTGTATTCCATGGCGGCCACATTGAACAGGGGGTCGGGGATTTTCTCCTTCTTTTCAAACCGGGGCGTATGGGTATCATCGAAAAATGGACTTTGGCTCAAACACTGTTCCTCATAAGAGAAGGTATCAAAAACGGCTGTGTTATGGAATGGATAGCATTTAATGGAAAATAACCCCTGTTTGGCCGCCGGACTATTTTCATCGATCCCGGCGTCTACCAGTTGGAGCTGGTAGACGCCTAATGCATCCGAGAGCCACATATACCAGGCCGGAACGTCTCCCCAGATCTGACTGACCGCTTCGATTCCCAGCAGGTCTTTCAGCTTGTCCACCCACGATGTGGTTACCAGTATGCTGTTTATTTTATTTTGAAAAAAACTCTCGCACTCAGTGATGGTATCCACCATGTTTTTCAAATAACTCCTTTACGATTTCGTTTTTTTCCCGCCCTTCAGTCTTGATGCCGTGCTGCTGGGCGGTTGCCATTAAAATATCATCCGGGTAGGCAAGGGTAAGGGCATAGCTGGAGTCATAAGAGTCAAAAAATTCATCGAATGCAAGGTTTTCCCGAGTTTCTTTGACGCCCTCCCCAAAGCCCTTAACGACCTTCCCGATCTGTTCGAGAAAGTATCTTTTGCAGAATGTTCTTTTGCTTTTATCCACCATTATTCATTCCGCCCTAATTTCTTTTTGAGTGGCCACCCCTCAAAAAAATCGGCCTGGACCATGATAACGCTCAAAAAAAGAAGGACCCAAACCAGCGATGTGTCACCTGGCTGGGCAATACCGGGTACCTTGGCCAGGAAAAAAGTTGCCAGGGGAGAATAGTAAAACCAGTAAAACAGCATGCCGCCGCCCACGACCAGAATGGTTCTGATGATGGCACTCAGCCAGAGACTGTTCATATTGGGGAAATTATTAAAATAATTCTTTAGAATAAACGCCGCCAGGATAAAAAAACCGCATATTTCCGCGGCATGGATGAAACGGAAATCCGGGCCGTCGGTGTATTGTCCGCCCACAAAAGGTTCATCCCAAAAATAGTTCATGATATTCATGAGGACATAGAGAATGATGACACCCAGCGCAGCGGTTACGATAAGGACCACCAACCCTTTTGCCCAGGTGGATTCTCCGTTCTTTTTCAGGTATTTCCATGGATACCCTTCCCACAGTAGATCCGAGACGATGATCCAGAACAGAATGCAAAGGGCAAGCCCGAGCCCGAAAAAGGCGCTGCCGGTACCGGCAAGTTCCGCCCACCAGGACATCACGCCGGCTTTGTCCTGGGCCGGGTAGAAAAGATAACAGACATGGGGATGAAACATGAGGATATAGACGATGCCGGTGAAAAAAGTGACGGCAAAAAATTTGGACCATGCCGTAACGCCCCGATCCACCGTGTGCCAGGGCCATCGGTCGAAACCGGTACTCCAAAAAAGCGCTACCAGTAAAAATGCGGTGCAATAATAAACGATGGCAGTCGATGTGTTTTCCCGAGCATTCCATATTTCAGCGCCCTGACCCCCCGAAGCAATGATGGATTGCGGGCTGAAATAAGCAATGCCGAATTTGCCGATAAATCCCCAGAAAACAACATAAACCAGAAAAAGCATCAGCAGGAAGGCTACAACGGTCATCAGTATCCCCCGTTGGACCGGTCCGAATGATTTTGTTGAGGATTCCGGAAACGGATAGCCACAGGTAACGTTATTTAAAAACACGACGGCGGCAAGAAACGCAACGACCAACGAAAAGCCATACATGGGGGTATACAGTTTCATGACGGTGTTCGGGTTCATGAAAATATACCACAGCAGCCATACAATACAAAAAACCGCCACCAGATTGATCAATCCGAAAAGATAATTGAATTTTTGCCCTGTTTCCACATCAGTATTCATTTGCTCGACCCTCCATCATCGGAATGAGGGGAAAAACGAGCTTGAGATCGATATCTCCCCTCATCTATTTCGCCTGTAACGACTCCGGTAAAAACGACTTTTAGAAGACAATGTGATCTCCGTTGGTGAGAAAGGCGTTACTCGCAGAAGCCACCGTGGATTGTTTTGCGTAGGTCTTATATTTATTGGTGCCTTTGACGACGGGAACACCGGCGGCGGCGGCTTTTTCAGCCCAAATCCATCCTGTGCAGTGGTTGCAGGCAAGCCTTTGGATTTTGAACGCTTTCACTCCCTTGATGATATCATCAAATTTGGGGTCCCATGTTTCAAAGAGGGTAATGTGTAAACCACCGTAGCATCCGTAAGGCTTATACCCTTTGAAATTTTTCCGTGCGTAGGAGAACAGCGAAAGAATTCCTGGATGGCAGCATCCGGTCACCGTGACGATCCCCTTGTCCTTAACATTGAAATAAAGGACATTCTCTCCCCGCACCCGCAGCAGAATGGGAACGTCGAAATCCTTTACGGCTACGCCCGGCATGGGATTGTAGATACCGTCTTTTTCGCCGTCAGGACTGCATAAGACCAGTTTTCCCGTATGAGGGACATCATTTTTGCAGATCTGGACCTCCTTGCCCTCTTTGTTCTTGGCCGACAGATGCCCCCCTTTCAGCAGTTTCATGTCTTCCGGATAATAGGTTGCCGGCGCATATATGGTAATATTGGGGTTGTGTTTCAGCGTTGATTCGATTCCCCAGTAATGGTCCAGATGCCAGTGGGAAAGGACCATAAATTCAATTTCACCGCTCTTCAACATATCGGGGATGTGGTTCATCTCGTAGATATAGTCCACCCAGTCGTTATTCCATCCGGAGTCCAGGAGAATCTTTCTTTTTTTACCATCCAGTTGGGTCACTGTTATAAGGGCCATGTACCCTCCCGCATTGTCCCACTCCCACGGAATGGTGTATTGATTGGTCATGGCGCCGCCGTAATCCACGATGTTTTTCTTGAAGATGTCGTTATTGAACCAGCTGGTTTCACTGAGAACATCAATGCGCACGTCTTTGACTTGACCGAAATCAACCTTTTTTCCCGCATGGGCCTCACGGGTCAGTGCCCCTGTGCCGGTCAAAGAAGCCGCAACGCCCGTGGCCGCCAAGGATTTTAAAAATGTTCTTCGTTCCATTTTCTTTCCTCCTTTTTTTGGATAATGTTTTTACATACCCATCCTCAGATTGTAGATCGGCGCAATGATCAGGCCGCTCTCAACATCGGTCAGGTTGAGGCCGTACTTACGCATCATTTGAACCACTAGAAACCACCCATTTTGTGTCCCGCCGGGTTTTTCAGGGTCGGCAACTGAAACACGACATCCTAAATGACTTGTAACCACCCATTTTTGTTAAGTTTTAGGGTCGGTATGAAAAACAAAGCAAAAAACATACCAAGATAATGTAAGGAAAATTATGTGCATTATCTAATTGAAATTTAAATAAATACTTGATCTCGTATGTTAAATAAAATATATTGCAGGATGCATTCTGATCCATTAACTTCCTTGCAGAGGGAACAAAATGAACCCGAATCATTTTCAATCCCGCCAAAGCGTTAAAAAATCCTTTCCCATATCAAGACTTCATGAACAAAATTTTAAAGGAAGGGGCTTATCTGATAAATGCCTCGACAATCAGTACCAGATCATATTGGACAACATCACGGATGGTGTTTATGCGCTGGATTTGAACTGGTGCGTTACTTACTTTAATCGCGCAGCGGAAAAAATTACCGGAACGCCTATCAGTGAGGCCATCGGGCGATCGTGTTTTGAAGTTTTTCGCGGCAATGTCTGCGAAAGGAATTGTGTTCTCAGGGAAACCATGGAGACCGGCTTCCCCATAGTGAACAGACCCATCTATATTGTTCGTGCCGACAAAAAACGTATCCCCGTCAGTACCACAACCGCCCTTTTGAAGGATTCCAGTGAAAAACTCATCGGAGGTGTTGTGACCTTCAGGGATTTGAGTGACATCAGCGAATTGAGAAGAACACTTTCCAAGCAACACTCCTATGAGGACATCGTGAGCAAAAGTGACACGATGCACAGACTTTTTTCAATCCTGCCTCAGATCGCTCAAAGTCACAGTACGGTATTGATAGAAGGGGCCAGCGGTACGGGAAAGGAACTCGTCGCCCGCGCCATTCACAATGATAGCGAATGTAAAAAAGGACCTTTTGTGGCGGTCAACTGTGGGGCGTTGCCGGATACACTGGTGGAATCCGAGCTTTTTGGTTACAAGGCGGGCGCTTTCACCGATGCTAAAACAAATAAGCCCGGAAGGTTCGAACAGGCTCGGGACGGGACCCTTCTGTTGGACGAGATCGGAGATATATCGCCACTCATGCAGGTCCGCCTTCTAAGGGTCCTCCAAAACAGAACCTATGAGCCCCTGGGATCCAACGAATCGATAGAAACCAACGCCAGAATTATTGCCGCTACACATTGCAATCTGGAGGAACAGGTTAGAACCGGGGCATTCAGGAAAGATCTATATTATCGGATTAACGTTATGAAGCTTTCCCTGCCGTCATTGGCGGAGCGAAAAGAAGACATCCCTTTTCTGGTGGATCATTTCATTGAACGTTTTAATCATTTGTCGGGAAAAAACATCGTCGGCATGTCTCAGAGAGCCATGGCCACGCTGATGCTGCACGATTGGCCCGGCAACGTTCGCGAACTGGAAAATGCCATAGAGCATGCCTTTGTTCTCTGCGGTGAGAATATCCTCCGCGTTGCCTGTCTTCCGGCCCATATTCTTCCATCAACAGCACTGAGCCCGATTTTAATGGGATTAACGCTTAAAGAAATAGAGCAATGCGCTATCCGTCAAGCTCTTGAGAGAAATCAGGGGAAAAAGGTTGCTACGGCCAAAGAACTGGGCATCAACAAAAATACCCTCCGCCGTAAAATACTTCGATACGGCATCTGAGAAAACTCAAAGTCGCAGTCCTTTTCCCCGTCAGGCCTTGCATTGGGAATTTACAGGGTGGCCGCAATTACCACCTTTTGAATCTGGCTGGTGCCTTCGTATATCTGGGTGATTTTGGCATCGCGCATCATTCTTTCCACCGGATATTCCTTGACGTATCCATAACCGCCCAGCAATTGGACCGCATCCGTCGTGACCTTCATGGCGGTTTCTCCGGCGAAGAGTTTGGCCATGGCCGACTGCCGAACCGCTTCTTTGGGAACGCGGTCCAGGTTTTTGGGGAGCTTTTCAAAAACGGCTGCGGCCTTGTAGGTGAGCTGCCGGGCCGCTTCAACCTGGGTGGTCATATCGGCCATCATCCATTGAAGTCCTTGAAAGGAGAAAAGGGGTTTGCCGAATTGCATCCGTTCCTTGGTGTAATTAACGGCATAATCAAGAGCACCCTGTGCAATGCCCACGCCCTGGGCCGCCACGGGGATTCGGGTCAAATCCAGTGTTTTCATGAGAATCGGAAAACCCAAGGTTTCGCCCCCCAGCATGTTTCCGGCCGGCACACGGACATCTTCCAGGATGATTTCCACGGTGGAGGAGGCGCGAACGCCCATTTTGCTCTCATGCTTGCCGATGCCAAAACCCGGCGTGCCCTTGTCCACGATAAATATGCCGGTGCCTTTTGGCCCCGGCACGGACGGGTCGGTTCTGGCGGCGATGCAGACCACGTCCGCCACGTCCGCATGGGAGATGAATGTTTTGGTTCCGTTAATGACATAATCGTCGCCGTCCCTGACGGCCTTGGTCTTAAGACCGGAAACATCTGATCCGGCGTTGGGTTCCGTGAGGCCGAATGCGATGAGATGTTCGCCTGATGCCAATTTGGGGAAATATCGCTTTTTTTGTTCATCGTTGCCGGCCAGCATGATGGGCATGGCGCCCAGTTCATGGACCAGCAGAACCACGGAGGTGGAGGCGCAGACCTTGGCGATTTCTTCGATGATCAGACACAGGGAAAAAAGCCCCATCTCGGACCCACCAAAACTTTCTGGATAGTCAGCGCCGAAAAGGGCGTTTTCTCGCAGCAACGCCACCATGTCCCATGGAAATTCTGCTTTCTCATCCCTTTCCGCGGCGCCGGGGGCAATTTGTTCCTTTGCAATACGCGCAACGGTTTCCTTTAGCATTTCCTGTTCTTCGGTAAGTTCGTAGGACATCAGGTTCCTCCTTGTGGCAAGTGGGTCGTAAGTTTTTTTATAAACGTTGTTGATTCAAAACCATGACAGGCATCGCCTCTATTTGGTATCATTGTGATTATGGAAAAAAGTCAATGACGGGTCAAACGCTGCAATCGGTTGACACGAAACCGTTTCTATTCTATGTTCCATTTGATCACTAAATGAGGCATCATTCATTGTTGCATACTTTATTGGGGAAATCAAATGTTAAAATTCATTGAAGACAGCCCCCTTTACCGGATAGCCAACGCACGAAGCATGGCCTTTTTCGGCGCATCCAACAGTGTCACGTCCATGGGGACCCACCTTCTCATGACGGTGCTGGCGGGCGGTTTTAAAGGTGCCATCTATCCGGTTCATCGTAAGGAAGAAAAGGTCCTGGAGCTGAAGGCCTACCGGCGGGTGGAGGATTTGCCGGAAGCACCCGATCTGGCGGTAATCGTGCTGCCTACCGCCATTGTGAACCAGACCCTGGAGGCCTGTGGACGGACGGGCATTAAACAGGCGGTGGTGGTTTCCGGTGGGTTCAAGGAGGTGGGGGAGAAAGGCGGTGAACTGGAGGTGGCGCTCAAAAAAATCGTCGCTGCCCATAACATGCAAATTTTGGGTCCCAACTGCCTGGGAGTGGCCAACCCGCATTGTAACATCAACACGACCTTTATTCCCAACGATGGGGTCCCCGGTTTTGTGGGGCTGGCGTCCCAGAGCGGCAGTTTCGTGACCCAGATGTTTGAATACCTTTCAGGTTTCGCCATAGGGTTCAGCACCGCCTTCAGTGTGGGAAACGAAGCGGTTCTGGATATCGTCGACTGTATGGAATACCTGGGCGCTTGTCCTCACACCAAGGTGATCGCCTTGTACATCGAGGGGATTCGAAGGGGGCGTGCGTTTATGGCGGCGGCCCGGGCCATTGCTCCCCACAAGCCCATTGTGGCTTTTTATGCGGGGGGATCAAAAGCCGGAAGGGTTGCGGGTTTTTCCCATACCGGGGCCATGGCGGGACCCGATGAACTCTACGAAGGTATGTTTCGGCAGGCCGGTGTGATTCGGGCAAGATCCATCGTGGAGCTGTTTGATTTCTGCTGGGCGCTCGGGTCCATGCCCATCCCCAAAGGGAATCGGGTGGTGATACAAACGCACTCGGGGGGACCCGGTGCCGCGGCCGCGGATGCCTGTGGAAGGGCGGGTTTGGAACTTTCGGTGCTGTCCGAGGCAACACTGAAGAAACTGACCCCCTTTATCCCCTCCACGGGAAGTGTCGGCAATCCCGTGGATCTGACCTTTGCCAAGGATTACAGTTCTTTTTTTTCGAAGATTCCCGGTATCCTTCTGGCGGAGGAAAATGCGGATATCCTGATGGTTTACCTGCTCAGCCCACCCCGGGTGGTGGAAAGGGTGCTGAAAGGGATGGGACTGTCCGATGAAGAGGTCAAGGTTCAGGGAAAAAAAATCATTGCGAGCAATGCCGACCAATTCGCCCGGTTGCTAAAGACGCAGGAAAAGCCGATGATCGGATATTCCTTTCATCGTCCGGATTCTCATATCATGGGCGAGGTCATCGCAAGGGGCGTTCCGGTATTTCAGGGGGCGGAACGAGCGGCTCGGGCCATGGCCGCATTGGTGGCGTATGCGGGGGTGAGAAAGTCGTTTGCGGTTGCCGGTTGACGGTTGCCGGTTGCCGGTTGTCCTCTCGTTTTCATGCTCTGCGTGGGAACATAATGTGGACGCTCAGCGTCCATTCGCAAAAAAAACCGTGAACTGTGAACCGACAACCGTAAACTTTTAGAGAACAGCGAGGTGATCCATGACAAAGTCCGGAAGGGTTGAAGAAGTGATGGCTGAAAGCGGCGTCAAATTCGGGACCAGCGGGGCTCGCGGTCTGGTTTCTGCAATGACCGATGAGGTCTGTTATGTGTACACAGCGGCATTTATTCAGCATCTGGAACGCATTGGGGAACTTGAGGGCCGGGGTTCAATGGCCGTGGGGGGCGACCTGCGGTCCAGCACCGACCGTATCATGCGGGCTGCGGCCCGGGCAGTGTCGGACGCGGGATACACCCCCATCGGTTGTGGGAGGCTTCCGTCTCCGGCACTGGCCCACTATGGGCTGGTCCGGGATATGCCCACCATCATGGTGACCGGCAGCCATATTCCCGATGACCGTAACGGCATCAAATATACCCGAAAAAAAGGGGAGATCCTCAAATCGGACGAGGCCGGCATTAAGCAGGAGTCCGTGGCTGTGCCTGAAGGGCGCTTTGACCATGTGGGCATGTTTACGAAAAGACCGGAGCCGTTAAGGGAAGATCATGAGGCGGTGGAAATGTATATTGCCCGGCATCTGGATTTTTTCCCGAACGGTTGCTTGAACGGCAAGAAAATCGGGGTTTATCAGCATTCTGCCGTGGGTCGCGAATTGATGGTGCAGATTTTGTCGGGTTTGGGGGCTGAGGTGAAAGTGTTGGGGTTTTCAGATGCTTTTGTCCCCGTGGATACCGAGGCCATTCGACCTGAAGATGTGACGGCTGCCGGAGAGTGGGCCCGGGAATATGGTTTTGACGCCATTGTCTCCACGGATGGAGACAGCGATCGGCCTCTGATCAGCGATGAAACGGGGAAGTGGCTGCGGGGAGATGTGGCGGGGATTCTGACGGCCGCCTACTTCGGGGCGGATGCGGTGGCGACGCCGGTTTCCTGCAATACGGCCCTTGAAAAAAGCGGGTGGTTCAAATCGGTTTATCGAACCCGGATCGGCTCCCCCTATGTGATTGAAGGGATGGCGCGGGCCTTGAAATCAGGGGCGAAGCGGGTGGTGGGGTATGAAGCCAACGGCGGTTTTTTGATTGCCTCGGACCTGCGGCAAAATGGAAAAACATTGCGGGCCCTGCCCACGCGGGACGCCATCATTGTGCATCTGGCAATCCTGCTCCTTTCCATCAAAAAAGGAAAGAAAATCAGTGAACTCATGTTTGATTTGCCCCAGCGGTTCACTCACAGCAACCGCTTGAAGGATTTTCCCACCGAAAAAAGCCGGGGGGCAATGAAAAACCTCTATGGGGGGAACGGGGAAAAAGACCGCCGGACCATTGAAAGCGTGTTCGGGCCCTATTTCGGTCGGGTGAATACCATCGATACCACCGACGGCCTGCGGATTACCTTTTTAAACAATGAGGTGGTACACCTTCGGCCATCGGGCAATGCCCCTGAATTTCGATGTTATAATGAAGCCGATACGGAAAAACGCGCTGAAGAGATGAACAAAATATGTATGAAGATCATGTCCGGGTGGCGGTAGGGACGGTTACGCCTCCCAGCCGTGGACCCCGATCAAATTGACAAAGCGGCAGCCGCCCAGGCTTTGTTTGACGTACTTGCCGTTTTTTTTCGTGATCCTTTTCAGGTCCTGGCTGGTTCTGTCCCCGACGGGGATGACGAGCCTTCCCCCTTCAGCCAGTTGATCCAGAAGTGGTTCGGGGATTCCAGGCGCACCCGCTGTTACCATAATGGCCCCATAGGGGGCGAACTCCCGCCAGCCCAGGGTGCCGTCATAGGCTTTGAAATGAACATTGTTATACGCCAGTTCCTCAAGGATGGTCTTTGCCCGGACCATGAGTGCGTGTATCCTTTCAACGGTGTAAACCTTTTCGGCCAGTTCCGCCAGCACCGCTGTCTGATACCCGCTTCCCGTACCGATTTCAAGCACTTTTTCGTTTCCCGTGAGCATCAGTGCCTCTGTCATGAGGGCGACCATATAGGGCTGTGAGATGGTCTGGTTATGGCCGATGGGCAGAGGATGGTCGTTGTAGGCTTCGCCTGCGAGGGCTTCTTCCACAAATTGGTCCCTGGGAACTTTTCCCATGGCACAAAGGACCTTGTCGTCCTTAATGCCGCGTGAGATCAACTGGCTTCGGACCATTTTTTCTCTGGCCAACCGGTAATCGGGGTGAAAATTCATGACGTTCTCTCTTCTGATACGGATGATAAATCGTAAGGGAATGCTAGCACAAAATGAATTGCGTTGCAAAATGCTTTTGCACTGCACGCCCTAAGACCATATTGACAACCCTTTGCCAAGGTGATACTTTCCACCCTTTCCACAAACCGTAATGTCGGTGCATAATTAGGAGAAAGCCGGGGGATTTCATGAACTTTCAAGAATTAATGATGACACTTCAACAATACTGGGCCGAATATGGGTGTATTATTCAACAGCCTTACGACCTGGAGGTCGGAGCGGGGACCTTTAACCCCGCAACCCTTCTGCGGGTTCTTGGACCCGAACCGTGGTCCGTTGCCTATGTGGAGCCCTCACGGCGACCGACGGACGGTCGGTATGGGGAAAACCCCAACCGGCTGGGGCATTATTACCAGTACCAGGTGATCATAAAACCGTCTCCCATTGACATTCAGGATGTCTATCTGGGAAGTCTCAAGGCGCTGGGAATCGACCCCCTTGAGCACGATATCCGTTTTGTGGAGGATGACTGGGAATCTCCGACTCTGGGCGCCTCGGGACTGGGGTGGGAAGTCTGGCTCGATGGCATGGAGATCACGCAGTTTACCTATTTCCAGCAGGCGGGCAGTATTCGGCTGGACCCCATTTCCGTGGAAGTGACCTACGGTCTCGAAAGAATCGCCATGTACATGCAGGAGAAAGAGAGCGTTTACGATCTCATGTGGAATGATCGTTTGACCTATGGCGATGTCCATAAGAAGAGCGAATGGGAACTCTCGGTTTACAATTTTGAGATGGCGGACGTGGATATGCTGCTGGATATGTTTCACAAGTATGAGAAGGAAGGGTTACGGGTCGGCGCCGAAGGTCTGGTGCTGCCCGCCTATGATTACTGCCTGAAATGTTCCCATACCTTCAACCTGCTGGATGCCAGGGGGGCCATCAGTGTGACCGAGCGGACCCGCTATATTGATCGTATCAGGCATCTGGCCCGCTTGAGCGCGAAAAACTATCTGGCCCAGCGTGAGGAAATGGGATACCCCCTTAAATCTATATAACGGATGATGACTATGACGGCAGAATTGCTTTTGGAGATCGGGACCGAGGAAATTCCAGCGGGTTATCTGGAAGATGGCTTGAGTGCATTGAAAAGACGCGTCGAGGCATGTCTTACGGAAAGCCGAATTGACTGGGAGGGCGACCTTGAGGTTTGCGGTACGCCGAGACGTCTGGTTTTGATGGGACAAGCTGTTTCCCTGAAACAGAAAGACCTGATTCAGGAAGTGACGGGACCCCCGAAAAATGTGGCCTATGACCAGAACGGCGCGCCCACAAAGGCGGCCGCCGGCTTTGCCAAAAAACAGGGGGTGTCCGTTGAGGAACTGAGTACCATCGATACCCCTAAAGGGGAATATCTTTATGTGAAGCAGGAGGTTCCCGGAAGATTGACCCTCGAGATCCTGTCGGAGCTGTTGCCCGGAATCATCGGGGAAATTCCATGGCCAAAGTCCATGCGGTGGGGGGATGTTGGGTTCCCCTTCGTGCGTCCCGTACACTGGATACTGTGTCTTCTAGGCGGTCGTGTGACGTCCTTTGGAGCTGCCGGCGTCAAGAGCGGCAACACCACCCGCGGCCATCGGTTCATGAGGCCGGAAGAAGTGAGTGTCTCAAATATCGCCGATTACCGAAAGGCCATGGAAGGCGCCTTTGTGGTCCTTGATCCGATGGAAAGACAACGGGTTGTTGAGAAAGTCGTCCGTGAAGCGGCCGCAAGCGTGGGAGGCGTTCCGGTGGATGATCCGGAACTGGTTCAAACGGTGGCGAATCTGACCGAATACCCAACGGCTGTCTGCGGCGGTTTTGAAAAGGCTTTTCTGGATCTGCCCGATGCGGTTCTGATCACCGCCATGCGGGAGCATCAGAAGTACTTTGCGGTGTACGACCAAATGGGCGCTCTCATGCCCAATTTCGTGGCGGTCAACAATACCCGGACCCGGGACGAATCCGTGGTGTGCCGGGGGCATGAACGGGTTCTTCGGGCCAGGCTTTCCGATGCGGATTTTTTCTTGAAAGAGGACCGCAAACGACCCCTTGTGGAGCGACTGGAAGATTTGAAGCAGGTGATCTACCAGGCGCAATTGGGAACGTCTTATGCCAAGGTGATGCGGGTAGAGGCCCTTGCCGCGCATATTGCGGGATCGGTGCTGCCGGAAGAAACCGATCGGGTGAAGCTTGTGGCACGTCTTTCCAAATGCGATCTGGTCACCCACATGGTGATTGAATTTCCGTCCCTTCAGGGGGAGGTGGGCAGTGCCTATGCGGCGATGGAAGGATATGACGGCGACATATGTTCGGGAATCCATGAACACTATCTTCCCCTGAAAGCAGGGGCGGCACTTCCCCAATCGAAAATCGGCGCTGTGGTGGGGATAGCGGACCGACTCGACACCATCGCCGGGTGTTTTGCCGTTGGGCTGGAACCCACGGGAAAGGCAGACCCTTTTGCGCTTCGAAGGCACGCTCTGGCCATTATCCGGATCATGGAGGATACGGGTTGGGATTTGTCGTTCAAGCAGCTCGTGGAAAGAGCGTTGTCCCAACTGGCCAAGGAAATCGATTTTGATTTCGGCGCTGTTTTTGCGCGGGTTCTGGAGTTTATTCGGGATCGCTACAAAAATATGATGTTGAGGTCGGATTATGCCTCCGACCTTGTGGAGGCGGCCATCTGTGATGAATTTGACCGCATTTTGTCCCTTCGTCCGAAAATGGAGCAACTCAAGGCATTCACGTTGTCGTCCGATGAATTTGTACCGCTGGCCCTGACCTTTAAACGGGTGAACAATATTATCAAAAAACAGACACGGGTGTTCGCGGTGAATCCGGAGTTGTTTCAGGAAAGTGCTGAAAAAAATCTGTGGGAAACCTATCAGGCGCTCAAGGATGATGTGGCCGGCTGTATTGAAAAGAGTGCTTTTTTGGATGCCTTAGGTCTTATGGCAAAGCTCAGAACGCCTGTGGATCAGTTGTTTGATCAGGTGGAGATTCTGACGAAAGATGATGTGCTCCGGGAAAACCGGGTGGGGTTGCTGCAGGTGATCAGCAAGTTTGTACTGGCCCTTGCCGATTTTTCCAAGTTTTCGATATAAGTATCCTTTCCGACCGGCAAAAAGCGTGTCATTGAAGGAGTTTGAAATGAATTTGAAAATCGTATTTGAAAAAAGCGATGAGGGCGGATATACAGCATATGTTCCCGCACTTCCGGGTTGTATCTCCGAAGGGGATACCAGGGAAGAGGCCATGGCTAACATCAGGGCAGCGATATCGCTTTATCTGGAACCCGTGGAAGATGACTTGCCGGTCGGTCTTGAGGCTGAAATTATGGAAATAGCCGTATGACCAAGGTTCCCAGCTCTAACTATGACGTGGTCGTCAACGCTCTAAAACGAGATGGATGGGTCGTGGTGAGACAGAAAGGGAGCCATATTCGGCTCCAAAAGCGGGTAAACGATGAAGTGTTAAAACTGACTATTCCCGCGCATAAACCCATCAAACGGTCCACGCTTTCCCATATTTTGAAGCAGGCTCGATTGTCCCCAAAGCGGTTCTTGGCTTTGACGTGAAGCTGGGGAAATCAAATCTGTGTTGTTTTCAAATCCGGGGTTTTTTGATCAGAATATAAAGTTCGCCTTCATGTTTCAAATGCCCCGCGACGGTTTCGGCGTAGGGGCCGTTTCCCCAGAAAATGTCGGCCCTGCCCGGACCCTTTATGGCGCCCCCCGTATCCTGATTGAGAACGAAACGGGAGAACCGATGCCATTCACTGATTTCGCCCCGGGGGTTGAGGGCGGGTTTCCAGCATGAAATGAAGGCCAGCGCCCCTTTGGGAAATCGTTTTGAATCCAGCGCCAGGGACCTGCCGGGCGTCAGGGGAACCCCGATATTGCCCACGGGTCCGGTTGTGAGAGGCCTGAAGAAGATATAGGAAGGGTTATGGTTCAGGATCTCAGGGACCTGGTCGGGATGTTCCGAGAGATATCGCCGGATGGCCTGCATGGACATTTCTTCCCGGGTCAGGAGTCCTTTGTCCAGCATGTAGCGCCCGATGCTTTGGTAGGTGCGGCCATTTGCGGCGCTGTAGCCCACGTTGAGGGCGCCCCCATCCCTTAACCGGAGTTGACCTGAGCCCTGAATATGCAGAAAGGCCACATCTACCGGACTTTTCAGCCAGGCCAGTTCCAGGCCTTTCCCCTTCAGCGCCCCTTCCTCAATTTGTTTCCTGGAAAAATAGGGGAGGAATTTTTTTCCCTCGATGCGGCCGGTGATTTTCCGGCCCTGGAGGTCTTCATCGAAAAGAGAAAGATCCGCTTTGATCATGTCTTCAGGCTTTTTGTAGAGAGGATATCTGAAAATTTCATCCGGCGTCAGGCCTGCGTCATAGATGGGTTCGAAATACCCGGTGAAAAGGACCTGGTTGTTTCCATCATGCCCGGTGGCACGGTAAACCAGAAAATTTTCATTGATGGCGTTGTTTAATCGAGCCGTGTCGGGATTTTCCAGAATTAGATTCAGGAATGCTTCCTGGCTTTCCAGCACTTGACGACAGGTGAATGTGTGCGGGCCATAATGAAATAGATATTCGGGATCGAGCTTGTTTAAGTAGCGCCGGTTATTTTTCAGTGCGGAGATCAGGGATTCCCGATTCATGTCATCATTATAGGTGGGAAAGAAAAAGTGCACCGGTTCCAATGTTTCCTCAAATATTCGGGTTTCTTTTTTGAGTGCCGGGTGGCAGGCAAAAAAGGTCATGAAAATCATCAACAGGAAAAAAATGGGATGGAAGGGTTTTTGATTGGGCATGCTTTCCTCTAATGGGTAGATTTCCTTTCCTCAATAATACAAACGCCTTTTTTTTTCAAGCCGGGGCTTTCAGTCCCTGGCTTTCTGTCACAAAAAGCAGAAAATCTTTGCGCCTTGGCGTCTTTGCGCGAGATATCTTTTGGGTACGGCTCTGCCGCATTAGATTTCATTTTCGGAATGGTAATTGTTCACAGGGGCAGGATAAAATTTGCACCCTGACAGCTGCGCCTGTGAGATGTGGTTTTTTTGCCACACCCAACCAATTGATGCGTCCGTTATGTAAATGCCCTTGAAATCTTTTTTGTATTAATACACCGTAAAATCAGCTGTATAGATGTGTTATTTTTCTTTTGGGGAGATTTGTCAATAATATGGCATGACATTTGCATTTGGGTTCGGGCATGGTCGAAAGAGTTGAGCGACCGGCGCTACTTTAAAGAAGGAGAAACCTGTGGATTTTAAGCAACGCACATTAAAAAGCGATGTCGGTTGTACCGGATTGGGCCTTCATTCAGGTGAAAAGATCAAAATTAATATCAGGCCCGCCTCGTGTGGAACGGGAATACGGTTTGTGAGAACCGATCTCCCGGAGCACTCGTATGTCGATGCCCGTTTTGACAATGTATTTGATACGACCCTGGCCACCAGCATCGGTTCCAATGGCTGCCGCGTGTCTACCATTGAACATCTCATGGCCGCATTTTACGGTTTGGGAATTGATAACGCACGAGTGGAGCTGGATGGACCTGAAGTGCCCATTATGGACGGTAGTTCAGCCCCCTTTGTTTATCTGCTCAAGAGCGCGGGGATCGAAGAGCAGAAAGAGCCGAAACAGTTTATCGTGGTCAAAAAACCCTTTAAACTGGATGATGGCAATCGTTCCATCCGTGTGTATCCATCAAACGAGCTCAAGATCAGCTATATGATCGATTTTCAACACCCGCTGCTGAGAAATCAGGAATATGAATTATGCTTTTCGGGTGGGGATTTTATTCGGGAGATCAGCCGGGCCAGGACTTTCGGGTTTTTAAAGGATGTGCAAACCCTGAAAGCAAATGGGTTTGCCAAGGGCGGCTCCCTTGACAATGCCGTCGTCATCGATGATTTCAGAATCCTGAACGAGGACGGCCTCAGATATAAAGATGAGTTTGTCCGCCATAAGATCCTTGATTTTATTGGGGATCTCTCTCTTTCCCAGGCACCCGTCATCGGTCATTTCGTCGTGAAAAAATCAGGCCATTTCCTGAACCAGAAGATGTTGACAAAATTAATGGCATCCAGGAAACATTGGAAGCTGTTGACGTTTGTGAGTCCCGAGGAATGCAGGCAAAACAGCCTCAGTATTCCGACTTTCGGTTTGCCGGAATTGGTTCCCGTATGATTTAGCAGAGATCCACTAACCTTTTGTATTCTTGGGCCGGCTCTTTCCCGTAAATGGGAAGAGGCGGCCTTTTTCGTTGTTTTGAAAGATGTCCGTCACGGACCTGTATCACATCGCCAAAAGGCAAAATGTGCATTTTCGGGGATATGCCTTGCATTTTACCGGATGCTACCTTATGATCTTCCCTTCAAATTTACCCTGTTTTGATCCGTATGGAACCCCGGAGATGAAGATTATTTCAACCATTAACAAAGGTCTTAAGCCGGTCCTGTTGGCGTTGCTGCTTCTCATTTGCACGGGACCGTTCTGGGTGGCGCCGGCAATGGCGGAAGATGCCAGGCTGGCGGATATTGTGGTTACCAACACTCGGGACTATCTTCTGCTCTATTTTACGGTAACGGATTGTTTTACGGAGAGTATGAAAAAAGCCATCGACAACGGGGTCAATACCACGTTCACCTTTTTTGTGAATTTGCAGGAAGTTCGAGAATGGTGGTGGGATAAAAAAATTGCCGATTTGAAGGTGAGCCATGAAATCAAATACGACAGTTTAAAAAAAGTCTATGAAGTGAGATTGTCCTCTAAGGATGACAAGGTTGTTTTTGCCAAGGATTTTGACCATGCCAAGAGGTTGATGGCTGAAATCGTGGGGTTGAAGGTGACCGAACTTCGAAATCTGCATCGAGGAAATCGATATCAGATCAATATGATGGCGGAACTCGACACCATCAAGCTGCCCTTCTATTTTCATTACGTCTTTTTCTTCCTTTCTTTATGGGATTTTGAGACAGATTGGTATTCGGTGGATTTTAGATATTAGTGAAAGGTGAAAAGTGAAGCGTGAAAGGTGAAAAGGGGACTCCTTTTCACGTTTCACGCTTCACTGTTTCCGATGGAAGATTATCGCGAAGCTGAAATAAGTGATCTCAAAAGACGCCGCCGGGAACGGTATGTGATTGCTTCTTTATGTGTGATGATCTCTATTTTGATTTATCTGAGTCTGCGGGTATTTCATCTCGGACAGGCCCTTCCCTTTTCAAGCAGTATTATCGCGTTTGCCCTCATCAACATCAATGTGATTTTACTCCTGCTGCTGCTTTTTCTCACGGTGAGGAATGTGGTCAAGCTCTTGTTTGAGCGGAAAAAAGGTATTATGGGGGCCAGGCTCAGGACCAAGCTGGTGCTGGCTTTCGTGACCCTTTCGCTTTTCCCAACGATCATTTTATTTTTTGTTTCCGCGCAGTTTATCTCTTCATCCATTGATTACTGGTTCAACCTTCAGATAGAGCGTTCTTTGAACTCCTCTCTGGAGGTGGGGCAGGATTACTATACCGGCATTACGGATGAGATGCTCTCTTTCGGAAATGTGTTAAGCCGCGTAATTACCTACGAGGGTTTTTTGATTCCCAGCCAAAAAGAGAACCTCGTAAGATTCACGGATGAAAAAAGAAAGGAGCTGGGCCTTGCATCCTTGAAGGTTTTTTCTCAGGAATTGACGATGGTAGCGGTTTCAAAGGACCACCGCATCGACCTTACCGCATTCAAAAATCCCGCAGTTGGCGTTTTGGAGCGCACGGTTCTGAAGGGAATGGATGGACAGTATATCCAATCGTCGCCGCACGGAGATCTTGTGGGGGGGATCGTGCCGATTTTTTCACGAACGGCATCCAAGGCCGTGGTGGGGTTGCTGGTACTGACGCGTTTCGTTCCCGGATCCTTTGTGAACCGCCTTCATGCCATTTCAAAGGGTCTGCAGGAATACCGACAGCTCAAGATGCTCAAGACGCCCATAAAGGCCAGTCACATGATTACCCTCTCCATTGTGACCCTCTTGATCATCTTTTCGTCCGTGTGGTTCGGCTTTTATTTTTCCAAGGAGGTGACCGTTCCCATCAAGGAACTGGCTGAGGCGACCAATCGCATTGCTTCCGGTGATTACAATTTCTTTATTGACCTGGAAACAAAAGACGAGATGGGGTTGCTGGTGAATTCCTTTAACCGAATGACCCTGGACCTGAAGACCGGAAAAAACAAACTTGAGGCGGCCAATCAGGAACTGATGGTCAGCAACCTGGAGCTGGAGCAACGGCGGCTCTATATGGAGATCGTCCTGGCCAATGTGGCCGCGGGTGTTGTGTCCGCGGATGGCAAAGGTCGGATTTTGACCATTAATAAATCCGCGGAAAGGATGCTGAATATCACTGCGAAAAATATCATTGGAAAGACCTACAAAGAGATCCTTTCCCATGATAATCGGAAAATTGTTGACTCCTTTATCCTGAATGAAGGACTTTTCCGGAAAGGATTCATGAACAAACAGATTCGTCTGTCAGCCGGAAACCGGCAGTTGAGTTTGCTGGTGTCGCTCAATGTACTGAAGGATGACCGGGGTCGGTATCTGGGGCTTGTGGCTGTTTTGGAGGATTTGACTGAGATCGAAAAAGCGCAGCGAATGGCCGCATGGCGAGAGGTGGCAAGGCGTATCGCCCATGAGGTCAAGAACCCTTTGACGCCCATTCAGCTTTCCGCTCAGCGGCTGAAAAAAAGGTATGGGGGGATGCTGGGGGCGGAAGACGCAAAAGTGTTTCATGAGTGTACCGGGATGATTATTACCCAGGTGGAAGAATTGAAGCGTCTCGTCAATGAGTTTTCCAATTTTGCCCGTATGCCCGCCGCGAACCCGGCCCCATCGGATATCGTTAAAATTATTGGAGAAGCATTAAGCCTTTACAGAGAAGCGCACAAGGAGGTTTCCTTTGTATTCAACCATTTTGGCGATGTGCCGATTTTCAATCTGGACCGGGAGCAGATCAGGCGGGTTATGATCAACCTGCTGGACAATGCCATTGAAGCCACCGGAGGCCATGGAGAAGTGGTGATTGATCTTGCCTATGACAATGTTTTGAAAATGGTGCGCATCGAGGTGGCGGACAACGGTCGGGGGATCGACTCCCAAAACAAGGCGCGGTTGTTTGAACCCTATTTTTCCACTAAGAAACATGGGACCGGCCTGGGGCTTGCCATCGTCAGCACGATTATTACGGATCATGACGGGTTTATCAGGGTGAAGGATAATGCCCCCACCGGAACAAAATTCGTTATTGAACTTCCGATCCGAACATGATTTGAAGCCTGGAGCGTGAAAGGTATCGCATGATAATTCTCTATCATATTCTATGGGCTCTGCCGCTGGTTTTTCTGGTGACGGCCGCTTTTATTTCGGGAAACAGGCGGCTCAATGCGCGGCTTGCCCTGGGTCTGCCGAAAAAGTTGCCGAAGCAAGGCAATCTTTGGGTTCACGCCCTTTCCGTCGGGGAAGTGCTGTCGGCGATTCCCCTGGTAGAGCGACTGACAAGTGCGTTCCCCGAAAAGGACATCGTTTTTTCCGTGACGACCCGGAGCGGTATGGCCGTGGCAAGGGAAAAACTTTCAGGTCGGGTTGGGTGCATTGTGACCTTTCCGCTGGATGCCTGGTGGTGCGTGCGGCGCATGATCCAATATGTGAGCCCTTCTGTTTTTATCCTGGTTGAAACGGATTTGTGGCCGGCCCTGCCGGTGTTTTTGAAACAGAAAGGCGTCAAAAGTCTTCTGGTGAATGGCCGGATTTCCCCCCGTACCCTGAAATCCTACCTAAAGGCGCCGGTTGTGGTGAGACGTATGTTTGCTCCCCTGACGCGTTGCCTCATGCAATCGAACCTGGATCGGGACCGGTTGCTGCAGGTGGGGGTGGATGAGAATAAGGTGGTGACCGTCGGAAATATCAAATTTGACCGTGAGATGCCCGGCATGAATGCTCAGGAGAAAGGGCGCTGGTTGGAAATGCTGGGATTGACGTCGGAAATGCAGATATGGGTGGCAGGCAGTACTCACGAGGGGGAAGAGGCGGTTTTGCTGAAAGTGTTTCAGCAGCTGCAACCCCATTTCCCACTGTTGCGACTGGTGATCGCCCCGCGAGACGTGGGCAGATCCAGCGATATTTCCAGCCTGGTCAGCACCCGGGGGATGACGCCGGTTTTGAGAACGTCGGGTTCAGAAAGCCGCCGCCCTTGTGATATTATGGTGCTTGACACGGTGGGTGAGTTGGGGCATGTCTATGGCCTGGGCTGTGTGTCCTTTGTGGGGGGGAGCTTTGTGCCCATTGGGGGGCATAACCTGCTGGAACCCGCCGCCTTTGGTATCCCGGTTCTCTTCGGGCCCCATACCCATAATTTTGAATTCATGTCAGAATCCATCTTAAAGGCCGGCGGAGGCTTTCGAGTTCAGGATGCAGGTGAACTCCTTGAAACCATGACCCTTCTTTTGTCGGATGCCCGTTTGCGCATGGGAATGGGGAGCAGGGCAAAGGCGTTCGTGGCGGAGAACCGGGGCGCTTTGGATCGGGTTGTGGGGTATGTTTCCGAAAGCATGGCGAAAGGGTGAATCGATTCGGCCAATGGGTCATTTTCTACACAAAATTGATTGGTCGTCCATTCACCGGGAGAGAGCCTGGAAGTTTTACACCCCTGTTCTGGCTTTCTTTTCATGGCTGTATGGTTTGGGCCTTAAGTTGCGTTTTGTCGCATATGGTTGTGGTTTTTTGAAAAAAAAGAGGTTGCCGGGGTTCGTGGTGAGCGTGGGGAACCTCACTGCCGGGGGGACGGGTAAAACGCCGGCCGTGGCGCTCCTGACCAAATGGGCGGTGGCGGAAAAGTATAGCGTCGCCATTATCTCAAGGGGTTACGGTGGGGATTATCAAAGCCCCGTGCTGGAAGTGTCCGATGGCCGGCGGGTCCGGGCGGATGCCGGGACAGCCGGTGATGAGCCGGTTTTGCTGGCGCAACAGGTTTCGGGAAGCCCGGTGGTGCTGTCCAGGAAACGCTACCTGGCGGGAATGTACGCCCATAAAAAGTTCGGGTCCGATTTTTTCGTTGTGGATGATGGATTCCAGCATGTTCAGTTGGAGCGGGATTTGAATCTGGTCCTGATGGATGCGGCGCATCCCTTCGGGAATGGGCATCTTCTGCCTTGGGGGCCGTTGCGAGAGCCTCTGTACCAACTGGATCGCGCGGATGCCGTTATTCTGACGCGGTTCAGGAGCGGTTGCGGCCGGCGGTCATTGGATTTCTTGAAGGAACATTATCCCGGGACCCCGGTTTTTTGTGCGGATCATCTGCCGGACAAAGTGATCTTCCCCCATTTGGATCAGGTTTTTTCTCCCCATGGGCTAAAGGGAAAACGGGTGATGGCCTTTGCGGGAATCGGCAATCCGGGGGCATTTCAAGAGACTTTGGAGGATCTGGGCGCCAGGGTGGTCGGTTTTTGCGGGTTCAGAGATCATTATGTCTATCAGAAGGGAGATCTTGCCCACCTTGTTCATATGGCATCCCAAAGGGATGCGCAATACCTCCTGACCACGGAAAAAGACTGGATGAGAATTGCTTCCATGGGGTCCAAATTTTCGGAAATCGGTTATTTGAAGATTCAATTTTCCTTCCTGCCGGGGCAGGAAGACATTTTTAGGATGATAAATGATGCGTATCGAAAAGAATGAAATGGTGTTAAACGCCATATCTTTGATGTTGAATGGTTTGGTGAGGTTGCTGGGGCTGATTCCCTTTCGTGCGGGGCAATTTATGGGGCGCGTGTTGGGACGCTTCCTGGGAATGGCGACGGTTGGCCCCATGAAGGCGTCCTTGAATGGCTTGCGACAGGTTTTTGGCGATCGAATGTCTGAGGAACAATTGCAAAAATTGAATCGACGGGTGGTGCTTCATTTTTCACAGATGTTGTTTGAAGTACCGCACATCTTAAATTTGAGTTTAGAAAACCTGCACAAATATGTTTTTTTTGAAAATGAAAAGGCTCTGAGCGAGGCCTTGGCTAAAGGAAAGGGCTGTTTTATTCTCACCGCCCACTTTGGAAACTGGGAACTCATGTCGGCGGCTGTTACCTTGCGGTTTAATACCGACGGGATAGCGGTGGCGCGGCCCGCGGATTTTTCACCTGTCGAAGAATTGTTGCTGCGGTTGCGGACCCGATTCGGCACGGAAATTATTCCCAAGAAAAAGGCCATGAAAAAGCTGCTGATGGGAACTCGGCAGAACAAGACCATGGGCATTTTGCTGGATCAAAACGTTGACTGGTATGAGGGGGTTTTTGTTCCATTTCTGGGATTGCCGGCCTGTACCAACAAGGGGCTGGCATTGATCGCCATGAAAACAGGCGCCCCGGTGATTCCCGTGCTCAGCGTGCGGCAACCCGATGGGCGGTACCGTGTGGTCTTTGAAGAGGCGGTGGCGCTGATTCATTCGGAAAGCAAACTGAGCGATACGGAAGAGAATACGGCACTTTTCAACCGGATCATCGATAAATACATTCGGTGGTATCCGGAACAGTGGTTCTGGTTTCACAAACGGTGGAAAACAAGCCCCAGTTGTCCATTCCCGCGGGAATGAGGGGGCTGTAACGGGTATTTTAGTTGAAGTAAAAAAGGATTTGCGGTGACGTTTTTTTCTAGTGAAGAAATCGAAAAAGCCCGGGTGAAACGAATCCTCATCCGGGCCACCAATTGGGTGGGGGATGCGGTCATGACCCTGCCGGCCCTGGAGGCTGTGCGGGAGAATTTTCCCGCCGGTCGCATTACGGTCCTGGCAAAGCCATGGGTGGCGCCTATTTTCGACCATCATCCCGCTGTGAACGAGGTCCTGGTGTTTGACAAGGGGAAAGGTCCCAGGGCCGGTTTCCTTGAGATGAACCGGCTGATCGGCATTCTTCGAAAGCAACAGTTTGATTTGGCCATCCTTTTTCAAAATGCCTTTGAAGCGGCCTTCCTCGCTTTTCTGGGGGGCGTGAAACAGCGGGTGGGCTACAAGACCGATGGCAGAAGTTTCTTGCTCACCCACGGTATTCCTCGAACCGACCGGGTGCTGCAAATCCATCAGGTGGGGTATTATTGCGCCATATTGAATGCCATGGGGTGGCCCGCACGGGACCGGGATCCATCGCTGTATATCGACACATATGCGCGGGAACAGGCGGCCGGTTTTTTGACATCAAAGGGTATTGATCCCCTTGATTTTATGGTCGGTTTGAGTCCGGGGGCGGTTTTCGGCAGTGCAAAACGGTGGCCTCCGGATCGCTTTGCCGAGATTGGCGATCGCGCGGTCGAAAGATGGGGCGCCAGGGTTATCGTGTTCGGCAGCGGCGGAGAGAGGGCTATTGGCCACCGTGTGTGTGCGGCCATGAAGCGGGGGGCTTTGAACCTCTGCGGAGAGACGTCCCTGAGGGAGACCATGGGCATTATGGCGCTGTGCCGTTTTTTTGTGACCAATGACTCGGGATTGATGCATGTGGCCTCGGCCCTCGGGCTTCCCACCGTGGCCGTGTTTGGTCCCACGGATCATGTGGCCACCGGCCCCAGGGGGCAAAAAGCCATTATTGTCAGGCGTGGTACACCGTGCGCACCTTGCTTGAAGCAGGAATGCCCGACCGATCATCGGTGTATGCTGGATATCACGCCTGAAGTGGTCTGGGACACAATGGAAGAACTGAGGAGGGATGTTTGTTGAAAAAACCGGCTGTTTTTATGGATCGGGACGGCACTGTCAATGAGCAGATGGGTTACATCAATCATGTGGACCGGTTTGTGCTGTTGCCGGGCGCGGGCGAAGCGATCCGGTTGCTCAATGAGGCCGGATATCTGGCGATTATCGTGAGCAACCAGTCCGGTGTGGCGCGGGGGTATTTTCCCGTGGATCTGGTTTACCGGGTCCATGACAAGATGACGGATCTTATCAAGAAAGAAGGGGCCGTTCTTGACGGTATCTACTTCTGCCCCCATTACCCCAATGGAAAGGTTTCCCCCTACGGTATCCGCTGTGATTGTCGAAAGCCCGGCACCGGCCTGATCCGAAAGGCGTGCACCGCCTTTGACATCGATATGGAACACTCTTTCGTGATTGGGGACAGATGCTCTGACATTGAAATGGCCCACAGGGCTAGATCTGAAAGGGATTTTGGTCAAGACCGGCTATGGCAGGGGGGATCTGGCATATGTGTTTCCCGAGTTTCCCTTTCAGCCCCTTCATGTGGCGGAAGACCTTTTAGGGGCGGTTAAATGGATTTTGAGGTAAGGATGGGGTTAAACAAAACTGACCCCATGGAAATCCTGATCGTGAAATTGAGCGCCATTGGTGATGTGGTGCATACGCTGCCATTTCTTGATGTGCTTCACCGGAATTTTCCACGGGCGAAAATTGACTGGGTGGTGGAAGAGGGGGCGGCCGGCATTATTGAGGGGCACCCGGCCATTCGTCGGGTGATGGTATCCCGAAGAAAAACGTGGCGGCGAAGGCTGGTTGAAAAGAGACGGTTTTCGGAGGTCTCTCGGGAGATTTTATTTTTCGTGAAAGACCTGCGACGCTATCGCTACGACTGGGTGATTGATCTGCAGGGGTTACTGAAAAGCGGGGTCCTGGTGGGGCTCGCCAAAGGTGGGCGGAAGGTCGGCATGAGGGGTGCCAGGGAGGGGGCATGGCTTTTTTTGAGGGAACCCTCTTTTTCGGTGAATTACGACCAGCATGCCATTGATCGCTATCTGGAAGTGGCTGCTTACCTGGGATGCACCTGGGATGGATGGGACAGTCGAATGCCGGTGTTTGAGGCCCACGGACGCCGAGTGGATCAAATGCTTCACGGTGAAGGCGTCAGGAACGGAAATCTGGTGGCCATCAACCCCATGGCCAAATGGAAGACCAAGCTGTGGGAACCGGAACTTTTTGCGGCCCTCGCGGACAGAATCCTGAAGGATTTTTCCGGAGACGTCATTTTTACCGGAAGCCAGGCAGACCGACCGATTATCGAGAAGATTTCATCCATGATGAAAACCAGGCCCTTAAATTTGGCGGGCAGAACCGGATTGAAGGAGCTGGCCTATCTCTATGGCCAGTGCCGGGTTCTGGTGACAACGGATACGGGACCCATGCACATGGCGGCCGCCATGAATTGTCCCGTGGTGGCGCTCTTCGGGCCCACCAGCCCCCTCCGAACCGGTCCCTACGGCCACGGACACAGGGTCATTACATCGGGCGCCGCCTGCGGCCCCTGTTTTAAGAAAACGTGCGATCAATGGTCCTGCATGCGGGATATTACCGTGGACAGCGTCTATGAAGCGGTTAAGAAAATTCTTTTGCGGGAAGAAAATGCAAATCCTTTATAGGTGATGAAGCTGAAAGGAGTCTGAAATGGCCATAAGTAAGGAACTGCTGGATATCTTGGCATGCCCCAAATGCAAAGGGGATATTTACCTGACGGATTCGGAAGATGGGCTTATCTGCGATAAATGCAAACTCTTGTATGAGATCAAGGACGATATCCCCATTATGTTGATTGACGAGGCAAAACCGCTGGGTTAATGGAAGACCCCCCGGATGTCGGATTTTCGTAGGGGCGGACCTGTGTGTCCGCCCGGTTGGCGGTCCGGCGATTGTTGTACGGAAAGGTTCACGTTTTATCCTATTTTTGGAACGTTGGTGCATCAGCGAAGCATGATTTTAAAAAGCCGCACCGACCACACACCTTTCCGTTCGGTGAAGAATGATTTTATGAAAGGAGAGGTTTAGCCATGCTGGAACGTAGGCTGCCGGCTCTGGTAAAGGAGAGGGAAGGTCTGCGGGTGGAGTTCAAGACTTGCAAGAAGGAACTCGGGGAGCCTGGGCGGGAGCCTGGGGTTGGGCCACAACAAGTTATTGATTATTCGCTGTTTATATCCCAATAAACAGATGCTCACCGCTTTCTACAGCCGTGGCATGATAACGGTCTTCCCAGTAGGCTCCCTTTCGGCTCTTTGATTGTATTCCTGCCCGGTTCTTCCGGTGACCAACTGCATTGATTTGGGAATCACCTCTCTTTCCCCAGCGTCTACAACGAGCAGGTGAACGTGGTTCGAAGTAATCATGTAATTCAGGATTGTCAGTTATACCGCTTCTTGACCTGGTACAGCCACTGCAAATAGCGGCGGCGATCTTTCGAGAACTTCAGCAGGAACTCCCTCTTATGGCACCGGTGAGTAATATGCCAGATGTACCCCGGAATAAAATGTCGCTTTACTCTCGCCATAATCTCGAAGAAAAACAAACTTTTTAGCCCCGAAAAGATCAATATAGGCCCGTTTTAGAGGATCAAATTAGAGATTCTTCCGTATATATTGAGTGCTTACCGTGGCCCGACCCCATCCGCCCGCCATCCGACCAATTCTTTAACTGCGGGTCCTTATTAGTGTGCCGAACGATGAACTCACTGGATTTTACGGAGCGCAGCGGAGAAAAATCCTGTGCAGTGATTTGTTAGCGATTTTCTGCTATTCTCGCCAGTGTTCCGGTTTATCCAACATATTTGCGCACTGAACTTTTCCAGATACACTGCCTATAATTCCTGAACGTAGTTCTTGCACCATCCATGCATCAGCGTGCTCGGCTGGGATTAAATAAGGAGCTTCAAATCCTTGCACACCAGCCGGTTTGAAACCATAACGGGGATAATAGCCAGGATGGCCAAGCACGAAGACTAAATCAATGCCGGCGGCGGTTAAGAGCTTTAAGCCATGCGCTATAAGTTTACCTCCCACACCTTGTTTTTGATAATCAGGGAGCACAGCTAAAGGAGCTAATAGCGAGAGAGATGCACCGTTTTGTGTGCCTTCCAAGCATGCTGATGTGAACAGAATATGCCCTATTGCTTTATTATTCTCAAAGGCAAGGATAGAATAAAGTGGCTGCGCACTTGGGTCACTCAATAAATCCTTTACAAGATTTGCCTCTTTGTCGTATCCAAACGCCTCTTTCTCAACTAATAGTACGTCACTTACGTCTGTATCTTTTGCTTCTCTAATTTCCATTATTTCTCCGATTCTATTTATCGCTAACGACAATCTCCCCAGCGCCTCCGCCGGCCCCCGTGGAAGCGCAGGACTTTCAGGCGTCTGGTGAAGCGTTTGGTGTACGCCCGGCACAGGCGTGAACTTATGGGGTGTAAGTCCCCTGTGTGTGAATCCGGTTAATGTGTTTAAACCATTAGCCCAAATACTAGCCGAAGGCAAGGGCGGAACCGCGAGGGACCGTCTGGAGGAAGCCTCAGGCAAAGCTATGAGCCGACGAACAGAAACGGCATACAAGGCCCAGTCTCCGGGTAAGTCAGCACCACATGACGAAGCCCCGGATTCAGGAGATAGGGTAAATGCCGCGGTTGTGTAGTCACAGTTCACGTTCTTATCCGGGGAGATCTGCCTCACGTGCGATGAGGCCCGCTTTGCGAAATATCCCGGAACGGACCACCGGGAAACCAAGGTCCAGGCACATCCGGATGCTATCGCCGGATGTGAGCAAATGATCGATAGCACGCAAGCAGCGGTTTCCTTATAGCGCCTTACAGGGCAACCTGCCAGGTGATGGGGCAGAAGTCAGCAGACGCCATAGTAGCCCAACGCCCGGGGTAATGCCCGGGATATGGTGAAGGGCCGAACACAGAGCAGGGAAGGAGCCTCTGTGAGTTCTCATGACACAAAGAATCCGACAGGAGGAGTGAGCATGGGGCACGTCATAGAACCGCCCAACCCGGTGGATGCCTACAGCTTTTCAAAGAGCTTTGGTGTTCATTTACTACCCGACTACGGTCCGGTTTGCTCTGTGAAACGCCCCGTGCGGACCCGCATGCGGGGTGTTGTGGGGGATGGGGGAGAAATCCCCCCCGGCTACCCGATTGGGAGCTCAAAGATAATTTAACGGGCTAATGTATTCGCCTTTAAGATAATAAGTCCTCCGAGTTCCCAATGGAGTTTCGTCATGAAAAAACGCCATAATATTTGTTTAACTATTACCCTTTCGATTCTTCAATCAACGCACGCAAACGCTTAATCTCTGCTTCCTGTCTTGAATTCTCAGCCTGCTGCTTTTCGTTTAGGGCCTTTAGTTCCTTTATCGCTTCGACCAGCACTGCCGTTAGGCGGGTATAAGACACGGCCTTGTATCCTTCTTTGTCTTCAGACACCAGTTCGGGCATCTCCTTTTCAACATCCTGCGCAATCAGACCGACTTGTTTACCCTTAGTAAGTCCCATTTCCGGATATTCCTCTTTTCTCCACTCATAACTGATACCCTTGAGCTTAGAAATCTTTTCCAGAGAGGAGTCGAGAGGATGAATGTTTTTCTTCAAACGGACATCCGAGGAACTGTAGCTGGCAATGGCACGGAATCCGCCGTATATGACGACGTTCTTTGTATTGAAGTCGCCCCATATAAGCGGGGTGGAGGTATCGGAGGTATCTATGTAAAGTTTGTTGGAACCGGTTTCATTGTAACCTGCCTTATATCCAATGAAGACATTGGAATCTCCCGCTCCATTATAGCCAGTATGATAACCAAGGAATGTGTTTCTAATACCTGTCTTGTGCAGATAACCGGAGGCCGATCCAACAAATGTATTTGCTCCGCCTGTTGTGTTTTCTCGGCCCGCCGAGGTGCCAATAAATGTGTTTAATGAGCCAGTCGTATTGAAAAAGCCGGCGCCTTGGCCGTGAAATGCATTATAGTTGCCTTCGGTATTTTTCTGCCCTGCGTTCTCTCCAAAGAATGAATTCTGGTAACCACTCGCGTTATAAAATCCAGCCCCCGAACCTACAAATGTGTTACGTTCTCCGGTTGAATTCCAATTGCCAGCCATTCTTCCTATAAAAGTATTGTACGAGGAGGTAGTGTTGACTATGCCAGCGTCTTGACCTATGAATGTATTTTCCGAGCCTGTCGTATTGGATTTTCCAGCGTTTTGCCCAACAAATGTATTGGTTCCACCTGTAGTATTAGAGAACCCTGATTGATGGCCTACAAACGTGTTGAAGGATCCCTCGGTATTGGTGTAACCGGCAGCATTTCCAAGAAATGTATTATTATAACCGGAGGTATTCACCATACCTGCGTTGGCGCCGTGGAAGGAATTCTGGCTCCCAGTCGTGTTGGCCTTTCCTGCCTGATATCCGGTGAAAGCGTTGTTCACTCCAGAGGTAGTGTTTCTACCTGCCTGAGCACCAATGAAAGTATTCCAGCTACCGGTGGTAAGGCTAATCCCTGAGCTTTGGCCATAAAGCGTATTTGTTTCCCCCTCTGATCCTGCTGTCGCCAATGAAACAGAACCAAAAAAGAGAACCAGACCAAAAAGCATAACCAATTTTCGAGTTTTCATTTTCTTCCTCCCTTTTTTGTAATTTGCGCAATTACGACTCGAACATAGCTGACTACATCCAGCAACAGTTCGCAACTACATTTATACTCCAAGTACGAAAGAGACAGCTTTAAATTCAATACAATTTTCCGAATCGCTCTAAAGACTCGAATTTACGAGGGTGCTTCTCTTTGAAAATGAAAGCACTTTGCCAATCTTGATGAGCAAAACTTGCAAAAAATTCTCGTCAGGGGTTTCCCAACTAGAAGATCACCGGCTTGTCCGCGTGGATCTTCGGGTTGTATGGCTAGAAAAACAGGGGGTTGAGAATTTACCTTTTTAAGGTATCATCGAAGCGTTCCCTGGCTCATCCGTACTAACGAAAGTTCGGCGATGCTTGGCAGGTCACACCAAACGATTTCGCCATTTCGTTGGATTCCGGGATGTGTGGAAGATGTAGTATATGATTACCTTTCCTCCAGTGTGTTCGTAAAAAATCGCGTATGGGAAACGCCTCACCAATGCCCGACGATACTCCTCGTGGACTTTGGCGTGGAGTTCAGGGGTGCGACAAATTGTCTGAACACAAGCGTCTACGCAGCCAAGAAATTCTTCCCTAAACCAGATCGATGATCTTCGTACCAACAATATGCCTCATCAATGTACTGTTGCACTTCCGGTGCTATTATCAGTTCATCGGGCATAATGATTTCAAATTTTGTCTTTTACATTGACCCAAGAACCCCCTGAAGCTGGGTTGTTCATCAAGTTGGCTTTTCGACGAGTTAGCTCCTTCTTCTGCCATTCATACACGGGAACCTCTGTCGGCGTAGCCGCTAGGTCATCCCAGAGATCTTCTACTAGTTGTAGCTTCTCTGGCGGAGTCAGATCAAATATGGAAACAACATTTGTATTCATATTTCCTCCTCATAATAGGGCAATCGCAACATTCAAATTGGTTGTCTCGGTTACCAAGCTGTATTCTAACCTTTGTTGGCCAAACGTTGCAATCACCCGAGTAACTTTTTTTATCAGGGAATCAGTCTGCTTAGGCTCAGTTGTCCGATGTTCTCCATACCTCTTGTTTAGTACAGGTCAGGCACTTTTTGTTTTCCCAAAAGAGACCCCATCAGGTTTGGGTATTCCTAATCTTTGGCACTTATTCTTTATCCCCAATTTCAAAAACAATTGCTCCAATTCAGACAAAGCGATATCAATGTTTTCAAATTCAAATAATTCCTGATGAACTCGGCGACCCAATCTTTCGGCACACTTCAAAGCAGCACGTTCACACCATGTGTCGCTGCTCTGCCAAACTGCCTTTACGCGGAGGTCTGGGATAATCGTTGAATAAGTGGAAAGGCGTTCAGACAGATTGTCACTCCATCCTATCTTGATTCTATTTACACCTTCGTAAGATGGAACCTCGATGAAGTATACACCACTGATTTTCGAGTGTGAAACACCAATTTTCGGAACTACTCTGTTATTACGTTCATTTTCTATTTGTCGTTTAAATAACTCCGCATCTGTAGCGTTCAAAAACAGAGGTTTGTTTTTACCTTTTGACAATCTAAATGGGGTAAACCCACGCCGAACAACAGCTTTTCGAACTGATGAGGAATGAAATCCCAATTCGTCAGCCAACTGTTTGAGTGACACTGAAAGATCAGGGTTTTTATTTGATATTTCACTCATCCTACTTTTCCATCCATTGAAGAACCCTTATGATATTTTTAGGCCGAAACCAGTGATTATACGGTTTTTTTTGTCATCAAATATCCGTTCCCGTATGTTATCCGACAAAATCGAGCCAATTTTCTATAAAATTTATATTTTGTAAATAATACGATGCAAAAACGCAAGGTCAATATCTTTATTTTCTGTGAAATATTTTATTAGCAATTCTCATTAGAAACATGGCTTTCGCTTTCGTTCATGTGTTCTAATGTGGAATAGTTTTTGGGAAGCTCCGCGTCCTGCGGCAAACTCGAAAAACACTATTTCAAATAGTGGATATTCATGGTTTAGGACGCAGACCGTCCTGAGGCGGGTTCCAACATAAGGCGAACCCAGGATGAGGAGATCGTAATTCCGAAATGTGAATTGCTAAGTTTTATAGGTGAACAGCGCCGTTTGCTTCCATGCGAAAAGAATATGGGGCGTAACGGCGCTGTTTTTTTGTTCAATAGTGCGGGTCTGTTAATTAAACACGAACTCTTTTTCCTTGATCTTGGCATGGGCCGCCGCCAGTCTGGCGATGGGCACCCTTGGGGGTGAACAGGAGACGTAGGTCATCTTGATGTGGTGGCAGAACCGGATGGATTCCGGGTGTCCGCCCTGCTCGCCACAGATGCCCACCGTCATTCCAGGCCTGGTTTTTCTGGCCCAGTCGACCGTCATCTTCATGAGTCTGCCTACCCCCTTGATATCCAGCACTTCAAAGGGATTGTGTTGAAGGATGCTCAGCTCTTCGTAGAGGGGCAGGAATTTATTTTCGGCATCCTCCCTGGAAAAGGAGAAGGTGGCCTGGGTGAGGTCGTTGGTGCCGAATGACATGAATTCGGCCAGCTCCGCGATCCTCCCCGCACGCATGCAGGCCCTGACCACTTCTATCATGGTTCCGAATTCAAGGGGGATGGAGAGTCCAAATTTTTTCTCGATATCCTTTTTGATTTCGGTTACATAGCCATATACCCATTTGAGTTCCTGGAGGGTGCAAACCTGGGGAATCATGATTTCAGGGGCTACTTTTCCCCCTTCGCGAAGGTATTCCGCCGCAGCTTCCAGGACGGCCCTGATTTGCATGGCGTAGATCTCGGGGTAGGTGATGCCGAGCCTGACGCCGCGATGTCCCAGCATGGGGTTGACCTCGGTCAGGTCCTTGACCTTTTTGAGCATGCGCTCCTTGTCTTCAATCATGGGGCCTTCCAGATGCTTGGCCTTGAGTTCATTCAAGCCCTGCAACATGGTTTCAAGATTGGCTGCATAACGCCCATGGAGTTCAGGGTCAAGGAGCTTGAGCGTTTCAGCCAGGTCCGACATGCCTTCAATGGTTTGTTTTAACTCCCGTAGCTTGTTGATTTCACTGGTAAGTTCATCCGCGGAAGGTAGAAATTCATGAATGGGAGGATCCAGAAGCCGGACAGTCACCGGATATCCATCCATGATGCGAAAGATTTCCTTGAAATCGTTTCTTTGGAATGGGAGGAGTTGGTCAAGGGCGGCCTGACGTTCCGTGATATCATCCGCCAGGATCATTTTCTGGACCACGGGCAGCCTTTCCGGCTGGTTGAACATCCTTTCCGTTCGACAGAGGCCGATGCCCGCGGCGCCGTATTTTTTGGCCTTGGCAACCGCCCCAGGGGTGTCCGCGTTGGCCATGACTTTGAGATCGCTGATTTCGTCTGCCCACTCCAGCAATAACAGGAGATCATCGACAAATTCCGGTTCGATGGTGGGGACATTGCCCTCATAAACATTTCCGGTGGTGCCGTCGATGGTAATCACTTCTCCTTCTCTTAGGGTTATTCCGCCAATCACGGCTTCCCGGGCAGCGTCGTTAATCACAATGGCTTCGCAACCGGACACGCAGGGTTTCCCCATGCTTCTGGCCACCACGGCGGCGTGGGAAGTTTTGCCGCCCCTGCTGGTCAGTATCCCCTGTGCAGCGAAAAAACCGTGAATGTCTTCCGGTTTGGTCTCTTCTCTCACCAGGATAATTTTTTCTCCCAGTTTTCCCTGGCTCTCCGCCCGGTCCGCATCAAAGACCATCTTACCCGATGCGGCGCCGGGGGACGCCGGCAGGCCCTGAGCCAGGACATTCGCTTTGGCTTCCGGATGAAGGCGAGGATGGAGGAGTTGTTCCAGCATGTCGGGCTGAATGCGCAAGAGAGCCTCTTTTTCGGAAATAAGCCCTTCATTTACCATGTCGATGGACGTTTTGATGAGGGCGGCGGCATTCATTTTGGCGGTTCTGGTTTGCAGGCAGTACAGCTTTTTGTTTTCAATGGTAAATTCTAAGTCCTGAACCTCGCGGTAATGATTCTCCAATGTGTGGCGCAATTTCATCAGTTCCGGATAAACGTCAGGCATCTCTCTGCGTAATTTCCGGATGACATGGGGGGTTCGAATACCGGCGACCACGTCTTCCCCCTGTGCGTTGATCAGATATTCCCCGAAGAAGCGGTTTTCTCCGTTAGCCGGGTCTCTGGTAAAGGCAACGCCGGTAGCGCTGTCGTTTCCCATGTTGCCGAAAACCATTGTACAGATGTTCACTGCCGTTCCGTTGGCCATTTCCTTGGTAATTTTGAATTCGCGCCGGTAATCAATGGCCCGTTTTCCCATCCAGGAACCGAAAACCGCTTCCACGGCCATGTCCAGTTGCACATAAGGATCCTGTGGAAATGGTTTGCCGGTCTTTTGTTTCACGAGGTTCAGGAATTGTTGACATGCTTTTTTAAGGGCGACCGCATCCATCTCAACATCTTGTTTTACTTTGTTTTCTTTTTTTATGTTATCGAAAATATTATTGAAATCTTCATCTTTCAGGCCCATGGCGATGGTCCCGAAAAGCTGAATTAGCCTGCGATACAGGTCGTATACGAAGCGCTCATTTTTTGAAATGGCGATTAAACCGTTAACCGATGCTTCGTTGAGCCCCAGGTTCAGGATAGTATCCATCATGCCCGGCATGGACATGGCAGCGCCGGATCGAACCGACACCAGCAGGGGATTGTCGGGATCTCCGAATTTTTTTCCCGTCTCTTTTTCAAGTTCTATCATTGCCGCCCGTATTTGTTTGGACAGGTCTGGATTGAGGCCGGATTTTTTTTGTTCCAGATGGTCCAGGGAAGCTTCTGTGGTAATGACGAATCCAGGAGGCACGGGAAGTCCGATCTGGGTCATCTCACAAAGATTGGCGCCTTTTCCCCCAAGGAGCTTTTTGTTTTTTCCATCCCCTTTACTGAAAGGATACACATATTGTTTTGTTTTCATTACGATCCCCTTTCTTGATCTTTTTTTCTGATATGTTCAAATAGGTAGGAAAAAGCCAGCAGGGCAGCGCCCAGTCCAGCCACTTTAAGGAAGGCCGCATCCTGAAAGAAAAGCCGGGAAACGATAATGGCGAACACCGCCGCGAGAACGACACGAAAAAGGAATACATAAAATCGGTTCATAAGTCTGTTAATGGCCTCCTTTTAGGGTTTTTTGAAGGGAATGACGGTAGCTTGCTTGTGAGGCGCCTTCTGTTTAAGATCCTCGACAGGTTGTTTCTTTACGGCTTCCATCGCAACCCGTTTGACCGCTTCCAATCTCATGGGTTTTCCGCCCATGGTAAACTCCTCTCCCTGGATGTAGGCGCCTTTGAGTATCCAGGTGACGGTTTGGGGGGGAATGGTGAGCAGCAACAGGGTGATATGGTACCAGTCTTTTTTGAAATCCGGTTTGATATCTTCCACACGTGCATAAGCTGTCGGATTGTTCTCGTGATAAATTAGAACGACATCGCCTTCTATGGCCATTTAGGGTTCCCCTATTCGGCGCCGTCAAGCGCAGCGCCCGGATTGGTCCTCAATTTTTCCACTTTGGCGTCAAAGCTGCTGCCCAGGTCGACCCCCATCTGTCGGGCGCGTTTTTTGGCGTGCAGACCTATGTTTCGAGTGTCCTTCATGAAGCCGTCGCTTTGTTTGGCTGACGGGTCGTAGCTTTCAATCCGGTCCTTTTCCGATTGCTGGTAGACGACCCGGGACAATAGCCGCTTCAATCGGGTATCGCCGCAATCGGGACAAGCCAGAAATGATTTTTCTTCCGTTTTCATGATGAGACGCTGAAACCGGCGCATGCAGTTTTGACATTCGTATTCGTAGATGGGCATGATTATTTATTTTAAATTTTACGTTTTAACTTTTAAGTTTTAATTTTCAGCATATCAAAAAAAGTGCGTTTGCTCAACGCAATTTAATCAATGCCTATCCATTCCCATTCTTTCTTGACCCGTATGGGCCATGACCGTATACTCCTCTCAAAAAACACGTCAACGTGAGCGGTTTATAAGCGAGAACTGAAAATGGATGAAAACGTTGTGGAACAAAATGAATACGTCCGATCATTGATGAGTGTCGGTTATGAAGATATTTCCAGCGTTGGGGGTAAGAGTGCCTCTCTGGGTGAAATGCTGCGGGGCCTCTCGGGCGCCGGGGTGCGCGTGCCTGATGGGTTTTCCACAACGGTTGCGGCGTATCGATGTTTTATTGAGGAAAATGGTCTGGATGAAAAGATCGCATCTTTGCTCCGGCAATACCAGGCGAAACAATTGACGCTGAGACAGGCCGGAAAGAATATTCGGGAATCGATTCTCGAAAAGCGCCTGCCTGAAAAAGTGAGGGAAACGATTGAAAATGCGTACCGGAAGCTATGCGCTCAGTATGATGTGAACCCATTGCCCGTGGCGGTGAGGAGCAGCGCAACGTCCGAGGATCAGCCGGGCGCCGGCTTTGCGGGTATGCTGGACACCCATTTGAATGTGCAGGGCGAAACCGACCTGGTCTCAGCCTGCCACCGCTGTTTTGCATCCCTTTTTACTGACAGGGCCATTCGATATCGGGAGAAAATGGGTATGAATGCCCTTGGGGCTTCCCTCTGCGTGGCCGTTCAGCGGATGGTCAATTCGGACAAGGCCGGGGTGATGTTCAGCATCGACAAGGAAACGGGGTTCCCCGACATGGTGATGATAACGGCCTCATGGGGGCTCGGGGAGAGTGATGTGGCCGGTGAGACCATTCCCGATGAATACCGCGTTTACAAACTTTTCCTGGGAGGGCAGGGCGGCAACCCCATTGTGGAAAAGCATCTTGGCGTTAAACAGAAGAAATATGTTTTTAAAGCCGGCGGCGGGATTGAGAATATGCCGACAACCCCGGAAGAACGCTACGCTCTGGTACTCAATGATGACGAAATTCTGACCCTGGGCCGATGGGCGGTGATCATCGAGGATTACTATGGCCGGCCCATGGATATGGAATGGGCCGGGGATTGTGATTCAGGCGAACTTTTCATGGTTCAGGCGAGACCCGTTACGGACAGTTTTAAGCGGGATGCAGGACTCTCTTTCTGCCGCCTGGAAGAGCGTGGCCGTAAACTCGTGACCGGCGTCAGCATCGGTGAGGGAATCGCCAGGGGAAGGGTATTTATCGTTCGGAGCTTTGAGGAAATCAATCGGTTGACGGATGCCACCATCCTGGTGTCGGAGCAGGCCAACACAGCCTGGGTGGGGGATTTGCGGGAAAAGAACGTCAAAGCGCTGGTGACCGATTTTGGGAGTCGCAACTCCCATGCGGCGCTCATTTGCAGGGAGCTTGGCATTCCCGGCGTTGTGGGAACCCGTACTGCCACCGAAGACTTGACCCAGGGTCAGGATGTCACGGTCCAGTCCATCGAAGGAGACCACGGCTTTGTTTATGAGGGCGCCGTGGAATATGCTGAAGAAACCTATGATCTGGGGGATGTGCCTTACACGGATCTGAACGTGATGATCAATATCGCCGGCGATGCCGCCGCATTCCAGTGGTGGCGGTTGCCGTGTCGGGGTATCGGCCTTGTGAGGATGGATTATATTTATCAAAATATAATCAGGATTCATCCATTGGCGGCGATTCATAAGGATGAACTGCTCAACCGGAACGAGAAATACCAAATCGAAGCCTTGACGGAAGGATATGGAACCCCGAGAGATTATTTTGTGGGTCGGTTGACGGCGTCTCTGGCAAAGATTGCCGCATCCCGCCTTCCCGATCCGGTGGTGGTGCGGCCCACTAACTTTGAAGTCCGGGAATATCGGCAACTGATTGGGGGAGGGCAATTTGAAGATCAACTGGATTCGCATGTTCCCGACTCGCGGGGTGTGCGTCGATACTTGAGTGCACCCTATGCTGAGGCGTTCTCCCTGGAATGCGAGGCGTTTCGCCGGGTGCGTCAGGTTCACGGGTTTAACAACCTCCATTTGATGATGCCCTACTGTGAAGATCCAGCCCAGGCGGAAGCGATGCTGGCTTTGCTGGAAAGGGAAGGACTCAAACGGGGGGATGAAGGGTTTAAAGTTTATCTGTGCTGTGATTACGCTGCTAATTGGACGCTTGCAAGGGCTTTTGCACCCTTGTTCGATGGCTTTTCTCTGGATGTGAGGAAGTTGCAGCGGTGGGTGCGGTCGACAGGGACCGGCGCCGGGGATGCGGGCAAAACAATGGAAAGGGCTCTTGGCAAAATGCTGGGGGCCTGCCATGACGCTGGTGGGACGGTTACGGTGCGGGGGCGACTGATGAGAGATGCATCTGCCCTGGTGTCGCTTTTGGTGAAGGTTGGTGTGGATGCGGTTTCCGTAAATCCCGAGGCTATTCCCAGGGTGATGAAATGGATTGTGGAAGCTGAGAAACAGATGGGAACATAAATGGTGGACGAAGTCAGGACCAACCCCAAGATTCCTGAGTTTTCCTGCGCATTGACGATTCTACTTACATTAATGTAATTTAATGTCTTGCATGTCATGTACTCGCAATATCTTTTAAGTTGAAAATTTGATGTCTTCTCTAAAAAATCGGACTTTTCGTTTATGATAGGTTTAACTGTATGATATTGCGAAATAAAAAATTCATTCAATTTCATTTATTTCGCACCTTTACGCGAAGCATCAGGTTATTCCTGGCTTGTCAGGCTCGGAAATTCCAGTTAGATTCCTTTCGATCCTTTAACTGGTATGAATATTGCTTATGAGAGATCCATAGATCCAATTTTTTTATCGTTCGAAAAAGGCAAACCGCTCGAAAGGGTGGTACGCAAAGCCACTGGTCTAAGTCTCCGGCGACGGGGATAGGGCAGCAGGGTTGCCGGACGAGAGTAGCACCTTTCAAAGATGCTTCCCCTCGTACGGGTTGGTCCCTTTGGGAGGTGCAATCATGGCAGCACGACTTAAGATTTTTCTCTATTTCTATTTTATTTCAGTTTTTTCCTTCATAATCTTGTCATCAATCATTGTTTTTTCCTCTGTAGCGGCGCTTTCGGCTCAAGTCACACTGGCCTGGGACCCTAATACCGGGCAAGACCTGGGTGGTTATAAGCTCTACTACGGTTTTGAAAGCGGAAATTATGCTCATACCATTGATGTCGGTAATCAGGAGCGCTATTCAGTTTCAGATTTGGCGCCTAATCAGATCTACTATTTTGCAGCTACTGCTTATGATATTTATGGTAATGAGAGCAATTTTTCTGAAGAAATTTTCTACCGGGTGCCGAGTGAGAATATGCCGCCAGTTGCAGATGCCGGCCCGGACCAAACGGTGGATGAAGGGGTTACCGTGACATTGAACGGATTAAACTCATTCGACGCAGACAACGACATCGTTGCCTACCTATGGGAGCAAACCAATGGACCGGTTGTTGTTCTTTCAAACTCGGAAGATGGGAGGGTTATATTTACGACGCCGGAAGTAGGTCCGGACGGGGTTTTCCTCTCCTTCAGGCTTACAACAACTGATAGCGAAGGCCTTCAGGATGAAGACGACTGTATTGTCAACGTAACTTGGGCTAATCTCCCACCTTCGGCAGACGCCGGCCCGGACCAAACGGTGGATGAAGGTTATGTGGTAACGCTAAATGGCCTTGATTCATCAGACCCGGACGATGGTATTCGTTCTTATTTCTGGGAACAGACAGAGGGTTTGCCTGTTAACATTTCAGATCCAGATAACATTCAGGCTTCTTTCATAGCACCTGATGCATTTTCCCAAGATGTATCGCTTACTTTTCAATTAACGGTTGAGGATTTTGGCGGTCTGAGGACAACAGATGCCTGTATGGTGAATGTTTCCTGGACCAATGCGCCTCCCATAGCGGATGCCGGCCCGGACCAAACGATGGATGAAGGGGTTACCGTAACATTAAACGGATCAAACTCATCCGACCCGGATGACGGTATCGCCTCCGTCCGATGGAAACAACTGACCGGAATGCCGGTCGTTTTATCAGATCCTAGAGTACTGGAACCCGCCTTCCTTGTCCCAAATGGGATTACAGAAAGCGAGTCTTTGACTTTTCAGATCACCGTGACGGATATTGGAGGACTGTCATCTCAAGATGACTGCAACGTGATGATGGCTGGAAACACTCAAATCCAAAAGTTGACCCTCAATGTGTCGGACCGCTACGATGACTCTTTTGAAAAGATCAACGGTGCCAACTACCCCACTTACACACGCACTTACACTGGAAAAGGGTATATCAACGGTTATCGCTTCCAGGACCTTGCCGTGCCCCCGGGGGCATTGATCCTGTCTGCTGCCCTGGAGCTTTACTGCTGGGGATTTGAAGCAAATGATATTGCCCTGGAATACGCCGGAGAGGCAGTTGATGATGCAATGCCATTTACCAGCGTGAAATTCGATCTAAGTTCACGGCCGAAAACTTTCGAAACCGTAACTGACCAGCCGGCCGCATGGACAATCAACGCCTTTAACCCAAGTCCCGATCTTCGAGACATCCTTCAGGAAATCATCAACAGGCCTGGGTGGGTAACCGGAAACGCCGTAAACCTCTATGTCCTTGACCTGGGAAGTTTTCGAAACCGAAGGGTCACCCTGTTTGATGAAATACCGGAAAATGCCGCCCGGCTCAGTATCACCTATAAAACCTCGGGGCCGGGCGAAAACACCTTTGCACCCACGGTGGATATCCTCACGCCTCAATTCGAGGTTTATCACACGACGGCATCGACCCTGTCCCTTTCAGGAACAGCCGGAGACGACATTGCGGTTACAGCGGTCAGCTGGAAGTCCGACCGCGGCGGACAGGGGGAAGCCGAGGGGACCACAGTCTGGAACATTCCACCGATTACACTTTATGATGGCGAGAATATTATCACAGTAACCGCTTGGGATGCAGAGGGAAACTATGGGACAGATCAACTCGTGGTAACCCGTGATCCGGAAGGGACGTCCATAAAGATGGAACTCAGAATTTCAGAGGGAAATAACGACGCATGGGAAAAAATCTATAACGGCGTCAATTCAAGCACCAACAAAGCATTCTACCTCAGCGACGCCTACACCGGGGCCTTCCGGTTTGAAAATGTTCCGATTCCCGCCGGCGCCACCATCACCAAGGCCTGCCTCATGTTTTACTGTCGGCTTTATAACATGGAAACTGTTTTCCTGAAGTACACCGGCGAAATGTCCCTGTACAGTCAACCCTTTTCAGGAAAAAGCGACGATATTGGCTCCCGTGACAGAACCGATGCGGAAATCGGCGAATATTGCCCCGAATGGCTGAAGGACTCTTACAATGAAAGCGCCGACATTTCAGCTGTCATTCAGGAGATTGTGGATCATCACCAATGGCGGAATGGGAACACTGTCTCTCTCTTTGTCGATACAGAGTCGGGAAAGCGGTTGATTGCACCCTTTGAATATGATTCTGAGAAGGCGGTTATCCTGAAAGTTGAGTATGTTCAATAATATTCATTTTTTACGATGCCTTTCGACGTTCCTCCTCACTTCGAATTTCACGTCTGAGCAGTTTCCCCACTTTTGACGTGGGGAGCATATCCCGAAACTCGATATACTGGGGGACCTTGTACCCGGCCAGCCGTTTGCGGCACCACTTGATGAGATCGTATCCGGTGACGCCCTTTACATCCTCCTTGAGGACCACGAAGGCCTTGATGCGTTCCCCCACCTTTTCATCGGGAATGCCCACCACGCAGGCGCCGATGACCGCCTGGTTCTCCTGCAAGACCCCTTCAATTTCCGAAGAGGAGACCCGATACCCTTTGTGCTTGATGGTGTCTACGGTGCGATCCACGAAATAATACCGACCTTCCTCGTCAAGGGTCAGGACATCCGCGGTGCGGTAATAGAGCAAATTGTCAATTTCCACAAAGGCTTCCCTGGTTTCCTCCGGTTTGTTCCAGTAGGCCCTGACCATGCGGTCCGAATGCACCAGTGCCTCGCCCTGTTCGCCGGGGGCAACGGGCGCCAGGGTAGCAGGGTCCACCAGCTTGACGGTTTTGCTGGGCACCACCCTGCCGATGCTTTTGAGGGGATTGATTTCGTCGGTACGGCACATGGTCACCCCGCCGCAGGTCTCGGTGGCGCCGTATCCCTGATAGATGGGCCGGTCAAACTTTTTGCGCCAGCGGTTGCTGATCTCCTCGGGCAGCACGTCCCCCCCGTTGAAAGCGTACCTCAGGGAAGAGAGATCATAATAATCGATGCGGTCATGATCCAGGATCATGCGGTAAAGGGTGGGAACCCCGATGAGTGTTTTGGCCCTGTGCCGGTGGACGGCATCAAAGATGGCGTCCAGATTGACTTTCGGCATCAGAATAATGGCCCCGCCCACCAGAAGGGTACTCAGAGAACAGGTCTGCCCCAGGATATGAAAGAGCGGGGCAGAGCCTAAGACCACATTTTCCTCGGGTTTAAACAGAGGATCGCAGACGGAGATCTGTTCCCCTGCCGACTCCAGGTAGAGGCCGTGGGAGATGGGAACCCCTTTCGGAAATTTGGTGGTGCCGCCAGTGTAGATAATTTCCGCCGTATCCGTTCCTTTCCGGTTCAGGGGGGGGAGGGCTTTGGCGTTTCCTTTGACCATATCCCCGAACCAGAAGGTATCGTCTTCCCGGGACACCTTCCCCTTGGGCACCCGGTCGAAGGTCCACCCGAAGAGTTTTTTCCATCCCGGCAGGAGATCCGTAAGTTTAACGGCAATGGCCTTTTTGAGATCGGTTTCGGGCAGTGCCTGTTTCACGTAGCCGAAGTTGGTAACGGAGCAGACAATGTGTTTGGCGCCGGCATCATTGGCGATATAGACCAGGTCATGTTTCGTATAGATAGGCGTGATGGGAACCACCACGGCCCCGGCCCGCTGAATGCCCAGCCAGGCCACCACCCAGTGAACGCTGTTGGGCACATAGAGAATGACACGCTCCCCCTCTTCCACGCCGACTGTTTTGAGTGAAGCGGCGAAATTTTCCACCAGGTTCAGAATGGTTTTGTAGGAAAAGCGGGTGCCCAGGTAAATGATGGCCGTTTTGTCGGCGTTTTTCCCGGCAGCCGAAGCAAAGGCGTCAAAGATATTTCCGTCGGGGTTCAGTGAGGTCATGGTTAAATCCCAAAATAGGCGGCTTTGACTTCCGGGTTATCCATCAGTTCAGAGCCGGTGCCGGTTAACGTCAACATGCCGTTTTCAATGATGTAGCCGAAATCGATCATGGGAAGCACCGGTCTGGCGAACTGCTCGCTGATGACCACGGTGATCCCCGATTTTGCTTTTAACCCCTTGATGGCGTCCACCAGCACGTGCTGCATCATGGGGCTTAACCCCAGAAGGGGTTCGTCCAACAGCAGCAATTGCGGCCGGGGCGCCAGGGCCATGCCCACGGCCAGCATCTGTTGCTCGCCGCCGCTCATAAACCCTGCTTTTCGGGATTTTAAAGGCATCAGCGCCGGAAACAGCTCAAACACCTCAGAAATGTTTTGCCGGATTTCCGATTTTGTCCGCAGATACCCCGCCATTCGAAGATTCTGAAGCACATCGCTTTCAGGGAAAATGGGGTGCCGCTCCCGGCAGAGCACGATCCCTTTTTTGACCCGTTCGCTGGGACGGGTCAAGGTGATATCCTCTCCTTTGAAGAAGACCTTACCGTAGACCGTAATCCGTTCTCCCCCCCGGCGTTTTTCCTTGATGCGCATATCGATGATCAGCCCTGAAAGGGTGTTCATCAAGGTGGTTTTCCCGGCGCTGTTGCTGCCGATGACCCCCACCACCTGCCCCTCCCGCACTTCCATGCTGAAATCATTTAAGGCCAGGGCGTTTTCAAAAAAGACCATCAGGTTTTGAACGTCAAGCATGGTTTTCCTTTCACTCCGCTTCGCTGCCCAGATAGGCTTCTTTGACATCCGGGCTTTCCATGACATCCTTCGCCTGTCCCTCGGCAATCTTTCGGCCATAGTTCAGCACCATCACCCGGTCGGCGATGCGGAACAGTTCTTTCAAGCGATGTTCAATCATGATAATGGTTTTGCCCTGGTGTTTGAGTTTTTCGATAATGGGTACGATACTGGAGACTTCCGCGAGGCTCAGGCCTGAAAACAATTCATCCAGGATGATCAAATCGGGCCGAAGGGCCATGGATTTGGCCAGTTCCAGCCTTTTCAGATACCCCTGGGGAAGGGCGCCTGCTTTTTTGTAGCTCACGTGGGCATCCCGTTCAAACCCCACTTCTTCCAGCAGATCCAGGGCCACCGCATCCCGATTCCCGTACTTGCCGCCGGCCATTTTTTTGACCCGGGGGGAATAAAGGGGGACGATGAGGTTCTTGAAGGCCGGCAGTTGATAAAAAGGCCGAACCATCTGGAAGGTCCTGGAAATCCCCTGGCTCACCACATTGTAGGGAGGCCACCCGGTAATGTCTTTCCCCCGGAATTCGATACGCCCCGCCGTCGGCTTTACAAAGCCGGTGATGAGGTTCACCAGGGTGGTTTTCCCGCTGCCGTTGGGGCCGATCACTCCCAGGAGTTTTCCTTCCTGAAGATCGAAATCCATGTTCGAAACGGCGGTGATCCCGCCGAAGGTTTTGGTCAGTCCTGATACCCTGAGCAAGGGCGCCTGTTGTGTCATGATACGTCCACCCATCTTTCCATCTGCTGATATTTCCGTTGGATATAAGCAAAGATCCCCTCGGGCATCCCCACCACGAAGATTACCAGGAACAGTCCGTAGAAAACCATCCGGAGCGCTCCCAGGGCCCTTAGCATTTCCGAGAGGGGCACCAGGATAAACGCCCCGATCAGAGGACCGGCAAAGGTGCCGACGCCCCCCACCACGGCGGCCGCCACCGGCATGATGGAATAATCCAGGGCAAATCCCGGCATGCCCGCGAACATGTCCATATGGGTGCCGAAGGCCCCCGCGAAACATCCTACGGATGCGCCCAGAAAGAGGACCTGGGCCTTGTACCAATAGATGTTGAGCCCGGCGCTCATGACGGATCGGTCGTTGTCGCTGATCCCCTTGACCACCAGGCCGTAATCGCTCCCCATGATCCTCCGGAATCCGAAAAGCGCTGCCAGAAGGGCTAGTTGAATGATAAAGAGCGCCGTCAACTGGTTGGGAAAAGGGGTCAGTCCCGTAAGTCCTTCCGTACCCCCTAAAATGCGCGTGGCTTCCACCAGCCGGCTCAGCATGAGGGGCACCACGAGGGTTACCATGGCAAAATAGATGCCCCGAAGCCTTAATACCGGCAGCAGCAGTACCGTGCAGAGCAATCCCCCCCCGATGGTGGCAATGGGCATGGTCAGGATGGGCGGCAATCCCCCATAATAGTTGAGGGAACCCGCCAGATATGACCCGATCCCGAAAAAGAGGGACTGGCCCAGGGAAAGTAGGCCCACACACATGAGCATATCCCAGCTCATGGCCAGAAGGGCATAGATGGCCGTTGAGATAATCACTTCCCGCCAGTAATCGCTGAGCATGGGCGAAACGCAGAGTAGGGCCACCACGGGAATGGCCCCGGGGATCATTAAATACAGCATCTCCCGGTAGCTTGTGAGGGCGAATATATCCGCCGAGCGGGCTTTAACGCCGCGATCGATTCTTTCCTTACGCCTTTCCATTAGGGCCAAATCTCCTGAAAACCTGTCACAAAAAAGTGACGGAAAAACTTAAACTTAAAACCGCGGCTTGCCGCGCTAGATTCTCTCTTCAAGTTCTTTCTGGTGGCTGAAAAGCCCCGATGGCTTAACAATCAACACAACGGCGATGGCAATGAGGCTCACCAGCATCATCCAGTGGGGCTCCAGGTAGTTGGCCGTAAAGGTCTGGGAATACCCGATGAGTACGCTGGCCACCAGAATCCCCACGGTACTGCCGAGGCCACCCACGATGCACACGGCCAGGGCGTTGATGAGGACCTCGTACCCCCCTTCCACCGCGATGGTTCCCAGCGGCAGGATCACCACCGCCGCGATGGCGGCCAAGGCGCATCCCAGGGCCATGCTCAGCGCCCCCACCAGGTCGGCGTCGATACCGAAGGTCAGGGCCGTGCGCTCATCCTGGGCAATGGCCCTGAAGGCCAGCCCCGTCCGGGTATGGTTGGTAAAGAGGTACAAACACAGGGTGAGTCCCACGGCAATGAGGCCGATGATCATTCGCTGGTAGTCGATGTACACATCTCCCATACTGAAGCTGCCGTCCACGAAGATGGGGAGGGTATAGCGAAACCCCACAAAATCAAAATACCGGAACAGCTCCATGATGGCCAGGCCCAGGCCGAAGGTGGCCATGACCTCGGACAGGGGCATGCCCTTGATTCTCAGGATAACCCCATAATAGATGGCCAGGCCCAGGAGCGCCGCCAGCAGGATGGCAATCAAAACGGCCAGCAGGTAAGGGATCCCGAAGGTATTTAAGAGAATCCACACGGAAAATCCCGAAAAAATGTAGACGGCCCCATAGGCGAAGTTGGCCACGCCGCTGATGCCGAAGGTCAGGTTGAACCCCATGGCCAGGAGGGCCAGGATCGCACTGTTGACAAAACCGTAGATAAGGGTGCCTAGAAGCATGGAAATTCCTTTTTTGAAGACTTCAGTTATCAGTTGTCAGGGTGCAGGGGGCACTTGCCCGCTTTTCCTGACAACTGGCAACTGACAACTTATTTTAAACTTTTAAGCCCTTCGGGCAATTGGATCTTCGCTTCCGCCACCGACGGGGGATAGACGATGACCCGTTTCCCAGGTTCCTGCCACTGGATCATGCATCCCAGGGCTTCCACTTCGGGGTCGTTGCCGTAGATGACCTGGTGGTCCTTGCCGAACTTGATGCGGCCCATGGCGCCCTGGCGGTCGGTTTTTTCAAGGGCCGCCACCACCTTGTCGCCGTTGACGGAACCTGCCCGTTCAATGGCCTCTTTCAGCATATAGACCATCTCGTAGGCGGGGGCCGGGGAATGGCCCGCTTCAATGGGTTTGCCGTATTTTTTCTGATATTTTTCGTAGAATTCAACGGATTTGGGAACTTTGGGGACCGGCATGTTGCCGATTTCAAAGATGCAGTTCATGGCGCCGGAAATTTTGCCGTCAAAGAGTTTCCAGGCGCCGGGGCCTGCCAAAGGGGAGATAAATCCAGCCATGAGGGCGGGGATGTGCATGGTTTTCCACTGTTTCACCAGGATGCCGCTCTGGGGCATGTCAAAGATGGGCAGGATCACCTGGGCGCCCTTGGCCTTGGCCTTCATGAGGCCCGCTGAAAAATCCGAGCTTCCCGTGGGATACTGCTGGCGGCCCACCACTTCCCAGCCCATTTTTTCAAAGACCAGTTTGATCATGAGATCCCCGGTCTTTCTCGCCCAGGCCACGTCCTGGTTCATGATATAGACCTTGTTGAAGCCGAATTCCTTGTTGAGGTAGGCCATGGTGCCGCCCAGGTATTTGATGAGATAGACCGCGTTCAAACAGGCCCTGAAGGTGTATTTGTACTTGTCGTAATCAGTGGTCACCTTTTTCTGCATGCCGGGGGACATGGCCGTTCCCAGGATCATGGGAATCTGGTGCTGGGCCACCACGTCCATGCAGGCGATGGCGCATTCCGACCGAAAGCTTCCGAAGATGATGAAATCCGCCTTGTCTTCCAGGATGAGCTTTTTGTGGGCTCTTATGACGTCGCTTACGGGAACGCCGGGTTCAGCACCCCGGGCGTCGATGGCGATGACCTTGAAGGGGCGCGTTTCATTGCCCACCTTGACGCCCCCCGCTTCGTTGATTTCATCCACCGCCATGTTCACGCAGGCAAGCCCTTCCTTCCCTTCAAGGAACCCCAGCGATGTGGGAACCCCAAGGATGATCGGCTCGGCGGCATATGAATGGTGAACCGGAACCAGCAGGAAAACCAGTAAAGCCAATACAACGGACAAACAACAGACGCTCTTTTTCATGAACACTCCCTCCTCTTCAATAAAAGATTTTGCGTATCCATCTAAGGACACATTGTCCTGTGATCAACGTCTTAAATGTTAAAGAGCTTCCCTGTTATTTACCCGAAAACAAAGCGGAAAATATTAAGGAAGCAACTCAGTCTGGACCCCGAGATCCTTTCTAAGCTTATATTTCAATATTTTTCCACTGGCACTCATGGGCAAAACATCAACGAAAAGGACTTTTTTGGGAACCTTGTACCCGGCAATCTCTCCCCGGCAAAAATGCTTGATATCCTCTTCCGGGATTTCCGAACCATTTTTTTTGACCACCAGCGCCGTTACGATTTCTCCCCATTTTCGGTCCGGCGTGCCGATGACGGCAGCCTGTGAAATTCCCGGATGCTTGTACAGAACATTTTCGACCTCGGCTGGATAAACATTTTCACCGCCCGTGATAATCATATCCTTTTTCCGATCTACCACGTAAATGAAACCTTTCTCGTCAACCCGGCACATGTCCAATGGATAGTACCAGCCATTTCTGAAGTCCTTTCTGGTTTCAGAGGCCTTGTTCCAGTAACCCAGGGTATTTCCCAATCCCCGAACCTTGATTTCACCCACAGCACCCGGTGAAACCGGCTGGTCATTTTCATCCACAACGACGCTCTGCATGTCAACGAAGGATCTGCCGCATGAACCCAGGATTTCCGTGTTGCCCGATTCAAGGGCCTTGGCAACATCCTCGGTTTTTAGAATGGTCGTTTGACCCACAGTTTCGGTGGTTCCGAAAAGGTGCAGGAAAACATTGCCGAATCGCTCGATGGCTTTCTGGAAGATCACGGGGGTCACCGGCGCCCCCGCAAAAAACATTTTTTTCAAACTGGTCAGATCATATTTGTCAACATGGGGATAATCAATGAGAAACAGCAACATGGGGGTTGCCAGCATTCCCATGGTCACTTTGTGTTTTTCCACAAGACGCATAAACTCTTCCACATCCCATTGGGGCATGATGACGGCCGTGGTTCCGCTGTACATACAGGTCATCAACACGACTTCCCCCGTGGCATGAAACAGGGGCGAAGGGATGATGCCGAAGTCATCCGAATCCATTTTCAGCTCAAGGGTCAAGCTCCTGCCGGCATGGTAGTAATTGCGGTGAATGGCCATGCACCCTTTTGGCGCACCGGTCGTGCCGCTGGTGTACATGAGGGCAGCCAGGTCGTTTTCCGTGACATCAATATTCGGCACACGGGGAGAAGACTGTTGAATCAGGGTTTCATAATGATGCCAGCCTTCCGGTGTTTTCGATGGATCACCAATGAATATAAAGTGTTTAACAAAAGAAAGTTCGTCTTTTATTTTCTCGATATGGGAGAGATAACTTTCCCTCACCATGAGTACGGAGGCTTGGGAATCGGAGAGAATCGTTTGAATTTCCATGGGGGCCAATCTGAAATTCAACATCACCAGAACCAAACCGGCATTCGGAATGCTGAAATAGGATTCCGCGTTTTCCATGCTGTTTTGGCTTAGGATGGCCACCCGATCCCCTTTGTTCAGTCCCATGGCCAGCAGGGCATTGCCCATTTTGTTGGTTCTTTCCGAGAATTCTCTGAAGGTATACTGCCGGTCTCCTTCGATCAGGGCCGGCTTATCCGGATGGTATTCCAAATTTCGGGTCAACATATTTCTGAGTGTGCATATTGTATTCATTTAGGGTATTCCTCTCTTATTGGGTCTTATATATAAACAGGATGCTCAGCGCTTTTTTTCTGATCAGCCTTTTGAGCTATCCTGAAAGGATAATAGGTTCATCACCAGACATGCATCAGCAAAGTCCGTGCCACAAGGGAATATCGAAGCTAACATGCTTATATAAAGCGGTATTTCGGTTGAAACCTTACATGGATAAAACTGGAAGCAATTGTAAGAATTCGTTACAGTCGGTTTGAAAGAGGTGGCTCCAGAATGAGGAAGGGAGATGAAATATATTTTATAAACAAATGGTTAAGTAATTTGTTCGGTCAAGCGTTACCAAAGGTGACGTGCTGAGGGGGTGCGTAAGAAAAGGTAACAGCTACCGGCTCATTGGGATTTCCCAACGGATTCCATAAAGGCGGGGAGCGTGATATCTCCCTCGGCGATGGTGTGGGGGTATACAATGACGCGTTTTCCGGGCGGCTGCCACTGAACCACGCAGGCCAGGACGTCTTGTTCGGGATTACGGCCGAAAATGGCCTGGTGACCCCGGTGGAAAATAACGCGTCCCATAACCCCTTTTCGATCCGTGGCCGCCAGTGCCTCCGCCACCCGATCCGGGTCCAGGGTTCCGGCCCGTTCAAAAGCCTGGGCCAGGATGTAGACGGATTCGTAGGCCGGCGCCGGCCCGTGGCCCGCCTCAATAGGACGTCCGTATCTGTCTTGATAGGCTTCGTAAAAAACTTGTGCCGGATGATGTTTGAGTGACGGCAGGTTCCCCAGTTCAAATATGACGTTGATGACGCCCTCCACCCCTCCCTGGAAAGAGGCCCAGGCATGGGGTCCGGTAGCCGGTGAAATGAAACCGCATAACATGGCCGGTGGTTTCATTTTATGCCATGCCTGAACCAGATTTTTGCTGGTGGGCATGTCGAAAACAGACAGAATCACTTGCGCCCCGGTTGCTTTTGCTCGGCTTAGTGATGGATGGAAATCCGTGGTTTCAGCGGAAAGATTTTCCTGCCCCAGGACTTTCCATCCGGATCGATCCAGATACAGTTTCAACATCAGATAAGCTGTGGAACGGGCCCATGCCACATCCTGATTCAAGATGAATACTTTCTCAAAACCGAATTCCTGTTGCATCAGTTTCATGGTTTTGATGAGATACGCGACAAGGTATTTGGTGCTGAGCCCCACGCGAAAAATATACTTATATTTGGCATTGGTCAGAATTTTCGCATCCACGGCCGGAGACATGGCGATACATTCCAGGGTGGGAAGTTTTTTTTCAGCCAGAAGGTCCATGGAAGCCAGAAGCACTTCCGAACGAAATGGCCCGATGACCAGGGCATGGGGGCTTTTCTCTCTGATAAATGTTCGAAGTTTTGTCACAACTTCGGCGGGAGAAGAGGCTTCCGGTCCGACCTCATTTAAGTCAAAAGGCGCCACCCTGAACTTGTAAGATTTTCCATTTAGGGGTATGCCTCCCGCGCCATTGATTTCAGCCACGGCCATTTGGACCGATTTCAAACTCTCCGACCCTTCGAGTGTTTGCAAAGATGTGGGCGCACCCAGGATAATTTCCGGATTTTCAATGGCTGTCACGGGCGAGGCCAAATAGAGCACCGCCATCAAAAAGGTCATGGTCCAAGGCCCTTTACTCATTCGGGTATCTCCCGACCGGAAACCAGGATGTCCCTTATTCCCAACCGTTCCATTTTTTCGTAAAGCCCTTTCCGTGAGATGCCGAGTACTTTGGCGGCCAGGGTTTTGTTGGCATGGCATCGTTTCAGGGTACTGATGATCAGATGGGTTTCCATATCCCTGAGGGTTGGACCTTTGGCGGAAGGGTCTTCCGGAATTTCCGACCCTAAAGGTCCCGCTGTGGGAACCGCCCGGTATGCAATTTTCCGGGGAAGATCTTCCAGAGCCAAATACGGTTTTTTGGACAGAATAACGGATCTGGCGAGAGCGTTTTTCAGCTCCCTGATATTGCCCGGCCAATGGTAATCCATCAATGCCCGCATGGCTTCGGGGGATACCCCATCCATGGCTCTCAGATAGCGTCTGGCGTATCGATTGACAAAATGCTCCACCAGAAGGGGAATATCTTCCGTTCGCTCCCTGAGAGGGGGGAGGTGGATGGGAATGACTTCGATGCGGTACAGTAAATCGCTCATGAACCGGCCGTCGGCAATTTGTTCCTCGAGGTTCGCATTGGTGGCGGCCACCAGTCGTACGTCGACCTTTTTTTCTCTGTGATCCCCCACGGCCTCAAAAGTGCCGTCCTGTAGAAATCTCAGAAACTTGGACTGGAGGTTCAAGGTCATATGGCCGATCTCATCCAGAAATAAGGTCCCCTTGTGCGCCGATTCAAGTCTCCCTTTTCTGTCTGCCAAGGCCCCCGTGAAGGCCCCCTTTGCATGACCGAACAATTCCGCCTCCAGAAGACTTTCCGTTAGCACCGCGCAATTGATGCAGACGATGGCTTTTTCCCGTCTTCGGGATTCATTGTGAAGGGCCCTGGCCAGAAGCTCTTTTCCTGTACCGGTCTCTCCCGTAATCAGCACGGACGCATCTGTTGGACCTACCGTATGCACCATCTCAAAAATATCCCGCATGGCGGAACTGGCCCCCAGAATGCCGTGAAAGCTGCTCTCCTTTCTAACCTGGCGTTGTAAGGTCGCCAATTTGAGACTTATTTCCGCCTGGCGGCAGGCATTGGACAATACAATGGGAAGTTCCTCATAATTGAGAGGTTTGATGAGATAATCCGTTACCCCTTCCTTGAGGGCCATAATCGCCGTTTCCACTGTGGCATAGGCGGTCATGATAATAAAGGGAGGGGTAGGACCCATGTGAACCATGGACCGGTAAAGATCCAATCCGGTCATGCCCGGCATGTTCATGTCGGCCAGCACCACGTCGATGTCTGTGTTTTGCCTGAAAATTTTCAGTGCTTCCTCGCCGCTGGATGCTTTTAAAACCCGGTAGCCCTTATCGGCCAGAAACAGCATCAACACCTTAAGGGTATTGATTCTGTCGTCCACCACAAGGATGGTCCTTTCCGATGCAATCACTTCTTATGCCCTCCCGCTTCCGGCCAATGGCAGAAAAATGGTGACCTGGGTCCCCCTGCCCGCCTTGCTGTCGATCTGAATAGTGCCCCCATGGGCTTCGACAATGCCAAGGCTGAGGGGCAACCCCAGCCCCGTGCCGTCCTCCTTTGTGGTGAAAAAAGGGTCAAACACGTTGGGCAGGTTCTCATCGGTGATGCCGCCGCCGTTGTCTTTCACCACGAGCAGCAACTTTTTTCCACCGGTCATGTCAAGAACGAGGGCGCCCACTTCAATTTCGCCCCCCGCCTTCAGTGCATCCATGGCATTGATGAAAAGATTGAGGAGAACCTGTTCCATCTGATGGGTATCCAGTTCCACCAATGGGAGGGAGGATTCCAGCCGATTTTGAAATCTGATGCCTTTCTTTTGCGCCTCCCCGGCCAATAGTTCCTCCGTCCCCAGAATAATTTTATTGATCTCAACCGTCTCAAATCTGGGGGGCGCCTGTTTGGAAAAATACAAAAATTCCGATACCACCCGGTCCAGCCGATCGATTTCCTCCGCCACCAACTGCGTATACTGTCTTACCAGTGGTTCATGTCCATATTTTTGTCCCAAATGAACCATGGCGCCCTTCATGGCATTCAACGGATTTCGGATCTCATGGGCAACGCCGGCTGAAAGCCGTCCCAGTGAAATGAGTTTTTCCGAGCGGACCAGTTCTTTCTGGATGCGGGAAAGATTATTGACCATTCGGTTGAAAGACCGGGTCAGATCCCCTAATTCGTCGCTGGACTTTACCGGAATCGTCTGGCTCATGTCGCCGGCTGCCAGGTGGTTTGTGGCCGTCACCAGTCGGCGTACAGGCCTCAGGAGATGGTATGATAGGACGAATGCGCCCAAAAGTGTTACCAGGATTGTCGCCACAACCAGCTGAATGACCTTGGTTCTGATAGCCTGGGCTTCCTTGCCGAATTCCTCGATGGGGATGGTGACGGCCATGGACCAGTTCATGGTGGGAATGGGGGCAAAAGCCGCCACCTTCTTTCGGGCCTGGAAAGTGTATTCCTGCCATCCCGTGGCCCCCGCCGCCATGTCTTTGGCCAGACGGACCAGGCTTTGCTCCGAACTGTGCCCGGCATCATACTCATATGGCCCATAAAAGGGATGGGCCAGGGTTTTGCCCTCATTGTCCGTCAAGAATGAATACCCTTCTTCGCCAATGCGTATGGAATCTATAAAATGCGCTATTTTTCCAAAATCAACATCAATCACGATAACGCCCGCAAACTCCTGCCAACCCGTAAAAAATGCTTTGCTGCAATGAACGATATAGGCCTCCTGTTCCCGACAATGGACCAGACCTGAAAAATGGACGCCTACGGGTCTCATGGATGGGTTTTTCCCGAAAAAAAGTTTTCGGCTTTGATTATCCAGAAGATTAACATCGCCTGCGCCCCCCACGCTGATCAATTCCTCTTCATGCTCATTCAACACCCGTATCCCGTAATAGAAGGGGGTTCGGGCGAGAATATCCTCAAACAATTTGCGCAGGTTATCCCGATTGAATTCGGCTTCGGCCTCCAGACGAAACAACCTGGCGAGATGATACTCGGCTAAAATCGGGGACCTCGAAATGGTGGTCAGATCAACCCGACAATGATAGAAGATATCGTCGATTTTGCTGGCGGCCGCTTCCACCTGGACCATTTGTTCCTGGCGAACCAGGCGGTTGACCCTCTCCACTGAAGCCTGAATAGAGGAATAGCCTACCACCGCAACGGGCAAACATACCATGGGGATAATAAACATCAGCAATTTGCTGAAGATGGAAATGCGGATCCTCAAACCTTGCCTCCATCCACTCTTTCCGGGTGAGGTTCACCGGCAGCATCTCAAACTTTTGATTTTATCGGAAGTCGATTATTACCCTTTTTCCTTTTTAGAGTCAATTGCGGTTACCAGACGACTTTGGTTTGACATTTGGCCATGCTTGTATAAAACTGCGAGGAAGTAAGCAAAATTGGTATGATGCCTTAACGACCAGGAGATTGAAGATGGAGAATCTGCCGGCAGAGAACCTTTTCTTGAACAGGGCGCACGAAACAATGAATTGGGAAACGCGTCGTGAACATTTGAGCCGGCGGTTTGCGGCAACGATTGCCCATGCCCATGGACAATCGAAGGCTTATCGTGAAATATTTGATGCGGCGGGCATTGACGTTTCGAACATTCGTGGGCTCGATGAACTGGAAACCCTTCCCATTCTGAGGATGGCGGATCTGGCGGCCCGTCAGCGGGAAACCCCGCCATTCGGCGGGTTCAATACCGTCAATCCCCAAGCCCTTCAAAGGATATATGTGAATCCCGGATTTATTCTGCAACCGGGCGAACGGCAATACGAGGACACCTCATGGGCCGAAGCGCTTTGCGGCGCCGGGTTTTGTGCCGGGGACCGGATTCTCAATACCTTCAATTATCATCTCTGGCCCTTTGCGTTCATGTTGGATGACTCCGTGAAAATGATCGGCGGAACGGTTGTTCCCACAGGCGTCGGCAACACCATGATGCAGGTTCGGATCATGCGGAAATTAAAGATCAACGGATTTGTGGGAACCCCCAGTTTTTTGATGACCATTCTTCAGCGTGCCGAGGGGATGGGGGTCGATGTCAAGAAGGATATGGCGTTAAAAAAGGCCCTTGTGGGCGCTGAAATGCTCCCTGAATCCATGCGGCTGCGGCTGGCGGATCAGTTTGGCATGACCATCCGGGAGGCCTACGGCACGGTTCTTCTGGGATGTATCGGATATGAATGCGGGCATATGACGGGGCTTCATATTCCGGACAACATGGTGGTGGAGGTGGTGGATCCTCAAACGGGAAAAAGGGTGAAAGAAGGAGCGGCAGGAGAAATTGTTGCCACGAATTTCAATGAAACCTATCCCATGATTCGCATGGCTACGGGGGATCTTTCAATATTGACCCATCAAGCGTGCCCCTGCGGGCGAACCGGTCCCATGTTAAAGAAGATATTGGGCCGGACCGATCAGGCCGCCAAGGTGAGAGGAACCTTTATTCATCCCTGGCAGACGGATGAGGTCATACACCGGTTTCCCGAAGTGTTCAAGTACCAGGTAGTGATCACACGGAAAGGATTGAAGGATGTGATGACCTTTGTGGTGGAGTTGAAAGAAGATATGGCTGAAACCTCCGTGTTTGGCGCACGCATGGAGCGGGATATCAAGGATCTCCTGACCGTCAGAGGGTTCGTTCGGATTGTGCCCCTGGGAACTATTCCCGATTTCCACAAGAAAATTGACGACAGACGAACCTGGGAATGACGCGCCCGGGGGGAGACGGCATGCAATGGAAAAGGTGAAAATCGGCGGCATTATGCAAAGCGACGGGCGGGCCCTGGTCAAAATCATGTCCGTGCCCGATCATGTGGGCGTGGCCGGCGCTGTTCTGGGCGCCATGGGAAAGCATCATATCAATATAGAATTGCTGGTGGAAAGCTTTGACCTGGATGACTGCGGCAATTTTGCGATGGTGATCGACCAAAAAGATCTCGATCAGGCGCTTATGGCCCTGGAAGAAATAAAACCCGCCACCAATGCCAAGGCCGTTTCCTATGCGCCGGATGTGGCGGTCATTACGGTTTTTGCCCCCCATTTAAGGGAGAAGCCCTTTGTTCATGGCGCCATGTTCGCTTCATTGGCCGCTGAGGGAATCAGTTCTCTTGCCATCTGTACATCCATTTCGAGTATCTCCTGTGTGGTGGAAGGGCAATATATGGCGATGGCGGTTTTATCCCTTGAAAAGGTCTTTATGACCCCATCCCAGGTGAAGGAGCGGCCCAAGGATTATTAGGAGGTTCAACATTAAATCGATCATCCTTCAAAATATTCTGGAAAGTATTCCGGTCGGTCTTCTGGTGATTAACCCCGATGGAGAGATCGTCACCAGCAATCAGGCGGCTTCGGTGATTTTGGGATACCCTTGCCGTATGTTCGAAGGAAAGGGGTGGGGTGACCTGTTCCTGGAGGATCTAAGAAATCTGGCCTTTAACCAGGTTATCGTGGATGTGATACGGGAAAAAAAGGTGAATCTCCATCGCAGGGTCTCCTATGTACAACCGGGGGGTGAGACCCTTCAATTGTCCATCAGGGGGTCTTTTTTGAGGGAAGATGACGCGATCGCGGGCATTGTCCTGATCCTTCATGACGTAAGTGAGTTGACACGGCTCCACAACCGTGAAAAAAAGGTCTTGAGGGAAAAACACCGTTTGGAGCGGGAGCGGGCTGAAGGATTGACGCGGCTGGCCCTGGCCATTGCCCACCAGATCCGTAATCCCGTGATGTCCATCGGGGGATTTGCCATGCGAATCCTCAAAAAAATGAATGAAAATGTCACGATAACCGCCTACTTGGAAAACATTGTGAGTGATGCCGGGCGGCTTGAAGAGATTGTAAAGGTGGTAAGCGATTACACTCGGATTCAAACGGCAGCGCCCGTAAGGGTTTTTCTTGCAGAAATTTTTGAAAAAGAGATGGTGCGGTTTCGGGAGAAAGCCGCCGAACTTTCAAAAACGGTCACGGTGTCTCTACAGCTTACGGTGTCTGAGTTTGAGGTTGATCCGGCGCTTTTTTCAAGAGCGATTTATGAGGTGTTGTCAAATGCTCTGGAGTTTTCAAAAAGCGAAGGATGCGTCGTCAAAATTTTTGTGATGGCGGACCAAAACGGGTTGCTGGTGGAGATCATAGATGACGGCATCGGCATTTCGGAAAAAGATATGCCCTATGTTTTTGATCCATTTTTTACGTCCAAGGCCGTCGGGGTCGGCATGGGTCTATGCCATGTGCGGCGGATTATCGGTGAGCATGGGGGGAATATACGCATTGACAGCTTGCCCGGGAAAGGCGCCAGAGTGATCATAAGGCTCCCCAACCGGGAATTGGAGCCGGCTTGGACAACATCAGGCATGGAGGAAATAATGGATGTTGCCGAAAAAAAATGATACGGTAACAAGGCATTATGACATTTTCCTGTTGATTCTGGTCTGTTGCATGGTCTATTCCTGCACCAGTGCCTACAAGGGGAAAGAATGCGTCGATGTCAGGGAGATTGTTTGGAATTGTCAGTCCTATTGCGAAAATTCCAAGGATGAAGGCATCACCGACCCAATGGCATGCAAGGGGGGATGCTGGCTGATATCCGAATATGCAAAGCCATTGTTCCGTGAAATCGTCAGCATCGGCATGTGTGTGGAACCGGACTATACCACCCGGTGTTGCGCCGCGCTGGATGAGGCGCTCAGAGAATGCATGGATGAAAACAGGGAAGTGATGACCTGGGATGTGGAAGCGGGTGTGTTCAAATTTGTGCATGATCTGGAAGACCGTTGTTTCGAACTCTCTCTAAATTGACGGAACATGCGCCGAAGGCGGGCGTTGTCAAGGAGTGGATAATGCAAAGAGGGTTGTGGGTTCTGTTGGTCATTATTTTTCTGGCGGGATGCGTGAAGGGTAAGCCTTCCCCATCTGAAATGGGGGCGGATGGATCGGCTGCAACCGGACCGCGGATCAGAAAATTCTGTGTTGTGGGGCCTGGTTTTGAGAACAAAAAATGCCTTCAAGATGCGGCGATTGAATAACCTGGTGGATGAGGAGGACCATAATGGGAAAAGGATTGCTCTTTTGGGGGGTTGTGATGCTGCTTGCCGTCGGCGCCTGTACGTCGTCGAAACCCGTATTCAAGGGGGGGGTCGGCTGAAACGGAGGCCATCTCCGAAGGGGAACCCAACCTGGTGAGGGTGAGTTACGACCTGGCCGATAGCCTGATCCTCAATCTGAGGGCGCCGCTGGCCCGTGATAAAACCATCCTGGTGGCCTCTTTTGTGGATGTCCGGTATATGCAGCGGTCATCCAATTTCGGTCGAATGATGGCGGAGTACATTTGTTCCCGCCTGGGGCAAAAGGGGTATAAGGTCATTGAGATAAAGCTTCGAAATGCCGTCTATGTCAAGGAGAAGGGTGGCGAATTCCTGCTGAGCCGTGCCGTCAAGGAGATTTCAGATGCCCATGATGCTCAGGCGGTGGTGGTGGGCACTTACGCCCAGGCCATGACGAATGTATATATTTCAACGAGGGTTGTTCAAGCCGACAACGGAGAAATTATTTCATCATGCGACATCAAACTGCCCCTGGATATCGGCCTCAGATCCATGCTGCATTCGTCCTGAAACGCTACGGGTCGATAATCGGGACCCTTGTTTTACAAACCAGGAGCCGATGGGAGAAAACCGGAATGGAAATAGCGGAAGAAAATGTTAATGACCTCAGTGTGATAACGCTAAACGGACGATTGGATGCGGGTTCGGCGAAACGCGTACTGACCTGTGTAAAAGAACTGGTGAAACGCAATCGGCTCAACATCATACTCGATATGAGCGGCGTGGTGTTTATTGACAGCGCGGGAGTGGGCATCCTTCTGGCCTCCTATCGAGTGGTTGATGCTCAGGGCGGCGTCATGAAAATATGTGCGATTCAACACCAGGTGAAGAGTGTTTTGAGTCTCACGCGGCTGGGGGAATTTTTCGAGATTTTTGACAACAGAGCATCAGCTGTAGGGGAGAGTAAATGAAAATTCTGATTTCGGGCGGCACCGGGCAGCTGGGACGGGATTGCACAACGGTTCTCGGGAAAAACCACCAAGTGGTCCCTGTAGGTTCAAAAGCCCTTGATATTGGGGACGGTACGGCGGTAAATGCGTTTGTTCAAGATTTGCAGCCGGATGTGATCCTAAATTGCGCGGCATTTACCAAGGTGGATGACTGCGAAACAAAAAAGGAACTGGCCTGGCGGGTCAATGTGGAAGGGCCCAGAAATCTGGCGGCGGCAGCCGGGAACCGGGGGGCGCGGTTGATCCATATTTCAACGGACTACGTGTTTGATGGGAAAAAGCAGGTTCCACAATATTATACGGAAACGGATGATGCCCATCCCGTTTCCTACTATGGTCTTACAAAGCTGGCGGCGGAAGAGGCGGTTATCGGGGAAACGGATCGTTACACGATTCTGCGTACAGCCTGGCTGTATGGGGCACAAGGGCAAAATTTCCTTAAAACCATGTTAAGGCTGGCGCTTCAAGATCCCCAAAGAGCGATCAAAGTGGTCAATGATCAGTTCGGTTCTCCCACCTGGTCCTATCGCCTGGCGGAGCAGATTGAAAAAGTAATGGATGCGGATATAAGTGGCATTTTTCATGCCACATCAAATGGCTATTGCACCTGGTATGAACTGGCGACAGCGTTCCTTCATGAAATGGGCATTCCCAACGCTTTTGTTCCCTGCACCACCGCCGAATATCCCACCCCCGCGGTCAGGCCCGCCAACTCAATTCTGGAAAATCAGCGGTTGAAGGAAGCAGGCCTCCATATCATGCGGGACTGGCGGGCGGACCTGATGCAATTTGTTACCCTGTTCAAAGACCATTTGATGGATGAGGTGAAATAATGGAAAACATGCTGGTAACCGGCGGGTGCGGTTTTATAGGGACCAATTTTATTCGATATCTCCTGAACGAAAGCGACTTCAAGGGACGCGTCATTAATGTGGATGCCCTGACCTATGCGGGAAATCCCGAGAGTCTGATGGATATGGCGGAAAAATACAAAGATCGCTATGTCTTTGTGAAAGCGGATATATGCGACCGGGAACAAATGAACGACCTGTTCGATATGTACCATCCGGACTCGATTTGCCATTTTGCCGCCGAATCCCATGTGGACCGATCCATTGTGGGGCCCGGCGCCTTTATTCAGACCAATATCGTGGGAACCTTCAATTTGCTGGAAGCGGCCCGGAACCATGCGGATCAAGTTGAACTCTTCCACCACATCAGCACCGACGAGGTGTTTGGGAGCCTGGGGAAAGAAGGGTTGTTTACGGAAACCACCCCATACCAGCCCAACAGTCCGTACTCCGCTTCCAAGGCTTCTTCCGATCATCTGGTGCGGGCCTACCACGAAACCTATGGCCTTCCCGTTACCATCAGCAATTGTTCCAATAACTACGGCCCCTATCAGTTTCCCGAAAAACTGATCCCCCTCGTCATCCTCAACGCCATGGAGAATAAGGCCCTTCCCATCTACGGAGATGGCCTGAATGTGAGGGATTGGCTTTACGTGCGGGACCATTGCACGGCAGTCTGGACCATCATGAAAAGTGGAAAAAGAGGGGAGACCTACAATATCGGCGGCAACACCGAAATGGAAAACATTCGGATTGTGGAGACCATCTGTGATTTGATCGATGATCTTCCCGCCATGGAAGGAATGCCCTCACGGCGAACGTTGATTACTTATGTAAAGGACCGCCCAGGTCATGATCGCCGATATGCCATCGATTCCGGAAAGTTGCAAAAGGAACTGGGATGGGCTCCGGAGGAGTCTTTTCAAACGGGAATCGCGAAAACCCTTGCATGGTATCTGGATAACCCCTTATGGATCGATCGTGTCAGGAGTGGGGCGTATCAGGAGTGGATCCGTGAGCACTATGAGAAATAGAGGGGGCAGGGGGCAGTGGGGCAGATGACAGAGGTCAGAGGTCAGAGGTCAGAGGTCTGTCGTCCGTCCTCCTCACGCTTCACGCTTCACGCTTCACTGTTCACGCTCCTCCTGTGCGTGATGTTTTCCGTCCTCTGCGGCTGTTATCCCGCGCCCGTTGAGATTAAGGACGATACGCCGTTCAAGACCGTTGAATTCGAGTCCAGTATCCCTTATGTAACGCCTGAACTTCTGAAAATTTACGATGCCAACCTGGACAAGGTGTATCTCATTGGTCCCGGGGATGTGTTGAAGATTGCCGTCTGGAACCGTCCTGATTTGGCGGGGGAACATGTGGTGGGGCCCCACGGGCTTATTACCCTGCCCATGGTCGGCGTATTCAAGATCGGCGGCATGAGCCGGGAGGATGCGGCACAAGCCATCAAGAAGTTGTATGCAAAATATTATGAAGATCCTTTGGTGACAGTCGGCATCACCGAATATAAAAACAACAAGGTCTTTGTTCTGGGCCGGGTGGATCATCCGGGCATCATCCATTTTGATGGGACCGTCAGCCTGCTTGAGGCCCTTTCCATGGCCGGCGGCCTTCCCACGGAGGATAAAAGCGTATTTCTGTCAAAATGCTATATTGTTCGGGGCCGGGATCAGATTATCTGGGTAGATCTGCTGAGGCTTTTGCAGAAGGCGGATATGCGGCTAAATGTGCGTCTGGCCAATAACGATATCGTTTATATTCCGGATTCCATGGATGCCGCCGTCTTTGTGATGGGCGAAATCAATACGCCGGGTTCCATCCCCATTCAGACCACGGCACTGACAATTCTGGATGCGATTAATCTGGCCGGGGGACCCACGGAAAATGCCAATATCGAAGAGATTCGCCTGATCCGGAAGGTGAAGGATCTCGAAGGGGTTAAAACCGTCAATTTGGAAACCATTCTGGCCCGGGGTGATTTCTCCCAGAACTACGTCCTTCAGGACAATGATATTGTATATCTTCCCAGAAAAGGGATCGCCAGGTTTAATTATTATCTGAGACAGATCGATCCTTTGTTGAGGACCTTTGTCAGTGGTGCGGTTTTGTATGATGTTTCAAGGCCGAGCAATTAACTCGCGTGCCATAAGCTTAAAAATAGGCATACTGGAGAAAATGATCATGAAAATTTCAGTGATTGTCGTCAGCTTCAATACAAATGCCATGCTCAAAAAATGCCTGGAATCCCTGTTTCAATATCCAGGCTGCCATGAGCTGGAGGTTTTTGTGGTGGATAACGACTCAAAAGATGATTCCGCGGCTATGGTTCGGGAATCCTTCACGCAGGTCCACCTGATCGAAAATAAAACCAATCTTGGGTTTGCCGCGGCCAACAACCAGGCCTACGAACTGGCGACCGGTCAATATATCGTCCTGCTGAATCCCGATGCTTACGTTAAACCGGGGGCCATGGAAAATGGAGTGGCCTTCATGGAAGATCATCCGGAATGTGGACTTTGCGGCGGTCGGCTGGTGAACCTGGAGGGTGATCTGGACCCATCCGCACGACGATTTCCCAACAGTTTGTACAAATTCTTCACGTTGAGCGGCCTTAGCGATAGATACCGCTCTTCAAAGATTTTCGGCCGTGGGGATTTTAAATATTTTGACCACAACAGCGTCCAGGAGGTGGATTGGGTGCCGGGGACCTTCACCATCTACCGTCGTCGCATGCTGACCCAGATCGGTCTTTTTGACGAGCGGTTTTTTATCTACTATGAGGAGACGGATCTTTGTCTTCGCGCCAAACGAAATGGCTGGAAGGTGTTTTTTGTTCCCGATGCCGAGGTGGTTCATGTGGGGGGCGGCAGTGCCAGGACCCGAAAGGATCAGAAGTTTGACAAGGGCGGCAGTCAGGTGCTCAAGTTCAGGATGCGGAGCGAATATCTCTACTTTCGAAAAAATTTCGGGTTTTTTTCACTCATGACCAATGCCGGTGTTGAAATCGGGTGGCATGCGTTACGATATCTGGCGAGCCTGAGACCCGGTGAAAAAAATGGTTCCCTGAAACGGGAGGAATCCTTCGGTTTTATCCGGCAGGGGGTTCAGGCGTTGTGGGACACGCGGCTGGGGCGGGTGTCCCCGGAGATACCCTGGTAGGTGACTGAAAAGTGAAGCGTGGCGTGAGGACATGGCATGAGGATTTTTCCAAATTTAAGAGAGGATCTGAAAACATACGGGGGGGACTGGGGCTGCCAGGGGTTCTGGGTCATGATCATTTACCGGTTCGGCCGGTGGCGGTATACCATTGCAAATCCGTGGTTGAGAAAACCCTGCTCCTTTCTCTATAAGTTCATGTACAAGGTGATCCAGATTCTTACGGGGATCGAGTTTCCCTGTGAAGTGCGGATTGGTGAAAATTTCAGGATCGATCATTTCGGCGACATCGTGGTGAGCGGGTATGCCGAATTCGGCGACAACTGCATTATCCGGAACGGCGTTACCGTGGGGTTGAGCCATACGGCCCATCCGGTGGCGCCTCATATCGGCAACAATGTGGACATCGGGGTGGGAGCGAAAATCCTGGGAGACATTACGGTGGGCGACAACGTGGTCATCGGCGCCAATGCGGTGGTGATCCGGGATGTGCCCCCCGACAGTGTTGCGGTGGGAATACCCGCCCGTATCATCAGAAAGGATCGAGACCGGAAGGTGGCGTGAATCCATGGATATTGATGTGGTGATTATCGGGGTCAATACGGAGAAGACCCTTGGAAAATGTATCGAAAGCGTTAAGGAAAGCCGTTATCAACAAGGCAACATTCGCATCTGGTATGTGGACGGCGGATCAACGGACAACAGCGTCGCCGTTGCCGAAGGATATGCCGGCGTGACGGTTATCCGGATTCATCCGGCCCATATTGTACAAACGGGGCCGACACCGGGTCTGGGTCGGAATGCGGGCTGGCGGGCCGGAAGCGCCCCCCTGGTCCAGTTCTTGGATTCGGACACCCTTATGGATTCGGGCTGGCTCGAAAAGGCTGTTTCCGCCATGAACCCGGATGTGGGGGCTGTCCGGGGCAACCGAGAGGAGATCAACCCTTACGCATCGGTTTACAACTGGATTGGAAACCTGGAATGGAATGCACCCCAGGGAGAATGCGAGGCATTTGGCGGGGATGTGCTGATCCGGCGGTCCATTCTGGAGGAGACGGACGGTTACGATGAGGTCCTGGTGGGCGGGGAAGACCCTGAGTTGAGCCAGCGGGTGCGGCTCAAGGGCTGGACCATCATTCAGTTGGACGCGCTCATGACCCGGCATGATCTGGCCATGACGAGGGTGAGCCAGTACTGGAAGCGCTGTTTTCGCACGGGCTATGGGTTTGCCGCGGTAACGGCGCGGTTTGGCTTCGCCACCAAAGGCTTCTGGCTCCACGAACTCATTCGTATTCTGATCCGGGGAGGTGGTTTTCTGGGGTTTTCTCTTCTGGCGCTGGTGGGGTTTTTCTTCAGCCCGTGGGCGGTTTTTTTTCTGTTGCCGGGATTGTTGCTCCTCTTTTTTCCCCGTATCTTCAGGCTTTCTTATTTCATGAAGGACAAGGGGTTAGCGCTGGATCAGGCAAAGACCTATGCGCTGCACTGTTCCCTGGTTGTGATTCCTGAATTTTTGGGCCTGGCTCGATTTTTCTACGGACATCTGACGGGTAAACCCCTGCGGAACAAGCGATCCGGCCTGGGAACCCCCGTGACGATCACAAAGGAGGGAAGTATGGGAATCATGAAAAGGATGGTTTATCTGGCCAGCGAGTATCCGGGCATTTCCCACACCTTTATTTTCAGGGAGATCCGCTCGTTGAGACAGCAGGGGTTTCATGTGATGACCGCTTCCATCAGAAGGCCCGGGAACCTGGAAAAAATGACCGCCGAGGAAAAAGCGGATGCCGAAAAGACCCTATATATTAAAGATTCTTCGCTGTTGAAGGTGGTTGCTTCCCATCTGGCACTGCTTTTTAATGGGCCGAAACCCTATTTCTTCATGCTGCGCCAGACCTTTAGGTTTTCCCGAATGGGCTTTCGCAATAGCCTCAAAGCCATGGCCTATTTTGCAGAGGCCGGGGTTCTGATCAGGTGGATGCACCATCATCAAATGACCCATGTGCATGTGCATTTTGCCAATCCCGCCGCCACCGTCGCCATGATTGCCGCCACCTACGGCACCCTGTCTTACAGCCTGAGCGTCCATGGGCCGGATGTCTTTTATAATGTGGACACCATCCTTTTGGCGGAAAAGGTGAAACGGGCCAGTGCCGTTCGGTGCATCAGCTACTATTGTCGAAGTCAGCTCATGCGCCTGGCGCCCCATGACCTGTGGTCCCGGTTTCATATCGTTCGCTGTGGCATCGATCCGGCCCGTTTTGCCCCCCGGCCGGACCCGGAAAATGAGATTCCCGAACTCCTCTGCCTGGGACGGCTGGTGCCGGCCAAGGGGCAGCATATTCTGCTGGAAGCGTGCGGTCTCCTGAAACAGCGAAACTTGCCCTTTCACCTGACCTATGTGGGTGGCGGAGAAGACCGGGATTCCCTGGAAGCGCTGGCCCAGGACCTGGGGATCAGCCATAGGGTTGAATTTACCGGCGCCGTTGGGCAGGATGAGGTTCATCGGTATTACGACCGGGCCGATATTTTTGTGCTGGCCAGTTTTGCCGAAGGGGTGCCGGTGGTCCTTATGGAGGCCATGGCCAAGGAGATTGTTTCCGTATCCACCCGGATTACCGGCCATCCGGAGCTGATTGAAGATGGGGTGGATGGCATCCTGGTGGCCCCTTCGGATGTGGAAGGCCTGGCCGACAGGTTGCAAGAGCTGATTTCAGACCCGGATCTCAGACGGGAATTGGGCAAACAGGGCCGTCTGAAGGTCCTCGAACGCTACGACCTGGATCGAAACTGCAAGGAAATGGCGGAATTTTTCAGTTATTGCTGACATAAAAATGAAGCAGCGAATCGAGTGGCTCGACAATTTAAGGGCGATCGCCATTTTTTTTGTGGTGCTGGGGCATACTGTCGGTCTTCCCGCGCATGTGGAAAAATTGATTTTTTCTTTTCATATGCCCATTTTCTTCTGGATTTCAGGGCTTTTTGCCAGGGAAAGCATTCGCGATGAAACTTTGGGGGGGTTCATTTCCAAACGGTGGCGAAAACGCCTCATCCCCTATCTTTCTTTTTCCGTCATCAGCTATGTGGCCTGGTTTTGTCTGTTCAGGCACTTCGGGAGCCAGGCGGAGATGAATATCAGCCCCATTCGACCGCTCATCGGTTTTTTTTACGGCAACGGCATCAACGACTGGCTGGTGACCAATACCGTATTGTGGTTTTTTCTGTGCCTGTTTGTTACGGAGATTTTTTTCTACTTTGTGATCAAGGTCCCTTCGAGGCTTTGGATGGTGCTGCTGCTGGCGGGATTTTCCATCGTGGGATATCTGGATGTTTACTACAATCCGCCTGATGGTTTCAGATTGCCATGGAACACGGATATTGCATTCACCACGGTTGTTTTCTACGGGGCCGGGTATCTTTCAAAGGGGTACGTGCTTGGAAATAACAAATCTACCCCCTGGCGGTGGCTCGTTATGGTCTTAAGCCTTGTCATTTATGCGACTTTCAGCCTTCTGAATCGGAAAGTCGCCCTGGTGGCGGGCGTGTACGGCAATTATTTTTATTTTTACGCGGCGGCCATGGCGGGCATCTGCTTCTGGATGGAGTTCGCCTACATGCTTCCGACGTCACGGTTTTTTTCCAAAATCGGCCGGAATACCCTCACCATATTCTCTTTGCACCTGCTGGTGTTCCCATTTATTACCGCTGTTCTGGTGTACGGATTGAAGATGCCTTCCCAATTGAAGTTCGAGTCCGCATCCCTCTCCCTGGCCTACGCGGTCATCAGCATCCTGGTGTTGCTGCCCGTATCCGATTTGATCAATCGATATATCCCTTTCATTCTGGGGGAATCCCGAAAACCGGCGTCACAAGTAACCTTTTAACCCATAATCTGAATCGAGGTCCAAAATGTTTATCATTCATCTGCTCTTTGCCCTGATATTCCTGTATGTAATTATCACTACCCTTTACCTGGTCATTCTGACCGTCGCCGCCTATCTTTTCAAGAAAAAGAGGGCGCTTTCTTCCAAATCCCTTCGCATTGTATTGATTATTCCCGCGCATAACGAAGCTCTCGAAATTGGGAACACCATTGGGCATGTGAAAACGTGCCATTATTCCCCGGAGGACTACGCCATTGTGGTGATTGCCGATAACTGTGATGATGAAACCGCGGCGCGGGCTCGCTCCGCGGGCGCTATTGTTGTGGAGCGACAGGATACGGAAAACCGAGGCAAAGGCCAGGCTCTGGACTGGTTTTTCAAGACGCATGCTGACCTTTATGGCAGCTATGATGCCGTGGCCATCATGGATGCGGATACCCTCATGCACCCGGATTTTCTCTCTGAAACATCATCGAGCCTTTCTTTGCCGGAGGTGAAGGTGATGCAGGGCTATTACGGCGTTTCCAATCCCGAGGACAACTGGCGCACGGCATTGTCTTCGGCTGCCCTGAATGTTTTTCACCATGTTCGCCCCGCCGGCCGCAACCGCATCGGGGGGACGGCAGGGCTCAAGGGAAACGGCATGGCCTTTAAAACCGATATTCTGAAAACTTACGGCTGGCCCGCCTATTCCATTGTGGAGGATATTGAATTTTCCATGATCCTGCTTCACGATGGCATCCTGGTACATTACAACCCGGACGGCATCGTATATGGAGAGATGGCCACGGAAAAGAAACAGGCTGAAACCCAGCGAAAGCGCTGGGAGGGAGGGCGTTTTGAGGTGTTCAAGAAATACGGCCTGCCGCTGCTCAAGATGTGGTTCAAGGACAAGAAAAAGGTGCAATGCCTGGATGGTTTTATGGAGCTGTTTACCCCGCCCCTGTCACTTCTGGTGATGGGTCAGATTCTCTTTTTTGGAGTGTCGGCGTTTATGTACCCGGCCCTGCTCAGACTTTCCATCTATTGCCTGTTGGGAACCGCGTTCTATGTCTTTTCGGGATTAATTCTCAAGAAAGCACCTCTTTATGTTTGGAAATGCCTTTTTTCGGCCCCTTTCTTTATTCTCTGGAAGATTCCCATCTATCTGAAGATCGCAAAAAAGGGCGACCAGAACATATGGGAGAGGACCCGGCGAAAATCTGAATTGGAGAAGAAAGAGTGATGTACAATCACGTTCGCACCACAGCGGTTCTCCAATCCACATCAAAAAAATAATAAGGTAGGCATCTCCTTTTTGAGAGATGAATACATGCTCACGCCTTTTACCGCTTTTTGGGCTCCTGAGCGTCGGTTTTCGTTCTTGAATATCAGCGGGAGTGAGTTTCAGCACTTTGCCGATTCTCATTCCGCCCAGGGCCATCAATTCCAAGATGAGTCGGTCTCTTGGCTTGTCTGTCCTGAAGATAATTTCGTCGATGACGTCCTTTTCAATAAAACAACTTTGCGGATACCTTTCAATGCCGCCTCCGGCGTTTCCGCCAGCGAACTGAGGCTGGGAAATTCCGCGCAAAGGCCCAGATACGCCTGGTCATTCATGGCGTTACCTTTTCCGGGTCCCGTTGTCTGGTTTTGGGTGTCTCGTTTTCACGGGTCACTCATCACGCCTAACTTCTCAACTTTCAGCGTTTTGCGTTTCCAGCACCTCCCTCACCTTCCGGGCCAGGCGCTGCGGTGTGAGGGGCTTTTCGATAAAGTTCACCCCTTTTTCCTGTATCCCGTGGTGGACTACGGTATTGGCGGTGTATCCCGACATGAACAGGGTCCGGATGCCTGGCCGCATTTTCGTAACCGCTTCGGCCAGATCCTTGCCGCTCATTTCCGGCATGACCACATCGGTAATCAACAGGTGGATCTGGTCTCCGTGCTGGCGGAGTATGTACAGGGCTTGAAGCGGGTTCTGTGACCACAGCACCCTATACCCCAATCCCTCCAGAATCTGCGTGCTCAATCGCAGCACCGATGCATCGTCCTCCACCAGCAGAATGGTCTCTCCGCGAGCTTTCGTGTCCAGTGACCCATCGGCTTTTGTCTTGCTTTCGGCTTCTCCCTCGTGGCGGGTGAGGTAGATCCGGAAAGTGGTCCCTTTGTCCGGTTTACTGTACACGTTGACGAACCCCTCGTTTTGTTTAACTATCCCGTACGCCGTGGAAAGCCCCAGGCCCGTTCCTTTGCCCATTTCCTTTGTGGTGAAAAAGGGCTCAAACACCTTGTTCAGGGTTTCCCTGTCCATGCCGCAGCCGTCATCGCTCACCGCCAGGACCACGAATTGGCCGGGCTTGAATCCGGCGTGGATCCTGCAATAGGCCTCATCCAGCACCGTATTTTCCGTCCCGATGGTGATCTTTCCCGTTCCCGGGATGGCATCCCGAGCGTTGATGCAAAGGTTGGCCAGGATCTGATCGAGCTGCGAGGGGTCCATCAGGACCGGCCACAGGTCCGAACCAGGCTCCCAGGCCAGATCGATGTCTTCACCGATGAGACGTCCGAGCATCTTGAGCATGCCCTCCACGGTTTCATTCAGGTCCAACACCTTTGGATCGATGGTCTGCTTCCGGGCAAAGGCCAAGAGCTGACGCACGATATCCACGGAACGGCTTCCCGCATTCAAGACCTCCTGGAGGTTTTCGTATATGGGATCGGTAGGTTCCAGGTTGTCCATTGCCAGTTGGGTGCACCCCAAAATCACGCTCAACATGTTGTTGAAGTCGTGGGCCACGCCCCCGGCCAGCCTGCCAACGGACTCCATCTTCTGGGCCTGGAGGAGCTGGTTCTGAAGTTTTCCTCGCTCATGCTCGGCCCGCTTGCGTTCGGTGGTGTCGGCGATGATGTGAACGGCTCCGGCAAAACCGTCCACATCATCGAGAATGGGATCCACGGTCACCTGTATCCAACGATCCCCCATCGCCAGTTCAAGGGTTTCCCGACGGAGACTCTTCCTCGCCTGAATCACCGGACACCCGGAAATCGGTTCATCGGTGCCATGCACGATCTCCCAGCACCGTTTTCCGATCAATCCGCCGAGGGTACACCCAAATAATTGCTCCGCCTGTTTGTTTGCCCTCAGGATGCGATGATCCGGACCGAGGATCCAGATCGCTTCGCGTGCCGCATTAAAGGTGGTTTGCCACTCAGTTGCCACGCGACAGAGATCCTCATCGGCCTGTTTGTGCCGAACGATTTCCCAGGTCACATCGGCCAAATAAGACACGATGTTCACATCCTTTTCCGTATAATCGGCCGGCTTGTTGCCCACGCCCAGGATGGCCACGATCTTTCCCTCCCGCATGACCGGCACGACCAGTTCACGGATTACCTCGGCGTGTCCGTCGGGCAGCCCTTTCCTGTGGGGAAGAGACGCATAATCGTTATGAATGACCGGTTTTCGCTCACGCACACAGTCCACCCAGACCCCGGCTTGTTCGATATCGTAATGCATCCCCTTGCCTTTGACCTTGCAGAATTTCTTCAGGGTTTGTGTCGACCACTGCTGGAGGGAAAGTGTTTTCTGGTCTTCCATTACAAGGTGATAAAACCCGATGGGGCTTGCCACAAAATCGCCGGCAACATCTATGGCCCGGGTCAGAAATTCGTCCAGGGTGTGGCCTGCAGCATGCTCGATGAGGGAAAAGCGCGTTTCGGTCAATTGCCGGGCCAGCCGTTCTTCGCTCTGGTCACGAAAGACCAGGACCACGCCGGTCATCTCGCCTTTCCCGTCCCGGATGGGGGCCCCGCTGTCTGCAATGGGGATTTCTTTCCCGTCCCTGGCGATCAGTACCGTATGATTCGCAAGCCCCACCACGGCCCCCTCCTGAAGGACCCGGGTCACGGGGTCTTCCACCGGGTTCCGCGTTTCTTCATTGATGATCCGAAACACCTCTCTCAACGCTTTCCCTCGGGCTTCCCCCTGTGTCCATCCGGTCAGCCCTTCGGCCACCGGGTTGACCAATTCCACGCGACCCATGGCATCCGTCGTGATGACCCCATCGCCGATGGCTTGAAGGGTAACGCCATACCGTTCCATGGCCTTTCTGAGATCGGCTTCGGAATGATAAAGGGCCAGGTAATGGGCCTTCAGGTTTCGCTGACGCACCACCAGCCCCGTGGTCACCAGGAAACCCAGGAGAAGCAGGATCAGCCCCGAAATTATAAGCGAACTGAACCGCCATTCCGCAAAAGCCTCCGCCGCATCCACCTTGGCCACCATATACCAGAGGGAATCGGGTACGGGGAGAATGGCGGCGACCACGTCCACGCCCCGGTAGTCCTTTCCCCTCACGATCCCGGTTTGGCCGGCCAGGGCCATGGCCGCCGGGAGATCGACCCGGTTCCTGGGAATCTTGAGCTTCAATGCCGTGTCCTTCTGGTGGCGAAGCTCGTTGAGGAACAGCACGTCATCGCCTTCCCGCCGGATTAGAAGGGTTTCTCCTGTCTCGCTCGGTATGGGCCACGACCGAATCAGGGGATAGAGGAACTGGGTCGCATCACTGATCAGGATCACGAAGCCGATGGGCGTATCGCCTTTTGCCCTCGCAAAAAGCGGTACGATCACGGAGAAATGAGGGAACGGGTATTCGGATTCCGCGTGAAATTTGGTCCAGACCGGCCCTCCAGTGGCTGTTGCGGCCGCCAGGCTTGAGGCATATCCCCGACAGTTCTCCAGGCGGCCGCTGAGGGACCACCGCACCCGATGTTCCGGCCCCACGAGGAGGATGTCGGCGAAATGGAATCGTTCCTTGAGCGGCTGAAGCCGGCGTTTGATCGCTTCCGCCACATCCGCTGATGGGGCCGCCAAAAAGCGTTTAACGTCCTCTATCAGATGTTGTCGGGTCGCAAGAACCGCGGCATCGGCCAGCCGTTCGGCGCGCCAATCCGCGATCTGTCCAGCCTTGAGCCTGGCGATGGACCACATCTGGTCCTCCACGTGCCGTTCATGCTGGGCCTGCTGGGCCTTGAAAAACCATGCCCCGGCGACTACCAATACCAGAAGGGTTGCTGCAAGACCTGCTTTCATCCACAGGGGCAGTACATTGTTTTTTTCCCGTTTCACGATGAATGAGCCTCCATATTCATAGAATCGGTTCCGGTAAGGAGGCATTGTTTCCTACATTGCGGGATATATGGGGGCTTTCTTTATCCGTCAACAAATCCCTCGGATCCGCTTTGACCTTTGTACCTTCGGTTGAGCGGGAGAAGTCAACATCAAGCGCGGTGTGCCACAGGAAGAAAAAATATGCGTTCTCACCTCTATCCAAGTTTAGTCCAACGGAAAGGAAAATCAACACGTGGAGATATCGGGTAAAATACGGGTTCAAACCCACGTATTATGAAATGCGGGACAGGTAGGTCTTCAAGTTGATTTTACGGTGCTTAATCCCGAGTTTTCTGCGAATCCCATCCCTGTGAAATTCGATGGTCCTCGGTGAGACATTCAGTGAAGCGGCGATTTCCTTAATCCGGTAACCTTGTTTGATGAGATGAGCGATCCGGGTTTCCGACGGAGTGAGGGCCATGAGTTTTGCGGAGTCGGTTTCCATGTGGGGCCTGATGATTTTTAGAAGATTGGATTCCAGGATGTCCATGCATTCCCCCTGGAGGTCGGAAAGACCCGTTTTCCTGATTTTCCGGAGGTGGGGGATGACCAGCCTGTTGATGTTTTCCGAGAGGGTTTCTTCGAGACGCTTCTTATCCCGTTCCCTCTGGTCGAGCAACACTTTCAGTGCGGTATTCAGTTCTTCAAGGCGGACGGCCTTTGCTCGCAGTTCCTTCTCATGGGCCTTTAATTCCTCCATTGCCCGCTTCTGTTCCGTGATATCGCGCACGACGCTGACAACGAGGATCCGTTTACCGGAATCATCCCGGATCTCTTTCACCGTATGTTCCGTGGGGAAAACAGCTCCGTTCTTCTTTCGCATAAGAAATTCGGTGAAAAAAATCCCATCGGTATCCAGGGCCGGAAAAAGCCTTTTCCCGAATTCGCGGTAGGTTTTTCGATTCACGTGCAGAAATTCCGTATTGCGGCCCACCATCTCTTCGTTGGAATGCCCAGACATTCTCTCTGCTGCTGCATTGCAGGAGATGATCTTGCGTGTTGCGGGATCAACCACATAAACCGCCTCATCCAGGCTCGCGTAGACGTTTTCCAGGAGTGTCACGGTATCCCGCAGTTCCTGCCTGAGCAGGTGCTGACGGGTAATGTCCTCTGTGATACCGATACCTCCCAGGCAGGCACCGTCGGCGGAAATTATGGGGGTGTAAACGGTCCGCACTTTGAGTTGTTTTCCGCCAATTACGGAAGTGTAGTCACCTTCGAAAATCCCCGATTCACCGGACAAAGCGGCTTTGAGGGCGGCTTTTTGTCCTTTGTCCACAAGCCCGCTCAGCATGTCGAACCCGATGATCTTGTTTCTCGGCGCCCCCACTATTTCAGCCAGCTCGCGATTGCAGGCCGTCACCACGCCGCCCGCTTCAAAATGGAAAATGCCGAGGGGCGCGTTATCAAATACCAGACGGTATTTCTCCTCGCTTTCCCGAAGTAACACCTCTCTTCGCTTGCGCTCGGAGATGTCCCTGATGACCATGCTGGTCCGTTTTTGACCTCCTGCGTCTTCAAAGATGACAGAGGAGACCTCTCCATCAAAATATGTTCCGTCTTTCCTTCTGTATCTCAGCTCGCCCCTGTATTTCCCGAGTTTCGCTCTTTTTTGCAACGCTTCAGACAACCGGGGGTCGTTTTCATCCACGACTGCGGCCCTGCCCCCTTCCACCATTTCCTGCTGGGTCATCTGGAACATGTCACGAGCGGCCTGGTTGCAGAATAAAATCCGCCCATCCGGCGTCGTCAACAAGATGGCATCCATGCTGCTTTCCACCAGTGCGCTGTATCTTCTTCGGTCAGCCGACTCCCCTCTGGCGGATTCTTCTTCCAATGCTCTGACCTTTTGTTCAAGTTCTTCAACGTCTGGTTTTTGCGTCATCGGAATACCTCATAAACCGCGGCGGACGGGAGAACCCACTCCCCCCAAATAAGGGGCGGGGCCCACAGTTTTCCTTGTTCGCGGTGTTCATATGAAAATACACTTTCAGAAGCGTCAGATCAAGGCCTCAAAGTATCCACCGTCTCCCGATTTTGTGCGATTTGGATCTCCGCTTTCGACGTAATAATAAAAATTAGCGGTATGAAAAGCAACGTGAGGAAAGTGCCCACCAGCAGCCCACCGATGGCCACGGCGCCGAGGGGGGCCAGCCGTTCAAGCCCGATGGCGGAGCCCAGGGCCACGGGAAGCATGCCGGCCGCCACGGCAAAGGCCGTCATCAGGACCGGGCGGGTACGAATGCGGATGCTTTCCAGCATGGCCTCTTTTGCCGTAAACCCTGCTGCCATTTTCTCCTGAGCAAAATGGATTAACAGAATGGCGTTGTTGACGATGATGCCGGAAAGGAGGATAAAGCCCATCATGGCCGGCATGGAGGCATGATAGTTCAGCAGAAGCAGCGCCCAGGCGGCGCCGATGAGGGTCAACGGGATGGAGGCCAGCACCATGGCGGCCACCTTGACGCTGTCGAAGAGCACCACCAGGGTAAAAAAGGTGAGCAGTACGGCAAACAAAACAGCCGCGGCCATTCTTTTCGCTGAAGACGCAAACTGTTTCATGTCACCGGTGTGGGCCATGGTGACGGAAGGCGGGAGCAGGGTATTTTCAAAAGCCTTCTCAAAACGTGCCATGATATGGCTGATGGCCGCCTTTTCCCGAAACCCGTAAACATTCAAGGTATAGTTCAAGCCTTCACGGGTGATCATGTCCGGTTCCTTGAGCGCTTTGATGCTTGCTACCGCCTCCAACGGAATTTTCCCTTTAGGTGAATCAAGAAGAGATGACAGGAGCGCCGCCCGGCCATCGCGGTTTGATGCCTCGAACCAGACGCGGACCCCGAAATCAACACTGTTTTGAAGCGGAAAAAAAGCGATCTTAGCGCCGCGCAGCACCGCCTGAAGCTGACCGGCAATATCTGATCGGGTCAGGCGGTAAAACGCGGATCGTTCCAGATCCACTTCCAGAACATAGACGGTCTTATCTGCGGACCAGGTCCTGGAGACGGAAACCACCCCCGCGGTTTCATAGAGCGCCTTTTCCACACGGTCACCGGCAATCTCCAGATTTTTCAGATCCGGTCCCGAAAGCATCACGTCAATGTTGGCGCGAATACTCGACAGCGCCGTGGCACCGTAGTCCATCACTTCGCAACGCTTCACATTTTCCAATCCCCCCAGAAGGGGGCGAAGCTTTCGTGCCATGTCCCACAGGGATTCTTTCCGGTGATAGCGGTCCACATAAGTGGCGGTCATGCTGATGCGGTCCATGCCGCCGCCGCTGCCGATGCTGAACACACCGGGCTCACTTCCGATGGCCGATGAAAGGTACAGCAGGCGGCCTGTTTTGTTCACTATGTCATCGGCCGCCCGTACTATTTTCCGGCTGTCTTCCATGGGAAGGTTGGGGTCCACTACCAGATTCATCTTGATGCCCCCCGTATCCATCGGCGGCAGAAGTTCCTGCCCCACAAGGGGTAGAACCATGCGCAGGCTCAACACAAACAGCACCGCCAGTATGATGAAATACAGCACCGCAACGGGTCTTGAGCGCAGCGCAAGCAGGACTGCGCTGCTGAAAAACCGCTCGATACCGTGATTGATGCGGTCGGTGATGCGCCGAAAAAACGACTCCGCGCCAAGGATGAACGGGTGGTTCATGGCCAGGATTTTTTGGGACAGCAACGGGACCGCCGTGATGGATATGACATAGGAGGCGGACAGGGCCAGAAGCAGGGTCGCGGCCAGGGGCCGGAAAATGGTCTGCGGATATCCCCCCACAAAGAGAATGGGGCAAAGCGCTATCATGGTGGTGAGCGTCCCGGAGAGATCCGCGAACATGATTTCTTTTGTACCCGATAAAACCGCGGGCGCAATACCGCCCGGTTTATCCCGGTAGTGCCGCTCGATATTCTCCATGACCACCACCGCATCATCTAATAGAAGACCCAGCGCCAGAATGATGCCGGTTAGCGTCACCACATTAAATTCGATACCCGCTATCCACATAAGCGCTATCGTGGATCCGTAAACCATCGGGATGGTCAACAGCACCACCAGCACCTGTCTGAAACTGGCCAGGAAGAAAAACACCACCAGAGTGCTCATGATGATGGCATCCCGAAGGGACTCAAACATGTTTTCCGTGCTTTGAACAATGAGGTTTTTTTGTGTGTCCGTGATCTCAAAGGTCAAATTTGGGAATTTTTGCCGCATGTTGTCCAGAGCTTTTTCCACCCGGGCCACTGTGCGGATCACATCGGCGTCCCGTCCCCGCTGGACCGCCAGGGCGATGGCCGGCTTTCCATTGCCATAATAGGCTGCGGTGTTTTCATAGTGGCCGAAATAGATGCGGCTCACATCCCCAAGGGTCACGTTCGGGGTCAGCCTCAAGGCTTCAAGGCCTGAAACAGCGGCTTCTTTTCCTGTTGATTTCAACAGATAACGGTCCCTTTCACTGTTGATGAACCCGATGGCATAGTCCCGGTCGTTTTCCTTCAGTACCGCCAGGACCCTTTCCAGGGTAAGTCCATACTGGTCCAGTTTCTTTTTATCCATGATGATCTGCACTTCCTTCTGGTAACCACCGAAAACATCCACGTTGGCAACTCCCGAAAGGCGCAGCAGGTCATTTTTCAATTCATTTTCGACCAGCTGCCGAATATCGGCCAAGGGAAGGGTTTGGCTGCTGATACCGATCACCAGAACGGGCGGGGTGGCCGCGGATATCTTGTGGATCTGAGGAGCGGAAAGATCATGGGGGAGCAGGGCCTTGATTTTGTTGATGGCGTTTTCCACATCCGCCGCGGCCATATTCAGGTCCCTGCTGTATTCAAACTCCGTTCGAATGACCGATACTTCATCGATGGTACTGGAATAGACCCGCTTGATCCCGTCCAGCGTGTAAAGTTCCTTTTCCACCGGAACGGCCACATTGGCGGCCAGGGACTTGGCCGATGCGCCGGATTCCACCATGACCACGGCGATTTCAGGATAATTGGAGTCCGGAAAGAGGTTGCGGTCCGAATTGAGGTAGCCCGCCACTCCCAGGCACATGAACAGGGCCAAACAGGCGGTGATGACGTAGGGTCGCTTCAGCAGCTTTTCCATAAAGGATTCAGTCACGAACGGTTTCCTCCGCGACACGCACCCGGCCGCGGCTCTCAAGAAGGCTCAGTTTGGCTTCCGAACCCACGGCTACGGGAAAAGGGGGGCAGGGATCGATGAGGGCGCAATCCTTATCCCGCGCCAGGACCTGGACGGAAAACCCATGGAATCGCCGCTCTTTGTAAACCATGACTTTTTCGCCCTCTTTTTCGTGAATTAACGCGTCTAAAGGGATCGTGCATCCTCTTTGAGCAAAGACCACCACGGCAATGGACACAAAACTGTCATTGGGTGCGGAAATGGGTTGATCCAGAGCCACTTCCGCCACATAAAGGGCATTTTCGGCATCGGCGTATGTTTTAAGGACCCGGCCGATTTCTTTATCGCCCATAAGCACCCGATGTCCCGGTAAAATGGGAAACTTTCCGGGTACATAACGAAAGGTGAGTTTTTGTCGGGCAGCATGGATCGTCAAAAGAGGCTGCCCGGGAGTGGCCAGATTGCCCTTTTTAAGCAGGACCTCCCCCACCATACCATCAAAGGGGGCACGAATGTTGCGATAATCGAGCGCAATCACCTGGGCCGCAATGCGGGCCTGGGTCTCTTCCAACGCTGCCTGTTTTTGATCACAGGCCACTTGTGAGGCTTCCAGCTTTTCCCGAGCAAGTCCCCCCACATCAAACATGGCCCGATTTCGGGAATGAACATCCCGGGTATAGGCGAGATCCGCCCTCTGGGCCTTGAGCATTTCTTTCAGGGAACGGACGGCGGACCGGATCTCCCGGTCGTCGATCCGGAGCAGCAGGTCCCCTTTTTTTACCCTCTGGTTTTCGGTGACGAGAACATCGGTGATCAAACCGCTCGTTTTTCCGGCCATGCGGGCCGTATCCACACTGGCGAGTTGTGCCAGAAACCCTCGGATCTGATGCACAACCCTTTCCTTTGACGAAACAATTCTTACGCATACAACGGGTGCTTCGGGAACCAGTGCGCTGTTTTTTTCCCGTAACCGCTTTTTCAGCAGCATGACACCGCCGGCCACAAGGGCCGCCGCCAGCACAACCAGGAGAAGTTTTTTCATGATGGTTTCCCTTTCTCCAACAGATAGTCCAGGTAGAACCGGGAACTCAGGCAGGCATACCGGGCGCTGATGAGTCGAGCGGCGGCCTGCTGGTGGCGGGCCTTTGCATACAGGAGATCGTTTACGCTGACGGCGCCGTTATCAAAGCGAACCCTTTCGATGGTTTCCGTTTCCCGGGTCATTTGCTCTTCCGCTTCGGCGCTCTTGTATTCCCTGATGGCGGTTTGAATTTTGGTTCTGGCTTCAACCAGGGCGGTTTTCAACTCAAGGGCGGTGGTTTGCTTTTTCTTTTCGCTTTGCATCTTTTGAATGCGCGCTTTTTGAGCGGCCGATTCTCTTGCGCCAAAATCAAAGATATTCCAGGTGAGTGTCACCACCGTCTGCCAGATCTCCTGGCTGTTCCAGTCGCCGCTGTAGCGGTTGCTGCTGTCATTGGGGCCGAAATTTTGCCCGTAAAAGGCATTGAAGGTCACTTGGGGATAATAGGCGGATTTGCTTTTCTCCACCTGTTTCGCGTTTTTGGCCACTTCCATGACCGCATACTGGTAGCGGCCGGAGTTCTTGATGGCAACATCGGTATTAAAGGCTTTTGAAGGATTGGGACCTTCCGGCACCTCCTGAAGATCCGGCAGCACGGAAAGGTTCAAAAGCCCCTCCAGCGTTGCGCTGACAATGGTAAGACTGCTGTTGATGCGGCTCTCCTGGGCGCGGGCTTTTTCAAGGTCCGCCGCTGCCTTCAATATGTCGACGCGGGCCTTTTTCCCCAGCTTCACCTCATGTTGCAGATCCGCGAGAAGCGCTTTCAATGCTTTTACGTAGGCCTGTTGGGCACGCAGTTGATGCCCAAGCGCAAGGGTATTGACATACAGGGTTTTCACATTGTAGATGAGCTGTTCTTCACTGAGCTTCAGCGCCACGCCCGCCATCTCCTTTTGCATGTTCGCCATTTCAACGGTGCGCTGCTGCGAAAAGCCGGTAAACAGCGGCACTTCATACATCACGCCGGTTGTGAAAAGGTCCTGCGTTGTGGGAACCGCGTAAGGGTCGGACAGGATGTTGGCGGGGGTCAGCGGGGCCAGGGTCCGCGGCATGTTGTAGTGGCCATAGGAAGACACAAAACCGATCCGCCCGAAATTTGATGCCTTTTTTTCGGACAGATCCGTTTCGGCCACGGACTTATTCAGCCGTTTTTCCTGAAGGCCGGGATTGCGGTTCAAGGCCATGTCGACCGCTTCCTCCAGACTCAGGCCATGGGCAGGCCGCGACGACTGCATCAGCGCCGCCACGAAGAACAGCAGGATAAAAACATGCATTTTAGGCAGCTTCATTGTTATCGGCCCCATTGATCAATCCATAACGATGCAATATATAAAACACAATGAGTATTCACCGTCTTTGCGCTGACGCAAACAGGCATCATAAATTCTGCCATGCACTGACAAAAAATGGGCTTTTGCCATGAATTCCGCGTGACCCTGGCGGAATGCCCCAATGCCTGTTCTCAGGCGCAAATCAAGGATATGGGAATCATCGGGGCGGCTATGCACGAGCGAACGGAAAGGGGGTGAAAGGTTCGCGGAACTGGTGGGAAAGGCGGGACCGGCGTTTTTCGACCACTTGAAAACCGAGGCTTCAAAAAAGGAGGATGCTTTATGAGGATTCTGTTCATTATCACAAGCGATGATGGGGAAACTATCTACAACGCCATGCGGCTGGCCAATGTGGGTGTTCAAAAAGGCGACGAAGTCAGTGTTTTCATGCTGGGCAAGGGAGTCACATTCGAGCAGAGCGGCAGTGAAGAATTTAATGTCATGGGGCAGATGGAGCAGTTTGAAGGCGATTTCTATGTCTGAGGGGTCTGCATGAAATCCCACGGTCTAGTGGGATCCGTCAGTTGCCCCATCGGCTGGATGGATGACCTTTACGAGCTTTCCATGGAAGCCGATAAAGTTTTGACCTTTTAAAGGGGAAGTTTCGACGTTCCAAGGATTGAGTGAGGTAAATTGTATTCCCTGGGTTCACAGGTACGCCGCGTAAGCAGGGACGACATCCTGCCCCGCGGCGTTCTCAGGGTTTGGTCATTTCTTGGGGAAGACTTCCACTGGCTTTTGAGTGCTCCCCGTGGCGTTGGGATAATCGGGGTATACATAAGCTTTCTTTCTAGTTTTCAGCAGGTGGTCGGCCTCTTCATTAAATTCGTTGAAGCGGCTTTTCACCTCATAGAAACCGTGCCACCAGGCATAATCCGGGGCCATCATCATGGCGCCCATGCGGGCCCGCCAGCCTTCGTGGTGCCAGAGTTCGTAGAACTGTAGCGCCAGGTACTCGTCAAAAAACTTTGTTTTGTTCAGAAGTCCTTTACTGTAAAGCTCATCCAGCTTGGCCCGGGCCGGTTTGTAGTAAACGTCATTGTATTCTTTCACCGCCTGGTCAAAACCGTTGTAAAAGTCTTCCACCCATGACTTGCCGTGGCACTGAAGGCAGATGGCTTTCATATTGTCCCGCTCTGTTTTCCAGTCCGTATTCGCGGGAAATGGCTTGAAGTCCTGGGGCCGAATGGTCAATGGGGCCTGGGTTTCCCAGGAAAGCCGTTTCGTGACATCATGGCTGGTTTTGACCTTTCCGCTGCCGGACATGTGACAGGCCACACAGGTGGGGGCACGGTAGTCAACACCCGGAGTCCACGTGCCACCGCCGCATTGAAATTGGTTTCATTTTTATAGGCGTGATACAGGGTTCCGTGTTTGGATTCTTTATAAATTTCGATCTGGGGATGGTCGGGACCTAGATGGCACTGGTCACAGGCCTCCGGCATGCGGGCTTCCCCCACCCAAAACCGGTGACGGGTGTGGCAGGACGTGCAGGACCCTTTGCTGCCGTCCGGATTGACGCGCCCAACGCCCACATTGGGCCAGGTCTTGGGATCGATATTTCCCTTTTCGTCCAGTTTGACTACCGTCCCGTGACACGTGAAGCATCCGGTTTTCCGTTCATTGTCGGAGTTCATGCCGTCATTGAGCCAGGGATCAATCTTCCATATAATCTCAAGAGTATTGGCATGTTTGGACCGGCCATACTGAACCGCTTCATCGGGATGGCATCTGGAACAGTCTTTGGGCGTGACAATGGCGGCGATGGGAACCTTGTATTTCTCCTGGCCGTACGACAGGTCGGATCGGCTGTAATACTTTTCGTGGCCTCTGGCAATATCCTGATCGCCGGGCTGCACCAGGTGACAGTCCAGGCAGGTGATATTGGCGTTGGCATGACGGCTCTTGGCCCAGTCCCCGAATATGCCCGGTGTTGTAGCCCGGTGGCATTCGATGCAGACGGTCGCTTCAGGAGGCATGCTCCGCTCAATGCGGTATTCTTTTACTTTGGGAAAATTGTTTGTCTGGCCCGAAACCATTAGCGGAAACGCCAGAAAAAACATCACGAAAAAAACAATGAACCATTGTGAATAGATCTTTCGGGCTTGGTCATTATCTCGCCCATTAGCCCCGGGGTTGAAACCCCGGGCTATTTCCTGCCGTCCCTACGGGACTGTGAGAGCCCTGTAAGGGCGACAGACAATAGCCCGGCAATTCATTGCCGGGTGGGCGAAGTTAGGACCAAGCCCGATCTTGGCGACGAGTCGTAAGCTTCCTTTTCGGGTTTTGGGGCCCGTCTTAAAGATTTAAATAAATACCGGAATCATCCTTCAAATGTTTCGATCACCGATTTATATTTTTCATGGATCATTTTCCTGTCGAAATCCCAGAACTCTCCCAGCATGGCCTGATCTTCCTGCTCGGAAAAGTAGTTTCGGGCCAAAGGAAAAAAGAGTTTGTCTTCCTTCTCGATATGCTTCGGGTAGAAATCAACCAATAAATCAAGGTTTGATATGATTTCCGAAAGCGCTGATTTATCCCCATTTCGATATTTCTGATTGGCTTCCATAAGCTTTTGGGTCGTTTGACGTCCCACAATATGTTCTTTAATCAACGCCTCCATCAACACTTGATCTTTTTCAGATAAATCTTTTTTCCCAAGTGCTTCAAAAAGAATGCCTTCTTCCTTCCCGTGATGGGTTTTGTCAGCATACATGCGAATAAAATCAATCATCTCATCCACCATTAATGGATCAACGCTTTTTTCTTTCTCAATCTTGTGTAGCATCCGTTTGATTACAGCAATCATTCGTTCAATCAAACGATGTTCTATCATTAGCGGCGCCCGCGCTTGCATCTCGAACCTCCTCAGACGTATTTATGTCATAAGCTTAACGACGTTCTTATGATCCACGAATCATTACCAGTAACATTTTGAAAGGCTTTTGGGCCTGAAGCGAATGGGGAACATTGGCCGGCATTATGAGCATTTCACCCTCAACAACATTTCGTGGTTTTCCTCCTATGGCTATTTCCGCCTCGCCGTCCAGGATATAGACCACCGCGTCAAAGGGTGCCGTGTGTTCACTCAGCCCCTGGCCCGAATCAAACGCAAAAAGTGTCACATTTCCGATGTCTTTCTTTATTAGTATTTTGCTGACCACGGAACCCTCCGCGTAGTCAACGAATTTTTTAAGGTCAAATGCCTTGCCTTTTACGGCGCTGGGTGTTTCGCTCATGAAGCCCCCTTTCAATATGTCTGAGATATCGACCGGAAGGATTGCCAATCGACGTCTCAGACGAATTTCATTTGATTTAAGGTTCGTTTTTATTTCCCGGCCATCATGGCCGAAATGTCCTCCTCAACCGTGCCGATGGGCTTGATGTTGAACCTTTCCACCAGCACGTTGGCCACGTTGGGGGACAAAAATCCCGGCAGTGTGGGACCCAGGCGGATGCCCTTGACCCCCAGGAACAGCAGGGCCAGCAAAACGGCCACGGCCTTCTGCTCGTACCAGGCGATGTCGTAGCTCACAGGCAGGTCGTTGATATCATCCAGGCCGAACGCCTCTTTCAGTTTCAGGGCAATCACCGCCAGGGAATAGCAGTCATTGCACTGCCCGGCATCCAAAATCCGCGGGATGCCCCCGATGTCTCCCAGATCCAGCTTGTTGTAACGGTATTTGGCGCACCCGGCGGTCAGGATCACGGTGTCTTTGGGAAGGTTTTGGGCCACATCCGTGAAATAATTGCGGGACTTCTGCCGCCCATCGCAGCCGGCCATGACCACGAAGCGCTTAATGGCGCCGGATTTAACAGCATCGATCACCTTGTCGGCCAGGGCCAGGACCTGGTTGCGAGCAAAACCGCCCACGATTTTCCCGGTTTCGATTTCTTTCGGAGGCGAACACTTTTTGGCCAGTTCAATGGTGCCTGAAAAGTCCTTGGCATCGCCGCTTGAGCGGTTTTTAATGTGTTTGGCGCCGGGGTAATTGACCACCCCCGTGGTAAAGAGCCGGTCCAGGTAGGTGTTGTCCTTTTTAATGGGAATCAGGCAGTTGGTGGTCAGAATAATGGGTCCGTTGAAGGACTCGAAGTCCTTGTTCTGATGCCACCACGATCCCCCGTAATTGCCCGCGAAATGGTCGTATTTCTTGAAGTCCGGGTAATAATTGGCCGGCAGCATTTCCCCATGGGTATAAACGTCGACCCCTGTTCCTTCCGTCTGCTGGAGCAGCTCTTCCATGTCTTTCAGATCATGACCCGAAATGAGAATGCCGGGATTTTTACCCACGCCGATGTTCACTTCGGTGATTTCCGGGTGGCCGTAATTGCCGGTGTTGGCTTCATCCAGAAGGGCCATGGTGTTGACCGCGCACTCTCCGGCCTTCATGACCATGCCGACCATCTCATCGACACTCAGGTCCCGGGTGGTAGATGCCAACGCTTCCATGAGAAATCCGTAAATGTCGTCTTTTTCATGGCCTAGAATGGCCGCATGATCGGCGTAAGCGGCGATCCCCTTGCACCCGATGATCAGCATCTCCCGAAGAGACCGGACATCTTCGTTTTGTGCCGCCGTGATGCGAACCGCATCGGACATGGCCTTGCTGATGACCGCCTGTTTGTCTGCGGCGGTCCAGGTGGCGCAATCAGGAAGTGCACCGGTTACCGCGTTTCCAGCTTTTTCCTTTACTGCGTCCCGAACCTTGAGTCCTTCCATGATGCGGTCGATGATAACATCGTCATCCCACGCCACGTTGGTAATGGTGGTGAAAAGGGCTTCGCAGATGAAGCGGCCCGCTTCCCGGTCCACGGTGCCCGTTTCTTTCAGCTTTTCGCCATAAACCGAAATCCCCTTGCACACATAGATCAGCAAATCCTGAAGATCCGCCGTCTCCTCCGGTTTTCCGCACACGCCTTTAATGGTGCATCCCTGGTTTTTGGCGGTCTCCTGACATTGAAAACAAAACATGGTTTTTCCTCCTTTTTTTAAGGGTTTTTGTCTCTTGAACTACTTGTAACCGCTTTCTTTATGCTTTTGCGCAATTTTAGAGGCCAGCCCGTCCAGGCTGTCCAAAACTGTTTTCGAAGGCAGGCCTTTACACAAAACCGGTTCAATGACCTCTACCTTCAGGTTGGGAATCATACCGGCAAGGGTCTCCACCGTTTTGCCGCCCCACCCGTAAGAACCGATTATGGAGAGAAATTTGACTCTGGGCCTGAGCGCATTGGCCAAAAAAGTGGCATAGGCCGCCAGGGGATGGGGTCCCGCCAGAACGGTTGGAGTGCCCACCACAAGGGTGGCCGCATCCACCAGGGCCGTGGCCAGTTTTCCGATGTCCGTGACCGGAAGCGGAAAGAGTTCCGCGCGAACGCCGTTCTCAACCAGGGCGGCGGCCAGGTGGTTCACCATTTCCCGGGTACTGCCGTGCATGGACACATAGGGGATCACCGCCAGGTTTTTGGGATGACCGCTCACCCAGTCCCGGTAAGCCTTCAGAATCCACTGGGGTTGGTCGTAAATCTGGCCGTGACTGGGAGCGATCATTTGAATGTCATAGCCTGCCAGTTTCTCCAGGTCTTTTTCGATCATGTTTCGAAACGGCATCATGATTTCCCCAAAATACCGTTTGGCCGCTTCATGCACGCGCCCCGGATCGGTCACAAAGAGATCGGTGGTGGCGATGTGAGAGCCGAAGAAATCACAACTGAAAAGTATTCCGTCTTCCTTCAGATAGGTCACCATGGTCTCGGGCCAGTGAACCCAGGGCGTATAAATGAATTGAAGGGTCCTGTCCCCCAGGGAAAGGGGTTCACCGTCTTTTACGGGTAGAATTGAATCTTCCGGGATTTGCAGCAGGTCCACCAGCATACCCCTGGCCTTCTCCGTGACCACCACCTTGGCATCGGGAAACCGTTTCAGCACCAAAGGGATGGTTCCGGAGTGGTCCTGCTCCGCGTGATGGCTCACGATGTAGTCAACCCGCGACACGTCGGCCAGCTGCGCCAGCAACGCGTGAGACATGGGCGGATCCACCGTATCCAGCAGGGCGGTTTTTTCGCTCCCCTGCACCAGGTAGGCATTGTAAGTGGTGCCGTCCGGAAGCGGAACCAGCGAATCAAAAAGACGCCGCTCCCAATCAATGGCGCCCAGCCAGTAAACCCCTTTTCTTATCTGCCGTTTTTGCATGTGGAAATCTCCTTTTGTTCATTCTTTTTTTTGCGACTCAGCTTTCTCACAAAGTTCTTTGATAAACGGATTTGGGGCCAACCCATAGACACGCATCACATCCTCCAGTGTGTGAAATGCCTCGGCCGGGCAGCCCACACACGCGAGGCGGTGCTTCAAAAATACCGCTATGACCGATGGATATCGCTCCATGAGCTCTCGAATTGTTATTGTAGTGTCAAACTTCATAGGACGTCTGTTCAAATAAACTGCACTTACAGGTATTTGTTGCCCAAAACCTCTTTCATTTGATTCACGGCGCTGAATGCCCGCTCGACGGTCTTCTCTTTGTCCGGGTTGACCAGACAGCAGGTGGCGGGAGAGAGCATGCTCTGAGAAATCATCAAATCGCGATCGATCCCCTTGGACCAGAGAGTCTGCCAGACGTCTTCCAAACGTTTTGTCAGAGAAGGGATTTCCGCTTTCTCAAATGCCTCAAAACCGGTTGGGACCATCCCCCAAACCAATACACCTCCCCGGTCGATAAATTTCTGAATCGCTTTGGCGTAGGACACGAAAATCTCGCCGTTGGTATGGACATCCAGAGAGAGTACATCCAGATCCATTCTGAGCAGGAAATCCCAGTCCGGGTTTCCGCACAGATGTATCCCCCGGGGGCGGTTCACCTGAGCAAAAAAAGAGTCCATGTCATCCCGGGCTTTGATATCACCGTATCCCGCCATGGCGGAAAAGAGGAATTGAAGCCCCGGTTCGTCCACGAACATGAATGCATTGGCATTGCGCTCTTTGAGTCTTGCCAGCTGCACATTGATGCGCCGGGCCATGAAGTCGAGCATGAAGGGTCGCACTGTATCATCAAACAGGATGGGGCGTTCATTCTGGTCCAGCACTTTGAACCCGAAACTGATGGGACCTTCAAGTTGACCCCTGATAGCGGGGCGTTCGGTGAGGTCCACTTCCAGAAACCTGTGATACACCACCGAATAGGTCTCGCTTACGTCAAAATAGCCAGGGTCCTCAAACCTCTGCAGGAGTTCCTCCAGTTCCCGACTGAACTTGTCAAAGGAAAACTTCAAAGTTCGCTTTTCCATATCCAGCAAGATGCCGGGAAAATGTTCGGCCGCCTGCACGTACATATCTTCGTAATAGCTATAATGGGGCAATTGCGGCCAGAAGGGCACATCCAAAGACAAGGCCATGTCGAGGGCTCGCTGAACATCGGTGTGGGGCATGACCGCCATGGCGGTGGTCAGCAAGTTACCGGGTATTTGAGGCATGAAACGATCCTTACGGTTAAAGGTTGTCGAATGCTTTTTGTGAAAATGCGAGTGTGGTTCGCAGAAACCTTCTAGTTTTTTAGCTGATTTTAGATAGCTATTGAGGTTAGTTCTTTGTGCTGGAGCAACCAAGGAGGAAAAAAACAGAAATTCAGGTTGTTGCTCGAAATTTTCTTAGCTGTTATCGGCAAAGGCCACCAGCGCGTGCGGATCGATCACCACAATTTTTTCCCTACCGGAAGAAATCCACCCTTTTTTTTTCCAGGCACTCAGAATGCGACTCACGGTATAAAGGGTGGCGCCGGTATAGTCGGCCAGGTCCTGACGGCTGAACCGAAAGTCAATGAGTACCCCTTCATGGGTCTTTCGTCCAGATCGTCTCATGATCCGAAGAAGCGCACGGGCAATGCGCTGTTCCACCCGTTCTGAGCAAAGCTCCAGGTAACGCTTTTGCATGTCTTCAAGTCGATCCAGGGCTCCACTCAATAGATTAATGGTCAGATTAGGGTAGTCTGAAAGAATTTTTAGAATGGTCGGCCGGTCCCAATTTATGACTGTTGAGTCCTCAACGGCCGATGCCGTGACCGGATAGGTGTTTTCCTTGAAAACGGCCACAGCAGCTGTAATTTCACCCGGATTGATATAGCGAACAATGGCTTCCTTCCCTTCCATATGCAGTTTGGTGAGTTTCAGGCGGCCTTTTTTAACAAAATAACATTTCAGGGCAGCGTCCCCTTCGCGAAACAGCGTTGTTCCTGCCGTTATATGGCGGCGTTGCCCTGAGTTAAGAATATCAGCCCGACGTTCCTCAGGAATTGCGGCAAAGAGTTCTGAGCGAATTTTGGAATCTGAGTAATCGGGCAGGTTTTTCATAAAGGCACTATAGGCGATGATTTGCTTCCTGTTTAGGAACCGGGTTTTCCATAAAAGAATTCTACCGTTCAGTGAGGATGTAAATTCTGATGACGTATTAGCAAGAGTAATGTTTCGTTGGCGTCCATGTCAAGACCGGATGTTCGAAATGTGCTCTTTCCTTTCTATTGCTTTTGAGTCAGTTGTTTTTGATCAAACCAGAAAGGGAGTGAATTCTTGAAAATCAAATCTGCTTGCACCATTTGATAATGAAGAAAAATTTGTCAACCCATCAACTGTTTGTTATCAATGGAAAAGTTCTGATTCTGTTATATATTACAACATTTCAATATGTTGTGGTATGAGTTACATATCTCATCCGGCCAGGACTGAATAATGCAACAATCATATTGCTGTCAATCGTATGATGTTGTACGATTATACAACTTCCTATTTAATCGGTCTTTGCATCTTTTTTTCAATCCCCCATGGGATTTGAATAGAATACAATGCATTTTAAAGGGGTCGATATGCAAGATGTAGGTCATGGTAATTTAAGAAATTTTGAATGGATGCTGGATGATACAGTCCCGCTGTCTGACAACGAAAAGGATGAATATATTCTACCATATGGCGACGTAACGAAATTAAACAGTTGTCGATTGATCATGGATTCTGTGGGGACGGAAACGCTAAAAGAAATTGGGGAAAATGCGATTAAGCTTCTCGACACCTCTGTCGCGATTTATGAGGCCAACGGGGACTATGCTTTTGGGATGTTTTCATCAGGATGGTGCAGAATTATGGATTCCGCATCACGCGACCTCTGCAAAACCAATGATAACCGGGAAGCTTTGTCTTGTGGCAAATGGCTCTGTCATGAAAACTGCTGGAACGATTCCGCGAAAAAAGCCATCGAGACTGGAAAAAGTACCGACATCGAATGTGTCGGGGGTATCCATTTATATGCCGAGCCCATATATGCCGGTCAAAAAGTCGTCGGTGTAATTAATATCGGCTATGGCGATCCGCCTAAATCCCCTGATAAAATAAAAGCTTTGTCCGAATCATTCCATGTTGCCCCTGAAAAGTTAAAGAAGATTTGTGCCGGCTATAAAATCCGCCCCAAATTTATCGTTGATGTGGCGAAAAAGCAATTGAGTGGCTTTGCAAAACTAATTGGGGAGATTGTTGAAAAAGCAGAGGCTGAAAAAGATATCCGAAAAAGCGAGTTGTTTTTAAAATCGCTGTTAGGTGCGATTCTTATTCCTGTTTTTTATAAAGATTCTAATGGCCGCTACCTTGGTTTCAATAAAGCATTCGAACAATTTTTTGGGAAAAACGAAGAAAAGATAGTAGGGAAAACTGTATTTGAAGTTAATCCTCCAGACTTGGCGAATATTTATTTTGCCAAAGATCAGGAACTATTAAAATCTGGAAAGGGGCAGAAGTATGAATTCCAAGTCCAAAATGCTTTAGAAGATAGAAGAGAAGTCATCTTTAACAAGGCGGTATTCCATGATCCCAATGGAAAAATCGGAGGACTAATTGGCGCCATACAGGATATCACAGATCTCAGGCAGACAGAAAGGGCGCTGAAAAAGAGCGAAGAAAAATTTCGGCGGGTATATGAGCATATGGCAATCGGTGTTGCAACGGTGTCATTGGAATTTAAAATTGAAGGAGCAAATGATGCCTATTGTTCTATGTTGGGATACTCTGAAAACGAATTGATTGGCAAACACCTCAAGGATATTACTCATCCTGAGATATTGGATGAGAATATGTTAAAGCAGACGCAACTTGCTAAAGGTGAAATTGATCACTTTCGGATGGACAAAAGTTTCATCCACAAAAGGGGCCGTATTATTCATGGCATCCTTGATGCCAATCTCATTAGTGACGCCAATGGGAAACCGAGTTATTTCATCGGCAGCGTATTAGACATATCAGATCGCAAGCGGGCGGAAGAAGCGCTTCGGAATAGCGAGGAAACCGTCAGGAAAAAGCTCCAAGCCATCCTCGAACCGGAGGGGGACATCGGTGATCTGGATCTCGCCGACATTATCGATCATCATGCCCTGCAATCCATGATGGAGAAGTTCTATGGGCTCACGAAAATCGGCGGCGCCATCGTCGATGTTTCAGGAAAAATCCTGGCCTCTGTCGGCTGGCAGGATATTTGCGCAAAATTCCACCGGGTTCACCCCGAAACACTCAAGAATTGCATAGAAAGTGACACCGTCCTCTCCAGTGGTGTGTCAGCTGGAAGTTTCAAGCGTTACCGCTGCAAGAACAACATGTGGGATATCGTGACGCCCATCGAGGTGGGCGGCAGGCATCTGGGCAATATTTTCATCGGACAATTCTTTTACGAGGGTGAGATTCCCGATCGTGAACTGTTCCGCAATCAGGCCCGACGATATGGGTTCGAGGAGACGGAATACCTCGCGGCCCTTGACCGCGTTCTATCCTGGAGTCGGGAGACCATTGATACGGCCATGGCGTTTTACGCCGAAATCGCAGGGCTGATTTCATCTCTAAGCTACAGTACGGTAAAGCTTTCTCGTGCGCTTTCCCAAAAGGACGTGATGCTGCGCCGGCTTGCGGAAAGCGAGGAGCGCTTTAGGGTAATAGCGACATATACGCCAGACCACATTCTGATTCAAGACAAGGATCTCCGCTACCGCTATATCCTCAACCCACAATTGGGTCTCACAAAAGAGGACATGATTGGGAAGACGGACTTTGATTTTCTATCAAAGGAGGATGCGGCTGCTCTCACGGTGATGAAGAAGGGGGTGCTTGAAACAGGGGAACCGCAATTCGTGAGAGTACCGCTGACTTCTATTACTGGGGATGTACAGCACTTCGAGGGGTCTTACATTCCAAAGCGCGACCAGGAAGGGAAAATCGACGGGCTCATCGGGTATTTCCGTAATGTGACCGAAAGAGTAGAAGGTGAAGAGCAAAGGAAGAAGCTGGAAGTCCAACTCCAACAGGCCCAGAAAATGGAAGCTATCGGCACATCAGCAGGAGGCATCGCCCATGATTTCAACAATATTTTGGGAATTATCCTCGGCAATGCGGAATTGGCCATGGACGATGTGCCGGATTGGAATCCTGCCAAGAATAATCTGGAGGAGGTAAGGAAAGCCTGTCTGAGGGCAAAAGAAGTGGTTAGGCAGATTTTAAGCTTCAGTCGCAAATCTGAGGTTGAGCAAAAACCTATCAACATTGCAACCGTGGTCACCGAATCGCTCAGGCTCATACGAGCGTCTATCCCTACAAGTATTGATATCCGCCGGAATATTGCGGACGATAATGCCAACATCTTTGGAGATCCCACCCAGATTCATCAGATCATGATCAATCTTTGCACCAATGCCGCTCATGCCATGGATACTGAAGGGGGAATCCTTGAGGTAGATCTAAAAAATATGGAGATCGATGAGAATGCTGTATCCCAATATCCTGAGTTAAATCCTGGCGCCTATGTGCAATTGCGGGTTAGTGATACAGGCGATGGCATTCCTTCTCAAATGATAGACCGGATCTTTGATCCTTATTTCACGACGAAAGATGTGGACAAGGGCACAGGGCTTGGTCTTTCAGTTGTCCACGGAATAGTGAACAGCCACCATGGAAAAATTTTGGTTGAGAGTAAAACAGGAAAAGGAACGATATTCAAAATTTTATTTCCGGCCGTCGAATTGAAGACCAGGCAAAAACCGACAGAATTTCAAAAACTCCCCATCGGAACGGAAAGGATTCTGTTTGTCGATGATGAAAAATCCATGGTGAATCTGAATCAGCAGCGTTTGGCGAGACTTGGATATAGGGTTATAGCCAAAACCGATCCTTCTGAAGCCCTGGAATTTTTTCGTGTCAATCCCGATCAAATCGATCTTGTGATCACCGATATGACCATGCCCCACATGACTGGTGACAGGCTGGCCCAAGAAATACTCAAAATCAAATCCGATACGCCGATCATTCTTTGTACCGGGTATAGCAACAGGATTTCAAAGGAGAAAGCAAAAGACCTCGGCATTCGAAAATATATTGAAAAACCCATCGATATGGTAAATCTGGCGAAATCTGTTCGGGAAGTTTTGGATGGTCGAAGCATCGCATAGGCCACCGTGCGGAAGTGTGCCGGTAAAAACCCAACACAACAATCATTACCCTATCTTTGAGTTTCAAAGATTCGGTTTGCGGCCGGCAATATCTGCGATAACGCTCAGACCAGCTTTGAAAAATGAGGAAAGACGCATGAGAAGGACCAGTGCCGGAAAACCGGCACTGGTTTAGGGGTTACTTGATTTCAATTTGTTTGACATCAGATCCGGCTGGCTTTTTTCTTGGCATGGCAATTTTCAACACACCATTCTTGAAAGTCGCGTTAATCGAATCCTGATCGGCATCTTCGGGAAGTGACAATACCCGCTGAAATGCACCGTAAGAACGTTCCATCCGATAAAAATTCTTTTCTTTCTCTTCCTTTTCCTGTTTCTTTTCCCCTCTGATGGTCAGGGTATTGTGGGCAATTTCGAGTTTAATATCTTTCTGTTCGACACCCGGTACTTCAATACTGATGGCGTATTCCCTGTCGCTGGCGCCGATATCCAGCGTCGGTTTGAGAAGACCATCCGTCAAAGCGCTGGAAAACGGACCGACGGCACCAGACGGGGTAAATCCAAAGCCGCTGAAAAACTGATCAAACAGTTGATCCATTTCACGGTGCAGTTGACCAATGGGCCCTTGCAGTTGTCTTTGCGGTTTTGTCCGACTTGTGGTATGTACGGGCAATGAACCACCGGATTCTTCTTCCTCTTTTCGGAACCAGTTCCAGGGCGCTAGTTTCCTGATTTCCATGACACACCTCCAATGTTTCTCTTAACGAAGAAATGAAAAATCATTCGGAGACGATTCCCCGTTTTCCCGTCACGTTTATTTGCTCGGAAACATGATTCTGATCTTACGGCCTGTTCATGATGGCGGAAATCTTTACGCAAATCTTGTGCCCTAATGAATTTCAATCCGTCTCGGTTTCGCCGCCTCGGATTTCGGCATGTGCAGTTTGAGCACGCCATCTTTCAATTCGGCATTCACTTTTGAAACGTCGATGGTCTGGGGAACTGAAAATATTCGCTGATATTCAACATCGCCGAACTCTTCCCAGTTTGCGGCACCATGGATTGCAAGCCGACGTACGCCACTGATAGCCAGCCGGCCATTGTCGACATTTATGCTGACATCCTCTTTGCTAACGCCCGGCATGTCGGCGCGCAGGAGAATCTCATCGTCATTTTCAAAAATATCTACAACCGGTGCTACCGCTGGAATTTGACGGGTGCGCTCTGGAAGCGTTTCTTCTCTTTTAGCAATCTCTTTTGTCTCGTTCATGACCGTACCTCCAATCATCAATTCTCGGTTCAAGAAAAATGTTACTTGACGGCAATCTGCTTAGGTTTAGCCGTCTCAGCTTTGGGAAGGGTTAAGATCAGAATGCCGTCTTTCAAGGATGCCTCGGCCTTTTCCGCATCCACATCGGAAGGCAGCGTCATACTTCTCGTGAACGTGAAAGCACCCCTTTCCGTGCGATGGGATTGATATCCCTCAGGCATATCGGGTTTTCGGGATCCGTTTAATTCAAGGTAGTTTCCCTGAATTTTGATGTTGATTTCATCTTTTGACAATCCGGGAACTTCAGCCCATATTTCGAGTTGATCACCGTTGTCGTAAAGGTTTGTTCGGGGCAATCCGTCTGCAAACCGCCAACCCGGGCTTTGACCATAGGATTGATCGAAATCCGTAAAGAATCTGTTCATTCGGGAGCGAAGCAGATTCATGGCGCCAAACATCCCGTCTATGTCATTTACATTTGTCCACATAACTGTTCCTCCTTTGCAAAATGGGTTTTTCAATATCTCTTCTTGAAAGTACTTCTTAGACCTTTTGTCACATCTTTTACGGCAACTAAAAAACCCTCTCAATTTCAGCCGCCATAGCTTCCTGAATTCTTTTCCAAAATAAATTCGAAACAGTTATTGTCAATATCGTAAAAAAATTTTTTTAACATTTCTTTAAATATTACTTTTCAATATCATGTTGACAAAGTAATAAACATGCCATACGATATGAAGTTGAAGAATTCAATTTGAAAAAAAGATAAGGAAAGATGTCATGGAGTCCGGCTTGACAATGGAAGACCTGAAAGGTAAGCAGTCTGTGCGAGCAACTTTCAGGCTTCCTCAACAGGCAATTGATCTTTTGACGGTGATTGCAGGGCAGTTGGGCATTAAACAGAAGTCCTTATTCGATCGGCTTGTTGATGACGCTCAAACCCTGGAACAGGTTGCCCGGGAAGGGCGGGATTATTCCGAAGAAGGAGTTGAACGTCGACAGAAAACATTTGTTATCAGCAGAAGTTCATTGCTGTTGTTAAATGATGTCGCCAAAAGGGAAAAGATTACGCGTGACCTGCTGGTAGAAATTTCTATCAAGCGGCTCTTGCCCGTCATGGAAACCGAGATCGATAAACACAAGAAAAGAAAGACACTTCTGGAAGACATGAAAACGCACCTGAATCAAGCAAAACTGCTCCTGAAGAAAACAGAGGACCTGCTGGGTACAGATGATTTTCTCTATGACATGGTCAAAAATCAAGTGGCCCTGGAGCAACAAAATCTTTCAGCCATCAAGCAGGTTGTCAAAAAGGGGATGCCCATGGAAAAATGGTAGGAATAACGGAAGTAGACAATGATTTGAGGAGGATCTCAAATGCCTAAGAATTATTATATTATATTGGGGATACCTTCAGACTCATCACAAGGGGATATTAAAGCGGCATATCGTAGGCTTGCCAAGGAATTTCATCCGGATATCTATGGAAAAAAAAGCTCGCCGTTTCTCACAATTCAGGAAGCCTATTCTGTTCTGAGCGACCCTGTCAGCCGCGGAACCTATGATCGCACCCTGCGGAAAAACCGGAGCAGGTGGGCAAACCAGAGGCCTGTCGAGCCCATGGGCAGCCGTTATCGGGAAGCTGTGGAACCGCTGATTCCGGATCGAGGACCCGTCGATCTGGGTAATGCCTCCCTGTTGCGGTCATTTCATCGCTACAGCCCCTCTTTTGACGCGCTGTTCGACCGCCTTCTGGGTAATTTCGTGAATGAACGTCCAAAAACCGAAATGCTCGAAAACTTGACCGTTGAAATTACTTTGACACCCCAACAGGCTTTCAGAGGCGGCCACGTCTGTCTCCATGTGCCGGCAAAAATGCGCTGCCCCTACTGCAACGGTCAGGGTGAGGTTGGATTTTATGAATGCCGGTATTGCGGCGGCGCCGGCCTTTTCAGTGTGGAATGCCCTGTTTTCATCCGTTATCCGCCGGGAATTGCCGACAATCATTCGGTTAAACTGTCCCTTGCACCTTATGGGATTGGCAATTCTTACTTGACGGTTCATTTCAGAATGACTGAAATGGGATAGAGGATGCCGAATGAGCCAAAACTATTGTTGACTCCTTACGTGTGCGATAGACTTTATTTTTTACATCGGCTTTTGCTTCATTTTTTTCAAACTTACGGTATTTCCCAATGATTGCGTTCAAGAACGTCTTTAAAACCTTTGACCATGGCAAAAGTTTTGCCGTGAAGGACCTGTCCCTGACGATAAATACAGGCGAAACCCTGGTCCTTCTCGGTTCGTCCGGCAGCGGCAAAACCACCACCCTCAAGATGATCAACCGCCTCATTGAGCCCAGCAGTGGGAAAATTGAAGTGGGCAACCAGGATGTCATGAAACTTGATCCAGTAAAACTCAGAAGAAGAATCGGCTATGTCTTTCAAGGCATCGGCCTGTTTCCACATATGACGGTAGAACAGAATGTGGCTCTGGTGCCGCGTCTGCTGGGAAGATCGGCCAAAGATGAGAAAACCCATACACAAAAACTGCTGGAACTGGTCGGGCTTTCACCCGAGGGCCATGCGCACCGGTTTCCGGGAGAACTGGATGGTGAGGTTGATGCCATTTGCGCCTTCACCACGGATGGTCGGATTGCAAGCTATGGACTGAAGCCGCTTCATGATGATCGGGGGTTTTTTCCACCTTATCATGCCGTGCCGGTTGTGAGAAAACGCTGTCTCGATGACAATGCCGAATTGAGCGAAGTGCTGTCAAGCCTGAAAGGTGTTTTGAATGATGAAACGATGCAGCAGTTGAATGTTCAGGTGGATGAAAAGGGATTTACCCCGGCAGAAGTTGCAAAGGGTTTTCTTAAATCCGGAAGGTTTGATATAAACAATCGTGAAGGGCTCTGAGGAGTCTGAATTCCATTTACACAGCATTTGAATGTTACCTCAAGGGATTTTCCCGGTTTTGTCTTGACGAGATTAGCCAAATGAACTAATCTATGCCAGAGTTTGAGCCTGGATTTTGGTCCCAGGGAGTTCATGGAAGGTCCAAAAACTTTCGGCGGGTATGGAGGAGAAAATGAAAACCGTAAATGTTCATGAAGCAAAGACAACGCTTTCTGCCCTCCTGGCTGAGGTGGAAAAAAAAGGAAAGCGGATTTTTATCTGCCGCAACGGAAAACCCGTGGCTGATCTGGTGCCGCACCAACGCCCGAATCGTCTGAAGCCCCATCCGATCATGAGTGCCATCAAGATCAAATACGATCCCACGGAGCCCTTGAGTGATGATGAATGGCCGGAGACAACCTGATGCTGCTCGATACGTGTGCGTTGCTGTGGCTTGCCCAGGGAGGCGGCCGGCTGTCCGAAAGGACGCTTCAAACACTGGCCGAGGCGCCGTTTGTTTATGTTTCAGCCATCAGCGGTTTTGAGCTCGGCATCAAATTCAGAAAAGGAAAGCTCGAATTGCCAGTCGCACCCTCTGAATGGTTCCAAACAATTGTTCAGCATCACGACCTTCAAGTACTTCCACTCGATCTTGATATCTGCATCCTTTCAACCGAACTGCCTCCGATTCATAATGATCCATGCGACCGCATGATCATCGCCACGGCACGGTTTCATAAGCTGAAGGTTGTAACGGCAGACGCAATTTTTGATGCCTATCCGGTTGAAATCCTGAACAGATAAGTATTTTCGGCACGTCCTTAGTAAACGGACGGCGAACCAGGAAGAGAATAAAAAGAAAGATTAAGGAGCAAATAAGTCATGAAAGGAGAACCTACATGAACATGCCAATCACAACAACCTTCACTATCGAAGGGTATCGAATCAAAGAGTACAAGGGCATTGTCCGTGGAATCATTGTTCGATCACCTACAATCGCCCAGGGTATCGTTGGTGGGCTGAAGAACATTATTGGTGGAAGAATTGGGGCATATACCGAAATGTGCGAACAGGCACGAGAGCATGCTTTCGAACTCTTAATACGGCATGCCCACGAAATGGGAGCCAATGCCGTAGTTGGCTTACGGTATGATGCATCAGAGGTTGTGAGTAAGGGATCTGCTACCGAGGTCCTCTGTTATGGAACAGCTGTCGTCATTGAGCCAGAGAAATAGCAAGTAATTTGGCTAACAAGTAGCTGCACCGAACAGCAATTCCGCTGCACGCCATTGTCGCCGGTGAGCTCGATCGTCCAGTTACTCAGGATGAAGTTTTACGCCAAACGGAGATACGCCATAAAAAACGAAAATCGGTTATCGAATCGGCCCGGAAGGTTCAAGCAGAGCGCCTCGCCGCCGAGCTAGCCGAGACGGCAATGTGACAAAGTAGAATTTAACACCTAGCGCTTGAAAGACTTAATTGCAATGGCGATTTCACGGCCGAAAGCGCTCAATGTTCGGTTCTGAGCCTGCACCATTCCGGGATAACCGGTGGAGGATACCGGCGTACGAAAAACAGACTTTTTCGTGATACGGATTGTAGCACCATCCTTTCCTCTCACTGTCCAGAAAGCGATTAGAACCGCATCACCCTCGGGAGCGCAGTCAAACCGAGTCACATCGATGAACACCTGATAATCCGAATTGTATTCGCCACTTCGATCATATCTCGCGACCTCCGGCGTCTTCAGCAGAAATGAGAGATCCTCCAGCAGCACCCTGTAAAAACTCTCTCGGAGCGATTCCGCCCAGCGGTTGAATTCGTCCACCATCACCCGGTTGTTTTCGGCGACCGTGACCATCTGGTTCCGATCCAGGTATTCCGGTATGGATACGGGACCCACAAGAACGGAAACACTCTCTCCGCCTGCTGTGGCCAGGGTTTCCTGAGGGCTTTCAATAGACCTTAACATAAAAAAAGTGGATGGTGTGCTGTTGCCCGCACAACCGGTCAATGCCAGCGTCGAAACCAGCAGAACCATCCAAATGGCGTATACTCTTCCACGTCTTTTCAGAGTGATCATTTTGCGCCTCCTTTTCCCATCAGGAGCGCGTTCGGATGACGCTCCAGATAATCCATTAGGGATTTGATCGATCTGGCGGCCGAAGCGATCTCTTCCAATGCACGGTTCAGCTGATGCCGTGTGCCGGAACGTTCCCCGAGAAAACCCTCCAGGGAGGAGAGGGTCTGGTTTGCCCGGTTTAGACCCATTTTGGCGGCCAGAAGAACCGCCTGAATATTTTCGGCGATCGGTTTGATCTCCTTGTTCAGGCTTTCTATAAACCGGCCGGCGTCCTGGGTTATTTTTTCCAGGTCCGTAGAAGCACCTTGCAGGGTTTTTTGCGCCGATGTCATGGTCATCCGCATGTCTTCAGAGAGTACGTTCATCTTGCCGTTGATGTTTTCAGAAACCGTATTGACCTGAAAATTGGCATCAACCACCAGTTTTTCCGTATCCGCCAGAACCCCGTTCAGTTTTGTACTGGCTTTATTGAGGTTTTGCAGCATCTCTTTGATTTCGGGATCTTTCAATAGCAGATCGGCGTGGTCCAGAACATCCAGCAGCCTGGATGCGATTTGGTCAAAGGGCAGGGCCTCCAGTTTTTGGGTCAGCTTGCTCATGGCAGACTTGATGGTGGGAATTTCGGGGTAACGGGGGTCCAGACCCGTCAGCCGTACGGGCGTACCCGGAAGGAATTCAATATCGATCATGGACGTTCCGGTGAGAAAGCTCTGCAGGACCAGCCGGGCCCGCAACCCTTTGGCAATCATATGTTTCATCCCTTCCCTGGGATTACGGAACCTTTTTCCCTCAACCTCCATGCGGGAGGGGTCCACTTCGATCACCACGGGAATGTTGATGGAGAGCTTCTTCGGATTGGCCCGCAAAACGATGCTGCTGACCGATCCGATTTGAACCCCATGCCAGATGACCGGCGCCCCGACGTTCAAGCCCTTGACCGAATCTTCAAAAAACATGACGTATTTTAGCTTTTTTTTGAAAAGACCGCCGCTGCCGAAAACGATGACCCCCGCAATCAGCATGGCAATGGAACTGACCACGAAAACGCCGATAACGGTTTTACTTGCCTGCTTGGCCATTTGTCTCCCCCCGCCTCAAAAATGCCTGAACTTTTAGATCATGATCCTCCGCCAGGAGTTTCTTCGGATCTCCCGAAGCGATCATGGTGCGCGTTTCAGGGTCCAGAAAAACCGAATTGCTGCCAATGGCAAAAATGCTGGCGAGCTCGTGGGTCACCACCACAACCGTGGCATCCAGGCTGTCCCGAAGCTGCAGGATCAGGTCGTCCAGCCGTTTGGCACTTAGCGGGTCCAGACCCGCCGACGGTTCATCGAAAAACAGGATTTCCGGATCCAGGGCCATGGCCCGCGCGAGACCGGCCCGTTTGCGCATGCCGCCGCTGATTTCCGAAGGATAGAAGTCTTCGAATCCCGAGAGCGCCACCAGAGAGAGCTTGAGGGCCACCTGATTTCTGATTTTCCGTCTGCTGAGCTTTGTATACTGTTGAAGGGGCAGCGCCACATTTTCAGCCAGCGTCATGGAACTCCACAGGGCGCCGCTCTGGTAGAGGACCCCCACATTTCGCATCATTTCCTGCCGATCGGCCTGTTGGGCTTTCCAGAAGTTGAAATCCCCATAGTGGATTTCCCCTTCGGCCGGGGGCTTGAGGCCGATGAGGTGCCGCAACAGCGTGCTTTTCCCGCAGCCGCTGCCGCCCATAATGATAAAAATATCCCCCCGATTGACGGCAAAATTGAGATCCCGCATGACCACAAAATCGCCATACGCCATGGTGAGATTGCTTACCGTAATAATGGGTTCCCCTTGCGCCATTATATACCCAAAATACTGCAAATAACTGTAATCAAGGCCGTGGCCAGAATAATGGACACAATTCCGGTTACCACCGCCGAAGTGGTCGCATCTCCCACGGCGGAAGCGCTGCGGCCGCACTGCATGCCGCGCAGACACCCGGAAAGCGCAACCAGAATGCCGAATACCATTCCCATAATGAGACCGATAAACAGATCGTTAAGCGTGACGGCATTCCTGGTCCGATCTATATACGCGACGATGTTGATATGATACATCCCCACCGCCACCAGGGCGCCGCCCAAAATACCCATCAGGTTGGCATAGAGCACCAGGAGGGGCATCATCACCGCTAAAGCCAGCATGCGGGGAAGCACCAGAAATTCCATCGGCGGAATGGCCAGTGTTTCCAGCGCATCAATTTCTTCGTTGACCTGCATGGTTCCCAGTTGGGCCGCATAGGCGGCTCCCGTACGTCCGGCCATGATGATCCCGGTCATGATGGCGCCCATCTCCCGCACCATGGCAATGCCCACCAGGTCCGCCACGTACACCTGGGCGCCGAACATCGATAGTTGCAGCAGGCCCACAAAGGCCAGAATCAACCCCACCAAAAAGCTGATGAGAGAGACGATGGGGACTGCCTGTGCGCCTGCCTCCTGAAGGAAAATCCCCAAATCAACGACCCTGAACCGGGCACGCCCCGCGAGCATGTGGACAAACGCCTCAAAAGCGGATCCGATGAAAGCGACCAGCTCTCCCGCGGATTTGGCAAAATGGACGGCTTCCGATCCCACGTGAGCGAAAAATCCGGCTCGACTGACGGATCGTACGGCATCTTCCTTCTTGGACACTGCCGTGGCAAGTTCGATCAACTGGCAGGCGCCAGGGGGCAGGCCCTCCTTTTCAACAGATATCTTCCTTTTGCCGGCCAGTCTTGATATTTCAAGAAAATAGATCAAAAGACTGCTGTCCCAGGATCCCAGAGCGGTGGAATCAAACAAAATACGCTTGATGGATGGATTCGCATCCAGTTTTTCCATCATGGTTCCCGTGGACGGCACATCCGCCTCCATCGCCCACTTTCCCTTCAAATGGATCGAGAGGACTTCATCGCCGCTCAGGCTCAATTGAACTGCTGCATCTGTCATGGTTCAAAAAACACTTGTGCGTTTAAAGGTCTGAAAAGACCTATTTTGTGATCCTGGTGATTTTTGTGCCCTGAAGCCCCAGGCCACCCATCAGTCCGCGCTGGTCGAAGAAGAATGCATAAATATCGGACTGCAGGGTGGTGGTCGTCTGAGCGGTCGCCATGCCTTCATCCACAACCACGATGGAAGGCCCCACGCCGATCTCCCATCCGTCACTTCTATCCAGCCACTTCATGGCATCTTTGGTCATAAAGAAGAGCACATACCCATGTTTCTGCAAACCGGCCTGCAACCCGTAGGACACCTGGACCGTGTTGAAGTAGCCCGCATTCCTTCCATCTTTGAGCAGTGCCCCTTCACCATACTGTCCCCCGATAAGGAACCCTCCCTTGATAATGCTCGGAAACACCAGAATTCCCTTCGCCTTTTTTCCAAGGGACCGGGCCGCGGGCGATTCCGCATATAATCCCTTCAGGGTTTTCTGAACGTTACGATCAATTTCCGCTGCCGTTCCCGCCAATGCGGCGTTAAGTCCCATAAACGGGCCGGCAGCAATCGCAAGAACCAGGAGAATGGCTGTGTTACGAATGGTTTTCATATTTATGCTATCCTTTCCGTATGCCTATTGGTGGGCATCTTTCGTAAGCGGTATGTTCGAAGCCAGTTCATAGAAAAGCACTGCATTGATCTTGTTTTCAATTTGGTAATACCTCAATACTTTAACCTCGGGAATGACCTTTCGAAACTTGGGGAGATAGGTCTCACGCAGTTTCAATCCAAGACCCTCGAGAGTCATGTATTCATTCACCAGTTTTTTTGCTGTATTATCGGTCATCTTTTCATAGGCTTTCCCATAGTCATTAATCAGGTTTAGAGTGCGTTGCCGGAGAAGGAACAGTTCGTTCTGATATCGGTCGTATAAAGGCCAGAAACCCTTGGCTTCAGCCTCGGTAAGCTGCATGTTTTGCGCTACCAGCAATTTCTTGTCGGCGCGAATCTTCTCGACGAAAATCTCCATATTATCCGCCGGTGTATCTTCCGCAAAAGACAGAGAAGGACACAACAAAGTGAGCCCTGCCAGAATCAGTATCATTTTTGTTCGAAGTAGTATCCCTTTGCTCCTTTTCATTTTTTCTTCTCCGGTTTATATTGTTTTGCGGCGGAGGACAGCATCTGCCTGAAGATGCCGTTCTTACCGCCGGATTAATGGTGAAAAGCCTGAATGTCTCAGGGCTGCAGTTCAATTTCTCCCGGTTGCCAGGTTTTGTTGAACCAGGGTTCCAGCGGACCATAGAGCCGCAGGAGGGTAAACCAGGTCTGGCCGGGAATGGTCTGCACCCAGTTGGGGCTCTTGCCGGGGGGGGCCTCGGGTCCGAAGTAGACGTCCACTGAACCATCGGCGTTCACCAGCAGATCCTTGTTCTGGCTGCTCACGCTGGGGAACTGCTGATTTGTCTGCAGCATCGAACGGGTCTGTGTGCTGTAAACGATCACCGACCAGAAGTCCTTCACCGGAATATTCGGCGGCAGGTGCAGCTTGTAGTTCTTCCCGCCATCGAGCGCGTGACCGTCGGCGTCCAGCGCCGTCCAGGGATAGGTGGAGCCCTTGCCCACGATCTTGGTGTCCATGGCCGGCGTTACCCCGGTGGCAAGATAGAAGAAGAAAGCCGCCGCATCGAGGTTGGCAACGCCCGGCTGCCACTGGAACTTGTAGCCGCCCACAAAGGCCACCCGCCAGTTCAAGTCATTGAAGAAGTATCCCTGCTTCTGACGGAACCGATACGAGATCGCCCGGGCGGTGGCGTCGCCCACAGCCGCCGCCTCTTTGAGAATCTTTTTCATGCGCGCATTGGGAGAAAACGGCTTGCCCTTCTGAATGCCGATGGAGGCCCAGAAACCCAGGGTCGTCGGATCGACGGTATCGGTCGGTTCCTCCTGCACGACCTGGTTGAGCATTTCCCAGAACCGGTAACCCGAGGGCCCGACCATGTTGAACGGTTTGCCGGACATATCGACGAAGTTGGGGGTCGACGGATTGTCGGCCTCAGAGAGGGGGTAAATCTTGGTGAACTTCTTGACCAGGTCCACGCCGGGCGTGGGATCGCCGTTCACGAGAAAGCTTCGCCAGACGGGCCACATGCTGTACGTCGGGCATTGCACCACATGATAACCCGTCGGCACGTCTCCCTTGTAGCCCGGGGGGAGCAGCAAATACTTCCCGCCGCGTCCCTTGTCAGGGCCGGTAATGCCCAGGTCCACGACCCAGTGGTACCACATATCGTCGATCAGCCCGAGCACCTTGGGGGGGACTTCGATCACCAGTGGCCCTTGGCGCAGATCCACCCAGAACCACGAGTAAACCGTGTTGTCGTTGGGCGTCAGCATGACGGTGCGGGAATCCATGAGTTGTTCCCAGATCGGTACGGTCTTGTTCACCGGTCCCATTGAGAGGATTGCGGTCTTATTCGCCAGCTGGTTGACCGGCGGTAAGCCGAGAAGGTAGGCCTGCACCGCCCGCTGGAAGTCGAGGTTATCGTAGAGCTTTTCAGTGGTGCCCTGGTCCGGGACACCGCTGTCGAAGTGGAGCGTGCCCAGGCGTGTCTCCACCTTGTCGGGGATGGCCACGCCGGGTGGCATGGGTGTCGAATACTTGTAATTCGGGTTCGCCGGCGGGCCCTTCAGTTCCCGGGCCATGGCGGGAACAGCCGCCAGACATGATGTGAGAAAAAATGCCAAAATCGCAGCCGGCAATTGCTCTGTTTTCATAACACTCTCCTGTTTTTTTGATCAACAGTGATGCCTTTTTTGGGCGCCCGCACGAATCAGGACTTCTGAACCACGGGAGTGATCACCAGCTCAACCCGCCCGTCCATGTATTCGCTGTTGGGATTGCCCGACGACCTCACCAAAGCGGAAGAAACGCCCATTCCCAGAAACATGTTCCGGACCGCTTCGCCTCTCTCATCGGCGAGGGCCTGGCGCTCCGCTTTCGTTCCGGTTTTATCGGGGTGACCGATCACGTCAACCGTCATTTTTCCGTAGGTTTTCAGAATATGGGCAACGGTCTGGATGGTCGAGATGAAGTCCTGTTTCACCACTGAGGAACCGGGCGCGAAGGCTGTTTCGCCGGTCTGCGTCACCAGGATGACATTTCCTTTCAGGACCTGAAGCGTGACTTCCCCGGCATTGATCTGCGGTGTCAGAGCCTTGGAAAGATCCTGCTTCCGTTCATCCATGAAATGCCCCACGACACCGCCGGTGAGCACTCCGGCAGCTGCTCCGATCAGTGCACCCGCCAGGGGGTTGCCGTGGTATATAATGGCGCCCAGCGCCGCCCCGCCGGCACCACCCAAAATGCCGCCTTTTTCGGTATCGGTCATGTTTGACAAACCGCCCGAGCAGGCCCCGAAAACAAACAGCATCATAATGCCCACCGCCACCACTTTCATAAGACCGGAATGTTTTTTGAAATTTTTCATTTTGTTATTCCCCTTTCTTTTTAATAAAAGTTTTTTGATGTATTTATGGCAACTGCGTGCAGGCGCCATATACAATGAAGGCCACCTGGTCCCCCGATGCGGTCACCACGAATTTGCCTGTTTCCTTTGAAAGCATGGCGCTCCAGGCGACACTGTCCCGCAGATCCCGAATCCCTTCGTCTGCGCCTTGAAGGATGAGCCGTCCGTCCAAATTTTCCATTCTTTGAATGACGCTTTTGCGATTCCCGTCGCGTGTTCCCACGGACGTAATGGTCTTTTGATCCAGATCAACCGACATGAATTGCGGAACACCCACACTTTCGGCCGTGACCTCCTGGCACCCGCCTTCGGGCGTACACTCAACGACTTTAACGGGGGCGCAGATCACCGGTTTTGAACCGTCAAAGTCTCCGGCCAAAACCGCAATGGGAAACATCAGCAGCAGGACGGCAATCGTCACCAATTTCAACAGTTTCATTAGAACCTCCAAATGACAGGTATGTTATTTGACCATATATCCCCTGGCTTCAAGACAAACGGAGTAGGCCCGGTTATAGGTGTCTTTCTTCTGCCGGTACTGCGCCGACTGTTGTGCGGCATATTGCTGCTGGGCCTGCGCGGCCTGCTGGTTATAGGCCCTGCTCCGCATACCGCCGAAAACACCGCCGGTAAGCCCGCCGATGGCCGCACCCTTTCCCGCGCCGCTCCAGCCCCCCGCAATACCGCCGACAGCCGCACCCAAAGCCGCTCCCCGCGCACCTCCGCGGACGACACTTCCGGGAGAAGCCCCCGCTGGCGGCGAAGGAACGGATTGCACGGGAGTCTGTGCCTGCATGGGATCAAAGCCGGTCTCCTGCTTTGCCCAGGAGTAGCAGCTGAACTTGTCCTGTTCCATCTTCTGAGCGGTCTGGCCTTTAGCGGGATAAATGATCAATTCCTGCCCCCAGGCCTCGCCCAAGGCCATGGCCAGGACGCAAAAAACGAGACAAAACTTAACGGCGTAGCTCAAAATCTTCCTCCTTCTTGAACTGATTTTCGAAGCCCGGTATAATGCGGACGGTCGATTCCGATTATGAACAAGCATGCCGAGCGGTCCATTAGGAATCAATCACACTATAAGGCGTGTATGGGAGAAAAGAAATTAGACCAAAGTATATTAGACCAAAGTATAATATCCGCCTTTGTGCGCCGGCCCGGTCGATGCGGTGTTTTTTCATGAGCCACAGAATAAAAGCATTTGGACGGCTTGTCTTACGCCGTTGTTTCTGTTAGAAGGTCCTATTTTTATTTAATGAAATGTCTCATTAAAAGGATTTACCGGAAATGCCGAAGCATCGCGGTACAAAACGGCTGCTCTTCTTTTATTTCGTATTTGTTTTCATTCTGAACGTTTGCGGATCCAGGAACTGTCTCGCGGAGCACGATGGCCGATTGGGAAATCTCCTTGAAGATAAGAGAATTCTCATCCTCAATGCTTATGAAAACAACGTGCCCGGATTCCAGATAACCATGAAGGCACTTTCGAAGGTCCTGGAATCAGGCGGCATACTGATCAAGAACCAGTTTCAGGAACATTTGGATCTGAGGCGAAATCCCAGCCCTGAACACCGGAATTTGATGGTGGAAACCATGCGCCGGCGATATTCAAAGCGTCATATTGATCTCGTCATCACCCTGTATTCCGATGCTCTAAAATTTTTCCTGGATGAATGCGGAGAAATTTTCCCCGATTCACCGGTATTGGCCCTCTATCTACCGGAGGGCTTTGTCCCTCGGAAGACAACCAGAAGGGTTATCCCGCACATTGTCATTCCGGATTTCAAGCCCACCATCGAAATCGCCTTGAAGCTGTTGCCAAAGACAAAAAAAGTCTATGTGGTATGCGGCACCTATCGCCTGGACAAATGGCTGGAAAGCATTATTCGAAAAGACGCCGAAGCCTACGAGGGGCAACTGGAATTTAACTATTTGAGCCATTTACCCCTTAACAAAATTCTGAACACGGTGGCCCACCTGCCTTCAGACAGCATTTTGCTGCTCAGCGCTTTCGGCAGAGACGTGACAGGCAAACCCAGAACCAGCGTGGAATTGAGCCGAATGCTCTACCCGGTGTCCAGTGTTCCGATTTTCGGAATCCTGGATTCCCTTTTGGGCAATGGGATTGTGGGTGGGTCTCTGCTGAGTCTCGCTGAAGTTGGAAGCGTGGCGGGTCGTGAAGCGTTGAGTCTGCTTTCAGGAGCCATACGTCCTGAAGATATTCCCGCCAGAATCAAGGTGACCCAATTGGATATGTTTGACTGGCAAGTGTTGAGATACTGGCATCTGAGTGAATCGGACTTGCCCGAAGGAAGCATCGTTGTGAACCGTGAGTTCGGCCTTTGGTATCTGAGATATTATATTGTCGGCGCCCTGGCTTTTATCATGGCCCAGACTTTTCTAATTGCCGGTTTATTGTGGCACAGGCGGCGCCGAAAATCGGCCGAAGAAGACCTGAAAACAGCGTTTTCGTTTGAAACGCTGGTGTCGGAAATCTCAACGGGATTTATCAACCTGACCGGTGAGCAGATTGACGCCGCCATTCAAGACAATCTGAGACGGGTCTGCCATGCCTTGGATCTCGATTTTGCGGCACTCTGGCAGGTATCCCATGAAAATCCCGAGCTCGTTTATCTGACCCATTTTTTCAGGCGGTTGAAGGGTCCCGAACTTCCCGATCAAATGGATGCAAAAGTGTATTTTCCCTGGTGTCTGAAGCAGGTCCGGGAAGGCAGGGTGGTGGCGGTATCTACTGAAGCACTGCCGCCGGAAGCCGCCCGCGACCAGGAAATGTGGCGTCATTACGGCATTAAATCCAGTCTGGTTTTTCCCCTGTCCCTGGGCGGCAGTCTGCTGGTGGGTGCATTGAGTCTGAATACCATGCGGGAAGAACGCATCTGGCCTGAAAAATTGAAGGAACAGCTTCAACTGCTGGCACAGGTATTTGCCAATGCGATGGGACGGAAAAAGGCCGATCACACACTGCGTGAAAGTGAGGCGCGCCTCGAACTGGCCACCAACGCCGCGGACGCGGGCCTGTGGGCGATGTATCTTGAATCCGAGGAAATCTGGCTTTCAAAGAAGGCTCGAGAGTTGTCCGGTTTTTCAAAGGTTGATAAACTGACGTATCAGATGTTTTTCGATCAGGTCCACAAAGATGATCACGAAATCGTCCGCCAGGCGGTGCGGGAAACCCTAGAAACGGGCAAGAACTTCAAATGCGAATTCAGAATGATCCGTCCGGACGGCAACATTCGATGGATGGTCTTTCACGGGCAACGGTATCCCGCCGTAAAACCGGTTTGCCTGATGGGGGTTGTGCTGGACATTACATACCGTTTGAAAATGGAGGAAGAGTCCCGCGAACGCTGGAACCAGCTGGCCCATGTCACCCGCATCGGCAGCATGGGAGAACTCACCACCTCGCTGGCCCATGAGATCAACCAGCCGCTCACGGCCATTCAAACCAATACCGAGGCGGCATTGCGCTATTTGTCCCGAAGCACGCCGGATATCGAAGAAGTCAAGGAGATTCTGACGGACGTTCTTCGCAACAACCGGCGGGCCGGCAACATTGTCAAAAGGGTTCGGTCTCTTTCGAAAAAGGAGCCGGCCCCCTACACAGGGCTGGATTTGAATCAGCTGATCGAGGAGTGCCTTTCCCTGATACGCGCGGATTCACTTCTGCGGGGATCCGTGATTGTTGAGGCGCTCGCACCGGAGTTGCCGCCTGTTTTCGGGGATCGGGTTCAGCTGCAGCAGGTGATCATCAACATGATTCTAAACGGAATGGCCGCCATGAAGGACACGCCGCCCGATCAGCGAAAACTGGTGGTCAGGACGGAACGTCCAAAAGACCGGGATGTGAAAGTGTCGGTTATGGATTCCGGAACCGGCATCGATCCTGATCATGTGGAAAAACTCTTTGAACCGTTTTACACCACCAAACCGGACGGCATGGGCATGGGACTGGCCATCAGTCGAACCATTATAGAGGAGCACGGCGGCACCATTGAGGCTTCAAATATTCGGGAAGCTGGGGCCGTTTTCGCTTTCACACTTCCGGTTTATGAAGGGAATCAAATTTAATGGAAGAAGAACCCCGCGTTTACATCGTGGATGACGAACCCGAGGTGAGAAAGGCCCTGGGGCGACTGTTGCGCGCTAATGGCTACCAGACGGTAGCGTTTGCCTCAGCCGATGAATTTTTGGATTATGCACATTTAAACACGCTGGCCTGCCTGGTTCTGGATATCAGAATGCCCAAAATGAGCGGCCTTGAACTTCAGGACAGGATGGCCGAAAAGGGTATTTCCATTCCGATTGTCTTCATTACCGCCCACGGGACGATTCCCGATACCGTCAAAGCGCTCAAAGCCGGTGCCGTTGATTTTCTGGAGAAACCCTTTGAAGAAAAAACGCTTTTAAAAGCCGTTTCGGGTGCCATTTTAAAACACCGGCTTTTTCTGGAAAAGACCCGACGAAAAAAGCGCCTTCAGGCCCGGGTGAATGCGCTCACCCCCAGAGAGCGTGAGATATTCCGGTTGGTGGCACGCGGTATGCTCAACAAACAGATTGCTTACGATCTTAAAATATCCGAAGCAACCGTCAAAGTCCATCGCGGCAGGGTGATGGCCAAAATGGGAGCCGAATCCCTCGCGGACCTGGTGCGGCTGGCCGAAAAGCTGGAAACACCCTGATCCGCAACCGCTTGAACAACGCTGTGAACTTAAGCTTCCAATGAATCGCTCCCCGCAAGCACACGTGATTTCGGTAAGAGCCGGAATCCAGTTATTTCAAACAGCCCTGGATCCCGGTGTTCACCGAGGTGACGCAAATGCCAGGATCTCAATTACATAGTCTGATAATAGCGGCTGTGCCGCATTAGACTAAGGTCTGATATCTTTTTCTGTTGACGCCATATAGACTTTATTTTATTGAGTGGTTGCCACGTGAATTGATTCAAAATAGATCGTTTTGGGATCCGGCGAGGCCGTGGTTTCATTTCAAAACCGAATCCATTGTATGGGCTGCATGCATACCGTTAACCCGACAATTTTATTGTAATGCTGTTTTTGAGAGAACCTGTCTGGAGTGGAAATCATACTCGCCCATACCAGCGTTCCGTCCCGGCTTCAAAGTCCTCAGAAAAACCGCCCCATCCCTGTGACGCCGGCGCTCACGACTGCCAATTCCGGGTCCGCAGGAAACATTAGACCAAAGTCTAATATACCAACGTCTAATATCTTTTCTTTTTGACCCCATATAAACTTTGATCACGTTAAGAAAGCCGGAAGGCATTGACCCGGAATCGATCGGTGCGACAGCCCTAAAGCTCGATTTTTCATTTCAAGACCGAATCCTTCGTGCTGGCTGTATGCAGACCCACAACCCAACAACATTTTAAGGAGGCAGTATCCACATGAAAAGGTTTTTCAAAAAAATGATGGCGGCCTTGATATTCGGTTCGCCCGTTCTGGTGTTGCTCGTGGCCATCGCATTGTTAATGCCGCAAGTCGCAAGGGCGGACGAGGCAGATGCCAAAAGACTCCTCAAGGCCATGTCCGATTACATGGCTTCTGAGACGTCTATTTCGCTCTCATACGATGCAATCCTCGAAGTGGTGACCACGGATCATCAAAAAATCGGACTGGCCAGTTCCGGCAGGGTTATCATGAAACGTCCCGGCAAACTCATTGCCACGCGAACCGGCGGTTTTGCCGATATGGAAATGGTCTTTGACGGTAAAACGCTCACCCTGTTTGGAAAAAATGCGAACCTCTACGCGCAGGCGGAAATCCCCGGGACCATTGATCATCTGATCGACGAATTGCGGGCCAAATACAATATGACCCTCCCGGCGGCGGATTTGCTCATGACGAACGTCTACGATGAATTGATGCCCCAGGTGATTGACATCAAGGATCTCGGCAGCGGCGTGATCGGCGGTGTTGAATGCGATCATCTGGCTTTTCGAACCAAAGAAGTGGACTGGCAAATCTGGATTGCCCAGGGGAGCCGGCCCTATCCCGCGCCGATACGTTATCACGTCAAAGCTGATGGCCGATTCTCCGCAATACACCATTCGAGTGAACGACTGGAAGACGGGACATGCTGTCAAAGAAAATGATTTCAGCTTCAAAAATTCAACGAATGCCGGAAAAATCGATCTCAAAAACATTCCGGGCCTTAATGAATTGCCGAAGCATTTTATGACTGGAGGTGCCAAATGAGAATTCCGAAAATACTCGGTCTGTTGTTGCTTGCGGGGATCGTTTGGGCGGGCGGTTTTGAACAGGAAAAATGGTTTTCCACACCAAAGGAAATTCAAATGGTACCCGCCGTGGAGGCCATCGTGGGACGGCCTTTGACACCGGTGAGTGTGGGGGGGGTGGCGCGCCGAACGGCGAGACGCACGGTGATGTGGCGTTAAGACGTCCGCTGCGTTTTGAAGAAAAGAATTTCCATGGAAAGAGCAGACGTCAGAGTGGGGCAACAACCCTTCACCGTTTACATCGTCGATGATGATCATTGCATTCGAAAGGCCCTGGAACGGCTCCTTAAATCGGTGGGCTACCGTGCCGTCACCTTCGCGTCCGCGGAGGCGCTTCTCGAGTTCCCCCTGGGCCGGGATGAAGGCTGCTTGCTTCTCGATATTCATCTTCCGGGAATGAGCGGCTTTGAACTTCAGGAAGCGCTTTCATCGCGGGGCTCAGCGTATCCGGTGCTCTTCATGACCGCCCATGAAAATCCCCGGTGGCGAGAAAGGGCCCAAACAGCGGGTGCGGTTGCCTATCTGAAAAAACCTTTTACCGAAGCGAGTCTTTTGGAGGCCATCGGTCTTTGTTGTGAAACAGGACCCTTTAATAGCGCTTAGCCTTTAGCTTCAAAACTTTTTACATCAAAGAAAGGAGATCAAAATGAAACAAAAAATCCAAACTGCCCTGGTTGGGCTCCTGGGTGTTTTTGCGATGATGCTCTTCAGCACATCGCTTTTAAACGCTCAGGAGACGACCGCCAAACAAAAACTGCGTGACTATAAAATTATATCCGGTGTCTCCGGATCGCCCGACGCCAAGGCGACCATTAGCGGAAAACAGCTTCCGCCGGCCGCCCCGCCTTTCGGCGGCGTGATCAAGGATAACGCCATGGAGTCCACCGAATGGTGGCCGCCGACGGTGGTGGCGCCCAAAAAGGCACCCAACATTTTGCTAATCATGACCGATGATGCCGGCTTCGGCGTTCCCAGTACCTTCGGCGGGGTAATTCCAACACCCACCATGGACCGCCTGGCGGAAAACGGCCTGCGGTACAACCGCATGTTTTCCACGTCGCTTTGTTCGCCCACGCGCGCCGCACAGATCACCGGGCGGAACCACCACTCGGTGGGCTTCGGCGTGATCTCGGAACAGGCCACTGGGTTTCCCGGCTACGACAGCGTTATCGGCGTGGACAATGCCACCATCGGCCGCATCCTGCTGGAGAACGGCTACGCCACCTCGTGGTTCGGCAAAGACCACAATACCCCGTCTTATCAAGCCAGCCAGGTCGGGCCTTTCAACCAGTGGCCCACCGGTATGGGTTTTGAGTACTTCTACGGGTTTGTGGGCGGTGATGCCAACCAGTGGGAGCCGAACCTCTTCCGCAACACGACCCAGATCTACCCCTGGAAAGGTCACGAGGGGACCCTGAAAATGGATCGATCGGATCCAAAGGCGAAGATATGGCCGGTCACCGGCCAAGAGCCGTCCTGGAACCTGGTCACCGCCATGGCCGACGACGCCATCGACTGGATGTACCGGATTCACCAGACCGATCCGACAAAACCCATGTTCATCTACTACGTCCCCGGATGCTCCCATGCGCCCCACCACCCCACCAAGGAGTGGGTGGACAAAATCCACGCCATGCACCTGTTTGACGAAGGTTACGAGAAGCTTCGCGAAACCATTTTTAAGAACCAGCAGAAGCTCGGCGTGATTCCCAAGGGTCTGAAGCTGACCCCGTGGCCGGACGACATTCTGACACCCTGGGACAAGCTCAGCCCCGAAGCCAAAAAACTTTTCATCCACCAGGTGGAAGTGTTCGCCGCCTTCGTGGCCTACAACGACCATGAGATCGGCCGCGTGATAAAGGCCTTTGATGACATGGGCAAGCTCGACAACACGCTCATCATCTACCAGAACGGCGACAACGGCACCAGCGCCGAGGGGGGCCCGGAGGGCACCTTCAGCGAGGTGGCCTTTTTTAACGGCGTGACGCCGCCCGTGGACGTGCAGATGAAGTTCTACGAAGCCTGGGGCACCGAGTACGCCTACAACCACATGTCGGCCGGCTGGTCTTGGGCCTTTGACACGCCTTTTGACTGGTTCAAGCAGAACGCCTCCCGCTTTGGCGGCACCAATCAGAACATGGTGGTGTCCTGGCCCGGGGTCATCAAGGACAAGGGCGGTCTGCGCGAGCAGTTCGTGCACGTGATCGACGTCGTCCCCACCCTCCTGGAGGTGACCGGCATCGCCGCCCCGGACTATGTGGACGGCATCAAGCAAAAACCCATCGAGGGCACCAGCTTCGCCTACACCTTCCCCGCAAAAAACGCCAAGGCGGAAAGCCGCCACAAGACCCAGTATTTCGAGATGATGGGCCAGTATGCGCTCTATCACGACGGGTGGCTCATGAGCACCAAGGTCAACCGGGCGCCGTGGCAGGCATTTGAGGCGGCCAATCCCGATCCGCTCAACAACCAGATTTTCCAGCTTTACAACCTGAAAGAGAGCTGGAACCAGTCCGACGACATCGCCGCCAAACACCCCGAAAAGGTGAAGGAGATGCGGGCCATGTTCCTGGAGGAAGCTAAAAAGTACCAGGTCCTCCCGTTAAACGCCTCGGTGGGGGCACGCGTTGCAGCCAAGCGCCCCAGCGTTTTAGCCGGCCGCAACACGCTCGTCTACACGCGGCCGATGACCGGCGTTCCGCAGGGTGACGCCCCCTACCTGCTTAATACCTCCTACACCGTCACGGCGGACATCACGGTCCTCGAGAACGGCGCTGAGGGCATGATCGTGACCTCGGGCGGACGATTTGCGGGCTGGGGCTTTTACCTCAAAGAGGGCAGGCCCGTGTTCTGCTGGAATATGCTCGATCTTGAGCGCATCACATGGGAAGGCCAGGTACTTTCACCCGGCCGGCATGTCATCGCGTTTGACTTCAAGTATGAGGGTTCCGGCGACGGCACCATGAAGTACAACAGCTTCGCCGGCATCGGAAAAGGCGGCACCGGCACGCTCAAGGTGGACGGCAAGGTCGTGGTGACCAAGCGGATGGAAAAGACCATTCCCATCATTTTGCAGTGGGACGAGAGCTTTGACATCGGCTCCGATACGCTCACCGGCGTAAACGACGCGGATTACCTGCCGCCGTTTCCACTCACGGCCAAACTCAACAAGCTGACCGTCACCATCGACCGTCCGGAGCTGTCGCCCGAGGAGATCAAAAAGCTTGAGGCGGGCATGAAAAAGGTCGCCCTCGGCCGGGATTAGGCGTATTTGGCGTTGTTCTAACCGTTAACTTAACGGGCCGCCTCAAAAAGAGGCGGTCCGCTCATGACAACGTGCATTTGAAAGGAAAACGATGAAGCGGTTTTTGTTATTCATGCTGCCGGCACTGTTTTTTGTCTTGCCAGCCTTATCAAAACAGGTCATGGCACAGGACCCGCGTGGGTCCACGATCAAAAACGGTCAGCCCGTCGTTGCAGCCGAATCCGCCTTCAATATTTTAAAGGGCCGATGGGTGCGACCCGACGGCGGCTATACGATCAGCATTTCAGGGGTTGATTCAGACGGAAAACTGGCAGCCTCCTACGCGAACCCCAGACCCCTTCCGTTTGCCGAGGCCCGGGCGTTACAGGACGGCAATGCCATCCAGCTGTTCTTTGAGCTGCGCGCCGGCGGCTACAATGGATCCACCTACACCCTTGCCTACGATCCGGTCCGTGACATTCTCTATGGCGTCTATTACCAGGCGAACGCGCACCAGAGATACAACATCTATTTTGAACGGGCCGATTAGGAGAACCGCGCCGTCATCGGTTTTGAATATTTGGATCATAATTTGAAAAGGGGGACGGCCCGTTAAACGTGTAAGACGATCAACAAGGAGGATGAGATGAAGCCATTGAATTTAAAAAGGTGCGTGGGATTGCTTGCAATTGGGTTAATCACCCTGTGGGCTGTTGGCCCAACTCTGGCCTTGGCGAAAGCGAAAGCCCCGGCCGTGAATCCCGCGGCCGTGCAAATCCTGAAACGCATGACCTCATACCTGGGGGCCCTGAAACAGTTCAGCGTCAAAACCCAGAATACCATCGAAGACCTGACCGATTCGGGGCACCGGGTTGATTACGACGTGTCCTCAATTGTGACGGTGAAACGCCCCAACAAGCTCAAAGCGCAGCGCATGGGGGATTTGATTGATCAGACCTTTTTTTACAACGGCAATACACTGACGCTCTATAATGCTTCGGACAGGGTATATGCCACGGAACCGGCACCGAAAACCATCGAGGGAATGCTTGAGTTCGCACGTTCCTCCCTGGGGCTCATAATCCCAGCCGCTGATCTCATTTATCGCGACAATTTTAAACTGTTGATGCAGAATGTGACTTTTGCCACCGTCATCGGAAAAGAATTCATCGACGGGGTTCAATGCGATCATCTGCTCTTCAGCCGCCCGGGCGTGGACTTTCAGGTATGCGTGGCCGACAGGGGAAACCCGCTGCCTTATAAATACGTGGTGACCGACACCAGTACCTGTGCGCTGATCAGCATTTCCACCGTCATGAGTGACTGGAATACGGCGCCTTCCGTGGATGATGCCTATTTTGATTTTGTCCCTTCGAAAGGGGTTCAAAGGATTTCTTTCATGCCGCTCAAAATAAAGAGCAAGACGGGCCGGTAACAGCCGGAAAGGAGAATACCATGAAAACAGTGTTTAAAATTTCCGTGGTCACCATGGTTCTGGGTTTCATGATGCTGGCCGATATACCGCAACTGCCGGTGCAACTGGTGCCGGAGGCCGAGGCCATCTTCGGGGTTCGTCGACGGGCTTTCCGCCGGGGCGTCATTCTGGGAGCAGCGGCCGAGGGCACCGCGGGCGCGGCGGCCCACTATTCCGCAACAAACCAGCAGCAGGCCGCCACGGCACAGCAGGAAGCGGCCACGGCGCAGCAGCAGTCGGCCACCGCCCAGCAACAGGCCGCAACCGCCCAGCAGCAGTCCGCGGCGGCACATCAGCATAAAGCCGCCGAAAAGCCTCCTTCGGCACAAACGGCCGGGGACAACAAGCCGCTGCCCATGGGCACCGTGGTGCAAGCGCTTCCGGGTGGGTGTACGCCGACGCCGGTGGGCGGAGTGGAATACTACTATTGCGGCGGTAACTTCTATCGCGCCGTGTTTCAGGGAAACCAGCTGGTCTATGTGACGGCCAAACCTTAGTGAGGAGGTATTTATGTTTCCGCGTTTAACTCGGGATTTTGAGGTCAGGGGTTTCTTTTTGGCGGCAGCCCTCATCTTTTCAGTCTGTCTTGCGGGTGCCCCTCAGGCGCTGGCCGGGGGGCTGATCTGCTACGAGATCGGCACGGCGGATGTGGGTCTCGCGTCCGCGGGCTACAACGCCAGGGCACAGGATGCCTCGACGGTTTTCACCAACCCCGCCGGCATGACCCGGCTGAACGGGAGTCAGTTACTGGGTGGCGGACAGCTGGATTACGGCAATCAGGCATTTTCCATCGGACCGGGCACATCTCCTGACCTGGGAAGCAATGACGGGGGTAAGGCGTTCGGTTCCGACGGCTGGTTTATGGGCGGCGGCGGATTTTTCAGTTACAGCGTTTCGCCGGATCTCAAACTGGGAGTCGCCATGACCGGAAACTTCGGTTCTCCCATTCAATATGACGATAACTGGGTCGGCCGGTATTACGCGCAGGAAGGCACTCTTTTCGGCCTGTCATTTACGCCCGCCATCGCCTACAAGGTCACGGATAAACTGTCCCTGGGCGGCGGCGTGAACGCCATGTACGGCATCTATAAGAATAAAGTGGCCATCAACAATGTAAATCCCCGATACGGTGACGGCCAGTTGAAAATGGATGACAACACCTGGGGCTGGGGGATCAATCTGGGACTGCTTTATGAATTCACCGAAATGACACGGGTCGGTCTGACGTGGAATTCGCAGGTTAATCTCGACTTCAGTTCGCAGGCCCAGTTTTCAAATCTGGCGCCGCACTTGAACACCGCCTTGAACCAGAAGGGATTGATAAATTCAACCATTAATGTGGGGATTGCGGTTCCGCAGCAGCTCATGGCCAGCGTTTTTTCCCAGTTAACGGATCGCTGGGCGGTTCTGGGCAGCGTGGGATGGCAGCAGTGGTCGAAATTCGGGCAGGTGCAATTGGGCATCGAGGACACACTGGATCCCAAGAATCTGACAAAAAACCTGGATTTCAAGGATACCTGGCATCTGGCGGCCGGCGCACAGTATCGCATCAGCGCACCGTGGCTGCTGAACTTCGGTATGGCGTACGATTCCGGATTTCAGGACAGCGACAATGTTTCCCCGCTGCTGCCGATAAACGCCGCCTGGCGATTCGGCGCGGGTGCCGAGAACCAGATCAGCAAGACCTTTCTATGGGGTTTTGCGGCGGAATACGCGTACGGCGGAACACTCGATACAAACCTGCAGAGCGACCATCCGGTGGCGCTCGGTTCACGTGGTGATTTGGCGGGATCCTATAACAACATCGGAACCCTTTTTTGCAGCGTATACTTTAACTGGACTTTTTAAGCGAATACTTTTTCAGTCGAGCTGCGTGAAAACCGGAATCCACCTGATTAAAGAGGTATTGGTGATGAGAGTGCGTTCCTGGGAGACTTCGACCTGGCGCCTGCAGTTCGTGGCCGGCCTTTTTATGTTCTTGTGCTTTTTGTGCGGCTGTTCTATTGTGGGGCCCACGGCCATCAGCATGGGACGTGCCGATTACAATGACGCGATCAACAAAACTGAAGACGAACAACTGCTGCTGGCGATTATCAGAGGCCGCTACGGGGAGACAAACTCACTCATGGCCGTCAGCGGCATAGCCGCCAATATCCGTTTCGGTTCGAAAGCCGGTGCTCAAATGGGCATCGGCCCCACTGACAACTACAAGGGGAACCTGGTTCCTTTCAGTGCCGGGGTGACTTATGAGGAAAATCCAACCATTACCTATGTGCCGGTTCATGGTGAGCGTTACCTTCGGCAGGTCCTCGCTCCCATTCCGCTGAACATTCTGGTATTGCTGGTTCGCGGAGCGGGAGCCACCCAGTCAGCCTATTTGAGTATGCTCGTAAACCGCATCAACAACCTGCAAAACCCTGACTTTCTGATGTCAGAGTCCGCCGGTCTTAATTACCGTTTCCAAAAATTTGTTGAACTCCATAAAAAATTGAGTGATACGGGCGTATTGCATTGGGTGGAGGATCGGCGAAATGAGTTTCCTTTTGATATCATGATGACCGGTTATATGCCCGCCCATGTGAAAGAGGCACGTGAATATCTGCAACTCATCGGCCTTCCAATGCCTTCCGATACATCAAAAGACATCATCATTCCCGTCTCTTTCTCCATCAGGGGTGAGGATTGGCACGGCATTTCCATTTCCACCCGCTCTACATACGACATGATCGAGATTCTTCAGGAAGCCATTCAGGTCCCTGAAGAACATCTTTCAGCAGGATTGTCATATCCGAGCCTGCGTCCGGGGCTTGCCGGTAAAAACCTTTGCATTCATTCGGCTAAAGAAAAGCCGGAAAAAAGCCAAGTGTCCGTAACATACCGCGGATACTGGTACTATATCGATCAGGCCGATATGTGCACGAAACTGTTCTATCGGATGGTTCGAATACTGTGGTCCGTCAGCATTGCGGCGGGCATTGATCATAGGGCAGAACCCGTATTGACCATACCGGTGGGCCGCTAATGATTGTGAAATACCAGGAATCACATAAGATATGAATGATAGTAATATGGTGCTGGAACATTTTCGGGTGGCCGCCAAAAACTTTGACCTTATGATCACCGATTTGTCTATGCCTTCAATGACCGGCGAAAAACTGGCTGTCGAAGTGAGGAAATTAAACCGCCACATACCCATATTGATTTGCAGCGGCAACAATGACATACTAAATAAAGTGAGGGCCAAAGAAATCGGCATAGATGGATTCCTTGACAAACCTATTGATTTGAAAAAATTAGCAAAAACCGTTTAAGACGTACTTGCCAGTTAAGGGCAGTTTAAGATATTCAGTTTATAGATGATGGCATGACTCAACAAACTTCAAAAAGCCGTCGATCATTTTCCGGCTTTCTGCTGCACCTGCACCCTTCGACTGTACCTGAATCGACCTTGAGGTTCACGTTGAGCTGGGGGCTGGGGGGCACGGCGGCGACGCTGATCGGCCTGCTTTTTTCCACCGGAGTCCTGTTGCTGCTTGTATATGAACCTTCCGGCGATCGGGCATATTCGTCTATTCTGACCTTGACGCAAGAGACGCCCTTCGGGCTCTGGATTCGAAATATCCATCACTGGAGCGCCAATATTCTCGTCGGCGTCATCTTGCTGCACATGATACGGATTGTTCTCACGGGGGCTTTCGGCCCGGGCCGACGCCTCAACTGGATGATCGGATTGTTTTTGCTGATCTTCGCTCTCGGCGCTAACTTCACCGGCTATCTGCTTCCCTGGGATCAGCTGGCCTTCTGGGCGGTGACCATCTGTACCAGCATGCTCGGTTATGTTCCCTTTTTCGGTTCCTGGTTGCAGGCTCTTTTTCGCGGCGGCGCAGCGGTGGGGGCTCCGACCTTGGCGAACTTTTTCGTTCTGCACGTGGCGGCCATCCCCGGTTCCCTGATCATTTTACTCCTCTGGCACTTCTGGCTCGTCCGGCGCACAGGCGGACTGGTAAGGCCAGAAGATGCGGCTCAAGAGGCCCCGTCAAACCGGGTTCCCACCATTCCAAACCTGATCGCGCGGGAAGCGGCCGTGGGACTGGTCATGATCGCTTGTGTCATGCTTTTATCGATTTTCGTGGACGCACCGTTACTGGCACAGGCCAATCCGGGCATGAGCCCCGTATCGGCCAAGGCCCCCTGGTATTTTGTGGGATTCCAGGAGCTTCTTTTGCACCTGAACCCGGTCTTTACGGTGCTGGTCTGGCCGCTGCTCGGCTTTGCCGTCCTGGTGTGGCTGCCGTTCTGGCGGGATGCCGCCCTGCCGCCGGGAACTTGGTTCGGCTCGGTCTGCGGACGGAAGCTGGCACTTTGGACGGCCGGGGGAACTGCTCTGTTGACTTCTTTCATTGTTCTGGGAGATGATCTGCTGCTGCGATCGACTTCGAGCGCCGCGATGAATACGCTCGTCACACGCGGTTTGATACCAACCCTTTTGATGGCCGGTCTGCTCGCGGGCTTTTACTTTCTGCTGACAACAAGGCTGAAATACACTCGGGCCGAGGCGGTCATGGCCGGCCTTACGATTATGATGGTCATGATGGCCCTTTTCACCCTCATCGGGTTCTGGTTCCGCGGTCCGGCGATGCGCCTGGCCTGGCCCTGGTTCCAAAACGGCGCCTGATATTCGCAATAAAGAGCCGAGAGGAATGCAATGTCCGAAACTGCGCACAACACTGAAAACCTGAAACTGCCTCCTCGCCGCCGCTTCCTCAAGCGCTTCTGGACGTTTTTCGCCGCCATCGCCGCCGCTGAATTCGGGTGGGTGGGGTTGTCATTTTTGAAATCCCGAAAGGAGATAAACCAACGGGTCAGCACGGCGAGCATTGTCACCGCAGGCCCGGTGGAACGGTTCAAACCGGACACGGTAACTGCCATTCCGAATGGTGGATTTTATCTTGCCTGCTTGAAGGACGGCAGTTTACTGCCTCTTTCGCGAACCTGCACCCACCTCGGATGCAGCGTCCCGTGGGTCGAAGAAAAAAAACAGTTCGTCTGCCCATGCCACGGCTCCACCTTCAGCTTGACCGGCGAGGTCATCACGGCTCCGGCCCAACGGCCCCTTGACACCTTCCCGGCGCGAATCGAAAACGGCATCGTCAAAGTCGACATCGCCAATCCTCGAAAACGGGAAGGATTCGATTCGGCACAGACAGCCAGGCTGTGACCATGAAGGACAAAGCAACAGCAAAACCCGCCATGAACCACCGAAGATGGGAACGGATCGCCCTGACGGCCGCCATTGTCATATTGTTGTCGCCGGGGCTCTATCTGCTCAAGGCCGGGATGATGAAACCGCAGACGGCTTCACGACACGCTTTTTTTACGGGGAGCGAAAGCTGCAAAAGATGCCACCCGGCGGCTTATGATAAATGGCGGGGCTCTCATCATGATCTGGCCATGGACGTGGCCACCGACACCTCCGTGCTGGGCGACTTCAATAATGTCACTTACAATGATCCGTACAACGATGTGGCGTCACGTTTCTACCGAAGGAAAGGCAAATTTTATGTGGAAACGGAAGGGCCGGACGGACGGCCCGGGGAGTTCGAAATTGCCTACACGTTTGGCGTCTACCCCCTGCAGCAATATCTGGTGCCGTTTCCCGGCGGGCGTCTGCAATGCCTGAACATTGCCTGGGATGTGGAGAAAAAGGCATGGTACCGGTTGCCGCCCTACGACGTAAAAGGCCCGGACGACTGGCTGCACTGGACCCGGGGGGCTCAGACCTGGAATGCCATGTGCGCCGAATGCCATTCCACCCATCTGGTCAAGGGGTATGATGCACAACGTGACAGTTACCATACCACCTGGTCGGAAATCGATGTGGGGTGCGAGGCCTGCCACGGACCGGGATCAAAGCATATCGAGTGGGCCGACCGGCCGCCTCTGGCCAGGACGAAAACCAGGAACTACGCCCTGGCCGTTCGTACGAACGGGATCAATACGACCGAACAGATAAAGTTGTGCGCTCCCTGCCATTCCCGGCGCTTTCAGCTGGGGAACAACCCTCACAGGGAAAGGGAACTGCTGGATGTAATGGTGCCTCAGCTTCTGAGCGAAGGACTTTACTATCCGGACGGGCAGATCCTGGAAGAAGTTTATGTTTACGGGTCTTTCGTGCAAAGCAAGATGTACCAGCGCGGGGTGCGATGCAGCGACTGTCACGACGTTCACAGCCTCAAGCTGCACAAGGACAAAAACGATCTGTGTACCCAGTGTCACCGGGCTTCGCTGTATGATACAAAAGACCATCATTTTCATAAAAAGGTGCACAACGGCAAGCCCAGTGAAGGCTACCGCTGTGTCAAATGCCACATGCCCGGCCGCACCTACATGGGGACCGATTACCGCCTGGATCACAGCCTGCGGATCCCGAGGCCTGACCTGACGGAAAAACTCGGTGTCCCCAATAGCTGTTCGGCCGGGGGCTGCCACGACGATAAGCCGCTCTCGTGGAGCATTGATCATTACACTAAGTGGTACGGCGAAACCCGCAAATCCCATTACGGTTCCGTTATCGCCGCCGGACGAGCCGGCCGGCCCGAGGCTGAGCCGGATCTGATACGGATGGCTGAAGATCCGCTGCTGCCGGCCATTGTTCGCGCCACCGCCCTCGAACTGCTGCGCGCCTATCCCAACCCCGCCAGCCATGCGACCCTTGCCCGGGCGTTGGAGGAGGATGACGCGCTGCTGCGCTATACGGCGATCCGCAGCCTCGAATATTTCGATGCCGATACCCGGCTCAAGCGCATTGCACCCAAACTCTACGATCCGGTCAAGGCGGTGCGTATGGAAGCCGCCATGATGTTATCCAGACTCCCCATGGAAAAACTGCGAAAGGACGACCGGGAAGCCTTTCAAAAGGGTTTGAACCAATTCCGGCAGGCCATGCGCTATAACGCAGACTTTGCAGCTCAGCGTTACAATCTGGGCAACCTGGCCGCGAACCTTGGAAATGACGGGGAAGCCGCGACATATTACAAAAAAGCCATTGCCATCGACGATCAGTTCTATCCGGCCAAAGTGAATCTGGCCATGCTGTATAACCGACAGGGCAAGAACAAGAAAAGTGAGCGGTTGCTTCGAGAGGTGGTGGCGCAGAATCAGGACCTTTACGAAATCGACTACTCTCTGGGTCTGTTGCTGGCGGAAATGAAAAAGTATAAAGATGCCGAGGTATTTCTGGCAAAAGCCGCCGCCGGCATGCCTGACCAATCGCGTGCCCATTACAACCACGGCCAGGTGCTGCTGATTCTGGGCCAGCCGAAAAAAGCGCAAATTCCCCTGGAAAAAGCCCTGGCACTGGAACCTCAAAATCGGGACTTCTTTTTTGCCCTGGCAAACTGCTATATCAGGTCCGATCAACCGGGCCGCGCCAGATCCCTGGCCGAAAATACCCTTCGCAAATTCCCCGATCACAGGGGCGCAAAAGAAGTGCTGAAGTATATGAGAAATAAAGGGTATTCGGGGTCGAATTAGCCTTCCAAAGATGAGAAAACCCATACGCAAAAACTGCTGGAACTGGTCGGGCTTTCATCTGAGAGCCATGCGCACCGGTTTCCGGGAGAACTGTCGGGCGGACAGCCTATTGTAAATTCTGGATAACGACAGTTGGGAAGTTATTTTAAGACCAGAAGCCCAACTGAGGTAATCACCTAATTCCCAAACATGGCCCCTGATGGGCCCAAATGACAGGAATAACATCCGAATCCGGTTTGGGACACAATGCTGAAGGGCTTCAAACCGAGGGTATTGGCCATCATTGGGACCAGGCGATCCAGCTTAAGTTTGGTTGTTTCAGGATGTTTTGTGAATTCGGGTCCCAATAGCAATTCACCACTGAGTCTGGGGAGATGAGCGGTGGGCATATGGTAGTTTCCGGTTTCCGGACCCGATCCATGGCACAGGGTGCAATCTGCCTGAGCGTATCGTTCCGGCCGCCACTCTTTGAAGAGTGCGGCTGCACGGGGCAGAATCTCTTTGTCCATGAATATTTTTCGCTGCTGCTGATTCATTTCAGCCCAGGTGAGTCTCTTCCCATCGGGACCGGCGGGTCCCACCCTTTTGGGATAGCAACCAGCAAGTACCAATGCCGTTAAAATTGCCACAAGGAATAACGTAAACAGCTTTCCATGATCCATAAACCACCTCCTGTTGATATTTTCCGTTTAAAAAATCAAACACGGTTGCAAAGTTTGAGTTCCAGGGGATGGGGTGACAGGTAGAACTGCCTTTTCAGATTGAGCGGAAATATTTTGGGACAATTTAGATTTTGCGGTAGGTGTTGTCAACCGTTATACTGGAATTTTTGTGAGAATATCGCTTAAGACCATTCGGCTATTAAAAGCATTTCACCCTCAAAACCTTCTTGGTACCACCTTGCATTTTTTGGATGAAACTGCTAGCCTTCCACTATAATATAAAAGCCAAACCCTGCCCTCTGGTGGCATTAAAAGGACCTACGGGGAGTTTGTGGCATATGGATGACAGAGATACTTTGATCCGGGATCTGATCCGTCGCCTGAAGCGCCAGAATCTGGCTGTTTTGTCCAAACATAATACGGGTCACCCCTACGCCAGCCTCGTTTCATTTACCGCCACACCGGATTTGAAGCAACTCCTGTTTGCTACCACCCGATCCACCCGGAAATTTGTAAATCTGACCTCGGACGCACGGGCTGCCATGCTCGTGGACAACCGCTCCAATGAGGAGGCGGATATTCACGCAGCCATGGCCGTTACCTCTGCAGGTGTCGTAAGGGAGATTTCCAAGACGGAACGCCTCCAGGCGTTGGTCCCGGACTTGTGGAAGGCCCGGCCGGGGTCATATTCAAAGTGCCCAGTACCCTATAAGGAAAACCAATGGATGAACATATTCGTGAAAAAATCAGGAATCTAATGCGGCAACAGGATGCCTGCGTTTTAGCTACCGCATCTGAAAACCGCCCTTACTGTTCGTTGATGGCCTATGCAACCAATACAACCTGTGATGAAATCTACATCATGACATTGAATGAGGGTCGCAAATATAAAAATCTATGTGAGAATCCGGCCGTCAGCCTTTTGATTGACACACGGCAGGGTTCATTGGATTTCGACCCAGCGGAAACACTTGCCCTTACGGTTTCCGGACGGTTCGACAGGGTCCTGAAGGAAACGGAACGGGAACGGATTCGCAACATATTGTTACTTAAGCATCCTGGCCTTAAAGCGTTTTTCGAAAACCCAAAAGGGGAACCCGTGAAAATCAGTATTGAATCCTATTTGCTCCTAGAAGGTCCCACACGGTCCCACTATGGGGTGGTTTCGGATCTGAAACCTTAAAGGATATCCATCGAAAAGGAGGTATTCGGCATGAGAAAAGAGCCCGTTCTGGTCAGTGGCGCCACAGGATACGTAGGCGGTCGCCTCGTTCCCTTGCTGCTTGATGCGGGGTATCGCGTTCGGGTATTGGGCCGTTCTCTTAAAAAACTTGGCTCTCGGCCATGGGCGGCGCACGAAAACATCGAAATGGCCCAGGGCGATTTTCTGGATCAGGCCTCTCTTGAAAAAGCGGCTAAAGGGTGTTGGGCGGCCTTTTATCTGGTCCACTCCATGAACCTGCGACACGAGGATTTTGCCGAAGCCGACCGAAATGCGGCCAGGAATATGGCAAGTGCTGCCTCACGGGCGGGTCTGGAACGCATTATCTATCTGGGCGGACTTGGGGTTAAGGGCAAGAACTTAAGCAAGCATTTGCGTTCCCGCACGGAAGTGGCCCATATCCTCCAGTCCGGTGATGTCCCCACCACATTCCTGCGCGCTGCCATGATTTTGGGATCTGGAAGCGCCTCTTTCGAAATGATGCGATATCTGACCGAACGGCTGCCGGTGATGATTACCCCCAGGTGGGTTCAGAATCAAGTGCAACCCATCGCCATCCGCAATGTTTTGGGTTATTTGAAGGGGTGCCTTGAGCACGATGAGGTCATTGGCGGCACTTTTGATATCGGCGGTCCGGATATCCTGACCTATAAACAACTCATGGAAACCTATGCGGAAGTAGCCGGTCTAAAAAAACGGTGGATTATCGGTGTGCCGGTCCTCACGCCCCGGCTCAGTTCCTACTGGATTCATCTGGTTACCCCCGTCCCTTCCCATATCGCAAAACCCCTGGCGGAAGGGCTTCGAAACCCGGTTATCTGCCAGGAAAACCGTATCCGGTCCATCATCCCACAGGATCTACAGAACTGCCGCGAAACCTTTCGACTGGCCCTGGGGAAGGTAAAGGAAAAGTGTGTCGAAACCTGCTGGGCCGATGCCGGGCCCATCAACTATCCCGAATGGGCTCAGTGCGGCGACGCGCCGTACGCGGGGGGAACCGTATTGGAGTCGGGATACCGGATGTCGCTTTATGCCACACCCCAAACCGTATGGGAAAGTATCGTCCGTATCGGTGGCAGACATGGCTGGTATTCATCCTGGTTTTTGTGGGTTTTGCGTGGCCTCATGGATCGACTGGTGGGCGGGGTGGGCCTCAGGCGGGGGCGTCTTGATCCGGTGCGGCTCCGGCCAGGAGATCCAGTTGATTTCTTTCGCGTTCTTGACGTGCGGGAAGCTGAGCGACTTTCTCTGCTTTCGGAAATGAAACTCCCCGGAGAAGCGATTCTGGAATACAGACTCCATTCTCTACCGGAAGGGTGCACCGAGCTCCAGCAACTCTCCCGGTTTTTGCCCAAAGGGCTTTTTGGGCTTTGTTACTGGTATCTCCTCTATCCTTTCCATCAGTACATTTTTAAGGCAATGCTAAAGGGCATCGCGCGATCCGTGGGAAAACCGATTTTAGAAGATGCCGATCGGTTTGCCCCAAGACTTCCCCATGTCTGCCGTATTGATCCAACGGCGAACCCTTGAATTGTAATGCGGCATGGCCGCAGTTTTAAGTCTTAAGCTCAGCTGATCGAAAGTTTCTTGTTTTTTGTGACGGAAAACTATGTACTAAAGGAAGCGTTTTGAAATTGAACGGATCGGTCCCGGGCCTGCGCGTAATGCCCTGTAATAAAAACTTGGTGAATTCCCACGGCGACTTCGTTCTCTACTGGATGACGGCTTTCAGGCGGGTTAGCTGGAATTTTGCGCTGGATCGGGCCGTGGACTGGGCCAAAGCGCTGCAAAAACCCCTTTTGGTGCTGGAGGCTCTTCGGTGCGACTACCCCTGGGCCAGCGAGAGACTCCATGCTTTTGTACTGGAAGGGATGGCCCATAATGCCGGCGAGCTGGCCAAAGGGCCGGTGGCCTATTACCCCTATGTGGAGGGCGTCAAGGGTGAAGGGAAAGGTCTCCTTGAAAGCCTCTCCCGGAATGCCTGCGTTATCGTTACGGACCACTTTCCCTGCTTTTTTATTCCCGCCATGACGAAGACCGCCGCTGGAAAGGTGGGTGTGCTCATGGAAAAGGTGGACAGCAACGGCCTGATCCCGCTTTGCCTGTCCGACAAGGTGTTCCAGGCCGCCTACCATTTCAGGCGTTTTTCCCAGAAGCACCTGCTGATGCTTTTGAACCCGCAACCGAAAGCCCGGCCTTTTTCCGGCCTCAAAAGGGAGATTTTTGAAGTCATCCCTCCGACTGTGGCCAAAAGATGGCCCGGCATGTCTTTTGACGCGAACAATCCGATCAGGAATTTCGTAAAGACCTTGCCCATTGATCACCAGGTGCAACCCGTGAAGGAACGGGGCGGGATGGGTGCAGCGCGATCGACTTTCGGAATTTTTATGCAAGACCCGTTTTCATCCTATAATAAAAATCGAAACCACCCGGATTCGTCAGCTGAAAGCGGTCTTTCATCATACCTTCATTTCGGTCATATTTCTTCACATGAGGTTGTTCAAGAGATTTTGAAACAACAAGAATGGTCGCCGAAACAGTGCGCCGAACAGGCAAAAGGCCAGCGAGAAGGGTGGTGGGGAATGGATGAAAATGCCGAGGCCTTTCTGGATCAGATCATCACCTGGCGGGAGCTGGGGTTTCACTTCTGCCACAACCGGCCCGATTATTCCGAATATGGATCTCTCCCCAACTGGGCCATTCAGACACTTGGACAACACGAAAAAGATCCCAGGCCGTTTCTTTATACGATGCGGGAATTTGAAGAAGCCCGCACCCATGATCCTGTATGGAACGCCGCCCAGAAGCAACTCTTAGAAGAGGGCCGGATTCACAATTACCTTCGAATGCTCTGGGGAAAAAAGATATTGCACTGGTCCGCCACGCCGAAGGATGCCCTTCGGATTATGGAAAAGCTTAACAACCGTTACGCCCTCGATGGAAGGGATCCCAATTCCTATACGGGTATCTTCTGGATTCTGGGTCGGCACGACCGGGCGTGGGGACCCGAAAGACCGGTTTTCGGAAAGGTCCGTTACATGACTTCAGCGAGCACGAAACGAAAACTTCATATGAATGGGTATCTCCAAAGATGGGTCTAATTGCCCGGCGCCTTTTTTCGTAATATTGCAGAAGCGGGATGCAATGGGTCAGAGACTATGACTTTTACAGAAGGCGACCATCAAATATTGTCTCGTTGTCTCGCTGCTGTTTCTCACCCAGGTCATGCTTTTTCCTGCCACATGTCGGGGTCTGGACCGGCCCTCACGACCATGGCGTAACGGAACGGCTCACCTGGGAACTCCAGGCTCTCCTCACAGTCAGACCTCAGGATTTCAAACCCTTTCCAGCCAAGACCAATTGGCAAACAGAAAGGGACAAGATGAAAGCGATCTGCATACAATGCCACAGCATCTATAAAAAATATGTATGTTTCGAGTTGTTGATGGTATGATGTATCTCTCATAATAGAACGTGTTGTTCCGGTTAAGGAAAGACTTGACGCGCAAAAATCCCGAAACCGATGCCATGGATTTTAATGCACTGTATGAGAAATATCAGGCGCTGCTTGAAGAGAACCGTTGTCTCAAAGCCGAAATCCGGGAACTGAAACAACAATGCCTGGTTCCTGTCTATCCTTATCCTGTGCCGGATACCCCGCCATTACTTCAGAAACAGCTCATCGGTAAGTCGTCAAAGCCGAAAATTTCAAATATGGGAACAGTCACCCACCTCTCCCGGCCTGCGGATAAGATTGAACTTTTTATGTCGCTTTTTAGAGGCCGAGAGGATGTCTATGCCAAGAGATGGGAAAGCAAATCCGGAAAACGCGGATACAGTCCTGTCTGTTTGAATGAATGGAAACCGGGCGTATGCCATAAGCCAAGAACCAAATGCTTCAATTGTAAATTCCGATCTTATGCGCCTTTGAATGAAAAAGTGATTGACAGCCATCTGCGCGGGGAAATGGTGATTGGGATATACCCGTTGTGCCGCGATGAAACCTGTCATTTTCTGGCCATTGATTTTGACAAAGACGGCTGGCAGCAGGATGTTGCGGAAATAAGGACTGTGTGTGGGGAGTTTGGAATTCCCATCGCGGTTGAACGTTCCATGTCAGGCAATGGCGCACATGTCTGGATCTTCTTTAAGATGAATATTCCTGCCGTTACAGCAAGGCGATTGGGTTCAGGTATCCTTACCCATGCCATGACGCGACGTCATGAGATCAAGTTTAATTCCTATGACAGACTTTTCCCGAACCAGGACACAATGCCCAAAGGTGGTTTGGGAAATCTGATTGCCGCACCCCTTCAAATGGCAGCGAGAAAAAAAGCCAACAGCATTTTTGTTAATGAGCTTTTTATCCCTTATGAAGATCAATGGGGGTTCCTGGACCAAATGGAACTCGTTGGGCCGGAAGAGATAGCAAAACTTGTCACCAGGCTTTGTCCGGAAAATGAACTGGGATACCTGAAAGCGGATGAATCTGTTACAAAAAAACCTTGGGAACGTTCCCATATGGATCTCAAAAGAAAGGATTTTCCGGGATTTTTTGATATCGTAAAATCCGGCATGCTTTATGTGGATAAGAAAGGCTTTTCCCAAAAGGCGCTGAATGTCTTGAAACGATTGGCGGCCTTCAACAATCCGGAATTTTACAAGGCCCAGGCCATGAGGATGCCCACTTACGGCAAACCCAGGATTATTTCCTGCTTTGATGATTTTGAGACTCATCTCGGCCTGCCCCGGGGGTGCGAAAATGATCTGCGTGAACTTTTCGATGGATTCAACCTCCAGCCACGCTGGTTTGATGAAACACAGCACGGAAAGACCATCCGGGTGGAATTCAAGGGTAAACTCCGAGAAGAACAGCAACAGGCACTTGATGCGTTGATGAAATATGATATCGGCGTTTTATCCGCTACAACCGCCTTTGGGAAAACCGTTGTGGGCGCCAGGCTCATCAGTGAAAGGAAGGTTAACACATTGATTCTGGTACACCGGCAACAGCTTTTGTCCCAATGGATGAAGCGATTGTCCGATTTTCTGGCAATACGAGAGGAACTCCCTGAACTGCCCGAAAAGAGGGGTCGAAAAAATAAACAAAGCCTTATCGGGCAGATGGGTGCGGGGAGAAACCAGCCGAGTGGCATTATCGATGTCGCCACCATGCAGTCTCTGAATTCGGGGGAAGAAGTAAGGGACCGTATAAAGGGCTACGGGATGGTGATTGTTGATGAGTGCCATCACGTGCCTGCCTTTAGCTTTGAAAAGATTTTGAAAAAAGCAACGGCAAAATATGTTTACGGTTTAACGGCAACGCCCGCCAGAAGGGATGGACATCACCCCATTCTTTTTTTTCAATGCGGTCCCATCCGGTACAGTGATGACGCAAAAAAGCAGGCTCAGCAAAGACCTTTTGACCATTACGTTCTCCCAAGATTCACATCCTTTAAGCTGCCATTTAAAAAGGATGATAATGATCCTTCCATTCAGGAAATTTACTCCGCACTTGCCTCTGATGAAATTCGCAATGATTTAATCGTTGACGATGTGACGGCATGCCGTCAAAAAGGCCGGAATTCCCTTGTGCTGACCGGGCGGATTGCCCACGTTGAAGCATTGGCTGAAAAACTCAAACACAGTATCCCGGATGTGGTTGTCTTGACAGGCGGTATGGGAACCAAAAAAACCGGCAATTTGCTGGAGATAATATCCTCAACACCCCGGAATAAGCCGCTTACGCTGGTTGCAACGGGAAAGTTTATCGGCGAAGGGTTTGATGAACCGAGACTTGACACCCTGTTTCTGGCCATGCCCATTTCCTGGAAAGGCACGCTGCAGCAGTACGTCGGAAGATTGCATCGCTTGTTCCACCCTAAAAAGGATGTTCAAGTCTATGATTATGTGGATATTCATGTGCCCGTGCTGGAAAAAATGTATGGGAAAAGATTAAAAGGTTACGCTTCCATCGGGTATCAGGCTAAGGGAGAAAGTATTCCAGGGGCGCCCGCTGACATTATCTTCGACAATCGGAGCTTTTTTAGCGTTTACACAAATGATATTGAAACTGCATCCAAACAAATCTTGATCGTCAGTCCCTTTATTACTGAAAAACGAGTTTCCCAGATGATGCCATATTTTGAATTGCTTTTGAAAAAGCAGATAACCATTACCATTCTTACCCGGCCCGCGGAAAATTTCAAAATTGAAAAAATTGAGATGCTGAGGAGTATTTTCAGAAATCTGATGGATGCCGGGATTAGGGTAATTTTCAAATCCCATATTCATCAGAAATTTGCCGTCATCGACCGAAAGATTGTCTGGTACGGCAGCATTAATCTGTTAAGCTTCGGTGTTTCCCAAGAGAGCATCATGCGGTTGGTCAGTGGCGGGATTGCATATGAATTACTACAAAGCGTTAATGCCGATGGTCATTGATTTAAGGCTTTTTTGAGAAATGGACGGTTCAATTACTGTTATAATAGGATTTTCGGGGGTAAACGAAAGATGGTATTGAAGATGGACGTATCGGGGGCGCGGAGATTGTCCATGGATGGGGTGGATCTCTGGTGGGAGAATATTGACAGCCGGTCTCAGAGGATCTCCGAGTTCTGGAAAACGCTATCTGAAGCCGAACAAAACCGTGCGGAAAGATTTCGCTTTGATCGACACCGAGAGCGCTTTATCGTTCAAAGGGCCAGGCTCAGGGAAATTTTGAGCGGTTATGGGGATGTGCCACCCGGCGCAATCCGATTCCGTGAAGGATCCGGCGGAAAACCGGAGATTGAAGCGGACAACCCCATGATTCGTTTCAATCTTTCTCATTCAGGCGGGTATGCCCTCTATGCGGTTGCTTACGGCAGGGAAGTGGGGGTCGACGTGGAGGTGGTTCGACCGAAACCGAAAGCCGCTGGATTGGTGGAACGTTTTTTTTCGCAAAATGAAAGACGGGCCTTTCGAAAGCTTCATCCCCATGAAGAAGATGTTGCCTTTTATGCCCTGTGGACGCGCAAGGAGGCCTATGTGAAGGCCTTGGGCAAGGGGTTGCGGTTTCCCCTGGACCGATTTGATGTTTCCCTGGAACCCGGAGACCAAGATGCTCTGCTCCATGTGGAAGGTGCGCCCGAGGAATTGAAACGCTGGTCCCTTCGGGATATCGATCTGGGGCAGGGCTTCAAGGCAGCTTTGGCGGTGGAGCTGACGAATCCATCTCCCGTGACAGGTCTTTCAATTCGATTCAGAAGTTATCGCCCTTGAAAACCGTTAAATCCGTTTTTCCGATTCTTCAAGAATGTTTCCAACCAATTCAGCGTAAGGGCTGTCTTTTGGGAAAACATCCGTTAAAAGTTCCGCATAAGCTTTTATCTTTTCGAGCGCTTTTGCTTGAACATTTATGACGGTCTCATATTCTTTCTGTATGCCGAAAAGATGATCAATTTTTCCGCCCAGTGATCTCAATAAGGTTTGAAGCCGATCATCGGGAAGATCTTCTCTGTTGATCAGCAGCTCCAGAACTTGATGATGAAGTCTCTTATAGGTCCCAATGGTTTTTTCCGAATCTATAAAGCGCCTGTATTGCAGAACCCTTTCGATTTTTTCTTTCAAATCATGAAGTGGCACGGGTTTTATGATGTAATCAAAGGCGCCCAGTTTCATGGCTTCCACTGCTGTGTCCACCGTGGCGTAGCCCGTGATCATGATCACTTCCGTTGATGGGGTATGTTCCCTGGCATATCTTAAAAGGGTCATGCCGCCCTCCCGGTTGCCGTCGCGATCGGGCATGTTCTTATCCGTCAGGAAAAGGTCATAGTTGTTTTGGGTGAGCAAAGCCAATGCCGTGTTCACGCTTTCAGCCAGGTCCACCCGGTATCCAAGACCCGTCATGAAATCAAAAAGCATATCCAAAATGTCTTTTTCGTCATCGGCAACCAGTATTTTTGCTTCCATTTCTCTCTCACCTTACCCAGGTTAACTCATTTGAATGAATGCCTCAAAAGTCGAGCGCAAAAAAGGTGGAAATAAGGGTCTCATAATATTATCCGAGGTAGTTTATTGCAAAGCGGCCGAAGCGTCAAGAATGAATTTTTTTTCACGCAAAAACAACCATTTTGCGAAGTCGGTATCACATGAAGGATAAGTTAATGGGTTTGGGGCTCCGGCGATGTTATTTAGCGATGATGTGAAGCAGATCTTCAATCAATTCAGCGGCCATTCGCACATAGATGTGGGGCGGAAAATTTTCAAGGTTCATGCCTAAAGTGCCCAAAGCAGCCAGGAGGCAGCTCATGGCGTCATGTTCGGAGCATTCCAGAGCGATGCATTGTTTGCGAATGATCTGTTTCGTAAAAAGAGCGGGAAATTTGAAGCTTCGCGCCAATTTCATCAAATCAAAAAATGCAAAGCCCTGCGTGGATGAACCGGCCCAGTCAATAACCGTAAACTTCGGGGATGTTTTATCAGGCTCATCGGGCCCCGGCAGCATAATGTTTCCTTTCCACAAATCATTATGCGCCAGAATGGTTTGGGGTTGCCAGGCCCCGGATTCAATAAGCTTGATGGAAAGCTTTGCCTCCTGCCTGAAATCCATGGGAAAATTCCTGTCTTCGGTAAATGCCTTTAGCGGCGCAATGGCGGTTTGTTCCATTGCAGAATCGATGATGGGCCTTTTCGACTTTCGGATCACTTTTGTTAACCAGGTCGTTACGGGCCATGCGAGTTTTGCTTTTTCCCAACGCCATTGCCAGGGGCTTTCGGAAAGGGGTTGCTTCATGGTAAAGAGGGCCCAGGTCAATCCTTCAAATCGGCCTTCTTTAACAGGCATCTGAATGGTATCGCCCAGAGGCGCGTTCAGCAGTTCTTTTGCCTGTCTGGCCTTTTCCACGTTTCGCGCGATCAGACCGGGATTGCGGGTGTTTGAGCAGAGGAGAAATAATTGGGGTTGCCCATCGGCATTTTTGAAAATGGATTTAAAGGAGGCGTCGGTCGGCACATCTTCCAGGCTCAGGGTACTCGGTAAAAATGGCGATGTTTCAATCGTGACGCCCAACCGTTTCGCTTCTTCCCCGGTTGCAACGTGTCTTCTCAAGGCTTCTACCAGGGTCGGCGTTTTTGAATCCATCATGTTTTCCCTCCAAATGGCTGTCTAGCATCTTGACTAATACAGGGATTGCGTTACATAATACGCCGCTAAAAGGAATCGACCTTCAATCAACGTATTATTATTCCTCAATGACGGCATGTTGTCAAGGGAGTGGCAGGTGCGTTCAGGTGAGGGTGGAAAAGCAAACAAAGGAGAATTGAAATGATTGTAAAACAGTGTAAGATAATCTTTATGATAATTATGATAACAAGTCTTTTTGTGGGCTGTGGAGATAATGATTCAGGCAATAATTCAGAACAATGGCCGTTAATCAGTGTTGAGGCGATCGACGAGTTTGAAAATTATGAAGCGATTGAAAACTATCTGAATTCCCTTGAGGGTGGCGAAACGCACACGATGACCAGCTCGCTCGGGGGCTACGACACAATAGAGAATGCCCTTGAAAACGGCAATACGCAGGTTCAAAGCTGGAACGACTATTATCGCATTTTTAAACAGCTATTGATTGACACGGGTCTATGGGAATATATGCATGCTGCATTAACGGTGCAGCGACACAAAATTAAATTTACCGTTACACGTGATGGTGTAAACCATGAAGAAACGGGATTGTTGGTTAGAAGGTGGTCGCTGGGGTACAGTGAGGACCCTGTTGTCATATTAAATCATCCAACGGATACCCTTCGCGAAAATTCCCCATCAAGGCACGAAAATGAACGTAAAGGCTGGCTGGACGGTACGGGTTCAAAACTTCTCGCTCTTTGGTTGGCCACCATGAAATTTACCGTTATTCTTCCGGATTACCCGGGGATGGGCGACAACTATGAGGTACACCCGTACTGTATGACATCACTGGCAAAGTCTGATAACGCAATGTTGGATGCGGTCAGAAAAATGACAACATGGAAGGAGAGCGGCAATATTTATTTGCTTGGCTATTCAGAAGGCGGCTACGTCACACTGGCCGCGGCAAAACTAATGCGAAGCTATCCTACCAGATATAATCTTAAAGGGGTTATCCCCCTTGCGGGACCACATGACCTTAGCGGAACAATGCGCGATTTAATGCTGACTGCCGGCCACAAATACCCGACACCTTACTTCCTGCCTTATACCATAAGGGGCTACGGTGCGGGGTACCCTGAAGTGAAAGCCTTCCAGTTCGACAAGGCGGTAATGGACACGCCAGCGGTTGACGGAAAAAATTTCTATACCAGATTGGAAGCACTGTTAAAAGGAGACTACACCGGGGCCGTAATTTCCAACCTTATGGAGACGGTTGTCACCAAAGAGGGCGGAAGCTACAGTGGGCCGCTATCCATTACAACCGATCTGTTTCAAACGGCCCTCAATGATGAAGAAGATGTTATAAACAAAAAGCTCCTTGAAAATACATTACCGGGAACGGATTTTGTTCCCATATCCACCACAAACTATCTATTTGCCCACTATAAGGATGATGACTGTGTTCCCGTGGGAAATCTTTTGGCAGTTCAAAAACAGTGGCCTGAAAAAGATTACACGAACCTTCAGTATGATATATTTCATTCTACAGCGCCATTTGGAAAAGAGGATATGGGAACCTACCACGCCGCGGCGTTGCCACAAGCTTACGTACGTGCTTTAAAATTTATCCTCAAGCAGGAAGGACGTTGGTCGGAGTAATTTCAGAAATTGGAATAAAGAGTCATTAGGACATGATAAAGTTGATCCGAAATTGCACTGCATTGTGCGTTTAAAAGACTAAAGGAGAATGTTTGTGGATGATGAGCAACTTAAAAAGTATCTGTTGATGGCTGTTCGTGCATCCATGATGGCCGCTTCGGCCATCATGGATGTTTATTCAAGGGCTGATTTCAATGTGGATATGAAATCAGATGATTCACCGCTGACGGATGCGGACAGAAAAGCCCATGAAATCATTGTAAACACATTGAAACATACGCCGGTTCCCATCCTCAGCGAAGAAGGGCGTGATATCCCTTACGGTGAGCGTAAGTATTGGGACCCTCTGTGGATTGTGGATCCCCTGGACGGTACAAAAGAATTTATCAAGCGAAATGGCGAATTCACGGTGAATATTGCCCTTATTCAGCATAAGTTTCCTGTTTTCGGTGTGATTTATGCCCCCGTTTTGAAACGACTCTATTTTGGCGGTCGTGATCTTGGCGCATATGGTTGTACCCGAGACATGGAGGCCCTCCCCGACCGTCTGGATGAATTGATGAAGCAGTGTGAAAAGCTGCCGTTGAAGACTTCCCGTTCCACCTATGTGATTATGGGTTCCCGTTCCCATGCGACCCCTGAATTGGAAGCGTTTGTTCTGAAAAAACGAACTGAGGTTGAAGCGGTTGAATTTATATCAGCGGGCAGTTCTTTAAAGATATGTCGGGTGGCGGAAGGGGCCGCGGACATTTATCCGCGCCTGGGACCCACCATGGAATGGGATACCGCAGCAGGTCAGGGCATTGCCGAGGGGGCGGGCCGAAAGGTGTTGGTCTGGGAAACGGACGAGCCGCTCATGTACAACCGAGAGAATCTACTGAATCCATGGTTTGTGGTTCAATAAAAAAAAGAAGATATGAAGGGTGCTATGGAAAATCATGATGCCGCCCATGGGGGCGAACTGGTTCAGTTGATTGTCGACGGGGATAGAGCGGAAGCCTTGAAGGATCTGTCAAGGGATCTGGAAAGCGTGACGCTGTCCGATTGCGCCGTGTGTGATTTGGAATTATTGATGAATGGCGGTTTTTCACCTTTGACGGGGTTTTTGAATCAAACGGATTATGAATCGGTCCTGGATCGGATGCGGTTGAAGGACGGCGCCCTCTGGCCGATTCCCATTTGTTTGGATATTTCGGAAGGACAGGCCAAAAGCCTTGAGGTGGGTCAATCTGCGGCCATTCGGGACAGTGAAGGGTTTATGCTGGCGGTCATGCGTATTGAGAGTATCTGGCCCATCGATAAAAAGCGGGAAGCTGAAATCCTCTTTGAGACCCATGATGATCGGCACCCGGGCGTGGACCATCTGTTTAACGGAAAAGGGGCTATTATATCGGCGGCGCCATTGAAGGACTCCAATTGCCCTTGCACTCCGCCTTCAAACGTTACCGCCATACGCCGGTGGAGCTGCGGGCTCTTTTCAAAAAACTGGGCTGGCGGCGGATTGTGGGGTTTCATACGCGAAACCCCCTGCACAGGGCACAATTTGAAATGACCTTGAGGGCCATGGCCAAAGCAAAGGCAGGTCTTTTGCTGCATCCCGTGGCCGAGCAGGTCCGGCAGGGCGAAATTGATTATTATACCCGGATCCATTGTTATCTGGAAACGGCCAGGTATTATCCCCCCAACATGATGCTGTTGAGCCTGCTCCCCCTTTCCATGAGAATGGCCGGACCCAGGGAAGCTTTGTGGCATGCCATTGTCAGAAAAAACCATGGTTGCACCCATTTTATCGTGGGGCGCGGCCATGCGGATCCCGGCATGGGAAAAAACGGTGAATTATGGTATGGGCCGGATGGCAGTCGGGAACTGATGAAGCGTTACGCCGATGAAATCGGGATCGCGGTGGTTTCATTTGACGAAATGGTCTATTGGGTGGATGAGGATGTGATGTGTATGTGCCCGTCAGTGAGGCGCCTGCCGGCAGCCGAACCCTGTCGCTTTCCAACGATCAGTTTCACAAAAAATTGAGAACCAGCCGGCGGGTTCCGGAATGGTTTACCTTCCCCGAAGTGGTGTCAGCGATTCAGCATGCTTATCCACCGCGACATCAGCAGGGGTTTACGATTTTCTGTACAGGTCTATCGGGGGCGGGGAAATCCACCATTGCCAAGGTACTCCATGCCCGTTTTATGGAAATGCGGTCACGCCCGGTGACACTCCTTGACGGGGATATCGTGCGGACGAATCTTTCCAGTGAATTGGGCTTTTCCAAGGAACACCGGGACATCAATGTGCGGTGTATCGGCTTTGTGGCCAGTGAAATTACCAAGAACCGCGGCATCGCCATCTGCGCGCCCATTGCGCCCTATACGGCAACGCGGCGACAAATCAGGCGCTTGATTGAAAATTATGGCGGGTTTGTTGAGGTTCATGTGGGAACATCCCTTGAAGTGTGTGAGCAACGGGACCGAAAAGGGCTTTACGCCAAGGCGCGGGCCGGCCTTGTCAAGGGCGTGACCGGAATCGATGATCCTTATGAAGCCCCTGAAAACCCGGAAGTGTTTATTGATACATCGGACATGACACCCGATGAGTCGGCCCAGGAGGTGCTGCTTTATTTGGAACGGGCGGGATATACGAAATAGGGTGTTCAGTTTAAATTGAACTAGAGCCGAAAATCATGACTTGTACGAATATCCTAAATTTGAGATATTAACAGCATGGATGTAAAGGAAATGAAAGAGATTGTTTGGATAGGTTCTTCTCGTGAAGATTTAAGAACGTTTCCTGACATGGTAAAAGGCGAAATTGGATATGCGCTCTATAGAGCGCAGGAAGGTAAAAAGCATCATAAAGCAAAGCCGTTAAAAGGGTTTAATGGGGTTCTTGAAATCGCTGGTTCCTATCAAACGGATGCTTATCGTGCTGTTTATGCGATAAAACTGGGGGCCAACATTTATGTTCTCCACGCATTCAAAAAAAAATCAAAGAAAGGTATCAAAACGCCAAAACCGGATATCGAGCTTATTCGAAAAAGGCTTCACGAGGCGCAAATACTGGCCCGGGAGGAAAAAAATGAAGGATAATATAAAATTTGAAAAAGGCTCAGATAATATTTTCAAAGATTTAGGACTGAATAATCCAGAAGAGTACCTTGCAAAAGCTAAAATAGCTTCAATGATTTATGATCTCATTGAGGAACGAAAGTTAACCCAGAAAGGAGCTGGCGCTATCTTAAAAGTTAGCCAGCCTAAAATATCCGCGCTTCAAAATGGCAAACTTGACGGTTTTTCAATGGAACGTCTTTTTTCTTTTTTGCATGCATTAGATCAAGATATTGAGATTATTATACATCCCAAAAAGAAGAATGAAGCCCACCTAAATTTATCCTATGCGCATGTTGACTTCACAATGTCAGGAGGTCAATGATGAAAAAGAAACTTACGACAATGGTCTGGGGTTTTTTTCTGAATTTTTCAAGGGCTTTCCGCCCATAAATCGCCGTATGGCCCGGTATTTGGGGGGGGCATCCTGGCCCGAATATTCCAGGAGGCCCCAGCTTCCCCATTTGCCGTATTGACCCATTGAGGCAAACGTCATAAACAGTCCGCCGCCGGCATTTTGCCATCCCTTCAGGTCTTCCCGGTACAACTGCCCCATTCGGGGATCACGGTTGGCGGCCATAAAAAGGGCGGTGAGCTGTTCGTTATTTTCGGCGCCCCCGGTTCCCACCAGGTGCTGTCCCCCTTCATAGGCGATCAGGTCCAGACCATGCTTTCCTGCCAGGGCGGCGTGTTCAGCCACCTTCCGGTGCTGTAAATCCATATCGTTTCTGCATTGACCCAGAATTTGCCCCACCGTCATGTGACTGACGGCGCGCTGGGTGTCGGGTTTTCCAAGATACCCTCCGAAATAGGGCGCAATGGCCAGGGCATCCGCTGACTTATAGGCTTTTCCAAATTCGAGAATTTTCCGACTGGTCCAGGGATTGCTGCTTTGGGCCGCCAGGACACGCACAAGACGATCACTGCCACCAAAAACATCCTTCCATATGGCAAAAATTTCCGTTGCACGTCTGGCATAGAAAAAAAGGCCTGCTTCAAAGGGCTTTTCGCTGAACCCCATCCCTTGTCCCACCCGAACGGCATAATGGGCCTGGTTAAAGTGGGAATTCCACACTTCGTTGCTGTATTCCACGTAAACCTTCAGGGAGGGGTCCAACTTTTCTTTCACCATTTTAGCGAAATTTTCCACATAGTCGTAGGTTGCTTCATGGGGCATGCAGAACCATGGATCGGCCTTGAGCCGATTGGCCAACAGGATCATGTATTCGAGAGCAACGCCTTTATCCCCCCCCTGGGTTTGCATCTGAGTGGTCGGTCGTTGCGCCCAGGTTCCAACGGCGGAGTTGTTGGTGCGCATCCAGTCCATAAAACGGATCACCTTAAATCCTTTCCATCGTTTCAGAAACTCCGGATGGAAAATCTGGTTTTTGTAGGTGCTTTCGAATCCCGGCATGATGAGGCGAATGTTGCGAATGGGATTATCCGGGTTCGTCTCCGCAATCCTGAGAAGGATACCTCGCTTTGAAGGCCTGACGTCAAGCGCAATGTGTCCTTTTCGACGTTCTTTTATTTTTCCGTCAAAACCGAATTCAAGGGTTCCCTCTCCATCATAGAAACAAATATATTCCCCTGCCGGATAGTGTCCCCCGGCCCTGCACATGATGGTATCTGCCCATTGACCGGTGTTGAGCTGTTTTGGCCATCCGTTTGAATCCAGAAGCAGTTGACCGCCTTCGCCATAAGGACCGCCCTTCATCTGTGGCTGAAAAGCCTGTGATTGTTTGAAGATATCCACAAAGGGGTTTTCCGTTGACCAGTAGCATACGGATGACAGGTTGATTCCCATTGGGAAGGACTCATCGACCGGGTTTTCAGCTGATGCCAAGGCGAAGGGGAAGAGGGTTAGAAGGATGGCTGTTAGCTGGATGATTAGGATGGAGGACGGATGACTTCCCACCTCTCTCACTTTCTCACCATCTCATCGTAGATTTCAACCATCCGGTCCGCTTTGGTTTCCCATTCAAATTCTTTGACCCGTTCAATGGCTTTTTCAGCCATTGCGTGGCGTAATGTTCTGTTTTCAAATAAAATAAGGATTTTATTCGCCAGTTCACTAACCAGAAACTCCCTTGAAGTGGGTTTTATCTTAAATCCGGTTTCTTCCGTGACATATTCTCCCAGGCCCGCATGATCGGCAACAATGCACGGAAGACCGCCGGCCATGGCCTCAAGGGCGACAGCACCGCCGAATTCCCTGACCGAAGGGAAGCAGAATACATCCGATTGACGGTAATACCGTACCGTTTCTTTCTGATCTATCCAGCCCGTGAAGGAAACCGCCTGGCTCAGGCCCAGATCGCGAACCTGTCTTTCCAGCTTTTCCTTTTCAGAACCGTCTCCCACAATGGTGAAATGAACCCGCTCCCTGATCCGCCCATCCAGCCGACCGATGGCGTCTATGGCCATATCCGCGCCCTTGTAGGGCACCAGGCGACCCACAAAAAGCAGTTCCAGCTTTTCCCCCGTCCGCTGCTGGGGTTTGCCGATGAATTCACGGAGAATGCCGTTTTCGTAAAAAAGGCGAAACTGCCGGGGGTCGTGACCAAACATATCCTTTAACATCTTCAGCGTGTATGTGGAGCCTGCCAGGACCCTGTCCGCTTTTTGGTAGGTTTTGGCATAACCTGGGAGCATCCTTGAAAAAATTCTCAAAAAATTAAACTGCGCAAACTCTTTTTTAGCCACATCCGTAAATCCTTCCGGAAAGGGAACCCCCCCGTTGACCGGCCCCAACAGAAACGGAATGTTTCGGCAAGCCTGGACCATTTTTACCGGATAGCGCGGAAGGATGGGGGTCATGGCATGGACCAGGTCATATTCCCCTTTCATAACGCGTGGCGCATATCGCTGGTAAACCCGGCGGTTGAATTCTCCATAGATGGGATAGGTAAGTGCATGCTGAAGCGGCCAGTTTACCCCCCCCCTGGACGTCAATCCACTGACGAAGCCATAATATTTTTTCAGATGTTTACTTTCATCAATATAGTCGATTCGATGGCCATTCCTTATTTTTTCCAGAGCCTCCCGGTTCCGTTCATGGGTAACCAGGGTCACTTGAACCCGTTTCCGAATACCCTGGTAAAAGTTATACCCCACCAGGGGGACGGAAGCCCATTCAGGATTGCATTGTTCCATAATCAGCAATACATTCAGCATTTCGGGTGTTTTCATATTCATTCTCCTTTAGGAGTTTGTTACTAAAGTGAAAACTTTTCCTATTCCGCTTCTGTTTCCTTTTCATGGGTCTCGATAGTTACCTCATCAGACCGTTCGTTGAACGTATGAAGGGCATTATGCTTTTTCCCGCTGTATTTGAATTGGCCGGTTCGAAAGAAAAATCGGATGGTCAGAGCCAGGATGATACCGATAATAGCCCCGATATTGTTGGCGATCATGTCCCCGGGAGAAAAATTTCGCCCTGGTACGTATTTTTGAAACAATTCCAGCAAAAACCCCAGAGGCGCAATAAATGTTGAGACCATGAGGCCCATTCGAATGGAAGGGAAAAATGCCGCGGGATAGAAAGATAACAACATGAACGTCACCACGCGCGCTGCTTTATCCCGGCCAAACTCGGAATCAATTTCGGAAAGACCGGCCTGGGGTATCAGGGAGGCAATGACCATCGCAACAAGTCCGCCAAACCACAAAAGGGTCAGCGGATTCGACGCCATCTTCTTGAAATAAGCCGCGGGGCTTTTATGTAAATCTTTATTTTTCATGAAAAGACCAAAATACCGCCATAGAGAGCATCCCTAAAAGATTTCATACACGTCTAACCCATTTCTCTTCCGTATAAACATAGCCTTCATCCATGCCATTATCAAGAGAAGCTGTTTCTTCCCGAACACGCAATTTGCGGGACAACTGCTCTGTTTTATTTTTTCCGGGGTCCGTTAGATTTCTTGGCCCTCGGTAACGTGATTTCCTTTTTTCCGGTTCACTCTTTGCGGTGTTCATTTTGCCTAAGGGGGCAGATCTGGTGATCTGTTTCAGCCTTTGCAAAAACCGGGGTTCGGAACTTTCTTTTTGAAGTGCTGCAAGCCCGAACCTCACGGCATAGCCGCTGGTGCTGCCGGAAAGCGTCTGATTGGCCAACGGCCGAATTCCCAGTTCGGCGGCCATACCGTCTTCCGTCGTTTTTCGAAAACGGACGGCGCCGACTACCGATTGTGGTCGATCCGCAACCTGAGATGCGGTGTCATTATCCCGCGATCTCCCCTTTTCAGATACGGTCTGTCCTTCCAGTTTTCCAATGCCGTATTGGGCCAGCATGCCCGCCGTACCGCCCGCGAAAATGATGTAGGCCTGGTTGACCATGGCATTTAACATGCAGTCAATCATAAACAAAAGGGGAATAATACACAACACGGCAGTTGGGGCAAATTCCGGTTTTCCCCACAATTTAGCCGGGCATTTCAGCAAAAAGAGAAGCGTCGGCAGAATCATTGCCAATGTAATGGAAAAAAGACCGAAATAGCCCCGGGTTCCCAGGGTGATAATCCAGAACCCATCGGTAACACTCACGTCTTCACCGGTTTCCTCGTCATAGACCCGTGATCGGCCCCATCCGCCCCAACCAAAAAGAGGTTTCTCCAAGGCTTTTTCCACCAGGATATTTTCATTGTCAAACCTGAACTGAAGGGAAGCGGCGCGATCCGCACTGAATTTTTCCGTGATCAAGTCGCACAGGTTCTGACCGTCCCAGTATCCCGTCGCCCTTGTTCCGACATAGGCCGGAGGGATCATGAGCATTGACCACACCAGAATCGAAATTTTGAGTTTTGAGGTCACCATCAGCACCAGAAGCCCAATGATGCACAACCCAATGGCGCCGGAGGATTTGCAGGCAATAGCCACGCACAGCAGAACAACCACCAGGAGAAGGGTCGACGCATGCCACATTTTTTTGGGAAACACCCGGGTCCAGTAGCACCATAGCCCCACCAGAGCCGCCATGCACATCCATGTCCCCAGCATGATGCCGTGTTCCATGAAGACCATGGGGCGATATCCGTCACCCCGCATGACCTGTGCAAAGGAATGCTGCATATAACCGTAAACAATGGCGTGGGATTGAGGGCTCATTTTCAGTTCAAAAAGCACGAAGGGAATATAGACCAATCCTGCCGCGAAAGTGGATCGGCATAAAAGCTTCATCCCTTCGGCGCTTGAAAAGTAGAGGCGGCCGGCAATATAAGGAATTCCCCATGTGGTGAAGGTGTTGAAGCATTCCTGGAGTCCATCTTTAACCCCCAGTCCGTTGGTAACAGACGCCGGAAAACCTGAGATGATCCACAGGATCATGGGGATATCCACGGGTTTGATGGAAATGTTTTCCAGCTTTTCCGGGTTGAACACTTTTATGGCGATCATAACCCCAATGGCTGTTGCCGTCATCTTGTTATAAAGGATGAGCGGTATGGCCAGCTTTTCCATGGGCAAAAACATGAGTGCGCCAAAAAAAGCGATGATGACGGCCTGATCCGGTTTGTACTTTGAAAAAAGATACAGAACCATCGGGATACAGCCGTAAAGAGCAAGTAAGCAGATAATATTGCCGCGCATGTTAAGAGCCGAATTTTAAAAACTATTCTTTTCGGTTGCCAAGCCGGTCCAGAATGAATTTCAAAGAGGGTTTTTCAAGAAATTTTTCCAGCTTGGTGATGTACTTCACCCCGCCCCAGTTCAGCACCGAGGCCATGGCTGGGATTTCCAACCGCATGAAAAGCTGAGCGATTTCTCGAACCGAACGATACATGGTGCGGTCTCCCTGAATAACCATAATCACCACATCCGCGTGCATGGCGAGATATTCGGTAAAATCACTTTTCATAATCTGAGTGGAATCGATGAGGACAATATCGAAATTATTTTTGACTTCCGCCAGAACAGACTGAAACACGAGACTTGCTTCAAGCGCATAGGCGGGCTCTGAAGAAAAAATGAAGTTAACGTTCCGTTCATAATCCGTATAAATGGCATCTTCGATGGTTGCTTTTCCGGTCAGAACTTCTGAAAATCCAGGGTGTTCCAGGGAAACATCCAGCAATTTTCGCAGGGTGGGGTGGGCACTGGTAGCCTCGATAATCAGAACACTGGGCAGCATCTGCCCCAGGTGATGGGCGGTATTCAAAATGATTTCAGTGGTGCCGCTTTGATGGTCCACCCCGTTAAAGAGAAAGAGTTTGGTCTTATTGCGTTGGGAATCTCGGTGCAGCCGTAATGCCAGGCTTCGCAGTGCTTTGCTGGTGACGGATTCGGGTGCATCCAGCGTTACCCTTGCAAATGAAACCCCTCGGGGCGCTCTCGATATGGGCCATGTGGCGGGATATCCCAGTGCACTGACGATGTTTTTAGGGCTTGTAATACGATTGTCCATGAATTCGATGATGAACAGGACAAATGTGATTAACCCGAAGGGCAATGCCAGGCAGACCATGAAAAGGGTTTTGGCATTGCTTCCGGCCTGTGCATCGGGCTTTCGAGCCTTAGTTGAAATGGATACCCGGCTGGCCACATTGGACTGAACCACCAGTTCATTGATTCGGGACTCATACTTAAACTGGAGTTCCCGCATATGCCTCAGTTCCGCCTGAATCTGTTCCCCCAGGATAAGCCGTTCCGAGTTGATTGCCGCCTCATCTTTGGCGGCCTGCAATCGCAAATGGATATCCTCCATGGAAGTTTTGATGCTTTCATATTGAGCTTTCGCCTCAATCAGCTTTTTTTCCAGATCATATTCCCGCTCGCCGTAAATGACCTTCCGAGCCAGTTCACGAACCTCCTCCGTCATGTCCAGTTCGTACTGACGCATGGATTTCATCCGCTCCTCGGTGTATTTCCGTTCCCTGTTTTCTGAAGTCAACCCATCCAGGCTGGATCGCATCTCCTGCATCTTCTGATAGGTCCAGGACTGGGTCGAATCAAGCCCCCAATCGTTGGCAACCATTTTTTCCACCTGGGGTTCCATTGAGAGCTTTGAAATTTCATTCTTTTCCTTGGTCCGTTGTCCGTAAAGATGTTCCGCATCCACAAGTTGCAGATAGAGCTTCACATAAGCATGCTGAAGTTGCTCCGCCCGTTTGAAATAAAAATTAAACGCTTCACTGAAACTGCTCGTATTGGTTAATTTGGCCAGTTCCTGAAGCCGGGTCTGTTTTTCGGCAATCTGTTTTTTTAACCCATCCAGCTCCGAACGGAGGTATTCAAGACGTCGATCGTTCTGGGCCTGCTTTTCGGAATCGACGGTTTCCTTGTAGACCGTCATGATATTGTTCAAAATGGCGGCAAGTCCCTCGGGCTTATCCCCTTGAATGGCCAAATCAATGAGATAAGTACGGCTGACCGGTTTGATGTAGAGCCTACCAGCTAGAAAATCAGCACAGACTCTCGAAGAAAGACCTACTGGAAAAAGGGAATTTTTCTGTGCCGGCGTCAGGTTGTTGACGGCTTTTTCAAGGATATTCAGATCCCGCAGCCGCATGGCCTGGGTCTGGGTAAAATCCTTGTATTGCATCAGGATCGAATTTTCTTCTCCCTTTCCGATGATGGACTGAACCACAGGCTCAATTTTCAGACAGGCGGAAGCTTTATAGAAAGGCTTGATACCCATAAGGGCAAACGGCGCCAGCAGTGTGAAACCGAAATTGCCAATAACAAAAATGCTAACGATATTGCGGACAAAGAATCTGACAATATCAATGGGCTTGTTTTTTTTGGTCCCCGGAAGAAGCGCCCCGTCACTGCCTGCCATTGCCATCTTTAATCCTTGGATTTTGAAGGCCGGAAACGATTGAATGCTGAAGAAAAGGTTCTCTTTTCTTCGCTCGACAGAAACAGCTTCCAAACCAGCAGAAAAGTAACCACCAGATGGAAACACCCCAGAATAAGCACTTGGGCAGCGGAAATCCAACGACCTGTTGTGGGGACGGCAAGGGTCAGACCATACACCGCAACGGCGGATAGGGCCGGGGCCAGACCGGGTCCCAGGGCTGTAGACATGGTTTCATGCCAGGAAATATGAAATGCATGATGGGTTCGCCAGAAAAAATAAACGCTACCCAAAGCAGAACTTAAAAGGATGCCGATCGCCGTGCCGGTAATGCCGTAAAGGAAGGTACCGGCGGGGATCCAGACCAAGGCCAGTACAAACTGTATAATAAGGTACTCCAGTTCGCGTCCGGCCCGATTGATACCGCGAACCATAAGTCCGGCAGGCCCCGTTCCTTGATGGACCATGTTGGCAAAACTGATCAGAACCAGAACGGATACGGCAGGCAAATATTCATCACCCACCCAGGCGGTAATCAGGGGCCTGGCTGTGGCCATTAGAAAGGAAAAAATAGTCACATTGATCAGGTTGATATGCCGAAGACCTTTTAAATACAGACCCCTGAGACTTTCTCCCAGAAGGCGGTCCTCGGAAAGGAGCCTTCCGTGGAACTTCTTGAGCTGCAATAGGAGCAACATGACGATCAGAACGGCTGCAATGGCGACAAAGTAAGATGGAATCTGAATGCCAGGCACGACTTTTTCCCCGATTTCCTGAATCCAGAAGAACCCGGGAAGGAGTGCCACGATTGCGGAAGCGAAACCAAGCCCGAGATATTTTTTAGCCCTTTCGGAGAGTGGAATGCTGTCCCCTCTCTCCCATCTGCCGCCCACGTGGGAAGCGGCAGGGAGTAGCGGACCAAAGGCGGCACGGGAAATGTTTCTGCCGGTAAACGGAAATTTTCGCCCTACTTCGAAAAGGCCGGTTGCTTTGAGCCCGAGCAGGGCGGTGATCACCATGCGATCCAGGGATGCCAGAAAAATGGCCAGGGCGCCAAGGACCTGAACTTTGCTCCCAAACACAAAAAGGTCTTTGAACGCCTGTTTTGAAATCAATCTCGGATGAAGCTTCAGGCTTGGCAGTTTTTTGAAGGCCAGCCATGTGCAGGCGATCATTTCCGCCAGGGTCTTAATGATGTACGCATAGAGCAGCCCCTCGATGCCGAATCCCAGGGGAAGGAACAAAACGACCATAGCCACTTCAAACAAGGACGCCGAGACGTTGATCCCTTTGGACAGTGCGATTTCCTGAAGACCTTCAAGGATAGCCCTGAAACCGCCCAGGGTAAAATCAAGGCAGAAGGCCAGGGCCGTTCCCAGAATCATGAAAGATGCAATGGGCATGAGTTCCGATGATACATGGAATAGGTGAAGGATAGAGGGAAGCGCCAGATAAAGAACGACGTAAAACAGCACGCAAAAAACGGTCATACACAATATGCCGGTGGAAAGAAGACTTCCGATGGCCAAATGGTCTTGCCTGGCATGGTATTCGGCCGTGAATTTGATGTAGGCGCCATTTACGCCTACGGCCCCCAGTCCGGCATAGGAAAGGATGACGAAACACATGGACCACAGACCGAATTGGGCCAAGTTTACATAGTGAAGGATGAAAGGGGTCAGCGCCAGCCGGCTCAAAAAATAGATCCCCACGGCACCCATGCCGGCAAGGGAATTCTTGGCAACTGTTCGACCGATGCGCCGGTTATTGTCATGTTCGAAGTCTGTTGATTCGGATACCATTATCAGTTCCAAGCCTCCCATCACTTTTCCCGGATAATAGCCTGAAACAAAGAACTTCGTCAAGGAATTGCGATTTTTTCAATGTCATCCCGGTGTTTTCAGGAAGCATTCGCATCAGTTTGATCTTTACTTGTATTGAATGGAAATGTATCATAAACCTTAATTTATTCTCATATATGAACCATATCAAAGCATTTTTGGGTTTTGAATCAATTGCAAGGGAAAGGTTATCTAAAATGAAAGGAATTATATTGGCAGGCGGGTCCGGGACACGCCTTTACCCCATCACCCGCGTTGTCAGCAAGCAGTTGATGCCGGTCTATGACAAGCCCATGATTTATTATCCACTCTCGGTATTGATGCTGGCGGGTATTCGAGAAATCCTGATTATTTCGACCCCTGAAGACCTGCCCCGTTTCAGGGAACTTCTGGGAGACGGCGCAAATATCGGGCTCGCCCTTTCCTATCGTGAACAACCCAAACCAGAAGGGCTGGCACAGGCCTTTATCATTGGAAAAGAATTTATCGGCAAAGAAAATGTCGCTTTGGTGCTGGGGGACAATATCTTTTATGGTCACACCCTGTCCAGCATCCTCCAGAGAGCTGCCGCCCTCGAAAGCGGAGGGGTTATTTTCGGCTATCTGGTGCGGGATCCACAGCGGTATGGGGTGGTGGATTTTGACGAAAACGGAAAGGTCACCAGCATTGAGGAAAAACCACAAAATCCCAAATCAAGATATGCGGTTCCCGGACTTTATTTTTATGATAACCAGGTGGTCGAAATCGCTGAAAATCTTGAGCCATCCCCCAGGGGAGAACTGGAAATTACCGATGTCAATCTGGAATATTTAAGGCGGGGGGCGCTTCAGGTGGCGCTGTTGGGGCGTGGTTTTGCCTGGCTTGATACGGGAACCCATGAATCTTTACAACAGGCAGGAGATTTCGTCAAATCCATTCAGGATCGGCAAGGCTTGAAAATCGGCTGTATTGAAGAAATTGCCTTTCGCCTAGGCTATATTGACGCCGATCAGATCAGAGGGCTCGCAAAAGATATGCTGAAAAATGAATACGGCCGATATTTGATGGAAATTCTTGAAAACGAGGACAACCAGAAAAATGACTCTGAAATTTACTGAAAAGTCGCTGCCCGACGTTTTGTTGATCGAACCAAAAGTGTTTAAGGACGATAGAGGGTTTTTCATGGAAACCTTCCATGCTGAAAAATACCTTGAGATCGGCATTTCCCGTCCTTTTGTTCAGGACAACCATTCCCATTCCCGGCGCGGCACCCTTCGCGGGCTTCACTATCAGCTCAAACATCCTCAGGGAAAGCTGGTCTATGTGGTGAAGGGCGAAATCCTGGATGTTGCAGTGGATATTCGGCGGGGTTCCCCCAGTTTCGGACGATGGACCGGCAATCTTCTTTCTGAAAAAAACAGATATCAGCTTTATATCCCTGAAGGGTTTGCCCACGGTTTCTGTGTTTTGAGTGAGACAGCCGATGTGCTCTATAAATGCACGGATCTATATGCGCCGGGCGATGAGTATGGGGTGTTTTGGGCGGATGATACCATTGACATTGTCTGGCCCATGGAAAATCCGATCCTTTCGGAGAAGGATTTGAAAAACCCCATGCTTGCGGATATTGAGGAAATACATTTACCGGCGTATGAAAGTGGGAAGGGATAGCCCATGATCGATGAGACCATTGTAATTTTAGGGATCCCCGTGGATAATCTGACCATGGATATGGCGGTAGATCGCATCTTTAGCATGGTGGACGATTATGTCGAAGACGAGCGCGCCCGCCTGGTGGCCACGGTCAATGTGGATTTTCTGGTCAACACCCATGCCTGGCTCAGAAAACATATTCGCCATCCGGAACTCCTGGATATTCTGCGGCGTGCGGATCTGGTGACGGCCGATGGGATGCCCATTGTATGGGCCAGCAGACTATTGGGAACGCCGCTTAAAGAGCGGGTCACCGGAGCAGACCTGGTGCCCAGGCTGGCGGAAGAGGCGTCAAAACGCAAGAAATCCATCTTCTTCCTGGGAGGGCGGGGAGACGTGGGGCAAAAGGCCGCGGATTTGCTCAAAGAGCGATATCCGGGCTTTGAGATTGCCGGCGTTGATTCTCCATTCGTGCATGTGGAAGGAGAAGCGATCCTGGAAACGGAAGAAGCGGATCGGGAAATCGTGGAACGGATCAACCAGTCCGGAGCCGATATCCTACTGCTGGCATTCGGCAATCCCAAACAGGAGATCTGGTTCGAGCGAAACAGGCTGCGGTTGAAAGTCCCTGTTTCCATCGGTATCGGCGGCACCTATGAGTTCATTGTGGGATCGGTGACGCGAGCCCCGGAATGGATGCAGAAAAGCGGCACCGAGTGGATTTTCAGAATCACCCAGGATCCCAAACGGTTGATCAAACGGTATTTGGTGGGGTTTTTAAAATTTGGGTTCATGATTTGGCCGGCCCTTCTTTACTATCGCTACCGGAACCTTCGATACAGGCAACAGAACCTTTTACCATCCACTCCGGGAAACGCTGAACCATCAACGATTGCCGACGATATGAAAATCATCCATTTCCCGGCTCGTGTCGATGCTCTTTTTGTTAAGAAGAGTGGTGAAAATGCTACTGATGCCATTGGCAAAGCGGCTTATCTGGTCCTCGATTTCAGGCAAACCGACTTTATTGACTCATCGGGGCTCGGACTGATTGTCAAGCTCTGGAAACGCGGGGCTGAAGCGAAAACAGGAATTTATTTTACAGGGATTCATGCAACGGTTGTGCAATTTTTCAAGCTGACGCGATTGTGGGATCTTTTTTCGGAAAAATCCTATGATAATCTGGATCAATTGCTTACGCACCTCCAACAGGACAAGTTGTTGCCGCCATTTTTTATGGTTGTTCCCGATGAGACACCCGATGTGGTTGTCCTCCGACTTTCCGGAAGGCTTGACGGGGCTCTGATGGCTAAAATTCGGATGGATGTGGTGATTAAGAATCTGGGTGAAAGACACTGTATTTTCGATTTGTCCGACCTGGTGTTTGTGGATAATTCAGGCATTTTCTTTTTTCTGAAAATCCGGAAGGCCCTTGCGCAAAAGGGTAAAACATGCGCTCTGTGCAATGTGGGGGGCAATGTGCTTCAGATTTTCCGCATCTCAAAGCTGATTCATTTGTTCACCCTGGCGCCCGATGTGGATGCGGCAAAGAAAAAACTCAATTGATCAAGCTTTCGGTTTTTCCTTATCCTTTTCCGAAGAAAATACCGCGGATATAGGAAACGAACAGCTTAAAGTCATGCCGCAACCCCTGGGTAGATGAATAGAAGACTTCCGCCGTGTAAAGCTCGTCTTCCGTGGGCGTTTCACCGTAGTTGATGTAGGCCTCGGTGATAATGCCCGCTTTGGATTTCAAATACAGATCCTTCCAGTCAGGACTCAATGCCTCGATCTCTTCTTTGGACCTGGGATGAACGCCCACAAAGTGCAGATTTCCCCTTGCGATGCAAACCAGGGCAGGTAAAAATTGAAAGATGAGGTGATGAAGCTTTTCGTTTTTTGGCTGTTCCTTTCTTTGGAGTGAACTCCGGCTGTGGGGTAGGAAACTTAGGAAGTTGAATGTCCGCCAAAAGGCGTCATCGGCTTGGGTCGGCAGTCTAACCGACTTTTTCTTGAAGATTGCGGGACCACGCCGAAAAATCTTCAATAGCAGCGGCACGCCCAGCAAAAGAGGCCAAACAAGGAGCAACACCGCGCCGGCCGCGATTTGAGAAATGCCCGTTCTTAACCTGCGACCCAGTGTTGAAGCGGATACGCCGCCTAAAATAAAATTCTCCGTGATCGAAACGGCCGTACCGAACCGGGTATTGATCAGACGGTTCTTGTCCACGATTACATCTTTTAGTTCAAGCCCGTCACCCACGTAGGTGTTTGAAAAAATGACGGCATTTTCAATACTGGAACCCGAATCAAGGACGCATTCCTTTCCGATGACGCAATAGGGTCCCAAGCGAACGCCGCTGCCGATCCGGCAATCTTCATCAATATAAACCGGTGATTCAATCTTTGTTGTGGGATGGAGACTCACATTTCGAGAAATCCAGATACCGTCTTCCACTTCGACCCCTTTCAGGAGAAGGCCCGTGAATTCTTTTTTAAGAAGAGCGCGATGGCTCATCAGTATGGCGTCATAGGTTTGAAAACTAAGCTGTTGGGCGACGGTTACCCAGGATACCGTTCCCTTGGCCTGGGACAGAAAATGCGTTTTAAGACGTTCTGCATCTATATTTTCCGGAATATTTTTGATGTAGGTTTCGGGGATCAATGCACAGCCTGTCCAGTCCTCTTCTCTTGGGCTTTTGGATTCGGATGGCTTGGCCCAAAATGTGGGCGTGCCCCCCTCTGATTGAAAATTTTCAACCGCTTTTTTAAGATCAATTTGGGGCAGCTGATCCGCGTGGGTGAGCAGAAGGAATTCATCAGGGTTGTCAAATTTCAAAGTCTTGAGCACTTCGTAGGGGAATAGAGGGTCTTGCGCCAGATGAAATCTGAACGTACTTCCCCAACGGCTGCCATCTCCCAGCAACGCTTCGATTTTTTCGGGCAAATGACTGAGAATAAATTCAAAGCGCGTAACGCCCTGTCCGATGAGAAATTCCACTGCATGCTGAATAAACGGGCGATCTACCAGGGGCAGAAGGGGGGTTGGATAATGTTTGTTCAGGGTTTCAAGCCCGGGGTTGAGACCCGGGGCAATCATGAGAGCAATCATGAGCCTTTCCTTTCAGGGGTTTGACGCTTAGAGCCTTATGTTCTAACAACCTGTCACAAAAAGCAAAAAATCTTTGCGCCTTTGCGTCTTTGCGCGAGATATTTTGGGTGAGGTTATCACCGACCTCAATAGGCGCCTTTTCCCAACAGGACGGCCGGAATCGTGCTGAAAAGGAGCTTGATGTCGAACCAGAGGCTTCGGCTTTCGATATACTGCACATCGAGTTCGACCTGCTCATTAAAAGGAATGTCGCCCCGACCGCTGACTTGCCAGATACAGGTCAACCCGGGGATCACATCCAGCCTGCGTCGATCAGCCAGGGTATATTCCGCCACTTCCCTGGGAACCGGCGGTCGGGGGCCCACCAGGGACATATCCCCCTTGAAAACGCACCAGAGTTGTGGCAGTTCATCAATACTCAATTTTCGAATGATCCGTCCGATCCAGGTAATTCTCGGATCTTTTTTCATTTTGAAGGTAACGCTGTCTTCATGATCGCTTTGTTCCAACAGCTCGTCTTTGAGCGCTTCGGCATTTACAACCATGGACCTGAATTTAGGAAATGGAAATTCCCTCCCCCAGAGCCCGATCCGCGTTTGCCAGAACAATACGGGGCCTCCGTCCGTAAATTTGATGCACAGGGCGACCACAAGGAAAATCGGCCAGAGGCAGAGCATCAGAAATCCGGAGGCAACCACGTCAATGATCCGTTTAAGAAGCTTTGCACCGCCAACCACAATCATCCACGCATACTTTTTTCGCCAGAATCGAATTTGACGAATAAGCCCCGCGGGCCCCCCGGCGGCGGCGCCATATTTTTGGTAAAGCTCCTCCATCAGGACGATGCGTTGCCGACACTCTGTTAAATGCGATTTTTTTTCAGATTCCATCGGTTTCCCCATTTGATGATGGTCATTCAAAAACGGTCCCATACTTTTTTGTAACCGCTAAGCGACAACTGTAAACCGTAACCATTGCCTTTTTTATTAACATCTTTTTTCGATCCCCGCAATCATTTTGCCGCCAGTTTAGCAGAGACAACGCATGCCTTGTCTCTAAGGTTGCGATCGGAATTTTCGAAAAAGAACGGTTGCCCTTCGGGGAATATTTTGGGTATCATGAAAAAATAACCGCCTAAAAATTTGTTGGAGAAAAAATGGAAAACAAAACCATTGTTATTTCGTTAGGAGGATCGATTATCGTCCCCGAACGGATTGATGTGCCTTTTCTTAAAAAATTCAAGCAGATCATTATGGGGCTTCAAGCGGATCGATTTGTGATTATTTGCGGTGGTGGCAAGATTGCCAGAGATTACCAGGAAGCCGCCAAAGCGACCGCCGTTATTAGAACGGAGGATCTCGACTGGATCGGTATAGCCGCCACGCGTCTCAACGCCGAACTGGTTCGGTCGAGTTTTGGGGATGAGGCCCATGAAAAAGTCATCCATGATCCTGATGAAAAAATTGATAACCCAAGACGCATCGTTATCGGCGCCGGTTTCAAACCGGGAAGTTCTACGGATTTACGCGCCGTACAGCTGGCAAAACGCTTTAACGCCGTCCGTGTGATCAACATGAGCAACATTGATTATGTTTACAGTGCGGATCCGAAAAAGGACCCTCACGCGAAAAAAATGGAGCGTATTTCGTGGCAGGCATTCAGAAAACTGGTGGGCAATGAATGGGATCCGGGATTGAGCATGCCTTTCGACCCCATTGCTTCCCGGGAGGCTGAGCAGTTGGGACTTGAAGTGGCCATCATTGGCAATGACATGTTAAATTTTGAGCGACTTTTGAACGGAAAAAAATTCCGGGGAACGATTATTTCCTGAATTGTTTACGGTTGTCGGTTCACGGTTTACAGCTTTTCGACCGTGCACCGACAACCGTAAACTGCTTTATGCCTGCGCCAGTTTTTCCAGGGTTTCCAACTTCTCCCTGATTATTTTTAACTGGCTCCCAATGGATTTCAGGTTGTTATTCCGAATTTCCCCTTCGATGGTTTTTGCCAGTTCATAAATGTCCATCAAACCGAGATTCCCGGAAGCCCCTTTAATCGAGTGCGCCGCTTTGGCGGCTTCTTCCATGTTACCCGTCTTAACAGCCGATTCCATCTTGCTTAAATCGACCATCCCTGTTTCCACGAGGAGGTCCGCCAACTCGAGGTATTCGTCTTCTTCCAGGCCTAGATTATCTGCTAATGCTTTGATATCCATCACTTCTCCTTATTTTATGGTTTTGAGATGCCGCATGATATGAGTGCCCATTTTTCAAGGACCCCCATGACAATTTCCCTTTTTATCGGTTTTGCAATATAATCATCCATTCCGCCCTCAAAACACTTTTCCCGGTCTCCTTTCATGGCGTGAGCGGTCATTGCAATGATGGGTACCCTGTGAAGGGATGATGGGTTTCCCTGCTTTGAGGTTGCTTCCCCCATCATTGGTTCATTGAATTTTTGGTTTTGGATTTCAAATTGCCGAATTGCTTCAGTGGCTTCAAATCCATCCATTTCCGGCATCTGAATATCCATCAGGATAATATCATAATCCTTTGAATTTGCAGTATATGTTTCAACGGCTTCCTTTCCATTGTTGGCGATATGAACATGATATCCGGCTTTTTTAAGCATCATTTTTGCCAACTTCTGGTTCACCAGATTATCTTCAACAATCAGTATGCGAACGGCTTCTTCAGTCGTATCTAAATCGGAATGCTCCCCGCATGGTTTTTGACCGGCTGGTTTTTGTGCCTTCAGTTTGCGCCGATTTCTTTTTTCCGTAATATTTGCAATCGATTGAAAAACATTACGTTTGCGAATGGGTTTTTTTAGAAAATCGTCAAAACCAGACTTCTCAAATTCCCGCGAGGACCTGGCCATGATCCCCGACATGGCAATGAGAGAAATATTGCGGATGGCGATTTCCCATTCTTTTACCGGGGAGACGTAGGTTCGAATTTTTACGGCAAGTTCAATTCCGTTAATTTGCGGCGTTGGAATGTCGATAATGCAGATGGAAAAGGGGTTGTCGTCACTGAGACCCTTTTCCAGTGCCGGCAAAACAGCCTCGCCCTTATCCAGCGAAACGACGGCCATGCCAACGGACTGCAGCATATGGGTTAAAATTCGAAGGTTATTGGGGTTCCCATCAGCAATCAGTGCTTTTTTTCCGGAGAGCCCCATGGGGACGGGTTGGGGGGGGATTTTATTTTTTGCTTTTTTAAGCCAGGCTGTAAAATGAAATGTGCTTCCCGTTTTGCCGACGGGAGGGCTCGAAAGGGGCTTTTCGACATCTTCGGTTTTTTCGGTATCATTCACATCCGCCCATACGTCGCCATCCATGAGATTGGATATTTTTTTGCAGATGGATAGCCCTAAACCGGTGCCACCATACTTGCGGGTGGTTGAACCGTCCGCCTGCTGGAAGGGCTCAAAAACCTTGAGCAGATTTTCATCCCGGATGCCGATGCCGGTATCCCTTATGGTGGCATGGAGTTTTACCCGGGTTTCTTCTTCCTTTTCCAGCGCCAGGGACAATTCGATTTCACCCGCTTCAGTGAATTTGGGAGCGTTGTCCATAAGGTTGATCAAAACCTGTTGAAACCGTATGGGATCGCCTCTCACCAGGGCGGGAACATCATCTTCCACGCAACACAGGACTTCTATGGGTTTTGAACCGATTTTGGGACGGATAATATCACAGATGTTGTAGGCCAGGGATTCCGGGTCAAAATCCGTTTCTTCAAAAGTCATTTCGCCTGCTTCGATCTTTGAAAAGTCCAGGATGTCGTTGATCAATGAAAGCAACGCGTCGCCGCTGTTTTTGATCATATTGGCGTAATCAACCTGAGTATGGCTGAGCCGGGTTTCCAGCAGCATGTCGCTGAAGCCGATAACGGCATTCATGGGGGTCCGGATTTCATGGCTCATATTGGCCAGGAATTCGCTCTTGGAGATACTGGCCAGTTCCGCTTCTCGCCGTGCATCGATAAGCTGTTTTTGGGTGCCTTCCAGTTTGTCCATCATCAGATTGAAATCGATTCCCATATGGTCAACTTCATCAAGATTTTTACCGGCAGCTTTTTCAGGCGGCAGTTTCAGCCTGACGCTCAGGTTGCCTTCTCCTTCGGTTACTTTTCGGAGAGCAGCAATTAATTCCCTTATTTTATTGAATACCCTTAGCTTAAGAAGGGCAAAGAGGGCAAAAGAGATAACGATGGAGATGAAAAAGGGCGTCAGGTTATTAAACAAAATCCATTTTCGTTGCGCTAAAAATGATTTTTTGTTAATGGCCGCTGCCACTGCGCCAATGGTTTGTCCCGTGAAGTCGGCGATTCTCTTTTGGAAAAAAAAGTAGGGTTGCCCCTTGACGGTAAGACCATCCGAATTAGGATAGGGGATTTGAGAATTGGCAAAACTGGTCAATACGGTTTTTTTATTTTGATCATAGTACACCACTTCCGCTTCGGCAAGGTGAGCCATTCGTTGAGCCAGGGTTTTATTGCCGTTGAGAAGCTTTATCAGCACCACATAGCCGTAAATTGCACCCGTATCATGCAGTAGCGGGATCACGGATTTGAAACAGAGCGCTTCCGATGTTTGCACGTGTGTGGCTAGTTCCGGCAGGTGAGCCTCAACGATTTGTGCCGGTATCGTCTCTATGTTGACCCTTTTGCGTTGATCGTTAAGGAGCCTTCCGTAGATCGGCACATCCTGCCTGCCTTTTGGATAGGAGGCCAGCAGATCTCCGTATTCATCAAAGACAAAGGCCAGATCAATATTGTGAATGGCGGCAAGAGACTTGAGCATGAACGTTATGGCGGCTTGGTTGTCATAATCTATAAAATCACAATACCGTTGACTCTGTTCTTTGACAATTCCCGAGATAACATTCAGCTTTTCCAGAGCATTATTTTGCAGGGCCAAGATAAAATTGAGTTTTGTTTTAAGATCTTCATGATTGTGATGTTTGGCGTATTTTTCTCCCTGGTAAGTGACATACAAAGTGTTTCCGATGATAGCGGCGATGAGCAAGCCGAAGAGAAGAAAAATATTTCGAATAACCCTTTTCCTAGGGTGGTTTGAGGCAGGGGACGCAGCGTTTTGATTTGTTTGATGCATGAACTTCAATTATGCCTCAATCAAAAAGGGTTTTTTAGTGATGAGCTTCTTTATTATGGGGCGTTAACGGCATGAGCTTTGTGATCGGCTTTCGCTCTTCAACGGGTAATTTATCGCTTTCCCAACGTTCGATGCCGCCTTTTAAAACGCCCAATATGGCGTATCCCTTGGCAATTAGGAATTTTGCGGCCACGGGGGATTGTTTCATGGCCCAGTCCGTAATCACGATCTTTCGGTCTCTGGGGATTTCCGAGTACCGTGTTGCCAAAAGAACCAGGGGGCATAAAACGCTTCCCTTGATGAAAGAGGTATTTCGGGTAAAATTTAGAGGACGGACGTCAAGTATATATAAGGTTTCAGCGTCCATGCGTTTTGCAAGTTCTTCAGGGGAAATTTTTTTGACCTTTATTTTTTGCCAGTCATGGTTGATAAACATGGGATAATTGAACTTTCGCCATTCCGGTATTCCTCCCACAAAGGCATATGCATTGGTGTATCCTTTTTCGGCCGCAATCCTTGCGGCCCGAACTGAGTAGGGTCACCTTTTCCCCATACAATAGAAAACCAGTGGTGTGTTTTTATTGAGGGGCAACGCATTTGTGGCTTTCATATCAATGATCGGGATGTTCATAGAGCCGGGGATATGCTGCATTTCATATTCTGTTTTGGACAGCACATGAATCACCACCACTTGGCCGGCTTCAAGCATGCTTTTGACTTCAGGGGCGGAGATTTCCTTGATGGCTCCCAACTCCGCTTTCGCGGAAATGGCCACGCTGTTCAAAAAAAATACGACCAGCAGGAACAGAATTTTTTGAACCGGTTTTTTCATGGTTCATGCCTCTATTGTTTTTGAATATATTATCATATTTTCTCAAATTCCTGGGAAAGTTGCAATGTTAATACCTTTCCAGGCAGTTTCGGCGAACCGCCATAGTCGCAATGGAAATGCAGTTGAGGGAAAATTCAATCAAGTTTTTGAGCGTATTGCTGAGTTGATCATATTCACTTTGCAGTGCTTCCGAATCCAGGGGAGCGGCTTTCAGTTCGTTTGAAAAGAGAACGGATGCGGAAAAAGGTTCGTGCCCCATTTCAAAAAAGGGAAGTGGACCAAAAAAATCATCCGGGCCCAGGTTGATGAGGGGAAAAGGGTGATTTTTTATATCTTGAACAATGGTAACATTCCCTTTTGAAATCAGGAATGGGGTTTCAATCTTTTTCCCTGTTGGGGTTTGTTTTGTCGGACTGGAAAAAGCGTTTTTGCTCACCTTAATTCCGGAGTGAATTTCCGAGAGCCTTTCGGTTATTTCCCTGAAGCGGTGATCAAGACTTAACAGCACGCTCCTAAAATCATCGGAAAGGCTGGAATATTCGGCATAAAGGGGCTCAAGGTCAAGAACCCCCAGCCGTATGGTTTCGGTGGCGGTGAAGGTGGCGATTCGACGTCGACCCATGGTCATCATGGATGAGATATTGCCGATAAAAGCGCCTTGCCCCACCCTTAAAATCTTCGTGGGTCCGGCAATGCTCTTTTTTGACATTTCCGCCGTGCCATGGAGGACCATCCAGATCCAATTTCCGAATTCTCCTTCTTCGATGATGGTTGTTCCTTTGGAAAATTCTTCTTCCTCCACCATAAACGCATAATGGGTGATGGGTTTTTTGATTAGTGGAACTCTTGATGGATGGTCCATCCTGTCCGGATGTTTTTTTTCCTTCCATCCCGGTTCCGGCCTTTTAATGATGCCTTCATCCAGCATACGGAGGCCATCGAGGACAATCTCCATCTGTCCCCGTCGAATGGTTTTTTCCTCGTCAACCTTTTCCTGGCTGAATTCAAATCGCCCCGTGGTCCAACCAAAAAGAGTATAAAGGGCTTCAAGACCTTTCAAAGAACCACAGATCGCATGAATGGGATTTCCCATCAGGAAGATGACGGATGCCGGCGTTTGAGCATGAGGGTTTGTCAGCCGCAGGACCCCCGTACCGTTGTTTGTTGCAATCAACTGCAGCAAATCCGGGATTCCGAGAAAACGAAGTTTGCCCGAAAAAACCACATTCATATTGATCTCCGATTCTTACATTCCCCAGTTCAGGTCTTTTTGGAGAGATTGCAGTGTCAGCTCCAGACACTTTTTCAGGGTCGCACCGATCCCCTCCCCTCGAATAGCGCTGGCAGCATAGGAAGGAACTTTGAGTTGTCCGTTCAAATCTTTTTCCATTTGATCCAGGGTCATCACAGCAGGTCCGCCCTTCGCCAGGTCCCGCTTATTGTGCTGAAGAACAAGGGGAATCTTATATATGCTGAGATCATATTCTTTTAAATTCTGTTGAAGATCCCGGAGAGATTCCATATTATTTCTGCGCTGGACGTCCATGGAATCAGCCACAAAAACAAGTCCGTCCACTCCCCGCAAAACCATTTTTCGGGTGGAACGATATTTTACATGACCAGGGACGGTATACAGGTGTAACCTTACTTCACAACCTTTTATTTTCCCCAAACCCATGGGCAAAAAGTCAAAAAAAAGCGTCCGATCTCCTTTGGTTTCAATGGAAACCATGTCGGCTGTAACATACTTATGAAATGATTCGTGGAGACGTATCAGATTGGTTGTTTTGCCCGATAACGCCGCACCGTAATATACGATTTTACAGTCTATCTCCCGCTTTTTAGAATTAAAGGTCGCCATGGCTGATGCCTGTTTCAGCTTATTCCTCCATTTCCGGAAAAGCTGAACTGATAATGATTGTTTTCGAAAAGGCTGGTGCATGCATCAACCGTATCCGTATCATAGGCGATGCCCCTTCCTTTTCGAATTTCGTCTAACGCTATATCAATACCCAGGGCAGGGCGGTAAGGCCTGTGAGAGGACATGGCTTCAACCACATCGGAAACCGCGACGATCCGCGCTTCCACAATGACGCTGCTCCCTTTGAGCCCTGCCGGGTATCCGGAACCATCCAATCTTTCGTGATGCTGTAAAACGGTTTCGGCGATAGGCCATGGAAATTGGATGCCCTTAAGAATATCATATCCCACTTCCGGATGGGCTTTGATAATCCCGAATTCGTGTTCAGTCAGTCTCCCCGGTTTACTGAGGATATCCGCGGGGACACATGTTTTTCCCAGATCATGGATCGAAGCCGCAATACGTATGCCGTTGATCTGTTTTTTTGCCAGACCCATTTTTGTGGAAATGGCACGGGCAAGGTCCGCCACTCTGCGCTGATGTCCGGCAGTATAGGGGTCCCGCTTTTCAACCGTCAGGGCAACGGCCTGAATAATGCCCTCCAGGGCCTTACGCAAAGTGACAAAACTTTCCTGAAGGTCCTGTTCAGCTCTTTTATTGGCGGTTATATCACGAAAACTCCACACCCGCCCCACATAATTTTTGCCGATGCGCTGGGGCAGTGAGTATCGTTCAAAAACTCTGCCATCCTTGAATTCGACAATGTCATGGTCTTCGGCATCAGGTTGATCGTACAAACGCGCAACTCTGTTCAGGAATATCTCCGGATGTTTTACCTGGTCCATAATGTGCCCGAGAATTCGATTGTCCTCTTTCGATGCCATCAGAGATTCAGGAATTCGGCATAAACTCTGAAATCTTTGATTGAAACTTACCACTTTGCCGTGACGGTTGACCACCACAATCCCGTCCGCCGTGGATTCAAGGGTGGCCCTGAGAATAGAAACCGCCTTATCGCTTCTTTCCTCGGCCTGTTTGCGTTTCAGGGATTCGTGTTCCAATGCCTGAACCCGCCGGGCCAGTTCTTCATATGTCGGTTTTTCCACCATATCAGCGATCTGTTAAAATCAGGACTATGTAAGGGGTCATAAACTTTATCACTCTACCACATTGTTGTTTTTTATTCTACAATCCCTGAGAAAATCTCATCTTATGGGGGCAATTATCAAAAAAAAACTCCAACCCCAAAAACATGCTTCGGGTTGGAGTCGCAGGAGGGGTTTTTTTTAATTTTCAGAGTTTCTGTTTTTTTTTCGAAGACCGAAAAATCCTAAAAGACCTGAACCCAGTAAGAAAAGGGTCGCCGGTTCAGGGACTTGGGCACTACCGCCACCTCCCCCGCCCCCGCCACCGCTGCCGCCACCAGGCCCTTTATAGCCTTCAGCTTTCCAAAAGCTGATATGGGATACATCATGTTTAAACAGCGCTTTTCCTTCTTCACTGCCAAAAAGGTAGTTAAAATCGTCAGCCCTGAATACATAAGTTTCATTAGCCGCTTTTACGGATATAAAACCAATATCGTCTAAATTCAATTGATTATCTAATATTGACCAGGTTCCTAAATCATCATTCAGCGCAACCTTAACGCCTCCATCTGATTTTCCGAGCAATTCCAGACTTCCTACACCAATGTCATCATATCCTGAATTATTGAGAAACTCGTCAACCGCATCCCAATTATCAGTATCATTCCCTTTAAATGAGCCTATGTAGGTCGCATTAACACTACCCGCAGTCAACAAAAGAATTATTGCAGCCCATAGCCATGTTGTTTTAATTTTTTTCATACGGTTTCTCCTTGCTGGGGAATAATTGATCATATGTCAATGCAATATCCGTGCTAAATAAAAGAACCTTCTTCATAAACTTTATTGATAAATGCTAAATATTTGATATTATAAGCGATATAAAACTATACCATAATTGATCTCAGAGCTTGGCGCATCACAACGCACAATTTTAATGCCTCATTTTAAGGCAAACGTGTTGAAATGAGACTGTCATGTCACCGTTTTGTTAAACAATCTTGTTCCTCTCTCTAACCTGTCGCACCCTCTACTTCTCCTGAGCCCTTTCCCTGATTCTTCGATACATCCTTAAGGGGAAGATCAACCCGAAAAACGGAACCATATACATGGCGGCCAGCGTAGGTTCCAGAGGACCAAAAAATTCGGATGCAAAAACCAGCACCAGAACATTGTTGATATTGCCGATGGCAATGACGGATGCCAATTGATCTTCAACCGGTGATCCAGGGAGCGCAATCAACCCCATAACCAGGTATATGCCGCCAAGGGCAACGGCTGTCAGTGTTGCCTCCATAATGATGGCTGGATGTTTATGAAAGAAAACGCTGTATTTTGAAAAAACCGCCAGATTGATGAGCGCGAAGACCGCCAGGGAGATGGGATAACGGCGTTTCATGATGCCGTTTATCAGCTTTGGCGAAAAATGTTTCAGCGTTTCCACGACAATAACCGGCACAACGATGACCAGAAGCAGCATGCGCATCATGGTCAGCAGCGAAATGCTCATTTCCTGATCAAGCAAAATTTTCACAAGGGCCGGCAGGGTAAACGGCACTGCAAACGAAGAAACAACCACAATGACCAGCACCAGCGGCCCGTTGGCGCCTACCAGGCCGGAAATGAACGGCGCCACGACGCCGGTGGAAACACCGGTCAGCAAGAGGGCGCCAATGGCATAGGCGGGCGCGAATTGCAGAAAAAGGAAATATGTCAATACCGGAAGCAGAATCATTTTGAAACAGGTCAGCCACAGAACTATGGGGACGTTGTTTCGAATGAGATGCCGGATGGCACCGAATTCAATGGGCAGGAAGCTTAAAAAAAGGAGGAACATCATCAGGTACAAGGGGTACGGCTGAAGTATCGCCATAGGTTCCGGAAACAGGATGCCCGCCAGCATAGAAGAGAAGATGACCAACAACAGTATGAGATCGTTCAGTCGGAACATAAATTACCTTGAGGCGATTTAAGAAAGACCCGCTATTCGCGTTCCACAAGAACAATGGTCTTCCCGGATAGACCTGCTAGGACAAAGTTTGTTGAATGAGATTGATTCGAGAGTCGAGGGAGCACTGTCCGAATGATCCTTAGCCCCGGGATGTTGGCCTCGGCTGCCGGTAAAAGGTTCGGATCTCCGGATGGTTGAACATCCTTTCCGTCAAAAAGATCCACAGTATGATTCATTACTTGCCGGTCCAGGGTTAGCAATGTTGCCTTCTTCCCAACCTGGGCGCCAAAAAGGCCGAACCACGCTTCAAATATCAGATCGAGGTGACGGTCCGTGACGTAAGGATATGCGGCGGAAAGGGGAAAGTCTTCAAAAATATTGGGAACCGCCTCCCCTTCCGCCATTGCCTCTGCCAGAGGGGATTTGGTCTTCGTCACCCGTTGCAGCATGGCCTCGGCAGATTTACGATCCTCTTCCAGACTTCCGGCAAGGTGAAGCATCAAATGCCATTTCAGGGTGTTCTTCCGAGCGAAATCGACCGCTTGTTTTTGGGCATCCCGAATGGCTTTTCTGATGACCCATGTTTCATCCCCTGTTTCTCCCCCTGAAAAAGCGGCTGGACGGGCGTCACCATGGTTTTCCATCATCCACCCTTGATATTCGGAAAGCAGCGCCTTAAAATCTTCCGGAGGCCTCAGGGTTTCAGGGGGAAAACAGAAATTTAACGATCCGTGTTCTAGGGGGCTTGACAGGACTGGCGGTTCCGTGAACCAGGGTTGACACAGGGTCAGGGAACCGAAGATTTCAATCAGGCGTTTTAGGATCCCTTCCTCAATATTTGAGTGGGGAAACAGGACTATCTGTGTATCGGTCAATGGGTTTACTAAGCCTCATTCAGTTCTGCTATGTTTGCGTAAAAGTCCAGAGCGTCCGGGTTGCTCAGCGCATCCTTGTTCAGCACGGGTTGGCCCTCGATGGTTTTCTTTACAGCCAGTTCCACCTTTTTCATGTTCAAGGTGTAGGGGATGTCAGGCACGGCAATGATTTTGGCTGGGACATGCCTGGGAGAGGCATGGGTGCGAAGGGTCGTTTTAATGTGTTTTTTCAGGTCTTCGGTAAGCGTTCGGCCTTCCGCCATTTTGACGAAATTGATCTCCGATTCTTAAAGTACTCCGGCTCGAACATGAACTTTCTAACATAACATCGCTGGTATTGCCAGATGGTGAGTAAAAAACCGGCTTCAAAGATTTTGAAACACGAAAAAACCCCAATCCAAAGATCGAATCCTTGAATTGGGGTTTAGTGATATGTTGTCAATTCTCAGATTTCCTGAACTTTTTTCGAAAACCGAAAAGCCCAAGAATGCCTGAACCTAGAAGGAAGATAGTCGCTGGTTCAGGTACTTGAGCCCCTGGGGAGGGGGGGGGGGAGGGTTCAGGCGGTGTTACCCCCCCCCACCACCATGGAGGCCAAAAGACGCAACTGTCAGTAGTTTTGGTAAGACTCTCTGTGGACGCTTCGGAGGACGCCAGGCTCTCCATTTCAGCCACTGGTTCTATTTCAGGATCACTGGTTAGGCCTATCTCGCTCAACGTAATTGGCGGATCAACAGGGTCTGCCCAGTCCTCTCCGCTCAAAATTCCGACGTAGGTCGCGTAGGCACTACCCGTAAAAGCAAGAGCCAATAGGATCAAGACAGAAAAAAATTCGATAATTTTCTTTTTCATGATGTTCCCCCCGTGTTAATTCAATGATTTAACTTTTTGAGCATTTCGCAGTAAGATGCTACGATAATGCTTAAATTTTGAAACAAAAAGAAATTAGATGTTTTAAACTCTATGCAATATTTGTGCTGGAATGAAAGTTTTCCCCCATTAAATTGATTGTAAAATTATAAAATTTTGATATTGTTAATCATACAGCGTTGGTGCGATGATCAGTTTTCATCCTTCGTTTCTGGCGCCCTAAAGCATCACCGCCTTATTTTGAGATAGTTGTTTCAAAAAGAGACTCATTCTCCATCTTGGTGCAAAAATTGTGTTTATCTTCCTTAACCCTCTGCCTCATTTGGTTCCCACTGCTTGCCTTTCCCTGATTCTTCGATACATCCTTAAGGGGAAGATCAACCCGAAAAACGGAACCATATACATGGCGGCCAGCGTAGGTTCCAGAGGACCAAAAAATTCGGATGCAAAAACCAGCACCAGAACATTGTTGATATTGCCGATGGCAATGACGGATGCCAATTGATCTTCAACCGGTGATCCAGGGAGCGCAATCAACCCCATAACCAGGTATATGCCGCCAAGGGCAACGGCTGTCAGTGTTGCCTCCATAATGATGGCTGGATGTTTATGAAAGAAAACGCTGTATTTTGAAAAAACTGCCAGATTGATGAGCGCGAAGACCGCCAGGGAGATGGGATAACGGCGTTTCATGATGCCGTTTATCAGCTTTAGCGAAAAATGTTTCAGCGTTTCCACGACAATAACCGGCACAACGATGACCAGAAGCAGCATGCGCATCATGGTCAGCAGCGAAATGCTCATTTCCTGATCCAGCAAAATTTTCACAAGGGCCGGCAGGGTAAACGGCACTGCAAACGAAGAAACAACCACAATGACCAGCACCAGCGGCCCGTTGGCGCCTACCAGGCCGGAAATGAACGGCGCCACGACGCCGGTGGAAACACCGGTCAGCAAGAGGGCGCCAATGGCATAGGCGGGCGCGAATTGCAGAAAAAGGAAATATGTCAATACCGGAAGCAGAATCATTTTGAAACAGGTCAGCCACAGAACTATGGGGACGTTGTTTCGAATGAGATGCCGGATGGCACCGAATTCAATGGGCAGGAAGCTTAAAAAGAGGAGGAACATCATCAGGTACAAGGGGTACGGCTGAAGTATCGCCATAGGTTCCGGAAACAGGATGCCCGCCAGCATAGAAGAGAAGATGACCAACAACAGTATGAGATCGTTCAGTCGGAACATAAATTACCTTGAGGCGATTTAAGAAAGACCCGCTATTCGCGTTCCACAAGAACAATGGTCTTCCCGGATAGACCTGCTAGGACAAAGTTTGTTGAATGAGATTGATTCGAGAGTCGAGGGAGCGCTGTCCGAATGATCCTTAGCCCCGGGATGTTGGCCTCGGCTGCCGGTAAAAGGTTCGGATCTCCGGATGGTTGAACATCCTTTCCGTCAAAAAGATCCACAGTATGATTCATTACTTGCCGGTCCAGGGTTAGCAATGTTGCCTTCTTCCCAACCTGGGCGCCAAAAAGGCCGAACCACGCTTCAAATATCAGATCGAGGTGACGGTCCGTGACGTAAGGATATGCGGCGGAAAGGGGAAAGTCTTCAAAAATATTGGGAACCGCCTCCCCTTCCGCCATTGCCTCTGCCAGAGGGGATTTGGTCTTCGTCACCCGTTGCAGCATGGCCTCGGCAGATTTACGATCCTCTTCCAGACTTCCGGCAAGGTGAAGCATCAAATGCCATTTCAGGGTGTTCTTCCGAGCGAAATCGACCGCTTGTTTTTGGGCATCCCGAATGGCTTTTCTGATGACCCATGTTTCATCCCCTGTTTCTCCCCCTGAAAAAGCGGCTGGACGGGCGTCACCATGGTTTTCCATCATCCACCCTTGATATTCGGAAAGCAGCGCCTTAAAATCTTCCGGAGGCCTCAGGGTTTCAGGGGGAAAACAGAAATTTAACGATCCGTGTTCTAGGGGGCTTGACAGGACTGGCGGTTCCGTGAACCAGGGTTGACACAGGGTCAGGGAACCGAAGATTTCAATCAGGCGTTTTAGGATCCCTTCCTCAATATTTGAGTGGGGAAACAGGACTATCTGTGTATCGGTCAATGGGTTTACTAAGCCTCATTCAGTTCTGCTAGGTTTGCGTAAAAGTCCAGAGCGTCCGGGTTGCTCAGCGCATCCTTGTTCAGCACGGGTTGGCCCTCGATGGTTTTCTTTACAGCCAGTTCCACCTTTTTCATGTTCAAGGTGTAGGGGATGTCAGGCACGGCAATGATTTTGGCTGGGACATGCCTGGGAGAGGCATGGGTGCGAAGGGTCGTTTTAATGTGTTTTTTCAGGTCTTCGGTAAGCGTTCGGCCTTCCGCCATTTTGACGAAGAGAATCACCCGGACATCATTTTTCCAGCTTTGGCCCACCACCAGACAATCAGCGATTTCAGGAATCTGCTCAACCTGGCGATATATCTCAGCCGTTCCGATGCGCACCCCTCCCGGGTTCAGAGTGGCATCGGACCGTCCATAAATGACGACGCCCCCCCGGTCGTTGATTTTGATATAATCCCCGTGCCGCCAGATATTGGGATACACATCAAAGTATGCGGAATGATACCGTTCACCCTTGGGGTCGTCCCAGAAATAGATGGGCATGCAGGGCGCGGGCGCCGTACAGACCAGTTCCCCCTGCTCATTAATAACCGGTTTTCCGTAGGGATCGAAAGCCTCCACTTTCATGGCCAGCTGCCGACACTGAAGTTCGCCGGCATAGACCGGACCCATTGGGTTACCGCCGGCAAAACATCCGTTGATATCCGACCCTCCCGATATGGAAGCCAGCAGCAAATCACTTTTGACTTCATTATAAATGAATTCGAACCCTTCCTCGGAAAGGGGCGAACCCGTTGACATAAGGGCCTTTAGCGGCGAAAGATCGTATTCTTTTCCAGGGCGAACGCCTGCATTTTGCAGGGCCGCGATGTATCCGGCGCTGGTACCAAAAATGGTGATTTTTTCGTCCTGGGCCATTTTCCACAAGGCGCCGGGATTGGGATAGAAGGGATTTCCGTCAAAGAGCACAAGGGTCGCTCCCACGCTCAGGGAAGTGGTCAGCCAGTTCCACATCATCCATCCGCAGGTGGTGAAATAGAAGATCCGGTCTTCCCGCTTAAGGTCGGCATGGAGCAGCAGTTCTTTCATGTGATGAACCAGGATTCCCCCTGCGCTCTGGACCATGCATTTGGGAAGACCTGTGGTGCCGGAGGTAAACATGATGTACAGGGGATGGTCGGCGGGAAGTTGTTCAAATTGAATTTCAATTGGGTCAAAGGTGGATCTGATGTCATTGTAGCTGACAGCATTGGGAACGTGGCTGATGTCTGGGCTTTCCTGAACATAGGGTACCACGATGACTTTTTCAATGGAGGGCAGATCCTTGAGAATATCGGCCACCCGTTCCAGGGAATCCAACGTTTTCCCCTTGAAGAGATAACCATCGGCGGTAAATAAGACTTTAGGTTTGATCTGCCCAAAGCGGTCCAATACGCCCTTTATGCCGAAATCCGGTGAACAGGATGACCACGCGGCGCCGAGGCTGGCGGCTGCCAGCATGGCAATGATGGTTTGCGGCATGTTGGGCATAAAGCCCGCCACCCGGTCATCGGGGCCGACCCCCAGTTCTTTCAGGTACTGGGCCAGTTGTGAGACCTCATCATAGAGTTCCGCATAGGTTATTTGAACCGTATCGCGGCTTTCACCTTTGAAAATGAGGGCCACATGATCGTCCCGGTAGCGAAGAAGGTTTTCCGCAAAATTGAGTCTTGCTCCCTGGAACCATCTGGCGCCGGGCATTTTGGTGATGTCGTCCACTACCTGTTCGTAGGGCCTGGAAGCCTTGATTTGGGCAAAATCCCACATGACGGCCCAAAAATCAGGAATGTTGTCAATGGACCATTGATAGAGCTGGCTGTAATCAACAAAATTTTGGTTGAACTTTTCGTTGATGACGCCCATAAACCGGTAAATGTTGGAATTCTTGATCCTGTCTTCGGATGGTTGCCACAACAATCTGCCCATTTTTAACTCCTTTCGGTATTTAAAATTTAAACAGGCTCTAAAGAAAGCACACATATCATTAATTGACCCGGTTTTCAAAAGAAACCGCGTTTTATGTTTGAATGTGGCTATTTCCCTCCGTTCAGTGATTCCAGAGCAAGGAACAGGGCGTGGGTGCCGGAACGGCCATGTCCCTGCGCTTTAACCGCCAGATATAATTGCTGCACCAGAGCCAACCCTGGAAGGGCCAGCCCGATTTCCTCGGCTTCCTTGAGGGCGATTCCCATGTCTTTGATAAAATGTTCAACGAAAAACCCGGGATTAAAGTCGCTTTTTACGATTCGGGGACCCAGGTTGCTGATGGACCATGAACCGGCCGCGCCGGTCTCAACAATGTCGATGACCTGCTGCATGTTCAGTCCCTGCCGATGTGCATAAAGAAGGGCCTCACAGACGCCGATCATGGTTCCGGCCACGAGGATCTGATTGGCCATTTTGGTGTGTTGGCCACTGCCCGCACTTCCCATGAAAGAGATCGTTTTTCCCAAGATTTGTAAAAGCGGCAGTACGGTTTCAAAAACCTCTCTTTTTCCGCCGACCATAATCGCCAGTTTTGCCTCTTTGGCGCCTACGTCGCCGCCTGAAACCGGCGCATCAAGGCTTTCGATCCCCAATTTCGCTGCTGCCTCGTAGATGATTCGGGCAAGGCTCGGCTGGCTGGTGGTCATGTCCACGACGATTTTGCAGGCGGCATTTTTGTGAAGAATCCCTGTTTTACCCAGGAAAATATCCCGAACATCTTTCGGATGTCCCACAATGGAAAAAACAATCTCTGAATTTGATGCCACTTCAGCGGGTGAATTATACCATGTGGCGCCATGGTCAAGCAGTGTTTGAGCCCGCTTTTTGGAGCGGGTAAAAACAGAAATATCATGCCCCGCCTTCTGAAGGTGCCCCGCCATGGATGCACCCATTACACCTGTGCCGATCCAGCCGATTTTCATCATAATGCTTCTCCTTCGTACTTTAACGCAATCCTTTCTTCGTCGCATATGTAATATGAATTTGAGCTTTCAATGTCAATTAAATCTATTTATATAGGGGATTGCTTTGGCCAAGGCTACCTATGATGGACTGGGTCAGGCTTTCCCCCTGGATCACTACAAATGGTTTCCCGCCTGGGCTATCGAGGACAGGAATTTCTAATCCTTTTTGATGGTTGTTCCTTCTTTTGATGACTTTTGTCGCCCATGTTCGGCATTCGGAGACTTAATATAATTCGCTGCTTGCACTTGGATACGATAGATATGAAGCACGAGCCATTGCCAAAGACTCAGTAAACAGGGTACTCATGAAATGGACATCTCCCGTACAGCCCATCGGGAGATGTTCCATGTGTACTATTTCCCCCAGTGAAGACATTTTACGATGGCTTTGGGAACATCGAACATATTCTTCAGGGGGATGAAACTTCCTCGTCCGCATTCCGCAATTTTCCTTGAAAAATCAGGTTTTCCCCCCTGCAGATTGATGACGTGGAGTTTCGGAAATTTATCGGCTACCACGAGCGGATCCAAACCGACATTCTGCTGCCCGTCGGTCAAGAGGATGCCGATTTTGCTGTCGATGGTGGATCGCTGGATTTCTTTGAGACCCGCCGACAGTCCGAGTTCGATATTGGTCCGTCCCTCCGGAAGAATATTCATGATCTCGTTGATAACCCGGTCCAACGGCATTGCCTGATCAACCCGCTTAAATATGCTCACTTTTTCGGAAAATAGCACGACGCCGTACTCATCACGGGTATCAAGGTTCATTGCCAGTGACGTGACGGCGATTGCCGCCATGGAGAGATTTTCACCCTGCATGGAACCGGATGCGTCCATCATAATGACGGCAGCTTTTCGATACTTTTTTCGATCCAACACAAAAATACTGTCGTAGGACGGCAGGGGATTTTCCACCGTTGCCTCCAACGTTCTGTCGAGATCGATTTCATCTGCCCTCAAACGTGAACGGCACGGTGGTTACATCACCCGTCGGGGTTCCCTTCCGGATCGGTTCACTCCTGGATACCCGATACACCATACTGATTATGAGATGCAGAAATTGTTTCCTCGTCGATGCATCCAGGCGATTCCAAGTTCGTGTCAGGAGTTTCCGCAGCAGCTCTGGGTCGCATTTTTCCCACTGGGCCAGCACAACTCCGTAATTTCCGAGCATATCTCCCACAGTCCTGGAAAACTCTTCGGAAATATCGAGAATTGCCTTCAGATCTCCCTGACGGAGCAGTTCGTCGATCCGCCGTTCGAGGGGAAGAAACTCCGCTCTGTCGGGGAAACCACCAATTCCCGCAGTGTCTGAGCCTAAGAGTAGCAGCAGATCACTCAGGTTGACTTTTTTTTTTGCTTTCTTAGCTTTTTAACGATCTCCGCGATAACGTCTTCCGCCGTTCTCTCGCTTGTTTCATAAAGCCATATCTTGTTTCTGAAGGCCATAAGGGCCGCTGAAAACAGAGTTTCTTCACGGGCTGATGTGCCCTCTGGTGTAAGGGTTAGAAGATCCACGGTTTTCATATATATTTCCACCATGTCAATGCTCCCCCGGACCGACGAGCCGAGCTTGAGATCAGCGTGTTGCCGTGTCTCGCACGCAATATCCACGGACAGATCAACGATGTGATTGTCAGTACATCCCGTCCGCCGTTTGACGATTTCAATTTCTTCGTCTCGTGAATGGTAATCCATCCTGATGGAACTGAAACGGTCTTTCAACGCTCGGGAGATGCGGCTGATGCCGATATCATCAAGGGGATTCATCGCCGCAATGATGCGGAACGCCGGATGCGCCTCAACAATTCCCAACCGTGGAATGGTCAGCTTTTTCTCGGACATGGCCGTGATGAAGACGTTCGTCGTCTCGTCGGGCAGCCGGTTGAACTCTTCGATATAGAGATACATCCCCTCTTTCATGGCCTGAAGGAGCGGACCGGGATGAAAGAATTCGGCCTTGTAGCCGCCTGCAAGGGTTTCCGCCGGATCGAAATAACCGATGAGCTTCGATGTCGTCAGGTCACTGTTTCCAGTAACCAGGCAGTACGACCGCCCGGTACCTCCCGATATGGCCTGAAGGATCGTCGATTTGGACGTTCCGGGAGGACCCTCGAGGAATATATGTTTCCCCGCATCCAGCGCTGAGACGATCATGAGAATCTCGTTTTTTCGTCCGATGACCCTGTCGTAAACTCTCTGCAGTAATTCATTCATTTCGTTATTCCACCGTTTTGTGGTTGTTTGAAGGAGGGAGCGTTGTTTGCTCCCCTCTTCAAATCATATGGCAATTATTTTTCTCTCCGTTTTTATCGTGCCGTATATCCTCCATCAATGGGGATAAGTGCACCGGTAACATAATCAGCATCGCTCGATGCAAGGAATACCGCCACCTTGGCGATATCTTCCGAGGTCGCCCACCGGCCTAACGGCGTTACTTGCTCAAGATACGTTTTAATCTCATCCTGTTCATAGTAGGGGCGACACATGGCCGTGTTTGCAAAATTAGGGCAGAGCCCGTTAACGGTAATCCCGTCCAGGCCGTAATCAACAGCCAGCTGCCGTGTCAGGTTTGCCGCGGCACCCTTGGATGCACAGTATGCCGGTTCATTCGCCAATCCGATTAAGCCGCCGATGGAGACCATATTAATGACCTTGCCCCCTTTGCCCTGTTTCAGCATCTGGACAATCGCTTGCTGGTCGGCATTCCATACCCCCTTGACATTGACATCCATGGTCAAATCATACTGTGCCTCGGTCTTCTCGTGAATCTTGGCCATAACGGTAAAGACACCTGCATTTGCCATCATGATATCCAGCTTGCCATATTTTTTGACTGACGCTTCAACGAGAGCTTTCACTTCATCAACTTTCGTAACATCGCATTTTACGAATATGGCATCGCCGCCGGCTTTTCGAATGGCCTCATCGGTTTGTATGCCGATATCGTCCTCATAGCCCCCATCCCTGGCTTCAGGGCGAAGATCGGAACAAACCACCTTTGCGCCTTCTTCCGCAAACGCTTTCGCTATGGCCCGCCCAAATCCTGAACTGGCTCCTGTTACGATTGCCACTTTTCCTTCTAATCTTTTCATTTTTTACCCTCCAAAAGTAATCGCTGTTCATCAAAAGAGTTGTGAAGGGGGAGGCACTTTCCTTTCACAAACAGATATACTCTGATGGTTACACCTTCAGCTTTCCACCAGGCTTTCTCATCTTCAGCATTTCTCTCCACTCGTCGGGCTCAACGATCTCTCGTCCGAGCAATCCGACCATCTGTTTGGCAGCCAGGAATGTGTCGAGATTGCTTTTGATTTTTTCGTCCCGATGGGGCCATTGCCAGACGGAATCCTCCATCCCGACACGGATATGAAGGCCGAGGAGGAGTGCGAAGGTGGTGAGGTAGGAGGAGGCCCGGCCCGATGCACAGACAACGATCTGGGAATCTTCGTCGATTTCCTTGATCCTGTTGTTATAGTGCATCAGGACTTCCACCATTGCCTTGGGATTCTGCATGGGCGATCCGCCGGGCAGGGTGGGAAGTACGACCCAGTAGTACGGTTTTTCGAGTACGCCCGTCTTAATGAGATACCGATGGGCATTGTCGATGTCGCCGTCGCTGTACACGGCAATCTGAGGCTTGCATCCCAGTTCCTGGCAGATTCTCGTTTTTTCAATGGCGACATGGGGCGGTTTGCAGAAGAGGGTATCCCCGCAAAATGCCGCCACCGTGTTGATGGGCGTCTGATCAAAAAGTCCGTCTTCCATACATTCGATGAATTTCGGCCATTCACCTTCCTGGAACGGAACCATGCAGCCGCAGACGAGGCGATCGGGGTACTGCTTTCTGATGGGGTCGATGACGTAATGGAAAAGCTCGGGATCAAGGACATTGTATCCCTGTTCGTCCCTAACGTGAATATGGACGTTGGGCGCCCCGGCTTCGAGACATGCAAGGGCCTGGGCCTTGATCTCATCCGCCTGTATGGGATGATTGGGGTTCCCTTTTTTGCTGTAGAAGGCGCCGACAATGGTCTGAGATACGAATACTTTCTTCGGAATGTTCCATTTAGGTTGGACCTCAATGTTAATACCATATTTGGTACCTTCAGGGTCAACCACCTCAGGAAGGCCGTAAGGAATCCATAAACACTTGAATTCTTCCTTCATTCCCAGCGGATTCGGATCTTTTTTCCATTCGTTAACCCAATCCCAATTTACTTTATCTTTTGCCATGGTAAATGTTCTCCTTTCAAGAATTTTTGAGAAATGCTTTTTCTGCCTTAAAGAAACTCCTAACCTGAGACATCCGTGGAGTAATTCGAGAGTGTTCCTACCGGCAAGAGCTGTTTGATTCTGCGTCATCACCTCCTTTCGGTTATTTCTTTTGTTCACAATCCTTACGGTCCAAAGAACATGAAACCAGCCTTCTTAATCAGTATGGAAATATTCAGCATTTTGGAAAATGATTTTCTATATATTGAAAATATGACACTATGTCAAGTGGTAATTTTAAATATATTCAAAATCTTTTAAATTAAAATTACCATATAAGATCTATATTGCTGAAATATAAAAATAATAATGGATATACATATACTGGAAATATTTATATATATTAAACATCAATAAATAATGATTGACTCATGCAGGTATACTCTGGTATTGAATAAAGTTTTCATCATGCTGATACAGAATACTTACCGAATAGCTGTAACTACCTGAAATATAGAACACAAGGAAACGAATGGATGTTTGAAACAAACGGACCTAAGAACATTGGCAAAAACATAAAAAAACTCAGATTGGGCAAGAGCATTACCTTACAGGATGTCTCGGACGTCACCGGACTTTCAGTCTCTTTTTTGAGTCTGGTTGAAAATGGAAAGTCCGGCATCAGTCTGGCCAATTTACAGAAAATCCTGAAATGCTATGACACGTCCATCCACGATCTCATTGATACGTCCGTAGAAGATATGAAAGTGGTAAAATCCGAAGATTCAAAGGTTGTAAGAGCCGAAGATGCGAAAAGAATTCGTTCCGATATGGATGAAGTTAAGGTCTTGTCACTGGTGCGGGGAGCGAGAAACAAGAAAATATGGCCGGGACTCTTTATCATGGAACCGGGTGCCACGATAGGCCCGTTTAATCATGACGGGGAGGAATTTACATACATGATTCAGGGCAAAATAGAAGTAACATTGATAAACACGCAAACGGGAGATACGGAAAAATATATTATAACCGAGGGAGATACGATCTACTATCCCAGTACCTATCTCCATACCTATGTCAATTTAAGCAAGCAAAAAAGTATCTTTCTGGCGGCAGTTACACCACCCACATTTTAAGGACGTTTCACATGAACCGGGAAGACCTGTTGCTCTATTTTGATGTGGACGATCAACCGAGAGTAGCGTGTCATTCCGTCTTTACGGGATGTGTTGTTCCTAAAATTGTGGGATTCGTCAATGACCACCAGATCATAATTGCCCCAGTTGAGGGTTTCTAGGCTCACTTTGCCCTGGCCTTTGTTATCCAGGAGAAATGGCATTTGTTCTTTTTAAAATCCTCGATTTTGTGAAAAGACCCATTGTGGGAAGATTAAACAAAAGGGGGCGAGATCTCTTTACCGTACCGATGGATAAAAGATGGTAGCAGCCTTTTTGCGGATTCTGCGGATTTTGCGAGGTAGGGTGATTTTTTGTTGCTATCCTTAGAGTCGATATAGGTCCTACAGTATTGAAGGCATTGAAGGATCTGATGAAACCACCCAAGAGGCAGCCTGTAGACTGGAAAACACGGTCTTTTTAAAAAATGGAGACCAACCAACAAAAAAGGGCTACGGTAAAAACCGTAACCCTTTGGTTTTACTGGTGGGCGATCGGGGATTTGAACCCCGGACTTCCACCGTGTGAGGATGGCACTCTCCCACTGAGTTAATCGCCCGGTCTTACTGTCGGCCCGATGAGCCGCAAAGTTCGCACAAGATACATTATTGATTTGAAGCTGTAAATAAAAATCATCCTATTCCTGCCATTTTTTTTAATTCCATGACTTCCCGGTGATCTAGATATCGGTAATGGCCTATTTTTAAGTCTCCGAGACGCAGGGTTCCAAAACTGGTCCGGATCAGATGGAATACCTTGAAACCCACCGCATCCAGCATTCGCCGAACCTGACGGGTTTTCCCCTGGGTAATGGTCATCCTCAGAATGCTCTCTCTATCATTGCGGCTTATGACGTCGGTTTTGGCTCGACCGGCCGGTCCGTCTTCCAAGGTGATCCCCCCTTGGAGGCGTTTCAATGCCTCATCGGTTATGGCGCCCGAAACTGTTGCCTTGTAGGTTTTGGGGATATGAAATCTCGGATGGGTGAGGTGATGGGCGAATTCTCCGTCGTTGGTCAGAAGCAAAAGCCCGAGGGTGTCAAAATCGAGCCGACCCACGGGATAGACCCGAACAGGGACTTCCTTGACGAGGTCCGTAACCAGAGGCCTTCCTTCCGGGTCTTTCAGGGAGCAGATGGTACCGAAGGGTTTATTCAGCATTAGATAATATTTCTGCGGGGGCGAGGGGATTTTTTGTCCGTCCACACGAATGTCGTCTTGTCCCCAAAACGCTTTTACACCCAGTGTTTTAACCGATTTTCCATTGACCGTAATTCGCCTGGAAAGTATCCATTGATCGGCATTTCGCCTGGAAGTCAATCCCGCTGAAGACAATATTCGGTTGAGCCGCCATTGTTCTTCCGGATTGAAGGGCGTGCCGGGAGTTGAAAGGGGCGCGGACGGGACTTTCCCTTCAAGACGAAGATTTTCCGAGCCGGGGCTCCGTTTTGATGTCTTTTTCCTGAACGGTTGATTCCGCCGGGAGTCTGCTCTCGTGGGTCTGGGTCGCTTGTGTTTCACCGATTCCTAACTCCTTTATTTCTTTAAGCTTGGGAAGGGATTCAAGATTGTTGAGGTCGAAAACTTCCAGAAACTTTCTTGACGTTCCATAGATCAGGGGCCGGCCCGGCAGATGCTTTCGGCCCATGATCCGAATCAGATTCTTTTCCAGGAGTGTTCGTAGGATTCCACCGGTATCCACACCCCGGAATTGTTCAATTTCCTGTCGAATTACCGGTTGTTTGTAGGCAATGATCGCCAGGGTTTCCATTGCGGCAGGTGACAATCTGGCGGAAGACCGCTTTGCCATCCTGAGGATATAGGGCGCATAATCCGGTTTTGTCCTGATTTGATACCCTTCAGCCACCTCTTTCAGGCCGAAGCTCCGGTTCATGGCGTCATATTCCTGTCTGAGTGCCGACAAGGTTTTCACGATTTCAGAGAATTCCTTGTCGGGCAGGCACCTTTGAATGTCTCGAACCGGCAAAGGTTTACCCGAAGCGAACAAAAGAGATTCAATAATAAATTTAAGCGGTTTTTCCATCCTTCTCCCCTTATCCGGGGGGATCGCCTTCTTCAAAACAGGCTGTAATGCGGATGCGGCTTTCCTGGGAAGGTTGAAAAACCCCAATTAACCCCATATGCACCAGCTCCAGAAGGGCGAGAAAGGTGACCACCATTTCAGAGATCCCATGGTTTTTTGTGAAGATTTCTTCAAAAAAAATATCGGGGCGCTCTTTCAGCAGAGTGATGATGCTCTTAATTTTATCTTTTACCGACCATTTTTCCAATGAAACCGTGAGGGGTTTAGGGCCGTTGCCGCGGGCAACGACACGCCGAAATGCATCCATCAATTGAAAAAGGCTTATATCCGGTTGAATTTCCATGCCCGGAGGTTCATTTAGCGAAGCCGTTTCACCCCTGGTAAAGACGTCCCTTCCGAGGATTTCCCGCGCTGAAAGTTCTTTTGCCATTGCCTTGAGCTGTATGTATTCCAAAAGTGGTCTGGCAATTTCAAGGCGAGGGTCCTCCTCTTCATCCCCTTCCATAGGGTTCGGCAGCAGCATCTTGGACTTAATATGAATAAGCGTAGCCGCCATTACCAGAAAATCCCCGGCAATGCCCATCTCCAGGGCTTTCATCAGATCCAGATATTCCAAATACTGTTCGGTGATGGTTGAAATGGGAATGTCAAAGATATCCACTTCATTCTTATGAATCAGGTGAAGCAGCAGATCAAGAGGACCTTCGAACATCTCAAGCTTGACGTTGTAGTCCATTGTCCCATTTCAAAAAAAATGAACGGTTAAATTCTTACCGCTTCCCTCACCTGGGCCATGGTTTCCCTGGCAATGGCTCGGGCGCGATCATTGCCGTTATGGATGATCTCTTCGACTTTATCCAATTGGGATTCGAGTTCCTTTCTTTTGGCCTTTATGGGTGCAAGCCCTTCTTTGAGGCCCGCTGCCATCATTTTTTTGCATTCGACACATCCGATTTTGGCCGACTTGCAGCCAGCGTGAATTTCCTTGCAGGTGTTTTCGTCGGTGTAGATTTCATGAAAAGCAAAAACATTGCAAATGTCCGGATCTCCCGAGTCGGTTTTTCTCGCCCGTTGAGGATCCGTAATCATCTGTCCCACCTTGCTGTCGATTTCCTTGTTCGTGTCCGTGAGGAAAATGGAGTTGCCGTAGCTCTTGCTCATTTTTCGACGGTCCATGCCCAGGATCTTTGATGTGGGCGCCAGCAGAATCTTGGGGATAGGGAATATCTCTTTCTCATATATATGGTTGAATCGTCGCGCAATTTCCCGCGTCAGCTCCACGTGGGGCGCCTGGTCTTCCCCCACCGGAACCCCAATAGCCTTGTACATCAATATATCCGCGGCCTGAAGAACCGGATAGCCCAGAAAACCATAGGTGAAAAGATCCTTATGGCTGAGTTCCTTCAACTGTTCCTTGTAGGTGGGGTTTCGCTCAAGCCAGGGCAAAGGAGTGAACATGGAAAAGAGCAGATAGAGTTCCGCGTGTTCCTTGATCTCGGACTGAATAAAAAATGTGGATTGTTCCGGATCAAGCCCTACGGAAATCCAATCCATGATGATCTCATAGGTGCTTTCCTTGATGATCTTTGTATTGGCATAGTCGCTGGTCAGTGCATGCCAGTCCGCGATAAAATAAAAACATTGAAACTCTTCCTGAAGTTTTTTCCAGTTCAGGAGGGCGCCGCGTAAATGTCCAAGATGCAGTTTTCCGGTGGGTCTCATACCGCTTACAATTTTCCCTTTTGTCATTCCCTCTTATTCCCCTTTCGATTTTTGTTTCTGGTTCTTCGTTAAACGACAACGACGAACTAACAATGGATACCTAGTGCCCATCCATAAATGGCCAATTTGCCCGATCTCTGCGTTATGTAAAAAATTTTATCCTCGGAATATCAACCATATGCCTGCGGTAAAATTTTTCACATGCCTTGATCTCGAACAAATTATCCTATTTCTGGATGGACACTACCTAATTTATTTCGAAGTTCTCAGCGCCCCAAATTCCTGCTTAACAAGCGCAATTTCGTCTTCCTTTTTTTGTGTCTGTCCGTTTAACCGGGCTTCCAGTAGCCTTTCAAAGATTTCTTTGAAGATGGGTCCCGATTTAAACCCCAATTTTAACAGATCCTGTCCATTCAGGCGAATTTTTTTCCCTTTTAACTGTGTGAAAAAATGGGAGATCAAACGTTTCATTCTTTCATTTTTGGCCTTTGCCATCAAATAAAGCAACATTTCCATATCATGGGTCCTGAGTAATGCATATAGCTCATAGTCGGTTCCATCAAACCGGAAAAGGGTATCCATGAGCCATTGTTCCGCTTTTCCACGGGGGGACATGCCGCCGGCTCCCATTTCATGGCTTAACCGCTTAAACATGTCCGCATCAAGACCGCTGGTGAGCCCATACCAATAAACCTTCCATGGCATTATGGGGTCTTCCAGAAAAAGAAGGTTATACCAGGCGATGACTTCTTTGATTTCTTCCAACAGACTCTTAATGGGATCCGTCAGATCCAGCTGCGGAGAAACAAATTTCAGGAGATCAAATTCTCTCAGCCCGAGGAGCGCGCTGATGGGATCCTGTTCCTTGAGAATGAGCTTAAGTTCCGACAGTATCCTGCGGGATGCAAGACTGTCGGCCCAGTCCATTTTGGCGGCGGTTTTCATGAGGGCGAGGGTCAGCTTACCAATGGTGAAACCGAAACGTTGCTCAAACCGTATGGCCCGGAACATGCGCGTGGGATCTTCCACGAAACTCAGGTTATGCATGACCCGCAGTGCTTTGTCCTTAATATCTTTCTGCGCACCGAAATAATCGATGAGGGTACCGAAACTCCGTTTGCTCAAACTGACGGCCAGGGTATTCATGGTAAAATCCCGACGGTAAAGATCCAGCTTCAGCGAGCTCGTTTCAACGATGGGCGGCGCCCCCGGAGACTTATAATATTCAATTCTGGCAGTGGCCACATCCACCTTGAATCCATCCGGGAAAATAAGCACGGCGGTGCCGAATTTCTGGTGACTTCGCATGCGGACGGAATGTTTTTTGGCAAATTCACGGGCAAATTCAATGCCGTTTCCCTCGATAACAATATCCACATCCAAATTTTCAAACTTAAGGAAAACGTCTCTGACCAGCCCCCCCACGAGATAGATGCCGTAACCGAGAGCATCGGCGGTATCGCCCAGCGCTTCCAAAAGGGTGAGCACCTTTTTCGGCAATCGCTCTTTCAGCATTCCCGACAGGTTCCGTTTCCTGACCATCGGGCCGCCCTTTCCGGCATCGTGGAGTGCATCGGGAACGAGCGGGTTCCCCACCAGGATATTCAAAAGATCAGTCCGCGTTATAACCCCCTTTACCCGTTTGTTTTCAACCACGGGAAGGATTCTCAGTTTGCCGCGAATAATCAGTTCCTGAATTTGCTTGAGAGGCGCATCCGGATGGACGGTGGCGAATTCAATGTTCATGTAGTCGCCGGCTTTTCGATCCCCCAGTCCGAGGTAGGCTGCTTTTTCGACAATCTGCCGGGTCACGTATCCAAGAAGATCGTCGCCGTCCATTACCAGGAGCACATTGATGTTGTACCGGGTCATGAAATCGGCCGCTTTATAAACGGTGTCCGTGGAACTGATTTGCATAACCGGAGAGGACATCATGTCCCTGGCATTTCTGCGTCGCCGGATGCGGATGTTCAACAGCGCATCCAAAGATCGTTCCACCTGAATCAGCGTCTGATCCTTGATGGTTGCCGAAGCCGCCTCCGGATGTCCCCCGCCGCCGAATGCGCCGGCAATTTCCGCGGCGTCCACCGTATCAACCCGGCTCCTTGCCACCATGAAAATGCGGTTTTCCATCTGCGCCAGCGCAAAAACCACCTTCAGACTTTCCATCTCCATGAAGCGATGCACCAGAACCGCAAAGTCGGGAACAAACGCATCGGTGATGACTTTGGCGATCACAATTTCCGTTCCGTTGATCATGTGGGTGGTGGCGGATTTTATGAGGTCGTTCAACAGCCAAAGATTTTCGGTGGTGAGCTCGCGGGTCAACATGTCCGAGATAACGTTGTGGTCGGCGCCTTGGGTCGCGAGCCAGGCCGCCGCTTCATAGTCTTCACTGGTGGTGGAAGAAAAAGTAAAACTTCCGGTATCTTCGTGAATCCCGAGGCACATGATCGTGGCTTCTTCCGATGAAACGGGAATCCCTCTTTTTTTGATGATATCAACCATCAGCGCCGTATTTGAGCCGATTCTGCGAATGACTTCCACCTTGCCATGTACGTCGTCGGAAGCAGCGGGATGATGGTCGTATACGTGAATTTCCACGTCTTCACGATCCGCCAGTCGCGCGAAATCACCGATACGACCCTTCTGCCGGGTGTCCACGAGGATGAGCCGTTTGATGGCGTCAATATCGATATTTTTGACTTTGGTGATATTCAGGAGATAAAAAGTAGAATTTAGAAAAAAATTCCTGAGGTTTTTTTCCTGTGAACCGGGAAACGCCAGCACCGCTTCCGGGTAGAGTTTCCCGGCAGCCAACATAGATGCAAGGGCGTCAAAATCGGCATTGACATGGGTCGTAATGACCTCTTCATGGATTTTTTGAGATTTTTGCCTTTTTTTTGGCCGACTGCTTGGGGTCTCAGACACAGCGCCATCCTATGACAACGGGCAAAAACAACACCTCCATGGGTTTGTTAGCTGTTAGGTTTTAGCCGTTAGCCGTTCGCTTAAGAGGTTAAAAGCATTTATATGATTTCATATTGTATCTTCCGTCAACCTCGGTGATATGGCTAACAGCTAATGGCTAATATCACAGCCCTTTCAACTTTTCTTCGTTTTCCTGACTTTTCTTGCAGTTGATGCACAGGGTGGTCACTGGGCGTGCTTTTAGTCGTTGCTCTGAAATATCCTCGCCGCATTCCTCACAGATACCGAAAGTTCCCGTTTCAATCCTGCTGAGCGCTTCTTTGATTTTTACGATGAGCCTTCTTTCCCTGTCCCTGATTCTCAGGGTGAAATTTCGTTCTGATTCCAACGTGGCCCTGTCGGTGGGATCGGCATAATTATCTCTATGGTCCGTCATACCGGTGACAGTTTTGTTGGCCTCGTCAAGAAGTCCATCCAGCCTTTTTCCAAGCAAGTCTTTGAAATATTCCAGATCATTTTTATTCAGCATCATCCTCTCCATCTCAAGACAAGAAATAAACGACCCTTCCGTATCATCATTTCGCAATAATGTAAACTTCGATTTTGTTCGTCGACCATAATGTCAATGATCTTATTGCGCAAATTCATTGGTGAATTCCGGTTTCTATCTTTTTGGTTCGCGACTATGCCGCATTAGGAGGCTTTCTTTTTCCAAAAGCCCTTACCCTTGTTCTTTCCCTTTTTCTTTTTCCCGGACAGGGTCAGACCTTCCGTATGGGCGAATTCTTCCAGCAATTCCTTTTGTCGTTGATTCAGCTTTTCGGGTATCTTCACCACAATTTTAATGTAAAGGTCCCCTCTTTTTCGAAATCCCCGTAAACTGGTCATCCCTTTTCCGGGAACTTTAATGATCTCTCCAGGCTGTGTGCCCTTGGGTATTGTAAGCTCATGGGGGTCTTCCTCGCCCAGAAGGGGAATGGGCAATGTGTCTCCCAGGGTTGCCTGCACAAAAGATATGGGAATCTGACAAATCAGATTTTCATCTTCTCGTGCAAAAAGGTCGTGTTCTTTTACATGGATTACCACGAAAAGATCCCCAGGAGGCCCGCCGTTTTCTCCGGATTCGCCTTCTCCTCTCAATCTGAGTTGAGATCCCGTGTCCACACCGGCGGGGATTTTGACCTGAATCTCTTTTTCGACCCTGATCTTACCGCCGCCCCCGCACTCCGGGCAGGGTTCTGAAATGATCTCACCCTGACCATGGCAGGCCGGACAGGTGCTGCTGACCTGAAAAAAGCCCTGGGACCGTATAACCTGTCCCCGCCCTTGACAGGTGCGACAGGTTTCGGGGTGTGTCCCCGGTTTTGCACCGGAGCCATGGCATGTGGGACATCCTTCCAACCGATGAAAAGAGATCTCCGCCTCTTTTCCATGGAAGGCCTCTTCCAGGGTTAACGTCAAGTCATATCGCAGCCCTTTCCCCTGTCTGGCCCGGGTTCTGCCGCCACTACCCCCGCCAAAACCGAAAATACCTTCAAATATATCCCCAAAATTCGAGAATATATCATCAAACCCGCCGAAACCCTGAAAACCGGATCCTGCCAGGCCCTCATGGCCAAATCGGTCATAGAGCTGTCTTTTTTCAGCGTCGGTCAATACACTATAGGCTTCAGCGGCTTCCTTGAATCGTTCTTCAGCCTCTTTGTCTCCGGGATTTCGGTCCGGATGATATTTCAGGGCCATCTTTCGATAGGCCGACTTTATTTCCACTTCTTCGGATTCTCTGGAAACGCCCAGAATTTCATAATAATCGCGTTTGTTCATGATTCGCTTTCATCGGACGTCTTCTCTTGTCCCTTTACGTCCGCATATATGTCTTCAGGTTTGCTTTCTTCCGATAAGGTTTCAAGAAGAAGATCCGGCGGGTTTTCGGGCAGGGCTTTTTTCTTATCGGGCTCCCGCTGAAAGACTTTTCCAGCGGCGATTTCTCTGAGGGCCACAACGGTGTCTCTATTCTTGCAAACAACCAATGGCTCTGCGCCCTTTCTCAGTTGACGCACGCGATTGGCTGCCAGATGGATCAATCCAAAGCGATTATCCACCCGATCCAGACAATCTTCCACTGTGATTCGTGCCATCCTATTCTCCTAAATTTGATTGATTAGAAATCATCCTTTGAATAGAATGAAATCTCTTTATGAAAATAAACTTTACATTATATAACCTATTGTGATAAATGTAAAGAATAAAATTTTCTTTCCGGCAATGCTCATTATTGACGCTGTTTATCACAAAACGCTATGTGAACGGCATTATCCCAAGGAGGATCTCATACATGCTGGCAAAGGTTCTCAGTAGCGCCGTCATTGGCATCGATGCCTATGTGGTGGAGGTTGAGGTAGACATCGCTCAGGGGCTTCCCTCTTTTTCCACCGTTGGCCTGCCGGAAGGGGCTGTCAGGGAAAGCAAAGAACGGGTCAAGGCGGCGGTAAAAAATTCAGGTTACCACTTTCCTTCCGACCGGATTACGGTGAACCTGGCGCCGGCAGACATCAAAAAAGAAGGCACGGCCTTTGATCTTCCCATGGCCCTGGGTATTCTTGCCGCAACGGGTTTGATCGACAAGACTGCCTATGCGGGCTATGTTTTTCTGGGCGAACTGGCTTTGGACGGCATGATTCGTCCGGTCAAGGGCGTTTTGTCCATGGCCATCGCCGCCCGAGACCTGGGTCTCAAGGGTATTTTCCTGCCCAAAGAAAACGCGAATGAGGCCGGAGTCGTGGATGGCATCCCCATCTTCCCCGTAAAATCCCTTTGCCAGGTCATCGACGTTTTAAAAGGCACCGTCAAGCTAAGTCCGATCAGGGCAGAAATCAACCTCCACTTTGAACCGATGGCTTTTCATGTGGATTTTCTGGATGTGAGGGGGCAGGAGCACGCCAAACGGGCCATTGAAATTGCCGCGGCTGGAAACCATAATCTTCTCATGATAGGCCCCCCGGGTTCCGGAAAAACCATGCTGGCCAAGCGTATCCCCACAATTCTGCCGCCCCTGCGTTTTGAGGAGTCCCTTGAAACTTCAAAAATTTATAGTGTAATGGGCATAATGCCCAATGGTGCCGGGCTGATTACCGCCAGGCCCTTTCAATCCCCCCATCACACCATCAGCGATGCCGGACTCATCGGCGGGGGCCAGCACCCCAAACCCGGCCAAGTTAGTCTGGCGCACCACGGCGTCCTTTTTCTGGACGAATTGCCGGAGTTCAGAAGGAATGTTCTGGAGGTGTTGCGCCAGCCCATGGAAGAGGGCGAGGTGACCATTTCAAGGGCCACATCCACAGTCTCCTATCCCGCGGATTTTATGCTGGTGGCCGCCATGAATCCGTGTCCGTGCGGGTTTTTGGGCGACGTCAAACGGGAATGCACCTGCTCCACCTTGCAGATTCAGCGATACAGGGCCAAGATTTCCGGCCCATTGCTGGACCGGATCGACATTCACCTGGAGGTGCCGGCAGTGCCCTACCGGGACCTTGCGGGGGTTTCAGACGGAGAGTCTTCCGGCGATGTCCTGGAAAGGGTGATGAGGGCCAGGGAAATTCAGGAGGAGCGGTTTTCTCGAACCAAAATTTTTAATAACGCCGGTATGAACAGCCGCCACATCAAGAAGTTCTGCCCCATTGATGCCGAATCGAGCGTTTTACTGGAACGGGCCATGGACCGATTCGGTCTGAGCGCCCGGGCCCATGCCCGCATATTGAAGATCGCCCGTACCATTGCGGATCTGGAAGGAAGTCGGGATTTGAAAGCCGCCCATGTGGGAGAAGCCATTCAATACCGGACATTGGACCGAAAACTATGACGGTTAGGGGAAGAATTGAAGGCAGCAACACCATACGTATTGGTAACCGGAAATCAGAATCTGAGTTTATGGATCTTGCCGGCTTCGAGATTTCTAAAGCGTATGTCAGGGTTTAGACGGTGTTGATATTTTGTTTTTTTTAGCGAAACCCAAATATCTGGCTGACTTTTTCAGACAATTAAATTACGAACAGCAAACCTCTACCAAGTGAAAATATCACAAAGATTTTTATTCCTTGAGATGTGGTGATTGGAGAAAGCACAACCCCCATGTCATGCAAAGACCACCAGTTTCATGCATCTTCCCAACCGTCGCTCCGCTACCCTTCCGATGAGGATGCCTCCCAATAATCGCCTGGTATTCAATTCGCCAAATACGTTGTACTCCAATCAAATATAACCTTCCCGGTAATGGCAGCTAGATCCCCAAAATTGCCTTGATTTTCTCAATCTCTTTTTCAAGTGAGGCATTCCTAGGAGCCTGTCCGAGAATTCGCAACGACATAAAATGCCGACGATGAAAAATTGAAGTCGCGTTCCCGGGCACTCGAAATTCATCTATTTTTTTATAGTAAAATGACTACATAAAAGCCATTTTATTTGAATGCGTCTCCTCCATGCCTTCCATTAGGCAACCGCCGGGGCTAATTTTCCCCTTTCAAGGTATACAGCTCCATTTATTACCGCTTTTACAATCTTCTTAAAATTGTGAACCGCGCAAGCCAGTGAATATTCTCCTCCTGCCTTTGTATGCCCGCGCAAACTGAGACTTCTAAATCCGCCATTCTTGATTTGGCCAAAGACAGGTTCAACAATTTTCTTTCGCTTTTTGTAGGTCTCTTCTGAAGAGCCCCGCTCCATTTTTTGATTCATTTTCTGACGTAACGGTTCTTTATCGTCAGCACTTATGGTACGGGGCTTGCCTTTTCTGGAACTACAGCACCTGGATTGATGGGGGCAGAGATTACATTCAGCTTTGCTGGCCTTATAAATTTTCTTTCCATCACTTGTTTCCACCTTTAGCTCTAAAGTGTGGTCAGTAGGACAAAAAAAGCAATCGTTTGCTTCATCATAATCAAAATCAGATTTTTTAATCTTTCGATTTGAATCCTCAAAGGAACGCTGATCCTTTTTCTCCCCCTTGTCGGTTGCTATATAGACATCAATTTCTTTGCCCTCAAACGATTCAAGGTTGTTTCCCGACATATAGCCGTTATCGAGACTCATTTTATCCGGTAAAACACCAGTTGTTTCTTTGATTTCTTCAAGGCCCGGATCGACCTCCCGTTTGTCGTTCGCGTTTTGACTTAAATGCTGCCCCACGATTATTTGATTGTCTTCGTCCACACTGATCTGGCCATTGTACGAATAGTCGAAATTGCCCTTTTTTCCCATAATCCGAGCTTCTTTGTCCGCAAAACTTATCTGCTTCTTATCGTCTATCTTTTTGCCCGGATTGAGTTCTTCTTCCCGCTCTTCTAAGGCCTGTTTGGCTTCTTTGATCTTGGCCAGCCGTTTCTCTTTAAATTTGAGTTCATCAGGTATTTCATATCCGTTCTTATCCTGATATTCGTTGTCTTCCTCTTTATCGCATTTGGCCGCTTCCGCTATCAGTCCCTCAATTTCGTCCGTGAGCTCTTTTTCTTTGGCCTTAAGACGCCCATAACTCATCGCCTTATGTTTAGAGGTGCTTGCCTTGAATTTTGAACCATCTAAGCTCACATGGCCAAGAGACGCCATCCCGGCCCCCATCGCCAGCATGACACTTTGCTTGAAACATTCCTTAAAAAAACAGGTAGTTATCTTTCCTGAAATCACTTAATACCCTGAAATTAGGGCAGTTAAAATGGCATATGAACATGAATCCGAGGTCTTCGTGGCATCGTTTTTCGATTTCCCGAGAACTGAAAACTCCTTGGCTATAGGCGTATATCAGGATGCCGGTTATCAATCTTGGGTGATATGCGTGCTGACCTCGAATGCTGTAATGTTCTTCAACGCTGGATGTGTCAATCTGTCCGAATATGTCCTCATAAATAAAATAAGGATGATCGGACGGTAGCAAATCAAACACGTTGGTGGCAAATAGAGATCTCTGCTCGAACTCGATAGGATCTTGTTTGAAAGGAATGTGCATTTTGGTATTCTCTCTCGGGAATGAATAATGAGTAGAAACTACCATTAAATGTGATAATTGTCAAAATATAAATGCTATATACTATTGGTTTTATTGCGTATCGTAATTTCTCTATCTCTAACTGTTGGGATACCAATTTAAGCCTATCGCTATCCTGTAGGCCTACAGAGGTCTTCCTGCACTCCGAGATAAAATTTCCTCAAATTCTACCGTGCCCTAAATTCCCAAAACATTTTTCGGAAGTGAAACCATCAGCCTATTCTCGGACAGGCTCCTAGCGTTTCCTCGTGATACATGGTAAGAACAACCACGGGCACCAAGGGCCACTGTTCCGAGATGCGTCGGGTCGCCTTTACGCCGTCCACAACGGGCATGTTGATGTCCATCAGCACGATGTTGGGGGAAAGCTCCCCGGTCAGCTTAAACGCGGTTTTGCCGTTATCCGCCTCTCCCGCGATGATAAATCCGCCGATGTGCTGGAGGATATGGCATATGCCTTCACGAAAAAGGCGATGATCATCGGCGACAAGCACGCGAATGCCGGACATGGGTAAACTCCTTCGGAGATCTTTTGCTCCGTGCCGCAAAACCCCGGCTAACCGGTTGTGATGTTCAACAACCCCTTATGGGGTGAGCGATGCCCAAACGCGCGGATGATTTTTTTGAGGGTATGAATATCCTCTCCGGTTCGTGCCTCTTGTCAAGAAAAACTTCAGCGATTCTCATTGCCGCTTTCAGAGGCCGGTGCTTGCCGGATGTAAAAATGTACCTGTTTTGGACGGTACTATTTTCTTGAAATGTTGCACTTAAGTCCCTTGCGGGGGCTTTAAATCGCAAGTAGGATGGCGACAACAAGACGGACCGATATCTCGTGAAAGAATGTCGTTCTTCGGATCGAAGCTGAAAACCCAAAACTAAATTGAAAGGAAAATTATGCGGAACTTGATCGTTACGTTGTCTGGCGCCATCCTTATTCTGGTACATGGTTTTGCTTATGCGCAGATGGATCTCAAAACCGTTAAAGAGGCCATAGTGACCAAGAATGCCCAATGGCGGGCCGTAGAAGAGTATGATGCCAAAAATCCTATGCGGCTCGGACTTTTGATGGATAAGAACCCGTCTGCATCAGGTCAGCATATGCTGAAAACGGCCCTGTTGCCTTTTTTATTGCCGGGTGCTTTCGACTGGCGGGATGTGGGTGGAGAAAATTTTGTTACACCGGTTCGAGACCAGGGATATTGTGGAAGCTGCTGGGCATTTGGTGCAGTGGCCGCACTTGAATCCGCGACACTCATCGGATTGGACAGTCCCGGGATAGACCTGGATCTGTCTGAACAGGCGTTGGTCTCTTGCACACCTATAAGCAGTTGCGATGGGGGCGAGCTGGATATGGCGGCGGAAGTTTTGCTGAAGCAGGGGACCCCCGTGGAAAACTGTTATCCCTATTTGCAGCACAACGCCCCCTGTGGGGATATGTGCGAAGGCAGCCTTGCATTTCAAAATGCTTACGGCATTCGTGGGTGGGGCTGGGTTAGTCATGACACAACCCCCGATTTGGAAACACTCAAAAACATGCTGGTTACCACCGGCCCCCTGGCAGTTGGATTCATGGTTTATCAAGATTTTAAGGCATATCAAAGCGGTATATATTCATATACTTCGGGAGAACTGCTTGGAGGGCATGGGGCTTTGCTCGTAGGGTATGATGACACGCTCAATTGCTTCATCGTCAAAAATTCCTGGGGTCCGGCTTGGGGTGAAAACGGTTATTTTCGGATTGCCTACAGTGAGACGAAAAACTGTGTCAAATTTGCTAATTGGGCCATCGCCTATCTGGGTGCGGCAGTGCCTGAAAACCGGATGGTACCCGGGATTACGGCAAATGGAAAAGAAACGCTGATAGTGCCCGCGGGGGAGTCCATTCAAATTGCCGTCAGCCTCAACCCGGTTCATCAGGGGGGGACCTCTGATGTGGACTGGTGGATCTGGTTCACCGGACCCTCCGGTCAATTCGGATGGGATATGGAATCCCGGCAGTGGAAAGAGGGGCTTCAAAGGATCGCTTATCCCCCCGTTTACCTGAATGGGTATCCTGTGTTCACGTTTGATGGGGTGAACGGTCCGGTGCTCGAGCCTGGAGCGTACACGTTTCATCTGGATATGGATGAAAATGCGGATGGCGTTTATGACGGCACTTGGCAAAGTTTCGCCACCGTGGTGGTTAAGCGGTAAATCGGGGGGCGGGGAAGGTGGTGCTTTCCGAAGGACATCCGAAGGACATCCGCCGGACTGATGTCGGGACGCCGTTGTCGGCCGATATATTACCGTTCCAATCTCTTATCACCTAAAGAAGGGAGACACTCCATGAATTCTTCAATCGGAATACGGATCCTTTGCATACTGCTTCTGACCCACTTCTTGTGGGGGTGTGACAACTCGGACAATACAAGCAACGGCCCCGTACGGGTTTCATTTCAAATGCTGAATGAGGACGGGGTCCCCATAGTGCCCAGGTGGCTCGCTTTCCAGGACGGGGATGGGCCGTGGGAACGCATCACGACGCCGGATGAAGACCTGGTGTACCGCCGCATGGTGGCGGACGTCGCGGGCCGTTATGCTTTTGCCTTTGTCGGAATCTCCGACTACGCCGTTAACATCATGGCCGCGACCACCGCCGAGGCCACCCACCTGACTGAGCTTGCCTTCCAGTGGCCCCTGCCCGAAACGGAGATCCATGTCACCGGTACGGTGACCGACGTGGCCGCGGACGAATCCTGGCACATCGGCCTTGGGCCGCGGATTGCTTACCCTACAGAGGAAAGTGCGACCGATTACGACCTGGGGGTGCCCGTGCCCGGCATATATGACGTTCTGGCGGCCCGTCTGGATACCGCAGGGGTTCCGGAGCGCCTGTGGATTCGTCGTCAACTGTCGTTCACCGGGGACACGGTAATGAATGTGGCCTTCGATGATCCGGAATTCTCAACCGCCGGAGAGCGCATGCCGGTTCCCGTGGTCAACGGCGCCCTCCTCGGCGGCAGGGTGACTTTACAGGCGGGGGGCGGGTCGCGGGTGATCACGGGATCTGTTGCGGGGACGGACGGCGCCGCATCGGCGACGGCGGAACTGAACTATCTCTCCCTCCCCTCAGCATTGGCGCAGCCCGATGATGTGACCTGCGCATCGGGTGAAATTGAGGGTGTATCCCTGGTTCACTGCGGCGGGCAGGGAATGGATCTGCCCCTGGACTTCGCCGGTCTTTTCCCCTTCCCGCCGGCGACCCTTGCGGGCAGCACCCTGTCGTGGTCACCCTATGCCGACGCAACCCACTATAATTTCTTGCTTCCCGGCCAGAAAAGCGTTCGCTACACCATCACGGTGAGTTCCGGCTATGGTGGGGCGGCAAACCGCTTCCGGATTCCGGACCTGTCCATGGTGGACGGCTGGGACACGGCCTGGGACTTTGAACCGGCGGAATCCACTGAAATTGAAGATTCCTTCGCGGGAGCGGGCAACCTTTCCCTGGGTGATGTCATGCGCTGCTCGGCCTTGAACCGCTTCCCGGCAGGTGCCCGCTACTGGTGGGCGTTCCCCGCCGAATATGCAGACGATCAGGACATCCTCACGCGTATCAATGGCAATCGACGACGGTGAAAAACTCAGTCAGGGGCGGCGGCCGGGCCTTCTTAAGACGGGGATTACAAGCGTAAGTCATGGAAAAGAAAGAGAACCGCTCCAAAAAACGGGGCTTCCGGAAGAGACCGACGTCCGATACGTCAGACGGCCCTCGCTGTGATGAGGTAAAAAGGGCGAAGGGACGACCCGGGGAAGGGTCTGAAGATGTCGATCCCAAAGGGCCGAAGACCACCCCGGCGCAAAATGGGGTGCTATCGGATGAGGAACTCTCTTCAGTGGCCGGAGGCGTCCCCGAACTGGCGGGCCTTGGGCCGCAGTGGAAAGGCCTTGAAACAATCCTCGGAAGGTCTGACCTGTTCAGGGATAAAAAGAAGAAGGACGGGAAATAGAGATCTTTTGGGAAGACGTGATCATCGGGAAAAGAAAGATTCACTTCATAAAAACAACGAATTTTGGTAAGAAGACGTCATTCTGATTTGGACATTATATAATGGTCCTCCTGATAGCAAAAGGAAAATGATGTCTCCAACCCGCTCTAACAGCGATCTTTTCAGGAAAGAGGCGCTTAAAAAGCAGTCCGTGATGCAACCGCTGGAAGAGCGCATGCGGCTGATCGCTCCCCGGTGGTGGATCAGCGTGCTGGGCATCGCGGTTATCCTGCTGGTGGCGGCTTTGTGGGGATGGTACGGCCGGACATACACGAAGGTGGAGGGCTCCGGCATGGTGGTTGAAAGCGGTGGATTTCAAAATATGGTCAGCCTCTCGGACGGCATCATCCAGACCCTGAACATATCGGAGGGGGTGACCATCACCAAGGGTTATGTGATTGCCGTGCTCTCCCTGCCCCTCGATCAGATCGAGCTGGACCACTATCAATCCCGAATCAATTCTCTGCAAGAGGATGTGACGGTATTGCGCGAGCTGACAGACCGCCAGGTGGAAAAGCGCACCGGGTTCACATCGCGCATCCTGGCCGACAGCGACAAGATCATGAAAGATCTGGATCGGCTTCTGAAACAACTCGCCGAGCTGAACAAAAAATATCAGTCCTTTCGAACCCGAAAGCTGGTGACCGAGTCGGAAACCGTCACCGTGCTTCAGAATATGTTGAATACGGCCGTCAGCCTCGTCCGGCAGCGACAGGAAACGGCAAACTATGAAATCGGAAAACTGGACTATGCGCATACATTTGAACGGGAATTCTGGCAGAAAGGGCGGGAAATAGAGGAGGCCCAGCAGGATCTGGCCCTCAAGATGGCGCAGTTCCTCCGCCGCAAGAGCATCGTGAGTGAATCGGAAGGCGTCGTTATCAATGTCCACAAAAGCATCGGCGACCACGTGGCCGGCGGGGAAACCGTCTGCACCCTGGAGCGGTCCGCGGGCAGTGCCCTCTTTGTGAATGCACTGGTTCCCGCCACGAAAATGAAAACCGTCAGGGAGGGACAGACCGTTCATATTGCACCGTCCGACACCGAGCCTTATCGTATCGGTTATATGCTGGGCCTGGTGGAAAAGGTGGGGCTCTACCCGGCAACCATGGAGCAACTGGTCAACTGGTACAAGAATGAAGACCTGGCCCGGACCCTTAAGGGAGACGAGGTGGCGGGCATGGTGCGGATTCAGCTGGTTTCGGATCCCACGGATCCCACCGGCATCAAATGGACGGGAAAGACCCCGGAAGGGATCCATATCACTGCGGGGAGGCTCTGCACCATTAAGGTGATCGTGGAGGAGCGGGTTCCCATCTCCTATGTCCTCCCCTACATCCGCAAGACATTCTTAGGTTATGATCAACCCGAAATCGGCAACGCCGCGGAGCCTTAGGCGTGGGTGAGAAGAAGCCTGTCAAACGCCGGGTGAGGGTTCCCACGATTCTGCAGATGGAGGCGACCGAATGCGGTGCCGCCTCTCTTGCCATGGTGCTGGCATGCTATGGCCTCTATATTCCACTGGAACGGCTGCGTGTGGACTGCGGGGTATCCCGGGACGGCAGCAGTGCCGTCAACATCCTGCGGGCGGCCCGGCATCATGGATGTGAGGCCCAGGGCCTGCGCCTGCAGATCAATGAGCTGCATACGGAGCCTATGCCCCTGATCCTCTTCTGGGAGTTCAAACATTTCCTTGTTCTGGAAGGAAGAAAGGGGGATACGTTCTATGTGAACGACCCCGCTTCCGGACCGCGCCGGGTATCCCTTTCGGATATGAACACCTCCTACACGGGCGTGGCCCTTCAGATTCGGCCGGGAAGCCTGTTCCGGGCCGGCGGACATGCACCCTCGCTCCTGGGAGGTATTTACCGGCGGACCGCTTCCATGAAAAGCGCGATTTTTTTCATCGTGCTCACCAGCATCCTGTTGGCGTTCCCCGGCATGGTCATTCCCATCCTGTCCCGGATTTTTGTGGACCATGTGCTGGGTCCCAATCCCGGCTGGCTGGCACCGCTGGTCATGGCCCTTGGCGGCGCTACCCTCGTAACCGTGCTGCTGACCTGGTTTCAGCGGCTCGCCGTTCGTTCCCTTGCCATCGGATTTCTGACCATCAACACCTCCCGAATGTTCATGCGGTTGCTCCGTCTTCCCATGCTGTTTCATATGCAGCGGAGTCCCGGTGACCTTCAATACCGAATCACCCTGAACAATCAACTGGCCGAACTGATCAGCGGGCAGGTGGGGAGCGCCGTTTCCAGCCTGTTCATGCTGGTGTTCTACGGCGCGCTCCTCCTTTCATACGATGTACCGCTGGCGCTCACGGGCATCGGCATCGCGGGAGTAAACCTGATCGTCTTGACCCTGGTCGCCCGTTTCAGAAAGGTATTGAACCAGACCCTCATTCAGGAAAAAGGAAAACTCATGGCGGTGGCCTGGTCGGGGGTACAGCTCATGGATACCATCAAGGCATCGGCAGGGGAGTATGATTTCTTTACGCGGTGGGCCGGTCAGCAGGCCCGCTACACCAATGCGGAACAGCGGATGTCGGTGTCCACGGTTTACCTCTCCTCCTTTCCTTTGCTCCTGTCCGCCCTGAACAATGCCGCCGTTCTTATTTACGGTGCATCCCGGGTCATTAACGGAGACATGACCGCCGGCATGCTGGTGGCCTTTCAGATGCTGATGGCGGCTTTCCTGCTCCCCATCACCCAGGTGACGCAGCTCGGCGCCCAGATACAGGAGGCCAAGGGTGCCCTGGACAAGCTGGATGATGTGGAGCGTTACGAACTGGATCCCCTGTATGAACAGGAAATGGAGATGCCGGAATCCGGTTCCATGTTTGATATCCGTGGTGAACTGGAGATGCAAAATGTCACCTTCGGTTACAGCCCCGTGGCGCCGGCCGTGGTGTCGGATTTCTCCCTTCATCTGCGTCCCGGCGCCCATGTGGCGGTGGTGGGACGAAGCGGTTCGGGAAAATCCACGGTGGCCAAGATCGCCGCCGGCCTCTACAAACCCTGGTCCGGCCATGTATTGTACGACGGATTGCCCATCTCCCAATGGCCTCGCAGAAAGCTGGAACGATTCGTCGGCATCGTGGACCAGCAGATCGTGCTTTTCCGGGACTCGTTGCGGGAGAACCTCTCCATGTGGAACCCCATGATGCCCGAGGAGGACATGATTCAGGCCTGCCGGGACGCACGGATCCATGAAGACATCGCCAAGCGCGCCGGGGGTTACCATGCGGTGATGGATGAAGGGGGGGACAATTTCAGCGGGGGACAGCGACAGCGCATGGAGATCGCCCGTGCCCTGTGCAATGACCCGGCAGTGCTGATCCTGGACGAGGCCACCAGCGCCCTGGATCCCGAAACCGAACGAAGAATCGACCAGCGGTTGCGGCAGCGGGGATGTTCCTGCCTGATCGTGGCCCATCGTCTCAGTTCCATCCGGGACTGCGACGAAATCATCGTCCTGGATAAGGGTCGGGTGGTGCAGCGGGGTCGGCATGAAGAACTGATTCAGGATGAGAAGGGAACCTATGCGCGGATGATTCGGGCCGAGGCGTAGGCGGGAGCGACCCATGACCATGGACAGGATTTCAGAACCCCACGTGAATACGGATCCCGTCGGGAGCGGGCAGGGATTTTTTCCGTCCGATGAGCGGATTCGGCGGATCGTGAGCGGATCGGTCAACCTCTTTATCGCGGGATTCCACAAGACCACGGGGGAGCCCATGGGAGCGTTTCAGTTCGTGGCCGGACTGGAAGAGGGGGATTTCCTGTTTCCCGTCGGGGTGAGCGTGGAGATCGGTGGCGTCTCCTACCGGCTTCTGGCCATGCCCAGGACAGACGCCCGGATTTGCCAGAGCAGGGCATCCTGGGTCGATCTGATTCGCGAAAACAAAGACATAAGGGTTCGGTTTGAGCAGTTCATGCGGAACCTCCTGACACCCTTTGCCCTGGACATGCCCCCGGCAGAGACCCGCGTCATCACCCGGTCCGACCTGGAGAAGGGGCAGTCCTTTCAGTTTGAGACAGGCGTTTCCTTCCGCCCCGGTCAGGGGCTTTCGTGGATTGAACTGCTGAATGGCTTCTGTATCCTGAACGGGGATGAAGAGCAAATGCTCCTGGCCCCGGGATCTGCCTTTCCCCTGTCGCCTCAAATGTGGTTCCAATGTCTGGACCCCGTGTCCGTTTCCTGCCGCACCACCGCCCAGATGATGGAAAATCCGGACGTGGACGGGGTCATGACCTCTCTATACCGGCAGTATCTGCGCGCGGTGCTGGTGGCGGTTTCCTTTCGGCGGCAGAAGCGTCTGCGGCGTCAAAGGCACCTGGTCTCCTATGAAAAGACCGGCATCAAAGAGGTGGGGGCGCATTTGCGCCGTCTCATCTTCCACCGCCGGAGTGTGCCGGATGCCTCCGTGGCGGCCGTATCCCCGTTCCCGCTGCACAGAGCAATCCAGCGGATCTTCCGGGTCAGCGAGATCGAATTCACCCTTCCCGAGCCGTCCGGCGACATGGACCCTGACCACAGCGTCTCCCAAGCGACCCGGCTTCTGGAGTCGTGTAATCTCTATTACAGCACGGTTCGGCTCGATGACGGCTGGTGGAAGGAAGAAGGGATGCCGGCCATTGCCTTTCGCCTCGAGGACCGGACCCCGGTGGCTCTTTTCCACGCCCGGGGCCGGTGGATGTGCTTCGATCCCATGGATGGCAAGGAAGTGAGGGTCACCCCACTGCTGGCCTCACAGCTCCAGTCACAGGCCATATCCGTCTACGTCCCCCTGCCATCGGGCCCCGTCTCTTTGAAAGAAGTGCTCTCGGTGGCCTTTAGGGGCCTAAAGACGGATTATCGAGGCATTTTCCTCATCGGCATGATCAGCGGCCTGATCGCACTGGCCCCGGTGTGGCTCACCGGCACCATCTTCAACACCGTGATTCCCACCGCGGACACGGTTCAGTTGGTTCAGGCGGGGATCATCCTGCTCTGCGCCGCCTTTTCCGGGACCTTTCTGATATTATCCCGGTCTATCCTGATGCTGCGGGTGAAGACACGGTCCAGCTTTCAGCTTCAGGCCGCCATGTGGGGTCGACTGTTCAATCTTCCGGCGCGTTTTTTCAACCAGTATACGGCCGGGGACCTGGCCAATCGGGTCATGGGTGTGGATGCCATTCGGGACCAGCTGGCGGACAATGTCAGCATGGGGTGCATGAGTCTGATATTTGCCACCCCGAACCTGGTCATGATGCTCTATTACAGCGGCACCATGACGGTGGTGGGGTTGATGGCCATTTTCATCTATATGGGTTTGCTCTTCTGGGTGGGACACAAAAACTATCGAAACCAGCGGGAACAGTATACCCATGAAGGCATCCTCATGGGGCTCGCCCTGCAGATGCTGACGGGGATTGCCAAAATCCGCATGTCCGTTTCGGAGAATCGTGCCTTTATCAAATGGGCCGGGGTACTGGGAGAAAAAATAAAATGGGAATCCCGGTCCATGGACAACATGAATGTGATGGCGGTGTTGAACGTGGTGTTCCCCCCGCTTATGACCGGGATATTCTTTCTGATCATCGGTTCCCACTGGCAGGAAACCACACTGAATGTGGGCGATTACCTGGCCTTTACCGCCGCCTTTTCCACATTGCTTGTGGCTTTCACCGGCTTCGCAGGCATCCTTCCCGCTCTCCTGGGGTCAATTGCCCTCTACAAGCGGCTGGCGCCCATCCTTTCAGCCATGCCCGAGATCGTTGAGACACAGCCACCCGCGGGGCGGATCGACGGGAATGTGGAGCTTCGGAATGTGACGTTTCGTTACGATACGGATTCGCCGGCGGTTCTCACAAACGTGTCCATCACCGCCGGTTCCGGGGAATTCGTCGCCGTGGTCGGCCCTTCCGGGGCCGGGAAGTCCACCATTGCGCGATTGCTCCTGGGGTTTGAAACACCGGAAACCGGAGGCATTTATTACGGCGGCATCGACCTTGCGTCGGTGAACCTGAGAGGCATGAGAAAGCAAATCGGCGTGGTGCTCCAGGGGGGCGGACTGATCAACGGCTCCATTTACGAAAACATCGCCGGGGCTTCGGGCATCTCTATGGACGCGGCATGGGAGGCGGCCCGCATGGCCGGGCTGGATAAGGATATCGAGGCCATGCCCATGGGGATGCACACCGTCATGTACCAGGGCGCGGTCTCGGGCGGCCAGCAACAGCGCATCCTCATCGCCCGGGCTCTTTCGCGCAATCCGAAACTCATCATTTTCGATGAAGCCACCAGCGCCCTGGACAACGAAACCCAGGCCCATGTTTCCGACAGCCTGGAGCGGCTCAACGCCACCCGGATCGTCATCGCCCACCGCCTCTCCACCATTATCCATGCCGACCGGATCTATGTCCTGGAGGCGGGACGGGTGGTGCAGACGGGAACCTTTGAGGAACTGATCAGGGAATCCGGACTTTTTCAGAAACTGGCCAAACGGCAGATGGTGTGAACATCAAAAGAAAAATCAATCCGTTTCAGACATTTCCTGCCAGCCGCCCCCCAGGGCCTTGTACAAAATGATCAGATCGGCCGTTACGGCGCCCTCGCTCCGGGCCAGCTGATCTTCGAAGGAGAGCAGCGATCGCTGGGCATCCAGCACGTCGAAGAAGACAATGAGGCCGGCCCTGTATTTCTCTTCCGCAAGGCTCACCGCCTTCTGGGCCGCCCGGCTCGCCTGCTTGAGGGCGGCCCGGCGGTTCTGCTCCTCGGCATAAGCCTTTAAGGCGTTTTCCACCTCCTCCAGCGCGCCGAGGATGGTGGATTCATACCGGACCATCGCCTGTTCCTGAAGGGCGGTCTGGACCTGGATGTTCTGGCGGATGGCCCCCGCATCAAAGATGCGCCACGAGAACGCGGGTCCGATACTGTAGGTGAAGCCGTCTGAAGAGGCGAATCCGCCGATGTCCAGGGCTTCGAGCCCGATGGATCCCAGGAGTGAAAATTTCGGATACAGTTCGGCTGTGGCCACACCGATGCGGGCGGTCTGCGCCGCCAGTTCCCGTTCCGCGAGGCTCACGTCGGGCCGGCGCCGGATGCAGTCGGCGGGGATCCCCACGGCCACCTTCAAAGGGGTCACGGGAATGGGCGCCGAGGGTTCCAGTTCCCGGCGGAGTTGCCCGGGCTCCTTTCCCAGGAGGACCGCAATCCGGTTCCGGGAAGCCGCCAGCCCCGAACGGAGTATGGGAATCTGGGACCGTGTGTCTTCCACGTTATAGCGGGCCTGTTCCAGGGATAGGGCGTCGCTCAGGGCTGCGTCAAAACGTTGCTGTATCAGATCGTACATGGCTTCCTGGGCCTTCAGGTTCTGTTCCGCCATGATGAGTCGGGTTTGATAGGTGCGCATCTCCACGTAATTGAGTGCCACTTCAGCGGTCAGGGTGACCAGTACGTCCCGGAGCGAGGCCTGCGTGGCCTGGAGATCCGCATCGGCGGCCTCCACGGACCGGCGCACCCCGCCGAAAACATCCACCTCCCAGCCCGCATCAAACCCGGCGGTAAAGAGATTCCGTTCCGTGCCGGCCCCCGTCTCTTTGCTCCCCTTGATGCGCATGATCTGTCCGGAGGCGTCCAGTTGGGGAAAAAGGGCGGCATCGGCAATGCCGCGTCTGGCCCGCGCCTCCCACACCCGCGCGCGGGCTTCTTTCAGGTCGAGATTCCCTGCAACCGCCTGCTCCATGAGCCGGGTCAGCAGGGGATCGTTCAGACGACGCCACCAGTGAGACAGGGCTTCCTGATCGATGGGTTCATCCAAAAGCCCTCCCTTAAGCAGGGTCTGCCACTGAGAGGAGACCTCTTTTCGGGGCGGCTGGTAATCGGGTCCCACGGGCGCGCACCCGAAGGGAAACAGCAGAGAAAGAAAAAGGATCATTCCCTGGGCAATATTCCTGTAAGCGAAGATATTCATAAACAGCATCCGATAATTGACATTTAAATTTCCGCATTTCAGCAAAATCATGGAAAAAAGGCAAAGAATTTATGATCGCTCCCGTTCGGCGGGGGTAAAAAAGTACCGGTTTGGACATGACTATTTTCTTGAAATGTTGCATTTTGATCCCTTGCGGGAGCCGGAATTCTCGAGTAGGATGGCGACGAATGTTGCCAGTGTCGGTGAACGTGGTCAGGGGAGGCTGAATCGCGCCACATCGCTGGCGGTTCCACCTGTGAAAACCCCGGTACGCCCCAATATGCCCAAATATGATTAGGAATGTAACGATGAGAAAATTGACATTGCTGCTGGCAATGGTTTTCCTGGCCACCCCGGCGTCGGCGTCGGACCAGGCCCGCCTTGAAAAGGCCAAGGCCGAGGGGACGGCGACCTTTTATGCCAACATCACGGCCATCGCGCCCATCATGGACGCCTTCGCCGCCAAAACAGGCATCAAGGGGGCGTAAACCCGGATTTCAACATCCAAATACCTGGCCACCGTAATGAAACGGGAATCCAATTTGACCTTTTTGCTTTGATTTTCTTGACTCTGTCATCTTAGCCAGCTAACATTCTCATGCTTTGTCATTTCCGCAAATAACATAGGGTTAGGGTCATTGAAAAAATGTTCAAATGACGGTATATTTTTTGACTGATGAAAATTATAAAGGTAAAGGTGCGTGCCGATGTCTTCAGAATCTACCCTCAGTCGTATGAAGTTCAGAAAAAAATATGTTCCGGCCTTCGTGGTTTGTTTGTTTATCCAGTGTTTTTTCGTCTTTACGGCCATGGCGGAACATCTGCCGGAAGGGTTCGTATATGTTGATGAATACCTGCCGGATGTGATGGTTGAATTGCGTTACCATACCCATGATAATTTTGTGGGGAGACCCATTGATGGTTATCTGTCGTCCCGTTGTATCCTTACACGGGAAGCCGCCGAAAGCCTCGGCGGGGTTCAGGCGGATCTCAAGCGGTTTGGTTTGGGACTCAAAATCTTTGATGCCTATCGGCCTCAGAGAGCGGTTAATCATTTCGTTCGTTGGGCCAAAGACGGCAAGGATACGAAAATGAAGGCGGAATACTATCCCGATGTAGATAAAAAGGATCTTTTCAGAAAAGGCTATATTGCTGAAAAATCGAGTCACTCCCGGGGCAGTGCGGTAGATGTAACCATCGTTTCGGCGGATGCCGAAGACAATTATAAGGCATTGGATATGGGATCCGGGTTCGATTTTTTCAGTCCCAAATCATGGCCCACCAATAGCGCTGTCGAGCCTGCGCAAAGGGCACATCGCATGTTGCTCCAGTCCCTAATGGTGAAAAACGGCTTTTTGCCTTATCCTGAAGAATGGTGGCATTTCACCTTGAGACATGAGCCCTTTCCTGAGACTTATTTTGATTTTCCCATTGAATAAGGAAACCGGAGACCATATGATCCACGTTTTCCCAGGCGTTGAAGGATTGATTTTTGATTGTGACGGAACCCTGGCGGATACCATGAGCATCCATACGGAGGCATGGCTGGAGACCCTCAAAAATTATGGCGGTCATTGCCCGGTTGAATTCCTGGAGCCGCTGAGGGGAATGCCGGCGGAAGAAATCGTAATCCGGTTTAACCGGACCTACGGTACGGCGCTCGACCCGAAAGAAGTGGCGGAAGCCAAGAACAAAATCAGCCATGAAAGGTTGAAATTTTCAAAGCCCATTGTCCCTGTGGCCAGGATAGCGATTGACTATCAAAACAAATTGCCCATGGCCGTGGTTTCGGGGGGGACGCGGAAGAATGTGCTTCGAACTCTGAAAGCGATTGGAATGGCGGATTTCTTCAAGGCAGTGATTACCGCAGACGATGGGTTAAAGTCCAAACCCGAACCCCATATGTTTGTTGAGGCTGCTAACCGCATGGGTGTGGCGCCAAGGCTTTGCGAAGTGTTTGAGGATGGCGATCTGGGGTTGCGGGCGGCCCTGGCGGCCGGCATGCAACCCATGGATGTGAGGCCCTATCTTTGATCTTCACGGGGTTTCAGGAAATAAACGTCCATCTGCATTGATTGCGGCCTTCATTCTTGGCCTGATATAGCATTTTGTCTGCCGCCTTCACCAGTGCCACGGCGGTCAGGTCTTCCTGCGGAATGGCAGTGGCACAGCCGATGCTGATGGTGATATATGGGGCCACGGACGAATCCTGATGGCGGATATTCAGTCCCTGAACCTCGGAGCGCAGTTTTTCCGCCATAAGCCGTGCTCCTTTTTCACTCGTCTCGGGAAGTACGACAGCGAACTCTTCCCCACCATAACGGGCAACGAAGTCCCCCGGCCGCTCAAGGTTTTTTTCAAGGGTTGCGGCCACTGAGCGAATGCAGTCGTCTCCGCATGCATGTCCGTAACAATCATTGAAACTCTTAAAAAAATCGATGTCGATCATTAAAAAGGTCAAGGGGATTACGCTTCGCTGAGCCCTCCGCCATTCCTTTTTAGCGACTTCGCTGAAACGCCGGTGATTGGGAATGTTGGTCAACCCATCCAGTGAAGCCAGCCGTTCCAGCATATCGGTTTTTCGTTTCAATTCCATCTGGGTTTTGATTCGCGCCTTTACCACCGGGAGGTGAAAGGGTTTTGTGATGTAGTCCACGGCACCCATTTCAAATCCGGTGCTTTCATCCTCCACTTTATCGCGAACCGTAATGAAGATAACGGGAATATTACGGGTTTTGGAATGCCTTTTAAGGGCTTTGATGACCTCGTAACCGTCCATTTCGGGCATGAGGATGTCCAAAAGGATCAAATCCGGGGGGTCGTTCGACCGGGCGATTTCAAGGGCTTTGAGGCCGCTTGTGGCAATCCGGATTCGGTAGTCCGATTTTAATGAACGCGCCAGAATCTGGATGTTGATGGGCATGTCGTCCACGATCAAAATTCCGGGTTCTCTGTTGGTTTCGTTATCCAGGGCCATTTTAGATACTTTGAATTTTCAGTTTAACAACCGGTTTACAGTGTCCATGGCGGCGAGGGCCGATGCATAATCAAAGTGGAAGACTTTGGTTTCCAGTTCAAGCCACAGAGATTCTTGATCCCTATCCAACAGGATGGTTTTCAACTCCGCCATTAATGCCTCATCAATCAGTTCGTCGGCCTCCAGCTGCCTTCGAATGGATTGTACACACAAAAGTGCTCTGGTATTATCCGCATCCCCGGAAAAAGGGATATGTCGGGATGTCGTTTTTCCGGGAGTCGCCAGAATGGTACAACTTTCAAGAACCTCGGAAATGGTTTCCTTGAATAAGGCTTTTAAGCTTCTGAAATTGTCCGAAGAACCTTGCCGGAATGCCTGTTCCAATTGGGAGGAGGCTTCGTAGAGCTGTTGCGCGCCGATGTTGCCGGAAACCCCTTTTATGGTGTGGGCAAGGCGTTCTCCTTCTTCCACGTCGCCGATTTTGAGATAGTGTTCCATTTGTTTGACGCAGCCGTTGAACTCAAGTTGAAATTCCCGCATCAGCTGGCGTAAAAGCGTTGTATTCCCGCCGGTTCGTGTCAATGCTGTTTTTAAATCGATTCCGGCCAGGTTTTCCGCTAACAACAGATCCTCCATGGTGTCCACAGGGTCTTTTTTTGGCGGTATGATCTTCCGATGAATCCATCGGCCCAGGGTTTCAGCCAGTTTGTGGGGATCAATAGGTTTTGAGAAATGATCGTTCATGCCGGCGGCCCTGCATTTTTCGCCTTCCTCGATCATGGCGTGGGCGGTGAGGGCGATGATGGGGATATTCCGTACCTGCGAATCAAGTTCCCGGATTTTCCGTGTGGCGGTGTAGCCGTCCATGACCGGCATCTGCAAGTCCATCAGAACAATATCAAAACGATCGACGGCATTGGGTTGCCGGAGCAAATCAACCGCTTCTTTTCCGTTGTTGGCCATGGTAACCGCCAAGCCCATGTTCAGAAGGAGTTCGGCGGCAACCTGTTGGTTGATCACATTATCCTCCACAAGGAGTACCGCGGCACCGGTTATGGGGTGGTTTTCGGATGAAATAGGGCCCTGTAACCCTTTTGTCCGTGAAGCGTTCCTTTGGGGCGAAAGTGCGTCTGAAACAGTCTCAAATAGGGTTTTTCGGGTTGCGGGTTTCAAAAGGATGTTGTCAAAAAGCGATTCGTCGATTTGTTCAACCAAGGCTTCACTTTTTTTTGCGGTCATCATGGGAATGATAACCATTTTGGCCGCAAAAGGATGGGGTTTGATTTGTGAAAGGGCCGCCAATCCCTCCATGCCGATCAAATTCCAGTCCGCTAATACGACATCAAAGGGAAGCGCTTTTCCTTTTGGGGTTATCAATTCGAGGGCCAGGGCCATTGAATCGGCCCTTTCACAGGAAAAGGAAAAAGCTGTAAGCGTCTTTGCGAGAAAATCAGAGCGGATCAGGTTGTTGTCCACAACCAGGGCTTTGCGTTCTCTGAAAGCCGGTGGCAGTACCCGGACCGATTCCCTGGCATTTGAGGGCAGGTCAAACCATCCCTTGAAGATGAAGGTGCTGCCGACACCGTACTCGCTTGAAACGGAAATGTTACCGTCCATTTTTTCGGCTAGTTGGCTGCAAATGGTCAGTCCCAGGCCCGTCCCCCCATATTGTCGGGTAATGGAGTCGTCTCCTTGGTGAAACGCTTCAAAAAGTCGATGGACGGTCTCTTTGTGCATTCCGATGCCCGTGTCTTTAATGGTAAAGGCCAGGTTCACGCGTTCGTTGCCATTGACGATTTTAGTTTGTTCCACGCGAACCGAAACCAGAATTTCACCCTTATCGGTAAACTTGACGGCATTGCCGGTCAGGTTTATGAGTATCTGACTTAACCGAAGCGGATCCCCCACCAGTTTCAGCGGTACGTCCGGAGCGGTAACCAGGAGGAGTTCCAGTCCTTTTTCTTCCGCTTTGAGGTTCACCAGGTTGGCGACATTTCCCAAGGTCTCGTCGAAATCGAATTCAACGGATTCCATTTTCAGCTTACCGGCTTCAATTTTCGAAAAATCGAGAATGTCGTTGATGATTCGAAGGAGCGATTGTGCGGAGGTTTGAATTTTATTTAAATAATCTTTTTGCTTTGGATTCAGCTCTGTTTTGAGTGCCAGATGGGACAGACCGATGATGGCATTCATGGGTGTTCTGATCTCATGGCTCATATTGGCCAGGAATTCACTTTTGAGGCGATTGGCCTGAATGGCCTGTTCCTTTGCCACACTTAATTCTTTTTCCACCTGTTTCCTTCGGTCGATATTTTCAATACGCTCGACATTCTGTGTGACACGGCAATAGAATTCCTCCACCGCAAAGGGTTTGCTCAAAAAGTCATTGGCGCCGTTTTTGATCAACTGAGCCGCAATAACATGGTCGTCTCTTCCAGAAATGCCGATGATGGCTAATTCATCTTTCCCGTACTGGTTCCGAATTGCCCGGGTGAGCTGAAAACCATTCATGTTCGGCATATTATAGTCCGTGATGACCATTTTGATTTGGGGGTTTGCCGCGATCCGTTCCAGAGCATCGACGCCGTCCACTGCTTCCAGCACCTGATACTGATGGACGCTGAGAAGACCGGTGATAAACATCCGGGATGTTTTAGAATCATCCACAACCAGGATTGAGACGGAAAGGTTTTGGTGGATGCGATGGATGAGTTGGACGATATAGTTGATATCTTCTATATTTCGTTTGAAAACGTAATCGACGATCCTTTTTGACCAGATTTTTTCTCGAATTTTTTCGTTGATGTTTCCGGTAAACACAATAGCCGGAATGTGGTGTGCCAGAATGAGGTCTACGATTTCACCGGAGGGGGCATCCGGAAGGTTGAGATCCAGCAGTGCAATAAAAAAACGCATGGGGTTTTCGACCAGCAGGCGTTGGGCGGTTTTGTAACTTTCAACCCAGACCACATCAAAACCCAGTTGGTCTCTGATTTTGCTTCTTACCAGTTTTCCAAAAAATTTGCTGTCCTCAACGAGCAGAATATTTTTCATGGGTTGTCTCTCAAGAAAGAAACGGTGTTGATTTGCGTCTTGGGTTGCCACAGGGTGCGGGAATATGGGGAAGATGTCACACTGTAATTCGCATTAACCCGTACATGACCCATGATATATTAAAAATTGCGGCAACGCAAGACTATGATTTCAGAAGACTGGGCAGAAAAAGACTGAGGCCTGGCCAATAGGTAATGAGCAGCAGGGTCAGTAGAAGGAGGAGGAGAAAGGGGAGGGTGGCCTTGTAAAGCCTGATTACCGGTTGGTCGAATCGCGAACCGGCGATGAAAAGATTGAGTCCCACGGGGGGGGTGTTATAGCCGATGGCCAGGTTTGCCAGAAAGATGATGCCCAAATGTATGGGGTCAACACCGAATCGTTCGGCCAGGGGAACGATCAGGGGAACCACCACGAGGATGGCGCTGAAAATATCCATCATGCAGCCCACCAGGATGAGAAAAATATTGAGTACCATCAAAAATTCGATTTTCGTTTCTACCAAATCTTCCATGAATGCCAGTATTTTCATTGGAATAAAGGCATCCACCAGATAATTGGTGAAGGCGAGGGCCGCTCCCAGAATGATCATGATGCCCCCCACCATCTGCATGCTCTCCTTCATGATGGCCGGCAAATCCCGGGTGAGATTGAGTTCTCGGAACACCAGGGCTTTGATCAGCAGTACATACGCCACCGTAAGGGCCGCCGCTTCCGTGGCGGTGCAGAACCCGGAATAGATGCCTCCCAGGATGAGGATGGGAATGGGCAACTCCCAGGCCGCCCCTTTAAACGCCATCCAAAACGCTCCTCCCGAAAAAGCCGGCCGGGCCAGGCGCCATTTTCGGCCCATGTAAACGGAAAAGAGGCAGAGAATCCCCACCATCAGGGTTCCCGGCAAAAGGCCTGCCATAAAAAGCTGTTCGATGCTCGTGCCTGAAACAAAACCATAGAGGATGATGGGCAGGCTCGGGGGGAAATGGAGCCCCAGGCTGCCCGAAGTGGTCATGAGCCCCAGGGAGAAGTCTTCGCTGTAATTCTCCGAGATGAGCGCTGGAAAGAGGAGCCCGCCCAGGGCAATGATGGTGATGCCGGTGGCGCCGGTAATGGCGGTGAAAAAGGCGCATGACACCAGGGCCACGACACCCAGGCCTCCGGGCAGCCACCCCAGAAGACTTCTGGAAAACCTGACCAGTCGGGCGGATGTCCCTCCCTGGGCAAGCAGGTATCCGGCAAAGGTAAACAGGGGAATCGCCAGCAGAATGGGCGTGTTGGCCAGTCTGAAAATTTCGATGGGAATGGCGCCGAAGGGGACGTCGCTGGTTAAAAAGCCGAGCATGGCGGCCGCCAGGATGCCGATAAACAGTGGCAGACCTAACATAATACAGAAAATCAGGATGAGTACCAGGGTGAGGATCATTTCAAAAAGCCTCGAAGTATCCGGGCGCCTTCATGGATGGCCTGGATCAGGAACCGGAAAAAAAGCAGGGAAAACCCAGTCGGCAGGATCAGTTGACCCACCCATCCGGGTAGATAAAAGAGGCTTTTGCCGCCAAATTCCATCTCCATGGCCACATGATCGACGCATACCTTGATCATGATGCCGGTGATGAAAACAGAGACCACGGACAGAATAAATCTTCTGATCGGTCGCCATCGGGGCGGCAGGAGTGTTCCGAAGAGATCGATTTTGATGTGTTTATCTTCTCTGGTGAGGAGCGATGCCCCCAGAAAGGTGAGCCACAGAAGCAGCAGTTGAACCAGTGGGCCGGACCAGTCCAGATGCCCCAGTACGTCATTGGCCCAGTGAAAATGGCCGTGGGTGTAAAGACTCCTGAAGCCCACCTGAACAAATGTCAACACCACCATGGCCCAGAGCAACCAGATGATCAGCCATCCTTCAATTCTGGCCAGGATCCGGTCGATATGCTGGAGCGTTTTCATGGGGATTTCCTAGAGCGGCAAGCCGCGGTTTTACGTTCCTTGTTTTTAACTTAAAACCTAAAACTTAAAACTTAAAACTGTATCTTTTCAGCCTCGGGTCTCTGGAGGATTTGATAAACCCGCAAAAGGAGGTCTTCGGGGTAAATGTCGCCGCAAAGTTTTCGGGCAACCTCCGTGTGAACATGGTAAAAGGGTTTGCGCGCTTCCTCGTCAGGCGCTGGAATGACGGTAATGCCGCTGTCCTGTATGATCCGGATGGCTTCCTCCCGTTGTCGGCGCAGGGTTTCGGTGAGATCCGTCATGGCGTTTGCAACGGTTTTTTGAAGCAGGGTGGCCAAATCCGGGGGCAGTTTCTTGAAATATCTGGAGGAGATAAGGATGGCGCCCGTTGAGTGGACCAGGGGCAGGGCCATCATGAAGGATAGCTTCGACTGCCACTGAAGGGCCAGGGCGCCCAGCGGCGGTGCATAGACCGTGTCGATCATCCCCGTGTTCAGTGCAGTGGTGACATCCGTTATGGCGAGGGGAATGGGGTTGACCCCCATGGTGACAAAGGTTTCCTTTGAAATGGGATCCCCTGCCCAGGTCCAGATTTTAAGGCCCGTGAGGTCATCCAGGGTATGGACAGCTTTCTGGGAAAAAATGTTGACATTTCCCACTTCGGTCCAGGCGAGAAGCGTGAACCCATTTTTCTGGAATTGTTCAGCGAAAAAGGTGAAAAGCGCTTGATGGACCTGGTCCACTTCCCGGTCGTTCTTGAAAAGGTAGGGGAGATCCAGCACCCGAACCATTGGGAGGATCTGTCCAAAACCCACCCCTGAAAAAGCCGCAGACTGAATCTGACCGATCCGCATTTTCTTAAGCACGTCCAGCTCATCTCCGGCGACGCCGCCCGCATAGATGCGAAGTCCCAGCCGACCCCCGCTTTTTTCCCTGAGTTCTTTGTCGACGCTTCGGATTTTTTTGACCCAGGCGCTGCCTTCCGGGGCTACCGTGGCGAATTTGATCAGGTACTGAGGCTTTTTGGCGGCAAAACCAGGTGATTGGAGGCCGAAAAGGCATCCCAGGCCCATGAGAAGCGAAATGTAACGTATTGTCTTTTTCATAAAATCTCCCAATTAAGGCAAGTGTAAACCGTTAAAAAAACAACTCATCCGCCATTTCGGCGAGGGCTTTCATTTTCTCTTTGACGGCCTGGTTGATGAGACAGGCGCCCTTCAGGTCATCGGGTGGTGTGTCGGCCACCTCTTTTGCCAGGGTGAAAAACATATCCTTGTCCTGAACCCGAACGGCATAGTAGCGGGCATCGTAATATTGGGCCAGTAAGAATTTGCCATGACTCACGCCAATGGCTTTTTCAAAACATGCTTTGGCTTCCGGTGCGTTTCCGCCCAGCATTTTGGGGCGCGCCGCCAATATGGCGCCCATGAGAACATAGGGGGCGCCATGGTAAAATTCCGGTTCAATTTCCAGTACCCGTTCCAGGCAGGCCTGGGCCGGGGTACTCTCTCCCAGGGCCGCGGGGTTGTCCAGGTTCAGGTTGACCCATGCATTCCAGGCCATGGTGGTCCAGAAAAGCATTTCAATTTCCGAAGGGGTCACTTTTTTGAGTCGGTTCGGAAGATGGCGCGAATCCAAATCTTCCATGCCCATGGCCTTCAGTCCATAGGATTTGGCGCGCAGATAGAGGTCGGATGCTCTTTCCGGTTCCTGATCTTCCACAAAGAGCATGGCATAACCTGTAAATCCCATACAGAGTGCCGTCAGGATTTTTTGATTGCCGGGGTCGTTTTTGAGAAGGCCTTCCATCAGCTTAAGCTCCGCGGGAAGGGACGCTTCGGCCAGTTTCAGATCGCACTCCTCAAAGAACGCACTGGTAAAACCGGGAACCATGGCGGTGGCGACAGGCATGACCAACCGGGTACAACCCCCTGCTAAAAGCACCGGTAACATCATTAAAACCAAAGAGAAGCAGATTCTTTTCATAATTTATCAATACCCGATGAATGGATCTTTTGGGCCGATGGGCTCTTTTAACAGCTTGTCCGCAACAAACTGGGCGCCTGCACCGTTTTTCATTTTGAATACCTGGTTGTAATAGTCAAGTGCCCGATCCCTGTTTCCGGCCAGGTCATAGCTCATCCCCAGTTTGATGAGGGGCCAGGCGATCATGGCCGGGTCATGCACCGGATCGGGGTTTTTCAGGATTTCTTCCAGAGTGGATCTTGCCTTGGTGTAGCGCCCTTGATAGAGATCGTTTATGGATTCAAGATAAAGTGCCCTTTTTTTCCAAATGGCGGCGGTTTCAGCCGATGGCGCTTTACGGCTTCTGGTCAACAGTTCCCTTAAAACTTCCCGGTAGCGGGACGCGTCGCTCATGCGAATACAACAGACCCCTTCCAGGGTTTTGTATCTGGGATTATGGGGGTATCGGTTGGATAACTCAGTGGCAAATGCCAGGGCTTCCGGAAAGTTCTGCTCTGAAAAGAGTTCAATATAAAGGAGGACGCTTTTGGCCTCCGTTGAGGAATAGGTGGCGTGCGATGCCGCCTCGTTCAACTTTTTGAGCCCCTCTTTTCGGTCGCCCCGGTGCAGGAGAAAATAGGTCAGGAATTTCAGGACCCCTGACAGTCGGGCCGTATAATAATCGAAGGTGCCGATTCCCAGCAGCACATCCTTGTTGTCCGGCGCCATTTCCCGGCAGGTCTTGAGGGCGCTGATGGCATCGGAGGCCAGAAGAAATGACGAAAACATATTGCCTTTCATGAGTTCAAAGCGACCCTTGAACCCCAGTGCTCCGCCGAGATAGAAAAAATCATAGCTGTTTGCACCCTTACCGTCGACACGGGTCTGCGCGACTTCGATCGCCCGATCGATCCGTTTTTTGAACTCCGTTACCATCTCAGGGGTCCAAAAACCCGCGGCCAATCTGGACCATGTGATCATGGCCAGGTAAAAATAGCCGGCCGGTTCCAGGGGATTATCTGTGGTCATTTCCTTAAACAGTGCTTCCGCATCAGTGAACCGGCGATCGTAAATCAGGTGGATGCCGGCCAGTATCCGCTGGTTTCCCTGAAACGTTGGGATGGATGGATGATCCTTTGTTTCGAAGCCATGGAGGTGATGATCTGGAACGACTGGAGAAAACAGGAAGAGAAAGGCAACGGCCATGAATAGGATGCCTTGGCGTATGATTTGCGGGGTGATATTTTTCATGAAGGGTTAGGCCTCGATCCGGACGTATTCTTTCATACGGTCACCTACTCCGGTCCATAGCGGATAGGTTACATGAGCCCATGCTTTTGCGCAAGCTCTGAATGGGACAGGTTCCATTTTCCCCAAGTGATCCTCATGTTCTGGAGAGAATCTGTTTTGTGAATGAATCCTGAAAGAATTTATGGTTTTTTTTTATTTGTGTATTAACTTACACTGTTAATTGTTTGAATTGGTGAAAGAAATCTCAAGGGAAGAATTGCCTGACGGGAAAAATATTGCGGCGAGGATCAAGATGAAGATACTCATTTTTGGCGCTTCGGGTGGGCTGGGAAGCGATTGCAGAAAGGTTCTGGGGCTGGAGCATGAGGTGATTTGCCCCAGCAAGGAGGATGTTAATATTGTCAGTTGGGATGTGGTCATCGAAGCTTTTGATTCACTAAACCCTGATATTGTCCTCAATTGTGTCGGGTTAACGGATCTTGAGGTCTGTGAAGCAGATGCCTTTACCGTTAAAAAGGTGAACGTTGAGGGTCCCAGGAATCTGGCCCAGTCCTCCGCCAGGTTTGGCTGCAAGATTGTACATGTGTCTTGCGGGGACGTGTTTGACGGGCGGAAAGGGATGCCCCAGCCGTATTTTGAAGATGATGCGCCAGACCCGTTTTCCGCCTATGGAAAAAGTAAGCTGGAGAGTGAGACGGCTGTTCGCGGCAACTCTCCCAACTATATTATTGTCCGCTCCAATTGGTTATACGGTATTCATGGCCATAATTTCGTTAAATCCATTGTGCAACAGGCGGTCTGCGGGAGTGCAACGCCCATTCGGGTGGCCGATGACCAGTTTGGCGCACCCACCTGGAACCACCGATTGGCGTTGCAGATCAGGGAGTTGCTGAACAAAGACGGCAGGGGATCATACCATGCCACGGCTTACGGCTATTGCAGTCGGTTTGAATTGGCGCAGCATGTTGTAAACAAGCTGCAACTAAACGCGGCCATCGAGCCTTGCAGTCTGAAGACATTAAAGGGGGGGCATTTGTCGCCGGTCAATGGCCTCCTTGAAAACAGGCTTTCAAAAAAACAGGGGGTCAATGTGATGGCGCCCTGGGAAAAGGACCTTGACATATTTCTGGACGAGTACGGAGATCAGCTTATCGAAGAAGCCAAACCATGATGAAAGTATTGCTGTTGGTTCTGGGACTTGCCTATCTGGTCAGCCCCTACGATCTTTTTCCGGATTTTTTTGTCGGAGTGGGATGGCTGGATGATCTGGTGGTACTGGGAGCGCTCTGGTGGTATTTGTATGTTTATAAGCGAAAGCAAAACGGTTATGAAAATGTGGGCGCCGGTGAGGAGCAACAGCAGGCCCGGACATCCAGGAGCAATAATGGGGGGGCGGACTCGCAAAAAGAAAAGACCTCTTCCACCCGAGCGAAGGACCCCTATACGGTCCTCAATGTGAGCCGGAGCGCTTCCCAGAAAGAAATCAAGGCGGCATACCGGATGCTTGCCGGTCAGTATCATCCAGACAAGGTGTTGCACCTGGGAGATGAATTCAGGGAACTGGCCGAAATCCGGTTTAAGGAGATCCAGAGCGCTTATGAGGCGCTAAGGGTCAAATAGCACGCCCCAGCACACCGCCCTCGTAAATTGCTGCCTTGGCGCTTCTTGGTTCAAGGCAGTCGCCGATGCGGTGTACCTTGTAACCCATTGCTTTGATATCGTCAAAAAGGTTCCTTTCCGGTTTATTCCCGATTGCAAAGACCACATGATCCGCGGGAAGGGTGGTCTGTTGGTCGTCCTTTTCGGAAATGACCACGCCGTTTTTGAGAACACGGATCAGCCTGCAATGGGTCTTGAAGATCACATTGTTTCCCTTAAGTTTTCCCAACAGTATCTTTTTGGTCATGCTTTCCAGCTGCGTCCCCAGCTTGGGGAGTATCTCCACAATGGTCACTTGGTAACCGGTTTCCGAAAGATGAAGGGCGATTTCACAACCGGTGGGACCTCCTCCCACCACAACGGTTTTTTCTCCTGCGCCGTTATGTCCGTTCAGGGCGTCATGAATTGAGAGGACAAGGGGGCTGTCAATCCCTTCCACGGGGGGGTAGTTCGGTACGGACCCGGTGGCCAGGATGACAACGTCAGGTGCGTGGGTTTTCAGGGTGTCAAGCGTTACCTCATGGTTCAGATGGCATGTTACCCCGAACCGCTCCATCTGTTTTATCTGGAACCGGATCAGCTCGCGAAGTTCTTTTTTGTACTGGGTGGTACTTCCCAGTATCAACTGTCCGCCCAGCTGTGATTGTCTTTCAAACAAATGTACATGGTGTCCCCGCCTGGCCGCCACCCATGCCACATTCAAACCTCCAGGGCCGGCGCCGACAATCATCACTTTTTTGATGGTTTCAGCGGGATGAAAGGCCATTTCCTTTTCACGCCCCAGGGTCGGGTTGACCAGGCATTCCACCCGTCCTTTTCTGAAAATGGATTCCATACAGGTGTTGCAGGCAATGCAGGTCCTGATATCGTCCAGGCGACCTTCCCTGGCTTTATTGGGCATTTCGGGATCCGCCAGCAATCCGCGGCCGATGCAGACAAGATCCGCTTTTCCGGTTTTGATGATGTTTTCCGCGAGCATGGGATCGTTTATCCTTCCCACAGCCATGATGGGAACATCCAACTCCTTTTTGATGGCCCAGGCGAAGTCCGTGAGACATGCCTTTTCCATGAACATGGGTTGGCATATCCATTCCGGGGTCGCATCATTGCCGGCGGATACCTGGATGACATCAACTCCCTCTTTTACGAGAATCTTCAGGATTTCAAGGCTTTCTTCAACCGTAAGGCCGTCTTTTACGAATTCAACGGCGCTGATTTTAAAAGAGATGGGGAATGTTTCGCCCACCCGTTTTCGAATTTCTCGAACGATTTCTTGGGCAAATCGTGTTCGACCCGCGATATCCCCTCCGTATGCATCCCGGCGGATATTGGAAAACCGGGATAGGAACTGATTGATCAGATATCCGTGAGCCCCATGAATTTCGATAAGCTCAAATCCCGCTTGCAGGGCGCGGTCGGCTGCATCACCGAATTTCCGTACAAGTTCCTGAATGCCGTTTACCGTAAGGGGCGTGACTTCTCCCCGAATGGAGGGGCAGGGAAGGGGCGAGGGGGCGACAGGTTGTCCGTTAATGACTTTGGCGGAGGTCTGCCGGCCCCCATGGTGAATCTGGACCGCGGGAACAGCGCCTTCCGACTTCATGGAAATGGCAATTTTTGAAAGTCCCTCCACAAAGCGGTCGTCAAAAATTCTGGCCTGATGGGGCGAAACGATCCCTTCCGGTGACACGGCACAGGCCTCCATAATGACCATGGCGGGGCCCCCCGCGGCTCTGCGTCGATAATGTTCAATGGCCTTTTGAGGAATGGATCCGTCATTTTCGATTAAAAATGAGGCCAGGCCGGGCATGACGACCCTGTTCTTGAGTTCGCACCCCTTGATTGAAAACGTGGAAAATAGATGTTCCATAATGGCGTTTCGCCTCCTTGAGTGACATGATTCAGGAAGCAGGAAGTATAAGGAATCCGAACGGAAATTGTCAAATAAAAACCAGAAATGGTTGTAACTTCGGTTTTTGAAGGAAAATCCGTCTGGGAAGGGTTGATTCTTTTTTTATGGGCTATTGATTCCACAGCGGCGGCGCCCCGGGTCTTTGGATGATCAGGGTTTCCGCATTCCAGGGTGTGGGATGCGTTTTTTTTCCTTCCCTCAGTTCACAGGCATGGCGGCGGCACACGGGGCAGTCTGGATCATCGCATGGGTCCAGATGCACCAGGGCTTTGGCCCTGCCTTCAAAATACCCCTCGATGACCGCTTCCGCTTCCTCGGCTTCTATGTGCGCTTCGGCCAGGGTGAAATCCCTGGGAAGAATCATGTGCAGGCTTACGTTTATGAAACTGCCCGAACGAAAGGCCCTGAGTTCATGTATTCCCACCCAATTGTCTTTGCGGTGTTTTTCCAGAAGTGAAGAAATTTCTTCCAGAAGCTCCGGTTCGGCTTTGTCCATGAGCCCCGCGGAAGATTTTTTTATCAGCATGATGCCGGTATAAAGAATACTGAACCCCACCATGCAGGCGATGGCGCCATCCATCCAGTAAAGCCCTGTCTGGCGTACCAGGAAAAGGCCGAGCAAAACCCCACCGGAGGTATATACATCGGTCAGGACATGCTTTCCGTCGGCGGTGAGGGCCATGGAGTGGGCTGTGTTTCCCACCCGAACAAGGGTTAGGCCCAGCGCGAGGTTTACCAGGCTTGCTCCCAGAAGTATGAATAGACCGTCCGTAAGGTTCGGGAGAGGTTGTGGATGGAAAATGTGATCCCATCCGGTTTTGAAAATGCCGATGGCGGCAATGATGATCAGTGCGCCTTCGAAACCGGCGGAGAAATATTCCACTTTCCCGTGTCCGTAGGGGTGGTTTTTGTCCGGAGGTCTGGCGGCCAGAACAATGCTGACCAGGGCGAATGCGCTTGCGACCACATTGATGATGGATTCAAGTGCGTCTGAGAAAACCGCGGAAGAGCGGGTGAGATGAAATGCGTAGAATTTGGCGGCCATCAGAGCTGCACCAACGGTGAATGACAGACTGATGGCCATCAGGCGAGCTTTGAAGTGCTTTTCCGTGGCGGCTTTCTCTTTCAATTCCTGATCCGGCTCAACCGGCGGTGTTCAAGGATTAAAGCAGGAAAAAATCAATGACCTGAAAAGTAAAGCGAATGAAACTGCTTTACCAGATCCCTCAGTTTTTCAACATTTTTGAGGTCCGTTGTTTGTTTGCATTTCATGCTGTAAACGAGCATTTGTTGCAGTAAGGAGAGCATTTCATGATAATTTTTGACATCCGGTTTGATTCGCTGTGTCATGAAATATTGTGCCACCATAGTCTGAATTTCGGTTGCATGATGTTCTTTATTCATGATCCATCGCACCAGTTGATTGAAATCGGGGACTTTCTCTTTTTCAATGATGGTAATTTGCTTCATTGACTTCTCAATAGTGGTAACATGCTCCAGAATCATGTTGATTCTGGCCTGATCATCGTAAATCCCACAGGGAATTTCGCAGTGCGCGAACGCGGTGGTGATTAAAATGACGGAACAAAACAAGCCGATCAGAGATTGGAACAGATGCTTTTTCATCATGACCTCCTGAAGTTTTCTCAATTGATTCCGTGGCTAAATTTTCATCTTCTCTTTGTTCATGCATCTCATATCTTCTGAATCTTGTCAAGCCTTCCAGACTTTCAGTTGTTTGACTCTCCTGCCGGAGTGCATCCAAAGTTTGCGGTACCAACTGCGCCAATCCCATTGGTTTTTCCAGGAAAAAACACCAGAAGCATCGGAATTTCCTGATTGACACATCGAGTAAACTTTTCATACCTTTCTCGCCGCGTAGTGGGTTTCTTTCGGAGGGGCTTTCAAAAAACCGGAGAAAACAGAACAAACCAGGAGATTTTTCAGTAGGGAAGAAAATGGGCAAACACTGAAAACGAATTATGAAATATTAAAAAACGTGCGAATTGAAAGAGGGATAAAAATGAGCGATCAACATGATGATATTAAAAAAAATGTTTGTAAACACGAACTCGACCACACCACCGAAACCGAGCCGGATCATGGTCGGCGTAATTTTTTGATGGCCTGCAGCGCCTGCGGATGTGCGGCTCTGACAATCAGTGCCTTCGGCACGGCTTTACTGGCCAATGCCGACCGCGCAGAGGCGGCAGCCGGTGGTAAGTTGCTCAAAATCGGTCATCTTCCGGCGGGCTGTGTTTCACACCTGCTTCTGGCAAAAAAGCGGAACATGTTTGCCAAAGCGGGCCTCAATGTGGAGCTGATTCAGTTTAACAGTGCGTCGGATAATCTGCAGACGTTGGTGACAGACAATGTTCACATGATGCACAACCCCTGGACCACCACCATCGCAGCATATTCAGAAGGGACCAAAGACTTACGAATCGTAGGGGGATCGGGGTTGTCCGGCATTGAGCTGGTGGCACGTGCGGGCTCCGTAAAGAATACCAATGAGTTCATTGCCGCTGCCGGCAAGGGGCTGCGTGTGGGCACCATACGACTCGATACCCTGGAACTGGTGGCTTACGGCATCATGAGGCAAAACGGCAAATCCTACAGGGATTACAAAATGACCTTTTTCCCCAGCATGGTCGGCATGGGCGAAGCGCTCATAAACGGCGCCGTGGATGTATGCACGCTGCCGCAGCCCTATGCCGAAAGTGTGGTGAAACAGGCCAACGGCATTTATCTGGCTGATTCCAACGACGTATGGGGTCCTGAAGCGCCTGATTGCGTTATTACCACCAAAATGAATTTCATCAAAAACAACCCGGAATTGATCAAAGCCTACTTGGAAGTACTCAAGAAATCCGCCAAGGTTTTCTATGATGATTTTGAAGGGGCACTGAACGACTTGCAGCCCATATACGGGTCGCCTCGCGAAATCCTGGCCATTGCGCTAAAACGGCAATCCCCCGATCCAGTCATAAACGACGCGGGCATTTCCGGCATCAACAGTGGTGTGAATTATCTGATCCAACTGGGCTATTTCAAGACAAACATGGCCGACGCGGTGCTGGATCTTCGGTATCAGCCGGCGGATGCCTGATCTCGGCGGTCGGGGAAAGAGAAAAAATTATGGATGGTTTCATTGGCAGGGAACACCTGTCGGAGGCGGCTAACAAAAAACAGCTCGTGTTTCAACCCAAAGTGATTCGGATCGAACGATGCAGAGGATGCTTGTCATGTGTATTGGCCTGTTCGTTTCACCACAAGAAGTTTTTTTCGCTGACATACTCCAGCATATCCGTTGTGAGAAACAACCAAAACGGCATTGTACGCTGGGCAATCGACTCCACCTGCGACGACTGTGATGGCGAGACGGAGCCGCTCTGTCAGAAATACTGTGCTTATGACGTGGTAACGGTGCTTCAGGACGACCCGAGCGGGCCTGAGAAGGTAAAAATTGAGAAGGAAAGAATATAGATGACTTACCCGGATGAAATGTGTGGCGAAATACGCGGTGCTTTAGCAGGAAAAATTTTATATGTGGACCTGGATTCCGGACGTATGTGGACGGAACCCACCGCGAAATATGCAAAACGCTGGATTGGCGGACAGATGCTTAACAGTTATCTACTGTATAAAGAAATATCCATCGGTACAAAATGGTCTGATCCGGAAAACGTCCTGATTTTTGGCGTCGGCGCCCTGGTGGGAACGCTTGTTCCGGCGGCGTGCCGGCTGTCGGTAGAGACCATCAATGTATTCAGCGGCGGCAAGGGGTCTGCAAACGTGGGAGGCAACTTCGGTCCGATGTTGAAGTTTGCGGGTTTTGATCATGTGGTTTTTAAAGGAAAATCAAAGACCCCCGTGTATCTCTGGCTTCACGACGGCAAGGCCGAACTTCGCGATGCGGAATTCCTGTGGGGAAAGACCACGTCCCAGACAGAGCGGGCCCTCCAGGCCGAGCTGAATTCGGCGACCCTGGCCGTGGCGTCCATCGGGCCCGCGGGCGAAAATCGGGTTAAAGGGTCAGGGATTGTCAATAGCGGAGGAAAGATTGCCGGCGGGTCCGGAGTTGGTTGCGTTATGGGGGATAAAAGAGTCAAGGCTATGGCCGTAGAGGGGACAGGCGTTATCCGAATCGCGGAACCCGAAAGGTTTATGGCTGCCGTGGACAAAGCACGGGAAAAAATCGAAGCATCGCCCTATTCCAAGGCCATGCGGGAAGAAGGGCTGGTCGTTCAGTGCTACCTGCCCGAGCATACCAAGGAATACCCCGACGGGTTTGCGACCATTCGAAACGGTCAGGAAGCCTGGTGGCCCCCGGAGAAGCGGGAAGCCGTCTGCGGAAAAGAATCGGGCGTTCCCGCTTACATCAAAAAGATTCTGGCCTGCGTATCCTGCCCCATCAGTTGCATGCCTTACCTTGAAATTCCCGAAGGAAAATACAAAGGTCGACGGGGGCAGGGCTATTGGTGCAACGCCGTGCTGTGGTCTCAAAAGACGGACACCATTGACCCGTTGGCATCTCTGGAGGCCGGCTTGCTCTGCAATGATTTGGGATTGGATGGGGACAACTCGCACGTTCCCATCGGTTGGGCCTTTGAAGCCTACGAGAAGGGGTTGCTCACCACGGCGGATACCGACGGCCTTGAACTCAAGTGGGGAGACGGGGACGTTGTGGTAAAATTATTGCACAAAATCGCGAATCGTGAAGGTTTCGGAGATTTTCTGGCGGACGGCGTAAAGGCCGCGTCCGAGAGACTGGGCAAAGGCTCAGAGGCTTTTGCAACCCATCTCATGGGCCAGGATACCCTCGATCCCTTTCGCGTGGCGCCCGGTTGGGGATTGGGCGTGGCCACCTCTCCGGTCGCGGGAAGGCACTTGCGCGGCGCCGTCTATCCCGCCTTCACCACCGGGCCCCACAACAAAGTATGGGACGACTATAGCTATGACCCTTACATCCCCGAAGCCGTATTCTGGATGGCGCGGACCAAGGGCGCCGAAGACGCCTTGGGCGTGTGTATCTATACGACGTCCTACCTGGCCGCCTATGCCGTTGAAAACGAAGACCTGGCCGAACAGCTCAGCGCGGCAATGGGCGTTGAAATGACGGCCGGGGAACTTCAATGGAGGGGACAGCGCTCTTACAATCTGGAGAAAATGTTCAATACCCTGCACACCGAGTTCGGACGGAAAGACAACTACCCGCCGCAACGCTATTTTGAGGATCCCATCACGCAAGGACCTTTCAAGGGAAGTGTGTGCGACAGGCAGGAGTGGGACAAAATGTTGGATAAATTTTATGAACTCAACGGATGGGAAAAGGAAACGAGCCTGCAAACCCAGGAATGCCTGGAGTTTCTGAAAATGCAAGATTTCGCGGAAGCGCTTAAAAAGACCGGAAAATTATGATAGGCGAGGAGGATAACGGCTTACATGAACATTGCAAGCATATCCCTGCAAGGTAAAAGCAATATCGATAAAGGGGTGAACAGGCCGACTTTGTTACACCGCACAAAGGAACGTTGGGGTCATTTGTCATGGTTTTTTCTCGCCTGGGCGTTCCTGATCGGATTCTGGGAACTGGGCGCATTCCAGGGTTTTCTCAATTCCCGAATCCTGCCGCCGCCCAGTGAAACAATTCCCTATCTCTTGCAGGGAGCGGCCGGAGTCGGCTACGGGGTACAGAAAACCGGGATTCTCGAGTCCATCGGCATCACGATTCTGCGCATTTTCATCGGACTTTTGCTTGGACTTTCGTCGGCAATGCTGTTGGGCGCCATGATTTCGGAATATGGCCCGCTTCGGCGGTTTTTCATGCCCATTGTTCAGACCATCGCTCCCATATCTCCGGTGGCCTGGATACCCTTTGCCATTGCGACGGTCGGCATTGGAAATCCAGCCGCGGTGTTTGTCGTGTTCATGGCCATCTTCGGATCCATGTGTCTCGCCGCCGTTGCGGCTTTTGACGGCATACCCGGCGAATACATCAAGGTAGCCCGCTGCCTCGGCTGTTCAAAGAAAGATATCTGGTTCCGCGTCATCCTCCCCGCTGCGGCGCCCGGGTTGGCGATGATGATCCGCATGAGTTTTTTTGCGGCCTGGATGGCGGTACTTGCTGGAGAGATGGCGGGAATCAACTCCGGTCTCGGCTACCTGATCATCATGGGACAGCAGATGTACAATATGAAATTGGTGATGATCGGCATCATCATGATCGGCGTGTTCGGTTTTCTGATTGATCGTCTCATGTTGTTCGCTCATTCCCGCATTATCTGGTGGGAACGTAGATGATGGATGGAAGAATAAGCCGCCATGAGGAAGGTTCACGACCCCTGCTCGCCGTGCAATTCGACAGGGTCAGCAAGTCGTTCTCCGATTTTACGGCGATAACCGATATCACCCTGCCGGTAACGGTCGGTTCGTTCACGGCCGTGGTGGGACCGAGCGGCTGCGGCAAAAGCACACTCCTTAATCTGGCCGCGGGACTTGAAACTCCCACCCGGGGGCATGTCTTCGTCAGCGGGCATAAGATAGACGGCCCGACCGAGGGCACGGCCCTGCTGTTCCAGGATTACAATCTGTTTCCCTGGCTGACGGCCCTTGACAACGTCGCTTTCGGGCTCAGAAGCAGTGGCATCCATAAAGCCGAGGCTCGGAAGGAGGCACTGGGCTTTCTGGGCAATGTGGGGCTCGCCTCCGTAGCGGACAAAATACCCAGGGAGCTTTCCGGAGGCATGAAACAGCGGGTTGCTCTGGTAAGGGCTTTCGCACTCAAGCCCAACCTGCTGTTGATGGACGAACCTTTTGCGGCCCTTGATTATCAAACACGCAAGATGATGCAGTCCTATCTGCTCTCCACATGGCAAAATACCGGCGCAACCGTGCTGATGGTGACTCATGATCTTGATGAGGCCTTGTATCTTGCGGATCGGATCGTGTTGATGTCCGATTCGCCCGGAACAATATCCGAGGTAATCGATATCGATATCCCCCGCCCCCGGAGCAAGAAGAACCAGGCGTTAATCGATATCTATCAGCGGCTGGAGGCGCATCTGGAAGCCGAGGCGGCACTGGGAGAGTTTACCGAAGAAGAATTGAAGGCCATGCGCGAATTGCGTTGCTGACACAGACCACAACATATCGGCATTGCCGGGGAAAAAGTGGTGCAAAAGGCTGACAAATCAAAATTATAAAAAGGAGGAAATTTTCCATGATCATTGCAAGCATATCCCTGCAAGCCGGAAGGGATGTCAACATAGGGGAAACAATATCAATAGAATCTCTTTTTCCATGGCGGGACTATGACGAGGTAAAAAAGGTGTTCGAACTCTCTCAAAATATAACCAGAGGTATGCCGCTCAATGTTCATGTGGAGAAATTCGCTATCCTGACGGTTTCTGCCGATATTGACAAGAAAGTCGGCCAACAACCATTGATCGGACTCTGGATGCTCCTCTCCTTCGAAAGTCTCAGAAAAGAAACGCTCTGCACCGAACCGGTGGAAAAGGACGAATGGCTCACCGTTACCATCACCCCGGCTTGTTGAAAAGAGGCTGGATTAACCGCTTAAACCCAATATCATCAGTTTAAGCGCTCCCGAATCCTTTTCTGTAAAAAAAACAGGAACCATCCTGACCGTTTACATCGCATACCCCATGTGCTAGAATTCCAGACAACAAAAATGCAGATCGGGTAGGAACCCTAAATTATGCTTCAAATCACGGATTATATTGCAATTCCTCTCAGTGAGATTGAAATCAATGCCATTCGGGCCCAGGGCGCGGGGGGGCAGAATGTCAACAAGGTTTCCTCCGCCGTCCACCTGCGGTTCGATATTAACGCCTCGTCCCTTCCCGATTTCCTCAAAGAACGTCTTCTGCAACTGAAAGATCATCGCATCACGGGGGAAGGCGTCATCGTCATCAAGGCACAGCAACACCGCACCCAGGGGAAAAACAGGGGAGATGCACTGATCCGGCTTCGGGATCTCATTGAAAGCGTCCTTGCCACACCCAAAAAACGGAAACCCACCCGGCCCTCCCGCAATTCACAGGAAAAACGCCTGCAACACAAAACCAAAAGGGGACGAATCAAAACCCTGAGGAAAAAAATCGGCCGATCCCGAGGGGATTTGGATTAGGGGTTTCCCAGACTTTTGACCCGGAAGATCAACCCTTCAGGGAAAAACATGGATGGGAAGCAATGCGTTATGCGGGCGTTTTCACTTACCTGATTACTGAGGACTCGCGTCGTTCGGGAGCGCTAATCCATACACCCCCGCATACCTGAAAAATAGGTTCCACCCCTTACGGCGTGGACGGCAGTATTGCCTTGATGGTTCCCGACTCCTCCCGGATGCCCAAATCCCCCAGAAAACCGTTCCCCTTGACTTTGACGGTGAGGGTATAGGTTCGGAGCCTTCTGGGAACAAAGACAACCTCCTGCACCCAAAACTTACCGAGTTCATTATAGTATGGGGGATAAACCGTCATATCATCCTGGTATTCGATCGGTTCCACGCGCCAGGAGAAATCACAGTCCGTGCCGTTGCAAATGAGGTTGTTGATGCCGTCCTTCAGACAGGGAGAAAACTTGCATTCATGGGATACAATTACCTCTTCTTCACCGAAGGCGCATATTTCGGGAAGCGAAAAGATCCGTTCACCGGGAAAGGGCCTTTCGTAATGGAAACCGCTGGTTCCGGAATCGTTTGTGAAAGGTTGGAGCCATGATTTTGAGCTTATTGAATGGGCATGGTAAACGTCAAAGCGTTCAAATTCCTTAAGGGACCCCTGCTCCGGTTTCATTTGAACGGAAAACCGTATGGTCGAGTTTGTCAGAAGGAACTGTTTTGTGAACATGCCCGCCGTGAATTCGGGGTTCAGGTAAAAGTCCCATGTGGCGTCATCGATGTTGTCCATGCGGCAGGTGAGCGTATGCATTGGCGCGGTCGAGTCGCCTGAAAATTGCCACCCATTGTTCCTTGACCAGGTGGTGGTGGACGACACATCGGTTTCGAGATGAACGGGCGCCGTCATGTGGAGTGGTTTTTTGGCGGCAAAGGAGATCCCTCCGTACAATGTGAATCCGTTGGTTTCATGGATCGGCAGCGTCCCCAACAAAAGGTCAAAGGCGCTGTAACGGGTGGTAAGGGGCATCAGGTAGTTGCCCGAGTTTTCAAGGGGTTGATCCAGAGTAAATTCGAGTTCACCTTTGATATTCAAGGGTCCCGTCAAACGGGTCTTGAGGGCCAGCAAGCCTTCGGCGTCGTATTGCCCACTGATCATCAGCCTGGGCTCGAAACGGATGCCGTATCGGAAGTCTATGCCGGGATAGAGGGCGCCGTGAAATGGAAGGTTTTCATCCGACAGGCCATCCAGGATGGGCCATGAAACCATTAAATTCAATTCTCCATCGCTGATAACCTGGTCAAGAGAAGCCTCCTCCACTACCAGAATGGTCAGGCTGCCGTTGGTATAGGCAACGGTGATTTTCCCCAGGCGAAGCTTTGCCGTATCCATGTCCCTATAGATCAGAAAATCGTCCATTTCAAACCGGTCGGAATAGTCGCCTTCAAAGGTCATTTTGCTGTAGGAATATTCGATGGGGGTTGAAACAATGTGTGTCAGGACTTTCGGGGTCCTGCGAAGGGTCAACCGTGATTGTATTGCCGGAAGGGGGGGCAGGGGCGCGCTTACGGCGCCGTTTTGCGCTTCCGCCTGAACCAGGAAATAGTGGATACCGGTTTCTTCGGGTATGGGAATGAGGGCGGATGTTGTGCCCGTGACGCTCATCAGCAGATTTTCCGGACGGCACAGATCTTCGGTATCTTCGGTGGGCCCCATATACATATGGTAGGTCATTTGGCCCGGCGGAGTACCCATACACGATGCCTCTCCCCAGGAGAGCCAGGCCGTGGACAGGGTTTCGCCTGAGGTCTCGTCCGTGGCGGTGCAGGCCGCAACCGTCTGCAACCCTTTGAAGAACACTTCTTCGGTATTGGGAACAAAATGGGCTGTGACAACGGCATTGCGGGGATTCGTCAGCCAAAAACGCGTGTCAGCCTCAGAAGAGTTGTTTATGCGGATGTGGGCATCCGTTTTCCAGTGGCTGAACCGGAATCCTTCCGCGGGATTGGCGCTGATTCCAAAGGCTTTGTTTAATGTGGGGACAGTGTCGTCCGTGAGTTCGGTTTGGACGGTTCCGCCGTCAAGGGGGTCGGCTTGAAGGGTGATTTCGGGCTGCAATGAAAAGGCGGCCGTCACCGTACCGTCCCCCTCTAACGTCACAAACGCGGTTCCATCGGGCGCCTCCATGATGGCGCCATTCCCCTCAAGCCGCCAACCGTTGAAATACCCATTTTGCTGGTCGTTGTGGACGGGCAGGGCGGATATTTCAAAGGGTTTTCCCAGCGCGATCAGATATTCGCCCGGTTCGGGAGAACTGCTTCCCAGGTCGGATGGTTCCACCTGTAGCTTCAGCATAACGTCGCTTCTCAATTTCCGTTTCAATTGAATCGAGGTTTTTCCGGCGCCGCTTTCCAGTCCTATCCATAAATCCACATCAACGGGAAGCGCTTCATCCGGCATCACTTTCACTTGGCTGTTGCCACTAAACGGGTCCATGCAACCGGCATCCGGTCTTCCGAGCGCGTCGGGATAGGGCAATGGGCGTACATAGGCGCACTGAATGGATCGAGTGACGCCGTCCTGGTCAAAAAAAACTGAAATCCCGGGATTGACGCCGAAGAAACTCCCTTTCAGCACATAGATGTCTCTTTCATCTGGTCCGGGGCATCGAAGTACATCCGTGATTTCGGGTGCTTTCACCATAACATCGTCATGAATAAGAATGGGCTTGAGAAACTCCGGTCGATCCAGAGACGTCAGCCATATTTCAGCGGCGCCGGTCGGTGTTTTGTCAGGGAATTGACAAAATATTTCCTGAGCGCCTTCCCCCTGGAACGTGGACGCGGGCGTTATAACGGTGAGACGGTTATAACCGGAAAACACTCCCCCTTCTTTATGGACCATAAAAACCAGGGGTTTGTTTCTGAAGGATTTCAGGCCCGCATCGGATGCGGTGATTTTTATGGCGGATCCAGAGGTGATCTCAATGGCGTCCCCCGCGAATCCCGAGAGGCTGTATCCACACACTGACAATATCACGAAAGACAAAAAGCACAATCTGGCAATAATTTGCATTGGTTTGCTCCTAAGAAAACCCTGTCCCTGTTGGTTGGAATCTAATCATTCTCGATTACCGTTATTTTCCACCACTTCTCCGGAATAAGAAAATTGGGCGTATTGAAACAAACGGGACGTGCCCGGAGATAGTATATGTTGGTGTGGTTCGGTTGGTCCAGGTCCGGTTTTCGTACCCTGATCCCCCAATATTGGGCGAGAACCCAAAGTCCGTATGGGTCGGGCTCAGATGCGGGATACCTGGAAACTTTCCTGATACGAAGGGATGGGCCGCGGAGTGCGTCTGTTTCCACCATCTTTTCTTCTGTCCACTTGTACCAAGTCCATTTCGGCCTCCTGATGGGGTTGTTAACGCCATCTATCCATATCTGGGTGTTTTGAGGAAATATTTCCCATGTGTCATCCATTGGCTCGGCAAAAGACCCGGCAGGGGTTGGATTGTTTGCAGCGGAGGGGATAAAGCTAAGGTACGGCAATGAAAAAATCTTTTTAACCTCACCCCATGGGCCGACATACTCATAGCTTGGTATGAAATCACAGGCGGCATCGGCCCTGGCGCTCAGGTGAAGTTTTGGTTCGTTCCATATGGTGAGATCGTTAAAGATGAATTCACCAAGGATGTTTGATTTTGCTGAAGCGACGAGTGTAACCACATTTATCAGCGATACCGAAGCAAAAAGGTCATATGCGGCCATGTATTTAATTTCGTTTCTCATCAGCAACCTGAGGCTTGCAACCAAATTACCATTGGCATCAAATCGGTTCTTAATAATTTCCTTATCAACACCCTCGAGTTTGTATCTCCACCCGTTAATGGCATCCCCTTTAATCTCAAGGAGAACGTCGAGGTCCATGTCGAAATTTTCAACGATTTTAAGATCGGACTTACCGGAATACCAGATGCTCATAACGAGTCTGTGTTGTAGGTTGTTTATGAGTTGTGCTATCGGGTCGTACTCCGATGGTTTTGTTGGGATGATTTCTGAGTTTTCTACTGTAAACCCCTTTTTTTCGAAATTGTAGTCTCCCGTCATGTCAATTGATAACCTTCCGTGAAGTTTGCATGTGATTCTACCGTAGAAATAGCAATAGGTCAGGGTATTGTTTTTTATGGGGATGGAGTATCTCAAGTTTGTGGAACTGCTAGAGGAGAGTACAAGCTTAACCTTGGGGTTAATGTCGATGACCTGTTCAGGGGAGCGGTCGTTTCCAAGTGGGTTTTCGGATCCATGGGGAGAACGGTCAATGAAAAGTATCCGGTTTTCAGGATCCCTGTAAACCCGATTCCCCGCCATCCGTTCTTTCTGAATGCGTTGTCCCCAGAGGGCATCATCCGAATCCTCTTCATCTTCCACCAGGCTCAGGCTCTCCTTTAATGAGGAGTCCATGGATATTTCACCGTTGATGACGCCGGATTCGACGGCGTCGGCCAAGGCGCCGTCCTCCAGCCAGATAACGGTATCGTCATTGTCATCGAGGTACAGGAGACGGATTTTTCGGACTCTCATGAGGCGATCGGGAGGGGTCACCAGCACGATGTCTCCCTCTTTGACTTTTCCCCAATAATCACCTTTCAGTGTGACGATTTCCTTCTCTTCGTCATAGTCATGACTCCCTGCCAATCGCATCAGATTCACCAGATTACCGTTGTAGACCGTCGGTTCGCCCACCGATATTTTCAGTGGATCTCTGGGAATACTGGCGTTTCCCTGACGGTCCACGGCAACGGCCTGAACGTAAAGAACGGCCGGAACGGCCGGAACAGGTATCCTGGCATTCAGAGTTCCCGTGATGGATGCCGCCAGATTTTGTTCCTGGAAAAGATCCTGGGTCACATTGGATGGGCCCACATAAATCAGGTATTGAATGTCTTCAAGAGGGGTATCCACGCATATGGCGGGGGCCCAGGACAACCCGATGAAGGATCGGAGTTCTCCTTCCTCCTCACTGCTGTCGGCGTTTGCTGAAACAAGCCCCGCGAATTGAACCCCGGATACGCCGTTTTTGACGAAGTTCGCCGTGACCTCGGCGTCTCCTGAAAGCGTAACGTTGGTTTTCAGGGCCATGTCGTTGGTGAGGGAGGCGTTTTCGGAAGCGGTCCACCCCGAGAAGTGCCAACCCGAAAAAGAATTGGCGGAAATCTCAATGGGTTCGCCCGGGGTTACCACTGAGGTTTGATCGGGCAGGGGCGCGGTGGTTCCGCTTCCCGCCTGGGAGACGGTCATGGTCAATGTGGGATTGGCAACGAAGTTGACTGTGATAAGTGTATCGCCATAGACGGTCACATGGGTCTGGAGCGCCGTTGCATCTTCAAAAGTCGCATTCCCCTGGGCCGTCCAGCCACCGAAGGTATAATGAGGGGAAGGTGTGGCTGTGATCCGGATGGATTCGCCGGAGGTGATTTTGAATTCCGTGCCGGATTCAGGTGTTGTGGCGCCCGCCGCCGGATCCGGGCCGACGTTCAGGATGACATTCACTTCTTCTCTGGATTGTCTTATCCGCAGGGTGGTGAATGCTGTCATTCCGGCCGAATTGCGCAACCTGACGGTGTATTCTCCCGGTTCCACAGGCGCATGGGGAAAGAAAAACGAAAGCTCGCTTAATCCGGTTCGCGGATCCATGCAGCTGGTTCCCGGTTGGGATGCGGCATCGGGAAACCGGTAGGGCTGCTCGATTTTACAGGGACGAAACCGTCTTCCGGAAAAAACCGAGCGCCTTATGGGGCCGAAATTCTTCGATCCAATCCATATACTGATCGCTTCGGCGCCGAAAAAGCGACCCACCAGGGTTGCTTTGGGAACGTCGCCGTCTTCTTTCAGCAGGACCGATTCAATGATCGGTTTCTCCACCATGAATCGGTCCGTAACCTGAATGGGAACGTCGGCCGTTTGACCCGGTTCGTCTCCGGTGGGCTGAACCCAGAGGCTGTAAGCGCCTGCCGTCAAATGGGTTTTTACGTGACAAGCGATGCTGTTTACCAAATTATTCTCGAAATACTCTGTGTCGGCCAGAACTTCAATGGGGTATTCTCCGCCCGCGGAGGAATCGTTTCGGGTTGCAAAAACGTCCGGTTTAGCTGTGAATCCGTTCTGCAGACCTATGGATTCGGCTGTGATGTAAAACAGAGAACCTTGCGTTGCTTGATACGATAAGGGTTCGGTATTTCCGAAGGCGGCTGCAACATGGGTGATGAATATCAACAGGAAAAGAAAGAAAATACGACTGCTTTTCGGCATGCTTATCTCCTTGCGGCCGATTCCGGCGTTCCAGCCGCCTGTGGTTCAAGATGAGGACACTCACTCTTTGAGCCCTGCCGGTTACAAGAAAAAAGAGTGCTTTCTGGTACTCTTTAGCGGATTTTTTGTAAACAGCCATGCGATAAAGTGGAAATTAATGGGATTGAAGTGTAACCGATATCCCGATAATCCTTGACTTCCCACCGTCTGTTTTGTAATGACTATTGCCATAATTTCACTCAGAAACTCTTCCAGCATCCCAGTCTGGAAACGATTCGTTATCACTTTGTGCATGGATAACCAGACTCTTGATCCCCAAATATTTACTTCTCCCGGCAGATTCCTAAAAGCACTGATCATTACCGTTTTTGTGAGTCTTTTTATTGGTTTTTTTCTGCACACATTTATCTTAAACGGATCATTATATGATCATATTCTCCTCAGTCTCGCAATGGGCCTGTCAATCTGTACCTGTATTAATCTGGCTCTTTTTGTTGTGCGGCCACGCCGTTATTGGCATTTATATATCGCGGTTGGCGCCGGTCTTGTCTGCGGCATCCTGATCGTCATTTCTTTATTTCATTTTTTTTCCGACAACGCTTATCATCTTTCGTCTGTGTGGAAAGCACTTTTTCTGGGGATCACTCTAACGATGCCTGTCAGCGCGTTTTTTATTATTAAGCATAAACTCAGTGATACCAGGTTCAAGCTTCAGAAAGAACGGATAAAGGCGCTGGGAAATGAAAAAACCGCATTGCAGTCACGATTAAAACTCCTACAAGCCCAGATTGAACCTCATTTTCTCTTTAACACCCTTGCCAATATCGAAGGGTTGCAGAAAAAAGACGGCGCAACAGCCAGGGCTATGCTGAATAATCTGACCTGTTACCTGCGAACAAGCTTAAAAAAAACCCGCAAGACAAGCATAACGCTGAAAGAGGAACTGACGACAATACGGGCCTATCTCGAGATTTTCCAAATCAGAATGGGGAAACGTCTTCGCTACCGGATTGAGGCGGATGACAGCCTGCATGACGTATCCGTACCGCCCATGCTGATTCAGCCCCTGGTGGAAAATTCAATCCTGCACGGCCTGAAGCCAAAAGCGGAAGGGGGTGAAATACGGGTCATTGCCAAACGCATTCGGGACGGGATACAATTGGAAGTGTCTGACTCCGGCATCGGGCTTGATCTCAATAAAAAACAAGGGGTAGGACTCTCTAATGTCAAGGAACGTCTCGCCCTATATTATGGCGGAGCGGCAACAATGGTCATGGAAGCCAATCAACCAGCAGGATTGAGGATCATAATTGAAATACCATGGAAATTACCGCCATTATAGTTGATGATGAACCGGTCTTGTGCGAAAATCTGCGAAATATGCTGGCAGAGCAGTGGCCGGAGTTGTCTATTATAGCGACCGCCGGAGATGGTAACAAAGCGGTACAGCTGGCTGAAAAATTGCGGCCGGATATTGTTTTTTTAGATATCCACATGCCTGAAAAAACAGGCCTGGAGACAGCAGCAAAGATTGGCGACGCTTGCCGGATTATTTTTGTTACCGCCCATGATGAATATGCAATTGAAGCCTTTGAAAAACAGGCTGTGGATTATTTGCTCAAACCGATCACGGCTGAAAGGCTGGCACAGACTGTGGCTCGCCTAAAAAAAGACTTTCGCAAAAACAATAGCCTGCCCAAGACTGTTTTGGAAGCGTTACTTCACAACCGTAACGGGGTAATGCCACCTCCGTCATACCTGCAATGGGTCAAGGCCGGAAGTGGCGATCGAGTGCGATTAATTAACGTTGATGATGTCTGCTATTTTCAGTCTGAGGATAAATATACCAGAGTCGTCACATCTTCCGGTGAAGAGCTGATCAGAACCAGTATCAAACAATTGGCGGAATCTCTCAATCCGGAGCAATTCTGGCGTATTCATCGTGCCACAATTGTTAAGGTTAACAACATCAAACACGCTATCCGTTCATACACCGGACGTTATCGTATTGAACTGAACAGTCATGACACAATCCTTATATCCAGCCGTACTTATGGCCACCTCTTCAAACAGATGTGAAAAAACCCTGAGGAAAAGAATCGGCCGATCCCGAGGGGATTGGGATTAGGGGTTTTCCGGTTCAAAATTCCGCTTCGCGCTCAGGAAGCTGGGCAAATGCCGCAGAAAATAGGCCAGGCTTCGCCGGTGTTCCCACAGACGGCGCCGAAATCGCTTTCGCCATGCGGGGTCCGTATAAAACCCCTTGACGTGCCGGTTGTAGAGCTGTTCAAGCGTTTCCCTGGAATCGATGCTTTTAGGGACGAAAACAAAATTCAGGCAATTCATTTTACGCCAGTCCTCGTCCAATATGCCCATCTCCCCAATGGAATTCCAAAGGGGCGCCCCATGAAAAGGGGTGAATTTACTCATGTTCATATCGTCAAGTCCCAGGGAAAGGGCAAACTCGGTTGTTTTCCGAATCGATGCAATGGTTTCGCCGGGCAACCCCATCATAAACAAGCCCTTGGCCCTGAGTCCTTTGGCCTGAATGCGCCGCACCGTATCACGAACTTCATCCAGGTGTACGCCGGGCTTGTGAACCGCCAACTGATTTTCGTCCCCGGTCTCAATTCCCAGAGAAAGTTGTAGAAAACCGGCCGCTTTAAGCATCATCAGGAGTTCATCGTCACAGTAGCCGACCCGCACGGCGCAATTGAACTGTATTCCCAGGGGTTTTGAAATCAGAAGGTTGCAAAATTCGGCAATCCGCCTGCGTTGCGCCGTAAACAGGTCATCATAAATATTTAAATGGCGAATGCCGAAACGGCGTTTCAAATAAGCTGCATGGGCATAGATGTAAGCCGCCGAATTATAGCGGTAGCCGCGACTGAAAACGGAACGATCGCAAAAGGAACACTGGTAGAGACAGCCCCGGCTGGTGACCATGGTGGCGCCGGGGGTATGGATATAGCTGAACAGGGGCAGGTTGTACCCTTTGGGAAATCTTTTGAGTTTTTCATAGGCCGGAAAGGGAAGATCATCTAAATCAGGAATCTGCGGTCGTGGGGGATTCTGCATTGCCTGGTCTCCGTCTCTCCAGGCCAGTCCGCTAATACGGGCCGGTGTCTGACCAGAAGCCAGTTCAGCCAGAGTCGCTTCCCCTTCGCCCAGGCAGAGATAATCAATGGCCTCATACCCATCCAGCAGGACTGATCCCAAAGCCGAAATGTGGACACCGCCAAAAACCGTTTTGATGTGAGGCCGAAGGGCTTTGAGCCGAAATGCCAGGTCATAACCGTCCAGAAATCCGGAAGTGGTGGCTGAAAATCCCACCATATGGGGATTTTTTTGAAGGATGCTTGAAACATGGGCGTTATTGTTTTTTGGGGCCTCGGGTCCCAGACAGTCGATGACAGAGACATCATGGCCTTCCCGTTCCAGGTACGCCGCAATGGAAAGCAGACCCAAAGGGGCCATACGGTTGGCAACGGCCGTAACATCTTTTTTTCCGGGAACCCAGTTTGATCCCGTCGGGTGAACCAGCACTATTCTCATATCACATCCACGCAATCGGCAAGCAAGACACGGAACAGATATCAGGGCAGACACACCGAGCTATCCCTACAGGCCGTTTGTCATTGACGGCATCATTCATCCAGAAAAATCTCCATATTCCCTTGAACCCGGAAAATGCTGTTTCGGCGACCTTTCATGGCATAGTCATCATTGCCGCCGCCCACATCCAGAAAAATTCCCAGGTTGCCGCCATTTCTGCCGTCTCCATAGGAAAGGCTGCCGCTGAAACCCAGTGACCCCGGAGGGCTTTGATATCGATCGTTTCCTTCGCCATCATAGAACAGACCCACGGCGTTCTGCGCTCCGGCCCCCAGGGAGAGATCCCCGGCACTATAGGAATCATTGCCGGCATTATCCAGAAAACAGCCTACGGAAAGGTCCCATGCCGCACCTTGATTTGCGGCGATTTTTCCTGAATAGACGTCATTGCCCTTAAAGTCCAAAAATGCGCCGACGGCCCTGTGTGCGGCTGCCCCCTGGCAATAACGGCTGGCGGCATAGACATCATTGCCGGCATCATCCCTGAGTACGCCCATGCCAAGGAAATAACCGGTCCCTTGGGCGAAATTACCGGCCTCATAACTATCATCTCCATCAAAATCATGAAGAATACCGATCCCCCCGGCCGCATGCCCTCGAAAACCCCACCCCACGCCCTGTGAACAGGCTTGATAGACATTTTTTGTGCCATAGTGTGACGCGTGTTTCCAACCGGCGCGGTAGTGATCCGTACCCTTCAAATCATTGAGTTTTCCCAGGCCCAATGGCCCGCCAAAGCCTTGAACATATTTGGCGCCTTGGTACAGATCGTTCCCGTTCCCATCAAAAAGAAGCGCCCCCCCGAAAAAGGCGCATCCCTGCCCTCCCTCTCGGCACACATACGTATCATCCCCCGCCATATCCATCAGACAACCCATGCCGAAAAAAGAAGCACCCTCGGAAAGCAGATCTCCATCGTAAAAATCGTTGCCCGCCATGTCCAGGATAATTCCCAGTCCAAAAAAACCAGAGGCCACGGCAGCAAATTTGGGGCTCAAATAGCGATCGTTGCCCTCAAAATCGATCACGATGCCGCTGGGATAGCGGATGCCTGAGACGGCTTTTTCGTGGATTTCATAAACGGGCGCCCCTGCGTTGTTAAGATAAACATCGTCGCCGCCCAGATCGATAATCAGGGATGCCTCCATGCCATAAACATTCGGCCCCCTGTCTCCAATCAAAATAAGGCCGGCCGGTGTTTCCCGAATGGCCGTGAACCGGCCCTTTAATCCTGGATATTTTTTGCGATCCAACGGGATAACGCCGGCGCCCGATTCCGCCCGCCGAAGCAGGGTCAGAAAATCTTCTGAAAAAAGTTTCGAAAGTACGGCAACGCCGCACAACAAATCCATCATGCGGACCTTTTGGGCGGAAGCAACGATCACCGACGCATCCCTGTCTGAAAGGTTGTTCTTTTCTACAAATTCATCCAGTACCCTTGGAAACAATTTGTACAAACGGTTTTTTTCTTTCGTAGTGATGTGGGAAAATGCCTGTTCCACCCAAATATTGGCTTCCTTGATGTTGGCCGCCATCCAGTCCACGAGAGGGTTCATGGGCAGTGGTCCTTCATCTACGAACCGCGATAACGCAAGCAGGGCCTTCGGATCGAGGCCCAGGGAAAATGCTTTGTCAGCGTCTGAAATGAATTTCCGCAACACCTGCTCGGGTGTTGCACCCTTCGTTTCAAAACTGTTTTCAGTCGTCATATAATCGTTTTGACAAGTCAAATCCCGTGCCGACAGCGGTGCGGAAAAAGGATCCGAAAGGATGCCTGAGACTATAGGCAAAACAAAGGGGGCCGTTTGTCTATTGCCATGGGCCTTCAGGATTGCCGCAAGCCGAGCATAGGCCAGTGTAACAGGAGAAACACGTTCGGGTATGGGTTGAAATCCACGGAGGATCGGGAGAGCGTCTTCAGCATTTGCGGCATGGGCGGAAGGAAAAATGGATGAAAACGCCTGTGGCGATGCACTCCATAAAAGAATCTGAAAAGCAACCCAAAGGGTTTGCCGAAAATGGTTTTTTTTTAACGTCATATCAGCGGCGGTTTGCGGTGCGGCCAGGGAAGCATGGCTCTCAGCGTCAATCGTGCATTCAGCATGCTGAGCCTCATATTATCCTTGAACAGGTGGAAATGGGAAACACGGATGTCATCCGCGGGATAGAAGGTTGAAACATCCACCTCCAGAAGCTCAATTCCCGCCCAGACCCCTTTTGCCAGGACTTCATTTTCAAAGGCGTAACGACGTTCACGTAGTTTCAGGGCATTGAGTGCCCTGACGGGGTAGCCGCGATAACCACTCTGGGTATCTCCCAGTAATCGACCGGTTTCCACCCATAACCAGAAGTTTGAGATGCGGCGACCGATGCGGCTTCCGGAGGGCACATAACCGGTTTCAAAATTGCGTTTGCCCACCACAATGGCATGGGGATGCCGGTTGATGGCGGAAATGAAAAGGTGCAAATCATTGGGATCATGCTGCCCATCAGCATCCAGGGTCACCATGTGGGTGACGCCAAGCTTTTCGGCTTCCCTTGCGGCAGTCAAAACCGCGGCGCCTTTTCCGAAATTTCGGGAATGACGAATCCAGAGAACATCGAGGTCTAGAATCGTTTCACCGCCCCCATCCGTGCTGCCGTCATCCACCACCATGACCGTGTCATGCATCCGCAAGGCTTTTTCGACCACCCCCCGTAACGTTGCGCCATGATTGTAAACGGGGATAACGATCATTACCCTCGGACAATTGCGGATTGCGGATTGCGGATTGCGGATTGTGGTGCTTTTCATCAGACCATCCCGATATCTATTTTTGTAACCGTTCACGGTTTACGGTTGCCGGTTTACGGTTGAAAAACAGAGGATAAAGGAAACCCATAATTCCTTGAAAAACCGTGAACCGGCAACTGTAAACCGGCAACCGTAAACGGTTACCTATTTTCGAGGTTGCCCATTTGGGTCGCGTTGGTGCATTGCAGTGGTGCAAAACTGCAGTAATTCCATGAAACTGGATACCTTTCTTTCGTTAAAAACGATCTGTTGCGCTTTGTTAAGACGAAGAGACCCATAGGGTTTGAGGGAAAGGCCCGGGTTATTTTGAACCACCACAAACGCGGCGCCCGGAATGATGTTTGCGTCAATGGGAAATTTTGAAGGGCACCCCAGATCGCAGACTCCCGCCAACGCGCTTTCAAGGTCGTTGCAATCCATATCCTCCAATGCGGCATGCACGCTTGAAAGACCGGCATCATCCTGTTCATTGATCACATAACCGGGTCCGGTCAGTCCGAAACGGGCGGCCGCTTCCCCGAGAAAACAGTTGGGCAAGGTATACGAAAACAGCGCCGGGCCGGCAAACGCGCCGTTTTCCAACCGGGTCGTGTCAAAATAGGCCATGTCCGTATGAAGGCACCCATACACGGTAGAGACGACAATCCCCACCTCTCTTTTGGCCGTCCATTCATCCATGCCCGCGTCTTCCAAGGCCAAACCGATGGCCGAAACGCCCAGCCTTGAAAATTCATCCATCCTGCCGAAACGGGGATAGGGGGAATTAAAAACAGCCTTGCGAGACATGGACGGCAATTTTCCCGGGAGCATATGGCAATGGGCCTCTTTCCGGCCTTGCCCCACGCTTTCAACTGAAATCCAGCCGACCCCGGTAATGAACGGCATCTTTTACTCCCGGCCTTTCTCCAGAATCAGGGCGGCATTGATTCCCCCAAAACCGGAATTGGTAGACAGCAGGTAATTTCCGTGCATGGCCCCAGGCCTGGAAGAGATCCTTCCCACCGTATTCTCGGCTCCTTTGGAAAAGCCCACAGTAGGGGGGACAATGCCTTCGGACAGGGCCATCAGGCCCAGGGCCGCTTCGATGCCGCCCGCGGCCCCCATGGTATGCCCGATGGCGCCTTTAATGGCATAAATCGGCAATCTTCGGTTTCCAAAAATCCGGTCAAATGCCGTCAATTCCATTTGATCGTTGTAAACGGTTCCCGTTCCGTGGGCGCAGACAGCGGAAATCGCCGCCTGTTCCAACCCAGCCCGCTTAAGCGCTCGTCCCACCGCCGCTGTTAATCCGCACCCATCCGGCGCGGGTGCGGTTACATGGAAGGCGTCGCCAGCCACTCCCCACCCCAGGATTGTTCCCCGATGGCGCCGCCCTTCTTTTTTGGCCCGATCCGCCCCCATGAGCAGCACGGATGCAGCGCCTTCCCCCAGGGTTAGCCCACTTCGATCGCCGTCAAAGGGCATACAGGGGACAGGCGACAGGGCGCCAAGAGCCGAAAACCCGGAAAAAACAAATTCCGAGACCAGGTCCACGCAACATACCAGCACGCATTCCGCCCGACCAGCGGCAATCAACGCGGCCCCTTTCGCCACGGCAATGGCGGAGGAGGCGCAAGCCGCTGAAATGTTGGCGCCCCCGTGGGTTAACCCCAGATGTCGGGCTATCCGTTTGGTAATGGAAACCGCAAGAATATCCGAAGGATCTGCAGCCTCTCCCCGTTGTGTACGCTCCAGGTTGTCAATCCCGGCCTTGGTTGTAGCGGTGTAAAGATGGGCATCAGGTGGGACCGGCGTCATTTCCTTGAACAAACGACCCAGAAGATCATGAATCATGGATGGTGCTTTGGACCCATCCAGGTCTTTAATGCAGGCGGCGAAACTGCTTTGGTATCCTTCCACCGAAAATCGCTCAACCGGCCTGATGGCCGAGCGGCCCGCCAAAAGCTGCCGCCATAGTTCATCGAGGTTTCGACCGAGCGCCGTCACCGCTGTTGCATCGGTTACCCAAACCGCTACCGTCATTCAAATACCCCGTTTGCTATTCGGTTTGAGTCTTGTCCAATGATTTACAGTCCCCCTTCCAGTAGGCCTTCTCCACCTTGTTTTCCCGATCCACATCAAAATAGGTGATGCAATAATCCATGGCGGGAACCGACTGGCCCACAACGGTCGCCGTTACTTCCCCGGGGCCTGATTTTCGACTGTCAATATTGGGTGGATATTCAATTAACGCGGAATGGGCCAGAGGGTTCATGGCATATTCATTTTTTGTTTCCACATACACAAAAACCTTTTTGTCGCCGGGGGCATTAAAGGTCCTTCCGGGAGGTCCCCAGGAGTCCACGAGCCTGCTGCTTTCAGCCCCCACATAGGTCCGGCAAAGTTCGGTATACCCCTTGCCCGTTGGAAAATGCAGCGTTTTGCAACCTGAAAACAATAAACATACAGACATCGAAATAAACGCCAATGGCAGGATAAAAAATTTCATTGGACCTCCTCAAGGAAGAATATGGAAAATAAATATTTTCAGGCGGGCAATATAGCGCCTATGAAGCATGGCCGCAACCAAAAAGGGCGCCGATGAATCGGATACCGGTTTACTCTTTTAAAAAATTATGGTAGCCGTTGCCTCAGGTCCAGCCGACATCAACACTACCCAAGGTTATGGAAACAGGGGTCAATGGGAATCAAGCGGGAAAGCAACGAGGCTATTCGAACCTTCCTGAAAAATGGGGTTGAGGAAGGGGTCTATCCCGGCGCTGTTCTGCTGGCGGCCCAAAAAGGTCATAGGGTGTTTTTTGAAAGCGCCGGAAATCGGACACTGCTTCCAGAGCCGTTTCCCATGGAAAAGGATACCCCCTTTGACCTGGCCTCCCTGACCAAACCCCTGGCTACCACCCTGGCCATCATGAAACTGGTGGACCAGGGGAAGGTTCATCCGGATCAACCCCTTGGTGACCTGTTGCGAAAACCCGTTCCCCCGGACAAGGCGGTCATCACCCTTCGATTCCTGCTGGCCCATTGCGCCGGTTTATCAAGCTGGGAACCTTTTTATCTTGAGCTTGCAGACCAAAAGCGCCGGATGAGAAAAGTCCTGCTCAGAGAACAATTATTAAAAATGCCCCTCAAGTCCGTACCCGGAGAAAAAACTGTTTACAGCGATCTGGGGTTCATGATTCTTGAGTGGGTGGTGGAGGAACTCACGGGAAACACCCTTCCCCAATTCCTCGATCATTATTTTTTGAGGCCGCTTTCCCTGGAAAAAGCGCTTTTTTTGGGTGGCATTCCCCCCCAGTGCATTGCAACCCGATTTGCCGCAACGGAAAACTGCCCCTGGCGCAAGCGAATCCTTCAAGGGGAGGTGCACGACGAAAACGCCTGGGCACTGGGGGGATATTCAGGGCACGCAGGCCTTTTTGGTACGGCGGAAGGGGTTTATGCTCTGGCCGATCTCCTCAGGAAACATTTTCATGGGGTGCGCAAGGATTACTTTCAACCGACGACGGTCAGGGCCTTTTTTGAAAAGCAACAGCTTGTGGCGGGCAGCACCTGGGCGCTGGGGTGGGACACCCCTTCCCCCCTCAATTCAAGTGCGGGAAACCATTTTTCACCCGGCTCCGTAGGACATCTGGGATTCACGGGAACTTCCCTGTGGATGGACCTTCATCATGATGTGGTGGTCATCTTATTGACCAATCGCATCCATCCATCCAGACAAAATACAGCCATCAGGGCTTTCAGACCCCGACTGCACAATCTGGTGATGGAACAACTCAGTCTGAACAAATGACCCGGCGCATGTACACCCCGGAACATTTATGACATTCAGGGAGATAAACCACAATGGCGGAAATCAGAAGCACACTCGATATCATCATGGAAAAGGCCAAAACCCTCACCGTGACCGATGAGGACAAAAGAGGATTTTTAGAAAAAGAAGTGGAAGGGCAGGTCAAAGGATTTTTCCAGAAATACCTGGACAAAATTTTTTCAATCGATCAACTCAAAACCGAAATGGCATCCTTTGATCAGGATCGAAAGGCTGTTGCGGAAAAAGCGCTGCTGGCGGAATGCCTCGGTGCCATAACTACGGAAGGGGACAATGGTCCCCTTTTTGAGGTACTGGAAAACCTTCCGGGATGCGACATCAAACCGATTATGAGTTTGATTCTTGAATTTCAAGGACAGCAAAAGCAAGAGCGCGACAAAAGGACAATCGCCCGGATTCAAGCCTTGAAGGAATGGGGCGTATCCGGATCTGCGGTTGTTCCCAACCTCGGGGCAAGCAGTGCCTGGCGCGATTATCTGACGGATATGGCAAATCGATTTCAAGAAAGGCTCAATGCTTTGCACATGGGCGCTTCGTAAGGGCAATTCCTGAGAGGGAATACACGAAAGTATTCCCTTTCAAGTAATGATTCACTTCACGGGAGGCCTAAGGATGCTCAAAAAATGTAGAGCCGTTATGGGTCTTTCTTTTGCGATGGTGGTGTTTGTGGCCTTTACCTGCGTCCCAATCCTTCCCTATCCGTGGTGATGCTCATCCTTCAGGAAATGCTGATGGTACTCCTCTTCACTGAGGTAGCGTTTCAACAGATACGTCAGCAGGTCAAACAACTTTTCCAGGTCTTCTTCACTCATGCGTTCCCGCATCAAGGCCATGTGCGCATCATCTGAAAATTTTTGGAGATAATAGGTGATAGTATGTTCATCTCCCTCCCTGTCAAGTCCGAAGCCCACGAGGCCCTCATATTCTTCCACAAATTTGTGAGTATGCTTTTTCATTAGTGCCTTATTCCATGAAACGTTGTTATAAAAAAACAAGAAAATCATTGTTAGGAAGACTTAAAACCTAAAACTTAAAACTTAAAACTGCGGTTTGCCGTTAAAACCGCGGTTTGCCGCCTCAGAACCCCATTGCCTGGTTCACCAGAACCACCGACATGTCGGTCATCATGGGTTTTCGGTGAAAGATAGCGGTAATGCGACAGATGCGCTGAGGAGAATTGCAATCGTTGCAAACACCCGTCTCCGCGCAGGGGGTATCCATATTGAGGCTTTTGGCCCGCATGGGACCCGCCACCTCCCTGACACGGTTCAGGGCCGATTCAAGATCATGGGTTACCTTGTTCATGCCCGCCGCCACCACCACTTTTCGGGGGCCGAAACTCATGGCATTGGTACGGTTGCCCACGCCATCCACATTGACAATCTCACCCGTGGCGGAGATGGCATTGGCGCTGCAGAAAAAGCAATCGCACCGCCCCTGTAAAAGCCGAAGTTCCAGATCTTCCTCTCGGGGAAGATCGGTTTGCCAGTGATCATATATGGTTTTTCCCTGCCCCTTGAGGGCGTCGGTGAGCCCCAGGGCACGGGTCGTATCCGACCCGCCGAAACCAAAGGTGTCAAAATCTGAAACCATATTCAGAATCAGGGTTTTCGCATCTTCGGGCGTGGAAACGAAGTGGGCGTCAAAACCATGCTTTTTGAGATTTTTAACACATTTTTCGCCCAACTTTTCCCAGAGCCATGTCTGGTAGTTGTTTTCCATTGATTGTCTCCTTGCGGAATTTAAAATTCATCCTCAATTCTTTTGCGAGCGAATCGTAATGAATTCCTTTTTTAAAATGGAAGCCATGATGACCCGGTCTATGGATGGATGCATCTCCATCAGGCGTTGCGCCAGATTGCGCGCCGCCCCATCCTCAGGGAGGATGTCAACCGGGTTCAAAACAACGATTCGCCGTGCCGAAACCGGCGCATTTTTGAAGAGGCCCGCCTGTCCGTCAAAGGCTCTGGCCAGTCCTTCGGGATCAAGGATATCCCCATCTTCAAGCCTGGTCAGTTCTTTGAACAATCCCGGTCTGAAAACAATGTCAGGCCCCAGGGGTTTGCCAAGGGCGCCCAGGCCCATCACCGCAATCACGCCCGTTACGGATTCGGGGATCACCGGTTCATGGGCCGCTGGCGCTTTAACGGGGCGACCCGCGGCGCCGTCCGCCTCGATAATCACGTATTCCACCCAGGGTTTCCCGAACAGATCATCGGCCATGGTTGAAGGGATCCCTTCTATCTTTCCGTTTTCAAGGTATTTCCGTCCCACAAATACACTGCCCGCCTCATCGAGTCCTTTTTTTACGGCTTCCAGACCCAAACCGTCGGTCGGACAAAGTACAAGGCGGGGAAAGGCATGGGCTTCCTCCCGCCAGACCTTGGTGGTGGTGGTCGAGACCACCCTTGCCCCCGCCTCTCTCAACGCCGTGGCCAGTGCAAAACAAAGGGTCGTTTTTCCGCCTCCGCCCACAACCGCCAGATGCTCTTTGGGGCCGAGATCCAGAGCGGCAATCAAATCTTCCTTCAATCGTTCCAAAAAAATGATCCTCCGACTACCTTTTCCTCAAAACCCGACTGTCGCCGACCCGAACCGTTACCTGGGACCCATCGAAATATTCGATCAGGGGGATGGTATATTTCCTGGAGGCGCCGGTCATTTCCTTGAACTGCGGGGTCGTGATTTCGCCATGGGACCTCAAAAAGTCCACCAGTTTTTCTTCAAGGGCTTCTACCGCGCTTTTGTGAAAATAGAGGTCTTCCTTGACTTTCAGCAAAATGCCGTCTTTAACCATGACCCCCAGGACCTCCAATGCCGTATTTCCCTGAAAGTTTGATTTGAGTTCCTTGAAATAGGGGGGCTGAAGCCCCCCCCTGGCATAGATGTCTTCCAGTTCCCGCCGGGCATCCTTCTGGTCCTGGGCCAGGGTGACCTGGTGGTCTTTCAACCGAACCACTTCTTTTTCCTGGACCAGTACTTCTTCTCGTTCCAACTGATGAATGAGGTGGTTAAAAAGCTTGGGGTTTTTGGCGCCGACCATTCTGGAACGAAGTTCCTCTTTGACCAGGCCCTGCTTCAGTGGAAAGGATTTGTGGTAGGCTGCAAGGGTTTCCAGCAGTTCGACTCTCGCTTTTTCCATGAAATCCGCATGAATCATGATGCCCCGTTCTTTATCAAACCGAATGATTCTTTTTTTCGCCTTCAGGGCGTTCAGCTGGTCCGTCAGCTTTTTCCGGCTCATGTTCACCAGAAAAGAAAGTTCTTCCTCCCCGACGCCCTTAAAGCGTCCCAGCGACACAAACAGTTCGATGGTTTCGTTCTCTTCCCCCTTATGAAGCTGCGTTAATTCAGTGAGGACCCTTTCTTGAAACCTCTTTTTCTTTCCGGGCAGGGGATTTAAAATCTGACCGCCCCCGATGGTGCGAACCGGCGAGTAACTTCTGAGGACATAACGGTCGCCCCTCAGCACTGCCGTGGGAGCATCCAGCCTGATCTGGGCAAAACAGGTGTCACCGGGGTTGAGTTCATCCCGATCCAGCAGCACCAATGTGGAGATGATCTCTGCCGTGCCCGCATGGAACCGCACTTTTGCCCTGTTTTTGAATTTGCGGGGGGCGCTGGGAAGCAGATCCAATACCACATCCAGCATATAGGTGGACCGAAGGCCGTCTTTTGTGGCCAGGACATTCCCCCGCTGCAACGCCATTTTTTCAATTCCCTGTAAATTGATGGCCGTCCTCAGGCCGGCGTGTACCTCTTCCATTGCCTTATTGTGAACATGAATTCCCCTGATTTTCGATGAAATCCCCTGAGGATAAATGGTCGCCTCATCTCCCGTCCTGATTTTTCCCGATGCGCTGGTCCCCGTAATGACGGTGCCGAACCCCTTCATGGTAAACACGCGATCAATGGGGAGGCGAAAAAGATGCCCCGTATCACGTTCCGGAATTTTCTCGGTCATCCGGCTGATGAGGTTAATGAGTTCCGGAATGCCATCCCGCGTTACGGAGGAAACTTCCGCCATGGGCGCATCCGCCAGAAAAGTGTGCGACAGATATTCGGAGACATCTTCCCGCACCAGTTCCAGCCAATCCTGGTCCACCATATCCACCTTGGTCAAAACCACCAGACCATGTTGAATATTTAAAAGCGAGCAGATCTCCAGATGCTCCCGGGTCTGGGGCATGACGCCTTCATCCGCCGCAATGACCAGCGCCACCAGGTCAATCCCCGTTGCCCCGGCTACCATATTCTTGACAAATTTTTCATGTCCCGGCACATCCACAATCCCCAGCAGCCTTCCGTCCGGCAACGCCAGATGGGCAAACCCCAGTTCAATGGTAATGCCGCGTTCCTTTTCTTCTTTCAAACGGTCGGTATCAATTCCCGTCAGCGCTCTGATGAGTGATGTTTTTCCGTGGTCAATATGGCCGGCTGTACCTAAGATAATCTGTTTCATAAAACAATCCTTAAAATTCCTGAACCAAATAGATTGGTGAACCAAAAAATTCCACGAACGACGTCCTCAACGGAAGTCGGGAAGTTACCGACGTTCGATGAAAATGGGCGGGCATTTCAAGAGGCTCACTGGAAAATCTCATGCTTGACAAAATAAAAGGTATGGGCATGGGTGTCAAGCCGAATAGACGGATGAAAAAATGTTTGAAAAAATTGTTGACCCCCGAAAGAATTTCTGGTACAAGGTCATTTCCGTTCATGAGTGGATATTATTCCCCGGTAGCTCAGCTGGTAGAGCAGGTGGCTGTTAACCACCTTGTCGGCGGTTCGAGTCCGTCCCGGGGAGCCAGTAATTACAAAGGTTTATAGATATCGACTCTATGAGCCTTTTTTTATATCCAACGCTATACCCAACACTTAACGTCCAAAACTGTCGCTTTTCGCATGGCTCTAAAGGCTGACGTAATGTTCTGGGCTATGGTGCAAACTCAAAATCTATCTCTTGAATCCCGTCCCCTCCCGAAACACGCCGCAATCTTCCCGTTGTCGCGGGAAATGAATCCATAAACAGCACCACAGATTGCACTGAATCTAAGGATTTTTTTTTGTGGGATGGAAGCCTGGGATCCGTCGATTCGGTGTTTGTTTCCATGGACATGGTTTCCTTAAACCATCCACCTAACGATCTACATATATCATTCTGGAACCGCCTTCATGCAAGACAAAAATTAACCCAGTGAAAACTGGTTTTCGAGTGTACTGATATTTTGTGTTTTTTTTGAAAACCCATATATCGTGAAACCACTTTTTAGGTCCCAAACACGACCAGTCAAATCCAACCTTACCAAATATATCACAAGTACTTTTGACACGCTGAGGCATACAGATTATGTCAAGATATATAACAATCATTTCGTTTCAAAAAAATGTGTTACTTGCCAAAATTTCGATGGATTTGACAAAAAGCATTCGCATGGACTACTCTCAATATATCACAGGTTTTACCCAATCCCCGGATTTGATGATATCACATGCTTTTTTCCCCTAATATATAACCCTGACCCCAAATGAAATTCAGGTGGCTAATCTCGTAAGGGATGGAAGATCAACCCGAGAGATATCAGAAGCCTTGAACATAAAAATGGGGACTACTGAGTTTTACAGAAACAAAATTCGTGAAAAAATAAGGATAAGAGGAAAAAGGATTCGGCTGCGATCCCACATGCTATCCATCCGGAATTCCTAGAAAAGTGCAAAAACAATATGGTGAAAACCTATGGTATTCTAACGATTCACTCATGGTTCTTCAGAGTCCTTTCACCTTGACATGTTTCAAGAAATTTGTTTCAGTCTATTTTGATGAGTATTTTTTCAGTAGAAATACGGGGTATTACCCATGACCAAAATTTATAGAGATATTGCAAAAAGACTTTTTTCTGTCTCTGTGATGGTACTTTTTCTGCTTCCTTGTATGGTGATGGCAGCCACAATTCATGTTCCTGCCGATCAGCTAACAATACAGGCTGGGATTGATGCGGCGGTGGCTGGAGATACGGTCCTGGTGGCTGATGGGACGTATACAGGGGAGGGTAATCGGGATATTGATTTCAAAGGGAAGGCGATCACAGTTCAGTCAGAGAATGGGGCTGAGAATTGTGTTATTGATTGTGAAGATTACAGCGTGAGAGGTTTTTATTTTCATACTGGTGAAACTCAAACATCAGTTCTCAAGGGATTTACTGTGAAAAATTCTAATGTCCCGGATTCGGGCGCTATCACCGTCTCCTCCTCCCCAACGATTACTGGTTGTACGATCAGTGGAAATAGTGGTTATGGCATCAATTGCATTTACTCCTCCTCCTCCTCCCCAACGATTACTGGTTGTACGATTAGTGGAAACGGAAGTAATGGCATACACGCCTCCTCCTCCCCAACGATTACTGGTTGTACGATTAGTGGAAACGGAAGTAATGGCATCTGGGCCTACGACTCAACGATTAGCGGTTGTACGATCAGTGGGAACGCTGATGATGGCATCTGGGCCTGCTCCTCAATGATTAGCGGTTGTACGATCAGTGGAAACAGTGGTCATGGCATACAATCCGGCCCCTCCTCCTCCAACTCAACGATTAGCGGTTGTACGATCAGTGGAAACGGAAGTAATGGCATATACTGCACCAACTCCTCCTCACCCTGGATTGAAAACTGTTTAATCACTGGGAACGGTCATGATGATCTCTACATCTCTGGTGGTGGCATCTACTCCTACTCCTCCTCCTCCTCCCCAACAATCATAAATTGCACAATTAGTGGAAATACCGCATATAACTTTGGAGGTTTATCCTTGTTCGCATCCGGGGTTATAAAAAACACAATTGTTTGGGGGAATACGCCTAATACCAGTGAGATTGACTCTTTTGCCTCTGTGAAATACTCCGATATCGCAGGTTATTCAGGGGGTGGTGATGGAAACATAGACGAAGATCCATCATTTGTGGGAAACGGCGATTACCGCTTGTCTGCGAATTCTCCCTGCATAAACACTGGCACTTCATCGGGTGCGCCAGATACCGATATCGTTGGAACCTCAAGACCGCAAGGTAGCGGTTTCGATATGGGCGCTTATGAATATATTCCTCCCGCAGTCCCAACAGTAACGACAACCGCTGTCTCTTCAATTTCCAATAATAGTGTGGTCAGTGGTGGAAATGTTTCATCCGCCGGAAGCGCATCTGTAACCTCAAGAGGTGTCTGTTGGAGTACTTCAGCAAATCCGACAACAGGCGGTAGCTGCACATCCAATGGATCTGGAACCGGAAGCTTCACAAGCAATCTAACAGGATTGAATTCTGAGACTTCTTATCATGTGAGAGCTTATGCAACAAATAGTGTTGGGACCGGATATGGGAACGATGTTAGTTTTTCAACCTGCCCTAATTGCTCTGGTGGTGAGGTCAATCTGACAAATAAAACATTCCCTCCGAATGGGAATTGTGAGTGCATTGGAACTGTATCGATTACAATTGGTGCTGGAGTTAATATTCCGAAAGATGCTACCGTTACATTCAAAGCTCCGAAGATAAATGTTGAACCTGGTTTTCATGCGGAAAATGGATCTAATGTCACAATGCAGCAGTAGCAATATGATTTGTCTCTTGGTAGCAGACAAAAAAGATATGGGGAGGGACGATTACGGATTACACGGTCCTTTTGACGGCAGGGTTGTCCTGTCGCCAATTAAATAAAATCGTCAGGTGGCTTCTGGCACGGGGTCACCACCTCCCCTCCAGTTTTCATATTGGTCGAATAATTTTCAGCCATGGGATGGAATAAAGGGCTTTAAGTGTCTCAACAGGTCAACTCCGCTCCTTCGATTAGAATGATATCTCAACCGATTTCTCGCAGCCGAATTGTTGTGATATCCTCATTGGTAGGGTGGTGGACTGAGGCTCGGTAGATGCATGGAACTGGGCGCTTTTTGGATGACATCAGGTGGGTATATCTCCAACGTACATTGACCTTGGCGAATCTGATATAGCTGCTATTAATCACCAGCCAGGCACAGCCGGGTTAGGCTTGTGATTTCGTCATTCGGAACTCTGAACATGTTGCCATGATGAATGCAAAATTCAAGAAAAAAGACTTGGAAATATTTCAGGTATGTCAAGCAGGCCTTCGGCTGATTTTTTTGGGTTTTCTTCAAGACAATGCTAAACTTTCATTACGACATCTTACCACCTTAGAAAACCTTCTTCCAATTCGTTCTTGGCTATCAGAATGGTGGCTATTGTTTCTTTCGGTGGGAATAGAAAGTGGTGTCGAACTGAGTTCACCAGGGGGAGCCGGTAATTACAAAGGTTTATAGATATCGATTCTATGAGCTTTTTTTTCATGCCCCAATGCTATACCCCAACATGCAATGAGTAAAAGCGGGTATGCCCATCTAACCTGCCACTGCCCTGAAATTGTGTCATCCCAAAAAAATGGCCACCCCGTAAGGGGCAGCCATTTTCCCTGCCACGGCAAATAAAAGTTGTCTATGGTTCCCCTCCCCCATGGTAGAATTCGCCATGTTCATTCAACTGCTTCAACGTTCATGTCGTAAATTAAAAACGGTTGAGGCACCCATGGATAAGGTGGGTGCAGTTGGAAAAAACGTTTGTTTTTGGTGGACAAACACAATACCTCACCATTGAGGTGCCCCACCACGGCGGCCCGTAAGGTCCCATCGGAATTGAACTGAGACCAGAGAGAGCAGCAGCTGAATCCGTCACCGATACGCGCCATTTCTTCTTTTCCGTTAATTGAATCGGAATCAATACCGGAATACCCCGAAAGACCTTTCATGGACATCACCGGGACGCGCTCCGTGTTCACGGACTCGAGGTGCAGGGTTGCCCAGGGACTGACGCCCGGACGGTTTCTGCTGTTCAACCACTCCTCAATGGTTCCATTGGTCAATCCCGCCACAACTCCGTAAACATAGGCATTATTATCTACCGCATATCGCGCACCGACTTTCAGTGTCGTAGGCGCGTGTTCGGCGCCCCAGCGGCCGTGGGCGCTAAGACCGTAAAGTCGGTCTACTACCAGGTTATGATCGTCGATGCGGCCGCCAAGCATACCGGTGGCGATAATGGGGCGCGGCACGCCGCTTTTGTCTTTGAAAAAATCAACGGATTGACAAGTGGCCATTCGGGTGTGTGGGTACTCCTGCCTGATAAACCAGGCGGAATTGCCGGCTTTGCCTTGAAGGGTGGGCGGTGGCGGCTGGCTGTCATCATTCCGGGAAGCGGCAGGGCCATTCACGCTCAACGCGAAAGCCTGCGGGAGGGAATCGGCATTGGTAATCATGTCCGCCCATCGGGTTTCTGAGGGGTAATACCAGCCGGGTTTGTTTTTGTATCTACTCGAAAAAATGCAAATTCATAATGACAGCACATCCATTACTTTTTATGGCCAATATGAAAACGAAGAGTCCAAAGCCGTTAAGCTTAAGCACGGCTTCAACAAAGATCATCGACCTGACTGCAAACAAATCGTTTTCGGCCTAAATATCACCGTTGATGGAAATGTTCCCTTATCATTTGAATTATTTGATGGAAACCGCACAGATGATACAACCCACATTCCAAATTGGAATGCTCTTCGAGAATTTCTGGGAGAATCAGATTTTATCTATATTGCCGACTGCAAAATCTGTTCTCAGAAAAATCTGGACCATATTCATGAACACGGTGGAATATTTATTACAATCGTTCCCCAAAATCGCTCTGATGTCAAAAAGTTTTCCGAGTTTCTAAAAACAAACTCCATGAAAAAAGAATGTATACAGCCAAGTCAATTCTCGACATTGCCCCTGTTTTCCTCAAAAAACCAAGACGAATTGAAGCTATGACTTTTCTTTACTTCATTGCCCTAATGATTGTCAGCCTTATGGAGCGCAATATCCGGAAAAATATGGCAGAGGAACAAATTGAAAAACTGCCCATATTGCCCAACGGCATGAATACCAAAAGGCCCACCTGGAATAACCTCAATATTTTTTTCGAAAATGTTCATCTCAGCTTGGTTAAAGAAAAGGGCCGAACCGTTCATACAATATTGAAAGGTGTTACGAAGCTACATAAAACCGTACTCCGATTATTGGGGGTTGCCATTTCAGCTTATACCACAATCAGAGATCAATGGTGGATTTTCAAAATTCCAGTTTTGCTACCTCGGAGTCTTGATTCAACGTGATTCAGAAAATCATGCTTCAATGCTGCGGAATGTAAGTTCTTAACTTCGTATCCTTTCGTTTATGCCTCTGAAAATTTATAAAACGCCGACCTCACCTGTGGGGAGGTAGTTTGTTCAAAGGGGTCACCAATATCAGCAGCTGTTCAGCATTCACGCCTTCTCTGGACTGAGTTCCGGTAGGTGTCTTGATTGAATAGTTTAATGAATCGTGTTTTTTTTCGAATGAAACAGACCCTCCTGGATTGATGGTATATTCGCCCTGCCAGTATTTAGGGGGGTTCTCACTGGGAAACCTCTCGTTGGCCGCCTCCGCCAGCAACGCGGGGATGGTTCCACCAAATGTGGTACCCGTCATGACAATCTGAACCTTCATGGACCTTGAAAGGGAATTCGTCACAACGATGCTTATCTGGTCTTTTAGCCGCACGGAACGATACCGATACCAATAGTCAGTAAAATCACCATCCTTAATCATATGGTGTTCATTCCACACCTTTCCCGTCTCGATTCGATCATAAACGGCATTGCTGATTTCCGTCAGTCGCAAAGACAGGTAGGCCTCGCTTTGCGTAGCCAGGTCACCGGATGAAACGACGATCCGGCCATCTGATATAACGGTGTCAACGTCACGGACCCCGGCACTGTAGATGAGCAACGGTATGATGTTGACGTCTTGTACAATAGGCGAAAGGCCCAGCCTTTCTTTTGACATCAGAACAATATCGGCCTCCTTGCCGACCTCCAGCGATCCGATTCGATCTTCTTTCCCGAGAGCTCTGGCCCCATTTATGGTTGCAATGCGGAGCGTACTCCACGCATCGAAGTCCCCAATCAGATCCGGATTCAAATACATGATCTTCTGCAGGTTCCAGCAGGCTCGCATGGCAGTAAAGAAATCAATTCCGTCATTACTGGCCGCCCCATCCGTACCGAGCGTAACCAGAATGTCACGGCGTTGATACTCATAAACAGGCGCAATGCCGTCAGAAAGAAAAAGATTCGATTGGGGATTGTGCGACACATAGACCTGATTCTCTTTGTATAGGCCCATATCAAGATCGTTGACCCATACACTGTGGATGCTGACGAAATTCGTTAAGGCATCCAAATAGTCAAGAAACGGTATGGGTGTTATGGAAACAGGGTCGGAAAGACAGCGCAGCAACGCCAGTTCCTCCGCCGTCAATTTATTCAAGATTCTAGGGTATTGAAGCAGGTATTGCGCCAGCACCCGCATGTATTCGATATCGTCCACATCACTCGGCAACCCAAGGTCCAGAAGATGGACCAATTGATCATAATCCCGTGGGGACAGTTGGGACCCATAATCCGCGAGGTAGGTGTATACGTTCTGAAACATATCCCTTTTTTCCTGAACGTTTTCAAGCGTATGTTCTGTCATGCGCATGTTCAGGGCTTTGGCCGTCAAAATGCCGTCATACACGGAGGGTATGGGATAGAATGAGAAGCCACCGTGGCCCATCCAAAGATCAACGCCCAATCGGGAGTAGATGTTCCGCATTCTGTTGATCTCGCTTCTTTCCACGTCACTTGGAATGCACGCCGCTGGTTGCCACCAGACGACATTGCCGTACAATCCCGCTTCAATCATGGCATCGATGGTTTCCCGCACGGCAAAGTCGCTGAAATTGACTGAAGTGAAGTCTGAAACGGTTGTGATACCCGACAACAGAGCCTGGCAGGCTGCGGCAAGTGTTACATCATGAAGCTCCTGTGCGGTAAAGTAATGGGCAAAGCGGTAAATTTTGATCCAGTCTTGAAGGATGCTGCTGGGATAGAACCCCTTTGCCACGTGTTGCCAAAGATGGGTATGTGTATTGACAAAGCCCGGTACTGCAAGGAACTGAGAACCGTCGATATGGGTTGCTGCGCTTGTCCGGTTTCCCCCTTGAGACCTTATGGCGGTAATGCGGTCCCCTCGAATCACAACTTCCTGATCGTATGCGACCGTCCTGTTCGCCACGTCGACCACATCCACATGGGTTATGACGATGTCTGCCTGGGTTTCAAGCGCATTCACATGGGAATCTGAAAACCCAAAACAAACGACGAGAAAGGATATAAGAAGGAAGAAGATACAAGACCGTATTCGCTTAAATTTCATGATTCACCCCATGATACTGAGATAGTTTGATCCTGGAGATTACCCTCGGACACTGTTAGTGTGTCAGCATCCTAATGCGCTTCTGATATGCTTGATAGATTTTGTTCTAGACCATTTCTCATTCAATTCTAGGCAATTTATCACATCTCAAATACGGATGCAAACTGAAATCAAAAATTCCGGAGAGAGATCAAGCCCCTGAAAAAAGGAATATTCTAGTAGATTCGAGAGGCCAGTTTCGGAAACGATTTTCGAGATTCTCGAAGAGATTACGGATATTAATCACCAGCCAGGCACAGCCGGGTTAGGCTTGTGATTTCGTCATTCGGAACTCTGAACATGTTGCCATGATGAATGCAAAATTCAAGAAAAAAGACTTGGAAATATTTCAGGTATGTCAAGCAGGCCTTTGGCTGATTTTTTTGGGTTTTCTTCAAGACAATGCTAAACTTTCATTACGACATCTTACCACCTTAGAAAACCTTCTTCCAATTCGTTCTTGGCTATCAGAATGGTGGCTATTGTTTCTTTCGGTGGGAATAGAAAGTGGTGTCGAACTGAGTTCACCAGGGAGAGCCGGTAATTACAAAGGTTTATAGATATCGACTCTATGAGCCTTTTTTTATATCCAACGCTATACCCAACACTTAACGTCCAAAACTGTCGCTTTTTCGCATGGCTCTAAAGGCTGACGTAATGTTCTGGGCTATGGTGCAAACTCAAAATCTATCCCTTAATTGCCCATATACTTCAATACTTCTTTTGCGGCCCTGTGGTCCGGAAACCGGCGGATGGTATTTTCGGCCAGGGATCTGGCCCGATCCGGCTGCCGGCTCCTGAGATAAAAGTCTGCCAGCGCAACGAAGAAGTCCTGGTTTTGCGGTTCAAGGGCCAGTGCGGTTTCTAGTGCATCTTGCGCTTTTTGGGGTTGACCCAAAATCAGCAGGAGTTGGCCATGGTTGTAATGGACACGGCCATATTTGGGCATGCCAGCGGCCGCTTTTGCAAGAAGGATCTCGGCGTCTTTGTACTTTTTCATCTCCGCCAACAGCAGCCCCAGGGAGTAGGCGATTGCGTAGAGTTCCGGATTCTGCTTCACCACCTCCCGAAGCAGCCCTTCAGCCTCACTGTTATTGCCCTGACGGTTGTAGAGCATGGCCAGATTGACCTTGGCGGGATAGAACTGGTCATCGATGGCAATGGACTTTTGGTAGTCTTTAATCGCTTCCTGGTCTTTTCCAAGGTTGGCGGCCAGGTTGCCCAGGTTAAATCGCTGGGGGGCAAAGTCCGCGTTGTACAGCATGGCCTGGCGGAATTCGTCCAATCCCTTGTGGAAGGCTTCCCGGTCATCCATTCGCAGTTTATGGGGCGGCAGTCCGGATAACATCACGGCTGCTTCCATGCGCACGGCCTTGACCGGATCATAGAGTTTTGGCGCGATGCGCTTGAGCCGGGTGTCGGCATCGAAGTATTCCAGGTTGCGGATCGCCGTGTAGCGCAGCAGGGCGTCATCATCTTCCAACGCCCTGGCAAGCGTCCCATGGCTTTGGGGACTGGGGTACGAGCGCAGTAGTTCCAGGGCCGTGGCGCGAACAATGGCCGGCAGCAGCGGATCTTCAGCCAGACGAATCAGGTCCGGTTCAGCTTCCGGCACGCGGGCCCGTCCGGCGGCGATGACCGAACCGTAATGGGGTTTGCGGGTCTCACCGTACCATTTCGTATAATGCTCCACATTCCATGAGACCGGCTTGTCATCGTGACAGCCCCTGGCCGAACAGGCGTTGGGAACGCCCAATTTTTCACTGAGGTCGGGCCGCGGAACGCGCAGACTGTGATCGGGACGGTAGTCGATTCCCATGTAGGTTCGGCCGGGCATGTGGCATTTGACGCAGAGATAGCCTTCACTGGGCTTGCCGTTGTGCATCTTTTTGTGAAAATGGTGGTCTTTCGTGTCGTACAGTTCAGCCCGGTGACATTGGGTACAAAGATCGTTTTTTTCCTTGTGCAGCTTGAGGCTGTGGACGTCGTGACAGTCGCTGCAGCGCACGCCTCGCTGGTACATCTTGCTTTGCACGAAAGAGCCGTAAACGTAAACTTCTTCCAGTATCTGGCCGTCCGGATAGTAGAGTCCTTCGCTCAGAAGCTGCGGAACCATCACATCCAGCAGTTTTCCTTCCTTGTGTGGATTGTCCCCAAGCTGAAACCGCCGGGAGTGGCAGGGAGCGCACAACTTTATCTGGTCGGCCGTATCGATGTTGCCGGTACGAACGGTCAGGGCGTAGTTGTTTGTTTGCGACCTGGCCAGTGGCGGCCGGTCGGCCCACTCGATATGCTTTGACCCGGGGCCGTGGCAAGCCTCACACCCCACATCGATTTCGGACCAGGTGGTATGATAATCTTCCCGGTCCGGATCGTAGCCCTTGGTCAAATGGGTGGAATGGCATTCGGCGCACATGGCATTCCAGGTCTGCGCGCCCCGTGTCCAGTGCAGCCAGTCCTCCGGGCCGTTCACATCATAGGGCGGCAAACGGTACCATGACTTCTTCTTCACATTCCAGGCAATGTTCAGACATTGCAGACGCCCGTCGGGAAAGGGCACCAGATACTGCTGCAGGGGATAGACGCCAAAGGTGTAGGCGATTTCGAACTCCCCGGGCCGGCCATCCGGCCCCTCGGTTTCCACATAGAACTTGCCGTTCTTGCGGTAGAAACGGGAAACCACGCTATTGTGGGGATCGGTGAAACGGACATCCTTGAAATCGCCCAGCACGGAGGTCTCGGTGGCCACATCCATGGCCAGATCATGATGAGAGCCTCGCCACTTGCCGTAAGCTACTTCGTGGCACTTCTTACAGCTTTCGCTGCCCGTAAAAATCGCGGGATCCGGAATGGGGCCCGTTTCCATGGTCCCGGCTTTGAGAAGATAGAGCACCGGCGACAAGAGTACGACGATGGATGCGATCAGGGCGATTCATTCCCAGTTGTGAGTGCTCACGGCGGGTTTTGTTGCTTCTCTGTTCTTCATGATGACGGTCTGGTTGCCTGTGTCGGGTCGAACTGTTCCCGTTTCCGGGGAGAAGCGATGTTCACCTTGACGATGTCGTTCTCGATGCGCACGGGGAATGTGTCAAGGGGGCGCGGGGCCGGAGAAGTGACGACTTCCCCGGTCAGACTGAAGGTGGAACCGTGACAGGGGCATACGAACTGCTTTTTCTCCTCGACCCATGGAACGGTGCAGCCGAGATGGGTGCAGGTTCACGACAGGGGCAGGAAGCTGTCGTCCTCCAGCCGGGCAAGATAGAATCCGCCCTTTGGAATGGCGGTCACCGTCTTCGGTTTGAACCGCTCCACCGGACCGGCGGTGACCATGCTTTCCTTGCTTACGGGCTGGTTTCTCTCCTTCCGGGATTTCAAAGCCGAGCCTATCCATATTCCCGGCGGTAGCGCGGCCGCCTGCCGGAACGGCAGCCACACCAGGACGGCAAGGCCAAGCAGGGGCCAGACGAGCACGGCAAAGACCGGATGCAGATGCAAAAGGAGCTCCTGAAACCCCAGAAAATACCAGGGGGCCTTGGCCGACAAGGGGCTGATACCCGGGTTTGCTTGTTCCAGCAGGGGAGCATTCAAGAAAATCGATAAGATCATGACAAAAGCGATCACGATCATTCCGACGGCCGCCTCCCGCACGATCAGGTTCGGTATGGTGGGAACCCGATTTGATACGGCGTCTGGAATCGCATCTTCCGGCCTTACCAGTCCGCCCGCGCGACGGACCAGCCAGAAATGCCAGAGGAGTAGAATAATCACGGACCCGGGTATGACCGCCACGTGCAGAACGAAAAAATTCGCCAGGGTCGGAGCGCCCACCGCCGCGCCGCCGCGAAAAAGATCCTGGAGCCAGGAACCGAAAAGCGGAATATAGCCCAGCATGCTGGTGCAAATGGTTACCGCCCAGTAGGCCAGTTGGTCCCAGGGAAGCAGATAGCCCGTAAAGTTGGCGCCCAGCACGAAGAGCAGTAAACACAGACCGATAACCCAGTTGAGGCTGCGACCCGAACCAAAAGCCCCGGTGAGAACAACCCGGATCATGTGCAACAGGATAACGCCGATGAGAAAATTAGCACTCCAGTGATGGATGTTTCGAATCCAGAGCCCAAAGGGCGTCTCCTGATGTCATTGTATGGATCGCATTCGGATCGTATCACCTTTCATCCCGGGACTTAACACCAATGGTTGGCACCAAACGGTTGCATGGAAATCGTTTATTCCCATAGGACTTTTCTCCTTATGGCAAACTTAAAGGCCGACTGGCCGGAATGATAACCAGGCCCTGTTTTCTTATGGATATAAATCTGATTGGCGAAGTTCTTTCTAACGACCCACGGGAATGGTCAATACGGGTGCATCGCTTTTATCCACCGCGTTGGCTACGTTGATGGACCAGAAGGCCCGCAGGGTCCTGTAGAAGGCCTTTGTTTTCTGGTCGTTTTCAGCGATATAGAACCAGAATCCGCGATACTCTACCGCCAGGGATGTATTTGGCGGTCTCTCTTCAGAAGAAACGATTCGTATGCCTTGCCCCAGCAGGCCCAAAGGTGGATAATCTCTCGTTAGACCCGAACGGACGTGTGTTTCCGGCATTTCAATGGATGCTCTCATGATGTTGATCAAGTCCATTGTTGAGCGCGTTGAGATGGCGATACCATTTAATCTACCCACCTTGACGGCAAAATAGGCGGGAATCGTGATGCCCTTTTTTTCGTCCGCTGGCACAGGAAGTTCCAGCAAAGTGAGAAATTCTGAAACTTCTTCCGTGTATCGCGGTGCATAACCTGTGATCACGATATCGAAAGCAATTTCTTTTTTTGGGTCCCCCGCCAGTTGAATAACACCCGCATTATACAGCACCTTGAACAGTTCCACAAACCGCATGAAAGGTGAATCTGAAAGTTCTGAAAGTGTCGTCAAGGAGTCAACAAAACTGGGATTTCTAAGGCCGTTAATCCGCTCCACCAGCACAACAAACGGCTCGGCTCCGGTTGTGATGGAACGTAGGGCACTTACAAGAATGTTCAGGGAAATGGGCGTTATCAGCTGCCGGAAATATACTTCTCCTCGGATGGGTGAATAAGTGATCGTGGGGTTCTCTTCATAGGCCAAACCGGCGCCAAAGGGTGTGAGATTCCCCAGGTAATTGGCATTGGGCCCAAATCCTGCCTGAACGACGGCGTTGGCCTGGAAACGAATATTCGCCGCCACACCGGTTACGCTGAGCAATGAAAATGTATCTCCATAGCGACCCTTGACGATGGCCATCAGCAACTGCTCGTCTTGGGTTTTGTTTATGGCGTCATTGTAATCTCCCCGTCCCATGCTGATGGAAGTGGGCCCCACCATGGCGCAACCGGATAACACACAAACGAAAAGGAGAAAAAATGCGAGAGATAAGATTCCCCGATACTGGTGTTCATAAAATTTCATTTTCATCGTCTCCCAAATATAGGTTTAAAGGCTTTCCAGCACCGGAGTAGCAGCGAGTCCCAAAAATACAAAAATAAAGATGACCATCACTTTATCTCAACCCCACATCTGGTTTTTTTATACGCCTTTCGACCTTTGCACGGCTTTTTCACGGCATCGCCCGATTGCCTCAAAAAGTTTCTCTTCATTAAAAGGCTTTTTCAGATAGGCAACGGCGCCCGCTTCTTTGGCCCTTTCCCGCCACTGGGGATTGTCATGGGCCGTCATAAAGAGCACCGGGTATTTTGAGCTCCGTGATGAAAGTTTTTCATGGAGTTCAAAACCGGTCATCCCCGGAAGGCGAATATCCAGAACCAAACAGCCTTCGCCCCCGTCCAGGGGAGATCCAAGGAGCGCTTCCGCGGAATCGAAGGTCAAGATCTGGTAGCCCGCCGAGCTCAGGAGCCGTTCGAGGGCCTTTCGGATGGACGCATCATCATCCACCACGTAGACTATAAATGGATTTTCTTTCATCCTACCCTCCAAAAAATCCCGAGCAACGGATCAAAACAATTGTCTGATGTTCCTTTGTAACAATTTCGAGAATCGCATCGTATTCGAGCGAAATGGATTTTTGCGCCGCCATGTAGTCGGACATGGCCTTCATGAGTTTCTTGGCATCTTCCGCATCCGCCCTCGCACCTTGCGGCGTGCTCAATCCGATCGCCAGGGCCGGCACCAACGCGGGTATGCCGGCTGTAAAAACCTGCACCCATGTTCGAATTCTCTTTTTCATCCGGTTAAACTTCCCTAAATTGAAGTCATCGGGGTTCCGGCATGCACAAACCGATAGCAACCCCATGGGTCTTCCGATGAAACCACCGACGGCTGCAGGAGCAACCGATTCGGAGCGGTCTCCTGATTGTAATGAAGTCTATATGGAGTCAAAAAAAAAAGATATTGGACCTTAGTCCAATATCTTTTCTGTGCACCGCAATTCATTTAAAGAATGGATGATTGACACGAATTGGAATTGATGATATACATATGCAAACGTATATCTTAGAGGGAGCATCATGCAAGTGTCTAAATGGGGTAACAGCCTTGCCATTCGGTTGCCGACGGTGGTCGTGAAAGCATTGAAGCTTCGTGAAGGGGATGACATCGAAGTCATTATTGCAGATGAACGGGTCTTTCAATTAAAGAGAAAACCCGACAGGGAAGACCTCCTTTTACGGCTACGGCAATTCCGCGGGAAACTACCCGAGGACTTCAAGTTTGACCGGGATGACGCAAATGTCAGGGTCCAAGGCTTTTATTGATACCAATGTCCTGATATATCTATTGTCAGCGGACTCCCACAAAGCCGACCGAGCTGAAGGCATTGTACGGGAGGGTGGGCTGATCAGCGTTCAGGTTCTGAACGAACTTACAAATGTAGCGCGTCTTAAGCGCCATCTGTCATGGACGGAAGTGGACGAATTTTCGTTATTGATTCGATCTCTCTGTCCGGTTGAACCGTTGACTTTGGATACCTACAGCAATGGATGTCGCTTGGCAAAACGCTACAGATTGAGCGTATACGATGCGATGATTGCGGCCTCGGCACTGATCGGAGGGTGTATTATCCTATACTCCGAGGACATGCAGGATGGCTTGCTGATAGATGGGCAGTTGTCTGTCTGCAATCCGTTCTAGAATTCCATTGGACTTTGGTCCAATAGCGAAAGGGGCGAAAAAGGGATCAGACCGGTGGCGGGTGAATACCGAGTTTTTCGCCAAACCGCACAAGATCCGCTAAGGATTGGGCTTTCATCTTTTGCATCACTTTGGCGCGGTGGGCCTTGACGGTCTTTTCGGAAATCCCAAGATCGTAGGCGATCTGCTTGTTCAGCATGCCGCTCGCCACAAATCCGAAAATCTCACGTTCCCGAGGTGTCAGGGTATCGAAGCGGAAAAGGAGGGTACTCATTTCTTTCTGTTCTTGGCGAAGACGGCGGTGGTTTTCAATCCCTCGGGATACCGCATCCAGAAAGGTCCGCTCCTCAAGGGGTTTCTGAAGAAAATCCATGGCGCCCCCTTTGAGTGCCCTGACGCTGTCCGGGACCGTTCCATGACCCGTGATGAAAATGATGGGGATGGAAATGCCCTTTTCCGACAGAAGATCCTGCAGGTCGAGGCCATTTAGTTCGGGCATCATGATGTCGAGAACCAGGCATCCCGGCACATCCGGATGCTTCAATTCCATGAATTCGAGGGGGGAGGCAAAGGTCCTGGTGTCATGACCAGCCGATCGCAGCAGACGTTCCAGGGCTTTCCTGACGGAGAGGTCGTCATCGACCACATAAACAAGAGGCTTTTTATCGGTCATGACGCATCCCCCTGGTACATGGGCAGCGTAAAGGAAAAGGTGGCGCCCCCTTCCGGATTATTGGAAGCCGCCATGGTTCCGCCGTGTGCCTCGATAATGGTTCGGCTGATGGAAAGGCCCATCCCCAGCCCTTCTTGTTTGGTGGTATAGAACGGCTCGAAAATATGTCTCATGGCGCCTTCCTCGATGCCGGTCCCAAAATCGGTGACCGATGCTTTGACGCTTCCACCTTTCTCAATGGCCGTCTTGATATTGAGTTTCCGCCGGGAGGACGAAACGTCCTTCATGGCGCCCGTCCCATTCAAAATCAGGTTGATGAGTACCTGTTGCAGCTGTATGCGGTCCCCGGAAATACGTGGCAGGCCCGTGGAAAATTCGGTGGTAATCACCAGTTCCGGCAGGAGCGTGTCGGCGCGCAAAAGCGATAGAACATTCGCGATCAGGTCGTTTACGTCCGTAATCTCGAAAGAAACCTGTTCCTTTTTCAGAAGAGCGCGGATTTTCATAATGATGCCGCCGGCCCGCTTGTTGTCTGAAATGATATCATCCAGGATCTGCCGAACCTCAGCGATATCCGGTTCGCTTGCCGATAAAAACCGCCGGGCCGCCGCGGCGTTGCTCTGAATGGCCGTGAGCGGCTGGTTGATCTCGTGGGCCAAGGATGAGGTCAACTCACCCATGACGCCGATCCGGGTCACATGGGCCAGTTCCACCCATTGCCGGCGAGCCTTTTCTTCCATTTCCACGCGCTCGGTAATGTCTTTGATTCCGTGAACGACCCGTGTTATCTTTCCCTCCTCATTCAGAATGGGGTCTGAGGATACCTGATACCACACCTGTCTTTGAGCATCGTAAAGCTCGGTTTCCTGATGGCTTTTCATTCTGAGAGATCTTTTCACGGGACAACCCATGGGTGGCCCGCTCTTGCCATGCATCAAATGATGGCAGAACTGACCGTGAATTTCAGATGAGGGAAGCTTAAAAAGGGACGCCGCCGCGGCGTTGTGCCGAAGAATCTTGAGATCCCGATCGAGAACCATGACCCCATGGGGAATTGAATCAAAAGTGGCCTGCCACTCCTCGGCCGCGTTTCTAATGCTTTCTTCCATTTGCTTACGCCCGGTGATGTCCACGGAGGTGCCCATCAATCGTGTTGGGTTTGCATCCGAATGCCTTCGCCCTGAGGAGACGATCCATCGGATGTCGGCATTCGGGAGGATGATTCGGTAATCGCATTTGAGTTCTTTGCCCGTTTGAAGAGTTTCTCGCACGGCACGCCTTACGCCTTCATGATCGTCGGGATGAACCCGCTCGAAAAAACTGTCATAGGTCAGTTGTTCATCCGCCAAAAAATGAAACAGCTCCCGGGTCTTTTCAGAAACCCATACTTCCTCCGTTTCAAGATCGATGACCCACAGGCCCGCCCCCGCCGCGGTCGTCGCCAGCGTGAGGCGCGTTTCACTTTCGCGCAGTGCATGGTCCGCGTGTTTTCGAGCGATGGCATTGGCAAATACCTGTGCGAGCAATTGAAGCTGCTTCGCCATTTGCTCGGGCCAGTCGCGTTCTTCCCGCATTGAATGAAAGCTCAATGCTCCCATAAGCAAGCCTCCGCCTACCGATAGGGGAAAAATCAGATTGGATTTGATCCCATAGTGACGCCACATCTCCTGGTCACGGGCGGCTTCCGGCGGCGTCTCCTCCGTAGAAACGGCAACCACCTTGCCGGCTGTAATTTGCTGCAGACACCATGGAAAATACCCTTGGCCCTCCATTCGATCGGGAAGCAGCGGTCCCTCCAATTGTCTAAACAAGTGCGTCAGATAAATAGAATCGGGATGCTCAACGGATACCTGCCAGAGCGCGGAAAGATCCAGATCAAGAATCTCGCAAACATGTTTTTGAGCATCTTGAATCGCGCTGTCAATTTGTTCAGCAGGTAGATCAATAAACCCCGTCGACATCTCGAAAAGCAACGTTTCAAACTGAAGCTGCGTTTTCAACGCTTCTTCGACCGATTTTCGGCGCCGCCTGTGCCACAATAAGCCTGCAATCAGGAAGGACTGGGCCATGATGAAAGCCAGAATGCCCATGGCATAATATTTCAGGTCCCAGAGGCTGAACTCCCTGTTGATAACGATACTGCCTTTCGGTAGTTCGGATTCAGATAAGTGCCAATGCCTCAGTTCGCGCCAATCGAACATGGGCAATTGGGGAACCTCGATGACAGCGGGGATCTTTTCAGAGTACGGAGTTTCCGATAGCATTCTTAGCGCCAATTCGCCCGCTTCGGTTCCAACACTTTCCAGGCTCAACAGGGAACCGCCCACTATGCCGTTACCGAGCAGGATATCCAAAAACCCGAAAATGGGAACGCTGGAAACCGAGGCAAGCATTCGGCTGACGTCCACGACTATGTGGTACGCCCCCTTTATGTTCCGGGTGTAAGCGGTGATGAACAGGATGCTTTTGGAAGGAGCATCAGCTGCCGTGGTCAGGATTTCTTCCAAAGGTAGATCGGTCAGGTAGCGAAACTCCAGTCGATCTTTCCAGCTTTCTGAATCTTTTCGAAAAACGTTTTCCAACCATTTATCAAGGAGATGGGTCCCGCTAACCACATAAACACGCTTTAAATCGGGTACCAGTTTAAGCGCCATCCGGATTGTCGGCTTAAAATCGGGAATGACCAAATGCTGCACGATTTTGCGATCCGTTTTCTGCAGTTTAAAGTTCTGGGGCAGGTAGAGCGCCAGTATGGGGACATCGGGAAAAATTGTCGGGCACTCGCTCAGGATAAAATCGAGAGCATCCGGGTACAGGGTTATGATAAGGTCTATTTTTTTCCTTTCATAGCCCTGGCGCAGGAGTTCCACCATGCGTTTGCGGTGTTCAGAACTCAAATTGCGTCTCAAGTTCAGATGCTCATGGAACTGGTTACGGATGGGTATCCCACCGGATTGCAGTGCAAGCGCAAGACCGTGATCGGTTTTCTTGAATGCCGGTATGTTGGATTCGAAAGCATTCAAGACCAACACCTTTTTATTCTTCAGGAAATCTTGAGGTCGCGCCTCGGGATATGCGGGGCTTGCACCGGACAGGCAGGAAAGCAAGATGATGAAAAATAAGGGAAAATAGAAAGTCATCTCTCTGTTTCGGCGATCAACCGACAAAGTTGGTCTCATTTTTCATGTTGTGCCACTTTATTGAGGGTTCGTTCGTATGATTCTTGTGCCCTCCAACCGTGTGTCGAGGAAATCCGTATTTCGAAATGGAGTCATGTTCACGTATTCTACCTTATAGAAAAGAAAAATACAATGCCCGCGATGCCTAAAGCCCGAATGCTTGATGCCGCGATTCAACCATTGCCTATTGGACCAAAGTCCACCAAGAGATCATCGACCGGGAACTCCATATGTTTCTCAATGTCCCCGCCCGGGAACCGGCATCCTGCCAGGAGAACCCGGAGGCTTTTCGATTCTACAGGGGGGTCTCGTTTTCGGTTTGGTCCGAAGCCGCCCTTGAGAGCTATCGGGATGACCTCATTAGCGCCGATGCCAAAGGGTTAAACCTGTTGACCCTGAAATATGCCCGTATGGAAAACAGTATCCCACCACTCAATGAAAATCCGCTGATTGACCAGATCGTGGAAATCGAAATCGCATGGGTCAGGGAGCTGGCAATAAGATACCCCAATCTGCAGAGCCGGGGTCGTCCCATTGATGAGGATGGCCCAAGGGGCACTTCGATAAAGACCTACTTGCGCGGTGAGCTGGAGACCTACTCGGACAATACGCTGGCCCTGTACCACCGGAACCAGATGCAGTCTCTTGAGCGAAAGGAAAACCTTGCTGAAAAGGTGTTACTCGCCACGGTGGCCGGCGCCGGTTATGGATCGCTCGAGGAGGCGGAGAACGGACTCGTCGCCGGCGGTGCCGCCGTTTGACAGGAATTACCTGAAAATGCATTAATGGGGCTTGTCCAGGGTAGCTGCTTTTAGCGCACATATAATTATTGATGAGAATGTTTAACAAGTGCGGATATCACCGCGCGCAAACCCAAAAGATGAAAGGAGACTGAAAATGGCGACAATAACAGTTTACCTGAGGAGCGGGGACGTGGAGTCTGCCACGCGGGCGTTTCAAATGACCAAGGTGGCTCACTCCCAGGGGCATCAAGCAAGCCTTTTCATGTCCGACGACGGCGTGTACTGGGCGGACAAAAACCGGAGCCTGGACGAAAAGACCGGAACCAAGGACACTGCAGCCGAATTCCTGCCCTATCTGGTGGAAAACGAAGTGCCGGTCAACGTCTGCCCCCCCCTGCGCCGAAGCTCGCCAGGTGGGCGAGGAAAAGTTCTATTCCAACATGACCCTGGGCTGGGCCCCGAAACTGATCGAACTGGCCGCCCATGGAAGTGTGATAACCTTTTAGAGAGAAAGCAGCGGCAGACCGGGGTCGGGCCGCCGCAACCGCTTAGGACGTGCGGGACGTCCCCGGGATTCAACGATTTTCTAAACTATCACCTTGCGACCGCCGATCCAGGTTGACAGAACCTTGGGATTATCCTTGCTCAGCTCCTGTACGGGAATCGAATAGAGGTCTTTGTCAAATAGAACCATATCCGCCCTGTAGCCTACGTCAAGCAACCCTGTATCCTGCATGCAAACCGTGGCTCCGCTCCCTGTGGTAAAACCCCGAATAAGATCTTCCATGCTCAGCGGCGGATGGCTCACAGGGTCTCCGCCTCCGGTCAAACTGACCTCCATATTTGCGGTGGGCCCGCAAAACGGCAGTCTGTTTGAAGGGTAATCACTGGAATACGCCAGGATAATCCCGGCATCCTTGAACTTCTTGTAGGGGTAGGAAACTCTTCCGTGCTCCCCGTAGAAATCAATGAGGGTTTTTTTCATGAAACCCCAGTGCATGGCGGGCTGAACTCCTGCAACAATGTGATCCCCTAACTTTTTCATGCGCTCGATCTGCCCGTCCGTGACAAACCCGAGATGGTAGAGCGTATGAACACTGTTCAGGCGTCCTTTTTTCTCCAGGACGGCTTCAATGGCCCCCAGTACCACCTCGACGGCTTCATCCCCCTGCACGTGGTAATGGACATCCAATCCCCGTTCGTCGGCTTTTTGTACGATTCTGTTGATATTATATTTTTCACCATAGGTGTCATCATCATACACGGCGAACAGGCCGTTTTCGCCAAGTGTATTGGCAAACGTCGTCCAGGCCCCTCCATTACCGGCCGCTCCATCCACAAAGAGCTTGAGACCCGCAAAGCGGACCATCTCGGTATCCTTTCCCATTTCCGCCAGGGCGTCAATCTCGTCTGCATCAAAGAACGTGAATGCGTAATTCACCCGAAGCGGCAGTCTTCCTTCCCGCTCCAGCTTTTTGCAGAGATCCGGTTTGAATATCCTGCCCATCGGCCCCCCCATCAGTTCCAGAATGGAGGTATAACCCATGGACGCCCACGTATTGAACAGGTTGATGAGACCGCTTTCAATCATCGCATCCGAAATGAACGGAAAAATGGCCTTGTTTCCCACCAGGTATCCGGCGTTTTCCCGCAGCATGCCGGTGGGCACACCGTTTTGACGAACGATTTTCCCTCCCGGCGGATCAGCAGTATCGCCTGTGAGGCCGCTCTTCTTCATGGCCACGCTGTTTGCAATATAACTGTGTCCTGTTTGATCGGCCAACAAGACTGCCCTGTCGTTTATGGCCTCATCGATCCTTGCCAGGTCATCCAGGGTCCATGCATCGTAATCTTTCAGCATATACCCCATCCCCAATGCCGGCATACCTGCCGGAAGCTTGGCGCATGCCTCGGCGGCAACCCTGGCGATGTCTTCCGCTTTTGAAGTCCCGTCCAGTCTTATTCCACTACCTGCCACAACCGCCATGGCTACCAGGTGGACATGGCTGTCCATAAAGCCCGGGTATGCCGCACCACCTCCCAGGTCAACGACGTCCGCGTCCTTGTACAAGGCCGGATCCACATCCAGAGCGTGAACCTTTCCGTCCTTGACGACCATATTCCCCACTTTTCGTACAGGGTCCAGATAGATGGTTCCGTTAGAAAAGATTTGCGTCCTGGCATCTGTTTTCTCATTCATGACTTTTCTCCTTTATTATGCGGCAAGCCCGTTGTGGGAAAGAGAAAGAGCAGGCAGAGCGCTCCCATCCCCAGAACCGACATACGGGCGGCGCTGAGCCGGGCCCGCTGGTTAATATACATCAGCTGAACCGCTTGCTGCTGCGGGACTTTGAGATCCTCAAGGAAGCGCCGGGCATCGTCGTTGCTGACAAACCGAGCCTCCTTGACGAGTGCAACACGAGCCTGGGTCTGGGGCCCGATGACCTTGTCCAGGCTTGTCTGGTGTTTGATTGACTGTGTAAGGCCTGCAATCAGAATGGCCCCCACGACGGCAATCCCCACGGCCTGCCCCACGTTTCTCGCCGTCCCCTGAACGCCTCCAGACTGCTCGGCAAGGGACTGGGGGACCGCGCCGGCAATCACCGCACTGAACTGGGAGGCAAGGAGCCCGCAGCCCACTCCGGCTAGAAAAAGTCCCACCAGCAGGCTCGGGTTTGTGGCAGAGGTTTCCAGGCCGAAGGCCAGCCAGTAACTGGAAAAGGCAAGGAGTATAATGCCCGCCTGGCAGACCCGCCGAGGGCTTACGCCCTTCAGGATTATGGGTGTGGCGAGGGAGAAGATCACCATGCCGACCGCATACACGCTGAACACGGCGCCGCTCTTGATCGCATCGTATCCCACGACGATTTGAAGGAAGGTGATGAGCACGAACGAAAACGATCCCAGCACAAAGAATACCACCGCGTTCATGTAGAGGCCGGCGCGTACAGCCGGGGTCTTGAGAAAGGCTTGGGGCATCAACACACTGTGACCCTTGGACTCACGGTCACGCTCCCAGGCCAGGAAGAGCCAGAAAACCACCGCGCTTCCCACCAACAAATAAATGCAGGGAGAGAGACCGAAAATGGTAAAGGGCGCATGGATGGGGGTTGCAATCCCCCAGCTGCTGATCTGGACAAGTCCGAATATCAGCGCCACCAGGCTGATGGTCGCGAGAAGGGCGCCCACGGCGTCTAAACGCACGGCAGGCGCCCGTTCGTGCTCAGTCTTCAAACCGAACGTACCCAAAAATCCCAGGACGAACAGTGCGGCGAGGATCACGAATGCCCATCTCCAGCCCATCCCCACGATCACAAGGCCGCTGCCAATCGGACCGGCGGCGGCCGCAACGCCGTTTGCCGCACCCAACGCGCCGAACGCAGTGACCAGTTCACGCCCCTGGTAGAGCTTCGCCGTGAGGGCAAGGACAGCCGGGATTGCCATGGATGCGCCGAGGCCTGCCAGGACGCGGGCAACATACGTGAAAACGATTACGTCCGGGCTTGCCGCTGCAATTACTTCCCCTGCAACCAGAGCGAGCAACCCCAGCTGCAGGAGGCGTTTCCATCCCCAGAGCAGGCCTAACATGCCGAAGACCACCATGGTGGCGCCGGCAACCAGGGGATAGATGGCACTGGCTGTCTGGAGCGCCGCCACCGACGTGTGAAAACTCGCGACCATGGCGGAGATGGCGTTGCTGAGCGCCGTATTGTCCATGGTTGTTGAAACTTGAACCAGACAAAAGACAGAGAGAATGACCCACTTGTTGGATAAGAAACCCATGCGCACCTCGGAAACAGGATCGCGGGACGGGGTGGTCGTTATGGCTTCATCCTGCTTCAACCTTTCAGGAAATCGTTTCAGCTATATCATCCACTGCAAAATGCCTGCGATATTTTTTTACGTTAGTTAACGACATCACAAAATCGCGAGGTTTTTGATGCCTTGCGTCCAAGCGGAATGGAGATCGAGACAAACACTGCGGCGCCCTCAACGCGGTTTTTCGCCGCGAACTCCCGGTAGCCGCGCAGGTTGATATAGGCAGGCCGGCCATTCATTGTGAACGAATAACCTATTTCCGGACCAATCGACGCGATGCGGGACCTGAGGCCTTCGTCGGATGGTTTCGGACCTGAATCGCCCGATAGCTGGCCATAGACATAGCCCGCAATCCCGATTTGCCAATGTTCGTTCAGAAACTGTGACACTTCCCAGTCCAAATGTGCGTCGATTCCGTTTTGGTAGTTCGTATCATTATTCTCGAAGTTGTTGGTGAATCCCAGGACGGCCGAGAATTCGCGCCCGTTCTTCTGTTCAAAATAGGTGTAGCCGCCGCCCGCATCAATTGCACCATGCCCGATGCCAATATAGGCCAGTCGGTCCGAGTTGTAATTGCCGGTCGGAATGTCACCGGTGACATAGGTCATCCAATTGTTGTTGCCTTTGGCCCAGGCCAGGCTCGCTATGGGGTATAAATCCGTAAAGCCGGTCACCGAATCGCTACGGCACAATCCGTTCATGGATACTGTTACAGAGACGCTGGCGTCCACGCCGTTGTAGCCCCATCCGAATCCCAACCCCAACGCCAGTTGTCCGCCCCAAATTCTGGTCTCGGGTGCGTAGGTCGGATTTGCCAGCAGCAACGAAACAGTGGTATCCAGCCCGGCCGTCTCCTGCTTGCCGCGCCGCAACTCCTTGTCGCCTGAGGCGCTACCGTTGTAGTAGTAGGTCTGCACCGGCATCGACCATCCAGGAGAGGTCGGGACGGCGGCGAGGCTCGCGCATTGGCCCGAGAACCAGAATGGTACGCCGCCCTCATCGGCATATGAAGTGGAAGCGAAGCCAACAAGCGCCGCCACGATCTGCAAAATGAGAACGAATGGCCGCTTACCTTTCCGATTTGTCCGGAACATGTTTTTCACGGGCTGGTATTCATTTTGCCAGCCCCGTTACATCCTCATAAAAAGGCCCGCCGGTGATTGGGATGCGCAATAATTTGTCGTCTTGTACAGGGAGCTTTTTAAAGTCCACTATCCTGGGCACCAAGTTTTCATAGGTGGCAAAGTAAAACTTAATCAATCCTACAATCTGAGGCTGGGCTTAATCGAAAGCTATTGACCTGTACCCTATTTTCATCTCATTTTTGACCAACCGCCCCGTAAAGGGGCGGTTGGTCAAATCGGCCCCAAGTCAGGAATGCTTACCCTCGGGCAGGTCCCTCCGGATGCAAGGCCGACAGCCTCGTGATCCGTTCTGTTGCCTATTGACATGTAGCCGTGAAGTCAACATTGTAAACATTCACGCCGGAAAACGTAACCGATGTACTTGGTGGATTGAAGGTACACCCGCTTGAAGACGGGGTGACCGTATAGGTCCCGTCTTCGACTATAAAAGAATAATGTCCGAAGAAATCGGTGGTTGCGGTTTGAGTATTTCCAGCGGATGGAGTTAACGTAATGGTCACATTTGCCATACCTTTTTCCGTATCGCCGCTTACGGTTACGGTGCCGGAAATTATGGGGTTGCCACACGTGATGTTCACGTATGCCTGGGTATTCTTCTTATCCGTATATACCCAGAGCCCCTGCATGGCATCCGTGCCGACCTGGGCGGCCGGGGGGACTTGACTTCCCGAAGAGGTCGGGGGAGGCGTGTAGGAATATTTCGTCGCGGTATACAAGACCGCACCAGTAGTATTATCGGTGAGGGTGAGTGTGCTGGTTACGTTGTTGGGATCAAAAGAAAATGTTCCCGTAGCGTCGGTGCCGTCGTCAAGGGTCACGGAGATTTGCGTTGCGTTTGTTACGGTACCAGTGGCGTTATTGATGTCAGGGTAGAAAGCGTCAAGAGAAACCCCTGTGCCTTCCCCGCATACGGGATATGACGCCGCGTCAGGCTGAGGGGCATTCTGAGTCTGCATCCCAAAGCCATACTCGGCATAGCCGTTGGGACTATCGTTGCCGTTTTCATTCGCTGCATTTGAGGAGGGTCCGCGACCAATAATAGTTGTTCCGTCTCCAATAATGGTAAGGGTAAGGGTGTTGGGATTTACGCTGGCCTTTTCTGTTAATGACATCATTCCAAAATCGGCAATGGTGTTCTCCATAGTTTGAACGGTCTCATTCCTGCAAAAAGTCCCTGTGACGACCCCTGCAGAAACGTGCCCATTGGGAGTTATTGCAACAGCGTAATTATTACCCGAAACACAACTGTCATCGGGATCACAGCCCCAAAGCAAATCTATATAGCGAAAATTTAATCCGCACTGATCTCCATTCGCACACTCCCCCCCACCATAAATATTGCCAGAAGAGACATCGATCGCACCGGCCCCGTAAAGCGAATTCAACTGTATGGAACTCTGAGCAACATAGCAGTCACTGAAGCCACATGTACATATATCTTTGTAATGATGATCGCAGGAGCCGGCGGAGGCTATAGTATCTGGTTGGTTAAAGAATGCTGAGATCGGCTCAATGTCCCCGATGAGTCCGTAATCTTGAGGATCGGTAAGGTATCGTATGTTGGTCAACCCCTCAGTCCCATTGTTGGTGGGAATATAAAGCTGAAGGACCGTCCAGTTGCCATTGTAATTGCATTCAGCGGTCAGGTAGTCGAGATTTGTAGTGTCGTTTGCGTTACTGACGAAAGTGAGGGGAAAGCACCCGCTCGTAATAAAATCTGTTGACAGGGAAACCCCCATGTCGGCGAGAAGCTTCGTTGCGTCTCCATTGCCGAAAGGCGCCGCCATTTGTTGAAAAGTGGTTATAGCGTTTTGAACATATTGGTTTTGAAAATTTGTGGCAAGCGTAGTCAATGCGGGCTGAAGATTTCCGGATTGATCTATTGTGGAGATATCAATATTCTCATAAATATCGCCTGGAGTCCCATCCTTTCCGGAATAGAAGGCTTGTACCGCCGGGCACTCCGAAGCAAACTGCAGGGTAAAAGCGAATACCGTATAGGCCTGCTGGAGAATGTTTGCTATGTCAAAGGCGGCCTGAACGAGACGCGTCCCGTAGGCGTAATAGTTTGCCACCACGTTGATGCCTGTGGCGGTCTTTAGATCCGTCATGTATTGAGACGAGTCCGTAATAAGGCCGTTAAAGGCGTCGACGGCGTTTGGATCCTGTGGTGAGGCCCCGTTCTGCGGGGAACCGAACAGCGCTTGCATTAAATCGTAGGCGTTCTGCAAAATGGTGTTCGTTCTGTTGTTTTCATCAAGATTGCCGTAGTTGTTGGAAAGGAAGTCACTGCTCGTACCGCACAGGTTTGGAAAATCCAAATCATAGTTCGGCGCGCCGAGGGTAGTATTCTGAAGATTTTCGATAAAGGTGGTGTAATTGGCGTTGAAAGTGGTTTCGACACCGGACAGTGCAAAAATCGTCGAGCTCAGATTGGCGAGGTCCGTGATATTCTGTAGCTGATTAATGGCTTGCTGGGACATCGACTTGGTCTGGTTTTGGTAGACGGTCGTCAAATTAGTGCTTATCGCGTTGAGTTGGTGTTGGATGCCCAGAAGGGAATTGTTTATGAAATTGGTCTCGTCTGCCTGTTTCTGTGATTTGCTTTGAATGCCGAAGGCGCTGTCAATGCCGTAAACGAGGCCCTTTCCCACAACTTTCTCGCACAGTTGCTTACCCATATCCAGGAAAGTGTCCGACACGGATCCCCCGAAGGAAATTCTGTCCTGCTGATCATTCCGGGCCATAACCCGGGTCTTGCCGGTCCCTGAGGTTCCGACCCATGAATTCCGCAGGGCTTGTCTGAATTCAACGTCATGAAGATTTCCGCTGTAGTTTCTGAAGGTATCCTGAGCGCTTTGTGGCTCCTGGGAGGGAGTGCTGTTGTCGCTGCTGCTACTGCATCCAACAAAGAACGCCGTTACCACTACCAACAAAATGGTTAGTCCCCAAGATTTTCCCTTTTTCATGCTAAACTCCCTCCCTTTGTTCTGTTAAGACAAATGCCGTCATAGAGTTTTTGTATACGATCCGTATGTAACTTTAAACAGCCATACCTGCAGCCATCATACAACCCCTAAATCCCATGATCGTCCCAAAATGAAAAAAATTTAGGGATTTTTTTCAGAACCGATTTCAAGTATTATCCTTTTATGACCATGTTCCGATTGACCGGACGCAATTCTCCATATATATTCGACCGCTCGATGCATATGATATGGCTTGTAAAAATTCCTTTTGCGAAACAGGGAGATTGATGAAGTGACCGCTTCCTCTCTGGGTTCCTTGCGCGACATGAGCGTCCTTCTGGCCGAGGACGATGGGGCCATGCGCCAATCCCTCACCAGGACCCTGGGCTTGTTTTTTCGGAAAGTGCTGCCGGCCGAAGACGGCAGACAGGCACTGAAACTTTTCGAGGCGCATGCACCTCATATGGCCATCCTGGACATCACCATGCCGAATTTGAGCGGCCTGGAGGTGGCTGAAGCCATCAGGGAAGAGGACCCTGACCTGCCCATCATCATCCTGACGTGCCACAACGATTTTTCTTACATGCAATCCGCGGTTCAGCTCAGGCTCATGGACTACCTGCTCAAGCCCGTGAGCGTGCCCTCGCTCGAAAAGGCCTTGAAGGGGTGTTTGAAACAAATGGAAGGGCGGAACCGTCTGGACGTGCATCTTGCGGGCGGTACGCTGCTTAATGTGGCAACCGGAACGGCAGTCAGAGATGGACAGATTCATCGTCTTACACGTAATGAGCGGCGTTTTTTGGAAATCCTGCTTGCGCGCAGGGGAAGCATCATTGAACCGGTGCAGATCTGCCTTGCCATGAGCGTGGAAAGGGATTTTACCCCCCAGGCCCTGCGCAATCTGGTCTGGCGCCTCAGGACCAAGATCGGTTCGGAGTCCGTATTCAGCTCTAGGGACATGGGATATATGCTGAGGTAAAGGGAAAAGCACTAAGGCGGGACGTACCCGCAACCCAACGTCGTCCCTTGGCTCGAAGCTGAAGGCTGAAAGCTGAAAGGCGGATGCTGGTGAGCTATCGCTTTGAGGTTTCGGGTTTCTGTGATCCTGCTCTGTGGGCAAGGATTTGCATAATCCATGAAGACCTTCAACATAAAGGGCCGTGGGAGGTCTATACAGGATATTGAATAGCGTGTACTTTAGAAGCATTCGAACTTTTCCCTTTTGGATTCTTCTGGCCTTGAGCCTGTTCCACCCATTCCTTCCGGCGGCTGCCCTCTCTGAAAAGCCCAATGAAAGATGCTTTGATCTCGCAGAGCTGTGTGGGACGCAATCTCTTGTCCCCTGGATGGTGTATCTGCCGGATCCCGATGCCAAACTGACCTGGCGAACCGCCCTGGCTAGTGACCAATGGATGGGGATAAGCCGGCCAGGACTGGAGTATGGTGCTATTCCAGTCTGGACCCGCCTGCGGGTGGAGAATACGTCTTCCACGACTCGTTCGGTGTTGCTCTTCAACCAGCGGCCCATGGTCAACTACTTGGATGTAACCGTGGTGGAGAAAGGTCTGCCCGTTAACGAAATCCGGCTCGGCTTCATGGTTCAAGACGCCGGAGATGAAAATCTTATTGCCAGCCGCCTGAACTCCTTTCTCCTGGAACTGCCGCCGGGTGCCAAGCGAACCATCCTTACCCGCCTGCGCACCTCCGGGGGCCTGGAACTGGGCTGGGAGGCAGCCACGGTGTCCGAGTTCAGCCGCCGCAGCAGATTAGAGATCCTCACTTTGGGACTGAACTTGGGAATCATGTTGGCCTTGATCACTGCAGGTCTGATCTCGTGGGTCGTTCAAAGGCAGCCCCGTTTCGGGCTGTTGGCCGGTTACTCCCTGTTCTTCACCCTGACGGTTGTGTCGCTGAACGGCCTGAACAGAATCGTGAGCTTTGGCCTGCCTCCTGTTCTCTGGTTTACCGGCAGCTTTTTCTTTCCCATTGGTTCGGTTCTTTTCTGGATTCCTTTTACCAAATTCTTCCTGAAGACACGAAAAACCATGCCGTTAACGAACGTCTGTCTGAATATCCTTCAGATCCTGCTCGCCATATCCCTTTGTTCCTATCTTATCGGTCCGTGGGTGCCCTTTGTATTCAGGCTAAGCCCCTTCTGGATACTCTGTGTGCTGCTGGTGTGCGCCATTTCTATCTGGGCGGGAGTGGTGGGCGTATGGCAGAGACGGATGAACGGCTGGCTGTATCTCATGGGACACGCAGTCCTGTTCAATTTGGCGGTCCTGTTGGTACTTGCCTGTCTTGGAAGCTTCATTGGACATTTTTCCTTCATTCTGCTCATATACCCATGGATTATCGCGGCGCATGTAATCATTGTGGGAATTTCCCTGAACAGAATCACCGGACAGTCCCGAAAAGAGCTGGAGGCAGAGCGCCAGGCCACCATGGAACAGTCCCGTTTTGCTGCTGTGGGCCGGATTATCGGAATGGTTGTCCATCAATGGCGTACGCCGCTGGCCCGTCTGGGCACAGAATTAGCAGAACTCAATGCCTATTTTCAGCACGGCACCATTTCTGAAAGTAGATTGGCCCTTATTAAAGAAGAGCTCCTGCCTTCAATGAACCGCAATATGGATCATCTGATAAATATCGTGGATGATTTCAGCCAGTTTTTTTCGGGATCCGGGAATAGGGAGAGATTTGATCCGCTGGTTGTATTGAATCAGGTGCTGGAGATGGCGGGAGGAAGGATCCATCAGTTGAACGTACAGGTAATCATGCCCGGGACGGATGAGCAGATCTTTTTGACTGCCCGTCCTTCGGTCCTGGCTCACGCACTCCTGGTGATTGCAGTGAACGCGCTGGACACTTTTGAAAGTCGCCGCACAGAGAATCCTCGCCTGATTTTTGATCTTCGAAAAGACGGGAACAGCATAAGGCTCATTGTTTCAGATAATGGCGGTGGAATAACCTTGAAGCCGGCAGAAAGGATCTTTGAAAGTTTTGTAAGCGACAAAGGCAAAAATCATATGGGTATGGGCCTGAATATCGCCAAAAGACTTATAGAGGAAATCCTGAAAGGGACCATAACCGTAGAAAACATGGGCCCGGGCGCCCGGTTCACTGTAACGCTGCCCGGGCTGTAACGGTGAATTGCATTGGGGGGCATTCTGATCTGACAGGGCAAAAGGATCGGGTCCGGACGAAGGATTCTCTCTGCTATTTGGCTGCGGTGGAATCGGGAATGCCCATGGTGGATTTGGCGGGAAGATTTGATTTAACGCCTGCTGCCGCCAGCTATGCAGTTCAGCGGGGAGAGAAACCGGCAAAGGAAGGGGATTATCAACTGGAAGCTTGAGCAATTAATTACTCGAGATATGAAAAGATTGTTCAAACCCACGGCCACGACGGTGCGTGAGTAACCTACAGCAGTGCTTCAGACCCGACGATGACGATTCCCAGGTAGCCGTCCACGGTGATCTCATCGCCGGTGTGAGTCAGGATCGTTGCGTCAGGCACTCCTGTAACGCACGGCAGACCGTACTCTCGGGCAATGATGGCCCCGTGGATGAGCATCCCGCCACGACGTTCTACAATGCCGGCGCACAGGGGGACCACAAAGGTCATGGCAGGTCGGTGATCACCAGATCGAATTGTTTGGGTGTCGATTCAAAGCGTTCCAGCGCTTGAATGCTATCACTCACGCTTGAAACGGTATATCCCATTCTTTCCAGCATCTGACGTACCATGTTAACAATGGATGGATCGTCATCGACTAGAAGAATTCTTTCGTTTCCCGTGGGCAATGCACCTTCATAGTTCTCTTCAGGCGAAGCTTCTTCTTCACTTTTGGGCAACAGGACTTCCACGGTTGTTCCCTCACCGACCGTGCTCTCTATGCGAATGGCTCCGTTACATTTCTTGACAATTCCGTAGACGACCGCCAGGCCCATGCCGCTGCCAGCACCGAATTCCTTTGTAGTGAAATAGCGTTCAAACACCTTGTTCTAAAATATCGGGTGCGATGCCTTCGCCACTATCTTTGACGGTCAGTTTTACAAAATCTCCCGGCGAGAGATCTTCGTAACGAAATGCGGTCTTTTCATCCAACGTCAACTCAGAAATTCGCACTTCCAGAATACCGCCCGTTTCTTTCATGACGTAGGAGGCATTGGTGCAAAGATTGATGACGATTTGATGAATTTCAGTGGGGTCGCCCAGAATCATCTGTGGCCCTGATAAAATGTCTTGCCGAATGTCAATCATGGCGGGGATCGAAGCCCGCATGAGCTTGAGCGATTCTTTCACAATCGTGTTGATATCCAGAGGCTTCATAGCCATCATGGTTTTACGGGCGAAGCTCAGAATCTGGCGAATCACTTCCTTCGCCCTGAAAGACGTTTTTCGAATTTCTTTAAGTGACTCTTTGGCGGGGTTCCAATCGGGGACATCGTCTGGTGCAAGGTCGGCATTGCCCATTATGATAGCAAGGACGTTGTTGAATTCGTGGGCGATGCCCCCTGCAAGGCTGCCAATGGCTTCCATCTTTTGGGCTTGTCTCAGTTGGCTTTCCATCTGCTTACGTTCGGTCAGGTCACGAATAATTAATACCCAGCCGGTTCTTTCTTCAGCATCATTTTTCAATTCAAATATGCTGTGTTCTTTTGGAAACACAGTTCCATCCTTCCGCTTAATAAAATACTCAAAAAAATGGTGATACCGGTTATAAAATTGGCTTTTTCCAATCATGAATTGTTCATCAACTTAAAGGTTCGATCGACTTATGGAATCTTCCAAAATTTTTTTCATCGAAAATTACCACGTTTTAAAATGGGTAGACTTTACCATTAAATGAGTTTATAAACCTTAGCGCAATCCCACCATCGACGTTCTGGATTCGTAATGGTAATGGCAATAAAAACCCCAGATCTTGTGGGTCTTGATATTTTCCTTATCCATAAAACCCAACAGGGTGCATCCGTTCGGGAAGGGGTATGGACGGGGATTGACGATATCATTAAATTTAGAGAATGGGTATGTTGATATTTCTTATTCATGGAGGACACTGCGATGCAGCAGCAACTTAGTAAAACAACAGCTTGGCGGGGAATGACGCGGCGTCAAATGTTGAAGGCATCGGGGCTGGGACTGGGCGGACTGGCGCTCGGCCGATTCGCCGTCGGATGCAGCGGAGGCTCGTCCGCAACAGCGCAGCAGGTCTGCCCGGACAACGCCTGTGGATACCCCAACGGGATTCCCACCGCTGCCTACGAGTATGCCGCGGATTTGATTAAAACGGGCGCCATATTTACGCCCGATATGCAAAAAGATCTGGGTTCCGATGAGATGCGAATCACGTTTTTGGGCTCAGCCTTTCCGCCCACCCGCAGGGCCCAGGAAATGATGAGCATTTTCGTGGAAATCGGCCCCTGGGTCGAAAACGACGGCGGCGGGTTCGGACATGCCACGGACTCGTTTGTTTTCGATATCGGCCCGGGCTCCATCACCAACTACAATGCACTGGGGATCAGCCCGAGCAGAATGAACAAGGTCTTCATTTCACACCTTCATGGGGACCACATGGGCGATTTGCCTTCCCTGTACTGCTTCGGGCCTTCGGTCGATCGCAAGTTTCCGCTGTATGTCTTCTCCCACGGCAACTCGGAAGTCCCCAACCCGACCGCTTCCCCCGAATACTATGACGATGGGGTGATCGCGTTTTGTCGGCATTTCCGGGAAGCGATGCGCTGGCACAGCGAAAGCTTCAGCTTTCTTCCGACGGCCTGGGCCGGCTACCCCGTTCCCTCCCAAACCGACTGGGGCCTGCCCCATGAACCCATCCCCGTCGGGGATGATCCGGCCAACGACGGCTACGCCCTGGTGCCCATTGAACTTCCCTGGCGGACAGTCGGGGGCGTTGCCTATGATAATCCCACAACCAAAGTCAAAATCACCCATTTCCCGGTCATACACGCCCGCCAGGGCGCCGTCGGGTTCAAACTGGAGTGGAACGGCCTTACGATGATCTATACCAGTGATACAAGGCCGGAAACCAATTGTATCGCTCAAGCGAAAAATCCCGATCCAAACACCGGAATTCCGCGGGGAGTGGACGTGTTCATTCATGAGATGATCATGCCTCCCGAGGTAATGGCCATGAAAAATCTGGGCTTGCCCTATCCGCCACCCCCCGGAACCAATCCGATTTTCGACCAGGCCTTGAAGGCAGCCTCAGATATCGAAGAGAGTTCCCATACGCCACAGGGCGCTTTCGGTTACCTGCTGACCCGGATCGATCCAAAACCAAAGCTCTCTGTTCTGGCCCATTTTCCCGTTGCCGACGATACCGTGGAATGCGCCCTCCAGAGTGTGAAAAACCACTTTCCCATGGTTGACTATCCTGTCTTGGGAACAGATATTATCTGGGCCACCGATCTTATGGTGCTTCGGGTCAAGAAGTCCGGCATTACGCAATTGATGGGGCAAGTTTCCGATTACACGTTCCAGCCGTCCCAGAATTTCTATTCCCCCTTGAATCCCGCGAAATACGCGACGCCGATCGCGCAGCTGGATGAATCGACACTCATAAAATCTGGGGATAATACCTATTGTGGCAACGGGTATTGACATTTTTCAGGACGGGTCAGGATCATGAGCGAAGTCAGTCTCGATAACCACTCCGGCGTCATCTTTTTCGTTTGTCTGTTTTACGGCATTCATATGGTGGAAGAGTTTTCTTTCGGCTTTGTTCCATGGGCGGATCGATATTTCGGACGCTTCGACTGGAAGCAAAATCTGATCGGAAACTTCATCTATCTCGTCTGCGTGGCCGCCGCCTGCTATTTGTATTATATAGACCCGGCAAAGTATCTGTGGGTTGGAATGTCCACGGTCATGTGGATCCTTTCCAACGCATTCCTGCATATTTCGAGTACAATCCTGGGTCGTGAATATTCTCCGGGTGTAGTGACAGCCACATTGCTGTACCTACCAGGTGGGGTCTACTTTCTAACAAAATGGGCCGGGGATGGGCTAATGACTTGTAAGAACGTTGCCTTGTCATTCGGAATCGGAGGCATGATTTTCATGCTCATCCCCACATTTGTAAGGGCTCTACATTATCGTGCCCGGCTCGCGAAGATTTTTCACATGGTGAGTTAAGTTACTTGTCGAGCTGCGGACCGCCTGCAGATGCATTTTTTCAATCCGGAATGCGATGGAACCCAGATAAACTTCATTTTCGCTTAATTAGATTTTATCCAAAACCTCCCTGATCTTGCGTGACAGTGTATAAGTTGTCAGAGGTTTTTCAATAAAGTTGATACCTTCATCCAATATTCCATGATGAGCAATGGTATTTGCCGTGTAGCCGGACATGTAAATTATTTTGATTTCCGGCAGGAGTCTTTCGATTTCCTCAGCAAGTTGCTTTGCATTCATTTCAGGCATAATCACATCGGTTACGAGAAGATGAATCCGGTCACCGTATTCAGCAGCCATATTTAAGGCGTCATTCGGGCTTTGAGTTGCCAGAACCCGGTATCCGAGTTTTTCCAGAGTTTGTTCACTCATCTTTAATACGGCCCCGTCATCTTCAACAATCAGAATGGTTTCGCCTTTACCCGAAGGCATCTCTTCATCAGTCATTGAGATTTCTGTTTCAACCTCTCCTTTGTGACGGGGGAGATAAATTTTAAAAACCGTTCCCTCGCCCGGTTCGCTGTAGGCGTTTATAAACCCTTGGTTTTGTTTAACAATACCGTATACTGTTGAAAGGCCCAGCCCTGTCCTGTCGTACAATATTCGCGGAACGTTTGGCGGCGTTTAAGACCTCTTGCAGATTGTCATATAAAGGATCTGACTTTTCCAACTCTTCAAGGCTCATTTGAGTATACCCCAAAATGGCACTCAGTTGGTTGTTGAAGTCATGGGCCACACCTCCGGCCAGCCGCCCAACGGATTCCAATTTCTGAGCCTGTTGAAGTTGTTTCTCCAGGCTCTTGCGGTGTGCGTCCTCTTTCCTTCTCGCTTGATATTAAGAGGATTTGGATCTGTCATTTTAGAGCGTCCTCATTGGGGGAGTGTTTAGACGAATTTCATGAAAAAAATCTCAATGAGTTTCCTCTTTCTGCTCATTTTCCTACATATACCTTAATTCATAACGGGCCAAATTTTCAATGGCTTCTTTTCCCGGCTGTATTCTTGATCCGCAAAACACATTGAAACCCGAGTGCCGCCAGCCTGAAACCAGTTCCACCAGTTCTCCGGTGATTTTCTCTTTTTTGAGGAGCATCTTAAAAACCTTGTGCCGGAAGATTTCTTCCAGATGTTTGATTTCAAACAACGGCGCCACACGGAACATACCGTTTCCATAAAAGCAACCGTCCGTGCACAGAACATGGAGGTGGGGATGCCACCCCAGAAAATCTCCGAAAGTGTGAATTGCCACTACCGCCCCTGGAACCGCATTTTCTTCAGGCACGGATTCTTTGAAAAATTCCTTCAAAGTTTCCCAGGCACAACGGCTGAGGTCCGAGAGCAACTTTCTATCATATAGGAAATACCGGCGTAGTATTTTGGGTATGCTGAACACGAAATGACGGTGTGGAACGTCCTTCAAAACTTCTTCGCAGGTAAGCGACCTACGGGAGACTCCGAAGCCACTCTCCAAATTCCAAAACGCGCTTCTGATGGCGGGATGGGCAGAAATGGCGGCGTTTGCAAGAAAATGCGAGCAAAAATTCGTGACCGCATTTTTCATATTTCACCCTTGCAGGTAAGCGACCATCGGGAGACTCCGAAGCCATTGTGCAGAATACCGCAGTCCAAAGCGTCATCAGCTACCGCATGAAATGGGATATGGTGGTGCAGCAGTGGACCCATGACGATCTAAAAGCCGGGGAACGGTTTGAAGAACTGTTAAAGGAGATTACAGATGGACAACCCAAGCTTTTCCATTGAGCCCGGGAGAAAGTTAACCTTTGGCGGATCAGGCGATGCCAGGGTAACGGCTGTTCGCGAAAGCCTCGTGACCATTGACACAAAGGGTAAAGGCATTCGAAAAAATGAGGTGGGTTTTATTCTGGTGGGCCATGAGCGCCTCATGGCTGAAGTGCTCAGGATTCAGGGCAATACCGCCGATATGCAGGTGTTTGAAGATCATCCCGGGACTCAACACCAATGGTTGGCACCAAACGGTTGCATGGAAATCGTTTATTCCCATAGGACTTTTCTCCTTATGGCAAAGTTAAAGGCCGACTGGCCGGAATAATAACCAGGCCCTGTTTTCTTATGGATATAAATCTGATTGGCGAAGTGCTTTCTAACGACCCACGGCAATGGTCAATACGGGTGCATCGCTTTTATCCACGGCGTTGGTTACGCAGAGGGACCAGAAGGCCCGCAGGGTCCTGTAGAACGCCTTTGTTTTCTTGTCGGTTTCAGCGATATAGAACCAGTATCCGCGATACTTGACAGCCAGGGATGTATTTGCGGGTTTCTCTTCAGAAGAAATGATTCGTATGCCTTGCCCCAGCAGGCCCAAAAGTGGATAATCTCTGGTTAGACCCGAACGGACATGTGTTTCCGGCATTTCAATGGATGCTCTTATGATATTGATCAAGTCCATTGTTGAGCGCGTTGAGATGGCGATACCATTTAATCTACCCACCTTGACGGCAAAATAGGCGGAAATCGTGATGCCCTTTTTTTCATCCGCCGGCACAGGAAGTTCCAGCAAAAATCTCGAAAGAAATCTGTTCCCTTTTCAGAAGAGCACGGATTTTCATAATGATGCTGCCGGCCCGCGTGTTGTCTGAAATAATATCGTCCAGGATCTGCCGAACCTCAGCGATATCCGGTTCGTCAACCGATAAAAAACGCCGGGCCGCCGCGGCGTTGCTCTGAATGGCCGTAAGCGGCTGGTTGATCTCGTGGGCCAGGGAGGAGGTCAACTCACCCATGATGCCGATCCGGGTCACATGGGCCAGCTCCACCCATTGCCGGCGAGCCTTTTCTTCCATTTCCACGCGCTCGGTAATGTCTTTGATTCCGTGAACGACCCGTGTTATCTTTCCCTCCCCATTCAGAATGGGGTCTGAGGATCCCTGATACCACACCTTTCTTTGAGCATCGTAAAGCTCGGTTTCCTGATGGCTTTTCATTCTGAGAGATCTTTTCACGGGACAACCCTCGGGTGGCCCGCTCTTGCCATGCATCAAATGATGGCAGAACTGACCGTTAATTTCAGACGAGGGAAGCTTAAAAAGGGACGCCGCCGCGGCGTTGTGGCGATGAACCCTGAGATCCCGATCGAGAAGCATAACCCCATGGGGAATTGAATCAAAAGTGGTCTGCCACTCCTCAGCCGACTTTTTAACGCTTTCTTCCATTTGTTTACGCCCGGTGATGTCCACGGAGGTACCCATCAAACGGGTCGGATTTGTGTCCGGATACCCTCGCCCAGAGGAGACGATCCATCGGATGTCGGCATTCGGGAGGATGATTCGGTAATCGCATTTGAGTTCTTTGCCCGTTTGAAGCGCTTCCTGCACGGCACGCCTTAGGCCTTTATGATCGTCGGGATGAACCCGCTCGAAAAAACTGGCATAGGTCAGTTGTTCATCCGCCAAAAAATGAAACAGCTCCCGGGTCTTTTCAGAAACCCAGACTTCCTCCGTTTCAAGATAGATGACCCACAGGCCCGCCCCCGCCGCGGTCGTCGCCAGCGTGAGGCGCGTTTCACTTTCGCGTAGTGCATGGTCCGCGCGTTTTCGAGCAATGGCATTGGCAAATACCTGTGCGAGCAATTGAAGCTGCTTCGCCATTTGCTCGGGCCAGTCACGTTCTTCCCGCATTGAATGAAAACTCAATGCTCCCATAAGCACGCCTCCGCCTACCGATAGAGGAAAAACCAGATTGGATTTGATCCCATAGCGACGCCACATTTCCTGGTCACGGGCGGCTTCCGGCGGTGTCTCCTCCGTAGAAACGGCAACCACCTTGCCGGCTGTAATTTGTTGCAGACACCATGGGAAATCCCTTTGTCCCTCCATTCGATCGGGAAGCGTCGGTCCCTCCAATTGTCCAAACAAGTGCGTCAGATAAATAGAATCGGGATGCTCATGGGATACCTGCCAGAGCGTGGAAAGATCCAGATCAAGAATCTTGAAAACATGTTTATGAGCATCTTGAATCGCATTGTCGGCTTAAAATCGGGAATGACCAAATGCTGCACGATTTTGCGATCCGTTTTCTGCAGTTTAAAGTTCTGGGGCAGGTAGAGCGCCAGTGTGGGGACATCGGGAAAAATTGTTGGGCACTCGCTCAGGATAAAATCGAGAGCATCCGGGTACAGGGTTATGATCAGGTCTATTTTTTTCCTTTCATAGCCCTGGCGCAGGAGTTCCACCATGCGTTTGCGGTGTTCAGAACTCAAATTGCGTCTCAAGTTCAGATGCTCATGGAACTGGTTACGGATGGGTATCCCACCGGATTGCAGTGCAAGCGCAAGACCGTGATCGGTTTTCTCGAATGCCGGTATGTTGGATTCGAAAGCATTCAAGACCAGCACCTTTTTATTCTTCAGGAAATCTTGAGGTCGCGCCTCGGGATGTGCGGGGCTTGCACCGGACAGGTAAGAAAGCAAGATGATGAAAAATAAGGGAAAATAGCAAGTCATCTCTCTGTTTCGGCGATCAATCGACAAAGTTGGTTCCAATTTTCATGTTGTGCCACTTTATTGAGGGTTCGTCCATATGATTCTTGTGCCCTCCAACGGTGTCGAGGAAATCCGTATTTCGAAATGGAGTAGTCTACAGGTCTTCTACCTTATAGAAAAGAGAAATACAATGCCCGCGATGCCTAAAGCCCGAATGCTTGATGCCGCTATTCAACCATTGCCTATAGGACCAAAGTCCAATAGCTTTTCTCCTTCGACCCCCATATATTTTATCATGGTCAAATTTTTGGGTCCGTTTTTTCCATTCGGAATGGTCGGAAGAATCTTTATCAGCTAAATCAAAAAAAGGAGAAAAGGGTATGAAAAACATGAAAATCTTATCAATTGCATTGGTCTTCAGCTTGGCGGTTGTTTTTTCCGCATTTGCCGGTCAGAAACAAAATAATCCCAAGCCCGGTGGCGTTGTCGTGGATGTGACGGAAGTATCCGGGGAAGTGACGGCCATCGATTACCAGAAAAAAATGGTTACCCTGAAGGGACCGGAAGGAAATTTTGTAACCCTGCACGCCAAAAACGCGCGAAACCTGGACAAAGTGAAGGTCGGAGATATGGTCAACGCCAAATTTATTGAATCATTGGCCATTTTCGTCCGGAAAGCGGATTCTCCGCCGAGCGCGGAAGAAGCACGGGCCGTCGCCCTTGCACCCAAAGGTGAGATGCCCGCCGGCCTCGTGGCCCAAACAGTACAAATTACCGCCAACGTGGAGGCCATTGACTACCAGAAGCGCACCGTTACCCTGAAAGGTCCCGAGGGGGGGGTGAAGACCATTAAGGTCGGAGATGCCGTGAAAAGACTGGATGAGGTCAAAGTCGGAGATCAGGTGGTGTTGAGGGTTACGGAAGCGCTCGCGCTGGATGTGACCAAGCCCTGAATTCAAGATACTGACAAAGGAGAAACAACATGAAATTGATCCTAAAAGTTTTGGCGGTCTTTGCTGTCATCGCCACATCCGGCATGGCGCACGGACAAGACAAGAAACCCAACATTCTGTTCATCATGGGTGACGACATCGGCATCATGAACGTGGGTGCTTACCATCAGGGGCTCATGGTTGGGGAGACGCCCAACATCGACCGCCTCGCGAATGAAGGCGCGAGGTTCATGACCTATTATGCCGAGCAGAGCTGCACGGCCGGGCGCACCGCGTTCTTCACCGGCATGCATCCGTTGCGGGCGGGCATGGTCATGCCGCAGCTTCCGGGTGCCACCAGTTCGCTGTTGCCGGGCACGCCCGCGCTGGCAAAATTCCTGCTGGATCTCGGCTACAACACCGGCGAGTTCGGCAAGAACCATCTCGGCGATAAATCGGCGTCGCTGCCAACGGCGCACGGCTTCCAGGAGTTCTGGGGCTACCTGTATCACCTCGACGCCATGCAGGGGGTGAGCTTCCCTGATATCAACAAGTCGCCGACCGATCAGTCCGTTGTTCCGGCCTGTAAGAACACCCCGGTTAAGGGTCTCAAAGAGGTCCCCGGCGCCATCGATCCGCGAGACGGTCTCTGCATGACGCCGCCGAGGCCGGTTCTTCATTGTACGTCCTCGGACGGCACTGAGGAGAACCAGAGCTGCACGGACGAAGGGCCGCTGACACTGGAACGTTCCAAGACCGTGGACGAGGAAATCTCCGCCAAGGTCATCGACTTCCTCGACCGCAACGACCCCGAGAAGACCGGCAAGCCATTCTTTGTGTGGTATAACCCGGCGCGTATGCACGTCACGACCATGCTCTCGGACAAGTACATGAACATGTTGGGCCAGAAGGGCGGCAAGGACTGGGGTATCAACGAAGCCGGCATGAAGCAGATGGATGACAACATCGGCTACGTATTGAAAAAGCTGGAAGACATGGGCGAACTCGACAACACCATCGTCGTCTTTACCACCGACAACGGCGCTGAGACGATCACCTACCCGGACGGCGGTATTACGCCCTTCAGGGGCGGAAAGCTCACCACCTGGGAAGGCGGTATGCGGGCGCCGATGCTCGTTCGCTGGCCGGGGCACGTCAAGGCCGGCACGAACCCGGACCAGATCTTCTCGTCACTGGACTGGGTGCCCACCCTCGTCAACATCGCCGGCGGGCCTAAGGGTGATGGCCTGAAGAAGCAGATTGAGGCCGGCAAGTACCCCGGCATCGTCAAGACCACGCTGGACGGCTTCGACCAGCGCGATTACCTGGAAGGCAAGTCGGATTCGGCACGCGACCACTTCTTCTACTACACCGGTAAAGATCCTTCGGCGGTGCGGTACAAGAACTGGAAGTTCTACTACACGATGATTTCTTCCAACGCGACGGACGCGTTCAACCCGCCACTCACCTATCACTGGACCTATGTCAGCAACCTCAAGCGTGATCCCTTCGAGCGGTCGGTGGCGTCGGTTGATGGGACCCTCTTGGGCTACGGCGGCGCCCTGGCTGCTCCAAGCACGGCTTATATCTATGACTGGAACCTGCTGCCCATCGGGCAGATATTGTGGCTGAAGGAACTCGAGACCTATCGGGAATTCCCCTCGCTGCAGATGCCGGCAAGCTACAACCTGGACCAGGTGATCGCGGCGATGCAGAATTCCAAACACATCAGCCACGCGGGTGAGTAGCGGAGTGCGCTGGAAGTTGTATTGTATTGAAGTAAAAAAGTCGGCGGCCTGAAAAGGTCGCCCGCTTTTTTTCGATATGAGGACTTGAATTATGAAAAAGACTTTGTTGAAACTCGTTGCGCTGATTGCGATGATGGTCTGGATACCAGGCGCCATGGCGGCGGCCAAAAGGCCCAACATCCTCGTCATCTTCGGCGATGATATCGGCATGTGGAATGTCGGCGCCTATACCCACGGCATGATGGGCCACACGCCGAACATCGACCGCATCGCGAAAGAGGGCATGCTGTTTACCGACCACTACGCTCACCCAAGCTGTACCGCCGGACGAGCCGCGTTCATCACCGGGCAATTGCCGGTGCGCACCGGCATGACGACCATCGGCATACCCGGCTCGAAGCAGGGCCTGCAGAAGGAAGACCCGACACTGGCCGAGGTCCTGAGGCCGCTTGGCTATGCGACCGGGCAGTTCGGCAAGAATCACCTGGGTGACCGCAACGAGTTCCTGCCGACCGTGCACGGTTTCGACGAGTTCTACGGCAACCTCTATCACCTCAACGCCGAGGAAGAGCCAGAGCAGCTCGACTACCCGGGGGTGAAGAATCCCGAGTTCAAAAAGAAGTTCGGCCCGCGCGGCGTCCTGCACTGCTGGGCGACGGACACCGATGATCCCACCGAGGACCCGAAGTTCGGCCGGATGGGCAGGCAGCGCTGCGAGGACACCGGTCCGCTCACGCGCGAGCGCATGAAGACCGTGGACGGCGAGTTCCTTAAGGCGGCCGAGACGTTCATCGAGAGCAGCGTCAAGAAAGACAAGCCCTTCTTCGTCTGGTTCAACCCCACCCGGATGCACATCTGGACCCACGTACCCCGGGAGTACATGCAGAAGGCCGTCGACGAGGGGCGCCCCGAGAGCGATGTCTACCGCGCCGGTATGATCCAGCACGACGAGGAGATCGGCGCGCTGCTGAAGAAGCTCGACGACCTGGGGGTCGCTGACAACACCATCGTGATCTACTCAACGGATAACGGTTACGAGCTGATGTTTTGGCCGGACGGCGGCTACTCGCCCTTCCGTGGCGAGAAGGGCACGACCTGGGAAGGCGGCGTGCGGGTGCCGATGATGGTCCGCTGGCCCGGCAAGATTCCTTCGGGCAGCGTTTCGAACGCCATCCAGAGCCATGAAGACCTGTTCGTTACGTTGGCCGCGGCCGCGGGCGACCCGGACATCAAGGACAAGCTGCTCCAGGGCGCAGAGATGGGCGGTATGACCTACAAGGTGCACCTGGACGGCTACGACAATCTCGATCTGTGGACCGGCAAGACGAACAAGTCCGCCCGTCGGGAGTATTTCTATTACGACGAGGCGAGTCTCACCGGCGTGCGCGTGGGCGATTGGAAGATGCTGTTCGGGGTCAAGGAGAAAGGGCTGTGGTGGGACCCAATCGTTTATCCGTCGGCGCCCTATCTATTCAACCTGCGCATGGACCCCATGGAGCGCTTCGACCCCCATTCCCACGAATGGGGCTATATGGGCCGCAAGCTCTTAGCCGAGAAGATGTGGACCCTGGTGCCGGCACAAGGGATTCTCGCCGAGCACATGAAGAGCCTGCAGCAGTGGCCGCCGCGCCAACGGGCGGAGTCGCTGAGCCTGCAGAAGGCCACGGAGGCGGTGATGAAGCAGCTTGAGAGGAATCCCGGCCAGGTCTGGTAAAGCGATCCCCAACCGAACGCAAAGATATCGTTATATGAAAATGCTTCAGGCTCAGGGAGGCTTGGGCTTGGGAACCAGTAAGGACCGGATTATCTGGGTGTTCGAGATACAGAAGGCACTATCCGAATTTGTCAATCAGGGCTGGGATTTCGGCGGCAAAGCATGCGCCACTGTTATGTTGCAGAATCAGGGCGGTATGTTTTCCGGCGCGATTACGGTGGCGCCCGGCGTGTACCTTTATCAACTCACCGATAGTGGGCTTGCAGCGGAATTGACGGTCACTGGAACGAAATATTTGAAAGACAATGACTTAAGCTGATGGAAGTTGAAAACGGCAACCTGAACGTAACGCAAATATTCCTTAAATATGCGGTTTGAAACATGACTGATGCAGCGGTTCAATTTAGTCTGAGTGGAGAAGAGATCCTGACGGTCCATCTGGAGGGAAAATGGCAGATGGAAACGGAGGTCCCTTCGACAAAAGAAATGCTCGATCAGCTGGATCAGCATCCTTCCGTCAAACGCATTGTTTTTGATGCAACGGAGCTCGGGTCCTGGGACAGCAGTCTTCCCATCTTCTTTTTTGAAATCTCAAAACTGGCCGCCAAGAAAAAAACAGAGGTTCAAAAAGACGGCCTCCCCGCAGGCGTTCGTCAACTCATCGATCTGGCCACCGCGGTACCCAAAAAAGAAGACGCGAGCCAAACCGTCAGCCGGGCCGGATTTTTCGGCCGGGTGGGTTCCGATGTTGTCGTGTTTGCCAAATCCGCCGGGGAGTTGGTCGCTTTCATAGGCGCCGCCTTCGAGGCTTTTTTTCGAATGATTACGGGTCGCGCCCGTTTCAGGGCCTCGGACCTGGGCCTCTTTCTTCAGGAGGCAGGGGCCCAGGCCGTCCCCATTGTTTCCCTCATCAGCTTTCTGGTGGGTCTCATCCTGGCCTTTGTGGGTATCCTGCAGCTCTCCATGTTCGGTGCCCAGGTGTACGTGGCGGATCTGGTGGGCATCGCCATGGTGCGTGAGATGGGCGCCATCATGACCGGCATCATCATGGCCGGACGTACCGGGGCCGCCTATGCGGCCCAGCTGGGAACCATGCAGGTGAACGAGGAAATCGACGCTCTCGAAACCCTGGCCATTCCTCCCATGGAATTCCTCGTGCTACCCCGCATGGTAGCGCTGGCGGTGATGATGCCCTTGCTGGTCCTGTACGCCGACCTCATGGGGATACTGGGGGGCGCCCTTGTTGCGGTGGGGATGTACAACATCAATATTTTCGTTTATTTAGACCGGACCAAGGACGCCGTCGGGCTCAATGATCTTTTCATCGGTCTTTTCATGGGCGTGGTCTTCGGCATTTTGGTCGCCCTTTCCGGATGCTTAAGAGGCATACAGTGCGGCCGCAGCGCCTCCGCGGTGGGGGATGCCGCCACTTCGGCTGTGGTCACCGGGATTGTGGCCATCATCATCGCCACGGCGTTGATTACGGTGGTTTGCAGTATTTTAGGGATCTAAGGGCGGATACTCGCAATCCAGAGATAATGTTGTGGGAGGCAGTTCTCAGTTCTCAGTTGTCAGGACTGGAGGGTTTTTTGAAATAAATGAATATCAATAGGCTGTTACTGAAAACTGACAACTGAAAACTGACAACTTGTTTTATGATAGAAAACCAGGTGATAAGGTACATCGTAAGACATTATGGGAAATAAAGAACCCTATATATCCATTAAGGACCTTACCATGGCCTATGGCGATTTTGTGGTCATGCGGAATCTCAACTTCACCATCAACCGTGGGGATATCTTTATCATCATGGGGGGAAGCGGGTGCGGAAAGAGTACGCTTCTGCGGCATATGATCGGCCTAAAAGCCCCCGCCAAGGGAGACATTCTCTACGGGGATTTCAATTTCTGGAAAGCTGAATCCTCCGAACGTCAGAAGATGATGCGAAATGTGGGGGTCCTCTACCAGAGCGGCGCCCTGTGGAGTTCCATGACCTTGGCCGAAAATGTGGCGTTACCCTTGCAGCAGTATACAAAACTGAGCAAGAAAAAAATCAAAGATCAGGTCGCCCTGAAACTGGCCCTGGTGGCCCTATCCGGATTCGAGGATTTCTATCCTTCGGAAATCAGCGGCGGCATGCGAAAACGGGCCGGACTGGCGCGCGCCATGGCACTGGACCCGGAAATTCTTTTTTTTGACGAACCATCGGCGGGTTTGGATCCGGTCAGCGCCAAACGCTTGGATGATTTGATCCTTCGGATACGGGACAGCCTCGGCGCCACCGTGGTGGTGGTGACCCACGAGCTGGCCAGCATCTTTGCCATCGGCAACAATTCCGTTTTCCTGGACCCCGAAAGCCGCACCATGATCGCTTCGGGCGATCCCAATAAACTCCTGGCGGAAGACCACGACCCGAGGGTCCAGACGTTCTTGAGGCGGGGGGAGACGGAAGAGGGTACCGGCGAAGACTCAGGGCCATCCAGAAATTGTACCGGATGAGACCGGCATTTTAGAAAAAGTCACCACTGGGGGGTGAAAAAAGAATGGCCAAACAGGCAAGCAAAACCGTTATCGGCGTTTTCGTTGTCAGTTCTATTGCCATGCTGATCGTCGGAGTGATCGTTTTCGGCAGCGGCGATATCTTTAAGAAAACATTCAAATACGTCATGTTTTTTGAAGATTCGGTGACGGGCTTAAGCGTTGGCGCGCCCGTCATCTGGCGCGGTGTGGAGGTGGGTTCCGTCAGCAGCATTGTACTCAGAGCCAATACCAAGGAACTTACCATCAATGTTCCGGTCGTCATCGAGTTGAACCCGAAGCGGATGGAAATCAAAGGAAGCATGGCCAAAGATCCCCGGGAGCGTCTGAAAAAGATGATTGCCAAAGGGTTTCGAGCCCGCATGGCGCTTCAGAGCATCGTCACCGGTTCCTCCCTCATTGAAATCGATTTTCTTCCGGGAACGCCGGTCCATTTGACCGGTCTCGATCCCAGATACCCGGAAATTCCAACCCTTAGGTCCCCCATAAACAAACTGAAACAAAAACTGGAAAGCCTGCCCATCGAAAAAATCGCCGCGAAATTGGTCGACATCCTGGACAATCTGGACAGTTTAATCAAAGACCCTGAAATCAAGGAGTTGGTGCACAATTTAAATGAGGACAGCAAAAAGCTCAATGGTGTGCTTGAAAACACGGATAAGCTGGTGGTCAATGCGGATGACCGGGTGGGACGTATATCCGACAGCGTTCAGACAACCCTGGCAGACGCACGAACGGTGCTCAAAGACGCATCAAAGGACCTGGACGGGGTCTCTTCCGATGCCAGAAGACTTCTGCAGGGCGTAGACCATCAGGTCAAGCCGGTGATGCAGAAGATTGTGGCGGTTTTGAATTCCGCGGACAAAGCCCTGAATGGGGCAACGAAAGCGCTGGTCAACGTGGACGGCTTTGTGGGCGAACGCTCGGGCACCCGGCACAAACTGAACCGCGCATTGGAGGAGATTGCGGCGGCGGCCAAATCGCTCAAATCCCTTATGGATTATCTGGAGCGACACCCGAACGCATTGTTGATGGGAAAAGGGGGTAAAAAATAATGGTGAAGAGAAGGTTTAAAGGCATGTGTTTCCCGTGGATAAAGCTGTCTCTCTTGGGCATGGTGCTGGTCTCCTGCGCCGGCAACAACAGCCCGTCAACATTTTATATGCTTCGCTCCATGGAAAGCCCCCAAGAAAGCTTATCGGCTGAAGCAGGCGACAAAAACGTATCCGTTCTGGTGGGCCCCATATCGCTGCCGGGTTACCTGGATCGCAACCAGATGGTTACGGTTGCCGGAAAGAACGAAATGGCACTGGACGAATTTAACCGCTGGGCGGAATCGCTGCGGGACGGCTTCTACAGAGTGTTGCTCGAAGATCTCTCTTTGCTGCTGAAAACGCCCGAGGTGTACGGGTATGATCGAATTGGGGAAAACTCGGCAGATTATCAGGTTACGATCGATGTCACCCGGTTTGACGCCGCATTCGAGGGAGATGCCCTGCTAACCGCCTTCTGGTCATTAAGCCGTAAAGAGGGTGGCACTCCCGGCGTTATGCGTAAATCGGTTTTTCGTAGTCCGGTTTTTGGCACCGGCTTTTCCGGGATAGTTGAAGCTCAGAACCAGACCTTAACCGCATTCAGCCGTGAAATTTCCTCGGCTATCCAGTCTTTGCAGCGCTGAATATTTTGAGGCCATAAAAATTGTTTGCTTAATAATAGGGGAAAGGAGGTGATTTGGAAAAAGGAACAGGATTGTCTCTTAATGCTGTCCGAATTATCAAACAAAAAGAGAAAGCGTTAGTGGAACCGGTTTGGAGAAGAAAATGTTTTTTTCACGCCGGAAAATAATTATTTTGAAGGAAAGAAATAAGGAGAAGAAAAATGACTGGGAAAAAAAGAACCAAAGCAGTTTTTCGTTTTGCGATATGCCTGTTTGTGGCATCTGTTTTTTGCCTTATGGCCCTTCCGGCAGGCGCGCAGGAAGATCTCAAACCCCAGATACTGGTCGATCAGGCTTTGGTTACCCTTAACAACTTTGTTGCTGATTCAGACATGGCATGGTTCAAAGATCATCTGAAAAACGCAAAGGGAGTTTTTATTGTTCCGCAACTTCTCAAGGCCGGATTCATATTCGGGGGTTCCGGTGGAAGGGGAGTGGTGCTGCTTCGCGACCCGAAAACGGGACGATGGGGACAACCTGCTTTTTACAGCATGGGGTCGGTCAGTTTCGGTCTTCAGATTGGAGGGGAGTCCTCCGAAGTGGTCATGCAGATCAGAACCGAGCATGGTATGGAATCCCTGTACTCTTCATCCTTTAAACTGGGTGGAGATACGTCTGTTGCCCTGGGTCCTGTTGGAGCAGGCGCTGCCGGTAAGGGCGTGACGGCGGACCTGGTTTCCTTCTCACGGGCACAGGGAGCGTTTGCAGGTCTTGCCCTGGATGGTTCCGTAATTAAGGTAAACGATGATTTTAACAAGGATTATTACGGCAAAGAGGTCCGACCCGTGAATATCCTGGTGCAAAAAGAGGTAAGCAATCCTGGATCGGAAAGACTCCGAGAAGGGTTGTACAAGGCTGAGCACGAAAAATAAGGTGGTTTGAATGACACTTTGGATGTGGTAAAGAGTTCTTCGCCAGCTCCACGAATGTTTTCAACCCGTTAGCGAGGGCATCGCGACTGTGAATAGTCCGATGCTCTCTGTCAACCATAGATCTCTTGCTCTTTTACATAACACCGATTACATATACCTGCTATCTCTCTCAGCCGTTGCCAACCAGCAATAACGTTTAATATCGATAATATACGTCAACAATATTTCAGGAGTAAATGCTTTTCAAAATTCATATTTTTTGAGGTTTTGACAAAAACCAGTCCTATGGTTTACTCTCAATTTATCAATATCGGCTGAAATTTGATTTTCTATTCTGGTATCCATGATTAAGGGAGGAAGACACACCATGCGAACGCGAATTGCAATTTGCACTTGGGCAGTTGCGATGATACTGGTCACCGTGTGTCCCCTATCGGAAGCGGCAGACCCCAACAAATTTGGCTCCGGTGGTCCGAAGGCGCTTTTGGAAAAAACGCCCGGGATCCGGAAGCCCGCTGTTTCCCAGACCGCCCAGGCAATCCCGCTTCAGGAAGTGCCGGGTCGCGCGGAAAGCACCCGCGCCGAGCTCAATACGCTCCTCCCTGCTGAGGCTTCCCGCCAGATGCTCAAACGCATCGCCTCCGAGCTCGATCAAGCACTCCCAGAGGTCACGTCGCGGTTGGCGAAAACCCGTGAGGCGCTCGCCGGTCGGCCCTCCGTCCGCACCCTGCAGATGCTTGAGGCCGAACTCAGAGAGATGCGGGAACATCTGCGCCAATGGGATGAGGAGCTCGACAAGCAGTTCACCGGACTAAGCGTGGTTTTCAAGCGGCTCGACACCATCGCGGCGGTCTGGAATGCGACAGCCGCCGAGGTCTCCCGTCAAGAGGACGCAGCCACGTCGACGGTGGCTCGTATCGCGACCGTACTCGGTGAGATCGATCAGGCGCGCTCGGCGGTCGTCAATTGGCGCAACCAGATCCTGGCCGTGCGCGACCGGATATTGGATCCGAGCATCGCTCTCGCGAACAGCCTCGTGCACGTGCAAAGCGCGACCGAGACCCGGCTCCGGAGGATTTTCCAGGCCGACCAGCTGCCGCTATGGAGTCCGCAGGTGCGCGCGTCGCTCCGCAAGGAGTGGAAGGCGGGCGGGCCACGGCAAATTTTGCAATATCTGCAACAGAGCGGGCAATATGTACGCGAGCAAGGGCACATGCTCGGATTCCAGCTCGCGCTGTTTGTAGCCCTCTGCCTGGGTCTGCGCGCGCTCCGCAACCGCGTCCGAGCGGTGGCTGAGGACGACTACAACCTGCGTGACGCCAAGGAGGTTTTCGAGCGTCCGTGGGCAATGGCCCTGCTGATTGCTTTCATCCTTACAGCCTGGCAACACCCGCTGGCGCCCCGCAGCGCAGGTCTAGTTTCCGCCGTCCTGGCCGCTGGGGCTGTTTTACAGATCGGCCGACGTTTCCTGGTACCTGCCATGGCCCCCCTTGCCTGGGGATTATTGGTCTTCTTCGCCATTGATCAGGCCCGCGACTTCCTGGACATGATGCCCACAATCCAACGCGTTGTCTTCCTGATGGAGATGATTGGCGTGCTCGGCTTCCTGTTCTGGCTTCTGCGCCCGAGTCGGATCACTAACATTCGTGCGCAGCTGCGGGGGATTCTGTTCCTTAGGTTGCTCGGTGTCGCGATGCGTGTGGCAGCCGCCATCGTAGCGATCGCGATCGTCGCAGATCTCTTCGGGTGGGCCGATCTCGCCGGCATGCTCGGGGGCGGGGTCGACCGGGCCGGCTACCTCGGCTTCTTCGTCTTCGTCCTTCTTAAGGTGTTCCAGAGCCTGGCGACCTTCGCTCTCGTCCTCTGGCCGCTTCGGCTCCTGCGAGCAATTTCAGGGCATCGGATGCTCGTTCGTCGCCGGCTCGAACGGGTGCTGAGCGTGATAGCCGTGGGCCTATGGGTCACGCTTCTATTCGGGCAACTCGGCCTGCTTGGCCCCGCACAAGCTGCCGTCGGCCAAATGCTCCGCGCGGGTGTCTCCGTTGGCGCCCTCTCCGTCTCGCTGGGCGACGTGATGGCGTTTGCTCTCACAGTCTGGCTGTCCTTCCTGCTCGCGCGTTTGGTGGACTTCGTTCTCCAGGAGGACGTGTTCACGAGGGTGCGAACCGGTCGCGGCGTGCCGTACGCCATCTCGGGCCTCGTGCGGTACACGCTGATTTTTCTCGGCTTGCTCGTCGGCCTGTCGGCGGCGGGCGTTGAGCTCTCAAAACTTACCGTCATCGTGGGCGGCCTCGGCGTGGGCATCGGCTTCGGCCTCCAAAACGTGGTGAACAACTTCGTGTCGGGTCTGATCCTGCTTTTCGAGCGGCCGATTCAGGTGGGGGACTCGGTCCAGCTGCCCGACGCTTGGGGGAAGATAAAGCACATCGGCATTCGTACGAGCGTTATCCGCAGTTTCGATGGGGCCGAGGTCATCGTGCCGAACGGGATGCTAATCTCCGACAAGGTTACGAACTGGACGCTCTCGGATCAGCGCCGGCGCATCGAGCTGGATGTGGGCGTCGATTACGGAACGCCTGCCCAGCGCGTGATCAACCTGCTTGTCGGAGTGGCGAAGGCGAATCCGGGAGTGATCAAAGATCCAGAGCCCCAGGCCTACTTCCTCAACTTCGGCGACAGCGCTCTTGAGTTCAAGCTCCGGGTGTGGGTCGAACTAACAGACCGTGGCTACTCGATCCACAGCAACCTCGCCGTTGCCGTCCAGGAGGCGCTCGAACAAGCGGGCATCGGCGTCCCCTTCCCGCAGCGCGATCTGCACCTGGTCAGCGTGAGTCCGAACGCGGCCCTGGACCTGGGCGCCGCAACCCAGCCATCGCCCCCAAACCCGACTTCAGCTTCCGACGAGGGGAGCTGATCCCGTTCCGGAGCTGACCCACCAAAATTACATGTTCTCCAACCTACATTGACATTGGTGAATCTGATGCACCTGCTATTAATCACCAGCCAGGCACAGCCAGGTTAGGTTTGTGATTGCGTCATTCGGAACTCTGAACATGTTGCCATGATGAATGCAAAATTCAAGAAAAAAGACTTGGAAATATTTCAGATATGGTTTTCTCCTTGATCAAAAAACCCGGGAACGAGGAAAACATTGCGTGCTACGGCATGGTGGTGAAATTCCATGCGGCTTCGTAAAATTCAGCGCCTGAATTCGGGCGGGCACTCACGGGCACCACCTTGATGGCCCTCACCTCCCGCCCCATCTGCTCACGGGTCCCTGCAAACCCTCGCAGTCCCGCTCCGGCGGACGTGGTATGCACCTCCCCCAGGGGCGCCTCACTGGCGTACACCACGATCTGTTCCTCCCCGTAGTTATCCACCACCTTGATGGCAAAGCGGTCCCCTTGGCCGGGGACCCGGTAGAGTACCCCTCCCGCAAAACAATTGCTGTTCCGGTAATCATTGGGCAACAGTTGAGTGACTTTCCTTTCGGCATCCACGTTCACGATGCGGGCGTAAAAATCGCGGTTGCCCAAGATATGGACCACTACCATTTCTCCTTTGTGGTACTGCTTTCGGGGAGTCCAAACCTTGACGGTGAGAGGGCCTTTGGCAAACAGGGTCTGGGGTTTTTGATTTTGCTTTTTCACCGGCTTTATATCGTACTTCACCTCGGCCCGAATCCACACGTGATACCGGTTGTTCTCAACGCCGTGATCTTTCTGTTCCAGTACGGTCATTTTCGCTCCGCTCTGGATGAAATCGTATTGCAGTGTTCCGTCTTTCACCAGGGTGTTGGATTCAAGGCGCACCCGGGCCATTTCAAGGGCCTGCCGGCTGGCCTCGGCGAAAGCCTGGGCTCTGGCCGCCTTGAGCGTTGTGTCTTCCCCCAGGCAGGCGTAGCCGTCCACCTCTTGAATGGAGGAGCGGATTTCCTCGTCGGGAACCACCTGGAGCTGCCGCAACGAAATGCCTGCCAGCTGGTAGTCCGGCGGTTTGACGGCGACATCCTGAAGCATGGCGGTCCGGCCTTTGCCGGAAAGGGTTTTTCCATTAAACAGGACGGAACCCGAATGTGTAATGAAGAGCCTGCCGGAACCGGTTGCACGGTAGGTTTTTTTGCCGTCGAGGGTGGAGAACAGAATGTTCGTTTCTGGCAAAAGACGATAGCTGGAGCCCGGCTGAAGCACATCGTACATTTCGAGAGGCCGGCCGTGGGAATCCTGCAGTGATCCTGTTATGTCTATCACCTGCAATCCGGGTTTGTTTTGAGCGGGAAGGGTTGCGGCACAGAGCCACGCCATACCGAAGACCAGAAGGCCAAATACTGAGATAAACCGAACCCTCATGGATGTCCTCCTTGAAGTGATGTGATGGGGGGATGCTTGCTGGAACGGATTAACATCATATCACTGAAAAAATGTCAATCTTTTCCAATTTTCCTTTGATTGGTGTAGTCGGCAGCGGCTTTGTGAGGATACCCTCACCAATTCCGGCCAGTGTCCGGCCGCTGAGAATGATTTCGGTGCCAAATTTCTTATTGAGCGCCTGAAGTCGCGAGGCGATGTTGACGGTATCGCCCATCATGGAATAGCTCACCCGGTCTCCGCCTCCGATATTGCCCGCCAGCACCGTCCCCGTGTGAATGCCGATGCCGTGTTTGAGCGGGGGATATCCATTCCGGGCCAGGCTCTGGTTGACGGTTTTGAGCCTGCCGCGCATGTTCAAGGCCGCGCGGACCGCAAGGCGGCCGTGGTCTGAAACCGAAACAGGAGCACCGAAAACAGCCACGATCTGATCCCCCGCATAATGCAGCACCAGCCCTTTCTGCTCCCGAATGGCGGCGGACATCTCCCTGAAATACCGGTTCACGATTTCAACCACCATTTCGGGGGGCAGTTTCTCAGACATAGCGGTAAAATCCCGTATATCGGCAAAGAGCATGGTCACTTCCCGCACCTCCCCCTTTAGCGGAATCCGGCCGGAGAGGACCCTGTCCCTCACACGCCGGCTCACGTAACGGCCGAACGTATTCCGAATGACTGCCTGGCCCTCAAAAAGCCTGAGGGCGCAAACGGCGAGCACACCGGTAAAAGCGGCCGAGGGCCGGATCCATAAACCGGCCGCCAGGCAAAGGATGGCCAGGGTTGCGGTCCCAACCAGCATGCCCGATCCCGCGACGGCCACCCGGGTGGATGCTGGCTTTCGCGTAAAGAAAAGGGTCAGAAAACCCATCAAAACAGCCGGGGCCAGGGAAGAAATGGGCCATGGCGGCACAAAGAGGGATTTTCCGTTTCTTAATGCCTCGACTACCCGGGCCTGGAAGATCACCCCCGCCTCGTTCTCCATCGACACGGGCGTGGGATGGCGGTCCTCAAAGTCAAAGTCGAAGCCGATGATGACCGCCTTTTGGTTAAAGACCCTCGGGTCCGCCTTCATGGCCTCCTGAAAGGTCAGGATAGGAAAGCGGGCGGGGTTCCGCCAGTCAGGCATCACCTCTGGGGGAGGTGCACCCTTGTTCCCTGACAGGCACCAGGAAAATGAGTGGAGTTGACGGCCTTCTTTGTTAGACGAAAGCTTCAAAAGCTGTTTGCGGCACACGCCTTCCGGATCGGGGGTGACATTGAAGAACCCGTACCCCTTTGGACCGAAAATCCGCTGGTAAAGGATAAACGGTTCCTTCACGTGACCGCCGGGGGCGATGCCGTAACCGGACACCAGGCGGCATTGTTTTGAAAGGCCGTCGAGGGTCCGAAGTAACCGTTTGTCGTGATCAGGGTCCACGCGGCTCAGGGGAAACCGGGGCAGGATCATGTCCAGGCCGACCGCCTCCGGCTTTCCCGTTTCGATGTGTTTGAGTAGCGGCACCAGGTGGGTGCCCCACAATGCCAGAGGGGTTGCAGCGGCCGTGTAGTCGTCTTCCCCGATCAGGATGACCACCGGATCCTGAACCGTCCGCGGGGTACCGAGAAGTCGGGCCGTTTTGTCGAGAAAAAAGCCGTCCAGTCCCCTGCCGGTATCCGTGATGGAAAAGAGAAGCCCCGCGGCCAAGGAGAAAAGCGTGATCAGCAGTAGCCTAATGGCTTTTTCGGTTTTTCCCGATTTGAGCTGCATTGGGTTAAAGGCCATCAGAAGTGCACATGATATCGTTCGCTCTCAGATTATTGGTGTGAAAAAACCATGACGCTTTGATGAAATGACTGTTCCCAAGACCTTTTTATGAAAGGCCGCCTTAGTTGTCAACCGGCTGTTTGCTGAACATGCATTATTCCGCCCATTATCCCCGGGGTTGAAACCCCGGGCTATTTTCGACCGTCCCTACGGGGCTGTAAGAGCCCTGAACACTTGCGATGAACCATCCTGTTTATCCTTTAATCCTTAAAATCGTGTTCAAACACCCCCCGACTCATGTTGCTCGCTACCGCGAAAACAACCGGGTTGTATTTGCACCGGTTCCTTGATTGCGCATTTTTTTTGCGCATACTTGACAGCTCCTTAGTGATTTGGCAAGTTGTGACCATTAAAATCTGAATCCAGGAGGTTACCATGCTCAGGACGTTGATCGCTTTATTGGCATTGTTGCTGTTCGCCCACCCGAGCTGTGCCGGCGACTACGGTTTTGAAACCACCTCGGACGGTATTACCGACGCCCTGACTCGTCCGGCGACGGCCCAACCGGGGCGGACCCGAAGCTGGACACGGTCACCGGCATCCGAAACCCGCACCCTCAAAATAGTCAAAATGGACCAGGGCAAAACCGTGGAGGAAACGGTGCTTGTGAGCAACGGACAACCGCCTCAAAGCGTCAACCTCAAGATCGAGTTCGACACCAACTCCTACGCCATCCGGCCCGAATCCTTCAGGGTGATGCGCCAACTTGGAAAGGCGCTCACCTCCGACCGGCTCAAAGGAAAGATATTTGCTCTTAAAGGCCATACGGACGCGGACGGTTCCGATGCCTACAACCTGCAATTGAGCCTGAACCGGGCACTGGCCGTACAGAACTACCTGATCGGTAATTTCAGCATTTCACCGGAGCGGCTTCAGGTATTCGGTTACGGGGAATCCATGCCCCTGGTGGCCAACGCCACGGCCCGGAACAAGCAGCTGAACCGCCGCGTGGAAGTGCAGGCGCTGCCATGACGGGTCAACATATTAACCCCGATGATATGGACTGATTCATATTGAAAAGATCAATGCCACGGAAAAGGGCCTGCCCCAGATGGATGCGCCAATAGGACCATCATCGCCTAATCCACGGGCAAATTTCCACTTGATCTAAACGTCTATTTTTCATATATTTTTAAATTATGGTGAAATCAATTCTTATCAGCCACTCCACAAAGCAGGCCATCTGTTTCAGCCTCGGACTCCTGTTTTGCCTTTTCATGGCGCTGGCGGAATTTTTCCAAACCGATCCGCGTGTACTGAAGCACGGCGTGGTGTCGGCAATTATCGCTCAACAGCCCAATGATCATAAAAAATCCATACGTTGTGAAGAAACCGTAAAACCCCTGGCAAACGCGCTCGATCTTGAGATCATTAAACGATTCCGCTACGGTGAGGTTCGAAAGCTGGCCCAGTGGCTGAAGACCAGTAACAAATGGAATGGCCAATCGGTGCTCATCAGTGCCCAGCACTTGGACATCGTCAATCTGGCACAGGCCCTTGGCGTTCAAAACATCCTCCAGGCAGTTTGGCCCCACGAGACCTATGATCGGGTCTGGATCCTTGATTTTTCTCTCGACGGCAGTTTGACGCGCTTTCACGATATCGAACAGCGTCTGTTGTTCGGAGATTCATATCAAACTGTCGAGCCAGATGTGAAAATGGGTCGCGTGAAATTTTCAGAGAGCTATAGGGAACAGTTGAATTCGGATATTACGACAAGTGCCAAGGCTGTCTGGTCGACTCAAATCACAGCAACCATACCTGGTGATTTTTCAGAATTTGATGATAATACAGTTCCTGTGCTGCGAGTCGGGTGGCTCACCTTTGGCTATTACGCCACCTCTCTGGGGAAGATAAAGGGGCTCCCGAACGTCAAGGTCGAAACCCAACCGAAACAGGGTTCAGGGTCACTCCGCTATGCGTATTGCACCATTTTGGATGGGGTCAAACACCCCTATGCCTGGGTCTACTTCTCCTGGAACAGTCGCCGTTTGCGCATCGAGTTCAACGCCCAGGTCGATGGGCCTGTGATCACGCCGGAGATCGACATGCCCGTTCAACCCCATCAAAAAAGACCCGAAGGCCTGGTGCACGGCGCTGTCAACGTTTATGTGGGGTTTGGAAATCAATGTTTTCATGCCCCTGCAGGTTTGTCCTACAGCGGTGTGGCGAACCGTGTGTCGACAGCTTCCGGAGATGAGATTTATCATTTCACGGTGTCTGCAAATGGAAGCGGATTATTGCCACGCTCTGTGTCGCCACGCTGTTAACAGGGGCCACAGTGATGGGTACGCGCATCGGTTTGCGCCACGCGGTCGGCGACGTTTATCACGAAGACCGCATTCTCATGAATATGGAGCTTCGAGACCGATCGCCTGTGCGGGTTTTTTTGGATCCCTTTGGCAGTGATAAACTGCAGCCGGATCCCCATTTATCCAGCATGGATCTGCTCGAGCGGATTCGAGAGCGAGGAGTTTTGCGGGTCGGATTCGATGATGAAGCCCTTCCGTTTGCGTTTTACAACGCCGACCAGCAGCTTGTCGGCTATGACCTCTATTTTGCCCATCGGCTGGCAATGGACCTGAGCGTATCACTGGAATTGATTCATCTGAGTCGAAATCAGGTTCAGCAGTGTTTTGATCAAGGACTGTGTGATATCGCCATGTCGGCCTACCCCATGCGATTAGAAGATTTGGGCAGGATGTACTTCACATCGCCTTACCTGAAGATGCGGTCGGCCCTCATCGTAAAGGATTTTCAGAAAAAAGCGTTCCAAAATGTGGAAAAGATCGGCCGGATGGAGAAGCTTCGAATCGCAGTGACCCCACAGAATTCGTTTGCAGAACGGAAATTGCTGCGGCGGCATTTTCCTCAGGCCGAGCTGGTGGAACTTGGAAACGTCAAATCATTCTTTTTGGAAAATGATGTCGCGGACGCCCTGCTGACAACCGATATCATCGGCAAAACCTGGGCCTTGCTGTATCCCGCATACGGTGTTGTTGTACCCGAGCCATATCTTTCTGTGTACAATATCGCATATCCAATCCCCGAAACCCAGGGCGCCCTGGAGTTCCTGAAGTATCTGAACGACTGGCTGCTTCTCCAGGAAGCAAACGGTGAACGGCAACGCCAGTACGAATACTGGATTTCCGGAGAAACGCCGGAGCGGCACCGGCCCCGCTGGTCGATCATTCGCAACGTGTTGCATTGGGTCGACTGACAGCAGGGATAATTGGGCAATGTGGATATTTGCTTTTTGGTAAAGGAAATGCGTTGAAGTTAGGCTTGAATATTCTTAAATTCAAGGGAAACACTCCTCCCAATTCGGACATAGCCCAATGGCTTCATCTGTGCAGCGGCATCATTATGTTTCCCGAGGCGATATTTTGCACCGGGATCTCTGCGAACCAGTTTTCCGGCGATTCTTCGGGCGCATCAGGACATTCAGAGCATTTGTCACAGTAGAGTACTCGGACGACGTCGGTTGATTCCTCTTTGATGTCAACATCATTTTCGAACGATTTGATATTGCTCAATATGGAGTTCTGAAAGTAAAATGTATCGAATCCGACTTGGCATTTTGACGCCGTGCAATTATCTATTCTGACCTCGAGAGCGGGATATTGGTATTGCTCACGGATATCGGGCGCCCAACCGAAGCCGATTCCATATCCCGGGGACGTCGGGTCCACGGGATTCGCCCCACTGACAGTCACGTTGCTGGCTTCGCAGTTTTTAAATGTCACTCCTTTTCCGGCGACGGAGTAGCCGGCGGCTTGCAGATCGCCGGGACTGATGGCGGATATGTCCCGCACCTTGCAGTTTTCCACAAGGATGTTGCTTGGCTCATTGTTGACCAAACCGTACACTTCGATTCCGGTGGCTTTGGCCCCACGACCACCCCGTCCGTCCGTCACATTTTCCACTGTGACGTTGTGGATAGTGGCGTCGGACACCACGAAAAGGCTGATGCCGTGCGCGTCATCACAGGAGCCAGTTATATCGCTGATTTTGCATTGATCAACATGGATATCTTTTGCGGAGCCTTCTTGTTTCACCGTAGTATTCACCTCAGCCGTCGCTGTCGCGCCGGTTCCGTACGGCCAGAAGAAATTAGGGAGAATTTCCACATTCGGAGCCGTCTTGTAGCCGGAACCGGGGTTCCATACCCGGATGCTGTCTAGTTTGCCTGTCTTCGAATCGATTTTCGGGATTCCGATCGCTTGGGTCCCGGATGAAAGCTGAGGTTTATCGATTACCACTACAGGCGGCCAAAGCGGATTGTAACGCTCACCAGGATTTCCGACATTAATTTCGCTCACGCCTCCCTCCACCACCTCCAATGGCGCGAAAACCATGCCGATGCAGGTATGGCCGACAGCGTCCTTATTGGGCATGAGGCCCGTTGACAATCCGTTGACCGTTGTATTGAAAACCGTTATGTGTTGGCAGTCAACCGTGCCGATTCCACTGCAGACGCCGGCGTCGTTGTGGAGGTTTGATACCACGCCTTCTTGAATGCTTATTTTTGTGCTCGTCACGAAAGACACACCTGATACGTTGACGCCACTCCCATTGACATCGTCGATCTCCAGATTTTTCAACGTAATCCCATGGCAGTTGATTCCAAAAACCCCGCTTACCACAGTCGAGTAGCCATTTATGCCGCTGATGCGACCGCCAATATTGACGCCGGTGCAGCGATTCAAAGAGATTCCCGAGACAATTTGAATGGAGAGTAAGCTCCACCAGCTTCCGTTTACGTTTCGGACAGAGACGTTGTCCAAGGTGAGGTCCTGACACGATGTGGCGGAAAGACCCGTGGGCGTGTAACCTGGAACGCCGTTTCCGATATCGCTGATGACCATGTCTGAAAGGTTCGCACGGGTTGAAGCCTGGAGGGCGATCCCATACAGCTGGAACCCCTTTATCGTTCCATTTCGTATGGTCAGGTTGTCAACCGTTTTGGCGGAAATTCCGATTGTGCCTGAAAGGAAAACATCCCGTGGACCTTTTAAACAGTGCCCGTTCATATCCAAAACCACATTCGACGCCTCAATGGTGATCGCGGCATACACCCCCTCCTGTCCTTTCCATTCGAGGTCGCCTGTAAAATAATATGTCCCGGCTTCCTTTATTGGAAGCCCTTCAGGCGGAATATCCGTTATGACGGTCAGGGCACTGGCGGAGACAGCGATAATCAGTGTGAACATCATCATGGCAAAACATAACATAAGTTTGAGTTTCATGGGGTTTATCCTCGACTATTTTTCGTGATCAGGTGACAGGACCGGGTTCTTGTTTTTTTAATTGGAAGCCCGTTCAAAAATCTTGCCTTAATAAATGAGCGGAACATTACAATTAATAAATTAACATCGGCCAAATCAGCAAAAAACTTTACTTGAATTTTCATGGAAAGAGGCAGTGCAGGGAATAACTGCGACTAGAAGTTCTCGGAGGCCAACTCTACGATTTCGGTCGGAATGGATAGCATAACCGATTTCTCGCAGGCGAATGGTTGAGATATCCTCATAGGGAAAGGGCCGATCGAAGGTTGAGAGATGCATTGAGTTGATAGTTTTTCATATTCCATTCTTTTGGGTTTTTTCCACTGTTGACAAATTTCCAGATATGGTCGAATATTCCGCAGTGATAGGGGTTTTTAATGAGCATTTAAACGGTTCAGAGAGCGCATTTGGTGCGTTTGTGAATCATTGAAAAAGGCGAAGTAAGTAATTTGTTCTCACTTTAATGCCAATGACAAAGAGAATACTTTGCCTTCCCAAACATGAAAGTGTAAATTCTATAATAACCGAATTCATACAAACGGAAATAATCCATGAAACAAATATGGCTTTGGATAATGTTCTCATTTTTGAGCATGCTCCCAAACACTGTCTCAGCGGCACACGGCGGCGAGACGGCTGATCCTTGCCCTCAATGCGGCGGCGATTCGGTCGAGCTTCATGATACGACATTTGAAGCCGGGTGCCAGTGCGAATGCACGGCTACAACTTCCATTACCCTTGTCAACAACGTGAATGTGAAGGAGGGGGCTCGCCTCACATTCCGCATCGTTCCCGATGGGAGGCCTGTCTATGTAAGCATAGTATTGCATTATGAAGAGTCCTTTGTTCAATCAAAACCCTATTTTTTCCAGCAGCGGAACAAATTGTTGGATCTTGCACAATACCTTTATGAAGAGGGCATTCCTTTAAATTTGGGGCCGGACTGGGCCTTCATGGAGGCCATTGAAACCTTCGAGGACGACGACATGAGGGAAACCACGGGAGGCAAGAATATCCTTCGCTACATCACCGAAGACCTCGGTCACAAAGTCGATCCTCATGCGCACGAACATATTTACAACTATGCGGATGTCGCTTATATGATTAAAGATTTGGGCGTAGAACCCAGTCGGATTGCCAGCGGGCTTATTGTCGATCCACCACAGGACAGCAAATACGATTATCTCTGTTCTCCCATAGATGGCAATTTCTATGATTACACCTGGCAGGCTCAATGGTTGTGGGGAGATGCAACGGCCAATCATGTTAATGACACAACGGCGAGCGGCATCTGGCGACCCAAGGACCAGTTACACTTCTATGAAAACGACGACGGAGCCCCTTTGCCGTGTATCGGAAAATATATCAACGATATTGATGGTGTTTACGATCTTATTGAGAAGATTGCGACCGACGAAGTGGAACAGGGGCACATGTATACCGCAGCCATTTTCATACCCCAAGGCCGTGTGACCGAGGCACTTGAGGAACTTCAGACGAACATGACAGCATTAAAGCAGTATGAGGCAAGCGGTCAACTGCGGTTCGTTTCACTTCAGGGAGCGGCTGAAATATGGCAGGATGTTTATTCGGGTGAAGGATATGTATACATTCCTTGACAAATTTTCTAAGATGCTCCAATTTTGGGTAGTAATTAGGACAAGAAATCAGAAGTGAGGAGCATAGGAGACCATGTTCCTGCGAAAACCTGCCCCCAAAGCCTAAAACCGATGACATCAATGTGATAGGGATATAGTTTTTTAAAATAAATGGTGGCTGTTGTTTCTTTTTGGTGAACAGCGTTGGTTTCAACAAGCATACCACGTGATCACCGGTAGCTAGGGTGCGGGTGACCATTCTTCCAGGTGGTTTTTGAACATGCAAAATTTGGGATCCGGCGCTTTTCCTGATCCATAATTCCATCAAGTTTGTCTTCATGCATAGAATCCAACCGGCGTTGCGATTCCTTATCATGTGACCTGAGTGCGGTTCGTTATTACCCTCTTTGTTACCCCCATTTGAGGGGTATTACCCTTTTTTGATCCATTTCGCGTCTGGAGTGCGACCGATAGAGTGGTCTTCGGCTAATACTGCGCGTCCTTGTTCTACCATGTGTTACCTTGTTCAGGATAAAAGTCGTTCATTGGGAAACTGGCAATTCAAGGGACCATATGCTATATCAAAAAAATATGACTGACGAAAAAAAGTCGCACACCATTGCCTGAAGAGGATGAAGCGAAGTCTGTTTGTGCCATTCCTGAACAACCCTGAATTGAGCAGGTTTCCCATCAAATTGTTGAGGTGTTGCAAAGCGGAAAGTCCAAAATTTTTGGTGTTCACAGGGGCGTGACGCTATGAAAAGAGATAAAAGAAAAATCAAATTTGCGGTTGGTGTATCCGGCAAGTGCGTCATTGTTTTGGGAATGCTGATGCTTGTGTTACTCTTCCTTCTGGTGTTTGCCGGGTGCAAGCCTTCATTTAACGAAAGGCTTGTAGGGTGTGCTAAGCTCTTTGAAACTTATCGAATGCCGCATACCCAAAAAGAAGAAAACAAAATTTTCAATTTTTTTTACTGCACCAACCGCGGGATAACAGCGTCTGAGGATCCGCTTCTTTCCTATGGCGCCGAGTTCGCTGACGTACTTCGATTGGGAACCTTTAAGGTTCATCTGGCGCCTGAACTTGATTTAAGAGGTAATAATCCAGACAAATGGTCCGGAATTGAAGTGAAGAATGTCCAAGCGTTACCGGAAGAAGCCTTCTTTGGCCAATTACGATATGCGGTGGAATCCTCACCCCAAAACTCGCTTGCTGTTTTGGTCTTCGGATACAGAAACTCTTTCAGGGATGCTTTGCTCAAGGGGGGTAAGCTGGCGGTCAGCGTTGATATCCATACCCCTTTTCTGATCTTTGATTGGCCCTCGGACCAGGCTCTGGGAATCGGCGGATACAAAAAGGCCTTCTCTTTTGCCGAGAGATCGGGTGTTTTCCTGGGGGAGCTCATGGCTGCCGTCATTCAGAGGGTAAAGCCGCAAAGATTGTGGCTTGGGGGCGGGAGCCTGGGGACCCAGGTCATATGCAGTGCGTTTGGGCAGATGATGACGCACGCCGATCTTGCCGACCGTGAAAAAGAAATTGATCATGTCTTCCTGGCGGCGCCGGATGTGGGTGATGATGAATTCAATGCACAATTCAAAGATGAGATAGCAGCACTTGCCCATGCCGTCACCGTGTATGTTTCATCGGATGACAAGGCACTGCTCTTAAGCGAATGGATCCATGGTGAGAAAAGGCTGGGTCGAACCCGGGCGGAAAAGCAGGAGCAGTTTGAAGAAATGATTGATCTGTTGGAACTGGAGGCAAAGGGCGCTGAAGGAATTACCGTGATCGATGTGAGTCCGGTCAACCGGTCAACTTTGGGACACACCTTCTATATTGAATCATCAGAATTTTATGACGATCTTTACCAGCGCTTGCTGAATCCTCACCCTGTAAGAGCCAGACGTCTTTATCGCACCGATTACAGGGACGGCGCAGCCTATTGGATTATGCGGGAATATGAAGAGTAGCCATTTGTTTTAGAACCTGTTGGAGAACTTACATGGGTAAAAAAAGGTTTGGCGACACCAAAGGTGAGAGAACTCCCGGCACAGCGGGGTCTCCTTGCACACGGATACTGTCCATCGATGTCTATCGCGGATTTGCCCTTGTTTTTATGGTGCTGGTCCATTTCGGTATCTTCTATGGAAACGAGGATGCAGCTCACAGTTTTGCCATTTTCTTTTTTGATCATATCCTGGCCGATTGGGGAGCGGCGGCTTTCCTGATGATGATGGGAATGAGCCAGGTCCTGTCGGCAAAGAGAATCGGTAAGCCGGACAACCGGTTGCTTTTCAAAAGGGCTCTGGTGCGTGGTCTCTATATTTTCGTGGTGGGACTTTTGATGCTGGTTCTGGCTTGGGGACCGGATCAAATATGGTGGTGGGATATCCTTACGCTGATGGGGTTTGGAACCGTTGTTCTGTTCTTCTGTCGCTTTCTGCCGTCCTGGGCGCTGATCGGTCTCATCGGGGCCATCATGGTGCTGACCCCGTGGTTTCGCGGCGCCTTCAATGTAGCGGCCGACTGGGGGTTTGCTGAACACCCGATTATATCGCAATACCTGCCGGGAATGTACATCGAGCCGGAAGTGGCGTATCACCCGGCCATCGTCAAAGGCCTTTTTCTGTCCGGTTACTTTCCTGTTTTCCCATGGATCGCATTCATCATGATCGGGTTTGTTATGGGCCGACGCATTGTGGCGCAAAAAATGCGGTACGACCTGCCCATTTTGCTGTCGGCAGGCGTTGTGCTTTCATGCCTGGGGTTTATTCTGGGCTACGTCGGTCGTACGCAGCCTCCCATCTCGGCATCCATCGCATGGATATCCCCTTTATGCTTCTATCCGGACTCCTTTAGCCTCATCAACATACAGGCGGGCATTTCCATTATTGTTTTCAGCATGGTGTATTTTTTCTTCGATATTCGAAAGAAAGACAAAACAAAGCTCGGCATTTTCAGCCGACTTTTTATCCAGACCAGCAATTTTTCGCTGACCTTCTATTTTCTCCACTTCATGTTGCTGGCATGGCCCCTCGCCATATTGTACCTGATCACCGGAAAGTACATGCTGAGCGATCTTATGGGTCCGGTACCGGCTTTGTTCTGCGGCGTGGGAGCGGTTGCTTTTCTGGAAATCCTGATATTTTTCTGGGGGAAGGCCGGTTCCAGGTACAGCCTGGAATGGTTTCTTACAAGGCTCACAAAACGGGTGGTCCCGGGCTACAAACGAAGCATAGCAACGCCTGAGACATCCTCCAAAAAATCGAACCCTTGAAATCGTATTGTTCACCCGTGACGTCGAATTTTCCGCAAACTTAAATTTAAAGATAATCATAGGTTTTTAAGTGATATAAACCGGAAAGATCTTATGCAGTTCCTCACACAACCCCCCTTGGAGGAAATAATTGATGGAGACACAAATACTCATTGACCGATTGGGAAAAATCGTGGGACCGGAAAATGTTCTCTCGTCCCGGATGGATCTCATGCTTTACAGTTATGACGCCTCTCTTGAAAGAGGGGAGCCGGATGTGGTGGTATTGCCGAATTCCACGGAAGAGGTCTCAAGAATCATGAGGTTGGCCTATAACGAAAAAATCCCTATCCTGGGAAGGGGATCAGGAACCAATCTGACGGGAGGCGCCATTCCCGTAAAGGGTGGGATTGTCGTGCATTTCTCCCGAATGAATCGGATCCTGGATTTGGATATCCCCAACCGCACGGTCACCGTTCAACCGGGAATCATTACCCTGGATTTGCAAACGGAAGTTCTCAAAAAAGGGTTTGTTTATCAGCCCGATCCCGCCAGTCAGAAGGTCTCCACCATCGGGGGAAATGTGGCCGAAAATTCCGGAGGTCCCCACTGTTTGAAGTATGGGGTCACATCAAATCACGTTCAGGGGCTGGAACTGGTCTTAAACGATGGGACCATTGTGAAAACCGGTGGTAAGGCCTGGGATAAACCCGGGTTGGACATCACCGGGCTTTTTGTGGGAAGCGAAGGCACGCTGGCCCTGGCAACCCAGGCTATCCTCAAACTGGAGCGCGCCCCCGAGGCGGTTAAAACCATGCTGGCCATCTATGAAACCATTGAAGACGGCGCCAATACGGTCTCGGCCATTATTGCGGAAGGCATTATCCCCGCAACCCTGGAAATGATGGACAACCGTGTCATGCGGGTGGTGGAAGAGACTATTCATGCGGGCTACCCCCTGGACGCGGCGGCAGTCTTAATCATCGAGCTGGACGGCATGCCTCAGGGGATGGATGAGAGTGCGCTGAAGATCATGGACATCTGCAAGCAAAACAACGTTCGGGAAGTTAAACTGGCTAGGGATGAAACGGAGCGCGCGACCCTGTGGGCAGGCCGGAAAGGCGCTTTCGGCGCCGTAGGACAGGTCAGGCCCAGTTACCAGTGCTGCGACGGCACGGTGCCCCGCACCAAACTGCCGGAGGTCCTCAAAAAGGTCATCCGCATTGGAGAAAAATACGATCTGCTCATCGGGAATGTGTTTCATGCGGGCGACGGAAACCTTCATCCCCTCATCATGTTTGATGAAAGGGATCCAGAGGAAAAAGCACGGGTGCAAATGGCGGCCACGGAAATCCTCAAAGCCTGCGCCGATGCGGGCGGCACCATCAGCGGTGAACATGGCGTGGGACTTGAAAAACTGCGGGAAACGTCATTCATCTTTTGCGAAACGGACCTGGCATTCGAAAGAACCCTGAAACAGGCCTTTGACCCGGACAATATCATCAACCCGGGGAAAATGATTCCCGAAGCCGTCTGCCGACCATAAAATCCCATGAAGGAGTTTTCAAAAGTGAAAAATTTCGAGGAAATCATCAATGAACTGATGGATATGGTGGGTCGGGAATCGGTCATGGTTGAACCGGACCGGCTTTCCGAATTCAAGGTGGATCACCTGACCCCCAAAGCAGTGATCTTTCCCAAAAACACAGGGCAGGTTTCAAATGTGGTTCGCCTGGCCCATGCCGACAACCTGGCCCTTATCCCGCAAGGCAGCGGCGAATGGATGGCCATGGGCAATCCACCAAAGCGTCTGGATCTGGTTATCTGCACATCAAAAATGAACCATATCATCGATGTGGACACCGCTAACCTGACCATCACCGTGGAATCAGGCGTCAAATTCAGAGACATCCAGGCACGGCTGGCGACCCAGGAGGATCGCTGCTACCTCCCCCTTGAAGATCTGGGAACGGAATCGGACGACGTCATCTGCTCAGACCGGTCCCACAGCGGCAGTTTTCTGCCCATCGATCCACCCTGCGCGGACATTGCCACCATCGGCGGCATCATCGCCACCAATGCGGGCGGCCCCCGCCGGCTGCTTTATCGCCTGCCAAGGGATTTGATCCTGGGGGTGCGCATGGTAACCCCGACGGGGGATATTCTCGGTTCAGGGGGTAAAACCGTCAAAAACGTATCGGGTTATGACATCTCCAAACTGGTTGTGGGGTCCCTGGGAAGCCTCGGCATCATTTGTGAAATGACCTTCAAACTCCTTCCCCTGCCCGAAAAAATGGAAACATGCCTGTTCACTTTCGAATCCTTTGCCGCCGCATCGGCTTTTGCAAACGGCATCTTTGACACGCCCCTTCTGCCCGCTGCGGTGGAAGTAATGAGCAGTGCTGCTATCCGCAGTTTATCCATAAATGGGTTCCCGGATTTTTCCTCAGACGCCTTTGTCGTGGCCGTTGCCCTGGAAGGTTTCGTGTCGGCCGTGGTCCGCATGGCAACCGATATAACCGCCATGGCCAAGTCCCACAACGCCATCGAGAACAGCCCTCTTGAGGACCACCAGCATCAATCCTTCTGGCTCGCGGTGAGCAACCTTAGCCATGCTCTCGGAGACAAACATCCGGGGCTTGTTTCCATGAAGATGACTTGTCCCATTTCAGAATGGTCGGCCATGATCCATGCCTTTGAAGATGCCTTTTCCCAGATTCCCCTCCCCTATGCCCTGCAAGCCCACGCCGGGAATGGCATTTGCCTGGGCCATCTTTTGCTGGATGGAAAAGACGACAAAATCATGGAAAAAGCCGTTGACACTGTAAACCGGTTATCGAATCATTATAATAAAAAGGACGGTTCACTGGTGGTTCAGCGGGCTCCCTCTCAATGGAAAGAAAATCTCAATATCTGGGGAGACCCGGGTTCTGCGTTTCCCATCATGAAACGGCTCAAGGAAAAGATTGATCCTTTGGGGATTATGAATCCCGGGCGGTTTGTGGGAGGCCTGTGAGATGCCGGAGGTCAGAAGTCGGAAGTCGGAGATCAGAATAAGCGACATCAGAAGGGGTGCGATACTATGAACATTGTTCAACTGAAAAAACTGTTCTATGATGAAGTGGTCAAATGCAACAAATGCGGGTTCTGCCTGCCCAGCTGCCCCACCTACAATGTGACCGGGAAAGAATCCTACTCCCCCAGAGGGCGGAACGCCATCACCCGTTTCGCCATTGAAGGTAAGCTGCCGTTGAATGACGATACGGAAACGTCTATTTTTACCTGTCTGGGATGCGGCGCCTGCACCAGCGTATGTCTTTCCAGCGTCCAGACCAAGGATCTCATCTTTCAGAACCGGGAGTGCCAGGTGGACGTGGGGTTCTATCCGAAAATCGTGGATCGCCTGGTCAAAAGCATTGAAACAAAACGTAATATTTCCGACGATGATCCGGAGGATCGCAATGAATGGCAGGCGCTGATCAACTTGTCCGAGGGCGCTCTGGAGAAAGAACACGCGGATGTGGTGTTCTTTGTAGGATGCGTGGCATCCTTTTTTCCCCTGGTGCAGAACATTCCCGCCAATATGGTCAGGATTATGCGTAAAGCAAAAATTGACTTCACCATTCTCGGCGGTGAAGAATGGTGTTGCGGGTTTCCCCTGGTGGGAGCGGGGATGCCGGATAAGCTTGAAGAAATGAAGGCCCATAACCTTCAAAAGGTGGCCGATGTGGGCGCCAAAACCATCGTTTTTACCTGCCCGTCATGTTTTCATACCTGGCGGCATTTCTATGAAACCGACCTGAAACTCATGCATTCCACCCAGTTGATGGCGGAATTGATCCGGGAGGGGAAGATCAAATTGACCCGAGAACAGAACATCACCGCCACTTACCATGACCCCTGTGATCTGGGTCGCAACACCGGCGTATATGAAGAACCCCGCCAGGTGATCCGGGCTATTCCCGGGCTCACATTTACCGAGCTCCCCATGAACCGCAAATTCTCCATTTGCTGCGGCGGCGGTGGAAATGTTGAAATGACCGATCCGGAACTTTCAGCCCGGATAGCCCAGATGAAGTTGGATGCGGTGCAGGGCACGGGCGCTGACATGGTAATTACCGCCTGCCAGCAATGCGTGCGAACCATGGCCTCCCGGGTTCGGCGGCGGAAGATCAATTTGCTGGTGAAGGATCTGACGGAACTGGTGGTTGAGTCCATGGGGTGAAAGTCGGAGGATAAACAACAGACAACTATTTATGGAGATTAAAATGCGCTTTGACATGAAACAATTCAGAGATATTGATCCCGGTCAGAGGGTCCTCATGGGCCCCGGACCCAGCGATGTGCCCCCCCGCGTGCTGCAGGCCCTGTCCGCGCCCTGTATCGGGCATTTGGATCCCGCGTTTCTGTCCATCATGAATGAAACCCAGGATCTTTTACGGTTTCTCTTCGAGACGGAAAACGAGCTGACCATTCCCGTATCCGGAACTGGCAGCGCTGGCATGGAAACCTGTTTTGTGAATCTCGTGGAACCCGGCGATGACGTGGCCGTGTGCGTGAACGGGGTTTTTGGAACCCGTATGTGCGACATCGTCAATCGCCTCGGCGGAAACCTCATTCGAATCGATGCACCATGGGGAAAAACCATCGATCCCAACAGGGTTCGCGAGGCCATCAAAGGAAGAAATCCCAAGGTCCTGGCCATTGTTCACGCTGAAACATCCACCGGTGTTTGCCAGCCCCTGGAAGATGTCAAGACCATCGCCGGGGATTCGGGTGCACTCTTTTTGGTGGATATGGTGACTTCCCTGGGCGGTATGCCGGTAGCCCTTGACAAAATGGGGATTGATGCCGCCTACAGCGGCACCCAGAAATGCATCTCCTGTCCGCCGGGTCTCAGCCCCGTTTCCTTCAGCCCCGCTGCCATGGATGTGCTGAAACAGCGAAAAACGCAGGTTTCCAGCTGGTATCTGGATATGAGTATGCTGAACAGCTATTGGGGAAATGAACGGAAATACCACCACACGGCGCCCATCAACATGACCTATGCCTTGCGGGAAGCCTTGCGGCTTATCGCGGAAGAAGGGCTTGAAGCCCGTTTTGCCCGTCATATGTTGAATCACCGCGCTCTGGTGGCCGGGGTGGAAGCCATGGGGCTGTCCATGCTGGTGGCCGAAGGGGAGCGATTGCCCATGCTGAATGCCATTTGTATTCCGGATGGCGCCGATGATCTGAAGGTGCGCAAAGCGCTCATAACCGATTTCAGCATGGAAATCGGCGGCGGACTGGGGGATCTGGCTGGTAAAATATGGCGGGTGGGTCTCATGGGGCATGCTTCCCGGCGCAAAAACGTGGTCCTGTTCCTTTCAGCCCTTGAGACCATCCTGAAAGGCCAGGGCGCAAATATCACCGCGGGCCATGCCCAGGATGCCGCCGCATCCGTTTACTCGTAACCGGGTTTTATATCCGCCCCTACGGTTTTGCGGCGGACGCTTTCTTGCTTTCGATGGTCGCCTGCTTATCCAGGCGGTCATCAATCTTCAAATCCACCACCACCCGTCTGGCCCCTTCTTTCACATGGGCCGCATGGACGGCCTTGACCAGCTCAAACAACGCATCCAGGTCCGGCACTTCAATGGATGTGCTCATGCCGCCCACTTCGTATTTGTAGCCGGACTGCTTGATCACGGCTACGCCTTTTCTGACAAACCGACCCAGGCTGGTCCCTTCCCCGATGGGATGAACCGATAATTGTGCAATCATATGTTTCTCCTTTTTTTGTCTTTTACCACTTGACAAATCGCACACAACTGTACGATTTATAAAATATGAACGGGAACGAACTGCTCAAAAAACTAAAAAAAATCGCCAAAGAGCGAAAAGTAAACCTGAAACGGATCAAGTGTCACGGCAAGGGAAGCCATGGGACCCTGTACTTTGGAGGCAAAAAGACAACCATGAAAGATCCGAAAAAAGAAATCGGGCCAGGCCTTCTTAAAGCAATGCTTGACAGGCTCGGCCTGGAAAAAAAAGATATTGAATAGAGGTGGAGCATGAGAACATTTATTTACCCCGCAAAAATTGAACAGGACGAGGAAGGTTTTTTCCTTGTCACCTTCCGTGACATCCCTTTTGCCGCGACCGATGGAAAATCACTTGAGGAAGCTTTGGAGAACGCAGTTGACTGTCTTTGTGAGGCATTGGCTTCATGTATTGCCGACAACGAGGATATCCCCCTGGCAAGTGAGCCTGGGGCTGACGAACACCTGATTGCTCCGACTGCCTTGATCGCTGCCAAAGCGGCACTCTATACGACCGTTACATCCCAAGGTTTGAGTAAGACGGCCCTGGCGGGTATCCTCGGGGTGTCAGAGACTGTCGGCCGCAGGCTCCTTGACCCGCACTATCAGACAAAATTGATCAAGATTGATCATGCCCTGAATGCTATGGGTAAAAAAATGGTGATAGGGATTGCATAGGCACCATCAAGTGTAACACCAAGGCTGGAAATACCAAAATTTTAAAATAGCGCTTAAAATGTCCGAAACAAGTGGTCCTCAGGGTTTTTCGTTCATTTGTATTCATGGATATTTTTCTTGAATGATTTACCTTCAGCTGCTGATCTCAGGGTTTTGGCGACAATTTCCGCTGTTCGATCCCAACTGAACCGCGCCTGATAGACTTTCCGCTGACCCGAAATATATTGACGAAGCGCAGTCTGGTGTTTGAGGGCACGATCCAAAACAGTCATCAGTCCATGAACATCACCTGGAGGAAACAGATATCCATTCAAACCGTCTTCAACAAGGTCTGGTACGCCACCCATGCGGGGACCGACCACAGGACACCCGGCCATGAGCGCTTCAGCCAGAACCATGCCAAAAGACTCTCCCGGTATCGTACTGGACATGACCATTACAGCAGCGGAGGCATACCAATCGGCCAGTTCTTTCCGAGATGCAACATAACCCATATACCTTATTCCCGTTTCGTCCGTCTTACCTGAACCCTTCCGGGTGTGGCCGATCACAACCAGCTCCAGGTCAGGCCATTGGCTTCGCAATTTGCGCCAGGCTTGTATCAGAATCTCAAACCCTTTGCTTTTTAAGTCCGGCTTTCCAATAAACAGAAGGTATGGCGTCCGCGCAACACGGCGGCCCTCGGCCATGGCGGGCTCCACACCCGGCGGCGCCGCGATGACTTTCAAATCCAAGCCGCGAAGGTAAGCCGACTGAGCCGCAAATGTCCGCGAAGACGTCAGAAAAGCATTACAAAGGCTGAGGGAGCGCCTGGCAAAGAAACGGTGATAAAAAAATCCGGCGGTTATTTTAAACCACCCCGGCCCTGTCACATCACTGTGGTACATTATGACGGCAGGGATGTCAAAATCCGCAGCAGCGCGAAGCAGAAAATCACTAATCCACGGAACCGTGTGATGAACGTAGACCACGTGCGGTATGGTTTTTCGAAGAATGTTTCGGATCTCTTTCCGCCAGGCGGGGTGAAGCCCCGCCGACATGCATCTGAAAGACGCCGCCGACAGTCCGGGGGTGCCTAAACCATCGCCGGACAGATAGGAAAGCGACATGGGGTATTGGCTTTCCAGGCGCGAACACACTTCGTAGATGTATTTTTCCGCCCCACCCATTTGAATATTCAGAAATTGAGAACCCACCAGCACCTTAAGCGGCTGCGTGGATTGGGGGCCATCATTCGTGCCCATAAAGGACCGATCCGTGAAAATCGATCTTTTTTCTGTTTTGCGAAGCGTCTGCTCAAAGGCGTTGAAAGTACTTTCAGCCGTTTTTCGCCACGAAAATCGACGGGATTGCACCAGTCCCTTTGCCACCCATTGGCGTCGGTGTAGGGGATTTCCGGCCAGGTCTTCCAGTATCGCCGCCAGGCCGTCCGCATCGTTCGGATCTTTCATGAAGAGAGCGGCGTCTCCCGCCACTTCGGGCATGCTGGCCTCCCGGGTGGTCACCACCGGGCATCCACAGGCCATGGCCTCAAGAATGGGAAGCCCGAACCCCTCGTAGCAACTGGGAAAAATTAACGCCAGGGCGCCGGAATACAGCAGTGCAAGATCCTCATCTCCCACATAACCGAGAAACCGGACCTTTTCCCATGAGATTTTTTTGAGCCATCCCGACCATCCCACCACCGCCAAGGGCACGGTAAGATCTGCCCGATCAAGGGCTTCGGGGATAATGGGCATGTTTTTCCGTGGATCGCCGCTGCCCACAAAGAGAAAATATCTATCAGGCAGTCCGTGGCGAATCAGACAATCTTTAATTTTCATGGCCGGTCTGGGGTATAAAACTTCGGGATTATACCCCAAATAAGTAACGGTTGTATTTTGAGGACTGATGTTCAGATAGTCTTTCATTTCCTCTTTAATAAAGGTTGAGATGGTCAGAAACCGTTTAACCCGTTTACATCTGCGGTGAAAAAACAACCTTGAATAGAGTACCCGCTCTCGGGGGTGATGTTCGGGAAACCGGATGAGCGAAAGATCCGTCAGGGTAAACACGGTTTTTACATGGTCCGGTGTCGCAAAAGGGAAAAACGCGGCTTCATGGTAAATATCAAAATTACCCGCCAACCTGCGAAAGCGCCGCTCCTGGTCAAAATGAAACAGCAATCGAGCCAATAAGGCGGGATAAGCCGGGAGTCGCCAGAAAAAGGAGATCAGATTGGACCAGCGGGTCATATTTTCGGGCCCTGAAGGCATGGTTGGGGAAACCTTCTTCCCATTGAAATATCCGATTTCCAACCTGTCGCCATAATCTTTTTCCAGGGCCTGGTATAAACAGCGTAAATACCGTCCGATGCCGGTGTTGACATTGGCCATGGGAAAGGCATTGACTAAAATTTTCATTTTAGGATTCATTGGTTACGATTACGTCCCATATGTTGCTTAAGCCCAAAAAACAGGACAACGGTCATAAAGATTTCGGTAACAATCGTGGCCCATGCCGCTCCTTTGCCGCCGTATTTGGGGATAAGCAATAGGTTGAGGGCAATGTTTAAAAGCGCCGAAAAACCGGCAAGCATTGCATAGGGCCGTTCAAGGTTTTGAGCGACCGCTCCCTGAGCCAGAACCCCCTTGGGAAGAATGAAGATCAACGCAAAGAGAAGCCATGGCAGCAATTGGGCTGATACGCCGTAGGCTTTTCCAAAGGAGAAATTCACAATCCTTTCGCAGAATGGTGCGGCCATTGCGGATACCAGGCACCCCAGCGCCAGCATCAGTACACACATTTTTCCAATCTGACGTTCAAACAGACGTTTATCCATCCAGACCAACCGCAACTTTCTGAACCACACAACGCGCAATGGAGCCGCCATCAATACAATGCCGTCCAGAAACCGGTAAGCCGCGGCATAATATCCCACCTCAGCATTATTTCCAGCCATAGCCAACAATATAATATCGCAGCGATAATACACTGTTGTGGCCGCATCAATGGCCATAAATCCCAAACAGGCGCGACGAATACCCTGGATGCCGAAACCCTTAAAGGCCGGCCTTTGAAGGGGAACCGGGGACCATAACAGGCATAACAGCAGACCCGCTGCCCAGCCGGCAAAGATGATCCAGATATCCGTACCCACCAGGAATAGGGCCCCTAAAATACCCAGGGCGCCAAAGGTCCGCACAAGGGTCTGCCAGAACGCCTCCCGGGGAAACCGACCTTCGCTTTTCAGCGACGAAGAAATGAAGTCGGCCACTGCCTGAAGCCCAAAGTATAAAAAGGCCGCCAGAATCCCCATGCGATACTGAAATGGCAGTACCAGAACGCAAAAGGCCCCTGCCACGGTTGCAATTACCGTATGGCCAAGCGCCCATGGAAACAGGAGATCCTGATGTCGCGCCATGGCCAGGGTGGGAAGGGTCTTCTCGCGGAAAATAAGCATTTTGAAACCGCCATCCTGGAGGATCAGGAAAAGGGCGGCCAGGGTCAACACATAACTGTAACGGCCAAATGCTTCAGGTCCGAGTACACGTCCCAGCAGAAACGTAAGGAACACGGATACGCCGGCCGTGTAGGTGGTGGCCAGCCACTGGCTTATCAGGTTCCGTTTCATGGCAAAGCAGGATGCGATATTGCGTCTCTTGCCAGATAGCTCATAACGTACTGACCTGTTTGTATACTTCCACTGTTTTATTGACGCAGTTATCCCAACTGAATTCTTTGGCTCGCGTCAGACCTTTTTTTATTAACAGTGTACGCAATTGATTATCGGTTAATATACGCTCCAAATCAGAACTCATTTTGATCACATCGAAGGGCGCTGTCAGGACGCCACAATCTCCTACAACTTCAGGGATCGAGGAAGTATTTGAGGCCAATACAGGAATCCCCGATGCCATCGCTTCCAATGGCGGAAAGCCAAATCCTTCGTAAATAGAAGGAAACGCCAAAACATAGGCCCCGGCATACAAGGAAACTAATTCATTTTCCGACAGATACCCCAGGGCCTTAAACCGGCCTTTACTTTCAAGTTGTTCAATGGTGGTATGAATTTCAGTATTTAACCAGCCGGACGGGCCCACATGAACGACCATAAAGTATTTTTTCAAGGATGCCGGCATATGGTTATAAGCTTCAAGAAAATGTTTAATATTCTTTCTAGGCTCAATTGAACCCACCAATAAAATATAATTTTTATCCGTTAAGTGATATTTTTCTAATACTGGGAATATCTCATCACGGCTTCGAGGTTTAAATTGTTCTGCAACCCCTTCAGGAATAACCGTGATCCGTTGGCTGTCAACACCTAAAACATTGACCATCTCATCTTTTGTAAATTGTGAAACGGCAATAAAATGGTCAGCGCGTTCTAATGTTTTCGGCATTTCTCTTTCAAAATATTGAATACGACCTTTTGGATGTAGATCTCTGTAGTGAATAAACGACAAATCGTGAATTGTAGAAATGGATATGCCGTCAAAAGGCATCAACATATAATTGGTTTCATGATAAATGAAATCATGTAATAAATTAATTTTTTTTGATAATCGAAAATGAATGCAAGACATTGCGAGTGGTGCTATGAGAGCGGTATTCGCGATTTTATGCATAAATTTAACAATTGCCATTTCTCTTCCTGAACCGGCAAATTCAGGTTTTTCGGCCAATACCGTTTTATGATTAAAATATTTTACGGTTTCGATGGATGGATGCTTGATAACACTCTCTGACAATATTGTTGTGTAGTGACCAATCCCTGATATTGGCGGCGCCATAGGCAACGAATTATAAAGAAGTTTCATTCAGTGCCTCTCCTGGCGGATCAATCCGATTTGTATGAATTCTTATGGGTTTACGGTTCACGTATCTTCTACTTTTGAGCATTTTCAATCCGTTGAATTACAAATGAAGGTCAGTGTCGAAGCAAACATCGCATCCCAGGCTCAAGAAAGACAAAACGCCTTATAATGCCTTATTTCCTGAACCTTGTCAAAAAGAACCAGAAGTTTATTCGGGTATCCTGCACTCACAATTCATGGGTGGGGCATGCTTCAGTTTGCATTTTCGTCCTCATGCATCTTGTTTCCAAGTATGAAAACTCCCTTACCGTACGCATGAATTGACAACCTACCCAAAATACGTTTAAATATTTCCCACAGTCGAACATGACAACAATTACAAGCTGCTTTTTCCCCATAAGGAAATGGTGCGGGACTCGACACAGTCACCAGACCGCCAATGACAACTTTCATCCAGGGAGTAGGACGGACGAACATTCAAAGGATAACCAAGATGCTAAAAACAAATGAAAAGTATATTAGTCTTGAAGCATACTTTGCTGGAGAAAAAACCGCGGAATACAGGAGCGAATATTATCGCGGAGATGTTTTTGCCATGGCGGGCGGAACGCCCAACCACAACAGAATTACGGTGAATCTGGTGAGTCTCCTGAATGCACAGTTCAAGGGCGGGTCATGCGAGGCATTTGCGAGCGATTTACGTGTGCAGGTTGAGCAGGATATCCACTATGCTTATCCGGATGTTGTGGTCGTGTGTGGGGAGCTGAGCTTTTTTGGGGACCGTTCAGATACTATCGTGAATCCTGTTGTAATCGTGGAAGTGTTGTCGGAATCGACAAAAGACTACGATCGAGGAACGAAATTTACTGCTTACAGAAACATTGGAACACTGACGGATTACATATTGGTGGATCAGAATACGATTCACATAGAATACTTTTCAAAAGAAGGCGATGGCGCCTGGAGATTGCGGGAATATTTCAGCACGGAAGGAGTCGTGGAGGTTAAATCAATCCAGGTTACGGCAACCATAAAAAAAATATACGAAAGGGTCACTCCGATGCCAAAAAGGGAGATTTAGACATGAATTAGGAACTCGTTCTCAGCCAGCGCGTGGGAACAAGTCCCTAATTGGCAGTTCATGTGTTTCTAATATTCCCCCGGCATGGTTTTGAGTTTGGCCAAGGGAAAAACCGGGCCATCTTTGCATACATACTGGTCGCCGATGTTGCACCTGCCGCAGATGCCGATGCCGCATTTCATGCGCATTTCAAGTGAAAGGATGATCCGATCCGGCGAAAATCCGAGCTTTTCCAGGACCGGCTGGGTGAATTTGATCATGATGGGCGGTCCGCAAACGATGGCAATGGCGTTTTCCGCGCTGGTGATTTTCTGTTCGGTAATGGTGGGAACGAATCCCACATTGTACTTCCAGTCAGGATCATCCGTGCCGTCTACGGTGATGTGCATGTTGATGTCGTCCCGCTGTTCCCATGCGGCCAGCTCGTCCTTGTAGAGGAGCATACCGGGACTTCTGGCGCCGTATACCACCGAGATGTCCGCGAATTTGGGCCTGTTTTCAGGGTCCAGCATATAGATGATGCTGGAACGCAGGGTGGTGAAAGCGAACCCGCCTCCCACGATGACCACATGCTTGCCTTCCATCTCGTCCCAGGGATACCAGTTGCCCAAAGGGCCCCGAATCCCCATGATATCCCCTTCTTTCATGTTGTGCAGATGGGTGGTGACCAGTCCCACCTTGTTCACCGTAAAGGCTACAAACCCCTTTTCCGTGGGCGAAGATGCGATGCCGATGGGAATCTCTCCCTTTCCGGCAATGGACAATTCGCCAAATTGTCCCGGTGTATAGGCGAATTTTTTTTCGTCTTCCGGGTTAAGAAACACAAACCGGAAAGTCTTGAGGTTTTTATCCTCTGTTTCCGTGACAATCCTGTCAATGCGAACAGGATAGGGTAAATAAGGATTTCCCAATTGAACCCCCCCTCTATATTGCGCGCAGCGCCAAGCGCCGGGCGCAACGCTTACAGTTTCCAGTATATGCGTCGAACACCTATCCGCCCGACGTTTAATTTTTCAACAGGTACGTGGTTGTCCTATGCAAAGCCATTCATCAACTTGCAGACTTCCCGAATATCGATATTTACCGGACAATACCGGACGCAACGGCCACACCCGGAGCATTGAACTCCGTTTTCGTATTTATCCACATAATACTTGAGTTTATGCATGAAACGCTGGCGTACCCGCTGGAACTTGTTGGCTCTTGGATTATGGCCCGACCCATGCAGGGAAAAGAGGGGGAACATGCACGAATCCCAGTTGCGAATCCGATCGCCCTGTTTTCCCAAAACTTCGTCCTGGATGTCGAAACACCAGCAGGTGGGACAGAGATAGGTGCAGGTGCCGCAGTTGAGGCAGGCAAAAGCCACCTCCTGCCAGAAAGGAGCATCAAAAAGTTCGGTGGTCACTTTTTCTTTCAATTGGTCCGTGGGAACGATAGCTGTGATCTTTTCCCGGGCCGGCTGTTTCAGCGCTTCGGCCGCCGCAAGCGTCCCATCATCGGCGGCACTTCCGCCGGGCGCTTTTTCCAGGAATGCTTCTCCTTTGTCGGTGATGGCTTTTGCCAGGAACTTTTCCCCCAGATTAAAGAGCAGTACATCCAGCCCCTCTTCATTGAATGGGTCCCCTCCCACCTGGGTGCAGAAACATGTGGTGCAGGGGGCGTTGCAACCGAGACCCACCAATGTGGTGGATTCAAAATGCCGGGTCCACCAGGGATCCTGGTATTCGGGACTGTCGAAGTTGCGTTTTACAATCTGAAAGGCATGGGCATCGCAGGGTCTGATGCCCACAATTGCACAGGGTGAATAGTCCTTGGGTGATTCCTTCAGAATATGGGCATCGTCGGCTGTTTCGTCCAGGGAATATTCAAACATTCGCTCCGATTCCGGATAAATTACGGATTTTGGAGGGAGTCTGCTGTTTTCATAATCAAAGTCCGGCGTTTTGTCTCCGTTAAGGAGCATAAAGGTGTGAAAATCGCCATCCTTCACCGGGCCAAAGATTCTATAAAATTCCTCTAAGCCCTTCATGGCCCCCAGCCATTCTTCCTTGGTGAATATTTTTTCTGTCATAATAGCTTACCTTCATCCATTGATGATATGCGTTTGTCGCTGGTTTCCGGCCTATTTGATGAAGTCGTTGTAGTCATCGGGCCGGTAAACATCCAGGGGCGGGCGTTTTTCGGGGTCAAGCCCCGCCTCCCACGAGAAAAGCGCCTGGGTATCCTTATTGAGTTTCTTGGTAAACTGTCTCATGGAGATGCCCATGGGGCAGACCCGCTCACAGGCGCCGCAATCGGTGCATCGTCCCGCGCAATGATAAGCCCTTAAAAAATGAAAGGTCATGGTATCCGTAGGATCGATACTTTTCCCAACCCACTGGGGCGCGGATTCATCCACGAAACAGGTGGGGCAGTAACACAAGGGACAGGCGTTCCGGCAGGCGTAGCATCGAATGCATCGGCTGATGAGCCGTGTGAAAAATCCCTGCTTCTTTTCGGGATCCATGGTTTCGATTTTTTCCACATCCGTATAGGGGTTGATGCCTGTTTGTTCCACAACCGGCTCGCCCAGCATTTCATCGTACATGACGGGGTTGCGGTGAGTGCAAACCGCACAGTTGCTTTGAAGAAACTTTTGTTTCTCAAGGGTTTCCTCAAAATCTTTACCCTTGACCACAAATTTGGCCCCATCCTGTTGGATATCCAGGATTTCTTTATGCTTGACCGCACGGGCCACCGCCCGATGGTCGATCATCCCTTCGCAGGGGATGCCCACAATGTAGAGCTGATCTCGCTTGATCTGATTTTCGATAATGTGGGTGACGATGTTTCTCGAATTGCATCCATTGGCGATGATGCCGATTTTGTCGGTTCGCTTGGTCAGATAATTGCACAGGTTCAGACCGCAAAAGTTGTCCCAGTAAAGCTGATCCACTTTATCAGGATGGTTCACCAGCAGCGGCTCGTTCATCATGGGCACCGTTCCTTTTTGGTAGCCGATGAAGACCTCCACCTTTTCCTCCGTCAGCAACCTTTTGGCGGTTTCCCTGATTTTTTCAGTATATTTGAGCATTATGCCACCTCGGCTCTCGATTTAATGAAATAACGGGTCGGGCCCAGGGCCTTTACTTCTTTCGCCACAGTGTTTGCCACGTCAACAAACTTGGTCGCTTCAGCCGACGATATCCAGGAAAAATGGAGCCTGCCCGGTTCAAGGCCGATGTGTTCCAAGAGACCCTTTAACAATGCGAATTTCCGTCTTGCGTAATAATTACCTTCCAGGTAATGGCAGTCGCCGGGGTGTCAGCCGGACACCCATACGCCGTCAGAACCGTGACGGAAGGCAGCCAATACAAACTTAGGGGTTACCCGGGCTGAACAGGGCACCCGGATGATCCTGAAATTCGGCGGATATTGAAAGCGGCTCACGCCCGCCAGGTCCGCTGCACCGTAACTGCACCAGTTACAGAGAAAGGTTGTGATTTTTGGTTCCCAATCGCTCATTCCCTCATCTCCTATTGTAGTTAAACATCGTTTCCAATGAAATTAGGTTTGGGGTGTAAGGCGTCAGGCTAATGATCAAGGTATTTTCCGCTCCTAACACCTAAAACTTAAAACTTAAAACTTAAAACTTAAAAAACCCCTATACCACATCCCGAATTCAAATATTAGAAAAAAATGCAATTTTTAAAACGCGTCATTCAAACCCCTAAATCTGGTTGATCATGGCCATAATTTGTGCTTCCCCAAATCCCTTCAGGTTCAATGCGCCTGACCTGCAGGATGCCACGCAGAGGCCGCATCCCTTGCACAGGATAGGGTTGATCTCGGCTTTGCCCGCAAATCGTCCTTCCTCAATGAAAGACGGGGCCGAATAGGGACAAACGTCCACACAGACCCCACAACTGCTGCAAAGCAGGGGATTGACCTGGGCAATGGCGCCGCTGACCTGGATTTTTTGCCGGGCCAGCAGGGTAATGGCCCGGGAGGCCGCGGACTGGGCTTGCGCTACGGACTCATCGATGGGTTTGGGATAGTGGGCCATGCCGCATAGGAAAACGCCATCCGTGGCAAATTCAGAGGGCCCCAGTTTGGCATGAGCCTCCACAAAAAAACCATCTTCATTCATGGGCACCTTGAAAAACTGGGCCAGTTGTTCATCCCTGTAGGGCACAATGGCCGTGGCCAGGGAAACCAGGTCAGGTTTGATCAGAACAGGCCGGTTCAGGATGTAATCCATTGTCCTGACTTCAAGCCCATCGGGCCCAACGGCGATTTGGGGTTTTCGGTCCAGGGAGTACCGGATGAAAATGACCCCGGCCCGGCGGGCGTCACGGTACAGGTATTCTCGCTCCCCATAGGTTCGAATGTCCCGGTAGAGGACATAGATATTCATGGCGGGGTTGATCTTTTTCAGATGAAGCGCGCTTTCAATGGTATGGGTGCAACAGACCCGGGAACAATAGGGCCGCCCGGGTTCGCGGCTTCCCACACATTGAATGAACAGGGCGGTATTGATTTTTTCAAGAGCAGGATCCTGGTTGATGAGTTTTTGATCCAGGTCCAGGTGGGTCAATACTCTGGGATCCTGACCGTACAGATATTCATCGGGCTTGTATTCTTCCGCGCCCGTGGCGAGTACCGCTACGCCGTGTTCAAAAACCGTTTCTTTGCCGTCTGCCTGAAGGGTGGTTGTGAAATTGCCCACAAACCCTTCCACGTTTTTAAGGGTGGTCCCCAGGTGAAGGTGAATTCGGTCGTCCGAACGCACCGAATCAATGAGAGTGCCTAGGTTTTGTTGAATCGGCTCATTCTGCCAGGTCTGGTAAAGGCCGCGGGCCTGTCCCCCCAGTCGGTCCGAACGTTCCACCAGAAAGACTTCGTAACCCTGTGCTGAAAGGCTCCGGGCGCAAGCCATCCCCGAAATTCCGCCGCCCACCACCATCGCTTTCTGGTCCACATCCACTTCAATTTCCTGAAGGGGTTCCAGGAGTGCCACTTTGGACACCGCCATGCGCACCAGATCCTTGGCCTTTTCCGTGGCCATGGCCGGATTTTCCTTATGCACCCACGAGTCCTGATTGCGGATGTTGGTCATTTCAAACAGGTATTTGTTGAGACCGGCATTCACCAGGGTTTCCTGAAAAAGGGGCTCATGAGTCTTGGGAGTACAGGCTGCCACCACGATACGGTTTAGACGATTTTCCCGGATGACCTGGGTGATGGCATCCTGGGTGTCCTGGGAGCAGGTATAGAGGTTGTCGGCCACATATTCCACAAAGGGCAGGGAGGCGGCATAATCTCTTACCCCGGGGACATCCACCACACCGCCGATGTTGATGCCGCACTGGCACACGAAAACCCCGACGCGGGGGCGTTGGCCTATGATGCTCTGTTCTTCAGGTGTTTGCCGTGTTCTGGTCAGGGTGTTTCTTGCCGCGCTCATGACGGCGCCGGCTTCAGCGGCTGCTGCGCCAGCTTCGATGACGGACTGGGGAATGTCCTTGGGACCGGTAAAAACACCGCAACTGAAGATCCCTTCTCTGCTGGCTGCCACCGGGTGAAAAGAACTGGTTTGACAGAAATGACCCAGGGTCATGTCGATGCCTATCCGCTCGGCCAGATTGATGACGTCCGGGTCGGTTTCAAATCCCACAGACAGCACCACAAGATCAAAGTGTTCGGTAGCGGCATTTCCTTCTTCATCAGCGTATTGAATCGACACCTGGTCGTTTTCATCAGCGGAATCCAGCGTATGCACCCGCGATCGGATGAAGCGGATGCCGTGCTTTTCCTTGGCATCTTCATAATATCGCTCAAAGTCTTTGCCGTGTGTGCGCATGTCCATGAAGAAAATGGCGCAATCCAGTGCCTGGGTTGCATGCTCCTTGGCAATAACAGCTTCCTTGATGGCATACATGCAGCAGGCCGCGGAACAGTATCCGTTGCCGCATTGATTGACGTCCCGGCTTCCGACACACTGAAGCCATGCGATTTTTTTGGGTGTCTGATGGTCGGAGAGTCGGACCAGATGTCCCAGTGTGGGCCCCGAGGCGGATAGAATTCTCTCAAATTCCATTGATGTAATGACGTTGGGATGCGTCGAATATTTGTAGCTCTTGAGCTGAGTGGGGTCAAAGGGACGATATCCCGGGGATAGAATGATGGCGCCCACTTCCAGTTCAAGCTTTTCGGGCGTCTGAGCATGGGTATCCAGGGTGACGGCGTCAGCGCCGCATGCCTCAACGCATTGAAAACACTCACAGCAATAGCCGCAATTAAGGCAGCGATCCGCTTCTTCCTTCCCCATTTTTTCTCCAAGGCCCAGTTCCACTTCCTCGAAGTTGCCTTTTCTCAGGTTTAAATCGCGTTCGGGCATCCTGGCCCGGGCTATGGGAATGGTGTTTTCGGGAATGGGACGATGGATCGGGTGCTCGTTGACCATGGGGGTTCGGTTTTCGGCCATGTCTTCCTGGTTGATGTAGCGAACAATGGATTCAGCCGCTTCACGACCCGCCGCAATGGCGCCGATGGCAATCCAGGGACCGGTCTGGAGATCGCCGCCGGCAAAAACGCCTTTTCTTCCGGTTTCGTAGGTCACCGGGTCCACTTCAACGGTGCCCCACCGGGTGAATTTCAGGCCCTCGACGTCTTTCAGGGTGGAAAGGTCGGGGCGTTGTCCGATGGCTGGAATGAGTTGATCGATATCCATATCAAAATCGCTGCCTGCAATGGGGACGGGCCTTCGTCTGCCCGATGCATCGGGCTCTCCCAGTTCCATGCGGATGCAACGCAGTCCGGTCAGCCGGCCATCCTCGATCAAGGCAGCCTGTGGTGCGCAAAGGTAGGTCAGTAAGACCCCTTCGGCCTCCGCTGCCTGGATTTCTTCTTCCCAGGCCGGCATTTCAGCTCGGGTTCGGCGATATAGAATCGTGACGGACTCGGCCCCCAGCCTGATGGCTGCGCGGGATACGTCAATGGCCACATTGCCGCCCCCCACAATAGCCACCCGTTTGCCTACCGTTGCTGTCCCTTCAAGGTTTACTTCCCTAAGAAAATCAACCCCTTGTCGAATGCCATCCGCCTCTTCTCCGGCAATGCCGAGGCCGATCCCCTTGTGGGCGCCGAGGGCCAGGTAAACCGCTTTGTAGCCATTATTGAGAAGGTCGTCCACGCAAAGGTCGGGTCCCAGGGGCGTATGGGTTTTGATTTCTACCCCCAGGCGGGTTATGATTTCGATTTCTCGATCCAGGATATCAGAGGGCAGGCGATGATCGGGAATGCCCACCCGGAGCATACCGCCGGGTTTGGGCAAAGCTTCAAAAATAGTGGCTAAAACGCCGTTTCGGGCCAGGTGATAGGCGGCGGAGAGGCCAGCGGGGCCGGCGCCGATAATGGCGACTTTTTCTGCCCTCGGGGGGAGACAGGGGATCTCTATGGTTCTGGGATCCACCTGGTCGGCGGCGAGTCTTTTAAGGTCCCGAATGGCGACGGGTTCATCCACCTGTGCCCTTCTGCAGGCATCTTCGCAACCATGGGGACAAATGCGGCCCAGGACGCCGGGCAGGGGTAGATCCGCCATGATAATCTTGAGGGCTTCTTCATATTTACCCTGGCCCACCATCTGCACATAACCCTGTACATTCAGTCCGGCCGGGCAGGCCAGCCGGCAGGGCGCCTTATCCGTTTTCTGGATGGAAAAGCTGCCCGGAATGGCCTGTGCGTACTTTTTAAAGGTGGCTTTTCGTGCCACCAGGCCCTGATCATATTCGCTGGGCAGGGAAACGGGGCAGGCCTCGGCGCAATCGCCGCAGGCTGTACATTTATTGGGGTCAATATAGCGCGGGGTTTTTTGAATGGTGACCCTGAAATTTCCCGTGGAACCCGTAACCTCTTCCACTGTCGCGCAGGTGATCAGGTTGATGTTCAGATGCCGGCCGACCTCGACCAGTTTGGGGGATATGATTCACATGGCGCAGTCATTGGTGGGAAAGGTTTTATCCAGTTCACTCATGACCCCGCCGATGGCCGAGGATTTTTCTACTAAATGAACAAGATATCCCGAATCGGCCAAGTCAAGAGCCGACTGCATTCCCGCAATGCCGCCTCCGACGACCAATGCGGAACCGATGGTTTTATTAGGCATGAAAGGTTCCTCCGATGCGCTTTTCACAGTGTTGTTAGACCACAAATTTATACATTCGAGAACCGTTACGCGCAAAAATCTTTCGTACGCCGTTAAAACGACGGTTTATGACATATTACCGATTTAATGCCTTTATTTTTTTAATCTTTTAGTGCCGAAACAGTTTCGAAAAGTATGCCGAAAAAATCAAATTCGATGTTCTATCATGCGCTTGACGAAAGTATCTTTCCCACTATTTCCAAGATCTGTCAATAAAAAATTTTCTTGCTTTTTGCGGTTTCGGGTTGTGTAAGGGGTAATGGCCGCCGGTTTTTCCCTGGGATCTTGAACGTGATATGAAGGGATGGTACACTCATGCAAATTTCATTTATTTTCGTCGGTTTTTAACGAAAGGAACCCATAAATTATGGCATCAACCATCCGGGAGAAGGCTCTGGAGGAGCGTACCCGAGAGCTGGCAACGGTATTGAATGGTATTCAGGATTTTATTCTGGTGATGACCCCGGATAGAAAAATCGTGGACGTTAATGAGGCGTTTCTGGAAAAGATGGGCTATACCCGGGATGAGATCCTCGGACGGACCTGTCATGAGGTATTTTTGGATATGGCATCCCCCTGTGAACCCGGGGACAGCGTCTGCCCCCTGAATGAGGCGATTCAACACCGGAAAAGTACGCAACAGGTCATGATCCGGCTGGATCACCAGGGCAATCGGCGCTATATTGAAGTCTCCATTTATCCCATATGGGAAAACAACGGCGAAATTGTGAGATTTATTGAAATCAGCCGGGATATCACCAAGCGAAAAATACAGGAAGAAGAAATGACCCAACGCCTGGAGCGGATGGTGGCGGAACGTACCCGGGAGTTGGAAGAGACCCATGTGAAAATGCTTCATCAGGATAAAATGGCATCGCTCGGGAAACTTTCCGCATCGGTGGTTCATGAAATCAACAACCCCATTGCCGGGATTTTGAACCTTCTCATGCTCATGAAAAGGATCATCCGCGAAGATGGGGTGGATGACCGGAGTATTTTAAAATTCCGGCGGTATGTGGAAATGATGGAGACCGAGACCCGCCGTGTGGGCCGAATCGTTTCCAACCTCCTGCTCTTTTCGCGGCAATCCGGAGCCGCCAAGACGCCGGTGAATTTGAATTCCATTATCGAGCGGGCGCTTGCGCTGAATGCCAATCTATTGGAGGTCCACCATATCCGGGTGAAATCCGATCTGGATGCCCATTTGCCCCGGGTGCATGGATCCGAAGATCGGCTTCAACAGGTGTTTATGAACCTGATTTCCAATGCGGTTGAGGCTATGGAGGACGTTCAGAAGGGAATCCTGAGTTTGAAGACCGAATATTTGTCTGAAGCGGATGTTGTTCAAGCGACTGTCGAGGATAGCGGGTCCGGTATTTCAAGTGAAAACCTGGACCGAATCTTTGATCCCTTTTTTACGACGAAAAAGCGTGGCAAAGGCGTCGGTCTGGGATTATCCATTGTATATGGGATTATTGAAGAGCAGGGCGGCGATATCCAGGCAACATCGGAGGAGGGCAGGGGCGCCGCTTTTAAGGTGCGGCTTCCCGTATATGGGAAAGCGAAAACGATAGCGTTTAAGCCCGGGGTTTAATATGTCAAATGCGAAGATTTTGATTGTTGATGATGAACTGATCATGCGGGAGTCTCTGGGCGAGTGGCTGGAAAGGGACGGCTACCAGGTGATGAAGGCCGACAGCGGCGAAAGGGCCGTTGAAATGCTGCAAAAAACCATGTTTGATGTCCTTCTGGTAGACATGAAAATGGAAAAAATGAGCGGTCTTGAGGTGTTGCGGTATGTTAAACGTCATGATCCTGAAGTGGCTGTGGTGATTATTACGGCATACGGCTCCATTTCCGGCGCCGTCGACGCCATGAAACATGGTGCATGGGATTATCTTTTAAAGCCCTTTGATCCCGCTGAGTTGGGAATGCTCATTCAAAAAATTCTGCGACACCAGGCCCAGAACCGGGAAAACCAGTTTTTGAAGGCCCAGGACCGGGACAGAACGCGGTTTGAAAGCCTTATTGGCCAAACTCCCGTCATGCAGGCGGTTTTCAATTTGATAGAGGACGTGGCCCAGGCCCCGTCCACAGTTTTGATTACCGGGGAGACCGGTACGGGAAAGGGATTGGCCGCCAAGGCGATCCATGCCAAAAGTTCCCGCGCCAAAGGTCCTTTTGCCGTGGTCAATTGCGGCGCATTTCCCGAACGTCTTCTGGAAAGTGAACTTTTCGGGTTTCAAAAAGGGGCCTTTACCGATGCCAAAACCACCAAGAAGGGATTGCTGGAGCTGGCCCACGGGGGAACCCTGTTCCTGGATGAAATCGGCGAAATCAGTCCGAGAATGCAGGTGGACCTGCTGCGAGTTCTGGAAGACCGGGTGTTCTACCGCCTTGGCGGCACTCAGCCCATCGAGGCGGATTTTAGAATTATTGCCGCCACCAATCGGGATCTGGAAAAGGCCATCCGTGAAAAGGCTTTCCGGGAAGATTTCTATTATCGCCTCAATGTGATCTCTTTTTCCATGCCCCCCCTGCGGGATCGAAAGGCGGATCTTTCACTCCTTTCTTTGCATTTTCTGCAGCGATTCACACGGGAAACCAATACGGTCATGGCGCACATCAGCCGAAGGGCCATGGGGGTGATGATGCGTTATGACTGGCCTGGAAATGTGCGGGAGCTGGAAAATGCCATCGAGCGGGCGGTGGTGGTGGGTAAAGGCAAGCGCATGATGCCTGAAGATCTGCCCATGTTCCGCGCCGAACACATGTTGTCTGTGGAGAATCTTTCCCTTAAGGAGGTGGAAAAAGAACACATCAAACGGATTTTAGCGGTTCACGACTGGAATATCTCTAAAACCGCCGCAACACTTCGCATTGATCGCTCGACCCTTTATACCAAGATTCGTCGCTATCGACTGAAGAGGTTGGCGTGACGTGTCGTCGGACGGACACGGAGGTCCGCCCGACTACGCATCAACAGGGCTTTTCCGTCTCCGCCGGTTTGTCCGGCTTGACCATCCAGATCTGTCCTCTCAATACCGTTCCGATAGCGGTGTTTTTTGTCAAATCGGCACATTTTCCTCTCCGGTATATGGATCCGTAACCGATATTGGTTCTTTTGGTTTCATGGGTGATTGTCGGCATATTCAACTGACTCCTTATTTGATTGTCTTGGGTTGATGGCGTATTTTTTTTAAAAATCAAAAATTTTTACAGGTGCAAAGCAAAAAAAGTGCCAATTTTATATTCTCCTAAGGTAAATTCACCTAAATATCTGAAAATTCAAAATTAAAAAAACCATTATCCCTTTTTGTCATTGGGTAGTCGGGATTTTCATGTTGTGTTTTTCAACAGCCTTGTCTTGTCTCACGAGCTATATTTTTTAAAATACGGCACGGCAACCCGATGATAAGCGAAAATTTATTCGTTGTAGGAAAATGCAACGCTTTGTCGGATTTTTCTACATTTGCGGGTTACATTTATCCTGAAGCGAATTGATACGAACAGGGTTGACACCCGAATCTGATTTCTTTATCCTTCACGGGTTCGACTGCGGTATGCGCCATATATTTTTTTCCACTTTGCGCTTCAGCCTTTCGCCTTAGCGCCTGTATCGAGGTCCACCCCATGGAAATTGACGATCTGAATCTGGAAATAGAGAAACTGGGTGAATGCCACGTGCCATCGCCCTTAGGTGTGGGGCAGTTCGTGGACGATGAGGATCGCGTACTGTATTGCGGCACCCGGAAAGAGGCGGAGAAGTATATTCGATCCGGAAAGACCCTGCCGAGCTTCGAGATGGCCGGGCCGAGGAAAAAAATTTATTTTGATCCGTCAAAACTCAAGTGCGGGATTGTAACCTGCGGCGGCATTTGCCCGGGCCTGAACGATGTGATTCGGGCCATTGTGTTGAGTCTTCACTACCATTACCAGGTGAACACGGTTTTCGGATTTCGCTATGGGTACGAGGGTATTTCACCCCGATATCGGCACGCCCCCATTGAATTGGATCCTAAGGTCGTGGCGGACATCCACCAAAAAGGGGGGACAATTCTGGGTTCATCCCGAGGCCCTCAGAATGTGGCTGAAATGGTGGATACGCTGGAGCGTATGAACGTAAGGCTCCTTTTTGCCATTGGTGGCGACGGCACCCTGCGGGGGGCCCAGGCCATTTCCGAGGAGATCGGCCGGCGCAACCTCAAGATTGGTGTGGTGGGCATTCCCAAAACCATTGATAACGATATCTCCTTTATGGATGAGTCTTTTGGGTTTCAGACAGCGGTTTCAATGGCCAGACCCTCCATTTATGCGGCCCACGTGGAGGCAAAGGGGGCGAGAAACGGTGTGGGTCTGGTAAAATTAATGGGTCGGGAATCCGGCTTTATCGCGGCCTACGCGGCCCTCGCCACAAGTGATGTCAATTTCTGTCTGGTGCCGGAGGTGCCGTTTACCCTTGATCGTTTTCTCCCCGTATTGAAAGAGAAACTGGAACAGACCAGCCATGCAGTGATTGTGGCGGCTGAAGGCGCGGGTCAGGATTTGTTGGGAAAGGGGCGGGAATGTGATGCTTCCGGGAACCCGCGGTTCGGCGATATCGGCATTTTCCTGCGCGATGAAATCAAGGCCTATTTCAAGCGGGAAGGGGTGGAAATGCAGTTGAAATATATCGATCCCAGCTATATTATCCGCAGCGTTCCCGCAAACCCCAAAGATTCCGTTTTCTGTTTGCTGTTGGGGCATAATGCCGTGCATGCGGGCATGGCGGGCCGAACCAATATGGTGGTGGGTTTCTGGGATTCTGAATACACACATGTGCCCATCCCACTTGCGGTCTCGAAACGCAAAAGGATTGAACCCGACGGCAGGCTCTGGAGCAGCGTGCTGGAATCCACCGGGCAGCCCAGGGATTTGGCGGAGCCTGGCGGAAAAGGTGAAAATGTGTGTTCAACCCCTTTGGAAAACTTATGAAGGCCGCTGCTTCAAAAAAATAGAAATTATTCCGTGCTTACAGCTATTTGGGCCTTTTGATCCTCTGACCATTAAAAGGATGGCACCTGTTCCGGCAATTTTTTTGAGAATCTTGAATCAATTGATCATTTTTTCTTGACACCTCAATGAAATTGGATATAAATGTGCTTGTTCCAAAATGCACAAAGTACATTCAAGACCGAAGTTTAAGCGTGCGGCACCGATTTCCGAAAAGATAATGACATCGGGAAGCGACGAGTAAGGGGTGCATTTGAGAGAAATGGACAACGATTTCCGGTTGGAGATTACCATATCTCAACCGGTGCCTGTTTGGACCTTATTACAGAGAAAGGAGGTGTAAGCGTAGCGCTTTTTCGGATCAATCGTTTTTTGATCGTATCATCGTTTACCGTTTTTAAATTGTTGAATCAGGAGGTATACTAATGCCAAGTTTCGTAATTGCAGAAAAATGCGATGGTTGTAAAGGGCAGGACAAGACCGCGTGTATGTATATTTGCCCCAACGACCTCATGGTGCTGGATAAAGAAAAGATGAAGGCGTATAACCGTGATCCTTCCATGTGCTGGGAATGTCAGTGCTGCGTCAAGATTTGCCCGCAGCAGGCCATGGATGTTCGTGGTTACGCCGATTTTATTCCCTTGGGCGCAAGCTGTACGCCGCTTCGCGGTTCCGAGGATATTATGTGGACCGTCAAGTTTCGCGACGGCAGCCTGAAAAGATTTAAATTCCCCATCCGGACGACTGAAGAAGGTTCCGCGGATCCATTGGGCGGTTTTGCAACCAATGATGATCTGAACAACGAAGCCTTGGCAACCGAGCCTGCATCCCTGGGTCTTGATGCAGTTCCCACATTCTAGAGAGAGGAGGTAACTTAGATATGGCAAATTTTGAAACAGTAGAAGTTAGCACGGACCTCCTGATTCTTGGTGGGGGTTTTTCAGCCTGTGGCGTGGCCACGGAAGCCGCCTATTGGGCAAAGAAAAACGGTCTTAAGGTCACCTTGGTGGATAAAGCCGCATTGGATAGAAGTGGCGCCGTAGCCATGGGTCTTTCCGCTATCAACCAGTACGTGGGCGTAAAAGACGGCGACAATACCCTCGAAGACTACGTTCGTTACGTGCGTCAGGACCTCATGGGCATTTCCAGGGAAGATCTGGTTTACAACATCGCTCGTCACGTGGACTCCTCGGTTCATCTGTTTGAAAAATGGGGTCTTAAAATCTGGTTGGATGAAAACGGCAAGTATGTGCACGAAGGTCGTTGGCAGCTCATGATCAACGGCGAGTCTTACAAGATTCTCGTCGCGGAAGCCGCTAAAAACGCCATCGCCGAAGCAGGTGGTGAGATTTTTGAAAGGGTTTTCATTGTCGAGCCGCTGTTGGACGGCAACAAGTGCGTAGGCGCTGTCGGTTTCAGCACCCGTGAAGAAAAATTCTACGTGTTCAAGGCCAAAGCGACGGTCGCCACCATGGGCGGTGCTGTGCACGTGTTCCGTCCCAGGTCCGTTGGCGAAGGTTTTGGACGTTCCTGGTATCCTCCGTTTAACACCGGTTCCAGCGCCTACTTCACCATTAAGGCCGGCGCCGAGATGACCTGCCAGGAAGTGCGCTTTATTCCCGTCCGATTCAAGGATGCGTACGGTCCCGTAGGTGCATGGTTCCTGCTGTTTAAATCCCGTGCCATCAGCGCCGTCGGCGGTGAATACATGGTAGTGAGGAAAGAAGAGCTGCAGAACTGGGCCCCCTATGGCCTGGCCAAACCCATTCCGGCCAACCTCAGAAATTACCTGGGCATGCTGGATATCGATCAGGGGTTAGGGCCCTTGTACATGGAAACCGCCGAAGCTATCGGCAAGCTTGCCGATGCCTACAAGGATGATCCCAAGGCCTTCAAGAAGAAAATGAAGGAACTGGAGTCCGAAGCATGGGAAGATTTCCTGGATATGACCATTTCCCAGGCGCACCTCTGGGCAGCCATGAACGTTAAACCCGAAGAAAAACATTCCGAAATCGCTGCTTGTGAGCCCTACTTCATCGGTTCCCACTCCGGCGCTTCCGGTGCATGGGTGAGCGGTCCTGAAGATCTGGATACCCCCTATAAATGGGGTTACGCCAACATGACCACCGTGGACGGTTTGTTTGCGGCCGGCGACGCCTCCGGCGCTTCCAGCCATAAGTTCTCCTCCGGTTCCCACGCAGAAGGTCGTTTTACCGGTAAAGCCGCCATTAAGTACATCGTGGAAAAGGGTGCTGATCCCAAAGTGGATGCGGCTGTGGTTGAAGAGCTGCGCGCAAAGATCCTGGCGCCCCTGGATACTTACCAGAAATTCTGCAAGATCACCACTGAACCCTCCGTCAACCCCAACTACATCCTGTGGCGCCCCTTCATGGATCGTATGCAGAAGATCATGGATGAGTACGCAGGCGGTGTAACCGCGGGCTTCAAAACCAGCAAACCGAATCTCGAGAGAGCCATGGAGCTTTTCGTGTATCTGCAGGAAGATGCGGAAAAACTGGCTGCCGAGGGTATTTACGAGCTGGAAAGATGCTGGGAAAATATGCACCGCATGGCGCAGGCTGAAGCCCATGTGCGCACCATGCTGTTCCGGGAAGAGACCCGTTGGCCTGGATATTACTACCGGTCGGATACACCCAAGATGGACGAAGAAAACTGGCACTGCTTTGCCAACTGCCGGCGTGATGCCGCAACCGGCGAGTGGGAAATGTCCAAGAAAGATGTTTGGAACATCCCCGGTGTATAATCATTAACCGTTGTTAACCATTGCTCCAGGCATTTTTATAATGCCTGGAGCATTTTGTTATCAGTTTTACGTTTTAAGTTTTAAGCATTTATGGGACCTTTGAGAATCTTAAAACTTAAAACTTAAAACTTAAAACTTAAAACTTGGTGAATTTGGAGTTTTTGAAGCATTCATCAAAGATATTAGGGCACTAACAGCTAACAGCTAATAGCTAACAGCTAAAAACAATAATGCTGGAGGAGACAATGGCAGATGTACAAACGACAAACCAGAGTATACTGGTGGTTGGCGGAGGCATGAGTGGGATTACGGCTGCCCTGGAAGCGGCCGAGGCCGGTTATGACGTGGTGCTGGTTGAAAAGAATCCCTATCTGGGTGGGCGCGTGACCCAGTTATATCAGTATTTTCCAAAGCTCTGTCCGCCCAATTGCGGTCTTGAGATCAATTTCCGGCGCATGAGACAAAATCCGAAAGTGCGCTTTTTTACCATGGCGGAAGTGGCGAACATTTCGGGAACGGAAGGCAATTATGATGTTACCGTTAAATTGTCTCCGCGATATGTGACCGATAAGTGTACCTGTTGCGGCAAATGCAGTGAAGTTTGTGAAACGGAAATCGACAATCCCTTCAATTATGGTATTGACAAGATCAAGGCGGCCTATCTTCCCCAGGAATTTGCATTTCCCATGCGGTATGTGATTGATCCTTCCATTGTCGGGACCGAAGAGGGCAAGAAGTGTCAGGAAGCCTGCGAATATGGGGCGGTTGACCTGGATATGGCGGAATCGACCTTTGATCTCAAGGTGGGCGCCATTGTTTGGGCCGCGGGTTGGACTCCCTACGATGCCGCAAAAATCGACTACTACGGCTTTGGCGAATATAAGAATGTGGTAACCAATGTGATGATGGAGCGCATGGCCGCACCCAACGGTCCCACCGGGGGAAAGATTTTGAGGCCCTCCGACGGCAAGGAAGTCAAGAATATCGCTTTTATACAGTGTGCGGGAAGCAGGGACGAAAATCACCTGCCTTATTGCTCCGGCATCTGTTGCCTGGCGTCCATGAAACAGGCTACCTATGTGCGGGAACGACACCCCGATTGCAACATCAGCATATTTTTTATCGACATTCGTGCACTGGACCGACTGGAAGATTTTTACACCAAGGTTCAGGAAGATGAGAAAATTGAATTCATCAAAAGCAAGATTGCAAATATCTCGGAGGATGAGGCGACGGGCGACTTGTTGCTGGAAGGTGAGAATACACGGACGGGCGAGCAGCTTCGCATGACTTTTGACATGGCGGTTCTGGCTACCGGCATGGTTCCCAATAAGATCGACATCGCCGGCGCACCCGACGTGGCGACGGACGAATACGGTTTCGTGGTCAATGATCCGCAAAAATCCGGCATATACGGCGCCGGTTGCGTCAGAAGACCCACGGATGTCGCTTCATCCGTGCAGGACGCCACATCATCCGCTTTGAAGGCTATCCAATCAATCGCGAGGAGGTAACTCGATGGACAAGAAGACAGCAGTTTATTTATGCACCGGGTGCGGCATTGGAGATGCCCTGGATATTGAACAGCTCAAGGAGGAGGGGACCGAAGACTTCAAAATTGATGTCTCAGCGGATCATCCCTGTCTGTGTGGCGCCGAAGGGCTCGAGCTGATTAAAAAAGATATCGCCGACGGTGTCAATACGGTGATTATCGGCGCCTGTTCCTACCGGGTCAATTACGATGTGTTTAATTTTGGCCCCAGTGTGATCGTTGAGCGGGTGAACCTGCGTGAACAGGTGGCCTGGGTCATGCCGCCCAAAGAGGAAAATACTCAGGAACTGGCCCAGGACAACCTGCGTATGGCGTGTTCAAAGGCCAAAGATACGCAATTGCCGGAGCCCTTTAAGGCGGAAGAAGAATATTCCAAGGATGTGCTGGTGGTGGGCGGGGGCCTGGCTGGAATGACGGCGGCCCTGGAGACGGCGAAAGCCGGTTATCAGGCGATTCTGGTGGAACGAGAAGAACAATTAGGTGGCTTTTTAGGCAAAATGAAAAAGACCATCACCCTGCCCTATAAAGAATTGTCTGAAACCGGCGCCCAGGACCTGATCAAGGCTGTTTCGGAAGAGCCGAAGATTAAAGTATTTACCGGTTCAGTCGTTGAAAAGATCAGCGGTGGTCCCGGATTGTTCTCCGTTGATATCAAGCAGAACGGCAATGTGGTCACTGAAAGGGCAGGCGCCGTTGTGCAGGCAACAGGATGGGTTCCCTATGACGCCAACAAGCTGGGGCATCTGGGGTATGGACAGTTTAAGGACGTCATCACCAATGTGGAAATGGAAGAGATGGCCGCGGCCGGTAAGATTACCCGACCCTCCGACGGCAGCCCGGCTAAAAATGTGCTGTTCATTCAGTGCGCCGGTTCCAGAGATCCGGAACATCTGCCCTATTGCTCTTCCGCTTGCTGCCTGGTTTCCATGAAACAGGCCGCCTATGTGAAAGAGCAGGATGCCGAAGCCGTGAACTACGTCCTGTATAAGGATGTGCGCACAGTGGGTCAGGCGGAAGATTTTTACCGAAAAGCACAGAACGACGGCAATGTGTTTATCCGCGGCGCCGCCACGGAAGTGGGCGAGGCCGGCGGAAAACTCTTCGTGGAAGCGGATGATGAACTCCTGGGAGAGAAGGTCAAGATTGAAGATTTGGATCTGGTCGTTTTGGCGGTTGGGATGGTGCCTGCGTCGAAGCCCACGGTAACGCCGAGAATCAAGGCACCGGCTGATGCGGAAGGCGCGGATGAAGAAGGGCTGATCGAAGTGGTTCCGGATTCGGGATTTTTTGCCAATTCCGCCCTGAACCTGGCATATCGACAGGGACCGGAGCTGCCCACCCTGAAATACGGTTTTCCCGATTCCCATTTTATCTGTTTCCCCTATGAAACGCGACGAACCGGCATTTACAGCGCGGGATGCGTCAAGCGACCCATGGAAACGGCAAAGGTACTGGATGATGCGACGGGCGCCGCCATGAAAGCCATTCAGTGTACCGAATTGACCGCTGAAGGTAAGGCAGTCCATCCCAGGGCAGGGGACATGACCTACCCCGAATTCAACATGAACCGATGTACCCAGTGTAAGCGGTGTACGGAAGAGTGTCCCTTTGGCGCCATCAATGAGGATGAAAAAGGCAATCCTCTTCCCAATCCCACCCGGTGCCGTCGATGTGGCGTGTGCATGGGCGCCTGTCCGGAACGGATTATTTCCTTCAAGAATTACTCCGTGGGCATGATCGGAAACATGATTAAATCTGTGGTTGTTCCTGAAGAGGATGAGGAGAAACCGAGAGTCCTCTGCCTCATCTGCGAGAACGATGCGCTGCCGGCGCTGGATATGGCAGGCATCAAGCGCATGAAGTGGAGCCCCTACGTGCGGTTTGTTCCCCTCAGGTGCCTGGGCTCCATGAACCTGGTGTGGATTGCGGACTCCCTGTCACGTGGCATCGACGGTATTTTGCTCATGGGATGTCGTCACGGCGATGATTACCAGTGCCATTTCGTCAAAGGGAGTGAACTGGCCAATACGCGACTCAGCAAGGTATCTGAAACCCTGGATCGACTGGCCCTGGAGTCGGATCGTGTGAAGTTTGTGGAAGTGGGCATTACGGACTACGACAAGATCCCCAAGATTATCGATGATTTCATGGAAACCATCGAGGAAGTGGGTCCCAATCCGTATAAAGGCTGGTAAGGGAGAGGATTTTTATGGAAAAGTTGGTGGGCTACAATCCCTCCTTTGCCGAGGAGGTTTTCCAGAATGTGGATTCTGGGGATGAAATCAAAATGTGCATGAATTGCGGCGTCTGTGCGGCATCCTGCCCATTGCGGGAACATATGGACTACCCACCGAGGCAGATATTCTCTCTGATTCGGGCTGGAAAACGGGAAGTGGTTCTCGGCAGTAAGGCCATCATGCTTTGTACCTCCTGTTACACGTGCGCGGTGAAGTGCCCCAGGTCTATTCCGGTGATAGATGTGATGCATGGGTTGGCTCACTATGCCCTCAAGAAGGGGTATATGCCGCGGGTGGAAACGGCCCGGTTCGGAAAAGAATTCTGGAATCAGGTATACCGATTGGGCCGTGTGGACGAAAAAGATCTTCCCAGGCGGGTGTTTTTTGCCGGTGGATTTGCGGAAGGAATTAAGAAGATGCTCAACTTCATGGATATCGGCATCAAATTGATGCTTCACCGGCGTATGAAGTTGCTGCCCGAACGAAAAATAAAGGGGATCAATTCCCTGCAGAAGATGCTAAACAAGGCGGAACGGATTGGTAAAGGGGGGGCAGTGCGATGAAATATTTTTTGTATTGGGGATGCAGCCTGGAAGGTAGCGGCGCCAATTTTCTGGTTTCCCTGAAACCCCCCTGTGAAGCCCTGGGCATGGAGTTCCTGGAGATAGAAGACTGGAACTGCTGTGGCGCCAGCGTGTCTTATGCGGGGGCCGGTGATCTGGCCATCAAAGTGCTGAATGCGCGGAACCTGGCCATTGCCGAAGCCGAGGGTGGTTATGATGTGGTGGCGCCCTGCAGCTCGTGCTATATTCAAATGATCAAGGTGAACCACGAGATCAAGGAAGACCCCAAACTGCTGGACGAGGTGAATGCCTGTCTGTCGGAAGGGGGGCTTCGGTACAAGGGAAACCTGAATGTGCGTCATATCCAAGATGTGCTGTTTAATGATATCGGTGTCGACAAGATTAAGGAAAGGGTGGTTAAACCGCTGAACGGGCTCAAAGTGGCCGGCTATGTGGGTTGCCAGTCCGTCCGTCCCTATGGGGAGTACGACAGCGTGAATAAACCGGTGGTCCAGGATCGTCTTCTCGAGGCCCTGGGCGCGGAAGCGGTGCCGTTTCCCAACAAAATAAAGTGCTGCGGATCGGGAATTTTCCTGCCTGAAATGGATTACTGCATGGAACTGGTGAAGAATATCCTAGAAGACGCCCTCAATCACGGCGCCGATCTCATTTCCACGGTCTGTCCCATGTGTGCCATGAATCTGGAGCTTTATCAGGGTCGCATCAACGACAAATATGGAACGAATTTTGATGTTCCCATCGTCTATTTAACCCAGCTGATGGCCGTTGCCTTCGGTATGGATATGAAGAAGGACGCGGCCCTGAATTATAATGTGATTCCACCGGAAGGCGTGATACGCGCGGCCATCGGTTGACTGCCGGCAATACCTTAATATTACACTGAACCAAATCCTCGACGGGGTGTTGCATTCGAGGGTTTGGTTTTTCTTTTATATAACGGAGACAAAACATGACAGATCAGGCAACGCCTAAATGTTATTACTGTGGCAGTGAAATGAAAAAATGGGGGGTGCCCCCCGATTCCACATGGGGAACCGAGTTCCTTTGGGTATGCTTTAATGATGAGTGCGCTTACTTTCAACGGGGCTGGGACCACATGATGAAAACCCAGGAGGTCAAAGCCTCTTATCGAAACTGCGTGAGCCCTGAAACCGGAAACCGCAGCCCGCTTCCCTGCTGGTCGTACGATGCGCTGAAAGATAGGATTATTGAGGATTAAGGAACAGCATGAAAAAAATTGGACGAAACGACCCCTGTCCCTGCGGCAGCGGCAAGAAATTCAAACATTGCCATCTGGGTAAGGAAGACCAGTTGTCCCATGAAAGCGCCGCCGGTGAGTTTTCTCCCGAGGATAGCGCACGTATAACGGGTTTGCCGCAGGTTTCATACGGGCGATCCCGGGAGTTGCTTGACGGGTTGGACATTCAGAAACTCACGGGTTCTTCGGCAGGTGTAAAATTTATCGATTTGGCCGCCTATAAGCAACTCGGCCTGGCGGATGCTCGGGGTTCTGAACAGGATGGCACAGGCGAAGGCGGGGTTTTGATAAACGTATTTAAAACCAAAATTACCGACCCCACGCATCTCTATCTGGCCATTTCGCCTGAAATCGGCGACAGCGCCCTCATCCATCAATTGGCCCATGTGCTGGACTATCTGGGCGGGTCAAAGCTTATGCCCGGCCTGGCAAAACCCCTCAGTTTTGATGTGGGCATCCCCGGGGAACACCTGGAGCATCCCCATGAGTATGGTTACTGGTTGACCTACCTGCAAAAAGAATTTGATGTGCAACTGGATGCCGATGATGCTATTGTCGCCTTTTTATTTGAAAACGACATGCTGATTAAGGGCCGGGAGATTGAACAGCAGGACCAGGTTCTCCTGAGAGCCAAATCGGAACGCATGATGCGGTTTATGAGCGAGAAAAGCGGGGAAATTGATGCGTTGATCCGCGAACGTCCGGGATATATCGGGAGCCGGGTGAATAAGGATTGAATCAGGTTGCAAGTATTTTTGCGTATAGCTCGGTAACATTTATCCAACAGAGGACAACGAAATTCGTTCCGGCGGAAAATTTATGGACAAAAACCAGTCAGAGATTCAACAGCAGCAACGGGATGCATACGATGATGAAATTGAACTGATGGATCTCCTTCAGGTTCTGTGGAAGTGGAAGTATCTTATTTTGCTGGGAACCTTTGCCTGTGCTGTGGTGGCGGCCATTGTCAGTTTCAACATGACAAAAATTTATGAAGTGAAGATGGTTGTTTCCCCTGGAATCCTCAAGATAGAGGAAAATGGGAAGAGGCTCTACATCGATTCCCTCCAGAATATCCAAACGATGATTGAGTCAGGCTCCTTTAACGAGCAAATACTGGAGGGTATGGATAAACCTGCTGAGGGAGATTTGCCGGAAGATCTTGAGTTTAAAGTGGTAAAACCAAAGGGCCTTAATGCCTTGAACATATCCTATGAAACAGCTGATAAAAAAGAAGGCATTCAAATATTGAGTGACCTGAGTAATTTATTGCGGGAAAAATTTAAAACCGTGGTATCGTATTACCAACAAGAATACGAAATTCAGAAGGACCAACAATCAAATGAACTGAAAACAGAATTTCAGATGGAAAGCTGGACAGCAATATCTCCAACGTAAAGGCTGGAATCAAAACCAAAGAACTTGAGATCAACGACCTGAAGCAGAGGGCGACTGAAGTGGAAACCGAAATCGATCGCATTGGGAAGAACACCGAATTATTGATTTCGGAAAGAAATAAATTCCTTTCCAATAAAAAGACAGATGATAATGTCCTTTCTGCTTGGCTGTATAGCAATACTATCCAGGAAAGTATTGCTTATTTGAATACGCTTCGAACCACAACAAATGATATAAAGTCAGGGATAAATAATGCAAGTTTGGCAATCGAAAATGCAAATAACAACATTAAAGATCTCGAGAGCCAAAAGAGATTAATCCAGGAAAAATTTGCCAATATGGAATTCAAAAAAAATACCATCCAGAACATCCAGGTCCTCCAGCCCCCCAAAAGCAGCCTGTATCCCGTTAAGCCCAAAAAGTTACTTAATGTATTGCTGGCTGGTGTGGTGGGTCTGTTTTTGACTGTTTTCCTCGCTTTTTTTCTGGAGTATATTTCAAGGCATAAAAATAATGAGGCAAAATCCTGAATTCGGAAATACTCAGGCAACGTCAAAGACCTTGCAATCAGCGATTAAATGTGCCAATGTGACGGATTAAAGAGGCGACATTCTATGGAATATATCTTTCTTATGGCATTAACCGAGATCATCCTCTGTAGCACGATTTGTTGGGGAGAGGAAATCGCTGAGGCACTCAGGAGTTTCAATCTGTTGTAGGCTTTATGAGCGTAGTTTTGATAATGAACGAATTTATATCTTAGAAGTTTTCCTTGAGTTCTTTGATGGGATTGAGGACTTCCAATCGAGCCCCCATTTCGTTAAAACCGTCGTCCGATATATTTGAAAAATATAATAGATTGAAGGGGCCTGAATTCCTATGGGCAAGGTATGTAAGTCAAAGAGCGGAGCTGTATCTAATGGATGCTCGGTGTGGGCGTTTTTTACGCAACCGCTAGGCCAGTTCGAAATTGAAATTTTTCAAATTTTTAAAGGCCCTGTAATATGTTGTTGGGTTTAATTTTAGTTGAATTTTTCCACATCTCCGAGGAGGATCTTAAAAGAGGGCTTGAGTTCCAGGAAAAATATGGTGGTCGATTGGGTGAAGTCCTGATCAACATGGGGGTGATTTCAGAGAATATTTTATTAAATGCCTTGGCTAAACAATTGGGGTGGCCGCTTTTTGCAGAGTTTAAAAAAGGACGTAAGATTGATTTAAACCAGAGCAATTTCTGGGAGTCCTTCAATATTGCCTTTCTGAAGAAGAAAAAATGTATCCCCATTGAATCTGACGCGGAGAAAAATACCTTTTATTTTGCCGTCAATGATCCTTTGGACCTGGAACTGCTGGAATATCTGGAATCAAAAGTTCTTTCAATCCAATTCATCCTTTGTGGGCAACAGGAGATGAGAGAGCTGATTTCTGAGTTCGACCGGCATTATGAAATTTCAAAAGGTTTTGACGGGTCCATATCGGTGATTTCCGAGGATGAAATCGATCGATTAAAGGAAATGGCTTCGGAAGCGCCCATAATAAACCTGGTGAATATCCTTATTTCCAGGGGGGTCGAAAAAAACGCTTCGGATCTGCACATAGAACCGTATGGCCGATTGTACCGGGTGCGGTATCGTATTGACGGGCAGCTCTTTGATGCCGACGTTCTGCCCGAACATGTTCAATTGCCGGCGATTTCAAGGATCAAGATTCTGGCCGGTATGGATATTGCCGAAAAGCGATTGCCTCAGGATGGAAAGATCAGTATGCGATTGGCCGGGCGTGATATGGACATTCGGGTTTCGGCCCTTCCCCTGCTGGAAGGGGAGAGCATGGTGCTTCGTTTTCTTTTCAAGGATACGGAATTCGTGGAGCTGGAAACGCTGGGTCTGGAACCCGATACCCTCTCCATGATCAAAGAGGATATTCAGAAGACCTCGGGTGTTATTTTGATCACCGGGCCCACGGGTAGCGGGAAGAGCACTACTCTTTACGCTATTTTGAAAAAGATAAACCGCCCTCAGTTCAAGATTATCACTGCGGAAGACCCTGTTGAATATCGGCTGGATGGGATCAACCAGATTCAGGTGAACTCGGAGATCGGGTATGGATTTTCAAATGCGCTCCGTTCCATCCTGCGTCAGGATCCCGATGTGCTGATGGTGGGTGAAATCCGGGATCGAGAGACAGTAGAGATCGCATTACAGTCTGCGTTGACGGGTCATTTGGTCTTCTCAACCCTGCATACCAATGACGCCTTGGGGGCCGTCACACGCCTTCTTGATCTGGGGGTGCAGGAATTTTTGTTAAACGGGACCATCATCGCGCTCTCGGCGCAGCGGCTGGTTCGCAGAATTTGCCAAGCGTGTAAGGTTGAAGATCCCGAATCCCATGGGTTGCTTGGTCTGAAGAACATCAGGGAAACCGCCGTAAAAATATTTGGCGAAGCACCACGGCTTTTTTGTGGTGAGGGGTGCGAGCAGTGCAACCACACCGGGTTTAGTGGGCGAATTCCCATCATGGAGTATGTCCCCTACGACTATGAATTAAAGGTGATGCCAAAAGATGCTGCTTTTCCTTCAAAGGCATGGGAATATCAGCATGAACTGGGTCGGCGAAGTTTGATGGAGGATGGATTCATCAAGGTGAGGAAGGGGTTGACGACCATACAGGAAGTGCTTCGAGTGGCAGGCTGATGGCCTTTTTTGAATACGCCGCCTATGACAGCCAGGGCAACAGGAGCGAAGGTCGGGTGGAGGCGGCGGATGTAAAGGAGGCTCAGGAAAAGATACGCGCTCTTGGGTTTACGCCCGTCGAAGTGAATCAAAAAAGAGAGGAGGGTTTGTATTCTCTCAAGAGCATTCGGTACGCCTTCTTTAAAACAGCGCCGCTGACGGACGTGGAATACTTTATTTCGGAATTGTCGCTTCTGTTGAATAACGGCATCCGGTTGAACAGGGCGCTTGAGATGGTGGGTAGAAATATCGCTCACCCGCATCTTAAAGACGCTGTTCGGGATCTCTACGACCGGATCCGACGTGGAGATTCTCTCCATAAAGCCATGAAATCCTATCCCCAGTACTTTGACCGGATGGTTCTGAACCTGGTGGATCTGGGTGAGAACACGGGAAAGCTGGGGGAACTTTTCCAGGAGATTTCAGACCACATGAAGTTCCGATCCCAGCTGCGTGGAAAGGTGGTGCAGTCTCTGACTTACCCGGGTTTTATCATGGGTGTCTGCACCCTGTGTTTACTCTTTATTTTCTACTTTGTCGTGCCCCGTTTTGCGGTTTTGTTTGAAAAGATGGCGTCAATTCCGCTGTATACAACAATACTCCTGGCAACCAGCGATTTTGTGACCCGGTATCTGGTGGTCCTGGTGTTCGGACTGGGGCTGGGGTTGGTGTTATTTTTCAAGGTGACGGGTCGATCTGAATTTTCAAAGGTAAAAGACCGATTTGCATTGTTTGTCCCCATCATGCGGGCGCTCACCGAAAATGCGGAACGACTGCGGTTTGCCAAATCCATGGCCATATTGCTCCGCAACCAAATTCAGCTGGATCGCAGTCTGGCCCTTGCCGTGAGTTTCGTGAATAACAGCCTGATCCGTGCAAGGCTGGTCCCCATTGTTCAGGTGGTGAAGGGGGGAGGATCGTGTGCGGAGGCCCTTCAAGGCGTCCGGTTTTTCCCGCCGTTCTTCCTCAATCTCGTTGAAATAGGTGAAGAAACCGGTAACATGGCCGGCGTATTCGGGGAAATCACAAGGGAGCTGGAAAAGAAATTTGATGCGTCCCTGCAGCGGTTGATCACCTTTATTGAGCCTGTGGCCATTATTTTTATGGCGCTTCTGGTAGGCTCCATCATCATCACCATTATGCTCAGCATCATTACCACCTATGATATCCAGTTCTAGATGATTGGATACCCGTTGATTGTTGAAACCATGTCTATCCGAGGGTGTTATCCTTTCTGCCCCGAATGAAACCGAAATGGACAAAGCCTGGCGTAATCTAAGATTCATCCGTGGCTTCACCCTTATTGAGCTGTTGCTGGTTATCTCCCTGATGGGCCTGGTGACCAGCCTGGTGGCGCCAAAGCTTTTCTCCGCTTACCAAAAGATTCTGGTACAATCCGAGGAAAAGGAGATTTCAAGTTTGCTGAATGCCATTTCCTACAGAGCCTTTATTCAATACCGTTCCATTGAGGTAAAGCTGGACGAAAATACCCTGTCCGTAGCAGGAAAGCCGTTTTTGAAACTAAAATATGTTCGCTTCCCTGAAACGGTCTTGACTTTCATTCAAAGCGGCTTCTGTAAGCAAAACAGAATCTATTATCAACTTGGGAATGAAACACGATTTATCCCTGTTTCAACCCTTTGATTGGGTTAGGGATTCGAGAATTTGTTACCGAATCAAAACCAATCTCGAATCCCCAAAGGAGGCGCTATCATATGAAAAGCATTGCCATGGCATTGATGCTGATCCTCATTGCAAGTTCTATCTGTTCGGGCGTGGAGCCTGCCCCGAGGATTACGGACAGAGAGATTGTGGAACGGCTCACCAAACTTGAGGAGGGACAAAAAGCGATTCTACGGGAAATGGATAACCGCTTTGAGTCTATAGATAACCGCTTTGAGTCCATAGATAAGCGGTTTGATCAATTGATTAATGTTCTGATTGCCATCATATCGGCTTTTGCCGGAATTGTGACGGTTACCATTGGATTTGCCATTTGGGACAGAAGAACCATGATTCGTCCCTTCGAGACCAAGGTTCGCAGCATGGAACGCCATTTGGAAGAGGTGGCAGGCCGGGCCAAATCATTCGATGAAGACAAGGTGAACCGCATTCTGGGCGCCATGAAAAAACTGGCGGTGCAAAACACAGAAGTGGCGGATGCCTTAAGGAGCTTCAATCTTCTCTAATTTCGAGATTCGAGATTCGAGATTGGATAATTCGTTACGAATCCCCGAACCCCGAACCCCGAATCATCGAATCAACGAAAACGGTCTGACTCTGATCGAAGTGCTGGTATCCTTCGTTATCCTGGCATCTCTCATCACCGTTTCATCCCAGCTGTTCACCGTTTCCGTGGACGGCATCTTCCGTGTTCAGGCAGAAGCCCGCATCGCCCAGGCCCTGCCCAATATCCGCGCTATTTTGTCGGATCTGGATCTTTCCGAAAAGAGCAGTGGGGAGGCTGTCTGGGGGGGGATCTTGTACCGCTGGGAAACCCAACTTTTGAAACAGGCGCCCAACTGGACCAATGTTCAGGATCCATTGACACCTGGACCGCCGCACCCTGGACACTTTCTCATGAAACTCTATGAAATTCAGGTGACCCTTGCTGAGATTTCAGGAGACCGGACATTGAAACGGAAATTCTCCTTCCTGGAAACTCAGTTTACTTCCCTGGAAACAAAATGAGTCTTAACCAGAAAGGCTTTACCCTCATCGAAGTTTTGCTGGCTTCGTTGCTTTTTTCTGTTCTGACCGGGATTACGGCGTGGGGCTATGGGCAGTATCTGGACGTATGGGAGGAGCGGCTTTTTTCAGATGTCCCGGAGATGTTGGCCTACCGGCGTCTGGCGTTGATGCGGCGCAGCATCGAGGGGTGTTTTGATTATTATGTGAAAAGTGCCACAAGCGATTACATGGTGCCATTTTTTAAAGGTGAAAAGTCGGGTTTTATCTTTGTTACCCGCTGTCCGGTGTTTTCCGATGACAATATTGCCCTGGCCCGTATTGCCCTCAGTACGATCGGGGAATCGCATTCGTTGATATACGGGGAAGAAAGCCTTAAGGGAACATACCTCGCCGGTGAAATTCACAAAATGGGTGAGGAGCAAACCTTTGTGATTCTGGATGGCGTCACTCGCTTTGAGATTTCGTATTTTGGTTTGAGTTCGAGAGAAATTAACACAGAAGAAATCATGGCGGAAGAGGATTTGAGGTCGTATGAATGGACTCCGGATTTTTCTGGGGATAAAAGAGGCCTCATGCCGGCAAAGGTGGACATGCAGGTTTGGAAAGGGGATGAACCCTACCGATTCTTGTTTCACCTGGGGGAGGGTGCGAGGGAAAAGTGGGTGGAGTTTAACGTTCAAAGACTTTCCGAATGAGTAGCATAAAACAACAGCACGGTGCAGCCCTCGTCACTACCCTTTTGATCAGCTTGATGATTATTACCATTTCCATGTTGGTTACCTCCCTGGTGCGGGGGAAAATAAGGACGGCCAGGGAGATAAAAGCAGGCATGGCGGCTTCGATCAAAGCGGAAAATCTGTTGCAGGAGACACTCTTTATCCTATCTATTCATCCCTTTGAAGGGGCTGGGATAGAATGGCGGGAAAACAACAACACCCTAACATGGTCATTTGATGATCGTCCCATTCCTCTTCGGGATGGAAGCGTCAGGATACAGGATACCAACGGCATTTTCCCACTTTGGCCGTTTGATTCAATAAGATTGGAAAAACTATTCCGGCAATATGGTATTGATGAATCCGACAGTCGGATTTTTCTTGACAGCCTGGATGACTGGCTGGACGAGGATGATTTAAAACATCTTAACGGTGCTGAGCAGAAGGCCTATCGTGCCATGGGCGTCGACTACGGTCCGAGAAACGATTACTGGCAATCCAGGGAGGAATTGCTTCTTGTTCGTGGCATGACGCCTAAGATATGGCAGGCGATTGAAAAGGAAGTGACATTCTCTTTGGGATACCATATTAACCCCCTCACCTTACGTGAGTCGCTTCTGCCCGTGATGTTGTCCTCCAATGGGAAAAAAATCGAACAGTTCCTGACGTTCAAGAAACGGGGGGAGCTTAATCAGAAGGTTTTTTTCTTGCTGTTTCCGGAATATCGCGACAGCATGACCGTCGCTTTTTCTCCCTCGCGCCGGTTGGTGATTCGCGCTGCAGCATGGGAAGGGGACGTGGTTTGCGCAAAGTCGATGACCGTTTTGTTCAGGGAAAAAAGGTTTACACCGTTTCGAATTGAGGACAGGCGGGATGTGGGAGGAGCAAGCGATGAAACAAAGATAACCGGGATTGAGGAATGAATCAAGGATTTGCCCATATATTCAAGCGCATTTTTTTTTCCACCATGGCTAAAAATGTGTTGTTCCTGGGGTCGGAAAAAATCGTTTTTTACCGGTATGCTTCCGGTTTGGGCGCCTTTCAGATTGCAAATGAAAAACAAGGGGCTTCCAAAGCCGGATTTCCGAAAAACGCGGTTCTGGTGGTGGGGCGTGAATTTTATTTCGAGATCAACCATACGTTCCCTATCATCGTTTCCAGGGACCTGGTAAAGGCCGTCGTTCTTGAAGCGCCTTCCCTGGCGCCCCGGGATTATTGTCGGTACGTTTTCTCTTCACATCGGGAGTCGCAACAGTCCCGGGTTAACCTGTGGTTTTTCAAGCCGGAACTCAAGGACTGGATCGATCGTCTCAAACCCATGATTCTTTTGCCGGAGAGTGCTTTGGCAGGGCTTTCCCAAAGCGGCAATGCGGTCGCGTTATATTACGGCATGCGTCGGGACCATTTTATCTTTTGCTTCAAAAAGCGTCAGGGGGATCTTTTGAGCCGGCTGGTTCCCAAGGGCCGGGGGGCAAAGGAATCGCTCGCCGAGTTCAAACGGTTGGCCGGACACGAGGCCAGTGACGCCGAGGCTATATTTCTGGGGGCTTCCACGGGGGTGTTGGATTCAGGTGAAGAAGTCCGTGATTACTATTCCGCCCTGGCCGAAAGGCTTCAAACATTTCCATTGGGGCGGTGGTTTCGGTTCCTGTGTCGGGAGCGATTCCGGCCCACACGGATCGGTCGCCCCATTTCGTATTTAATGTCAGTTGTACTGGTGTTTTTCTTCCTGTTTCCCATGGGTTTTTCTTATTGGCACGCAGCCTCCGTTAACAAGGAACTGATTTCAAGGGAAAAACAGATTAGCCAGAAGGCGGGTGTCTACCTGGCCATGAGAGAAGAGGTCGAAAATAAAGCAGCTCTTTTGGAAAAGTTACAGGTGACGTTAATTGAATATGTACCGAGAACCCTCATCTTGAGCGAGGTGGGGCGGTTACTCAAGCCTCCCGGCGATACCCTCACATCGCTCCGCCTGGTGGGCGAAAACCTTGAAATCAGGGGGAACACCCAAAGCAGCAGCAGCTTGATGGCCCAGGTTGGAAAATCAGGGTTTTTTAAGGATGTACGCCTTTCCTCCCCCGTGGTCAAAGATCGGAAAACCGGCAAGGAGCGGTTTGTCATAGAAATTACCGTGACAAAACCCGCAACTAAGTCGGAGAATGGCTGAAAACTCAAGGGAAATTTCCGGGGATGAAAAACAAACGCATCAAACAACTGGGGATTTTGCTTGTTTTGATTCTTGTGGGCATCAGATTCGTCCTTGTCCCCCTGTCGGAACGGCATTCGAATGTGGTTTCAGAAAACCGGATACTGGCGCGAAAGATAAACAAGGCCAGTACTCTCTGGGAAAATCGTGGGGCGCTGGAATCGCGTTTGTCGGTACTCAATCAGCGATTGGTTGACGTCATTGCCATGTTTCCTCCGGTCAGTCCGGAAGATGCCAAAAAATTTCAACTGAAGCAGCAACAGGTCATCGAAAAAATCGTAAAGGGGACAGGGATCAGGATCAAGACATTGTCCTGGCTGCCCATCACCAGCCCCTTTCTACACTTGATTCCCGTCAAGATGGTGGGTGAAGGGAGTCCGAAGGATTTCTATGAGGTTGTAAGGCAATTGGAAGCCCGTCCCGAGTTTGTTGAAATTGCAAGCCTGTCTATCCGAAAATTTGGGAACAAGAACATTGCCACGGGAGACTTCGAAATTTCCTTTTATGCCTTAGATCCGGAGAAGATGAAGTCCAAAAACAGACCTTCCCCTGGAAGAAGTCCGAATATCGAGAGGGGGCAAGAACGTTGATGATTGGTTAATTCGAGGTTTAGCGATCGAAACGAATCAGACACGAGCAGTTCTCCCCATCGCGAAGCGATTGCTCATTATCCCGTAAATCCTGTCTAAATAAAGAAACACGAAGGAGACCGACATGAAACGCCTTAAATCATTCCTAGCCGCTGCCTTTATTGTGGCGGTTCTCTCTGTGGCTTGTTCGAGTTTGGCCCAGGACGGGTTTACCCAAAAGGATCGGGAATTGCTGATCCGCCTCACGGTGAAAATGGAGGAAATCGACAAGCGGTTCGAGCAGGTTGACAAGCGGTTCGAGCAGGTTGACAAGCGGTTTGATGAGTTGCGGACGGATACGAACAAACGCTTCGAGGAGTTGCGAGCGGACATGAACGCCCGTTTCGAACAGTCGGATAAGAAAACAGAGGAGTTGCGAGCGGACATGAACGCCCGTTTCGAGCAGTTGATGAATTTTTTGTGGATTCTTGCCGGGATATTCACGACCATGACGGTCGCCACCATCGGTTTTGCCTACTGGGACAGGCGGACTTCCATTCGCAAGGCTCGTGAGGAGACGATTGAGATTATTGAAAAGGAAGGGCGCCTTAAAACCCTCATTCAGGCTCTGCGCAAGCTGGCCGAGGGGGATGATAAGCTGGCGACCGTGCTGCGGAGCTTCGGGTTGCTTTGATCCATGGTAAAACAGCCCAGTCGCTCACAGAGAACATAGGAGACAGGAGAGAGATTTCTTTTCATCCAACAAAAAACATCCTGTAAATCCTGTCCGGTAAAAAGGGTTGCGCAGGGGATTTCCGAAAAATCAGGAGGTTGGGTTGAATTACGAGGACCCGGGCGGCCATAATAGGGAGAATTTATGGAATATAAGAATGAACCGGCCTTTATTAACAGGCAGGAAGAGATCAGTTACTTAAAGAAATGGATAGAAGAGCGACCCAATCAAATCCTGTTTTTTTTCGGTCCAAAATCCAGTGGCAAGACCACGCTTATCTATAAATTTGTGGAGGGCTTTCTGCGTGATGAAAGTAAGTTCTCGGTCAAGCTTTTTAACCTTCGTGAGGTGTTAATTGTTAACTATGAAAATTTTCTGCAGCGTTTTTTTGCTTTGGAAGATCCCCAGGAAAAGGATTCCAGCCAGACCCGGCAGTACAATTTAAAGGTCTTTCAGTTGACCGTTCAAACACAGCAAAAAATCAAAGACAAACAGTTGGATCCCTTTGATGTCATGAAAGCTGAGCTTAAGGCGTTAAATTCCAAAGGGATTAAGCCGGTGATTATCATCGACGAGTTGCAGGCCCTTGATTTTATCTATTTCAACGGTCAGAGGGAGCTGATCAAGGAACTGATTAACTTCTTCGTGGCTATGACCAAGGAAAGTCATTTGTGTCATGTGCTGCTTTCCAGCTCTGACGGATATTTCATTGAGAAATTGTATAATGACAGCAAACTGAGGAAAACCGCAAAGCTTTTTGAAGTTGATTACCTGCCTCACGATGATATTGTTTATTGGCTGAATAGCCTGGAGACGGAATCCAATATTAAAGATTATACCTTGAGCGAATCCCAGATTGCATATATCTGGGATCATTTCGGAGGCAGTATATGGGAGATTACTTCTCTGTTGGGAGATTTTTTAAAGATATTCCGGGACGGAAAAGTAGCCGGCGGGGAAATGGAAAGAATTGTTGAGCGCTATATGCTCCAGGCAAGAAGCCATTTTGAGGAATTTGTTGGACTGAAAAAACACAGAAAAGCTTTGCTTAAAACAATTGACAAGAATATAGCCAGTGGTTTTTTTAAAGAGGCCGGTCTGGTGGATCTGGTTGATAAAGGTTTTTATACAGAAGATGGTTTAAGAGAAGAGCTAAACCACCTGGTTCGCCAGAACTACCTGTATTACAACCCCACCCTGGCAGAATACAAATTACAGGGCAAGAGCATGGAGATCGGGTTAAACCGTTATGTCCGGGAGCTTGCTCCTTAGGAGAAGAGGGGGACGGATTTTCCACCACGAATAACACGAATAACACGAATGGGGAACGCGGATTTACAAGACAAAAACCCAAAGAAATCTTTATCTGCGTGCATCTGCGTAATCTGCGTCCCAATGGGAAAACAGCCCGGCCGCTCACAGAAAACACAGGAGACAGGAGAGAGATTTCTTTGCCTCCAACAAAAAACATCCTGAAAATCCTGTCTAAAAGCAGTTTTTGACAGGATCAACAGGATAAAAAGGATGCCCAAACCAAAAAACAATTCCATAAATCCTGTCATACAATGGCAAAAATTAAAAACCTAACAGCTTGCTACAAATATTACGCGTTTCTTACGCCTGTAATATCTCTACTATCCATACTGCGGAGGAAAAATAAAATGTTCCAGTCGAATGTAAACAGTGTGATAGAGGAATTTGGCCATCTCCCATTTGAAGAAAAGGAGTACGTCGCTGAGGTCCTTAGAAAGCAATTGGCAGAGGAGCGAAGAGAAAGGCTTTCAGAAAGGGTAGCCGAAGCGAAAAAAAATTACATTGAAGGCAAAATAAAGCGCGGCACTATAGAGGATCTGCGAAAGGATTTAGAGGATGATTGAAGCTGTTTGGGATTCTGCCTTCAAGCGTGCGTATAGGAAGAGAGTGAAGAGAAATCATCGTTTGCGGACGAAGTTTTGGGAGAGGCTTGGCGAATTTATCGAAGAACCGTTCTCATCCCAATTGAGAACCCATAAACTCAGCGGGAAGTTGGCGGGGCAGTGGGCGTTCAGTGTTGATGACGATTATCGTGTGCTTTTTGAATTCATCAGCAATGACAGCGTTCTACTGATCGATGTGGGCACCCATGATGAGGTTTACTAAAGTGAGGGTCTTGAGGTGAGATTCAGCGCCAGAGCTCAAATGAGCAACAATGAAATTTCTGACAGGATCATCCAGATAATTCATCATTTTTCATTTCTTTCGAAAATTAAAAATGCTAGAAACAACAGTATCCACTAGATCCTGCAAATCCTGTATAAAAAATTCTCTGACAGGCGCAACAAGATCAACCTGATGTCAAAAAGCAAAAAACATCCTGAAAATTCCGTAAATTCTGTCTAAATAAAGAAAAACGAAGAAGATTGATATGAAACGCCTTAAATTATTCGTAGCCGCTGCCTTTATTGTGGCGGTTCTCTGTGTGGCTCGTCCGGGTTTGGCCCAGGACGGGTTTACCCAAAAGGATCGGGAACTGTTGATCCGCCTCGCGGTAAAAATGGAGGAAATCGACAAGCGGTTCGAGCAGGTTGACAAGCGGTTCGATGAGCTGCGGACGGATACGAACAAACGCTTTGACGAGCTGCGGGCGGATATGAATGCCCGTTTTGCACAGTCTGACAAGCGCTCGGAGGAGTTGCGAGCGGACATGAACGCCCGTTTCGCACAGTCGAATAAGAAAACGGAGGATCTGCGAGCGGACATGAACGCCCGTTTCGAGCAGTTGATGAATTTTTTGTGGATTCTTGCCGGGATATTCACGACCATGACGGTCGCCACCATCGGTTTTGCCTACTGGGACAGGCGGACTTCCATTCGCAAGGCGCGTGAGGAGACGATTGAGATTATTGAAAAGGAAGGGCGCCTTAAAACCCTCATTCAGGCCCTGCGTAAGCTGGCCGAGGGGGATGATAAGCTGGCGACCGTGCTGCGGAGCTTCGGGTTGCTCTGATCCATGGTAAAACAGCCCAGTCGCTCACACTTCTGACAGGATCAATCCCGCTTCCAGCGGGATTAAAAGGAATCGCTCGCCGAGTTCAAGCGGCTGGCCGGACACGAGGCCAGTGACGCTGAGACTATATTTCCGGGGATGAAAATAAACGCATCAAACAACTGGGGATTTTGCTTGTTTTGATTCTTGTGGGCATCAGATTCGTCCTTGTCCCCCTGTAGGAACGGCATTCGGATGTGGTTTCAGAAAACCGGATACTGGCGCGAAAGATAAACAAGGCCGGTACTCTCTGGGAAAATCGTGGGGCGCTGGAATCGCGTTTGTCGGTACTCAATCAGCGATTGGTTGACGTCATTGCCATGTTTTCTCCGGTCAGTCCGGAAGATGCCAAAAAATTTCAACTGAAGCAGCAACAGGTCATCGAAAAAATCGTCAAGGGGACCGGGATCAGGATCAAGACATTCTCCTGGCTGCCCATCACCAGTCCCTTTCTACACTTGATTCCCGTCAAGATGGTGGGTGAAGGGAGCCCGAAGGATTTCTATGAGGTTGTAAGGCAATTGGAAGCTCGTCCCGAGTTTGTTGAAATTGCAAGCCTGTCTATCCGAAAATTTGGAAACAAGAACATTGCCACGGGAGACTTCGAAATTTCCTTTTATGCCTTAGATCCGGAGAAGATGAAGTCCAAAAACAGACTTCCCCTGGAAGAAGTCCGAATATTGAGAGGGGGCAAGAACCTTGATGATTGGTTAATTCGAGGTTTAGCGATCGAAACGAATCAGACACGAGCAGTTCTCCCCATCGCGAGGCGATTGCTCATTATCCCGTAAAACCTGTCTAAATAAAGAAACACGAAGGAGACCGACATGAAACGCCTTAAATTATTCGTAGCCGCTGCCTTTATTGTGGCGGTTCTCTCTGTGGCTTGTCCGAGTTTGGCCCAGGACGGGTTTACCCAAAAGGATCGGGAATTGCTGATCCGCCTCGCGGTGAAAATGGAGGAAATCGACAAGCGGTTCGAGCAGGTTGACAAGCGGTTCGAGCAGGTTGACAAGCGGTTCGAGCAGGTTGACAAGCGGTTCGAGCAGGTTAACAAGCGGTTCGAGCAGGTTGACAAGCGGTTTGATGAGCTGCGGACGGATACGAACAAACGCTTCGAGGAGTTGCGAGCGGACATGAACGCCCGTTTCGCACAGTCGGATAAGAAAACAGAGGATCTGCGAGCGGACATGAATGCCCGTTTTGAGCAGGTGGACAAACGTTTCGAGCAGTTGATGAATTTTTTGTGGATTCTTGCCGGGATATTCACGACCATGACGGTCACCACCATCGGCTTTGCCTACTGGGATCGGCGGACCTCCATTCGCAAAGCCCGGGAGGAGACCATCGAGATCATTGAAAAGGAAGGGCGCCTTAAAACCCTCATCCAGGCCCTGCGCAAGCTGGCCGAGGGGGATGATAAGCTGGCGACCGTGCTGCGGAGCTTCGGGTTGCTCTGATCCATGGTAAAACAGCCCAGTCGCTCACAGAGAACATCGGAGACAGGAGAGAGATTTCTTTTCATCCAACAAAAAACATCCTGAAAATCCTGTAAATCCTGTCTAATAAAAATCACTTTCTGACAGGATCAAGCGGATTAATGGGATTTTCCTCCTTTTGTGAGATAAACATGAACGGGCAAATGAATCTGCAATCATCGAATCATCCAATCATCGGATCATCCAGGAAAAGGGGATTTCCGAAAAGTCATGGGTCGGTTGAATTACGAGGACCTGGGCGGCCATAATAGGGAGAATTTATGGAATATAAAAATGTGGCTCCGTTTATAAACAGGCAGGCTGAGATTGAATATCTAAAGAAATGGGTAGAAGAGGAACCCAATCAAATCCTGTTTTTTTTCGGTCCAAAATCCAGTGGCAAAACTACGCTTATCTATAAATTTGCGGAGGGCTTTCTGAGTGATGAAAGCAGGTTCTCCCTCAAGCTTTTTAACCTGCGTAAAGTATTAATTGTTAATTATGAAAATTTTCTGCAGCGCTTTTTTGCTCTGGAAGATCCTCAAGAAAAGGATTCCAGCCAGACCCGGCAGTACAATTTAAAGGTCTTTCAGTTGACCGTTCAAACACAGCAAAAAATCAAAGATAAACAGTTGGATCCCTTTGATGTCATGGAAGCTGAGCTTAAGGCGTTAAATTCCAGAGGGATTAAGCCGGTGATCATCATCGATGAGCTGCAGGCCCTGGATTTTATTTATTTCAACGGTCAGAGGGAGCTGATCAAGGAACTGATTAACTTCTTCGTGGCTATGACCAAGGAAAGTCATTTGTGTCATGTGCTGCTTTCCAGCTCTGACGGATATTTCATTGAGAAATTGTATAATGACAGCAAACTGAGGAAAACCGCAAAGCTTTTTGAAGTTGATTACCTGCCTCACGATGATATTGTTTATTGGCTGAATAGCCTGGAGAAGGAATCCAATATTAAAGATTATACCTTGAGCGAATCCCAGATTGCATATATCTGGGATCATTTCGGAGGCAGTATATGGGAGATTACTTCTCTGTTGGGAGATTTTTTAAAGATATGCCGGGACGGAAAAGTAGCCGGCGGGGAAATGGAAAAGATTGTTGAGCGCCATGTGCTCCAGGCAAGAAGCCATTTTGAGGAATTTGTTGGACTGAAAAAACACAGAAAAGCTTTGCTTAAAACAATTGACAAGAATATAGCCGGTGGTTTTTTTAAAGAGGCCAGTCTGGTGGATCTGGTTGATAAAGGTTTTTATACAGAAGATGGTTTAAGAGAAGAACTAAACCACCTGGTTCGCCAGAACTACCTGTATTACAACCCCACTCTGGCAGAATACAAATTACAGGGCAGGAGCATGGAGATCGGGTTAAACCGTTATGTCTGCGAGCTTGCGCCTTAGGAGAAAAGAGGGACAGCTTTTCCACCACGAATAACACGAATAACACGAATAGGGAGAGGGGTGTGGGGACCTACGCTTTTAAGGTTAGAGGGACAGGGATCAGGATCAAGACATTGTTTGTTGAAATTGCAAGCCTGTCTATCAGAAAATTTGGAAACAAGAACATTGCCACGGGAGACTTCGAAATTTCCTTTTATGCCTTAGATCCGGAGAAGATGAAGTCCAAATGAAGAAGGGTATTGTCATTATAAGCCTTATTCTCATGGGGATTACCGTTTTTCGTGTGTGGCGGATTCAGGAAACACATTCCCTTGCGGGGATCGGGAAGGCATCTGTGAATGCTTTTCCCCCAATTCCGCCTGCCGACAAATGGGTGGGTGTTCCCCCGGTCCCCTCGCTGAACGCTGTTTTTGATATTATTCCGGAAAAGGAAAAGACTAAAGAAACAACATCAACAGGAATAAAGGCTGTAGAAGCAGATAAAATAAAGCTCCAGAATGCCGGGAAGCCAAAGTCATTGCCCAAGGTTTTCGGCATTTTTTCGCAAGAGGGGAACTCCTATGCCTTGATCGAGAACAAGACCCAAAAGGCGGAAACGAAAGTTCAGGGAGGGGCGCAGTCAAACAAGCAATCCCAGCCAGGATACCTTGTGATACCCGAGGGGGGAGAAGTGGAAACCTGGGTCCTGGCGGAAATACTGCCCACACGGTTGTTGTTCAAGGTGGAGGGTGAGGAAGATCACTTCATAACACTTTTTAAATACGATAAAAAGCCGTTGAAGGGCAAATGAGGTAACCCATGGAAGAGTTGCTCGAATTGAGATCTTATATACAGCAGGGAAATTATGCTGCAGCTTTGAATTTATTGGGAGAAATGGAAGAAATGAGCCGGGATGACAAGATTAGTAAAATATTTAGTTATGCCGAGATACTTCTTATTCATTTGATCAAAAAGTATGCCGAAAAAAGATCAACCAGATCCTGGGAGGCTTCTATCAGAAATTCCGTTTATCGAATCCGTTATGCCAATAAACGCAGGAAGTCCGGCGGATGTTATCTCAACACGGAAGACCTGAAAGAGGTCATACAAGATGCCTGGCCCACCGCATTGATTTCCGCGTCTCTTGAAACCCTGGAAGGGCAATATGACGATGAAGCCCTCACCCTTATGGTTGATGAAACGGAGATCAAAAAGAACGCCTTGGAATTGATATTGGATATGGAACCTGGATAATTTGATGATACGAGGATGCGTTGCATTATCCGGAAAAAAAGGAAGGTTTGAAAGAAATTGACATCACTCCCAATAACGAAACAACCAATCCCCTCATGAACGAAACAACCAATCATCCGATCCCCCGACCCCAATCAACGAAACAACCAAGGACTCCCTGGTTCCCCCTGCTGAGGCTACTGCTGGCCCTTTGCCTCTTTATTGGCGCAGGCTGTGCAAGCGACAACGCAGGTAAGCGGGTTCCCATTGCGGCGGATGTCGGAAAGCCGGTTGAAGTCCAAAAGCCCCCTTTCCCGGAAAAGGAAAATGGAGAGACTGTTGAGACCGCAAAACCTGAACCTCCTGCCTTTGAGTTGATCAAAAGTTACAAACCTAAACGGACCTCTTCCGCCACATCTCTCAAAGGGGAAAATATAAAATTTGATCGTGGCAAGATGGTTCGGTTGTCCATCGAGAACATGCCGGTTCTTGATTTTATAGAATTTTTTTTTGGGGAACTCATGGGTGTGAGTTATGTTTTTGAGCCAAGGCTGGAAGGTGTCCAGGCGAACAAGGTGAACATCAATCTTCAGGAGGATCTTCCCCTTGGGAAACTATACCCTTTGGTCTTGAGTTTGCTTGAGCAAAACGGGGTAGGCGTTGTATTTAAAGAGGGTGTTTTCCGTTTTTATCCTCAGGGCGCTCTTGTGCCCGGGTCGCCTAATATTTTGTGGGGCATGGCAGATGGTTCGGATGCAGGTACGTCTGCCATTGTCATTCAGATTATTCCGCTTCGATATCTGGGAAATCGGATGCAGGAACTTGGAAAACTGATGCAGGCTGCAACGCAAAAGTTGCGGGTAAACGTGACCCAGACAAGTGATCCGGACCTTCTGATGGCGATCGGCGCTGAGAAAGATGTCCGTTCTATTGTGAGACTGGTGGAATTGTTGGATCGACCGCTTTTTGCTGAACAGCATATTGCCATGGTTCGGCTCCGTTACTGGTCTACTGCCGACTTTGTGGAAAAGATCCGGGATCTTCTAAGAGCTGAAGGGGTTCCGGTTGCGGAACAGATTTCGGCAAATGGCCTTTCCTTTATTCCGGTAGGTCGTCTTAACGCTGTTCTTTGTTTTTCGTCTGAACCGGATTGGCTCCGGCGGGTACAGTATTGGAAGGAACTCCTGGACGTCCCGTCACGCAGTAAGGGAGAAGAAGGGTTCTTTGTGTATTTTCCACGCTATGCCAGGGCAAAGGAGCTGGGAGAGGTTTTAGGCGAGATGCTTTCGTTGGTGGGGGGCAAAACCCCCAAAAAGGAAAAGGCCGTGTCAGGTGTCTTGGATATGACCGCGCGTGAGGCGACGCCCAAGGGTGGGCAGCAGATGAAAGCGACACAGGGTGGGCCTAATGAGGAGGTGGGTGCAGGCAAGGGCGCAGCAATATCAACCAGCCCGGCCGCAAGTTTTCTTTTAGAGGGTTCGGGCGCCTTGAATGCGGCCCTGGTGGTGGATGACGTCCGAAATGCGCTGATTATTTACTGCAGCCCGGACGATTACAATACCATAAAGAACCTTCTCGAGCAATTGGACAGCATGCCGAAGCAGGTCCTTATTGAGGTGACCCTTGCCGAGGTGACCCTGAAGGACGACCTTCAATATGGGGTGGAGTGGTATTTAAAGAATTCCTCCGCAAATATGACGGGGATTCTCAGCACCCTGGGAGGGCTTTCTCTTCCCAGCGGGGGGCTTAGCTATTCTATGATCTCAAGCTCAGGAAACTTTCAGGCCATGCTGACCATGTTGGCCAAAAAAACCAATATCCGAATCCTTTCCACCCCCCATATCATGGTTCGGGACAACGAATCGGCCAGTATCAAGATCGGACAGGACGTCCCTGTCCTGGTTTCCGCCACTACCAGTGATATTCAACAGGAAGGAAGTACCCAGATTATCCAGAGTGTGGAATACAGGGCCACAGGTATCATGCTCAGCGTAACGCCTACCATCAATTCCCGTGATATGGTTACCCTGGAGATTGCACAAGAGATGAGTGAGGCCCAGACAAACCCCACTTCAAAACTGGATTCGCCGCTTATCCTTGACAGAAGCCTTCAGACCACTGTGGTCTCAAGGCATGGTCAGTCCATTCTGTTGGGAGGCATCATCAGCGATACCAAGAGCGAAAGTATAAACAAGGTGCCTTTTTTGGGAGATATCCCAATCTTGGGGTATCTCTTCAAGACGAAAACCACGTCAAGGACCAAGATCGAGGTCCTAATGTTAGTAACGCCTCGAATTATCTATAGTGAGGAAGACATCGATGCGGTGAGACGGGAGATTATCGGTGGGATGAATTTGTTGGATAAGAGGCAGACGGGGGGATTTGAAAAGTGATTCCGTAATTAGACTGTCACGGCAAGTGCGCGATTATATAAACATTAGCGTTTTTCGCGCTATCTCCAAACTACAACTTAGCTTATGAGAATCTCTTTGCTTTCATAAAAACAAGACTGCAAAAAAAATATTGACATCCTCTTGCTGAATTTATATAAAGCCAGACATAACTTAGTTTTTTGTTCAACCTGCCAAAACTAACGAGGAATTTACACTAACCAAACGGTGATGCTTCAAACGATGTCTGACAACTTCTAGTTTTGAGCGGGAGAGAATTCGTCGCAATTCGGGGGGACCGAAAAGATAAGAGGTTGTAGTTTGATTAAACAAACTGATAAATCATTAAACTAAAGAAAGGAGGCGATAATATTCTAGGGGATGTGGGGCATGAAGGATAAAGAAAATGGGAGTTTTTTTAACCAAAGAAAACGAATTTTCAGGAGGAAGAGCAAATGAGAAAGAATTTTAAAATTGGCTTTTTGACCGTTTTGGTCATGGTTTTCATGATGGGAACGGCTTGGGCGGGAACAACCGGTGTACACAGTGGAGCTGCCGATACGCCATTCGCGGCAGCCTTGGAAACCCTGGGTACGGCCCGTAATGTAACGATGACAGGTGTGGGTTCTCCCGCAGCTAATAATGCCGGTGTTATCACGTACACCTTGACCCAGAATTTGACCACAGGCAACCTGCTTACAGTGACATTTCCTGATGGTCTGGCCTTTCCAGGCGCCACGCAGTATTTGGTATGCGCCTCTAACGCCGGTGCCGCTGATTCGGGCGGCAACATTGGCGCTGGCACGCCTGGCGTCGGGGCGACAACTTACAACTTTCAAATTGATAATACCGGGATAACTACCCCTAACGTGTCGGCGGGAGACACCATTTGGTTGACAACCGGTGCCGGGTGTAATGCGGCGGCGACCAATAACGCGATTTTGCAGGTGACCACTAATGCGGCGTCTGCCGGAAACAAACTGATTAACATTGGTACGTATACCGCCGGCAATGTTATCGTCGATCCAGTGGATGATGCAGCAGCCGTCACGGTCGGGAGTGAGTTTACAGGTGTAGTCACAACCCGGGACATGGTCATTGACTATCTGGGTACCGATGCTACGGACGGAACCCTGTTTGACAACACGGCGGGCGATGCCGCTGGCATGAATAATTTTGCATCCAACACCATCGGTCTAGCTCTTACCACCGCTGCGGAAGATTATTCCGCAACTAAGGGAGCTCAAAACGCTGGCCTGACTGTCGCCGGCCTGATCAACTTTGATGCCACCACCAACTGGGGCGGCGTAAACCAGGTGTGGGCGACGACCAATGCGGCGGGTTGTGCTGCTGCTTCCGGCAATGCCACGAGTAATGTTGTTGCGGACCCGACCGGCGCCCAGACCCTGACCCTTACTGCAGCAGCCTTCAATGGCGGCGCTGCGGGTACCAACAATGTCTATATTTGCCTGGGTGTGGACGGAACTACCGCTTTGACGAGCAGAAACATCACCGGTTCCTATGATATTTCAGTAACCGGCGTCGGCGCGGTTGATCCTTCGGCGGTAACCTCTACCTTCCAGACGTGGGCGCCCAATGGATGGCAGGGATATCTGCCACATATGCGTTATAACGCCTCGACCAAAACATATGTGCGAATCGTCAATGCCAACGCCACTGCGGGCATCCTTTTTGCGGACATCCGACTGGCTGACGGTACACAGGTTGACAGGGTACAGATTGGCACCCTTGCCGCCAATGCCACCGGAACTTACAGCGCCCAGGACATTGCGACGGCCGCTGGGGTTACGGACACTAATTACGCTGTTCTGCTTACCTTAACCACTGATCCTGACAATGTTTTTGCGAATGCCTACTTCAACCTCCTTTCGGCAGGTGTGTGGACTACGCGAAATGTCACGCTGTATGAAGATGTGAAAGCTGCAACGAGTTTCAATATGAAATAACCGAAACGCAGCTTAGAGTAACAAAAGGGCTCCGCCTTGGCGGCGGATGCCCTTTTCTTTTGTGCAAATTGCACGTAAGCGTACAATAACGAGGTCTGAGGTGTTTTCCTTCTTTCGATTATCCGAATCTAAGTAATCCCTCACCAAAACAAAATGGCTCGCAAGCATAGCGTCAGATCCTCAAAAAATATCTCCGATTCCGAACCGGTTGTCGTCGTTCATGAATACCCTCGCCTGCTGTCGTGGGTGGGTGGGGCATGCGGGCGCGTGGCCACCCATCCGATAGCCTTTTTCGGGTGTCTGGCTTTGGTGGTTGCGGCCCTGTTCTCCTACTATCCGTCCATAGGCGGGGATTATGACATGTGGTTTCACCTGGCCTACGGCAAACATTTCGTGCAGAACCTGACGTGGAACATCGATCACACCCAGTTTTCCTGGACGCCGACCATTCCGGACTGGCGGTACGTCACCTGGATCGGGTCAGGAATGCTCTACCTGTTCTATAACTTACTGGGGGTTCCAGGCCTTTATGTTTTACAGTGGCTGATTTTTCTGGCTATGCTGGCTGTGATGTTCCTCTATCTGCGACGCCTCGGCCACCGTTTAAATCTTTGGCACATCTTCAGTTTCCTAGTGATGGGGATGGTCATCAAACTGGTGAGCATGTTCATCAAGCCCGAGATGTTCAGCACCCTTTTTTTTACGCTGACGGTGGCCATTTATTTCTTTGTCAAAGTCAATCGAAGATATGGACTGCTGTATCTTTACCCCGCACTGTTTCTTGTGTGGGTGAACACCCACGGCGGGTTTATCATCGGCCTTATGTTTATCTCGCTTGCCTTCGCACTTGAGGTCGGACAACAACTTGTTTTCCGTGACAGGGATGCTGACAGGGCTTACCTGCGGCATTTCTTCTTTGCGGTCGTCCTCTCCTATCTCGCAGTGCAGATCAACCCTGACGGCATATTTTATTTGCCGAGCATCATTGAAACACAACTTTTTGACCAGGAGAGAGTTAAACACCTGGACAGGGTTTTCGCCCATTTCAGTTTATGGAAGCATATCAGCCCCACGATAAAAATGTACAATTTTGTCAACAGCGCATTGGGCATGCTGTTCATGGGCGGGGCATTTCTATGGATCTGGATACGTTCCTGGCTGCGCACCCGCTCGGTCGACCTGCCGCTGTTGATTCTGAATGTCGTCTTTTTTTTCTTTTGCATGCAGGTGGCCAGGGCGGTGATCTTCTACCCTCCTTTATGGTTCTTTTCCACCAATTACCTCTTGTGGAAAACCGGATCAAACAATCTCAACCGGCGCCTTTCTTTCCCGCTCCTGGCGGCCGGCACAATCCTTTCTTTTTACCTCCTTTACATCGCCATTGCGCTGAACCCCAATCGTTCTTATTTCGGCGTGGGCACCTGGAGCGACTTTCCCCTTAACGAGACCGAGTATATCATGAAACATAAACTCCCCGGTCCCTTGTTCAACGACTACCTCACGGGCGGCTATCTGATGTGGGCCATGTATCCAAAGTATAAGGTTTTTATCGATCCGCGATTCACGCCCTACAAGCATGAAATGCTGGATGTATGGTTCGGGCTGGGCAGCAAATACCCCTTGACTAAAGAAGGGCTTCAAGCGCTTCTAAAGGATTATCCGTTCAAAACGGCCATTATACACATTGGGGAACGTAACCTTATTTTCTGGTTTCTTCAAAACCCTGACTGGCGTATGGTCTATTTCGATACCGCGGCTGCCGTGCTGATCCACAAATCGGTGGTGCCGCTCCTCTCTGAGGAGGCCCTGGACACGGACCTTGCTCCGAGGCGCTACAAGGATCTTTCAAACCCAACGAAACTGCTGCGGCTCTTCGATTTCTACGTGAACATTCGGGCCAATCTCGGGGAGGAAATCCGGTACATTTACGCCAAGAATGTCAGTGACTGGTTCAAATTCAAGGCCGACAACCTGGCTGAGATGGATGCGATCCTGAAAAATAAGAAGGGCGGAAAGTAAGTATCTGCGAACAATTGTTCAAGGCTTTATTCAACGCCGGATGAAATTGCCTGAAGTTCCTTCTTGATGGCTTCTTTGGGCCGGACGCCTACGAGGTCTTTCCGGGGTTTTCCCTGCCTGTCGATGAAGCGCAACGTCGGCACGTATCCGATACCTTTCGATAGATGCCTGTGATTACGACCGGTTATGTCAAAATAGATGAAAACAACCTTTCCTTCCCACTCGGATCGAATCTCCTCCACCGTCGGCTGAATCTGTTTGCACGCACTGCAGGTCGGCGAAAAAAATTTGATCATGATCGGCTTCCCCTCCCTGAGGGCGTCGTTGAAGCGGATGATTTCCGCAATATCAGGAGCAAGTTCCGGAACCAGAATCTGAGCGGTGGGTTTCTTACCTATCGTGGCTTTTGTGGAACATCCAACCATAAACATCAACCCAACGATACCAAGAATTGCAAACGGCAAAAAGCATTTTCTCTTTATCATGACAGCCTCCTTATTAAAAATATGTTACCCGATCAGGACATGGCACAAACTGTGTAATCCGTACTTGTTCCGAACCATGAATTCTTTGCGTTTCTACTTTAGATGGTAGGATCTGTCAAGATGGAATTAATGCCCGTTTTCGACAAACAATCCTTGAAAGACCTGCAGTTGTTTAATTTGATTCTGTGCAACGATACAAAATAAGGGGTTGACAGTTTCATCTGCGAGAGGTAATTATGCGCAGATTCTGGGAGTGTCAATTTGTAGGAAAAAAAGCCTTGCAAAGTTGAGGGCTGCTACAATAGGGAGAGCAAGGGAAAGAATGATACGAATGATGGAACGGAACGTTTTTTGGAAGACTTTGTTTGTTTTGGTTTTGGTCGTTTTCATAAACGGCGACCCTATCCCTGGTTTAGGGGGCGAGATCGTCGAAAATCAACAAACAACACAGGATATGTTTAGGCAGTCATTGCCGCTGGCCAAGAGCGGCGATGCGGCGGCGCAATATCGCGTGGGCGTTATCTATTTTGATGGCTTGGGGGGAGTTCCCAAGGACCGGAAAGAAGGGTTGAAATGGCTTCGGCTCGCTGCTGAGGGTGGGTTCAGGGAGGCCCAGGCCCAGTTGGGACGCATTTACGAAACTGGCGAGGGCGTGAATGTGGATTATGCGCAGGCCCGTGAACTGTATGAGGCCGCTGCCGCTCAGGGTCACGGGAAAGCAGCCATGGCTCTTGGCGCCATGTATCTAACGGGCGCAGGCGTTTCTCAAAACGACGCACAGGCCCTCTCCTGGTTTTCTGTGGCCAATGAAAAGGGTGTTGCTGAGGCAGCTTATTATCTAGGGTTGCTTTACGAGACCGGCGCGGAGAAAATTCGTAATCCAGAGAAGGCCAGGCATTATTTTATGCAGGCGGCGGAACAGGGGAACGTTCAGGCCCAGTTCAAGGTGGGGGAGTTTTTCACCAGGGGCATTGGGGGCGAACAGAACCACGACCTTGCTTTGTCCTGGCTGACCAAGGCGGCAGAGGCAGGCCATGTGGAGGCCCAGTGGTATCTGGGGATCATGTACGCCAAGGGCCGCGGTGTCGAGCAGAACCTTCGAAAGGCGGAGGAATGGTATTTACGAGCGGCCGGCCAGGGTCATCCGTCGGCCATGTTCAATCTGGCTCTCCTTTACGAGACCGGCGGTCCACAAATGGCCGCTGATCCGCAGCAGGCCTACATCTGGTTCAGCTTGTGCGAGACGGTCGTCGAGGAAGGTCCACGAGAATACGCAAAAAAGGCTGTCGAGAAAATACAAACTGGTCTCTCGGATCAGGACCTTGAAAGGGCTGAGAAAGAGATCTCAGGTTTTCGGCCGATTATTGAGATATATTAGGGGATAGGGAGCCCAAATGTTGAATATCGGTGTAATCGGTTACGGATACTGGGGGCCTAACATGGTGCGGAATTTTGCAGAGGCTTCGGGGTCCCATGTGGAGATGGTTTCAGATTTGAACCGGCAACGTTTGGAACTGGTCCATTCGCGATATCCCGGCATCAGGGTTACCATGGATCATCGAGAGTTGCTCCATGATCCAAAAGTGGATGCAGTAGTGATTGCTACGCCGGTATCTACCCATTTTCCTCTGGCCATGGAGGCCCTCAAGGCAGGAAAACACGTGCTGGTGGAAAAACCCATGACGGCTGTGAGCGAAGAAGCGTACAAACTTATTGAGGAAGCGGAACAACGCAATCTGACGCTTATGGTGGACCATACCTTCGTGTACATGGGCGCTGTCCGTAAGATCAAACAACTTATGGATGCGGGGGAACTGGGTGAAATTTATTACTATGACTCCACCCGGGTCAACCTGGGGCTGTTTCAATACGATGTTAACGTGCTCTTTGATCTGGCAGTCCACGATCTGGCTATTATGGAGTTTCTTTTAGACGGGCTCAAGCCTGAGGCTGTAAGCGCTGCGGGGAAGTCTCATGTGGTGGGAAGACCGGAGGACATTGCTTATCTGACGCTCTTTTTTAATTCCCCTTTCATCGCCCATATTAGCGTGAACTGGCTCTCTCCGGTCAAGGTGCGACAGACCTTAATCGGCGGCAGCAAAAAAATGATTGTCTTCAATGACCTGGAACCCAATGAAAAGGTGAAGGTCTATGACGCCGGCATTACGGTTAATGATTCTCAGGATAAAATTTATCAGACCATGGTAGAATATCGTATGGGCGATATCTGGGTGCCCCAGTTTGATCGCACAGAGGCATTGAAGGTAGAGGCCGCCCTTTTTATCAAATGCGTGAAGGAAGGCCTGACGCCGGATACCGATGGTGAAGCCGGGCTGCGCGTGGTCAGTATCCTGGAGGCTGCCAATAAGTCCTTGGCCGAGCAGGGAAAGATGATATATTTATAATGCCTGTAGCGAAAGATGTTAAAATGGGACCCGACGTCATTATTCATCACCCGGAGCTGGTGAACCTCTATGGTTGTTCCATTGGGGAGGGGAGCCGGATTGGGACGTTTGTTGAAGTTCAGAAAAACGCCCATATCGGCGCGAGGTGCAAGATTTCGTCGCATACCTTCGTTTGCGAAGGGGTAACCATAGGGGATGAGGTGTTCGTGGGCCACGGTGTGATGTTTATCAACGATTTGCACCCCAGGGCTACCAGCAAAGGAAAGATTCAAACGGAATCTGACTGGATGGTGACGCCGACTTACGTTAAGAATGGCGCTTCCATCGGCAGTGGAGCGGTTATTCTGTGCGGGGTGACTATCGGCGAAAAGGCCATGATCGGCGCCGGGGCCGTGGTCACCCGGGACGTTGCGGCCGAAGCAGTGGTGGCAGGAGTGCCGGCAAGGAAGTTGGCTCATGGCAGAGGGCTAAAAACTATGATCCGTGAAGGTTTTACCAGCAATTAGGAAATATGAGCAAAGAGATGAAAATGATACCTTTTCTCGATCTTAAAGCCCAGTACGCCTCCATCAGGGACGACGTTCGTGAAGCCGTCGACCGGGTGATGGAAAGCGGCTGGTATGTTCTGGGTCCGGAAGTGGCCTCTTTTGAAGAGGAATTTGCCGCCTATTGCGGGACGAAATATGCCGTAGGCGTTAATTCCGGCACTTCCGCCCTGCATCTGGCCCTGCTGGCGGCAGGCGTGGGTCCGGGGGATGAGGTGATTACCGTATCCCACACCTTTGTGGCCACGGTGGCTGCTGTCATTTACACGGGGGCAAAGCCCGTATTGGTGGATATTAGTCCTGTTTCCCAAACCATGGACCCGGAATGTGCGGAAAAAGCGGTTACTTCCAAAACCAGGGTCTTGTTGCCCGTGCATTTGCATGGTCTGCCGGCGGATATGGATCCACTGAGAGAAATCGCCCAAAGGCATAATCTCGTACTCATAGAGGACGCTGCGCAGGCCCATGGGGCAACCTATAAAAACCGGTGCGCAGGGAGCTTAGGCGACATGGGCTGCTTTTCTTTCTACCCCGGCAAAAATCTGGGGGCCTGCGGGGAGGGGGGTATGGTGGTGACACACAACCCTCAATTCGCCGAAGCCCTGCGTCTGCTCAGGGATTGGGGCGCCAAGCGGAAGTATCATCATGAATTTGCAGGGTATAATTATCGGATGGAGGCATTGCAGGGCGCTATTCTGAAGGTCAAGCTTCGACATCTGGAAAAATGGACTGAGCAAAGGCGGAGGCTTGCAGACCGCTACAATGCGTTGCTTTTTCAGGTCGATCAGGTTGCTTGTCCGGTCGAGCCTGAGTATGCCCGCCACGTGTACCATGTTTATGGCATTCGTACTTCTGAGCGGGATGCTTTGCAACAGCATTTATTGAATCAAGGCATTCAAACAGGCATACACTATCCCATCCCAGTGCATCTGCAACCTGCCTACGCTGACAAAGTCTGCATAGCAGCGTCCCTGGAGACCACTGTTCAGGCGACAAGGGAACTGCTGTCTCTTCCTATGTATCCGGAATTGCACGAAGATCAGGTTCGCGAAGTCGTCCGGTCTATCTCTGATTTTTTTCATGTCTGAAGCATCACAGATGGGGTATCCCCGTTTTGAGCGAATCAAACCTGCCCTGGCATGCCCGAAATGTCGGTGTGAGCTTGACTTTTCGGATGATGCTGCAGAATGTGTGGCGTGTAAAACTATATTTCCCATCCGCCAAGGTAGGGTGTATTTTGTTACCCCACCACATCGCGGGGATAGCTTTGACTCTTTGAAGGGTAAACTCAAAAAACACCTTGGCCGCTTGTACTACACGGTGGGCGTTGCCGTGTTTGCACCCACATATCCGTTTTGTTTTTTGAAGGAGATTACCAAATATGTGCAACCGGATCGGGAATTGGTGGTCGATATGGGGTGCGGTGCGCACAGACTTCACGAGAACATCATCTGTCTGGATTTATTCGACTACGATAACGTGGACATCGTCTGCGACCTGGACAGCCTGCCATTTCGCGAAAACAGCATTGATGCGTTTGTTTCCAGAAGTGTATTGGAACATCTTCCTCGAGTCTGGGAGATCGTGGCTGGTTTGCAACAATGCACCAAGTCAGGAGGATATGGCATGCACCTGATCCCATTTCTTTTCCCGTTTCATGCTTCGCCGCATGATTTTGTGCGCTTTACTGAGAAAGGAGCATCCATGCTTTTCGGCCAATGGAAGACAGTATGCCAGTTTAACGCTACCGGTCCCGCCACGCTTTTTTTGCTGATGACGATTGAACTGTTTTCCATTCTTTTCTCCTTCGGATCAAGTCACCTTCGCAACCTGCTCTATCTGCTGCTGTGTGCGGTCCTTTTCCCACTGAAATATCTGGATGCCCTTTTTGTCCGTAACAGGCGTTTTATGTCCCTGGCCCCATCCATCTTCACGGTTGTGGAAAAACCATGAGACTGCCGGATTTCATCATAGGTGGCGCTCCGCGCGCCGGGACCACGTGGCTTTATGAGGTTCTTGACCGACATCCTGATATACGTTTGGCCAAACCAATACGGCCGGAACCGAAATTCTTTTTGATCGAAGACGAGTATGCAAAAGGCATTGAGTACTATTCCCGGACCTGGTTTTCCCATGTTTCAAAAGACGTCCTGACCGGAGAAAAGACCACCAATTACTTGGAAAACCCGGCGGTGGCCGAGCGGATATTCCGTCACATGCCGCTATGTAAACTAATTTTTATTTTACGAGAACCGATACAACGGGCCTTTTCCAACTATCTTTGGTCGCGGATGAACGGGCTGGAGTCTCTGAGCTTCGAGGAAGCCTTCGCCCGGGAGGCGGAGAGGGAAGCAGTCTATCCTGATTTCCTGCGCTATGCACGCCCTCATTCCTATTTTTCCAGAGGACGTTATGCAGGTTTACTTACCCCCTTTTTCTCTTTTTTTGGGGATGGCAACATCCTTTGTCTAAAGTTCGACCGGATTATCGCCTCGCCCGATAAGATTGCTGAAAGCATACATGCTTTTCTTGGGGTAGTGCCTAGACCAGCAGACGGTCTGGATGTCGGGAAGATTAATGCCAGCGAAGGGGCTGGCACAGAGGGCATACCGGAAAACGTACTCCGCGCCATGCAGGCAAGCTACCTGCCGTATAACCGTGAGCTTGTGGAACTATTGGGGAATGAATACGCAGACTGGTGCATTGGGTGACAGCATGACATGCCGAAGAACCCGACCGGAGGTCTTGATTTTGACGCCGGTATTTAACGAAGAAGCAAATCTTGAACGGTATGAGAGGATCGTCCGGGAAAACCTCCTTTCCTGTGAATCGTATACATTCCGTGTCTTGTTTATAGACGACGGCAGTCGTGACGCCAGTTGGTCTCGCATTATGGAAATCTCCGCTCGGGACGGGAGATTCCGCGGTATACGGCTGTCCCGTAATTTTGGATCTCACGCAGCCCTGAGCGCCGGCTTTGCCTACGACATTGCGGCGGATGCCGTGTGCACCCTGGCCTGCGATCTTCAGGACCCACCGGAAGTCATACTGACCTTCCTGGCGATATGGCAGGAAGGGGCAAAAATTGTGTGGGGAAAGCGCAAGACCAGGCAGGACAAATCCTGGCGAATCCTGGTTAGCAATCTTTTTTATCGCGCCATCAAGCGTTATGCTATGCCAAAATCATCAAAATTCACAACTGGGAGTTTTTTCTTGATCGATCGAAAAGTCGCTGAATGTTACCGCCTTTTTCATGAACAAAACAGGATCACCTTTGCCCTTGTGGCCTGGACGGGGTTCGATCAAGAGGTCGTTGAATATGATCGGCAGATGCGCACTGCAGGAAGTTCCGGATGGAATTTCGGAAAAATGATCAAAGCGATGTACGACACCTTCATCGGTTTCTCTTTTCTCCCCATCCGGCTGATGACCGCTACCGGCGTAGTTGTTTCAATTCTCTCCTTCATGATTTTTGGTTATGTGGTGCAGGCTTTGATCAGAGGCGATCCGGCGCCTGGCTGGACCAGCCTCATGGGTTTGAATACGCTCTTCTTTGGTTTGCTGTTTCTCTTTCTCGGCCTTGCCGGGGAATACCTGTACCGCATCTATGCCGAAGTGGTCAGACGTCCCCTATATTTTGTAAGCGAGGAGTGCGGCGATCGTGAATCGGACAATGACCAGGCATAGAAGGGATTTTGCGGCCGATCATTTGGTCGCTGCGAGGGTAACGGACATCGGTGGACATGAGGAGTTGCTATGGGCCAAGGATCTGATCTTCAACCTGCCGCGAGCCGTGGTTGAAACGATCAATGGCGGACCTGTGAAGGGCACATCCCTGGATATTACACTGCCTCCGGATTTGCCGCACTTATCCCAAGAGGTGGTTTCAAGTCTCAGGCTGCTTACAGCATTTACGCTGCGCAAACCTTTAAGCAGTCGTCTTCCCTTTTCTTACCAGATTGTTCCTGAATCGATCAGAAGCGTTGTGGCCGGATTGATAGGCCGCTGTCAGCAAAAGCAGATGCATAAGTGGGGTAAATATCCGGCCTGGCCGCTGGATTTGAGCGCCGATTTTCTGGCGGACCTGATTACCCCGCCTGCCGGGGTGCCTTGTACGCAGAAGACACCTGTGCTGCTTACCCACGACATTGATTCTTTGGAAGGTCTGCATCATCTCGTAAAAAGGTTTCTCGGTTTGGAGGAGGATGTCGGCGCCAGATCAACGAATTTCATCGTTCCCTGCCAGTGGCCCCTTGATCACAGCCTTTTGGGGGAAGTGGTCGCCCGTGGGCATGAGCTTGGAGTACACGGCTTTGCTCACGAGAATGTCACAGCGTTCCTGTCCCCGGCTGCCTGTCGAGAAAGGCTGCAGTCCGGATTGACGGCGCTGGCCCCTTACCCGATATCGGGCTATCGCGCCCCCTCTTTACTCAGGACGCCGACGCTGCTCGACCAAATGGCTGGGTTGTATTCTTGTGACAGCAGTATCCCCACCTCAGGGGGCCTCTTTCCCATACCCAATAACGGCTGCGCCAGCGCAAGGCCGTTTTTTATCGGCCCGGTTCAGGAGATCCCGCTGTCCATGCCAAGGGATGGCAGCCTGCGTTTTCTCGGATATACGCCCGAGGAGATGTTGAGGCTTTGGATACAGTGCTCCCGCACTATCGCTGCTTCGGGAGGGGTTGTGGTCCTCCTGACCCACTGTGAGGATCGCTTTTCCGGCAATCACAAGATGATTGAGATCTATCAGCGCTTCCTGAAATTTATCGCGCAATCCGGGCAATTTTGTTGGCGAACCCTCGAAGATTTTGCACAGCAGGCGCCGAAATTGCGGGCAACTGTGAATGAATAACGTGTACGCTTCATCCGAAAGCAGGAACGAGTTCAGGCGGTCCACATTTACCGGCAGTGAGCGGGGGACTCAGACCATGGCTCGCCTCGTGCAGGAACATCTCGGCGATCGACCAGGGACTTCGATCCTTGATATTGGGTGTGGAACCGGTAGGCTTTTGTTTGAACTGACAGGCCTTCTGGCGCGGGTGTGCTGTACCGGCGTGGACATCTCTCCCGAAAATATCGCGAGGTGCCAGGAAAAACACTCGGAATCCGGGTTTGAAAACAGACTGGGTTTTGTCTGCTTGGACTATATTCAGCGCTCTCTGGGGTCTTTCGACGTCATCATTTCTGATTCGGTCTTTCAGAATATTCAAAGTCGTCGTGAGATGCTTTTCGGCAAGGTCGTGTCGGAATTGAACTCTGAAGGCCTCCTGGTTATGAATATGCCGCATGATTGCTTTTACAATCGCGCCCTGTGGATGCTGCGACGTTTTCTGAGAACCTTCAAGGGCAGGACAACAGACCGACTTGTGGCGAAAACGGCAAAAGCACTGCATCCCGAAATGGATATGGCTTTTATTCAGGAAAGAATCATGTACACGTACATGGTTCCTTTTTGCGTTTATGATCAGCGCCTGAAACAATTTCTTTCAGCGCAGGGCATGCGTATTCTTTCTGAACATGATGCTGCGCACGCCAGTTTTGGGCAGCCGAAGCATACCATTAGTGTGTGGCAAAAGGTAACATCGTGACTGCTTTCAAGATACTCATAAGCGTATTTCTCCTGGGGGCCGCCATATATCTTCTTGATGTTGGGGCGATCCTTTCTGCTGCCAGGTCTATCCAGGGGCCTCTGTTAGTAATGGCAGCGGTTGTTTGTTTCATACAATATATCCCTATGTTTTTTCGTTGGCAGATTCTCTCCGAGGGCGTCGGTGCATCTCCAACGCCTCGCCAATTTCTGATTTATCTTTATTCCAATTTCCTGAACGTTTTCACCCCTGCCAACATCGGCGGTGATGTATATCGTTTTGCAATGCTCAGGCGTCTTGGTCGAGAATCCATGGACATTGTCCCTGCACTGATAAAGGAAAGACTCCTCGGATTGTTGTCTTTTTTTCTCATGTTCCAATGCGCTTTTCTGGCCTCTGTCGCTTTTGATCATGGGTATCTTTACCACAAACCGGTCTTTCTTTTTTCCTGGTTGGGGGTCACGGCTGCAACCATGGCATTCTTCTGCTTGCCGATGTTGGGCGGCATCTTTGTCAAAGCTTCGGAAAAACGGCCGGAAAACAGATTTCTGCGATGGTTGATAATGCTTCAAAACTCATTGCGATTTGGGTCTATACACCGGTTTCTGTTTTTGATGGGCTTTTCCATGACCGCTGTTCTTATCTGGATTGGCACAGTGAAAGTCGTGAGTGTGGGCCTGCAGATTTCGATTCCCTCGACACGGCTCGGCAGCGTTGTGGTGCTGGCGGAATTGGTCCGGCTCATCCCGGTAAGTATCCAGGGCATTGGGATACGTGAGGGTGCATATGCCTCGCTTTTTGCCGGTATGGGCATGGCGCCGGAATCGGGTTTTCTACTGGGAGCTGTGAGTTACCTTGTCCTTAGTCTGACACTGGTCCTCTGTGGATTGGCCGGCCCATGTATATCCGGATTATCAACAATTGCGCTGAAAGGAAGGAAAAAATGACATCGACCGAAAAAAAAATCCTCGTTACAGGCGGCGCCGGTTTCATCGGATCGGAACTGGTTCGGCAACTGGTTTTACGGAACCATCACGTTATTGCAGTTGACAACCTGGTAAACGGTAAACGAGAAAATGTAGCCGATTTGCCGCCCGAAAAATTCCGTCTTGAAGTGGCTGACATCAGGGATCAGAAATGCATGGAGCAACTGATTAAAGGCATGGACGCTGTTTTTCACCTGGCCTGTCTGGGTGTGCGACATTCCATCCATTCCCCCAGTGAGAACCACGAGATCAATGCCACGGCCACTCTGCAACTATTGACTTTGGCAAAATCTGCCGGCGTGGGGCGCTTTGTGTATGTGTCCTCTTCCGAGGTTTATGGTACGGCCCTTCAAGCGCCCATGACAGAGCGACATCCCTGTTTCCCTATGACCGTGTATGGGTCTTCCAAGCTGGCCGGGGAATGCTATGCACGGGCTTTTTATCGGACCTATAATTACCCTACGGTTATGATCCGGCCTTTCAACACCTATGGCCCGCAGTGTCACCACGAAGGCGACAGTGGTGAAGTGATTCCTAAATTTCTTCTGCGCTGTATGGCGGATAAACCTATGGTCATTTTTGGCGATGGCTCTCAAACACGTGATTTTACTTATGTTCATGACACTGCGCGGGGAATCATAGACATCGGACTGAGCGACAAGGCTGTGGGGCTTACCGTAAATCTGGGCAGTGGGGCGGAGGTCTCCATAAACAACCTGGCCCAGGCTGTGGCCGATGTCGCAGGGAGAAAAAATGCGCACTTGGTACATGATATTCCCAGGCCCGGGGATGTGCTAAGACTCTACGCCGACCTGTCTCTGGCCAGGGAATTATTTGAATTCACTACTGAAATCAGTTTGACACAGGGTCTCAATATGCTTAAGGAGTGGTATCTAAGTTCCGGTGTGTCTATGGACGAACTGCTTGCCTGTGAGAAAGTGAGAAACTGGGAAGCGCCTGAAACTATGAGCCAACTATCATGAACTCTGAGCCAACATTCCTTCCCATCGCCAAGCCCTGGCTGGATGATGAAGACGTGCGGGCTGCCGGTCGGGTGATTCTCTCTGGTTGGGTCACACAAGGTCCTGAGGTGGCCGCTTTTGAGTCTGAATTCGCAGCGTTCACCGGCGCAACCCATGCCTGTGCCGTGTCCAGTTGTACGACGGCTCTGCATCTGGCCCTTTTGGCCGCTGGCGTACAGCCCGGCGACGAGGTGGTCACAGTCAGCCATTCTTTTATTGCGACGGCCAATGCTGTTCGGTACTGCGGAGCCATACCTGTTTTCGTGGATATCGAGCCGGAGACCTACAACCTCAATCCAGCCCTTTTGGAAGCAGCTTTTTCGAAAAAGACGAGAGCAATTTTGGCCGTACATCAGATGGGTATGCCCTGCAACCTGGCCGGCATCATGGACCAGGCCGAAAAGCGAGGTGTAATGGTTATTGAAGATGCGGCTTGTGCAGCGGGCAGTGAGATCCTGTGGCAGGGAAGATGGGAGAAGATTGGTCGGCCCCACGGGCACATTGCTTGTTTTTCCTTTCACCCTCGAAAGGTTATTACCACGGGTGACGGGGGCATGCTTACCACGAATGATCCCACCTTGGACGAACGTTTCCGGCTTTTGCGCCAGCACGGTATGAGCGTGCCGGATACTGTGCGGCATGGCGCTTCCAGCGTTATTTTTGAAAGCTATCCCGTCCTGGGGTACAATTACCGTATGACCGACATCCAGGCCGCCATAGGTCGAGTACAGCTTTCCCGATTGGGACAGATTGTTGCTGAACGCAGACGGCTGGCCAGGCGGTACTTGGAATTGTTAGATAAGATCCGGGGCCTTGGCTTGCCCCGGGAACCGGAATGGGCCAGGACCAACTGGCAGACCTTCTGCGTGCGTCTTCCCGAAAACTGTAGCCAGCAATTTGTAATGCAGGCATTCCTGGATCAGGGAATTGCCACCCGGCGCGGGATCATGTGCATTCACCGTGAACCGGCTTACACCGGTGCGACGTGGCGATGCGGGGGCAAACCCCCGGGGTGTGAATTCCCGCCAGGCACCTGCCTGGCTTTGGCAGAAAGTGAATCAGCCCAGGAACAATGCATTGCGCTCCCGCTTTTTTCTGGCATGAAAAATGAGGATGTCGATCGGGTGGTTCGAACGCTAAAAGCGGTGGTAGTCGAAAAATGTTGTGAGCCTTAGCGGACTTGAATTCTTTCAATGTCCGGTTTTGTTTGCTGATAATCATGAACCATCGCAACGCTAATCCATGCGAAGACAGAAATGCCGATGCTAATCGATCTTTAGACGATGCCCCTCGGTTAACTGCTATTTCAGTATTTTCATGATTTCACAGATTTCAGAGGATAATTTGGAAAAAATAGAACGAAATAATTTGTCGCTCGGTCTCATGTCCCTCTTTTTGTCCGGGGCAGTGTGCCTTACGGCACAGGTGATGATACAGAAATATATAGGTGTCGCTTTTGGTGGGATGAATCTTATCGTCATGTATATAATCTCCTTCTCCTTTATTGCGGGACTTGGGGGGGCTTTTAAGCGGCATATACGCAACAACGTTGAACAAGCCCAAACACACATGGTTTTGGTTCAATCTTGCATCTGGGCTACTTGCTCTCCTTGGGTCTTCGCGGATTAATGTGAAAAAGAGAATTTTGTTGTTCCCTCAGGCTGGTTCCCATGCTCTGCGTGGGAACCAGTGCGAACGCGAAGTCAGTAGCGATTTTCACGTTAATCCGCGTTGAACCTTTATTTTTTGCCTTTCAAGTTCTGTGTCGAACGAAAGGATAACTGTGGACTGTATTCTGCGATTTGAAAATCTCAACAAAGATTTGGAGAGATAGCAGAGGACCCAACGAGGCGTTTTACTTCCGGTTTTTGTTTGAGATTTGAACTATGTTGGGATTTTTTAAACGCAAATACCATAACCTTGTTTCAGATACCCGCTTTTCTGAAATTTTTGCCGGATCCTTATGGGCTATTGGGGGCCGCATCTTGGCTGCGATTTTGGGCCTGACGTTCAGCATTATCGTCGCTCGCTGCTACGGCGCCAAAATCCTGGGAATCCTGGCTGTAGTCCAATCCTTTCTGTTGCTGAGTAGCACCATGACGGTAATGGGCACAGGGACCGCCATTTTGCGGCTGATTCCTGAGCATATAGCCAATTACTCCGCTGCTTCGGCTCGCTCTCTTTATCACAAAATCCTGAAAATGGTCATTGTCGCTTCCGTTATTGCCTGCACAGTGTTTTTTTTGGGCGCGGATGTCATCGGGAACAAGGTGTTTTCTAAGCCCCAGATGTCGTCCTACATTGCGTTGGCCGCCGTGTTTCTGGCGTTCAAGTCTCTTATGGACGTCAATACCCGGGCCGTGAGAGGGATGAAACTTATACGGGTCTTCGCGTTGATGCAAGTTTTCCCTCATGGCTTTAATCTGATTTTATTGGCCGTTTTGTCGCTTTGGGTTTTCAATAAGAACGTACCCATCTACGCTTTCCTCGGGGGCCTTACCCTGACGGCACTTTTGGGGTGGATAATAATGGAAAAGGCATTCAGGGATCGGATTCAGACAGATGATCGAGTTCACCGAATGCCCGTAAAGGAATTGCTTTCCCTGTCACTGCCAATGCTTATAACCAACAGCATGACACTCCTGATAGGCCAGATGGGGGTGATCTTTCTGGGGGTCTTTCGATCCGAAGCTGATGTTGGCTATTACGCTGCAGCGGTCAGACTTGCCACCTTGACGTCATTTGTGCTTGTCTCTATCAATGCCATGGCTGGGCCAAAGTTTTCCGAGCTTTTTCACGGGGGAAAGATGGTGGAGCTCTTTCATGTGGCAAAGAAATCTTCCAAGCTTATTTTTTGGACCTCAGCACCGATCCTCTTTGGGTTGCTCCTACTCGGAAAGTTTATTCTTGGTTTTCTTTTTGGTGAGGAATTCATAGTCGCTTATGGGGCCATGGTCGTCATAATTTTAGGGCAATTTGGGGCTTCTATTTCCGGATCTACCGGTTTTTTTATGAACATGACGGGCAATCATAAGGTCCTTCGCAATGTCATGGTGGTAGCAGCCCTTCTCAGTCTTTTTCTCAACCTGATGCTGGTCCCAGGCATGGGCATTCTCGGGGCAGCCCTGGCTAACATGGCGAGCCTTATTTTTTGGAACGGGTGTACGCTACTCTTAATAAAGGCCAAGTACGGTCAGACCATCGGGTATGTACCGATGCTCCATCGAAGATAGGGAGTGGATACGAAAGGGCTGTTTTTTTCCGATCATGTCTCCATTTCAGTGTGACAGGCCGAGGGTTTGTGTATGCCAAAACCGAATCTGTTTCTTATGGGAGCTCCCAAGTGTGGAACGACTACAATTGCTTCCTGGCTAAAAGAGCATCCAAAGGTGTTTGTCCCTGAGGTCAAGGAGCCAAATTTTTTCAATAAGGACCACAAGAGGGCTCGGAGGCTAAGTTATGGCTTCTATTTGAGGCTCTATGAACAATGTTTGGAGAATATGCCTTTCCTTCTCGATGGCACGGTGTGGTATCTGTATTCAAATGTTGCGGCAAACAACATTCTCCACTTCAACCCGGATTCGCTCTTTATCGTATGTATAAGAAACCCGGATGACATGGCCCTTTCTCTATATCTACAACTGTTGCAAAGCCTCGAAGAGGATCAGGAGAGTTTTACAAGTGGTTGGGAATTGCAGTGGAAACGCGCTCAAAACCAATGCTTGCCTAAAACTTGCCAAAATCCGGAGAGACTTCTTTACGGGCCGGTTTGTTCTTTGGGGAGTCAATTGGAGAGATTATACGACAGGGCCGGCAAAAAAAGGGTTCATGTGGTTGTTTTGGATGACCTGGTAAGGGACCCCGCTCTTGTATGGGAGGGGATCTGCAGGTTCCTCGGTCTTGAGACCATACAACAGCTCCAATGGCGCATCGAGAACCCGGCAAGTGGGCACAGATCGCGTTGTTTAGCCCGTTTGATTCGGGCGGGGGGACGGTTGAAGAAAAGCCTCGGGATCTGGCACAGCTTTGGTTTGGGAAAGTGGAACGTGAAACCGATTAAAAAACCTGAGATCCCGGCAGATTTCAGGATGGAGATGATTGACTATTTCTCCAGAGAGGTAAGTAAACTGGAGTGTCTCTTGGGACGCTCCCTGGCCCATTGGACCAGAAAGGAAGGTTGAACATTGAGGGTTTTGATGGTGGGTCCCCTTCCACCTGAGGCCGGAGGACACAACCCCGGCGGCGTGGGACGTCATGTCTGGGGATTGAGTAATGCGTTGATGGCAAAAGGGCATGTCGTTCACGTGTTGCCGATGGGGCGGTACCTTTTGCCTAAAGACTGTGTTAAAACAGGGATGCTATGCTTCGGAGCCTTTCCTCGGCCGGGAGACATTCCTTCTGCATTGGCGATAGCCGTACATGTTTTTCGAAACCGGGTCCCAGGACGAACAGCCAAGGCGTTCCTTCACATCGTAAATGCGGCTTTCCGCGTGGCCACAGTATCGAAATCGTTGTCCGAATATGATATCATCCACACGCACGGAATAAACAATTGTGCGCTGACTGCCCTTCGTGCTGCAAGCCGGCAGGCTCGGATCATCGTTACGATCCATGGCTATAGCGACATTATTCTCCGGAAAGGCGACAAGAGACGGTGGACGAAAAGGATAGGCAAGAGACTTGAGAGCGCAAACGGGGTGATCCATGTATCGCATACAGATCGACTACTGGCAAAGCGGCTTGGCGTAAATCTGCTCGCACATGAATTTGTTGTGTATAATGGTGTGTTAGAGCCTGAATATTCGTACACCTTCTGGACGGACCGTAAGGGGTTTTGTTTCGTCGGCAACCTAAAGGCGTCTAAGAGGGTTGATTTGGTTCTAAATGCACGCCGAAGATGCGGGTCATTCGGACCGCCATTGATGGTTGCCGGCTCAGGCCCTCAAGGTAAATTGGTCAGGAAAGCCATCCGGGCTGGAGAGCCGGTTCATTGGGTCGGTTCAGTGGCAAACGATCACGCCCGGGAAATGATGCGGAAATTTTGCTTGCTGGCTCTGTTGGCCAAGTTCTCACGATGGGTGGACTTGAGGGGCGAGTTAACGTTCTTGTTTGGTTCTCTGTGGCAATCAATTTTTTTCTTAATTTTATGTTGATTCCAAGATTCGGGATAACCGGCGCAGCCATTGCTACTGCTTCCGCGCTGTCCATTTATAACTTACTCAAGGTTCTTTTGGCATTAAAAGTAATGAAGGTTCTGGTGGTAGACAAGGCCCTTTTACCTTGCTTTATAGGCTGTGTGATTAGTGTTGTTATTGCACATAATATATTTAGCTTCAGTAAGTTATATCAGTTTTTCGTCAGTGCCTGTAGCCTGACATTTTTGACATGGAAATTCTGTTTGAGCAATGAAGATAAAATCATGGTAACATTGCTTTGCAAGAAACTGCGAAGGCGGAAACCTGATTAGCTGGGTTTGCCGGTTGGCTATTTGACTCGTATACCAATCACAATGCGCATCGAACCACTTTTTCGTATATTTTCCCTGCTTTCTGCAAAAGTCCGGCATACGATTCATTCAGCATTTCCTTAATCACTGCATTTTTAAGACTTTTGCGGGAAGGAACCGGCCGCGAGATGCGATAGACACGCTCAGATGGATCTCCCATTTTTCTCCGGCTCCTGTTTTCCATAATCTGAAAGCAGCGCCTAACATTTTCCTCCGTATGCAGAAACTGTTCAAAATGAGTGCTGAACCTCTGATTGACCATCTCTGTCACCGCGCCGAAATCGAAGGTCACCTGCTCAAAGGTTGCAACCACCATACGGGCCTGATGGTGATAAACATAGGAATATATCTCAATGTATTCCTTTACCGCCTGCTGGATCGCATAATTGCCCTTTTGATGAACCAGAAACGAGCTGATAGCGTCCAGCGGATTTCGGACCAGAACCAGTACAGGCTTTCCCAGCCGGATTCCGCGCCGGATGTGCCCGATCGAATGAAAATGGTCGGCCACAACAACCGGATTTTTCTGTGCAATGACAAAGGCCCATCGGGCAAAGCTGTTTCCCGAGCGTGGATAACCTTCAATCACCAGATCGCTGTTGCGAGTTACATACCGATCTCTAAAAAGCAGAAAAAAACCCTCGCAGATGAGCTGCTTCGAAGCCCACCAGCGCAAGCGTTTATAGAGGTGTCGGCGGTGACTCTGAAATCCGGACCTGGCAATCTGTTCTGAGCAACTCAACTTAAGATCCTTTTAAAGTGACTATGTCAATGTCTGGCGCTATTGCTTTCCAGATTTTTCAACTTCGAAGCAAAATGGTTTGCGTCGAGCCTCTCACGCCTGCATCGGTTTTCCCGGACCAATTGTGCAAAAAAACTTAAATTAATTGGTCACCTCAAAACTGGCGGGTCCTTACTTGAATAGATTATTAGGCTCGTTTGTTCCATGCACTGGTCGTTTTCTTCTTGCACTTTTATGTATCTTGCGCACGGTCTTTTCTTCGCGGCCATCCATGAAAAGATAATATCCCATACTCCAAAACTGCTCAAGTGAAAATTTCCTCTCCGTCCTATTCATCAATTGCGTGCAAAATGAATTGCACTCTTGCCTTTGGGATATCTGATGGTTTATGCTGCCGAATATTTTATTGGGGATAAGACACCAATGACAGGGAGGGAGTTTGGTAATGATGCAGTCTTCAACAAGAATTTACTGCAATTGGATTAGGAAGGAAGCGCTTACCCGAGACAAGGGAAACAAATGAACGGAGATATGCCTAATTTTTTCATTCTGGGTGCTGCAAAAGCAGGCACAACATCGCTTCACTATTACCTTCAGCAGCATCCCAAGGTCTTCCTATCAGCAGTCAAAGAACCGAATTTCTTTGGTTATGACCCTTTTTACGCTGAGGGCATACACAAGTATGTGGCCCGGCATTTCAGCTGTTCCTGCGGGTTTCCGGCCCGAGGAGAGGCTACTCCAACATATTTTCATCAGTACGAAACGGTTATCCCACGAATGCAAGAGGCCTTTGCAGCTGTGTCTCCGCGCTTTCTCGTCATTTTGCGTGACCCTGTTGACAGGGCCTGGTCGCACTATTTACATCGGAAACGGAACTGCACCGAACCCGAAACTTTTGAACGTGCATTGGCGCTTGAAAATGAACGTCTCCAGCAAAATCCACAGGCTTTTGTTGGATATTTCAGACCGGGACTGTATGCGAAACAATTGACGGCATGGTTCCGGCATTTTCCGCGCGATCGATTTCTAATTGGTCTTACCGAGGACTTGCGGGCAAAACCGACTGAATTTATATCGAATATCTGCTCATTTCTGGGTGTTGACCCACCTGCTGAAATGGATCTATCGGAGAAAAAGAACAGAGCATCTGAGCCACGAATCCGGTGGCTAATGCAGTTGTTAAACCGTCCCAACCTGGTACAAAGGTTTGTGAAAAGCCTGCTATCACGGCATACTCAACTTCGTCTGTCATGGTATATTCGGGAACTCAACTTGAGGCCCTATACAAAAGAATTGCCCAGGATCAATGAGGAAACCGCTGCATCTCTCAGGACCCTGTATGCAGAAGACCTGGAGCGGCTGGAGGAGATGATTGAACGGGATCTCTCAAAGTGGATCAACGGCAATTCTGTACATGATCCTATGTATCATGACAGTTCTTGCAGTGCAGAACGCCTTGGAGGTAAATATGGTTCAGAACTCAGATAGGCACATTCAACATTTCGTAAAATGATGAAAAGAAATATCATCAAGCTTCCCTTCGAGGACTTAAGAATTGCTAATGTTTCAGAAGAAGGGCGCTACGGGGGACCCAGGGGGAGGATTGCTGCTGTTGCCGCAAGGCTCAAGGCCTATGGCGTGCACACTACGGCCGTATGCCCTGAAAGAAATTCAGAACAATCCCTGAACAGGATGAAAGAACTGGGCGTGGAAACAAAATGCCTGGGTTTAACAATCCTGGGCAGAGATAAATTACAGATGCTCCGCTATCTGGTTTCTTTCTTAAGCGAATTATATGGGCTCCTGAAATACCTGAAGCTCGGTCGATTTGATGTGGTTCATTGCAACGGATCGTATCAGATCAAAGGGGTTATCGCCGGTAAACTGGCTGGGGCGAAGGTGATCTGGCATCTGAATGACACCCGAGATCAAAGAATTATATGGTTAGGGTTTAGACTATTAGCGCAATTTTTCTGCGATGGGTTTATTCTTGGGGGTGAGAGGGTTATGTGGCATTATATGGGTGGCTCTTCTTTGCTGAAAAAACCCCACATGGTAATCCAGGCGCCTGTGGATGCCCGATATTTTTCCTCGGATTGCGTTTTGGCCGAACATGCACCGAGATCGGAAATGTCTTTAAAAGTGGTTACCGTCGCGAACATAAATCCAGCCAAAGGGCTTGAGTATTTCATCGAAATGGTAAAGTGGCTCAATGACGTCCATGGGGATTTAAGCTTTTTCATCGTAGGCCATCTGTTTGAAAGCCAACAATGCTATTATGATAAACTGACTGCGCTTACGAAATTATATGGAATTCGTAATATTTTTTTTAGGCATGGCGTCATGGACGTTCGGCCTTTTCTAAAGATGGCGGATATCTTTGTCTGCTCTTCCGTTCACGAGGCAGGTCCCATGTCCGTGTGGGAGGCCATGGCCATGGAAAAGGCGATCGTGTCCACAGATGTGGGGGATGTGGCAAGATATATTCGGGACGGAGAGAATGGATTCATTGTCCCTCCTCGGAATGCTCGGGTTTTGGCTGAGAAGGTTGAGATCTTGATTGGCAGCGAATCATTGAGGAAAAAATTTGCGTCGAGGGTGCGGAAAATTGCCGTTGACAATTTTGCTGTGGATATTTGTGCGAAAAAGCATGTTCAGGCTTATGAAATGATTGTGGGGCTGAATAACAATAGAGTAGACTATGGGGTGTAGGAACCGGGGAACGAAATGTTGATTGCAGAGATCCGAAGCTGTTTTGAGTCAGGGAGAGTGTATTACAGCGGACATGCCCGTTATGAAATGGAAAAGGAAGAGTTTGGAGAAATTTTAGAACAAGAGGTTTACGAAGCCGTCCTGAATGGAAGCGAGTTGGAAACCTATCCGAGCGATTCTCCCTATCCAAGTTGCTTGTTGTATGGCTCTACCAAAAAAGGCCGGCCCTTACACGTGGTTTGTGCTTATTCGGAGAGTGAAGCTTGCGCCGTTGTCATTACGGCTTACGAACCTGATCCGGCGAAATGGGTTGAATCTAGGAGAAGAAAGCGATGAAATGTGTTATCTGCAAAGGTGGAGAGATTGAGGTGAAATCGGTTGATGAGCAGATTTCTGTGGGAGATGATATTCTCCTGTTTCGACTGGAGGTGGCTGTATGCAATCAGTGTGGTGAGAGGTACTACGATCGGAGGACCATGCAAAGAATCGAGGAAATCAGGGCTCAGGGTAAAAAGAGCATTTTGGCTGCTGAAGAGGTCGGGAAGATTCTGCGAGCAAAAACAATGGAGCATAATGCCTCGCCAGGCCTGTAATGGGTGGACTTCATGCATTTACTTGTCATTATGCTCTATTGGTATCCTTACGAAGGGCCGTTGATGCCCATATACGGGTCCATTTTCAAGGGACTGATGGACAGAGGGCATCGGGTAACCATTGTGAGCTCATTTCCCCATTTCCGGAAGGGCCGGTCAGAGACATGGGAAGAATATCGCGGGAAACTAATCGAGGTGACCCGGTGGGATAGGGCTTGGCTGATTCGGTCGTATGTATTTGCCCCGGTTTTTGGGCAGACGAAGCCGGGGCTTGTATACCGTGCCCTCAATTTCATATCCTTTAACATATCCTGCGTGATCTCCGCCATCCTGGCAGGCGGAAAAGCGGATATCGTGTTCGCCCCGTCTTCGCCACCCTTGACAAACGGGCTCTGCGCATGGATCGTGAGCCGCTTTAAGCGTTGCCCGGTCATTTACAATGTGCAGGATGTGTATCCGGATATGGCGGAACAAATGGGGGCTGTTCAATCCGGACTATTTCTGCAACTGCTCAAGGTTCTTGAGAAACTGGTGTACCGGTTTTCGGACAGGATTTTGCTCCTCTCAGAGGGCATGAGAAAAAATGTTGTGGGGAAAGGGGTGCCTTTTAAAAAGACTGCAGTGATCCCCAATTTTATTGATTCCGAATATATTTCGCCACTGCCCAAAGAAAACCGTTTTTCCAGAGAATGGGGGCTTGTTGATCGTTTTGTAGTGATGTATGCGGGGAATATCGGGCTTCCCCATGGAACGGAAGTGATTATTGGAGCTGCGGATATTTTAAAAGGCCATTCCGACATTCTCTTTTGTTTTGTGGGTAGGGGGGAATACCGCGATGCGCTTGAAAAACTGGCACAAAAGAAGGGTTTGAGAAATGTGGTTTTCGTGCCGCCGCAGCCCGAAGAAGAAGTCCTCTATATTTGGGCCTCCGCGGACGTCACACTGGTTACTTATGGGAAAGGATTGTCCGGGTTTTCAGTCCCCTCCAAGCTCCTGGCCGCCATGACTGCAGGCAGACCGGTTATCGGGGCCGTTGATGAAGGATCTGATGCCTTCAGAATCATAAGCGCTTCGAAATGTGGCCTTAGTGTGGATCCCGGAGACGCTCAGACTATGGCAAAGAGCATCCTCTATCTTTACCGCCGGCGCGCGCTCTGTTCTGAAATGGGCCTGGCCGGAAGACAATATGTCGAGGCCTGTTTTTCAAAAGAAAAAGTGGTAAATGCCTACGAGAAATTGTTCGCAGATACAAATGGTTCGATATGCCGAAAATGAATGAATCACCGCAGTGGGAAATTTAGAAAAATGAAATGGCTCATCACCGGCGGGTGCGGTTTCATCGGTTCCCGACTCATCAAGAAACTGGTATTCGATGGGGGGCATTTCATCAGGGTCGTCGATAACCTGTCTGTGGGGACGCGAGATGATCTGGCGGGAAGCAGTGACTTTATTGAGGTTGACCAGGGGGCACTGTCCGGCATTGGGGCCGGGATTGACGCACAGTTGCCTACACCCTGTGAGCTTATCAATGGCGATATCCTCGATAAAGATCTGGCCAAAGAAGCGGCCCGGGGAATGGATGTCGTTGTCCATTTGGCCGGCAATACCGGGGTGGCGCCCTCAGTGGCGGATCCTTTCCAGGACTGCAGGGCCAATGTATTTGGTACGCTTAACTATCTGGAAGGGGCACGGCACGGCGGTGTGAAGCGTTTTCCGTTCGCCTCCAGCGGGGGGGTTGTCGGGGAATGCGAGCCGCCCATTCGTGAGGAACTGGCGCCCCACCCGTTTTCACCTTACGGCGCGGGTAAAATGGCAGCGGAAGGATACTGTTCGGCCTATTTCAAAACGTTTGGTCTGGAAACCGTCGTTTTGCGCTTCAGCAATGTATATGGGCCCGGGTCGAGGCACAAGGACAGTGCCGTTGCCAAATTTATCCGGCAGGCTATCAGTGGAGAACCCCTGAAAATTTACGGAGATGGAAGCCAGACCCGGGATTTTCTCTATATCGACGACCTGGTGGAGGCTGTTATCCGCGCGGCCATGGCGCCCGGAATCGGTGGGGAGGTGTTCCAGATTGCGACCGGCACTGAAACGACGATTTCGGATCTTCTGGAGCGTCTAATGCCGATTCTGAGGGCCCGTGGATGTGAGCACGCGATGATAAATCGAGCGTCAATGCGATCCGGAGATGTCAAACGAAACTTCTCCGACGCATCAAAGGCCCTTCGGATTCTCGGCTGGCAGGCGGAGTGGAGACTTTCCGACGGACTGAGAAGTACAGTGGAATGGTTTTTGAACAAATGTTGAGGGGGAAAAGATTTGTCCCCCAAAAGGTTGCATTGTTGATTCATCCTATCTTGTCGCCGTACAAGGTTGCGGGCACATGAAACGCTATTTGTCCACGTACGAAAAAAAACAACAGTATTGCCTGCTGTCAGGGGATATCCTGGTTCTGGCCCTTTCCATTTCCGTGAGTTACGCCATCAGGATTTATCTGAATCGGCAGCACCCCTTTATGGATGTTCTGCTGTCCAGATTCAACCCATGGCAGTTTTTTATCATCGGCGCCCACCTGTTTACCCTCTATCTATTGGACCTGTACAACCTGAACCGGATGGTGAACCGTATTCGGTCGTCGGTTATGGTGGCACTCAGTGTGTGGCTTGCCGGTCTTCTTATCAGTGGGTTTTTCTTTTTTTTTCCCGAAATATGTATTTGGGCGTCAGGTTTTGATTATTTACCTGTTAGTGGTTTCAGTCTCCATGGTTTCTTGGCGGTGGCTGTTCACCAAAGCCGGGGAAAAGCACCCCATTCGAAAACGACTGGCCGTAGTGGGGGATGCAAGGGTTGTTGCGCCATTTATCCGTGAAATATCGGCTTTGTCCAACACAGGCCTCGTGTGCGACAGTGTTTGCATGCGGAATCAAGTGACGAACGATGTCCGTTCCATTTCAGTGCCGTTGAAAGAATATGAGCGTATTTCAGATCTGATTACTTCTGATGCTTTTGACATGTTGGCCATTGATCTGTCCACAGCATCGTTTTCAGACGATGAAATTCGCCGGATGCTGGAGCTCAAATACCGGGGGAAGGCGGTTTATGACATTCCAGCGCTCTACAAGAACCTGACAGGCAAAGTTCCCGTAACCTACATCAACGGCAAATGGCTTTTACGCAGCGAGCGGTTACAGGGCGAACTGGACATGGCCTACATTCGCCCCAAGAGGATTTTTGATATAGGGGTTTCCTGCTTTTTGCTTCTTCTAACCGCTCCTTTTTTTGTGCTGATCGCTTTGGTCGTAAAGGCGGACAGCCGGGGGCGGATTTTTTTTGTTCAGGAACGTTTAGGCATCGAAAAAAGACCTTTTAATTGTGTGAAATTCCGTACCATGGTTGAAAATGCGGAAAGTGGGACCGGTCCGGTCTGGTCGGACGCCGCCGACCCCCGCGTAACCCGGGTGGGCCGGTTTCTTCGTGCAACCCGACTGGATGAGTTGCCGCAATTGTGGAATATCCTTAACGGGGATATGAGCCTTGTGGGACCGCGTCCCATCAGAAGACATTTTGCGGACAGGCTGGAGGAAAAAATCCCTTTCTACGGTTTGCGCTTCAGTGTTAAACCGGGACTTAGCGGTTGGGCACAGGTGAACTATGGGTATGCCGGATCTGACGAAGGGCAACTGGAGAAGTTCCAGTATGAGCTCTTTTATATCGAAAATATGTCTTTTTTGCTGGATCTGTGGACACTGGTGAAAACGATCAGCAGCGCGTGGAGAGGGCGGTCATAGCGGGGCCTTATCTGATTCAGGGCTGATATTGTTGTTGAATCTTCGTGCCATGGCCCTTTCCGTGGAAGATCTTCAGCTGTTTACGCGTGCTTTCCAGGAAACGGTGTTTTCACGTTAATCCGCGTTGAGCCGGAATTTCTTATTGACAATGGCACGGCGCAGGCTGACAATCCAATCCGGTTCTTGTTCTGCAAGATGGTGTTGTTGAAAATTTTAGAAAGTGTAGAAAGAGGGAGGAACCCCATGAAAACACAATCCATTATCTTTTCTTTCATCCTCTGGGCCTGCATTTTTCTCTCCCCCGCGTCCGATGTTACGGCGGTGGAGCCCGCCCCCAAAATCAGCGACAGGGAGATCATTGAATCCCTGATGCGGCTGGAGGCAGGCATTCAAGCCAATGCCCAGGCGATCCAGGCCAATGCCGAGGCGATAAAAGCCAACAGGGAAATGATCGGTTCGTCGCGAACAGAAATGAAATCCGACATGACCTCCTTGCGAAACGAAATGAAATCCGACATGGCCTCTCTGCGGAACGAAATGAAATCCGAGATGGCCTCCTTGCGAAACGAGGTCAAATCGACCATTGAGTCCTTTCGAACAGAAATCACCGGTTTTCTGTTATGGGGTTTCGGTCTTCTGTTCACCGGTATGCTCATCCTGGTAGGTTTTATCCTCTGGGACAGACGCAGCACCTTAAAGCCGGTAAAAGATGAAATCGATGATTTGAAGGAACGTAAGGTTGACCGAATTATCGCGGCTCTGAAAAAGCTGTCGGAAGATGATGTGCGTTTTGCCCAGGTACTGCGCAGCGTCGGGTTGCTGTAGGAGAATTCAGGCATCTGAATTCTTCGTGCGAGAAATCCTTCGAAACAGTTGTGGTGAACTGTAACAAAACGGCTTAGGAACGCGCAAGAAATAACCCCCACATACCCCGGACCGCCGAATGCGTCCTGCACTTTTGGAGGAGTATTAGACGCGAGTAACGATTGATTGAGTTCCCTAAAACCAGCATGGATAGTGGTACGAGAGAGCCCGCTGGCCTTCGAGACAAGAGATGGCCCTCCTCTTCCAAGAACCATGGCATCCGCAGCGGCAAAAAGCCGCATCGATAATCCGTATAATTCCAATCAGGTAATAACATCCCATCGGAGAGGAGGGCGGATACCATGAATGACATTCCCGTTGAAGACAGCCTGACTTTGGACAAACGGACTATGAAGGTGTAGGATGCTACAGATGCCGAAGAGGCAATTGCGAAAACTTTTTCGATTGGTCCATCCTGACTTGTTTCATAACAATGAAATCTGTCGACGGGTAAACGAAAAGTCTTTTCAAACATTGATGCAGTTTCTTGATGACATGGAGGGGCCTTTCCGGCAGACCAGACATGACACCTTCCGCCTGCGTTTTTTCTATCGCAACGAAGATGGCGAACTTAAAGAAGCGGCAATACGCTTTGAGCCTCAGCCGGGCCTTTTCTCCGGAAAAGAAAGAGAACGATACGCGTTTATCTGTATCCAAAGACTCCTTTGTGCGCTGGGCATTCAGGAATCAGATGGGGGCAAAGGAGATGCAGGAGAAGAAACCCTCGGAGACGAGCCTTTGGTTCAAGACCTGTTCCAGTTCCTGAAGGACAATATCGCTCTATGCAGGCAGCGGGAAGCGGCCTATGAAATCCGGAAACAGGATTTTGACATGCTTGAGAAGAGCGTCGAAGACACGTTGGAAGTCAGGATTTACATATCTGTCCTGGTGGATCAAGCCGATGCCCTGTCGGGTCTGAAAAGGATGATGGAGTACTCTCGGGAACTGAAGAAATGCAAATTGTCAGGGCTTAGATTGGTTATGGGTTCCCGATATGAATTGAGAACGGATGGCGCTCTGTGTATTCCATATGACTTCAGGATCGAGGATGCCCTGAAATTTATGCATGAGCACGAGAAGGAGGCGAGAAAACGCTCCCAGACCTCTAAGGTGCAATCCTACCAGATGGGTGTGTTGTGTAAGCGATTGAAAAAAGAATTGAATCTGGTGCGATTGGATTTGAATTTTGAGTGCGATGAAAAAGATGTGGTGCGCGGCCTGTACAATCTTGAAAATTGCCGTAAGGACATCCTTAATCATGATTTGCATGATCTGACAATACTGATCGGGAATGGATTCAGGGTTTCAGCGGGAGGGAACCTGGTCATCCCTTTTGAGTTCCAGTGTGCGGAATTGATCTCCTTTCTAAACGCAAATGTCGCGGAGGCCAGAGCATGCACGGAAAAATTGGATGAGGTGGAAAAAAGAATCCTGTGCAGGGAGAAACAGTTTCGGGAGAAATTGGCGGTATATATCCGGCGGAACATTTGGATTTCTGATGAAGAATATGTGGACTGCCTGGATCGTATGATTCAAGCGGTCGGAGTCTTTGACGCATTTGATGTGAAGGGTCGCTGGTTTTCCGTGGGGGAGGAATTCGCGGTGCTTGACACCGGGACTATCCAGATCAAGCATAATTTTACTTTTGAGGAACTGACAACTTTTCTACCATTGGCAGAGCGCAACGCAAGGAAAACTGGAAAAAGGAGCCGCTGTAATGCCAAAATTTTGTGATCGCGAAAGGGAACAAAAGCAACTCCTCGCTATTTTAGAGCACGAGCCGTCTTTGGTCTATTTTGTACATGGCCCTGCAGATCCCGGTAAAACAGCTCTCCTGACAAAGGTATTGAAAGATTTGCCTGAAGAAATGACCCCGTTTTATGTGAATTTACGGGGAAGAGATATAAGCTCAGCAGGAGATTTTAAAAGGCGGTGCTGCCCTGGTCAGTCGCAAAAAATCCCCACCATGAGAAAATCCTTTTTTTGACCACGAATCAACAAGGTGTGCGCCAGGCAAAGCCTGGCGTTTCTTGCAGGGTGAGATTCCATGTTGGGCAAGGAATAGCCAACCACCCGTACCGAGTACAGAAAAGTCAGGACGTCGGATTAAATTGCGAGGACCTGGTCGGCCATAATGGGGAGAATTTATGAAATATAAAAATGTGGCGCCGTTTATAAACAGGCAGGATGAGTTTGAATATCTAAAGAAATGGGTAGAAGAAGAACCCAATCAAATCCTGTTTTTTTTCGGCCCCAAATCCAGTGGCAAGACCACGCTTATCTATAAATTTGCGGAGGGCTTTCTGAGTGATGAAAGCAGGTTCTCCCTCAAGCTTTTTAACCTGCGTAAAGTATTGATTGTTAATTATGACAATTTTCTGCAGCGCTTTTTTGCTTTGGAAGATCCCCAGGAAAAGGATTCCAGCCAGACCCGGCAGTACAATTTAAAGGTCTTTCAGTTGACCGTTCAAACGCAGCAAAAAATCAAAGACAAACAGTTGGATCCCTTTGATGTTATGGAAGCTGAGCTTAAAGCGTTAAATTCCAGAGGGATTAAGCCGGTGATTATCATCGACGAGCTGCAGGCCCTTGATTTTATCTATTTCAACTCCCAGCGGGAATTAATTAAGGAGCTGATCAATTTTTTTGTGGCCATGACCAAGGAAAGTCATTTGTGTCATGTGCTGCTTTCCAGCTCTGACGGATATTTCATTGAGAAATTGTATAATGACAGCAAACTGCGGAAAACCGCAAAGCTTTTTGAAGTTGATTACCTGCCGGAAGAGGATATTGTTTATTGGTTGAATAACCTGGAGAAGGAATCCAATATTAAAGATTATACCTTGAGCGAATCTCAGATTGCCTATATCTGGGATCATTTCGGAGGCAGTATCTGGGAGCTTACTTCTCTGTTGGGAGATTTTTTAAAGATATGCCGGGACGGAAAAGTAGCCGGCGGGGAAATGGAAAGAATTGTGGAGCGCCATATGCGCCAGGCAAGAAGCTACTTTGCGGAATATGCCGGTTTGGATGCTTCCAGGACGGAACTTCTGCGGGAAATCAATAAACATGTACAAAGCAAAGGATTTGTGGAAGAATTGTTTTTGGGGCGTCTTTTAGATCAGGGCTTTTATGCGGCCAGAAAGGCATTGCTGGAAGAACTGAATTATTTGGTGCGCAGCAATTATTTGTATTACAACCCCACCCTGGCAGAATACAAATTGCAGGGCCGGAGCATGGAAATCGGGTTAAATCGTTATGTATGCGAGCTTGCGCCTTAGGAGAAAAGGTGGGGCAGCAAAAAAAATAACCGTCCCCTTTTCCCCAAGGAGGTACCTCATGAAAACACAATCCATTATCTTTTCTTTCATCCTCTGTGCCTGTATTTTTCTCTACCCCGCGTCCGATGTCACAGCGGTGGAAGCCGCCCCAAAAATCAGCGACAGGGAGATCATTGAATCCCTGATGCGACTGGAGGCAGGCATTCAAGCCAATGCTGTGGCGATTCAGGCCAATGCTCAGGCGATCCAGGCCAATGCCGAGGCTATAAAAGTAAACGGGGAAATGATCGGTTCGTCGCGAACAGAAATGAAATCCGACATGGCCTCCTTGCGAAACGAGGTCAAATCAGCCATTGAATCCTTTCGAACGGAAATCACTGGTTTTCTGTTATGGGGGTTCGGTCTTCTGTTCACGGGTATGCTTATCCTGGTAGGTTTCATCCTTTGGGACAGACGCAGCACGTTAAAGCCGGTAAAAGATGAAATCGATGATTTGAAGGAACGTAAGGTTGACCGAATTATCGCGGCCCTGAAAAAGCTGTCGGAAGATGATGCGCGTTTTGCTCAGGTACTGCGCAGCGTCGGGTTGTTGTAGGAGAATTCAGGCATTTGATATCCTTCGTGCGAACAATCCTTCGAAACAGTTATGGGTGTCGATCCGTGCAAACCTTTCTTACAAGCCGCTCGTCCCTTGGCGCAACATTTTTATGGATTATGTTGTTTCTTTTTTGTGTTACAGCCATCTCTTCGGCCGAAGACCTGAACAGCCCTGATCTGCTCGATGAGGCCCTCGATGCCATCGCCGCGACAAAAAAGGACCTGGGTATCCGAAAGGATCTCAATGCAAACGAACGGATGGTTCGTTTTGATCGGTGGATAGCATCCCCGCTTATGGCGCCCGGAGAGACCCGGGAGGATGTCCATCGGCTCTTTCAGGCCGCACCCGATCCTGTCCTGTGGTTGATGGCGCTGGGTGTCTTAGGCGAAATCAAAGATGCATCTCCTCTGCCCACCGAGCATACTTTCCAAGTGGGCATGATGCACAGGCTGCCGGGCGACCTGCTTTCCTGTGTCGAACCCCTTTTGGCGGCCATGGCCGCGGCCAACGGAAAACTTGAACAGACTTTTATGGGGATGGCCGGCAAGCCGTATCGTCGACTGATGACATCCCTTTTGGGGTCCACTCTTTCCGGCCTGGAAGGTGACGAGCGGGAGGACTGGGCTTCCGGACGGGAGTTGGACGAATTAATCAATTATGCCGACCGGGTGGACCGAAAGGTCGTGCTTGAAGCAGGTCTTACGGTGCTTGCAGCCATGCATGAAGTAAAAATCCGGCTGTCGGCTTATATGGAAAAAGGACATTCCATTGAAACCCAGGTCCTGAAGACGACTCTGGGCAGGGTGGAGATCGGGGGACCGGGCCCCGATGAACACCACACGGATGCCGCCGTGGTGATCGATGTGGGCGGAAATGACCTCTACCGGGGGGCGACCGCCGTTGGCCGGAACAGTGCCTGCTCTGTGGTGATTGATCTGGCTGGCGACGATATTTATCTGGGGGAAAACGGCGCCCAGGGATGCGGCATTCGGGGTATCGGTATTTTATGGGATGTGGCCGGCAACGATTTCTACCGGGCCGAAGATTTCGCCCAGGGTGCTGGAATTTTCGGTTTGGGCCTTCTGGTGGATGAGGGTGGCAGGGATCGTTATTCGGGTGGCGTTTTTGTTCAGGCAGCCGCTGCGTGGGGATTCGGCGGGCTCCTGGACATGGAAGGAGAGGATTTCTACGAGTGCCGAAACTCGGGACAGGCCTTTGCGGGGGTACGGGGGATGGCGGTTCTTTGCGATCTGTTCGGCAACGACAAATACCTCTCCGGTGCGACGGCTCCGGATCATAGGGATCCAAGCATGAACCAGAGTTTTGCTCAGGGGTTTGCCGTCGGGATGCGCAACATGGTTGGCGGCGGATACGCACTTCTGGCCGACCAGTGGGGCAATGACCTTTACGAGTGCCAGTATTTCGGCCAGGGTGCGGGCTATTATATGGGGTTGGGTATCCTTTATGATCAGGATGGAAACGATACCTATGCGGCCCGTCGGTATGCCCAGGGAGCTGGAATACACTATGCTTTCGGGATGCTCATGGATGGGGGCGGTGATGACCGTTTTCTGTCATGGGGTGTTTCCCAGGGATGCGGCCATGACTACGGCATCGGCTTTTTGATTGATGAAGACGGAAATGATGCTTATGCGGCGGACTGGCTTTCCATGGGTGCGTCCAACGCCAACGGAACGGGGATTTTTGTCGATAACGCCGGGGATGACCGCTACGGCGCCCAATCTGATATGCCCGTGGGAAAAGTATCTAAAGGGCGAAGATCGGGAGGGATCGGTCTGTTTGTGGATGCCGGCGGCAAGGATGTTTATTCCCGGGGCGGCGCCGACGATACGGTTTGGGGAAAGAACCGTTTTGCCGTGGGCATTGATGTGAACGAAGGGCGAAACAGCGGCATCAGAATGGTAAAGACCGATGGTGCGCGGCCTATCAATCCGGAGGTGGAAAGGCAAAGGAAGGAAGAAGCCCACCGGCTTTCCCTGCGCCTCAAAAGTTCTGAAAGCTTATCCTGCCCCGAGGATATGGTGCGATTCCTGTCCGTGGCATCGCATCGTGGATTTGAAAAGGAAATTCCCGATCAGGCCGAAAAGCGCCTCTTTCATATGGACCCGAACAAGTCCATTCCGCTGATGATCGAAATCCTCGACATTCCGGATGTTTCCAGCCTGGTTCTCCTGAAGTCCTTTTTTTTGCAGAATGCTTTTTACGCCCTGCCCGCCTTGATGGGAAAATGGAAAGGATCGAATTCTTTGGTTGAATCACGGCGGTGCTACTTTCTCGGGGTACTTAAGGATACCCGTGCATTGCCGGTTTGTTTGGACAGGATTGAAGATCCGTCCTGGAAAGTTCGCTCCGTCTCGGTTCGTGCCATCGGCGATATGCTGGATCATCAGCGGTTGGAAATCCTGACTCCCATGAAAAAGGCCTTTGAGGCGGCGCTGGAAGAGGGCAGCCCGAAACGGATTGACGCCTACCTGGAAGAGGATGAAAAAGGATGTGCCATGGCCCTTTCCGTGGTGGTGCGAGCCCTGCCCCTTTCATCGGGGTTGTTCAGGCGGTTTACCGGACAGTGCAAAGGGGAACAAAAAGAACGCAAAAATCAGTCCTTCTCTGTGTTTGTTTACGACCATCTTTTACAAATCCTGCCGATAATGGATATTTGGATAGGGGATATTCAAGGAAGCCATAAGATTGCCGAACGGCTGATGCCTCTTTTGTGCGACCCGGATGCAGAGGTCAGAAGAGCCGCTGCCTACAGTCTGGGACAGATGCAATACCAGCCTGCTGTTTCACCCCTGTTGGATCTTTTTTATGACCCGAACCTCTGGGTCAGGGACGGGGCGGTTTTGTCCCTGACGCTCTTCAAGGACAGTGCTGTTGGGCCGCTTTGCGAACGAATGAAACAGGAAGGTCGTACGTTCCGTATCCTGGGTCTGGATGTCTTGTCCCAAATAAACACGGAACAGGCGGAAAAATGCATTCAGGGTTGGATCCATGTTCCTGATGAAAAGGTGAAACGGGCGGCGGAAACGGTGTTTTCACGTTAATCCGCGTTGAGCCGGAATTTTTTATTGACAATGGCACGGCGCAGGCTGACAATCCAATCCGGTTCTTGTTTTGCAGGATGGTGTTGTTGAAAATTTTAGGAAGTGTAGAAAGATGGAGGAACCCCATGAAAACACAGTCCATTATCTTTTCTTTCATCCTCTGTGCCTGTATTTTTCTCTCCCCCGCGCCCGATGTTATGGGGGTTGAGTCTGCCCCAAAAATCAGCGACAGGGAGATCATTGAATCCCTGGTGCGGCTGGAGGCCGGCATTCAAGCCAATGCCGAGGCGATAAAGGCCAACAGGGAAATGATCGGTACGTTGCGAACAGAAATGAAATCCGAGATGGCGTCCTTGCGAACAGAAATCACTGGTTTTTTGTTATGGGGTTTCGGTCTTTTGTTTACCGGTATGCTTATTCTGGTAGGTTTTATCCTCTGGGACAGACGCAGCGCGTTAAAGCCGGTAAAAGATGAAATCGATGATTTGAAGGAACGTAAGGTTGACCGAATTATCGCGGCTCTGAAAAAGCTGTCGGAAGATGATGCGCGTTTTGCCCAGGTACTCCGCGGCGTCGGGTTGCTGTAGGAGAATTTATAAATGTCAAAAGATAGACGCAGTAATAAGATGCGCGGGAATTGCTACACTTCGTATGTTCACCATCGCCATTGGCATCTCCGTCGTCGGGGCGCTGGGGGCGTTTCTCAAATCCATGGGGATCCTCTGATTTCAAACCTCAATACGCGAACACGATTAACGGTATAAAAGCAAAAGGTCATGGGTACCCTGTGCCGAGAAAACCCTATCCAAAAGGAGACTATCATGAATATGACTGGAGAACTATTCAAAAAAATGGAGGATATTGATCCGAAGGTGCGGGATGTGTTGCTGACCATGATGGATGAGGTCGAAGCAAGAACCAGGAACATTACGGTTGGTAAAGGGGATTTTGATCAATTAATAAATATTGTGCAAAATCTGGCCCATGCGCAGGAACGGACGGAGAAGCGTTTAGGCGAGCTTGCACAGGCGCAGGAACGGACGGAGAAGCGTTTAGGTGAGCTTTCTCAGGCGCAGGAGCGGACGGAGAAGCGTGTGGAAGCGTTGGCTTTGGCTCAGGAGCGGACAGAGAAGACAGTCAAGATTCTGGCAGCTGGATTGACGGATCTGAGAAAGCAGGTGGGTGGGCTTTCCATGACGGTAGGCTATGGGATCGAAGACAGGCTGATGCCCCACGCCAGACAATTTGCCTCTACTGAATTCGGGATGCAAGTGAAGCTGGTGGATCGCCGCAATCTGATATATCCGGATGGCGGATATGATGAGGTGAATCTCTATGTCGAAGGGGAAAGGGAGGGAAGGAAAACGTATTTGATCGGGGAGTGCAAGGCCCAACCGGGAAAGAAAGATTTTGAGGCTTTTTCCAAGCGTCTTGAGCGAATACGTGCCCATCTTGGGGGCGATATTATCAGCGTCCTGGTGGGATATCATTTCGCGCCTGAGGTGGAAGCCTATGCACGGAAGCGATATCCGGATATTCGGCGATACAGAACGTTCGAAGTGGAGGGCGTTTCATAGTATTTTGTAAATCTCGCAAATTCCTTGATCTTCGTTACCATCGTTGGTCACCCGCAACGTTCCGGAACACGCTTTGATGCTTGGCAACCCCGCTCGGTCGGGCGGATGTGCCGATGCGGAGAAAGGCTGAGCGACGATCTGGGCTGCCTGGTCTAGTGTCTGAACGAAAACCCCGTTCAGACACTAATTACAACTTTATTGGACTCAGCAATTACTGCAAAGGAAATTGTTGTCCGTTATCTCAAAAGGTGGGATATTGAAATTGCTTTTGATGAAATAAAGACCCATCAGTGTGCAACTCTTAAGGGTCATATCCCGACCATTTTCAGAAGTAAGCGCGCTGACTTTGTAGAACAGGAACTGTATTGTATCCTGATATCTTACAATCTTATCCGATCCTTGATAATAGAAGCAGTCGATAAAAACGGCGGTGACCCGTTGTTAATCAGCTTTTTAGACACAATGCAGGTAATTTTTGAATATGCAGCAATACCAGAAACAAACAATGCAAAAGAAGCCCGTGAGTATATGCTCCAACTAATTGAAGAATCAAAAATTGACCGACCTCGTAGACCGAGGCGAAATGAAAGGTCTGTTAAAGTAAAAATGTCGAATTTCAAACGAAAACGAAGCGCTGACAAATCAAAATACGCTAATTTGATACACGATATGGAAATCGTATACAAAATAGCAGCATGAATGAAATTCATTCACGGGTATTGGACTTAAAATCAGGGAGGGGCGACATGCCTTCAAGAAAACTGATCAGTTTTGACTGGGCGCTGAAAAAGCTGCTTCGGAGCAAGGCCAATTTTGGCATTCTGGAGGGTTTTCTGAGTGAGTTGCTCAATGAAGACATTATCATCCTGGAGATTCTGGAGAGTGAATCCAATCGGGAAGATCGTTTTGATAAATTTAACCGTGTTGATCTGAAAGTTCGGAACAGCAAGGATGAAATAATCATCATAGAGGTTCAGTATGAAAGGGAATTCGATTATCTTCAGCGGATTCTTTATGGGACATCCAGAGTGATAACGGAACACCTGGATTCCTCTGACCCCTATCACGAGGTCGTTAAAGTCATTTCTGTGAATATTCTCTATTTCGATCTTGGCCTCGGAAACGACTACATATATCGGGGAATTACCTCCTTTTACGGCATTCACACGGGAGACAGACTTGATTTGAGCGCCGACCAGCAGGAGTTGTATCGCAAACAGGAGATTTCGGAACTGTTTCCTGAATATTATCTGCTGAAAATCAATCAGTTTGATGATGTTGCCAAAAACTCTCTGGATGAGTGGATCTATTTCTTGAAGCATGAGGAGATCAAAGACGAATTCGAGGCGAGAGGTTTGAAGCAGGCAAAAGAACAACTCGACATTATGAAACTGCCCGAAGATGAAAGAAGGGCGTTTGACCGATATGTGGATGATCTGCATTATCAGGCCAGCATGGTTGCGTCGTCCTATGGCATCGGCAGACTGAAGGGGAGGAAAGAAGGTCGTAACGAAGGTTTGAAAGAAGGCATGCGAGAGGGCATCAAGAAAGTCGCTTTGAATTTGTTGGAAATTTTTGATGACCGTGGCATTTCGGAAAAAACGGGCCTTTCTCAGGAAGAAGTCCGGCGATTGAGAGCGGGAAAGGATTTGGATGAAGGCTGATTTCCAGGAATAGAATAGAAATCAGTGCATTCAAAATCAGGGAGGGGCGACATGCCTTCAAGAAAACTGATCAGTTTTGACTGGGCGCTGAAAAAGCTGCTTCGGAGCAAGGCCAATTTTGGCATTCTGGAGGGTTTTCTGAGTGAGTTGCTCAATGAAGATATTATCATCCTGGAGATTCTGGAGCGTGAATCCAATCGGGAAGATCGTTTTGATAAATTTAACCGTGTTGACCTGAAAGTTCGGAACAGCAAGGATGAAATAATCATCATAGAGGTTCAGTATGAAAGGGAATTCGATTATCTTCAGCGGATTCTTTATGGGACATCCAGAGTGATAACGGAACACCTGGATTCCTCTGACCCCTATCACGAGGTCGCTAAAGTCATTTCTGTGAATATCCTCTATTTCGATCTTGGCCTTGGAAACGACTACATATATCGGGGAATTACCTCCTTTTACGGTATTCACACGGGAGACAGACTTGATTTGAGCGCCGACCAGCAGGAGTTGTATCGCAAACAGGAGATTTCGGAACTGTTTCCTGAATATTATCTGCTGAAAATCAATCAGTTTGATGATGTTGCCAAAAATTCTCTGGATGAGTGGATCTATTTCTTGAAGCATGAGGAGATCAAAGACGAATTCGAGGCGAGAGGTTTGAAGCAGGCAAAAGAACAACTCGACATTATGAAACTGCCCGAAGATGAAAGAAGGGCGTTTGACCGATATGTGGATGATCTGCATTATCAGGCCAGTATGGTTGCGTCGTCCTATGGCATCGGCAGACTCAAGGGGAGGAAAGAAGGCATGCGAGAGGGCATCAAAAAAGTCGCTTTGAATTTGTTGGAAATTCTTGATGACCGTGGCATTTCGGAAAAAACGGGCCTTTCTCAGGAAGAAGTCCGGCGACTGAGAGCGGGAAAGGATTTGGATGAAGGCTGATTTCCAGGAATACAATAGAAATCAGAGCATTCAAAGTCAGGGAGGGCGACATGCCTTCAAGAAAACTGATCAGTTATGCAAAGGAAGCTGTCGTGTTCGGCATTTTACTACTGCTTTTTCTCTTTATGTTAGAGCAAAATATGCAACTCTAACTTAAGGAGATTACGATGGAAAAAGACTGCTATAATGTCGAGAGCAGATGATTGGTGGGATGACTTCTGAACTCAAAGGAATCAGAAGTTGTTGGCAGCCTAACTCTCCAACAGCCGTGATTTAGACCCGTGGCGTATTTGCTTTGTCTGGCGGGAAGATGGTCCATACCAGGTGGAAATTGTTGATTATCATTGAAAGGAGTGATGGGATGAATGCCATGAGATCCATACACCCTGGTGAGGTGCTTAAAGAAGAGCTTGCCGAAATCGGCATGAGCGCCAATGCTTTTGCCCATGCTCTTCACGTACCGACCAATCGGATAACGGCTATTCTGAAAGGCAGTCGCTCTGTTACAGACGATACCGCCCTTCGAATTTCACATTTCTTTGGCACTACGCCCGGCTTCTGGCTCAATCTTCAGACATCCTATGACTTGAAGGTGGTCAGGGTATCCATTGGTAAAAAGATCGAAGAGGAAATCAGATCTCTGGTCCCGTGCCGCGCCTGATATGATGATATAAGAAAAAGACTTACCGTCATTCCAGGCTTGATCCGAAATCCAGTTTTGCAGAAGTGTATAGATGCCAGCGTTTGCCGGAATGACGATAACTTATACGTTCCGTATTCAAGGAGAAAATTGAAAAATATGACGAATATTAATATGGCTGAAATTAAACTGTTGGACAACGAAATTGAAGCGGCGGTGCGGGTGTTGCGTTCCGGCGCTCTCAGACAGGGGAAGGAATCCGATGCATTTGAAAAGGAGTTTGCGGACAAGGTGGGGGCGGCGTATGCCGTCACATCCGCAAACGGGTCAGCCGCGCTGCACCTGGCTTATATGACCTTTTTGACGCCGGGAGATGAAGTGTTGGTGCCTTCCTTTACTTTTATTGCAACCGGGAGCATGGTCGTTATGTCCGGGGGAAAACCCGTTCTTTGCGATATCGATCCGGAAACTTTTCTGATTGATCTGGAAGATGCGGAATCCCGACTGACTCCGAAAACGCGGGCAATCGCTCCGGTTCATCTTTTCGGAAATCCCTGTGATGTGGATGCGGTAAAGGCTTTTGCACAAAAAAATAATCTCAGTATTGTCTGGGATGCCGCTCAAGCCCATGGGGCGGGCTTCAAGGGACGGGATGTAGGGAGCTTTGATGATTTTGTATGCTATTCCTTTTATCCTTCAAAGAACATGTTTGTGGGTGAAGGAGGTATGACGTGTACAAACAACGGTGATTTTGCCGATAAGCTCCGGCTTATGAGGTCACATGGTCAAACAGGGAAATATCTGCACACCATGATGGGATTGAATTATCGTATGACCGATGTGGAGGCAGCCATTGGAAGGGAGCAGTTGAAGCGGCTCGATGATATGGTGGCGGTTCGCAGACGAAACGCAGATGTTTTGAGCAGTGGCCTGGCGGATGTTCCGGGAATTAAAATTCAAAAGCTTACGCCTGCTGGAGAACATGCGTGGCACCAGTATTGTGTGGTGGTGGATACGGACGCTTTTGGATGCGACCGGGATCAATTGGCGGAAAGCCTCAAGCAGAAAGGCATTGCCACAGGCGTTCATTACCCCCGTGGTCTCCATCAGCAACCGGTTTTTGAAGATGCTTACGGGAAGGTGACCCTCCCCCATACGGAACATCTGGCACTGAACATTCTGGCATTGCCTGTGCATCACGGTTTGACCCCGACCGATGTGGAACGGATTGTTGAGGGTGTGCGGGAAGCGAAGCCGTAGATTGAAAGAAAAAAATATTCTTTTTTTGACCTATCATCTGCCCTTAGAAAACGAACCCGGTGCGTTTCGGTCCTGGCGTGATGTATAACAACATTTTGAAATCTTATGAAAAACATACCAAATGCTTGTCCGCGTTTCGGATCGATTTTTGGCTAGTTCTCATCCTTTCAATTGCATTTTTTCCTATTGCCGGCGTTAATACCTCTCCAGATTCAGCCTGGTATTTGAGCAACGCACTGAATATTTTTAATGGCTACGGTTATGTGGATACTGATCAGTTGACTCCCATTATCAGTAGGGGGCGCCCTGTATTTCCATTTTTGATTTCCCTTTCATTTTGGCTTTTTGGCGTATCCATACACAGTGCAATGTTGGTGATACGGCTTTTTTTTGTTTTGAACAACCTCATTGTCTATAAGCTGGGAAAGGATCTTTTTGATTGGAAAGTTGGTTTTCTGGCGGCTATGCTCTGTCTGTTTTCGTCGACGATTCATGAATTGTCATCTTACTTGATGTATGACAATGTGTGGCCATTCTTTATCCTCCTCTCTTTGTGGTTGGTTTTCAAGGCCTGTTCGGGAAGAAATATCCTTGGGTTTATCTTGGCCGGTCTGAGTTTGGCCATTTCTTTTATGATTAAAGAGGTGAGCGTCCTGTGGTTGCCGCTTCCATTGATCTATGTACTGGTGTTCCAATTGAGGCGATGGCGTCAGAATTTCTTGGGCATTATGATGTTGTATTTGGCCTTTTTCTTGTGTGTGACACCTTGGGCGATCCGCAATTATGAGAATATCGGTTTTTTCAAGCGATACAAAAAATTCAGTCCCCTTGCGGTTCAAGGACCAGGACCTCCCAGAGGGGTTTTCAGTGAATGCAGTGAACAGGGAAGAGAAGCTGTTTTTCGCAAGATTCGGATGCTATACAGAGGACTCTTTGCTTTCTACGAAAAATACATTACTAAGAAGTTCGCCATACCAGGCATTCTTATCTTGATTTCATACGCTCTTATATTTTTCAGAGCCGCTTTTTATAGAAACGCATCGGACGGTTTGCTTGCCATTTCAATTCTCTGTCTGTTACCCTTGACGCTTGCATTGGGTATTGTGAATTTCAGAATCGGTCAAGCATTTATTCTCTATTTGTTATCGGCATTGGTTGTGGCGGAGTCAGCTATTGTTTTCCTGCGATTCGGTTCTTTGAAGGGGGGGGGGGCTTTTAAGCGGTTACGCGGGAAAGAAGGTTTTTTGACGACGCTGAGTACAATAGTGGTCGTCTGTGTAGTGGTGTTGTACCATCTTTTTGGGAATAATCCCTGCAGCAGGCAAATGCTGAACATATTGAAAGAAAAGCCTGCTTCAGCCGTGAGCTTTCTTGGACCGGAACATTTGTTCGTGGGAGGCTGGCATGATGCATCCATGGAAAATCTTGGTGATTGGATAACCGAAAACATCCCGGGAAATGCGACCATAATGTGTGAGTGGTATAAAATGCGATCGATTTATTTCTTTTCCAATGGTCGGAATAAGATGTGTTCTATTCCGATTCGGCAGAGTGGACGCAAGTACCCGATGGGACAACACGAAACTGTATCAAAAAAAAATAGCGAATTATACAGCGTTAAATGCGAAAGGATGCCGCTGTTTTTGTGGTCAAACCATGACCAGGTTTTCCCAGGCGCTAGCTTGTTTGCTTTTTGTGAATGCGACATATTCGATCGGATTCGGTCTGAAAAGGTAGATTATGTTATCGTTACGAAGCGGAGAAATTTTCTATCTTTATATTTTGATAAAAGTCTATGTTTCAGAAAAATCCATGAAACGAATCAAGGGGAAAACAAAATCTATCAAGTTCTCTGCACTGAACCAATCTCAGGATTTGAAATGAGGACAGGAAGCAGGCTTGATGGCTACCTGAAAGCGGTTGAAAAAGAAAAGCCCAGGAAATACGATTTCTTGATGAATCATTTTCTGAAGAATCGTCTGGGGCTTACCAAGGAGGCTATCCAGGGAATTTTTGAGGGCATATACCCGCATATAACAAAACATGTTCTGTATGGGAACAAAGACACCAAAGGAGTCACGTCTTCTCAACACTATGCGCAATAATTCGTGGCATAGCCTCATAGAAAAAGCTGTTTGCGGCTTAACTACCTGTCCAAAAGTTATCGGATATCCCTTGTGTGTGACCATCATGATAAGACAGTCTTCTCTTTCAGAGGAATGTTTTGAAAGTGGATACGATATTTGCCACCAATCTTCCGAAGAATCTCTTCGACCTCGTGGACCAGGGTCTCGAACGAGGTATATGCTGAAAATGGCAGCCAAAAATATTTGATAAACCGCCAGAGAATTTCAATAAGATTGAGTTCTGGGCTGTACGCCGGAAGTCGATAGGTAAACACCCCAAACACTCCCTTCGTCTCCCATCGTTCGAGATGCTCCTTAAACGCGTCACTCGTATGCATCGGTGCATTATCAATCACAACCCAGGTTTCTTGGGACATGCGCTCACTCAGATAGTCAAAACAGGCAATGACCAGATCGCTATTGATGGAGCATTCAAACACAAATGAGTGAAATATTATGTCCGGGCTAAGAAATCCAGCGACATTGAGACGGCGACTTTTCGACGATGGAAGCTCAAGCTCCTCGCCTGGAAATTGATAGGCATACGGAACCGATGATTCAAGGCAAAATCTACTTTCATCGAAATACAGACATCATAGTAAATGGGTGCGGCTCTTTTGAATCACACATAAAAGCGATAAATAATGGCATTTTAGGTGATCTGCAGGCCAATTTGCTGAGATTTTTTTTGAGAATAACATCTCAGTAAAAAGCTATGTCCGGGTTTTCGCGTCCGTGGACAGTGGATGGTGGAAAAGTGAAGAAAGTTTTTTTGTTGCCTGTCATTTTTTTCTGACGCTTGTTTTAGTTTCTTGCTATATGAGAATGGTGAGGGAGGAACACCATGAACAGAGCAAGAAACAATCACCGATTTTGTGGGCGTGAGTTTGCTCCCCAAGACGTTTCCTTGATTCAGGAAGTGGTTGAGAGCTGTCCAGGAATCAGCCGAACGGAATTGTCGCATACGGTATGTGAACTGCTGGAGTGGAGACGGCCCAATGGAGTTCTCAAAGGTCGGGAGTGCCTGAACTTTTTGGAACGATTGGAAAGCGAGGGGTATTTCAGGCTTCCGGAGAGCCATGGGAGCGGACCGAGGAAAGGTACGCGACGGCACATTGCGCCGGGAAAAGATTCTCCTGCTTGGGCCGGACTGTCTGGGAGTGTAGAAGCGTTTTCGCCCCTGGATATGGAACTGGTCAAGAGCGCTGAACAGCGAGGACTTTTCAAGGATCTTGTAAGCCGTTACCACTACCTTGGATATGCCATGGCATTTGGAGCGAAGCTTCAATATCTGGTGTATGTAACCCGTCCCACACGACAAGTTGTAGGCTGTGTTCAATTCTCCAGCCCAGCTTGGCGGATGAAGGCCAGGGATCAATGGATTGGTTGGGATGACGCGACACGCGGGCAAGGTCTTCAGCAGATCGTAAACAATAGTCGATTTTTGGTCCTGCCAAGAATACGCAATCTGGCCAGTTCGCTGCTTTCGTGTGTTTTGAGTCGGCTTCGAGAGGACTGGCGGGGCCATTATGCAGTGGATCCCTTGTTGGTGGAGACGCTGGTAAACCAAAAGCGTTATCATGGTGGATGTTACCGGGCAGCCAACTGGATTGAACTGGGAAAGACCAGCGGTCGCGGACGAATGGACAGAGCCGGTAAACGGCACGGAGCAGATGTTAAAACCATCCTTGTTTACCCACTGGTAAAAAATGCCGTCAACCGGCTTAAAGGGGGGAGATAGCGCTTATGGGAGCCGCGCCGGCACTTTCTTCCCTGGAATATCCTTATGGTCAGGGTCATGAATATTTTGAGCGCATCATAAGTATCCTTGATTCCGGAGAGGGAAATTCGATGGATATGAGCAACTTAGAACAGGAACTTGAGAAGCGGGGGCGTGAATTGATGCGCATTTTGCTTCAGGAACATCTTAATAACCGCAGCCCCGGCACAAGCAATGAACCTGTCAGGGATGCAAATGGAATCAAACGAATTGAAACACCTGCCCATGAACGAAAGATTGAAACAGTGTTCGGTAGGGTTGAGCTGAACCGTGCCGGATACGGCAATAAAGGATGTAAAAGTCTTCATCCGCTGGATGCCGAACTGAACCTTCCCCCAGAGATTTATTCATTGGAGCTACAGCGAAGAGTAGCAGAAGAAGCGGCAAAGAACTCTTTTGATGAGGTTGTGGAAACCATTGCTAAAACCACCGGCGGGAGTGTGCCCAAACGCCAGGCCGAAGAAGTGGTTCAACGTGCTGCCCGGGACTTCGATGCATTTTATGAGACGCGCAAATGCCGCTGTTCAGAAGAAAAAGCTACAGTATCCGTGTTGGCAATCACCGCTGATGGGAAGGGCGTGGTACTCCACGAAAGAGACCTCAGAGAAAAAACACGCAAAGCAGCTGAAAAGCGCAGACAAAAGATGGGAAAGCGGCTCTCTCAAGGGGAAAAAAAGAATGCCAAACGCATGGCCACTGTAGCAGCTGTATACACTACCGATTCATTTGAGCGCAGTCCTGATGACCTGGTTTCCGAAAGCGGTCCTCGCATCAAAAAAATGAAACGGCCACCTATAGAAAATAAGCGAGTTTGGGCCAGTCTTGAAAAAAAACCTGAAGAAATTATTCAAGAGGCTTTTACCGAGGCTCAAAACCGGGACCCCAACCATGAGAAAAACTGGGTGGCATTGGTTGATGGAAACAATACTCAGATCAACATTTTGCGCAACATTGCCAAAACCCAAGGCATTGACCTGACCATCATTGTAGATGTTATTCATGTTATAGAATACCTTTGGAGTGCCGGCAGAGTCTTTCATCCTGAATCCGGTCCAGAGCTCGAACAATGGGTCGAACATCGTCTGAGGAAAATTCTTGAGGGAAAGGCAGGACACATGGCTGGCGGGATGCGCCGAAGTGCCACCAGGAAAAAAATCAGCACGGAAAAACGAGAACCTGTAGACAAATGTGCCATCTACCTGCTCAATAAATCGCCCTATCTCAAATATAACCGCTATCTTTCCAAGGGGTTTCCTATTGGAACCGGCGTTATTGAAGGAGCATGCCGGCATCTTGTAAAAGACCGGATGGAAATTACAGGGGCTAAATGGACCCTTCAGGGAGCAGAAGCAGTATTACGTTTACGAGCCTTACGTTCAAGCAAGGACTTCGATGAGTACTGGACTTTTCATGAGGATTGTGAGTACAAACGAAATCATCAAGCACTCTATGCTGGAGGCTTCGTTCCTTCCACAACAAACTCAAAGTCATCTAGTGAAAACACCGGCCATCTTAAAATAATCAAGTAAACTCTGACCAGACGAATGAACAGGATAGCAACCACAGCAATCGTTATATCGAAAATGCAAAAGAGCCACACCCAAAGAATATCGAATACTTTTATCTCTTCTTTATGGTAAAGAAATTGAAGCACAAAGAGTTCACTGGGTAAGAAAGATAGACCTCATTAAAAAAGATGATCAGAGAGAACAAATTTTACGTCTTATGGGAGTTGGTCCGTGGGCCAAAAGGCGCGGTGACTCTCCTTTCAGGGTATACGATCAATGGGTTGTGGAGAATGAACAAAAAACGATAGAGATAATGAAGCAGGAAGATTTTACTCCAGAAGGCCCGATTTTATTGGCTGAAGATCCTAGTATTTCTTCCATCCATGATGAAATATTGCAGGCCAAGGTGGAACTTACCGGGAAAACTGCCGAAACCCTTACATTGAAAGTATCTACCAATAAATATACAGTTGTTTTCATACCGGAAATTTATCACCGCAATTGGTATGCTTGGGTTGACAGTCAAAAAACTCCAGTAATTAAGGCGTATGCTTCTATGCGAGCAGTAGCGGTAGCGCCTGGAGAACATGAGATTGTTATGAAATTTGTTTATTTGCCTTTTTATTGCGGCCTAGTCATCGCAATGGTTTTTTTGCTATTAATGATTATTTTTATGTGGAGATACAACGATAAGATTGATTATTTTTTAGGGAAAAAGCCCACGGTACCAACTAAAATGAAGATTAATTTGAGTGTGTAGCTCTGTTATCAGACTTTTCCAGGTCAGTCTGGCTACCACAATGGGGTACTTCACAATACTGCCAAAATAGCGTTGATGCTTGAATAAATCTATCGACCACGTTTCTGTTTTTGTTGACTTTAAATTACAATCCTACTTCAGTGGTCTGAAATATCAGTAACCGCCAAATCGTGTCTTTTCTGTCCCATCAGTATATGGTAAATGGTAGCCACCCGAAAGTCACTACTTTAAGCGCCCCTTTCCTTTTGAAGCGACGCCCATTTTACTCTGTAACCAATTGAGCGTAAAGCTACTTTTTCTCACTGAGGTTCTTATAAGGCCAGGCTCAAAATAAGTCCTTCGTTCAGCTGTTTCATCAAAACCCTGTTCCACCGAAAAGTATCCATCAGCAATCCCTGTGCCATTATTGTCGCACCTTTTTTGGATCAATTAGGTGTTGTGGAAGCCCTTCACACCTACGGGCCGGGAAATTTCCGGCCCATCGACATAACCAACAATATCATTGTGAATGTTTTGCGGATTATTGCAGGTTTTCCAAGCATCAATGATTACACCATGAATTCGGACCGGTCTGTAGCAATTGGAGCAGGTCTGTCTTTAAATCCAGCCAAAAGCCGGTTCTATGACTCTTTTGACAAACTGCGGTTTGAGCATCTGCAGGCATTGCGAAATGATGGGTCCCGCAGAGCCAGGGAACTCAATATCATTGAAGGTAAACATATTACGGTTGATTACCATTGTGACCCCTGCGATAGCCGCTATCCGGAAGATAAGGCCCTGTCAAAGTTGCCGGATAAATCGCAACCCTTCCCTGAAAGGTTTCGATCATCGAGATTCTTAAAGGACGACCCATGTCTCGTTGCGATCTCGAGAAAAAGAAGCTGTATGATTTAATGCAGTTCATAGTATACCATATCTAGAGAAAGGCTCATTGAGCTTTTCCAGGATTGCTATGACGATTACCGGTACATCAAAAAAGTTCTTCAAATGATAACCCGACGTTCGGGGCTTGTGAAATTGGTTGAACAAACCCTGATCGTCATGCTCGACTGGATAGAAAACAGGAAACACCGACAGGCCGCCGAAAAACTTTGCCGCAAGCTCAACCAGCTGAACATCAGAATGGTCGGGCCTTTGAACCTCAGGCTGTCGTTCCATGTTGTGCGTTTCCTCTAGCTCGGTACCCAATCACGGTGTGCAATTTTCTTCTTGAGAAAAAACCGGATTTTTCCTGAACTCTGAAATTAATTGATTATGAACTATTTTTCTGTGAGTATATTATCCCTTCTTAGGAGAAGCAGCCTGATTCGCCGCGTGGGTAGCAATTTCACCTGGTCCATCATCAGCGAGGCCGTATCGAAGGGAATATTTTTTGTGAGCAATATCTATCTTGCGCGGGTACTGGGGGTTGAAGGTTTTGGCATATTTTCTTTGGCTCAAATGACAGTGCTTTATGTTTGGCTCATGGTTGATCTGGGAACACATATGTACGGGATTAAAGAAATTGCGAAGGTCAAAAACCGGCCTCAGCATATCGTCAGAGTTTTGTTTAGTTTAAGACTGAGTGCGAGTTTGGTGATATTTGTTTTGTTTTTGGCGGGTGTTCATCTGGCTGGCCTTGATGAATCCAAACAATCAGTCTTTGTTATTGCAGGCCTGTTTCTGATTACAAATGCCTTTTTTTCCGATTGGGTGTTTAAAGGACTTGAAAAGTTTAGTTATATTGCACTTGGCAACCTTGTTGCCGCCCTGAGCTTTTTTTTACCCATACTGATACTTGTGAAAGGAAAGCATGATATACCCTTAGCGATGCTATGCTGGTCTCTATCTTATCTTATCGGTGCCATGGTTTTATGGCAGATCCTTAGAAACCTGATCTCATTTCGATTTACCTTTGAAGTGAAAGTTCAGGAATGGCTTTTTCACCTAAAGCAATCAGTCTGGTTCATGTTTGCCGGTTCATTAATGATGCTATATCAATATCTGCCGGTTTTTCTCATTGGTGTCTTTTTTTCCGCTTATGATGTGGGGCTGTTTAATGCCCCATACAAAATTGTTTTTGCAATTGTCAGTTTTGGTTTTTATTTGCCTATGGCTTTTTATCCCGTACTTTCTGAACTATATACCCATGAAAAAAAACTGTTTCTATCGTCAATGATGAAACTGCGCAAAATCATGCTTCTTTGCGGTGTGCCTATAGGTTTGCTGTGTTTTTTGTTAAGAACGCAAATAGTTCATTTTTTTCTGGGAAATCAGTATATGGCTTCTTCTGGAATCTTTGGCATATTGATCTGGTTGGTCCCGTTATATTTTCTCAGGCACTCCTATGGCATACCCTTGGCCGCAGCTGGCCTGCAAAAATATGTAGCCCAGGCTGGCGGTATTGCTTTGGCGACTATTTTGGTCATTGGTATTCCAGCTATGTTGTTCAAAAGTACGAGAGGAATAGCGCTTTCAATATTAGTTGCTGAAATCGCGGCTATTTTTCGTTTGCACCAAATCACGGAAAGGCACTTAAAAATATCCTGACAAGAAACGAAAGGCGATAAATTGTATGAATCTTTAACGATACTCTTTTTGTGCTTATGTGGGCTAGTAATCTCTCTCAAGATTGTTTATAGGATCTCCGGGGGCCGATACCTCATAATAAGTCCTGTCGTTATATTTGTCACTCTGTACGTAATTTTCTATTATTTCGGTACTTTAATTCTTTTTTTTGACTTGTATAAAGGTTCGTTCCCTTTTTACGATTTTATTAGTGGAACCGGCTATCCGGTCGAAGTAACACTCGCCATGCTTCTTTTTGTATTGGGTGCATGGTTGGTATCCATCATCCTGAAATTCAATCCGAAACATGAGGTTTGGCGTTTCAAGAACGAGTATATCCAAAAAAAAACCAATCAAATTTTTTTAACCGGGTCTATTTATTTGGTGGTTGTTTTCAGTATCGCTATAACGGTCTATGATTTTATTCAGATGGGATTATTGGGCCCTAAAAAGATTGAATATTATTCGCTCTCTCATGCTCTTGGATTTCGCTTAGGGTTCTTAAAGAACGTTTTGCCTGCTTTTGTGCTGTTGCTGATAGTAGGTGGGTATCAGCAGTTAATTTTGCATAAAAAAATGAAACGACTTTTGGTCGGAATTTTTATGGGATTTGTGACCGTTTACCTGATGATCATGCATGGCGCCCGGATATTCTTAATGGATTTTGTTCTATGGGGTATTGTTGTTACTTCTTTTTTTATGTGTAGATTTAAGTTCTATAGGATTTTAGTTTTATCTGGGACTATGCTTTTTCTGTTTTTCCTTATCTCATTTATGCGGTACCAAGGCGACAATGCATTTCTTGTGCTATATGAAGTGTTGACCCATCGTATATTTCTCGCAGAATCATCAATTCTGAATTTTATTTTTATGACTTTTCCTGACGTACATAATTTTTTTTCTGGGGCAGGATTCGGGCATATTGAGGATCTCGGCATGAATCTGAGTTGCTGGCTTTATGAGGAGTCTCGGGGGGCTGTAGGTATCAGCAGCGGATTCGTGACATCGAATGTTCCGGTCAGTTTTGTTGGTGAAATGTATATGAATTTTTCATATTTTGCCTTTTTTTTCATATTCATGTACGGTGCTTTGCTGCAGATGGTATTCATTGTTTGTGTGCGAACTAAGCACCTCATGCCTACCGATTTGGTTTTTGTCAGTATCATATTCGCTTGGCTTGGTCGAAGTGTTGAGGTTGGTGTTGTGCCGGTTGCACATAAAATGGCATACTTCTCAATTATGCTAATTGGCATTCACCTTGTAGGCAAAATCCGTATCAGCTTCTCAGTAAACGCGACTGTAAAACCCTTTCCAAACTCATTGGATAAAGTATTTGGAAAAAATTGAAACGTGGACCAGCGGGTAATCTTATAAGTTATCCAGCCTATCTTAACCCCAATACCCGCGAGAAAATGGAATTCACCGGTTGGTAGTTAAGATGCCGACAATTGTTCGGAACTTTAATTTGGACCCAGAAAGAACTTGTTCGGGTAGCAGATGCCAGGGTGTATGTTTGAAAGCGTTCTATTTATTTATTGTAATACCATTAAGTTATGCTTCATGAGATGCCAAATGTGAAATTGCAGGCAAGGAATGGTGACACCTGAAGTCTGACACCCCGGTTCTGAAAAGACTGATTCTTCATCTTAATTCGCAAAGAATCGAATTCTGTATTAGAAAGCTATATGAATTTTAGGCACGGGTATTGATCTTAACGCTACCGCGCAAAAATTTGAGTTCCACCTGTTTGCTTTTTTTGAATTTTGTAGCGCAAATATGTGAGCAAAATCAATTTTGGTTCAGACCTTATCTATTGTTGTAGGGGAGGATATGAAGACTTCATTTCAGGATAGTTTACACCCCACTTCCAGTCCAACTTTTTTTCTTTACGCAAATACTCCCGTTTTGCGTTGGGGTGATTCCTATTTTTCGCAGTATAGAAACTTTATAGATTTCTTGTCGGCTTTAGCCAGCAGAAATAAGAACTTTCGACTTTCGGTCCCGTGCAGGAGTGAAAAATGCGGCGTATCTCTTGCTGAACTTATTGCAATTGAATTGCCACCCGGAACGCAGGAGCTTTGCTACTATAGGAGTATGAAGAGCGCACCTGTTGCATCTTTCTTGAATGCAGTGCGCCTTCGAAAAGAGGTGCGCTCATGCATGCGTCATTCACGCGTTACGATTGCCGGACCAGGCCCCAATTCCTTCCTGTTCTGGATGTCATTCTTGGTTCCAAGGAACGTGCGCTTCGCATTTTTCATTCGTGGTGATACACTAAAGACAGTTCAATCAATATATCAAGGGTCCTTGTTGAACGTGGGGGCTACATCACTGGTCAAGCTTTTCAAAGCAAGGATCCGCCAACTCCTCAGGGAAAAGAGAGCAATTGTTTTTGTCTTCGGAGACCAACTCGGTGCTGAATATCGTTTTGCAAATAGATCTGTATTTTCGATATATCCTCTTCTTGATGATTCTTTCGTTCGAACCGATGCCAGGCCCGGTATTCCAAACAATGGTCCACTCAAGGTCCTTTTTGTTGGAAGGCTGTCTAAAGAGAAAAACGTTTTTAATCTTATCAAGGCCTGCTCAGTGGCCAATTCGGAGAGTAGGCCTTTTAAACTCAGTATCGTTGGGTCTGGCTCTCTTGATGGGGTTCTCAGGAAGCAGATTCAATCTGCGGGGATTGGCCATTGGGTATCGTTGTTGGGACACGTTGCGCAAAGCCAACAATTGCTCAAGATCTATGACAAGCATCATCTGCTGTGTCTCCCCTCAAGGACAGAGGGAACCCCGAGGGTTGTTGTTGAAGCTTTTGCCCGAGGAATGCCGGTACTGGCAACCAGGGTAGGGAGCTTGCCAGATTTATTCCCGTCCAACGTAAAGTTCATCGAGGACTATTCTGCAACGAGTATCCTTGAAACTATGATGTGGGCGGATAACAATAGAGCTGTTGTCTCTGCAATGGGTTTGGCGGGACAGAAGAAAATTCGGCGTTTTCTGATCAATGAAAATGTTTCAATTGTGGATAAAATTCTTAGACGTGGAGAAAGTTGATGAAAATCCTCATTACAGGTGGCTGCGGGTTTATTGGACCTAATCTAATAAAAAAATTGACGGGTTTGAGAAAAGATGTTCGGCTCCGCATTGTAGATAATCTTTCGGAAGGAGATAAGAAAAACCTCCTAGGTATCTGTGAGTTACAGGAAATGCCCCATGGCATCAAAGAGCTGAATTGGGGCAAAAAGCCACAGCTTTTTGTAGAGGATATCCGAGATCCGGGGTTTGCTCAACAAGTTTGTTTGGGCTGTGACGCGATTGTACATCTCGCTGCGGCTACAGGGGTGATTCCATCTATAGAGAATCCTCTTGAAGATTTCTACTCGAATGCTTTGGGCACATTGAATTATTTGGAGGCAGGAAGGCTGAATAAATCTAGGCGCTTTACGCTTGCTTCTTCAGGCGCGCCACTGGGTGAACAGACCCCACCAATCCACGAAGAGATGGTTGCCAGGCCACTTTCGCCATACGGCGCCAGCAAGCTTTCTGGCGAGGCATACTGTCATGCATATTATAGCTCATTTAATCTTGAAACTGTATGCTTGAGGTTTGGCAACGTTTACGGACCTGGTTCGATGCACAAAGGGAGTGTGGTCTCTAAATTCATTCGAAATATTATGACAGGCGAGCCGTTGACGATTTATGGGGATGGCTCCCAAACCAGGGATTTTATCTACATTGATGATTTGGTCAACAGTATTGTGCTTTCTCTTGAGCAAAATGGCATTGGTGGACAGGTATTTCAGATTGCTACTTTCAGGGAACACACTGTTCGTGAGGTTGCTGAGCTTTTGAACGATTTGTCGCTGAAATATCTGGGTAAAAAAGTCGATATCCATTTCGAAGACGAGAGAAAGGGTGAAATCAGCAGAAATTATTCGGATATTTCCAAGGCTAAGAAAATACTGGGATTTGAACCGAAGTGGAGTCTTAGACAAGGTTTGGAAACAACGTTCGAATGGTTCCTTGCAAAAAGATAAGGAGTTCGGATGAACATGGAAGAGAACTTTTTTGAGTCCGGTGAGGATTGTCTGATTCAACCTGGATGCTTGGTGGGAATGCGATATAGATCTGGTTGTGGGGCAACACGCCTAGGGAAAAATGTATGTATTCGCTCAGGCACCATCATCTATGCAGACGTGGTAGCAGGGGATGATTTTCAGACCGGCCACCATGTGGTAATCCGTGAAAAGACGGTTTTTGGAAATCATATTGTTGTTGGAACCCATACCGTTATCGATGGCCATGTGACGATCGGGGATTTTGTAAAGATTGAAACGAATTGCTACATCCCCACCCATGTTCGTATTGGTTCCCGGGTATTCATCGGTCCCGGGGTGGTTTTGACCAATGATCGGTATCCGCAGAAGATGCGTGATGCCTATAAGCCCGAAGGTCCTATTATTGAAGATGGGGTTACGCTGGGCGGGGGGAGTGTGGTGGTGCCGGGGGTGACCATCGGAAGGGGGTCGTTTGTGGCGGCCGGGGCTGTGGTCACAAAAGATGTGCCGCGCATGAGTTTTGTGAAAGGGGTCCCCGGGGAGATATTTCCTCTGCCGGAAAAACTGAGGGAGTTTAATATGGCAAAGAACTGGAGGAAATATCTGAATGAATAACTTGAAGATCGGCATCATCGGGTGTGGGAAACAGGCTGAAAAACACATCTCATGCCTAAAAAAACTACGTGGTGTGGAAACCGTATTGAGCGATATTGAACCGGAGTTTGGGCGGAAACTTGCAGAGAAGACCCTCTCTTCCTGGGTCGAACATCCGGATGAAATTATCGCGGATCCATCCGTCCAGGCTGTCGTCATCTGCACGCCGACCCAAACCCATGTGCCACTGATCGAAAGGGCTGTCAATTCGGGGAAAGATGTTCTTTGCGAAAAGCCGCTCTGTGAGAGTGTGGAAGAGGTCGTACATTTACAGGACTGCACGGCCCACTCTACTCAAATTGTTGTGATAGGCTATGTTTACAGGTATGTTCCCGTTTTTGAAGAGGGCTACCGGATTTTTTGCAAGCAGGCGATCAATGGCGATAGTCTTGTGATGGGGAAACCTTTAAGCGTTTTTCTCCGGTTGGGCGGTCGTGGGGAGCACAAGGCTTGGAAGCATCAGAAGTCCACAGGCGGGGGCGCTATCAATGAGATGCTGGTTCACATGGTGGACTTGGCCAACTGGTATTTTGGACCTTTGAAGGAAATAGAAGTGATTTCCTGCGATTTACGTTCCCCGGAAAGGGTAATCGAAGGGAAAAGGATATCCGTTGATGCTGAAGACTACGTGTTTTTACGCTGCCGGGGAAATGACGGCATAGAGATTTTGTGCCAGGCGGACCTGATTACCCCGGCCTTTATTCAGTATGTGGAAGTGCAGACGGAAAAGGGCACATTTATGGGGTCCATTCAGCCGGATATGCCCTCGTATATGTTTTTAAAGGAAGCTGGCGGCGGTTTTGCCGCAGGGAAAACAGAACTGAACTACGGCAGGCGAAATGTGCTCGACATTCAGATGCTTAATTTTGTGCAGTGCATATTGAACCGGGAGATGCCGGATCGAAATACTGTGGCTGATTCTGTGGCACTGGTGAAAAACATGGTTGAAATCAAGAACCAGGCGGATTTGCGGATGAAAGGGTTTAAACCCTAGCCCATAGTAGAATTGGAGGATTTGAATTTAATGACAAATATTAGTATGGCTGAAATTAAACTGTTGGAGAACGAAATTGAAGCGGCGGTGCGGGTGCTACGTTCCGGCGCTCTCAGACAGGGGAAGGAATCCGATGGATTTGAGAGGGAGTTTGCGGACAAGGTTGGGGCAACGTATGCCGTCACATCCGCAAACGGGTCTGCTGCCCTGCATTTGGCCTATCTGGCTTTTCTGGCGCCTGGAGATGAGGTGCTGGTGCCTTCCTTTACTTTTATTGCAACCGGGAGTATGGTCAGCATGACTGGTGGAAAGCCGGTGCTTTGCGACATCGACCCGGAAACTTTTCTGATTGATCTGGAAGATGCGGAATCCCGACTGACTCCGAAAACGCGGGCAATCGCCCCGGTCCATCTTTTCGGAAATCCCTGTGATGTGGATGCGGTAAAGGCTTTTGCACAAAAAAACAACCTGAGCATTGTCTGGGATGCCGCCCAGGCCCATGGGGCTGGCTTCAAGGGGCGGGATGTGGGTTCCTTTGATGATTTTGTCTGCTATTCCTTCTATCCATCAAAGAACATGTTTGTGGGCGAGGGAGGTATAACCTGTACAAACAACGGTGATTTTGCCGATAAGCTCCGGTTTATGAGGTCACATGGTCAAACAGGGAAATATCTGCATACCATGATGGGATTGAATTACCGTATGACCGATGTAGAGGCTGCCATCGGAAGGGAGCAGATGAAACGGCTTGATGATATGGTGGCCGTTCGCAGACGAAACGCGGATATCTTGAACAGTGGTCTGGCGGATGTTCCGGGAATTCAGATTCAGAAGCTTACGCCCGGCGGAGAACATGCGTGGCACCAGTATTGTATGGTGGTGGACAGGGATGCTTTTGGATGCGACCGGGATCAACTGGCGGAAAGTCTCAAGCAGAAGGGCATTGCTACCGGCGTTCATTATCCCCGTGGTCTGCATCAGCAGCCGGTTTTTGAAGATGCTTACGGGAAGGCGACTCTTCCCCATACGGAATATCTGGCACTGAACATCCTGGCATTGCCGGTGCATCACGGGTTGACTCCGACCGATGTGGAACGAATCGTTGAGGGTGTACAGGACGCGAGGCCGTAGGTTGAAAAAAAAACATGTTCTTTTTCTGACCTATCACCTGCCCCTGGGAAACGAACCTGGTGCGTTTCGTCCATGGATGGAGGCGAGGCTGATGGCCAAAGCCGGTTATCGTGTGACCGTTGTGACTTCCGGGGTCCAGTATATGACAGGCGAAGACATCCGGCCCTATCCGGCATGGTGTACCGAAGAGACGATTGACGGTATTCGGATTTTCCGAACATGGGCTCCGAAGGATCACCGTCGGTCCGTATTCAGGCGCATCTACAATTATGTGGCTTATACGTTTTTAGCGGGACTGGTTTCTATTTTAAAGACCCAAAAAATGGATCGCGTTTTTGCGGGAACAGACCCCATCTTTATGATGCCCATGGTCTATCTGGTTTCTCTTATTAAGAAAGCACCAATGGTCATGGACGAAAGAGACCTGTACCCTGAAACGGCCATTGCGCTTGGCGTGATTAAAAAAGGAGCGCTGGCCGATCTCATTTTTCAGGTTCAGCAGTTCTTCCGGCGTCAAGCCGGGGGAGTTCTTGCCGCCACCCCGGGAATTAGGGATCAGCTTTTGATCTACGGGATGCCTTCAGAAAAGGTGCATCTCCTTTATAACGCCGATGTTTTTGTGGATGAAGATATTGGCCCTGAGTGGACGGGTCAGGGTATCGAACTGCGGCTGAAATTCCCCAAGAAGCGCTTTTTCGCAGGTTATGTGGGAGGGTTGGGCAAAGCCAATGATATTTTCACCCTGTTGCGTGCGGCAGAGCTTCTAAAGGATCTGGAAGAACTGGAATTTGTCATTGTAGGAAGCGGCGAGATGCGGGATCGTTATATGGATTTTTGTCGGGAGAAAGCGCTTGACAATGTGGTGTTTTTTTCGGCGGTTCCCAGGAGAGAGGCGCGGGTTTTGATGAAGAAGATGCATATTTGTATCCAGCCTTTGCCGAAGGGGCCACATTTTTCACATACGCTTACGAGTAAAACATTTGATTATCATGGTTTGGGGAAGCCGATGATTTTTTCCGGACAGGGTGATACTGTGAGGTTGTTGCACCAAACCAAAGGCGGAATAGCCGTTCCTTCAGGAGACGACAAGGCCCTTTCGGAGGCTGTTAGACGACTCATAAAAGACCCTGCTCTCAGACGAGACATGGGCAAATCAGCCCGAAAATGGTACGAAAACAATATCAGCCCGGAGAGGGGCTGTGCCATAATGAAGGAAGTGATGAAACCTCATGCTCACTGAGTATGAACAGGAAGAAACGCGCATCCGGTCCGTCTACGCAGGCAGGGATCATTCCGGAAAGCCGTCGTTATATAGGTGGCATCGGGACGAAGTTTTGTTGAACCAGTACCGTTTTCAAGAAGCGGCGGCATTTCTGTTAAGAACTGATGGACTGACCGAACTCTCTCAGCTCGAGATGCTGGATGTTGGCTGCGGCGTTGGTGGATGGTTGCGCAAATTATTGGAATGGGGGGCTTCCGCTAATCGACTGCACGGGATTGATCTGCTTCAGGACCGCATTGACAATGCGCGATGTCTTTCTAGTGGGATTGATTTTCAGGTTGCCAGCGGTTACGAACTCCCGTTTCCAGATTCCAGCATGGATCTCATTTCCGCCCATACCGTGTTTTCTTCTATTGTGGATACTGAGCATCGAAAAAGCCTGGCAGAGGAGATGGTCCGAGTGTTGCGGCCTGGTGGAAGGATTCTAATCTATGACTACCGGATCAGTGATCCCCGGAATAGGGATACTGTGGGTATACGAACCTATGAAATCAGAAGGCTTTTTCCGGGCCGATCCCTAAGAGTCCGTTCGTTGACTCTGGCGCCTCCCATTGCCAGAAGGATAGCGCCGGTATCGCCGCTGCTGTGCCAACTGTTGGAGCGCTGTATCCCCTTTCTGCGTACGCATCTATTTTGTCTTCTCCGATAAAATAATCCAATGGAGCTATATTAATGAATAATTTTTTTAGAAACAAAAGAGTCCTCGTGACCGGGGCTTGCGGGACCGTCGGCCGTGAACTGGTTCGGCAATTGCTGGACGTGCCGGAGTTGAGCGAGCTGATCGGTATTGACAACAATGAAAGCGAGCTTTTTTTTCTGGAGCAGCGGTTTCAGCACAAACCCAACGCCCGGTTTTTCATGGCCGATGTGCGGGATGGAGACAAGTTGGGCCGGATCTTAAAGGAGGTGGATGTATTGTTTCACACGGCCGCGTTCAAACATGTGATTCTGTGCGAACGGTCCCCCTTTGAAGCGGTCCAGACCAACATCCTGGGGGTACACAATATCATTACCTCCGCATCGGAAAACAACGTGAAAACAATCATTTTCACCAGCAGCGACAAGGCGGTGAACCCTACAAACGTCATGGGAACCTCCAAACTCATGGGCGAGCGGCTCATGACGGCGGCCAACAGCAAACTCAGGGATGGAAAATCCGTGTTTGCCTCCACCCGTTTCGGCAATGTGCTGGGCTCCCGTGGATCGGTCATTCCACTTTTTCATGAGCAGATCAAAAAGGGCGGACCCCTGACCATTACGGAAAAAGAGATGACGCGGTTTATCATGAGTATCGAGGGGGCTGTTCGTCTGGTGATTGATTCGGCGCGTCTTGCCCGCGGGGGGGAAGTGTTTGTGACCAAGATGCCCGTGATCCGTATCCATGATTTGGCTGAAGTGATGATAGGGGAGCTGGGACCCAAATACGGTTTCAGGCCGGAAGATATCCGGATTACCTATATCGGGTCCAAACCGGGCGAGAAAATGTATGAAGAACTCATGAACCACGAAGAGGTGCGGCGGTCCGTTGAATTGCAGAGATACTTTGTGGTGACCCCCGCCTTTACCTGCCTGTACCGCGACATTCCCTATGCCTACCCGGATATCGTCTCCAACCATGTTACCAATCCCTACAATTCCGAAAATGAAAAGCCGCTGACTAAAACCGAACTGCTTGAGTTTTTGCACAAAAACAGACTGCTGGAAGAACCGGAAGCGGATGTGTGGAAACCGAAGGATCGATTCTGGCCGAATGGGTAGCAGCGGGAGGGAGTTGAGATGAAAAGGAAGGAAATGAGAGTTCCCTTTGCTATGCCGGAATGCGGTGAGGATGAGATAAGGGAAGTCGCGGATGTCATAAGGAGCGGGTGGCTTACCACGGCTTCTCGTTGCGCGCAATTTGAGAATGATTTTGCGGCCTTTATGGGGGTTAAATATGCCCTGGCCGTGAATTCGGCGACCGCGGCCCTTCATCTGGGCCTGGAGGCGCTCGGTATTCGGGAAGGAGACCCTGTTTTAGTCCCCACGCTGACCTTTACGGCCACCGCGGAAATCGTCCGTTACCTGAGGGCTGATCCCATATTTGTGGATTGCGATCCGGAAACCTTCTGCATTACGCTGGATCAGATTGAAAAAAGCCTCCAAGCCCATGGGCGGGACCCTGAGGATCTGAAAGCGGTCATTCCGGTTCATTTCGGAGGGCATCCCTGTGAAATGGATGCCATTTTGAGCTTTGCTCGAAAATACGGCCTTGCCGTTATGGAGGATGCTGCGCATGCTTTGCCGACCCGGTACAAGAATGTGCTGGTGGGCAATTTTGGAGATGTGACCTGTTTCAGTTTTTATGCAAACAAAACCATGACGACGGGTGAAGGGGGTATGCTCTGCACCAATGAACCGGAAATTGCAAACCGGGTGAAAACCATGCGGCTTCATGGGATCAACAGGGATGTATGGGATCGGTTTTCCACCGGGGCTTCCTGGGAATACGATGTTGTTGCGCCCGGGTTTAAATACAACATGCCCGATATCAACGCGGCGCTTGGAATTCACCAGTTGAAAAAGGTGAAACTTTTTCGTGAAAAGCGTGAGCGTATCGCTAAAGCGTATTATGAGGCCCTCAGTCATATCCCCGGGTTGACGCTGCCCCGAATTCATTGTCCTATGGAAGATCATTCATGGTATATTTATAACGTTCTGGTCGACGGTGACAAAACAATACACGGTATTGGAAGAGACCGGTTCATCGCCGAAATGACGAACAGGAATATCGGTACCAGCGTCCATTATAAACCCCTTCATCGGATGCGCTATTACAAGGAAACATTTAACCTGAAGGATGAGATGTTTCCTCACGCCGAGTGGGTGTTTGAAAGGTGCGTCAGCATCCCCATGTTTTCCGCCATGACGGATTTTCAGCTAGAATATGTACTGGATAACATAATACAGATTCTGTCTTGACGCTGTAGAAATATGCTATTAACCGCAAGGATGACGTCCGGGAGTGGCAGATGTTTTTTTGTCGTGAAAATTCACCATTTGGAGCGTGAATCAGATGATCAAACGTCTTTTTGATCTGGTTTCCTCTTTGCTGGGATTGATGGCGTTAATCCCTGTTTTTACTGTGATTTGCCTGGTGATTGCCCGTGATGGGGGAGCGGCGTTTTTCAGGCAGGCGCGGGTAGGCAGGCATGGACGGTTGTTCAAGCTTTACAAGTTCAGGAGTATGGTGGTGGATGCCGAGAAACTGGGGGCCCAGGTGACGGCCGGCCATGATCCTCGCATTACCAGGGTGGGTCGAATCTTGAGGCAAACAAAGCTGGATGAATTGCCTCAGCTTCTTAATGTGTTTATCGGGAATATGAGTGTGGTGGGCCCACGACCGGAAGTCCCTTATTACGTGAGCAAATGGTCCGCGGAAGATCGGGAGATGGTTCTTTCAGTGAAGCCGGGGATAACGGATTATGCAACCTTGTACTACCATGATGAACAGGCAGTTCTGGCAAAGGCGAGCGATGTGGCAAAGGCATATATGGAGGTGGTGATGCCGCACAAGTTGGAGATGTATCGGCGGTATGTACGGGAAAAAAGTTTTTTGCTGGATTTAAGCATTATTCTGGCTACATTGGGAAAGATAGGCAGGACGGGTTTTTTCGGCACACTGGTAGAGAAAAACTGATCTTTTGATGAGGCAGGGGTCTGAGAAAAGACGGGATGTTTAGAATACTGAGAAGACCGAATTTCTGGGTTGTGCTGGTGGTGGACGCGATTCTGGTCGCAGGGGCCTATCTGCTGGGGTACTATCTCCGATTTGACGGGGATGTACCGGCCGCGGAATTTGCCAGATGGCGGCATACGGTGGTCTGGATTGTTCCGTTGAAATTGGCTTGTTTTTATTTTTTCGGCTTGTACAAGGGGATGTGGCGGTACACGGGGGTCTATGATCTCGAGAACCTGATTAAGGCATGTGTTATCAGTTCGGGGATTATCGTCTTTATACTGGTTCTCAAAGTGAGGTTTGTGGGATTTCCACGCAGTATATTTGTCATGGATCTGTTGTTGACGTTCTTATTTGTTTCGGGAGCGCGCGTCGGGATACGACTTCTGTTAAGTTCGCGTCACGAAAAATACCGGTTTCCGTTTTTCAAAAAAAAACCCACGGATGAAAAGAGGGTATTGATTGTGGGCGCCGGGGATGCGGGTGAAAAGCTGATCCGGGAGATCAAGGATAATCCGGGCATCAAGTATGATGTGGCAGGATTTATTGATGATGCCGGACACAAGCGGAATAAGACCATCCACGGGGTCTCTGTTCTGGGTTCGACAGCCGAGATAAAGAAGATCGTGGAGGAGGAAACGGTCGATGAAATTATTATTGCCATATCCACGGCTTCAGCAACGGAGATGCGGCGGATTGTGGGCGCCTGTGAGGCAACCGGGTTGCCATGCAAGACAGTCCCCGGTGTGGGCGAATTAATCGAAGGAAAGGTGTCGGTACAGTCCATTCGAAAGGTTCGCTATGAAGATTTGCTGGGAAGACGTCAGATTCAACTGAATTTGGCGCAGATCGGCGGATATTTGACCGGTAAACGTGTTATGGTAACTGGAGGGGTCGGCTCTATCGGTTCGGAATTGTGCCGACAGATCAGTCGTTTCGAACCGGGAAAGTTGGTTATTGTGGACATCAATGAGTCGGGACTCTACGATATGGAGATGGATTTCAAGGCCAGATTGCCGAACATGGCGATCGTCCCCGTTTTGTGCCCGGTTCAGGACTGGCATGTGATGAACCGCCTTTTTGAACGGGAAAACCCGGAGGTGGTTTTTCATGCCGCGGCATATAAGCATGTGCCGATGATGGAGCTTCATCCATGGGAGGCGGTGCTGAACAATATTGTGGGGACCCAATGCCTTCTGGAGTTGTGTGCCCGAAATGGTGTTGAGCGATGCGTGGTGGTTTCCACGGACAAGGCGGTTCGTCCCACCAACGTCATGGGGGCATCCAAACGGGTGGGTGAATTACTGGCACAAACATACGCGGCGGAATTGGGTGCGCGCAATATGTGTGTTCGGTTTGGGAATGTGATCTATAGTGTGGGCAGTGTGGTACCCCTTTTTAGAAAACAGATCGAAAGGGGGGGGCCGGTGACCCTGACCCATCGGGACGTAATGCGGTATTTCATGACCATTCCCGAAGCATCCCGGTTGATTCTGCAGGCCGGCGCCATTGGAAACGGCGGCGAAATTTTCATCCTGAAAATGGGCACCCCCATTCGTATTGCCGACATGGCTCGTGATCTGATTCGATTATCCGGCTATGAGCCTGAAAAGGAGATTGAAATTCGGGAAATCGGACTCCGCCCCGGTGAAAAGCTCATTGAGGAGCTGATTATCGAAGGTGAAGGCATCAAGGAGACCAGTCATGAAGAAATTATGGTTTTGCGTGGTGAGAACCGAATGACGGTGAAGGAGATGCGAAAGAATATCAAACGGCTGGTGAATTTTGCCAAGGCCGGAAATGGGGATGGAATTCGAGACGAGCTAAAAAAAATTGTTCCTGAATATGATCCCCTTGATTCAAGATGATAGCGTGAGAAATCCATGAGACGCATTATATTTGATGAAAGGACGTACAGGTGAAGATTCTAATACTTGGTGGTGATGGCTACTTAGGGTGGCCTACGGCCATGCACTTGAGCGAAAAGGGGCATGATGTCACAGTTGTCGATAATTATATCAGGCGGCGGGTTTGTCGGGATGAGGATGTGGAGCCACTGTTTGAAGTTCCCAATTTGCACGAACGGACCCGTTACTGGGAGTCCGTTTCCGGAAAGCACATTGACGTGTTGATCGGGGATCTGATGGATTGGAGTTTCGTCGCTGAGATTTTTGCCAAAGTAAATCCTGACGCCATTGTTCACTATGCCGAGCAGCCCTCGGCGCCATATTCAATGCTGAACCGTCGCGCCGCCACCATGACCCTTCAGAATAATCTCATGGTTACCGCCAATATTATTTTTGCGGTCAAGGAGTTCTGCCCGAAATCCCAGATCGTCAAAATCGGGACCATGGGGGAATACGGCACGCCCAATATCGATATCGAAGAGGGGTGGTTGCAGGTGAAACATAACGGCCGGAGTGAAAAATTCCTGTACCCTCGCCAGGCCGGAAGCCTGTACCATACCACAAAGATTATGGATACGGATTTATTATGGTTTTATGTGCGCATGTGGGATCTGGCCGTGACGGATCTGATGCAGGGCCCGGTTTATGGGCTCTTCACCGATGAAGCCGAAGATGAAAGACTGTTGCCGTTTTTCAATTATGATGAACTTTTCGGCACCGTACTCAACCGGTTTGTCGCGCAGGCCGCGGTGGGTTATCCCTTGACCGTTTATGGCAGGGGGGGGCAGACGCGCGGCTATCTCAATATTAAGGATACCTTGAACTGTGTTCGCCTTTCCCTTGAACAACCCGCGGTCCCCGGTGAGTTGAGAATTTTCAACCAGTTTACCGAAACCTTTTCCGTAAATGAACTGGCGGAAAAAGTCCGTGGGGCGGGAGACGGGCTTGGGTTGAAGGTTGAAATCAAATCCGTTGAAAACCCCCGCAGGGAAGCGGAAGATCACTACTACAATCCCAGGCACACCGGTTTGCCGGCCCTGGGGCTGGAACCGACTCCCTTGACGGATGAAGTGCTGGTTCGAATGCTCGCATTTGTTTTACAATATAAGGACAAAATCAGGACCCATCAGATTTATCGAAAGGTGAAGTGGAAATAAGGTGATATAGCCCAAAAACCATTGAATATAGGGGGGGAAATTACCGGCGTTGGGGTTTTGTGTCCGTCTTTTATTGGATTTTGGATGAAACCATTTGAAAATTGAGATTGGGGTGTCCTATATTAGAGCCGTATGGGTTTACCTGTGCTGCTCTTTTTTTTTGTTCAACAGGTGGGAAAACAACGTGACAAGCAGTGTAAAGGGTTCATATTGTGAAATGATGAAATTTTCCGGAATACTAAATTTTAGAGAATCAGGGCGGATCGAAAAGGATACCGTGGTGTGGATTGTGGCTGGCTGCGTTATGCTGTTATTTTGGGGGCTGAATCTCTGGTATCGGTTCGGAACGGTTTTTGGTTACAGCCGGTTTACGGAGGGGTTGTTCATTTTTTTGGGACTGTGTTCCGTCGTTGTCATGGTGTTCCCGAAATTGTTGAGTCCCTTTCTATTTTTTTTTGGCGTGTCTTTTTTTCTTTTTGGATTTCGCCCCTATGATATCCAGAGTCAGGTGTTTGAGACGATTGTGGTGTTTGTGGCGATCACGGTGTTTTTTGTCAATTTTAGAAAAAAAGAGGCGGTGAGCATCAACCGGCAGTTGCTTGGATTGCTTGTCTGCTATCTTACCCTTTCCCTGTTTTCGCTGATGTTGTTGCCCTTAGGGCATATGGTAAAAGATTTTCGGTTCTTTGGTCCGGCGGCTTCTTTTTCTCACATGGCCCATGCGACGCCTGATACGTTACTTTATTCTCTGGGAGGGATCAACAGACTCTTCCTTTTTGCTTCCCTTATGCTCTGCCTGGCCGGCATGGCAACGGCTCGTAATGCCATCAAAATCCTTTTTTCAGGTCTTTTTGTGGGGGCTGTTTTCTGCGCATTCCTGGGTTTGCTGGATTATTATGGGATTGTTTCTCTGAGGTGGTATCGGCCGGCATCTATAACAGGCGTTCTTCAGTCCATGTTTCCGAACAGGGGGTGGCTTGCGGAGTTCATCCTGACCGTCGTGCCTTTTGCGTTAATCGGATTTATGAGTAAGATTCAGGGGATTTGGTGGAAAATAGTGTTGTTTGGGAGCCTTGTGGTCTGTGAAACAGCCCTGATTCTGGCAGGCGCCAGGGCAGGGTGGGTCTCCTATCCCGTGATTCTCTTCGTTTGCTGGGTATTTATATATTTTTTTAAAGATGGAAAGTTTGAGTCGTTCCATTTTGGTTGGAGAGATTTGATTAAGGTGGGCGTTTCGGTTCCGGTTACCATCGTTTTAAGTTTTTTGTTGATATTTCAGGTTTTGATACCGGTTTCAGAACATTTGAAAGGTAAGGCCGGCGCTGTTGGGACGCAAAAAGATACGATAACGACGATGCGGTTTATAAAAAAGCAGGCGGGGCGTCTGGTGGATTCCCAAAGTCGAATCGATACGTGGCGCCAGGGAGTCAATGTTTGGAGGGAGAGTCCTGTTTTCGGTTTGGGGTATGAATCTTTCTGCCTGCATGACCGAATCCTGTCCGACATTCCGGAATCTGGTGTCGCGTTTTATAAGCGCCATAACCGTGCCCGGGTGCTGGATACCCCCCACAATATCTTTGTCCAACTACTCGTAAACGGTGGGATTGCCGGACTCTTTCTGTGGCTGCTGATCGTCGGATATACCTTGATGATCCTCATTATGGACCTGATAAGGAATAAGCGGCTTTTGAATATTCCCGTCATAATTTCGATTATCAGTTTCCATATTTACGGTATATTTCAGAGCATGCAGTATATTCCCATGATTTGGTCCCTGATTTTTTTGAACCTGGGATATGCCTTGACCATCGACGTTAAGGTTCTGCCGGAAAGGCTGCGGTGTATGAGCGGTTTGGTAATGAAGGCGATGATATTTCTGGTTCTATTCAGCGGAATAGTTTACTTTAACGATCGGGGATTTCAGGGCTTGGCGGATAAGTTCGGCCTGGTGGTCTATGCGAAAGATCAGAATTGGCCAAAATATTATGGTTTTTATCCCCGGGAGAAATTTCCAGAAGGATATTATCGCTGGAGCGGAAGGAAAGCAGAGGTTGTGGTGGACGGTCATGAGGTAGTGAGCAGTGGGGTTGTGGCTTTTGATGTGCAATGTCATACGCCTGGCGTTGACGGGGAACCGGTTTCTGTGATCGTATTATTGGATGGGGAGCGGATTGATGAGATTGTCTTTGGGGCTGCGGGGAGCGCCCTGAGGTGGTATTATATAGGGAAAGAGAGTACTGGTAAGCACTCTTTTTTGTTTGAGGTGTCGAGGACCTGGAATCCCAAAAAGATGGGTATCAGCGCGGATGTGCGTGATTTGGGTGTGGCGGTGAGTGAACCCCGGTTTCTTGAGCGGTTGCCAAAGGATGGCGTTGGGTTTTATGGGTGGGAGAAGGTAGATGTGCGAAGTGTAGCGCGCATGACGCAGAATGGAAAAGATGAGAAGCGCTTTCGATGGACCATGGGGCGCGCAAGCGTGGGAATCAGTGATCAGTGGGTAGGAGGCAGTGAACAGTCTGTGGAAAAGAACAAAAAGGATGACGCCATGGGCCATAAAGATGGGATGATTCGAATGGGTGAAAAGGTGGTTTTTTTGATGTGTGCGCATCCGGATATCGCGAAAGAGCCGGTGTTGGTGAGGATACTGGTAGATGGCGATTTGGTGAGGTCTTTTGAGTTTACGGATTATGAGTGGAAGCGGGTGGCGTTTGGGATGGAGGAGTTGAAAGGGAAAAGAATTGTTACTTATGAGGTGAGTCGTACGTGGAATCCGAAGCGGATGGGGGTTTCGGCGGATGGGAGGGACCTAGGGGTGGCGGTTGCTGTTCCGTGAGGGAAATGCCGATAGGACTCATAGGTTTCATCGGCTTGAAGATAAAATAGATAATCTGATCGAAGGTATGTGAGTATTTGGCATGGCGGCACTGAGCGTTAATTTAATCTGGGACCTGACCAAAAGGGATTTTTCCGAACGGTTTGCGGGCTCGGCACTTGGATCGGTGTGGGCTTTTATCTGGCCGCTGGTCAATCTGTTTATCTACATTGTGATATTCGGAAAATTCATGGGAGGGCGGCTGCCGGGAAATTCGGATATCTACGCCTACAGCGTCTATCTGTCGGTGGGCCTTATCCCGTGGACCGCTTTTTCCAATTCCATTTCCAGATCGGCTACTGTTTTCCTGGATAAAAAAAATATTATATCCAAAATTGATCTATCCTTGCCTTCGCTGTTGATTTTTATTAATTTATCGGAAAGCATAACCTTTGTGATTACAAATGTGTTCTTTTTCGCCTTTCTGCTGATCACGGGATATGAATTCAGCCTGAAATTACTCCTTTTCCCTTTTATTTTCTACCTTCAGCAGATCCTTGCCTTTGGTCTGGGGTTGTTTTCGGCGACCTTAACTGTTTTTGTGCGGGATTTAAAAGAAGTGGTGGGGATCATTCTTCAATTGTGGTTCTGGTTCACCCCAATCGTCTATGTCAGCGGTATTCTTCCGGATTTTATGAAAAAAATTGTGGTTTTGAGCCCGGCTTTCATTATCACTGAATCGTATCACAGGATCTTTGTATTTCAAGATTATCCTGCCATATCATCTATGATAATTTTAACTGTAATTTCCCATTTTGTTCTGATCGCTTCTTATCTGCTATTTCGCTTCCTGGAAAAAGATGTGAGGGATTTCTTATGATTCAAGTCCTTTTCCTGCTCCTCTGGACCGGACTTTTTTGTGGGATCGGCTATCTTTCCTGGATAAAGATCCTAAATCATATTAAAGTTTATCTAATGATGTTTTATAACTGTGCATATCTGATCGGCGTCTTCCTGATATATCCCAAACTGGGGTAAAGCGTTGTCAAGTTTTGGATTGCATTTCATCTGCTGCTTGTTATATGAACGGAGTTTGTGGCGGCGCCCCGAATGCAATGGATTTCACGTGTACCAGGAGGCCCACCATTATACCCTCTGCAATCAAAGATGTCCCGCAGGTTGATGGTCAGGATTAGCCGATGATTAAAGTGGATCATATTACAAAAGAATTTAAACTTTACCACAACCCCGCGGATCGGCTTAAGGAGATTTTCTTCCGTCGAACGATGCACCGAAATTTTTTTGCCCTTAAAGGCGTCAGCTTTCAGGTGGAAGAAGGCCAATCCCTGGGGGTTGTGGGACAAAACGGCGCCGGGAAATCCACACTGTTAAAGATCCTGACGGGGGTCCTTCTTCCAGATTCCGGAGGCATTGATGTGGGTGGTAGGATCACCGGCATTTTGGAGCTTGGTACGGGCTTTAATGCGGAGTTTACGGGTATTCAGAATATTTTTCTGAACGGAACCCTGCTGGGGGTATCGAAAAAGGAAATCAATGAAAGGCTTGACGCCATTATCGCCTTCAGTGAGCTGGGGAATTTTATTCATGAACCCATCAAGGTTTACTCTTCAGGCATGGTTATGCGGTTGGCGTTTTCAGTCGCGATTCATGCGGATCCAAAGGCCTTTGTGGTGGATGAAGCGTTGTCCGTGGGGGATGCCTACTTTCAGCAGAAATGCATGCGCAAAATTAAGGAGTTTAAACATAACGGTGGATCGATTATTTTTGTTTCCCATGATATGAATGCCGTCAAAATTCTCTGCGACAGGGCGCTGCTTTTGGATCAAGGCTCAAAGATAGAAGAAGGGGACCCGGATAAGGTCATCAATACCTATAACTTTCTTTTGGCAAAAAAGGGCAAAGGCGAAGAGGTACACCTCAGCGACAGTAAGGATGCGGAAAAGAGTTACGGAAACTTGAAAGTGGAAATTGTCGGCGCCAAAATGTTGAATAAAAAGGGGCAGAACACCGACGTTTTCGTTTCCGGTGAAAAATGCACGGTTGAAATCGAACTTAAAGCAAATGAAGCTGTGGATGATATAACCGTCGGAATGTTGATTCGGGACCGGTTCGGGCAGGATATTTTTGGGACGAATACCTATCATCTAAACGTACCCATCAGCCTCAAAGCGGGTGAGCATTGCAACGTAAGATATATTATAGATGAATTCAATCTAGGTTCCGGCAAATATACCTTGAATCCGGCTGTTCATCGGGATGATACGCATGTGGGGGAATGTTATCAATGGGTGGATGTCATCAAGATATTTGAAGTGATTGAGGGAAATGATTTCAGGTTTATCGGGTTTTCGAGACTGAAACCTCAAGTGCAGCTTGAAATCAATTGATTTCAAATGATTCGTGAAGAGGACAAGGTTATGGAAGTTCCTGTTGCTACCTTAGAAAAGCTTCAAGTTCTTGAGTCGCTTTGTCGATTCGGGTATCAGAGGATATTATTCAGCGTACGATCAACAAATTGATGTGTATAAAATTTAACAACTTCCTGATTTACCGGATGTTCCTCATCACATTCATATAGGCAGTGAAACCCCAGGTTTTTCCGGGTCCAATCCCTGGGTATTTTAGATCTGATTGAAGTTTTTGCGCAAGAGGTATTGGAAACCACAAACAAACCACAAAGATAACCATTAACCCGGACCCGTAAACAGTGTGAATTCGGAAAAGGTGTTGATAAATTGAAAATCACTGTATCTCTGAGTTAAGAGGATATTTGACCCTTTTGCATTGAGGTTGCTTTATAATGATAGAAACCAGTATCCCGGATATAAACGTAGAAGAGTTGATGGAGAAGATTAGGGCTGAGGTGAAGCAAAGAAAAGAGAAGGCCAAAATGCCTTCCGGATCAATTTCCCAAAACTCGCACCTCCCCTCCAGCCTGGAAGCAAAAATCAATTTGTCTGAAGCTTTTTCCAGCTTGGATTCGGATAACTTCGAAATCAAAGACCATTATCATATCAATGATTTTTTGAAATTGCGGGATCGGAATTTTGTGATGGCCGCCTACCGCGGTATCCTGAGGCGTGGACCCGATTCAGGAGGTCTTGATTATTTCACGGAAAATCTTCGTTCCGGAAAGATGACCAAGGCCGAGATCCTGGGCAGGCTGCGTTATGCGTCCGAGGGTCGGGTGAAGAAAACAAGGGTAAAAGGGTTGTTTTGGAATTTCCTCGTGCAATCCTCGTTTGGAATTCCAGTGCTGGGATATTTTTCCCGTCTTGTATCCGGTATTGGCAATTTGCCGTCGATTTTACATAACATGCAGGTTTTCGAAGAGTTTACAACCACACAGTTGGAGTTCAAACGCAATGACCTTGCTGTGGTGCAGACCAAAATGGGAGAAATCATCCAAGCTCTTGGGGTTTTGGACCCTGTCATAAATAGTAAGATCGATCGGTCAGAACTGGTTGATTTGAAAGAAAGAGTTGATGCGACCCTCGAGAAAAAGGTTGACCGATCAGAATTGGCTGACTTGAAAGAAAGAGTTGATGCGACCCTCGATAAAAAGGTTGACCGATCAGAATTGGCTGATTTGAAAGAGGGCGTTGATGCGACCCTTGAGAACAAGGCGGGCAAGGACGTGATTGAAGATATCACTGGTCAGATCCGTGAGATCCTCCGACAAACAAGGGACCATAAATTGAACATCCTTGACCAGCAGAGACGGCTGATGTTCCTCCTTGAAGAAGCCCGAAAGAGATTGCCGGAGGCGATTTCCACTGAGCAGATTAAGGCGATGCTGACTGAAGAGGACCAGATGTTTAATGCAATGTACGTGTCTTTTGAAGATCAGTTCAGGGGGACAAGAGAAGACATTAAAAAAAGACAAAGCGTTTATTTGCCGTATCTTGAGAAGGCGGGATTTGGGAATGAAAATTTACCTATTCTTGACGTAGGTTGCGGTCGGGGGGAATGGCTGGAGCTTCTAAAAGAGAAAGGGTTTAAAGCACAAGGCGTGGATTTAAACTCCGTGCTGGTTGAGGAGTGTTTAAAACGGGGTCTCGATGTCGTCCGAGCCGATGTAATCAGGTTTCTTCAAGGGATTCCGGACCAGACTCTGGGGGTTGTGACGGGTTTCCATATCATTGAACATTTGCCGTTAAACGTGACGGTAGCTCTTTTGGATGAAGCTATGCGGGTCCTTAAGCCAGGCGGAATGGTTACTTTTGAAACCCCGAATCCACAGAATCTTTTGGTCGGTGCCTGCGATTTTTACCAGGACCCAACGCATATTCGGCCACTACATCCGCTATCGCAGAAATTCCTGCTGGAGTATCGTGGTTTTTCAAGATCGGAAATATTATACCTGAATCCACCGGAAGATTTTGATCGATTGCCGGAGGATGAGGCGCCGCAATTGGCAGGCCGATTGAATAATCTCCTCACATGTGCAAGAGACTATGCAGTTTTGGGGTACAAGGTATGAAGCCGCTTACTATTCGTAATATTTTTATGGCCCTATGGATTATGCTGTTATCGGAGATAGACACCATGAGGGGTTACAGATGCTTCTTACCTTGAGAGTTGAGGTTGACCTCAAGATATGAATCTAAGGAGTCAAGGAAATGAAGGTAGCCTTTGTAATTCCCTGGTATGGAAAGGATATTCCGGGTGGCGCGGAATTGGAATGCAGAAGAACTGCGCTCAATTTAAAGAAAGCAGGCGTTGAGGTGGAAATACTGACTACCTGCGTAAAAGATTTCCATAGTGATTGGAGTAGTAATTTTCATGAGGAGAAGGTTTATGAAATTGAAGGCTTGACTGTTAGAAGGTTTTTGGTCAAGAAACGCAATTCTAAGGCTTTTGACGCTATAAATTTAAAATTGATGAATTACAAAGCAAGGGGGCTGTCCTCGTCTGATAGACTTTCTTCGCCAGTTTCTCCGAAGGAGGAAAAGACATTTATTGAACAGATGATAAACAGCCCCCATCTGTACGATTATATAAACAATAATAAAACGCTTTATGATTTTTTTGTTTTCATTCCTTATATGTTCGGAACGAGCTACTATGGTTCAAGAATATGTCCTGAAAAGACCATTCTGATTCCCTGCCTGCATGATGAGCCATACGCATATATGAGAATATACAAGGAAATGTTTGAAAGATCAGGTGCTCTGGTGTTTAATTCAAGATCTGAATTGAATCTTACAAAAAAACTCTATGACACAAAGGATGTTAGCTGCCATCTGGCGGGTATAGGCGTTGATTCAGAGATTTCCTTTGATGGTCTAAGGTTTAGAAAAAAATACGGAATTACAGGCCCATTCATATTGTATGTAGGGAGAAAGGATTCTACCAAGAATGTGCCTCTTTTTATAGATTATTTCTTGCGCTACAGACAAAAGAACTCCAACGGGCTGAAGGTTGTCCTTATCGGACCAGAAGATAAAGAGATCTTACATGGAAAGAGAGACGACATTCTTGACATAGGATTCGTTTCCCAACAGGATAAATATGATGCTTATGCCGCTTCGCTTTTATTTTGTCAGCCGTCTTTGAATGAGAGTTTTTCAATAGTTGTTATGGAAGCGTGGCTTACATCGACTCCTGTTCTTGTTCATAGTGGTTGTAGTGTGACGAGGGACCATTGTATTTCGAGTGGGGGAGGGCTTTTTTTTTCTGATTATGAGCAATTCGAGCGACATATCGATTTCATAATATCAAACCCACACATAGCTGAACAAATGGGAAAAGCTGGCAAGAGTTATGTTTTGAATAACTATTCTTGGGAGAATATCACTAGAAAGTATCTGGATCTTTTTGACACTCTTAAATGCGCTAACCAAACCAATCAGAACCCTGTTATAAATATAATGACGGCTTCATTTACGAGAGGCGATGCAATTGGTAACTATATAAAGAGCTTGGCTGATATTTTTGTGGATCTTGGATATTTCGTCAACATTTTTGCAGACAATGGCAGCTCTGATGTTAGATTTCGGCCATCGTCTGAATACAAATCAACAGGGCGGGATATTTTGTGGTTCCATTACTCAATTTATTCTGAAAATTTAAATCACATTAAGGAAAGCAGTGACTTTAAGGTGATGGACTTCCACGGGGTTACCCCTTCCAACCTGTTTAAAGGATACCACAAAAAATTGGAAGAACTCACAAGAAAAGGTGAAAGATGCCTCAAAAGATATGTTGATGATTTCAATTTATGTTTGGTCCATTCTGATTATACATTCAATATTCTTGAACAAACGGGGTATAGTAACATTGTTAAATCACCCCTTATGGTAAGTGATGAGTTATATAAAACTGGAGAAGACCAAATATTCTCTGATCTTCTAAGCAGGTTAGAATATTTATTGTTTGTTGGTAGGATCGTTCCACAAAAAGATATCCTATCAATTTTGCGATTATTCTCTGAGCTGAAAAAAATTCGTCAGAATATTGTACTTTTCCTTGTAGGCCCGATGGATATTGCTCATGGATATGTAAAAGATGTTTTCGATATGATTCTCTCATTGGGATTGGAGAAGAGTATTTATCTAACGGACAAAATTGTTGATTCAGATGTGTTGGCCTCTTTTTATAAATATGCAAAATTTTCAATCATACTCTCCGAGTGGGAAACATTTTGCATTCCTATAGTTGAATCTATGTTTTTCAAAGTCCCGGTGATCGGAATAAGAAAGACATGTGTTCCAGAGACAATAGGTGATGCCGGGATATTGCTGGATGTTTTAGATTTTGAAAAAAATGCGCAAATCATCAATGAAGTGTGGGCGGATGGAAAAAAATATAATAAGTTGCGCCGTAATTGTGAAAAGCGAGCCAGGCTTTTTGGACAAGAACAACTAAAAACAAAGATAATGGAAATCATCCAGGACTATTTCCCGAAACAACGGCTGTCATGAAAGTTGCCTTTATTGTTCAGAGATACGGATTAGAGGTTAATGGTGGGGCAGAACTTCATTGTCGCTGGATTGCCGAGTTGATGCAGGATATATGGGATATTGAAGTCATAACGACTTGTGCGCTTAATTACATGACATGGGCGAATCATTATCCAGGAGGAAGCGAACAAATAAGAGGTGTCACCGTTCTCAGATTCCCCGTAATCGAACCACGAGACGTCACAAAATTCAACAAGCTTTGCGAACGTGTTTTTTGGAAGCCCCATTCTCGCGATGATGAGATAAACTGGATGAAGGCACAGGGGCCGAATGCTCCTGCGCTAACAAATTATATTGCTACGAATAAGGATACTTTTGATGTCTTTATTTTCTTTACCTATCTTTATGGAACAACATTTTGGGGCTTGCCGCTGGTTGCTGACAAAGCATTTTTAGTGCCAACTGCACATGATGAACCTCCGATCTATTTGTCTATCTTCAAAGACATGTTTCGGAAGCCGAAGGGTTTTATTTTTAATACTCCAGAAGAGAAAGAATTTTTGGTGAGAAATTTTAATGTCGATTGTTCATTCTCAGATATTATTGGGGTGGGAATAAAGTTCAATCCATCGTGTTTAAACAGAAATTCAGCGGATTTGCGGCTTCCGTCTAATTATGTGTTATACGTGGGACGGATAGATGAATCAAAAGGATGTAAGGAGCTTTTCGAATTTTGGGATATCTACAAAAGAAATAAAATGGGCGATTTAATGCTGGTGCTAATTGGTCGTTCGCAAATGGAAATACCAGAAAGAGACGATATCCTTCAATTGGGATTTGTAAGTGAAGAAAATAAATTTATAGCTATGTCGAGGTCCAGGTGTCTGATAGTTCCATCATCATTTGAAAGCCTTTCTATGGTTATTATGGAATCGTGGCTATGTGGAAGGCTGGTCCTGGTAAATGGAAAATGTAACGTCCTCACGGGGCAATGTAAAAGGGGTAATGGGGGTTTATGGTATCAAAACTATGCTGAATTTGAAGCATGCTTAGACTTCATTCTGATTAACCCAGAAATATGCAAAAAAATGGCACTTTGTGGCAAGAAATACGTAGAGGAACGTTATAATTGGAAGGCAATTAGAGATAAATATATAAGATTGGTGCAAGAACTCGGGTCGTTGTCCCGCAGTTAAGCACTGTGTCGTCTATCTTGTCTTCGAGTTCACTGAATTGTTTGGTTAATATGGAGATAGCGTTTTTTTATGTGTGAATTTGAGAAAGGTTTTAAAGGATTGATTAGGCCATCTTTGGCAAAATCTGTGTCTACTTTGGCCCTGGTTATGACCATCATTGTCATTTGGTGTTGGGTCTATAATCGAACAAATGTTGAAGCTTGGAAGACCCCTCTAGCTTATGGAGGAGATGCTTGGGCTATTCTCGCATGGGCGAAGGCATTTTCAGATGGTGAAATAGCTCCCGTCTTCTTGAAATTTGTTGAACATCTCAATGCACCCTTTACCGCAAATTGGAATGATCATCCCTCTATAGAAGAGATTATTCCCGCGAGTATTGGTTGGCTGGCACGGCTCTCCGACCTTTTTGTGGCCTCAAATATTTTTATGTTGCTAACGCACATACTTGCTGGGTTGTCATTCTGGTTGGTGGGTAATTTTTTGAAATACCGGGTGTTTTTTACCTTTTCAGGGGCCGTTTTATTTGCATCCTCACATTATATCTTTGCGCGAAACCTAAATCATTTGTCATTGACTTTTTATTGGTATATTCCCTTATTTTTACTCGTTACGTTTTGGTGTTTTTCGAGGAATGAAATATTGCTAGGTAATAAGAAATGGTGGATAGCCGCTGTTGTTTCTTTTGTTACCGGTATTCTAAACCCATATTATTCCGTTATATTCCTTCAGTTTATAGCTGTTGCCATTTTATTCCACCTGGTGCGAAAACAGTGGAAAGACGCTAGAAATATCTTTTTTCTCTGTGTCATAACAATATTTGGATTTTTTCTTATGAATGTGGATACATTTTATACCAGATATATGTATGGTGCTAATTCTGGTGCAGTTTTAAGGGAACTAGTAGCCTTGGAAACGTTCGGGCTGAGAATGCCTGAATTATTCCTTCCATCAGCAAACAATCGTTTCCACTGGTGGGCGGATTTTGGAATAAAAAATTATTTTTCTTTAATGCCGGCTCGGGGTGAGATGGGGAGTCCTTATCTCGGAATCTTGGGTATAATTGCCTTGATGTGGTTGGGAGTGCTTGGGTTTTATCGCCTGCTTCAAGGAAAATTGAGTCGTGTGCCCATTCAATTCTGGCAGGTAATATGGATACTACTATTTGGTCTTGTGGGTGGAATAAACTTGTTACTGGGGACGTTTGGTTTCATATTATTCAGGGGAACGAACAGATTGAGCATCATCATTCTGGCTATTTCCTTACTTTTCCTGGTTGGCGAACTCTCGCGTTTATGTCCCAAAAAGATTGTATGGCTTATTGGATTAGGTATTCTATTCTTGGGTTTATGGGATCAACTTCCTCCACAGAGAACAACTGCTTCTATTTTTCAGATTAAAAAAACCATTGAATCAGATCGTGCATTTGTCCGAAAAATTGAATCAATTTTGCCAGAAGGAAGTATGATATTCCAATTGCCAGTTAGAGAATTCCCTGAAAGTCCTCCAGTTCTCAAAATGGGTGATTATGCGCATTTTAGACCCTATTTTTTTTCTGAACATATTCGTTACTCTTATGGGTCTCACAAGGGGCGCCCCAGGGAAGGGTGGCAGTATGAAGTTGCTGTGCTTCGCCCTTCTAAGATGGCAGCAGTATTAGAAAGCTATGGTTTTGCGGCAATCTATCTGAATCGAAATGCCTTTCATGACCATGGAGAGGGGCTTATTTCAGGGCTCAAAGCTGCTGGTAAGCCTGTTTTGGTAAACAGTCCTTTAGCAGATTTAGTTGTGATAGGCCTTCAGCCTTCAAAAACACCTGTTTTGCCAGGCATAGCCTCCTCTGAAAAGCCTCCGAAAAAGCATGATGTGCATGTGAATGAGTAAGGATGTTCCCTTCAATATAGAGTGGGTAAAGCGGTTTTTCAAAAAGTTTTGATTCTGAAATGGCTAAATTTAACATGTTTGTGTAAATTGAAAAGCTGATTTCAATCTCAAAACCGAGTTCATTTCGAAAATGGAAAAAATGCGACTTAGGGACAGTCTAGACGATGGCGGTGTGTCCATCTCGGTAGTAATTCCGGTTTATAACAGTGAGCAGACATTAGCTGCGGTAGCAAAACGGTTGCAGCCGGTGCTGGAAGAGCAGTCAACGGAATATGAATTGATCCTAGTGAACGATGGAAGTTCAGATCAGAGCTGGGATGTGATTTGTGGTTTGTCTGCCACTTGCCCATGGGTGCGCGGTATTAATCTTATGCGTAATTATGGGCAACACAATGCGCTGTTATGCGGTATTCGCTCTGCCCAATACAAAATTATTGTCACAATGGATGATGACCTGCAAAATCCGCCAGAGGAAGTTCCAAAGCTTCTTAAAAAATTAAATGAGGGATATGACGTTGTTTACGGAACACCCCAAAAGGAGCAGCACGGTTTTTGGAGGGATATGGCTTCTCAGATAACGAAATTGGCCATGAAAAGCACGATGGGTGTTCAAGTTGCCTGTAATGTGAGTGCTTTTCGAACGTTTCGATCTGATATGCGCAATGCGTTTGCAGATTACCAAGGACCGTTTGTTTCAATTGACGTGCTTCTTACATGGGGGACAACACGATTTGCGGCAATTCCTGTTTGTCACGATGAACGTCAGGAAGGTTCGTCAAACTATACTTTTAAAAAACTGCTTACACACGCTCTTAACATGATGACTGGTTTCAGCACATTGCCCCTTCGATTGGCGAGTATTCTAGGTTTTGTGTTTTCGCTAATCGGTTTTATTGTATTAGCCTATGTTGTAGGGCGGTATTTTATTCAGGGAAGCTCCGTTCCAGGATTTCCCTTTTTAGCGGCAGTCATCTCCATTTTTTCAGGAGTTCAATTGTTTAGTTTGGGGATTATTGGCGAATATCTTGCTAGAATGCATTACAAGAGCATGGCTATGCCATATTGTGTCATACGGGATATGGTTGTATCCGCTTCCGATATTGCGGAGGATGAAAAATGAGGTTTAACGAACCGATTGTATATGTTTCGGACATCGATGAAGATCGATTCGGAATTAAAATCGCCAAGGCCCTTCGGGTGACATTGGAGAATCTGCCGGAAATAATGGGTTTTTGCCGGAGCAACAATGTAATAATGCTTATTGCACGTTGTTCTACCAATGATTTTCCTGCTCTCCATTCAATGGAGAGAGAGGGCTTCTGTTTGATGGATACCTTGCTCTATTACTCAGTGGATCTTAAAAATGTGCCGAATTTAGTAAATACTGGTGAAGTCAGCATACGAAATGTCCAATCAGGAGAAGAGGATAAAGTAAAGGCTATTGCAGACGAAGCGTTTCGAGGCTATTTTGGGCATTATCACGCGGATGAAAGGTTAGATAATGCAAAATGTGATGAAGTGTATGTATCTTGGGCTGTTTATTCATGCATTTCTCATGATTTTGCTGATGAAGTACTGGTAGCTGAATTGAACGGTCGTGTTGTTGGGTTTGCAACCCTGCGGATTAATAGTGCTGATGAAAGTGAAGGTGTTTTGTTTTGTGTTGATTCATCTGCTCAAAGAATGGGAATATATCGTTCATTTATGATTCAAGGAATGCGATGGTCTGTTTCAAAGGGTATGAAAAGCATGGTTGTTTCAACCCAGCTGATAAATACTCGAGTGCAAAAAGTTTGGACCAGGTTGGGATTCGAGATTCGGGATTCGTACTATACGCTGCATAAATGGTTTGACTGATTGATTTTTCTATTATGGTTTTGCTGCAATATGAGCATAGCGGTTCATTCAAAGAATGAGAATGAACATTTAGAGATGTGATACAGGGTTTATATGAGCTACTTATATATTTTTGGCACGATTCTTTTCACAGTCTATGGCCAGTTGATAATAAAGTGGCAGATGGCGAAGGTTGGGTCGTTGCCGTATGTTTTTAGCGAGAAGGCTCTTTTTCTCCTACAAATGTTTTTTAATCCCTGGATTCTTTCGGCCTTCCTTTCGGCCTTTGTTGCGGCTATCTGCTGGATGGCCGCGATGACAAAATTTGAGTTGAGTCATGCATATCCCTTTATGGGGCTATCGTTTGTGTTTGTGCTTGTATTAAGCGGTTTATTCTTCCATGAGGCAATCACTTTCCCAAAAATACTTGGGGTTTTGCTGATTATGACAGGTATTATTGTTGGGTCTCAGGGATGAAGGTGAGGCTTATAATGCTGAATTCCTGCTGTTTCAATCTTTACCTAATTTTCAAACGCTAAATAATAACAAAACGAAACGGGAGTTAACAATTGAACAATTTCATTCCATTTAACCGTCCCTTTATTGTCGGAAAAGAACTTTACTATATTGCCCAGGCTGTTCAGGGTGGGCATCTGGCAGGGGATGGTGTTTTTACGAAGAAGTGTAATGAGTGGATGGAGCAAAAGTTTAACGCGGGCAAGGTTATGCTGACGCATTCATGCAGTGCAGCACTGGATATATGTGCCATATTGTGTGATATAGGGCCGATGGACGAGGTGATCATGCCTTCTTTCACCTTTGTTTCCACTGCAAACGCATTCGCGCTCCGCGGCGCACGCATCAGATTCGTTGACATCCGTCGTGATACCCTGAACATTGACGAGAATCTGATTGAAGCGGCTGTCAATGAAAACACCAGGGTTGTTGTGCCGGTGCATTACGCCGGGGTAGGCTGCGAGATGAATACGATTATGGAAATTGCACGACGGCATAATTTGCTTGTTGTGGAGGACGCAGCCCAGGGCGTGAATGCAACATACAAAGGGCGGTATCTGGGGACCATTGGCCATTTAGGCGCCTACAGCTTTCACGAGACAAAGAATTTTATCAGCGGGGAAGGCGGGGCTCTTGTTGTCAATGACGATCAATTTATCGAGCGGGCTGAAATCATACGGGAAAAGGGAACGAACCGCAACAAGTTTTTCCGTGGTGAGGTGGACAAATATACCTGGGTGGACATTGGATCATCGTTTCTACCTTCGGAGCTAATCGCGGCATTTCTCTATGCGCAACTTGAAGAAGCCGATACCATCACCCAAAGGAGGAGCGAGATTTTCAGATATTATTTTGAAAACCTTATGCCGCTATTCAAACGGGGGCTAGTCCGTATGCCTTCATGTTCCGCAGAATGTCAACATAACGCGCATCTTTTTTATTTGTTAATTGATAACGCTTCGGGCGAGCGTGATCGGTTGATCGACTATTTGAAAAAGAAAGATATTAACGCTGTTTTTCACTATGTGCCTCTTCATACATCGCCCATGGGCCTGGGTATGGGTTACAAAGCGGGAGATCTGCCGGTAACGGAAGACCTGAGCGGACAGCTTGTGCGCCTGCCTTGCTATTATGAATTAACAAGGAAAGATCAGGACAGGGTAATCGATGGCGTATTCGGGTTTTTCGGGGTGGGAAGGTAAACGTCCACTTGCGAACGCTAATTACCTGTGACTTACACATAACTGCAATTGGGAGTTCAAAAGTTACGCTATGGTTTTATCTTAGATCGTTTTTTGATTTTCAATGTTACGGTATCAATCTGATACAAAATGCCATTGTAAATGATGTAAAGAAATTTTGAGTCCTTTGAAATCAAGATGGAAGGCGTCACAGGCGCGGTCGCAATATCTAAAACAGCCTTTCGCTTCAATTCGAGTGACGGGAGAATATACTGAAAAAGAAATTTGTCCAAAATAACATATAGGTATTTACCATCCGCCGAGATTGTTCCGTCTGCAAAAAAGATTTCTCCAATTTGTTGTCCTGGCACGGGTTCAACTTGTGCGGGAAGCGCTTTGCCTGTTTCTGGGCCTTTGAACGCCGGGCCCGCTGGGTTTTGCGGTTCAGGACCCCCTTTAGCTGATTCAGGCTCTGTTAGTGCAGTGTCGCTCGGTCCTCCTGCGGGGTGTTCAGCGTTCGCAGTATTGCCGAGAAACGCAAACAACAGCACAAAAACAAAAAAATTCATCTTTTTCAACATATTGAATCCTTATATTTAATTTGAAGTGGCTTGTTATTTTTCGTAACTTTCAGCATAAAATATGCGAAGTCTGGCCGCCATGTGATATTTTTATGGAGACCAGACTTTGCAATTCAAGTGGTTATCCGCGCTATTGTGATCTAAACAGGATTAATTTTTGGCATTATCCGCGGTAACTTCCGGGCCAGGGGTGGCGGCAGCTTTACTCATCATGTCAGCATCCGCGACACCAGGGACTGTTGGTCCATCCATGTCAGCCACTGCACCGCCGGCGGCGCTTGTCAACTCTCCGGCATTATCCGCGGTAACTTCCGGGCCAGGGGCTGTGGTATTGGCTTCACCATCCAGCATGTCAGTCTCGGCAGCAGCACTGTCACCTGTCACATTTCCGCAGGCCACCTTGCTTGGGGCGCCGTCCCAGACCTTGGTCCAGCCCAGGGATGCCCCGCTCTGATACCAGAGACCGCTTGTCCAGCACGCAACAAGGTCGGCTTTTCCGTCCCCAGTGACATCCCCGGCGGCAATCGGACCACTTGGGATAGCTGCGTACATCTGTGTCCATGTACTGGTGGCCACATTGCGGTAAAAGATGCCGTTACCCCATGTGCCGATGATCTCGGCTCTGCCATCACCTGTCACATCTCCGCAGGCCACCTTGCTTGGGGCGCCGTCCCAGACCTTGGTCCAACCCAGGGATGCCCCACTCTGGTACCAGAGACCGCTTGTCCAGCACGCAACAAGGTCGGCTTTTCCGTCCCCAGTGACATCCCCGGCGGCAATCGGACCACTTGGGATAGCTGCGTACATCTGTGTCCATGTACTGGTGGCCACATTGCGGTAAAAGATGCCGTTACCCCATGTGCCGATGATCTCGGCTCTGCCATCACCTGTCACATCTCCGCAGGCCACCTTGCTTGGGGCGCCGTCCCAGACCTTGGTCCAACCCAGGGATGCCCCGCTCTGGTACCAGAGACCGCTTGCCCAGCACGCAACAAGGTCAGCTCTTCCGTCAGCAGTTACGTCCCCGGCGGCAATTGCACCACCTGGGGTAGCTGCGTACATCTGCGTCCATGTATTGGTGGCCACATTCCGGTAAAAGATGCCGTTACCCCACGTGCCGATGATCTCGGCCCGACCGGTAGTCGTGCCGCCAGCCGGATAAATACCAAAGTTTGCCCCTTGATCAGCGTTATAATTATGGCTGCCGGGGGTAAGATCATCCAAATAGAAGTAGCCGTCATAAGAACCATTCCAGCCCCAGTTAAAGTGAAAGTAATCTGTTCCCGAATAGCCGTCACAGATAAATGCATGGCCAGGCGAGCGATAGTAAACGGGTCGTCCTGCATCATGGTCGGCTTTTAGTTTTGCCAGCCACGATGTTGTAGAATAACTGGAACGATTGACAAAATTATCTGCATTATACTTAAAGTATGTTCTAAGTGCTGCAGGTATATCTGATGATGAGGCGCCAGAGCCACTTGTGCCATAGTCCATATCAACCGACACCCCCACATGATAAAGCATGGTGGCAACGGCAGTGTTGTAAGAGGTTAGCTGCCCTGAGGCCGGCATGCTGCCCCAATTATACGTTGTCGCCCCAAAATTGGCTGACAGGGTGCCGTACTTAGAGTGGGTGTACGAATGCGATCCAGTGCCTGTGGTCGGCCAGTTATGGTATTTCATGATTTGTCCGGCAGCCGTTGCAACACATCCGACATAAACATGGCCGTCAGGGCCGGCGGAATCGGCAGGGCAGCTTCTGTTGTAGTATTTTCCCTGGGACCAGGTTGTTTTTATTAAAGGAGAGACGGCTTCATCCAAAACCTTATAGTCAGAAGCATCATAGTCCGTAACATCTAACTTTTCCCAGGCAGTTTCGATGCTCAAAAGGGGCTCTGAGTCAATATTGATTTCCTCTTTTATCTCCTTTTCAATCAGTGCCATCCATTCAATGAAAGCCGGCGGCATATCTCCTGGATCCACCATTCCCTGTGGTGAATACCCAATGATTGGATAGGCAATATCATCACCGGATACGATTACCCAACCCGCAGGGTCCATGTTGAAGATGTAATAGGGAATTATACCATCCTGGAAATCATCTCGGGAAGAGGGTGAGGTGCATTCAATGATTTGGTGGTCTATTCCTGTTTGCTGTAACATCCAGTTAGCGCCCACCTGCATTGCCGTCTCAACGGTAACAGGTTTAGCAAAAGAGACGGTACAAACTAGAAAAAAAGAAACTAAAAATAAAAATAAGACTATACCCTTCTTCGTTTTTAAATTTGACGCCATTTTTTCTACCTCCCTTGTTAATTATGGTTAAAACCCTATGCCTCACTACCCTTTTCTACTTTTGTTTTGCCTCTTTAAAAAAAATCGATTCAGTTTCAAATAAAACAATTATTAAATCTCTATGGCAAGCCGTCATATCAGGTAGGTCTACACCAACCAGTTGTCCTTCCACATAAACCGGATCGTCAGGAGAACCGCTATGCTCTTTTATTTTCTTGAAAATCATGCAGGTATTGTCTGAATCCACCCTTACTTCCACGTTTATACTCCGCTCCGCATTGTAGATCATGAACTTGCTATGGGGCAACCAGGGGTATTCTCTTTTATCCCAAATATTGACATAGCTAATATAACCTTCAATAAGTGCGAACTTTTTTTCGCATGCCATTTCCTGGTAGCATTTACCGGGTATTCCACAACAGGTGTACAGTTCATCCAGTGTGATGTATTCCCCCTGTTGGCAGGCGGGTATTAAATTAGGGGTCTTTTCCTTCATAAGGGGCGCCGTTTCCGCTGAACACCCGCCATAGGAAAAAGCTGAAAAAAAAAGCAAAAGAAACACTATGCAGTTTTTTTTGTTGCTCACAGATCAGATCCTCTTCGAGTAGAGCAGGGAATGTTATGTAAGGGCATCTATGACAATTTTTCGACCATAAGCTCAGATCATGAATACAGCATCATTTTATTCAACTAGCTCCGAATGACCGATATCTCAGTGGCACGATTATGACCCGGGTAGAAAAAATTTATCGTGCCCCTGAGATAAGCCATGAAGCCGAGCTAGTATTTAGAACTTCGGCCAATATTATTTAGTCACGGTATCAAGTTGTGCTTGGATAGTTGCAAGTTCTCCCTTTAGTAAGTTATTTTCCTTTTTTATGTCTATTACATATAGAGTGAGTTCTTCAATTTTTTGCAGGAGTTTTGAGCTGATGCTCCCGACGCTAACACCATTTTCTTTGACCTCCGCCTCTGAAGGAATCCCGGGAAGATGCTTGTTCGTGGAAATGAAATCCTCTACTTCACTGAGAGCCGGCAGTTTATATCCCTCTTCAAACACAAAATCGGCCCAGGCTGAAGTGACGATCAATTCGGTACATCTGATAGTTCCGAGTACGTCGAGCTTATTGGTCGGCAGAGTTGTTCCAAGCCCAATCCCAACATTACCCGTATTTGAAATGACCATTCTCACTGTATTGTTCGTACCCAACAACATTGGCGAATCCGTTGTGGCCCTGAAATATACATTAGGCGTACCATTAAGGAAATAGCCACTCCCGTCAGCAAAAAATTGTCCCAACACGCCACCGTTTGCTCCGCTAAATTCAAAGGAGGCAAAAGAAAATTCCCCAGCAGTCGTGTTGGTATTGGCCACGGTAATCGCGGGAAGATACGGCAGAGCACCTTGATTTGAAGAGTATTGAACTATGATATCTCTATTTGGCGCCGAATCGCCAACGCCGACGTTGCCAAGGGTATAAACATTGGCGCCGCTGTCTATCCAATTGGCGGCTCTCGTACTGTCCGCAGCAGCTGAAATGCCCGGTATGGTACTGAAATAGGTGCTGAGATCAGTCTTGGAGCCACCCGAGATTAGAGATGAAAGGGGTAAATCTCGATAGATTGTCGTAATAGGGTTGGTGTCACCTTCATAGGCCAGGGTCAAGTATGTTGCGATGGATGCATCACTGGCCAAGAGGAGCTGGACCATGGCGTCATCCGGGAGGCGGTCTTTGGCGCCTATCACGCTATCGCCGACTTTTAACTCCGACCAGATTGCATTCGGTTTTCCAGCCGAATTAACGGCATTCTCCAGATTCAGCTTATTGGTGAAATTCACTTTGAATCTTGCAATTGATCCCGATGAAATCCCATCGGATGTATTGAAATCAAAATCCAGAGCATATTCCCCTCTTGAGAAGCTCTGAGTGGCGAGAGGAACAAGGGCATTTTCATCGTCGTAAAGTGAAAAGGTCACTGCATCGGGTAAGTCTTCAGCACTTAGAATCGGCCATTCAAGCAAAACATCCTTTTCGATGGCGATGCCCCCACTTTGGGCAAAGGCTGTGTAAAATGGAATAAAGACCATCATGAAGGCGAGAGTGAAAAGCGTAAGCTTTAGGCGACGCGAATTTGTTTTCATAGCCATAGTTTTGTCCTCCGTTGATTGAATCAATTTTAAGCCAAGCGAACTTGTTTTCATAGCCATAGTTTTGTCCTCCATTTATTGAAATTGTTGTCGGTTTTCATTTCCAAAAACAATACTACAAACTGCCAGGCAAGAACCCGCCGTAGTGCCACTTTTTATCAGATGTTCTATGCGTTAAATCGGTTAAGGGGTAAAGAGTACGATGATCATTGCATTAGGCAAAACTATCATGTCAAATTTTGATCAGATGGTGTCAAAATTTTCCGGCTGAAAGCGAAAGATGAAAAAAAGTATAACACCTACCAAAACAGAAGCCCTGAGGTAAATACAACCTATGTCGACAAATTTTTCAGCGTTGACGTGACTGAGGAAAAGTCCCATTCGAAATTCTTTCTAAATAAGGTACTAAACAACCCGTATTAGCGTTGAGTATTCCCATTGGTAAGACTACGATTAAACGCTATTCTAATCAAAGATCCATACTAGTGACGAATGACCGTACCATCGTTTTTTGTCATTGTAAACAAATTTTTAAAATGAGGCGAGTTTTTTTCAGACCATAAATGGAAGAGGTCTTATAAGCCAAAATCGCTATATACTGTCTGAAGGAAAACCTCGTTCGGGGCCGGTTTTAAGATTTAGGTTTTAAGTTTTAAGTAAAAAAACGATACCATCTCATATAGTTGTAACTCTCTGACAAAAATTGGAAGACTATATTTAGAGCTTTTCGTCCAGGCTTTATTGCATCCTTTTAAAAACTGGAAGAATAAATGGCTGATCTATTCCCTTCATTGGAATCTAATCTTACCGGCTGGCAAGGATGTCAGTTAAAATTTATTCCAGCCGCAGTTTCTTCCGGTCCACTTGATAGCCATACCCCACCCGTCGCAGTTCCCGGTTGAAATCCACTCCCTGCTCTGAAAGTTTATTGACGCCCTCAATCACGTAAAATTGTAGATATTCGGGTTCACAGGGTGCCTCATGGAGTTTGATGTTGGTATATTTTTTCCCCTCAAGGGCTTTTCGATTGTTGAATTTGTAATCGTAGACCTCCTTGAAAGAGGCTTCCCCCGGGGGTGCGAAATTCAGATTGTCGCCATAGAGCCAGGCATAGAAATCCTTGCGGTTGTTCTGGACCCAAATCTCTTCGGCCACCCGGCTCTTGGTGTGGCGAAAGGCAATATAATACTGGACCCCCATTACCTGATCATTGCCGTCGCCTTTCAGATCAAACACATCGTAGCAGTGGGAAAGACTTCGATAATGTATGATCCCTTCCATGCCTTCGGAAGTCGACGGCAGCATCTCCCGAAACTCCGTCAGGTGTCCGGCATTGAGGCGGGTACAACCATGGGAGACGGGCCCCCGACTGGTAATGGAAACCCGGTTGAAGGGCTTGCCGTTCCGACTGTCTGTCGTCAATTTCCGCCAGCTTTCCGGAAGCAGGTGATGCCCGGCGATCCAGCAACTGATGCCGGGGTTGTGAATGGCGTTATAGGCGTTGCCGCCCCCATACTCGTAAGGCAGCATGGGCATCATGCCGTAATACCCGGCCGATGAGATGTAGTCCACCATTCCCAGAATGCCTTTTCCGTGCTTTCGAGGAATCAGCCACCAGACGCCGGTGGTGGTGTACATGGGCATGACCTGGCCGTCATGGGTGGTTGTTTTGTCATAGGTGCCGGCTGGATAAATGCTCGTAAACTCATAATAATCCAGCATGCCGTTTTTGACGGTATAAATGCCGTCGGTGACGGCATCAAAAAAGGCTTTGGCTTTAAGCCGAAAGGCTTTCATATCCCCGATTTGGCCAGGTTCACCAATTCAACAAAGGCGGCATTCTGAGATGGGGTCAATTCGTAAAGGAAAATGCGATGGGGAAAAAAATCGTTGATCAGGTCCAGTTTGGCCTGCAATCCCTCAGGCTGTGGAGAATCCTTGAGCCGTTTTGCAAAAGCATCCGCCATTTTGGTGAAATCCTTTTGGATATGGAACAATCTCCCCGGAGCGAGCTTGTCCAGATAGGTCAGGTTGAGTTCCCGCCAGGTTTTTTCCTCCAGATCCCCCTTCTTTTTGACCAGTTCATGGAGACTTTCATCCGTCACCTTTTGATGATAGGCTTCCCACGCCAGGTTGGAGGTGAGTTTAATGATCTTCTTATCGATGACCTCTTTGTAAAGATCATGGCGGGCCACCTGGTCCATCAGGTAGTTGTCGATGGTTTTGTCGGAAAGGACCATTCTCACCCGCACCTGGTTGCCTCGCCCCAAATGAATTTTGATCCGCTCCCGCTCCTGCACCCGGGGCGCAAATCCCGTATAGAAATTGGGGTCATAATTATTGAAGAACACGCCGTAGGGTTTCTCGTCGGTCCACCGGTCTCTGCTGAGCCCAAAAGCCGCACCGGGAAACATCCATGCTGTTAAGAGAAAAAAACAAGCCGCCCACACCCATCGCTTAGACATCTGTCGCCTCCTTATTCTGTTGGGGATGACACACTTCGCCCGCCCCTACGTAAATATGTGGATTCCTCAATCCCAATTTTCGGCCCCAATTGGCAATGGTTCCACCATCAACCTTCTTCCACGGATGTTTTAAACGTCAAATGGTATTTGTCGATCTTGGAGTGCAGGGTGGGTCTTGAAAGCCCCAGCAGTTTGGCCGCCTGAGAACGATTTCCCCCTGTTATATTGAGTGCTTCGCTGATTATCAGGCCGGCAAATCGATCCATGCAGGCATCGAAAATGTGGTCTTCATCCCGGACGCTCAAGGCTTCACGCACCCATTTCCGGATGGCCTCATCATCGGTCATGCTGTCAGTGGGGCTCCCTCCATGCCCCTTTTCACTGATGGCCTGCGCAATATCTTTGGCCGCCACGGGTGCGCCCCTGTTGAAAATAAGGGTCTTCTGGATGGCATTCTGTATTTCCCGCACATTGCCGGGCCATGGATAGTGTTTGAGCGCAACCATGGCTTCATCCAATATCCCGGGATTGGCCATGGCCGCATTCGCAGCGCATCTGGCAAGGAAATACCGGGCCAGCAAGGGCACATCGTCGCACCTGTCTCGAAGTGGCGGCAACCAGATGGTCACCACTTTTAGCCGGTAATACAGGTCTTCCCGAAATCGCCCCAGGGAGAGGGCTTTCTCCAAATCCCGGTTGGTGGCGGCAATGATCCGAACGTCCACTGAAATGGTCTCCCTGCCGCCCAATCGCTCGATGCTTCTTTCCTGAAGAAGCCGGAGTATCTTGGCCTGAATGGTCTCCGGCATATCACCGATTTCATCCAGGAATACGGTCCCGCCGCCGGCCTGTTCAATCTTCCCCACACGACGATGGGCCGCCCCCGTAAAGGCGCCTTTTTCATATCCGAAAAGTTCGCTCTCCAAAAGATTCTCGGGAATGGCCACACAGTTAATCACCAAAAAAGGTTTATCCGCTCGATGGCTGTGTTGATAGATGGCCCTGGCCACCAATTCCTTGCCGGTTCCGGACTCGCCCCGTATCAGCACCGTGGCATCGGTAGGTGAAACCCTTCCGATGGCCTTATAAACATCCTGCATGGGTCTGCTTCTGCCGATAATGGCTTCCCCCGATACATTTTCGGGGGCGCCGTCCATATTCACGGGGGACCGCATAAATCGGCCGGCTTCAAGGGCCTGTTTGATCACTCCCAGCATATCCGGGATATCAAAGGGTTTGAGGATATAATCAAAGGCGCCCATCTTGGTAGCCTCTATGGCGGTTTCAGTGGTGCCGAAAGCCGTCATCATGATTACCGGAAGTTTCGGCTCAATTTCATGGATTTCGGTGAATGTCTCAAGCCCGTTTATGCCGGGCAACCGCATATCCAGAATCACCAGATCCGGCAAACCGCCCTTGATATGCTTGATGCCTGCCTCCCCGGAAGGGGCAGCTGCCACAACATATCCCTCTTCCCTCAGCAGCTTTTCAAAACTGATGCGCAACTGGTCGTCGTCATCGACAATCAGGATCTTGCTCAATATTCGACTCCTCAACAGTCGGGTTTACGGGAATCAGGATTTCAAAGGTTGTGCCTTCTCCCGGGTTTGACATGCACTTGAGTTCTCCGCCATGTTCTTCCACAATACGGCTTGCAATGCTCAATCCCAATCCCGTGCCTTCTTCTTTGGTGGTGAAAAAGGGCTGAAATATCTTTTCTCGAATGGACGCCTCCATTCCGGGCCCATTATCCTCAAGTTTTATCCGAACCGCAAGTCCGTAGGGGGCCAGGTGCGTTTTTTCTATCGTAATGACGATGGCGCCTCCTTTTCCATTCATGGCCTGGCATGCATTTTCAACCAGATTTACAAGGACTTCCTTCAATTGCTCCGGGTCTCCTTCGATGGTCGGCAAGGATTCTTTTTCTCCGTGAACTTCAATGGAAACATTATAGGATTCAAGCCGATGCCGAAGCAACTGCAGCACCATTTCCACCACATCCGAAGGGTTGATGCGCTGCATGATGAGTTTGGGAGGACGAGAAAACTCCAGAAAATTCTGAACAATCGTATCGATATGACGAATTTCCTCTGAAATTACCTGAAAATCGTCTTTTTGAGCGCTTGACATGGACAGGGATCTGCCCAGGGAAAACATCCGCATTTTTACCGAGGTGAGGGGGTTGCGGATACTGTGCGCCATCCCTGCGGCCAATTTCCCCACCGATGCCATTTTTTCAGCCTGGAGCAGGGTTTCCCGACTTTTGAGGAGCTCACTTTGGGTATCGTTCACATCGGCAAGAAGGTCATGGACGCTTAGACTCAGAGAGTTCATTTCGTTGCCGCCGTGGTCCGCGCCGCCCTTTCGGTCCGCTTCTCGCGTTATTTTACGCAGGGGGGTCAGGATGTAATGCATCAGCAAAAACGTCAGCAGCAAACCGATCACCAGGGACAGCAAGATGGCGGTAACGGTAATAATTCTTAATTTTTCAGCCTGTTTGTAACTTATGCCCCTCAACTCTTCAATCCTCTCCCGGTGAAGTTTTTTGTATGCTTCACAAAAATCGAGGATCTTGAAAAACCGGTTGCGCACCCGTTTGTGGATTTCCGCGCCCTTTTTACGATTCCCTTCGATATAACAGGAAATCACCTGGTCTTTGACCGTAATGTAGTGGAGGTATTCCGATCCGATTTGGTCAAGTGCCCGCTTTTGATACGCCGTTTCAACCAGTTCATAGGCCTTACCGAGCTTTTCTTTGAAAACCTGACGATGTTCCCCCAGCTGCCTCAGCCAATCGGGATCACCATCCAGAATATAGTAAGACAGGAAGCCTTTCTGGTTGACCAGCGCGATTTCCAGAGATTCAGCGGTTTGAAATGCTTCAAGATTTCGATCGATGATATCGGTCAAAAGCGCCTGCATGCGGTAGGTGTACCATACCATGACAAGCCCCCCAACCAGGGTTACCGATAACAGGGACACTAAAAGGATGTAAAAACGGACCCTCAGGCTCGCTTTTTGCCACATTTTTTAATCCTCTCATCAATTATGGCGTAGACCGGCATACCCCGCAAGCAGGTTTTGCCCTTGCCTAGCCTAATATCATGTATTATATTCATCAATTGTTTTTTTGGCTATGGTTAAAGTGTTCAGGTATTATTTCAAAATATTCTCCCTGGCGCAAAAGAAGCGTCCGCCTTCCAATTTTTACAAAAGAGAAAACCATCATGAAAGACCAGCTCTTGTGCCCACACTGCGGAAAACCGGTTTTCCGATATCGCAATCCTTTTCCAACCGTGGACATCATTATTGAAACCGAATATTACGCCGCAAAAGGGGCCGCTGAAACAGGAGAACAGGCGTCATGTGAAAGCGGCATTGTTTTGATAAAACGGCAGAATCCGCCCTACGGCTGGGCACTGCCCGGTGGTTTCGTGGACTACGGAGAAACCCTTGAGTCGGCTGCCATCAGGGAAGCCCGCGAAGAGACATGCTTGAAAGTGACCCTTTCATATCAACTGGGCGCTTATTCCGATCCATCAAGGGATCCCAGGCATCATTCCATTTCCGTGGTTTTTGTTGCAAAGGCCGCGGGAAAGCCGGCAGCAGCCGACGATGCGGCGGAAGTCGGTATTTTCAAGGCGGATGCCCTTCCGGAACCGCTGGTTTTCGATCATGAAAAAATTTTGAGAGACTATTTTAAAAAATGTGGCAAAAAAGGCTGAAAACCATTTTTCCGCCGGTTCTTCTCCTTTTGTCGTTATCCGTTTTACTGGCACTCTTTGATTTCCTCATACACACCGATCCGGTGCAACGCTATCTTTTGGGGCAACTGTCGCGGGCGATAGGCTATGAACTCCATGCTGAAACGGTAACCCTCAGTTTTTCCCATGGAATCGGCATTAGAGCCCGTAACTTCAGCGTGTCCACCCCTGGGGGAAATGAGAAAGCGGGGGCCTCCAGGATCAGGATGAATTTTGATCTGGGGGAACTTTTGAAGGGACGGGTCGTCCCTACGGAACTGGCAATTCTTGACCCCAAAATCCACTTGGCGGCTGAAAAAAACCGGGGGTTTTCCCTGCAGGGAAAAATCCCGGTTTTAGAAAAATCCCATATGGAAATATTGGCGGCATTCCCTCAGGTTTCCCTGGAAAATACCCATGTTGTTCTGGAAAAAGCAGGCTTGACATTGAAAAAACTGAACATTCGCCTGGCCCGGAAATCAAAGCGTCCAATTCTTCTGGATATTGCCATGGCTGGAACAGCCGTTTACAATGGGGCAACGGCGCCCTTTTCCGGAAAAGGGGTGATTTCAGAAGATGCTGAAACCGGCCTTTTTGTTGATGGGCGGTTCCATCTGAAGGAAATTCCCCTGGTGCGCCTTCCCCTGCCGGACGATTTGCAGGTGAAAAGAGGGTATGCGGAAATAATCGCCGCGGTCAAAGGCTTTTCGGACGGAACGCTGACACTTGATGGAAAGCTGTTTTTCAGAGAACCGGCGTTTATTCTGGTTGATGACGGGGATAAAAAGGCTTTTGATTTTGATCGCCTCACGATCCCCTTCAATGCCGCCTATGTGGATTCGGTGTTGAAAATCCCCTTTTTTCAGATTCAAAACACCGCCTTTACGTTGAAGGGTTCCTCAACCTTCGATTTTACCACACCTGGGGAGCCTCACCTGGATCTGATGGTCGAAAGTCCTTTTATGGCGCTGGCCGCATTTAAGCGGATCTTCCCTTCATCATTGCTGCCAAGCTGGCTGGAAACCCGCATTTTTCCCATTTTTTCCGGCGGCAATGTCCGTGTGGACCTTTTTTCTCTCAAGGGTCCGTGGGGCAGGCTCGAAAATCTTGATCTTCAGGAAAACGCAGATTTATTGCGGTTGCAACTCACCTGCAATGGGTTCACGGCTTTTAACGATGAGCCGGGTTTGCAAGCGGATCATGTTTCGGGCAACCTGGAAATCAGAAAGGGGGAAATCCATGTTTCTCAGGTTAATGGCCGTTTCGGGCAATCGCGAATAGACTCCGGAAGCCTTTTTCTCAAGGATCTCTATGTGGATGACCCTTATGTTCGTGTGACGGCCGGGGGATCATTCCGGGTAGAAGACCTTCTGGCCCGCGCCCACCTGAAACTGATTCCTCCTGAGGTCCGCGCAAAAATCCTGGAAATTGAAGGCGCCGCCGGTAAACTGGATGGCAAGGTAAACATTGTGTACGAGCCGGAATGGCATTTTCCGAAAATAGAAATGGGCGTTGTTATGTTTTCGGATTGTACGCTCGATGACCCGGATATGCCTTTCCCGGTTCTGATTAAGGAAGGGACACTCAAAGTTACCCCTGAAGGAGGGACATTTGTCGCGGAAGGGCAGTGGGGCAAATCAAGGTTGAGTGCTTCGGGAAACCTGGGGGCCGACTGGCAAACAGGGGAAGCGCACCTGGTCGCCATGGCGGATATGGATGAACTGCTGGGGCATTTCTATCCGGATCTACAAACATCCATGGCCTTCAAAAACCGAATCCCCTGCCAGGTGAGCCTCTCCAAAAAGAAAGACTGGACCTTCCATGGGGCACTTGACCTGAAACAGGCCCTCCTTGAAACGGAATCCATGACCATAGATCCCTTCGGCAATGAGGGCGGCGTCCTTTTCAGCGGTATCATTGTGCCGGGGAAACAGTTCACTCTGAGGAATTTGCAATGCAACCTGGGGCAATCATCTTTTACGCTGAGCGGCGCCTATGACCTGGCGAACAAAGATGCCTATAACTTTAATGTATTCAGCAATAAGCTTCGGCTTGAAGATCTGGGAATTCGATTCAAAAAAGGGAACTTCAGCGCTAAAGGGGACATCAAATGTAAGATTTCGGCCATCGCCTCTCGCCAAAACCCATCAAGCACCCGGTTGACCGGACGAATGGAGGGCCAAACGCTCTCCTTTGCCACAAGGGCTTTTCCCCACCCCATAAAGGACTGTAATTTTCAGTTGAATTTTGCGGGAAAGGACGTCTTTATCGAGTCCCTCGCACTCAAGCTGGGAAAGAGTCCCTTTCACTTGAAAGGGGAGTTTCAGGGATGGGATGGCATGACAGGGGACATGGACGTTCACTCTGAGTTTCTGGACCTTAACGATCTGATTCCGGAGGAAATGGCGGAAAAATTCAAGAAAGGAAATTTTGCACCGGTACTCAAGAATATAAACAAGGGCGTCAATGCCGGAAGCGTTCAGATGGAACCGGGTTGGAAAAAAGGCGCCCACCACTTTGTGGAAACATCGGATGTCCATTTCAATATAACGGCCCCCAGGGTTCGCTGGGAAGAGGCCGAATTCGGCCCCCTCAAAATTGAATGTGCTCTACGTTCCAAGGACCTTTATGTCAGCCGATCCAGTCTGAAATTTGAACGGGGCAAACTCCTGTTGCGGGGACATGTGAAACGGGGAAAAAAGCCCGAAACACTTTTCACCAGCTATCTGGAAATGGTCCAGCAACCCCTGGAAGACTTGCCCTCGCCCCTTGCATTCGTCAAAAACCGTCTGGAAGGCAAACTCACCATGGAATCTTTGCTTTTTGCGCGGGGAAACACGACGGAAGACCTGCTTTCGAGCCTCACGGGGAGTGCGAATGTCCTTCTGGAACAAGGGGTCGTGAGGAAAAGCAACGTGTTCATCAAAATTCTGGATTTCATGAGCCTGACCCGGGTTTTTGAAACAAGGCCTGAAAACCTGTCAAAGGACGGTCTCTATTTCCATCGTATCGAAGGCCGCATGGACATCGAAAAAGGGATCGCCAAAGCCGACAATATGGCAATGGAAAGCCCAGTTTTTAACGCTTTGGCAGAGGGCCGGGCCGACCTTCGCACCGGGATGATGAACGCCGAAATCGGCGTTCATCCGCTGGTCACGGCAGATTTTCTGGTGAGTAAAATTCCCATCCTGGGGTACCTGTTGAGAGGAGACGACAACACCGTGGCGGCTGAATATTTTCAGGTGGATGGAAAGATGTCGGATCCGGATGTTCGATACATGACATTCAAAAGCATGAGCAATGGAACCTACAGCTTTTTTAAGCGATTGTTGCTTTCCCCTCAAAGACTTTTCCAAAACATCAGCGAAGCCGCCGACGATTTTGAACAAAAGGGATTGCCGTTGCCGGATGAAAGTCTTCAACCGGAATACAACATGGCAAAATGACCCCGAAGAAAGCGCCTTGACATGTAACCCTATGGTGAATACAATCTGTAATATCAATAATATGACATTGTAGAGGAACTGGACAACAGCCTGAAAGTGCTTGAAGACGAGGAAATTACGAAAATGTATAATGAAGTTTGCATTGACCCGGACGCCTCAGCATATGACCATGAGATTGCGAAGGAAATGCTTGGTGAAAGTTCAATTCAGGAAGAGGCGGAAAAGAGGATTACCTCATGGCCAAATTAGGGCTTGTTGACATTTTTAAAAAGAGGACCCGACATCCTTTCAGACCCAGATCATCGGATGTGATCAACCGGTTATTCTCCGATTTCATGCCTTTTGGTTCGTATCGAAGCGATTCTTTGATTGCGGGTTCCTGCCAGTATGCCGACAAACTGCTCTATGTGGTGGCCCAGCAGAAGCCCAAACCCGAAAACCTCAGAAGTGATGAGGACCTCAAAAAACTGAATTACGGCATGCTCACTTCAGATGATCACTCTGTTATTCTTTCCGTGCTGAAGGATGCCTGCAACCAGGATCTGAACAATACGTTTCTTTTTTCAATTATCGATACCTACGGCGCCGATATTTCCATGTATTCGGCCCAGCGATTCCAGGCTTTTTTTATCGCTCATCTGATTCGAGAATTTTTGACCATCCCCATCAGGACCATCTCACTGATTCTTGGGGAGGGCGGCAGCGGCGGCGCCCTGGCGATTCAGGTGACCGACATTCGTGGGCAGATGGAGGATGCCTTGTATGCCACGGCTCCCCCCGAAAGCATGGCATCTATTGTATTTCGAGATCCGGAACGAATTGAAGACGCACTGGCCATATTGAAACCGGGCGCCAAAGACCTCAAAAACCTGGGCGTCATCGATCGTATCGTACCCGCCCCCGAGGATGTCACCGATGCCGCCGCCATGTCGGCCAACATCGAACAATTTTTGATCAAGGCCATCAAGGATCTTTCACGGAGCAAAGTCGAAAAGCTGATCAAAAGGCGGGAAATCAGGGCCAAGCAATATGGTGTGTCCAAGGGGAGTGGGACGCTTTACGACATCAAACGGTATATCGAAACCCCCATCAAAAAGGCTTTTCGAAAACCGCCGCCAAACATTGAAATTGTCAATTATACCAGCCTCACGGAAGTGGGCGATGATTACGGCAACATTCAGCATGTGGCAACCAACAAAGAGTTGATCGAATGCGGAGCGGGCATGCAGGGGGATAAACGGCGAAAAGGCTGCGGCAAGCTGATTCCCCTGAAGGCGCTTCTGGATAACTTCAATGTGTGCCCGGAATGCGGTTTTTCTTACACCCTGGGGGCCAGCGGCTGGATAGATTGTCTGGCCGATACGGGCAGTTTTCATGAACTCTACCGCAATTTAACCGTGGACCAACTCCTGGAGGATGCCGCCATTACAGATTATTATCGGGATTTCCTGGCCAAACAGGAAGGGCATTCTCACTTCAACGAATCCCTGGTGGTAGGCAGCGCCCGGGTTAACCAGATGCGGACCGTTATGGCGTTAAGCACCTTCTACTATTGTGGCGGTTCCATGGGGGTGGTCTTCGGCGAGAAATTCAGAAGGGGCGTGGATTACGCCATCCAGAAAAACCTTCCGTTTATCAGCCTGTGCTGCTCGGGTGGTGCAAGGCTCTATGAAGGGATATCCGCACTGATGCAAATGGTTAAAACCATTGAATCCATTAACCGCCTCAGAAAAAGCGGTCTCCCCTATATATCGATTCTCGCGGACCCGGCCACGGGGGGGGCCATTGCCAGCTATGCGGCCCTGGGAGATATTGTGATCGCTGAACCCGGCGCCCTTGTGATCTTCGCGGGTCCCAGAGTGATGAAATCAAGCGGATTCGAGGTGGACGAAAAATTGGTGAGAAGCCAGTCCCTGCATGAGATCTCCGGCGGAATCTACCACAACCTGGATTACTACCACGATATCAGGGGCATTCAGGAGATTTGCGAAAGGAAAAAGATGAAACTGTGTGTCTCCAAATATTTGGAATATTACTATCGCAGCGAGTTCAAGGGAAAAAAGAAAGGGCGCAAGAATTAGAGACCTTGCGCCCCTTGAGCCCCAGGTCCTGTCAACCGAGCCGCTTCATATCTTCAACCAGCCCCCGCACGGCATCGGCGGACCGATTAAGGGCTGACGTTTCATCATCGGTCAGTTCGATTTCAATAATTTCTTCGACGCCGTTTGCACCCAGTTTTACGGGAACGCCGATAAACAGATCGTTAATACCGTACTCTCCATTTAAACAAGCCGCGCAGGGCAGAATTTTTTTCTTGTCCTTGAGGATCGCCTCGGCCATCTCAACGGCGGCTGACGCCGGTGCATAGTAGGCACTGCCGGTTTTGAGCAATCCCACGATTTCAGCGCCGCCGTTTCGGGTCCTCTTTACCAGCGCATCAATCCTTTCCTGCGACATCAACTGGGTAATGGGGATACCGGCAACGGTTGAAAATCGGGGCAAGGGAACCATGGTATCGCCATGTCCCCCCAGCACGAAAGCGTGGGTGTTCTCCACGGAAACGTTTAGCTCCATGGCAATGAACGCCCGAAAACGGGCGGAATCCAGAACCCCCGCCATGCCCAGGACTCTGTTCTTGGGGAATCCGCTGGCATTGTAGGCCACATGGCACATGGCATCCAGGGGATTGCTCACGATGATCAGCACCGCATTGGGGGCGACTGCCGCAACGCCTCGGGTAACCGTATCCATGATGCCCATATTCGTGGCCAGAAGGTCATCCCGGCTCATGCCCGGCTTTCTCGGAATGCCTGCTGTAATAATGACGATATCGGAATCTTTTGCCTGTGAATAGTCGCTTGTTGCACCGATGATCTTTGCGTCATGCTTTTCAATGGGCGCGGCTTCCATCAAATCCAGGGCCTTTCCAGCCGGCACCCCCTCGAGGACGTCGATCAGCACCACATCCGCCAATTCTTTTTCGGCAAGACGCATTGCCGCGGTTGCGCCAACGTTTCCCGCTCCTATGACCGTTGCTTTCTTTGTCATGTTGTTGCTCCTTTCCTTATGGATTGATGCCTGTCTTTCATTGCGTTGCCTGCGCGCTTTACAGGGCGGATTATAGGAAAGATGAAATGGGGGGTCAAGGAAGAAACCCTGTTGACATGATCTCCCCTTTATGGGCCGATAAATGGGAACTTTTTTCGGAGGATCAATTCATGCAAAGCATGCCTATAATCGAAGCCGTAAAAACTCAAACACGGTTTCGAAGTTTGAGTTCCAGGGGATGGGGTGAGAGGTAGAATTGGTCTTTCAGATAGGATTGTCTGTATTTCCGCAGGGCAGTATACATGAATCTATCTTGAGGGACAAATGGAAAATGCCTTTAAAAGATCACCGGAAAAAATGGTCTTTCTTTAGTGCTTCCTTGCATTTCCTGTATGAAAAAGGTAGTCTTTCCATGTCGGTCTTGTTGCTTTTGCCGCTTTGCTCCTGGAAGGTTCCACACGGTCCCACTATGGAGCGGTATCGGACTTGGAGCTTTATTAAGGTGTCCCTCAGGAGACCCACAGGAACGGACGTCTTCCATGAGCATAAGGATTATATGAACGCGCTGCGGGAAATCCTTCAGGAAATAGTGATTCTTGGGTTTTGGCGAGGCAGGTTTTTTGATGATCATCGTTATTATGGGGGTTTCTGGATGCGGCAAGACCACCATCGGCAGGCGGGTGGCCAATGCGCTTCAAGTCCCCTTTCTGGACGGGGATGATTTTCATTCACCGGCCAGTATTTTAAAAATGAAAAAAGGCATTCCCTTGACGGATGACGATAGAAATCCGTGGCTCAAAAGGGTGGCGGAAAAAATGGTTGAAATGTCCGGGCAGGGGGGTGGTGTGGTGGCCTGTTCGGCCCTTCGGGAAGAATACCGTCATGTTCTTTTGGGGAATTCATCTTTTCCGGTGCTGCTGGTGTATCTCAAGGGCACACGGGATACGCTTTACCGGCGGCTGCGGCAGCGGAAAAACCATTTTTTGCCCCCTGAATTGCTGAACAGTCAGCTGAACACCTTGGAAGAACCCGAAGGTGCTTTGACCCTCTCCATTGAACTTTCCCCCGATATCCTCTGCAAAAAGATTGTTCATCACCTCTTGGTATTCGCTTGAAATCGTTGTTTACATAAAGTTTCCCTTTTCTCTGATCGATAAGTTTATAGTGATTGTTTTTATTTCAATGTCAAGCCATGGGTGCTAGAATGAACATTGTTCGCGCGGTTTCGTTTTATAAGGAAGGGCAGATAGAAAGGTAGGAATCCATCGTGGATGTGTATGTCGCCCGACAACCGATTTTAAATTACCAAAAAAAACTTTTGGGGTTCGAGCTGTTGTTTAGGGATGGCACCGCAAACTATGCTCCGGATATGGACGGGGATGTGATGACCTCCACCGTTTTGTCCAATACTTTCTTTGCCATTGGTACGGATAATTTGTTGGGGGGTAAACTCGCGTTCATCAACTTTACTCAAAATCTATCGAAACTTATGAAGAGTTCGAAGACTGCAAAGAGATGGGTTTCGAACTCTTTTAAGGCTATTTTTTTTGCAAACCGGAAATCGTCAAGGGCAAAAATATACCGAATGTTTCCATGATCGCAAATAAGCTCAAAGTTGCCGAAGAAAAACTCCCCGAAATTTATATGCAGGCCTGTGAATGGAGCAATACCCTCACCGATAAACCCTAGCTGAACCGAATGAATTTCGCCGAAATTATCTGTTTTTCATCCAGACCACCTGGTAAGGCGAAAGGTTCAGGGAAAGGATGCCGTGATTTGCAGAAAGAGATTGCTTTGAAAGGATGTTCAGCCAGGAAATGGCGGTCAACTCCTGCGCGGACATGTCCACTGTGATGTGCTGTTCCCGAGGTGTGATATTGGTGATGCAGAGGATTTGAGATCCCGAACAGGATCAGGAGACAGACAATGGGGAGGCAGGGGGCCTGAAATAAAGACCTGTTCCGGCTCAAAGCCTTCTGTTTCAATATTCAGGAGTCTGTTTTTGATCGTTTTCATATGCGGGTAATGTCATCCGGATAATTTTACATGTCAAGTCAAAACATCCCCACTCCATGTCCTGCTCCAGGAGCTTCTTCCCGACAGGTGCGTTCCCAAACCGGAGTTTGGGAACGAGAATGCCCCATCAATCTTTTATTCTGGCACAACAATTCTTACGTCCTTGTCAAAGAGTTTCCGCAGAATCACCAAGTGGCCAGGGTCTCGAAAATAATTGTACACACTTCGGGCCGTTTCCGGTCCAATATCAGGTATGACATTCAAATCGCCCTCTGAGGCCATTTCTAGGTTTTTGAGACTCCCGAAATGGCTTGCCAGCTTGTGGGCGGCTTGTTCGCCAACGTGACGAATGCCCAGAGCATATAAAAAGCGTTCCAGCGTCGGACGTCTGCTCTGCTCAATAGCCCGCAGAATATTTTGTGCCGACTTATCTCCCATGCTTTCCAGAGAGACAAGCTGCTCCCGGGTCAACCCATAGAAATCGCCCACATCCTGAAGCAGTCCTGTCCGAACAAGTTGTACCATCAATTTTGGGCCGACACCCCTGATATTCATCCCTTGCCGCGACACAAAATGTTCGAACCCCGCCATCTGTTTGGCCGGACAGAGAGGATTTCCGCAGCGATAGACGGCATCCCCGTCCTGACGGACCACGGGACTGCCGCATACCGGACACTGCTGAGGAAATACGAAGGGTTGTTCGGTTTCCGTGCGCCGCGACGGAATCACTTTCACAATATCGGGAATCACATCGCCGGCCCTTTCCACAAGCACCGTATCGCCGATGCGGATGTCTTTGCGCACGATCTCTCCCTGATTGTGCAAGCTGACCCGGCTGACTCGGACGCCGCCTATTTCCACCGGCTCAAGAATAGCCACGGGCGTCAGCGCCCCGGTACGTCCCATTTGAATCTGAATGTCTTTCACAATTGCGGTCGCCTGTTTCGGGGGAAATTTACAGGCGATCGCCCAGCGCGGCGCTTCGGCGGTGTTCCCCAATTCTTCCTGCCGGCGCAGGTTATTGACCTTCACCACCACACCGTCGATTTCGTAGGGGAGCAATCCCCGCCTGTTCTTCAACTCCCGAAACCGCGCGATCACCTCATCCATACCGTGACAGATACGATTGTGCGGATTCACGCGCAACCCGACCCGTTTGAAATAGTCCAGTTTCTCCCAGTGAGTGCCAAATTGCCGGCCTTCCACCGTTCCTGACCCGTAGAAAAAGGCATTCAGGCGGCGCTGCGCCGTAACACCCGGATCTTTCTGCCGCATAGAGCCTGCCGCCGCATTTCTCGGATTCGCAAACAACTCTTCCCCGTTGTAACCACGTTTCTCGTTTAACGCCGTAAACGCTTTCTTGTCCATATACACTTCACCCCGCACTTCCAGGCGGTCGGGAAAAACCCCTTGTTCCTGTGTCATCAGTTTGAGAGGAATGGCGCGGATGGTTTTCACATTCCGAGTGACGTTTTCTCCGACAACACCATCTCCCCTGGTGGCACCCCCGGTCAAAATTCCGTTTTCGTACACCACCTCTATTGCAATTCCATCGATTTTCGGTTCAAAAATATATTCTATCTCCCCGTGGCTGCTTAGCAAATCTTTCAGCCGCTTATCGAAGTCACGCAGGTCCTCTTCATCCCGCGCCTTTGCCAGACCCAACATAGGAACGGTGTGCGTAACAGTTCTAAACACACCTGAGGCCGCCGCGCCCACGCGCTGGGTCGGCGAATCCGGCGTAATCCATTCCGGGTGTTCCTCTTCCAGGGTTTTCAGGCGCTGCACCAAACGATCATATTCGCCATCGGAGATCACCGGGTTGTTGTCCACGTAATAGCGCTTGTTGTGATACCGGATGGCCTCTCGCAGGGTCTCCATTTCCAACCGCAATTGCTCCAAATTCGATGATGTCCGCGCAAAACTGAGCGAAGTGAAGAACAGCAGGATGAGAAGCGTGGCAGTTGTAACGAGTGGTTTCATCGTGAAGGACGTTTGATCGGCTCGTAGATACACAAAAATCGCTTATTATGCCGCAAAAAAACGGCCATCGTGATGTCTATGGGCTTCATCCCTGGTTTTTTAACCACAACACCTCATAAGGGGAAAGGTTCAGGGATATGACGCCCCCATCAGTGGAGAAGGACCGCTTTGATAAAATATCCAGCCGGGAAAATTTGGGGTTCAACCCCTGCGCGGATATATTTACTGTGACCGGCTGGTTCCGGGCAGTGATATTGGTGATGCAGAGGACCTGCTCCTTTTTGTCAATACTGGTGCGTACCAGGGCGAAAACCGCGTCGGAAATTTGAAGGATGCGTTGGGCGGCATTGGGATGAAATGCTCTTTCCCGGGTTCTCCTGGCGATCATGTCGCCAAACCCATAGGCGATTTTGTGGGTGGATGTATCAGGGTCGTCGAGGGTTTCATAAAGACTTTTGCGATCAAAGGTGCGTCGGCTGATGCTCCGGGTCTCTCCTTCATCCAGGACCGCATCGGCATCGTTTTTGGAGCCGAAAAGACCATGCAGATAGATCCCCGGTACGCCCATCAGGGCAAGCGCTATGGATCTGGAGGCCAGGAACCGCTTGATCTTGAAGTCCATGGTTTCATCGCAGTCGTCCCGGTTCAGGGCGCTGTACCAGGTGGTGTTCAACTCATAGGGACTGGTGGTGCCGTCCCCGTTATCCTTGAAAGAGATGAATCCGCCGTGTTCCACCACCCGCAGTGCCATCATCTCGATCTCTTCATCCGTGAGAATGTTTTTGGCGCCCAATACGCCTATGCCGTCATGGGAGTCCAGAATATTGAAGTAGGTGGCAGTGTCGGATATCGGGTCAAGGCCCATGGCCCATTTTGTCAAGGCGGTCGATGATCCGGTTTGGAAGGTGTGCAGCACCAGGGGGGGCAGGGCAAAATTGTACACCATCTGGGCTTCGTCATGACCATTGCCGAAATACTGAATATTCTCTTCGTGGGGAACATTGGTTTCGGAAACCAGGGCCACATGGGGGGCTACGGCATCCAGGATGTCCCGAAATAACTTGATGACCGTGTGGGTTTGCTCCAAATGCGCGCAGGTGGTTCCCAGTTCCTGCCAGAGGTAGGTAATGGCATCCAGACGGATGAGATCGGCGCCACGTCGCACATAGAGCAGCAGGATCTGCGCCATTTTGAGCAACACTTCGGGATTTTTAAAGTTGAGGTCAATCTGGTCCCGGCTGAAGGTGGTCCACACGGAGCGCGTTCCGTTCAGGGTGCTGAAGGTGGAGAGAAGTTCGGATGTGCGTGGACGAAGAATCAGGCTCAGATATTCCTCTGAAATGGCGGTTTTGGTGGAGAAAACGGTGAAAAAATTCTGGAACCTGGGGTTTCCGTCCAGAAATTCTTGAAACCACCGGCTTTTGGCGGAAATATGGTTGAAAACTCCGTCAAACATCAATTTCGTCGAAGATTTCAGTTTCAGAATGTCTTCCCAGGTTCCTAACCTGGGATCCACTTCTTCAAAATCCGTGACGGAAAATCCCCGATCCGAGGAATAGGGAAAAAAAGGAAGGATGTGCAGCGTGTTGATGGCTTCTTTTAAATATTTTGTGAAATCCGCCAGAATTTCAAGCGGTTTCCGATGATGTCCCTGAATCAGGTCGCCATAGGTAATGAGGATAATGTCTTTTTCCGTAAACCGCTCATTCGTATTAAAGGCTTTTTCCATTTGAATCATGTGGGGCGTCTTATAGGCGTAATAGACCTTCATGATTCTTTCAAGTTCCACATAGCACACGCCGGCGGTTTGTTTGCCGTATAAAAATGCCAGCTTGTTCAGGATCTTTGTTTTGAATTGGGTAGGGATTTGAAATATTTCTCGATCGTAATCCGGTTCTAAAAGATGAAATTCGGAAGGGTTATCCATTTTTTTCTCGGCTTTAGTTAAAACTTAGAATGGCGGATGCAACATCGTCAAAACATTTAAATACTTTGTCCAGATGGGTCATCTTAAGGAGATTGAGGATAAAGGGAGATGGGGCTGCCAGGCGGACGTCCCCGTGGTTGGCGCGGGTGGCGGCGATGCGGGAAACCAGTGCCCCAAGTCCGCTGGAATCCATGAAATCCGTTTTTTCCATGTCAATGACCAGGCGCGTTTTTCCCTGGTCCACGAGGTCATTGATCATTTTTCTGAAATCATCCGAAATGTTTGCCTCCAGCCTGTTGGGACCCTCTACGATAACCACTTTTCCGTCCTGTGTTTCAGATGTAATGAATGCCATTACGGGATAACCTCCATGAATGGGTTGCAATAGCCCGGCACGAAACACTATTTGTTATGCAATGGGCTGGGATTGGGGAACGCAATCTGAAGTATCGCCGCCCAGTTTCGCAAGGCCATGACTGAGGGCCGGCAATACCACCGAAAGATTTTCCATGGCGCCTTTGGGGCTCCCCGGAAGGTTGATGATGAGACAATTTTTCCGAACGCCCACCATTGCCCTTGAAATCATGGCATGGGGTGTTTTTTTAAGGCTTTCCGCCCGCATGGCCTCGGCCATGCCGGGCACCTGAAAGTCGATTACCTTTTCCATGGCCTGAGGCGTTACGTCGTTGGGGCTCAGACCGGTGCCCCCTGATGTTACGATCAGGGCAAGGTTGTCTTCATCCACCCAGGCCATAAGGGTGTCGGCAATTTCTTCAAGTTGGTCCGGAATGATATGTTTTCGAACCACCGCGAATTCTCGGTCTTCCAGCATGTGCCGGACCGCTTCGCCACTTTCATCATTTCGGAGGCCTGCCGCTCCTTTGGTGCTGATGGTGAGAACACCTGCCCTGATCTTATTTTCCATTATTGCGTCCTTACTCTTCGACCTGAGACGCGGCAATCACCTTTTCCGCCAGCTGGGCCGGCAGTTCTTCGTAATGGGAGTGTTCCATCACGAATGTCCCTCTTCCCCCGGTAATGGAATTGAGGTCCAAGGCGTATCGCAACACTTCGGACATGGGAACCTGTGCTTTGATTACCTGGTATTTTCCCTTGGCGTCCATGCCCAGCACCTTGCCGCGCCGGCTGTTGAGATCCCCCATAACATCGCCCATGACTTCTTCGGGAACGGTTATTTCCATTTTTTTGATGGGCTCGAGGAGGGTGGGATTGGCCTGCTGCATGGCCTTTTTAAGACACATGCGGGCTGCGATTTTGAAGGCCATTTCCGAGGAGTCCACATCATGGGACTTGCCGTCGTAAAACCGGACCTTCAGGTCCACCACCGGGTAACCGGCCAAGGCGCCGCTGTCCAGAGATTCCACAAGGCCTTTTTCAACGGCGGGCACAAAATTTCGGGGCACGTTCATGCCGGTCAAATCCTCCATGAACTCAAAGCCGGAGTCTAGTTTCAGCGGCATGACGTCGAAATGGACTTCCGCAAATTGTCCCCTGCCGCCCGACTGTTTTTTATGACGGTAGACAACCCCTTTGGCGGATTTCTTGATGGTCTCCCGGTAGGGCACTTTAACCGGATTCAGGTTCACTTCCACGCCGAATTTTCGTTTTAATTTTTCGCAGGCGATTTCCAGGTGGATCTGTCCCGTGCCGGACAGGATTACTTCGCCCGTGGACTGATCCCGTCCCAGCTTTAGGGTGGGGTCTTCTTCCAGGAGCTTGGCAAAAGAGGTAAAGACCTTATCCTCGCTCCCCTTGACCTTGGCCTCTACCGCATATGAGATAACCGATGGCAACCCTTCGACAGGTTTCAAAATGATGGGGTCACTGGCCGAACACAGGGTGTCTCCGGTGACGGTTTCTTTAAGTTTGGCCATGGCAACGATGTCTCCGGGGCCGGCCGTTTCAACGGGTTGCTGTTTCTTTCCTTCCAGAATCAGGAGTTGACCAATTTTTTCCTTAATGTCTTTACTGGCGTTGTATACTGTGGAATCAGAGGAAAGCGTGCCCGAGAAAACCCTCGCCAGCGTTAGTTTTCCCGCAAATGGATCTGCAACGGTTTTAAAAACAAGTGCTGAAAAAGGAGCATCTACGGAGGGTGCCCTTTCCGTTTCTTCGTCGCTGCCCGGGGGTGTCCCCTTTTTGGGTTTTCTTTCAACCGGTGAGGGAAGGCCTTCCACGATGAGGTCCATCAGTTGCGCAACGCCCATATTGAGTACCGCGGATCCACACAAAACGGGTGTGACCAATCCGGATTTAACCCCCTGCATCAGGGTCTTTTCAATCTCTTTATCGGACAGCTCTTCGCCTTCCAGGTACTTTTCCATGAGTTCGTCATCGGCTTCCACCACGTTTTCAATCATCATTTCGCGCCACTCATCGGCCGTTTCTTTAAGGTCAGCCGGAATGTCGGCGGTTTCAAAGGCGCCGCTGCCGTCCTTGCTGTAAATATAGGCTTTTTGTTTGATGAGGTCCACAACGCCCGAAAAACGGTCTTCTTCTCCGATGGGAATGACTACGGGGGTGGCTTTGATTTCAAAGGTTTGGCTGATCTCATCCACCACCTGAAAAAAATCCGCCCGCTCACGATCCATTCTATTGATAAAAACAATCTTTGGGAGTTCCTGTTCATCGGCAAAGGCCCATACCTTTTCCGTACCGACTTTTACGCCTGCCGTGGCGTCAACTACCACCACGGAACCATCAGCGGCCTGCAAGGAAAATTTGGCATCGGAAAGGAAATTATCATCACCCGGCGTGTCGATGATATTGACGGTGTGTTTTTTCCAGGTGCAGTGGTGAAATGCCGTGGTCAGGGTGGATTTCCGTTTGATTTCTTCCGGTTCAACATCAAGGTTGGAGGCGCCGTCATCTACTTTGCAAAGCCGGGTTGTGGCTTTTCCATTAAACAGCATTGCTTCCGCCAGAGATGTTTTCCCTGAGCCCCCATGCGCTATGAGAGCAGCATTCCTCAATTGTTCAGCCTTTTTTTCCATTTAGAACCCTTTCCTGATCAATTTCATTGCATGTATGGTTTGGTTTTATTACGATTATCGATGGGCGTTTGTTCAGGCCTCATCACTTTTCACCTTAAATTTTCATTTTGTGGTGCGCTTGCAACGGGGTGAACGATTAAAACGGCGCCCACAACCCCAAGCAAAAGAAGGGCAAATAACCAAGATAAAAGAATTACATCAACCTGCAAAATAAAGTCAAGCCAAGAATTCCGGTACATTTTTTTTAATTGCCAATCTTGGGAAATGTGTTATTCTTTAAGATTGTGAAATCAGGGCCTCGATAAAAAAGAATCGTTTGGGGGGAGTCATTTTGTTGCTGGAAGAGGCTATAACGCTTTTTTTGACATACCTTCGGGATGAAAAAGGGTGTTCAAAACATACGGAGCGGAATTATCGGGTTGATTTGAATCAGTTTTTGTCGTTTTTGACGACTGAGAGCGTCCGATCCCGGAAAGAAAAACAGCGTGATCTTCACATTGAAGGGATTGATGGTTCCGCCGTAAGAGAATACGTTGGAAGCCTTTATGGGAATTTTAAACGCTCAACCATCGCCCGTAAACTCTCCGCTGTACGATCTTTGTTTCTCTTTCTGGAAAGAGAGGCATTTATTAAAATTAATCCGACCGTAGGGGTGCAAAGCCCAAAATTGGGAAAATATATTCCCAATCACCTCCCGGTGGATGATGTTTTCAGGTTGATGGAATTGCCTGACCGGGGAAAACCGTTGGGTTTGAGGGATCTGGCTATTTTAGAAGTCTTTTATTCCTGCGGTATCAGGGTTGCTGAGCTGGCGGGGATGAATGTTTCCAGTATTGATTGCGATCAACGTCTCGTGAAAGTGATGGGGAAAGGGAGTCGGGAGCGGGTTGTACCCATTGGAAGGAAGGCATTGAAGGCTGTGGCGGCGTACCTCGCCGAGACCGGTGAGTTTCGAAAAAAAAAATCAGAGGCGGGGGGGGGCGACCCGCTCTTTATGAATTTTCGAGGCGGACGTTTGACAACCCGGAGCATTGGAAGAATTGTCAAACAGTATGTAAGACTGGCGGGTTTGACGGAAGAGATCAGTCCCCATAGCATGCGGCACACTTTTGCCACCCATTTGCTGGATGGCGGAGCGGACCTTCGTTCCGTCCAGGAACTTCTGGGCCACAAAAGTCTCGCCGCGACGCAGAAATATACGCATGTGAGCCTTGACCGGCTTATGGAAGTTTACGATAAGGCCCATCCTCGCAGTGGTTGACGCTGAATGGGACTTTTTTTTATTCAGGATTTTATGAATTTAGAGGATAGACGAATGAGAGATGATGGGTGGGGGAAAATAAGGGCAACGACCGTCCTGGCCGTCAGGAAAAACGGCAGATGCGTCATGGGGGGAGACGGCCAGGTAACCCTTGGCGATACCATCATGAAACATAAGGCCTCAAAGGTTCGCCTCATGTACCAGGATATGGTGCTGGTGGGGTTTGCGGGGGCCGCGGCGGATGCGTTTAACCTGTTTGAGCGGCTGGAGGCAAAACTTGAAAGTTACGGCGGAAATTTGGTTAGAGCCGCGGTGGAATTGGCAAAGGATTGGAGAACAGACAAAATACTTCGCAAATTGGAAGCGCTCCTGTTGGCGGCGGATCGAGAGCATATGCTGATCATATCCGGGACGGGGGATGTCATTGAACCGGATATGAGCGTGGCGGCCATCGGTTCGGGAGGGCCTTACGCTCAGGCGGCGGCCCAGGCGTTGGTGATGCATTCGGATCTGGAAGCGGATGTCATTGTTCAAGAGTCGCTTAAAATTGCCTCATCCATATGTTTGTATACCAACGACCATATCACGGTTTTAGAGTTGGAAGCGTGAGGGCGTACGGAACGGGGTTTGGGCGGTTGTGTTTTAGCAGAGGATATTATTGATGTTTGATCATGAGGTAGGTATGGAAAAGGCCGTGGAAGAAGAGATTGTGCTCCAAAAGGTCCTGACGCCCAGAGAGATCGTATGCGAATTGGACAAATATATCATCGGACAGGATCAGGCCAAACGTTCCGTGGCCATTGCACTCAGGAACCGGTGGCGACGGCAGCAGGTGGCGCCGGAACTGAGAGATGAGATTGCACCGAAGAACATTATCATGATGGGGCCCACCGGCGTCGGCAAGACCGAGATCGCCAGACGTCTGGCACGGCTCGCCAATTCGCCGTTTTTAAAAGTGGAAGCCACCAAGTTTACCGAGGTGGGCTATGTGGGTCGGGATGTGGAGTCCATGATCCGGGACCTGTCGGATCTGGCCGTCAATATGGCCAAGAAAGACGAACAGGAACTTGTCGAATCCAAGGCTGAAGAGCTTGCCGAGGAACGTTTGCTGGACATCCTCTTACCCAAAAAAAGTGAAGAGACCCATGAAGAGGAAGAGGGTGAAAAAGAGCGGATTTTGGAGGTGGTTAAGTCGGACAAGGAGGGCATGCCTTCCACCCGCGAAAAACTGCGGCGCATGCTCCGAAGCGGAAAACTGGATAAACGGTATGTGGATCTGGAGGTGGCCGGCAGCAACATGCCCATGGTGGAGATCTTTTCCAGTGCCGGCATGGAAGAGATGGAGTTTAACGTCAAGGAAATTTTCGGCAATATGTTTCCACCCAAGAAAAAGAAACGGCGGGTCCAGATTCCGGAGGCCATGGAGATTTTGTTCCAGGAAGAATCCCAACGCCTGATCGATATGGACAAGGTGGTGGAAAAAGCGGTTCGCATTACGGAACAAAACGGCATTATATTCTTAGACGAATTGGACAAGGTGGCAGGAAATGACTCGTCCTACGGGCCCGATGTTTCAAGGGAAGGCGTTCAGAGGGATCTGTTGCCCATTGTAGAGGGATCTACCGTGGCCACCAAATACGGCATGGTCAAGACGGACCATATCCTGTTTATTGCGGCAGGGGCCTTTAATGTCAGCAAGCCGTCGGACTTGCTCCCCGAGCTCCAGGGGCGGTTTCCCATTCGGGTGGAACTGGATTCCCTGACAATGGAGGATTTTCTGCGCATTCTGCTGGAACCGAAAAACGCCTTGATTACCCAGTATAAAGCCCTTTTGGCTACGGAAGGGATTGATCTGGTCTTTGAGGATTCCGCTGTTGCGGCAATTGCTGAAATGGCCAGCAAGGTGAATGATAGAATGGAGAATATCGGGGCTCGAAGGCTCCATACGGTCATGGAAAAACTGGTGGATGAAATTTCTTTTGATGCACCGGATTTGATTGAAAAGAGCGTTACCATCGATGAGGCTTATGTGGTGGAAAAGCTGGAAGACATTCTGGAAGATGAAAACTTGAGTCGGTATATTCTATGATCAGCCATAAAGACAGGGCCAAGGTTCTGATCGAAGCCCTTCCCTATATCCGCAGATTCAACGGGGCCACCATTGTCATCAAATACGGCGGGCACGCCATGGTGGATGAGCATCTGAAGCAGGAATTTGCGTTGGACGTCATTCTGCTGAAATATGTGGGGATGAATCCCGTGGTGGTTCATGGGGGAGGGCCGCAGATCGGCGATTTTCTCAAACGGTTATCCATCAAGTCGGAATTTGTTGACGGCATGCGGGTGACGGACCGACAGACCATGGATGTGGTGGAAATGGTGCTGGTGGGGAAAGTGAACAAGGAAATCGTGAGTCTGATCAACCAAAACGGCGGTATCGCCGTGGGCCTTTCGGGAAAAGACGGAAACCTTATTGCCGCCGAAAAATTGAAATACATAAAAACCAGAGGAGAAGATCCGGTCCCTGAAATTATCGATATGGGCATGGTGGGGGAGATTACATCCGTGGACACGAGTATTCTTCTGAACCTGATGGCAAAGGAATTTATTCCGGTTATCGCGCCCGTGGGTTTCGGGTCCAGCGGGGAGACTTACAACATCAACGCGGATCTGGTTGCGGGTAAGGTGGCGTCGGCCCTGGGGGCGCGGAAACTGGTGCTCCTCACGGACACGGCAGGGGTCCTGGGTGAACGGGGAGACCTGATTTCCACCCTGAAGATGCAGGAGGCCCTGGACGGCATTGCCCACGGGATCATCAAGGGGGGGATGATCCCCAAGGTGAATTGCTGCCTGACGGCGCTCAGGGAAGGGGTGAAGAAGACCCATATTATCGACGGACGGGAGCCTCACGCTATTCTCCTTGAGATTTTGACAAGAATAGGTGTGGGGACGGAAATTGTGCAGTAGCTTGTGGCGCAAAAACGCTTGAATGCCATGAAAGGAAAGGAAAAATGAAAAAAGAGCCTGAAGCCACGTCAACCATGGCCAGAGCGGACCGATACATGTTTCAGACCTATGGCCGGTTTCCCATTACACTGGTGAGAGGCGATGGTTGTCATGTCTGGGATGATGAAGGAAATGAATATCTGGATTTTGTAGCGGGAATTGCTGTCTGTTCCCTGGGGCATAGTTCGCCGCTGGTGCGACGCGTCCTGGAGGAACAGGCCGGAAAACTGATTCATGTGTCGAATCTTTACTATACCGAACCCCAGACGGAACTGGCCCAACTGCTGGTGGAGAACTCTTTTGCGGATCGGGTTTTTTTCTGCAACAGCGGGGCCGAGGCCAATGAAGCCGCCATTAAGCTGGCGCGTCGGTATTCCATGGGAAAATTCGGCCCCAACAGGCATATGATTATTTCCATGCGAAATTCCTTTCACGGCCGCACCATGGCGACCCTTTCCGCCACGGGACAGGAAAAAATTCAGGTGGGGTATGATCCATTGCTGAAGGGATTTCGCTTTGTGCCCTTCAATGACATTAAAGCGCTTGAGGCGGCAATGGATGAAACCGTCTGTGCGGTTATGCTGGAACCCATTCAGGGGGAAGGCGGTGTGGTGTGTCCGGATGCCGGTTACCTGAGAGCCGTCAGGGCGCTTTGCAGCGAAAAGGGCATTGCGCTGATATTTGATGAGGTTCAGGTGGGAATGGGTAGGACCGGAAAGCTGTTTGCCCACGAACATTACGGTGTTGTTCCGGACATTATGACCCTTGCCAAGGCTTTGGGAAATGGGTTCCCTATCGGCGCCATGCTTTCCACCGAGGAATTGGCCCAGGCCTTTGGGCCGGGAAGTCATGCCACCACCTTTGGCGGAACCCCATTGGCGACGGCGGTTTCAAAGGCCGTACTCAAAAGTCTTCTGGATGACGGGTGGCTGGCGCATGCGGAAAAAATGGGAAATTACTTCAAGGCGGGTTTGAACGGGCTTGCGGAAAAACATCCCTTTATTAAAGACGTCAGAGGTTTGGGTCTTATTATAGGGGTGGAGCTGGGGGGGCCGGGCGCTCCCGTTGTGGAGGCCTGTCGGCAAAAAGGGTTCCTGATTATTTGCGCGCAGGAACGGGTTCTTCGGTTTGTACCCCCTTTGATTGTGAAAAAAGAAGAGATTGATCTTCTGCTGGAAGTGCTCGATAACATATTCAACGACATGGAGACAAAACGTGGCTGAGAAAATCGAAAAAATTGTCCTGGCGTACTCGGGTGGTCTGGATACATCCGTTATTTTGAAATGGTTGAAGGAAACCTATCAGTGTCCCGTTGTGGCGTATGCCGCCGATCTGGGCCAGGGAGAGGAACTTGAGGGCATCAAGGAAAAAGCCTTTGCAACCGGTGCCGACGATGTGGTCGTGGATGATCTGAAAGAAGAATTTGTAAGAGATTTTGTGTGGCCGGCACTGCGTGCCAACGCCGTTTATGAATCCAGCTATTTGTTGGGAACGTCGCTGGCAAGACCTCTGATTTCCAAAAGACAGGTGGAAGTGGCGCGCGAAATGGGCGCCAATGCCGTCAGTCACGGCGCCACCGGCAAGGGGAACGATCAGGTGCGCTTTGAGTTGGCTTACATGGCGCTGGATCCAACCCTTCAGATTATCGCTCCATGGAGAACATGGGAGTTCAGGGGGCGGGAAGACCTCATGGAATACGCCCGCTCAAAGGGTATACCCGTTCCCGTGACCAAGGAAAAACCCTACTCCAGCGACCGCAACCTGCTGCACATCAGTTTCGAGGGGGGGATACTCGAAGACACCTGGAATGAAGCGCCGGAAGACATGTTCGTTTTATCCGTTTCCCCTGAGGCTGCTCCTGACGCGCCTACTTATGTGGAAATCGCCTATGAGAAGGGAAACCCCGTGGCCGTTGACGGGAAGAAAATGACGCCCGCGACCCTTCTGGCCCATATGAACGATCTGGGGGGAAGAAACGGCATCGGTCGCGTTGATATGGTGGAGAATCGTTTTGTGGGCATGAAGTCCAGAGGCGTTTATGAGACGCCCGGGGGAACCATATTGAGATCAGCCCATATTGCCATGGAATCCATCACCGTTGACCGGGAAGCCATGCATATTCGAGATGCAATGATTCCCCGATATGCCGAAATGGTCTATAATGGATACTGGTTTTCCCCGGAACGGGATATGCTTCAGGCCCTCGTGGACGAGACTCAGAAAAATGTGACCGGCATGGTGCGATTAAAACTGTACAAAGGAAATTGCATGGTGGTGGGTAGAAAATCCAATGTTTCCCTCTATCACCCGGATTTTGCGACGTTTGAAGGCGATGAGGTTTACAATCAAAAAGACGCCGAAGGCTTTATTCGGCTCAATGGTTTGAGGCTCAAAATTGCGAGTCTGTTGAAATCTAAAACTGAGGAATCAGTATGACGAAAATGGTATGGGGAGGGCGTTTCAGTCAGAAGACCGATGCATTGGTCAATATGTTCAATGCCTCCATCTGTTTTGACCGGCGGCTCTATGCTTTCGATATCCAAGGTAGCGTTGCCCATTGCCGTATGTTGGCAAAGCAGGGTATTATTTCAGATGAAGACGCATCAGGCATGCTTGTGGCGCTCGGTGAGATCAAGCGGGAGCTGGACCGCGGCGGCTTTTCATCGGATGATGATTATGAGGACATTCATACCCTGGTTGAGAAGGCCATGGTGGATAAAGTGGGGGCCCTGGGAGAAAAAATCCACACGGGGAGAAGCCGAAACGATCAGGTGGCCCTTGATACCCGGCTGTATGTTCGGGATGTCATTCACAAGGTTATGGCGTCTATCAGGGCCTGTCAGGAAACTATTCTTCGTCTTTCCGAAGACAACCTGGATGTGCTGATGCCCGGGTATACACACCTTCAGCGGGCTCAACCCGTGCTTTTGAGCCATCACTTAATGGCCTACTATGAAATGTTAACCCGTGATTATGCCCGCTTTGAGGAAAGCCTGGATCGCGTCAACGTGATGCCGCTTGGCAGTGCGGCCCTGGCCGGCGCCACGTTTGATCTGGATCGGGAAATGGTTGCGGAAGAGTTGGGATTCGATCGGATTTCCCGGAACAGCATGGACGCAGTGAGCGACAGGGATTTTGTCTTGGATTTTCTTTACAACGCATCGATGGTGATGATGCATCTCAGCCGTCTGAGTGAGGAACTGGTACTTTGGTCCACCCAGGAGTTTGGCTTTATCGTCATTTCCGACGCATTTTCCACCGGCAGCAGTATTATGCCCCAAAAAAAGAATCCGGATCTTCCGGAACTCATCAGGGGAAAGACTGGGCGGGCCTATGGGCATCTCATGGGCCTGTTGACCACCATGAAGGGCTTGCCGCTTAGCTATAACAAGGACATGCAAGAGGATAAGGAAGCCCTGTTCGATGCTGCCGACACGGTTCAAATGTGTCTCACGGTTATGGGCAGTCTTCTGGGGGAAGTCTCTTTTAACACCGAAGCACTCAAATCAGCTACAGAGAAGGGTTACCTGGTGGCCACGGACCTGGCTGATTATCTTGTGGGTAAGGGGCTCACCTTTCGAGAAGCACATGAAATTGTTGGTAGAATGGTAGTTTTTGCCATGGAAAAATCCTTGGAACTCCATGAGCTTTCCCTGGAAGAAATGAAGGCTCACAGTCGACAGATTGACAAGGATGTCTACGCATGGCTTGATCCCCGTTTAACCGTGGGCCGGAGAAATATTTTCGGTGGAACCGGTCTCGACGCCGTGAAAAGACAAATCGATACGGCGAAACAGCAGTTGAAGACTGACGACGGACGACGGACGACAGAGGACGGATGACGGACGACAGAGGACAGAGGACGGAAGACAGAGGGCAGAGGACAGAGGGCAGAAGACAGAGGGCAGGATGCGGAAGTCGGAAATCCCCCCGCCGTCGTGCATTGTCCGTCCCCTGTCTTCTGTTGTTACTGGCACTCAACTTGATGGCTTTTTCCGGGTGTGGGAGAAAGGCGCCGCCTTTTCTGTCTCAGGAGAAAGATGCCATGGTGAGGGTGGACCGGTTGGAAGGCGCCTGGGAGGATGGATCTGTAATTCTGAAGGGCGTCGTTCAAGCAGATGATGACGTCTTATCTCTCATAACCGGCTGCAGGGTTTATTATGTCTGGTATTCTCCGGAACAACCCCCATGCGAAGGATGTCCCATTGAAATGAAGAGTTTCCGGGACATTACAGACAGGATCCTCAATGATCATCAATTTGAATGCCGTTTGCCGGCATTTAAACAGAAAGGCGTCTGTTTTATCACGGTGCGGATCATGGAAAAAAAGGGGCGCCTTGGTCCCCCATCGGATAGAATTAAACTGCTAAGTGACATGTGACAAGGGGTTACTCGTTACGCGTCACTCGTTACCCGTTATTCGTCATTTGGAGAGACCCATGAATCACTTCCACTACCAAAATAACGAACTGTATTGTGAAGATGTTCCCGTATTATCCATTGCCGCGAAGGTGGGAACACCTTTCTATGTCTATTCTCACGCAACGCTGAAAAAGCATTTTGGGGCCTTCGACGGTGCTTTTTCGGATATGAAGCACCTGACCTGTTATTCCATGAAATCAAATTCCAACATGGCGCTTCTGGCTTTGTTTGCCCGGCGGGGCGGGGGTGTTGATATTGTTTCGGGCGGCGAACTCTACAGGGCCTTGAAGGCCGGGGTGAGCCCCGACAGGATTGTCTTTTCAGGGGTCGGGAAAAGCCGGTCGGATCTGGAATATGCGGTATCATCGGAGATCCTGATGTTCAATGTGGAATCCCCCCAGGAATTGTTGAAACTGAATCAGGTGGCGTTGAGCTTGGGTCAAACGGCCCGTATTTCCATCCGGGTCAATCCGGATGTGGATCCCAAGACCCATCCCTATATCTCCACGGGCCTTAAAGAGAACAAATTCGGCATTGGCGTAGAGGAAGCGCTTGTGCAATATCAGAAAGCAGCCACTCTGGATGGTTTGGAGGTGGTTGGTGTTTCCTGCCATATCGGGAGCCAACTCACGCAGACGAGTCCTTTTGTGGACGCTCTGAAAAAGCTGAAAGAGCTGATCGCAAAGCTCAATGATATGAATATTTCAATTCGTTATCTGGATTTGGGTGGGGGACTGGGCATTACTTACGATAATGAGGCGCCGCCTGATCCCGGCGAATATGCCCGCGACATCAAATCGGAACTGGCTTCTTCGGATTTGACGCTGATTCTGGAACCGGGCCGCGTCATTGTCGGCAATGCCGGTGTACTGATCACAAAAGTGCTTTACACCAAATCCAGCCACGAGAAAAACTTTTTCGTGGTGGACGCGGGCATGAATGATCTTATGAGGCCAAGTCTTTATGGGGCCTACCACGGGATACAGGCCGTGAAACAGACGCCGGGTGAAAAAGTGAAAGCCGATATTGTCGGCCCCATCTGTGAATCCGGTGATTTCCTGGCCAAGGAGAGGTTCGTGGATCCCCTGACGCCGGAGGATTTGATTGCCGTCATGAGTGCGGGCGCCTATGGTTTTAGCATGTCTTCCACCTACAATTCGAGGCCGCGGGTATGCGAGGTGATGGTAAAGGGCGATCGCTATGACATTATTCGACAGCGGGAAACCTTTGAGGATCTTGTTAGGGGGGAATCTATCCCCGACTTTTTGTCGGCGGATTGAGGCGGATCATAACGGGACCGGAGCGAAAAATGGAACCTATTGAATTCTGGAAGATGAGCGGCAGCGGCAATGATTTCATTCTCGTTGACAACCGGGAAGGCGTTGTGAAAGAACGGGACATGAGCCGGTTGGTGGAGAGGTCCTGCCGGCGGAGAGAATCCGTGGGCGCCGATGGCGTGATATTTGTGACGGATTCGAAAGAATATGATTTTGGATGGCGGTTTTTCAACGCTGACGGCGGGGAGGTGGAAATGTGCGGTAACGGTGGACGTTGCGTCTCCCGTTTCGCCTATTTAAAGGGCATTGCCGGTTCCAAAATGACTTTCGAAACCCGTGTTGGCCCCATTTCCGCGCAGGTGGAGGGCCGTGTGGTCAAGGTGTTGATGCCAAAGCCTGAAAATGAGGCGATGGATGTAGGTTTAGCGTTTATGCCGGGCTGGCGCAGTTGCGATTTTGTGAACACCGGGGTGCCGCATGTGGTGGTTCAAGTGTCGGACCTGGAAAATCATGCGGTTACGGAACAGGGCCGCTGGATTCGCCATCATTCACGGTTTTCTCCCGAAGGAACCAACGCCAATTTTATGACCGTTACAGGTCCTGATGAATTGGCGGTTAGAACCTATGAAAGGGGAGTGGAAGATGAAACGCTGGCGTGTGGCACGGGGGCGATTGCGTCTGCCCTCATGGCATCACGTCGTGGCCTGGTTGCCTCTCCGGTTAAAGTCCGCACAAGGGGCGGCGAAATATTAACCATTCACTTGAATAGCGACATTAATTGTGTTGGGGCCGGACAACGGGTTTGGCTTCAAGGAAATACGTCCGTTATCTACAGGGCGACGCTTCATGATGAGGCCTTGTAGGTTTTTGCCGGCACTTTGGGTGTAATTCGACCAACGAATTCAGAAGAACCAGAAAAGGAGATTCCTTATGTTTGAAGGCTCTATTGTGGCAATTGTGACCCCTTTCAAGAATGGGCAGGTGGATGAAGAGGCGTATCGTAAACTCATTGAATTCCAAATCGAAAACGGCACAAGCGCTATAGTTCCCTGTGGCACCACCGGAGAATCCGCAACCCTGGATGTGAACGAACACGCCCGGGTGATCGATATCGCTGTTGAGGCAGTGAACAAGCGGGTTCCCGTTATCGCCGGCACTGGCGGGAACAGCACCAGCGAGGCCATTTTACTTTCAAAGCATGCCAAGGAAGTGGGGGTTGATGCCACCCTTCAGGTAACGCCTTACTACAATAAACCGACCCAGGAGGGTCTTTTCCGTCATTTTGAGGCTATTTTGAAAGCGGTTCCACTACCCCAGGTTCTCTATAATGTGCCGGGGAGAACCTGCGTTAATCTGATGCCCGAGACTGTGGCCCGGTTGGCGGAATTTCCGGAAATCGTTGCCATCAAGGAGGCTTCCGGGAATGTAGGTCAGATGGCCGATATCGTGCGATTGGCCGGCGACAAGATTACCCTGCTGTCAGGGGATGATAATTTAACGCTGCCGGTGCTTGCCATCGGCGGAAAAGGGGTCATTTCCGTTGTGGCCAATATTGCGCCCAGGGACAATGCGGATCTGGTCAAAGCCTGGGCCGAGGGGAATGTCGTGGTGGCGCAACAGCTTTTCTACAAACTGTTGCCTCTCTGCAAGGCCATGTTTTTTGAAACCAACCCCATCCCGGTAAAAACCGCCGCCGCATTAATGGGAATGGTGGAAGATGAAATGAGACTGCCCTTGTGCCCCATGGAACCCGTGAACCTGGAAAAACTGAAAAAGGTGCTTGCCGATTATGGTCTTATATAAATGCTCATGAATCACGCGGGCATTCACACTTACATGAAAATGAAATCTACCGCTTAAGCTAAAGGCTAACCGCTAATAGCTAACAGCTGTATTCTCTGGAGTCTATAAAATGGTCAGAATAACTGTTGCGGGCGCAGCCGGTCGCATGGGGGGCAGAATCGTCGCCATGATTTGTGGGAACCCCGCAAGTGAGTTGGCAGGGGTCTTTGAACATCCCGATCATCCCAGTGTGGGTCAAGATGTGGGATCGGTAGCGGGAATAGGAGAACTGGGAATTGATATTTGCGGGTCGTTTGATGAGGCAACGGCCGAGGCGGATGTTTTGATCGATTTTACCCAGCCTGAAAGTACTCTTGAAAACATGCGAAGCGCCTCGCAGAAAGGGATCGCAATGGTGATTGGAACGACCGGGATCTCTGAAGATGGCTTGGCGGAGGTAAAAACCCTTGCCGGCAAAATTCCATGCGTCATGGCGCCCAATATGAGTGTGGGCGTCAATGTGATGTTCAAGATTGCGGGAGAAATGGCGCGTATCCTGGGGAATGATTATGATATGGAAATTCTTGAGGTTCATCACCGACTTAAGAAAGATGCTCCCAGTGGAACCGCCATGCGGTTGGGGCAGATTCTGGCTGATGCGGTGGGCCGTGATCTCGAAAAAGTCGGTGTCTATGGTCGTAAGGGAATAATCGGTGAACGGAGCGATGAAGAGATCGGCATTCAGACCTGGCGAGCCGGTGATATTGCGGGAGAACATACGGTCATGTTCGGCGGTATCGGCGAGCGCTTGGAACTGGTGCATCGTGCCCATAATCGGGATAATTTTGCCAGGGGGGCGGTCAGGGCTGCTCTCTGGGCTGTCGAGCGGCCGGTGGGGCTTTACGATGCAGGATGCAGGACGTGTTGGGACGGTTGAAAAACAGAGGATAACGGAAGATTATGGGGCCCTCTTGTGAAGATTTAAAAAATTGCGGTTATCAATCCCAACATAATTCCGCATCCTTCATTAAATATTGAAAAAACGATTTATCAAGAAAGTGTAAATCTGTATGAAGGAAACCCATAATTTATTGAAAAACCGTGAACCGGCAACTGTAAACCGGCAACCGTGAACGGTTACGTGATTTTATTGAGAGGATCGTAATGAAGATATTTGAAAAAGCCGAACGTCTAAAACAACTTCCCCCCTATTTGTTCAAGGAGATCGACCGAAAGAAGGCCGAGGTAAAGGCCAGAGGCGTGGATATTATTGATCTGGGCGTGGGTGATCCGGATTTGCCGACCCCCGAACATATTATTTTAGAGATGAAGCGGGCACTTGATGATCCGGAAAATCATCGGTATCCATCTTATTCGGGGATGACGGATTTCAAGGAAGCCGTGGCCGAGTGGTATGGGGAACGGTTCGGCGTGGCGTTGGATCCGGGCACGGAAGTGGTATCCCTCATCGGCAGCAAGGAAGGTATTGCACATCTTCCCCTGGCCTTTATCAATCCGGGCGATGTGGCGCTGGTGCCCAGCCCCGCCTATCCGGTTTACCATATCGCCACCCTTTTTGCCGGTGGGGAGTCCTATTTTATGCCGCTGTTGCGCGAAAATGATTTTTTACCGGATCTGGGCGCTATTCCAAAAGACATGGCGGATCGGGCGAAGCTGATGTTTATCAATTATCCCAATAATCCCACCTCGGCGATGGCGGATCTGGATTTTTTCCGTCGCGTGGTTTCCTTTGCACAAAAGCATAAAATCCTGGTATGCCACGATGCGGCCTACACGGAGATGGCTTTTGATGGCTGCCGGCCCCCCAGTTTCCTGGAGGTTTCCGGCGCCAAAGACGTGGGGATGGAGTTTCACTCTCTCTCAAAGACTTACAACATGACCGGCTGGCGAATCGGTTTCGCCGTGGGGAATCCCGACGGGGTGGCGGGGCTTGGCGCCGTAAAGAGCAACATTGATTCCGGTGTTTTCCAGGCCGTTCAGAAGGCCGGGATTAAAGCGATTCAGGGGGATCAGGCCTGCGTGGCGGAAATGAATCGCATATATGAGGCACGGCGGGATCTCATGGTTCAAGGGCTCAGGGAAGCGGGTTTTGAGCTGGATTCGCCAAAGGCGACGTTCTATTTGTGGATACGGACGCCTGATGGGTACACGTCCGCGGCCCTTGCCACCCGTCTTCTGGAAGAGGCGGGGCTTGTGGTTACGCCGGGAAATGGTTTCGGCGAACCCGGTGAAGGGTACTTTCGGATTGCCCTGACTCAGAACCGAAAGCGGCTTGGGGAGGCCATTGAAAGACTAAAAGGTCTGAACCTTTAGTCCTTTAAACGTGATGTCGGGGTCAATGGAAAGCGCGTATATCGGTATTGGTTCAAATATCGGGAATAAGATGGCTAATTGTGAAAAGGCCATTTTCTTGATGGAACGACTGGAAGGGTGTTCGGTAAAGGCTCGGTCTTCTTTTTACAGGACTGAGCCAGTGGGGGTTGAAGGGCAGGACGCTTTCATCAACGCAGTGATCCGCATGGATACGGATCTCTGCCCCAGGTCGTTGCTGAAACGCCTTCTGAAGATTGAAACGGATATGGGAAGGGTGAGACGTAAAAAGTGGGATGCCCGGGTGATTGATCTGGATATTTTGGTGTTTGGCGCCCAGGTGATTGAAGAACCGGATTTGATGGTTCCTCACCCATTGATGCATTTGAGGCGTTTTGTGTTGGCGCCTTTGTCGCAAATTGATCCCAACTTGATTCACCCGGTTCTGGGTAAGTCCATGCGGGAACTGGCGGGGGATCTTACAGGGGACGGTCAGGCGGTTGCTATCTGTGAGGCGCACTGAATGTTAAGATTTCTGATATTGGGCCTTCTGGCTTATTTCGTTTTCCGTTTTGTGCGAAAAGCTCTTTTTTCAAGCGGCAGACGCCACGAAGATGCCGATGCGGGGCCTGTGGAACCAATGGTTCAGGATCCGAATTGTCTGACCTATATCCCCAGAAGCACCGCCATCAGAAAGACTGTAAATGGTGAAACATATTTTTTTTGCAGCCAGGCGTGTGTTGATGAATTTAAACGCAAAAAATGAGTGTTTTATGGTATAGAAAAATTTGGAGAATGAAGTATCCTTATTGATTATGAGTTTATAAATTCAGGCGTCTTTGCGCCTTTGGAATGCCGGTTTAACCGGAGTAGGAGATATGTATGAAGTTTTTTATTGATACGGCAAATGTTGATGAGATCAAAGAAGCAAGTGATCTGGGGATGGTGGATGGCGTTACGACCAATCCCAGTCTGGTGGCCAAAGAGGGAAAGGAATTTAAAGGACTGATTAAGGAAATCTGCGGTATTGTTGCCGGGCCTGTCAGCGTTGAGGTGGTTAGCCTCGAAGCAGGGAAAATGGTCGAGGAAGCTCAGGATCTGGCGGATATGGCAAATAACGTTGTTGTCAAGATCCCGCTTATTGAAGAGGGCCTTAAGGCTGTGAAAGTGCTGACCGAAAAAGGGATCAAAACCAATGTGACCCTGTGCTTTTCACCTGTTCAGGCGTTAATGGCCGCAAAGGTGGGAGCATCCTATATTAGTCCTTTTGTAGGACGACTTGACGACATCAGTTTCGTAGGGATGGATCTGGTGGAACAAATCGCCGCCATCTATGAAAATTATGCTTATGAAACGGAGATCATCGTGGCCAGCGTGCGAAATCCCACCCATGTTCTGGATGCCGCCCTGATGGGAGCTGACATTGCGACGATTCCACTGAAAGTTATCCGGCAGTTGATTAAACACCCCTTGACCGATATCGGGTTGGAGAAATTTTTAGCGGATTGGAAAAAATTGAGCTAAAAAAAAATATTAAGAAATACCTCTGGGGGGGCGCGTTTTTACTGATTCTTTCCGCGTGTTGCCATGGGCAGGCATTGGCGGAGATTTTTCGGTATGTGGACGGAAATGGGGTCTGGCATTTCACAAATCGAAAAACAGACAGTCGTTATCGCCTTTATCTCCGTTCCGCTAACAAGACCCTGTCTGAATATCTGGTTGAGTACAGTGGTATAGTAAAGAAAGCGTCGGATCGCTTTGGGATCGATTTTCATTTTATCAAGGCGATTATCAGGGCCGAATCGGGTTTTGACCATGAGGCGGTTTCATGCAAGGGTGCTAAAGGCCTGATGCAGTTGATGCCGGGGACGGCGGATGACATGGCGGTTTTGGATCCCCTGGATCCGGAAGAAAATATCGTAGGCGGCACCCGTTATTTCAGCTTGTTGCTCAAGCGTTTCAATAACGACAAGCGTCTGGCTCTGGCAGCCTACAATGCCGGTCCCGAAACTGTGGCCGCCTACAAGGGGGTTCCGCCCTTTCCGGAGACCCGGGCGTTTGTTGAAAGGGTAATGCGTTACTATCAATCTTACAAGAAAGCCGCTAATTGAAGAGATTGCACCTTTTTGAAATTTTGATCGGGTTGGAAAATATTTATTGCTTTTTTTGTTGACAAACCAAGCTGTTTGAATATAATAACGAGTTATGTCTTGGCGTCAATTCTCATATTGACGCTGGATTAGCAGGGTGTCGAATGAACAGAAAATCCTTGTGGCGTCGTAGCGTTTTTTGTTGACAAAGCAGCTTGGTTCTGTAAAATAGCCTGACTTTGCGGGAATAGCTCAGTGGTAGAGCCTCACGTTGCCAACGTGATTGTCGCGGGTTCAAGTCCCGTTTCCCGCTCCATAAAAAGGCGGCATAGCCAAGTGGCTAAGGCAGCGGTCTGCAAAACCGTTATTCACCAGTTCGAATCTGGTTGCCGCCTCCAAATAAGAAAAAATAGGATCGTAAGCATAAACAAAAGCTTACGGTCCTTTTTTTATGTCTGTAAAACGAGACGTAGGGCAATGGGCAGGGGAGGTTGGATGAAAATGCTCGCCCAGACTCGAATCTTCGACCGGGTTTTCCCCCGGTTGCCTTCTTTCTCCTTGACGTTCTGGTAAATTCGTCATCAAGCTTCTCCATTGAAAATCAATCGGACCCGTTAGGAGCATTTCCAATTTATATTGACGAACAGTGATGAATTTCCTAAATTCTGCTTCAGGTGATAGCGAATTTTCATCATGTGATCCGCTTTTTAACACTTTTTTGCGACGGTTCAATATTGACGGAGCAGTGCATAGGCGCTTTATCAAGATGTGGTCAATTCCTGTTTTGACAAAAAGAGCGAATGCTGAAAAACGGTTGCGTTTTAGCTATGCTATTTCTCTTGTAACGATTTGTCTCGCCGGTATTTTAACTATGTCATCCCCAGCTTGGCCGGCGGAAAGTATAGGGTGTATTTCCCTTGAAGGGGTGTATCGGTTTTCACCGGGCGATAACCTCGTTTGGGCCTCCCCCGCACTGGATGACTGTAGCTGGGCAAAGGTGAAGGTTCCAGGGGATCTTGCGGACCAGGGGGTGCATGTGAAAGGGGGCATGGGTTGGTATCGAACCCGTTTTAGGATTTCGGACGTCTTTGAACATGGGGACCCCGCGCTGGCCATGGGAAATGTGGGAAATGCCGACGAGGTATATTTAAACGGCATCAAAATCGGGGGTGAAGGAAAAATCGGGGATGGATTTGTGGAGGCGCCCTGGAAAGAGCGGCTTTATCCCATTCCTAAAGGATTGCTGCGTTATGGGGGAGAGAATTTGTTGGCCATACGCATCCTGAACACCTATCGTATGGCCGGGATTTTTGAGGGTCCGGTCTGCATCGGCGATTACAAGGATCTCATTGCCAAAAATATTGGGCTGGAATTTCGGCGGAAAGCCGGCGAAGTTGTCCTTTTTACATTGTCTTTTCTGTTCTTGCTGGGCTCGATTTTCCTGGTAGCTCAGGGCGTTCGAACCCCTGAATACAGATCCTTTATTCTTTTCCTCACTCTTTACATTGCCCTTTTGGTCTTGGAAAGCCTCCATTTTTACGATGCCGGTTTGAAAACACCCTTTGCACAACGATGCATTTTTGTTCTCGGTTGTCTGCTGCCGGCTTCAGGGCTTTTATTTCTACTTTGTCTTTACCGGGAACCTATGGGGCGATGGGTTAAGGCTGTCATGGCAGCCTCTTTTCTGCTGGGCTTGTTATTTCTCTCCTTTTCCTCTTATGAAGCCTACAGCCTTCTGATGAGCATGTGGTTGGTTTTCTTCGGGTGTTCTGGGGGTACGGTGTTGTTTCTGGCTGTAAGAGCCCGGGTGAGACGCCGCCATGAGGCAGGCCCTGTGCTTCTGGGAATTGTCGGTTTGTTGGGGAGCGCCTGTATTGATTTTACGCCCATCGGAGGGAACTGGCACGTTTGGCCCTTAATACCTTCCGATCTGGGAATGGTTTTTTTGCTGCTGTGCTTCGCCTATGCCCTTATGGCCCGTTATGCCCGCGTGGGAAAAACAGTGAAGCAACTGTCCGGAAGGATACTGGAGGCTCAGCAGGAAGAGCGCAAAAGGCTTTCCAGGGACATTCACGATGGCCCGGGCCAGTCCTTGATGGCCCTCAAGCTGCAACTTCAGATGATGAATGCTCGAACACAAGGGAAGGAAAGGCATGCGGGGGATGTTTTACCCGAACTTATCGATGAAGTCGATACCACCATAAAGGAACTCAGGACCATGGCGATGGACCTGCGGCCCACCTTCCTTCAAGACGGTTCCATTATTCAACTTTTCATCCTGTATGGAAGGCTCTTCACGGAGCGGACAGGCCTTCCCGTGGATGTCGCGGGAGAAAAAGGCCCTGAAATGCCCATGAGGGTCAAGGACAATTTATACCGTATCTACCAGGAAGCCCTCGGCAATATTGCCAAACATGCCAGGGCCGACCGAGTGTTGGTCCGGGTTAAAAATGGTAATGGTTCCCTGGTCGTGACCATCAGGGACGACGGCATGGGATTTGACGCTGTTGGAGAGTTGAATGCGCCGAAGGGGATCGGACTCATGTCCATGAAAGAACGGGCGGAATTGTTTGGGGGCGTATTTGGCATCGAGAGCGCACCCGGCATGGGATGCACCATTCACGTGGAGGCGCCCATAAAATGATAAGGATCATTGTTGCGGATGACCACGCCATGTTCCGCCAGGGGCTAATGCAACTGTTGAAAACGGTCCCTGGTTTTACCCTTTCGGGTGAGGCCCAAAACGGTTTGGAAGCATGCACAATCATTGAAACCCTTGAACCGGATGTGGCTGTTCTGGATGTTGCCATGCCGGAAATGACGGGTATTGAGGTAATTCATAAGGTCGTTCGAAAAAACGCCGGAACCCGATGTGTCCTGTTGACCATGCATGATGACCCGTCCCTGGCCCGACAGGCCCTGGACGCGGGCGCCAGTGGCTATGTTCTCAAGGAAAATGCCTTCGACGAACTGGTTCGGGCCGTGTCAGCCGTGATGAAAGGCGAGATCTATGTCAGTCCCAATATAAATCTCACGATGTCCTCTCCCCAAAAGTTGAAAAAAGACTGCCTTCTTACTGTAAGAGAATCTGAGATTCTCAAATGGATTGCCTCAGGGCTTACCAACAAAGAGATCGCAAACGCCCTTTATATCAGTGTCAAAACCGTGGATACCCACCGTACGCGCATCCTGCGTAAATTAAATTTTCATAATACCGCTGAGATGGTCCGGTATGCCGTCAAAAACGGCTTGGCCTGATTTCTCAAAAAGTGCAAAAAATACAGGATTTACCCGATTGATCCGCTTTGAAAGGTTTGATAGAAGCCTACAAGATCCTTGGAATTCCTACCCGAATCCAAAACCGTAAACTTCTTGTACGCACTGACTATGTATTCGATCCGAACCCTTATTGTAGACGATCATGCTTTTTTCGCCCGAATCCTGAAAACTTATCTGGAAGAGGCCGGATCAGTGCAGGTGGCTGGTATGGGCCGAAGCGGTGAGGAGGCTGAGGTTCTGGCGAAAAAGTTGAAGGTGGATTTGGTGATCATGAAGATCCATCTGCCAGGTTTGAGCGGCATGGAGGTGAGCCGCCGAATAAAGGAATATCGTTCGAATATCAGGGTTATCCTTTACACCGATAGCGCCCCGGTGATCTACATGGCGCGTCCCGACTATTGCGCCGATGCCTGTGTGTTGCAGGATGGGCTTTTTAATGAACTCCCCCGTCTGATTGAGAATTTGGACGATTCTCAGTGTGACGGCGGCAAAATCAGACCCAGGTTTGATGATTCTGAAAATCCGTCTGCCCGGTTTTGACGTCATGGCATAAAATCCAAAATTTAAAACGATAGCGTTCTGCAAATCAAAGGGGAGGAGGATGGCAATGGGAAAAATCTTCAACGTTACGTCAATCAAAGTGGCGGTGTTCGTGGTTTTTCTATTCATATTGAGTGTCTTTTTGCAGAGATTGTTTTTAGAGGAAGCACGGGCCGGTGAAACAAAATACTGGCAAAGAGATATTAGTGGGAATTTTACCGGTTTTAATTGGTGTACGGTCCAGTGTGATCCGTATAATGAGGGTATCACCAATTGCAGCCAATCCATTAAAAGCGGCGATACTGCATCCATTACATGTGGTGGAACCGTAAATTTCACCGAGAATTTCTCGGTATATGATTTTGATGCGAGAGGATCGGCTGTTTTTAATCACATGGCAGGTGAGTTGGCGGTTCAAAATGAATTCGATTCCTCTTGCAGCTACAATCTTTCCGGGGGAAATCTTTCTTTGTCAGGGTCGCAATCAAAAACAATCTATGGCGGTTCCTTCAATCAAACCGGCGGGGAGGTTTCCATCGAAGATGGAACTCTTTGGCTTAAACGCGATAGTCTCTACAGCTTGGAAGGCGGTTCCGTCACCGGCGGAGGCAAACTTTGGATTAACGATACCTCCAATGGCGGGGTTAAGTTTTATCATCTGGGAGATGAGGGGCATGCAACCGTTAGCGTGAACTCGGTTGATATTCAAAATGGTGAATATATCGTTAATTCCTCTTATGCTGAATTAATGCCAAGTTATATCTCCGTCAATGATGATGCCGACGACGTTGTCGGCAAGCTGTCGATAAAAAATTCCGACGCCAGGATAGCGGTGAAAAAAATCAATTTCCACAGCGGAGGCTTTTATGAGGCGGTTCCGGGAACAACCATTTACTTTACAATGCAAATTGCTCTGTATGCGAAAATCGAAGATGCGGCCAATTATTCAGGCCTTGAGAATACCCATTTTATTCTCACGGGAACCGAATCCATCCCTCAGGTCCATGCTGCCGGCATTGATCACGGGTGTACGGAAGAGGGGTTCGTTGACAACTTTGCCGTTTACAAAATAAGCGTAGGCGATGCGGAAGCCGACGGATTAAAATTATTAATCAATAAAAAAAGCGACACCCAAAATTCCCTTTATGTTCACCATCTGTATATCGGCCCCAATTGCGAGCTGCGGTTAGGCGAGGGCGTCAATCTTTATTATAAGCAGAAAACCGTTGCGCCAGGGGGGCGAATTGTATGCGGTGAATCAAATAAGCTTTGCGACAGTCTCTCACTTTTGCAAGGCCCCTTCAATCCAACGGACGTTCCCGTACCGGAAGGCGGGAAAAAAACCGTTTTGCATTTTAAATTAACAAACCATAGTGATTCCGATCAGAAGGCGACATCCATTGTAATTCACTGTTCACAAGATAAAGGATATGGCGATAAAGAGAAGATAAACGGCATTTATCTTTATCGGGATGCTTCATGTTCTGTAAACAATGAAGTGTTGCTCGGTTCGCAATCGGGTTTTCCCGACAGCGGAACCATTGAATTTTCGGAATTGGAAGAGACTATTGCCGCAGGGAATTCCTGCTGTTACAGCATTGTTTATGAACTTTCGGAGGATATCTGTCCCTGCGCAAAATATGGGGCCAATATTTCGCCTTCCGACGTGACAATGCAGGATGCGGCAACTTCGGAGGAAGCGGTCGTGTGCGGCGGTTACGTATCCGGGTCTGTTTATAGACAATATCCAACGCTATCCAAGGTTTCCGGGGACAATCAGAAACAGGGAGTCGAAGAGACCTTAAAAGACTCCTTTGTGGTAAAGGCCGAAAATATGCCTTCAACGTGTCTTTCACATTACCGCGCCAGGTTTTGGATTGACGCTTCTCCGGCAGGGGCCGCGGGTCAGAAGCTGTCCAATGAAGGCGTCGAAAGTTATGTCGATTTTAACGATGATTCAGAAGCAGCGGAAGTTCTCACCTTTGGCGATAAGGCAGGGAATTACAGCGTTAATTCCGTGATTGAGCCGAAAGATACCTGCCCCTATGAGTGTCCTTCGCCCTCTGTTGTTGCGCAGTCATTTACGGCAACGGCGGGATATGAACTGAAATTGAGTGTGGACCCTGAGGGCGCCGGATCCGTATCGGCAAAGGAAAACAGGGACTACTATGCGCAAGATGAGAATGTTCAGCTTAGCGCCATCCCCGGGCATGGGTGGGAGTTTTTGGAGTGGCGCCTGGATTTGACGGGAGGCGCAAATCCGATGAATAAAGTCATGGATTCACATAGTTGGGTGTTGGCTGGGTTTGAGGAAGTCCCGCCCGCCTCGAATGGAAAACAGCACGGTAAACTGAAAGACCCTGTCAACACGGCAACGGGCGAGTACTATTTTGAGGTGAACGATCTTGATCTCGGCGGGCCGATCCCTTTGGGATTTAGCCGTTATTACGGCAGCGCCGTATCGGTGCGAAAAGATGTCAGTCACGCCTTTTCTCACATTATGGGTGAAAACTGGCTGCACAATTATAACGTAAAGAGGCTTTACAAAGGCGATTGGCATTCAGATATCATCTACGACAGGGGCAGAATAATTTCTTTCAAGAGAGCGCAGGGAACGCCCTGGCAACTGGCAAATCATGAGGATGTGCCGTATCAGTTGCAGCAAGGCGAAGACGGCAAATTTTATTTTATGGATCCATCAAAGGGGTTGATTTACGTATTTTCTCCCGCACTTCTTGAGAAAGTGATGGATAGGAATGGAAATGCCCACACCTTGAGTTATGAAGACGGCAATCTGGTAAAGGTGGAAGATGGGCTGGGGAGATCCCTGACCTTTACATATGAGGGGACGCAGTTGGCAACGGTTTGTGGACTGGGGAAGTGTATTGCCTTTGAATATGAGAATGGGCTCATGACCTCGGCTGTCGATGCCATGGGCAATCAAACGGAGTATGAATATGATTCTCAGGGGCTCATGATAAAAACGACCTACCCCATGGGAAATAGCCCTTGCCTTTTAACCTATGATGATGATGGAAGGCTTCTGACCCAAGAAGATGCCTTTGGAAACACGATTGACCTGGCCTTTGATGAAGCAAATCAGGCAACCATTACATATCCGGATAGTTCTCAAGTTCAACACACGCATGCAGACCGTCGATTGCTGGTCGGATATAAGGACCCGATGGATAAAGAAGTCCATTTGGCCTATGATGCGGACAATCGCCGCAACGCTGTTGTGGACAGGATGGGAGATGAGACAAAAATGGCCTACCACCAGGCGTCGGGAAGGCCGGTCTCCGTCACCGATGCCAACGGTGACAAGCTCGATTACGCATACGACGCGCAGGAGCAGGATTTTGGCAATGGGGTCGCCTTCACGTTTTACAATCGCGCTGCAATAGATTATCCCGATGAAACCAGCGAGACTTTTACCTATGACGACAAAGGCAATATGCTGAGCCGTGTTCCCCCTTCGGGAAAGAGCTGGCAGTATACCTACAATGGTCATGGGCAGGTGCTGACGGCAACCAACTATGACGGCGGGGTTGTCGAATACACTTACAACGATGATGGGACCCTTGCTTCCACCCGGGATTCCGATATCGGAACCACAACCTATGAATATGATGCGTATAAACGACTCAAAAAATGCCAATATCCGGATGGAAAGTTTATCCTCACGGATTACAACCTGAATGATCAGGTCGTATCCGTTACCGATGAAAATAACCACACCACCACATATGCTTATGATGCAAACGGCAACCGGATTAAAGCAACGGACCCAGCTGAAAACGAAAGCCATTATGCGTATGATCTGATGGATCGGGTTCACCGGCTTACGGACAGACTGGGCAAGGTTTCAACGTTTACCTTTGACAACATGGGACAAATTTCAGAGATCGCGCTTCCCGACGGGATGGCGACGCGCTTCGGCTATAATCTCGAAGGCTGGATCAACAGCACCACCGTTGGCGGGCATAGCTGGCAGACAGGGTATGATGCCGAGGGGGTGGTTTCTTCCCGCACAACACCGCTTGGCCATACCACTTCCTATGAAACGGACAAGCTGGGCAACACGACCGTATCGAAAAATCCCCTAAATCAGTCCACCTCCATCGCGTACGATGCCATGGGCAGGATTACAGGGGTAACCGATGCACTTTCCCGCACCCTCAATTTTGGTTATGACAACCATGGACAGTTTTCAAGCGCAACCATGCCCGTCGTCGGCACGGCGGTTTATACCCGAAACGGTCTGGGGCTTGTCGTTGGGATAACCGATTTAAACGGCGAGGATTGGACGCTGGGTTATACTCCCATGGGACGGTTGCAATCCAGCGCCGACCCCTTGGGCAACAGATGGGCGTATGCCTATGACAGTCGGGCAAGAATCAGAAAAACCACATTTCCTGACGGCGCGACATTGACTCGAACGTATGACGGCGTGGGCAATGTCATCCGCAAAGACTATTCGGACGGAACTGATTTACAATTTACCTATGATGCCCTTGACAAGCTCTTGACGGCTAACGGTATGGCGCTGACAAGGGATGCGGAGAGCCGGGTGATCAACACCGAAGACAAGGGTCGAAACTTTGGCGGAACCTATGACGACGGCGGCAATCTCAAGACCCTCACTTACAACAATGACGCTTTTACGGTTACTTTCACATACGATACGGCAACAGGGTTGATCAGCCGCGTAACAGATGACCTCACCAATGTATGGGTAACGTTTACATACGATAAGGATCATCGCATGACCGACATTCATCGTTCAAACGGCGTAAGCACCACCTACACCTGGGACGATGCCGACCGGCTTGTCAGGATTCAAGATGGAAGCTTCATGGATATTAACTACACCCTGGATGCGGCGGGGCAGACGGCGCAGATCCAGATGACCGCGCCCCTGGACCCTTCCGAAGCCCTAATGTCAGGCGCGGACAGCTTCTCCTATGATGCGGCTTCGCAGATCAGTGATGCTGGGTACGGCCATGACGCCCTGGGTCGGTTGATTTCTTCGCCGAACCATGCTTTTACCTGGGATGGCGCCTCCCGTCTCGTGGGCATTGACGACATCGCCCTTTCCTACAATGGTTTGGGTTTCCTCCGAACCCGCACGGAAAGCGGAAACACCCTCAATTATTATTATAACAATGCCATTGAGTCACAACCCATTGTTGCCGAAGAAAACGATGCTTCCGGTCAATTTCTCCGTTTCTATATCTGGACCCCTGATGGAAGACTGCTCTACATGATAGACGCCGCGAATGCCAACCATGTCTATTTTTATCATTTCGACAGTGCCGGTTCCACCCTGGCCCTGACCGATGCCGGCGGCAATGTGACCGATGCCTATGCCTATACCCCTTATGGGCGTTTGCTGGCGCATCAGGGCGAAAATCCCCAAACCTTCACTTTTGCGGGGCAATGGGGGGTAAGGCAGGAGGGCGTATCGGGGAACCTCTACCACATGAGGGCAAGATACTATGATGCCGCCGCCGCGCGTTTTTTATCGCGGGAGCCGAATGGCATGACCCTTGAGGACCCGCGGGAGTTAAATCCCTATCAGTATGCGGTCCAAAACCCGATGATGTTTGTGGATACGAATGGGCTGCGCAAAATTAAAATTAAACTGCTGCCTGAAAACATCAAAAAAAATTCTAAATTAATTAAAGAAGGCTTTAATGCACAAGGCAATAGCGTCACCAAGGGCAAGGGAAAGGATCTGGGTTGGCTTGAAAGCATCGCATTCGGTGTTTTTTCACAAGTACAGGGTTCAGAAGAGATACTGAATATCGTTAAGGGGAAACGAGAAAGCGGCATTGGAAAGCCGGATCAGAATCTGACTGAATGGCTATTCGAATTGCCGAAATATAAGCCGCCCGAAGGCGCTCTTGAATACTGGGGAGGAGGTGGCGCCCGGGATCGTTTTGCGGGTGTTTTTACTTTGGGAAAATTCGGTCTTGAATTGAGCAGGGATCTTGTCTGGTGGGCTAAGGGCAATCGTGAAAGTCCCGATAAGTATCTTGGCTGGAAAATGGAGTTGTTCCATGCCCTGTGCGAGGAATATATTGAGTGGCCGGTCGTTAATGGATTGATTGATCTTTGTGGAAGAGTAGAGGATGGATGGACCAGGATCGGCGAGTGGTGGGCTTATACATCGAAGAAAATCATAGTTGAAACCCCACCCTATTCAGCAGGGAGAAATCTGGGGGCGCCCTTGCCGGAGTCAACGGGGATTGTCGGAAGTCATGTTTCATACACCAACCCCCACACAGGCTGGACAGCTCAGTATTGATATGAACGCGACGATCCTATGCAAGTGATGAAATCACATGAGAGGAGTGAGACGATCATGAAAACAAAAATCACGGTACTTCTTGCCATGGTCATGATTTTGAGCCTGTTTGTTTCGGGTTTCGTTTTTGCTGGAACCATCACCTACACTTACGACAATGCCGGTCGTTTGACCGGCGCCGACTATGGGGGCGGCAAAACCATCGCCTATACCTATGACAATAACGGGAATTTGCTCACCCGAGAGGTGGAGACCCGGTTTACCATCACGGTAAATGCGGACCCGGCGGCCGGGGGGACTGTGACCGGGGGTGGAACGTATGACAAGGATTCCCAGGCGACGGTCGGCGCCGCGGCGAATGCGGGGTATCGTTTTGTGAACTGGACCGAGGGTGGCACGGAGGTTTCTGCCAGTGCGGAATATATCTTTACCGTCACCGGGGATCGGACCCTGATTGCGAATTTTTCTCAAAATCCCCAACAGTACGCCATCACGGTGAATGCGGACCCGGCGGCCGGGGGGATTGTGACCGGGGGTGGAACGTACGACAAGGATTCCCAGGCGACGGTCGGCGCCGCGGCGAATGCGGGGTATCGCTTTGTGAACTGGACCGAGGGTGGAACGGAGGTGTCCACAACTGCCGCATATGCCTTTACGGTCACGGCGGATCGCATATTGGCGGCGAATTTCATTGAAAATCGGACGTACTCTCTGATTGTGGAAGTGAGTTCCGCAACCTATGGTTCCGTGACCGGTAGCGGTATTGACTGTCCGGGAGACTGCACGGAGGACTACGATGAGGGTACTGAGGTTCAATTAACGGCTGCCGCCGCCGCCGGAAGCCGATTTATTCGGTGGGAAGGTGCTCTTACGGGAACCACAAATCCCGGCAGCATAACCATGAACACGGATAAACAGGTGACCGGCTATTTCGCAGGTACGCCTATTGTTACGACAACGGAGGTGTCTTTAATAACCCCAACCAGTGCATCGAGCGGCGGAAATGTTGCCGCTGATGGTGGAGATGATGTTACCGTCAGGGGATGTTGCTGGAGTACATCTGTGAATCCGACTGTTTCCGACAGTAAAACCACGGATGGGGCTGGAATAGGGAGTTTTACAAGCAGTCTTGCAGGGCTGGACCCGGATACGGCTTATCATGTCAGGGCATACGCAACGAACAGCGTGGGTACGGAATATGGCAGCGATGTGAGTTTTAAAACCCTTTACGCGACCATTTTGTATGTGAGCGGTAATGGAACTTGTGGTGATAAGAGCCCTTGCTATCCAACCCTCAATGAGGCTGTGAGCCAGGCGCCGGATAATGCCATCATCAGAGTAGCGGGGGAAGTTTTTGTAGGGGATATGGCGGTAGATGTTGGCAAAACCCTCATCATTGAATGGGGCTATGATTCGAATTTTGAAGCCATCACCGGGATTACCGAAATCCAGGGCCGCTTCACCGCAAAGGACAAAACGATTATCCGTGGCGGCACGATTCGGGCAAGGTAGGCTGTACGGTTACAGGGTTTGTTACTGAGGATAAGATACCATGTCCGTGGTTAATTATGCCATTGCACTTGGAATGAATTTCATGGTTGAAGGAACAAATTAATTCGAGGGTTTATTTAAGATATGCCATAGGGCGAGTGGTCCGGGATCACAAGGTGATTCCGGACCATATTAAGCCCTATTTGGTCAGGGTGATGGCCACGAAGCCCTTGTTGCTTCTCAGGATATAAAGGGAAATGGTTTCCCCTTCCTTGAATTTATCCAGCCTTTTCAAATATTGTTCCACGTTTTCCACTTCATCGTGGTTGATTTCTTTAATGAGGTCACCCGGCAACACGCCGGCTTCATCTCCCTTGCTGCCCGGTTCAACGCCCACGACCATGACGCCTTTTTCATCCTGAAGTCTGAACTGTGAAATGATTTCAGGCGTCAGGTCGGATACGGCAATGCCCAGCGGGTTCGTTTTTTGGACTTCGGCGCCATGAGTGGCCATCGTGGTTTCCGGCCGTTTTCCCAGGCCGATGGTGAACTTCTTTTTAGCGCCGTTTCGAAGCACCAGAAGTTGTGTTTCCTGGCCCACCGGGGATTCCGCAATGGTACGGCTCAGCTCCCGGCTGCTGTCAACTTCTTTGCCGTTCACTTCCAATATGATATCCTTGGCGCGAATGCCGGCTTTTTCCGCCGGGTCGCCGGGGAAAACCTTGGTCACCAGGACGCCTGCGTCCCCCTTGACGCCGTAATAGCTTTTCAGCTCCTCTGTGAGATCCTGAATGCCGATGCCCAGCCAGCCCCGGGTGACTTCACCCTTGCTTTGCAATTGCGCGATGATGCCTTTGGCCATGTTGACGGGAATGGCAAAGCCGATCCCCTGGCCCCCGGCGATAATGGCGGTATTGATGCCGACAACCTTTCCTTCCATGTCAATGAGGGGACCGCCGCTGTTACCCGGGTTGATGGAGGCATCGGTCTGGAGAAAATCATCATAGGGTCCTGACCCGATGACCCGGCCTTTGGCGCTGATGATGCCCACGGTGACCGTATGTTCCAGACCAAAGGGGTTTCCGATGGCCATGACCCATTCCCCAATTTTAATATCATCGGAGTTGCCGAATTCGATGGTGGGCAGTTTGCCGTCGGATTTGATTTTGATGAGGGCAAGATCCGTGTTGGGATCCCGTCCCTTGACTTCAGCCTCAAACTCCCGTTCGTCCTTCAGGATGACCTTGATTTTGTCTGCATCCTCCACCACATGGTTGTTGGTGACGATGAAGCCGGACTGGTCGATGATGAATCCGGAACCGAGACTCCGCTGTTTGAATCCCTGGTTTGGACGTCCTCCGAAAAATTTCTCAAAAAAATCCCGGAAAGGGTCATTCTTTTCAAAGGGTCCGCCCCTGAAATGGGGATTTATTTCCGTGGACCGTTTTCCATTTTTTTCGGAACGGATATTGACCACGGCCGGGCTGTACTTTTCGGCCATTTCCGAAAAACTATTCGGTACGAAATGGACCTGTCCCTGATCTTTTACGGGTAAGGCATGGGCAGTCGGCATTGAACAGACGGATAATACGGCCAATAGGGCGGCCATCATAAAAACCGGCGCCAATGCCGTTTTTCCCATGGAAAGCGTTTTTTTTCCTTTTAGAATTTTCATGTTTTTCTCCTTTTCAGCTTTTGTTGGTTTCGGACTTTGTGTCACCTTCATTCATCTTTTGAAGGGTGGACTGGGTTAAAGACGTTCGGTTTTGATGCTCATTGTTTAACGGCAGGATTGCTTGTACCTCGTTTTTACTGATCCAGCCGGATTTTCCATTCGCCTCTTTGACGAGGACATATCCTTCGTAGGTGTCGGCTATTTGAACCACGTTTCCGCTTTTTACGGCGCCTGAATCATTCGCCGAATCGAATGGAGAGACCCGAATCCGAGCGTTTTCCCCGGTAACGACCCCCCGGTCCAGGTTCCGGTATTGTACCCAAATGCCGCCGCCGGCCATAAGGAAGAAGAAGGCGCAGACTGAAACCAGCATTTTGGGGAGCGGTCTTCCAAGCATGCCGGGTCGAATTCCGTTTACAAGGAGCATCAGCGAAAAAGCGCAGAAGGCGATGACGGCCATCCATGTCCATCCGTTGAGGGTAACACGGTTGAAAAAAGTTTTCCAGAACGGATGGGAGGGCATTATCAGGCCCGCGCTCTTCATGGCCTGTGCCAGATTGGCCTTGATATCCGTATTTCCTGGATCCAGATACAGCGCCCGCTCGTAGTTTAAAATCGCCTGGCCGAAGGCCTTCTTCATATAGCAGGCATTGCCGAGGTTGTACAACAGGGACGGCGCATATCCATCCAGATCCATGGCCTTCTGATAGTATAAAATGGCCTCATCGTAGTCGCCCTTGATATAGGCTTCATTGCCGTGTGCGAAAAGCTTACGCCCGTTATCCCTCCCTCCCTCGGCGGGGGCCTGGGCAAAGCTGTTCCACCCTTGCGCCGACAATAGCATCATGCCCAAAGTCAGGGAAAAAATCAAGATGCTACATTGCTTTCTCATCTGAAATGACCTCATTTTTTACCTCCCCGGAAATGAATTCCGTAACCCTTGACGGCAAGACGCTGTTTTACAACGATTCAAATTTTTCAGTTCACCTATGACCAGGTCTCGGAATTTTTGAAGTTCTTCCTGCCTGAAGGATTGGCCTGAGTAAGCCGCTGCGTCGGCATTTGCAAATACCTCGGCCATGCCTTGTCCGCCGTTGCCCAATCGCTCTTTGATTTCCGCCAGGGTTATGCTTTCGGGGGTCTGTCCCCAGATTTCTCCCAGTCGCTCCTGGGAGGCTGCTCGGCAGGCATTGAAAAATTCGGGGACATCGTGGGCGGCGATGGCCCGATCCATTTTTTTGATAGACCGGCCGACTTTCTGCTTTACCTGCTTTTTGCGGACAAGTCCGGGATCGCTGATCCGTTTTTTCTGTCTGCGGTTGAAAAAAAGACCCATTATCAAAGCGCCGAACGGAATGCCTTGTGCGCCAAGGAACCAGGGGTTTTCGACCAGTGGCCGCAAGGTTTTGATACCGGGTTCCATGGCCACATGAATGGGTGCAAGACCGTTTGTTTTGGATGAGGCGTTGCTTCCGGTCACGGTTGAATTGCCGGTTTCGGTGGTCTTTGTGTCCGATTTGGCGGAAAATGATGTCTTTGACGTCCCTTTTCCCGAGGCCAGGGTCAGGGGAATCGGTTCGGTTTGAAGTGTAACGTATGTTTCCTTCTCCGTATCAAAGTAGCTGAAAGTGATGGCTGGAACGGCTTTGATGGATGCATCCAGGGGGATAACAGCCTGTTCAAAACATTTTTCACCATCATACCCCGCACGATTGGACGGTGTAAACGATGCATCGGGCCGGTAGGTCTTCCATTCTTTAGAGACGTTCAACACGGGTGTGGAGACGCGGTCGAAATTTCCGGAACCCTTGATGGTCATCTTGACGGTAATGGGGTCTCCCACCATGGCATTGTCAGGGGTTGCCGAGGCGGACAGTTCAAACTGGCCCACGGCGCCGGCAAAGTCCTGCGGTCGATTCATTTTCGGCAGGGGCAGAACGCGGATTTTGAGTCTCGGATTGTTCAGCTTAACCGCTTCTTCCCGAATATTCTGAAAAAATCCATTAAAGAAATCATCATCGAACAGACCTCGGCCAAAGGGAGACCCCCGGCGGGATCGTTCAGGGATGCCCAATACGGCATCCAATTCCGCTGAAACTTCATGTTCCCCTTCTTTTACGGCGCTCATGGCCGTATACCAGGTCAGCACATTGTAGGGAATGCCGTCTAAGATTTCTTCCGTTTGTTGGGGTTTGTCCTTCAATTCCCGGCAGGCGAAAGCCCCCCCCGCAAAGGTCGGAAGTGACCGGAGTGTGGCCTGGATGCCCTGATGAAAATAGGCTTTGATTTCTATTGGGAGCAGTTCTCCCACATATGCCTTGCTGTCTCTGGGGAGAACCCTCAGAAACGCCGGTTTGCCTTCTTCCCACGACATCAGGCGGCCAGATTGAATCCTGCCGCGGGCCTGCCGGCTTACATCCCCGGTTTGAGATCCGCGGGATTGCGAAATGGGGGGAGAGGCGGGAAGGGCATTGCCCCTTGAATGTCGGGTGGCGCCCTGGGAAACCCGCAATGCAACGGCCTGGGATTTTTTGATGCGCCCATCGATGTTGACCTCTACCGGGGGAATGACGAATTTTCCCGCATGTTCCCCTTGGACTTGAAACAGGTAGCTCGTGGTGGCGGAAACGCGGCCGTTAATGGATTGGTACTGGCTGCTGCGGCCCATGGAATAGAATCTGAGTCCGTCTACGGCGCTGAGGGCCGGCGGACCGGCTTCTTCTCCTGAAACCTGAACCACCAGGACGGCGGCCTCGCCCAATTGGATATCTTCGGGTTGTATGGCGACCGAGACCGAGCCTCGGTCAACGTTCCCGGCGTTGTTGTTTGTGCCGCTGTTGCCCCAACCCGCATGGCTGCCGTTGGAAAAAAAAGCGAGAGCCGTGGCCGCCACGATGAAAATGGCCCCGGCCATGGCCATCCTCCGCGGGCTGTAGAGACAAGGCATGCCTTGTCTCTGAGAAGGCGTCATGTTTATCTTGCGGGCGTCCATTACCAATCCCTCCTTTTCCGATCCCGTAGAGACAATGCATGTCTTGTCTCTACACCGGATTCACCCATGTTTTGAGCCGTCATGGGCATGGCCTTTTCATCGCTTTTGAGAGAATCCAGCAGGTTTTGGGCCTGTTCCTCGGTCATCCGGCCCGGCCGCCTGCGTTGGGCGGTTCGGGTGGTTCCCGTTTGATCCGGGGGTTGTGAAGGTTTCATCTGATTTTCTTTGTCGGCGTTGTCCCCTGATTTTCCCCGATCCGCTTTATCTTTGCCATTCTTTTCCGCATCTGCTTTTGCCTGCGCGTTGCTGTTGCTCTTATCCTGTTCATCTTTCTTTTTTTCGCCTTTGGCGCCGGCCTTTTGCTGATCTTTTTGTGGGTTTTTCTTTTTCCCCGAATCCTCTTTTTGATCTTTCTGCTTGTCTTGTTTCGAGTCCTGGTTCTTGGCCTGTGAGTTGCCGTTATTATCTTTGTTGGATTTATCCTTTTTGGGGTCCTTGTTGTCTTTATTGTTGCATTTATTACAGTCTTTTGGTTTTTTTTCCGGGTTCTTTTTCAGCGCTTCCAGTCGCTTTTTCACAAAATCCCGGTTAAATGATGCATCGGGGTCATCGGGTTTCAGTTTCAGCGCGTTTTCGTAGGCTTGAATGGAAGCCTCCCACTTTTGAATGGTTTCCTGAGGATTTTGTTTTTCGGTGCCCTCTCCCTGGCGGTACAGGGTGTTTCCCATGTTGTAGTAGGATTGGTTTTGCATCGCCATGTCTTGAACGTTCAGGGCCTTTTCAAATGCAGCCAACGCTTCCGGGTATTGCCCGCCCTTGTAGGCGGCAGTGCCCAGATTGAATTGCAGTTTGGGATCGTCCGGTGTTTTCTGAACTTCGGACCGGTATCCTTCAACCGCCATTTTGTAGTTTCCGGTCTTATACGCTTCTTCGGCATTTTCCGGTGAGGCATGCGCACTCCGGTATCCCGGAAGGATGATGCATAGCAGAACCAGGACGGCAGAGGCAATGTATGCCTTGTCTCTACGAATGCGTCGGTAGGCGGTTTTAATCATCGGGATTTTTTTGCGGCTGCTTTTGCGGTCTGAAATAGCAAACTCCAATAGCAACATGATGAGCGCAAACATGAGGGGCCACTGGAATCTTTCAATGGGGACCCGCTGCATCCTTTCGGCCAGTTCCTGTTTGGGCACCAGACTGAGTTTTTCCCGGTAAATGGCTTCAAGCCCTTCGGCCTGTTGTCCCAGGGGTTCGTACCGGCCGCCGGTGGCCTCGGCGATTTTTTGAAGCATGGTTCCATCCAGGCGGGATTTCACCGGATTTCCATTTTCATCTTTTACAAAGCCGCCGGCATTTTTTCCGGATGCAAGGGGAATCAACTCGCCCGAGGAAGTTCCCACGCCCACGGTGTAAATGGTCAATCCCTTTTCAGCCGCTTTTGCGGCAGCCGCAAGGGCTTCCCCTTCCAGATCCTCACCGTCGGTAACCAGGACCAGGATTTTATGGTTGGCGTTGTTGGAAAACGCAAATTCCGCCTCTCGAATGGCGCCGGCCAGATCCGTTCCTCCCTGGGGAATAATCTCCGTATCCAGGGCATCGAGGGAGTTCCGGAAAGCGTCATAGTCGAGGGTCAACGGGCACATGAGAAAAGCGGTGCCCGCAAAGGGAAGGAGTCCCACTCGGTCCCCTTCCAGTTTGGAAACAAAATCCATGATTCCGAATTTGCTGCGCTCCAGACGATTGGGTTTCACGTCTTCCGCCAGCATGCTCCTGGACGTGTCCACAGCCATCAGGATGTCAATTCCCTTTCGCTTGACCTCTTTCCATTGAAAACCCATTTGGGGGCGGGCCAGGGCCACAAAAACGGCGGCCACCGCCAGCAGCAGGATTACCCGTTTCAGCATCCGTTTTCTGGGGGATACCCCTTGGGTGAGTTTTTCCAAAAGGCGGTTGGATGCGAATTCCTGTAACGCCGCATGGCTCTTTTTTTGGAAAAAGTAGAAACTCAATGCCAGGATTCCGCAGGCCGCCACCCCTGCCGACAACCAGATGGAATGTGCGAATTGCATGGTTTAATTTCCTTTCTTTTTGGGAGTTCAGGGTAGTCGCCGAAAACGGGTCTGATTCAGCGTTAATTCCAACCCCATGAGCAGAAGCGCTCCCAGGGCCGCCCACATAAACATTTCGTTATGATGTTCGAATTTCCTGATTTTATGGGTGGTAGTTTCAAGTTTGTTGATTTCAGCATATATTTTTTCCAGTGAATCGGTGTCCGTGGCACGGTAATACGCTGCGCCTGTCATTTGCGCGACCTGCTTCAGGGATTTTTCATCAATATCCACTTTTGCGCGCACGATTTTTTGATTTCCGAATTGGTCGGTAATGGGAACGGGTACTTCCCCCCGGGAACCGGCCCCGATGGTGTAGATTTTGATGCCAATGGTTTCCGCTGCCTCTGCCGCGGTAACGGGGAGTATCTTTCCCGCATTGTTTATGCCGTCGGTCAGCAGGATGACGATTCTGGATTTGGATTTTTGATCCCTCAGGCGATTGATGCCGGAGGCGAGGGCGGAACCGATGGCTGTGCCATCCTCCACCATGCCGGGGTGGATGGTGTTAAGGCGCTTCTGAAGCCATTGGTGATCCAATGTGAGTGGACTGACCATGTAGGGCCGACCCGCGAATGCCACCAGACCGATGCGATCGCTGGGCCGTTCGTCTATGAATCTGGATACCACTTTCTTGACCACGTCCACACGGTTGGCCGGTTTGTCGTTCATCGTAAAATCAAGCGCTTCCATGGATCCTGAGACGTCCACCACCAGAATGATGTCAACGCCGCTGGCATCAACTTCCGAAGTGCCATGCACGATCTGTGGTCGTGCCAGGGCTACCACCAGTGCCCCCAGGGCCAGTATGCGCAGGGTAGACAGCCAACGGCCGGCCCGGGATTTTCTGGGGCCTGCGATTTCCCTGGCCGTCTGGGCCGATGAGTACCGTATGGCCCCCGCAGCTCCCCGTCGACCCCTTAAAAAGGCCAAAAGCGGCAGCAGGGCCAGTAACCACAAAACTTCCGGATGGTTGAAATGAAACATTATCTACCTCCTGTGGCAACGGGTTGAGGTTGTGTCTTCTCCACGAACTGCCAGGCGCTGTTGAGCATCCGTTTCATTTGCTCATGGTTGAACGTTTGTCGGGCGAATTTTGCCAGATCACAGTGATAGAGAAATTCCCGTAGCGGTTTACTGTGAAGATTCAACTCACCGGCGGGTTCCGCTGCTACCTGGGTGATGAATTCATGGGTTGTCTTTCGGGTGACGTTTATCCCAAATCGGTTTTCAATGTAGGTTCGGACGGTTCTTGATACGGCCACTGAAAATTTCTCCGCCATTTCCGGCCGCATCAGGGCCTTGGCTTTTTCCAGTTCTTCAAAGGCGATTTCAAAGGCCTCTCTTGTGTGTAATGATTGACGTTTTTTAAACCATTTCCATCCCGCCCAGGCCATAAGAAGCAGCAGGATGCATCCCGGGATATAGAGAAACCAGAGCCGCGCGTCGGGAATGTGGATGGGTCCGCGGATGTCCCGAATATCTCCTTTGGGCCCCGCTTCAAGGGAAAGGGGGCAGGATGAAGGCGGCATGGGGGCTGAAACGGCGTTGCCCGTTGTCGGTTGAGGCGCCGGTTGAGGCGCCGGCGCAGGGGTTGCGGCCATGCTGTTGGTCAAGAGAAACAATGCCGCCAGGAGCGGGATCAGCCATATCACTAATCTTTGGGTAAGGCTTGTGGGGCTCATCAGTGGCTTCTCCTTTCTCTGGAACTGAAAAACCGCAGCAAATCCGATATATAGGATCGTTCCGTGGAAAGTTCCAGCATATCCACTCCTACGGAACGGATGGCGTGTCGCAATTTGTTCCGGCGACTCTCCGCCAGAGCTTTGAATCGGTTTCTGATTTCAGGGCGGGACGTGTCCAGTTCCACCTGCTCACCGGTTTCCGAATCCTCGATGGTTAACAGCCCGATATTCGGGAGTTCCCGTTCCCTTTGATCGGTGACGGAAACGGCCACCAGGTCATGGCGTCGTCCGGTAATCCGAAGCTTGGGGCGAAGATCGTTCAGGGAATCGTTAAAATTTCCGGGCAGGCAGAAGTCCGAGATGAGGAACGCCACGGCCCTGCGTTTGATGACCTGGTTTGTGAAATCCATGGCCGCCGCCAGATTGGTGCCGGTGCCATCGGGCTGAAAGAACAGAATCTCCCGAATGACCCTCAAAATATGGGAACGGCTCTTGCCCGGCGGGATGTAGAGTTCGGCATCGTCGGTAAAGAGCACCAGTCCTACCTTGTCGTTGTTTCGTATGGCTGAAAAGGCCAGAACGCTCCCGATCTCGGCCATCATTTCCCGTTTGCTCTGGGAGGCGGAGCCAAATTCGCCGGAAGCGCTCACATCGATTATGAGCATGATGGTCAATTCCCGTTCTTCCGTGAATTTTTTGATGTAGGTCCGACCGGTACGGGCCGTTACGTTCCAGTCGATGGTCCTCACGTCGTCCCCCGGAACATACTCCCGCACCTCGTCGAAGTCCATGCCCCGCCCCTTGAAAACCGAGTGGTAGTGACCTGCCAGGGTGTCGTCCACCAGGCGGTTGGTTTTGATTTCCACCTGCCTGACCTTTTGAAGAATTTCCTTGCTGATGTGGGTATCCATGATCTTTTCCTTTATTACTCTTCACTTTATTAAGGCACCGGAATGGTTTCCAGGATTTTGGTGACCATTGTTTCGCTGGTGAGGGATTCGGCTTCCGCTTCGTAGGTGATGCTGACCCGGTGTCTCAGCACATCCATGGCAATGGATTTCACATCTTCCGGGGTTACGTATCCGCGACCCTGCAGGAACGCCAGGGATTTGGCGGCGGTCTTCAGATTGATGGTGGCCCGCGGAGACGCGCCGTACTGAATGTAGGGTTTCAGGTCGAGACCGTAGCTTTCGGGTTCCCTTGTGGCGTAGACCAGGCTTACGATGTAGTCTTTGACTTTGTCATCCATGTAAATAGTGTTGACCACCTGCCTGCTTTTGATAATATCTTCCACCCGAACCACGGGATTGACCTTGATGGAGGGCTCCGTGGTATCGACGGCGTCTAAAATGATCCGTTCCTCGGAAACCGATGGGTATGAGATCACGACTTTCAGCATGAACCGGTCCACCTGGGCTTCCGGCAAGGGATAGGTGCCTTCTTGTTCGATGGGGTTCTGGGTGGCCATCACCATAAAGGGATCGGGCAGGTTATAGGTTTCTTCACCGATGGTGATCTGGCGTTCCTGCATGGCCTGGAGCAGGGCGCTCTGGACCTTTGCCGGGGCCCGGTTGATTTCGTCGGCCAGGATCAGGTTGGCAAAAACAGGTCCCTGCTTGACCACGAAGGAGACATCCCTGGGGTTATAGATTTCCGTGCCGATGATATCCGCCGGCAGCATGTCCGGCGTAAACTGAATGCGCCTGAAACCTGTTTGAATGGCCGATGCCAGGGTGTTGAGGGTGAGGGTCTTGGCCAGGCCCGGAACCCCTTCCAGAAGGATGTGGCCGTTTGAAAGGATCCCCACCAGCAGTCGCTCGATGAGGACCTTCTGCCCGACGATCACCCGACTGATTTCATTTTCCAATGGTCTTACCCAGGCGGATGCCCGTTGCACCGATTCGTTGATGGTCTGAATGCTGGTAAACTGGGGCCCTGTGGGTCTGGGGTTGATATTTTCGGGTGTTGAAGGGGAATGAAAATCCTCAACGGGTTTTTGCATGCTTTGTTCTCTTCTTCGAATGTTCATGATCCCTCCTTTTTTTTGTTCGTTAATCAGCGGTCAGCCGTTTGGTTTTGTAAGCTGAAGTTCGGTGGCAACATAAACCCCGTGCCTTACAACATCCTTTCCTGAAAATTACAGGTTGGTAATGATGAGGCTTATCTCATCCTCCTTGACACCGTTTCAAGATCAGGAACATAATAGGTGAAAGTGACTTATTTCAATCTGCGGCGCCTGGTGTTATCCCTTATTATGGGGGGATAACCCTTAAGGATCAGTTTATGGATGCAATCGTTGTTGTCTTGATCGTGAGTGTGGCGGTGGGCTATCTGGTCCGGCGGTACGTCAAAAAAACCAGGATTGGTGGCGGATGCCGGTGTGAAAACATGGAATGCCCGTTGAACGGAGGCCGGGTGTCGGAGGCTGGATGTCAGAGGGCAGAGGTCGGAGATCGGAAATCCGAGTGCCATACTCCGTTTGGAGGTTCAGAACAGATTGAGAAGTGTGATGGTGTGGTTTGTGGGGGCAAAAAGTGCAATGATGAGCCTTTTCAGAAAGTCTGACGCTGCCATGTCCCTTACTCATCTTCTTTGTTTTTGAGTTGTTCCCGCTTATCTATTGTTGTCTCCAATTGTTTGTAGACAATGTAGTATTTGAAGATGTTGCTCACGTACTGCACCGTTTCCCGGCCAATGACCCTGGCTGTGGCCACTTCCACATTGCCGAACCACAGGTTGGGGTTCAGGCCCATTTTTTTTGTTTGTTTGCGTAACGCCGTGACCCGGGCCGGACCGGCATTGTATGCGGCAAAGGTGAAAAGCATTTTGTTCAATGGGTTCATGGGCGCTTCTTTGTAGTAGCGGTTGTACAAGAAATGGAGGTATTTGATCCCCGCGTGAATATTGCGGTTCAGTTTATGAATATCGGTGATGTTGATGGGATCTCCCGCGGCTGTTTCCGGCAGGATCTGCATTACGCCGATGGCGCCGCGGTTACTGCGTACGCTCTGGTCCAGGCGGGATTCCTGGTAGCCCAGAGCGGTCACCATCGCATAGTCAAAGCCGTATTTCCCCGCGTATTTACGGAATAGGTCGATGGTCTGGTTGAAGCGCTCGATGTCCTCGGGGTTCAGCGCGTTTCGTGCCCATTTGGTGTTTTCGTAGTAGCGGTTTGCGATGATGTTGCCCAGGAGCGTCCCGATCTTGATATCCTTTACGAACCGGTCCAGGACCTTCTTTAACTGAGGGCTGTTTTTTCGAACCGCCCAGGCGATTTGCTGTCCGCTTTTGAGGACCACGTTTTGATGTACGTTGATATCCTTGAAAATCCCGGACCAAAAATCGGCCAGATAATTATCCGCCACCGTTATGGGGATCAGGTTGGCGTTAACCATCTCCAGGAGGTCCTCTGTCTCCAGATTTTCGTTTGCCGGGTTGATTTTTACCGGGGCCTTGCCGCTGCCGGAAAATTTCTGATTAAGTCGGGTCAGGGTCTCGAAATAGCTGGAGGATTTGCGTACGTACACTGTTTTTCCCGACAGGTCCTCTACGCTGTTGATGGGTGGACCGCTCGGGCCGGTCACCACCAACTCCCGGGCGTTGGCGTAGTAAGGTGTTGCAAAGTCCACTTTTTCGAGGCGCTTTGGGGTGATGGTCAGGTTGCCGGCGGCAATGTCTCCAAGGCCCTTGTTCAGATAGGGAAGTAGCTGGTCCCGTGATACCGGCAAGTATACGATGTTGATTCGGAGATATTTTTGGGTAGCGCCCTTTTTTATGAGTTTTTTGTAGAGGAATTTCTCAAATTTTTGAAAAATTTCATAAGTAAAGCCGCGATTATCGGCCCCGTCCAGGAAAAAATCAGTTTTGTTGTAAGTGACCAGCACCCGGATGAAACGGCGCTCTATCATGCCGTCCAAATCTCCTTTCCAGGGTTGAAGGATCTTTTTCATGGCCGTGTCGTCAAACGTGGATATTGCCCCGGCTTCTGGCGGCATTCCGGAAAGGCTCAACACCAATGACAGTATGAAAAAGGGAAGGTAGAATATTCGGGGGCTGAGGTTGCATAAGCACTTTCGAGGCGTTTTGCTGTTTTCATGATAGTATTTAAAATTTCTAGCCATAATTTCAATTTTCTCTTTCCATCTTTCCGGGCCACTGGAAAAGCCTGTTGAACCTCGCCCAGAATTCCCCGCCAAGGACAAAAAAGCCGGCAATGAACATCGCATCGCCTAGTACCAAAAGACCGATCAAACCGCTGTGACCATGTTTTTCCACATAACCGAGAAGGAGCGCGATTTCCGTCAGAAAATAGGGCACAATGGAAGCAAAAAGCAGCATCGCAATGCCGATGGTATGCCGAATCTTTCCCACCGGCTTGAGATCCGAAGCACCCTTTTTTCTGAAAATGGAAGCCTTAATTTTGGTTTTAATAAGCTGAACAAAGGGTTTACCGAGCAGTGCGACGGACAGCAAAAAAGCAACCTCCGAGGAAATCAAAAGGCCCGTTGCCAGGGAGACCGCTTTGACTTTAGATATGGGTAAAAACGGTAGTACCAGAAAAGTAAAAACATAAGGTAAAAAGCTGTAAACAAAAAGGGCGATGCCCAAATAATATTTCTTGTCTTTTTTCATGGGATATGTATGCCCGGTTCAAGGATATCTTTTGGGATGTCTTGAACCGGGCATCCTGTTATGGAATTGTCTGCAGTGGGCGCCGATATAATGGCATCACCCATCTATGAGGCTTTGTACCGCTTTCGCCGCCTGCATGGCATCAGGGGAATAGGCATCTGCACCCGAATCTTTTGCGAAGCTCTCCGAGATGGGCGCACCGCCCACCAGGACTTTAACCTTGTCTCTCAGTCCGGCGCTTTTTAACGCTTCGATGACACCCGGTATCTCCTGCATGGTGGTGGTCAGAAGTGCCGAAAGGGCCAGCACGTCGGGAGACGAGGCTTTCACGGACTCGACAATCTTTTCCGTCGGCACATCCACGCCCATATCCTCCAGTTCGAATCCGGCCGCGCCGATCATTAACGCCACGAGGTTTTTTCCGATGTCATGAACGTCGCCCTTGACGGTGGCGATAATCACCTTTCCGTTTGATTTGATATCGGTGCTTGCCAGAAGCGGTCGAATCTCACTGACCCCCTGCTTCATGGCCTCCGCTGCAATCATCATCTCAGGAAGGAAATATTCCCCGGCTTCAAATAATTCCCCGACTTTCTGTATTCCGGGAACCAGCGCTTCCAGCAGAATATCAGGCGCCGCCATTTCCGCTTCAAGCGCTTTTTTTACGGCATCTACTACGCCCGAAATATCACCGGCGATGACTTTTTCCTTGATTTCATCTTTAATGCCCATACGTGATCTTCCTCTCTTCGTCTTGTGAGAAAAGCCGGATTAGACTGTTCTCACTTTTAAATCAGCCCTTATATCTTTCCACAATCTCCTTGACCGTTTTCTGAAGCGATTCGGAAAGCGGTTCCGCGGTGTGGGACGCCAGGATTTTGCCCAGATCTTCATGTATCCGCTCGGCCATATCCTTTTTGCCGGACTTTTCCCAGGCATCCTGGGAGATATTCTTGATATATTTTCCCCTCCACAGATCCTTCCGCGCATGGAGCGCCGTATGGGTTTGGGTGAGATACATGCCGGCGCCCACGCTCTTAATCACATCCATGGCAAGGGCGTCGTCATCCACCGGTATCCCTCGCCAGACCCGTCGCGCCATGCTTGCCAGTTCATTGGCATAGACCGTGGCATGCGGTGAATTCAGCAGCCCGGTATCCATGGCGCCAATGGCCAGAAACGAGTCAAAAGCGCAAGTCGCGAGTTCGCCGAAATCCCAGGTCATTTTGGCAATAAAATCCTGATTGAATTCCGGCGTTATGGCGCCGAATGCCGAAAGCTGACCCACAAGGGGCCCTAATTTCCGGCACACTTCCAGTTTTGCCATATCCGTCAAGGCATTTTCGGGAATGCCCCTTATCCCTGCCGTGGCGGGATCCATGAAGGATGGGGTAGATGCCTCCGTGCAGGGGAGACCTTTTTTGAACAACTGTGCCAGCACAATCCCCGGGAAGGTGGTGGCAAGGCATATGACAAGGGTTCCCGCCATGGTGATGGGGCTCGAAAGACCGCCGATCCCCATGGTGGCGATGGTAATGGGAATATTGTTTTCGGCACATAATTGAATCTGCTCGCTGATGGCGGCAGGATAGCGGAGCAGTTCCGGGTTAATGTGAAGGCTGAAATAGGGTTTTTCCCTGAGCCCTTCAACGCCTCCGCGAAGTGCCGCTCCCAGTTCGATCAATCCTCTCAACGCATTGGCATCTTCACCGGCGCTGAAATGAACCGGTTTCGTGGTATTGGCCAAAATGGTGGCGCAATCCGCCACAAAATTCCCCGTTGCCAGGGGGATGCCGCTGATGTCAATTTCCGGCAGAGCGTCATTGAGCTGGGTCAGGACAGCAATGCCCGCCTGGTCGCCTGATTTTTTCTCTCCCGTATAAGGGTCAATATAATTGGGCGCCCAGCAGGAAGAGATAAAACAGGTGTTTCCCGATCCGTACGCAACGTATTCCGTCCCCGCCCGGTTCCACCACTTAAAATGATCCGGACATTGGGCCAGACACTCTTCCACAACTTTGGCCGGAAATTTTACCATGCCCTCAGACGATATGCTGCATCCTGCTTTGGATAAGGTATCGTAGGTTTGCTCGTGCTGGTCAAATTTTATGCCGGTTTCTTCAAGGTATTGAAATATGGCGTTTATGATCTTGTCCACGGCCTGAGGGGACATGACCTCCATTTTATTCGGGAATGCTCTGCTTGCCGTACCTTTTTCAGACCCCATGGTAAACCTCCCTTATTGGTTAAGATTGAAATGCCGTTTCGACGCGTTTGCCTATTCAAATCGGAGTTTGGTTTGAAAATGTTTTGACCAGGCGGCTTGAATGTTTTCCTTGATCTCATCACGGGCCGGTCCCAGCACAATGAGAAAGTTTTCCGTTCGTTTATGGTCCAGTTCAGAAAGACTTACATCATCATGAACCGCCTGAAGATAGAATTGCCGGTTGTTTTCCGAACAAAATCCCTTAACCCGATAAACCTGTTTCGTCCATTCCTTCAGCCAGGCGACCAGTTCATCGATGGGAACCGGATCAAATTTTAAAACGAATTTATTGATCCCGGGGGTCTGTTTGACCAGAAAGCCTTTTTGGGTGCCCCTGTGCCACCGCAGACCTTGAATCTGCGCTTCATCCGGAATATGCGCAAAAGAGGTTCTGATGACGGGGACTTCGCTATTCAGCCGTTGAACTGCTTTTTCGACCTTTTCCACCTCTTGGGGCGTTATCAGATCGATTTTGTTGATGAGCAGGAGATCGGCCCCCTGCACCTGTTCGATGAGAACCGGAACCAGGTCGGAGAGTTTAGTGAAATGCTTGGCATCCACGACGCAAATGGAACCGCTGTAGTGAAAGGTATCCGGGGACAGTTTCTGCAGCATACCGGTTACTTCATGCATTCCAAAAGGGTTTGCCAGTCCTGAACTTTCAACCAGGAGGCTATCGATTCCCATCTCTTTGGTTTTTAAAACGGCGTCGATAAATTTATCCGAACGGCAGACGCAGAAAATGGACCCATCGACGATTTGTTCAATGACCATGCCATCCTTTTCGAGAACTGCCGCATCCACGCCTTCCTGGCCGAACTCGTTTACGATGAGCGCCACCCTATCGCGCTCAAAAACCTTCATGAGATTTTTCATGAGGGTCGTTTTCCCGGCCCCTAAAAAACCGGTGATCAGATAAATGTCAATCACGACTTTCCCCTATTGAAGCGCCTCAATTTTGGCGTACAGCTCTTCCCGGCTGGGAATGATGGAACTGTATGCCAACTCTCCATTGATATAGATACTGGGCAGGTTTACCACCCCCATCTTTTTGCACCGGGCAATGGAGGCTTTTTCAGTGAATTTATACTCGATGACATCGATGTCGTCCCCGAAATGTTCTTTTGCGTCCATGGCGGCGCCGAGCATATAGGTGCAGGCGGCGCACGCCACGGAATCCAGGGTAAATACTTCGACAAAGGGTTTTTTCAGGTTCTCGTAATCGGGTAGCTCAATTTCGATGGGGTCTTCTTCCACCGCCGTATAATTTTTGACCATCTTTCTCGCGGTCTCCGTATCCCGAATGGCCTGTTGAACGGCGATGCTGTTTTCGATGGGCAGATCGTAGGGCATGTCGCAACCCGGTGCAATGATCAGCCTGTCGTGACTCACTTGATCCAGAAGATCCACAATGTATTTCATGTTGTCCTGCTGGGTGCCGTGCAGCATCACGGTGGTCAGGGGAATGTTGCCGCCGATGACAATATCATATTTGTCCGTGATTTCCTTTGCTTTGACCATGTCGACATTTTCGTCCACGCCAATGGAATCCGGGTTTGTTCTGCACATGGGTTCGATGTTGGGGCCCGCGTTTCCGCATACAAAGAAGGAAGAAAGAGCGCCTTTGCCGCGGATGTAATCGAAGATCTCCTTGTAGGGCGCCAATAATAATGCGTCAAAATGTTTCGGGGAGACTTGAGAGACCAGGGGACAGACAACGGATATGACATCCATGCCGGCCTCAATAAAATAGTCGCACATGGCTTTGGCGATTTTAGTCGAATATTGGAGCAGGCTTTTGCAATATTCAGGGTCCAGGACCATGTCCATGAAAAAAGACTGGCCCCTTAAGTGGCTTGCCAGGGTCAGCGGGCCGGTGAGAAGGCCATAGAGGGCGGTGTCATCTCCCACTTTTTCCTTTATTTCTCTCATGGCTTCCAAAATCATGGGCAGCCTGCCCTCATCCTTTAAAGGAACCCTGTTGGGGTCTGGAATATCCTTTGTATCCGCAAAAGGATGCGATTTGACGGAAGGGGGGTTGTTGTCCGCCCATAACAATTCACAACCCAGGATTTCCGCTTCAATCTGCAAGTCAAACACCACCGGCATACCGTCCGGCTGGTAAATCTTTTTGACTTCGAGCAGGGATGCCACCAGTTTGTCCTTGTCCTGCAGGACTTCTCTGGCGGTGTACCCTTTCAGTTTTCCCGCGTGTACGCCGGAAAAGGGCACCCATGGGACCTGGTCTACCTTGTCTTTCTGTAAAAGTTTAACGATTCTTTCTTTTCCGTTCATGGTATGCCCTTTCTTTATTGGAGGTTTTAAATTGCTTTTGCAATGAATGCGTTGAATAACGGGACCAGAGCGCGGTCCAGGGGCATGCGATCCCCCAGAATGGACATGTAAATATGTCCTTCGATAAAGCACAGGGTTTCCAGGATCATGGCGTCCACGTCCAGATGCTTCCGGATAAACCCCTTCGCCATTCCGTCACGGAAAAGGGTTCCCAGGAGGTCCATGCACTTTTCATAATACCGGTTTACCTGAGGGCCAAAGTCTTCTTCCGACTTTTTCCCGGTGTGGAGCGAACAGAAATGGACCACCTTGTTCAGTTGTTCGCTTTCCCGGAAAAGATCGAGGCTTTCCAAAAGCAGAAGCTGCATTTTTTCCATATAGGGTGCATTCGAATCCACGGCCTTTTGCAGGAGGCCCAGGTAGGAAAGCATGCACGTGTCAATGAGATCCCTCAGCAGGGCCGCCTTGCTTTCCCAGTACCAGTATAGAAGTGCCTTGCTGATGCCGGCTTCCCGGGCCAGATCATCCAGTGAGACCTGGTCGTAAGCCCTTGATGAAAACAGATTGACGGCCGCCTCCTTGATCTTCTTGCGGCGTTCTTCTTCCTTAATATTTCTTCGAATTTCCAGGGTCTTTCTGGCCAGGGTCACAGCATGAACCTCCTTTATACTGACTGGTCAGTATTATGAATGGGCTAAAACTTTCTGTCAAGGGTGAAATTGCGGTCACGCAGCTCAGGGGGGTATCTATTGATCATAACCGGAGCGGTTCAGATCAACCCATTTTGATGACTTTTGGGGAAGAAGTGCTCCTCGGCGCCTTCTTCGATAAAAAGTTCCGGATAAAGTTTCTTGGCGCAATCAGGGCAGATGCCGTGGCTGAATTTGGCATCAGAGTGCTTTCCGATGTAGGCCTCCAGTTGATTCCAGTACCCGCGGTCATCACGGATTTTTTTGCAGGATGCACAGATGGGAATCAAACCCCTCAGGGTCTTGATGTTGGATAAGGCCTCCTGAAGTTCCGTGATCAGCCTTTCCCGTTCCGCCGCCGCCAGGCGTTTGGCGGTGATATCCTGTCCTGAGCTGAGGACGCCGGTGATGTTCCCGGATGCATCTTTCAGAATAGTATTGTGCCAGGCGATGATTTTTTCATTGCCGCCATGGTCAACAACCGGATTTTCGTGGTATTCTACCGCATCAATGTTTCCGGCGATCAGGTTTTCGAAGGCTTTGATGGTGGCGGGGCGAATATTGTCGGGAATAAAGGTTTCAAACCAGTTGCGGCCGGTGATTTCATCTTCTTCGTAACCCATGACTTCACACCCCTTTTGATTGATGAGGGTCACCAGACCCTTCCGGTCAAAGGCAATCAACATGACGCTTGCCGTATCCAGGTATTTTTGAGCTCTGTCCCTCTCGGTTTTGATCCTTCGATTCGCTCGCTCCAGTTCCTGGAAATTCCGAGTGTTGGCAATGAGCAGGGCTAATACCGGAGCTGTGGACAGGGCTAGATTCTGGTAATGGCGTTTGCGGTTTGCGAAAAGGAGTCCATCCAGTTCCAGTACGCCAAGGGTCCTACCGGAATGTTGAATGGCCAACGTAAACCCCTTTTCCGAATCGGTCCAAGCGACATTGCCAGTGAAACTGTGCAGTCTTTCTAACCGTTCCTCACTGACGGGGAGAGATGGCGGGCTGGTTTTGATTTTTTTGGGCTTTCCGTCTTTTATGGGAAGGTAGATCAGGTTTCGGGGTGCAAAAAGCATGGAGAAGAGTTCCATGATTTTATGGATGGCAGCTTCTTCATTGGTGATGCCGGTCAGTTCCCCCAACATATCGAACACCATGGCGTACTCAGCCAGTCGCTGGTTGTCGTTGGGCAATGGGGTTTGAGGGAGAGTTTTACCGGCCATAACGGTTTAAACCCAATCCAGAGGATACCGGCCCCATTGGCGAACCGCTTCCGATATGGCCATTAGAACCTCATGGGGCACCTGCCAGGGGATTTCCCCATGGTTGTCTGAGAGGATGAATCCTCCTCCCGGTCCCGCCTTTTTAATGGCGTCTTTCACGGCTGTTTCCGCCTGTTTCGGGGTCCACCGGCGCATCTCGATGCCGTTCAGATTGCCCAGCACCGTTAAATTATTTTTTTTGCATGCGGCTTTGATTTTACCCAGATCTTCAAGCACGCTTGTGCCCACCATCTCGGTGCCGGTTTGGGCCACACGGTCGAGGATGGGGAGGCAGCGTTCCGAGGCAAAATGGGTGGCTGTGGGGCCGTTTATCCGAGCAATGGTTCTTTTGGCCACCTGGAATCCGGTCTCTAAATACATGTTTGGAGGTGTGATACTGGAAGAAGAGACGGGATCGAAATAGCCAATGGCCGTTGCTCCGGCTTTCAACTGAGCATTGGCCCAATTAACGCAGAAAGCTTCATTGATTTTCATCAGACGTTCAAAAAGATCGCGCCTTTCGTACATAAGTTCGATATAGCGGTCAAACCCCATTTGCATCACCGGCAGCGAGAAGGGACTCATGACCACGCCGATAATGGGAATTTGGTCGCCGGATGTTGCTTTCAGCAGTTCAATGGTTTTTAACACTTTGAGCAAACAGGGGGACTCTTCGATGGCCGGCGGTGCAAGGGTCGTTATGTCTTCCGGATTACGAATGAAGGGCGCTCCCGAATTGGGGGGGCCATTGTCAAAAAAAATGACTTCACCCCCAAAGGCCTCCACTTCAATAGGGGCGTAAAAGATGGCATAGAGGCAGTCATGACCATATTTTTTTTGCATGCGAAGCTGGCCTTCAACGACATTTTCCGCTTTAGCGAAATATTCCTTGATGGAAAGCCCCAGTTCTTTTGCCCCATGCATGGTGAGCAGCAGGAAAAAGGGAACCCGATCCGGCTCTTTGTGGGAAAGGGCGGTAAGGACGCGGTCCATGGATGAAAGGGGATGGTGGCTCATGAGGGAACTCCCAAAATATTTTCAATGAGGGTAACGGCATCGGATGAATCCCGGCCCATGGCATCGGCGCCTACTTCTCGCCAAAGGGCATCGTCCAGGCGAAAGGGTGCGCCGCCCACCATGATTTTTACCGGCGGAATAGCCCCCGAAAGCTTTTCCTTTACCGTTTTGACCTGTAAGGCGGAGGGAAGCATCAGGGCCGAAATGAACAGCAGTTCGATGTTGTCTCGAAGCGTTTGGTCAACCAGTTCATCCACGTCCATCCGGCCATAATCTTTGAGGTCGTATCCGGATGCCCTCAGGGCTGTCAGGACAATGCGTTTACCCAGCAGATGATAGTCCTGAAGCACGGCAATGGCCATTTTTGGTTGGCTTTTTCGCTCAGGTGCTTCCCCGGGAAGAATTTTTTCCACCAGTTCTTCGCATATGCGGCCCGACATGTATACCTGCGACAAAGCGATTGTGCCGGATGCCCACCCCTCTCCGATACGGTCAAGGGCTGGGACGACAATGCAGTCTATCAGTTCCATTGGCGACTTTATGTGACTTGCTTCCTTCAAAAGGTCGCCGGCCCCCAGCCGATCAAGGGACAGCAGGGCTGCTTCGAATTGGGTTGCCATCTGTTCTGTCTGGTGCATGGTTGCGTCCTAATAATTTGGGGATGACAATATTCTCCATTATACAGGAATGATAATTTACGGCAACGGGAAAAAACCGGAGAGAAATAAACGTATAATATCATTTCCGTCTCTTTATTCCCGTAACTTCGCCGACAGCACGGCGGCGCTTCAAGTACGTTTTTACGAACTGAAGCCGAGGTACAGGCGGATCTGTTTGCACTTCATCAAGGCTTTATGTTTACCATTTGCAAGGTTAACGAACCCAGAAGCGCCTTGGGGGCTTTGATAAAAGTTGTATTTGATGTTTGCTCATCATATAACGAATTCCACATCGTTTCTCTTTAACTCGACTAATACTGTGTTTTTACTTCCATAAAAACTGTATCGAATATGCGTTTTATCAAGCCCAACATAGGTTACTGCGAGGTCGCAAAAGCCTTCTGGTGCGAAAATGAACATCAACAATACAAGTAACAAAATGTGATTAAATATATGCTTTTTCACCATAATACCCCCTGAAGTCAAAATACGGCGCGAAACGTTTTTAAACTACCCCGTTATTCTCTGACATCCGGAAGCGGGCGCCTCGTGGCGAGCCGTTAGAGGGTGCATTTTAGCAAGGCTAAAAGCGGTTAAGGCGTTATGGTCAACATCTGAAACGTCAGCGATCCCTGCAGTGCAGCTGGGGCTGTCCGCAGGACGGTGTTGCGGTTTTGTGTTGCAAAAGAGGAATCCCACCCGCCCTGGAGGGTGAGTGCCTTGGACTGATTCAGGGAAATCGATTCCGTATAGGTACCTTCGGCGATTCGGATAACCGATCCGCTTTCCGTTGCCGTAGCGTCAATGGCTGCTTGAATTGAAGAAAAGCACGGGAGGTTGACACCACAATTCCCCGTGCTGCTTACGAATACGAGTGAGGAAGATCCGTCCACGCCCTCATAGGCGCCCATGTCCACGGTGCCCGCCTGGATTCGAATCTGCCCCGCAATATCGGTGGCGAGTGTTGCGGGAACAGCCGCATTGGACCCGGTATTCATCGAGGGACTCCCCACAGTCAAATGGAGGCCGTCGTCAAGGGTTCCATAAACGCCGTCCGCTCCCGGAGGATTTGCGGCATTGAAAAAGAAGGGATTTGCATCGATGCAGCCGGCCTTGAAATAGGTTTCGCCGGAACCACCTTCGATGTTCGAGTAGGTGGCCTGCACTGGACCAGGCGCAAAGACGCTGATGGCATTCGGCGTGTTTTCTCTGTATATTTCATTGTACAGCGATGCCACATGGGCCGCGGCTTCCGCGTAATAGGTCATGCCGCCGCCATCCGATGCGCTGTTGTTATAGAAGGTGTTGTTGATGAGGTTCGTACCTCCGGCATTGGTACTCAAGGAAAGTCCACCGCCCGACCCTTCTGTCGGCCCCGCCTGGTTGTTCACGAAGAGGTTTTGAACAATGTTCGCACGGGTGATACCGGTTTCGAGAAAAACGAACGCTCCGCCGCCCATTCCGGAATTCTGATTTCCGGCAAAGATATTGCCGGTCATTTCAAGCGTCCCGCCCAGTGCATCAAGGCTTAAGCCGCCGCCGATGCCGTTGGGATCGAGGTTTTTGTTGTTTAAAAATTGATTGTTGTTGATGATGAAGCTTCCGCCTGCGCAATAGACATGCGCTCCTCCTCCGTAGATCTGAATTGGAACCCCTTCCGGCACCGGCCCGGCAGTGTTTCCGGAAAAGGTGTTTCCCCGGATGATGATGGTGTTGTTCTGATGGAGCAGGTGGAGCGACATCCCGCCGGCGCCTTCGTAGGAGAGATTGTTGTTGATGGTGTTGTTCTCGATGGTGAAGCTGTGTCCCGATCCTGATGTGCCAAGGTGATAAATCATTAGACCTGCGCCATCGCAATTCCCAATGGGGCTTAGGTTGTAATTTAACGTATTGTAGCTGATATCGTTGTTTCGCACGATGGCGTTTCCGGCAGCTGTTTCCGAGTCGAAATATAGATAAAGGCCGCATCCGTCGTCGGAGGTCCCCTCATCGCAGGAATTGTGGGTGAACGAGGAATTTGTCACGGTAAGATTCCCGTTCTCCGCCCCAATCCATGCACCTCCGGTGTTCTTGACGGATGTGCTGTTTGTCACGATACACCGGTCTATTGTAATTGCGCCATCCGAGCTGTTGTTGGCGAACAAAGCGCCCCCCAGACCGCCCACGGCGCCGTTTCTGCCGTTTTGCAGGGTCAAACCGTTCATGGATATATCACCGCTTCCAGTTCCTGTCAGGTTCATTATCTGGACTGATTTTCCACCATCGAGGATGGTGGTGGAGGCGGCTGCACCCACAAGGGTAAGATCAAAATCCTGGGTCGTGTCATAAGTCAGGGTTGAACCGATGTTGTAGGTCCCGGCCGAGACATTGATGGTGTCGTCCTGGCCGTTCGCCTGAGCAGTGGTGAGCGCGGTCTGAAATTGGGCAGGTGTGGTGACATTGAAGGTCGCGGCCTGAACCCCTGTAGAGAGACAGAATAAAGATACCGGTATTACACTCAAGATCAGTCTCTTAACCATTTTACCCTCCTTTCCGTTGTTGAAAACAAAAGATTTTTTAACGGGCATGTTGGTGTTTCGACAAAAGTGTTTCCATAACCCAATCCTTCCTACTACCCACATGTTGTGTGAAGTGGACCTTAATTGTCAAGACAGTTTTTTGAGAGTCTTGGGGAAGAAAGTTTCTTCGCTTCTTTTTTCTTCAAAAAGATCCGGATAGAGCTTCTTGGCGCAATCAAAGCAGAGGCCGTGGCTGAATCGGACGTTTTCCGAAATCTGCGATGAGCTAAGACTATTGAGGAGGCGCTGATGGATCAGCTTTCCCGGCGTCTTTCAAATGCAGCAGCAGGATGCGTCTCACTTCCTCGATGGTCAGGGGGTGGCCTTGGCAGGAGTGACCGCTTTTCACGATAAATTCTGATGCCACATAATCCACATGGGCGCTCTGATATGCCACCACCCCGTCATCCCCCCGGGTCGGGTCTCCATCGCCCTGAACCGAAATAATGGAATGCCCTTTGATGCCCGGTGCCAGGGGGATGTCCGCAAGGGCCAGAAGGGCTGGGTTCTTGGGGCTCATGCTGTCAATGCTGGTGTGGTTTTCCCTAAAACGCCACTCTTCAGGCACTTGGGCCGCAGCCAGGGCTTTGCCCATAATTACGGTTTGTTTGACGATGTCCACGGGCAGGGACACCAGTCTCCGGACCAGATTGCGAACCCAGTCTCCGGCCAGAAAACTGCCTCTATGGGGCGTGGAAATGAACACCACCCGGCGCACAAAGGGCAAGGGTGAAAAGACGGCCCGTTTACGGATCAGCTGGCGCTGTTCGGGCGTCAGATTCAGCTCCGCCAATCCTTTCCCGGTAACGCCCCTGACAATCTTGTCCCCCGTGTCAACGGCGGTCAGCTTGGTTAAGAGCCCTCCCTGGCTGTGCCCGATGATGACCATATCCTGAAGGGCCTTATTCCGGGTGTCGGGATCGAGCCTGGCCACCGTTTGCGTCAGGGTATCACGAAACTGATGGGCGGAAAAACTGATGGCTTTGCCGCTGTCGTAAAAATAGAACCAGAACTGGCAGCGCCACCTGAGGATGGGGTCGGCCATCAGGGTATTGGCCATTTCCGCCCACCAGACCGGGCTGCTGGCGGTTCCGTGAACAAATATGACGGGGATTTGAGTGGGATTGTAGGGTTTGATAAAATAGAGGCCGGTGGGAATGGGGCTTTTGCCCATGAAAAATGCCGCGATATCCAGATCCCAGAGAACCGGCTGGTTGAGGTTGTAGGCCAGTTGGGCGCTGAGATCGCTTTCAAGGGGCACGGATTTTCCATCAATTTCCACGCGGGTTCGATCAAAGGGGGCATAAAGTCCCAATTCCCCTTTTAATGACCCCTTTTCAAGCGATTGAATATCGCCCGCAATTCTCATGAGCAGGGTTCCGGGCGAGCTGCGTTTGATGGGCAGTTCGGCGGTCTTTTTGCCTACGGCGATAAAGGCCGTCCCCAGTCCCGCATCCCGGTTTCGGCGGCTGAGACCGAAAATATCCAGCCGGTCCGCGGCCACGATTTTTTCGAACTGGTCCGGTTTAACGGGAAAATTTTGGGCATCGAAGGTCAACTCGATGCTTCCGAAGGGTAATTGCCGGGCGCCTGCGTCAAACACAAGATTCCCTTTGCTGTCGGTGATTGACTCGGCAAGGGCGATGTTGTAGATATCGCATGCCAGTCGGTACCTGCGATCAAAGGGGCTTGCCGGTTTGTTCCGGGTTTCATCGAACAGGTAAAAATAGGCATAGATGGCTGCACTGAGGTAATATGCCCTGTTTTCCGGAAGCGGGGTGTCGTCCAGATCTCTCAAGGTGTGTTTTGCCGTAAAATAATTGAGCTCCGCCAGGGCAAACAGCAGGTCCCGGCGGTTGTCCGTCTTGATTTTGCTGTGAAGCTCATTAAGGCACTTCAGGGGTTCTTTCCTGAAAAATTCGCCCATGTTATAGCGTTGAAGCACATTCTTCGATGTGGCGCTGTATTGGGCGCTCAGAAGTGCATTGGTGTTGATCTGTTCATAGGCCTTTCGAAAACCCACATCTTTTGTGCCGATGGTGGCGCCGCAACTCATTAGTGCCAGGCATAAAAGAAGTGCCGAACATAATTTCAAACCGGTAGACCATATTCGGTTGGTGTCATGGGAATTGAATTTTACGTCCATGGGGTTACCTCTATGTGCTGATATTTGGGTCATGTTCAGAAAAAAATGAGTCTCTCCATACAATGCCCAAAAACCATTAATAAATGGACACTATCCCAACAGATGGTGTATACAGGCACAAACCAAGGGGTGCCGGCGCCAAGTGTGTTTAATCAGAGTAAAACAGTATATGCGGTAGCTTGAGATTATCAATCTTTTATTTTAGAAAATTTTGTCAGGCCCAAAATGGAAATTGAACCAAAATTAAATAAATATTATGTGCCCTCCGGGCAATACCGGATAGACGGTAAAAAACCGGTAATTCTGGAAGCCATCCTGGGAACCTGCGTGGCGGTCTCCCTTTGCGATCGTCATGCCCATGTGGGCGGATTGATTCATTTGCTTCTGGCGGAGCCGCCCGACATTCATGATACCTGGGAGCCCTTAAGGTATGCCGGGACGGGTCTCCCACTCTTTATTCAGTCCCTGTGCGAGGCAGGCGCCCGGGTGGAAAGACTGGAAGCCCATATGGCCGGAGGAGCGCTCATGGGGCCTTTATCTGCCTCGGATTTGGACCTTGATATCGGCGGTCATACGGTTGAGGTTGTTGAACAGATATTGAAAAGGGAAGGGATCAGCGTCATTAGGGGGGAAACCGGCGGTTTTTTTTCTTGCCGTTTGAAACTTAATCTCTGGTCCCTGGAAAGTTGCATTGAGCCCCTGGATACCCCGGAAGATGGGCTTCTGGAAAAACGAATTAAACGGCCGACAAAAAGTGAGATTGAGGAGGCCATTAAACGGGTCCGTCCCATTCCTCAAATTGTTCTCAAAATCATTCGGATGATAAGAGATGCCAATGTCAGTATGAAGGAAATTTCGGCGGAATTGCGGAAAGACCAGGTTTTGAGCGCCAAGGTCATCAGGTTATGCAATTCGGCGTTTCTCGGCAGTGGGCAGGAAATTGACGCCGTGGACAGGGCACTGGTTTTTTTGGGAGAAAAGCAGTTTCTGCAGTTGATCATCTCTTCTTCCGTGGAAGATTTTTTTCCGGCCACAGCGAAGGGCTATTCACTCTGCAAGGGGGGTATCTATAAACATGCCCTGGGAACCGCACTGGTTTCCGAGAGGTTGGCCGGCTTTGCCGGTGGGGTTCCCTCGGATATCGCGTATACGGCGGGGTTGCTTCACGACATCGGAAAGGTTGTGCTGGATCAAAACATGGCAACCGCATACCCGCTTTTTTATCGACGTATCCGGGAGGACGGCGTGAACCTGATCGACGTGGAACGAGAAGAATTCGGTGTTGATCATGCCCGGTTGGGAGTCCGGCTGGGAAAAGAATGGTCTTTGCCGGATAATCTGATCGATGTGATCCGATGCCACCACAACCCGGAGGCGGCCACCGTTGACCCCCTTCTTTGTTATGTGGTGTATCTGGCCGATTTGATCATGTCGCAATTTCTGGCGGGGCAGGAATTGGAAAGACTGAACGCAAATGAATTGGCAACGCGGTTGGGGGCAATGGGCATCAAACCTGAACAACTCCCGGAAATTATTGACGGCATCCCCAGTCGGTTCTTTCGTGATGCATCCCTGTATTTCTGATGCAATCCTCTTCCCGATTCATCGCTCACATGCCGGGCAAGCCCTTTCGAATCTCCTTTGAAAAGTCGGCCGTTTCGTCCGTGCCCCTGGCCCGATCATTGATCATGCTTTTTTGTTTCAGAGTTTCAAACGGGAGGGATTGATTCAGCAAACCATTTTCATAGGCCAGTTCATCGACGCTGCCATTGAGCAGAATGCGCCGGTCCCATCGGGTTCTGCCGGTGTAATGACGGGTATGACCGCGAATCTGCGTGGTGCAGTTCCCGGTGAGGGCATTGTACCACTCCGGTTCCATTTTCAGATGATTGATGTAATGCATATAGTCGAGAAATATGCTGCGAAAAACCTGCTTTGTGCCCTCAACGCGATACAGGTAAACGGTTTCCCCTTCTCGATAATGGGTGCGAAGACGTACCAGGTCCCGTTCATCCGCCACCACATATATCAATTCATATTGCCGAAAGAACCCTTTGATGGTCGAGTAGCCTTCCCCCTTTTCTTTCCGGGTTTCGATGGAAATGCACAGATAATCGTCGCCTTGAAAACCGAAGCTGATCATGGTGTGGGAAATATATTTGATCCCCCAGTTCACCAGGTAAAGGTCAATATGGTCAAGTTTGGAAATATCGAAGGTCTTGTCATAATAGCGGACCGTATAATCGGTTTCGGTGCGGTAATCGCAATTACGGATGTTATGAACTGTTACCCGGTTCCCGTCAATCTCGGCATATGGGAGGCACGCCACATCCGCCTGCCAGTCCCTGTGGTTGGAGGGTTTCATGGAAAGCCAACCCAGAAGGACGATGACAAAGAGTCCTGAAAAGACCGCATATGCCAAACCCTTTGGGTGCAGGAAAAACAGGATTGCCAACTGGCAGAGGGCAAAGAGAGTGGATAGGATGGGCCTGAGCGGTTCCGGCAGATAAGAGAAATAGATGGCCAGTATTCCCCATGCGGTCATTCCCGACAGCACCAGCCAGAGTGCCGTTTTACCGATCACTACAAAGGTGAATCTCATGATTTTTCTGTGCTTTCTATTTTTTTAACCATTGACCGACAACTGTAAACCGTGAATGGCAACGTCTAGGCGCCCATAATGGCAATTATCGGGAAAAAATACAAATGGAAAAGAATTAGGTGAATTTTTTCAATGGTTTGTGTGTTTTTCAGAGCAGTGGGTTTGCGGGGTTATGCGTTCAGGGGATTAAAACGTTGACAAAGAAAAGCAATAACCTTATTTTTTAGACTATATATGATATTTTTGTTGTTTCAGGTATTTATCGCATGGTTCGGGCGCGCTGAACGTCACTTGGCCGGATTTTGGAGGAGGTCTCATGAAAAACAGCTTTCAGAAGACGTTGATTCATTCTTGCGGAATTTTCACGTGGATCGCCTGTTTGATGCTGTTTTTTCTTGGCGGCCTTATCCTTCCTGCATTTGCCGGCGGCTTAAGTATGGGGATGAACCTGAACAGCGTCGAAGACTGGACGACGGACCATGTTTTTGTGGATGTGTTCAAAAAATCCCGAGACTGGGTGACCCGGAATGCTGATGGTTCGGGCCCTTGGGACAGTGAAAAGGAACGCTATATACCAAGGGATGACGTCGGTTGGCCTACCCAGGTCCCTTTCACCCCGCCCGACGGCGGCCCTACCCAGATTGTTCACACACTTGTGACCGTCGTAAAGGGCGGGACCTATGCCCTGTATTTTGAAGGCCGGGGGGATTTTATTGTCGGCGGCAGCGGCATGGGGTATCAGGCGGTCGCGGCGAATACGCCGGGGGAAAAGACAGTGCCTGTGGAGGTGGTGTTGGATGACGATGGGCAGGGGAGCATCTGGATCCAAATTCAATCCACGGACGCAAGTGATTACCTTCGGAATTTCAGAATGATTACTCCCGGTTTCGATGCTGCGTCTCTTTCCGATCCCTTTTATCCTGAATACAAGTCAAAACTATCTGATTTCAGCCTGTTGAGGTTTATGGACTGGGGGAGGACCAACGCATCTCCGGTTCGATCGTGGCGTGATAGAACCCGGCCTGATCATAATACCCAGTGTCGCGAATCGGGGGTGGCCCTGGAGTTTATGATTCAGTTGGCCAATGACCTGAATAAAAATCTGTGGATTTGTATTCCTCATATGGCCGATGACGAATTCGTGGAAAAGACCGCGCGGATGTTGAAAAACACGGTTTCATGGGGGCTCAAAATTTATGTGGAATATTCCAATGAAACCTGGAATACGGCGTATCCTTTTGGCGGGAGGGGCATCGGTCAAACAGACTGGGTTCAGGACCAGGGGGTTGCCATGGGGCTTGACAGCGATCGATGGAGGGCGGGGCAGAAATATGTGGCTTACCGTTCCGCGCGGATCTGGCGGATTTTTGAAATCATTTTTGGGACCCAAAGCGCGGACCGCCTGGTAAAGGTTATGGGAACGCAGTCCCATTCCACGGCCATTACCACCGCCCGGATGGAAGCCCTTCAGGATTCGGCCATAAACCCCTTTGCCGTTGCGCCTGATGTTCTGGCGGTTGCCCCGTATTTCGGCGGTGGTGTGGCTGACGACCTGGTGGCGGAAGGGGTGGTGGACAGCATCACCGTGTCGGAAATCCTGTCCCGGGCCGCCGCACACTTGCGGGGAGATGTTTTGACGGACATGGCCAACCAGAAGCAGCAGGCGGATGCCTATGATCTCTGGTTGTTGACCTACGAGGGCGGACAGCATCTGGTGGGCACATTGGGAAACGAAAACGATCAGGCCCTGACGGATAAGCTCATTGCCGCCAACCGCGATTTCGGCATGGCTGATCTTTATGTCGAATATCTGGACGCGCTCAATGATGCGGGCGTTGCGGTTTTTTGCAATTTTTCCTTTATTTCCGAGCCCTCCAAATGGGGTTCCTGGGGCGTTTTGGAATCTATGAATCAGGAAATCGGAACGGCCCCCAAATATCAGGCTTTGATGGATTGGATGACGGACAATGCCTCTTCAAATCTGGCTCCCAAAGCGAGGGCGCCGGAGGATATTGTCGCAACCGATACCGATGGCGACGGCAAGGAACCCGTGAGCCTGGACGGGACCCGGTCCCGGGATCTGGACGGCAACCTCGTCCATTATGCCTGGACTGTTTCAGGGGCTGAAATCGCAACCGGTTCGACTGCGATTGTCTCCCTGCCGGTGGGAACCCATGCCTTTGAACTTGAGGTCGTCGACAATGCCGGGGCAACGGACCGGAAATCATTCCAGGTGGTGATAGCCTCATGTGGTGCGGCGTCGAAGGATTTCCTGGAATCGGATTTTACGGGGGTGGCGCCGGCGAATCATACCCCATGGACCCTGTCAAAAAATGTCGCGCCAGGTATCTCTTACGCAGGGTGGACCCTGGGTTCCGGCGCCAGAGCCTCGACTCGAGACGACGTTTTCGCGTATTTCATTGACAATGGGGCTGATCTTTCCACTCTGGCTAAGGCTGTCGCCGCGGACCAATACGTCTCGGTCCGTCTGGGTCCTGAAGCTGGATACGTTTTAGACCTTTCAGGTGCTCCGGTCCAGCTCACGGTTCGAAGGTGCGATAACCACGGGGGGCATCGCTATGCGGTGTTTTCCAGCATCAATGGTTTCGAAGTGGGGCAAGAACTGTTTGTTTCGGAATCTTTTGACAGTTGGCGTACGGAAGATGTGGTGCTTGAATTTAATCTTCCGGTCGATGGATTCGCAAACATTCCGGGACCTGTGGAATTCAGGATCTATCCCTTCGAAGCTCAGTATTATGGAAAAGAGACCTCTGTCGCCGGTTTTGTTCTTCATGGCGCCATTCATGCGTCTGTGCCGTTATGATATTGTCCTGATTCCAAGGCTTTCCGTCATTAAAAATAAGAAAATTTTTAACCCAAATCCGACCATCCGCCATATGTCAGGAAGCAAAATGAAGAAGCGCATCTTATATGCCGAGGCAAACTATCCAGCCATTGTTCGCAGAAACGGATACTTTGTCGACAAAACAGACTACATTGAGAAGCTGGAACAGATAGACAACCCCGTGTTCCTGCGCCCCAGGCGATTCGGTAAATCGCTTTTGTGCACCATGCTGGAGAGCTACTACTTTCTATCTCGGTATGCTGACCCGAAAGGATGACTTCAGCCTTGCCCTGCCCAACCTGAACATGCGCCGGATATTTGTGGAATACTTCAATGAGCTGCACCGTATTGATGTATCTACCCGTTACACTGAAATCATGCAGGGATTTGTCAACGATCTTGATCTACACGCGCTGTTTGGGGGATACTGGATGGAGTACGTCTCCCAACTCCCCGAGGCGGTCTTTCAACAGGTCAATGAAAATTTCTATCGTACCACCTTCTATGAACTGTGCAGTCGCTACCTCTCCAAGTGGTTTGTATGGAATGTGGAGCGATCGTATCCCAGGGGCCGCACGGACCTGGAATTTGTGGGCAAGTACAGCGAGTGCTTTGCCGGGGTGCCCATGGTGATCGAGTTCAAATACTATTCCAATGCAAAATTTGAAGAGCTCAAAATCCCCATGGAGAATTTTGAACTCCAAAAAGAGGATACGGAACAGATTGCGGGGTATGTGGAGGGATTGAAACAGGAATACCCCGAGGCAAAAATATCCCGGTATGTGATTTACTGTTTCGGCAATCAGGGGTTCCGGGTGTTCGATCTGTGACGGTGGGAATGATTGATTTGCTCTATCATTCCTCGGAACCTTCTACTTCTTGATGATGTTGACGCCATGCTGCTTCAGTGATTCAACCAGCGCTTCGTAATGGGATGGATGATCAAAAACAAAGGTTTCGGCTTCCGTATCCAGGAGATCGAAAATGGAATGGGTCCCCTTCAATAGATCAACGGCGCCCCCCACAACGCCCCCCAAGACGCTGCCGATGCTTTTCTTTGTTTCTTTTTGCGCCTGCATTTTTTTCTTCAATTCTTTCATTTCTTCCGTTGATGCTTTAAAACGTTTGACAACCGTCATGACCGAGGAGTTTTTGGCTTCGCTTTTACCGCCGGTCAGCCGTGCGCTCGATTTGCTTAACAGGTTCATGGTTTGTTCATAGGCCTTAACCAGATAAGAAGGCGACAGCAGTTCCACATGATCCACCATCAGGAGCGGGTAGGCCGCCAATTCTTTTGGAGGACCCCGAAACCCCAGCCGTTTCATGACGATGGTTCCGAATTGCGATCCGATAAACGTCCCCGCGGCGATGGGAATCCATAGGCCGGTGCTGATTTCGGCAAGGGCGGCCAAGGCGGCCGCCGCACCCCCGGCGGACCAGCCCACCGCCCATCCGGCACGGGCGCCCGCCAGTTCCCCGAGGTATTGCAGGGTTTCCTCCACGCCTCGGGATCTGATCATCTGCACGCCCAAAATGTCCATGATGGTTTTGGGGAACCACAAAATGCCATGATCCAGCGAAAAGACCACGACGCCTCCCGATGCGGGGGCGAAAGTGAGGCGGTCTTCCTGCAATCCAAAATGAAGGAGCGTGGCCAGGATTTCAGGAGAGCCGGGCAAATCTTCCGGTAAAAACATCCCATTTTCAATGGCAATCATTTTTTGCCTGTGCCTCCAGGTTAGGGGCTGTGGAAACGCCCAGATTTTGTGGTATGTCCTTCACATGCACATCCATCTGAGGAAACGCGATTTCCACCCCGTGTTCCCTGAATTTTCTGAGGATGGCATAGCGAAGGTCAGAAGCAATGCGTTTGGAGCCGTCAAAATCTACCCAGAATTTGAGCCGGAAGTCCAGGCAACTGTCCTGAAAATTTTCAAACCGCACCCGTGGGGCGGGATGCTTGAGAACTTCCGGATGTTCCCGGGCCGTTTCCAGCAACAGGCGTTCCACCAGGCCCGTATCACTGTTGTAATCGGCCCCCACGGCCACGACCAGCCGAACGGACCGGTTTTTGCGGCTCATATTGACGAAGGGCATGGAGACCAGACTTGAATTTGGGATCAGCATGGTGGTGTCGTCCCGGGTTCGCACCAACGTACTTCGAATGGTCACCTTTTCCACCTCTCCCAGAACCAGTTCATGTTCGATGACATCCCCCGGCCGGACCGACCGGCCGAAAAGAAGGATGAGACCGCTGACAAAGTTGTTGATGATGTGCTGCAGTCCGAATCCGATCCCCACGCTCATGCCGCCGGCAAGCACGACGATGGAACTCAGCCGGACGCCGATGATATGTAATAACAGAAGACCGTAAACCGTCCATACCCCATAGCCGACCATGGTTTCGACGGGCATCATGACGGTTTTGTCCACGCCGGATTTTCGACCCAGTCTTTGCACACCGTTTTTAAGCACCTCCACCACCGGCTTGATCATGAAAAACAGGACCGTGGCCACGACCATCTGAAAAAAGCCGAACTCAAGATCCTGCCAGGTGAACCGGATCTTGCCGGTCAGTTCCAGAATTCCCGAGTTCCCGAACTGGTCGGCCAGCCACAGGAGAACGATCGTGGTACATAGAAACCAGATGATGGGAATGCCCAGGCTGACGCTCACGGAATGAAACAGAGAATCGCCCTTCTCCTGCAATCGGGCCAACCTTCGTCTGATGAGGTCGGACAGGACCGAGGCGAACTGATAGAGGATGGCACAGAGAAAAAGCGTCAGGAAGACCTCGACGGATGGAAAGGTAAAGCCCGCCAGGGAAAGGCCGATAATGGGAAAGCCGCTCCAGAAGCAGAAGCGGGCCAGTTTTCGGGGTGCCGGATCTGTATATTTACCGGCCCTGCGCCACATGAAGAGCATCATGATGCCCACCCCAAGCGGCCAGAGAACGCCAAGCAGTCGAAGGGGTATGTTGGCGATCTGTAAGAGGATACCGGCGGTGAAAAGACAGAAGAGCGGGTAAAGGGGGGAGGAAAGCTTCGAATGAAGCTTGATGTTTCGTAACCCCCAGGCCAGGGAAATGGCGGCCTGGGAACCGAAAATTACGGCGATGTTGGAGAAAATGATGTTTTCCGGAAAATCACCGATCATGGCCGCTGCCCAGAAACCGGCGCATAGAAAGACCGCGGGACTTGAAGCTCGGCATACCAGAGCCCATTGGTCCCGGTTCCCCTCAGAACGGGCGCCGATCCGACCCATCACCCATCTGAAAACAAGGAGAAAAATGAATCCGAAGGCCGGAAGGGCAACCGCGGATTGGCCCCATTCTACGGGGGAATCAGGGGATTTTGAATCGAGGGTTGGCACGATGGCGTTGGCCCATATGGAGCAGGATAAGGGGAGTTCCGCCAGGACCCCTTCGTCAAACAATACAAAGAGCGGTTTCGTGAAGTAGGTGGACCAAACAGCCGCCATTTCCGTTTTTAGGTCCTGATCCCATATCGTTAATAGCTTTTCCGCGTCCTCCGATTGCGTCAAAACCGCGTGAAGGGGCTTCTTGATCTTTAATTGCGTATTTTCAAATCGGTCCAGTTCACTTAAAAGTGCCTGTGCATCTTCTTTTTCTTTTGTTGAAGCCGTTGTCTGAATTATAAACCGGAGGTCTTCTCGCGCCGATTCAACAATGGAAAGGTTTATCTGAATCTCCTGGGCCATTTCTCGAACAGCCTTTGTTTCTTTTTTAAGCCCATCCCGGAGTTCCGTCGCCTGTTTAAAGTACATGCGGACCTCAAATGGATTGGATTCGCTCATGCCGATCAGGAACCGCAACTGGTGAGCCCTTGCCAGGTGATCTGCCACGGTGTTCTGATAGGCATTGATCCTGACCATTTTCGCCGGCAGGATTTCATCGACGCGCCGGGTTAATTTGACCAGCAGCAGTTGTTTGGTTTTGACGATGTCGCTCAGATGGGTCTGGTGGATTTTGGCGGCCATCGCCGATGCATGGTCCCCCAGAGAAAATATGATCGCCGTTTGAATAATCAGGAGAATATAACGCCTCAAAGCAAGGGCTCCTTCGGAAAAGAGAAATGGATTGACCTGTATTCCGTATTGATGGATATTATGAATACGAAGTGGGAATTTCAATGAAAATCAGCTTTTGCGTATGCGACGCTGTTGCAAGGAGAATGCAAATGGGGCAAGCAGCCAAGAAAGAACAACGCTATTCCGTTGCAGACTATCAGGAATGGCCGGACGAGGAGCGATGGGAGCTTATTGATGGTGTTGCCTACGACATGAGTCCCGCGCCAAGAATAAAACACCAGAACATCGCGGGTAATTTTTTTCTGAATTTTAAAACGAACCCAAAAAACCCGTGTTATACGGGCATTGCCCCCACGGATGTGGTGTTGGACGACGATAGTGTGGTTCAACCGGATGTGTTTTTGGTCTGCGATGAGGGGAAGATTACGGAACAGAACATTCAGGGGGCGCCCGATTTAATTGTCGAAGTGGTTTCTCCGGGTACGGAAGTTAAAGACAGAAGAGAAAAGAAACGCCTTTATGAACGCTCCGGCGTCAAGGAATACCTGATCGTGTTTCCTGAAAGGGCGTATGTGGAACGATATGTGCTGGAAGAGGGACAGTACGGTTCCCCCGAGATATTCAACTGGGACGAACCCTTAACGCTAAGCAGTCTTCCCATTGAAGTGAAGCTCCATGAAATATTCGAAAAAGAAATTAAAAATGAGGTACGGGAAAAGCCCCTTCCCTGATGCGTCCCCCGTATTCGCTGTTTGATTCAAGAACCTTCCATTTCCTGGGCTTGGGGCACCGTGATGGCGATCACATGAACCACGTTTTCCAGATCCGCATCCCGGTGAAATATGTTAAATGGCTTGCTGATTCCCATTCATAATGGACCCACCGCCGCGATTTTCATGGTTTCGTTGATGGTGGTGCTCCGAACGGCGTCTTTTAAAGAACATTCCGGGTTTTTCTGAATTTGCAACAAAGGGGGTAACCAGACTGAGGTTTTTATTTTCTTAAGCAGGCATCTTAGGTAGCGCACAGGTTTACGTCAAATAAAAATTTTTCAGAATGTCAGGGTGAAATGGTTGATTTTTCTTTGCTTGCAGATCGTCTTTGCGCTATTGTGCCGTCGCTCGGATAAAGTATTAGGGGAATTCCGTTAACATCATTCTGTGATTTCATGAACAGCCGAAAAGACATGCATCAACGTTTTCGCCGATCAGTAAGTCTATTGGGGTTATTGGCTTTTCTTTTGTGTCAGGTGTTTATGGTGCATCCGGCAAAGCAAGTCCGGGCCGACGAAGGTGTCGACTCAGCCCCGCATTCGCCTTCATGTTCAAAACCATCCTTTAACCTCACGCCGGAACAATTGTCCATCAGTTTGTGGGCCCGGAAAATTGTGGCGGAAAGGGTTGGCGGCAAGGTCCTTCGCCAGGATACGGATGATCTGGATACCCTTTATCGGGAAGCCGCCGTGGCCGACCGGAAGCTCAAACAGATAACCCGCGGTGTGGCGGCTCGCACGGGGGGAACGGCTGTTTTCCCCCCCGGTGGAGGGCTCAAGGCAAGAAAAAGGGCTGAGGAAAAAATTGAAGTGGAGTTGCATGGGGATGCATCGGCGTTGATGGATATCGCACGCAGTTCCATTGAATATGCTGATATCGACCAGGTTTATCAGGCGCTTGAATTTATAATCAAGCAGGGGTATGAGGTGGTTCGCGTGAAGGACCGGGCTCTGAAACCTTTGCCGAGCGGGTTTTGGGATATCCATTTGAATTTACGTATGCCCAATGGGCATATTGCCGAGCTGCAGTTGCACTTTAAGGAGATTCGTCAATACAGTATCGGTGAAGGACATGAACTCTATGTGCGGATTCGGGGTATGAAAGCCAGGGCCTTTTACGAGGGCAGGTCCCTTACCCGGGAGGAACGGGAAATCGTTGATCGCCTTAACTGCGAGCAGAAACAGTTCTACCAGGCAGCTTTTGAAAGGGGGCAGAAGGCTTGGGAATCAGGGCGACGGGAGAAGTGAACCGGTTTTCATTTGAGGGGAACTAATGGCTTCTCCGCCGCTTCCCCTTTCAGGAAAGGCGGCGGAAAGAGCCAATCTCGGATTTTTCCGGGGTTTGTTCCGTTCAGGATTCTATCTAATTGTTTGTGTTTCTTGGGCAATTTGGGTAGCCGGCGCCCTGTCCTCCTCCCTGCCCGCGGTATTTTCCCTGGCCCTGTCCCTGTCCATATCCGCGACCCTTTTTAAGATGGCCGCCTTTTCCAAAACCCATGGCCAGGAGTTTTGAGGTTTGTTCAGGGGTCAAGAGACTCCGAAAGGCAATGCGCATATCAGTCTGGATTTCCCGAATCTGGGTTCTCATCGCCTGAATTTCTTTCTGGGTGGCTTTGATTTTATCGGCGTCAAGACTGGTCTGCGTCCACAACAGTTTCATTTCCGCCCGCTTCGAAACCAGCTGGGCTTTGACCGGCGTCATTTTTTGAGTCGTCGCTTCATGAAGCGCTTTGATTTTTGCTGTCTGTTCAGGGGTTAGTTCCAGGGCCGCCATCACGGCGGGATCCATGTGTCCGCGGCCATCAAGGCCCATTCGTCCCTGGCCTGCCATGGCCCATGTGGCGGTGGCGGTAACGAGTAGGAATGCTGCAATAATGCTGAGTTTTTTCATCTGATGATCTCCTTTTCTTGAGTTAAAATTTTGGGAAACCGTTCCAAACTTCAGGTTTCTTTTTTCTTGTAAGTTCTTCTATACACAAATCATGCCAATAATTCGTTTTTCCGCTTTTCATAAGGATCTTCCCTCCAATGGTGGACGCTAATGTTCCGCGAATTTTTTTTTAGCCGGTTGATGCGGCAAAAAATGTCGAAAATGCGAAGATCGATGCGACGAAACTGTCGAAAAGCGTCTTTTTTGCTTGAGATAGGGTGATGATTGACTTTTTCAGTTTTGCGGCTATGCTTGAACTATGAAAAAGGGAAAAAAACCGATTGTTCAAAGACCCAAACGTTCGGCAGGTCCATTTCTTCAACCCCTGGCGGTTGGCCTCGTGTGCCTTGTTTTCGTGGGACTCGTATTGACAATGGGTGTCATGGATTTCAGAACGCTCGACAGGGCGCTTATCGGGTATATGGAAAAAGAGGGGATTGCTTTTATCAAAACCGTTCAGCAGGCTGTGAGGTTCAATCTGCAACCGATGAACCATCCATCGTTTGGAAATTTTGAGGAAATGTCTTCCATTGGATTCGGAGATCAAGCCGCTTCAAATCAGGAATCTGTAGTGATGGCCCTTCTGCAACTGGCACAGCGGATTGATCATGAAATAGAGATGGGGGACCTGGATGAAGAAAAAATGAGTTCCCTGGCAACCCGGGAAGGGTTATGGAATGTGGCTTTATTGGATTATCGAGGTCGCGTAACGTTTGAGAAAAGACCTGTTTCAAAGTTGATTCTAAAGTCCGTATCGGCCATGGCAGGGGACCAGGAAGACCTGAAGATCCATGTGTTTGCTCCCCTTGATAAGCATCAACCCATGCGGTTTCTGGCCCTTCGTCGAAAGGGCGAACATGGGTTCCTGATTCTGGTGCTTGATGCTGAATCGTTTTTTTTCTGGAAGTTGCGCACCGCTGTGGAAACAGCCGTAGAGGCTGTCGGGTTGCCCGCTGGGACAGATTGTTTTTTCATTGGGGATGGGGCAGGGCGGACCCTTTTTGAAGAAGGAACATGTCCGGGGGGAGCGAGTGGGGAGAATGGTGTTTTCCACATCCCTGAAAAGGGAGAGGGCGTTTCCGGTGAAAGGGTTTTCTGGAACGGTCAAAAGCAATTTCTGATGGTGTCAAAACTGTCTTTTGGCGAAGAGGCTTCAGGTGTTGCGCGTCTGGGCCTCAAAACGGATGTGCTTGACCAAATGATTGGAAAAGAACGGGGCTGGGGCATTGTCGCCATGGGATTCATGGTTTTCATGGCCGTACTCTCCATGTGGTTTCTATACCGAAATCAGAACCGTCATCTGGCCAGGATGCAGCAGATGGAACAGCGGCTTCACCAGGCCGAGCGCCTGTCCGCCATGGGTCGTCTGGCTGCGGGGGTGGCCCATGAGATCCGTAATCCGTTAAACGCCATCAGCATGGCCTGCCAGCGGTTGAAAAAGGACAATCTGGAGCAGCTTGCGACGGTGATTCGCGGCGAGATTTTGCGGCTAGACGGGATCATTGAGGAATTCCTTGGATTTTCAAAAGGGCGTCAGTTGAAATTGGAAAATGGTGATCTGGTTGATCTGGTTCGACAGGTGGTGTTGATTATGGGGGAAGAGGCGCGGTCAAGGGGCGTTGCGATTGTGACGACCGGTGCTGAACCTTCCCTCATGGTGTTGATGGACGGAAACAAGATCAAACAGGCTGTTGTCAACATCCTGAAAAATGCCATGGAATCCATCAGCGGGTCCGGAACCGTGACCATTGGGGTTGGATGGAAAGGGAGGCATACGGCGCTTATGACCATATCCGATACGGGCACGGGCCTTGCCGAAGGCGACGCGGACAGGATCTTCAATCCTGATTTTACGACCAAGGAGCAGGGGTTGGGGTTGGGGCTCGCCCTGGCCCATGAAATTATTCAGGCTCATGGCGGGGAAATCAGGGTTCGGAGTGTGCCGGGTGTGGGGACCGCCTTTGATATTTTACTGCCGATAAAGGGGGCATGATTGAAAAACCAAACGGAGGGCTTCGGGAGACTACTGGTAAACGATGAATAAAATAAATATTCTGGTGGTGGAGGATGGACAGAGCCAGCGGGAGCTTTTAAGGGATTTTCTGAAGGATGAAGGATACCCGGTCTCGGAAGCTGAAAATGGAGAAACCGCGCTCCGGCAGCTTCGGGAAAACTGTTTTGATCTGCTGTTGACCGACTTCAAAATGCCGGGAATGGACGGAATGGCCTTGCTCCAGGCGGCAAAACAGGTGAACCCGGAGATTGATGTGGTGGTGATGACGGCTTTCGGCACCATTGAAACCGCCGTAGACGCCATGAAAGCCGGCGCTTCCGATTATATTGCCAAGCCCATCGACCTGGACGAGTTGCAGTTGCTGATAGAACGGATTTCCGGCCGCCGAACCATTATTCGGGAAAATAAACTGCTTAAAAAAGAGCTGCGGGGAAAAGAGGTCACGCCGGAACAGATCATTTTTCGAAGCAGTGTTATGGCGGATGTCATCAACCTGGCCGGCCGGGTGGCGCAAAGTCGTGCCACGGTGCTCATACAGGGTGAAAGCGGCACTGGAAAGGAACTGATGGCCAGGTTGATTCATGACCTGAGCCCTCGTTCTGAAAAACCCATGACCATTGTCAATTGTGCGGCTTTGCCGGAAAATCTTCTGGAAAGCGAACTGTTCGGGCACGAAAAAGGCGCCTTCACAGGGGCGTCGAGCAGCCGTATCGGTCGATTTGAAGAAGCGGATGGCGGAACCCTTTTTCTGGATGAAATCGGAGAGTTAAGCAACACGGTTCAGGTAAAGCTGCTGCGGTTTCTTCAGGAAAGAGCCTTTCAGCGGATTGGGGGGAACCGCACATTTCAAACGGATGTTCGCGTTATCAGCGCCACCAATCGGAATCTGGAAGAACGAATGAAGGAAGGCTTTTTCCGGGAGGATCTGTTTTATCGATTGAATGTGGTGGGGATTACCATTCCGCCGCTCAGAGAACGAAAAGAAGATCTCTCGCCGCTGATCGATCATTTTCTGAAGCATTTTTCGTTTGAAAACAATCGAAAAATATCAGGCGTTGCTTCCAAAGCCCGGGATTTGCTCATGAAGTACGACTATCCGGGCAATGTGAGGGAGCTGGAAAACATTCTGGAACGGGCTGTGGTCATTGCCCGGGGGAATTATATCGAAACAGCGGACCTTCCTTTTTCGTCGGGAGATGTACATGGGGCGGAAAAACAGGTCTGGAACCGGGGGACTTTGAAGGAAGCCATGGCGTTTTTGGAAAAGGACATGGTCCGAAATGCCATGGCGGAAACCGGAAACCACCAAACCAAGGCTGCTCAAGCCTTAGGCATCAGCGAACGGATGCTGCGGTATAAGCTGAAAAAGTACGGTCTTAAATAATGGGGAGCTTTATCCCCATGCAATTTTCGGTGGTTTTCTTTCCGGTAACCGGTAGTATCTGGGTTTTGCATATCCCAGCATCATGGGGTAGTGATGGGGATGATTTTCCGGAAGTCCCAGAACCTCTTTGATCTCCGGTCGCGACGGAATCGCTCCCTGAAGGAGTCCCGCCCAACATGTGCCGAGACCCAGCGTGGGCGCAGCCAGTTCAAGGTAGGACAGGGCCAGGGTCAGATCAACCATTCCGTTTAAGGCTTCCTTCGGGGCATGGGCGACCACCAGGACGGGGGCGTCTCTCAGGACCCGGTCAATGCCCATGTCCCATGCCTTTACGATGGGGGGAAAATAGGGGGCGGTTTCAGCGCCTTTTTCAAGAATAAACCGCATCCAGCCAACGGTAAGTTCCGCCAGTCTGTGAATTTTGATTTTGTCGGTGATCACAAGCCAATTTACCAATTGGCGATTTCCCGCACTCGGTGCATAACGGGCGATTTCCATAAGTTCCTGAAGCGTCTCTTGCGCTACCGGTTTGTCCAGGTATCGCCTGACGGATCGGCGGGACCGTAGAAACTGAACGGCCTGTTCCTTGTTGATGGCAAGATCTTTCTGAATGGGCAAGCAACGTTCCATGGGGATGCTGGTGTGCCGCATGGCCCCATGGGGACAAACGGCAACGCAGTGGCCGCATCTGATGCAGGCCTCTTCAGCGCCGGCCATCAGAAAGGGGTAGCCATCTTCATCCGCCATTTTGATAATGCCCATGGGACATTCTTCAGCGCAGATTGCATCCTTCTTGCATTTGTTTCGATCAATTTCCAACAGTCCCATATTGCGTCTCCTATGCGCCCTTTACGGTTTTTGATTTGCGGTGTCGCCAGAAGAATACGCCGATGATCAACAGCGCCAGCGGTATCAGCAATGCCCAGAGGTATTCCTCTAATAGCGCCGTGGCGACAACGGCAATACCCAGGAAAACGCCCACGACGGAAATTCGCCAGTTGGCAGTAACACCGGCGCAGAAGGCGGCAAAGGCCAGGACCAGAAGGGCCACGAGGCCCACATCCACATTGTTCAGCCTTCCCGTTTCCGTAGAACTGAGAAGAAAGACCAGATATATGGTAACCACATACCCGAACCAGTGAAGAATTTGCGTCTTTATCAGCTTGCCTTTGCTTTCTCCCCGAAGGGTCATGCGAGGCCATTCCAGGGCGATGCCCGCGCCGCAAAATACCGGGGCCATGGCCATCCAGTACCAGAATCCTTTGGTGGGATTGAAATCGGTCAAGGCAATGCCGACGACCGACAGAAAAAGCAAAAGGACCAGGATGAATTCAGAAAGATGACGTTTTTTAGGGAATTTACTGAACTTATCATGTAAGTTTACGGACATGGTATTCTCCTTCCTTGCACATATGATGGGATTTATGATTTATTTTCGATCAAGAAATTCACAAGTCTGAGCGCCCTTTTATCAGAGTTTTACAAAAATCACAACGGCCGTGCTATGAAATCCCCTTGTTTTCTTGTTTTTACAAGGGATATCAGGAGAATATCGCTTTTGAAATGATTAATTTTTCGATTTCCTTGGTGCCTTCATAGATTTCAATGATTTTAGCATCCCGATAAAATCTCGCCACATCATACTCTTCCATGAATCCGTAGCCGCCGTGAATCTGGACCGCCTCTTCCGCTACTCGGACGCCTGTTTCCCCGGCAAACCATTTGGCCATGGCCGTTACTTTCGGGTCCGGCTGGCCCTTGTCAGCGGTGAATGCGGCTTCATAAACCAGATTTCGCGCCGCCTGAATGCGGGTGGCCATTTCGGCGATTTTGAACTGGGTGATTTGAAAGGCACTCAGTGTGTTGCCGAATTGTTTCCTTTTTTTAGCGTGGAAAATGGCCTTTTCCATGGCGCCCTGAGCGATGCCGACCCCTTCCGCGCCCACATGGATGCGGGTCCGGTTGAAAAATTCCATGAATTGATAAAATCCCCTTCCTTCTTCTCCCACCAGGTTTCGGACGGGAACCCGCACGTCGCTGAAATTCAGTTCCGCCGTGTCCGAGGCTCTAATTCCCAGTTTGTTGGAGAGCTTCCTTGCCTCGAATCCTTTTCGGTCGCATTCAACCAGAATGACGCTGTGCCGGTTGTGCCGTGAGGCAGCTTCCGGGTCGGTCTGACAGAATACCGTGAGATACTTTGCCACCGTGCCGTTAGTGATAAACATTTTGTTGCCGTTAATGACGTATTCATCGTTCACTTTTTCAGCCCGGGTGGTCACATTGGAAACATCACTGCCCGCATCGGGTTCCGTGATGGCTGATCCCATAACGGCTTCCCCCGTGGTCAGGGGCGTCAGATAGGCCATTTTCTGGGGGTCGGTTCCGTAGAGCTCCACCATGTCCGCCCCGAATGTGGCGGCGGTCAGCACGGACCCCAGACCCGGATCAACGCGCCAGAATTCTTCCGTGATCAGGCATTTCTCAAGGTAACCATAACCGCCTCCGCCGTATTCTTCCGGCAGGTTGATGCCGATAAACCCAAGATCCGCCGCCTTTTTGACCAGATCCATAGGGTAGCGTTCCTCGCGGTCGCATGTTTGCGCCAGTTCGGGAAATTCCCCTTCCGCAAATTCCCTGGCGGCATTACGAATATCCATCTGTTCTTTGGTTAATTCAAAGTCCATCCTTTTCCTCTTTTTCACAGGTCTCTTTACATTTTGTCGGATCGAATATCCAAAAAATATAATCGACATTTTTTTCAGATAGGATTTATCACAAAGGAGAGATGAAAATCCATAGTCATTCTCATTTTCCGCTCTTTCATACACAATAGGGTATCGAGTCTCAGGATATGCTCCCCACATCAAAGAAAAAAGTTGACACATGTTTCAGAATGATTATTTTTGAATTTAATCGGAACAACATGCAACACGTTGCAACAAAAAGCGCGGAAGAGGGACTCGTATCATGAAAGAAATGCCCCAAAAGGTAACGCGTGACAACTGTGGAATGACCCTGAGGGAAATACGGCAGCGGTTCGGGAGCATGTCCATGGCAGACCTGGCCAAAACACTCGGTGTATCGAGAAGCACGGTCATGAGGATCGAAGCGGGACAAAGCATCCCGTCGGAAGACCTTTTAAATCGACTCAAGGCCATTCAATTGATCGGCCTATCCAAATTTCGAGAACTCTCTCAGTTAGACAAGGGTCGATTCGCGTTGTTTATGACCGAAATCGGGGAAAACGCCGATGATTTTTCTGACGACATCAACATTTATATGATGAAAGCCCTTACGCCTTCCGGCATTCTGGCCGGACTGGGAACTATCGCAAGCGCATCATTGAACCTGTCCACATCCGTTGTGAGCGCTGTCCCTGTTTTCTCAAGTCTGGCCGGATATGGGCTGGTCAAGGGACTCAAAGCGATCCTTAAAGCAAACCATTTAAACTGCACGGAAAAAGAAGGGGTTTGGGAAATAACCCGGCAACATAAACAACAAACGGAAACTGAAGGGGAGGGAACGGACATGGATGAAAAAAAAGTGGGAGTGGATGCGGGCTTTGGACTTGGCGGCCTTTTCAAAGGACTTGGAGACTTAATTGAAGCGGCGTCAAAACTGGCGGAAAAGGGCGAAGGATTATCCAAATCGGGAGAGTTTGATTTCAGTGGCCTTGACAAAATCAAGGGGCTCCAGGACCTGAAAGGGGTTTACGGTGTCAGGGTGGGCACCATGGCGAACGGCAGGCCCTCAGTTCAGCCTTTTGGGAATATTAAGAAGACGATTAAAAAGACGCCCAAGGGCCCCATCGTAGAAGAGGTGCGCGAACCCATCATCGACGTCTTTGATGAAGCGGAAGAAATCAATGTGGTGGCGGAAATGCCCGGGATCGATGAAAAGGATGTCCACATCGAAATCAAGGGAGACATCCTGAATATTACGGCTGACGGGGTCAACCGAAAATACCAGAAAGAAGTGCTTCTTTCCCGGGAAGCGATTGCGGATCAGATGACCTGGTCTTATAAAAATGGGATGCTGGAAATAAAAATGCCAACGGGAAATCTTTGATGAAAAAATGGTTACGGCTGCCAGTATCAAACCCTTAACCCATAAGGAGATCCTTTCCATGAGAAGCCTGATTTATGTTCCGGTCATTCACGAGGAAGCGGATTTGGGAAGCCTGGCAGCCGTTGCCAATAGCCAAGGACTTGAAATATGCGGGGAAAGTGAATGGCAAAACCATCGAAAAACCGTGGCATTGTTCTGGAATCGCATCTCCGATTATTTTGAAAAAATTGATGCCGATGGACTGGAAATATTTCAAGATGGGCTTCCCGTGGGCGGGGAACTCGCTCATAGAATTATCAGGGAAGGGGCAAAAAGGGGAAGCATTAATTACCGGATTGTCCTTGACTTGATAAACCGGGGCGGTATCATCAAAAAAACCGAGGACCTTGCGCTACTTCAACAGGAACTCCAGCGAACACACCGACTTTCCACAGAAGATTCCCATGGGAAAGCAGAAAGGTCAATTTTTCGAAACCGTCTCACCGGCGACCGGTTAATGGCGGATCGCGACCGCTTTACGGCTGAAACCATCAATAAAACTCTGGAACGTCGCGGCGTTCTGTTTATGGGCGCTTTTCATCAAGTGAAGCCTTATCTCAATGGCGACATAGATGTTTTGGAACTTAAAGAAATCAAAAAAGTTCGGAATTATTTCAAAACTCTGTATATGCCGGTGACGCGGAAAAGCATGGCGACGTTGTCCGACTATATGGTCTCTCATATCTCTCCTTGACATCCTCGACAAAACTGGAGTAGCATTCTCCCAATTTTCGATTCTCTCGGCAAACTGACTAAATGTGCTATTCCAGCATGTTGCAGCCTTATTGCAGGGCAGGTTGTCGAAATTCGAACCTCGGTTTTCCCTTGTGCCCGAACGGGTGTCAACGGACCTGGACCCAATTTCTTGAATAAAATCTCCATGGCTGAGAAAAACATCCTGATCGCCGACGACGAACCTGCCGTTCGAAAAATGCTTGAAAAGCTGCTTCGAAACGATGCCTATCGTCTGTTTTTCGCTTGCGACGGCGAAGAGGCGGTAGCGCTTACCCAAAAGCACACTATTGATGTAGCCATCCTGGATGTGGCCATGCCGAAAATGGGTGGTGTGGAAGCACTTAAAGAAATCAAGGCAATTGATCACCATATTGAAGTGATCATGATTACCGGAAACGTTGAGCTGGGAGGTCTTAAGGCGGTGTTTTTTCGCTACGGCGCCATCGATTATCTGATCAAGCCCTTTGATATGATGGAACTCAAACTGACGGTTCAACGGGCACTCAACAATAGGGAGCAAACCTTAAGAAGCACCTCCGTTCTGAAAGAACTGAAAAGCCGTATTGTTGAGTTGGAACAGGACTTCAAGGAAAAAACCTTTCGGTTGAGGGAATCCCAGATCAAGTATAAGAATATCGTCAACAACTCCACGGATACCATCGCGGTCATTCAGGATGGTCTCTTGAAGTTTATCAACAAAAGGGGAATGGAATTAACGGGTTTTTGCCGAGATGAAATGCTGGATACACCCCTCGCGGACCTGCTTCATCCCGAGGATCGCGTCGAAGCCCTAAAACGATACCGTCAGCGAATGGCAGGGAAGCATTTGCCCACCGAGAACAAATTCAGAATACGGAAAAAGGACGGTTCTTTTCTATGGGTGATGTGCCAGACAGTGACCACCATATGGCAGGACAGGCCGGCAACCTTGAATTTCCTTCGGGATATTACGCAACAGAAACGCATGGAAGAAATGCTGATCCGGTCGGAAAAAATGTCTTCCCTGGGACAACTTTCAGCGGGACTTGCTCACGAACTTAGAAACCCCCTGGCGATCATCAGTTCGTGCGCGCAGTTCTGTCTGGAAAACATGAACCCTGAAGGGCTGGTCGCTGAAAACTTCAAGGTCATTCATCGAAACAGTCAGCGGGCCAGCATGCTTATCCGTGAATTGCTGGCCTTTGCCCGGCCAGACCGCCTTAACTTGAAATCCGTGGACATGAACCCACTGTTCGAAAGAATGCTGCGCATGGCCCAACTGGAGGTTGATCCTTCCCATATTATCTTTGTAAAGCGGTTTGAAAAGGGGCTGCCCGAGATCCCAGGCGATGAGGAAAAGCTGGGGCAGATCTGCCTTAATCTAATTCAGAATGCCATTCAGGCCCTGCAGGGAAAAGGAACCATTACCCTTGAAACCAGAGTGGCCGGGGCATCGGATCCAATGTTTGAACTCAGCGTTGCAGACGATGGCCCAGGGATTCCCAAAGAGTACCGACAGCGGATATTCGATCCGTTTTTTACCACCAAAGATGGCGGCACGGGCCTGGGACTCAGTATTTGCCACGCCATCGTGGAACAACACCTTGGAAACATCAGCGTGGCATGCGGAGAACATGGGGGAACCCGAATTACTGTAAAACTGCCGGTAAAACAGGACAAAACAACCGAGTAACACCATGACCGTTGAAACGGAAATCAAACCCAAAATCAAAATACTGGTGGTGGATGACGACGAAGACTTTCGGTGGGCCATGGGGAATATTCTGGGTGCCGTGGGATACCATTGTATTCATGCGGTAAACGGCCGTGAAGCACTGAACTTTCTGGAAAAAGATATCCCCAACCTGGTCCTCATGGACTATCGCATGCCCGGGGAGAACGGATTAACAGTCAGTGCCGAAATGAAACGGGTGATACCAGCGGTACCCATCGTCATGATCACGGCCTATGCGGAAGTCGATTCCGCGGTCCAGGCCATGAAAATGGGCATTTACGATTACGTTACAAAACCGGTTGACAACAACGATCTTCTGTTTACCATCAAACGGGCACTGGAAAAACAGGATCTGGTGCAGGAGGTGGAACATCTGAGAACCGTTTTGAATGAACGCGCCTTCCTCTATAAACAAATGGGAAACAGCGATCCCATCAAAAAACTGGTCCGTCACGTGGAAAAGGTGGCGCCCACCCTGTTCACGGTTCTCATAGAGGGCGAGAGCGGTACGGGTAAAGAGCTGGTTGCCCGTTCTATTCACAACGCAAGCCATGTAAAGGAGGGTCCCTTTGTGGCCCTTGACTGCGGCGCTATTCCTGAAACGCTCATCGAAAGTGAGCTGTTCGGCTATATGAAAGGCGCTTTCACCGGCGCGGATAGTGACAAACCGGGCCATTTCGAGCTGGCCCATGGCGGTACCATCTTTTTGGACGAGGTGGGAAATCTTTCCTATGCCGTGCAGCAGAAACTTCTTCGGGCGATTCAGGAACGGATGATCAAGCGGTTGGGGGGCAAAAATCCAGTGCCGGTGAAGGTCCGAATCATTGCCGCCACCAATCAGTCCCTGGAAGAGGACATAAAATTGGGGAATTTCAGGCCGGATCTTTACTTTCGATTAAATGAATTTTCACTGAAAATGCCGGCTCTCAAGGACAGAGTAGAGGATATCCCCTATCTCGCCAAAAAATTCGTGGATGAAGTGGAGATAGAGCTGAACAAGCAGTGCGGCGGATTCTCCAAGGAAGCCTTGCTTTCGCTGGATGCCTATCACTGGCCCGGAAATGTGCGAGAACTGCGAAACGTGATCCGCCAGGCCGTGCTCCTTTGTGAAGAAAATGTGCCCATTCAAAGAAAGCATTTAATGTTCAGCGCTGGATGTGCGGGTGACACATTTTCAGCCCAGGCATCAACCCATCCAAAGGCCGTTCCCGGAAAACTGCTTGATGCTGGAAAATCCCTCAAGGAAATCGTCAATGCCCATGTGGAAGCCGTGGAAAAGCAAATTATCGGAGCGGTTTTGAAGGAATCAAACGGTAACAAAAGCCGGGCGGCCAGAAAGATGGGAATGGATTACAAAACACTGCTTCGAAAAATTAAAAATCTCGCCATCAAATTTCAGTGATTGAACTTAGATTACGGATTTGGGTCAAAAGAAAGGACGCAATCATGGAACCAACCAAGAAAATATCGAGCAAATTATCCCTTTGGATATTCGTGTGGCTTCTTCTGCTGGGGCTGGCGCTTGCCGGTTTCAGTTATTGGAAGATTCAGCAGGAAATTCCTGGGAAAGCAAGCCTGGAAGTATTAATGCTGCTGTTGGAAAACGGCGGAATGCTATCCCTGCAGGTCCTTGGGGGAAGTCTGGTAATTGTAGGAATTCTTCTCTGGTTGACCCTGCGCGCTTCCATGGGACAAACGCCTGCAAAAATGGCGCAGCCCAAACCCGTTGCGCCCACTTTGAAAAAAGTGACGAAAGCCCAGCCGCACCGCCCAACGCCGGAGGAGAAAGAAGCCCGTGCCAGAGAAGATCAGCGCAGGTCTTTGCATCTGTTGAGCCTGCTTCAAAGAGAGGGGCGTTTGGTGGACTTTCTGGCGGAAGACCTTAAGGGCTATGAAGACGCTCAGATCGGCGCGGCCGTTCGCAACATCCAGGAGAACTGTCAAAAGGCCCTGAAAAAATATCTGGCCCTGGAGGCCGTCATTGACCGGGAAGAAGGTGAAGAGATTACGGTAGAAAAAGGATTTGACGCCTCCGCCATCAAGCTGACGGGCAATGTATCCGGAGAACCGCCTTTTAAGGGCGCTCTGGAACACCGGGGCTGGCGGGTGGGCAAATTTGATTTGCCGACCCTTTCCGGCTCTCCTGACCCCGGTGTTATTGCACCCGCGGAAGTGGAGATCCCTTGACGGAACACGGAGAACAGAGGCCGGAAGTCGGAGGTCGGATTCAAGTAAACGCAATCAGTCCCGTAGGGACATGGCATAATAGCCCGGCAATTCATCGCCGGGATTGATGACGGATAACGAGAAGAAAAATGATAAATATAACCAATCCCGATCCTACCTACGTCGTGGGTATTGACCTGGGCACCACCAACAGTGTGGTGGCCTATACGGAAGTCTCCGTGAATGATCAAAGGGAACCCGATATTCGAATTTTTAAGATCCCTCAACTGGTGGCATCGGGCGCTCTGGGGGAAAAAAGCATTCTGCCCTCATTCATCCTGCTGCCGGGTCCTCATGATGTCGCGGAGGGCGGTCTGGCCCTGCCATGGGATCCTCAAAGCAACATGGCCGTCGGAACATTTGCCCGAGACAGGGGCGCCGAGATCCCCATGCGTATGATCGCCTCGGCCAAATCGTGGCTCTGTCATACCGGCGTGGACCGAAACAAACCGATCCTGCCATGGGAAGGCCCCGACGATCGGGAGAAGCTCTCGCCGGTAGCGGCGTCCGCGGCGATCCTCGGGCACATTCGGGAAAGCTGGAATTACGCTTTTGCCCGGGAGGACAGCCGATTGCGCCTGGAGCACCAGGAAATTTTTTTGACGGTACCCGCTTCCTTCGATGCAGTGGCCAGGAACCTCACCGTCGAAGCCGCTGAAATGGCGGGACTTCCCAAAACCACCCTGCTGGAAGAACCGCAGGCCGCATTTTATGCCTGGATCGACAGCACCCACGGCAAGTGGCGAAACAAAATCAAAGTGGATGACCTGATCATGGTGACGGACGTGGGCGGCGGAACCACCGATTTGAGCCTCATAAAGGTGTCCGAAGCGGATGGCGATTTAAACCTGGAACGAATTTCCGTGGGCAAGCATCTCCTGGTGGGCGGGGATAACATGGACCTGACACTGGCCTACGCCATCGCCGGCAAAATGGCCTCATCGGGTCAGAAGCTGAATGCGCACCAGATGCGGGGACTTTGCTACGGTTGCAGATCGGCCAAGGAGCATCTTTTCTCAAATGAAGAAGCGCAATCCTATCCCATTGCCATCCTGGGCCGGGGCAGCAAGCTCATCGGCGGGGCCATCAAAACCGAATTGACGCGAGAACAGGTCGAATCGGTTCTGAAGGAGGGCTTTTTCCCTGAATGCAACAGGGATTCCCGACCCCGGGAGGATCGCCGAACCGGCATGCGGGAGATGGGTCTTTCCTATGCATCAGATCCCGCCATCAGTCATCATCTGGCCAAATTCCTGAACCAGCAGGAGACTTCGGGAACAACCCGGGGCAGCTTTGTTTGTCCCACCGCCATTCTTTTTAACGGCGGCGTTATGAAAGCGCGAGGTCTGAGGAACAGGGTTCTGGAAATCCTATCCTCCTGGACCGCCGAGGCGGGTTGTCCCGCACCCAGAGAGGTTGAAAGCCGGGATTTTGATCTGGCGGTTGCCCGGGGAGCTGCCTACTATGGTCTGGCGAGAAAAGGCAAAGGGATTCGCATTCGAGGCGGCCTTGCCAAAACCTACTATATCGGCGTGGAAACAGCGATGCCGGCTGTGCCGGGAATTCCAGCCCCCGTCAAGGCCCTGTGCGTAGCCCCCTTCGGCATGGAAGAGGGGACGGAAATGGCGCTTGAGAAAAAAGAATTCGGGCTGGTGGTGGGAGAACCGGTTAAATTTGAATTCCTGGGGTCCAACACACGGCATCATGATGCCATGGGAACGGTGGCCGAGGACTGGGAAGGGGAAATTGAACCGGTTGCCACCCTTGAAACCCGTTTGGAGGGGGAGGTCGGCGCCATCGTTCCGGTCACCCTCGAAACAAGGATCACGGAGGTCGGTACCCTGGAGCTGTGGTGCGTATCCCAGGAAGATGATAAAAAATTCAAACTGGAATTCAATGTCAGAGAACAAGAGAATGAATAATTCATGAAATATATTATCGGAATAGACCTGGGAACCACCAACTCCGCGGTCACCTATATCGATCTCGCCGCAAACAAGGACAGATCAAGGCCGGTTATCCGGCATTTTCAAATCCCTCAGCTCACGGGACCCGGAGAAATATCAAAGGAGAAAGTGCTGCCGTCTTTTCTTTACCTGCCCAGCGATCACGAATTTCCCGCCGACGCGCTTGCCCTTCCCTGGGATACCGCTTATGACGAGGACTTTGTGGGGATACTGGCCCGGGAACAGGGCGCAAAATCTCCCAAACGGATGGTCTCCTCAGCCAAATCATGGCTTTGCCACGGGAAGGTGGATCGAAACGCCCCCATCCTCCCATGGGGCGCGGATGACCCGGGCGAAAAGCGGTCTCCCATAACCGTCACATCCGCCTATTTGAAGCACATAAAGGATGCGTGGAACCATGGCGTCGTTGGGGATGAAGAATCCCGCCTCGAAAACCAGGACGTGGTGATTACCGTACCCGCTTCCTTTGATGAGGTGGCCAGGGACCTGACCGTGGAAGCGGCGTCAAAAGCCGGTATTACCAATATCACCCTTCTGGAAGAACCCCTGGCTGCCTTTTACAGCTGGCTGGATGTTCACGAACAGGAATGGGAGCAGTTGGTCAGCCCCGGAGAATTGATCCTGATCTGTGATGTGGGGGGCGGCACCACGGATTTTACCCTGATCACCCTGCGGGAAAAAGAGGGGCATCCCGTATTTGAGAGAATTGCCGTGGGGGACCATCTGATTCTGGGTGGGGACAACATGGACCTGGCCCTTGCCCACCTCTCGGAAGGCCGACTTCAGGTAGACCGGAAGACAAAATTGAGTCTGGGTCGCTGGCAGTCCCTGTGCAACCAGTGCCGTCAAGCCAAGGAAGACATCCTGGGAGAATTTGAAGATGAAAAAACCATCACCCTGATCGGTGAAGGTCGCAAACTGATTGCCGCCACCAAAACTTGCAAGCTCAATCGTTCGGACGTTGAAAAGATCATCCTGGACGGGTTCTTTCCCCTGGTCGCCCCCGCGGAATCCCTCGACCTGAAACCCCGAAGGGGCATGACGGAGTTTGGTCTTCCCTACGCCCAGGACCCCGCCATTACGCGGCACCTTATCCGATTCCTGGAACAGCATCGACAGGACCTGAAAGAAATCCTGGATCGGGACAACATTGAACCGGACCTGATCATGTTCAACGGTGCGGCCCTCAAACCCGCTATCCTTCAGGAGCGGATCCGGGCCGCCGTCTCCACGCGCTTTCATGACACGGAAGATTCCCCCCCCAGGGTGCTGGCCAATCCGGATCCGGATATCGCCGTGGCCCTGGGCGCGTCCTATTATGGACGGGTTCGAAAGGGTTACGGCGTTCAGGTGGACAGCGGCAGCGCCAGGGGATATTACCTGGGTGTTCATCTGGATGAAAACACGGCGCAAAGTGATCAGAACGGCAATGGAGACCCCACCATGGCCATCTGTCTGGTAGAACGGGGCATGCCCGAGGGAACCCGAAACGAACTTCATGACAAACAGTTTTCCGTCCTGACCAACCAGCCGGTACGCTTTCACCTGTACAGTTCCAGTTTTCGCTCGGGAGACACGGTGGGCAAGGTCATTCATGTGGATGACACCTTGACAACCCTTCCTCCCCTTCACACAGTGATCAAATTCGGGAAAAAAGCCGGAGAGGGAGTCTCCATTCCCGTAAAAATGGAAGCCCATTATACCGAAATGGGCACCCTGGCCCTGTGGTGTCACGCCACAAAAAGCCCTCACCGATGGCGCTTCCAGTTTCAATTGCGTACCGCGGAGCAGCCTGTCGCCGTTTCGGACCGGGAGGTTTTTGAAGAATCCGTTGTGAACCAGGCCGTACAATTGATCAGAGAAACCTTTTCGGGCGAGGCCGCCAAAAGCCAGCCGGCAAGCCTCATCAAAGGCATCACGAAAAAGGTTCATACGCCCAAGGAGAAATGGCCTCTCGGATTTATTCGCCAGGCAGCCGATGAACTTATGAGCCTGGCTTCATCCCGGAACCTCAGTATTGAACACGAAAGCCGTTGGCTTAATTTGATCGGATTTTGTTTGAGACCCGGATTCGGGGATGCGCTGGATGAACATCGCATCGAAAAATTGTGGAAATTTTTCCGTGATGGGTCAAAGCATGTCAAAAATGTTCAGGTCAGGTCGGAATGGTGGGTGTTGTGGCGCCGGATTGCCGGAGGCCTTTCGGCCAGCCAGCAGCGTCAGGTATTTTTAAGCATTTCATCCCTGGTCAAACCCAAGAAAGGCGGCAAAAAACCCAACCTTGCCCCCCAGGAAGAAATGGAAATGTGGATGACCCTGGCCAATCTGGAACGGATTTCAGAAGAAGACAAGGTCGCCAGGGGAAAACAGTTGCTCAAAGGCCTGTCCCCCAGGAAAGTCCGGCCTCAGCATTGGTGGGCACTTTCCAGGATCGGCGCCCGGGAGCCTCTTTACGGACCCATTGACCGGGTTATTTCGCCCGATGTGGTTGCCGTCTGGACCCAAACCATCCTATCTGAAAACTGGAAAGACCCCCGACCCGTAGGCATGGCCCTTTCCCAGATGGCCCGGCTCACCGGAGACCGGAAACGGGATGCATCGCCCGCGGTCATCAAAGAGATTATCGATTGGCTTTTGCCCCACGAGTGGGCGACGCCTTACATTCATGTTCTCGAGGAGGTGGTTCCCGTGGCAAGCCAGGAGGAAAGCCGGATCTTCGGGGAATCCCTTCCCTCCGGCATTTTGTTGCGGGTGGGATAGAAAAGTCAAAGCGTTTGAAATATTTTCCGTTGTTTCAAGTTGTTGGGCATGGTAGTTTGAAACCGTATCTGTTGAAAATAAGAGTAAGCTGTAAAAGTCTAGGATGAGGGATTAAAATGGCACGAGTTCAAAGAGCGGTTCGCATGGTCTTGGTGATATTTTTCGTGCTATCCGTCGGGGAGGTTTTTGGCGCGCAAAACTCTGTCAAGGAGAACAGAGACATTGTTCTCAGCCCGGCTGATCAGCTGATTCTCGATCGCATCGATAAATTCGCACGGGAATTGAATAATCGCATCGACCAGGTTAATATTCGCATCGACCAGGTTAATATTCGCATCGACAATCTTGACCAGGGGTTGAATGCGCGCATCGACAACTTGTGGATCACCATGATGGGGGGGTTTTTGGGCGTTATGGGGTTTATCGGCGCACTGGTGTTCTGGGATAGGCGCACATTCATGAAACGTGCAACATATGAAATAAGTCTGGAGCTTAAAGAAGACCGGGAAAAAATGAATGGCATTATCGCGGCATTGAAAAAACTGGGCGCCCGCTTTCCGGAAGTGAGCGAGGCTTTGCGCAGCTTCGGCATCCTGTGAAGGCTCATTGAATTTCCGCTCATACCCCACGAACGAAACCGCACATCCTGTTTTTCATCTTGATCCAAAATCCTTCACCAACCCGATTTTTTCGAATGTCCGCTGTAATGACCCATGGCAATCTATGGCAACTAAGCCCCAATTGGGCATCCAATGCCATACCCTTTCATGCCCCAGGCCCTCACATATTTAAACGGATCAAAAATTATTCCAGCAAATCCAGCCAGATAATAATCGCACCCGTTGTGGCACGACAAATGCATATTGAAAAGACAATCGTGTTTAATTAAAAACCCAAAATGAGAAAGGAGATTCATCATGGCAATGGAAAAATCAATGGCATCTGCAAGTCTGGCTGAAGTCGTCGACAGAATTCTGGACAAGGGCGTGGTTGTCGATGCATGGGCAAGAGTTTCCCTCGTGGGGATTGAGCTGCTGGCCGTCGAAGCAAGGGCAGTGGTAGCTGGTGTTGAGACCTATCTAAAATATGCCGAGGCCGTGGGACTTACCGCCACCGCATAGAGAGCCGTTAAGCGTAACACAACACATCTAACTTATTTATGAAAGGAGATTCATCATGGCAATGGAAAAATCAATGGCATCTGCAAGTCTGGCTGAAGTCGTCGACAGAATTCTGGACAAGGGCGTGGTTGTCGATGCATGGGCAAGAGTTTCCCTCGTGGGGATTGAGCTGCTGGCCGTCGAAGCAAGGGCAGTGGTAGCCGGTGTTGAGACCTATCTGAAATATGCCGAGGCCGTGGGACTTACCGCCACCGCGTAATGCTTAAGCAGCACATTTAGAATCGAAGGGAGATTGCCGGATATCCTTGAGATCCGAGAGGCGTTCCATGAACCCCTCTCCCGATAGAAAGGATTTCATCAGGAAAGTCTTGGGCATATCTGAAATCTCCATCAGACCACTGGAAGACCGTAAATAAGTCTGACAATGCTCCCTTCCCGTTGTTGGTATGGGTAGATCAAATTGTCTGAGTTATTTGCGGTTTTTTTTGTTTAACGAGGTAAAAAAGTGAAAACCGAAGAAAACTTAAGAATCCTGGCAAACAGCATCATCGATTCCTATGAAATGCGCGTAAAAACCGTAAACGACCTCATGGAACAGGCCTATCATTTTCTGGAAAGTTTTCATACTGAACTGCAAGAGATGATGGTTCAATTGAAAGACAACCTCGCCAAATCGGAAAGTCTTCGCAAAAAGGATTTTGACCGGATGATGAGCGGACTCACGGCCAGACGAAATGCCAGGGAAGACGAGGCGGGAAGGGTTTTTCAAAATTTCCATCAAGAAGAAAGAGAGATGATCGGTCGATTGCGAAACGTCATAGTCTCCGGGGGCCGGTCAAATCTTGACGACATGGAAATTATCAAGGAAGATATTCTGAAACGGCAAAAAGAACGGGAAACCGGAATCGTTCAGGCACTGAAACGTATTCAGATGGAGCAGGAAGAGTTAAAAACAGCTCTCAAAAAATTGCTTGAAAAGGGAGAAACCGTAAAACTCAAAGACTTCAAACTCATGCTCAAATCCCTCAAAGTCCAGCAGGGGGTCCGAGACAATCAGGTCGGTCAGATTCTGGAAGATCTTGACATCGCGAGAGAAAGAGTTCGAAGTCAATGGCTGACGGCAGTAGCGGGTTGACGTAGGGGCAAAAGATTTTTCTCCCATGTAACAATCGACGACCGTAAACAGTAAATTTCAACCTTTGCCAATCCGTGCCGGAGCGATTCATATCTCCGCCGGATTCGCCAACGGAAATTGATAAGATGTCCTTGAGGATGCGAAGGAGTGTGCATTTGCTTACCCTCATTTTCGCAAAACCGCATTTCCGTGAAAATCGGGAATCTCAAGCATGTCTTCAAAAAATCAAAATTTTAAGGAGGAGTGATTATGTTGGCAGATGATTTGAGAAGACTGGCGGAAGAAATTGCGGCTGCTTACGAGGACCGGATGCGAAGTATTTCGGAACTGAAAACGGAAACAGCCGAAAAACTCGCGGATTACAGGAACAATTTGGAGGAATCCAATCGAGAACGCGCAGAAACCGTCCGGGCTGAGTTGAAAGATATGGGCGACACCCTGCGGTCTGATTTGAAAGACTTCAGTACCCGACTGGCCGGATTCAAGACGGATCTGGATGAAGCGGAGAAAAATCGCAAGAACGAAGCCCGTGAAGAAATCGCCGATCGCGGCAGATATATTTCAGGTTTGCGCAATGACACTCGAAATCTGATCAACGAGTTCGAAACCGGCAGGCAGGAAATGTGGGGGAATCTGAAATCCAGATTGCAAAATTTCACGTCGGAACTGGCGAATTTTAGAAGTGACATGGTTAATGCCAACAAAGAACGTATCTCAACGATCCGTACGGAACTCAAGGAAATGGGGGATAACCTCAGAAATGAACTGTCCGGGTTCATGTCCATGTTGAAGCAGTTCAAGGAGAACCTGGATCAAGCTGAAAGCAACCGGAAGGCCGAAGCACTGGCGGAAATCGGTGAACGGAAGCAGGATCTACAGGGAATTCTCGGCGGCACTCAGAATATGCTGAAAGCCTTTTCAAATGCGCGAAAAGAAATGTGGGCGGACCTGAAAGGGCAACTGGATGCTTTTACCTCCGAATTGGCCCGATTTAAATCGGACCTGGACCGCGCGGAGGCGGATCGACAAGAGACCATGGGCCGGGAAATAGCGGACCGCCGCGAGCATATCGGCAATCTCAAGGGAGATACCCGCAATATGATCAATGACTTCGAAACCGCCCGAAAAGAGATGTGGCGCAGTTTGAAGTCGGAGCTGGAATCCTTTACCGCAGGGCTGGCGCAATTCAAGGCGGATCTGGAAAACGGCGAGAAGGAACGTCTCGAAACCGTCGTGCGTGAAATGAAGGAAAAGGGCGAAGAACTTAAAGCGAACCTGCGGGATTTCAGTTCGAATCTGTCCGCCAGTGTAACGCAAATGCTGGGAGAGCTCAGCAAGGATCGTTCGGAAGCCGCCCGGGCCTGGCATGAAATCCTTTCAGCCGTACGTTCTACAGCCGGAACCATGACCCTTACCACCCCCGAAAAAGCGGCGCCGGAACCGGAAAGGGAAGTTAAGGTTGTCGAGGATAAGAAAATCGAAGAAGCACCAGCCGAAGCAACAGAAAACGTCATAGAACCCCGGGACGAAGCGTCGTCAGAAACAGATGCTGAGGAAAAGGAGGCGGAAGTAACCTCGGAAGAATCCTCCCAGACCGACGGTGCTGAAATCAATTTGCAAACCTCACACAGTGACATCGTCGCCATTTTGAAGGATGCCCCGGATGGGCTGCGAATGGTTGAAATTGCGGAAAAACTGGGGGTGGAAAACTGGCGTTCCCTGATCTCCGTTATGAGAGAATTGCTGGATGATGGCGAAGTCAAAAAAGAAGATTTAACATACTTTGCGATTTAACGGTCCTCGGACAGGCCTAAGGCGGTGGACGGAAGGGAAAACGTGATCCGAGTACCGCCATGGCCCGCCGGAGACAATGGAAGGAAGTGCAATGACCGACTCAGCAGGCACGACCACTGAGGAAAAGAACACCCTGGCGTGTACGTTTTGTCGGGGAATCGGCATTGACCCGTTTGGACTTTTCTACGGCGCTTCCCGTTGTCAGGTCTGTGGCGGAAAAGGACGGATCAGCATATACGGAACACTCAGACCGTGCGCCTATTGCAATGGCACGGCGGTCCAACCCCATCGGAGAATGGTTTGTACGGTCTGTGCGGGAAAAGGGGTGGTTTCAGCCGTGAAACCCCTGAAAACATGTCCTGATTGCGCAGGGAAAGGCTTACAGCCGGGGCAATACCTCCCCTGTTTGACCTGTGGCGGCAAAGGCGTGGTTACTAAAAAGTAGGCAGTACGCAGAAGGCGGAGTGCGATCGGCATCCATAACGGCGCTCCGCCTTCAACCTGCCGCTATCCAGTTCATAAGGAGAATTTTATGTCAGCTAACAGTACAACGGTCCTGGAGCCTCGCTCTCTGCCGAACTTCGTAGAAACCCCCTATGTCCAGGACATGGCGGAAAGGGCCATGGCCTATATCGCCGCGGGCTTTCCCATCCATTTTCGAGGCATCTCGGGAACCGGAAAAACCACCCTGGCCATGCATGTGGCGGCCATGATCGGGCGACCCGTGGTCATGATTCATGGGGACGAGGAGTTTTCCACATCGGACCTTGTGGGCGGAGAGACCGGCTTTCACAGACGCAAAGTGGTGGACAATTATATTCACACGGTCAAGAAAACCGAAGAGGACATGCAGAAAAGATGGGCCGACAACCGTCTCACCGTGGCCTGTAAAAACGGGTTTACCCTCATCTACGACGAGTTTACCCGAACCAGACCCGAAGCCAACAACATTCTGCTGTCGGTGCTTCAGGAAAGGATGCTGGATCTGCCGGCCCCCAGACAGGGAGAAGGGAATTACCTCAAGGTCCACCCTGATTTTACAGCCATTTTCACCAGCAATCCGGAAGAATATGCGGGGGTTCACCGGAGTCAGGATGCCCTTCGCGACCGAATGATCACCCTGGATGTGGACTATTTCGATGAAGAGACGGAAATTCGCATCACCGAGTTCAAATCCGGTCTGCTGGATGGGGATGCGACGAAAATCGTCCGTATTGTGAGAGGATTGCGCGAATCCGACGTTTATGAATTCGCCCCAACCATCCGGGGGTGCATCATGATCGCCAAAACCCTGGTGGTCCGCGAGGCGGCGGTAGACAAGGATGACCCGATTTTCAGGCAGACCTGCATGGATATTCTATCATCCGAAACCAGCCGCATCGGCACCGCCGGAAGCCAGAAAAGGGTTAAAAGGGTCATCAACGAATTAATCGATCAGATTTGCTAGGGATCATAAGGAGATTTTTTATGGGAAAAGAGATTCGTTCGCTGGGTCACATCAAAACGCTTATGGGAATGAAACACCGTTCCCTTCCCAAGGCGGATCGGGCAAATGACGCCGAGATCTACCTTTTGAAAAATAACCTCTCCCTTTCCAGGAAAGAACTGGTAAGCGTCAGCCAGCGAAAAAAAGTGATTGAAACCCGGATTGAAGATATCGAAAACAGGATCGCGGAACTGGATGCCCAGGAGTTGGAAAAAAAGGCAAAACTGCTGGAAGGCGACGACGCCCGGAAAATCAGACCCAAGGGCAACATGAAGGTCATGACGATGGATTATTAAAGCGGCAAGCCGCGGTTTTAAGTTTTAAGTTTTAAGTTTTTTTGTAACAGGTTTTTAAGAAACAGTTTCCCACGGGCGGATCATGATTCGCCCCTCCCTGGAGAGATTATGGCGAAAGAAGGTAAATACATATACTGCATCATCAGCGGCGATGAAGGCAGAAACTTCGGCCCCATGGGAATCGGCAAACGGGGCGACATCGTATCCACCATCGGGTTCAACGACATCAGCGCGGTCATCAGCAGCTCGCCGATCACCCGGTATGTGATTGACCCCGAAAATCTCATGGCCCATGAAAAGGTCATCGAAGAAGTTATGAAGGATTACACGGTTTTGCCGGTGAGATTCTGCACCATCGCCAACAGCGCCGAGGAGGTTCGCACATTTCTCAGACGACAACATGCTGAATTCAAAGGGCTGCTTCATGATCTCGACAACAAAGTGGAAATGGGACTCAAAGCCCGCTGGACCCACATGGAAAAAATCTTTGAGGAAATCGCCCAAACCGACCCCGACGTGAAAGAACTCAAAAAGAAGGTTGCGGAACACGGCAAAGAAGCCGACAGCAAAGAAAAAATCGATCTGGGAAAAGCAGTGAAGGCGGCTTTGGATGAAAAAAAGAAGCAACTTGCCGAAAAAATCTTGCGGCAATTCAAGAGACTGACCCTGGATACGCACCAAAACGATGTGATGGGAGACGACATGTTCTTAAACGCCGTATTCCTCATCGACAGAACCAGAGAAAAACAATTTGATTTCCTGGTGGAAGACCTGGCGGAGGAATATAACGACCAGGCGGATTTCAAACTTGTGGGACCGGCGCCCCCGTTTAATTTCGTGAGCATTGAGATGAAGCTGTAGGGGGCAGTTGTCAGTTTTCAGTTGTCAGCAACTGCCCCCTGACAACTGACAACTGACAACTGAAAACTGACAAAGGATTACCCATGACTTCTGAAAAGAAAACAACAACGGTAAAACCCCTGACCCTGAAAGTGGCGGAAGCAGCCACCAAGGATGTGGGCCGCGGCATTGTCCGGTTTGACCCGGGGGAGTTTGAAAAACTGAACGTTCAGGTGGGTGATGTGGTAACGGTGGAAGGCAAACGAAAAACCGTTGCCAAGGTGCTTCCCGCCTACATGGAGGACCGTGGGCAGGGGTTGATCCGGCTGGACGGCATTACCCGGGAAAATGCGCAGGTGGGCATCGATGAAAAAGTGAAAATCGCGGCCTGCGACTTTCAGCCCGCCCGGAAAATCGTGGTGGCGCCCCTCACGGTCATGCGATCCTACGACGCCCGCTATATCGGAAGCCTGCTGGAAGGGCTTCCTCTGGTGGAAGGGGATCTGGTACGGACCAGGCTCATCGGTTCCCGAACCCAGGATTTCAATGTGGTTGCCACAACCCCTTCAGGGGTGGTTATGATTCATCCCCGGACGGCAATGGAAATTCAGCAGAAAAAGGAGGCGGGCGAAGGAAAGACCCGCATTTCCTATGAAGACATCGGGGGCCTGGGGCGGGAAATTCGAAAAATCCGGGAGATGATCGAACTCCCGCTGAAATATCCCCAGATCTTTGAACGGCTGGGCATTGATCCCCCAAGGGGGGTACTCCTCCACGGGCCTCCGGGCTGCGGAAAAACCCTCATTGCCCGCGCCGTGGCCAACGAGACCGACGCCTTTTTCCGGACCATCAGCGGCCCGGAGATCATGCATAAATTCTATGGTCAAAGCGAGGCCAACCTGCGTAAAATATTTGACGAAGCATCCGCTAAGGCTCCCAGTATCATTTTTCTGGACGAAATCGATGCCATTGCGCCCAAGCGTGAGGAGATGGGCGGAGAAAAACAGGTGGAGAAGCGGGTGGTAGCCCAACTGCTTGCCCTGATGGACGGTCTTGCGTCCCGGGGCCAGGTCATTGTCATCGGCGCCACCAATATTCCCAATGTCCTTGATCCGGCCCTCAGAAGACCGGGCCGTTTCGATCGGGAAATCGAAATCGGCATCCCGGACATGAACGGACGTTTGGCCATTCTGAACGTACACACCCGGGGCATGCCCCTTTCAGAGGACGTTGACCTGAACCGACTGGCTGAAATTACCCACGGATTTGTGGGGGCGGACCTGGAGGCGCTCTCCAGAGAAGCAGCCATGGCCACCCTTCGAAAAATATTTCCCAGAATCGATTTTGAGCTTGACGAAATCCCCTACGAAACCCTCATGCAGCTCCAGGTATCCATGGACGACTTCAGGGAAGCCCTCAGGGAGGTGGAACCTTCCGCCATCCGGGAGGTCTTTACCGAAGTCCCCGACGTTAAATGGAGCGATGTGGGCGGCCTAGAAGAAGTGAAGCGGGTTCTCAAGGAAACCATTGAATGGCCCCTGAAATACAACGATCTGTTCGAACACGCCGGCACCACACCCTCCAAAGGCATCCTGCTCCATGGACCCCCGGGTTCCGGAAAGACCCTTCTGGCAAAGGCGGTGGCATCGGAATCGGAAGTCAATTTCATCTCCGTCAAAGGACCCGAACTCATGAGCAAATGGGTGGGGGAAAGTGAAAAAGGGATCCGGGAAATTTTCAAAAAGGCAAAACAGGCCTCCCCCTGCATCATCTTTTTCGATGAAATCGACAGTGTGGCCCCCAGGCGGGGGATGGATGGATCTTCCCATGTGGCGGATCGGGTCATCAGCCAGTTTTTAACGGAACTAGACGGCATCGAGGAACTGAAAGGGATTATGGTTCTGGCTGCCACCAACCGTCCGGATATCATTGATGAGGCCCTGCTCAGGGCGGGCAGGTTCGATTTTCATTTTGAAATCCCGTTTCCGGACAAAAAAGCCAGGCTTGAAATTCTGAAAGTGCATACCCGGCAAAAACCTCTGGCCGAAGATGTGAACCTTGAAGTTCTTGCCGAGGCTTCCGAAAATCTGGTGGGGGCAGACCTGGAATCCATCTGCAAAAAGGCCGCCATGAAGGCCATTCGGGAATTCATCGAAAGTGGAGAAAACGACACGACACGCTTCAAGATAGGGGGAAAACATTTTCAGGATGCCTTCGAGGAGATCAAGAGATCCTGATTTGCCGCAAAGGAACCAGAATGGAGGAACCAGAATGCCGGATGAAGTAAGAACCATTTACGGATTCATAAAGGGGGATGAACCCCACCGGTTCGGTGCCATCGGAATTGACGGCGGGGAAGTCTACGCCATGCCGTTTGAGGGCATATCCGCCATCGTCAGTAACCTGCCCCGCCAGGGGTTTGAGGCACTGCCCAAGGAAACTCTCCTGCGAAATCTGACGATTTACCAGTCGGTCATTGAACAGTTAATGACGGAATACCCTGTGATCCCCGTCAAATTCGGGACACTGCTGGAAGGGGATGAGGCGGTCATCCATATTTTAAAACGGGGAAAGGATGAAATTGTTCAAAGTCTGACGGAAATGGGAAACAAGATCGAGCTGGACGTGGTTGCGCTCTGGCCGGATTTGAATGCCGTACTGGCGGAAATCGGACAGACCGATGAGATCAAAGCGCTCAAGGAAACCGCGGCTGCCGAATCGGAAGGCAACGGCTTGGCAATAAGGATCCAAGCCGGAAAACAAGTAAAGGCCCTGCTGGAGCAAAAACGGGAATCCCTGAAATCCGTCATTTTGCCCCCCCTGCTGAGCATCGCGGAAAAGCACTGCATTCATTCCCTCATGGACGATGGTATGATCATGAACGCCGCTTTCCTGATCCGAAAGGAAAATGGATCCCGGCTGGAAGGCATCGTCTCGGGACTGGACCACCGTTATGAAGACCGAATTAATTTTCGCATCATCGGCCCTTTGCCCCCTTATAGTTTTCGGTCCTTTGAGATCAAAACCGCCGAATATGCACCATTGAATGATGCCAGGAAGCTGCTTCAACTGGAAGAAGAAACTACCCAGCAGGAGATCCGCGATAAATTCTGGCAACTGACCAAAAAATGCCATCCGGACAAATTCCCGGGTGACCGTGAGGCCCAGAAGCATTTCGAAAAAATCAATCAGGCCTACAAGCTGGTGAATGACTACTGCCGAGACCCTGCTTGCTCCTTTCGGGAAACGGATATCAAAAACTGGGTCTCAATAACGGCCGTGGGCAATTAGGGGGAAGGGAACCACTGATATGACCGAGGTAGGACAATACATCTACGCCATCATTGAAACGGACCGGGAAGCACATTTCGGCGACGTCAGCGTCGGCAAACAAAACAGCGAAATCTATACCATTGTTCAGGACGGGCTCGGGGCGGTGGTCAGCGATTCTCCAATTAAACAATATCCGGTTACCCGGGCCAATACCATGGCCCATCAAAAAGTCATGGAAAGGGTGATGCAACAGTATCCCATGCTCCCGGTACGATTCGGAACGGTCAGCGAGGGATTGCTTCCGATCCGGGAAAAACTCCTGAAAGACAGGAGAGGGGAACTGGTTGAAGCGTTAGCCTATATGCACGGCAAGATTGAATTGGGCATCAAGGCCATCTGGAAAGACATGAAGCCCGTCTTCGATGAAATTGCCACCCAAAATACGGAGATCAGTCGACTGCGCAATCGGCTGATCAAGCGCCGGGGCGGGGTTCAACGGGATCAGGTCCGCCTGGGAGAAATGGTCAAAAAGGCCCTTGAGACCTGGAAAGAACAGAAAGAACAATCCATCCTGGCCCCCCTTGAAGGGCTCTGGGTGGAAAGAAAGCTCAATAATCATTTCGGAGATCAAATGATTACCAACACGGCATTTCTGATAGAAAAAGAAAAGGAAAAAGCGTTCGATCTTGTGGTTGAAAAAGTCAAGGACCTTTATGCGGGAAAAATGACGCTGAAGTATGTGGGGCCTATTCCGCCCTGCAATTTCGTGGAAATCGTGGTGAAATGGTAGAAAATAGGGTGCAGGGTGCAGGGTGCAGGGGGAGGACGGCAGGTTATGGCTTTCATACTGGATGACATTCTTTTTTCACCCCTTAAGCTGACCATATGGCTGGGTCAAAAACTGCGGGACGCGGCCTACAACGAAATGACGGATGAATCAAAGATCCACGAAGGGCTGCTTCATCTCCAGATGCAGTTTGAAATGGATGAAATCAGCGAAAAAGAATATGAGAAACAGGAAACACGCCTCATGGAACAACTTGAGATGATCCGGAAGATGAAGGAAGAGGGATAGGGATTTCGGATTGCGGATTTCGGATTGCGGATTTATGTAGATTTCATTTTTGTCATTAAAATCGAATAATTGAGCTTTTTGGAATCTAGCGTTAAAGGAGAAAAAAATGGCTGTCGGAATGGCACAAATCGTCAAGAATGCACGGTCCGAATTGAATGCCCTAACGGGTTTGGAGATTTCATCAACCATCGAAGTCGGCAGAGAAGAGGATGAATGGCGTGTCGTCCTTGAAGTGGTGGAAAAACACTCTATTCCCGAAAGCATGGACATCCTGGCCACCTATGAAACCCGGCTGGACGCGGAAGGCAATATGCTGGATTTTCGGCGCACCGGCATGAGAAGGCGTATTGATACCGAATCGGCGTCGGAGTAGGAGAGGAATCTGATGGTTTCAGGAAGCGAAATGAAGGCATTGAAGACCGTAAGCAGGGAACACGGCAAAACCACCACTCGCCTGGTGAGCCGACAACTGGGGATTGACGCTTACTACGCAACGGTTCTATGTAAGAGCCTCATCAAAAGCAAGCATCTTGACCAGGAAGACCGGGGGCATTTTAAAATCACCTCAAAGGGAAAAAAAGCGCTGGGCTGGTCCCACGAAGAAAGAGTCCTTGAAACTGAACAGAGGGTTCCCTTTAAAAGTCTCCAGCGAGAAGAATTCCAGTGGCGGTCTTGCAGAACCTTCAGGTCAACCCCCAACCAGGCCCCAAACGGTTTTTTTAAACCCGGCCAGGATGAGGTGGGTTGGAACACCATCACCTACGGGAATGGAACCATGTCGGGAAGGGCCAACGGAAACGGAAGGGGATTCCTGATAACCGAAAAGACACACCCATGCGGCTTTTGCGGGGGAACCGGGAAAAAAGAGAAGGGGGCCAAATGTCCCATCTGCCGGGGAACCGGCAATGTCAACGTCATTCCTCCGGCAGTTTCATGCGCTTTTTGCAAAGGCCGGGGACTGGAACGAAAATCCGGGCGGATTTGCCCCGTATGCCGGGGCAAGGGGGTGGTATCGGTTCACCCCCCCATTGCCGAGTGCGGCGGCTGTAAAGGATCGGGAACCGAACAGGGAACGGGCCTGACCTGTCTCAAATGCAGCGGCAAGGGTGTTGTCCATGTGAGAGAAAATCACCTTTCCGGAAGCAATGGCGGGAGAAACTGACGCAATGGCCATGGAACCTTCCCGAGATGAAAGAACCGGCGGCCTGGCGGATGTCATCGACAGAATTTTGGACAAAGGCCTGGTCATCAACGCGGATATTACCGTATCGGTGGTGGGCGTTGAACTGCTGGGCATCAAAATCAGGGCGGCGCTGGCGTCCTTTGAAACCGCCGCCAAGTACGGTTTGGAATTTCCCTCGGGGACCAGCCTGAAAACCCCCGCATGGGAGGACGCCGTTATCGCAAGGGAGTACTGTCCCCAATGCGAAAAAAGGGTTGTGCTGGAGGATCTCATCACCACCGGCTGTCCCTGGTGCGGCTGGATCAGTGCCAAGGCAAAGGAAGTGATCAGTGATTAGGTGACGGAGTGACGAGTGACAAGTGCCCATCGACATTGACGAAAAGAACCTCAAGCACGGGGTGCTGGGTCTGGTGGTGGCCCTGGTGGAAATCATCAAGGACGCACTCAGGCTGCAAGCCCTGAAACGCATGGAAGGGGGAACCCTGACGGAAGAGGAAACCAATCGACTAGGTGAAGCCCTCATGGACCTGGACACGGCCATCGAAGAGATGAAGATCGAACAGGGCATCACGGAATCGGTCAAGTCGGTTCGGGACGGTTTGGACGGCATTGTGGACGATATGCTGGATCAGATCATTAACCCGGAAAGATGGGAAGACAAAGATCATTAGGGAGTGAAAGCCATCAATTGAAAGCAATGATCGAAAAAATGGTACGAGAGGAAATCAATGCCATCCTTTCGGAACACATTGAAACCATAAAAGAAATTGTGGCATCATCACTTCTGCCTCAACTAAGAGCGGCTATTCAAGCAGAAATCCAAAATACCCTGGGTAACCTCCTGGAACAAAATCCTAAACATGAAAAGTCGGATAACCGGAAGCCTGAACCGAGAGATCCGCAATCCGCAAACCGCAATCCGAAATCCGAAATCGGCCTCTATCTTTACGGCATTGCCGACGGCGATCACGAAAGAACCTTCGGCAATATGGGACTTGAAGCGAATGAAGTTTATACTATTCCCTTCGGAAATCTCTCCGCAATCGTCCATAACTGCACTGCCGAACCCTATCAGTCGGACGACCAGGACATCGTTAAAGCCTGGGTGCTGACCCATCAGAAGGTCGTGGATGCGGCTGGAGAAGAATTCGGGACCATCATCCCCATGGGTTTTGACACCATCATTTGCGGCAAAGGGGATCAAGACCCGAAAAAGAATATGCAACAATGGATTGAAGACGATTACGACAACCTGACCTTGAAAATGGCCAAAATCAGGGATAAAGCTGAATATGGCGTCCAGATCTTCTGGGAAACCAACACCATGGCCCATCAAATCAGCAAGGAAAGTGTTGAAATCAACCGATTGCGAGAGGAGATCAAAACAAAACCCAAGGGAATCGCCTATATGTTTCGCCAAAAACTGGAAGAACTGCTGAAAAATGAGATGGCAAACAAGGCGGATCAATGCTTTCAGGAATTTTATGAAGAGATCAGGGATTATGCCGATGATCTTCGGGTTGAAAAGACCAAAAAAACCGACGATGAAGGGCTGCAGATGCTCTTGAACCTGTCCTGTCTGCTCCCGAAGGATCAAAGTGAAAAACTGGGCGAAGTGCTGGAAAAAATTGACGGGCGGGTGGGCTTTTCCGTTCGTTACACCGGCCCATGGCCACCCTACAGTTTTGTTTAAAAGGGGTCAGGGGACAGGGATCACTGAATAGAAACTTCTGATAACTGATAACTGACCACTGAAAACTGATATTATGACCCCCAAACGAAATACCCACGCAACCTTAGTCGATCTTCTCGATCGTGTTCTGGACAAGGGCCTGGTCATCCATGCGGATATTATCGTATCCGTTGCTGGCATTCCGCTCATCGGCGTCAATCTCCGGGCGGCATTGGCCGGCATGGAAACCATGCTGAAATACGGGGTCATGCAGGCGTGGGACGAAAAAACCAGGGAATGGGAACGGGAAATTCGAAAGAAAAAGCAGGATGATTTGGTTGCCGGGGAAAAAGTACTCCTCAAAGTACCGGGCGCCTGCCACGCCACGGACGGGTTATTCGATACCTGGCAGTACGGCCGCTTTTTCCTGACCCAAAGGTGTTTGATTCTTTATCATGAAAATTTCGGAAAAATCCTGTTTGAAACGCCCCTAGACGAAATACGGGGCCTGGCACACAGTGAGGGAAGACCATCTCCCGGAATAAAACCGCGCCGGGAACTGCATCTCCTGCTGAAAGGGAACCGGTGGCGCCGGTTGACCACGCTCAATATCCGGCAGTTGCGCAAAAGCCTGGAAGCCGCCATCCTCGATTCAGGCTGTCGCCTTCAGGACCTTTCTGAAAAAGAAAGGGAAACCTGCCCCCGGTGCGGGAGACTTGATTTGGTTCAAATACTGCTTGAAAACGGCTGCATTGAATGTGGTTGGCGCAGCCCCGTTGCAGCAGAGAAAATTCCGGAGATCAAAGCCTTGATTTAACCTGCTACGTTCATATGAGGGGAAAAATGGACACACCTGTTACAACCGACAGCGAAGAACGAAAAACCAGAAAGGAAGAGTCCGTCCTCTCCGAGAGGCTTGCCTTTACAGGGCGGATCGCGGCCAGCATCGCACATGAAATCCGAAATCCCCTGACCAATGTGTCCATGTCGGTCAGGCAACTGAGGGAAGCTTTTCCTCAGGACAGTCCCTGGGCCAAGCATATCGAAATTCTGGTTCGAAATACGGAACGGATTAATTTTTTGATTACCGAATTGTTAAACTGTGCGAGGCCGCCCAAACTTAACATCCAGCCCCATGACATCAACGGCATTCTGGAAAACACCCTGGATTCCATTAAGGCCAAGATTACCGCTCAGCAGGTCGACGTCCGCAAAGCCTATTGTCCGGGGTTCCCGGTCATCAACGTGGACCGGGAACAGATCACCCGGGTCTTTTCAAACGTCATGATCAACGCCCTTGACGCCATGCCGGAGGGGGGCGTTATGACTCTTGAAACCGGGGTTGGCGGACGCTATTTCGTGGTCAAAATCAAGGATACGGGAACCGGCATTCCGGAAGAGGATATTATTCGTATATTCGATCCGTTTTTCAGCACCAAGGCTTCCGGAATTGGTCTTGGATTGTCCGTGACTTACGGAACCGTGGTCAGTCATGGCGGCACCATCAGCGTCGAAAGTCAACGGGGAAAAGGGACGCTTTTTACTGTTTCACTACCCATGCATTAGAGAAGCTTTATGCGAGAATTCAAGTACGATGTCAGACGAGGGGCGGACACCTACAGCGCGGTGTATCATGCCAGGCTCAAGAGCTGGATTCTCAAGGGGATCATCAAGCGGGACGAAGCCCTTGTATGGCGAAGCGGCCTTTCCGGGTGGCGCAAACCCGAAGAATTAAAAGAATTGAAGCCTTATTTTGAAAAGCGCGAAAAAGAACGGCTGAGAAGAAAACAGGCCGAACAAGCCCCACCCCTCATTCACAAAAAAAAGATCAGAAACATTCTGATCGTAGACGATGAGGAAGATCTGTGCTGGCTCCTGTCCAGCGCCTTAACGGAAAAAGGGTATCGGGTATGTACCGCCAACACGATTCATGATGGCATTCAATCTCTGGAAGAAAAGCCCGATCTCATTTTGCTGGACCTCAAACTGCCCGATGGCGACGGAATGAATATGCTTCCCGTCATCAAGGAAAAATGCACCGAAACCTTTGTGGTGATTATCAGCGCATACGGCAGCGAAGACCGGATGGTGGATGCCGAGGAAAAAGGGGTTCACGGCTTTATCGACAAACCATTCACGGAAGAAAGAATCCTTCATACCCTCAACCAGTTTCAGGAAAGCGATACCAATGGATAAGACAATCGGCATAGACCTGGGCACTACCTATTCGGTGGCCGCCGTAATAGAAAACGGCCGGGCCAGGGTCATCCCCAACGCCGAAGGCGAAAACCTGACGCCTTCCGTTGTGGCGGAAACAGCCCTCGGACATCAATTGGTGGGCTCGGTAGCCAAAAGACAGGCGGCGGCCAATCCGGCCAATACCATCAGCTCTATTAAACGATATATGGGCATGGATCACAGGGTCTTCCTTAATGGCAAGGCCTATTCCCCCCAGGAAATTTCCGCTTTTATCCTGCGAAAAATAAAAACCGACGCGGAAACCTACCTGAAAATGCCGGTCAAAAAGGCGGTCATCACCGTGCCCGCTTATTTCACCGACGCCCAGCGCCAGACCACCCGGGAGGCGGGAATCCTGGCGGGCCTCGATGTAATGCGCATCATCAATGAACCCACGGCAGCCGCCCTGGCCTACGGTCTGGACCGCGAAAACATTCAAACCATTCTGGTATGGGACCTGGGCGGCGGCACCTTTGACGTCTCCATTCTGGAACTGGGAGACGGCATCTTTCACGTAAAAGCGGTCAACGGCAATACCCGGCTGGGCGGGGACGACTGGGATGAAAGGCTGGTCGCCCATCTATCCGACCAAATTTTTCATCAATTCGGACGCCGCGTCCGTTCCGACGCAATGGAAATGGAACAGTTGAAGGAAGTGTCGGAAAAAGCCAAAAGGGACCTTTCTTTCAAGCAACGCATCAATATTCCCCTCCATTTTTTAAAAATAGCCCATCATACGGGCAACACGGAAACCATCTCCCTGGAGCGGGACACCTTTGAAGCCATTACCGCTGATTTGCGCGAGGGACTCCTGCCCCCAACCCTGCAGGCCTTGAAAGATGCCCGGTTGACCCCCGAGCAAATCGATCGGGTTGTTCTGGTGGGTGGTTCCACACGGATGCCCGCCATACGACTTATGGTGGAAGAGACCTTTCACCGAAAGCCCTTTACCCGCATCAACCCCGATGAAGTGGTGGGAATCGGCGCCGCTATTCAGGCCGGCGTTATCACGGGGGAAATTGACAACGTCGTCCTGGTGGATGTCACCCCCCTTTCCCTGGGAATTGAAACGGAAGGGGGCCTTTTTGCTCGAATCATCGAAAGAAACGCCACCATTCCCACTTCTGCGGGACAGATCTTCACCAACGCGGAGGACAACCAGGTGGAAATGGATGTTCACGTGCTTCAGGGAGAACGGGAAATGGCCGAAGACAATATCAGCCTGGGCCAGTTCAAATTGACCGGACTTCCGCCCCTTCCCAGGGGAAAAGGGAAGGTAGAGGTTAATTTCGAAATTGATGTGAACGGCATTGTTCACGTGTCCGCCACGGACCTCTACACCGAACAGCAAACGGGCATCGAAATCGATGCCTCACATCTGTTATCCGACGAAGAAGTGGCCAGGGCCATTGGGGAAGCGGAAGCCGCCGCTCAGGAGGACATGGAAAGACGCGAAGAAACCGAGATCAATATTCGGGCCGACAGCATGATGCGTGCGGCGGAAGGCGCCCTGACGGAAAAAGTGGGCATGTCAAAGGCGTATGAAAATCAAATCGAAGATGTTGTTTTCGATCTGAAAGAGGCTTTGTTTGAAGGCAACCCCGGCATCATAAAAGACTTGACCGGGCAGTTGCGGGAACTTTTGGAAGGGGGCAGGGGGCAGTTGTCAGGGGGCAGGAAGCAGGGGGATTGAAGCTGTTTTTTTTCTGCACCCTGACAACTGACAACTGCACCTTGAAAGAGGAGCCATGAGACAGGCCAAACGAAGCATGCCGCCGCTGCCCAGATCAAAACCTGAGTTTCTGCCCGGGGAGGACGTTATTCTCATGGATCAGGGGGGCTTTCGGCAAACCCATCGGGCCGGCTGGCGACCGGTAGAATGTTTTCTGACCAACAAACGGCTGATCTTTTTTTTGAGACCCGAGATTCGATTTCAGGTTCAGCTTGATAAGATTCAAAAACTGCACGATGAAAAACACTATTATGTTCTGAAAACCAGGCCTACCCTGCGAATCACTTATCAGGGAGAAACAGGCTCAAGAATCGGGAATGTTCTTTTCGTCACCAACAAGATCCATGTATGGAAAAAGAAAATACTGCAGCTTCAATTTCTGAAAGTGGACCTTCCGACCCTTGAAAAAATTTCAGAACAACTGGATTCCGACGGGCGGGATATTTTATGGTATCTCTGGGAAAAGGGGCACGCCACGATCAACCGCCTGGCCGAGGTAATCCAGGCCCCGCATCATACGCATGTCTTGATGGTCATTCGCGATACCATTAACCCTGTGGCGGAAAAAGTGCTGGGATACCCCATCCTCTCCTTTGAAAAACGAAGACTTGACGCCGACACAGGCGAAATCATCACCTTCAGATGGTGGTTCATTGGAAAAAAAGAGCGGTTTCTGCCCAACGAGGAACGGTTGGTGGACATTTTTGATGAGGGAGAACAAATTCGGGTCATCATGGAAGTCAAGAGAATCACCCCGGATGATTTGAAACTTGATTTTCATGGGGACCAGGTTACGGTCAGATGCCACAAAATCGGCGCTTCATTGCGGGTGGAGCTTCCCCTGGGGGCGAGGGTGTCCCCTGAAGGCTACGAACTGCGGATACGGAACAACCTGCTGGAAATAAGGTTCAACAAGGATTCTTTCGGTTCGGTACTTTCTTGAGCTATTGAGCCTGTTGGTGTTTTTTTAAATAGTAAACGAACAGACCAAATACTAAGATGAACAATGAACCACCAAAAAGAAGCAAGGTCAGACCATCCATAAGAATCTCCTATCGATCAAGGATGAATGCCAAACCATCTAACACATTTAGGTCCGTAAATCAATGACAAACAAGACCCCTGAATTCCTGCAAAACGAAAACCTCCGTCTCATTCTCTTCGGTGGAAAGGGCGGCGTGGGCAAAACCACCATGGCCGCCATGACGGCCCTTCATCTTGCCGAAATTTCCCGTGGACGGAAGAAAATCCTCATCATCTCCACAGACCCGGCCCATTCCCTGTCGGACAGCCTCGGCATTCAGATCGGGGATCATATCACCGCTGTGGCAGGCCCCACCAGCAACCTCTTCGCCCATGAACTGGATGCGGCCCAACTCATGAACCATTTCAAAGAGAAAAACCAGGAGGTCATCAGGAAACTGGCGGAACGGGGGACGTATTTCGACCAGGAGGACATCGCCGATTTCCTGGACCTTTCCCTTCCCGGCATGGACGAGGTCATGGCCATTATTGAAATGGCGAGCCTCTTAAAAGAGAACGCCTTTGATACCCTAATCGTAGACACGGCGCCCACGGGACACACCGTCAGGATGCTCGATCTGCCGGGTCAGATGAAAAAATGGATTGCCGTGATGGACCTGATGCAGCATAAACATCGCTATATGTTCAGGCACTTCACGGGAAAGAAGTATATAAAAGATGAATGTGACCTTTTTTTAGATAACCTCTCCTCGGACATCAACATGGTGCGAAAGATGCTTTCCAACCGGGAAAGCACACGATTTGTTCCGGTGTTGATCCCGGAACTAATGAGCGTCCGGGAAACCGTAAGGCTCTTGAAATCCCTCGAAAAAATAAACGTTCCCGTTCGGGAAATGATTATCAATCGTGTGGCGCAAGGTGAGGCGTGTCCATTTTGCAGATCCAGAAAAGACAATCAAAAACAGGCCCTAAAAGAAATTAATACGGCTTTTTCCGGTTTGGAGAAAATTCAGATTCCCCTTTATGCCCATGAAATTAAAGGGCTTTCGGCCCTGAAAAAGACAGTCGATTATCTCCTGGGGCTTCCCGTATCCGAAACCCCGGGTAAAATCACGGCATCCGCCCCGGAATCCAACGGCTGTGTTTCCTTAAATGCCAACCTGGAATTCATCCTTTTCGGGGGAAAAGGCGGCGTCGGAAAAACCACCCTTGCCGCTGCCGCGGCCCTTCATCTGGCCCATCGGCATCCGGAGAAAAGGATACTCCTTTTTTCCACCGATCCCGCGCATTCCCTCTCCGATTCCTTTGATATCCCCATCGGCAATCGCCTGACGCCCATCATGCACCATCGAGGCCCCGGCAGCAACAGCAACCTGCATGCTATCGAAATTGATCCGGAACAGCTGTGGGCCAGTTTCAAAGAGACCTTTAAACAGGATGTGAAGGATCTGTTTGACCATTTTCTGTCCAAAGGGACGGATATCCAATTTGATCGCCAGGTGATGACTGAAATCCTCGAGATGGCCCCCCCCGGATTGGATGAAATTATGAGCCTTGACAGAATGATGGCCTTACGAAAGGAAAATCAATTTGATGTTTTTATTTTAGACACCTCGCCCACCGGTCATCTTCTGCGTTTTCTGGAACTGCCCCACCTGGTGAGACAATGGTTGCGGGTTTTTTTCAGACTTCTGATGAAATATAAGGGGGTGGTCCGTTTAACGGGGGCCGCGGAAAAAGCGCTGGCCCTTTCAAAAAATGTGCGGCAAATTCAGGAAGTGCTGGTCGACACTCAAAAAACCCGGTTCGTGAGCGTCACCATTCCTGAACAAATGGGTTTTCTGGAGCTTCAGCGTCTCATGAACGCCCTTCAAAAAGCCAACGTGCCGTGCGAACATATTGTCGTCAATATGGTGTTGCCCCCGACGGATTGCGGGTTCTGCGCCCTTAAACAGTATGAGCAGCAGGACTGCATTGGAAAAATCCAATCCCGTTTTCACCCGAGGATCGTCGTGCGGGCGCCCCTTTTTCCCGATCCGATCCGTGGGGTGACCCAATTAGAAGAAATCAGTGATACCGTGTTTTGCGGGGAACAGAGATGACCGCAACCCAAAAGAAAATACTGCTGGTGGATGACGACGCGGATTTCCTCTGGCTGACAACCCGAATGCTGGAAAAAACGGATTACGAGGTCCTTCAAGCCCTGGACGGAGAACAAGCCCTTTTACGCTTCAAAAATGACCGCCCGGATCTGGTTCTGCTGGATTACCGCATGCCGGGACGGGACGGTCTTCAAATTGCCGAAGAAATCAAACGCCTGTCGCCGAAAGCGCCCATCGTCATTATAACGGGATATGCGGAGATCAGAATCGCCGTCAAGGCCATGAAAATGGGCGTTTACGATTACGTTACCAAACCGGTTAACCCGGACGATTTCATGTTTGCCATTCAAAGGGCACTGGAAAAACAGGACCTTGAGCAGGAAGTGGCACACCTGAAACACATGCTGAACGATCGCCCACCTCTCTACGAGCGCATGGGGCAAAGTGATGCCGTCAAAACCCTGGTCCGGCACGTCAAAAAGGTCGCGCCGACCACGTTCACGGTCCTGATCGAGGGGGAGAGCGGCACCGGAAAAGAACTTGTGGCCGGCGCTATTCATGATCTGAGCCGGGTCAAGGACGGACCTTTCGTGGCAGTGGATTGCGGGGCCATTCCCGAAACCCTCATTGAAAGTGAACTTTTCGGCTATCGGAAGGGAGCGTTTACAGGCGCCCATACGGACAAAATCGGACATTTCGAATTGGCGCAAGGCGGAACACTGTTCCTGGACGAAGTGGGAAATCTCCCCTATTCGGTACAACAGACGCTTCTTAGAACGATTCAGGAACGAAAGATCCAACGCCTGGGAGGGGGAGAACCGACGCCCATTTCAAGTCGCATCGTGGCGGCGACCAACCAGTCCCTTGAAAAGGATGTGGCAAGCGGCAAGTTTCGATCGGACCTCTATTTTCGCCTCAATGAATTTACCATCAAAATTCCCGCTCTCAGGGAAAGGGCCGAAGACATCCCTTACCTGGCCACCAAATTTAAGACTGAAGTGGAAAAAGAACTGAACAAGAAATGTGCGGGGTTGTCCAAAGCCGCGGTGGCGGCACTGTCAGCCTATGCCTGGCCGGGAAACGTTCGGGAACTCCGAAACGCTATCCGCCAAAGCGTGCTGCTGTGCGAAGAGAACATGGCCATCGAACCGGTTCACCTGACCCTCAGCGCTCATCCGGCGGATGCGTCGACAAAAAAGGCCCTCCCGTTTTCTGAACTCTATGAGGGAAAAGAACCCCTCAAAACAGTCATCGGGCGCATTCGAGACGATATTGAACAAAAAACCATTCGGCAAACCCTGATCCTGACGGGCGGCAACAAAAGTGAAACCGCCAGAAGGCTCGGGATTGATTACAAAACACTGCTTCGAAAGATTAAGCGCTATCAAGACGCTCCAGCCCAGAAAATGACCTAATTTACCGAACCGGTTTTTCGATAGGACTGCTGAGCATAGCCCTGATCAGCGTAAAAAAACAGCCAAAAATATCATCAAACGAAACAAGCACAATACCCTCTATTTCACAGTATTAAGAGCGGGAGTTGTTCTGCACCTTGACACTTGACGTCTACGCTTCTAAACTTATTCTCAACATCAGATGGAAAAATAAGGTCGCCGCCGTGATAGAAAACTTTGGGCTGTTGACTAGACATGGGGATGGTGAATTTTGTGAATTTAGTCGAAAAGAGGATTTTACCATGAATACGCAAACTTTTGAGAGCAGGTTGCTGCCGGATGGACATCTATATTGCCCTGAAGAATTTATCAAAAAAAAGAATGCCCATTTTAAAGTCATTGTAATATTTGAGGACTCTGACGTTGAAGCAACAAAAAATGATATCGAGTTATCCAGCATAATGGATATGTCGCATGATGTTCTTTCTGAAGAAGAACTGAATTACTATCTTAATTTGGAAGAGGTATGAAAAAATATCAGCGTGGTCAAATCTGGATAGTAAACTTCGATCCAAGCATAGGGCACGAATATAAAAAGGTTCGACCAGCCCTTATCATTCAGAATGAGCGGTATATTTCATCAGGTAATTTGTTGACGGTTATTCCAATTTCATCCCAAGTTGAAAAACGCACTGAACTTGATGTGGTTTTGGAAAGAAATGCTCAAAATAGGCTCATGAAAACCTCTTTACTTAAAACAAAACAGATCAGTTCATTTGATAAAAAACGGTTTCTTAAATTCATAGGAACACTTGATGAACAAACAATGAAAACAGTTGATAACAATATCCATCTTTTTCTCTTTGGAAAATAAGGTGCTAATTTACCGAGCCGGTTTTTCGATACGCATTGCGAATCATGGCCCTGATCAGCCGGAGGTAATAATAGCATTTTTCCCGGGTCCGCCAATATCCCTCGGCCCCTTGGGTAAACCCCAGGGTGAGTGAGTGATACAGAGATAAGATCCCTTCATTGCCGCCGTAGTAGGTTTTCCCCTTACCCACAAACCCGGCAAAATGGGCATCGCTTCCCCCGGTCACCGCCACGCTGATGTGCTGTTTTCGCATGGCGTCAATGGCGGCGATATTATATTTGACCCCGGATCCCGGCACCGCATTGGTACACTCGATGGCGTCAAAGGGAACGCTTTTAATCAAATCTCCGCACCCCAGCCGCACACGGAGCAGGGTGTTCAACCATTTGGGCGAGTAGGGATGATGGGCCACGGCAATGCCGCCTGCCTCATGAATGAGATCCACGGTTTCGGCGGCGCTGAGATCCCTTGGAATCTTCTTCATTACGAAAAGCGCGCCGATATGCCCATCAAGGGAAGATACTTCGGTTCCCGGAATTACCGCCAGGGGCAAGCGCCGCTCATGGGCCCGCCGCCGGGCCTCAAAGGCCCCGTCGATTTCATCATGATCGGTGATGGCGATGGCGTCCAGTCCCACGTCCAGGGCTCGTTCCAGCACCCTGTCGAGATCGTCGCCGTCGGACCACTGGGTGTGCATGTGCAGATCCGCCACATTTTGCAATACAATCCGTTTCTTATCCTTGATGCCCGAAAGGCGGAGCCGGGGCAGATAGTACCGTTCATAATCGGTGGGGAGCCAGGCGGCCAGACCCGCCACCCGTTTCAGGTCCTCAACCGCATGATGTTCATACTGTTGAAGCGCTTCAAAATCGACTTCATATTGCTTCAAATCAAAATCAATTTTTTCCATACCAGCCACCTCAGACTTTCCAGTTATTGCAATATTTCAAATTCAGCACCTGAATGAAAAGTGTATTTCATTTTTCGCTTTTCTTCGTTTTCTCCGTGGCTCCGTGGTGCTTTGTTTTCAACCGAACAGCTCAAAATTCTTCACAGGATTACATCGGATGATGTTCTGCATCTTGACACCCGCAGTATACTCTTTTAAACTGATTCCCGACAAATACGCAATTTTTTTGTTTTGAAGGTTCGGTTCTTTTCATTTTTTGAAAGCCCTAACCCAATTCACAACCCGTCAAGATTATTGCAGGTATAAAGGAGCGCAGGTGAAAGGAAAAAAAGTCCTGGTAGGGGTCACCGGCGGCATCGCCGCCTATAAAACAGCGGAGCTGGTACGGCTCCTCATCAAAGCGGATCTTCAGGTGGAAGTGGCCATGACGCAGAGCGCCGCCTGGTTCGTGACGCCGCTCACCTTTGAGACCCTTTCCGGGAACAAGGTGATCTCTAGTATGTTTGACCGGGAAGACATGGCCATGGACCATATTCGATGCGGTCAGGATTCGGATCTTGTCATCATCGCGCCGGCCACGGCCAACATCATCGGAAAAATCGCCCACGGCATCGGTGATGATTTTCTGTCCACCTGCATGCTGGCCGCAACCGCAAAAACCCTGGTCTGCCCCGCCATGAACGACCGCATGTTCATGAACCCGGCGGTCCAGGATAACCTGAAACTGCTTCAAAAACGGGGTTTTTTCATTATGCCCCCCGGCAGCGGCGAACTGGCCTGCGGCAGCGACGGACCCGGGCGGTTACCGGACCCCGCCGATATCCTGGAACAGGCACTGATTCTGCTTTCGCAACAAGACCTCAAGGGTTTCAAAATTCTGGTAACGGCCGGTCCCACCACGGAATTTATCGACCCGGTGCGATACATCACCAACCGATCGTCGGGAAAAATGGGCTATGCCCTGGCCCGAGCAGCCGTTAGAAGGGGCGCCGAAGTGGTTCTCGTGAGCGGCCCCACAGCCCTTAAACCACCTCCCGGGATCATCTTTTGCCCCGTCAACACGGCTTACGATATGCAGAGCGCTGTTTTTGACCATCGAAAGGGTTGCCACATCATCATCAAGGCCGCCGCTGTGTCGGATTATCGGCCCAGGGAAAAAGCGGAACAGAAGGTCAAAAAGGGGGCGGATGCCCTTTCCCTGGAACTGGTCAAAAACCCAGACATCCTGGCGCTTCTGGGAGAAACCAAAAAGGATTATCCCTGCATCCTGGTGGGCTTTGCGGCGGAAACCGAGGATCTCCTGCAAAACGCGCAAAAAAAGATAACCGCCAAAAAACTGGATATGATTGTGGCAAACGATGTTTCCAGGAAGGACGCGGGATTTCAAACCGACACAAATGCGGTCAAAATCATCTACGCCGACGGTCGGATGGAAGATTCCCCACTCATGGGAAAAATCGAGGTGGCGCATTTGATCCTGGACCGGGCCAAGGCGCTGAAGGATGAAAGGTCTTGAACATCTCAAAAGAACTTAAAGAGATCTTTTTTCAGACCAGGCAGTTGATGACGGCCTACGAAGAAATGGGACTGGAACCGCCCATGCTGCCGAAGAATGCCCTTGACTTCCTCGACAAGAAAATGGGAACACCCGCCCACCCCTTTGCGCCTCCAAAGGCCAAAGGGAGACCGCCCCGGGAAACACCCGTGGATAAACCCACTGACACTCGGTTCCAATCGCTGGAAACCCTCAGAACCCATATCGGCGACTGCCGACGATGCGGACTTCACAAGGATCGGCACAACCTGGTTTTCGGAGAAGGCGACCCCAACGCAAAGCTTGTCTTTGTCGGTGAAGGACCAGGTTTTGACGAAGACCGCGAGGGAAGACCATTTGTGGGAAAATCAGGGAAACTGCTGACCCGAATCATCGAGAACGGCATGGGACTTACCCGGGATGCGGTTTATATCTGCAATGTGGTCAAGTGTCGCCCCCCCGGAAATCGAGACCCGAATCCCGATGAAATTAAAATATGCCTCCCTTTCCTGAAAAGCCAGCTCGATATCATCAAGCCCCGGGTCATCTGCTGCCTGGGCCGGGTGGCATGTCAGGCCCTTTTCGGAATCAATTTTAAAATCACCAGCGAAAGGGGAAAATGGCAAACCTACGAAGGCATTCCCCTCATGCCCACTTTCCATCCGGCCTATTTGTTGAGAAACGCCTCTGCAAAACGCCCGGTCTGGGATGATATCAAAAAGATCATGCAAAAACTCGATCTGGAGGTAGGTCGCAATGGCTAGACGATCCAAATCGACGATATTCATGCTTTGTATGTGCTCATTTTTTTGCTTTTCAATCCCTTTGCTTTCCTTGCCGACACCCGCCGATTCAGCCCCACCCGAGATTCTCATCATAGAACTGGAAGGCCCCATCAACCCCGGAACCGCCAACTATGTGGTCAGAGGCCTGGAAAATGCCATGAATATGGGGGCCTCCCTCGTCGTCATCCGGCTGGACACTCCGGGCGGACTGGCCTCCTCCATGAGAACCATGGTCAAGACCATCCTGAATTCGCCTGTCCCCGTGGTGGTGTATGTGGGGCCACGGGGGGCGGGGGCAGCCTCCGCCGGCGTGATGGTGACCGTGGCGGGACATGTGGCCGCCATGGCCGAAGGCACCAACATCGGCGCCGCGCATCCGGTGAATGCCGACGGCAAGGATATCGGGGGAACCATGAACGAAAAAGTGGTCAACGACATGGCTTCCTACTCACGGGGGATTGCGGAACAAAAGGGAAGAAACGGGCAGTGGGTGGAAAAAGCCATTCGGGAAAGCGTGTCCATTACCGCCGAGGAAGCCCTTGAAAAAAAAGTGGTGGATCTGGTGGTAACCGACATGGATGATCTTCTGAAATCCCTTGACGGCAGGGTCATTGACATGCCGGCCGGAAAAATCACCCTCAAAACCACAAACCTCAAAAAAGTCCATTACAAGCCGGATTTTCGGGACAAAATACTTAAAATTATCAGCGACCCCAATATCGCCTACATCCTCATGATGATCGGCCTGGCCGGACTCTATTTTGAGCTGTCCCATCCGGGGGTTATCTTTCCGGGGGTCATCGGCGCCATATCCCTGATCCTGGCCTTCTTCTCTTTCCAAACCCTTCCCGTGAACTACGCAGGGGTTGTTTTGATTCTTCTGGCCATCATCTTTTTTATTGCCGAAGTCAAAGTAGCAAGCTATGGTACTCTTTCCATCGGGGGCCTGATCGCCCTGACCCTGGGGTCCCTGATGCTCTTTGAAGATATGCGGGTTTCCCTTAAACTCATGATGCCGACAATTCTCCTGGTGGGCGGTTTTTTTGTCGTGGTGGCGGGAATCGCTTTTCGAGCGCTTCGCGGAAAGCCCTTGGGAGGAGCGGATGGCCTCATGGGGGAAATAGGCGTGGTCCGGGAAGCGATCGCACCCGAAGGTCTGATTTTTGTGCATGGCGAATACTGGCGCGCCTTTTCCAATGAGAAATTTGAACCTGAAGAAAAAGTGGAAGTCGTCGGCATAGAGGGTCTTCTTCTAAAGGTGCGAAAAGCCCCGGACCGAAACCCCTAACCTTTTCAGGAGGTCAATCATGTTCTATATCGTGGCTGTGGTACTCATTGGGTTCTTTCTGGCATCCGCCATCAGGGTTTTAAAGGAATATGAACGGGGCGTGATCTTTCGACTCGGTCGACTGATCAAAACCAAAGGCCCGGGCCTGATCATCCTGATTCCCGTTATCGATAAGATGGTCAAGGTCAGTCTCAGACTTGTGGCCATGGATGTGCCAAGTCAGGATGTCATCACCCGGGACAATGTCTCCGTCAAAGTCAATGCCGTGATCTATTTTCGGGTCATGGATCCCAACAACGCCACCGTTGAGGTGGAAAACTACCTGTTCGCCACATCCCAGCTGGCACAAACCACGTTAAGAAGCGTATGCGGCCAGGTGGAATTGGATGAACTCCTGGCGGAGCGGGAAAAAATCAATACCCGGCTTCAGAATATTCTGGATAAACACACGGATCCCTGGGGCATCAAGGTAACCACGGTGGAGGTCAAACACATTGACCTTCCGCAGGAAATGCAGCGAGCCATGGCCAGACAGGCGGAAGCGGAGCGGGAACGACGGGCCAAGATTATCAATGCGGAAGGGGAATACCAGGCCGCCAACAAACTGGCGGATGCCGCCGCCATTATCCAGAAACACCCTGAAGCCCTTCAGTTGCGGTACTTGCAAACCATGAGAGAAATGTCATCTGAAGGCAATTCCACGACCTTTTTCCCTCTCCCCATTGATCTTTTGGCGCCGTTTCTCAAGAAAGGGTAGGAAAAAAGCGGTGCCCTATTGCATTTTTCAGACCATTTGTGATAATAAGGATTCTTCATTCAGTCAAAAAAATGGCTCACCAGATCATATAAACCAGGAGAACAAAAAAAATGGCAGAAGAGATTAAAGAAGGAACCAAACCAGCCGTGCCCGAATTCAAGAAACCCCTGAACAAAATGACGGTAGTGGAATTAAAAGAAGTCGCCATGGAAATTCCCGGCGCTGTCGGAGTGACCGCCATGGAGAAGGCGGATCTGCTTTCCAGTATCAGAGAATACTACGGTATTGAAGAAGAGGTGGTTGAAGTAAAGAGAAAAGTGAAAATAACCAAGCCTAAGTTGAGTCTTAAAGAGCTGAAAGGGAAGATCGTACAACTGAAAAGCCAAAAAGGCGAGGTTAGGGGAACAGGAAACCTCAAAGAGGTCAATATTTTGCGCCGCAGGCTCAATCGCCTGAAAAAACTGACCCGAAAGGCCGCCATCGCCTGATGTTCAACTGTAATGAGCAGGTATCGGAGACTTCCGAGTCTTTGGCCTGCTTTTGTTGTTTTGAGGTAAAGACTTGTCTAAAACCGTGGCAATCGTTCCGGCTGCAGGCGCAGGCGTTCGAATGGGCGGGAATCGTGCCAAACAATTCCTTCATCTGGAAGACCGACCTATTTTGGCCGTAACCCTTGGTGCGTTGCAGCATTGCACCATGGTGGATGCCATCATTCTGGTGGTCCCCTTAAAAGATGTGGATTACTGCCGAAAAGAGATTGTTGGAAAATTCAACCTTCTCAAAGTCGTGAAAATAGTCCCCGGGGGCAAACTGAGACAGGATTCGGTTCGGTTGGGTCTCGAAGCCGTAAACGGCGGACATGACCTTGTTGTGATTCACGACGGGGTTCGCCCCCTGATTGAACCTGCTCTGGTGGAAGCGGTCATTCAAACCGCCATCAAACACCGCGCCGCCATCGCCGCCCTTCCCGCCAAGGAAACCGTCAAGGAAGTGAAACAACACCAGGTGAGCGTTACCTATGACAGAACGAAGGTCTGGATGGTTCAAACGCCCCAGGCCTTCCATTATGAAGACATCCTAAGAGCGCACCGGGAAGCGTTGGCAAAAGGGCTGAAGGACGCCACGGATGACGCCCACCTGATCGAAAAACTGGGGATACCGGTCAGGGTGGTGAGAGGGTCGGAAGACAATATCAAGGTAACCACGCCCCATGACCTGGCGCTGGCTCAATTTCTGTTAAAATTTAAACATCCTTTGGTGAAATGACCGTGGACATCAGAATCGGCACACGGGGGAGCAAACTGGCCCTCCGGCAAAGTGAATGGATCAAGGAACAACTGGAGAGGCAGCATTCCGGCATTCGGGTTGCGCTGGTCAAGATCAAAACAACGGGGGATAAAATCCTTGATGTTCCGCTGAGCAAGGTCGGCGGCAAAGGCCTCTTCGTCAAAGAGATTGAAGAGGCGCTCCTGGAAAAAACGGTCGATGTGGCGGTTCACAGCATGAAAGACGTCCCGGCGCAATTACCGGAACCGCTGATGCTCTCAACCTTTCCCCCGCGGGAAGATCCATCGGATGCCTTGATTTCCGAAGGAGGAAAGATGCTGGCGCAACTGCCGGAAGGCGCTAGGATAGGAACCAGTAGTCTCAGAAGAGGGGCACAGTTGCTCCATTTTCGCCCGGATCTGACACTGGTATCTTTGAGGGGAAACGTGGATACGCGGCTTAACAAACTGAAATCAGGAGATCTCCATGCCATTATCCTGGCCGCCGCCGGTCTCAACCGTCTGGGGCTTTCTCATCTGATCACCCAGGCCATACCCTTTCACCAGTTGCTGCCGGCCGTGGGCCAGGGGGCACTGGGACTTGAAGTGAGGCGCGGGGATCGAAAGACCATGGCGCTGCTCGATTTTTTGAACCATGAGGATACCCAAACCGAGGTCATCGCTGAAAGGGCTTTCCTGAAAACCCTGGAAGGGGGATGTCAGGCGCCCATTGCCGGCTTTGCCCGGGTCAACGGGGATGAGCTTTTCGTTGAAGGTCTGGTGGCCGAACTGGACGGGTCAAGTATTTTCAAGGAAACCATGGCCGGAAAGCGTGACCAGGCGGAAGAAATGGGGATACGCCTGGCCCAAAAACTTCTGACCACGGGCGCAGGCGATGTCTTGAAACGTCTGTATAGTGCCTGAACGAAAACCCCGTTCAGACACGGTTTTAAGTTTTAGGTTATAAACAAGAAGCAATGTCAGTATGGAAAATATCAAAGGAAAAAGAGGTTTCCCTCTTTCTTGCAGTACTCATGGAATTCCTTGAAGCAGGCATTACGTTCGAGGCTTTTCTCTCGATTTGGAATGGTGTAGAAAAAAGCATCGCTGCCGATCACGATGAGTTTTTTCCTGGCCCTGGTTATGACCACGTTAAAGCGATTGGGATTATTTAAGAATGCGGACATCACATGATCCCGGTCCGATGTGGTGAACCCAAAAATGATCACGTCCCGTTCCGCCCCCTGAACCCGTTCCACCGTATCAATGAGGGGAAGTTCATGGCCTGTCCCTGCAAGCAGGGCGGAAAGGCGGGCGGAGATCAAGTTGTTCTGGGCTCGATGGGGGGAGATCAGGGCAATTTGGCGTGGTGAAACGGCGAAATGATTGATCATTCGGCAGGCGATGCGGGAGATGACGTCGGCTTCCGGTTCGCATTCCTGGTGGTAACGGTGGTGATTCAGGATCGCGAGGACTGCGGGGCGCTCCGGATCGATCAGTTGGTCTATTTTGCCGTGGGAGAGTTTTCCCTTCAACTCAAGCTGCAATCCGGTGTTTTCGAGGGCCGGATGAAGGATGCCGTCGTACCAGGTGCGACTCGGAAACCGGCAGAGTTCGCGGTTCATTCGGTAGGTGACATTCAGGCGGACGCGATGTTCGGCGCCGTAATGTCCTAAGAGATGTTCAAGAATGGATTTTCGAACTTCCAGGGGATTTGACTTCGATGAAATGGGGGCTGCGTCTTCCCTTTCATCATGGCCCAGAACAATGGGGGGTAACTGTTTGATGTCCCCCAGAAAAAGATAATGCCCCTTTCCATAGGCCAGTGTCAGTGCCGCCTGTGGAATCAGCATCTGAGATGCCTCATCCAATGCCATCCAGTCAAAATGGGATGGAAAATGGCCGTTTCGGCTGTCGAAAAGGTGGTAGAGCCCATATCCGGTAGCGCCGAGGATCAGATGTCGGCAACTGAAAATATCTTCGGCGTCATTGGTGGTCATAACGCCGAAAGGATCATTCTCTTTTCCGGGTTCCCGGGGGGCGCCCCATTTGATCAGCTGCGCGGGAAAATTGTGAAGGTTAAACTGTTTCAGTAAGCGCGAAACCTTCATCAGGGCGTTGTCGATGGCCTGGTGGGTCAGGGCGGAGATCGCAATACGCAGGGGTTTCCCCAATTCATGGGCGCAAAGGATGAGCGCAATCAGCATCCAGCCCAGGAGATGGGTTTTGCCGGTTCCGGGTGGACCGTCGATGAGCCCTAAGTCTTTTGAGAAAGGGAGTTCCATGGCTTGCCGCTGTGCCGTATTGAGCCCGATGATAGTCCTGTTTTGGGCGAGCCACGCCCGTATCCAGGAGGAAGAGCTTTGATGCCGTGTGCCGGCGGAATCACTCCTCAACATGCGTGAAAATGGATGCGCATTGCTGCCCAGAACGGCTTGGAGTGTATGGAGCAGTTTAGGGGTATTCCAGTCTTCGGCATCCTCTTCCAGGGAATATGCAATGCCTCGGTTCAAGGCCAGGTGTCCCTGTCGGGAGGCGATGGAAAGGGTTTGGTCCATCGGCGCGTAGCGGTTTAGGATAACGGAAAGCCCGCTTTGAAGGTCGTGCGTCCCCTGAGACGCCAGTTTTAAAAAATCCCCTTCCCGGAATTTGGATCCGCCGTGATCAGGGGTTATGGAAAAGTTGTATCGAAATTTCCCTTCATGATCCAGTTCCTTTCCCGTAAAGCGGAGCGGTCCCAAGGCCCGGAAGCGATCCACCCGCTCCTTCAGAGAATATTCCGCTAGAGATAGAATGTCTTCCTGTTTCAACCGCTGTTCTTCCTTCACGAACTGGATATAAACCCTGGATGGATCTTTTTGTTCAGGCCGTGTTTTCCATTCCTCCTGTTGCAGGCTGCTGGTGAGACGTAGCATGACCCATTTTCGCAGGTTGTCGCAAAGCAACAGCGTATCTTTCAGTTCAATATCATGCTGGTCCCCGTGAAATAGACTGGGGGGCTTTTTGGGAGCAGGCGTAAGTCCCAGAACATGATGCAGGGAATGCAGGGTGAGTTCCCCTGGGATGGGGAGCGTAAAATGGTTTCTGAAAACCCGTGCGAGATCGGTCCAGTGGTTTTGCACCATGTCCTCGATCAATTCATATTCCGCCGGATTTCCCATTTCCCGTGCCCATTTGAGCAGCAGGGAAGGGGTTCTGCCGCCAAAGGAAAACACATGGGGGCCTTTGTCGTTTTCCATCGATTGCTTCCAGATGGCCAAAAAGGCGTTTGCGAAATCTTGCCATGGGAATTTCCGGCGGTTGTCGGCTGTTCGCATCTCCCAGGTATGAAGAGCGCTTACCTTGTCCTTGTCATCCACAACGCAAAGCCCAAGGGTTGGGTTGTGCGGTAGCGGTCCGGGGGTTGCAAAAAGAATGATGGATGCTGAGATGTTGGCCGGAAAAAGTCGCGTAACCTTATTGTTAAGCAAAATATGATGGTTTGAGAAGGTGTTGATGCCGGCTTTCAGTTGATCGAGCATGCGGGGCGCCATGGGGGTCGGATCGGCCGTCGAAGCATCCAGCCATTCCCTGGTCTGGTCTATGCTGCTGATATTCACTGCTCTCAGTTGATCCAGTTGTCCGGGACTCAGATTCGGCAGAAACTGGAGGTCTTCCCGGTTCAGGGCTTCTTGATAGCAGTAATTGAACCATTGGCAATACACGCAATGGCGCTTCAGTTGAAATCCTGCTTCTCGGGCATTTTTTGAGATGACGTCATCCAGATTTCGAATCAATGCCGGGAAAGCCGCCAGATACGGATGCAAATCAAACTCGTGTTCCACCATTTTCCCGGATTCTTTTTGAGTGGGCAATACCAGAAATCCCCGATTTGAAATGACGATGGATTCATGAATTTCGATCGATGCCGTCATTTTTTTGAGGAGGAAGGCATAGAAGGCCGTCTGCCACTTGTGGTGAAACCTGGGGGCCTGGCTGTTCTTTATTTCTCCCACCGTAAGGAGATATGTTCCATTTTTCCGTGAAATTCGAACGAGATCGGGAATGCCGACGCCGTCCACATCCTGGAACAGGGTGTTTTCGAAAAGGACGCCCTGAGAAAGATAATGAGGGCCGGCGTTTTCCCCGAGCGGTGTTTGCAGCAATTTTGTCAGGCCCCCAAGGGTTTCCCGATGCCGTACTGCCATGGATCTGAATTTTCCATCGACGTCTTTTTCGGGTATTCGAATTATGGTGGCCCCATTGTTTTGCAAATGGACCATAACGGTTTCTTCAAACTGAAGACCCTCATGAATGCGTTTATCGGCCGGTTCTTTGTCAAGTGGGGGAGGGGAGAGGGGCTGATGGTGGATCGGAACAAAATTAAGGCGCAAAAAGCGTTCGCACTGAAGGTGCCTGAAATACCCCGCCAGAATACTGCCGGTGAGCGGGCGGTTGGTGTGGGTGGCGCAATCAAGGGAAATTTCCGGGATGGGTTTTAGACGCGCTTTTTCCAGATGGAGAAGCGGTTCGCCCCTCGCCGGTATTTCAACAGGATCTGGAGCGCTTTGCTGATCCCCATTGCGCCCTTGTTCAAGAAATCCCGGATTGCCGGAGAGGATCTCGGAAGCGCTTTCACGATAATGTAAAAAGAGGCTCATTACGCGCTCATCGAAGAGAAAATCCGCCATTTCCGCCATATGAAGTTCTTTGGGCAGGGTGGTACAGAATCGGTTTAAGGGAAATGATGCCTTAAGCAGTTTGAAGTTTTGTTCCGTCCATGTGATCAGATCCTTTTTTACCAGGGGTAGTCGCAGTTTGCTAAAATCAATCCAGTGTGAGCAATCTACTCCCAAGGCGTCAGAAGCCACAAACACATCTTCCTCCCCGGATGTGAGCAGATGGTTTTGGATGGTCCAGCGCAGAATAAGGTTGCCCACGGATCCCATGTAGGTCAAGTACCGATAAAAGCCGTTGGGGCTTAAGATGACCTCGATGCCGTTTTTGAGGATGACGGCCTTTTGACTCTTTTCCCGCTCCTTTTCAAGCAGAATACGGGTTCGCGAAAAGAGCCCTTTTTCAAGAGAGCCCGAACCCTTGAGGACCTCCCGAACGGATTGGGCCACCTCATATGAAACCTGTTGCCCGGGACCGAGCCAGAATATTTCCTTACTGTCCGTGCGGGCCGACGGGATGGCCAGTACCCGCCCCGCGCCCCGGGCATGGATGACTTCAGTAATCATGAGACTTTTTCCCGCCAGATTGACCCGGTCTCCCGGTTCCAGTTGGGCCACCACCGCCCGCGGGATATCGGCGATGGTCTTTTGACTCAACTCCAGCGCGTAGTCTTCTTCGGCCGGCGGGAAATTGCTCCATATGGCGTATTCAAAGAGACAGTTGGTGTACTGCCATCCACCCCGGAACAAACCGTTGACGGGTCCTTTGGATAACCAGCCGGTTTTTGCCATGGTTTTAAATATTTCATCCAACACCCGGCTTTCTTTCGGAAACAGATTTTTCATGGCGCCGGGCGTTATGCGCTTTTTTTCATAAATACAACTGACGACCTGCTGGCCCAGAACGCTGTGCAGTTTTCGCGGCAGGGGCCTTTCCACCGCTCCCCGTTCCGCCAGGGCGAGAAGGCCTAAGAAACGGGTCAACTGTTCACCGGCTTTTGCGCCTCGGCAGATGCCCCAGAAAAATGTTTTTTGAACCCGCCGGTTGGCGCGGCCGATACGTTGCAGAAAGGCGGAAACCGAGTCCGGGGGTTCATACAACACCACCGCATCCACATCGCCCACATCGATTCCCAGTTCGAGGGTGCTGGTGGCCACGCACAGGGCATGGGGGTTTTTGCGAAAGTTCCGTTCAACCGCCCGTCGCTCCCTGGGTTTGAGATTGGAATAGTGAAGGCCTACGGCCCCACTGAAACGCCCCTGTTGACCCAGCAGGGCAAACAACCGGTCGCAGGCGCTGCGGCTGTTGGCAAAAAGCAGAATTTTTCGGTATCCGAATGAACGGTAGAGGTCGTCAAAAAGAGCTGTGAGTTCTTCCGCTTCGTTTTTGAGGTGAACCAGGTGGGGCACAATTTCCTTGCGCACATCTTCGGAAATGTGAATCGTGGTGGGTGAAAAATCAAAAAATCGGGCGATGGATCCCATATCGGCAATGGTGGCGGACAGGGCGATTTTTTGCAGGGGCCCGGCGGTTCGGCGTTCAAGCCGTTTCAGCACCAGGGCCAGGTGACGCCCCCGATACTGGTGTACCAGGGGATGGACTTCGTCGATGATGGCCATGCGCACCCGGGAAGCAAATGCCCTGAGTTCGGGATTCCGGCTCCCCAGAAGTACGTCCAGGGATTCGGGCGTGGTGATCATGATGTGTGGGGTTCTGCCGCCGGATCTTTTGATGTCGCCGGTACGGACCCCCAGCCCCAGTCCCAGGCGCGGGGTGATGATGGGGGCAAATCGGCGTTTCAGATCAAAGGCCAGGGCGCGGGTGGGCACCACGTAAACCAGGCGGTCCATGCCGTTGGACATGGAAATCCGTTCAAGGCAGGGGGCCAGAACCGCTTCGGTTTTGCCGGAACCGGTTCCGGACTGAAGGATCAGGTCTTTGCCCTGAAGGATCGGTTCAATGGCCTGAACCTGAAAGGGGAAGAGCGACGGAAAGGCCCCGTAAAAGGCGCGAAAGGTGTTCGGAAGCTTGAGGAGTGGCGAATCCAATAGAGTTTTTTAAATGGCCGGGTCTATGTCCGGCGCAGCACCTGTTCCTGGTGGGCCATATCCAGTTGGTTGACCAGGGATTGCATCCTTGCGCGGGTTTCCCGGTTGAGGGTTTGTGCCGGAACCGTTTCCATTTCCTCTTGAATGCGGCCATTTTCGGGGACCCATGCATAGGCTGCCATGTGAAGCAAAAGGAGTTTCCGGGTTAAATCATCCCATTCTTTTTCGGACAAATCGTGGAGTTGGTGAATCGCCAGGTTTTCCCATGCATGGGCGTAGTTTATGTCAAAGCAGGGAAATTCCCCTTTTTTGGTGACCCGAATCCGATCGTAGGCTTCCCCTTTGAGGCGAAAGAAAAAATCGTCGGTAAAAGCAAAGATCGGATAAAGTCCCGCAAGCGGGCGGTTGTCAAGAAATAACCGGTGAAGGAATTGATAGCTTTTGGATCTACAGGTCACCCGGGTTTGCGCAATGGATTCACCTTCGTCAAAAAGAACCACCCACCCCTTGTATCCCATGTGTATAAAAAGGGTTGCCAGGCAGATTAGTTGCGTGAGGTAGTCATGGGGGTCCGTGCATTTTAGGGGGCCGTCCCTGTAAAATTCAACGCCTCGGTATTTACAGACATTTCTCAGATGATATGCCGGAACCATATTGCCCGACAACGCCCGTTTGAGAAGCCATGGCATCTCCCTGGGACGGTATTTCCGGTGTTTTTTGAGCGCCTTCTGTTTGTCGGAAAGGGGAATGGTTTTGTTGGTCGCGGCCGTCAACATGGCCTTGAAAAAGTGCGGCATTTCATCCGGAAATGCTTCCTGGATTCGGTTCCCATTGTCTTTGGCCCGTGTCGTAGGGGTTGACCGGTGTGTCGGCCCTGCAGCGTAATCTTCGGACCAGGATTTCCATTTTGAAAAAAATGTTCCCTCATGGTCCGGAAAGCGAATTTGGGCCAGGAGTTCTCGGTATACGCGTCTGAAATCGTGAAAGGGGACCTCCCGGGGATCGAGGTTGATCATGCTGGTTGCAAACCCCTCCTTCAGTGCTTTTTCCTGAAGATAGGCCAGGGAGTGGCTTTTCCCCTGCCCGTAATTGCCGCGGATGCAAAGATGGGGGAAAAAATTGTCCCTGGGGGAGGCAAACCCCCGCTCAAAGGCTTGAGCCAGATTGTCTTCCCGGGCTGTGAGCCATCGGATCGCAAAGGGATCGAATATCCCTTCCCGCAGACGTTCAACGGCTCGCCTGAGGGTGAAGTTACGTTCCTGTTGGAGTGTGTTTTTTAAAGATTGAAGGTCCACTTAGGCATCCCATTTGGGTTCCAGGTGTTCCACTTTCTCTCTTTCCATTTCGTCCTGGCTTTGAACCATTTGGGCTGTGAGGTCCAAATCATCCATGGCGTCATCGCCCTGTTCCCCCATGTCCAGGATGCGGATCACCTGTTTTACGAAAAGCCGCACTTCACTCAAAACACCCATTTTTTTCTGGTTTTTGCAGATATCCGCAAGGAGATTGTCCGGGATACGACCTTCCGCATCCCATCGGTAAGAGATGCCATGGATGGTTCGAAGGGTTTTGCCCAGGGCCGTCAGTTCTCCGGTTTTTAGCGGAGTTCGATGAAGGTCGATGAGGACCCCGCGATAGTTGAGCCGTTTGTTTTCACCGATGGATCTGACCCGACTCCAAAGGGCGTCATAGGACTTGAATCCCTTTTCCGATTCCAGAATATCAGGGATGATGGAAAAAAAGATGTGGAGAAAGCCCGCCTGCTCCGTATTATCGATGAGCAGTCTGACGTTCTCATAGGCTGCCCCGCGAATGGACTTGCCCTGGCTGATTACGGTTTCCAGCTCATCCATGAGAAGGATCAATCCCTGATATCCCCCAAAGCGCAGAAAAGCCACCAGTGCATTCAGAAAGTTTTTACTGTTGCTCTTGTTGACGACCTCAAAGATATGAAAGGGCTTGAGATCTTTTTTGGCCACCTTTCCACCTTCAAACCAGAGATAGAGCGCCTCGCGGGCGTTGTCCCGCTCTTCCCGGGATTCTCCTTCCGAAAGGGGCTGCAAGCGGTTGTTCAACAGGGCGATGATTCCGTTGGCGAAATTGATGTCCATGCCGGGAAGGGCGCGAATTTCGTCCGAGAGACCTGCCAGCTTTTCCAAAGCGGAGGAACCGTCTTCAAGCGTCAAACCTTTCACCGCTTCAGTCACATAGTCGTCCAACAGAGGGTGGATGCCGATTCCTTCGAATCGACCGCGGAGCTGTTTCACAATGGCCTGATAAACCGCTTCGAATTTGTGGATAGGGACCTCCCGGGTTAAGACCACAAAGGAGACAGCAAAACCCTTTTGAAGGGCCAGGTGGCGGATCACGGACATGAAATGGGTTTTTCCGTCCCCGTAATCGCCGCTCAGAAAACGGACCTTCGCGCCGCCTTCGGCGATGTAGTTGTCCAGGTCATCCTCGATAAAGGTGAGCCAGTTTTCCCGTCCCACCGTAAAAAACGGTACGTAATCCGCGGGAACGCTGCCTTTTCTCAGTTCCTCGATAATGGCCCGAGCCTCGAAAGGCTTTAACTGATCCATCTGTTGTGGGGTCATCAGGCTTCTTTCTCCTCGAATGATATGCCGCTGATGCGGCGTTTTTCGCCATCGCTGTCAATGAGCCACAGAGCGCTGATTCTTCCCGGCGTCGTTCTAAGCACATGGCCGCTGGATGTTCCTTCGATGCCCGCCTGAAAATAGCGCCACAGGTCCACATTGAACTGGTCGCCGCTGTACCCCCGGAATTTGCCCTTGTCCATGTTCTGAAAAAAGGATTTATTTTGCAGGGAAATCACATAATCCAGATAAAGACGCTGAGCCGGGATCTTGGTGCCCGGCGGCAGTTTTTCCTTGTTCAGAATCTCATTATAGATGGCAAACAGGCCGTCAATGAAGGTCCGGGGGTCATAGGGGCGGTCATAGAGCTGTTTTTTTAAACGGAGCAGGGCCGTTACAATGCGTCTGGGATCAATGGATTTGAGGCGTTTCCCGTTGATGGTGGTTGTGCGACTGGAAAAATCAATTTCTCCCTCGATGCCCTTCAGTGAATGGAACCGGGGAAAGTCGATGGTCATTTCAAGGTCGGCTTCCCGTGCCCGGTCCGTGAGATCTTCAATGAATTCCATCCGGTAGCGATCCACCTGCTCGTTGGTGTATTCGCTCAGGTTTTGGAAAATACGGCCGCTTTCATCGAGACCTGCTTCTTCCAGGATATCACGGGCCATTTTGGTTTTTAACAGTTCATCCAGTTGAAGAAAGTCATTTCTGTCTGTGCAGCGCATGCAGGTTTTGATGAAATCAGCCATCCGCTGTCGTCGATTGATTTCCACCTGATAGGGTTTGACGATTTCGTTGAGGCTTTCCCCGGCATCCCGAAGAAATGTTTCATGATCAGTCATTTGTTTTCTCTGTTATGAGGATTTATTATAAATCGAGCTACTCATAGCACATTATGGGTGAGGCGACAATCCAATTTTTCCGCGGTTCTATAAGAACTTTTTGCTGGTTTTCAGATTCGTTCCCTGATCTCAAAAGCATTGTGGATGCGTTGGTTTCTTTGAAAATCCCTCGGAATAGTGGGCCGGGTGATATCCTTAACGTCCCATCGTGCCAGGGCTTCAGGGGCCAGTTTGAACTTCCGATGGTTGCAGGAAAATATCAGGATACCGTCAGGGGCCAGAAGGCGCAGGGTTTGGGTCAACAGGTACAGATGATCCCGTTGGATATCAAAGGCGGTTTTCATGCGTTTGGAATTGGAAAAGGTGGGGGGATCCAGATAAATCAGGTCGTATTTCTCTTTGCAGGCGGCAATCCATTCCAGGCAGTCGGCTTGCACCAACTGGTGGTTGGCGTTATCGTAATGGTTGAGGCCCAGGTTCTTCCTTGCCCAGCCAAGGTAGGTCTTGCTCATATCCACGCTCCTGGTGGTGGCGGCGCCGCCCGAAGCAGCGTAGACCGTAGCTGTTGCGGTGTAACAAAACAGGTTCAATACGCTTTTTCCCCAAGCCTGCTCTCTTACCCTTTGGCGCAAAAGTCTCTGATCCAGGAACAGACCGGTATCCAGGTAGTCGGTCAGGTTTACCAGAAATCTCAGACTGTTTTCTCTGATTTCAAAAAAATGACCTCGGGAATCAAACCGCTCATATTGCGTGTCGCCCTTTTTCTTTTCTCTCAACTTGAAAATGATTTTTTCAGGCGGTATGGGGAATACCGCGGGCAAAACGGTCAGGACCTGTTTCAACCGTTTTTTTGTTTTTTCAGGCGAAACACTGGCAGGCGCCCTGTATTCCTGAACATGAAGATGGTCTTGATAAACATCGATGGCCACGGCATATTCGGGCATGTCCGCATCGTAGAGCCGATAGCAGGTGATGCCTTCCTTGCGCGCCCATTTTCCAAGGATTCTCAGATTCTTTTTAAGCCGGTTTTGAAACATTTCGGAAGCCGTATCCAACGCAATCGGTGCCTTGGTTTGAGACAACGGGCGACCGGGCAACCTTTCGTGCATGACCCATTTGTCCTCAATATCAAACTTGAGGAGTTTGCAGGGAATGGGACCATTAAAGAAGTGGTATTTTTTATTGGATCGGATGCCCATTTTTTTGGCCAGGTCCGGATAAGCGGTAAATACCGCCGCCGACCAGCCTTTATAGTGCTGCTTCAGTTGATTCCCAAGGGTTTTGTACAAATTTTCAAGGTTTGCTGTTCTGCCCATCCGTTCGCCGTAGGGCGGATTGGCAATGAGCAATCCCGGAATCTTTGTCTCCGGCGCCCTAAGAGTTTTAAGTTCCCGAACCTCAAACGCAATTACCTTGTCAACCCCTGCACGGATCGCGTTGGCTTTTGCCTGGGCAATGATCTCTCGATCCGCATCAAAACCGAAAAAATTTCCGGTAATGCTTTGAATCCCTTTTTCCGCTCTCGCCGTTGCTTCCGCCAACAGGGCATGCCAGGCCGCGGGGTCATGCTGTTTCCATTTTGTAAAACCAAAGGTAGATCTCGAAAGCCCCGGCGCCCTGTCCATGGCCATGAGCGCCCCTTCAATGAGAAGGGTTCCCGATCCGCACAGGGGATCCACGAGAGGGGCGCCGGTTCGGGCCAATTCAGGCCAATTTGCGCGGACTAAAATAGCGGCGGCCAGATTTTCCTTTAGGGGCGCTTTGCCCCCCTCCAGGCGATAGCCACGTTTATGGAGACTGTCGCCGCTCAAGTCCAGAGAAACCTGAGCCAGGTCTCCCTTCATAAAGACATTGATGCGAACATCGGGATTTTCCTTGTCAACGGATGGGCGGGATCCATATTGTTTGCGAAACTGGTCGGCAATGGCATCTTTAACACGAAGGGCCGCATAATGAGAATGAAAACTGTTGGCGTGGTTGGCGGTAAAATCAACGGCAATGGCATCACTTACCTGCAGGTGGTCATGCCATTGTACCGATTCGCGGGCTTTTGTATAGAGCTCATCGGGCGTTTTTGCTTCGAAACGGGCCAGAGGGAGAAGAACGCGGTTGGCAAGACGGGACCAGAGACAGACTTTATAGGCGGCCTGAAGCTCGCCTTTGAAATAAACCCCTGAACGGGTCTGCTTTACGTGTGAGATGCCCATCGAAAGAATTTCATGGTAAAGGACTTCATCGATACCCTTAGGACATGTGGCAAAAAAAGTATGTTGTTTTTTTGGCATTTTTTATTTATTGCTTTACACCTTGTTATTTATAGTGTATCTGGCTCTAATAGTTTTTTGGCGTTGCCGTTTTTTTCAAAATGAAAAAAACCGCGCCACCTTACGGTACAACACCACAATAACCATCCGGACCCATAACGCAAGAAGAAAAGAGCCCGAATGAAATGATGGTAATTTCCAGAAAAGCCTTGCGAAAAGGATGGTTTTTGGTTGACATTTAAATCCATATGGTTAAATTGTATTGTGTTGTTGAGTCTGAGGAATAAACCTTTTTTAATTTATTGAACGTGGAGGGGCCTCGCCTTTTTGCCGCTTCACCATCCCGCCCACCTGAAATCAACGTTGATGAAGGTGGCTGAGTGTGATTTGACGTCGAAGACAATAACCCAAGATCCGTGGCAAAATTGTTGCAACGGGTCGAAAACCTTTAGAATTGGAATTTTGGAACGATTGATGAGGGGCATCTTGGTGCGTTGACACGGGATGCCCTTGTTTTTTGGCTGATTGTTTGATGAAAATCAAAAATCTTAATTAAACCGGGGGGTACGCAAGTTGATGAGTAAAGGAACATACGAAATGTCCGAAAGTGGGTCGTTAGAAACCGAAAACACAAATGCCGCCATTTGGGCGAATTCAGATGGTATTACAGAGGAATTGGCGAATGATTCCAGCGAAAGCGGAAGCGAAGCCGAGGATGAACGTTCCTTCATGGAGATGTTCGAAGAAAGTCTGAAGAGTATTCAAGAAGGTAAAATCGTCAACGGGGAAATTGTCCAAATCGACAATGAATTCGTTTTGGTTGACATTGGATACAAATCGGAAGGACAGATCCGCATCAACGAATTTAAAGATCTCGAAGGGAATCTCATCGCCCGGGTGGGCGATACCGTGGAAGTCCTTCTGGTACGCAAAGAGGACAAAGATGGCAACATCGTTCTTTCCAAGGAAAAGGCTGCACGCGTCAAGATATGGGACGATATTGAAAAGGCTTACAAGGATAATGAAACCATCAAAGGTAAAATTATTTCCAGGGTAAAGGGAGGCCTTTCGGTGGATGTGGGTCTTCAGGCCTTTTTGCCCGGCTCCCAGGCGGATCTCAGACCGGTGAAGGATCTGGATGTTCTGGTGGGTGTTGAGCATGATTTCAAGATTATCAAGTATGAGCGGCGCCAGGGAAATATCGTCTTGTCAAGACGGGCTGTTCTGGAAGTGGAGCGAGCGGCTCTGCGGGAAAAAGTCCTTGAAAACCTTGAAGAGGGCGTCGTGGTCGAGGGCGCGGTCACCAATATTACCGATTATGGTCTGTTTATTGATTTGGGGGGCATTGACGGCCTGGTGCATGTGACCAACATCGCCTGGAGTAAGACCGGTCATCCGTCCGAACTGTACCAGATCGGCGACACGATCAAGGTAAAGGTATTGAGCTTTGATCGGGAAAAGGAAAGGGTTTCGCTTGGCATCAAGCAATTGACTTCCGACCCATGGACGGGGATAGAAGAGAAATATCCCGTGGGCGCTCAGGTTCCGGGACGCATCGCGACGCTGAAAAAGTATGGCGCCTTTGTGGAACTGGAAGAAGGGGTTGAAGGTCTTGTCCATATTTCCGAGATGAGTTGGACCCGGAAAGTGATGCATCCTTCGGAGCTTTTTCGTGTGGGTGATATGGTCGAAACCATGGTGTTGAGCATGGATGTGGCCAAAAAACGCATTTCCTTGAGCGTCAAGCAGCTTGAACCGAATCCCTGGGACGTCATCACCGAGGAATATCCAATCGGCGCCATTATCGAGGGCAAGATCAAGAATATTACGGATTTCGGTGTTTTTGTGGGGATTGACAAGGGCATTGATGGTCTTGTGCATATTTCCGATATCTCCTGGACCAAGCAGATCAAACATCCTTCTGAGCTTTATAAGAAGGGTGACGACGTCAGGGCTGTGATTTTACGGATCGATAAAGAGAATGAGCATTTTTCTCTCGGGATCAAACATTTAACACCCGATCCATGGAATGAAATTCCCGAGAAGTATAAACCCGGTACCCGGGTTTCGGGCAAGGTCACCAATATTACCGATTTCGGCCTCTTTGTGGAGCTGGAGGAAGGTATTGAAGGGTTGATCCATGTTTCCCAGCTTCCCAAGACCCAGCAGGGGACAAAGGACTTGAAGGATTTTCAGGTGGGTGATGAGCTGGATGCCGAGGTCGTGAATGTTTCCCAGAAGGACAAAAGAATCGGCCTTTCCATTCGAAAACTTCAAGAAAGTCCCGAGAAAAAGGTTTATACCAATTATGTGAACAATCAGGAAAAGGCCACTTCCAACCTGGGCGCTTTGCTGAAAGAGAAAATGATGGATTTGGAGTCGGACGATTCGCAGGATAGTGTGGCATCCATGGTGAATGACTAGACGCCTACGGTCGGCAAATCTTTTAAATCATCTATGTGGTTCCATCCTGGTTAAACGCCGGTGGCTTTGGGCGATCGGTTCGAATCGCCGTGGAACCACATTCTTCCCTCCTTGGCAAATCAAGTCTGACGGAAGGGCTTAAAACTTAAAATTTAAAACCGCGGCTTGCCGCTCTAGATTAAACAGCTGTATGCCTTACCTGTATCAGGGTATTCGTGTGAAAGGAAAATCGTTGATTAAACATTTATTTCAAGAAGTTCGTGCCTTCCTAAAAAACACTGTTCTCAAAAAATCGTCCGTACAAAAAACGTTTTCAACACCACCGCTCCAAATAACGACCCCGGACAAACCTATGCCTGTTTCGCCTGTTTTTGCAAGGCCTTTGGCAGAAGTCTTACCAGCGGCAGGGAAAGATACCTCTGAAAAACCCATATCCGAGCCTTCCCAAAAAAGTGTCCCTGGGCCTTCCTGGGAGACTTCCCAATTCGTGGTTCCAGAGGTAGAAGGAAAGTATCGTTTTCACGACCTGGGACTGCCGGCAAGTATTATGCACGCCATTTTGGATCTGGGTTTTGAATATTGCACGCCGGTCCAGGCTGAGATCCTTCCAAAGGCTTTATCCGGATCGGATGTCACTGGAAAGGCACAGACGGGTACCGGAAAGAGCGCTGCTTTTTTAATCAACATCTATGCGCATCTCTTAAAGAATCCCATTAAAGGAAAACGGTTGCGGGGAGCGCCCCGGGTTTTGATTATGGCGCCCACGCGGGAACTGGTGCTGCAAATTGAAAAAGACGCTCGTGGCATCGGAAAATATACCCATGTTCGCGTTCAGTCCATACTGGGCGGCATGCAATACGATCAACAAAAACAGGTGCTGCTGAAAAGCCCCATTGATATCATGGTCGCTACGCCGGGCCGTTTGCTTGATTTTCAAAGGCAGAAAATTCTTCACCTGAATAAAGTCGAAATCCTGGTAATCGATGAGGCCGATCGCATGCTCGATATGGGGTTTATTCCGGATATCCGCAAAATTGTCCATAGCACTCCCCATAAAAACGAGCGCCAAACCATGTTTTTCAGTGCCACCCTGAAGCCCGAGGTGGAACGATTGGCCGAGCAGTGGACCCGAAATCCGGTTCATGTCGAGATTGAACCCGAGCATGTGGCGGCTGAATCGGTCAAACAAATGGTTTATATCGTGACGGCGGATGAAAAATTCGCGCTTTTATTAAACCTGATTGTCGGGCAGAAACTGGAGCGGGTACTGGTGTTTGTCAATCGCCGGGATCAAACACGCCGCCTGTCCGAGCGTTTGCAGCGCTACCGGATCAATTGTGCGATCCTGTCCGGTGAAGTCCCCCAAAACAAGCGGGTCAAGACACTTGAGAACTTTCGTAACGGGCATGTTCGCGTGTTGGTGGCGACGGATGTGGCGGCGCGCGGGTTGCATGTGGAGGGCATCAGCCATGTGATCAATTTCACTTTGCCCCAGGACCCGGAGGATTACGTGCATCGTATCGGTCGTACGGGCCGAGCCGGGGCTTCCGGGATTTCGGTGAGTTTTGCCTGTGAGGATGATTCCTTTTATATTCCCGCCATTGAGGAATTCCTGGGAACATCCCTGGTTTGTGAGCAGCCGGATGAGGCCCTGTTGGCCTTATCGCCGCCGCCAAAGAGACGGGTCTCGCAAAAAAAGCCTTATGCCGGGAAAAAAAAGGGTGCCTCATCGTCGGCAAAAAGACCTTTGCAGCGGGGGTCGGGGACACGTAAACCTGCCGGAAGGCGACCTCGGTCTTCGAGCAAACCAAAGGTGGCCGGCGCCTCGGGCATATAATTAAGCGTCTTGGCTCGTTATGAAAACAAAAAAGGATAAAATCATTGCGACCCTCAGTTGCATCCTGGGGGTTTCCGGTGTGGCATACGGTATGAACAGCGCTAACAACCCGGTGTTCATTGCGGGTCTGTTTTTTGTCGTCGGCGGCTATCTAATGCTCCGACGGAAACTGAAGGGCAATGTTCAAAGGAAAATCCGCTGAAGAATTATTGAAAACGGAAAGTGGGTTTATTCGGGACTTACGCCCTTTTGAAGCCTGGCTGGTTTCCGGTATTGCTATTCTATGGGCGCTTTTTCAATTATCGCTTCCCTGCTTCCTCATTATTGACAGCACCAAGGAACGGGCCATTCATCTCGCTTTTGCTATGGCGCTTCTCTTCCTGGTAAATCCGTGTATTCGGAAACCCGTCAAATTTTGTGCTTTCCTTTCGGTCAGGGATCGGATTCCGGCAGTGGATTGCGGATTGGCCGTATCCGGCGCTTTGGCGGCGCTTTATATGGTTCTGGACTATCAGGGGATCGCCATGAGAGCCGGCATCCCGACTGTTCTGGACCTGATGATGGGGAGCATCCTGGTCATTTTACTGCTCGAAGCCACCCGGCGGATCATCGGTCCGGCACTTCCCGTCATCGCCCTGTTATTCACCGGTTACGCCTTTTCGGGCCCCCATATGCCCGAATTTCTGGCCTTCAAGGGCGTTTCCCTGAGCCGTTATCTGAGCAATATTTCACTTTCAACCGAAGGCATCTACGGCATTCCGCTGGGCGTGTCATGTTCCATCGTATACCTTTTCGTGCTGCTGGGCGCCCTTCTGGACAAGGCCGGCGCCGGGCGTTTTTTTACCCGCCTTGCCCTGGCCTTACTGGGCCGATACAAGGGTGGCGCCGCAAAGGCGGCGGTGATGGCCAGCGGGGCAACGGGTCTTGTGTCCGGGTCCAGCATCGCGAATATCGTGACCACCGGACCGTTTACCATTCCATTGATGAAAAAAATCGGTTACCCCGCGAAAAAAGCCGCGGCCATTGAAGTTGCGGCCAGTACGGACGGTCAATTGATGCCGCCCATCATGGGGGCTGCCGCCTTTATTATCGCCGAATATGTGAATGTCCCCTATCTGGAGGTGGTGAAAGCGGCCGCTATTCCGGCATTTGCCTCCTATTTCGGGCTGTTCTGCATTACCCATCTGGAGGCTTCCAAGCTGGGGATCAAGGGCCTTTCGCCGCCCGATATTCCTCGATTTTTTCGTACCCTCAAGGGCGGCATCCACTATTTGATTCCCATTGGAATGCTGTTGTATGAACTGATCTGGCAGCGGCACTCTCCCGAAATGGCGGCTTTTAAGTCGATTCTGCTCCTTTTTCCAATCATTTTTTATCAGGAAATTAAAAAGGCCATATTGGAACAAAAAAGCGTCAAAAACGCCATGGGGAATAGCCTCGGCATTATTCTGGGCGGTTTTGTGCAGGGTTCCCGGAATATGATGTCCGTGGCCCTTGCCTGCGCCTGTGCGGGCATCATCGTGGGGGTGGTCAACATGGGGATCGGTGGGATGATCGCCGGTATCGTTGAATATCTCTCCGGAGGAAACATCTTCCTGCTGCTGCTTATTTCGGCGTTTGCAAGTCTCATGATCGGCATGGGCCTGCCCACAACCGCCACCTATATTGTCATGGCGTCCCTGACCGCGCCGATCATCGTCGAGGTGGGAGGGCTCTACGGTCTTGTTGTTCCCCTGATGGCAGCCCATCTGTTCTGTTTCTATTTCGGGATATTGGCCGATGATACGCCGCCGGTGGGCCTTGCCGCCTATGCGGCCTCCGCCATTGCGGAATCCGACCCCATCCCCACCGGCATACAGGGGTTTCTGTATGATATCCGAACCAGCTGTATCGCCTTTATGTTTGTGTTTAATCCGGATCTGATACTGTATGGTATCAGCAGTTTGCCCCAGGCGCTCTTGATTTTCGGGATGGCGCTCGTAGGCATGTCGGCTTTTGAGTGTTTTGCACAGGGGTGGTGCTTGACCCGCAACCGGTGGTATGAAATTCCATTTCTCATTGGGGCGGCTTTCATCCTGTTTCATCCGGGGGCCGTTGCGGCCCTGTTGCACGTGGATATGGCCTTGAAATATTACTTTTTTTCACTGGGGCTGGCTGTTTACGGTCTCGTGATTCTGTCCCAGAAGGTGAGGGTGAGACGGCGAGCTTCGGTTTTGTAGATTTAATACGCTCTCTAACCTGGGCCGGTGAGGGCGAGATTTACTGAATTACCAGGCGCAATCCGGAAATGACCCCTTTTAAAATCCTCAGGGATTTAACGCTTGAAAATGAAGTTCTTGTCGTGAATGTGGCATCCCATCCTCCATCCAGGTCGATGTGTTTGTCGCTGTTCAGGGCCAGGTCCTCGTTATAGGCGCCCTGTTCCACTTTCAGGGTATAAGCGATTCCTTCCTCCCAATCAAGGCCTTCCTGGATGCTGGAAAAGCAGGGTGTGTGCTTTCCACATAGCCCGCCGGGTGAAATGTAGATAACGACTGTGGATTCATATTCATAGGCGCCCATGTCCGGCGCCGTGCCGGAGGGTCTGATGTTTCCCATGATATCCGGTGTGCAGGAATGGGCGGGTGTGCCGGCGTCAATGGCCGGACTTTCCGCTTTCAATTGATAATTATTGCCGGCAGGGTTTTGAAAGGTTTCCAGTAGGGCGCCGGTGGCCGAATGATTATCGTAACCCAGGGATTGCCATTCTTTGAAGAGGAACCGGCCGTTGCTTGTTTCGACCACTTGCCCCTGGTTGGGCAGAAGATTGTAGTCTGATGTGATTTTCAGTTCGCTGGTGCTGCTGGTGGAAGAGAAACTGGGTACGGATCCTTCCGTCAAAATAATATTATTGTAGAAACTGTTCCGGTTGGCGCCGTAGTTGAGGCCGATTCCGTAGTAGGCGCCGTCGGGCGTGATGATGGTATTCTGGTAGGCTTCGTTGTCGTTTGAGGGGACGGCGCCGTCCTGTTGGAAAAAGGCGATCCCTCTGAATTTGTTGTCGTAAATCAGGTTGTTTTGGAATGTGGACTTGGTGACGCCATCCAGGTTTATTCCCGTGGCATTGTTATTGTGGATCCAGTTGCCGTCCACCATGGCGTAAGAGATGGTGCCGTCTCCCCCCGAGTTGATATCCCCGTTCATATGAAGCCCGATGGCTGTGTTGTGATGAAGCCGGTTGTTTTGAATGGTGGGATAATCAGAGCTGTCTGCCACATAGATGCCGATGGCCCCATTAAAGGCCTCATTGTTTTTAAAGGTTACATAGTCGCTCATGGAGCAGAAGAGATTGGCATGATTTGCGCCCGATACGGTGTTGTTGCGAAGGATGCAGCCTTTGGCATGGGTCAACCGAATTCCCCGGCTGTTGGAATCCAGGGATGCATAGACTGTCAGGTTGTCAATGATGATGTAATCAGCGAAAAATATTTCCAGACCGTTTCGGCCGGCATATGCTGTTAGATCAATTACCACACCGGTTCCATTACCCTTGAATGTAATGGGATTCTCAGCGGTTCCGGATGTGGTGATGCTGATTTGTCGCGATACGGAATAGACGCCGGGATTGATCAGCACCGTATCTCCCGCTACGACCGTTTCCACGGCATGGTGGATGGTTTTCCATGGTCTGTCCGATGTCCCCTCGTTTGCATCGTTTCCATTGTTGTCGACATGATAGGTGACACCGCCCGCTGATTCCAAAGCGAGGGCATGTGATTTTTGAACCGCTCCCGCTGTGAGGTGAAGCAAAAACAGGCAAGCCAATACGTTTATAAGGGTTGCGGCACTTCTCATTATGGAATGATAGCCCCGTGGGAGCGGCTTTCCAGCCGCGAAAAGTCGCGGCAGGATGCCGCTCGCACAGCGTCTTGAAATAAACATCGTTTATAACGAGAATCGTGGTAATTTGCGGGATGTTTGGGTGGCAGCCCCGCGGTTCTCAACTTAAATGCCTACTTCGGTTTTGAACTGTTCAAGGCCCATGTCTTCGATCACTTTGGTGAGCCGCTGTTTTTTGGGAAAGTCCTTATACCAGTTCATGATTTTATCGATTGCGGCCAATGCTTCATCATCTGATAATTCATCCGCCACGAGTTGCGCAAGGGCCGGCTTGGATGCGGCGTTGCCGCCCACCACCAGTTTCCATCCTTTTTTGGCGCCAATGAGGCCCAAATCCTTTATGTAGGACTCGGCACAACAATTCTGACAGCCGGAAACGCCCATTTTAAATTTGCTCGGTAACTGCATCCCGCAATAGAGTTCGTCCAGTTTGATGCCCATGGTCACGGCGTCCTGCAGTCCCATTTTGCAGAAAGTCGTTCCCGGGCAGAGTTTAACGCTGCGAACGCATAGCCCCACCGGGTTTGCGGAGTTCATGCCCAGCTCTTCCCAGATGGCGTCAATGTCTTCTTCTTTGATGCCCACGAGGGCAATTCTGGCGGCGCTGGTGAGTTTGACGGCCGCCAGTGCATATTTTTCAGAGATGTCCGCGATTTTTCGCAGAACTTCCGGTGTACAAAGACCGCCCTTGATGTCCGGTACGATGGCGTAGGTTTCGCCATCCCTTTGAATCAGTGCCCCTTTTTCAAGAATGCTTTTTTTGTTTCCCAATTTTTTCTCCTTTCTTATTTTGTTTTTATAGGAGTGGCCCTACAAGTTGAGCCGCGTTTTCCATAAATCGCTGAACCATCGAACGTTCACGCCATTTCTCCAGATCAAGTTTGGTTGAATTACGGATATACTTCATTTGCATATCCCTCACCTGCTCTGTAAACGCCAGGTCATATATAAAAAGAGAGACTTCAAAGTTAAGCCAGAGGCTGCGCATGTCAAGATTGACCGTGCCGAACACGCAGATCTCATCGTCTATCGTGATGGATTTGGTATGCAGCAGACCTCCGTTAAATGCTGCAATGGTGACCCCTGCACTCATGAGGTCGTCAAAAAGAGAGCGACTGGCGTAATGGACCAATCTGGAGTCCACTTCCGCGGGCACCACGATGGTGACGTCAACACTGCGATGGGCCGCGGAAATAATGGCGGTCAGGAGAGAATCGTCGGGTACGAAATAGGGCGTCGTCAGGACCAGTTTTTCTCGGGCGCCGTAGATGGTGGTCAGCAGGAGTTGATGAATGATTTCCGGCCTGATGGCCGGTCCCGAAGGGACTACCTGAACCGGTGTGGCGCCTTTTTTGGCGATGGACCGAATGTCGCTCGTTTCTTCAAGGGCTTTCAGGCCTTCACCCGTATCCAGCTCCCAGTCCTCGATAAAGGTTCCGGCCAGGGCTTCCACGCTGGGGCCTTCCATGCGAACCATGGCGTCGATCCATTGACCCACGCCCTGGTCCTGCTTGAAAAATCGCGGATCCACCAGGTTTTGACTGCCCGTATAGGCAATTTCTCCATCAATCACAACAATTTTCCGGTGATTTCGTAAGTCCGCCCTTGTCATCAGTAAGCGCAGGGGACCGACCGGAAGAGATGCCACAACCTGAACACCTGCATCCCGAAGCTGTTGGGCCAGTTCGCTCCTGAGAAAGTCTTTGCTGCCTACGGCATCCACCAGCACCCGACAGATCACGCCGCGACCCGCAGCCCGAATCAACGATTTTGCCACGTCATCGGCTTTTCCGCCCACGGTCCAGATATAAAATTCCAGGTGACAGGTGCTTCTTGCCCGATCCACATCTTCGATGATGGCGGTGAAAACCGACTCAAAATGGTCCATGAGATGCATTTTGTTGCCGCTCATGGTCGGAAAACCCGCCACGGTTTTGGCGTGAAGCTGGATGGCTTTCATTTCTCGGTGCCCCGCCGGTGGCTTTTCCCGCGAAGCCCGTTTCTGAAGCGTTATCTGCCAGACGCGGTATAAATCATGGATTTTTGCAGCGCGGGCGAGATATTTCTCGCCGATGCGGTTTTCGCCAATAAAAAAATAAAAAAGGGCGCCCGCAAAAGGGATGCTGAAGATGACCGTGAGCCATGCCAGGGATACGCCCACGGGTCGCCGGCGCATGATGACGCGAATGGAAAGTCCGATGACAATCAGCCAGTGGGCTGCAAAGAATAAGGTGGTGGTCAATGTAAAATCATTCATGATATCGGTTTATCCAGTTCTTTTCTAACGGCAAACCCTATTTTTTCAATGGCATAGGGCTTTTTTACATATTCCCCGGCGCCCAGTCTCTGAGCCTCTTTCACCCTTGATGTTTCGGCAAATCCGCTTGCGATAACGGCTTTTTGTGCTGATTTCCATTTGACGATTTCCCGGAAGGTTTCCAGCCCATCCATGCCTGGTCCCATAATCATATCGAGTACCAGCAAATCAACGGGGTTTTTCTTGATGTATTCTACCGCTTCCTCCCCACACGAAACAGCGGCAACCTGGTACCCAAGGTTTGATAAAATAGCGGTGGCAATCATCCGCTGTTCTTTCGAATCATCCACAATGAGAACGGATGCAAACAAAAATTTGTTGTCTTGAATAATAAAGACGCCATCCTGGATATTTTCAATGAGGGTGCGGTATTTTTCCTCGGACCGTTTTATGGCCTCCTGTGCTTTGGCGCGTTCTTTGATTTCCTCATGAACACTTTTGATCATCTGATTGGTTACATGCTTAAGAGATTCCAGGAGTTCCACCGTGGATTCTCCACGAACCCGTGCCGTCAGGTCACCCCTTGTCAAACGGTGCATCACATCGAAGTGCTCGGCCAGCCCCATGGCAAACTCGTGGGACAGATCTACAATCTCGCCTAGATTTTCGGCGGTCCTGTTGACAAGTTCCTTCAATTTGGAAATCAATTCAAGGCTGGAATTTTCAGGGATTCTGACCATGGGATCTCCTGAAGAAATCTTTTTCAAAGCTTCGAAAACTTCCGAGAGCCCCAATGCCATTTCCAGGCTGATGGCTTCCAGTTCCCGATCCCTTTCTTCGAGGGCCTTTTTTGCTTCTAAAAACTGCTCGGAAACGGTTTTGTAAGATGCTTCCATGGTAGCAAAATCCATATTATCAGGGTTGCCGTTGACAATGTGCGCTCTAAGCTCTCCAAACAAGAATCTCGGTTCATTCGAACCGGATCTGTATCCTTTTTTTCCCGCTCCCCTCATCTCTGATGGAAAGGAACGTTTTCCCCAACCGTTCACACCATACACGCACATCCCGTTCAAAGGTCGGGCAATCTCCCAATACCTCGAGAATGTCGCCGGGGTTCATATCCGGGGCTTTTACCGCAATTTTAAGGACGGGTTGCGGGCATTTTATCCCCAGCATATCCAGAATTTCAATGGCCATTTTATAACCTCCTTTAAACAATCAGTTATGGCCTCGCCCATGAGTTCAGGGGCGGCGGACATCCCGGAATATAACTGTCCAATTGAATCACCTGATTAAGCGTCATGACCTTGTTGGAAAGACCGGAAAGTTCCGGTCTCTTTTCTGAATTCGCCATCTGTTCCCCCAGGAGAATGGCCCCCGGGTTTTTCACCGTGGGGATTTCCACAAAGGATCGCGTCAGAAGCGCCTGAACCGTATGGAAATTGCCCAGTCCCACAATGCCGCCCAGGTGAGCGCAGGCGCCATGGGCCGGAACGGTTTTGGATTTTCGACGCAGCAGCCGGGCCATATGGGCCTGCTCATGGGTCCTTATGGCGCCGCTCGGACAGGCGGCGACGCATAGGCCGCATCCCCCGCACATGGCCTGATTGGTGGAAACAGGGTTCAATTCGGCATCGGCCTCCTACAAAAAACCGTCTTCCCCAAGTTTTACATCCAGGATCTCGGCTATTTTCTCTGTTCCCTCATTATGCGCCATGGCCGTTGCCAGAACCACCATATCGAATTCCTGTTGTTTCAGTTCCCCCGAGACATCGGTATGGGTGATCATCATCCTTTTAGATTTTTTTTGAATCTGAATGGCATCGGGTCGCAACATGCGAAAAAAATTAATGCCATCCTCTTTTGGGTCGCCTTACGCTTATTCGTCATGACCCAGGCACACTGTTCCCGAATATTGGCCATCTGCAGGAGAAAAGGATTGAGTCCTGCTGCCTTCAAGACATCCCGAAATGTGGCTTCATGTTCCTATGGCGAACAGCCTGCGATGACGACCCGCGACAATTTGTGGGCTTGAATGTTTTCCTTCAGAAACTTTTTTCCATCCGGTGAACACAGAAAATCGAAAGATTCCGCGATCACCACGGCTTCCAGCACCCTTGCGGTTTCCAGTAACGCCTTGATGTCCACGGAATCTTTGATGTTAGGACCGCATTCGCAAATGTATATGCCGATTCTTTGAGACATGTTGTCATTTTAAACACAAGCTGTTTCGGGGCTATTTGTTCTTTTTCTTTTCCTGCTTGGCCAGTTTTTTTTCCTTCGCGGTTTTTTGTGGTTTTTTCTTCTCGGCTTTTTTGGCGTTTTCTGACTTGGACATGCTGCTCCCTCCCTTTTGTATGCTTATGAGTCTATGACAATACCAGCTATCGTCCATAAATACAAACAACAAGCTTGACCAACCCTGTTAATAAAAATGCCGGGCCTGGTCGTTATTTCGGCCATTCGCCTGGGGCTAAGAAACCCCAGGCAATTTTCTGCCCTCCCTGTGGGACTGTGAGAGCCCTGTAGGGGCGATAAGGTAATAGCCCCGCAATTCATTGCCGGGTGGCCGAAGTTAGAGCCAAACCCCTTTCCAAGTGCGTAAAAGTCTTGTCCGGCAGGGATGTTTCTGAAAGGTGAGCTTAAGCGGTTTAGATTGGTTTGTCAAACAGTGCTGGTTGACCTTGAAACTGCTATTTTTTGGGATATCCAATTGTCAGGAAGGCTATGAAGATTCGCCGCAAAGTCCCGTGAAAATGCGTCTGAGGATCTTCTCATCAATTTGTTCCATGAGAATATCATCGTAATCCGGTTCACATGTCTCAATTTCCGGATTGGATGGATGGGTTGATGCCGGGCTTTCCAGCGTAAATAGGAGACTGTTATGGGAGGGAAGTTCGCATTCGAAGCCCCGGTTGTTTTCAATCCATCGGTCGCAGTCGTCATGGCTCCCCACATAGGCGGCAGCCAGATGGCCGCCCTGTTTTATGCAAACCAGCCGGTATCCGCCTCCCAGATCGAATTTTCGGCAGCCGTTGATCCTGAGTTCACCGTGTTTGGTTCGCCGGTTGACGATTTCAACGGTATGGTAATCGCCGGAAGCGAATCTTCTAATGATGTCTTCCGCTCGAAGAGCCGCCCTGGCGGCGGTTTTGTCGCCCTTGGCGAGGGTATCCAGAGATCTTTTAAAGTTTGCCTCGCGATGAATGTAAAGATCCATTTTTGATTGCCTGGTCTCCGGTTTGTTTTCAATTTGAGGATGCCGTTCGGCCGGACAACAGCGCAGCGCCCAAGGCGCCCATCATCTGCGGATTTTCCGGTATGAAAACTTCCTGGTTTAACGTCTCTTCCAGCAATTGACGCATGCAGGGGTTATTGGCGACCCCGCCGGCAAAAACAATGGGACCGTGTGAGGAGACCCGTTTGATCATTCCGACGGCCCGGCGGACCACGCTGCGATGAAGCCCCAAGGCAATGGCGCGTCTGTCCTGTCCTCTGGCCACTAGGGAGGTCACTTCCGATTCCGCAAATACGGTACACATGCTGTTGATGTGCAGGTCTTTATCGGCTTTCAGGGCTTCGGGGCCGAATTCCGCCAGTTCAAACCCCAGGGTGCGGGCCATGATCTCCAGGAATTTGCCTGTTCCCGCCGCACAGCGGTCATTCATTTCGAATTTTTTGACGGTCCCATTTCCGTTCATGGCAATGGCCTTGCTGTCTTGTCCCCCGATGTCCAGAATGGTCCCGACTTCTGGGATGAGGGTACTTACCCCCACTCCGTAGGCTTTGATTTCAGTTACCGTCGGGGCGTCAAAGGCAATTTCAAAGAGGTTACGACCGTAACCGGTGGCCATGATCCTGTCGAACGCAATGCCGTTAAGCACTTCCCCGACCTGGGTCATGGGGTCGAAACCGGTATCCGTTTGTCTGCGGATCAAGACCTCCCCGTTTTCCACAACCACGACTTCAATGGATCTGGAGCCGATGTCGATGCCTGCGTGTCTCATGTATATTCCCCGGTTACGGTTTCACCATTTCAATAAAGGCCTCCACCCGGGTCTTTAGCTGACCCACATCCTCCATGCCGTAGTCCGTGTCGATGCGCAGCGTCGGAATCCCCTTTGCTTCAAGGGCCTTTTCAACGGACATGGATTCGGCAATATAGGGCTGGCAGAACTGAAGCCCGTAATGGATGACGCCGTCCGCTTTATATTCTCGGAACATCTCTTCCACATGGGCCAGCCGATCCGGGTTGGGGGTAAAAATGGCGCAATCGACCTTGAAATGACGGTCAACAATGGCTTCCATGAGTTCTTCAATGGTGTTGCCGCCGTCATCCGTCATATTTCGCGTTCCCCGTTCCCCCACGCAGGACTCCTCGCCCACGATTACCGCTCCCGATGTTTCGATGATCCAGGGCAGCTTCCAGTTGGGGACCGCCATGGGGCAGCCGGACATGAGGATCCTGGGGGCGCCTTTGGGAAAGGGACCTTCCATTTTTTCAATGCGGCGTTCCAGTTCATCACAGATTTTGTTGACGGAATCCGTAAATCGGACCGGATCATCATAGAAAAACACCTGGTTGGCCAGAAGCGCGTCCAGGCCGGAGACAGGGGCCGGATCCGCTTTCCTGAGCAACGCGAGCCGGTGAATGGCTTTCCGTTTGTTGTTGACGATTTCGATGCCTTTTTTAAGCCTTTTCGCATCGATGGTTACGCCAGTCAGTTTTTCCACCGCCTCCTTGAAGCGGAAATACTCGGCCCGAAGAAGCGCACGTCCCTCGGATGATTTCATTTGGGGCAGGTCCATTACATAGAGATTGGGTACCAGATCTTTCAGTATTTCATAGGATTTTTTCTTGCCGTCACAGGTGTTTTCTCCCACAATCATGTCCGCTGACTCAATATAGGGGCACACCTTTCCCAGTTTGAAGCCGAAGGCGGATTTGATCAGGGAACAGGTGTTTCGTGGAAGAATCTTTTCAACTTCTTCCGTGGCAAAATCAGCCCCGGTACATAGCCCCACCAGTGTGGCATCGGCGGCTCGCACGATTTCCTCGGGCACAAAGACGCAGAAAGAACCGATGACCTTGCGGCCGGCCGCTTTTTCATCCATCAATTCCTTGATGCGCAGGCCGTGTACTTCGCTGAGAACAAAGTCGAAATACCCCATGCTTTCCGGACGGTCTTTCTGGGCCAGATAAATATCCTGGTATCCCTTTCCCAGAACTTCCAGCAGCATATCATGAGCCTCAAGATCCAGCCCCAGGTCCTTCCACATGTTTCGGTATGCTTCACTCATTTGTTATTTTCCCCTTTTCGAAAACTATGATATGTATATTTTTAGAAATCAGCCAGAAATTATTCCAAGCAGTCCTATATGTCAAACTGGAAAGTCCGATGTTTTATCGGATAACCGCAGGTAATTCCGATGACGAATTGCCATCGAAGGAGGATTGAAAAGAATGAATGCGCATGTTTGTCCCTGGTGGCTGGCGTACACCTTTGACCACCGATTGAGGCGTTGGGCTCACAATCCGGAAAAACTGTTCGGAAGATATGTCAAACCTGAAATGACGGCGGTGGACCTGGGATGCGGCATGGGGTTCAACACCATGGGGCTGGCCGGACTGGTTGGGGCGGGTGGTCGTGTGGTGGCGGTGGATATTCAGCGGAAAATGCTGGATGTGGTCAGGAAAAGAGCAAAAAAACAAGGGATGGACGACCGCATTGACACCCATCTGGCGCTTCCCGACGATCTGACGCTGCATGTGAAAGCGGATTTTATCCTGGCTTTTTATATGGTACACGAAGTCCGCGATCCGGCAAGATTGATGGCCCAGGTGGCGGAAAATCTCGATGTTGGAGGTCGATTTATGATGATCGAGCCGCCTTTTCATGTTTCCAGGCGTGAGTTTGACAAAAGTATTGCCATGGCCCGGAACTCAGGCCTGATTCTGGAAGATCGGTACAAAATTCGTTTTGGTCGTACTGCGGTGTTGACCGGAAAAACGTAAGGAGCTTTGATGCAACACACGGCCCCAGGAAGATCGTTGTTGGGGCCGGTGCTGCTGTTTAGCGAACCATCATATGTTTACCATTCCTGATCAAGATCCACACCCAAGGCTTCCCACTGGGCTTTTCCCTCGGCATCTCCCTTAGCAATTTCCTCCTCCGTCCACGGCTCCAGGATGAGAGAATCGGCAACCAGCTCCCAGATGTATTTCACTTCGTAGGGATAATCCGGGTAATATTTGGGAACGCGCTTCATTAGTTGATCATGGCAGTTGGAACAGGCGGTGAGCATCACGTTGGCGCCGCTGTTTTTGATGCCTTCATATTTTTTCCGGCCCTGAAAGGCTGCTTCATCCTCATAGGGGCCGGGCCACATGCCGCCCCCCGCGCCACAGCAAAATGCGTTGGCGCGATTCGGCTCCATATCCACAAAATTATCCACGCACTGCTCGATGATCCATCGGGGTTCCTCGTAATAGCCCTTGCCGAAGTGACGCTCAAGTTCCCTGCCGTGCTTACAGGAATCATGCCATGTGAAAATTTTCCCCTCATTTACGCTTTTATCAATTTTAATTCTTCCCGATTTAATGAGTTCTATCAGGTAGTCATAGAGGTAGATATATTCAATCTTATTTTCGGGACTTTCCTCAAGACACGTTTTCATTCCCACGCGACAACCATAGGAGCCGCCACCGCAGTCGGGCATGATCATGCGCTTGATGCGGTGTTCTTTCATAAAGTCGATTTTGCGTTGGGCAAACGCCTTAATGTAGTCGTAATTACCGGTAAAAAGACCCCAATCCACCGATTCCCAGTCTTTGGAAGGAACGGTCCAGTTTTCCCTCGCCGCATAAAATATTTTCCACCACCACTTCATATCCTCATTGTCGGCAAACACCTCTTTGGAATTTGGGAAAAAAAGGATGTCCGCGTCATCCTTATCAACGGGCACATAGAATCCGGGGTATTCCTCTTCCGCCATCTCCACGCCCATGTCGGACAGCAGGAAAAAATAATCTTCCTGGGGAATGGCCATATTGTTTCCGGTAGTGAAGTTGTTCTCCGCCCCTTTGTGAAGAATGCCCGGGACCTCGTCCCTGGGCCGCAAATGTTTCATATGCAACATGACATAAGGGATATCGATGCCCATAGGGCAAGCGAATGCGCAACGGCCGCAACCGGTGCATACCCACGGGAATTTGGATTCCACCACTTCATCCAGCAGGCCTAATGCCAGCATTCTGATGACTTTTCGCGTATCCCAGCCTTCCATGCCGGGGGTTCCCGTGACGGGGCAGCCGTTGGTGCAGGTGCCGCAGGTAAAACAGGCATTTAAATCAAATTTTGACAAATATGAGGCAATATCTTCTGGTAATCTTTTGGGTGTAACAATTTCCTGCATGGGGGGGTCCTCCATAATAAATAATTAAAAACATCTCATTTTAGCGAAACCGTAAGATGAAAACATGCGAACCGCTTTTTTAACGGCATTTCATGGAACATGGCAGAAATTATTTCAAGTATCTCCGTTTGTCAAGTGGGAAAGCCCGATAGATCCGAGACCTGCTGATTACGCCCTTTGGAAAGCGTCATTTACCAGCTTCCCGCGGATCCCAATCCCACCAGGCGAACGGCCACGATAATGGTGGTGTCGCCGCTCTCTTTTCCTGCTCCGAATCGAATGCCCCAGCATTGTCCCTGGTAGCCCAGCCATCCGGCGCTGGAAATATTTTTTTCCACATCCAGATCTCTTTGAAGCGATCCGCCCACTGAAAATCCATAGGCCAGATTTATATTAGTGCGGAAATTGATGTTGGTTTGTCCATCTTCCACATATGGGTAGTGTTGATAATTGATTTCGTAGTAGTCGATTCTGCCGCCGTATCTTGGAACGGAGAGTTCTCCGGAAAGTGTCGTTCGTGAAAAGGTTTTCTCATAGTAATCCCACCCCGTGCTGCCTCTGAGGTCCAGTGATGGAAAAGGTGTTACGATCAATTCCGCCATCAGGGGGGTGAAGGGTTCGTTTTTACCGTCATCGTTTTCTTCATGAAGATCATAGCCCTGATATAGCCGAAAAGTAGTCCATTGATTGTAGGTCACATTCCCTTTTTTGTCCTCCATTCGTGCATCCAGGAAATTCTCAAGGGAAAATGTTACCCGATTCCTGTTTTTGTTTTCCCCATCCTCATCAAAGGTGAGGTACCAGGGTGTTCCATAGTCGTCCTGATCGATGGGACTGAACCAGGGTGATCCTTCACCGTTGTTGTTGTAACCCTGATAGGTGTAATAAAGGGTTGGGGAAACCTTGTGTCGTAATCTTTTGGCATTGCCCCAGGACACATCGTAGAATTTTTCGGCGTTGGTTCCCAGCCGGGCGCCGGCTTCATAAAGTGATTGATGTTGCCGGCTGCCTTCGCCCTGGTTGTTATCGACCCACTGGGACTTGTAGGTATATCGAAAAGAGGGCTCAAATTCCACATAGGGGCCGAGCCAGAAGGGAAAGTTCACCTGGGGAGAAAGTGCGAGTTCATGTCCCCTGTTGGCCTCATCGCTCCAAACATAGTTATAATCCGTTTCCAGATTAAAAAATGCCGGCCACCCCATGAACTGTTTCGGGAGCAGGTTAAAGTTCAGGCCTCCGACGGGTTGCTCCATCAAATCTTTGGTTTCGGGATTTTCAACTTGCTGGTAATAACTGGCAATGCCTTGAAGTGCATAGGATTCTCCATCACGGCTGAGCCTCAGGGCGGACCTTCGGGTGGGGGAGCGTTTTTCCTGAAAGGGTCGATTGGATTCTTCCTGGAGGTTCGATCGCATGCCAAAACCATAGAGTTTTTCTTCGAACTCCCTGAGATAGTCCTGATCACTGACAAAATCGCCATCAAGGCGGGCGACAACCTCTAAGGGGAGATCCTGATCCGATCGTCCCCTCAGCCAGTATCGGGTTTGATTGGTGCGCGCATAGGGACTGATGTTCAGCGCATCCTGATCATTCATATTTTTTTGTTTTTCCTTGTCTGAAAGGATGTCGAATTCCAAAACGCCTTTTGAGTTTTGGCCTTCAACGTATCGAAATTCCAGGCCCTGCATGTAGCCCCTTTTGCTCATGTAACGCTGGTAAAAGGTGGCATCGGTCTGGTCGGAAATGGCCCAGTAAAAAGGAACCAGCGCTTCCGCCCCATTTAGGGTGGAGTAGCCTAGTTTGGGAGGGAGCAGACCGGTCTGGCGTTTGGTTTTGGCTGGAAAAATCATATAGGGAATGTAGATGATGGGGAGATCCTTAACCCGAAAGGCGGAATGCTTTACGGTACCGTAGCCTTCAATGGTGACTTTGACTTCCGACCCCGTGATGGTCCAGTCGGGATTGGCGCCGTCGCAGGTTGTGATGGTGCAGTCGTTGATCACATAGGCGCTTTCCCCTGTTTTTTGCATTTGACTGCCGCTGATATAGTAATGGTTCGCTTTTATGAACAGGCTTCCATCAATAATTTCTCCGGTCTGGCTGTTGAGATCGAAAGTACCTTCCTTTCCGGTAATGATGTCGCCATCTGTTTCGATTCTCAGCCCCCCAGAAACGTTGGCAACGCCTGTTTTTGTGTTGAAAACAGCATATTCCGTGTAAAGGGCCTGACGTGCTTTTTTGATAACGACATTTTTTTGCGCCAGGTAGGTGCCTTCTTTTTCATTATAGCTGAGGCTGTCTGCTGATATTTCCCAAGGCGTATCATCGTTTTCAAGGGCCTTTTTTTTGGATGACAGGTCGATTGCCAGGCTGTCTTGAACAAAAAAAGGCGCTATGAAAAAGAGGCTCAGGCATAACGCCAACCCAACTGCCAGGGCCAATGGCGAAATCCTCGCGGGAACAATGTTGCCTTTTTTCATGATTTTTGAATAAATTTCCATTTTTTTATTCACGCAAAGCCGCAAAGCTCGCAAAGAAAAACCATAAAGATACCTTTGCTTAAAAACTCTTTGCGTCTTTGCGCCTTTGCGTGAGCCATTTTTATTTCCGGGTTTTGCGTAGGCGATCCATCATTCATTGGGAATCGGGTTTGTAACGGACCGGATCCAAACAGGTCAAAGCTTCGCCAACGGTGAAAAGAGAGCCGCAAACGACGATTAAATCCCTGGGTGAGGCGATTTCCCGCGCTCTTATAAGGGCCTCCGCAAGGGTCGGGATTACTTCTCCCGGCGTGTTCAATGGAAGGGCCTTTTCCATCAGTATATGGGGATCCGCGGCCCTTGAATAAACCGGTCTGGTATAGAGGACCCGATCGCTCATGGGCACTATGGCGCGAAGCAGACCAAAGATATCCTTGTCCGCCATGATGCCGATGACCAGAATCATCCGTTCGTATGAAAATCCGGATCGAATGGATTGGGCCAAAGCCTTTACCGCCGCAGGATTGTGAGCGCCGTCAAGGAGGATTGTGGGGTTTTCCCTGATCACCTGCATTCGACCCGTCCAGGTTGCTTTTCTCAGGCCTTTCCGGATCTGCTCGGTTGAAAGGGGAAACCCCTTCATTGCGATTCTCTCGATCATCCCTAGGGCCAGGGCTGCGTTACGCGGCTGGTGGACTCCTCGGAGACCCAGCTCAAGGCCTTTGATGGTGTGGTTTTCTCCAAAGTAATGAAGGCCCGTCGTGGTGCGGCGGTATGTCATGTTTTTGCCCACCTGCCACAGGTTGGCGCCTCTTTGTTCAGCGATGGTTTTTAACTGTTGGATGATTTGGGGCTGGGTAACGGATGTCACCACATCAACCCCCTTTTTGATGACCCCCGCCTTTTCCTGTGCAATCTGAGAAAGTCGGTTTCCCAGGTATTCTTGATGTTCCATGGAAATGTTGGTAATGCCGGTTACCAGGGGGGTAATTACATTGGTGGCATCCAGTCTTCCTCCCATTCCCACTTCCATGATAGCCACATCCGTTTTTTCCCTTGCAAAATATAAAATTGCCATGGCCGTTGTGGCTTCAAAAAAGGTAGGTGGTTCGTCAGGATTGAAAGCGGCCCGCAATTCGTCAATTAATTGAGCGGCTTTTTCGCGACTGATTTCTTCGTCGTTAATCCGGAACCGTTCCGTGAATCGTACCAGGTGAGGCGAAACATACATGCCGACTTTAAAGCCTGCCTCCCGGAGGGTTGAGTTCAGGAAAGTTGCCACCGACCCTTTTCCGTTGGTGCCGGCGATGTGAATATATCTTTGGCCGAGGTGGGGATTTCCGAATGCCTTCAGTAGATTTTCAGTCTTTGAAAGTCCGAATTTTATGCCGAATTTCTGAAGACTAAAAAGATACTGAATGGCCGATTCATAGGTTGGTTCTGATTTGAATTTAACGGAATTTTCCATGGTTATCCTTAGTTTAAAGGCGAGGGGTGACAGCGTCTATCGCCTATTTCATCGGCATACTTGCTAAATTTCAGGAGTTTTGTCAATTCAAAACGCCTTTATGTCAGGTGCGGCGGCTCTAAAAGCGTACTCAAATCTTTTCCAGGGTGGTGTACGCCATGTGCAACAACTTCCTTCCGGTGGTTTTGAAAAATATCTCCACCTTATCGTCCGCAACGAATTTAGAAACGACCCCAGGGCCAAAGGCCGGGTGTCTAACCCGATCACCCTGGGAAAAGGGATGAGATGAATTTTTGCTTGTTTGTGCATTTTCGGGTTCGAACCGCGCTGATGCTTCGAAGGCGCCAAATCGTGAGGCCCTTGCCGATTCGTGTGAGTAGACGTCAGGGGGGAGGGAGGTGATAAAAGAGGAGAGACCTTCTCCACAGGTATTGTAGTTGGACCAGGCGGGCCGTTCCGAACCGGGGTACGAGATCATCAAGCGGTCCTTGGCCCGGGTGGTTGCCACATACATCAGACGGCGCTCTTCTTCCAGGTCGAGAGGATTGTTGTAGCTCCTGGCGGAGGGGAATTTTCCTTCCATGACCCAGATGACAAAGACCTCCGGCCATTCAAGCCCTTTTGAGGAGTGAACCGTGGACAGGGTCAGTTTCTGTTTATTTCTCTCTTGGGTGATATCCTCTGAACTGCCGGGGGGGTCCAGAACCAGATCATCCAGGAAAGACCTGAGCTTTCCATAACGCTCAGCCATGGGGGCCAGTTGGGCCAGCTCTTTTTCACGTCTCGGGTAGTCGTCATATCTTTCTTTGAGAACGGGGATGTAATAGGCCATCACCTGGCTGACCGCTTCTTCGGGCGTCAGATGCTGGGGTGAGAGCCGTTCAAGCAGGGCCCCCAGCGGTTTAAGGCCGGCATCCCTTTTCCCCAGTTTGGGCCATTTGACCAGATCGTGGGGAGCTACCTGGTTGTCTTTCATCCATTTGATGATGGTTTGGCTTTTTCCCTGCCCGATGTTTTTAACCAGCCTGAGTATTCGAAGCCAGCTGACGGTTTCGTCAGGGTTTACCATGACCCGCATGTGGGCCAGAAAATCTTTGATATGGGCGGATTCCAGGAATTTGAAACCGCCGTGTTTTGTGTAGGGGATGTTGTGCCGGGTCAGTTCCGCTTCCAGTTCGAAAGAATGATAAGCCGCCCGGAAAAGAACCGCGAAGTCCTGAAGATTGCCACCTTCCGCCATAGCCCGCCGCAAATATCCGGAAATGTACGTCGCCTGTTCCTGTTCCGTATGGGTATCGATCACTTTGGGTTTATCTCCGCCCTCCCGTTTGGTAAACAGGCATTTGGCGTATTTTTCATTCGCATGGTCCATCAAGGCGTTGGTAAGTGCCAGGATCGGTTGGGTGGAGCGGTAATTCTGTTCCAGTTTGATCACTTTGGTTTTGGGAAACGTTTTCGGGAAGTCCAGCATGTTTCTGAAATTGGCGCCGCGAAAGGAGTATATGGATTGGGAATCATCGCCTACCGCCATGACATTTTGATGTTCATGGGCCAGCCATTTGATGATGTCCGCCTGGATGCAGTTGGTGTCCTGGTATTCGTCGACCATCACATAAGCGTATTTTTCACTCAGTTCCTTTCGAATATCGCTGTTTTCCATGAGAAGATTTCGAAAACAGATAATGAGATCATCGTAGTCCATGAGTTGATGGGTTTTTTTGTAAACGGCATACAACACGCTTAGATTTTGTATGTGGGGCGCCACTTCCATGAATTGCCCATATTCATTGAGCATGAGTTCTTCAACCGGTTGCTGTAGGTTGGCGGCTTTACTGATAATGTTGGCCAGCGTGCCCCTTTTGGGAAATCTCGGCGGTTTTTCATCCATTTTTAGCTCTGGAATCAGGGTCCGGAGGACTTCTTCCATGTCCGAGCGGTCAAGGATCGTGAAGCTGTTGGCGTAGCCTAAGGTCTTGGCGTGGGTTCGAAGGACCTTGAAGGCAAGGCCGTGAAATGTACCGCCGGAAACAAACCGGCATCTCGTGTCGGATAATTCCGATGCCCGATCCAGCATTTCCTGAGCGCTTTTCCGGGTAAAGGTCAGCAGAAGAATGGATTCGGGTGGAATCCCGGATTCCACGAGGCGGGCTACGCGATAAATCAAGGTCCTGGTTTTTCCGCTTCCGGCGCCCGCGATGACGAGGACGGGTCCCGTAAGGGTTGTGACCGCTTCCAGTTGGGCGGGATTTAAAACGGTTTCGTAATCAATTTTGTGGGTCAAGGTGATTTTCCTTATCTTTAATATCTGAGGAGCATGAGCAGGGGCCCCAGGGAGAGGATCAATAGACCGAAAAAAATGAAAAACGGTATTAAAAAAGCCATAATGGCCCTCAAATAGGAGATGTGATGGACTTTGTGAAGGCCTGCAACTTGAATGCCCAGTTTCCAAAAGGTTCCGATCCAACTGCCGACAAAAGGTATGATATTCCATGCCAGGGCTGCCTGGGAATAGGCCACTACCCTGAAGGTGGCGTTGAATCCTTCTTTCCCTCCCCGCACAATCAGCAGCATCAAATGCAGAATGCCGCTGTAAAAGAACATCTTCAAGACGACAGCAATGGGGATGGCAGCCATGAGAATCACTATCCAGATGCCGTCCATTTGTCCTAAAAAGGCTTTCCCAAAGGGTATAAGTCCCCCGGAAAATAACAGCACAGACCAGAAAAAGGCCAGCATATCCCCGATGCCTCCGAACAAAAGGCCGAAGGTCAGCGGTGCGTTGAGCCCGTTTTCGGGGTCACGGGTTCCAAAAAACCGGCCGGGTTGAAAAAGTACCTTTTTAGCGGCTGGAAAAATAACATTTAAAAGCCCGGGATTGCTTTGGTTTTCCAGTGGGGTGTCATGGGTGTCGGAATGCGGTTGAAATGTCGGTTTTGGGGCGTTTGAATCAGAATGTTTCGGTGGTTTATCTCGTGATATATCAGTTGGTTGGACCTGTCGTAAAAACGGGAATTTCTCTTGACAGCGCGGACAGACCGCCATTTTCGCCGTAGCAGGGATCTTTTTTTCGGAGAGTTTTTTTGAAAAGCCGCAAAAAGGGCAGATCAGCTGGACACTCACTTTGTCTCTCCTTTATGTTGTTTATTGCGTTTGCTGAGTTCTTTTTTGTCGGACCAGCGTTTCAGGCGGCCCAAAAATCCGCCTGAAGACGATCGATCCAGGGCTTCACTTCGCAATTGAAAACCTGGTTCCGTTTGCAGGGCTGCCTGCAAACATTCTTTTCGGTCAGCGCATTGGAAGCATTCGGGCACAATTTCCCTGAGGCCCTCATTTCCCATGGGAAAGACGTTATCCAGGATTCCAAAGCAGTCTTTATGGGGATGATTCATGACGTTCGCGCCTTATTTATCTTAATTAATAGCAATGGGTAATGGGCGATAGTCTATGGGGTGATTGCGCCCATTACCCATCGCCTATTTTACGGTTTCAGTCTATAAACGTCGGCAATATACACTATTCGTTTGGATGAATAAACCCTGATCTTAAAATAAAAGGCAACCATGAACCCGAAAACCGTTGCCTGTAATTCCATTGACATGGGGAATGCGAAATTCTATGATTCAAACCATGGAAAGAGGAAATAAAGTGTACCTGGTTCGACACGGTCAGGTTAAAAACCATGAAGAAATTCCCGTATACGGTCACACGGATGTCACGTTGACGGAAACCGGGGTGCAGCAGTTGGAGAGGGTGGCGGATCGTCTTCGTTCGGCGGAAATCGGGGCTGTTTTCGCAAGCGATCTTACGCGGGCCGTAACCGGGGCCCGTCAGATCGGTTCCCATCATCAAGTGCCGATTCGTTTCATTCCCGAATTTCGCGAGATGTATTTCGGCGACTGGGAAGGATCCAGTCTGGGGGAAATCATCAAAAATTTTCCGGAAGAACTGGAGAAAAGGAAAAAAGATCCTGTCCATTATTCCTGTCCGGGTGGCGGCGAGTCAATTTCCCAATTGTCGGACAGGGTCATGCCGGCTTTCGAGAGAATAAGGGGTGAAGAAGCTGGAAAAGAGATTGTTATCGTCGCCCATGGGGGTGTTGCCAGAGTCATTTTATGCCATGCTCTGGGGCTTGATTTATCCCACATGTTCAATATTCAACAAGATTATGGGTGCTTGAACATCATCGATTATTTTCCTGATTCGACGCTGGTTCGGCTGATCAATGGATGAGGATGCCGGTAGATGGAGCTTGGAGAGGATGCACGGTAATGTTGAGCCAGGCCTTCACGTTGTCGTAGGGGACGTAACACCTGCGAATGAAACGAAAACGGTGATTCCGGGGTCTGGGGGGGATAATGGTAGTCTTATGCTCAACGGAGTTGAGGAAATTCTGGAGCGAGCCGCGTCACTGCGGGAATTGGGTTTGTTGGACAAAGCGGCCATTGAATATGAAAGCCTTCTGAAAACCGATTGTTCGCCTTCAAAAATTATACCGCCGATCGTGGCCTGTCTTTCAAAGACCCATTCGCCTTCGAAGATCATCAACAGAATCGACAATGTGATTAACGCCTTGCGGTTAAGTGATTTGAAGATTGCTCAGATCAAGTTTATCCTCGGATTGGAGAATGAAACCCGGGGCCATGAAGATCTTGCCCTGGATATGTATAAGTCCGCTTCGGAAGCGGATCCCAAAAACGAAAAGATCAAACAGAAAATTAAGCAGGTCATAGCAAAATTATATTCCGGTTCCAGATATGATTACCTGCTTCGGAAAAAAACCGTCACCTCCGACCAGCTTCGCACGGCGTTGACACTTTCCAAAAAGACAAATCAAAGTGTTGAACATCTGTTGATTGAACATTTCAATCTTCCGAAAAGCGAGGTAGGAAAATCGCTCTCTCTTTTTTATGGATGTCCTTTCAGATCTTTTGATCCCGATATTGCGGTTCCCGTGGAACTGATTGGAAATTTGAAAAAGGCCTTTCTGCTGCACGATTTGTGGGTTCCCATGAGTTGGGGAAAGCAGGGTGTGGAGATTCTGATCGATGACCCGGGGGATCTGAGAAAAACAGGTCAGATCCGAGGATTAACCAAAACTACCAAGATTACTTTTTCCGTGGGAATTAGGGAAGATATCGAAAAATATGTTCTCCATTTTTTTGATAAGAAGGCTGAATCATCCGCGGAAGATATGATATCCGAACTGGATATGATCCCCGACATCTCTTTTGAAGAGGAGGAAGAGGATGATCTGGAGGAGGAAGATCTTTTAAATGAAGAATCCAGCCAGGTGGTTCGGCTGGTGGATCAGATCATTATCAATGCCTACCGAAACAATGCCTCGGACATTCACATCGAGCCGTCGCCCGAGACTCGGAAAACCAGAATTCGCTTCAGAATGGACGGTGTTTGTCAGGAATACGCTCAGGTTCCCGAGTATATGTCAAGAGGAATCCTTTCCCGAATAAAAATCATGGCGGGTCTCGATATCGCCGAGAGGCGTTTGCCCCAGGACGGGAAACTGAAGTTCAGGCGGAAAGGGGTGCCTCCCTTTGAGCTTCGACTGGCGACTATTCCCACTGCGGGCGACCGTGAAGATGCGGTTTTGAGGCTTCTGGCCCGTGCCGGGGCCATGGCTTTTTCCGATATGGGTTTAAATGACCGAAACATGCGAATTATGGAACGGATTCTCGAACAGCCCTACGGCATGATCCTGGTGGTTGGGCCTACGGGTTCGGGGAAAACGACCACGCTGCATTCCGCTCTCGGGCGTATCAACAAACCCGGCATTAAAATCTGGACGGCTGAAGACCCGGTGGAAATTACTCAGGAAGGGCTCAGACAGGTGGAAGCGAAACCAAAAATCGGGCTTGATTTCGCGAGGATCATGCGTTCTTTTTTAAGAGCCGACCCGGATGTAATCATGATCGGCGAGATGCGGGATTTTGAAACGGCGTCCATCGGAGTTGAGGCATCCCTCACCGGGCATCTGGTTTTTTCCACGCTTCATACCAACAGTGCTCCCGAAACCGTGACGCGACTCCTGGATATGGGGTTGAACCCGCTAAATTTTTCGGATTCTCTGCTGGGCGTCCTGGCCCAGCGTCTGATTCGAAGACTGTGTCCCAAGTGTAAGAAAAAATACCATCCGTCAAAGGAGGAGTTTGATGAGATTGTAGCGGAGTATGGCCCTGAAGTTTTTGAGAAAAGCAATATTCAATACACCCCTGAATTGACGTTGTACCGGCCCTGGAAATGCGATGCCTGCTCTGGGACCGGCTATAAAGGGCGCTTGGGGATACACGAACTGTTGGAGGGAACCTCGGAGATCAAAAAACTCATCAAAAATAGGGCGAATTCCGAGGACCTTTTGAAAGCCGGTATAAATCAGGGGATGACGACGCTCAAACAGGATGGTATCATGAAGGCCTTTTCGGGATCAACGGACATGAGTGAAGTGAGAAGGGTTTGTATTAATTGAAGTTCCGGCGTGCCGGGAGGTGTAGGTTATGGCAAGGAAGGCTCTGGTTGTGGATAACGATTTTTTCTTTGTGGAATTCCTTTCCGAACTTCTTGAAAATAAGGGATATGAGGTGGTTAAGGCCTATGACGGAAAAGAAGGCATTACAAAACTGGATGAAGCGGTGTTTGACGTCCTTTTCGCCGATCTTATCATGCCTAAAATTGATGGATTGCAGTTGATCAAATTTGCGCGCAGAAAGTTTGCCCACCGCAGGTTAGCGATTATTGCGGTTTCAGGTACCCTGATCGAGCAGATGGAGGATGTCACAAATATCGGTGCGAATTATTGCGTGGTAAAGGGGCCTCTGGAAACAATGGCCAGTGTCCTCAATGATGTTCTGGATAAACTGGAGATTCACGGGGCTCTCGAATCACATGATGACTTTGTTGATCCCGGGAATCTGTATCCCCGTCAGGCTACGTCTGAACTGGTTAAGGAATTGAAATTTCAGAGGGCTGTTCTTGATAGTATCGGAATCGGCATCCTGGTACTCGACAGAGATGCCAGGGTTATGAGCGCCAATGCCATGGCCCTGGAACTCCTTAATAAACCCCTTGAAGATGTGTTGAACCAGAGGATTACCGCTGTTTTTCCTAAGGAAGAGCAGGGTCGACTGGTTCATGCGCTCAAGGGCGTGGCTAAAAATTTGAATCTAAGGATGCGCAGCCTTTCTCTGGCCCGCGGGTTTGAGGCCATAAGGCTGGTGGTATCGGTTCTTAGAATGGGCACCGACCTTGAAGGATGGGTCCTGGCGATGGAGGATAAAAACCCATGAGTCGAACAAGTATTCGAAATAAACTTATTCTCAGTTTTTTGATTTTGCTCCTGGTGCTGATGCTGGTGGTGGCCGTTATTAACCGGTTGACCCATGACTTTTATACGGCACAGGCGATTTCCGTTGCACTGGCCCTGGCGGCGGGCGTTGCTTTCGGGAACTTTTTTTCCAGATCCATTGTTCGCCGTTTGAACAGCTTAAGCAGTGTGGCCGGCGAGGTCAGCCGAGGTGATCTTTCAAAGGACATCCCTTTGCTGAGCCAGGATGAAATTCGGGATCTTGAAGAGGTCTTCGCGTCAATGGTGACGGATCTTCGAGAAATGATTTCGGACATCAAAAACGTTTCCGGTAAAATGGAGGAAACCAACAAGACGCTGAGTACTCTGGCGAAAAAGGTTTTGGTCAGCAGTGAGGAAATTGATCAATCGGCCATGGCCATTGCCAAGGGGTCGGAACAGCAGACCATGATTGTGCAGAAAACATCCCTGATCATCAACAACAGCCTCGACCAGATGGATGCGGCAGGTCGGCAGTCCGCCCAGACGGTATCGAAAATCAACAATGCTCTGGTGAAAACGGAAAGCGGCGAAACCAAAGCCCGCGAAACCCTGGGGTACCTTGAAAATGTTCTCAAGCAGATGGTGGAAAATGCGGAACCCATCTATCGGCTGAGCAACAAGGTGGAAAAGATCAGGATGGTCATGCATGTCATGGACGAAGTCGCTCAGAAAACGGATCTTCTCTCCCTCAATGCTTCCATCGAGGCTACCCGGGCCGGTGAAATGGGAAAAGGGTTTGCGCTGGTGGCCAATGAGATCCGGAACATGGCGGAAAATTCCAAGCAGTCTTCCCGGGAGATCAAACGGATTGTGGATGATATATTTCAGGACAACACGGCGGTGATCGAGGCACTCCGGAAGAGCGAAGAAGATGTGGGAAAGGGGCGCGGCATCATTACCGGCATGGTCGGCACCTTTAAGGAGATGCTTTCAGGCGTTGCTGAAATCTCTTCCGAGGTCAAAGGGGTGGAAGATGTGACCCGACACCAGGTCAAGGAAATACGTGGGTTGCTCAGTCATTTCGAGGAACTTTCACGGTTGGCCCAGGAAAATTTTGTTTCCACTCAGAAAACCAGCGTAGGGACCCGAAGCCAGAAGGAGGGGATGAAGGAGATTGTAGCGCTGATGCAGTCCTTGAATGGGCTTTCGGAGAGAATGATGGCATCTCAGCGGCGTTTCAGGCTTCGTGGGGATTAAGGGATGGATATTTTTATTTTTGAGGCGGCGAAAAAATATATTGGTATCGAAGCCAAATACATCTACCGCATAGCGGATCACGTCAAAATCGTACCGGTGCCCCTGACGCCCACCTGTTATGAGGGCTTGATTTTCTATCGGGGGGATCTGTTCGACGTGATCCACATGGGGCGCCTGATGGAAAACAACTCGTCATCTCTTCAAGAAGACCCTTATATTGTCCTGCTGAAATGGGACAGCGGAAAACTGGGCTTGATTCCGGACAGGATTGTGGGAATGAAGTGGATTGAAGCAAACAGCGGAAATCGGGCTGTTTTTAATTCACGAGGGGATGTGGCGGTGTTGATGACGCCCGATGAAATCTGGAAGATACTGGCAGGGTTGGCCTATGGAACTTGAAAAATATCAGAAAATTTTCATTCAGGAATCCAACAAGTATCTCGAGGCGTTGGATGCCGTTTTGATCGAGGTGGAAAAAGACCTTCAAAACCGCCGCTTGTGGGGAGATATCCACGGTAAAATCCATTCCATGAAGGGCATGGCGAGAGCGCTCAGCATGGATGAAATGGCCACCTTCTGTCATGCCATGGAAGAGTGGTGCAAACTCTTTCAGGAGGGCGCCAAAATCCCCGGGGATCGGGTCGTTCAATTGTTTTTTGACGGCACGGACCTGCTAAAGCGTTTTGTGGCGGATAAGGGTAAACTAAGCCTGCCTGAGGATTTAAAACGATTGGAGGGGATCACCGCCGACCTGGCCAAAAACCCCGACGACCTGGTCGACCCACCGAAACCGGAGATACGTCCTTCTTATGCGCCCGCGAAAATTGATCGTATCCGCGTGGATTACGCATTGATTGAATCACTCCTGGCCCGTTCCCAGGAAATCATGATGTTGGAGAAAACGCTCCCACCCCTGACCCAGGATCAGATATCGTCCGGGTTGAGGGCCTGGGTCAACAATTTCATTGCCATGCTGAAAGGTCTCTATTTCCAGTTGGCCCAGCTCAGGTTGATGCCGGTTCAGGATTTTGCGGACTTGTTTGGAAAGACGATTCGCGATTTGGCAAAAACCTACAACCGGGAGGTAACGCTTGAAATTGTGGGCGGGGAAATCGAGGTGGATATCGGTTTGATGGATCGCTTGAGAGAACCCTTTATGCACCTGTTGCGCAATGCCGTTGCCCACGGTATCGAACCCCCGGATGAACGGGAGCATGCGGGGAAGTGCCGGGAAGGAAAAATTACGCTGGAAGCCGAAAGGAGTGGGGACCAACTGGTGCTCAAGATCAGTGACGATGGCCGCGGTCTCGACCTGGACGCCATCAGAGGTTACCTGAAGGACAAGATAGGAATGTCCCATGAGGAGATGGGTGAACTGTCCAGCGAGGAACTTCTGAGCATCATTTGTCGAACGGATTTTTCTTCCGCCAGGGAGACGACCCAACTGGCGGGAAGAGGCATCGGGATGAATGTCATTGCCCAGGCCATTGGATATTTGGGGGGGGCCATGAAGGTTCATTCGGAACCTCTAAAAGGAACGCAATTCGTCATAACGCTCCCTCTCTCGCTATCCATTATTTATGCGGTTCTGTTCAGGTTGGGGAAATATACCCTGGCGATCCCCACGTCTTATGTGGAGGCCATTGAAAACCGGGGTTCGGATTTATCCGATAACGGGGGGCCGGTGTGCGATCTCAGGGGTTTGTTGCGAATGGATGCCGATGGTGCGGGAACGGGCCAAATTATCCGGTTGCGGAAATCGCCATCGTCCGACCCTTCGTTGTCCGAAAAAGGCGGTATGGGCATTGCGGCTGACGTGATTATTGGAAATATGCCGCTTATGGCCATTCCGCTGGGAGAATTTCTGGCCAAAACACGCCTTTTTGCCGGAGTGGGGATCATGGAAAACGGCGATATATCGCTTATTCTGGACCTGGAAAAGATTCAGGCGGGTGCGGCAAAAGATTTGAAATCGACCCTTGATTCAGAGAGAAAAAATGGCGGAAATCGGCAGAATCAACAAGCTTAAAATAAAAAGAAAGCGGAACTATGGCACTCACCTAGATGGGGGTGGGTCAGGGGATATCCTTCTGCCTAAAAAGTTTACGCCTGAGCAATGTCAGCCGGGAGATGAGGTTGAGGTCTTTGTTTATATGGACAAGGAAGGGCAACCGCGGGCAACGACCCAACAACCCTACGCAACGGTCGGTCAGTTTGCCAAATTGCGGGTGGTGGCAAACACATCGTCGGGGGCTTATCTGGACTGGGGGCTGTCAAAAGACCTGCTGGTTCCTAGGAGAGAGCAGCATGCCAAAATGGAGGAAGGCAAATCGTATGTCGTATTTGTTTTTCTGGATGAAAAAACCAATCGCATCACAGCCTCTTCGAAGCTGGATAAATTTCTAGGTTTGCAGCCGCCGCGCTATGATGAGGGTCAAGAGGTCGATCTTTTCATTTGTGAAAAAACAGATTTGGGCTATAAAGCGGTTGTTGACAATTCTCATTGGGGCCTGATCTATCAAAACGAAGTATTCCAGAAACTTTACATCGGCCAGTCGCTGAAAGGCTATGTAAAGTTAATCCGGGAAGACCTGAAAATCGACATCAGCCTGCAACCATCAGGTTATCAAAGGGTGGATGCTGTTTCCCGGGACATTCTGGAAAAGATTAAAGGTTTGGGCGGCGGTATTGCCGTTACGGATAAAAGCCCACCGGAAGAGATCTATTCCCTGTTCGGGGTCAGCAAAAAAACATTCAAAAAGGCCATCGGTACACTCTACAGGAAAAGACTGATTATTATTGACGCCCATGGCATCAAACTTTCCTCAATTCCCTGAAACCTACATTCCCCATGATTGGAACATGATTTTCGGATCTATAGGATCAACCTTACTGATTTTAAAGATGATCACGTTGTCGATCCGGCGGTGGCGTCTGGTGTAAAAACCATCACGACTTTTAACAGGAAAGATTTCAAAGGATATGCGGGTGTTGGTATGATGGACAGAACCGTAACTACCTCGATCGATGAAACCCTCTGCAATGGGTGTGGCCGCTGTGTGGCGGTTTGCCCGTCCGACACCATCACCATGAGAGGAAAAAAGGCGTGGGTTACAGGCGCCCAGTCTCTTAATTGTGGCCATTGCCAGGCCGTATGCCCCACCGGTGCGGTGCGGGTGGGGGCGCTCGATCCGGATTTATCCACTTTCAAGACTTTTGAAGGAAAGTCAGCGTGGTTACCCTTCGGAAAAGGAAACATTCGGGAACTGGTCAATCTCATGCAATCGAGACGTTCCTGCAGAAACTACCGAGCGAAACCGGTTCCAAGGGATATCCTGGAAGACCTGGTGAAAATCGGGATTTCAGCCCCCTCGGGCACCAACTCCCAACGGTGGACTTTCACCATCCTTCCTGATCGACACGCGGTGGTGCATCTGGGCCGGAGGGTCGGCGATTTTTTCAGCAAACTGAACCGAACCGCTGAGAATATCTGTCTCAGGAAAGCGTTACGGCTATTGGGCAAACCAGAGCTTGAAAATTATTTTCAGAACTACTACGAGACTATTCGCGAAGGTCTTGAAATATGGGAAAAGGGAGGCAAAGATCTGCTTTTTCACGGTGCCCCGGCGGCCATTGTGGTGGGTTCTGGAAAAGATGCCTCCTGCCCGGCCGAAGATGCCCTTCTGGCCACCCAGAACATCCTCCTTTCAGCCCATGTTATGGGCCTCGGCACTTGTCTCATCGGTTTTGCCATTGAGGCCATGAAGCGAGACCGGCGGATTCCTGAAGGCATCGGCATGCCCCACGATGAGACACCCTATGCGGTTATCGCGCTGGGATATCCCAATGAAAAATACCAGCGGATCAGCGGCAGAAAGCGTGCCCTGGTTCGGTACTTTTCCCCACTCTCTTCACCAGCCGATCACCTCCCCTTTAAAAAAAAGGAGGGGGAGTGTGCCTCGACGCCTATCACGTTTGTAAGGGGTTGAACCCAACAGAATCAAAAACATTAAACGAACTTTAAATAATAAAACCCAATAGGACTTTGTCAAGATCAAAAAATGGCATTGTGTGCTTTAAGGTTCACAGGGGACAGTTGTCCTATTTCAATTGCGCTTCCCGAATGGCGCAGGTCGCAACCTCCCTCTCGGAAACGATGCCAACGATTTCACTGGGGGTGGGTGTACCGGGGACACCCGTAACCAGCGCGAACCTTGATGCAGTAGTGTGCATTTCACGGAGCAGGTCGTTGATGGGGTTTTTCCGGGGTGTCATGATATATTGATTTATGGCCAGTGATCGAGCGGCGCCTCCCCCTGCGTGGGGTGGGACGACGCCGATGATCTCATGGGCGCTGATAACCAGGGTGGGTAGATTCGAAGGGGCGATAATCTCATTCGCATCAACGGTCTGATATTTTCCGACCATGGCATCTTGCGCCGTCATGGATTCGCTCATGGCCGCTTGAAGGCCCTCCGGAACGATATGGCCTCGCCGAAGGAGCTTCAGAGTGTAGATGCTTCCGGGAGAGAGCCATTTGCGGATGCCATAGGCAAAGGATGATGTGATCATGATGGGAAGGACGACGTTTGCATCCTGGGTCATTTCCAGGATCATGACGGCGCCGGTGATGATGGCACCGGTTGATGCTCCAACCCCGGCGGCCATTCCGGCGATGGCAAAGGCAACGGGGTTTGCGCCGATGTTGGGTAAGAGGTACGCGACCAGATGTCCCACCAGGGCGCCCATGGTGGCGCCCATAAAAAGCGACGGAGAAAAAACACCGCCGGAGCCGCCGGAGCCCAGCGTCAGACAGGTGGCGAGAAATTTCAGGCAGAAGAGGGTGATGAGAAGCCAGGGATCCGTTAGAAGGTTTTTAAGAATATCCATGATGGCGGCATATCCGACCCCCTGTACGTAGTAGTGTCCGGTTTGGCGCATCACAAGCCAGATCATGATGCCCACGGCAAACATGGCCGACAGATGTCGCGTGTAGGTGTTGCCCGGCATGGCGTCGAAACGGTCTTCGGCCCAATAGATTCCCCGAATGAAGAGGGTCGCAACGAGTCCCATGATGATCCCGAAGGGGACGAAAAACAGGAGCAGCCATGGCGAAATCAGATGAAAGTCCAGTTGGGTGAGCGCGGAGAAATAGAAAGAGGGTTCGCTCCCCAGCAGGGCTTGACCGATATAGGTTGCGGTTACAGTGGCAATGGTCACCGGCAGGATATTCCGGGCGTTGATGGATACCAGCAGCAGTTCTATTCCGAAAGCGAGTCCGCCTAATGGGGCATTGAAGGTCGCGGCAATGCCTCCGGCGGCGCCAGCCGCGATGAGGGTTACAATTTGTCGTGCTGGAAGGCGCAGCATTTGACCCAGGGTCGATCCGAAAGAAGCGCCGATCTGGATGATGGGGCCCTCGCGGCCCACTGAGCCGCCGCTGCCGATACAGATGGCCGATGCCAGCGCTTTGACCAGGCCCACCACCGGGCGGATTTTGGAATCATGATAGTAGATGGCGTCCATCACTTCCGGAACCCCGTGGCCCTTGGCTTCAGGGGCGAAGGTCTTCACCAGCCAGGCCACCATTAATGCGCCGATCACCGGCGCCAGAATGACCCAGTGACCCCATGGACTCAATGGCGTATGAACGTTGGCATCATAGGTGCATTGAAAATTTCCCAGAAAAAGTATGTTATGGACGAGCCCGATCAGCATTCGAAAAGCCCATGCGCCCACGCCTGCGATAATGCCGACGGCAAAAGAGAGGAGGCACATGAAAGGAAGGGTTCTGGGTGTCGACAGGGAGGGTGTCATGAAATGTGTCCTTTCATCTGTTCCTCCATATGGGTGAGAATTATTAAGGGCCTCGGCGAAAAGAATATGGATTGTCGCTGCTTTCCGTTCATTCCATTTCTACTCAGACTATTCTTGGACATAGCGAATGTCAAGATTCTAATTTTGCTCCTAAAACTCCGATATGAAAAAACAATCAGTTCGTTCCGGTTATTTTTAAACCCTCATATCGGAGTTCCAGGTCCTGTCAGGGCTGAGAAATCGGGTGCCCTGAAATGGCTGACCATATTGCGTTTGACACATTGTTGGTATACCCCTATAACGTGTATCTGCAATAAGGAATATCAGCATTAACGGAGAGAGTATGATACTCAATTTACTGTCCTGCATCCTGGGTTTCGGGATGCTCTATTATGGGGCGGAATGGCTGGTGAAGGGATCATCCAGCCTGGCCGGAAGTCTCGGCGTGACGCCGTTGGTGATTGGACTTACGGTGGTGGCCTTTGGTACGTCCGCCCCCGAACTGGTGGTAAGCGTGGTTTCTTCCATTCAAGGCAAAAGCATGATTGCCATTGGCAATGTGGTAGGGAGCAATATCTGCAATATCGCGCTCGTCCTGGGGGTTTCGGCGATTTTTCAGCCCATCGTCTGCCACGCCTCGGTGGTGAAACGGGACATTCCAATTATGATCGGCATTTCCTTTTACCTCATGTTGCTGTCCCTCAATTCCACCATCGGCCGCCTGGAAGGGGCCTCTCTTTTGGGTGGCATTATTCTGTATACGTTTTTTAACTATTATCAGGCTAGAACGGGCGTTGCGGGCAGTACGGATGAAGAGGCGGTCATGTCGCAAACGGGCCTCGAAGAAGCGGCTGTTGCGATGTCAAGGGGTCGACAACTTTTGCTGATCGGGGCCGGCATATGCGGCGTGATGTTCGGGGCTCAGCTGGTGGTGGATTCCGCCGTAAAAATCATGACGGTGCTGGGGGTTTCCGAGAAATTCATAGGTTTGACCATTGTGGCCTTCGGCACCTCGCTTCCCGAGCTGGCGACCTCTATTGTGGCGGCGGTTAAAAAGGAGATGGATATCAGCATCGGCAACCTGGTGGGGAGCAATGTGTTTAACATTCTCAGCGTAGTGGGGGCGGCCTCCCTGATCCGGCCTATCCCCATTCCGGGGGGATTTTTTCACAGCGGCCTGGTGGTCGATTTCCTGGTGATGATATTCATCAGCGGGTTGCCCTGGTTCATGATGCGGAAATCCTATACCGTGACCCGGAAAGATGGGGTTGTGCTTCTGGTCTGTTACATGGGTTATCTGACCTATTTGATTTACAAGGGATAAAAATATTCTGTTTATGGCCCGTCTCCCATTTTTCTATGCCGCTCTCTTCAGGATGGCAGCTGAGTTCTTCAGGGTCCTTGTGGAAACCGGCAACGGACGAATTCGAACTCGGGCGGGTGAAAGATCCCGGGTCAACCAGCCGGTCTTTTGGGGCGTGATTGCGGCGTAAAGGCTGATCCACCATAACCCCGTTACCCAGAATACACTGTAGGCAAAGGCCCACAGAGCGTCGCTGCTGCGGTGGCGGTAAATAAAAAACAAAGCCGGCAGGCAGCCGGTGACTACGGCGCCCAAAAGCATCCGCATACCGAAAATCTCCGGTATGGAAATGAGTAATCCCACCAGGATGAGCTTGAAGGCCTGGCCCACGGTCAGGGTCATGAGGCTCAGCAGCAGGTTGATGCGCGCTCCCAGCATGGGGCCTTTACGAAACCGTGTGAATACGAACCGGGTCATTACCAGGGTTTCGCGAATGTTGCTTCTTGCCCAGCGGAGAAACATTTTACACAGGCCCCGATACCCCGTGGGCGCTTTGGTATAGACGACGGCGTTGCTTTGAAAACGGACGTAATGGCCCAGTTTCAGGATCATGTTGGTCATGGCGCGGTCCTCGCCGATGTTGGCCGCCCGTCCCAGGAATTTCTGGTTGACCCATTCCGGCAATACCTGTTTTACCAGGTCGCTTCGATAGGCCGACAGGGCGCCGGGACTGCACATGACGGTGTTTACCATGCTCTGGCTGACCCTTAAAAAATCGAAGGAGAAAGCGAAATTGACATCCAGCATGCGCGGAATGAGCCCCTCATGCCGGTTGAGAATCCTTACGTTTCCGGCCACGGCGCCCACCTTCGGCTCCTGGGTAAAGGGCGCCACCAGGCAGCGGATGGTATCGGGTTCAACCTGGGAGTCGCTGTCAATGGTGACGAAAATATCGCTGTCACATTGCTTGAAACCGGCATGAAGGGCGCCGCGTTTCCCCTGGTTTCGGGGTAATCGGATGGGCGTGATGCGGTCGGGCATTTCCCGTACCGCAGCCCTGATCCAGCGCCAGGTATCGTCTTTGCTGCCGTCGTCAATGACCACGATTTTCAGTTTTTCTATTGGGTAGTCGCTTCGTGCAATGCTCCGAAGGGTTTCCAGCACCTGACGTCCTTCGTTATAGGCCGGTACAATCACGCCGCAGGTGGGCAGGTTTTTATCCGCACATGGGGACGTCGGACGATATCTCATGACCAGCAGCACGCGCCAGATCAGGGTCATCGTAAATATGATCAGGGTGGCCTGGAAGGTCATGAAAAGAAGCTTCCCCCCCAGGGTTGAAAGGCAAATGGGTTGGTAGCTCTTTTGTAACAGCGCCGCGCTGATGATCAGCAGGATGCAAATGAGAATCAGGATTTTTGCCGGCAAATCGTTTATGCGAAGCTTGTTTATGGGGGCGGAGATGGTTGCGGCAGGGGGGGGAGGGTCTTGATTTTTCAGAAGATTGTCAAAGGAACGTGCCTTTGAGGTTATGGCCGTAAGCTTTCGTTTGTGAGCAATTGTTGGCATGTTTGTTGTTTCCTTATGTGATTGAGACCTTGATGAATGCTTGCTTATTATCCAGGTTGTTTTTTCCTCTGGCCTTGTACGGTTCAGTTCGATGGCAGTGCAAAGCCACGCGTGGGTGTAAGCAATAAATATGCCATTTAGCGTGTTTTTTTTCTGAATGTATAACCAATTGTGTTTTAAGATGATTTTAATGTCATGGCATGAATCTGAAATGTTTTTCAGGAATTGATAGTTCCGATCATGGGAAAAGGAGATATGTCATTTCTTGATTTATTGGGGGAATACAGCTGTTAGTTTAAAAAGAGAGGGATGTTTCACCTTATGTATTATGTATGTATTCGCGGTGCGTCCTATCGGAATCTTGGTTTTGATGAAAGGGAACGAATCCGGGAAAATTTAAGGCGCCGAATAGAGTCGCGAGGCATTCGATTTCTGGAGTATTGCTGGGTATGGGATGAAAACGATGAATGCCTTCTTGTGACGGGGTCCTATCGCCGGTTGGACGATGCCGATCTGTGGATCAAATGCCTTGAATCCATGGGGTTTGACATTACTATTCGGAAATCGCTGCCGGGGGATGAGTCGCTACTTGAAACAGAAGCGTAAATGTCGTTCCCCCTGAAACAAAGCAGTCTTCCGGAAGGCGGCAGTGTCGGCATTCGCTGATGACGCCGGGGCACAGATCGGTCTCTGTCGGGATAAACGGACACCGCGTGGATTCCATTTTAATTTTAAAGCCGTATCTTTCGGCGAAGATTTTCATGCGCAGGAGGTCGGCGCCTTTTCCACCGGCATTGAAATCAAAGGCTCTTTTGGAAGAATAGTCCAGGGTGTCCTGGGTGGCGAAAAAACCTTCAAATATCCTTCGCTGTGCATCTTCTATGATGCCGACCCCATAGTCCCGTATCACCGTCGCCACTGTGCTGTCCGTCTGTGTCACCGTGATTTCTATTTTCCCCTCATCAGGTGTATTTTCCACGGCGTTTTTAACCAGGCCGTCGATGACTTTTTGAAGCGGTTCCAGCGGAATTAAAATGGGGAGCGTAGATTTCAATTGTTCCACGATGTGAACGTTCCGGTGCGAGAAGGAAGGCTTAAGGGCCTCCAGCCGTTGTTGAATAATGTCGCTTGGCACAAGCAACTGAGGTGTTATCTCCTTCAGGCCGAAGATATCATCAATCCGTTTTCGAATGGTTTCGACAAGATCTCCATCGCCGATTTCCTCGGCAATCAAGGTTTCCAGTTCGTCGGCGCACAGGTCCACCATTTGGCTCAAGACATAATGGGATTCGAAGTGCCGCTCCCGCATGATGTCTTCCACCTGATTTTGAATCTCTATAATTCGGTTCAGGTTTCTTTCACCTCGGGCCAGGGTGTTCTCCCAGTTCTTTTCCGGAAGGCGGGCCAGCTTTCTCGCCAGGATGTTCAAAGAGCCGGAAAGCACCGAAACCGGGGTTTTCAGCTCGTGGGAAAGGTGGTTGATGACTTTATCCTTGGCTCGGTTCAGGCTTGATACTTCGCGATAGGCTTTTTTCACTTCTTCTGAAAACCGGGCATTTTCAATGGAAAGTTCAACGGTTGCCGCTACAAGACTCAGCAGTTCCATGTTGGCCTGGTCAAAGGCCCCTTTCTTTTTGTTGATGGCGCACAGGACGCCGATGATGCGATCTTTGCTTCTGAGGGGAACCAGGAGCAGGCTTTTGGTATGGTAGCCCATGATTTTGTCGCGCTCACGGTGTATGGTGGAATTCTTCAGGGTATCATGGATGATCATGGGTTTGCCGGTTTTAATGACTTGTCCGGCGATCAGCTTGTCAATGGGGAACCTTATTTCTTTGACCCTTTTTTGGGTGGCTGTATCGTCGTAAGCCGCGCCGATGAAAAACAGTTCCTTGTTTTCTTCGTCCAGCAAGGAGACCAAGGCGCCTTCCGAGTCCATGAGACGTTTCACCTCCGTGCTCACATAATCCAGCAATCCTCCCAAGTCCGGATATTCCGGAAGGGCCGTGCTGATCCGCAGGAGGGCGTCATTGGTTTTGTAGGCACTAATGATCTCTTCCGAGAACCGGGCGTTTTCAATGGAGAGTACCACTGTGCCGGCAATCATATTGAGAAGTTCCATGTCGGATTCATCAAAAATGCCTTCTTTTTTGTTGCGTGCGCACAGGGCGCCGATAATGCGATCCCCGCTTCTCAAGGGCACTTCCAGCAGGTTTCGAGTTTGATATCCCAGTTTTTCATCCACCCCGTGATAAAAACTGGGTTCCTTGGACGTATCCGGAACAATCATGGCTTTTCCGGTTCGAATGACTTTTCCCGCGACGCTCTTGTCGGCGGGAAAGCGAATCTCTTTTATCCGCTGCTGGGTGGCGTTGTCATCGAAGGCAGCACCTTTATAAAAGAGTTCTCCTCGTTCTTCGTCAGTCAGGACCACAAGAGCCCCCTCTGTTTCCAGAAGTTCTTTAATCTCCCTGCTGATGTAGTCCAGAAGCTCTTCCAGGTCCGGGTACTCGGGAAGGGCCATGCTGATCCTGAGCATGGCCTGGTTATTTCTGGCGATTCTTCGCTCCTGGGTAATATCCCTGAGAAGTACCAGTTCACCGCCGGGCTCTTTGGGGTCTTTGGAATAGATGACGCCCCGCATCACCACATCCAGAAGACGACCGTCTTTGGTGAGCCGTTTGGTCAAATGGCGCAACACCAGCTTTTTTTCCAAAAGTTCTTTCAGGATTTCGTGGGTTTCCTTTTCCAGTCCCTTGGGGGTATAGGGGATGGTTTTTCCTTCCAGCTCGTCAAGGGTCCATCCAAAGGTTTCGGTAAAGGCCGGCGTAACATAAAAAACAGTGCCGTCAAGGTTGCAGACGACGATGGGGTAGGGCACAAAATCGAGCAGGGAGCGCATGCCTTTTCTGGATTCCCGCAAGGCCTGTTCAGCTTTTTTCTGTTCCGTAATATCCTGAAGGGTTTCGATGGCCCCGGTGATGTTTCCCTTGTCGTCCTTTAACGGGGAGGCCGTGAAAAATAGCCACTTGCTGCCGTTTCGCAGATGGCGGAACAGCTTTTCGGATTCAAACCCCGATTCAGACACGACTGATTTCCGGTATTTGCCCTTGTAATAGCGGGAAATTTCCTTTTCATCGGCATGGTCCACAATGAGATCGGCCATGGTGGGTCGTTTTGCGGGATAGAAGGCGAGCCATTGGTTTTGGGTGCCGAGGATCTCTTCAGGGGAAATGCCGGTCAAGTTTTCAAAGGCTTTATTGACGTGAGTGAGTACATGATGGTTGTCGATGACAAAGGTGGGAATCCCGGTTTCCTGGAGAATTTGAGATAGCCTCTCCTTTTCCCGGCTAAGGGCTTTTTCCTTGTTCTTGAAATCGGTTAGTTCGGATTCGAGCGCTCTCACCTTATCTTCCAGCGCTTTGCAGGTAGAAGTTTCAACCATCAAGAAGACCCTCCGTCATTTCCAGGAAATGAAAGCTGCTTATTCTGATCCCCGGTAGCCACGTTTTGCAGTCCTTTGGTAAAATTATATTTACTGATACCGCGCATCGTGGATTTTTTCAAGTTTTGTTTGAACCGGGCTTGTTTTGAATGAGTGTTTTGTCTCAGGATTTTGTTGATTGAGCGTTTTGATGTTTTCTATTGTTTGACACCCAGAGTGGATTCCCCTATAATTCGCGGCGCAAGATGGATTGTGGCGCGCTGCCGGGGCCTTTTTTATGGCGGCTTTTTTTAAGATATGGAGAGGAGATGGTTTGAGATGAAATGTCCACATTGCGAAGAAGAGATACCGGGATCTCCATGCCCCGAATGCGGAGAGACCGTATTTGAGGATGCCAACTATTGTTCGGCGTGCGGTACACCTCTGAAAGAATCAGCGAAGCCTGCTTTTCAGGGTAAAAATTTTTTCGATGATGACGAAGAGGAAGACATCGATTTTGATAACCGGGTCTTGTGTCCTGATGGGACCTGCACCGGTATTATTGTTGACGGCAGGTGTACGGAATGCGGAAAAGTCGTGGGAGATGAGACCGCATCAACCGGTGATCAGGAAGAGGCTGAAATCAAAGCCGTAAATGGCGAGGCTGAGGGAATTGAAACCGGCAAGGAAAAGGATGCGTGAGGGTAACAGGGATGTATGAATTAAAAATAACCTCTCAGTTTGCGGCCGCCCATCAGCTTCGCGCCCTTGAAGGGGGATGTGAACATCTGCACGGGCATAACTGGAAGGTCGAAGTGGCCGTGGCGGGGGACAGTCTGGGAGACGACGGCCTGTTGATGGATTTCAGGGTTATTAAAAATTATACAAAAGAAATCATCGATGAACTGGACCATAAATTTTTAAACGAAATTGATGCATTTAAGTCTGCTGAGCCCTCCTCCGAGAACATCGCCCGCCATATCTTTGTAACGCTTGCAAGCCGCTTGAATGTGGCGGGGATTCGGGTGAGCAAGGTGACGGCGTGGGAGTCGGATTCCGCCTCCGCAAGCTATATGGAACCCTGAGTGGGGAGGACGGAAGACAGAGGTCAGAGAGCGTTACTTGTCACCAACGGTAGCTTTGACCCTGGAAAGGAATTAATTGAATATATTTGCTTTTATACCCGCAAGATACCAGTCCAGTCGCTTTCCGGGAAAACCCCTGGCATTCATTTCCGGAAAGCCCATGATTCAGCATACCTATGAACGGGCCCTGGCATGTGAGGAACTGTCAAAGGTTTATGTGGCCACCGATGACGAGCGTATCCTGAACTGTGTTCACGGGTTTGGTGGAAAGGCCGTCATGACCCGTCCCGATCATGCATCTGGAACGGATCGCATTGCCGAGGCCGCCCAAAGCATCGGCGTGAAGGATGGAGACCTGGTGGTGAATATTCAGGGGGATCAGCCGGCTTTTCAGCCCGAAGTGGTTTCCGCAATGATCGCGCCCCTGCTGGCGGACGATTCGATCCCCATGAGCACCCTGAAGTGTCGAATTCGGGATGAAAAGGATGTGACGAACCCCAATCATGTGAAGGTGGTGGCGGACAAATTGGGATTTGCCCTCTATTTTTCGCGATGCCCCATTCCCTTCTGCCGCGACGGCGCCCCCGGCAATGTTTATTTCAAGCATCTGGGTTTTTATTGTTACAGGATGAACTTTTTGCTGCAATTTACGTCTCTGCCTGAAGGAAACATCGAAAATCTGGAAAAATTGGAGCAGTTGCGAGCCCTGGAAAATGGGTACAAGATCATTGTCCCGGAAAGTCTGGTCGATTCCATTGAAGTGGATGTTCCGGGGGATATCGCTGCCGTTGAAAAACGCCTTGCCGTGAATCCGCAATCCGCAATCCGCAATCCGCAATGAATACTGCCTTGTCAGGTCGGAAAAACTGGATATTACCTCCCGAATCGCCCCGTGTGATTCGTCTCGCCCATGAGGCCCATGTGACGCCCCTGCAGGCGCAGCTCCTCGTGAACCGCGGTCTTGGTGACAAGGCAGCCATCCTGTCCTTCCTTTCTCCCCGGCTATCCCAAATGCTCGACCCCATGGGCATGAAGGGGATGGATGAAGCCGTCAACGCCATTGTTGATGCCATGGAAGAACGGGAAAAAATAACCGTTTACGGCGATTATGACGCGGACGGGCTCACCGCAACCGCCTTGCTGGCGACCTTTCTTTCTCATCTGGGGCTTTGTGTGGACACTTATGTTCCCGATCGCTTGAAAGAGGGATACGGTATGAACAAAAAGGCGGTAGAATGGATTAAAAGAGGTGGGACGGGCTTGATCATTACGGTGGACTGCGGGATTTCCAATCATATGGAGGTGACCCTGGCCAAACGTCTGGGTATGGAGGTGGTGATAACGGACCATCACCAGGTCCCGTCCGGTTTTATGCCCCAATGCCCGGTGGTTAACCCCCACCAAGGGGATTGTCCTTTTCCATTTAAAGACCTTTCAGGCGTGGGGCTGGCCTTTTTTCTGGCGGTGGCGCTTCGAGCCTCGTTGCGGAAAAAGGGGCGGTTTACCTCCGGGGGCGAACCGGATTTAAGAGACTATCTGGATTTCGTGGCCCTGGGCACCATGGCGGATCGGGTGCCGTTGGTGGGGCAGAACCGAATCCTCGTAGCCGGCGGTGTCAATCGGATGACCCAATCCACATGGCCTGGGATTCGGGCCATTATGAATGTGGCCGGCGTTGACCGGTCTGAAGTCTCTTCCGATGACTTGGCGTTCCGTATGGCGCCCCGGCTCAATGCACCCGGCCGGATGGGGGATTCGCTAATGGGATTGCGTATGCTCATGGCGGATAAGGATACGGAAGCCAATGTGCTGGCCAACAAGATTGACGCGGCAAACCTGAGACGCCAGTCTCTGGAAAGGGACATCCTGGATCAGGCCACGGCCATGGTCGGGGATCTGGGTGGCAGGCGTACCATTTTTCTGGGGGCTGAAAACTGGCACCCAGGGGTTTTGGGCATTGTGGCTTCCCGGTTGGTGGAGCAATATCACAGGCCGGTTATGATCGCCGCCATTCGCGACGGCATTGCGGTGGGATCAGGGAGAAGTATCGACGGATTTGATCTCTATGGCGCCATGAAAAAGTCGGCCCGTCATTTTGATAGATTCGGCGGGCACTCCCACGCAGCGGGATTTACCTTGCCGGAGTCCGGTCTGGAAGCGCTCAGGGAAGAGATGGAATCCCAGGCCCGGGCGGATCTCCTGCCGGAGCATTTAATTCCCGGCATCAATGTGGATGCGGAACTGTTTTTCAAAGATATCACCCTTGATGTCATACAACAGATCAGGGCTTTGGCGCCTTTTGGGGAGGGCAACCCCGAGCCGATCTTTATGGCCCGTTCAGTGAAGGTCTTCGAGTCCCGGGTGGTGGGGGATCTTCATCTCAAATTGAGGGTAGGGCAGGGAGAACATGTTTTCGACGCCATCGGCTTCGGCCTGGGAAGCCGGCATCCCCTCAAGGGCACCGGCCACAATATGATTTTTTCGCCCGAAATAAACCGATGGCAGGGGACCGAAAGGGTGCAGCTCAAGATTGTCGATCTAAGTGGTTGAAGACTCCGGATCGTTGAAAATCCTTGAGGCAAGGAGAGTTTGGGCATGTTGATCTGCCGGCCGGAGAAATTCATTTATGGTTATGAATGGTTTTAATAGTGATACCGGCAGGCCAGTATCCTGATTTTTTCATTGAGGACCTGGTAAACCAGGCGGTTTTCCCGGTCAATACGTCTTGACCAACAGCCGGTCAGTTCATGTTTGAGGGGCTCTGGCTTGCCCGTTCCTTCAAACGGACGGCGTTGAACTTCTTTGATGAGCTTAACGAGTTTTTTTGCTTTTTTCCTGTCCTTTTCGATCCACCAGGCAAGGTCCTCAAATCCGTTTGGATCAAACTCCAAGGTCTTCACAGGCTTTGTCAAAGGGGATCCCTTTTGTGCGGTTTTTAGCCTCTATCAGTCGTTTTTTCATCGCTGCACTTTTAAGCAAATAGGCTGTTTCTTGTTCTGATTCAATCTCTTTCCACAGGTCAATGGGCACAATAACGCCTGTGACATTGTTTTGATCATCAGAGATATATTGGATATGGTTCATGTTAATCTTCCTTTAACAACGGTGCAGCTCAAGATTGTCGATCTAAGTGGTTGAAGACTCCGGATCGCTGAAAATCCCGGCGGCCATGTCGATGTCTTCCGGGTTGAAAACGAATATGGCTTTCTGATCTTTGGTGGGTGCGGAACCATAGACGTAATTGATGTTGATCCCGTTTTCGCCGAATTTTTTGGCCATATTCGCCAGACTTCCCGGTTTGTTTTCCATCTCCAGCGCAATGACCGGCATGATGTCAAACAGATATCCTTTCCGGGACAGCAGGTCTATGGCCTCATCGGTTTTTTCAACCAGAAGCCTTATCAGGGCATGGTCTACGGAGTCCTTTTTCATGGATCCGTAGCTGGCGGCGGAGGCCACTCGTTTCAGGGATTTTCCCCTGGCCTTGAAAAGAGTCTGTACATACTCTGATGCGTCCTGGATGGTCATTGCATCGATGTTGATCCCGGCTTCTTCAAGCATACCCGTCAATTTAGCGAGTTCACCGGGGACGTTTTCCAAAAAAAGGGAAATCTCCGTTCGTACCATCATAAAATTCCTCTCATGCACCACTAGAATTCATTGAAAAAGCTCAAACCCTTGCCTTTCGCCTCAATTGCTGCTGGGGCTGTATCCTTTGGTGGGATTGTAGCCCTTGAAATACCTTAAGAAATCAGAGTCCGTTGAGAGAAGCAGGAAACTCTTATTGTCCATGACATTCTGGTACACGTCCAGGGATTTGACAAAGGAATAAAACTCCGGATCTTTGTCGTAGGCCATGGCATAAACCATGGTGGCTTCGGCGTCCGCTTTTCCCATAACTTCCTGAGCGGTTTTGTAGGCTTCGGATGTGATTTTTTTGAGTTCTTTATCCCGGTTTCCCTCGATAATACGGGCTTCTCCTTCTCCCTCTGATCGGAATTTTTCGGCGATCTGTTTTCGTTCGGCGATCATTCGGGCGTAAACGGATTTTTGAACCTGTTCCACATAGTTCAAACGCTTGATTTGTACGTCCACCAGCTCAATGCCGAAGTCTTTCAATTTGGGTTGGGCCTGGTTCAGGATGCCCTTGGTGATTTTACCCCTTCCCGTGGTGATTTCACCCAGGTTTCTTTCTTCATCGGCGCGATCGACACCTACCTCAAAGGTATCCAGTTCCCGGTTGGAATCTCTTACGGTTTCAATCAGGGGATAAGAAGTGATGAAATTTCTGACTGCCGGGTCGATAATGTCGTCCAGCCGGGCCTGGGCCCCTATCACGTTGTTGACGGTTTCAAAAAACTTCAGAGGATCCACGATTTTCCATCGCGCAAAAGTGTCCACGGAGATAAAGGTTTTATCCAATGTGGGCACCTGACCGGAGTCTCCGTCCCACTCCAGGAGGTTTTTTGGGAAAAAATTGGCTTGTTGAATGACCGGAATTTTAAAATAGAGACCAGGGGCCATTTTGGGTGATCCAATGGATTTGCCGAACTGGGTTATGACCACCTGTTCGGTTTCATCAATAACGTAGGCCCCTGAAAAAATGGCGATCAGGATAATGATCAGGGGAATAATCAACGCTTTTGTTTTCATTTTTTCACTCCTTCAGATGTTTCCAGGTTCAGTAGTGGAAGAAAATTTTTCTGTTCGGCATCCACAAAAAACTTCTTTTCCAGCTTTGGCAGGATGACCTGCATGGCTTCAAGGTAGAGACGCCTTCGGGTCACATCTTCCGATTTGGCATAGGCTTCGTAAAGATCCATGAAACGGGTCGCGTCGCCCTTTGCCCGGTTTACGCGATCCAGAGCATAGCCTTCCGCGGCTTTGATGGTTTTTTCAGCATTTCCCTTGGCGGCTGGAATCGCTTTGTTATAGGCTTCCCTGGCCTGGTATATCATGCGCTCCTTTTCCTGAATGGCCTGATTCACTTCATTGAAGGAGGGTTGCACCGGTTCGGGAACATTGGTCTTTTTCATCTCGACATTGACGATTTTGATCCCTGTCTCCGCTTCATCCAAATATTGCTGCAGCATGATTTTGGCTTTTCCCGCAAGTTCTTCCCGTTTGGAAATGACTTCGTTTATGGAGCTGTCCCCCACCACCAGTCGCATGCTGGCTTCAGCCAGATCCCTGAAGGTCGCCCGCACGTCATGAACTTTAAAAAGATAGTTGAATGGATCATTGATGCGGTATTGGACGATCCATGGCACCACTGCCACGTTCAGGTCGCCGGTGAGCATGAGGGATTCGTTTGTATAGGAGCTTGAAGCGGCATAGCGTGTTCTGACGCCTGCCTGAAGGGTTCTGAAACCGAATTCTTCTTTGAAAACGTATCGAACTTTGACGTTGGTCACCTTTTCGATACCCCGGGGCAGTTTAAAACTGAGTCCGGGCTGGGCGGTTCTCACGTATTTTCCAAACCGTTGAACCACGCCCACTTCGTCCACCGCTACCGTGTAAAAACAGCTGGAGCCCAGAAAAAGCGCAACCACCACGACGATGATCAGCCATGACCCCCCTGGGAATTTTTTTCTGGCGCTTCGGATCTTTTCAAATACCTCGTCCATATTTGGGGGGCCTCCGGATTCTCCTCCCGATGATCTTTGCTTCTTTTCCTGTAATTTGTCCCAGTCCCAAGCCATCTGGCATCTCCTTGATTGATTTTGAATTCAAACCGAATTGCAATTTTGAAAACACATATTGGTATGGTGTTGTCTTTTTTGAAAAAATGTAATCCTGAAGTTATTGATTTGGATGAATATGCATTGATGTTTTAACAGGGTAATTGGAAAATGGTTTCAGGTCAAGAAATATTGGCGGCTTGTTTGAACATCTTGACATATTTTAAAGGGTTCATTAGGTTCTAGCCGTTAGCCGTTAGCCGTTTAGCCGTTAGCCGTTAGCCGTTAGCCGTTAGCCGTTAGCCGTTAGCGAAAAGAATGGATGTTCTCTGGAGAAGCGAAGCGTGAAACCGCAAACGAGACTGGTGATTATTCTGATGGGTTTTTATTTCCTGGGGCCTTGTTTTACGAATGGGGTTTGTGGAGATCCCTTTGAAGTGGAATGCAGAGGGGGCGCAGCCAAAAAAGAAGTCAAGGCGGGTGAATCTGAAACCAACGTGGGCGCCTGGCTGGCATCTCTTTTTTCCAAGCATATCTCGGCGGTGGATGGGGACCGGTGCCCCAGTGAGCCCACCTGTTCAAGTTACAGTGTTCAGGTGTTTAAAAAACATGGCCTGGTGCTGGGATGGTTGATGACCGTTGACCGTCTGATCCATGAGGGAGATGAATGGACGGTGTCTCCCGTGAAAAACCGCAATGGGAAAGGAAAGATTATTGATCCCGTTCAAAATAATGATTTCTGGTGGTATTCAGATGATGCACACGCTTCACCCCGGTAAATTCCGCTTATCCCTGGCACTGGCTGTCGTTCTGATATGGGCGGCGGTCCCGGCATTCTCGGAACAGATTGTTATTGATGCTGACGGGCAGTTCGAATTTGCCCATCGTTTCATGGACAGGGCCGACTACGGACGCGCCATTAGTGAATTTGAACGTTTTATCTATTTTTTTCCCAAAGAGAGGCGTGTTCCTCTGGCGCGGCAATTGATTGGGCTGTGTTATCTCGATTCAGGTAAATATGAGGACGCGCGAAAGGTTTTTGCCCAGGTATTTCGGGCTGATCCCGACAGCTCCATGGCCGGGAAAGCCCTTTTCCTGACTGGGGAGTCCTATTATAAGGAGGGTGTTTTTGACAAGGCGGAAAGTTTTTTTGATGAGGTCCTCAAACGATATCCTTCGCCTTCCTTAAAAAACAAAACCCTTTACCGGCTTGGATGGACCAGAATGCAGGAAAACCGCTGGCGGGAAGCTTCGGATGATTTTAAGCGGGTTGAATTTGGCAGTCCCTTATACGAGAAGGCGCGAAGGCTTTCCGTGGAAAGCCTTGAAGGCGAGGATCTTCCTTACAAAGACCCGACAACCGCCGGGGTTATGGCGGCGGTTTTACCGGGTCTCGGACACGCCTATGTGTCCCGCTATAAAGACGCCGCCGTAGCGTTTCTGTTAAACGGCCTGTTTATCTGGGCTGCCGTGGAAGCATTTCATCAGGACCACAATGTGTTGGGGGGGATACTCGCTTTTTTTGAAGTGGGTTGGTATTCCGGAAATATTTACAGCGCCGTCAATGTGACCCACAAGTGGAACCGGAAGGTTCGGGATGATTTTCGAAAAGGGTTATTCGACAATGTCGATGTTCGTCTGTTAAGCTCTGGAAAAATGCCCGCGGGCTTGGTGGTAAGCTTTAAATTTTAGATATCGGCCCTGTAATTTCAGTTTAGTGCGGACTTAAGTTTTTTCACTGCGTTCCGGTTGTTTCCCCATTTTTAGGGGGCAGGCCATAAACGGAACCGGCCGGCCCTGCTTTTCGGCGGGGCCGGCGAGATTTGGCCTATCATCATGATGCGGAAGATCAATGGCAATACCACTTCCGGCGGTACTTATCCTTTCAGTGAGTATTTCCCAAAGATCCTGTCATAGTAAGCCTTCTCGGAAACCGTATACCAGGGCCCCACCTGGTTCTGAAACGCTTCGAAGGCGGCACTCACTTTTTTGCTCATGGCATCCTTGGCGGCTTCTTCCGCAACGACTTCCTTTGAAAGTTTGCGAAGGGCCTCCATGACGCTTTCGGGATATTCCAGCAACTGCACCTTGTGCTTGTTGATCAACTCCACCAGGGCCGCTCCGTTGCGGGCGTCGAATTGGGCGAGGCACCAGAGTTCATTGTCCATGCAGGCGGTGTCGAGAATGGCCTGAAGATCCTTGGGCAGGGACTTGTAGGCTTTCTTGTTAAAGAAATACTCGAGATAGGTTCCCGGTTCATGCCATCCTGGGTAATAATAGTATTTGGCCGCCTGGTAGAAACCCATCCGGTTGTCATGGAGCGGGCCCACCCATTCCGTGGCATCGATGACCCCTCGTTCCAGATTGGTGAAAATTTCCCCGCCGGGAGATAGAACCACTGTGGCGCCGGCCTTTGCCAGGACCTTGCCGCCCAGGCCCGGGATTCTCATCTTGAGACCCTTGAAGTCGTCAATGCTGTTGATTTTTTTGTTGAACCATCCCCCCATTTGGACCCCCGTGGAGCCGCCGGGTCGGGGGATCAGATTAAAGGGAGCATAGGTTTCCTCCCACAGCTTCAGACCATCGCCGCCGTGAAACCATGCGGACATCCCTTGGGCATTCATGCCGAAGGGCACTGCCGCAAACCACTGGGCGGCAGGGGTTTTGCCGGCCCAGTAATAGGAGGCGCCGCTGCCCATTTCCACCGTCCCATTGGAAACCGCATCAAAAATGCCCATGGCCGGCACCAGTTCGCCCGCGGCATAGACGTCGATTTTCAGTCGGCCTCCGGACAGCTCGCCCACAAGTTTGGCCAGACGAACACAGCCGGTTTGCAATACCGGGAGCCCCGATGGCCATGTGGTGACCATTTTCCATCGGTATTTCTTCTCACCGAATACCGCCGGCGCCGTGACGGTGGTTGCCGCCACGGCTGCCGCGGCTCCCATGCCCGCTTTCTTTAAAAAATCGCGTCTTTCCATAAAAACCTCCTTGCTTTGATGGGTTTAAAATGACAGTTTCCAAATTTACATTTTTTAACGCTATCGCGAATAAACCACCCCGGGAAGCCAGGTGGCCAGTTGTGGGTAAAAGGCGACAATGGCCAGGCCGATGAGCTGAAAGAGTACAAAGGGAATGATGCCCCGGTAAATGTGGCCGGTAGAGACCTCAGGCGGCGTTACGGCCTTGAGATAAAAGAGGGAGAATCCAAAGGGCGGCGTCATGAAGGACGTTTGAAGATTCACCGCCAGCAGAATGCAGAACCAGACTGGATCAAACCCGAATTCCAGCATGATGGGGGCCAGAACCGGAACATGGATAAAGGTGATTTCGATGAAATCCAGAAAGAAGCCGATGACGAAAATAACGCCCATGACGATGGCCAGGACGGCCCCCTTGCTGTAGGATTCGGCCAGGGAACCTAAGAATTCCCGCACCAGGGTGTCCCCTCCCAGGCCCCTGAATACCAGGCCGAAAGCCGCGGCGCCGCACAGGATAATGAAGACCATGCAGGTGAGATTGGTGGTTTGACGCATGACCTGGTTGAGCATTTCCATGTTGAACTTCTTGTTGACGATGGCCAGAAGGGTTGCGCCCACTGCGCCTACGGCGGCGGCCTCGGTGGGGGAGGCAATGCCGGCAAAGATGGAGCCCAGCACCGCTACCATGAGGAAGAGTGGTGGGAAGAGGGCCTTTCCCACTCGGGCGGCCAGTTCGTGGCGTGAAATGGCGGCCAGTTCCGCCCTGGGGATGGGGGGGGCAATGCCGGGTCGAAGGTTTGCCGCCAGGAGGATGTAAATGATGTAGAGGGTCACCAGGAGCAGGCCGGGCAAAACCGCGCCCATGAACAGGTCCCCAACGGAAACCCCCACAATGTCGCCGATGAGTACCAGTACGATGCTGGGGGGGATAATCTGGCCCAGGGTTCCCGAAGCGGAAACCGTGCCGCAGGCCAGTTCTTTCTGGTAACCGCGCCGCAGCATGGTGGGAACCGCCAGTAGGCCCATGGTAACCACCGTTGCGCCCACAATGCCGGTGGAAGCCCCCAGCAGGGCGCCCACCACCACTACCGAGATGGCAAGGCCCCCCTTGAGACGGCCGAAGAGGATGGCCATGGTGTCGAGCAGTTTTTCCGCCAGTCCGGACCGCTCCAACATCACCCCCATGAACACGAAAAGGGGCACGGCGATAAGGGTTACGTTGGTCATGCGACCCCAGATGCGAAGGGGGAGCAGGTCAAAAAAAGACCATCCAAAACCGATGAGGCCGAAAAAAAGGGCTGTGCCCAACAGGGTGAAGGCCACGGGAAAGCCGGCCATCAAGAGGATCGTTAACGCCAGAAACATCCAGCCGGCCAGGTATTCCATCAGGATTTTTCCTCCTCAATGGCTTCCAGCCCTGCCACCTGCAGAATGCTGTGCAGGCCCAGGGAGAGTCCCTGCAACGAGAGGAGAATAAATCCAACGGTGATGGTTCCCTTGATCAGAAATCGGTAGGGGATGCCGCCGGGGTCCGGGGATCCTTCCATAATCGCCCAGGAGTTGTGGGCGAATTTCCACGAGGTGAGGATGACCATGAGGCAACCGGGAAGCATGAAGAGGAAGACGCCGAGCAGGTTGATCCAGGCTTGACCCTTGGGGCCCAGGCGTTGATAGATGATGTCCACCCGAACATGGCCGTCATGGAGCAGGGTGTAGCCCGCGCCCATGAGAAAGATAAATCCAAAGAGTTGCCACTCCAGCTCCTGGGTAAACACATAACTGGTGTTGAACAGATATCGCATGACCACGTCTATGAAGACTACGACCACCAGAGCGGTGGTTACCCAGGCCACCCCCCGTCCCACCCGTTCATTAAGCCAGTCAATACCATAGCAAAACTTTTTGATGCCGTTCATAAGCCCTTTGCTCCGGTAAAAAGAAGTTGTTGCGCTGAAAAGAAGGATGCTCCTTTGAATTTGGGGTAACTATAAGAAAAAGCAAAAAATGGGTCAAGGGATAAATCGCATTTGTAACCGTTCACGGTTGCCGGTTTACAGTTGCCGGTTCACGGTTTTTCAATGAATTATGGGTTTCCTTCATACAGATTTACACTTTCTTGATGAATCGTTTTTTCAATTTTAATGAAGGATGCGGAATTATGTTGGGATTGACAACCGCAATTTTTTAAATCTTCACAAGAGGAGCGAAAGATCCTTGGATTTTCCCTGAGCGAAAGATCATAAACATCCAGGAGTGACATCAGGCCTTCGGCCGGAACTTCTCTGCCGACGTTTCCAAGGATTCCATATCCTTCCGCCTTTTCTTCCACTTCCGATTCGGAAAGATCCGTGACCATGATGACGGATGTCATGGGAGATGTCATGACCATGGCCTTCATCACTTCCATGGGGTCATCGTCATTTTCGGTCAATCCGGTAACGGCCAGGGGAAAAAACGTCCCTTTCAAAGCTGCGAGGGCCTCTTTTTTATCGGAAAAACATGTCGGTTCATAGGACCTGTCTTTCAGCATTCGCTGGATTTTTTCCAGCACGGCCGGTTCTTTTTCGAGCAGGAGTGCCTTTCTTTTGTTTTCTTGCATCATGATAAAACCTCTCTGAATTAAAAAAAATTGATTCCTTAACCGAAGTCCGGTTAGATTATTATTCTTTTTTTATAAAAAAACCAATGATTGCCAGAAAAAAAATGATAAAACCGAAGCCAAAGTAAAGGAATGGAAAAAAGGGTGAGTGTTTCGTGCCGGCTTCAAGTATGTATGACCTGTCAAATACGTAAGCCCAGTAAAGGGTGAAGAGATAGTTGATCAAAAGTGCCATTTTCTGATTACCGAAAATGAGCGCCAGGGTGCTGAGTGCCAGCATCAGAATAATTTGGTAAAGTGGGGCACAAAATTTGATTGAATTGATGAACTCCCACATGGTGACCTCCCCAATGGATTGTTGATTTATGATTGTCGATTGAAAAATAAATATCAACTCCGACTGACTTTAACTGCAAGAGAAATAGGTCATTTTAAATTCCTGCCTCCGATTTCTGCCGTCCATTCCGCCACAGGTAGAGGACAATGCCGGTGGCCATGGCCGCGTTCAATGATTCCACCCCATTGGCCATGGGTATTGAGATTTTAGTGCCCCCCTTGAGAATTTTCGGTATGCCGGGTCCTTCCAGGCCCGGGACCAGACAGAAGCTTTCAGGAAATTTGAATCGGGCCACATCTTTCCCTTCGGAAGACATGATAACCAACGGGGTTTTAAACTCTTTAAGCTGGACGACGGCCGGTCCCTGGAAGAGAGGCGTTCTGAAAATATTGCTTCCCGCGGCCCGGATCGAGCGGGGATGAAAGGGATGCGCCGCTTCCTGTAAAAAAACAATCCTCGAAACGCCGAATGCGGCCGCTGCACGGATAACGGTTCCCACATTGCCGGGATCCTGGAAGGGAATGCACAAGGTGCAACCCTTTTGTACCCCATTGCCGTCAAAATGGGGGAGGGGTTCCGCCCGTACGATCAGCACCGGATGTTTTGTGCCGAAACAATCCACCCGGCCAAAGAGATCAGGGCTCAGACGGTATCGGGGAATTGCGTCTGTTCCGGGAAAATCGGGGGGCGCCTGACCGCTGGGAAAAATGATGCCGGTGCATCGGTCCGAAAATTCCTTCAAAACTTCCCGGGTTTGTTTCGGTCCGGAAAGAAGTGCCATGGCCTGTTTCCGGATGTCTCGTGGACGGCTTAGACGCAGCAAAGCTCTGAATGTGGCATTTTTCGGGCTGTTGATCTCGACGATTTCCATTGATGCCGTTGTCCGATTCATCTCTTGCGGGGAGAATCTATTGGCAGTTTCTCCAGCCATCCCGCGATTTCTTTTCGCGATAGATTCTGCCTGCCATAAAAAAAAACGAACAAATCCTCAAATCTTCTGTTGAGATTCCTGTCCCCAAGGGCTTGCGCCAGGGATAACTTTCCTCTGGGATCGTAAAATTCTTTCAGTTTCAGGAAGAGTTCACAGGTGTGATCTGAAGGGTCGGTCTTCAGGCGTTTGATCCGGGACACGGTTTCAAGAAGCGTTAGGAGCGATTTTTTGCAGGATGACATCATTTTATAGTTGTAATAAAATGCTTCCCGTTCCCCCAAAAACGCTCTCGGTGCAAATGTTTCTATGATGTCGATCAATTCGTCAAAGTCATCTCTTGCCTTGCCCCTTTTTTTAACCCGTTTAACGGGGGAGAAAATATTCCAGCTCATGGTCGTTTGACTCGCGAAAATGAATGCTTGCCTTTGATGAAATCCAACATCTGAAAAAAGAAAAACCCCAGTCCCGCGACGAGAATAATCGTGGCCCCTGACGTGAGGTTAAAGGTATAGGAGAGCCACAGACCCGAAAGCGTGAAGGAGGCGCCCAGAATGGAGGCCAACACCATCATTTGGCCCAGGGAGCGGGTGTATTTTTCAGCGATAAAAGGCGGAATGGTCAAAAGGGCGATCACCAGGATCAGTCCCACCACCCGAATGATCATGACGATGGAAAGGGCCGTCATCCCCAACATTGTCATGTACAGGGTTTTGACGGGAATCCCCACCACAAAGGCGAACTGTTCGTCATAGGAGAGCGCCACGAACTCCTTGTAAAAGAGCATGACCACCAGGAGGATCACCCCGTCCAGCGGCAGCATTAGCCAGAGGTCCGTGGCGGGAACCGCCAGGATGCTGCCGAACAGGTAACTCATGAGGTCCACGTGATAACCGGGGGTCAAATCAATGAGGATGATGCCCACGGCCATGCCCACGGCCCAGAGGACCCCGATAATGGTGTCGGCCCGGTGCCTGGCTTTCAGACTGACGGCGCCCATGATGAGGGATACGCCCGAGGCAAAGATCGCCGCCCCCAGAAAGGGCGAAAAACCGTAGAAAAACCCGAGTCCCACGCCGCCGAAAGCCGCATGGGCAATGCCGCCCGAGATAAACACGATGCGGTTGACCACCACAAGACTGCCGATAATGCCGCAGGATATACTGACGAGAAGCCCCGCCAGCAGGGCGTTTCTCATAAAATCGTATTGCAGGGCTTCCCACATGCTAAATTGCCTATCCCTTCCCGTGACGTGGCAGCACCCGGTGGGGAATGCCGTGAGCGACCAGGTCCACGGGGCATTCATAGGCCATGTCAAGCATTTCATGGGTGATTTTGGCTTCTTCGTGGTAGATTAGCGTGCGATTGACACAGGCCACGGATTTGACGTACCTGGAGATAACGCCCACGTCGTGGGTGATGGTGACGATGGTGGCTTGATTGTTCAGTTCTTTGAGAAAGTCGTAAATATTGGTTTCAAATTCCGGATCAACCTTGGCGGTGGGTTCATCCAGGAACAGAATTTCCGGTTCCGTTGCCAGGGCCCTGGCAATCAGTACCCGTTGCCGCTGCCCTCCTGACAATTTGCCGATGGGGTCCGCTTTTCTATCCCACATGCCCACTTTTTTGAGGGCTTCTTCCACCACGGGGCGGTCTTTTTGGGAGAAACCTTTTCCCATGCGGGACACGGCAATTCGTCCCATTAACGCAACGTCCATGACGGAAATGGGAAAGGTATTGTTGAAGTCCGTGTTCTGGGGGACATAACCCACGCGGCGGCGTGCCCGGTGGGGCGGCTCCCCCAGCACCCGTATGACGCCTTTGTCGGGTTTGAGGATGCCCAGAAAGAGTTTGAGAAGGGTTGTCTTTCCTCCCCCATTGGGGCCGATCATCCCTAGAAAATCTCCCTGCTTCAAGATGAAGCTGATGTCTTCCAGTATGGGGGAATCCTCGTAGGAAAACCAGACCCCCTTCATCTCAATGGCGGGATTTGTCGTCTTTTGCAACATCACTGATCTCCAGACTGAAATCCGCTGCCTCAGGCGAATGGGTCAGTGCGCCCACGGAGATCAAATCAACCCCCGTGGCTGCAATCTCTTTCACGGTATTCAATGTGATGCCACCTGACGCTTCCACCAGGGCGCAGCCGTTGATAAGGCTGACCGCCTGTTTCATCTCAGAAGGCGTCATGTTGTCGAGCAAAATGGTGTCGGCGCCTGCTCCACAAGCTTCTTTGACGCCTTCAAGATCTTCCACTTCCACTTCCACCCCCAGGGTGTGGGCAGCGCTCTTTCGGGCCAGGAAAACGGCTCTTGAAATGGAGCCGGCCGCCGCGATATGATTGTCTTTAATCAGGATGCCGTCAAAGAGCCCGAATCTGTGGTTGTACCCCCCTCCCATTCGGACGGCGTGTTTGTCGCACCACCTGAGCCCCGGTGCGGTTTTTCGCGTGTCAAGGATTTTAGCGCCGGTTCCTTTGATTTTTTCCACGTATCGGCGGGTGAGCGTTGCGATGCCACTCATGCGTTGCAGAAAATTAAGGGCTGTCCTTTCTCCGGTCAAAATGGCGGCCAGGCACCCTCTAACGCGGCACACGGTGGATTCCTGTGGGACCAAATCCCCTTCTTGGTAGTGTTCCAAAAATGTCAGTGTCGGATCAACTTCCAGAAATGTTCGTTTGAACAGTATCATGCCCGCCAGGATAATCTCAGATCGCGCAATCAGAATGGCTTCGCCCATGGCATCGGGGCGCACGATGGCATTTGTGGTGGCATCTCCAGGCCCCATGTCTTCTTCAAGGGCGCGTCTGACCACGGCGTCCACCGGCGAAATCGCTCCATTATTCATCGATGTTCTCCAAAACAGCCAGGTTTTGCGCAAGTTTATCGCGTTTGGCGGCCATGGTTTCCGCTTTGGCCCTGACGTCCGCCACGATATCTTCCGGGGCCTTATCCAGGAACCCGGGGTTTGAAAGTTTTTTCTCCGAGGCTTTCAGGTCCTTTTCAATCTTAAGGATGGATTTGCGAATGCGCTTTTTCTCTTCGCCAAAATCGATCAGGCCTTTTAAAATCACATGAATTGATGTGTCCCCGAATACGGCCGTGGCAGAGGCTTCGGGTTTTTTAAGGCCTGAGCCGATATCTAAGTTTTCTACTTTGGCCAGGGTTTTGACCTGTTCCGAGTTCTTTTGGATACAGGCGATTTCTTCGGTATTGACGGTATCGATGACCACCCTGACATTCTTTGAGGGGGGAAGGTTCATTTCCCCCCGTATGTTCCGGATGCCTGCGATAATCCCCATGAGGAGCGTCATATCCGTCAGTGCTTTTTCATCTTTTGGGAAGGTTGATGGTTCCGGAAATGCGGCGCTCATGATGCTGCCTTGGGTCCCTGGAAGTCGCTGCCATATTTCTTCCGTCACAAAGGGCATGAAGGGGTGCAGCAATTTCAATGCGGCGCCCAGGGCTGCTAGAACCGTATGTTGCGCGGCATCTTTAAGTTCCTGATCATCTCCGTAAAACGCCTGTTTGGCCATTTCAAGGTACCAGTCGCAGAATTCGTGCCATACAAACTGGTAGCAGAGACCGGCCGCTTCATTGAACTGATAGTTGTCAATGGCGCCGGCCACTTGACCGCTGACTTCCCCGATACGGGTCAGAATCCAGCGATCCGCAAGGGTAGCGGGTGGTCTTTCGGTGGGCGCCACAGCGGTATCATCCAGGTTCATGAACACGAAACGCGCCGCATTCCACAGCTTGTTGACAAAGTGACGATACCCCAGAATTCTTTCCTCGGAGAGTTTTATATCCCGTCCCTGGGCCGCCAGTGCCGCCAGGGTGAATCGAAAGGCGTCGGTCCCGTGCTCATCCATGACCAGCAGGGGATCGATGACGTTCCCCTTGGATTTGCTCATTTTTTTACCTTCCGCATCCCGAACCAGCGCATGGATATAGACATCTTTAAAGGGAATATCTCCCATGAAGTGGATGCCCATCATCATCATTCTGGCCACCCAGAAAAAGAGGATGTCGAATCCGGTAACGAGGGCTGCTGTCGGGTAAAACGTTGTCAATTCAGGGGTTTTGTCCGGCCATCCCAGGGTTGAAAAGGGCCAAAGGGCCGAACTGAACCAGGTGTCCAGCACATCGGTTTCCTGGACCAGGTCCCCGCTTTCACAGTGGGCGCATTTTGAGGGGGTCGTTTTGGCCACCGTGATTTCACCACATGCATCGCAATACCACGCGGGGATTCGGTGTCCCCACCAGATTTGCCTGGAAATACACCAGTCCCTGATGTTGTCCATCCAGTCAAAATAAACCGCTTCCCAGTTATTGGGGTAAATTCTGGTTTGTCCATCCCTTACCGCGTCACCGGCCTTTTTGGCCAGGGGCGCGGTTTTTACAAACCACTGTTTGCTCAAGATGGGTTCGATCATGGTTTTACATCTGTAGCAGTGTCCCACGGCATTCTGGTAAGGTTCCACTTTTTCCAGAAGCCCAGCCGTTTTTAGGTCTTTTAAGATCTGCTCCCGGCATGCAAACCGGTCCAGACCTTTGTAGGGACCCGCCAGTTCGTTCATGATGCCGTCATCATCGATCACCTTGATCCGTTCCAGGTTATGCTGGTTTCCGATTTCAAAGTCGTTGGGATCATGAGCCGGCGTTATTTTCAAGGCGCCCGTGCCGAAGGTCATGTCCACATAACGGTCAAAGATAATGGGGATGGGCTTATTCAGGACCGGGAGTAGGACGTTGGCGCCTTGTAAATGGGCGTAACGTTCGTCCTTGGGATTGACCGCCACGGCCGTATCCCCCAGCAGGGTTTCCGGTCTTGTCGTGGCTACGATCAGGTGCCCCGTTCCATCTTCAAGCGGGTACCTGATGTGATAAAGAAAGCTTTCCTGGTCATGATGCTCCACCTCCAGATCCGCAAGCGCCGTGTGGCACCTCGGGCACCAGTTGATGATGTAGTCTCCCCGGTAGATGAGGTCCTCCTCATAGAGACGCACGAAAACCTCCTTGACGGCCCTGGAAAGTCCTTCATCCATGGTGAACCGTTCCCGGCTCCAGTCGCAGGAACACCCCAGTCTCCTGAGCTGATTGATGATCAATCCGCCGTATTTCTTGCGCCATTCCCATACCCGTTCAATGAACTGTTCCCTGCCCACTGCATGCCGATCCGTTCCCTGGGTCGCCAGGTCTCGCTCCACCACGTTCTGGGTGGCGATGCCGGCATGATCCGTCCCCGGTTGCCAGAGGACGTTGTACCCCGCCATTTTTTTGTAACGGCATAAAATATCCTGAAGGGTATTGTTTAAGGCATGGCCCATGTGAAGGGTCCCGGTTACGTTGGGGGGAGGAATCACAATGCAGTAGGGGGAACTTTCGGATGCAGCCGTCGGTTTGAAAAGGCCGTTTTCCTCCCAGTACTGATACCATTTTGCTTCAACTTCTTTGGGTTCGTAACTTTTGGCGATGGGTCCTTTTTCCATCAATTATCAGGCTCCTCGTAAAACAGGAAGGGGGTTGTAACGGTTTTACAACCCCCTTGAATCTGCGATGGTCAAAAAAAAATAAATATCAATTCCTTATTTCCCGGCGGACTCGATGCTTTGTTTCAGGCTCGCGATGGCTTCCCGGATGACTTTTTCGGCAACCTCCGAAACGGTTTCCCGGATGGCTTTATTAACGGTCTCCTGAATGATTCCGGTGAGCAGTTCCTTTATTTTTTCTTCGGAAATGCCGGGAATGTCATGGTTGACGGTGCTATCTACAGGTATTTCATCCTTCCCATCTTTTCCTTCCAGGCAGGCCAGAACATCATGAGGCGTTTCAGTCTCATCCATTTCCGTTAAACCGGCCAGAATGTCTTCAGCGCTTTCATCACTGATTACGTCCTCTTCAATCTCCGTCAGAATGTTTTCAGGCTTTTCAGCGTTGGTTCCTTCTTCTTCGAGACCGGCGAGGACGTCGTCCAGGTCTTCATGGTGCGGTTCCGGAAAAGGTTTTTCGTCATCCTCTTCAAGTTCCGGTTCGCTCTCAAATTGAAAATCTGAAGACTCCAGCGCTGAGAAGGCGTCTTCCGAGTCGATTTCGGGAAAGTCGTCCAGTTCTTCTACAGGCGATGATTGAGCGGTCGTTTCAGCGGGTGCTGTATTTTCCGTGATTTTGACCGGTAAGTCGTCCGGTTTCTCCGAATCCAAAAGCATAGGCGCATCAGAGGGTTCCGTTGTCGTTTTTCCTTCCTGTATGACATCGGTCAGCTCTATGATATCGTCGATATCGTCCATGGAGGGTGTATCCGGAGCGACATCTCGATTTGCGTTTACCGGTACGACTTTTTCAATATCATTGAACAAATCTTGATTTGCGTTCATTTGGGTTCCCCAATTACGGATTTTAAAAAGGGAGCAGTTTTTGTCAAATCAGTAACATGGCGCATTTCTATTGTCAAGGGATTCGAAGGGCTATTTTTTTGGGGGAAATGGGCTTTATGTCAACTTCCTTCGTTCTTCGTCTCTCACTTCCTTGCGAAGGAGTTTGCCTACTTTGGATTTGGGCAACATGTCCCGGAATTCAATGTACTGGGGAACTTTATAACCGGCAAGCCTGTCCTTGCACCATTTCGTGAGATCAGTACCGCTCACCCCCCGAACGTCTTCCTTGAGTACCACTATGGCCTTTATTCTTTCCCCCACTTTTGAATCGGGAACGCCCACCACACATGCTCCGATTACGGCGGAATGATCCTGAAAAACGGCCTCTATTTCCGAGCACGACACTCTGAAACCCTTGTGCTTGATGACATCCGCACTTCGATCCACATAATACAGCAGACCGTTATCGTCTATTCGCACGTAGTCGTTCGTCCTGTACCAGATTCTGCCTTCAATTTCCACATAGGCCGATGCCGTCTCATCGGGTTTGTTCCAGTAGCGCTTGGCCATGTATTGGGATGTAACGAGAAGTTCCCCCGATTTTTCCGAAGAGACGGGTTCAAGGGTTTCGGGATCGACAATCATGATTTTTCTTGATGGAAGGGGGCGGCCCACGCTTCCCGGATCCGGTTCCGAATCCAGGGGGCTCATGGATGTAAAACCGGCTTCAGTGGAGCCGTAAACCTGATATATGGGAATGTTGAACTTTCTTTTCCAGCGATTGAAAACTTCCCCGGGCAGAACATCGCCTCCGCTCCAGCAATATTTCAGGGACTTGAGGTCAAACAGGTCCAGCCGGTCGTTTTCAAGGATCATTCTGTAAAGGGTAGGGGCACCCAGAAAAAGGGTCCCCTTGTAGCGTTGAACGGCATCAAGGATGGCATCCACCAGGGGAACCGGCATGAGAATCGCCGTATTTCCCTTGGTAAGAACCATTCCCAGGATGATGCCTTGGGCGAGTTGATGAAAGAGAGGGTTTACCATAATGAAGACCTCTCCGTCATCCTTGATATAACCTTCACCCACTTCCCTTACTTCGTTTACAAAGGAAACCATTCCCGCATGGGTTGAAATACACCCTTTGGGAAAGCCTGTTGTTCCCCCCGTGTACAGGATGTAACAGAGGTGCTTATCGGGGTCTATGTTCACCATGGGGGGGGATGGCGGATAGGTTTTGAGGAGTTTTTTAAACGAATAAATATTGTCGGCTTTTTCAATGACGCCGTTCGGGACCTTGTCGAAAAGAGCTCCGAAAATGCGTTTGTAGAGGGGCAGCATATCCACATAATTGGTTACGATTACCCTTTTTAGTTTTGTATCCGGATAGACATCCTTTATATATCGATAGTTTATATCCATACATACCACGGTTTCGGCACCCGCATCATTTAGAAGATATTTGATTTCCCGGGGGGTGTATATGGGGGACACGGGGACGGGAACGGCTCCTATGAGCTGAGCGCCCATATAACCGATGAGAAATTGAGGGCAATTGGGCAGATATATCATGACTTTATCTTCCGACCTCACCCCCAGCGCCCAAAGGGCATGGGCGAACCTGTCGATGTATTCCCGCAGCTTTGCATAGGATATTTTTTCTCCTAGATAAATGATCGCTGTTCTCGTGGGATACTGATCGCATGCTCTGTGGAATGAATCAATAAGCCTTTCGTTGGCCTGGGACATGGATGAAGCCTTTCGTAAATTAGTCAATACGATATATAAACGGATATTTACATTCCGAAATACGCCGATTTAACATCCGGATTGTCCATGAGTTCATGGGCTGGGCCTTCAAGAACAACGCCGCCGTTTTCGAGGATGTACCCCCGATGTATGATGGGAAAGATGGGCCTTGCATACTGTTCGGTAATGAGCAGGGAAATGGATCTATCTTGATTGATGTTTTGAATCCCATCGGTCAAAAGCTCTTCCATGAGAGGGCTTAACCCTAAAAGGGGTTCGTCCAGCAGAAGCATTTTGGGTTGGGCCATAAGTGCCCTTGCGATGGCGAGCATCTGCTGCTCTCCGCCGCTCAAGAATCCCCCTTCCTTGGATCTGAGTCTCTTCAGCGGCGGAAAAAGCTGGTAAACGTATTCAAGGGTTTCCCTGGCCTGGATTTTGGAGGCCAATATGCCGCCGATTTTCAGATTCTCCAGTACGCTGCTTTCCTTAAATATCCTGCGGCGTTCCGGGCAGAGAATCAAGCCCTTTCGAGCCCTTTTGCTGGCCTCCATTTCCATGAGCTCTTCCCCTTCGTATTTAATACTGCCCAGAAGGGTAATCCTTTCTCCCCCCCGCATTTCCTCCTTCTTTTTTACGTCGAGAATGATTCCCGACAGGGTATACATGAGTGTTGATTTTCCAGCGCTGTTGGCGCCGAATCCGCCGGTAATTTCCCCGATTCCGCAATGGATGTTGATGTTGTTGATGGCAATTGCGTTTTCATAAAAGACCATGAGGTCAGATACTTCCAGGATATTCATTTCACCCTTTCCCTGCCGAGATAAGCTTCTTTGACTTCAGTGCGATTCATGACTTCATCGGGAACGCCTTCGGCGATTTTCCTCCCGAAAGTAATTACCATGATTTTGTCGGCGAGCCGAAACAGTTCCCTCAATCTGTGTTCGATCATGATGAGGGTTATTCCTCTCATTTGAAGTTTCTCCATCAAGGGAACCATGCTGGCGATCTCCGTCATGCTGAGTCCGGAAAAGATTTCATCGCAAAGAATCAGTTTTGGTTGAAGGGCCATGCATCGCGCCAGTTCCAATCGTTTAAGGTAACCCAATGGCAGTGCGCCCGCGGCTTTGTAGGGGACTCGGGCATCCCTTTCAAAACCGATTTCCTCCAGAATATCGATGGCCACCGAATCCAAATCTCCCAGTTTGCCGCTTCCGGTGCGTCGAACTCTGGGAGAATTCAGGGGAACGATGAGGTTTTTATAGGCGGGTAGGGAATGATAAGGCCTCATCACCTGAAAGGTCCTGACAAGTCCCATGTTCGCCAGTTTATGGGGGGGCATTCCGGTAATGTCCTTGTCTGTCGAAGGTTACAGCACCCGATGTGGGTTTCACAAACCCCGTAATGAGATTGACAAGGGTTGTCTTGCCGGCGCCGTTTGGGCCTATTATGCCAAGGATGCTGCCCCGTTTCAGATCAAAACCCACATCCGAGACGGCCTGGATGCCGCCGAAGGCTTTGCCGAGACCTGAAACCCGTAAAATCGTTTGTTCCGTTCCCGTCATATTTTTTCCCATCGTTCGAACTGGTGATATTTTCTCTCAAGATAATTTAATAAACCCTCGGGTTTAAAAAGGATAAAGCCCAGCAGAATGAGACAATAGAGCACCACCCTGAGTTGTCCGAAGCCTCTGAAGGCCTCTGAGAGGGGCGTCAGGATAAAGGCGCCGACTACCGGCCCCGCCAGGGTTCCCATGCCTCCCAGTACCGCGGAGGCAATGGGAAGTATGGAAAAATCCATGGCGAAAAGGGATAATCCCAGCCAGCCGTACATGTGGCAGAGATATGCTCCCGCAAAACAACCGATCAGAGATGCGATGAAGACCGCTTTTATTCTGTAGGCGGTAATGTCGATTCCGGAAGCCCTTACCGCTTGATCGTTGTCCTTGATGGATCGAAGGATGAGCCCCATATCCTCACTGACCAGCCTTCTTAAGGCAAAAAGGGCGATGAGAACCATGACAATGGCGACATATTGCTCCACCCAGACATTGGGGAAGGTATCGAGAGCGCTGATTCCCTCTGTGGAACCGAACAGACCCAGGGCAATGATGACGTATACGGCGAAAAGGGGAAACATGAAACTCACAATGGCGAAATAGATTCCCTTGAGCCTTAAACAGGGCGCCAGTACAATTGTGGAAAGGACGGCCCCAATTACCGTGGCGGTGGGTATTGACAGATAGTAAGGCCATCCCAGATGCTCGTTTAGAAGACCTGTGATGTAACCTCCGAAACCCACGAACATGGCGCCGCCGAGACATACAAGACCAACGAATTCCGCAAGAAAATCAAAACTCAAGGCAAGAAGTGCATAAATCCCCGCGGAACAAATGACTTTTTGCCAATACATATCCAGTGTAAAGGGAAGCACGAGCAATCCGAGAATGAGAAATAGCCTGGGAAATGAGAGATAGGCCATTTCCCGCCATGAGGATAGCGCGTATAGCCCTTCACTCCTGACTTTTATGCTTCTGTCAAGCCGCTTTTTTCGCTTTTCGGTCATAAAACCTTAAACCCTTTCCTCGAGTTCCTTTTGTTTTCCCAGAAGTCCTGAAGGCTTGAGCAACAAAATTAAAATGATGGTCCCCACAAGAACAACCGACTCCCATACGCCTCCAAAAACAGACGTGCTGATGATCATGGCGAAACCGATCACGAAGGAAGCCAGTATCGTGCCTCCCCAGCTTCCCAATCCCCCTATGATGCAAACGGCCAGGGCATGGATCAAAACCCGGTACCCCTGTTCCGCGGCGATATTGCCCAAAGGAAGAATGAGTACCGCCGCCATTCCCGCCAGGGCCGAACCCAGGGCCATGGCGGTCATGGCCATTCTGTCCGAATGAATTCCCAGCATCATGGCCGCCTGCTCATCCTGGGCGATGGCCCTCAGCGATAAACCGATTTTGCTGTGATGGGTGAAAAACCATATGATCGAAAGGATGGCCGTGCCCCCCAATAAAATGATGAGTCTTTGGAAGTCAACGATAACCCCCATGATATCGACTTTCCCATCCATAAAGGAGGGCAGGGTATAGAAAGGGCCTATGAAGCCTTTGAATCCCCAGATTCCCTGCATGCGCAATCCTTCCAGAATGATCAGACTGACGGCAAAGGACGCGATGATTTCCGAAGTGGGTAGACCCCTCAGACGGATCAAAATGAATCTGTAGATCAAAGCCCCCAGAAGGGATGCCGCGAGGATTGAGAGCAATATGGCGATGCCATAAGGCATATTGAAATCATTGATAAAACTCCAGGTTAAGAACCCCACCAGCACATAGATGGATCCATGGGCAAAGTTGGGTATTCGACTTACGCCGTAAACAAGGGAAAAGCCCACTGCCACCAGCGCGAAGACGATGCTGTTTATGGTACCGTATATGAGTATTTCCATGGGACCTTTATGTTTCGTATTGGGCTATTTCTTTAGCCATGGCGGCATTTTTATTTTTCCCGTGGCGGCCGCTTCAGGAAAAATACATACCCTTTTACCATCCTGCCACTGGACCCAGCAACCCAGTACGCTGTTTGACGGGTCATATCCATAAATTATCTGATGATTTTCATTAAATCGAATGGTACCCCGGATCGCTTCCAGGTCGGTTTTTTCAAGAGCCGCTATGAGGGCATCATTTTCAAGGGTGCCGGCTCGTTCTATGGCATCCTTCAGGATGTAAAGACTCTCATAGCCGCTGACGCATCCCGTGGATCGGGGCGGAACACCCCATCTTTTCTCAAATGCATTGTAAAACGTCCGGGTTTTGGGCGTTACGTCAGCCGGAACATTTCCTGTTTCGGAAAGGGTGACAATCGTATAGGCGCCCTTTCCTTTTGTGGCGTCCCAGAATCCGGGATCCTCCGCGGCCCCGATGAAACCCATGGGAAGAGCCGGTATTTCAAGGTCAGCCCACTGTTTGAGAAGAATGGCTGATTCCGGAGCATAGGCCCAGATGAACAATATCTGAGCACCGGATTTCTTGCATTCCATCAGGGGTACGGAATAGTCGGTTGTTCCGATGGGATGCTTGTCCATGCCCACGATTTGCCACCCTGCCTTTTTGGCTAGTTTTTCTACAATTCCGGCCGCTTTTCTGCACATGAGGCTGTCGTCAATTGAAATGAACATTTTGTCGAAGCCATATTCCTTTTTGAGTTTTTGAAGAAGATCCAAGCTTTCTTTAATATACCATTTAACGCTGCCGCTGGCCCTGAAGGAATGTTTGTATCGATCAGGTTTTTTGGCGAATTTCTTTTCCCAGCTGGGGGTATAGCAACCAATGCCCACGATATCGACAACCTTGTATTTTGAATAGAGATCCATGGCCGCCATTCCGCACTCGGACATGCAGGGACCCCCCGCGATGACATCGGCCTTTTTCTGCAAAATAAGTTTTTCAATGGCCAAAAGGACTTCGTTGGTGGGCACGCCGGGCTCTTCATCCCGGTCGTCTATGATTTCAAGTTTGATGGGCCGCATGACGTTCCCCACTTTCACACCGCCGGCCTTGTTGATTTCTTCGGTAGCCAGAATCATGCCTCTTTCGCCGTTCTGACCATAGGCGCTTGCCCTGGGGATTGGCGCTCCCACGATGATTGGCGCCCCCGTTGCCGTTTCCGCAACGGCGCCTCCCGCGTACATGAGCGAAAGCACTAAAAAAGAGAGCATCACAATTCCAAAAAAGCTTTTCTTAACCATCATTCTCCTCCCCTAGCTATTGCTATAATGACATCATTCCCCTTATGAATTACTGTAACATTCCGGATGGAAAAATGACCAAATCCGGAAATGATTCATGGAAAGGGGAAACCCCGGGAAATATACATCATCATGCTCTCCAAAATCTATGCCATTTATTCCTGATAAAGGGTTAAGGAGGTTGATTACGGCAAACCATTAAATTGACTTGCAAAAATAATCAGAAATTTGTATAGCACGAAGCTGTATTCAAAATCCCGGAGGAATTTCAGCTGATTCTGACCAGTCATTTTTGACTATTTCCTTGATAAATCATCATCTGTGAGCAAGGCTTTGGGGGGAGGGATTATGTCGACGGAACCTGTATTTTCATTTGAATCTGAAGCGATTATTCACAACTGCACTTATGGTATTTGTGTAGCGGATACGGCGGGATTCATGACCAGGGTTAACAAGGCGTTCGAAGAAATAACGGGTTTGGGATCTCATCATTTTTTAGGGCTTCATGTGGAAGAAGCGGTGGCAAAAAAGATTATAGACGACTCTTCCATCCTAAAAGTGATGCGCAGGAAAAAACCTTCCACCGCCAGCGTTACCACCATGGCCGGGAAAAGGCTGTTCTCAACCGCCTTTCCCGTTTATGATAAGAAAGAAAAGGTCATTAGATTCGCTACTTTCATGCGAAGTCTGGATTCTCCATGTACCATGAAACCCCTGGATTCAATTCTGTCGCAAAATACTTCTTCGGTTCCCAACCCGAACGGCATTGTTTTTGACAGTCCTGCCATTAACGCCCTGGTGGACAAGATCCATAGACTTTCCCTTTTTGATTGTCCCATTCTTCTTTCGGGAGAAACGGGGGCTGGAAAAGGATTTTTTTCTAAAATGATTCATGACCGGAGCCCGAAAGCCCAAGGCCCCTTTATCACGCTTAACTGTAGTGCTATACCGGGACATCTTATTGAATCGGAACTTTTCGGCTACGAACAGGGGGCATTTACCGGGGCTCGGAAAGAAGGTAAAATCGGCTTGTTTGAGAGCGCCCACAAAGGCACCCTGGTTTTGGACGAAGTGGGAGAAATTCCTCTGGAATCGCAGGTAAAGCTGTTGAGGGTCCTTGAGGAGGGGGCTGTTCTCAGGGTTGGCGCTGTAGAAGAAAGGCCCATTGATGTGCGGATAATGGCTTTAACCAACAGAGATCTCGGCCAGATGGTTTCAAAGGGCCTTTTCAGGTCTGATCTGTTTTATCGGTTGAACGTTGTTCCCCTCTCGATTCCACCCTTGCGGGAGAGAAGAGAAGATATTCCCAAGCTTCTGGATTATTTTTTGAGCCTTTTAAATGGAAAATACGGAACTCACACGTGCTTATCCAGTGGCGCCATGGAAGTTCTGATCAACTATTCGTGGCCCGGCAATGTCAGAGAAATGAGAAATCTTATTGAAAGATTCATCATCCTTGGTTCGGGAACCCTGATTCGAACCGATGATTTGCCCGGCCATATGAAAATTCTGAAGGGACCGGTGGTGGAAAAGGGAGGGGCATTGAGTGGGTTCCTGTTGAAACAAAAAGTCGGATCTCTCAAGCAAGAACTTGAGTCTTATGAGAAAAGCCTGCTTTTTGAAGTTTTGAAAAGATGCGACAAACAGGAGGATGCCGCTGAAGCGCTTAGGATAAGTATGTCTACGCTTACCAGGAAGATAAGAAAATATCGATTGGGAAAATCAATTCGTTCTTTTCAGTTGCATTGAAATACCATCAATTTATCAACAGGAGGTAATATGAAAAAGGATAGAAAAGCAATTGTGCCGGCCTGTGCCATCTGTGACGTGGATACCCCCGAGAGGATTTGCATGACAAAGGAAGGGAAGGGGGGCAAGGGGTGCCCGACCTTGCGGGATCGGCAGGTCCTCGAAGCGGCAAATCGGGAATATGAGATCCCCGAGGTCAGGGATTTTGCCCGAAACGCTTCGCTGCAAGAGGCGGAATGCTATGCCAACCGTGATCAAAAGCCCTATGTCATGCAGCCCACCAAGACCCGGATTGTGGAGATCTGTGAGTTTGCCGGAAAAATGGGGTACCAGCGGTTGGGACTTGCTTTTTGTGTGGGACTGGTGAAAGAGGCGCGACTGGTAACGGAAATTTTCGAAAGCCACGGGTTTGAAGTGGTTTCCGTGCTCTGCAAGGCCGGCCGCACATCCAAGGACATCATCGGCCTGAAAGAATCGGAAAAAATTTTCCAGGGTACGGATGAAGCCATGTGCAACCCCATCTACCAGGCCACGTTGTTGAATCATGAAGGATCTCAATTCAATGTTCTGCTGGGACTGTGCGTGGGCCATGACTCACTCTTTTTTAAATACGCAAAAGCGCCCACCACGGTGCTGGCGGTCAAAGACCGGGTGACGGGTCACAATCCCCTGGCAGCGGTGTATCTTTCGGAGTCTTATTACCGAAAGGTCAGGCATCCGGAGATTGTTTCGCCTGAGCGGTAAGTGTTGAGAATTTGAAAAAGGAAAGTAACCTATGACGACATTGAAAGAGCAAATCAAGGGCGCCCCCGTTCATGAGCGGCGGTTGGAGTTGAGAACTTATCCGCTGGAGAACGGACGGTTGATTGTTGAGGGGTGGCTGCGGGATGAGCGGCTGGTTGAAGGGTATCACTGGAACGGTGTTCACAGGGATCCCGGGGTGGTGCATTGGATGTGCATCCGGTTTCTGGTGGGGGACTGGCCCTTGACCATCCTGGATGCGGAAGCGGAAATGCCGGATGTCCCCCACGAATTGTGTTCCACGACCCTTGAAGGGGTCAAACGCGCGGTGGGGCTCAAAATCATTGGGGGATACAGCGAAAAGGTGCGCAGACTTTTCGGCGGGGTTCGCGGGTGCAACCACATGACCCATCTGATGATGGTCATGGGCACGGCGGCGCTTCATGGTTACTGGACGGAGCACTCCCGAAAACGCCGGCCGCTTCCCCGTTCCCTGAAGGAATTTGAGGCCCTGCCCCAGTTGGTGAACAGTTGTGCTCTGTGGGGAGAGGACGGTCCCATCATGAAAGAGCTTAAGGCTGCCATAGCGGCATCCGGTGACGGGCAATGAAAGGGGCGAATCGTTGACGCTTTTTTGAGGGCAAACCCTGAAAACAGGGGTCACTTTCCGATTCCCGAAGGTTTCGGCGGATCCATGATAAACTTCGCCAACATTTCAAAATATGCTCTTCCGCCGATGAGCCATGTATTGTTGTGCCCGGCACCCTTGATAGGGTAAAAATTTTTGGGTCCCTTTGCCTTCTGAAAAAGTCGTTTCCCCATTTTAAAGGGGATGATTTCGTCCATGTCGCCGTGAATGACCAGTTTGGGTGTGGTGATGTGCTGGATTTTTTTCAGGTTGTTGTAATGGGCCGGAAGAAACGGAGATAAAAGCGCAAAAAGCGTCATGGTTTTGGCCATACCCCTGGTTGAGGTAAAGGCACTTTCCAGGACCAGACGCCTCGCCTTTCTTTTCATGGCAATTTCCGTTGCCACCGCCGCCCCCAGGGATCGGCCAAACAGGACAATGCGATCCGACGGAATCCCCAGATGATTTCGAAGATAGTCATAGGCTGCCAATCCGTCCAGATATATCCCTTTTCTGGAAGGTCGACCCTGGCTTTTTCCAAATCCCCGGTAATCGTAAATAAACACTTGAAAGCCGTATTCCAGTAGCTTTCGGATGTTATCAAGGCGGTGGCTGATATTGCCGGCATTGCCATGGCAGAAAAGGATGACCGGAGAGGAACCGGGTAGGGGGAAAAACCATCCATGGAGTTTTGTTCCGTCCCGGGCCTCAAAGGAAACCGAATCAAAGGTTAGATTCAGTTGATCCGGCAGCATGTCAAGATGGGTTTCCGGATGAAACACAAAAAAGTTTTCAATTTGAGAATAAAAGCAGAAAAACATGACGATGCCCGCCAGGAGAATCAGGATGATTGACTTTTTGCGAATGGCAAACATTGATGGCCCCATAGGCATCCTTCATTTTCCAGTTTACACTTTTATTCCCATACATCTCGTTTCCACATTATTTTGGGGGGAGAGGAGAGAAAAGGCTTACAAAAGGCCTTTGAAGAAATCGTTCCCTTTGTCATCGACCAGGATAAATGCGGGGAAATCTCTGACCGTGATTTCAAAAATGGCTTCCATGCCCAGTTCCGGATACTCGAGCACTTTCACATGGGTGATGCACTCTTTGCCCAGACGCGCGGCGGGACCGCCGATGGATCCCAGATAGAATCCACCGTACGCTTTGCAGGCATCGGTCACCTGCTGGGAACGGTTCCCTTTGGCCAGCATTACCATGGAACCACCCCTTTTCTGGAAAACCGGAACATAGGGATCCATGCGGGCAGCCGTTGTGGGGCCGAAGGAGCCGGACGCATATCCTTCAGGTGTTTTGGCCGGCCCCGCATAGTAGATGATGTGGTCTTTGATATACTGGGGCAAATCTTCACCGGCTTCCAGCCGTTCCTTGAGTTTGGCATGAGCGATATCCCTGCCCACGACAATTTTTCCGGTCAGCAACAGCGGTGTGGCAACAGGATATTTCGTCAGGATTTGCCGAATGTCACCCATGGGTTGATTGAGATCAATCCGCACGGCATCTTCAAAAGCGTTTTCAAGGGATGGCAGGTATTTGGCCGGTTCGGTTTCGAGCTGTTCCAGAAAAATGCCTTGCTTAGTGATTTTTCCCTTGATATTGCGGTCCGCACTGCAACTGACGCCCATTCCGATGGGGCACGATGCTCCGTGTCGGGGCATTCGAATGACCCGGACGTCAAGACAGAAATATTTGCCGCCGAACTGAGCACCGATACCGGTCTCTTGGGACATTTTGAGAATATCATTTTCCAATTCAATATCTCTGAAAGCACGGCCGCCCGGCGACCCTGTGGTCGGAAGGTTATCCAGATAACCGGTACTGGCCAGTTTGACGGTTTTCAGATTCAATTCCGCCGATGTTCCGCCGATGGCAAAAGCCAGATGGTAGGGTGGGCAGGCTGCCGTACCCAGGGTTTTCATTTTTTCCAGCACGAATCTCCTTAGCGTAACGGGATTCAGGACAGCCTTGGTTTCCTGGTAGAGGTAGACTTTGTTGGCGCTTCCGCCGCCCTTGGCAACGAAAAGAAATGTATAGCCGTCGCCCGATGTGGCATATAAATCGATCTGTGCCGGAAGATTGCACCCGGTGTTTTTTTCTTCAAACATGCTCAAAGGAGCGTTCTGGGAATATCGCAGATTGTTTTTGACATAGGCGTTGAACACCCCTTTGGAAATGGCCTCGCTTTCGTTGAAATCAGACCATACCTGTTGGCCTTTCTTGCCCATGATAACGGCAGTTCCGGTATCCTGGCACATGGGGAATTCCATTTCGGCTGAAATGACGGCATTTTTCAGCATCTCCAGGGCAACCAGTCGGTCGTTTTTAGAGGCTTCCGGATCATCCATGATGGCGGCCACTTTTTTAAGGTGCGCGGGCCTAAGTAAATGGGCAACGTCCCGGAAGGCCGCCTCCGTCAGAAGGGTCAGCGCTTCCGGCTCAATTTTGAGAATCTCTTTGCCTTCAAAAGAGGTTGTGGAAATATGTTCTTGACATAGAAGACGATACCGGGTGGTATCCTTTCCCAGGGGAAACATTTCCTGGTAACTGAAATCAACCATTTTTATCTCCTTCCAAATTGGTGTATTTTCTTCAACATTAATCCCCTTTATTCGGTCTCTATCCTGACGGGCCGCCACGATCGACCATCATGCCAGAGCCTGGAAAATGGTTCTTCAGGGCCGAGGATATCATCTTCAAGCATTGTTTTTTCCATGCGGATGCTGTCCCTCCCATACATGGGATCCCAGGGCTCGATGATCATGGCCCCCCGCTTCAGGGGAACCAGCCTCGGTTCCATCATATTTCCCCAGGATCGTTTTGCGGCTGCCTTCAGCAGATCATCCATTCGCGCATATTTCAAAAGTTCGTGAAGGGTGGCCACAGCGGGAGGACTCAGGGGGATTTCGCCGGAAATGTTGCCGACTAATCCTTCCTTCGGCGTGACCCACCGGCCTTCGGTGGTTTCCTTTTGATCAGGACGACAACTTTGACCTGCCGGCATCAGCGCCAGAAAGAACCTCGTGTCAAACCGAAGGGGCATCCGGCGGGGTGTAATCCAGTGGGACCATTTGTGCAGGCTTGAAACCGACAACATCGCGTTTCCATTCGTCATCAGTGTCTTGAGCCATTCAGATCCCAGATTGCCAAGGCGTCTTTGCGCCAAAAGGGATTCAAGGTCAAGACCCATGGCTTCTTTTTTGAATATCAACAGGACCCCCGCCTCTTCAAAGGTTTCCCGGATGACGGCGATTGCAAAGGAAAGGGTGTCCTCCACGGTAAGGCTGTTTGCGCCCAGTTTTCGCTGTATGTCCTCGGGATCCATATCCAAATGATCAGCCCAGGTTTCAAGCCCCCGATCCTCAGGTTCCACCACGCCGCCGGGGAAAACATGAGTGCCCGGCATAAAGCGGCTTTTGGCGCTCCTTTTGAGGAGATAGACCTGAAACCCATTCTCGTTATGCCCTGCAACGCTTGGCCTTACCAGAATCAGGGTTGCGGCGGGTTTCGATTTCGATGCTTTTTTCATAATCCATCAATCCTTCGTCACTCTTCACTTCGCATCGAAGACCAAATTTCTGACCAGCATGCGGTTGACGGCAGGCCTGATTCTCATTCCTCATTTTTTCCGAACGCGTGAGGCGTCGGAATAACGTGTAATGCCCGTGATCCGGTCCCTTTCAAAATCAAACAGTACTTGCGATTGCTGATCATTTAAAACTGTGACGGTATGACCCTCAAGCACTTTTCCCACAACGGCGGCATCAATCCCCCTTTCGTTGAACAGTCCGATAATTCGACCTGAAAATGCCGGTTTGGCCGACAGGATAAACCCGAAACTTTGAAAGCAAAGGAGCCATTGGGAAAATTCCAGGGGGGGAGGGCAGGGGATGGCATCAAGATCGATCAGCGCCCCTGTTCCTGAGTTTTCCATCATAATGGCCAGTGTCCCCAGCAGACCCGCATTACTCACGTCCTTACAGGCGCAGGCCCACGCTTGTTCGGCAATAAGGGGAAGGGTTTCAAGGCGAAAAAGCAGCGCCTCGGTATCTTTTCCGGAGTTGGCGTCCCAACTGGTGACTGAAGAGCAGCCCATCTGCCCACTGAGATCCGCGGCAAAGATAAGGTCGTCTCCGGGTTCGGCCAGATGGCTTTGGAGGAGTTTCCTGGCGTGCCCCAGAATGGCCACGGAAAGGGAAGGGGCATCGGCCGGCGCGTCTGGATGAAGGTGCCCCCCCACCATGGGGACATTCAGTTTCTCGCACCCTTTTTGGATGCCGTCGATGACCCGGGATCGGTGCGCTTCATCCCCGCTGGCCAGAACGTTGACCATGGCCAGCGGCCTGCCTCCCATGGAATAGATGTCGTTTACCGTCACCATTACGCTGGCTTTTCCGGCGGCATACGGTTCATTCACCAGTAGCTTTGTCATCATGCCGTCCGCAGCCAGCAGCAGGTATTCATTATTGAAGGGGATCACGGCGGCATCGTCCCCGTAATTGGGAAGCTGGGGGCCTGCGACCCCATGAAGGATGAGCTTGTCGTAGATTTCCGCGATGGGTTTTTTTCGAAGAAGCCCCAGGTATTCCCGGGTATTTTTGACCACTTGTGCAAGGTCTGTTTTCAATGGATTGTTCTCCTGCCTGGGTTTTATGTCTCTTCGAGATTGGCGAGCATCAACTGGTGGGGCCTGCCGAAATGATTTTTAACGGGTTCCACGCCTTTCCATCCCAGCTGCTCAAAAAAAGCAATGTTCTTTTCCTGAATATGGGCGGTAAAGTGGTTGCAACCCTGTTTCTTGACGGTTTTCACCGCCTCCCTCACCAGGAGTTCACCGGCGCCGGATGCCCGAAATCCCTTTTGAACGGCGAGCCTTCCGCCGATCCAGTCGCCATTTCCGGCGCCTGCCGGATACACCCGCACCGTTCCGATGATATGACCTTCCTGTTTGGCCACCAGATGGATGCCTTTCCGGTCGTTTTCATCCGCATCCGTATGCTCGAAAAGCTGTTGTTCCTGAACAAAAACCGCCTTTCGAATACGGAAGGCCTTTATGTGTTCATCTTCCGTTCTCGCCGGGTGGCAGATGAGTTTTCCGATGGGCTGTTCATAGGCGGGCAGAGCGGAGCAGGCCCCACACCGGACGCAGCCTGCCAGGCTGAGGGTGTATGACAAGCCTTTTCTGGACAGGATATGTGCGATTTTCCGGTAGATGGGCTTCATGATTTCCGGGTTCGGGGGGAGCGCTTTCGCCATTCGGGATCCCGGAATGGGTCGTAACGGCACCACAAAGGGATAAACCCCCATATCGGCCAGAAGATCGCTTCCCGAGACCACGCTTTGCGGTGTTTCACCCAGACCCACCAGAATAAAACTGCTCACCTGGTTGGCGCCGAAAATGCGAACGGCCTCTTGCCAGCTTTTGCGGTAACGGGTGAGGCCAATGGCAGCTTTTATGGGCGCCGATTTCTTCAGAATTTCAGCATCGAAACTCTCCATGTGGATGCCCACCGTATCAACGCCCCCATCTTTCAACGCCTGTAATTTGTCGGAATGGCGGGGGGGCATCACCTGGGCATGGACGGGGAGGTCCGTGGCCTTTTTAATGGCGCCGGCACTCTCTGAAAGGATGGAAAACGCCTTTTCCGGTAGTGTCGCATTTCCTGAGGTCAGGACCACATGGCGTACGCCGTCCAGGTCTTTTGCCATGCTGGCGGTCTTTGCCAGTTGTTCGGGTGTTTTGAGTGGAATGGTGTTCCCATTGGCCAGGGAAAGTTCAATGCCGCAGAATCGGCACCGGTTTCGGGTATTCCAGTAGGCGCAGGTCTGAAGGACGGATGTGGCCAGACAGTCCGTTCCGTGAAGCAGGGCAATTTTGTGGCAGAGTGTTCCGTCAGGGGTGGTTTCATTATAAAATTTGGGCCGGGGCACGGTTTCAACGGGTAGGATTTCAGCATCGTCTTTACAAAGAAAAAGCCTGTTTCTCCGTATTTCCAGAAAATAGGGTGATTTGGACACATAGGGACTGCTGGTGGGAACACTGACCGCAAAGCCGCCTATCACCAGGGAACCCGCTTCAGCCGGGCCTGCTCCCCCCGTCCTTTGAAGGGGCTTCCCCGGAATCCGTACGCCCAGGCTCTGGACTTCCGTTATGGTTGCCGCAAGTTGCGTTATCATGTTGTCTCCATGCTTCAGCGAAGTATTCTTTTTTCAGGAATCGCTATTTTCAGCCTTAAGTGCATCTAATATCATTTTTCGCATGCTGTTGCACGCGGTACTGGTTCTTTCCCGGGGTCTTGGAGCCATGATGTCAAATCGGTCGACGATTCTGGCCGGTCGTTTTGAAAATACGAGGACCTCGTCGCTTAGAAAGACCGCCTCATCCACATTATGGGTCACAAAAATGATGGTCACCTTCTTTTTCCGCCACAGCTCCAGAAGAAAGGTCTGGAGATTGTTCCGGGTCTGGCTGTCCAGAGATCCGAAGGGTTCGTCCATCAATACCAGTTTTGGATCCGTTATCAGGGTCCTGGCAATGGCCACACGCTGCTGCATCCCCCCCGACAATTCATGGGGATAGCGGTTTTCGAAGTCAATGAGCCCAAAGGAGCGGATGTACGCCATGGCGGCGGTGCGCCGCTCCTTTTTGGGGACATCCATTATTTCCAGACCCAGTTCAATATTTTGTAACGTTGTTCGCCATGGGAAAAGAGCGTATTCCTGGAAAACCAGGCCGATTCGATCCACATCATAAACAATTTTTTTGCCCTCCAGCAATAGATGTCCGGTGGAAGGTTTTTCCAGTCCCGCAATGATGCGCAACAGCGTTGTTTTGCCGCAGCCGCTGGGTCCCACGATGGACACGAACCGGCCATCCGCCATATGATAGGTAATATCATTGAGCGTTTGCACGGTTTCCGCTGTTTTTTTGTCTTCAAAAAATTTGGAAAGCCCTATGATGTCAAGGCCCATGAAGTATCCCCGGAGCTAAACCCGCCATTTGACGAATTTTATTTCAAAAATTTTTAAAAAGCCATTGATCAGATAACCGATCAGGCCGATGACCAGCATGCCCGCCAGTATTTCGTCCGGTCGTTGAATGTCCCGGGCTGTCATGATCATGTACCCCAGACCGTAGCCGCTTCTGACGCCGGTGAATTCGGCGGCCACCAGCGTCATCCATCCGATCCCCACGCCGATGCGCATCCCCACGAAGATGGAGGGGATGGCGCCGGGGATCAATACCTTGAAAAAAACATCCCTTTTTTTTGCGTTCAGCGTTTGGGCCACCTCAAAGTATATGGGATTGATGGCCAGAACTCCGGATACCGTATTGAGCAGAATGGGAAAGAATGCACCTAGAAAGATAATAAAAGCGGCTGATTTCATGCCGATGCCGAACCACAGGATGGCGATGGGTATCCAGGCCAGGGGCGGGATGGGCCGGACCAGTTCCACCAGGGGGTTCACAATGCGCCTGAGCTTGGGCCACCATCCCATGAGAAGGCCCGCGGGGATTCCCAGAAGTGCGGCGGCGAAAAAGCCAAATCCCACCCGGTAGAGGCTGTGAAGAATATGATTCGGCAACAGATGCCCGGGCGGCATGCCGACGATCAGGAGGTCTTTCAATCCCAGAAGAATTTTAACGGGAGAGGGAAGCAGATGGGTCGGTATGACCTTCAAGCTGCAAAGTGCCTGCCACAGAATCAGCAGAATGAGCAATAGAATGTACCGATCGAGTTTCATATTCTCTTTTTTAGCAAAGTATAAAAATCGCCTCTTTTGCCGATCATCTGAACGAAGACCTCTTTTGCATCTTCTTCTGCGATATACGCAATCCTGAATTGCTGTTTTGAAGCTGTAAAATGGTAGGAACGGGTTCCTTTCAAATCCCCAGCAAGCGCCTCACCGATTTTTGGGCTTGTCAGGATTTTCGGAATATGCTCATTTTTGATCTTTTCACGTATCGGAGCATCAATCTTTTTTAAATCTTTTTTGATTCCGGGATGATATTTGGCTTTATACATCAAAAACTTCTTCTTCGGTCAGGTATTTCACTTTTTTCAGTTTCAAGTCCCTGTTTCGTTCCAGAAGCTCCGAGCCTTCTTCCGTTAAAAACATATACAAAGTTTCGATTTCCTGTTTGTTCATGTTATTAATCATCCCTGCAAGCTTTATTATGGGTATGTCAAGGATCATTTCCGGCATAATAATTCTCCTTTTGCCCGTATGCGGAGCTTTTTTATTGTTTTTCAATAACCTTTTCAAGGACCCCGGGGTCGATGAACCGTTTCACAAAGGTTTTCGCATGGGGAACATCAATATATTTCAAGCGGGATAGAAAATCCACGTATTCCGTTTCGCCGTCTATGCTCAATTTATAGGTGTAGTTCACATTTTTCATGGCGGTTCGAACCGTTTCTTCGTCCATGCCGGTGTATTTCATGCCGATTTTTACGGCTTCATCGGGATAATCATGGATAAAATCGGTGGCCTGCACATGGGCCTTGACCATGCCTTCTACATCTTGAGGTCGCAATTTCCGGAATCCGTCATCCGCGATAAGGACGCAGCACGGATGGTTTTTCCAGATTTGATTGGAGGTCAGCAAAACCTGGCCGACGCCCATGGTTTGCGCTTTGGCGGGATAAGGCTCCCACGCGATAAATCCGTCGATTTGACCGGTTCTGAGTGCTCCGATCATTTCGGGGGGTTTTAAAACAATGGTGGAAACTTTTTTGGGGTCCACTTTGAATTTTCGAAAAGCTTTCTGAAGCAGAAAATCCTGTACGGTCGAATGGCCGGGGATGGCGATGGTTTTTCCCGTAAGATCAGCTGGTTTTTGAATGGCGGATCCTGTTTTTACCATGATGGCGGACCCTTCGGTATTGACCTGGGCCAGCACCGTCGCTTTGGCCACGCGGTTGGCCACTGCAGTGGTGGCCGGCGCTTCGCCCACATATCCCATATCCAGGGCGCCGGCGGCAAAGGCACTCATTTCTTCGGGGCCGGCCTTGAAAATACCCGCCACTTGAGCGTTTACCCCGTTTTTTTTATAAAATCCCTTTTCCATGGCCACCCAGCAGGCCAGTTGATGGATATCGCTTTGCAGGTATCCGATGCGGATCGGTTTTTCTTGCCCTTTAACGATATCCTTTAGCTGCAATGAAAAGAAGATCGAAAAACATATGATGAGCGTGAGTTTTTTCAATTTGCACTCCTTTCTGTTATTTTTGATTATGGCTAGATATAGACCGAATTCAGGCGCTAAGTCAAGCGCAAGGCTTCGGCGCAATTGCTTGTTTTGCCGTTCAATTTCTTAATCTCCAACAAATAACGCCTTGAGCTGATTCCTTACTTAGGCTATGTTGGATTCCCAGAAGCGCCATGGTTACTCCAGACTCGGCAAAAAGGACTTAAAAACAGTACAATGGTGAAAGAAGATGCATAATAACAAAGTCATTTTTTTTGGCTGTCCCATGGACAGTGATGAAAGGGATGAGTCGATCCGGGAAAAACTGGCCGCTATCCCTTATGGACCCAAAGAAGACGACCCCTACCCTTCCGTCATGGCATTGATTCGAGATGAAATAGATCAAAACCTGTGGGAAGAAATCGGGTCTTTGGATGTACCGGCCTGGCTTCGACCCATCCCTCCCGCGGCAGAAAAAGAAAATGTCACGGTGGATAATTTCATCTCATTTATCGACAATGACGGGTGCAGAACCTTTGCCGAAATGATCGGGGAACATGTGGTGGAAAAAATATACCCTCGGATGCCCTGCATGCTGGCCGTTGACCACTCATTGACCGGAGGCGTATTTAAAAAGCTGGCGACCCTCGCTTTTCCAGAGCAGGTAAGCCTGGTAGTCCTGGACAGTCATACAGATGCGCTCCCCGCATCCATTTCATCGGATGCCATTTGCTACGATATGGACACCAACCCCCGTTCCCTTTATGATTCAAACGATCCCTATTTGAAAAACCGTCCCGATTCCTACAATGCTGCATCATTTCTTTACCACCTGTTGGAGGAGGGCGTGGTCCAGCCTAAAAATCTCTACATCATCGGCATCGGCGATTATCCCCCCAAACACTCATTCCGAATCAAAGACCCGCGCATCAAAAGATATTCAGGACACTTTTCGGGGTTAAAAAAAAAGGGCGTAACGCTCATTACAAAAAAGGACCTACTCAGCAACCCTTCAAAGGTTCGCAACATACTAAAGCGAATTGACACGCCCCATATGTATGTATCCGTAGATATGGATGTGGGCGCCGGCAACGCCCTTCAGGGCGTGCGATTCACAAACCGCCAGGGCTTGAATGAAAAGCAGATCTATCGAATCATCGAGCTGCTCCGCGAACGGATATCCGGCGGCGTGCGCCTCATGGGTATGGACCTTTGTGAATTCAACCCCAGAACCGCTGACCCCGTGTCCGTTGTTTCGGGAGACCGGACCTACCGGATTGCCGCGAACCTGATTCGGAAGCTCTGTTTCGGATTGAATGTTAATTTCAATCCAACTGTACCACCTCGTAGTAACGGTTAGGGGCCATGCCCGCAAACAAGACCGCACCGGGGCAGGGCACCACCAGCTTTTTTTTCCACTCTGAACCGATGATGTTAAAAAATTCCAGGCAGGCGGAACAGATATGGGTGGTTTTCCCCAGGGAGTAGGGGATCGGTTGACCGTCTTTAATGAAAAACTTGGGCTCGATGAAATTGGCATGGTTTGCGCAGTGGGTGATGAACAGCTCATCATAGGTTTTACCGTGAATGCCCATGATTTTAAGCCATCGGTCATTGCGGTCTTGCTCCGCTTCATCAATCCGGTCCCACGCATCCGGCTTTGATGTTACATAGCTTTCTCGATCCAGCAGTGCCATCTGTTCCGCGGGCCCCGGAAATTTTCGGCAACGGAATTTGGAGTTCCGGATAAGGGTTTCCGCGGTTAACCCCCAGGAGGCCAGGTTCAGGGAGCTGACCACCAGGGTTTGGCCAAAATGGGAAGAGGTTTTATACCAGGAGAGCTGTCGTTTGCAAAGGGTGTATGTTTCCCAGGAATCGGGCGGCACATAGCCTAATGCGACTTTTTTGGAAAGGGGAACGCATACCGCCTTTTTGGCCTCATGCATCAGAAGGCCTTTTTCAGCCGCCATGGCCCTTACCCGGTCAAAACGCTCTGCGTCTATCCAGTAGACATATTTTACGAATCCGTCGATGGGGTTTCCTCCTGGACGGGCTTTTCGGGTTTCGGTTCACGGGTTTTCCGGGCCTTCCGTACTTTTCTCTCTTTTTCAGGCTTTTCGGCCTTTTCATCCTGCAGGCTGGCTTCCACCAGGAAACTGATATCCCGCATGATCAGGGGGGAATTGGTGGCGGTGATCCCCACCTGGAGTCCCTGGTAGCAGAAGGGGCAGGCGGAGACCAGCTCTTCCGCGCCGGTTTCTTCCGCTTCCCGCACCCGCCTTTGGGCCATTTTGTTCTGGATGTCCGGATACCCCGATTTAAGGCCCCCGCCGGCGCCGCAGCACCTGGAATATTCACGGTTTCGGGGCATTTCGATCAGTTCCAGACCCGGAATGGCTTCCATGATGAACCGGGGATCATCGTACACGCCGGATGCGCGTCCCAGATGGCAGGGATCATGGTAGGTTACCCGTTTTTCCACGGGGGTCTTGAATTTCAGTTGCCCGTCCTCGTAGAGGCGGCGAAGGAATTCCACCGTGTGGAGTACCTCGAAGTTGAGTTTTCCCACTTTCGGGTAATCTTCCTTGATGGTTTTGAAGCATCCCGCGCATGAGGAGATCAGGGTCTGAAATCCTGTTTCATTGAACATCTTGATGTTATCCGTTGCGATGCGTTCAAACTCCGGATCCCCCATTCTGAGCATGACGCTGCCACAGCATTTTTCGTCTTTTCCGAATACCCCGTAGTCAATGCCCAGGGTTTCGAGGATGTTGATGGTGCTGACCGCCACCTGCTTGACGTTGATATCGTAGGATGCGGTACACCCCAGAAATAAGAGCACTTTGCCGCCTGATTTTTTCATTTCTTTCGGTAAATCCGCGATGAGACCGTCTTTTTTGGCACGCCTGGCCCATTTGGTGCGTCCGGCCCGGGGTTGCTGCCATGGGTTGTCGTAGCTTTTGACACTCTTCACCAAAGCTTTCTGGGATTCCAGGGGTCCGTAGTCCGCCCGTACGATGAGGCGGCGGATATCTTCCCACAGGTTGACCGTATCGATCTTGGCCGGACAAACGATGTGGCACTGTCCGCAGGTGGAGCATTCATAGAGGTTTCGAACAAACTCCTGCACCTGGGCGTCGTCAACTTCCCGATAACCGAAAATGGCCGCGATGAGTTTTTTGAGGCCCTCCGGTCCTTTTTCGCTTCTGACAATGCGTCCGATCAGCCCCTGCTGGGAGCGGATGATGCGAAGAAAGTCGATGACCTTGGTCCTGGGAATGATGCTTTCCTTGGCATCCTGATCGTAAACCGGACACCAGGTGAGGCACTCGCCGCACCGGGTACAGGCGTCCAGCTCGATGAGCCTGCGCATATCCAGATTGGAAATGAGGATGTCGCGGACTTTTTCTTCCCTGGAAGGGGGTGTTTCAACCTCGGCAACGGAAGCAGCTCTCTCCTGAGACACCGGTGCATCAGGTTGTGCTTCAGTCTTTATGGATTCGTTTTCCGCCATTTTTTTCCCTGAATTAGATTCTAACGCGGCAAGCCGCGGTTTTAAGTTTTAAGTTTCAGGTTTTAAGTTCTTCTAGCAATGAATTCATGTTGTTATATTGATCCTCTTATTTCATTTTGTAGTTCAAAAGTAATGTAAGGGGTGTGTTAAAAATGTGCCGCATTTTTCCAAAGGGCAAATAGGCTATGAAAATCGCGCCCACCACGGCGTGTGCCCACCAGAGATAGGGATAAACCGCCGTCCATTGGATGGCCATTAAAGAGAACAGCCTGGATAGGGGATAGCCAATGAAGGCATAAAGTCCCTATGTCGGCGGGGAGCTGCGTCATCAGGATTCGCGCCCCTTCCGCCAGGAACCCCAGGAAGACCAGTGCCCCGATCAGCAGAAGGGCCAGATTGTCCCGGGTTTCGGAAATCACATGGGTGGGCTTGATGATGATTCTCTGAATCGCCGCTATTATGATGCCCATGAGGATGAGAATGCCGCACAAATCGTTGGTAAAAGCCGTAAAACCGCTGTTTTTGTCGATGAGTGTCACGGCCAGTGAACTGTCAGGCCCGATGCGGGATACGAAAAAGGTGAAGATGCTCAACAGAAACCGGAAAAGGATGGGGATGAAGATGAGAGAGTGAATAAACCATCTCTTGACGCTCTCCTGCAGGAGCCGCCGCTGTAAGATAACATCCAGCAAAAAGGTCTTTAGAAGGGTGACAAAAGCCCTTGAGAAAATGGTTCCCCACAGGCTGTCTGATGCCAGAGCGATTTTGCGGTGAAGTGATGTTTCCTCACCCTTTACGCTTCCTTGAAACCAGAAGTGAAGGGTGGCCAGAATCCCCAGGATAAAAAAAACGAAGGCCACCCAGAAAACGGCGCCGCCCATGGCAAAAGATGTATTATGACACATGATGCAAATGAAGCTTTTGGGTGGAAGGACCGCGGCGGCGGCGCCGACCGGGTTTCCCCGGGTATGGCAGCGCTGACAGAAATCCTCATGTTCCGTGTTTTGCAGATGATGATCCGTAAGCCCAATGGGGATGTTTTTATCATTCACATGGGCCGGTCGGACCTGATGGGTCTCTTTATCCAGAAAAACAAATTTGGAAACACCGTGGCAGGCCTGGCACTGAACATTCAAATGGGGGGCATGAATTTCGCCCGCGCCATTATGAAGAACATGGCATTCCAGGCATTGGGCCCCCGTTGTCGACTGATGCGGGGACCGGGCCACGTCCGTGTGGCAGGAAATGCACCCTACGAAGGCATGACGTCCCTTTCGAATTTCCGTGGGGTCAACTTTCAATGATACTTTTCCTTTTTCGACGGTTTTGATACAGGATTCCTTCTCATGGCATTCCAAACAGAAGGCTTGGGAAGCAAACCCGCCGGCATTGGTCTGCACGTTGGGGTAGCGATGGCAGTCCAGACAATCCCGCTGTTTCCCATCCGTAAGGGTGGGCATCATGCCGGTGGCTTCATGGGGCTCAACAGCCCATACCGAAACACTTAAAAGCGATGCCAAACAGATGATCAGGCACAAACCCGCAATTATGATCCGTCGATTTGCTCTTTTTCCCATGTTATCCCTGTCTTTTTGATGTTGGCGGCCATTCCGCAATCCGCATTCCGCAATATCAAAGGCTTTCCCACTCTCCGGGGTGCTCATGCATCATCTTTTCCCGCGTGGTTTTCCCCGTAAAAATGGTCTTTTCAAGGGGAAATGTTTCCGGCCGCAAATGGGTCGTGACCAGATGCACCACGAATTTCAGGGCGACCGCCATAATGGCCTCATACAGGTGTAGTACCTGGGCCAGGTTGATGAATACCCCTGGCAGAAGGCCGGCGAAAAATTCCGGGAACCACAAAAAAAGTCCGGTGAGCCCCATGGTGTTCATGCCCAGAAACAGGGCCAGGTAATCAAACTTTTCCCAGTAGGTAAAGCGGTTGAATCTGGGAACGGAGCCCTTCCCGAAAAAATACCCCATATGCTGAAACATGTCCTTGATATCTTGAACCCGTGGGAAAAGGGATTGGGGGCCCGTGATGCTTCCTTTCAGCGCCAGTTTAAAATAAAACAACCAGAGGATATGCACCGCCACGCAACCGTAGGTGACAACCGCAAAAAACCGATGCGAATAGGCCAGATGCCCTGCGCCCCCCACCAGCCACGCGAAGCCTTTGGCCCACCACTGGTCGCTGAATTTAAGGGAGAAACCGGTCACCGCAAGCCCGGTAAATCCTATCATTACCGCCAGATGCAGGAACCGTTGAAGGGGCGAGAAGCGAATATAGGTTTCCGTTTGCCGCGTTTTCTGGGTCGTCATCAGTGTTTCCTCAATTTTTCGTGAAGTTCCCGTAGAATCCAAACAAAAGTGTGACCGTAAAAGAAGCCGACCACCAGAATCACCATGATGCTCATCAGCACCGTGACCACCCGAATAAGGGCCACACGGGCCTTTTTTTGTTGATTCTTTTCAGGTAGATCCTGAAGGGTGTCATGAATGACCACCTGTGCAAACCCTTCCGTTGCTTCCGGGTGGCATCTTTGGCAGGCGGCCAGAGCAGCCTTTTTGTCTGTCAGGGACAGGCAGTTATGAGCCCCATGGCAATCGGTGCAGAAGGCGGCATTCTTGTTTCCTAGATTCACGGCGGCCTTGCCATGGTAATTGTCCAGGTAGGTGGCCGCCTGTGCCGGGTGGCAGGCGCCGCAAACGGAAACCATTTGCCGCCCGATTTCTACCCTGGACAGGTGGGCTTTGGCGTAATGGGCCGAATGACAATTACCGCAGGTGGGTGCTTTCTTATTTTTGGGGAGTCGTTTGGATGTAGCGTCGGAATCGGTTTGTTCTTTTGAAAGTGCCTTGGCGTGGGTCCCTTGAAGGTACTGTTCAAAGATAGGTTTATGACAGGATTCGCACTTTTGATAGTCATAAATACGGTTGGCATCTGCTTTAAGGAAAGCGGGGTCTTCAGAATTGGGGTGCATGCTTTTTCCCCGGTTCATGTCCCCGTGGCATTGTGCGCACGAAAATGTGCCATGGGCGGATGCTGCAAAATGTCCCATGTCCACGAACCAGCCTGTTGTGTCATTTGGCTTCATGTCGGCCATGGACATCTGAGCGTTTAACAGGGCCGTAAAAAGCGTCAAAAAAAAGAAAGCGCGCAGCCCGGATGTTTTCGGTTTATGCAACCATTGTTTTGACTTTAGCATGAAAGCGTTCATATTCAGTTTCCCGGATTAAATGAAACAGTTTGCTTCTGAAATAGATCTCCAGAAAAAGAGCGCTGGTCCTGTTTAGAAAACCGAACAACGCTCGGGCGTTTTCGAGGGTGTCATTTTGGTTATCCCACCCTCTTTTAATTTTTCTGAGGCTTTCTGTAATAAATTGGGCTGTCCGGATCAGTAGATCCCCCTGTCCGGCGCTGATCAGGATCGGTTCTGTATTTTCAAAGGACCTCATGCGCTGCCATACAGCTTCCAGGAACACCCGGATTTTTCCCGCCTCATATACTTTGTTGCCGATGGTCCATTTGAGGGGACACATTTCGAGACCTGCCGCCACAATTCTTGAATTGCTTAATTCCCTTTTGAGATCTCTGACAAAGGCCTTTCGTTTAGGACCTGCAAGGGCCTCCCCGTCGTTGTATGCATTTGGGGATGCGGGAGAATGAGCCGGCAGATCCCACATCATGGCATCCGCTAGAAAATGGTTGGCTTTGGGAAAATGGGGATGCTCGAAATGGGGTCCGAACAGGTGAAGATGGCCGTGCCCCATTTTTTCCCGAATGACCGCCGCGTTTCCCATAAGGGTTTTTTCCGCCAGCTTTCGATCCACCAGAAAAAGTGTTTTATCCGTGAAATTCGTGTAGGTGGCCAGAATGGTCGCGGGGTTGGTTACGGTCATGGGCGGTCCGCCGTAAAGGGGCGCCGTCAGGGTGGTGGATGGTCCGAATGGGGGCAGGTCGGTGGTGGTGACCTCAATAGCCTCTCTGACGGGATGATAGATGAAGGAACACCCATAGCAGGTACAGAATTTTTCTTTCATATGGTGTGCTTCAGGGAGGGTCTTGGTCAGATTGGTGATTTTGGCCGCGACAAAATTAAAGTGATTCAGATGTTTTTTGGATGAATTGAGGGGAAGGTAAGCCCCGGCGCAGGACCCCAGGTAGAGCCCTCCTTTATTAATAAAGGATTTGAGCTTTTGCGCGCCTTTTGGCCCCAGGGCTTCGGCAATGGCGAATGTGTCGCCGCCGGACATGGCCAGAACGTCCAGATCTTCCAGACCCTTATCCGTCAGGTCGGTTTCCGTTAAAAAAGCAAGGTCATAGAATCCAAGGCGCTCGAAGACATCCGCAAACCAGAGCCACGAATGAGAAGCCCCTATGCCCGTGTAGATTCCGATTTTCGGATAGCGTAAGGATCTGTCCTCACTGGGCTTATGGCGGTGAAGCCATTCCCCGGGTCCCTGGGAAAATGAGATCGCTTCACCCGAAATCAGCCTTCTGTTGAGGGCCATATACCTGCTGACGGTCATGTTTTTTACCTGGATAACCATCCACCGCCTGACGGAGGTGCTCTATGAAAAAAATTAAGCCAGAATGTCAGCAATTACCTCATCCAATGTTTCCCTTGTGAACTCCAGTTCCGTGCCGAGTCCGGCCAGGTCCAGGAGCTTTTCTTCCGTGAGGTCCGTCGCCATTTGCAGCCAGATGGGATGAATCCCCAGGATATAGGCGACGGCCTGTCGTCTTTCCCAGTTTTCCTTGATGTCCTTGCCCAAGGCGCCCCAGGCACTGAAAACACTTTTGCCGGTGCTTGCCACGGGGCCCTTGAAATCCGGGAAGGTCTTTTCGATTTCCTCCGGGCTGGTGCGTCCGGACGTTGTGCTCAACTCAGCCACGGCTGCCCCGTCGATACCGTATTTGGCGCAGGCTCGGAGAACTTTTCCTGCGTCTTTTGCCGACAACCCCGCTTTCTTAAAGTCCAACAGGGGAGATATGTCGGTCAGGAGAAATCCGGGTTCCGGTACGTCGGTTTCCTTTAAAACGGCTGGGTCTTCATCCGTGAAAATGAAAGTATTGGTGGCCACGGGGGTATTAAAACAGGCCATATGCCGATGCGTCAAAGGGGCAAGCCAATCGCTCAGGTCTTCTTCTCCCAGACTTGCCGCTGTTGCGGCAATCCCCTGTCCCTTGATGATGGAAGTCGCTCGAATGCCGGATATCAGTTCGGCGCAGTCTTCGATGAAGGCTTCGGGTTCGGAAATTTCCAAAAGCCCCATGCCGCGAAGGGCAATGAGTTTGAGATTCTTTTGGCCGCACAGTTTACCGAATCCAAATCGGTCGGCGCTTTGCCAGTAGTTGATGCCTATTTGGGCCAGGTCGGACCCATTTTCCCCGGCCTGTCCGATTCCCAGGATTTGAATCAGATCATCTCCCATCTCATTCCGGATATGGTCCGTTGCGGCCCAGGTGTCCTTGCCCCATATATCGGCGGCATCGTTGATGTCCACGATGCCGTCATGGACCCAAAGGTAGACGGGTTTATCGGCCTTCCCTTTGATGACGATATAATCAAATCCGGAGTATTTCAGCTCCGCGCCGGCATCGAGATTTAAGGGGACGTGAGAGACTTTTCCCGTGGAAGGGCTTTTGGCGGTCATGACTCCCAGGGAAGATCCGGGGACCAGGGTTCCGGTCAGTAGTCCTGTTCCCAGTACCAGAACGTTTTCTGACTCAAAGCGGTCATAGAGATGTTTCGTGATGCCCACTCCCCCGATTTTTTCCAGGACGAGATCCTCATCCAGTTCATCTTCGGTGATCTCACGGGTACCCAGATCCACGACGGCAATTTTATCGGATGCTAAATATTCCATATCTTTATCTCCTTCTTCCATACTGTTTACGCCATGGAAATTGCACCTGTTGGACAAAAGGTGATGCAGAGTGGACCGTCGTCCACATCATCGCAGAGGTCGCAGGATTCTCTGAGCAGCATGGGTTTTGCTGAGGCATCCGCTTCTTTTTCAGGATCCTGTTCTTCGCCGATCCGGTTGATTTCAATGCCTTCAGGGCGGGCTGCCACCAGGCTGTCCTCCTCTTTGAGAATCACACCCACATAATTTTTCTTTTCACGTCCCCTGTATGGCACGATACACGATGAAAGAAGGGCGAAGGCGTCGTCCCGGTGATAGCCACAGGCCAGTTCACAGGCCATGCAGGCTGTACATTTTAACGCGTCTATTTGTATTCCCATAAATTAAGGTCCCTCCGTAAGAAAAATGGTGTCCTGTTCCCACACATTTATTAGGGCGTTCGAAAATACGGTCATCCCTTTATGCTTTGATATATATTCATATATGGGACGAAGAAGAATGTCAAATAATATTTTATAACATTTGTAATGTATAGCATCTTTAAAATCTTAACTTTATATAAATTAGCATAAAAATGAAAATGTTCTGAATGTAATAAACTGATTTAAATATATTATAAATAATTTATTGTATTATATTAAATTAAATAGCAATATAATCAATATTAATTTAATAATAAGGTTTAAAAAAAGTTAATATATGTGCTTTTTCTTTCGTGGGTGGGCTAATTAAATCTTTGGTATAGAAGAAACATTATAATATTTTGCTTGACATGGTCTGATGTCTTCTGTATTGATGTGAAGAAATAGAAACCCATTTTATTCAGACCAATATTATGTTCAAGACTGCCAATAAATCAGAAAAAGTTTCAGATAAAATCATCGCACAGATTCGGGATGCCATTCTTTCCGGTCAACTCAAGCCCGGTGACAAACTGGCTTCGGAAAAAGAGTTGATGGGTCAATTCGAGGTGAGCAAGGCTACCATGCGGGAAGCCCTAAGGGTTCTTGAGGTAATCGGGCTGATCGAAATTCGCAAGGGCACCGCCGGCGGTGCCTTTGTGGCCGAGGTGGACATGAAGACCACCATCCACGGCATTATCAACTTCCTGCATTTTCAAACGGTTTCCATCGCCGAAATTACCATGCTCCGCTATTTGATCGAGCCCACAGTGGCGCAGATTGCCGCTACTAAGAGAACAAAGAAGGATATTTTAAAACTGGAACAGGTTATTGGAAAAAAAACCACTTCCAGCGATACGGAAATTTCCAAGGAGATCAGCTTTCACCGATATCTGGCCAGAATGACGGAGAATACTGTTTTGACCCTGGTGATTGACATGGTCGACAACCTTTTGAAGTCCATGAAAACAAATCTGGGTCTGCCGCCGGATTTTTACGCGCATGTTCATGATGCCCATGAGCTCATTTTAGAGTGTCTGATTCAAAAGGATGGTTTGGCGGCAAAGATCGCCATGCGAAATGATGTGGTGGGTGTGGGTAAATATCTGTGCGAATTTACGAAAACCCCGCCCTTTGACCCTTTGAATCTGCAGCCTGATCATTTGCCCATGGATACGCTGTTTGACGGAAGTCCGGGCGCTTGCGTGGTTGCTGACGGCGATTCTCTGCTACAGGAGCGGGGGACCATTGCAAGGCGGGTTGGGTCTGGAAAATTATTTTTGGTTATGGAAAACGGCAGTGCGTCGGAAGCCGCAAATTCGGGTGTCAAGTGAAGCTGGCAATGCCTGGATGATTCAATAATCCATCTTAAGAACGAAACCATATAAAGCAAGGAGGTATCAAAATGGCCTTATTGGAAGAACCGATCAAAGGCGTGCCCATGGCTGAAAACTACATCGATGGTGAGTGGGTGGCATCAAAAGGCGAAATTATCGATGTGGTGAACCCTGTAACCTGTGAGACCATCGGAAGGGTGGGCATATCAACCAAGGAAGAGATCGACAGCGCGGTAGCGGCGGCCGGGGATGCATTTAAAGACTGGCGTGAAACGCCGGTGGTGACACGGTGCCGGTATCTTTTCAGGTTGCGTGAATTGCTGGAAGAAAACTTTGAGGAATTGAGTCGGGTTCAAACTCAGGAACACGGTAAATGTATTGATGAGTCAAGAGGGGAAACCCGGCGCGGCATTGAAAATGTGGAAGTGGCCTGCGGCATGCCCACGCTGATGATGGGCGATTCTTTGGAAGATATCGCATCAGGCATTGACGAGTATCTCATTCGTCAGCCTTTAGGTCCTTTCGGCGTTATCGGTCCCTTTAACTTCCCCTTTATGATCCCCCTGTGGTCCGCGCCCTATGCGGTGGCCACCGGCAATACCGTTATCGTTAAACCCTCCAGCGAAGTGCCATTCAGCCAGACCAAAATCACCGAACTGGTGGAGGAAGCCGGTTTTCCGCCGGGGGTCTGGAATATGGTGCACGGGGGCCGTACCGTGGTGGGTGGCATGCTGGAGCATCCGGATATTCAGGGCATTACCTTTGTAGGTTCCACCCCGGTCATGCGGGATGTAATTTATCCGGGGTGCGGCAATACGGGGAAACGGTGCATTGCGCAGGGGGGGGCCGCCAATATTCTGGTGATCATGCCGGACTGCAATGTGAACGCCACCATCCCCGGGTTGATGACCTCCTTTTTCGGCAATGCGGGTCAGCGATGCCTCGCCGGTCAGACCCTGGTGATTGTGGGCGAAGACAATAATTTTTACAATGAATTCATGGAAAAGGTCACGGAAACCACCCGGAATATCCGGGTGGGTTACGGCCTGGATGAATCGGTTCAGATGGGTCCGGTGCGAGATGCCAAAAAGAAGGAAAGCATTCTAAGCAAAATTGAGGCGGGCTTAAAAGACGGCGCTACCCTGAGACTGGACGGAAGGAAACCGCCTGAGATTATCGGCGGCCACCCGGATACCTGCTTTCTGGGACCCACCATTATGGAAAATGTATCCCGCGAGATGAGCATTGTCCGCGAGGAAATTTTTGGGCCCACCATGGGCGTTCTTCGGGTCAAGACTCTGGAAGAGGCCATCGAAATCTGTAATGAGAGTCCCTACCATAATGGTCATGCCATTTTTACCTCCAACGGCAAGGCGGCACGTCAGTTCCAGTATGACGTGATCAGCGGCAATGTGGGTATCAATATCGGCATTGTGGCGCCAATGGCCTTTTTCCCGTTCAGCGGTATGGCCGGTTCCTTTATGGGCATTCTGCATACCCAGGGGAAAGAAGCGGTTCGTTTCTTTACGGAAAGCAAAGTCTGCATCCACAGGTGGTTATAGAGTCGGGAAAGGAAAATCTATGAATTTACGTACAGCATCCGAGACGTTGAGTTTTTTGAGGGAACTAGAGGAAAAAGCGGCAAAATTCTACGAGGAATTGGCCGAAAAGTTCCCGGAAAATAAGGATGATTTTCTGTTGTGCGCCAAGGAGAACAGAAAATACAACAAACAGGTTCAGATGGCCTACCAGTCTGTGATTAGTGATGCCATTGAAGGTGGCTATGCCTTTAGCCTGGAGCCTGAAGATTATGCGTTTGAAACGGACCTGCCGGGTAGCGCGTCTCTGAAAGAGGCGGCGCAAAAAGCGCTGTTTGTGGAGGACAGGATCATGAGTTGTTACACCACGGGGGCTGAACAATCGGCGTCCCTGCTGGCGGATGTTCCCCGGAACTTCAAGATGATCCTGAAGAAAAGAAAAAAGCGCCTGGCCATGCTGGCGTCTCTAAAATAGCGTTCTGGTTTAGCGGGTTCAGCGGCGTCAGGGATTCCCAATGTTTTTTCCCATGCCTATTTGGTGAGGAAACTTTTCCTCAACGGAACGGCATGAATTATGATCCAATGGTTTGACGGTGTGTCTATCGTTGAGCCATCAAACAAGGAGGCTGTCCATGCTGGCGAAGAGGGATGATATGATATTGGACGAATTGGCTTCGATTGTGGGGAAGGAAAACGCCACGGCGGAAAAGCATATCCGCTATGCCTATTCCTACGATCTTTCCTTTGTGAAACCGAAACTGCCGGACTATGTGGTGATGGCCACGACAGTGGAACAGGTTCAGTCTGTGATGAGGCTTGCGAACCGGGAGAAGATTCCGGTGGTGCCATTTACCGCCGGCAGCAACATCGGCGGGTTGTGCATCCCCGAAAGGGGGGGCATTCTCTTGGATCTCAAACGCATGAACAAGATTATCCGGATTGACGACGAATCGCATTATGCTGTCATAGAACCAGGTGTTTCACATGCACAACTGGCCACTGAGCTGTACAAGTACAACCTCAGGTGGAGCTGGCCCGTGGGGCCGCCATCCGCTTCGGTTTCTTCCAATGCGCTTTGCCACGGCATCGGTGGACTCAGCGGCAGATATGGACTTAACAGCGAAGAAATTACCAGCATGGAAGTGGTTTTGCCCACCGGTGAACTGGTGCGCGTCGGTTCCTGTGCCATTCAGGAAGATTCCTGGCACAGTGTGCTGCCGCTGCCGCAGATGGACGGCTTGTTTAAAGGATGGTTGGGGACCAGTGGCGTCGTAACGAAAATGGGTGTCCGGGTGCATCCCATTCCGCCGCTTCTTAAGGTGTTTACCGTGTCGACCCATAATCTTGAGGATATGACGTCCTACATGGTCAATTTGGGGAACTACGAGATCTGTGATGATCTTACAGCCGTATCCTGGTGGCTGAGTCAGGTTCCCATTCCATATCCCTACAGACCGAAGCCTGATGACGCACCGGAATGGTATTGTTTCGGCACGACCTTTTCCTGGACGGAGAAAGAAAAGGAAGCCCGTGAAGAGATCTGGCAGAATGTGCTGGCTGAAGAACAGAAAAAAGGCACATCCATAAAATACGCCGAATATCCCGAAGAGGCGCTGAAAGCCAGGACCCAGTTGCCGAGTCGGATCGTGGGTTCCACTAAGAATTATACCAAGATGGCGGGTGGGGGCATTTCCTGGCCCGGCACCTTTACGCCCGCAAACAAGTGGGGGTCAGTTTATAATAAATGGAAAGAAATTCTCATTGATCATAATCTTTCTCCGGCAGTTCGAGCCACCAATTACCGAGGTGTGCATTACGGCATGCTCAGGGCCATGATTCCATTCAACAAACAAAGTCCGGAAGAGACGGAAAACGCGCGCAAGGCAATTGTGGAGTGCCTGAAGGTGGATCTCGATGCCGGCGGCATTCCCTATAAGCCTCCGGTGGATTTTGCCGAGGAAATCAATAAGCGGGCACATCCGGGGTATCTATCCCTGCTGAAGCAGGTGAAGAAGATGCTGGACCCCAATGATATTATGAACTCAGGTAAATTCGGTATATGATCCTTTATTTTACCTTTTCCTATTGAAGCGGGTTATGGAGGTCAAAATGGAATGGAAAATATCCACGCTCGAAGAGTTGGAAGATAAGATCTGGAGATGTACGGCCTGCGGTAACTGTAAGACCGCCTATAACTTCGGTCCTCCTCCTGAATTCGGTGAAATATGTCCGGCGGGGGTGGAATTCGGTTTTGATGGAATGATGGCATCCAAGGGCAAAATTGCCTTTGCCAGGGGCATTCTGGACGGAGAGCTGGAATGGACGGATAGTTTCCTGGACGCCATTTACAAGTGTACGGTGTGCGGCGGGTGTCAGAACCAGTGCGAACTGGACCACAAGCCCTTTATCCCGGAAATCATTGAAGCCATGCGACGAAAGGCCGTCAAAGACGGTGTGGGGCCTATGCCCACTCAAAAAAAAATCAGCCAGTCTCTTGCCGCCTACAACAATCCGTACCAGGGCCCCCGAAGGGTCCGTACCGACTGGACGAGGCCTTTCAAGAAAGCCAAGAAACCTATTAAAAACATTAACAAAGAACCGGCGGAAATCCTTTACTACGTGGGATGCACCGGTGCTTTTAACCTGCCTGCCAGAGGCGTTCCCACCGCCACAGCTTCCATATTTCAAAAGCTGGGGCTTGATTTCGGTATCCTGGGAGAAAATGAAATCTGCTGCGGTTCGACAGCCATGCGCATCGGCGATGCGGAGGAATTTAAACGCGTGGCGGAAGAAAACCTTAACATGTTCCACCGGCTCCATGAAGAAAAGGGTGTCAACACCATTGTCAGCTCTTGCGCTGGGTGTTACCGGGCCATCAAGAAAGATTATATCCTGGCTGCGGAATATGATAAAATGATGGACGGCATTCGGATCGTTCATACGGTGGATTTGCTCAATGGCCTGTTTAAAGAAGGCAAACTCAAATTTACCGGTGAACTGCCCATGAAGGTGACCTACCATGATCCCTGTCACACGGGCAGGCACCTGAATAAATTTGAGATTGATGAAGATGGTTCTAAACTCTGGAAAGGGGCCTATGTGGGGCTTAATGAGGAAGATTGTCTCTACGATGTGCCCAGAGATATGCTGAAGGCCATTCCCGGTATACAATTGACTGAGATGGAGCGGATCAGGGACAACTCCTACTGTTGCGGCGGGGGTGGGGGCGTTATGACCGGGTATGGGGACTGGGCCGCTAAAAATGCTTCAAAACGCATTGAAGAGGGTATGGGAACCGGCGCCGAGAAAATGGTTTCTATCTGTCCTTTTTGCCATTACAATTTGAATGAGGGCGCCAAACGGATCAACAGCGACATGAGGCTGGTGGATCTGGTTGAGTTGATGGATCAGGTGATCGCGGAACCGGAGTAGAATCCATAAAGTCATAAGAGGCTATAACCGTTGCCTCGCTTTTCAATCAACAATCGATAATCGACAATCAACAATCGAACAGGGAGGTGATAATTGAAGATCAGGCTGTTGGGGAATTTGGCATAAACCGGAGTCTTGGGCGAAGCGTAAGGAGGAGAACAATGAAAAAGCGGGTCCGAATGACATTTTTATGTGTATTGGCGGGAGTATTGTTTGCTTTTCCACTGAATTTAATGGCGGAAGAACCGATTAACATTGGCGTGCTGGTCCCCCTCTCAGGTATTGTGGCGCAAGGCGGTGAAGAAATGAAGATGGGTATCCAGATGGCAGCCGACGAAAAAAAGACCATCCTGGGACGTCCCATCAATTTGATCGTGGAAGATACCCGTGTGAAACCCCCCATTGCGGTGACCAAGGCGGAAAAACTGGTGTACAAAGATGGCTGCAAGGCCCTTATCGGCGTGTTTTCAAGCGGCGTGGGTCTGGCCCTGGCCAAGAACATCGACAAACTCAATGTACCGTTTTTGACCACCCACGTCATGACCACCAAATTTTATGGCCTCAACCCGTTGGTATTTCGATCCGGGCAACTGGCCAACGACCAGACCGCCGTTGGAAATGTCAAAGGCATTCTGGCGACGCCGGATTTGAAAAACAGGACCTATTATGTGTTGGTCCACGACTATGCCTGGGGCCACGATGCCGGGGAAAGATTCATTAAACTGGCCAAGGAAAACGGCATCAAGATCTACAATGAAAAATTTGATCGTGCCCCCATTGCAACTAAGGATTGGTCTTCTTACATCAGCAAGATCAAGGCCTCCGGCGCGGACGGCATTTATATTGCGTTAATCACCAACGTGATTCCTGTTTTTGCCAAACAGGCCTATGATTTCGGTATTCAGAAATACGCCCGGATCGTATCCGGTGCGGCCCCCGGCCCGGTTGAACTGGAAGCCGGCGGAGACGCATGCATCGGTATTTTTGGCGCCTCTGACTGGTGCTGGGATGTGAACAATCCAAAATCCGATGCCTGGGAAGGAAGATTCTGGGAAAAATTCAAGACCATTCCCTCGGATGCCGCATGCCACAGCTATGTGGGCGCCATGAATTTGTTCAACGGTATTGAAAAAGCGGGCTGTACGGATCCCCAGAAGATCGCCGCGGCGCTACGCGGGATCAGCTTCGATGGGCCTTACGGCGTGGTTCGCATATCCGCAAAGGACAACTGCATGCGCAATGACGCAGTGCTTACGGAAACCGTCCGTGCGCCGGGTAATCCTTATGGCGCCAAGATTTTCATGAAAGTGATTCATACCTTTAAAGCAGCAGAACTGGGACCGCCGGAATAGAATAAACAGTTTTTTATGGATTGGCTTGGCATAAAACCATGCATCCGCAATAAACATTTCAGGCATTTCACAGTTACCGGTTCACGGTTTCAAGGTTTACCAACCGTGAACCGGTAACTGTAAACCGTAAACCCGGGCTTTTAAGGGGTTATCATGAGCGTTATTGCCACTTCCGTGGACATTGCTTTGAACAGTCTTGTTTTGTCCGGCGTATTTCTCATCGTAGCCATCGGGCTAAATATCATCTACGGTTTAAGCCGGGTGATGAATCTGGCTCACGGTTCTTTATATGCTCTGGGCGCCTATGCCGGTTACACCCTGGTCTCCGTCGGTCTCAATTTTTTTGTTGCGCTTCTCATTGCTCCCATCATTATCGCCATTCTAGGGCTCATCATCGAACGGACTGTTATTGCGCCCATGCGAAAACGGTCTATTGTGTATACCCTTATTCTGACCTATGGGCTGATGTTTTTTTTAGACGGAGTGATCAAATACTTCTGGGGAAATGAGCCGCGATTCATTGAACTTCCCGCTTTTATGAAACAGACCCTTTCCATTGCGGGAACCCATTATCCGGTCTTTCGTCTCATGACCCTTCTCATCACGGCGGCGGCCATGGCCGGCTTGATGCTTTTCTTAGGTAAAACGAAAATCGGTTTGATCCTGAGAGCCGCCAGTCATATTCCCGAAATGGTGTCCTGTATGGGGATCAACATGACCTACGTGCATATGGGGGCTTTCGCGCTTGGGTGTGTTCTGGCTGGAATTGCGGGGGTGATTGCGGGTCCCTTGTACACCATCGATCCCATCATGGGGCATGAGATGCTGCTCAGCAGCTTTGTGGTGATTGTGATCGGGGGCTTAGGCAGTTTGAGGGGTGCAGTGGTGGCAGCGCTGTTGATCGGCGTGGTGCAGACGCTGGCGGAATTTTTTGTGACGGATTTGGCTATGGTGATCGTCTATGTGATGATGGCGGTGATTCTTGCTTTTATGCCCCGAGGTCTTCTTGGCGAAGGAAGGTTCGAATAATGGTGGAAGAAATGAATGGCGCCCACGAAAAAAAAGCAGGTGGCGTGGTTCTCCGGTTGGTGGCACTCGGTGTAGTTGTGGCGTGTCTGGCCTTGTTTCCATTCGTGATTACCAACCGGTTTTATATCAGCCTGGTCAATGAGATGATGATCTACGGCCTGTTGGCCATGAGCCTCGATGTTCTCCTTGGCTATACCGGATTGCTCTCTTTCATGCACAATGCCTATCTGGGAATCGGCGCCTATATTGTGGGGATCTTTCTGATCCATGTGGCGCCGTCTTCCATGTGGCTGGCACTTCTTATGGGCGTGGTGGGCACTACCCTCATTGCTGTTCCCGTGGGCTGGGTTCAGGTGAGAACCGGGGGGCTTGCCTTTGCGCTCCTGACCCTGGCTTTCGGGATGATGTTTTTCACCGTGGCATGGAAATGGTATGATCTGACGGGCGGGGATGATGGATTGATGGGGGTGCCGCATCCGGATGTGTATTTGGGGGGGTGGGTGTTGGGAAATTCTGGGGATCCCACCGTGATTTATCTCCTGACCCTGGCCATTGTTCTGGTCTGCCTGGTGGTCACATGGCGCATTATTCATTCTCCGTTCGGCGCTGTATTGGCGGCCATTCGGGAAAATGAAGAACGTGCATCCTTTGTGGGGATCAATGTACGTAAATACAAACTTTTAGGCTGGATTTTCGCCTGTATGCTGGCCGGCATCAGCGGAGGGCTCTACATCCTTTATCGGGGGTATATCGGGCCCACCACCATGCATGCTTTCGCCGGCGCCGGCGTCCTCATGATGGTGCTTCTGGGCGGCATGGGAACCCTGTGGGGACCCATTATAGGGGCCGGCATCTTTATTTTGATGCAGGATTATATCAGTACCATGACGGAACACTGGGAGTTGTTTGTGGGACTGGTGGTGATTTTCCTGGTGCTTTTCATGCCGAGAGGCTTTGTGGGCCTTGGCGACCTGTTTCGGTTCAGAAAGGAGTAGCGAGATTCCATGCAAGAGACCGTGATTCTGCGTACGGAAGACCTTCATCGGCACTTTGGTGGGGTGCTGGCCACTAATGCGGTGAACATTGAGTTCAAGAAAAACCGGCTCAAATCCATCATTGGACCCAACGGGGCCGGCAAAACCACCCTTATTAATGTCATTACCGGACGGTTGCCGGCCAGTTCCGGGGCTATTCTGTTCCAGGGGCAGGATATCACCGACCAGCCTGCCCATCGGCTCACCCGGCTTGGGGTATGCCGCACCTTTCAGATCACCAGCATTTTCATGGGGCTCACGGTTTATGAAAATGTTCGTATTTCAAAACAGATGCAACGGGGGGGGTCTTTTAGGATATTTTCCAAAAAGGCCAGTCTTAAAAGGGTCAATGAAGAAACCTGGGAGATTCTGGAGAGACTGGATCTCAAGGACAAGGCCCATGTTCCTTCCAGCAACCTGGCCCATGGAGATCAACGGTTGATGGAGGTGGCCATGGCCTTGGCCAGCGAACCAAAGATTCTTTTCCTGGACGAACCCACTGCTGGCATGTCGCCGGCGGAAACAGAGCATATCGCCAGTCTTATCAAGGGGTTGAGTGAGGATATTTCCGTCGCTCTGGTTGAACATGACATGGATGTGGTGATGCGCATATCCGATGAGATCAGTGTGTTGCATCAGGGCAGCATTATTGCGGAAGGACCACCGGAAGAGATTCAGAAAAACCAGATGGTGAAGGAGGCTTATCTTGGGGATGGATGACCGGAAATCGAAAAGAATCCTTGAAATTGAGGACCTCCAGACCTATTACGGTAGAAGCCATATCATTCAGGGGCTTTCCATGCATATCAACCGATTGGAGGCTGTGTCCATTCTGGGGCGAAACGGTGTCGGGAAAACGACCACGCTGCGTTCCATTATGGGGCTTACGCCGGCCAGAGGGGGGAAGATACGGATTGACGGAGAGAATACCACGCGCTGGCCGCCGCACCGCGTGGTCCGGCGGGGAATCGGGTATGTTCCCGCTGAACGGCACATTTTCCCGGGACTCAGCGTTGAAGAGAATCTTAAACTGGCGGAAAAGCCTAAGAGTGATGGCGATGTGTGGAACATGGAGAAAGTTTACAGCCATTTTCCCGTGTTGAAAATCCGTGGGCGTCAGGATGGGTCAACCCTTAGTGGCGGGGAACAGCAAATGCTGGCCATCGGTCGGGCACTCATGGGTAATCCTATCCTGGTGTTGCTGGACGAGCCCAGCCAGGGGCTTGCGCCCCTTCTGGTTTACGAGGTAATACAACCCATCCTTTTAGTATGCGTGGCGGAAGGCCTTACCCTCCTTCTAGTGGAACAGAATTACCGCATGGCGTTGAAGGTGGCTTCCCGCCATTACCTCATGGGAGTCAAAGGCAAAATCAGCGGTACGGCCACTTCCAAGGAACTTATGGCGGATGGTGACATTATTAAACAACATCTTTCAGTATGATTCGGAAGAGATAACATGGCGTTTGGCATCTATGGATGCGCAGGAGGTGTAAAATGGCAACAATGGGTTTGAAAGAAAGGTTCTGGAATCGATTGAACGGTAAAGATGTGGATATGACCCCTTCGGGAAGCACCACCACCTATGGGGTGTTGGCGTTCATGGATCGATGCGGGTATGCGAGACCCCTTGCGGATACCGATCCCGTGGCCATGACGGAACTTTCCTATGCCGGGCACCAGTATGGGCAGTTTGAGTGGGTCAAGGCCATGGGATGGGATATTGTAGGATTGAGCGAGGCCTTTGGCTGTAAGCTGGGAACGCCTCAGAAAGACATTCAGTACTCAATACAGGCGCACCCCTATGCGGAAAGCATTGAAGACTTGGATTTTCCGGCGGATTTCCTGGAAAGAGGGCGGTTTCCCATGTTCAAGGAGCATTTTCGCCTCCTCAAGGAAAAAGTGGGGGATGACTTGATTATTTTTGGCGAAACCGAAGGGCCGTTTACCTGTGCTGCAAATCTGGTGGGAACCGAACAGTATATGAAGTGGATTTACAAGAAACCGGACAATGTAAAAAAGGTGCTGGAAGTGACCCGGGAGGCCGCGGTGGCGGCTGAAAATTTTGCCTTCGACAATGGCGCCGATTATTATGTGTTTGCGGAACCCACGGCAGGCCCCGCGCTCATCAGACCCAAATTTTTTGCGGAATTGGTCCAGCCTGTGCTGAAGGAGGTGGTGGACCGGGCCAAAGGACCCGTGGTACTTCATGTTTGCGGCAATTCAGACGGCGTCATTGAGATGATGTGTGATACGGGTGTCGCCGGGATCAGTATCGAAGAAAAGGCCGACATGAAACGGGCGGTTGAAATTGCCCATAAAAAGGGCGTCAAGGTATTTGGGAACGTGGCAACGGCCACTACTCTGTTCCGCGGTACGCCGGATGAAGTCTACCAGGAGGCCACGCAGGCCCTTATCAACGGAACGGATTTCCTGTGCCCCGGTTGCGGTGTCGCACCGCCGTCTCCATTGGAGAATATCCTTCAAATCAAGAAGGCGAGAGACGACTTTTTCTCTTCGGCTCGTTCTGTATGATTGATAGTTTTTCTTTCCGTTTTGTGCCCTGCCAGGCGGTCGGCTTACCCGCTTGAGCCGGATAATCGGAGCTTTGGGCCTTCAAATCAAGAAGGCGAGAGACGACTTTTTCTCTTCGGCTCGTGCTGTATGATTGATAGTTTTTCTTTCCGTTTTGTGCCCTGCCAGGCGGTCGGTCCGGCGTTGCATCGTTGACATCTAAACAGGATGCATCATAGCGCAACGCCTGCGGGTACAGAACGGTCGCTGTTTTTTCCTTTACCGGGGCGTTGTAGCGCCGATCAGAGGGGTAAGAATGGCGATGACGGACCACCCTATGGGGTCATCGATGGGTAAAAGTTTCAGTGATACCCATCTTCCGTGTAGCCTGATCCGAACCCCGTCGCTGATTTCAGGGGGACCATCCCCGATTTTCGCCAGCAGGTCCTCAATTTTGTTGCGATCACTGCCTTCAAAAAGTGCGGCAAAATTCAATCCCAGAAGATTTTCTTCGGAACCGCCAAACAGGGAAAAGGCCCTGGTATTGCAGAAAACAATCTTTCCATCGGGATGAAGTTCAAGAATTCCTTCCGATATATGGTTTAAAATGGTTTCCAGATGCCTTTCAGCATACAGTAATTCCTTGGTGATTTTTCGCTGGTAAATACCTTGAAAGCCTGCCGGCGATTCTCCGGGACGTTCTGGTATTCTGATGCCTGTTTCATTTAACACCTTAAGGATACGCTCCGACATCTCGTGAAAGGGTCCTTTGGCAATGGCCGCATCCGCCCCGAGTTCGGCAATCTGGTTGGGTTCTTCGACCGCGGTCGCCGAAACGATGACAATGTAGATGCTTTTCAGATGGGGCATGCTTCGAATAATCCGGCATAATTTGTCGCCCCTGATGTTGGGCATTACAAGGTCAACAAAGGCAACGTCAGGGATATAGTCTTTCAAGATCTCCAGGGCGGAAATGCCATCTTCTGCTATAACCACCTCATGGCCCTGTTGTTCAAACAAATCCTTCATGAATTCCAGCATCAGCCGATCGTTATCGACAGCCAGTATCTTTTGTCCCATTTGGTTCTCTCCTGCCATTGCGGGGCCGCATTTAACCGGACCACAAAATAGGGGGCGCCGCAAAGAAGCTGCCGGGGCTATGTTTCATAGGTATGAAGATAAATGAAATACAACTATGACGCAGGATAACAGAATGGCTTTCACAATTCAACATGTGTTGGTGGGGCGCGCGCAAAATACGCCGCCCCGGTGAGACAGTTCCGAGACCTTTATGAACCGAACATCAGGTTTGGTAAAAAGGTGGAAAGGGCGGGGAAAAAACTGATGACGAACAAGATCCCAATGTAGATGATCAGGGATGGGAGTACGGATTTGACCACGAATATGAAGCTTTCGCCGGTGATGGCCGCGGATGTGTAGAGCAAAAGGCCCAGTGGCGGCGTGGCATATCCGATTCCCAGGGCCACCGTGATGATCAGGCAGAAATGAACCGGGTCCACTCCGAACTGGTTGGCCATGGGCAACAGAATGGGCACCAGGATCATGATGGAGGCAATAGGATCCATGAAGGTGCCGATGAGGAGCAGGATGATGTTGGCGAAGATGAGAAAAGCGACGGCGTTGGGTACAAATCCCATGGACGCCTCCATGATTCTCTGGGGGATGCTCTGGATGGTAATGTATTCCGAAAGAACCCCTGCCCCGGAGATGGTCACCACGAGGGTTCCACTCAGGATTCCCGAGGAAATGAGAAGCTTGTTAAATTCCTTGAAACTGACCGAGCGGTAAATCAGGCACTCGGTGATAATCGCCAGCGCGCAGGAAACCACGGAGGCTTCGGTGACGGTAAATGCTCCCGAGTAAATGCCCGCAAACAGGACCACGATGATCAAAAAAGGAAGCGCCGCCTGCCGACCGGCGATGAAGATGTCCCGGAAGTTGAAATGTTCCGCGTCGTTGCGCCCGAAGCCATGTCGCCCGGCACTTACATAGGCATAAATTGAGAGGGCGGCCATGATGAGAAGTCCCGGCAGGTATCCCGCCGTAAATACGCGCACCACCGATTGTCCCGCCGTCAGGGCGCAGATGATCATGATGATGCTCGGCGGGATGATCATGCCCAGGATGGAAGCGGTCGTAACCAGGCCCACTGAAAAATCACGGGGATATTGCTGTTCTTTCATGTGGGGGAACATGACGCCGCCGATGGTGACTACCGTTGACACGGCGGACCCGCTGATGGCGCCGAACAGTGCCGAACTGACAACGGAAGTGATGGCCAGTCCGCCGGGAAGGAAACAGACCAGACGTCGCGCCAGGCTGATGAGTTGCCCAGCCGATTTTCCGGCCACCATCACTGACCCCAGCAGGAGAAAAAAGGGGATGCACAACAGTGAGAAGTTTTCTAGCTTTTTGACCAGGGTTTGTGCCACAAAAACGAGTTCCAGATCCGTGAAGATCACAAGGCCTAAGATCCCCGTGAGAAAGAGACTGATGTAAACCGGGATCCGAAAGAACAAAAGTCCCAGAAGTATGGCCAGGATGACAAGGGCTTCCATTGAATTATTCCCCCCGAAACAGCTGTTGTAAACGGATGATGGTTCTCAGAATCAACAGGATTCCAAAAAGCGGCAGCATGGCAAAGACCAGCGGAATGGGAATTTCCAGGTTCGGGCTGACATTCATGAATTCCCACTCGACCAGTACAAACTGAAAGCCCGTGACGATGAATAATACGGCGGCAATCAGACGAACCAGATGCATGAAGATGTCGAGCCCGAAGCGCCACTGGGGAAATTTCTCGTACAAGGCATCCACCCGTAGCTCGGAGTTGTTGCGAACCGATGCGCTGGCTCCCAAAAAGGACATAAAAATGAAAAGATAGGTGCTCAATTCATCCGGCCAGGACAGGGGCCGCATGAACACATAGCGGGTGACAATCCCGAGACTCAGGGTAACGAGGCATAGGGCGAAGCAAATGTAGATCAACCATTTTTCAAAAAAATCAATTGTCTTATCCAACTTTTCCATGTCACATCCAGAATATACCCCCCCCCTTTTCTTAAAGGAAGGGGTTTTGTTTGAGGTCCTTGTGGGATCAGTGTTTGGCGGAAAAGTCCGCAACCTTATCCAGCCAGGCCTTGCCGATTTCGGGTTCGAACTGCTTCCAGACCTGACGTTGCGAATCTTTGAATTTCTGCATTTCTTCGGGAGAAAGGGCGATCACGGTCATCCCTTTTTTCTCCAGGGCCGGAATGGCGCCGGCGGTGAGATCCATGCTCTTCCGTCTGGCTTTGGCAAAGTTTTTCGCCACGCTTGCGGCAATAACGTTTTTTACATCGGGTTTTAATTTCGACCACCACTTGTCGTTGACGAGAAAGAAAAAGAGCCCCACCATATGGTTGGTTTCGGTGAAGTATTTGCATACGTCCGTCAGGCGAAGAAGGGTCACATTTCGGGTCTGATCCAGACCGTCGACCACCCCTTGCCGAAGGGCCGGGAAAACGTCGCCCCAGGGCATGGTGACCGGATCAACGCCCAGCGCCTTCCAGAAGGCCAGGGGATAGCGCGCCTGGGTGGTGCGCATTTTCATGGTTTTAAGATCCGCCAGGGTTTTGACGGGTTTGGTGGTAACCAGACCGTAGAGACCGAAATAACAGAAATCCAGGCAGCGCATGCCCTTGTTTGTGAGGCACGAGAACAATTCGTCTCGCAGCGCCTGATTCTGTAAAAATGCCTCCCATTTGGCGTAGGAGTTCATGCAGTAGGCCAGCGTGCCGATGCCGAATTTAGGGTCTAGATCCGGGGCCAGGGTGCTGGGGCAGAAAGCGGCCTGCAGGGTTCCCATGCGGACTTTTTTCACGATTTCAATGGCACTGCCCATCTGGCGGCTGTGAAAATAGGTGGCCTTCACCAGATTCGATGCGTTGGCGTTCAAGTCTTTCTGTATCCAGACCCCCACCTCACTCCCAGGTTCGTTGGGTGGGATAAAGGTCGCATACTTAAACGATACGGGGCCCGCGATACCGTTGGCCGCAAACAGCAGACCCATGAAGATTGCCCCCAGAACGTTCCATCCGATTCTTCTTTTTTTCATCTTTCAAACCTCCTTTTTGGGTTGTTTCCACCAGCTTTTCGCCAGTTTAAGATAGGTCTCACGGTCCAGAAGGGGCCGGGAGATGTCTTCAAGCACGGTCTGATCGACCGCGCCCTTTTCCACGATCTGTTTCCCGGCGCACTTGATGGCCGAGCGAACGTTGCGCATGGCTTCCCTCCCCGAGGGGTGCATGAGGCTCAGGGAATCCGGGCGCAGCAGGCACGCCGTAAGGGGGGTATGCTGATTGAAGGCCAGTGCTTCCAGATGCCGGACCAACGGGTCGAAGTTTTGGGTTCCGTAAAAACCGCACACCGACGCCACCGCAAGATTGGGCATCCGTTGGTAGCGACAGGGGTGGACGCATTTTTCGCCCACAGCCTGAATCTCGGGGAGGTTGAACGCCATCATTCGATCCAGAAGGTTTTTTACGATTCCCGGCATGCCATCCACATACAAGGGAAATGCCCACACCATGAGGTCGTAAGCGGGGGCCTCTTGAAGCAGGGGGGAGAGATCATCCCGAATGGGACATCGGGGGTCATCTCCGACCCAGCATTGAAAACACCCCCGGCACCCTTGAATCTCCATTCCGGCCAGGTGCAGAGTGGTAACCTCGGCCCCTGCGGTTTCCATGCCTTCCATGAGGGACCGGTACACCTGCTCGGTTACCCCTCGCCTGCCCCGGGGCGAGCCCTGGATTCCCAGCACCCTGCGCGGTCTGTGCCACCGATGGGCCAGCCAATCCTTTTCATTGTCGGTTTGAATGTAAGACGAAACGGATGTCATGGCGATGTTTCTCCCTGCTATTCTTCCTTAATGGGCGTATTGGTCCCGAAGAATTCGTTTCTGGATTTTCCCCAGGGGATCTTTTGGTAGAGCCGGCAAAAATGCCACGCTCTTGGGCATTTTGTATTTGGCCAGATGGTTTCGGGTAAAGGCGATTATCTCCGCCTCGGAGGCCGTTTCCCCCGGGCGAAGCACGACGCAGGCCTTCACCTGTTCCCCCCATTTTGGATCTGAAATACCGATGACAGCGCACTCATGAACACCGGGATGCCGACGAAGCGCCTCTTCCACTTCACGGGAAGAAATATTCTCTCCCCCGCTGATGATCAGATCCTTTTTGCGATCCACGATGTAGAGATACCCCTCCCGATCCACCGTCGCGATGTCCCCTGTGCGGAGCCATTCACCCCTAAGGGTCGCCGCCGTTTCGTCCGGACGTTTCCAGTAACCCTGCATGACGCCCGGTCCCCGGGCGATGATTTCGCCGAATTGGCCCGGGGTCACGTCCCGGTCCTCTTCGTCCACCACGCGCACGTGGCAGTTGAAAAGCTCTTTTCCAATGGAGGCCAACCGTCGGGACGCTTCTCCTTCTAATACCATCTCCTGCCGGGGTAGATAGGTCAGGAGCGGTGATGCTTCCGTGAGTCCGTAGACCTGGAAGATCATCCCGGGGCCCAAAAGGGTGCAGGTCCTGCGGATAACGTCCACCGGGACGCTTTGGCCTCCCACCGTGAAGGTATGAAGAGACCCTTTCTCGTATCCCCCTTCTTCAAATGCATCCAGAATATCCACCAGCATGGTGAAGACCAGGGTTATGCCGGTGACGCCGTGGTCGCGGACATGCGCCCAGAATTCATGGCCGTCGAAATGGTCCACAATGAAATTGCTCCCGCCCACATAAAAGGTGCAGACTGCCAGGGAGGCCTGCATGGTGTGGTAGAAAGGCTGGGAATGATAACACACATCCAGGGGCGACATCTGATAGGCGATGATGTGGTTCATGGCGGCGGATAGAAAATTGTCATGGGTGAGCATGACGCCTTTGGGTCCGCCCGTGGTGCCGCTGGTGTAGAAGATGGCAAACAGGTCTCCGGGCGCCACTGATACGTCCGGCTCTTTCGTGGCGCCTTTGGAGATGAGGCTTTCGTAGCCGTCGCCAAGGGTGATGACATGGGGGCACTGGATGTTCCGCTGAACCTCATGAACGATTTCCCGGTAATGCTCCCCCACAAACAGGATGTTAATTTCCGCATCGTTGATCACAAATTCCAACTCCGGGGCGGTAAGGCGGAAGTTGATGGGAACAAAAATCATGCCGCATTTGGCGGCTGCAAACATGACTTCCAGCATCTGAGGATTGTTGCGGCTGATGATGGATACTTTGTCCCCTTTTTTTAGCCCGAGTTTCTTCAGGCCATCCCCCAGGGCGTTGATGCGTGCGTTGAATTGATCAAAGGTTTGCGTTTGATCTTGAAAGATTGTGGCCGCTTTTTTTGGATATCGTCTGGCGCACTGGACGGGTAAAGATCCGATGACCATGTTATTTCCCCCTCTCATGATATAATGACCCTGCCGGACGATTTTTCCCTGATAAGGATCCTCAATCCGGCGCAATGGGATTTTGTCTTAGCACGGGTTGTGCCAATTGTGAAAAGGCACTTCAATTCCTCTGGCGCTTAAGGTCATGGACGAGGGCGTCATCCTTTTCTAAGACCATGGAAAAGTCTTTGTATTTAGGCGGTTAGAGAAAGGGCGCAAAAGGAGAAGCAGCGTTTCGATGGTGTGCCCGTGGAAGGGTTTTGTGCAACTTCGGGGGGCCTGCTTGGTTTAAATAAAAGGTCAGAATTGACCTGTTGATATCGAATATTTAGATTGTGTTGAAGTATGATATTGAAATAACTGTGTTTTAAAGCGGGTCAATGCTGAAATTCAACTATGACGTTTCTTTTTTCGCTGGAGACGTCGTGTCAGGGTAGAGAGGCTGATGCCCAGAAGATGGGCTGCTTCTTCCCGGGTGGCGGCGGAAGTTGCCACATTCCATATGAGATCTTCCTCGAATTCCGCGACGGTCTGGCGAAGCGTTCGCCCGGGAGACAATCGGAATGTCGTCCGGTTGGCATGCCCCGCAAGGTAGCGCGGCGGCAACTGCCCAATATCAATGGCGTCTTCCTCCGTCGTAACGGCGAGACGTTCCACCAGATTCATGAGTTCCCGCACATTTCCCGGCCAGGGATAGTTGCAAAGGGCGTCGATGGCATCCCTGCTGAACCGTTTGTGAAGTCCATATTTTCCGTTGAACTGCTCCAGGAAATGAACCAGGAGAAAGGGAATGTCCCCCCCTCTCTCCCGAAGGGGCGGAACCTTCAGGGGTACCACGTTCAGGCGGTAATAGAGATCTTCCCGAAATTTTCCCTCAGCGACCATGTGTTCCAGATTCCGGTTGGTGGCAGCCACCACCCGGATGTCCACGGGAGAAGGGCGTGTCCCGCCGACACGGGTCACCTTTCGATCCTGAAGGGCCGACAACAGCTTAACCTGGAGCGGGAGGGTCAGTTCCCCGATCTCGTCCAGGAAGAGGGTTCCCTTGTCGGCGGTTTCCAGGTAGCCCACCTTCCCTTTACTGCTGGCGCCCGTAAAGGCGCCTGAAGTGTATCCGAAAAATTCGGATTCCAGAAGGGATTCGGGAATGGCGCCGCAATTGACCTTGACCAGGGAACCCGTTTCCCGTCTTGGACTGGCCTCATGGACCATCTGGGCCAGGAGGTCCTTGCCGACCCCAGACTCCCCCAGGATGAGAATGCTGCTCTCCACCTGGGCCATTCGGTAGATCAGGTCCACCAATCGCTTCATGGTGAGATTCCGGGTGATGATTTGAGAGCGAAGCGCGCCGTTTTTTTTACGTTCTTGCAATTCCAGGAGGTATTTTGAAGCGAGTCTCTGGGATACACTGAATTCTTCGCGCAGGCGGACCAGGTCCGTTACGTCGCGAAGGTTGCAGAATACCCGTTCAATATGATGATCTCGATCATAAACGGGAACGCCTGTACTGAGGACCTGCCTGCCGGCCAGGGAATTGATGATCACCGTCTCCTGTTTGCCGCTCTCCAGCACCTTGAGGGTGGCGGAGGTGTCGGTGATGCCGGCCGCCACCAGATCCAGTATCCGTTTCCCTATGGTGTCCTGGATTGAAAGCCCTATGACTTTTTCGAAGGCCTCGTTAAGGAGCAGGATTCGACTCTCCCCATCCGCGATGCAGACGGCATCGTAGGAGTATTCAATCATGCCCAGGAGATCACGGTTGAAAAGTGGCATGTCCTCCACCGTGTCATAGATGTGTACGGTCTTTCCGATCTTTTTGATGGTCGGATTGTTGTTCATTTTCAGACTCAAAATGTATTGGCTGAAGTACGCTGTTAAGGTGTTTTCTTGTAAACGGGATTCTCCCGAGTATCACAGGGTGTGTCGTTCCGTCAATGTTTTCCGCCGCATAGCCTTTGGGAAGCGCTGCCATTAAAATTCTCAATTTTTTAGAGCCATCAGCCATGGTCAAAACATTCCACTTGACAAAGCTGTACGCACCGTCTATCATGTGAATCATATGTATGCATGGTAGTTGTTTTGTTTAATGTAAAGCAAAAAGGAGATAAAAGGATGAAACACCTGATTGAACTCAAGGTTAATGGAGATACCTATGCGTTTGCCGTTGATCCGTGGCGCACTCTGAATGAAGTACTCCGTGAAAACCTGAACCTGACGGGCACAAAGCTGGGTTGCGGTTCAGGAGACTGCGGCGCCTGTACGGTGCTGGTGGATGGCAGAAGCGTCAGCTCCTGCCTGACCCTGGCTGTGGAGGTTCAGGGCAAAGAGATTCAAACCGTCGAAGGATTGGCCCCATCCGGGAGCGAACTGCATCCCATTCAGGAAGCGTTCATCGAAAATGGGGCCATCCAGTGTGGATTCTGCACCTCAGGCATGGAGATGTCGGCTGCTTATCTACTGAGCAAAAACGATTCTCCCACGGAACAGGAGATCCGGGAAGGTCTCTCGGGCCACTTATGCCGGTGTACCGGCTACATTCAGATCGTTGATGCCATTGCGGATGCGGCGGAAAAAATGAAGCAGTCCCCCAGGGATATGAATATGGAGGGTTCATCATGACATTACCAAAATTCGAATATTTTGCGCCTGAAAGTCTGACGGAAGCACAGGGGCTTCTGGTCGAGAAGGGAGAGGGCGCCTTTTTGCTGGCCGGGGGAACAGACCTTCTGGTTAAGATGAACCATGGGGCATTGAAACCGAAAGCCGTCATTGCCCTTAAACATATCCCGGATCTTGACAACATCTCTTTCGATTCGGAAAAGGGCCTGAGCATCGGCGCCACGGCGCTTCTGGGCGATGTGGCATCACATGCCGATGTTTTAAAATACTATCCCGCCGTGGCGGCCGCGGCTTTGGAAACGGCCAATGTGCAGGTTCGCAATATGGGAACGGTGGCGGGAAACCTGTGCAATGCGGCGCCTTCAGCCGACAATGCCCCCAGCCTGCTCGCATTGAACGCGGAAGTCGTACTTTTGGGGCCGAAAGGTGAAAGACGACTTCACCTGGACCGGTTTTTCAAGGGTCCCGGAAAGGTGGATCTGACCCCGGGGGAAATTATGACCGCCATCCTGGTTCCGCCGCCCGTTCCCGGTTCCGGTGTTTCTTACCGGCATATCTCCGCCCGGGGAAAAGTCGATATTTCAGCCGTATGCGTGGGGGCAATGGTCATCATGGATAAAGAAACCTGCCGGGACGCCCGAATTTTCCTGGGAGCAGTGGGACCCACCCCGTTACAGGCGAAGAAAACGGAAGCGTTCATCCGGGAAAAGGGATTGACCGAAGAGATCATGAAGGAGGCGGGCGTTCTGGCATCCGATGAATCCACTCCCATCACGGATGTCCGATCCAGCGCGGAATACCGAAAAAAAATGGTCGCGATTTTAACCACCAGAGCGCTTCGGGAAGCCCGTACCCGGGCCTTGAACAGTTAAGGGGGAAAGGAATAATCAATGGAACAATTCAATATTGTGGGAAAAGATGTGCCCAGAAACGACGCCGAGGCCAAGGCGAGAGGCGTGTCCGTATATACCGATGACATGAAACTGCCGGGAATGCTTCATGGGCGCATTCTGGGGAGTCCGGTGCCCCACGCCCGGATCCTCAGCATCGACACCAGCAGGGCAAAAGCGCTCCCAGGGGTCAAGTGCGTTATTACCGGCGCGGATATTCCGAAAATTAAATACGGCAACTGGCGTCTCTTTGCCGATACCCAGGACGAATATGCCCTGGCCATCGACAAAGTGCGTTTCATTGGAGACGAAGTGGCAGCTGTGGCGGCGGTGGACAAGGATACGGCCCAGGAAGCCATCAGCCTTATCGATGTGGAATATGAAGAACTGGAAGGATTGTATGATGTTGATTCATCCGTGAAAGAAGGGGCGCCCGCCATTCACGATTATTGCCCCAGCAACATCAGCGTCAACCGTAAAATCCAGTATGGCGATATCGAAAAAGGATTTGCCGAATCGGATTATGTTCGAGAAGACACTTTTAAGGTGCATGCCGTGAGCCATGCCTACCTGGAGCCCTGCTCGGCCATGGCCCGGGTGGATCTGGATGGACGCATTACCCTCTGGACTTCCACCCAGGTGCCCTATATCGTGCAGTGTTTGCTGGCCTCGACCCTTGAAATGCGGGAAAACGACATTCGAGTGATCAAGCCCTTTGTGGGGGGTGGGTTCGGTGGAAAAATGGAGCTTCGCACCTGGGAGTTCTGTGCCGCCTTCATGGCAAAAAAAACGGGCAGGCCCGTCAAATTTACCCTTTCCAGGGAAGAGGAGTTTCTGACCGGGCGAAGACGCCACCCCATGACGCTCCATTCCAAGGTGGGGTTTAAAAAAGACGGAACCCTTATGGCCAAGGATCTCAGGATTACGCTGGATGGCGGCGCCTACAATGCCATGGGGCCCACGGCCACCTTCCTGTGCGGAAACTTCGGCGCCATGCTGTACCGTTATCCCAACTACCGTTTTCAGGGGCGCCACGTGTATACCAACAAGCCCCCCGCCAGCGCCATGCGAGGGTTCGGCGCCCCCCAGTCCCTGTACGCCTCGGAAATCCAGATGAACCTGGCCGCGGAAGCCCTGGGGATGGATCCGGTGGATATCCGTCTCAAGAATGCACAGGTGAGCGGGGACAAAATTCCCGATGTGGCCACCATCAGTAGCTGCGGCTTCAAGGAATCCATCGAGGCGGTGGCGAAAATGAGCGACTGGAAACGCCGACGAAAAGAACTGAAACCGGGTCAGGGCATCGGCATCGGCTGCTACAGTTTCATTTCCGGCGGTGTGTTCAACTGGTTCAATACCCAGTATCCCTTTTCCGCCGCGGAAGTGCGGGCCTATTCCGACGGAACCGTTCATCTGCTCACCATGGCCTCCGATATCGGCCAGGGATGCGATACGGCCATGAAGCAGATTCTGGCTGAAGAGCTGGGATTGAAAATGGAAGATATCCGCATTACGTCCGCGGATACGGCCACCACGCCTCAGGCGGATCTGGGGGCCTGGGGAAGCCGGGTGACCCTTATGGCGGGGAATGCGGTTCTGGATGCGGCCAAAAAGATCAAGGAAAAGCTGTTTGGGGCCATATCGGCCTATCTCAACGCCAATGTCATCTACGAGATGGAATGCAAAAACGGCGTGGTACAGCCCAAGGGGAGGCCCAAGAAAGCCGTGCCTTTCGGTGATGTGGTGGCCATGGTCCAGAAATCCCAGCGAGGGGAACCCCTGATCGCTCACGGTTACTATACGCCCCGGGACAAGGGGCTGGTGACCCCGGCCTTCGGGTTCGGCGCCCAGGTGGCCCTGGTGGATGTGGATCAGGAGACAGGGGTGGTGGATGTGAAGCAGATGTGGACCGCCCATGACTGCGGTACCGTGATCAACCCCAAAGGCGTTGAAGGCCAACTGGCCGGTTCCATTCAGATGGGGCTGGGATACGCCCTTTCGGAGCAGTTCGTCATGCAGGACGGTAAGACCCTGAATACGAATTTTCTCGATTATAAAATGCCCACGGCCATGGACATGCCCCCCAGTGAGGTGACCCACATCGATACCTATGAGCCCGAAGGGCCCATGGGCGCCAAAGAGTGTGGCGAAGGACTGGCGTCTCCCACGGCGCCCGCCATTTCCGATGCCGTTTATCACGCCACCGGATACCGATGCAAGGACCTTCCCATTACACCGGAAAAAATTCTGAAATCGATGGCGGAAGATCGCTAAGCACGCCACTAAGCTTCGGGTTCCCACGCTTCCAAGGTGGGAACCCTTTGCGGTTGATATTGCCCCCCGGGGACCCGGGGGACGAAAAAAAGCCAACACTGAGACTTTAAAATGGGCATCAAGGAACGACGACAACGTGAAAAGATTGAAAGGCGCGAATCCATTCTGCATGCGGCCATTCAGGTTTATGAGCAGGAAGGGTATCATGGCATTACCATGGAAAAAATCGCCGAAAAAGCGGAACTGGGGCGCGCCACCCTGTATCTTTATTTTAAGACCAAAGATGAAATTTTTGTTCATGCCATTGCTTCGTATTCGGATTTTTTTCGCAAACGCCTGGAAAATCTCTATGAACACCGGGCTGAAGGGAAAGCGGATATTCTCAAATCCTTGTGGTGCACCTTCATCGAATTTTATGAAAAAGATCCGGCTTTGTTCAACGCTACCCTGTATTTTCATCAAAGGGAAATGCTTCGAAACCTGCCGGACAACCTTCGGTTGATGTTGGACCGTTCGGGTTCACGAAACTATGAATTTCTTTCGAAAATCATGGCCTATGGTATTGAACAGGGCATCTTTCGGGATTGCAGCGTAAAAACCCTGGCCGAAGTGGTATGGACCTCTTTTTTGGGCATTATTCATCTGGAAAACAGCAAGCAGGCCATGAGTCGAAAATCCCATCTGGAAACCACATGGCACCTGGCCCTTGAAATGTTATCCCGGGGTATTTTGAACTGAATTTCGTGAAACAACAGGCTCAAAGGTGATCCTATCTCACTTGTTTTTTCAATTCTTTTTATCCTTGAAATCCCTTGATCCTGATTTTTTTCAACCACTTCGAAATTTTAAGTCTTTGCTGAAAAAATACCCCATATGTTGTGCTTACTTTTCCTTGACACACAAATAATGCTTTTGTTATATTCCCGCAACTCTAATTTGAAATGTACAAAAATCTCTTTTTGGGAACTGACGGAAAGATGGATGAACGACAGCAGGCGGTAAAACTGAAAGGCGTCGGTGACGGGTTGTGGGTAACGATCGATCCATCTCGATCCCTCGGCTTATTGAAAAATGAACTGACGATGGTTTTTGAACGGTTGGATCATCTGGCCATTAATAAAAAGGTTGTTTTGGACACCGAAACCGATGAAAACCATACGGATTTGCTTGCCGAACTGGGCCGTTTTCTGCAAGAGCGTTTTGAAGTCGGGGCTATTTCTGCTCCCCCGAAGCAGAGGTCGCGATCCATTGAAGAAGAGAGAACCCGCAAAAGGGATGTGGACCGATCCTGGCAACATCACCGCAGTCATGTTCTGATGCTTGCGGGGAGGGTCCGTTCCGGACAGAAGGTGACGGCCAGGAAACATCTGACCATCATGGGCGATGTCAATCCCGGTGGGGAGGTTGTCGCTGGGGGCGACATCCTGGTGATGGGTAGTTTAAAGGGAAAGGCCGCGGCAGGATATCCCGATGACGAGGAAAGAATTATTTTGGCGCTTGATTTTCAACCGGAGCAACTGCAAATTGCTGGTTATGTCGTAACCGCTATCCCCCCATTTCAGGAAGGACGCGCCCAATTTGCTCACATCGTCAATAATTCCATTCTCGTGGAAGACTACCTGAAAGCGAATCCCTTTAGACGCCTTCCGTGGCCCGAAGTGCTTTAATACTGTATATTAACGCTTATCTTCCGAAAGGTTCGTCAACGAAAAGTATCGAAAGCCGCACCGAAAATCAGGCCGGTATAACCGGTGGCGCCAACGTTTAGAAAAGAGGTGTATTTTGGAAGGAAAAATCATTGTAGTTACCTCCGGTAAGGGTGGGGTCGGAAAAACCACTGCTACTGCCTGTATCGGCGGGGCACTGGCCATGCGGGGAAAAAAGGTGGCCGTCATTGATATGGACATCGGTCTCAGAAATCTGGATGTGGTGATGGGGCTTGAAAACCGGATCGTATTCAATATCGTGGACGTGGCCAAGGGGCGGTGTAAAATAAAACAGGCTGCCATTAAAGATCGGCGGATCGAAAACCTTTTTCTTATCCCGGCATCCCAGAGCGACAACAAGGACGCCCTGAATCCGAATGATATCGTAAACTTGAGCAAAAGTCTGCGTGCTGGATTTGATTATGTTTTAATGGATTGTCCGGCAGGGATTGAGCGGGGTTTTGAAAACGCGGTGGTCGCGGCGGATGAAGCGCTGGTGATCTGCACGCCGGAGGTGGCATCCGTGAGAGATGCGGATCGCATCATCGGCCTCCTTTACGCCAAGTCCATTACGCCTAAGCTGGTGGTCAACCGTATTGTTCCGGAGATGGTGGCACGGGGTGATATGCTGAGTCATGAAGATGTGGTGGAAGTTCTATCCATCGATCTTATTGGACTGGTCAAAATGGATGATCGGGTGGTGATTGCCACCAACACGGGGATGCCGCTGGTGCTTCAAAAAGACTCGGAAGCGGGCAATGCCTTTCATCGCATCGCCCAGCGGCTTAATGGGCAGCCCGATCTCCCCATTGAAAATCCCAACAACGCCAAGGGTTTTTGGCGATCTCTGGGTCGCAAACTGCGACGCAACAATTAAGGAGATGCCATGTTCAATGATCTTTTGGGAAAATTTTTCGGAAAACCGGGCAGTAAGGAGACCGCCAAGAAGCGGCTCAAATTTGCGCTGGTATACGACAAACTTGAGATATCCGATGACTTATTAAATAATTTGCAGCGGGATATTGTCGAGGTCATATCTCGATATTTTGAAATTGATACGTCCGCCATTAAACTTGACATCAAACGCTCCGATGATCTCTCGGCCCTTGTTCTGAATACCCCCATCCTCTCCGCGAAGCGACGATAAAAATGACCATCGGTAACCCCATGGTACGACCGGATGCAGCGGCAAAGGCGACCGGCCAGGCATGTTATGTGGACGATGTTCTCAGATCCGGCGCGCTTACGGCCAAATGCTTTCGCAGCACCATCGCCCATGGTCGTGTCAAGCACATTGATGTTCGAGCAGCGCGAGGGATAGCGGGTGTAAAGGCCGTATTGACCTATGAAGACGTGCCGTCCACGCCCTTTGCCACGGCCGGTCATCCCTTTTCCCTGAATCCCGACCGGCAGGATGTGAGGGACCGGCTGATTCTGACGCGGGATATTCGGTATTATGGGGATGAAATTGCCGTGGTGGTGGCGGAAAATGAAGCCATTGCGGAAAAGGCCCTTGAAATGATTCGGGTCGAATATGAGGCCTATGAAACCCTGTTGACCCCGGATGCCATTCTTGACCCCGGGGCAAGAGAGATTCATCGAGGGTCCCCTAACATTGTGGGTGAGCATGCCTTTGAATGTGGAGGTGATATCCAGTGGGCCTTTCGAGAATCGGATTATCTGATCGAGGCTGATTATCGGACGCAACTGGTGCAACATTGTCATCTGGAAAACCATTGCGCCCTTGCCTACATGGAAGATAGGGAGCGCATTACCATTGTCACTTCCACCCAGATTCCGCAGATTGTACGGCGCATCGTCGGAGAGGCGCTCTGCATCCCATGGCATCGAATCCGGATCATCAAGCCCCATGTGGGGGGTGGATTCGGCAACAAGCAGGATGCGGTGCTGGAACCCCTGGCGGCTTTTCTGACCTTGAAACTGGGGGGCAGGGCCGTTCGGATTTCGTTAAGCCGGGAGGAGTGCATGGGTTGCACCCGGAACCGGCATCCCTTCCATATCCATATGACCACCGGGGTCAAAAAAGATGGGACGCTTACGGCAAACCGGATGAGCGTGATTTCCATTACCGGTGCATATGCCTCTCACGGCCATTCCGTCGCCGCCGCCGGAAGTGCCAAAGCCTGTTCCCTGTATCCCCGCGTTGCCACGGCCTACCAGGGCCGGACCATTTATGCCAACATGCCGGCGGCAGGAGCCATGCGGGCTTATGGCGTTCCCCAGACCCTTTATGCCATGGAGTGCAATGTGGAGGATGCCGCGCGACAAATCGGCATGGATTCCGTTTTATTCCGTCTAAAAAATGTTGCCGTTCTGGGGGACGTCAACCCCTTTTCACGATTGCCCCTGTTAAGTTGTGGCATCAAGGCGTGCCTCATTAAGGGCAAAGAGTGGATCCGGTGGGACGAAAAAAAACAGACCTATGCGGATTGCAAGACCGGGTCCATCCGAAAGGGCTTGGGCGTGGCCTGTTTCAGCTATGGATCGGGAACTTACCCCGTTTGTGTTGAAATCGCGGGAGTGAGACTGGTTTTGAACCCGGATGGTTTCATCAGTCTTCAGGTGGGAGCCGTGGAGATCGGTCAGGGCTCCGACACGATCGCCGTCCAGATGGCCGCTGAAACCATCGGCGTTCCCTGCGAACAAATCCAATTGGCTTCCACCCATGATACGGATGTGCTTCCCTTCGACACCGGGGCTTATGCTTCCCGGCAGGCCTACGTTTTAGGCAATGCGCTATTGCGGGCAGGATTGGATTTTAAAAATAAAATATTGAGTTATGCCGGTCGCATGACAGGCATTCCCAGTGAGGAACTTGATATTGAAAATGGCATGGTGGTGCCTGCCGGAGAGGCAAACCGGACACTCATGTCACTTGCCGATCTTGCCCAAGATGCCCACTACCAAAAGGATCGCGGCGGACAGATCACAACGGATTATTCCCATAAAACCACCACCAACGCTCCCTGTTTCGGGTGTACCTTCGTGGATGTTACGGTGGACATTCCCCTGTGCCGGGTTTACATCAACGACATCATCAATGTTCACGATTCCGGCGTGATCATTAACCCCATCACGGCCCAGGGACAGGTCCAGGGGGGTATGGCCATGGGGATCGGCGCGGCCCTCTTCGAGGAACTGGTGGTGGATGACAAAACCGGGGTTGTCTACAACCGGAATTTTTCCGAGTATAAGATCCCAACGGCCCTGGATATTCCCCATATGGGCTGTGAATTCGTGGAAACATTTGAACCCACGTCCGGATACGGCAACAAAGCCCTTGGGGAACCGCCAGTGATTTCGCCGCCCCCGGCCATTCGAAATGCTGTTCTGGATGCCACAGGGGTGGCCATCAACGAAATTCCTCTGACGCCACAGGTTTTGTTCAAGCATTTTCGGCTTGCGGGGTTGATTTGATCCTTATTCGACCGGGTATTTTTCTCATTTGCTGGAAGGGGAAATCCTGATAGACGCATCGACCGCCAGGACCTGGAATACCAGATCATGTTGCTCCGTAATCAAGTTTGCAAAGAGTAGCCCGCATTCTGCCAGGCGGTAAGTCCCCCGGCCAGGCTGTGGACATGGCTGAATCCATCCTGCTTGAGCCTGCTGGCCACAATATTGGACCGGTAACCGGTGCCGCAGACAAGAATCACTTCGTTGTCTTTCTGGATATTGAGACCGTTGGCCAGGATATCGCTCATCGGTACATGGATCGAGTCCGCAATATGGTTCCGCGCCCTTTCCTCCGGGGTCCGCACATCCACGATACGGCTGAAATCGTGCCCTTCCAGCTGCTGTTTAAGGGCTTGGACGGAAATCGGCGACAAACTGTCAATGGGCATTCCATGGGAAATCCAGGCCGACATGCCGCCGGAAAGGTAGCCGAAAATATTGTCATAGCCGATTCGATGGAGTTCAGTGGTCATCTGGTCATACTTTTGCCGGTCGTCCACCACCAGCAGAAGATTGTCCAAAGGGTCAACAACCATGCCGATCCAGTTGGCCATCTGTTTCTCAAACCCGATATTGATGGCGCCCGGGATATGGAAACCACCGAAGGCGCCCGTGTCCCGGGTGTCAATTACGATTGCTCCCTCCCGGCGGATACGGTCGAACTGATCGGGGTTCAGCGTTTGCTCCAGCGGACATCGTTCCAGGAGAGGCGCACCCTGAGCATTGGTATTGATAATATGGGTAAAACTTTTGGGTCGCACGGGAAATACCCCGGCAATCTGATCGTGGAACGCCTGAAAATCGGCAAGGTTCAGAACCGCCTGGGTTTTACGCTCGTAGCCCAGCGTGCTGCTTAGGTTGGCACTCAAGCCTTTGCCGCAAAGGGAGCCCTGGCCATGGGCGGGGAAGACCTCCAGATAATCGGGCAGACGCTGTAGTTTTCCATAAAGGGAATCGTAAAGATTTTTGACCTGTTCCTCCAGAATCTCCGCTCCGGCCAGATCCGGCCGTCCGATGGAGCCGACAAACAGGAGGTCGCCGGTAAGAATCATCCAGGGGAGATCAGCCCGGGCTTTATCCGTTACCAGAATCGATATGGAGTTGGGCGTGTGGCCCGGCGTATAGAGAATTTCGAGTTTAACCATGCCGAATTCAATTACATCGCCTTCTTTCAGCTTTTTATGGTTGAACGTCACAGGTGCATATTCACTGAAATAAATATCCGCGCCTGTCCGGGATTGTAATTCCAGGTTTCCGCTGACATGATCGGCATGCACATGGGTTTCAATGATATGGGTGATCTTCATCCCTTCGTCCCGGGATATATCCATGTACTCCTGCACATCGCGCTTGGGGTCCACAACCACTGCCTGCCTCGCTCCAGGGCAGCCAATGACATAAGAATTGCAGCCAAGCCCGGATACTGTGATTTGCTTAAAATACATCTATTGTCTCCTTAAGTCATATTTCCCGCAAAGATATGTTAGGCATTCCGATTAAGAAAATTATGGAACCATATTTACCATATAAACCCTTTGGATACAAACCAAATAAAACTGTAACCGTTCACAGGGGGCAGAAGACGGTCGTCAGAAGGCAGGATGAAATTCTATGGGAGGATTCCTATCCGAAAAGACCTCTGAAAGGTGAAAGAGAATGCCATGACCAATGTTCTGAAGGGCGCATATTGATCTCAATGATCACCTGGAGGACGTAAAATATGAAGAAGGGGAATGAAATCGCTGGAAGTTAATGCCCCGTCAGATGAAACGCGCCCTTGATGCCCACCACCAGGAATTCGATGGAAAGGGCCAGGAGAATGAGACCCATTACCCGGGTGAGGACCTGCTGGCCCGTGTGCCCCAGAAATCGCCCGATCTGCTCCGCCAGGGCCATGGCGACCCACAGAACCACGCTCAGGCCGGCGATAATTCCCACAAGGGTCAATCTTGAGGCAAAGGCGTTACACAGTTCCGCATCGATAATGGAGACGCTGATGGCCGCCGGCCCTGCCATCAGGGGGATGGCCAGGGGGACCACGGCGATGTTTGCCTCCTTGGTTTTGGCCTCTTCATGTTCCTTGTCACTGTAACGCATGCCATCTTCCTTTTCTTTGGCGCGGGCCATGGAAATGGCCATGAGAAAAATCAGCAGGCCCCCGGCGATACGGAAATCATTGATGGTGATGCCGAAAAAGGAAAGCACGTGGTGGCCGCCGAAAACAGAGATCATCATGATGATGAAAACCGCCATGGACGTGGTGAAAGCCACCTTCATCTTCTGCCCCTTATTCATCCCTCCCGTGAGCCCCAGAAATACGGGGATGAGGACAAAAGGGTTCAGCATGATAAATAAACCGGTGGTTATTTTGATGTAATTGGGATCGTGCATGTGCCTGTCATCTCCTTTCTGTTCCGGGTTTCTCCTGAAGCTGTTGCCTGCCAGTGCCCATCAATAATAATACCAGATGGTTCGATACAGCGACATGTTTTCTCCCACGGCTTTCAGCCGCTGGAGATATTGATAAATGGATACATCCGTGTAAAGGTAGGTATCCGCCAGTTGCAATTTCTTTTCCCAGGGGTGAAATTCGTAAACCCGTCGACCATCGGGCAGCAGCGATATGACGTCCCGGTGCTGGACGGCCCGCAGGTAGTTTTTCCCCAGACCCGGCACGTTGAAAACGATTTCATCGGTGCGGGCCGATCCCGGCAGCAGTCGGGCTTCTTCCTGTTGTTCTTGCAGCAGCCGCGGAATGGGAACGCGGTAGTCATCGGTTTCTTCCTTACCTTTGGTGTTAAAGGTGTAATACGGCGTAACGCCGATGAGTCTTAATTTGAGCCGCAGGGCCGCGGCTTCGAATTTACGGGAATTGTAACGGGTGTACACCAACTGGTTGTAGACTTTGATGCCGTTTCGAACGAATTTCTGGACGGCGTTCATGCATTGGGGCGTAATCTCATAGGTGTGTTCAAAATGAGTGACGATGAGGATTTCCCTCTTTCCGGGGGCATGAAACCGACTGATAACGCGGAGCAGGGAGTCGGTCATGCGCTGGGGCAGGGTGACCGGCGTGCGGGTGCCGATCCGAATGCGTTTGATATGTTCGATATTCGACAGCTTGCGCAGCAGGTATTCAATTTTTGTGTTGCTTAACAGCAAAGGATCGCCCCCCGTGATCAACACCTCCATGATTTCAGGCCTGTCGGCGATCCATTTTATGGCGGCATCCGTCTTGTCGCGGGAGAGTGCGGCGTTTGGGGAGTAAACGTCCTCAATTTCCCAGTTTCTTTGACAGTAAACACATATCTGGGGACAGGTCAGGATCGGTTTCAGGATGACGATCATGGGATATCGTCGGGTAATCCCTTCAATGGGGGAGGTGTCCCTCTCCAGCATGAAATCCATGGAAGGCTCATGTTTATCCCTCAGCGCCTTCAATTTATGGACATAATTCAAGGGTGGGATCACCTGAGCGCGGACGGCATAGTCCATTTTTCGGTCCGCCTGATGGTCCATGAGCGAAAGGTAGTAGGGGGTGATGCCGAATGGAATTCGGTTTTCTTTGGCCAGGCGAACGGCTTCGTATTCATCATCGGAGAGTTTTACCAGTGCTTTCAGGGTTTCCGCATTTCGAATAATATGCCGGGTGTGCCATTTCCAGTCGTTCCACTCCTGCTCCGTTGCCTGGAAATATTTCAGAATGCGTGATGTGTTGGTGCTCCGCTTGCGAATAACGGCGTTGTCGAGACCGCAGGGATACCGATCGATCTGCTGCTGCGCCGCCCTGGCCATTCTGGCAAGATCCGCGGATCTCAGTTTGGCGGCCTTTTGGCCCTCATGTTTGGAAAAAACCGGGGGCTTATCGGGATAAATGCCGGATTTTCCCATGAGTCCCTTGAGCAGATGTTCCAGTTCCGCAAAAAAGTCGGGGGTCGGTTTTTCAATCTCCGAGATGTCTTCCTTGTACAGGAGATCATTGACATATTGGAGAAAACTGTAGTTCGCGAGCCTTTCACTTCTGGGCGACAAAATGGTGCGAAATACGCGAATGGCGTCACGGACCAGAATCCATTCAAGGGGTGAAAGGGTTTCATCGTCATGGGTCGTCTCAAGCAGGCTGGAAAGGAAATCCCGTAATTTCTCCCTTTGGGCATCGACCGAAGGGGTTGAAAGGAACGCTTCCTTCAAAGGCGGCGCAATATCCAATATTCGCAGCAGCCTGTTTCGAATTTTTGCTTTTTCCATATCATTCTCCTTGTTTGGTTGATATCCGACCACCGAACCCTCTAGCATGCATCTATCACAGCTTCTACCAGGCGCCGGTTGGTGAACAATCGCGAAGCGGCTCTTTATGAGCAACCGTGCGGCTGTATCGCTTCTCTAAAAAAAAAGATTCTTTTACCGAATTCATTCGGCTGTTGTAGTCTGGACCACTGAATGGGATTGGGACGGAAATTCTATTTGTAAAAATTTCTACTCTCGTTATACTAGGAAAAAGAAAAAATAAAAGCAATGATCTTCTTCCAATTTTGGTGGAAGACCGGTATCGGTTTTTCCTCTTTTAACATCGTTTTCAAAGGGATCGCTCATCATGCTGACCAAAAGACTCAAAAGGCTGACGCCTTATGTCCCGGGAGAACAGCCCCAGGACAGGAAATACATTAAGCTGAACACCAATGAAAATCCTTATCCCCCTACGCCTGAAATTGGACCCTTTTTGAAATCATTTGATATTGAACGGTTGCGGCTTTATCCGGATCCCCTGTTCGGTCCCCTCAGGGAGGCGATTTCAAAGCGCTACCACGTTGATAAGACCCAGGTTTTTGTGGGAAATGGTTCCGACGAGGTTCTGGCCTTTGCTTTTTATGCGTTTTTCGACAGTGCTGGGGGAAAGCTGCTGTTCCCTGAATTCAGTTACAGTTTCTATCCGGTGTATTGCGATTTTTACGGCATTGAATATCGGAAGATGCCATTGACAGAGGATTTTGCCATCGAGATCAATGATTATCTCGGGGTGGATCTTTCCTGCGGCATTGTTTTCCCGAATCCCAATGCCCCTACCGGGATACTGCTGCCCCTGGCAAAGATTGTGGAACTTCTGGAACACTACCCCGAAGATCGGGTTGTCGTCATTGACGAGGCCTATATCGATTTCGGGGGGGAGAGCGCTGTTTCCCTTATTAACCGGTTCAAGAATCTTCTGGTCATTAGAACCTTTTCCAAAAGCATGTCCCTTGCGGCCTTGAGACTGGGGTTTGCCATGGGGGATGAAAAGCTTGTGAATGCGCTTTTCGCGGTGAAGGATTCATTTAATTCCTACCCGGCCGATCTCCTGGCTCAGAAAGTCGGCGAGATTGCCATCAAGGATAGACAATACTATACGGCCATCACAAAGAAAATCATCGAGAGCAGAAAATCCCTTTCGGAACAGCTTGAGGCCTTTGGCTGGAATGTGCTGCCCTCCGGGGCTAATTTCATATTTGCGGGGAAAACGGGCTTGACCGGTGAGACCATCTATACCCGGCTGAAACGGGAAGGGATTCTGGTGCGGTATTTCAATATCGAGGGCATCCGGAATTTTGTTCGGATTACCGTCGGCACGGAAAAGGAGATCGAAGCCCTCATAACCGCCATCCGGACGCTTTTTTAGGGAATAGGGAGTTTTTTGCATTTGATCAATAATACCAATAGGGGCCATACCATGGTCCCCAGAAGCCCCAGGGGCCCCATGGCGCGCCCATGGAGTACCAGGGGTTGGGATCGTATGGCAGGGGTTTTGTCTTTTTCCACAGATGAATCGCTTCCGCCAGGATGAGGGGGTAGGGGTAAGCCATTTCCCCCAGTTTCATGATCTTTACGCCCTGAACTTTTCCAGCAACGGTGACCTGTCTCCCTTTGCTGTAGATTTCGGGGTCCAGAAAATCACCGTAGGTTACCAGAAACCGTCCCTCCGAGACATCCGTATGGGTAGGCCTGTATTCCCAGTCCATTTCGGTCTGATAGATCTCAATCGTGGCGCGCTCCGGCATGTTGGTGGTTTTGACGATCACCCCCGCCAGAAGGACCATCTGCCCCGCATAGGTTTCGGGGTTTTGTTTGAGGGCTTCGAAGGTGATATTCCGATTGACCTTTAAAAGTACATCCTTTGGGATAATCGTCGCGCAACCTGACCCCAAAAGGCATGCCAGGAGTATTGCAAGGGGTATCCTGATTTTCATGGTTTTTTCCTTTTTAAAGTCAAAAATTCAGATATACGATGGGATCTGAAAATTCCAACACACGGAGTCTAACATTCGTGGCTTTGACTGTAAATTGAATTCATACCGCCCCGGCAATTGAGTTAGGTGATGTAACATTGGATGCGCCCTCATATCCTGTTGGCGGTTTGTTTCGCATCGTCGGCTGAAAAGTCTTGCGCCGCCTATATTGCTGGGATATAATTCTTAATAATAAACAATGCGAAACATATAAGAAACAGAGGGATCTTTCATGTCGGAAACCGTTTTCATCGTAGACGACAACATGGTAAACCGGAAACTGCTGGCCGCTATCTTGAAAAAGGAGGGTTATGCGCTTCTGGAGGCTGAAGATGGGGAACAGGCGGTGGAAACGACTTTTCGGGAGATGCCGGATTTGATTCTGCTCGACATCATGATGCCCAAAAAGGATGGCTATGAAGTTTGTCTCGAACTCAAAAAAGACAGCCGGACCGCCAATATTCCCATCATATTTTTGTCCGCTAAAAGCCAGACGGAAGACAAGATAAAGGGCCTCGATCTCGGGGGCGCCGACTATGTCACCAAACCCTTTGACCGGGGGGAGGTTCTCGCCCGGGTGCGGGCCCAGTTGAAAATTGCACGGCTTACCCGGGAACTGATCGGCGCCAATGAGGAACTGGTCAATAAACAGGATAAACTGGATGAAGATTTAAAGGCTGCTGCGGGGATACAACGGAGCCTGCTGCCCCAAAACGTTCCCGAGGTGGCCGCCCTTGATATGGCCTGGCGGTTTATGCCCTGTGACAGGATCGGAGGGGATATTTTCAACGTGGTGCGATTGGATGAGAGCCATTGGGGCATCTATATGCTGGATGTCAGCGGCCATGGTGTGCCGTCGGCCCTGGTTTCGGTTTCGGTTTCCCAGATGCTCCATGCCCAGCATGACCGTCTGCTCAAAAAGAACATAAAAGAGGCGCCATACTACGAGATTATTCCCCCTTCTCAGGTGCTGAACGCCCTCGACCGGGAATACCCCATCGATCGCTTCGATAAGTATTTTACCATGAGTTATATTATCATCAATACGCAATCAAACCGCATCACTTACAGCAATGCCGCCCATCCCCCGCCGGTGTTGCTTCACAGGGATGGTGAATTGGAGTTGCTTGAGAAAGGGGGCACTATTATCGGCATGGGTGGCGTACTCCCGTTCGAGGAGGGAACCGTCAGGGTCCGGCCCGGGGATCGTCTTTTCGTCTATACCGATGGGATTGTAGAGTATCGGAATGCGGCAGGAGAATTGTATGGGGAAGAACGGTTTCATGCCGAATTGTCCGCATTGAGGGAGAGATCCATTGCCGATCTGATTGATGGGGTTATCGATGCTATTATGAGATTCGGCGATCATCAACATCCTCAGGATGATATAACGCTGCTTGGGGTTGAATTCAGGGTGGATCCCGAATGAATAATCCATCGGAACCTAAGAAGGGACGTTCGACATGGGATTAAGGAAAGTGAAAATCATCATTGAAAGCGATCTGGATGATATTCCCCTGGTGGGGATCGCCGTAAACAGGTTCTGCTCCTATGCCGCTTTCTCCGAAACCGATGCTTTCAATATCGAGTTGTGCGTCATTGAAGCCGTTACCAACAGCATCAAGCATGCCTACGGGGAAAAAACGGGAGAGGAAGTGGTGGTCACTTTCACGCTTTCAGATAGCGAAGCTGTTTTTGAGATTTGTGATCAGGGTAACCCAATGGATCCGGAAAGACTGAAAAAAGCGGATCTGACCACCGCCCATTGTGAACCTCAGGGTATTGAGAGCCTGGCGGAATGCGGTAGAGGTTTGGGGATCATGAAAGAGATTATGGACAGTGTTGACTATCGTTCGGAAAATGGTATAAACTGTCTAATTTTAAAAAAGAATGTTTCATGACGGTGTCATTGGATTTATTTAAATAATGAGCGGGTTGTGCCTGATCCCGATCAAGGAGAGTTGAGCATGCAGATTGAGGAAAAGAGGATATCAGATGTTGATGTGCTGAAGTTGACGGGTCGATTGGATGCCTCTTCATCCAAGAACCTGAAGGGAAGGGTGGATGCCCTGGTTAAGGAAAATCGGACTCGGCTGGTTGTCGATATGGCGGGAGTGGATTTTATCGATAGTTCAGGCTTAGGCAGCCTGGTATCATCTCTTCGGGTTGTGAATCGGGTGAATGGCGATATTAAAATGGCCGCATTGCAGAAACAGGTTCGCAGTATTTTTGAATTGACGCGGTTGCACCGTATTTTCGGGATTTTTGATGATGCCGAAGCGGCTGCAAAGAGTTTCTAAAGAATCCGGGAAAAACCTGAACCTGGAATTGTGAGTCTGGTGGTATCCATGGAAGGCCTTGATCATCGTTTTGGCCATCAGCGTAGGGGCGAACCCGCGTGTTCGCCCTTTACTGGGCAGACACACAGGTCTGACCCTGAAAGCAATATCGACGTTGGCCGAAACGATGATCAAGGGCGGATTTTAATTTTCTTGGAAATGGTTGAAAGCCCCAGGGAAAAACCCACGGCCAGCAAGGTGATGGTGCCGACCACGCCGATCATTCGGGGGTGCCATGTGCATTCTAGCCAGGCCCATTGCTGGGGCAGGTTCCGGGCGAATGTCGCCCATACAATGCTTGTGATGCCGGCTGAAACGGCGATGCCGGCTTGCCATGGTTTTACAAAACGGCATAGAAACCCCAACAAAAAGAGCCCCACAACCCCGCCACCGGTGATGCCCGCCAGTTGCCAGCCTGTTTCAAGGGCCGTTCGGACCTGTATCATGGCCAAACCCGTTATGGTTCCCAATCCACCCCAGATCACCGTATAAGCCCGTAACATTTTCATGCTTTTTCGGTCGTCGGCGTCCGGGTTGACATATCGTTTGTAAAAATCGAGCAAGGTCAATGTGGAAACACAATTCAGCGATGAGTCGATGCTGCTCATGGCGGCGGCAAAGATGGCGGCAATCAGCAGTCCTCTGAGGCCTGCCGGAAATTGGGTTGCAATGAAGTAGGGATATATTTTATCTCCCGCGAGTGTTCCTTCCAGTGAGGGAGGGAGCAGGTGAGCGTTGGCGCTATAGAAGGAAAACAGGGCCGTACCGATGAACAGGAAAAGCGCCGAAATGGGAATATAGGCGATGGCGGCCAGCCAAACGGAACGTGATGCAGCTTTGACGGATTTTGTGGTCTGGTACCGTTGGACATAATTTTGATCCACACCGAAATTCCGCAGGTTTTCAAAAATGCCGTAAATGAGGACCACCCATGCCGTGGGACCGATGAGATCCGGGGCCCAGCTTCCCAGGGAAAATTTTTCGTGTTGTTCGGCAATGGTGAAGAGTTGTGCCGGTCCTTCGGGCATGCCGACGAGCAGGATAACGGCGGAGACGATGGCGCCCCCGAAAAGAATAATGACCTGAACCACATCGGTCCAGATCACGGCTTCAATTCCCCCCAGGACCGTATAAAAGGTTACACCGATGCCGGTAATGATGATGATGGTTTCGTAGGACCATCCCGTGAGATGGCGCAACACAAGGGAAACCAGAAATAGGATCATGCCGATTCGGGCCAGGGAACCCAGCATGAAGCTGATGCTGCCGTAGACCCGGGCCCAGGGGCCAAAACGCTGTTCCAGATATTCATAGGCCGATACTTTGACCTTTGTTCGGTAGAGGGGAATAAAATAAAGGGTGGCCACCAGTGCTGCCGGCGGTAAGGTGAGGGAAAATATGAAAACATCCCAGTTGGTGTTGTAGGCCTGCCCGGGGTAGGCCAGGAAAGTGATGCTGCTGACGAAAGTTCCCAGTATGGAAAGGCCGACGGCCCAACTGGGAAGTTTTCCATCCGCGATCATGAATCCCGAAGTGGTGTTGCTTTTTTTGCGGAAATAGGCGCCAAAGAGGATAACGCCTATGAAATAAAAAATCAGGATCAATTTATCTGCCGGAAGAAATTGTGGTTGCATGGGTTTTCCTCGTTGTTGTTTTGGGCGCGAGATTAACCCAAAATGTCGTGTGGGGTCAATGCCTCCGGGTGGGGGGATTCATTATTTTCATGACGTTCCATGTTTATGCTTGTACTCCTTTTTATTTCAATGTAAGTTCCTTCCCCATGGGTCGATGGAAATTCGATCCGGTTGACCGATCTTTAGTTTATCTTATCAGAAAAATGAAGGAAAAGGAGAATGGATATGGCAATTAATGTGCTGGGTGTTGTCGGCTCCGGACAGATGGGCTCGGGAATCGCGCAGGTGGCTGCGGCCTGCGGGTTGTCCGTTATAATGAATGATATCAAGGACGAATTTGTGGAACGAGGTTTTGCAACCATTGAAAAGAGCCTTGGGCGTCTGGTGAAAAAGGAAAAGATAACCGAGGCCGACCAGGCGTCTATTTTGGGGCGGATCGAAGGGTCCACCTCATTGGAGGATATGGTTCGGGCGGATTATGTGGTGGAAGCCGCCACTGAAAACGAGGCCCTTAAGTTGAAAATTTTTGAGGATTTGGATAAATTTTGCAAGGCGGATGCAATCCTTTCTTCCAACACTTCCTCCATTTCCATCACCAAGATTGCGGCCGTTACGAGCCGGCCTGAAAAGGTCATCGGCATGCATTTTATGAACCCGGTGCCCATGATGAAGCTGGTGGAGATTATCAACGGTCTGGCCACGAGCGAGGCAACGACCCAGGCGACCCAGGACCTGGCTGTTCAAATGGGAAAAACGCCGGTGCCGGCCAACGATTTTCCGGGGTTTGTGGCCAACCGCATCCTGATGCCCATGATCAATGAGGCGGTATATGCCCTGTATGAGGGCGTTGGCAAAGCCAAGGATATTGACCAGATCATGAAGCTGGGCATGAATCATCCCATGGGTCCCCTTGCCCTGGCGGATTTGATTGGGTTGGATACCTGCCTGGCAATTTTGGAAGTGCTCCACAAGGGGTTGGGCGACAGTAAATATCGTGCGTGCCCCCTGTTGCGGAAATATGTGGATGCGGGATGGCTGGGACGGAAAACAGGCCGGGGGTTTTACGTTTATTGAGAATTCGGGAATAGATCGGACATTCTCATTTTAAAATGATAACATTGTGGCCGTAGGGGCGACATATTCGTCCCTACGGCCGCGAAAAGCCGTCACCACCAGGATACGGTCCTGTCATTTTCAAATATGAGTTCGATGAGGCGGTCATAGTCGGCGTCCTTTTCATAAAGCGGAAACGGGGTTGTATTTTCCCCTTCCGCCAGTATATCCAGGAAAACCCGCGTATTTTCATCCGGTTCTGATTTCAATATGTGCAGTGTCTTCATGGTCAACTCCCAAAAGGTATGATAAGGTCCATTTCTTTGAGCTTTTTACCGATTTCCGCAAGCGTCATGTATTTAAAACCACCGTTTTTTACGTTGGCAAGGTTGTTGGAATAATATTCGCATTCCATATCCTCCAGCCACTCCAGATTTTCCTTGTAGGCATCGGTCAATTCCACTTCAACGTCCAAAACGAACATATAGGAATAGAAATTTTCCACGGCCAGTCCGAGGGTGGACCGCGAGCCTTCCCAAAGGTCTTCTTTTCCGCGGATTAAAAAAGCCACATGTTTGATGTTTTCCATCAGGGGCTATTCCTCCCTAAAATACGACATATCTGTCGCAATCTTCGATCAGTTCACCGTTTCGTGCCTGGGTGGCATAATCTGTTTCCTTAACCCCCGGAACGGGCGGTTTGAGGCCGTGACTTTCAAATCCCACGTTGCACAGGGATAGATTTGCCAGACCCTCCAATTCCGCGAATCGGGGATCTTGGGTCAGAAGCGTTCCTAAATGACTGAAAAATACGGTTGTTTCAACCCCTTTGTTTTTAGCGGCTTTACATAGGGCAATGACTTTTTCCAGATGCCGGTCGGAAGTAACAAACACCCCCAATGATTTGGCCATACTCAGCTCTCCTTAAAAATAAAGACCTTTCCTTTTTCGTTTTACGAAAAGTGAAACGTGAAAAAACTATTTGATTTTCAAGTAGAGTTTGCTGTGACCTTCTTCTTCTTTTATGCCCAGGAACTCATGCCCTGTTCTTTTGGCAAATGAAGGGAGATCATTTTTGGTTCCCGGGTCCGTGCTGATGACCTCGAGGATTTGTCCCGATTGCATGTTGCCGATATGTTTTTTAGTTTTGAGAAGTGGCATGGGACAGCTCAGGCCGCTGCAATCCAGAGTTTCATCCGCTGTGATATTATCCATGATGATTTTTCCTCCAGTATTTGGAATTTTAAGGAAGCAGAATGGATCGCCAATCGATTCATCCTAAACGATACGAAATCTATAAATCAGCAGCCTTCATCTTCAACGATGACAAAGGCGGGTTTTTTCTTGGCTTTCGGTGGCTGTGGCGCCTGGACTGTGGATGCCGCGGGTGGCTGTAGAGGTCGCGTGGAGGTATCCGGCATAACGAGGTTCGCATTCTTTTCCACTTTTTCGGCCAAAGCAAAAATGACAGCCTGATCATAGTACGCCCAGGCCATGACGGATGACGGGTCCGCCTGAATCGCTTTTCGAAAGAATTCCTTGGCATCCAGGTACTTCCCTCTCTGATAAGCTTCCTGACCATGTCGCACCAATTTTATGCAGGCGGCTTTGTCGTTACTTTTTTGGGATGGACCTTCCGCCGATGCAACCTGGGGAAATAGGAAAAGCAGTGTTAACAACAGGGCTGGAAAAGATTTTAAGAGGATGTTTTTTTTCATTGAGATCTCCTTAATGGGTGATTTTAAACCGGCAAATTCCTCCAGAAAGAAAAAAATTACTAAAAACAGTTGGTCTTGTCAATACCGGAAGCGCGTTTGAGATAGATGTTTGCGGTCTCTTTTCTGCTTGAAGTCGAGCCTGTTTTTCATTATGTCTGAGCTTTTCAAATGGTATTGCTTCCAGCAGGAGGTTATTATAAATGTCTTTTCAATCGGAAAGCGCGGGTGTGGATTCCACGCTGAAGCCTGAGTTGAACCGCCGTCCTGAAAATTTATCTCATATCCATCTGATGGGTATTTGTGGAACGGGAATGGCGTCCCTGGCCGGAATGCTTAAAGAGCAGGGATATGGGGTTACCGGTTCGGATACAAATGTTTATCCCCCCATGAGTCTTTTCCTGGAATCTCTTGGAATTCCGGTATTCAAGGGCTATGGTCGCCGTAACCTGGAGCCTCGCCCGGATCTGGTGATTGTAGGCAACGTGATTACCAGGGTTAACCCTGAAGCCGTTGAACTTTCTCGGATCGGGGTGCCATATCTTTCTTTTCCCGAAGCGCTTAGAGCGTTTGCTATTCGGGATAAAAAATCCATTGTTATCGCCGGGACCCATGGAAAAACAACCACTTCTTCATTAATTGCCTGGATACTGGAGACCGCCGGAATGGATCCGGGGTTTATGATTGGGGGCATACCGCGCAATTTTGAAAAAAATTTCAAACTGGGAAAAGGTGCATATTTCGTCATAGAAGGGGATGAATATGATTCCGCTTTTTTTGACAAGGGACCCAAATTTTTACATTACAATCCCTGGATGGCGATCCTGACCAGTATCGAATTCGATCATGCCGATATTTACCGGGATTTGGATCATGTGATTGCCAGCTTTCAAAGATTCATTGACCTGATTCCAGCCGGTGGACATCTTATTGCCAATGGCGATGATAAGATTATCCTCCGCGAAATCAATCGGGCCGTATGTGAAGTTGAAACTTACGGTTTTTCCAAAACCAACCATTGGCAGGTTGGCGATATGGTTGTTTCGGAAAAAGATACCATCGTCAAGATTGTTCGGAGGTGCTCGCAACAGATGACCTTTGAAACGCCGCTTTTTGGCCGGCACAATATATCCAATTGTCTGTCCGCCGTGGTTTTGGCACATTTTTTGGAGATACCCTCTGATATCCTGGCAAGGGCTTTATTGACTTTCAAGGGCGTCAAGCGAAGACAGGAGATACTTGGAGAAAAAAACGGCATTATGATCATGGACGATTTCGCACATCATCCAACGGCCGTAACGGAAACGGTTCGGGCTGTGAAACAAAAATTTTCCCACAGGCGTTTGATTGTCGTGTTTGAGCCGAGGTCCAATTCCAGCCGGCGGAATATTTTTCAGGATCGATACGCCGAATCATTTGATGCCGGGGATATTATAATGATCCGTGAGCCTCCCATGATGGAGAAAATTCCTTTGGCGGAACGTTTTTCCGCTGGAAAATTGGTTTCCGATTTGAGGGGAAGGGGGCTTGAGGCATATTCTTATGAGGATACGGATTTATTACTGTCATCTTTGTTGAGCAGTGTCAAGGCGGGAGATATGGTACTGATCATGTCCAACGGCGGTTTCGACAACCTGCATCAAAGGTTGCTGAAAGTCATATGAAAAACAGATTGATTTAAGGGAACTTCCAAAAAATAATCTACGCATCGTGTTTGCTCTTTTGCCCATCTTCTTCGTTGTGATAAGAGGCACATAGTCCACTATGCACCTGCCATCACGCCTTGAAGACGAACAAAAGTTCTGCACGATATGCGTATATTATTTTCTTCCAGTTACCTAATGAAAAATAGAAAGGCCTTTGGCTGAATTGAGCCAAGGGCCTTCCAGAGGACATCCAAGGGGAGCGTTGGGGTGTCTTTGCTGGTGCCGGAGGTCGGAATCGAACCGACACGAACGCAAGGTTCACTGGATTTTGAGTCCAGCGCGTCTACCAGTTTCACCACTCCGGCACATGATTAAGAGGGGCAAAGGAGGGTTAAAAAAAAGCACTCTCAGATGCCCGAAACTCATAATTGAGGATTATACAAAAATTATGAAGAGAATGTCAATATCATATTGACACGAGCAAATACTTTCTGGTATTAAAGATCATGTTCGCGGGGCTGTAGCTCAGATGGGAGAGCGCATGACTGGCAGTCATGAGGTCAGGGGTTCGATCCCCCTCAGCTCCACCAGTAAATACAAGCACTTACGGGTTTTGGCCCTAAGTGCTTTTTTTATTTTAAGCCGTTTTTGTCCACTCCTTGTACACCTTTTTTGATTCTAATGGCCTTTCAAGGCATAAAAAAAACCGATCACCCAGGGTAAGGGGGAACCGGCTTTGATTTTTGTGTAACGGTTTCTCTACCCACACACCATTTATCCAAGGGAAGGTTTTTCATTTTTCACCCTTTAGAGCAAAAGCCGCAAAAGTAGCAAAACCTCAAAAGAATCTCTGAATCTTCCTAAAACCCACACCCCTATCAATAAAAAGCTGTTGCCGTTTGGTTTCCGTGGTAGAATTCCTTTGATCTTCCGCTCCCACATTTGAATAGCAATCAGATTTCTCTTGTCCGTAGACAGCGGCACTTGCGACGTCCTGTTCACCGGAAGATTCAAAACCTTTGAAAGGCCACTTACGAACCGATCGGATTGTAGGTCTTTGCGGACTGAAACCACGGAAGTCCATAGTGAGCCTTTCTCCAAAAGGAGAAAATATGATCCTCGAATACCTTGAAAAAGAAGATGTCCCGTTTGTGTTTGACCGGGAAACATGGAAATTGTATCGCATGGACGGCGCCCACAGGTCCAAATGGTATGAGATTGAAAATTCAGATTCCTGTGTCCGTATCCAGTCCCAGGCTTCTACTATTTCTGAATTTGAAGCAAAGGCCCTTGCTGAAGTTCTGGCCCGCGAACTTAAAGAGAGCTAAACACATCTATTCCATATGATTAGTCTCCTAAAAGAATTTATTCTTTTATTCATTCTACGGTTGGATAGGGTATCTCTATCCTCTTTCAAAAACATTTTTTTTCTCTGTAATCACTCCACATCCCTGTTTTACTTAAAAACTGCTTGAAATTTTGAAGTGGTGAGGACTATCATCGTTTTCACTAATGAATCAGGCAAGAGTAGCGTGTCCTTAATGGCTCAAAGGGATTTCATAATAGACAAAGACATCTGAGAAAAACATGCCATTTCTCCTGGATAACAAAGGCCAGGGCAAAGTCGGTGATGCCCTCCGCGAAAACATACAACGTAACGCACACCTGTCGGTTGTTTCAAACGCCTTTTCCGTCTACGCCTATGACTCCCTTGGTTCCGTACTGGCAAGCATCAAAAAACTGCGGCTTCTGATTCCGTCAAGCCCCACCGAAACATTTCAAGTCCATGGTCTAATCGGTGGCAACGGGGACCGCATGTTCCGAAATTCCCTAAACCTGCCAAAGGTAGCCCATGATTGCGCAAGATGGCTTGAACAGAAGGCGGAGATCAGAACCGTAGCCTTACCCGTCCTCCAGAATCTATTCCACATCAAAAATGTGGACGGGTCCACCTTTGCCATTCACGGTAGCTCTCCCTTTACCTCTTCCGGTCTTGGGTTTACCCCGGCGACGGGATACCCCATGAATACGCTCTTTACAAGTGACCAGGAGACAACGGGACTTCTGGATTGGTTTGATTCCATCTGGGCGAATACCGATGCAGCTCAGGATGCTAAATCCCTCATGCTGGCACAACTTTTAGAAATATTCACGCCCAAATCTCCTGAACGGGTTTATTTTTTTACTCTCCATAATCTGTTTCAGGAATCCATTGAAGACCTGGATGAAGAAAAGATCATCAAAACCCGCACGGGAATCAAGGAAACCGAAGTTTGGAAAAGACTCTACCGATTTCAACGGGACGGTGTTCTGGGCGCCATTGACAAAATCGAAAAATATAATGGTTGTGTTCTGGCCGACAGCGTGGGACTCGGAAAAACATTTGAGGCCCTGGCCATCATCAAATACTACGAATTGCGCAATGATCGCGTTCTGGTACTTTGCCCCAAAAAAATTCGGGAAAACTGGACCATTTTTACGGTTAACGACAAGCGCAATCTTTTCGCGGATGACCGGTTTAACTACGATGTCCTCAACCATACTGACCTAACACGGCTGAAAGGGTACTCCGGTGAGTTGAACCTGGAAACGCTTAACTGGGGCAACTACGATCTGGTGGTCATTGACGAATCCCACAATTTTCGTAACAACCCGCCTCGGAAAGACGGAATGACACGCTACTCCCGATTGATGCGGGATATCATCAAAACCGGTGTTAAAACAAAGGTTCTCATGCTGTCAGCCACCCGGTGAACAGTCGAATGAACGATTTAAAAAACCAGGTTGCCTTCATTACCGAAGGCATTGATGATGCTCTGGCGGGTTCGGGACTCATCAGCATCGAGCAAACCCTCAAGAAGGCCCAGACCCGTTTCAATCGGTGGCTGAAACTTTCTGAGGCCAGGCGAACCACGGAATCTTTGCTTGATAGCCTCAATTTTGATTATTTTAAGCTCCTGGACCTCCTCACCATTGCCCGTTCACGGAAACACATCCAGAAATATTACGACATGGCTGAAATCGGAGACTTCCCGGAACGGGCCAGGCCCATCAACATCAAGGCGGACATCGATACTGAAAACCTTTTTCCACCGCTTAATGAAATCAACCGGGACATTCGGCGGTTGAACCTCAGTGCGTATGCGCCGCTTAAGTATGTGCTTGCGGAAAAACTGACGGAGTACAGCAGAAAATACGACATGCAGGTGGCGGGAGGTTCTGTTTTCAAACAGATTGACCGTGAAGAAAGCCTCATCCACCTCATACGCGTCAACCTCCTCAAGCGAATGGAAAGTTCCATCAGCAGTTTTGCCCGGACCCTGGAAAAATTGCTTCAGGGTGTGCAACACATCATCATCCGAATTGATTCCCATGAGGACATGGACCTTGAGGAATTGAACATCGAAGAGATAGAAATCGATTCCGAAGAATTTGAGCCCTTCCTCATCGGAAATAAAATCAAGGTGCTGATTCAGGATGTGGATCGTATCCGGTGGAAACAGGAACTGAAAGAGGATGAGGAACGGCTGGTTAAGATGCTGTGCCAGGCCCGTGAAGTAACGTCTGTAAGAGATGAAAAGCTCCGCAGGCTTCGGGAAATCATTTCCGAAAAAGTGACATCTCCCCACAATCCCGGCAACCGGAAGGTAATGATATTTACGGCCTTCGCACATACCGCAGAATACTTATACTCCCATCTGGCCCAGTGGGCACAACAGGACCTTGGACTGCATTCCGCCATGGTCACCGGCGGTTCGGGAGGGAATAAAACCAACCTGCCGGGCATTCGAAAGGATATGGCATCCATAATCACGTCTTTTTCACCCATATCCAAGGATCGAAAAAAAGTCGATCCCTCCCTTGAGGAAGAAATCGATATCCTGATTGCGACGGACTGCATTTCCGAAGGCCAGAATCTTCAGGACTGCGATTACCTGGTCAATTATGATATCCACTGGAACCCGGTCAGGATCATCCAGCGCTTCGGCCGAATCGACCGACTGGGATCGATCAACACCACCATTCAACTGGTCAATTTCTGGCCCAACATGGAACTTGACGAATACATCAATTTGGAAGCCAGGGTTTCAGGGCGAATGGTTCTGTTGGATATTTCCGCCACAGGTGAGGAAAACATCATTGAATTTTCCGATGCGGGGAAAATGAACGATCTGGAATACCGCCGCAGGCAACTGGAGCGGCTCCAAAATGAAGTGGTGGACATTGAAGACCTTGGTGGCGGTATCTCCATTACCGATCTGACGCTCAATGACTTTCGTATGGATTTATCCAATTACATCAAGGAGTCCCAGAAACGGTTGGATCAAACGGCGCTGGGCGCTTTTTCGGTAACCGACGGAGACAGTCTGCTGAACAATGAAATCGATCCAAGCGTACTCTTTTGCCTCAAGAGCGTCAATCCGAAAGTCCAGACCGAAGACAGCTATGCCCTTTCACCCCACTATCTGGTACATGTGTCTGAAAACGGAGAAATCCGCTTGAATATTTCCCAGGCAAAAAAAGCCATGGACCTTTGGAAAAAGCTTTCCCTTGGCTGGGAAAACCCCGACCCGAAAGCCTTCCAGCGCTTCAACGTCGCCACTAGAAACGGTGCCGATATGAGCCTGTACCAGGATTTGCTGTCCCGAGCGGTGTCGGCCATCACCGGCAAAGCCGAAGAGAAAGGGGTTGAAAGCCTGTTTCATCGTGGGGGGACAGCATTGACCAAAGGCACTTTCAGGGGCATGAATGACTTTGAAGTGATCTCCTATCTGGTAATTCAATCCAAAGGATTCCAGCCATGATTGGAATGCTCTATGAAAGAATGATGATCCCCGGCTCCTGCAAACTTGGAAAAAAAGTCTACAAAAAGCTTTTCCTTGAAAACGCCAAATTGACCTCAAGCGATAAGAATGCGCTTCAAAATGATGTGGAAAGCATCTTCTGGCAGTACACCTTCAAGTCCACAACCATCCCCATACAACCATATGAGGATGACATCCGGGAATACCATGAGGTGGCGCTTTTGGAGGTGAACCTTAAGAAAGAAAAGCGGGTGGACCGCCTTTGCGAGATGATTCATCGTACAATTCCATACCCGTTGCTTCTGATTTTTTGTTTTTCAGATCAACCATCTGAAATCAAAAATCAAAAATGCCTTTTAAGTCTTGCAAACAAAAGGTTCTCCCATGCGGACCGACAAGCGATCGTTGCCGAGGAATTTGCCTCAACCCCATGGCTCGATTTGGCGAATGCCACGGAAAACCAAGGGCGGTTTTTGAAAAGCCTGGATGTGTCCACCTGGCCACACACCCATTTTCATGCCTTCTACCAGGCCGCTATGGAGCGGGTGATTGCGTTGGCCTGTTCAGATCATACCGGCGTTTTCAGCCTTGGAGACGGGCAGGGCTTTTCAGGGGAAAACCGCTTTGATCTTCTCCAGGAAATCGATAAGCTGGAGCAGGAACAATCCGAAATCCAAAGGAAGCTTCGTGGTGAAAAAAATCTGGGCTATCAGGTTCAACTGAACACCCAGAAGAAACACGCTCGGGACCGCATTGAGGTCCTTAAAAGCCGGTTGTGATGGAAAACCAAATAGAGGGTTGGAATGACGCTTGAGGAATTAGAAAAAATTATGGCTTCCAAAGAAGGGGAACATCTGGAATTCAAGGAAGCCAAAACCAGATTCCACTTTGAAGACCTTGGGAAATACTGCACAGCCCTAGCCAACGAAGGCGGGGGGGAAATGGTTTTCGGGGTTACTGACAAACGGCCCCGGCGCGTTGTCGGTTCCAAGGCTTTCCAGCAGCCGGAACGGACTCGTGCGAGCCTCATGGAGCAGTTGCATCTTCGCGTCGACTTCAGCATTGTCCATCACCCCAATGGCCGGGTGTTGATTTTTCATGTCCCCACACGACCCATCGGCAATCCGGTAAAATACAAGGGCGTTTACTGGGAACGGTCCGGCGACAGCCTGGTCCCCATGGCAGATGACAGGCTTCGTACTGTTTTTGCGGAGGCGGGGCATGATTTTTCGGCGGATATCTGTACCCCCGCAACTCTGGATGATCTGGACCCGTTGGCCATTGAGGATTTTCGTACCCGGTGGATTCGGAAATCCGGCAATCAGAGTCTCGAAACCCTTACCCCGGAACAGCTTCTGACCGATGCCGAAGCTCTGATGGATGGCAAAGTCACCTATGCGGCCTTTGTTTTGTTCGGCACCCGCAAGGCCCTTGGGCGACATCTGGCGCAAGCCGAGGTGATCTTTGAATACCGTTCATCCGACGTATCGGGTCCGCCCCAGAAGAGAGTCGAATTTCGACAGGGGTTTTTCAGTTTTTATGATGAGTTGTGGGAGTTGATCAATCTCAGAAATGATACCCAGCATTTTCAGTCCGGCCTGTTTGTCCTGGATATTTTTACCTTCTCGGAGCGGGTTGTCCGTGAAGCCATTTTGAATGCCATCAGCCATCGGGATTATCTGCATGGCGGCAATATCTTCATTCGGCAGTATCCTCGAAGGCTAACCATCGAAAGCCCCGGGGGATTTCCCCTGGGCATTACCCCGGGTAATATCCTGGATCGACAGTTGCCCCGCAACCGGCGCATTGCTGATATTTTTGCCAAATGCGGCCTGGTGGAGCGCTCCGGCCAGGGCATGAACCTGATGTTTGAATTGAGCATTAAGGAAAGCAAACAGACCCCTGATTTCACCGGGACTGACCCCTACCAGGTGTTTCTTCACCTGAATGGTGAAGTGCAGGACCCCCACTTTCTCCAATTCCTTGAAAAGGTAGGTCAGGAGACCATAGCGCTTTTCAGCACCGCTGATTTCCTGCTGCTGGACCATATCAATCGGGAACAGAAGGTGCCGGATCACCTGAAGCACAGGCTGCCGTCCCTGGTAGACAAGGGGGTCATTGAGCGACATGGCCGGGGTCGAGGTGTCAAGTATATCCTCAGCCGCCGTTATTACGAAATGGTTGGCGAGGAAGGGGTTTACACCCGGCGAAAAGGGTTGGATCGTGAAGCCAACAAGACCCTGCTGCTGAAACATATCGTCCGAAACAGGAACAAAGGGAGTGGTTTAAAAGAATTTGTACAGGTGCTTCCCTTTCTGTCGAAAAATCAGATTCAAAAGCTGGTTGCCGAACTAAAAAAAGAAGGGGAAATCTATAAAACCGGAGTGACAAAGAGCGCCCGTTGGTATCCTGCGGAGACCGAAATTATTACGCCGTAAAAAAAATATTTGGCGCAATTATGGCGTAATTGAATTCACATAACCATATGATAACAAAGCAAGTAATTACGTGCCCATTACAGCGGCAATGCTTAATTGCGCAATAAAATGATGTAATAGGAAATGCAATAGCCCTAAACCGGAGACTGAAATGAAGGAAATAACGGAACAGGATGGAAAAAGCCTCGACCTGATCAATGAAAACCTGAAAGCCCTCAAAACCATTTTCCCTGAAGCCTTCACCGAAGACGGGATCGATTTTGAAATACTCAAACAACTGCTGGGGGATTCTGTGGCTGAAGGTGATGAAAAATATGGCCTTACCTGGTACGGCAAAAAGAAGGCCCGCCAGATTGCCCTAACCCCTTCACTGGGAACACTCCGTCCCTGCCCGGAAGAAAGCGTGGACTGGGATACCACTCAAAACCTGTTCATCGAAGGCGACAACCTGGAAGCGCTGAAACTCCTGCAAAAAAGCTACGCCAACAAGGTCAAGATGATCTATATCGATCCGCCGTACAACACGGGAAAGGAGTTCATCTATCCCGATAAATTCCAGGATAATCTGGACACGTATTTGAGGTACACGGGGCAGAAAAGCGATGAGGGGTTCAAGTTTTCGAGTAATACTGAAAGTTCGGGACGGTATCATACCAATTGGCTGAATATGATGTACCCAAGACTAAAACTAGCAAAAAACCTGCTACGTGAAGATGGTATTGTATTCATTTCGATAGACGACAATGAAGTAAAAAATTTATTTTTTTTAATGGATGAAATATTCGGAGAAGAAAATTTTGTAGGTTCTGTAAGTTGGAAAAATAAATATGGCGCTGGGGCAAAAACAAAGGGGTTTATAGAGGTCCATGAGTATATTTTATGTTACGCTAAAACTGCCTTAAATAATATAGAGTCACTATTACCTGAAGATCAAATTGAGCCATATGAAAAAAACCGAGATGAAAAATACAAAAAAAGGGGTGGCTTTGTAACTCAGCCTTTAATGACAAACAGTCTTGATGACAGAGCTAACCTTCAATACGAAATCGAATACAATGGTGAAACTATATCACCAAGAAAGCAATGGGTTTGGGGAAGAGAAAGGCTGTTGGCGGCAATTAAAAACAACGAAGTTGTTTTTAAGAAAAAATCGAATGGCGAATACAGTGTGAGAGCTAAAGTATATTTGAGAAATGAAAAAGGTGAATTGAGAAAAGGAAAGCCTCTCTCTTTACTCAATGGACCTTTTAACCAAGAGGGAACAAAAGAAGTAGATGGATTGTTAGGTAACAATGTTTTTAGTTTTCCTAAACCATCAAGTTTGATTCGTCATTTTTTTGGTTTTACCATGAACGAAACCGAAGAATCAAATGGAATCTATCTTGATTTTTTTGCTGGCTCTTGTTCCTCTGCACAAGCTGTTATGGACTTAAATAACGCGCACTCCGGGAATCGCAGATATATTATGATTCAGCTACCTGAACCGTGTGACAAAAAGTCTATAGCATTTAAATCCGGATATAGAACCATAACTGATATTGGCAAAAAACGTATCCGCCGGGTCGCAGCCAAAATCAAAAAAGAAAACCCAGAATACAAAGGTGACCTGGGTTTCAAAGTCTTCAAACTTGACAGCAGCAATATTCGCGCATGGAATCCGGACCGAAGCGACATCAATCAAACGCTCATCGACCACATGGAGCATCTGGTGGAAGGCCGGAGCGAACAGGATGTACTGTACGAACTCCTGTTGAAACGGGGGGTTGATTTGACGGTCCCCATCGAAAAGAAAACCATGATAGGGAAAACCGTTTACAGCATCGGTTACGGGGTTTTGTTTGCCTGTCTGGATAAGACCATCCATCGGAATGAAATCGAGGAACTGGCCCAGGGGATTATCGCCTGGCACAGTGAGCTTGAGCCCGCCGGGGATACGCAGGTGGTGTTTCGGGACAGTGCTTTTGAAAACGATGTTGCCAAGACGAACATGACAGCCATTTTGGAGCAGCACGGTATTGCCCACGTGCGAAGCCTTTAGGGAAAATCAAAAATGAAACTTCACTTTGAGGACAATCTCGAATACCAGAAGACAGCCGTTCTGGCTGTGGCCGATCTCTTCTCCGGCCAGGACATCAACCGCACGGAATTTACCGTATCCAAGGCATCGGACTCGACGGGGCAGATCAAGATACCGGGCATGGAAGAATCGGACCAGGGCATCGGCAACCGTCTGCAACTCCTGGATGATGAAATTCTGGAAAACCTTCAGAACATCCAGCTCAAAAACGGACTGAGCCCTTCAAATGCGTTGGCCAGTGGGGATTTTACCATTGAAATGGAAACCGGGACCGGTAAAACCTATGTTTATCTGCGTACCATCTTTGAGTTGAACAAGCGGTACGGTTTTACCAAGTTCATGATCGTGGTCCCCTCCATCGCCATCAAGGAAGGGGTTTACAAGACCCTTCAAATTACCCAGGAGCATTTTGAAAACCTTTATCCCAACGCCAAAGGGTATGAATATTTCCTATATGATTCCAGCAAACTCGGTCAGGTGAGGAACTATGCCACCAGTCCGAATATCCAGATCATGGTGGTGACCGTAGGCGCCATCAACAAAAAGGATGTAAACAACCTGTACAAGGACAGCGAAAAGACCGGCGGGGAAAAACCCATTGATCTGGTGCGGGCCACCCGACCCTTTATTATTGTGGATGAACCCCAAAGCGTGGATGGCGGCCTCAAAGGCCAGGGCAAAAAGGCCCTGGAAAAAATGAATCCCCTCTGCACCTTGCGGTATTCGGCCACCCATGCGGACAAACACCACATGCTTTACCGCCTGGATGCCGTGGACGCTTATGAACGGGAGCTGGTGAAACAGATTGAAGTGGCTTCCCTTGAAGTCGAAGGCGCCCACAACAAGGCATATGTAAAGCTCATTTCCACCCACAATAAGCGGGGGTCCATTACGGCAAAAGTTGAAATCGATGTGGCCCGGGGCGGTAAGGTCAGGCGTGAAGTGATGACCGTGGAAGACGGAGATGACCTGGAGCAGGAAACGGGCAGGGGAATTTATGAAAACTGCCGCATCGGCACCATCACCTGCGGAAAGAACACCGAATCCGTGGAAATCAACGTGCCGGGGGGTGAGTATACCCTCCACCCCGGAGAAGAAGTGGGCGGTGTCAACCCGGACGATATAAAACGCCTCATGATCCGCCGCACCATCAAAGAGCATCTGGACAAGGAAATGCGCTTCATGGCCCAGAAGCGCGAAGTCAAGGTGTTGAGCCTATTTTTCATCGACAGCGTAAAATATTATCGCCAGTATGATGAAACGAGAAACGAGATCAAGGGAAAATATGCCCTGATGTTTGAAGAGGAATACAAAAAACTGGCCAAGCAACCGGACTACCAGACCCTTTTTCAACAGATCGATCTGGATATGGACGTGGGACAAATCCATAACGGGTACTTTTCCATTGACAAAAAGGGCGGCTGGACAGAGACCGCCGAAAACAACCAGGCCAACCGCGACAACGCGGAACGTGCCTACAATTTGATCATGAAGGAGAAGGAAACGCTTTTGAGCTTTGATTCCAAGCTGAAGTTTATCTTCTCCCACTCCGCCCTGCGGGAAGGCTGGGACAATCCGAATGTCTTTCAAATATGCGCGCTTCGTGACATGGGAACCGAAAGGGAACGCCGCCAGACCATCGGCCGGGGCTTAAGGCTCTGTGTCAATCAGGAGGGACAGCGCCTGCGGGGATTTGATGTAAACACCCTGACAGTGATCGCCACCGAAAGCTACCAGCAGTTTGCGGACAACCTTCAAAAGGAGATTGAAAAAGATACGGGTATTCGGTTTGGCATTGTTGAAAAACACCAGTTCGCTTCTCTCGTCACGACAGATGATAAAGGTGACAAACAACTTCTGGGGGTCGAAAAATCGAAGCAAATCTGGGATTTCTTAAACGAAAACGGCTTTGTGGACAAAAACGGGAAGGTGCAGGACACACTCCGAACAGCCCTCAAGGAAGACAAATTGAAACTCCCTTGGGAATTTTCCAATGAGGCCAAAGGCATCAAAGAGATTTTGCGAAAGCTGGCTGGAAAACTGGACATCAAAAATGCAGATGAACGCATCCCCATCATAACCCGACAGGCGGTTCTCGAAAGCGAAGAATTTAAAGCGTTATGGGACCGCATCAAGCACAAGACCACTTATCGGTTGTATTTTAACAACGAAAAATTAATCGAGCAAAGCGCCAAAGCCATTCAGGGTGGCCCTTCCGTCGCTAAAACAAGGGCGCAGTTCCGAAAAGCCGATATCGCCATCGGCAAGGGCGGCGTAATGGCCAGTGAAACCGCCACATCCGGCTTTACGGCCCTTCAGGAGACGGATATCGAGCTGCCGGACCTGTTGACCGACCTTCAGGACAAAACCCACTTGACGCGAAAAAGTCTGGTAGAAATCCTTATCCAAAGCAGGAGACTGAACGATTTTACCCGCAACCCCCAAGAGTTCATCGATCTGGCTGCCCAGGCCATCAACAAAACCAAACGGCTTGTTCTGGTGGATGGGATACGCTACCAGCGTATTGGCGACGATTATTTTTATGCCCAAGAGCTTTTTGAAAAAGAAGAGCTGACCGGTTACCTCAAAAACACGCTGAAAACACAAAAATCCGTTTATCAGCATGTGGTGTATGATTCCGCCGGTGTAGAGCGAAGGTTTGCCGAAGACCTGGAGAAAAATGAAGCGGTCAAAGTCTATGCTAAACTGCCCCCATGGTTTACGATTCCCACACCCCTGGGCAACTACAATCCTGACTGGGCGGTACTGGTCTCAATGGATAGTCAGGAAAAGCTATACTTCGTTGTGGAAACCAAGGGGAGCATGTGGTGGGATGACCTTCGTCATGTTGAGGGCGCCAAAATAGAATGCGCCAAAAAGCATTTTTCGGAATTGGCGGTGGATGAGCATCCCGCGCAGTACGTCAAGGCGAAAAGCGTGGATGATATGATGGGATGTGGGTAATTAGGGGTAGGCGGAAGCCGTCCCAACATCCATTCACTGCAACCCTGTGGGATAGATATTGCTTTGTTGGCATGAATTCATTAATCTCTTTGACCGAATTCTACTTTCATGCTATTTTTAAATTCCGGCTGCCAGTGCGGAAGCGTGTCGGAAGGCACGCCAGCACCCTGAATGAGCGACCGTAATTTTTGCGGTGTCGGGTTTGCAGGACCGGTGGATAGGCGCCTACCCATTGGATCTTGATTGTCTCGCCCCTGCATTGCACGTGGATCAGGGAGACTTTCAGGGTCTCCCTATTACCGGCGCCGGTCTTGAACGTCGGTGATAGGGTTTTCCCACTTCCGTATCTCAGCATCATAACAATGCTGACCGCATTTCCTGCGGAGATCCAGCAATATGGTCGGCCTTTTGGATTTCCACTCCATCCAGACCTGCGGCTATTGTTTGCAGAAAGCCGATCACATATTCCCCCATGATGCTTTGCTCTTCCGTCATAACTTTGCGTAAAAACTCAATTCTGTTTTGTGCATCTCTGATTTTTGAATTTTCCATTTTTCTCCTTTTTTAGTTGGCCGGATAATCGGCTGAGCTTTGAGTTAGGAGACCGCCCCATTTTTGGGGAGGTCCCCCCCCCCAATTGGGGTGAGGTCCCGCAGCATCCAAGGGCCACCGACCGCCTTTTTTTTGTCGAAAACTGTCTATTTTTGTATTCTTTTTTGAATCCAATTGATGTATCCTTACGAAACCGCACAAAACAAATCACTTTCCCATAGTGGTGAAAAAACCGTGAGTTTGTACCACTTTTTCAGCAAAAACGCCTGAAATTGGTGGTACAACTTTTTTTCACGTGTAAGGAATTGAAATAACGTAAAGTTTACATAAAATATATTATCAGACGCTGACCCTGTTTAACTAGTCATTTCATAACTTTATTTATTATTCGCCGGTTATATCAAAAAATCATTTTTCTGTTTTATGACACTTTTCCATGGATATAATTGTGAAATTATAATTTCACCAATTAATCATAGGTGTTAGCGGTGGTAAAAATTTTGGCGTCCGTCCATTGGTCCTGATCAGCCAATTCCGCCTTCATGGCTTCGACTGCTGCCCGCCGTTCAGGTAAAAAAACAGCTTCCTCCTTGCGGGTTTCGGCCATGACAGCCTGGTAGCGGGCTTCGAGTTCCTCTTCCGTGATAACAACGGTTTCATCAACCGCCGCTTCTTCCGGGGATTCCTTGCTCAGCATGATTTCAACCGCTTTCGGTATAGGAACACCTTCCTGGTTATACCGAAGCGCCGCCTCTCGGACTGTTATCTCACCAGAAATTAGGTCAACCAATATGTCATGCGACACAGGTGTGATAATCGTATTGTCTCCGAATTCTATCCGAGCCTGTTCGTTAAGCGTTTTGATCCCGGCCATGATTTCACCAAATTTAGCAGACGCAGGATCAACTACATCCACGGCCTTTTTGCATTTCTCTATTCCTGCCATTATGAGCTCTGCCCTAGCTTTACGAGCTTTTTGACGGGCTTTCTCATTTTCAACGCGATCCTTGTGCCGCTGGTGGTCATCCCATGCTTCGGCTCTTGTTTTCCAGTTATATTTGTCAAAATTGATAAACCACGAATTTGGAGGACTATTACGCCGTTTCTCGCCATCATTTACCAGCATCTCATTGACGGTTCCCAACAGGGTCCTCCCCGGTCCTGCCATCCTGTAGCATTCAAATCTCTCAAACCATTTGGAGTTTTCGCCTTTTTGCCTATCCCATTTTTTACTCATAATTGCTTTCCTTTCGTTTCAGATGTTCCGGTCTGCATCCTTTACAAATCGGATCGTGTTCTGATATGTGCCATTCGCATGATGGTATCGCTACCCAACGTGGCGGCTTGCGTTGTAGGCACCAAACGCAATCCGAGTTAGAAGAATCCGGGGGTGTGTGGATAAAGGATTCAGATGCTTCAGCCGCATCGGGTTTTTTCGATTCTGGTCGATGCTGAGCCTCCGAGTCTTCCAGAAATGGCTGAACGTTAGGATTCCCTTGGTCTTCTTTCTGACTACAATTTGAATTCTGCAACCCTGCTTGCACCCAAAGCCGAATATCGACGCCTGACCATAACATTTCACCTGGGTCTTTCCCGTTGACCGGCGGCCAGCGTTTCGAGTTTGGGTAATTTTCAGCCCACCAATGCCATGCCTGTTTCGCCCCGGCTAAGTCTGCGTCCAAAGCAACGAGGACGATATCCGCCTGTTTGAGAATTACATTGGTATTCACGTCTGGTCTGGCTTGGGCGCTCCCCAACGCAATAGTAGTGATAAAGTCTCCGGTCTCTTGTTCAAGCAGTACGGCATCAAGTTCAGATTCCACAATGATCGAGGCCTTGTGGGTTTCATCCCTCCGCAGAATCATAGGTGCTGTGTTACCTCCTGCAACATGGATATATCGCTGGCCGTCCCCAGGGTCTGGTTTGCGAATTTTGATTTTTACCATTTTCTCCCCTTCTCGGTGGGGAATGACTAGGCCCTTAGGCAACCATATCTTCTTAATTGTTTTGGTATCCCCCTGTTTGTCTGGCAACCCCCACACCTTTCGCGAAGGGAAGTAGTCCTGCGGATTCCACCCCAAATCGGCATTCCTGATTGTTTTCTGTGTCAAACCCCTTTCATCCATCAGCCATTCCCGCGCTTGGGAGGACTCCTTTTTCCAAAGATTTTTGGCGGCCCAATCAACGAAAGACATCCCTTTTGACTGCCAAATATCTGAGGGTGCATCCGATGTTTGTGGCTCCCATTTTGGTGTCGCGGAGGCATTTCGGGCGGTGTTTAATGGTCGATAGCGGCACTTTACTTCTTTTGGTTTAATGTTCAGTTCATCACAGGCTTCAGGGTAAGACATTCCCTTGACGTCTCGAAGATATTGAATTGCGTCTCCTTTTTTTCCACACTGGCGGCACCAATACCGGCCAGTGGGTCCCCCTTCAGGCTTAATAATGAACCGGTCAATTCCCCCACAAAAAGGGCATGCAGATGAGTATTCATTGGCTGTCTTTCGAGTAGCTTGTTCGTTCAAAACGTCTAAAATATTCATGACAAAACCGTATGTTCTTATATATGGTTAAATATGATTCGTTTTATGCGCTGTGCAGGAGGTGCAGGGTTTGCAAGGTTTTGCCTACAGTTTGCTATGGTGGAAAAATAAGCTTTCTCATAGGGTTTATCTGTGTAATAACCCTGCACACCCTGCATATTCACCTTTCCTGTTCCAGCAATAGCCCCACTCCCTTATAGTACAGTCCATCCCGGTCCTTACACTGCTCGAAAAGCTCTTTTGCATTTATTCCGAAGCGAGTACCGCTGAAAGCCGCGTGTCCCATCTCGTTACACCAACTCTTGTAAGCCTCGTAAAACTTTCCCGCTTTGATCTTCGCGTGTGGCACCAAAAGACATTTTTCATCGATGAATTGACTAATCAGATCATTTTCCTTGCGATAGTCTGTCGTCGCTGTTTCAACCACTGCCGGAGGATTGAGGCCTTTTTCCTGCCATTCGAGGGTTCCCCGGACAAGCCACGCCAAGATGCCGGAAGCTTCGGCTTCCAGTCTGTCCTGGAGACCTTTGTCCGCTTTACGTTCATTTTTTTTGCTTGGGTTGTCGATGAACGAGAGTGTGAAAGGGATCAGCTTCACGCGTTTCCAAATCGTAAAATCATTGGCGTTTATCCTCGGCTTGGCATTCGTCAGTAGGAATAATAGATGCGTTGGCGTAAATTCAACCGGTCTCCGACCATATGGCGCTCTGGCTGTCAGAGTGTCACCGCCCGCCAGTTCCTTGACCTTGCCCACATTTAGCTTATTACCCTCGTTGGTTTCGCTGGCCCACACGATCCTCTTTCCTTTGAGCGCTAGAGTGTCAGCGTCGCTACTTCCGCTCGGTCTCATTCTCCCGGAATCCAAAAGTATTTCCGCTCTTGCACGGTGAGCGATCGGTCCAAGAACAAATTTTAGGGTTTCGAGCATCGTTCCTTTCCCGTTTCGGCCATTTCCCCACATTATCGGATACACATGTTCTTGCCGGAGTCCTGTGATCCCGTAGCCGAAAAGGCGCTGCACAAAACGCATGAGCTCTTCCTCACCATCAAAGATTTCACAAACAAAATTTTGCCAATCCCGCGCTGGAACTTCCAACCCCTTCCATTCTGTCGGTGCAATAGTCTTCATGTAATCGTGTTGATCCCCTGGCCGAAAATTCCCAGTTTTCAGATCGATGACCCCATTTTTACAACCCAGTAACCACGGGTTGCTGTCCCACTCTCCGCCTGTGAGCCCATTTCCTGCGGTGGCGAGGTTTAATACGTTCCGTTTTCGATGCAGGGTTTGGAGCTTGTCAATGCGTCTTAGTAAGCGCGCCCTCAATTCCTCATGCTCGTTTGCTGGATCGTTTTTCTTAGCTTTGCGAGCCTTTGTCGCCAGCCAGGCTTGGCGGTCAGCCTCTTTTCCGTAAATGTCTATCACCCCATCGAGGGCTCGCATAACCTCATGGCGTGCGTCTTGTATCCATTGGTGCCCCTCCCATTGAAACCACTCCGCAGCGGCATGGTCATAAACGAATTTGTTGCAAGTGATTTGGTTGAACATCCATGCGTCACCATCTTCGTTCGCGTCGAGGGCGGCCAAAACTTTTTTGCTAGTTAATTCAATATCTTGTTTATGTTCTTGCGCGAAGCTTATTTTTTCATCCGCAACCTGCCGTTCCACTAATCTCTGCATCTCCTGGATGTCTTGGATTGCAGCCTTTTCACGAACTGTCTGTTGTTTCTGGGTAGCTGCCGCCATCACTTATCCACCCTCAGCTTTTCGCGCCAGTATTCCAAGAAGACATCTCGCACAACTAAGAGTTTGCGGCCCCCCTGCCGAATGAACATCCCATCAGGTGTTTCTCCTCTCGATTTTTCATTCTGTACTGTCCGCCAGCGGATACCGTTCCCAGTAAGAGTATCCACGGATGTTCCTGCGAAAACCGGCGGCATCGCTTCCCTCATTTGTTTAAGGATGTCATCAATCTGCATAATTTCCCCCTATGTTTAATTGTTTTCACGAGTGAGAGAATGATACGAAACCGCTCTGGGGAAAGGCTGGGGGAGTAGATGGGGTTTTTTCCGGGGGGTGTCGTTTTTTTTAATTTCAGGCAAAAAATTCCCCGCGCAAAGCCACATTGTGTGACTTTGTGCGGGGAATTAAGGAGGCAGGGTAGGGACTGCTATAAATTGAGTTTTGCCAGACCTTTTCGGCTTCCTGTTGCAATGAGGGCGCGCAGTGCCGCTTCATCCCCTTTGAAAACATCCTTCAGTCTCGGATTATCGGATGAGGAACCAGCCTCCTCAAAAAGGTGCTCTAAATTGACCTCTGGGGTTCCGTTTTTATACTCTTTGTGCAATTTCTTTATCATCGCTGCTTGTAATTTTGTAAGAGAGTATGATTCCCCATTTTTTACTATAAAGCAGTAATCCCCCGAATGTTTGAATTTGCCACTGTCTTTACCAAAAACATCAGCCTTGAGGTCCGGCTTCAAATCAGATTCCACAAAGGTAAACCCCATCACCCGATCCAAAAGCTTCTGACACTCCTGACGATCAGTGGGGAATTCAAAGCTCACATGCAAAACATCCGGGAGGTCCTTGATTTGAAGGTCGTAAACCTCTTGAGCGCGCACTCTGATATCATCATCGCTTGGTTTGAGAATATTCCTTCGTCCGGGAATATATTCACCATCAAGGCTGGGGCCGCGAAAATACCCCCACTCAATATCAGACAAGCCGTACCCGAACCAAACATCCACGAAACTCATCTCACGGCCTCCGCGAACGTGCAAAATAGGCAAATCATTCGAAGGTTCTCCATTTTCATAAATTTGCCGCCCAAAAGACGCGATTTCATCAATGGAATATCGCGGTTCATACTTCAAGGAAGCGGTATCATAAACCCGGGTGCCGTTTTCGTATCCAATGAGTATTCCGTCTCGAAGCTGCTCCAAAATCTGGAAAGGTTGCAAATCTTGTTCTTTGGCGAGTGCTTCTGCTGTGATATGTTTTGCCATTTTTCACGCCTCCTGAAACGCTCCTGGAATTTAATCAGGGGAAAACCGGGTCAGGATTCCCGGTCTTGTCAACAGCGGTAGCTAATCGCGGTCTATCCCCTGAAACTTTTATTCAATTTTCCCCGTTTACCCTTAGCTGAATAATTTTGGCGCTCGGTTGTCTTTGCTCATTATCCAATAGGGAGATAGCTGCTTGAAGTGTATCAGGCGATAAGTGTGCATACCTCTCCGTCATTTTCAGATTCCTATGTCCGGCCAAGGTTCCGATAGTATGAAGCGGAACCCCTTCCATGGCAAGCCATGAGCAAAACGAATGCCTACAAGAGTGAAACGTCAACCGCTGCCTATTGTCAGTTACCCCGTCATTCCATCCTAGATCAGCGATAGTGCGCTTAATGGTTTTTGATACCCATGTTGAACGTCCGCCCTTTTTATCTGGAAAAATAAAACCCGCATCATCGCCCGTTCGTTTTGCCTGAAACATCTTTTGAAGTCTCACCGGCATGGGTATCGTGCGGCTATGTTTATTTTTGGGGTCTCGCACGAATATAGTTCGCTGATCAAGGTCTACGTCCAACCATGTCAACCCGGCCACCTCACCCCACCGTAAACCGGAAAAAAGACTGACTTCTGTCATTTCGCACAATTGCGGAGAATGCTCTTTCAAGGTAGAAATCAATTCTTCCGCCTGATCCCTGGTAAAGAATCGAACCCGGCCATTATCGGGGGAGGGGAATTTTACTTTTCGGGTAGGATTCACACCGTCAAAAAAGTCTCTCATAATGGCGAAGTTAAAAACCCTTCTAATAATTGCCAAACAATATTGGGTAGTCCGTTCTGATCGTTTTTTCCCGACAGTATGTTTTACCCGCTCGATATCAAGATAGGATATGTCACAAATTGCCTTACCGCCAATGGGTTTCTCGATCCAAGTCTTGAACAAGCTCAATTCCTGCGACCATGATTTTTTTCCTTCGGCTTTGACAAAGGGGATATAATGTTCATGGAACAGGCCGGAAAATGAGATTGACTGTTTATCCTCAATTGCCTTTTGACGTTCGGCTTCTGCTTCGGTTTCTGCTTTTACTTGTGCCTCAATCTCTGCCAGTTCCCGTTCTTCTTTTATGGTTTTTGGTCCGGTTCCCTTTTTTGCGTTCGCCTTTAGCCTTGAAAGTTCTCCCTTGCAATAATCTGCAAAAGATAACCGCGATGCTTTTTCCCCGGATTTCTTCATCTCGGATCGTTCGGCCGCAATCCATTCGGATTCCCATCCAAAAGAAACCGTGGTTGTTTTTCCGTCAACTTTGTACCGGCCCCTGAAGTAACGATCAAATTTGACGCCGCGTTTGCGTGTGATATGATTGTAATACTGAAGTCCTTGGCCGCCTTTTATCCATTTTAGAGTAGTCATATCGTCAACCTTCAAAAAAGTTTGTCCACTCCTCGTACACCTTTCATGTTGAAACTGTAGTATTTTGGGTGACGCTTTGTGAAGATGTTTTAAATGTAAATATTCGGAATGTCAAGAAGAAGAGCTTGCATGTACTTTCACAGGAATTCACTGAAAAACACGTTTTTTTTGACTGGCAGTCATGAGGTCAGGGGTTCGATCCCCCTCAGCTCCACCAAAGAAAAACAATAACTTAGGTCATTCTTCGGAATGGCCTTTTTTGGTTTTGTAGCAGGATTGTAACAATATGACGCTACGATCAGGCAAAAAATGTGAACCCTAAGAGGTTGCCCCTGCAAAAAAAAACGCCAGGATCTAAACAAATTAATTTGTTCGATGCATTGATTTTGAAAATGTGAACCCCAAAGGGTTCCTGCAGGATCCAAAAATGGAAACTCCAAGAGGTTGTCCCCGGGGTTCCGTAACGGGTAAAAGATCATAGGGGGCAATATTTCACATGCACCCTGAGCACCCTGAGTGTTTTTGCGGTCGATGGCTTGTAATTCCAATGGCTTAATGAGGGTGCATGTGAATTTTTGGAAGACCTTCACTTGCACCCACATGCACCCTTTTCGGTTCACATGCACCCTTTTTGCCCTTCACATGCACCCTCAGGCACCCTCTATAACCTATTAATATCATTTTATATTTTTATTTGAGTTTGCATAATAGGGTGTAAGTGAAATTCACATGCACCCCCACATGCACCCTCGTCAAGTACCTGATATGTTTTAGGATCGACCACAAAAACGGGGTCAGGGTGCATGTGACGCCAGAATATTGCGGGGGTTGCTCTTTCAACCCATAAGCTCAGGTTATGGATTGAGTGTAAAGTGTCGAATAAATCGACATGTCATGGGCCCCTGGCCTCGCCGGCACAAAAAAAGCCGCCCCGGAGGAGGAGGGCGGCTTATGGGAAACGCGATGATGTCGCGTGGGTTTAGTCGGGCAGATCCGGAATGTTGAGGGCCTCCCGGAATTGCATGATCAGGGGCAGAACAAGGGCGTCGTCCCATGGGGTTGACGTACTGGCTACCGCTTCTTCCACCAGGTCGAAAAGTTTGTCCCCAAAGAGTTGGACGTTTTCCTCATTGATCATGGTAGCGATGATGGGCAACAGGGCTTGCGCCATGATATCCGATGTGCGCATAAAAAAAACCTCCATTCAATAGGTCCAGTTTTCGCCTTTGACCCAAAATAACGGTCCATGGCTGTTGACCTTTCTTATTGCCGCGCCGGTCATCAGCATAGAGCCAGGATTCTATGTTGTCAAGAAGAAAATTGTTCAAAAATCGAACTGGTAAATCCTATGGTTGACATCCCGGATTTTCGTGGGGGGTGAGCAGTTACCGGTAGACTTGGTTATTGCTTCCAAACGCCTTTTATACCCACAGGTTCTTTTGTCCAATTTCTTTTTGATATTCTGTACCCGTTTTTCTGCTCTTGCGGAAGAACAGAGAACGAAATCCAGGGGTAAAAAACTTGCTCCATCAGACCATCCCAGGGTCAACAGCTTAAAGCCTTTCAGTCTTGTTCCGCTATTATGGTCAAAAACCCAGGCAAGAAGTTCGACCACCTTGGAGCGAGACCGATCATAGGTGCTGTCGTCAAAAATCAGAACTTTTTCTCTCTTCTCGCTGGTAAGCAAAGAGAAGTAGCTGGAAACCTGAGCGGCCAAAGTCAACAGAAACTTACGCCAATTATGGCGAGGGTTTTTCAGCAACTCATCGGCGGCATTTTTCCTGAACGACAGATTAGCATTGGTGACTATCCCTCTGTAAAAATTATTGCCAGTAAAGGGCAGCATGAAGATAACAGAGAAAAGGGTCATCGGAGAAACTCCTCTCAGTTTTCGTATGCCACTTTTATTCAGAAGAGTGCCGATCCGAAAATCTGCAAAGAACGAAGAAATTCTACTTTGGAGTTGCTTTGCCTCTTGTTGATCCTCATGTTGTTTGGTAATGTCCATTTTAGCCCTTCCTTCTTGATATAATTGAATCTTTTCGTAAAACCAATATACCATGAAGTGAAGGGCTTTTCACTCATAATTTGTATGATTTCAATTTGTTATGTGAATAATTGGCACTTTAGCACTCAAGCCGGAAAGTTGAGGTTCAACAAATTATTGATGAAAATGAATAAGGTTGGACGCTGCCTACGCTATCGTATACGTTTGACAGTTAAGAAGATTATTTAAGGAGTCCTTATGTCAATTCCATTAAGAAAACTCGGAAAGACAGGTGTCGAAGTAACCATGATGGGCCTCGGCGGGGAAGGGGCTCTTAGAACATATGGACGTGAGAAAGAAGCTTATGACCTGATCAACCGGGGAATCGACCTTGGGATAGGATATTTTGAATCAGCAAGGGCTTATTCTGGAAGTGAGTCTTACTATGGGATGGCGCTCAAAGAACGACGGGATGATATTTTTCTGACGAGTAAAGCCCATGCCAGGGATAAAACAGGGGCCTCGGCACAGTTAAATGAAACTTTGGCTAACATGCTAACGGACCATCTCGATTTGTGGCAAGTCCATGATGTAAGAACCCAGGATGATGTGAACAAAATATTTGGTCCCGGTGGTGCCATTGAAGCCTTTGCCGACGCCAAAAAGAACGGTTTTACTCGGTTTGTGGGTGTAACCGGACACCATGATCCATATATTTTGAAAAAATGTCTCGAACTTTATGATTTTGATACGGTTTTGATGCCCATTAATCCCGCAGAGCCGACAGATAGAAGTTTCATCGACATTGTCTTGCCTGCTGCCTTGGAAAGAGAGATGGGGGTTATCGGGATGAAAGTCTATTTTAGAGGCTTGGCTTCAAGGATCCCCGGGTTTTCAGGAATGGAGCCCTATTTCCGTTTTGCCTTGTCCCATCCTCTCAGCACGGTTGTTATCGGCTGTGACAACATTATGCAGCTTGAAGAAAATATCCGTTTTGCCGAATCTTTTGAACCTATGATGAATAATGAGATCCGAGGGCTGATTGAAAAGACGGCTCCATATGCAAAAAATCTGATGTATTACAAGCCGTAATGAAGTGCGGCATCTTGTAAATTACAAAAAGATGGATTTCTTGATAGGCAGTTCAGAATGTCGTGGTGTCCGAAAAAGCTGATTAGGACCGAAGGAGGTAGAAAATGGAAGATCAGGAGGCTTACCAAAGGTCTAAGAAAAAGGCTGAAGCGAAAATGGATTTTTTATCAGCAGGAACTTTTTCATCATGAAGGATTCTTCGTGTTGTCTGGTCAATCACCTTTTCGGCCAAAGGGATCTGTTCTTCGGGGCTTGGTCATTATCTCGCCCATTAGCCCCGGGGTTGAAACCCCGGGCTATTTCCTGCCGTCCCTACGGGACTGTGAGAGCCCTGTAAGGGCGACAGACAATAGCCCGGCAATTCATTGCCGGGTGGGCGAAGTTAGGACCAAGCCCGTTCTTCGAAATTTTATCATAGCCATGGCAAGCGCCATACTTCTCGTGTCAGTAAAACCACATGTCCTGAGAGCAACGCCATAGCCATGGGTAAGGTCTTGCAAAACCATCTCTGTGATGGTAGGAAGGGAGTCAAAAATCTGGCTTATCTGATCCAGTTCTCTAAAAATATAGTAGGATTTGACAGCCCAAAATGCGTTTTTTTTGTAAAAGTTTCAACTCTTTATCTTTCGTGGATGGACACTAGATAAAAAATCTTATGCCCAAAAAATTAATACGAAAAGCTCTACGTTCTTTGAACGATAAATTGTTTCAAATCATTTCACTTCACTACGGTCTGGATGGAATTGCCCCCCTTTCACTTGAAGAAATGAGCCTGCAAATGGGTTTACCAACGGAAACCCTGGTTAATGATGAAAAGAAAGCCGTTAGACTACTGAGGCATCCCACAACGGCAAAGTTGATGGTCCAAGCCATTGAGAAAGCCGATCAGGATATTTGGCATTTTCTGTCGAGTGTTGAAAATGTCGTTTACAAGCAGACGCTCGCTCAAACGACAACAAATCTACCTGGGGAGTACTCCATCGGTATTAGATGCCTTTATGATACGGTTTCCAGTTGGGCTGACCACAATGCCTGGCAGAACAAAATCGCATGGTTTCGAAGCGAGTTTTCCAAAGAGATTCTCCTCCAAACCAGCGGCAGGCTCAAAAGGCTCCATAAAAGGGTCCCGCTTCCTATTACCTTTCAACGAGCGGCTCAGGTTCTCAATATTGAAGAACGATTGGTCAGACAGGCTGTGGCCCTTTCCATAAACCGACTTTCAACCTACAATGGATATATTGCCCCTCAGCCGATTGGCGCACGCAAATTGCGTGCGCTGCGTCTTCATACCATTTTCAGAGAAATGCGCTCTGATGATGTTCTGACTGTTCAAGAGTTGCTTACAGAATATCTGCAAAAATACTCCGATGATGATGCCATAGCAAGGGATGTTGTGTTTGCCATGATCGATAATTCACACATGTTTATCAGCCTTGGCCACATGGGGTGGTGTCCCATATTGCATGAAGATGAGAAAACTTTTGACCCCGAGGAAATAGTATCTGAGGAAATAGCGTCTGAGGAATTAGCAACCTGTTTCTATAAGAGACCCAAAGATGGCACATCGAGCCTTGAAGTGGTGAGGGAGATCGTTCGATCAAGAGGGATCTGCAGGCCGATCGAAATTGCCGAAGAAGTAAAAGCGAAAACAGAAGTTTCAATGCCCAACAGTCAGATCCCTCAAATATTGGCACAAAATTTCGATTTCGTTCAGGTATCGCCTTCGGTGTATGCCCTCGAAGAAACCCTCAACAACCTGGACCCGTCAACGGCCGACTCCGATGCGCTTTTGACACCTGCCGATATCAGGTGGTATGCCATTGCTCGGTATGCGGGGGAGCCGATGAACACTTTTCCGTTCTGGACTCCTGTCATGGAATGGAAATGGTGTCAATGGGCTGAGAAAAGCATCACAAATCCAGCAAAAACGCGCCTCTATCGATCATTACTTTTTGTCGTTGACCCTCAGCGCTGGCCCATAACAGATGAGGAAAAAGCCTATTGGATCAGAATAAAACAATGGACCGGGCATTACTTCCTGAAATACGACAGCAAACACCCACTCTGGAAAACAAGCCCGCCACTGATGGACTTTTTAGCCCTTGCCATTTGTACATGCGAAACCGGGTCCATGAACTGGATTAAAGTGAATCGAACTATCGGGCACTACGCTTTTGATCAGCACTCAATTATCCATTTATCCCTCCTTATCGGATTGGGTATCGTTTTACCGACAGATCACTGGCAGAAATCCCATGAAATCGGACCGAACGCCGGCATCATCAAATCTGAATTAATGGAATTGGTACGACAGTGCAAGCCGGTTTCCTGGAAGTCCGTTTACGGCGCTGAACTTCTAAAACGCTTGCGCCAGGTTTCAGCTAAACAGTCTATAGGATGGGTGTCGCAATCGGAATTTTCTCAGCTTTTGGAGAAGTTGGATGGAACAAGTACTGAAGGTGGTTTTATCCTGCAAAAGGACGATAGACAACTGCCTGGTCGGGTGTCGAAAAAAGCGCCGAAGCAATTGAACCTTTTCATGGATCAATCGTTAAGGTTATAGCCGGCGGTCTGACCGTTGCCGGCAAATCGCAGTAGTCGGCAGCCTACGCTCCGGGCGAATGCCTGGAACTTTTGCAGTTAACCATGCCAATGGTATGTTCAATTATGGTGGGACTCAGGAAGTATGGTTGATTCTTTCGGGTCGTCAGAAGGATGGTGGGACTCTTAGTCAGAATGTATAGGCAATTAGGATTGTCCCCAGATTTCGTATATCAAAACGCCAGCGATTCAGAAGGTTTTTCTTATGAGCATTCATATCATTTTTCATGAACGATATTATAATTCAGACTATGCAGATGATCCTGCAGCTCTTCCGGGCCGCCTGGAAGGGATTATGGCGGTCATTAAATCCAAGCCGGACATGTATCACATTAAAAAGCCGGAACCGGCTTCAGATACGGATATATTGAGGGCTCACGGTAAGGGTCATTTAAATCTTATTAAATTCAATCGCCTTCGATACGAATTGGCGGCACTGGCAGCCGGAGGTGCCATTAAAGCGGCCCAAACCGCTTATAACGGAACCCCAAGCTTTGCCGTGATCCGGCCACCGGGGCATCATGCCTCAGCCAATTCATGCTGGGGATTCTGTGATTTCAACAATATGGCCATCAGCCTGCTCAAACTATATTCCGAAGAAAAAATTCAGACTGCCTTTATCCTGGATTTTGATTTTCACACCGGAGACGGTAATATAAACATACTGGAAAACAGGAAAGATGGATTTAAGGTCACGATTCTTAATCCTGACTCAGTAGACAGGATAAATTATTTGAGTGAGGTCAAAAGCGTCATGGACAATTTGACCGATGCAGATATTCTGGCGGCATCTGCAGGGTTCGATCATGGAATTGAAGACTGGGGAGGTCTTCTTTCCACAGAGGATTACAGGGAACTGGGCCTCATGATGAAACAAACAGCCGAGCGGCTTTGCCAGGGCAAGCGGTTTGCAATCCTTGAAGGCGGATACAACCATGCTGTTCTTGGGCTCAATGTAAATTCATTTTGCGAAGGGTTTGAATAATCTGGATGTCCCTCCCTTCCTAAAATGCCGTAGAACGCTCCTTCAAAGAACCTTCAGGCGCTACAATCAATTTTCCTTTGGTTTTGATCAAGGTAGGGTAAGTTTCATGACGATATAATCAAATGGCCCCCATAATAAGGATCGTTTTGGAGTGAACCCCAGTTTTCTGTAGACTGCAATGGCGCGTTTGTTATCGGATCTGACACGCAATTCAATCGTTTTTATTGCTTTTGATTTTCTGGCCCAATCCAGCAATGCCCTCATTATGGAGCTGCCAATCCCCAGCCCCCAGTTCTTTTTTGAAACAGAAAAGGCAAATTCTCCTGCACTTCGAAGTCGTTGCCACATATTAGATCTGAAGGCCAGATATCCCACGACTTCATCCTGTAACCAGCCTAACAGAAGTGCATGATGCTCTGAATTTCGGCATTTTCTGATATGCTTTTTTTCATCGTCCACTGAAATATTATCAATCCCCTCATCAAACGACAGAAAGCTGCTGTCCTGTCTGATTTTATGCACATAGCGGATCAGCTCGCCGGCTTCATTTTCCTGTGCCTCCTTTACCAGCAGTATCTGGTCGTTTTTGATGACGGATTTTTTTTGGTATAATTCCGGTGTGGCATTTTTGACTTTAACAAGGCCAATTACAAGGTTCAACAGTTTTGTCAGTTTCATTTTAACAAGGCTGTAGAACAAAGCCGTCTGTTCAAAATCTCTTGCATAAACAGCACTGTAGTTCGGTGTATGGACGGATATTTTTAGCATAAAAAACTCCTTGTCTTTGAATTTATTTTTTTCTCCTTCAAAAACTCTTCAAACATCTGTCCAAGGAAATCCGGTTAACCCCAGGTGCAACCATCCTTTTTTGTAAAGTTATTGTTCAATCGTTTGCTTTATAAAATACCGTGTTGACCATACAATTGTCACTATGGTATTATCACCAACAGTTTGCCTATATCTAATATGCATTTTGTTGATTTTTTGTGGGGAGAAATAAAATGGGGAAACATAAAGGGCCTGTTCAACAGTCGATGCATGAAAGAGCGAAAGCGCTAAACTGCTTATACAATGTAGCAAACTTAATGATAGATCATGAAAAATCATTAGAGGAACTTTTTAATGTAATGGTTGGTTATCTTCCCCCTTCAATGCAATATCCCGATATCGCATGTGCAAGGATAACCTTCAGGGGGCAGGAATATGTTTCTGCTGCTTTTAAACCATCAAGATGGAAACAATCCGCTAACATTTTTAATGGAAGTCAAAAAGTTGGGTGCATAGAAGTTTACTACAAAAAAAAAAGTCCGGTTATGGATGAGGGGCCATTTCTAAAAGAAGAACGAATATTAATAGATATAATAGCCTGCCAGGTTGGGAACGCATATAAGAGAATTAAATTAGAGAATACCTTGAAGGAGAGAATAAAAGAACTTGGCTGTCTTTATGGTGTGTCTAACATTCTAGAAAAGCATAACAGTGATTATAATAAAATTTTACAAGGGATTGTTGACCTGCTTCCGGCTGCATGGCAGTATCCAGAGATAACCTGCGCAAAAATCATATTAAACAACAAAGAGTTTAAAACTGATAATTTTAAAGATATGCCATGGAAACAAATTGCCGAAATAAAAATTGAACATCAGAGAATAGGCCTTATCGAAATTGCATACACAAAAGATATGCCTGTGTTTGATGAAGGGCCATTCTTAAAAGAAGAAAGGCTCTTAATCAATGCTCTCGCAGAACGTATCAGTAACGCTGTTAAACGTATCAGGGCAGAAGAAGAGCTTGGAATTGAAAAAATTGCCTTAGAAAACAAAAATATTGCTCTGAAAGAAGTTTTAAAAAAATTACATGAAGAAAAAAGAGAAATAGCAAAGAGTGTGCAGGCAAATGTTGATAAAATTATCATGCCAATTTTTTCTATTCTTGAAAAGAATGCAAACTCTAATGATGCTTCAGTTTTAAAGTTGCTTAAAAAAAACCTTGAAGAGGTTACTTCCCCATTCACTAATGCAATATCAAAAGAATTTGTAAGCCTGTCACCAGTGGAAATCCAAATATGCAATTACATTAAAAACGGATTTTCAACAAAAGATATTGCACAGTTGAGAGGAATTGCAGTTGCAACCGTTAGCCGACACCGTGAACATATCAGGAAAAAACTGAACTTGAAAAATAAAAATATTAATCTTGTAACCTATCTCAACAGTTTTAATATGGAAAAAGAATAATACACTTTATTTCGATTGAAAAATATATTCACAGGTAAAGATTGCGATCATAAATTCCTCAACTAGAAAGGAATAACTTATGTTTTTACCCAGCACAAATGAATTTTTTTGCCGAGGCCCTAAAGACATGACCACGAATTATGGCTGTTGATTCTCCCCGAAATAGCATCCTTAAACATCATGAGCAGGTTGTTTTTATCACTGGACCGCCACCCGGACCCCGTTGTATGGTGTCAGATTCCGATAATTCAACTGGATAGGGAGGAATAGAATGGCTCATTTAATTTCATTTTCACGAAGTCGATGCACAACGGTAGAAGAATCTTCGGATGGCATTATGACATGCACCTGTCGGGTAACGGACAATCTTCTGGATGCGCGGGTTCAGATTCAGGCGGGACTTCCGGATCTTGAGATTATGACTGCCGGCAGCCGCATCGACCATTGCCGAATAGAAGGCATGGCGGCCGCGGAAGAGAGACTTCAGAATCTTCTCGGGGTACGGATTGGCCCGGGCATGCTTAAAATTATCGAGGGGCTTATGGGGGATGATCCGGCCTGTGTGGAACTGGCCTATATGGCCGAAGAGTGTTGCCATGGGGCCATTTTGAGCTTGACCAAGGAAACCCTCAAAAAAGCGCCTCTCGAACCCGCTGACAGCCGGGATTTCTATTCGAAAATGGTTCAGAAAAACAAACGGCTGTACAACCGATGCGCGGCCTTTGCCGATGGGAGTTCCCTTTTGGAGGGCATTGAAGTTTCCGAACTTAAATGAAAATGACGTCAGGGTAAGAAAACAACAAAAAGGAGAACAAGTCAAATGCTGACGTATATGCGAAACAAGCTGGTGAATGTCGAAGTCCCGTCTGAAGATGTTTACATGGCTTACGGTTTTTTAGATGACCATATCTATAGCCTGGAAACAACGTTCCAGGTGAATGGGGCCGATATGACCATAGAATGGCTTAAAGGCCACTGGAACCGATATACCACGCCCGACTGCCCGCTGGCCGAGGACCCCTTGCAGGGCGCCGTTGGGCTCTGTTTGACGGACGAAGGGTTCAGTCGGAGCATTCATCGGATTGTAGGACGAGAGGCCTGCCGGCACTTTGCCAACCTCATCCTGGAATGCTGTGATGCCATCCTTAAAACCAAACAGATGCTTGAAACCCCGGAAACAGAAATACAAAAAGATGTCGAACCTTCCGTGCCGTTATCCCCAGGTCCGCGGGTGGCAACTGCCGCCCCCAGGCGAATCAGAAACAAAGAACGAATTCCTTTTGAACAACTGGAAGATGCCCCCAACGGGTTTATCGTTGATCTTCATGTCCACACGTCTCCCGCTTCCCCATGCGCTTCTTCGCCGGTGGATGATATTATTACGGAAGCCAAGCGGATCGGGCTCGACGGCATCTGTCTGACGGATCATAACTATCAATGGGAACCAAAAGAGGTGGAGATATTAAGAAAAAAACATGACTTTTCGGTGCTGAGGGGCAACGAGGTCACCACCGTACAGGGGGACATCCTGGTTTTCGGATTGGATGAGGATATTCAGGGGATCATTGCCTTGAAGGATCTGGCCGAGAAAGTGAGGGCCGTTGATGGGTTTATGATCGCGGCCCATCCTTTCCGAGGGTTTCTGGCGGTAAGCGGGGACAAGCTGGGTCTCGATATCGAAAAGGCCGCGGCCCGCCCCATGTTTGCGCTGGTGGATGGGGTGGAGACCCTGAACAGCAAAGTGACGGTGGATGAAAACCGTTTTTGCGGTCGTGTGGCGAGTGCCCTGAAATTGCCGATCACCGGTGGGAGTGACGCCCATCTGGCCGAAGAAGTGGGGTTCTACGCCACACGGTTCAGTAAGATCATTCATGATGAAGCAGAACTTATTTCGGCCCTAAGGGCCGGAGATGCGGTTCCCGTGGATTATCGAAACCACAAATAAGGAGGAGAATGAACATGGGCAAAGAAAAAGGCAAATGGGAAAAACTGGTGCGCAGAATGGAAATTCTACTGAGACTCAGGTCTTTTCCGGTGGCCATGAAGATGCTGGAAAAAAAAGAGCAGTTGAAGGAAGTCCCTTTTTTAAGGCGACCGGGTCATAAGCTTACCAATTGCCAGCTCATCAGCCTGGTGCGCAATTTTGACTGGACCGTTGGGGCCGAAGTGGACGATTTTGCACTCCCCACCTGTTCGTCCATTCTGGGGCTTTGCGAACTGCCGTCCTGTTATACGGATGGCAGTTTCAGGTCCATCGTGTGGGTTCAAACCAAGGAAGACGGCAAACGCTATGAAGCGGCCATTCCCCGGATCAAGACCGGTCAATATGAAGCCGTCGCCATGGCGCCCCTGGTGTATGATCCCTTTGAGCCCGATATCGTACTGATCTATGCCAATCCAGCCCAGATGATCCTGCTGATTAATGCCCTCCAGTTTGAAAACTATGAAGTCATGCAGTTCCATTGCGTGGGCGAGTCCTCCTGTTCCGATGCCATTGCCCGCTGTTACCTGGACGGCAAGCCTTCCCTCACCATCCCCTGTTACGGAGAACGGCGTTACGGTCATGCCCAGGACGACGAACTGGTGATGGCCCTGCCGGCCGGCTATATGGAAAAGGCCCTGCACGGTCTGGAGGTTCTTTACCGGAAAGGGGTTCGTTATCCCATCAGTTTCGCGGGGGCCGAAGGGGATATGGCCGCGGCGCTTCCCGTGGCCTACATGACCCTTGAAGAACGCATCGAAAAGGTGCGGGGCGCCGTACCCAAGGGTGTGGTGGCCGGGTTGACAGGCGTCATTGCCAGTGGGAAAAGTACGGTGTCCTCCAAACTGGTCGAACTGGGCGCCAAATTGATCGACTTTGACCTCATTGCCCGGCAGGTGGTGGAACCGGGCCGGCCCGCCTACAATGATGTCATCCAATATTTCGGAACCCAGGTCTGTCAGGCGGATGGAGCCCTGGACCGGAAAAAGATATCGGACATTGTATTCAAGGATATGGAGAAACGGAAAAAGCTGGAGGAATTCACCCACCCCAGAATCTATGAGGAATTTTTTCGGCAACTGGCGGTATTCGGTCAGGAGGACCCCGCGTCGATTGTGATTGTGGACATCCCCCTGCTGGTTGAATTGAACCTCATGTATCTGTTTGAAAAGATCATCGTGGTTTCCGTGAGTCCTGAGACTCAGAAAATGCGCCTCATGGCCCGGGACGGCATCGACGAAGAAGAAGCCTCGCGCATCATCGCCAGTCAGTTGCCGGTAAAAGAAAAGACGGGTTTTGCCGACTGGGTCATTAAGAATGACGGGTCCAAGGAGGACACGCTGGGGCAGGTGGAGCGTGTTTTTGAGGAATTGAAGTGATTTTGCCATGAAAATAGGTGGCAGGCGATGGGTTCTGCCGCCATTTTCATCCACGGGGTTGTAAACCCTCTTGTCATGAGGGTTTATCCCAAAAACTTATCCTTGAACGCTATTGGCCTTGACTATAATGATCGATTGAATTAAAAAAATGAGTTTAACCAATTGCGATGAAGGCAGTCGCGTCAAACGATTCATCAGAATGGATTTTGTGCAACCATGGGAAAACCAAGTGCGATTATAGAAGATCGAGCGAATAAAGCGGAAAAATTAAGGGCCGGCGGGGTCAACCTTTATCCCGCGGGTTATCAGGTGGATATAACCGCGGGAGAAATTCTGGCGCGGTTCGGTGGGATGGATGAAAGTGCGCTGGAGAAGGAGACAAAAAGTTACGCGGTGGCCGGTCGAATTGTTTCGCGTCGGGATTTCGGCAAAGCATCCTTCATTCACATCAAAGACAGAACAGGCCGAATTCAGGCATATGTCAGAAAAAACAAACTGGCGCCCGAAAAATTCGACACATTCAAACTCATGGATATCGGCGATTTTGTGGGCCTCAAGGGGCCGTTATTCAGAACCAAAACCGGAGAATTGACCCTTGTAGCGGAAGATCTTACGTTGCTTACCAAGTCCATGAGGCCCCTTCCTGAAAAATGGCATGGCTTAACGGATGTTGAAACCAGGTACCGGCAGCGGTATGTGGATTTGATCATGAATGACCCCGTGAGAGAGGTCTTTGTGGCGCGAAGCCGGATTATTCAGTCCATTCGAGAGTTTTTTATCGAAAGGGACTTTCTGGAGGTGGAAACCCCCATGATGCAGCCGATTCCCGGGGGGGCTACCGCAAGGCCTTTTAAGACCTATCACAATGCATTGGGGATGGATCTGTATATGCGGGTTGCGCCCGAACTCTATTTGAAACGGCTGGTGGTCGGGGGCCTGGAGAGGGTTTTTGAAATCAACCGGAATTTTAGAAATGAGGGCCTTTCCATTAAGCACAACCCCGAGTTTACCATGATGGAGTTCTATATGGCCTATGCCACCTATGAGGATTTGATGGCATTGACGGAGGAAGTTTTTGCTTATATCCTGGATCAGGTGGTGGGTCGGCAGGTGATCGAATATCAGGGAAAGACCATTGATTTTACGGCCCCATGGAAAAGAATCTCCCTTTTTGACTCCCTCAAAGAGACGGGAAAGGTGGAAGAGAACGTTTTTAATGACAGGGAATCGGCGGCCGCTCTGGCGAATGAGCTGGGGATTCCTGTTCAGGAAAGGGATGGGCTCGGTCAAATTTTGACCAGACTATTTGACCACCTGGTGGAACCCCACCTGCTCCATCCCACCTTTGTAACCGGTTATCCCACGGAAGTATCCCCCCTTTCCAGGCGCAATGACGATAATCCAGAATTGACCGATCGGTTCGAGCTGTTTATCGGGGGCCGGGAGATTGCCAATGCGTTTACGGAGTTGAATGATCCCGTGGATCAGAAAGGCAGGTTCCTGAACCAGGTGGCCCTCAGGGACGCCGGAGACAAAGAAGCGTTGTTTATGGATGAGGACTACGTTACCGCCCTCGAATACGGCATGCCGCCCACGGCGGGAGAAGGCATTGGTATTGATCGGCTCGTGATGCTGCTCACCGATTCGCCATCCATTCGGGACGTGATTCTGTTTCCCCAGATGCGGCCGAAGGAATAGGCTGTTTGGCGCATGTATGAATTATTCTTAGGGCTCAGGTACCTGAAAGCCAAGCGGAAACAGCGGTTTATTTCGGTTATTACCATTATTTCAGTGTTGGGCGTGATGGTAGGCGTCATGGCCCTGGTAGTGGTGCTCTCCGTGATGAATGGTTTCAGATCGGATCTCATGAGCAAAATATTGGGGGTGAATTCCCATGTTCTGGTGCTGAATCTCAGCGGAACCTTCAGTGGATACCAGCCGGTAGCCGAGAAGGTAAAAAAAATGGATGGCGTAGTGGCCATCACCCCTTTTGTTTATACCCAGGTGATGCTAAATAATGCGGGAAGGGTATCCGGTGCCGTGTTGCGGGGGGTTGATCCGAAAAGTGCGGCGAAAGTGGTCAGTTTTGACGCAATGATCAAGGAAGGATCCCTATCGTCCTTGAGTGATACTGAAAATGGGTTTCCCACCATGGTTGTGGGGAGTGAACTGGCAAAACAGATTGGTGCGGCCGTGGGAAGTCTGGTGACGGTGATTTCACCTGAAGGGAAATTGACCCCATTGGGTAGAACACCTAACACCCAGAAGTTCAAAGTCACCGCCATTTTTGATTCCGGTATGTATGAATACGATGCCTCCATGGTCTATATTTCTCTAAAGGAGGCACAACGGTTTTTGGCGCTGGGCGACCATGTGACGGGACTTGAGCTGAAGGTCAAAGAGGTTTACCAGTCGGATATAATCGCAAAAAAAATCCAGAAGGAATTGGGTTATCCCTATTGGACCAAAGACTGGAAGCTCATGAATCGAAGTCTTTTTTCAGCGTTGAAGCTGGAGAAACTCACCATGTTCGTCATTTTGACGATGATTGTTTTGGTGGGCGCCCTGAATATTATCAGCACGCTGGTGATGGTGGTAATGGAAAAGACGCGGGATGTTGCTATTCTGAGAGCCATGGGCGCTTCGGCCAAAAGCATCATGAGCATATTTATGTTCCAGGGGATTTTGGTGGGGGTTCTCGGGACCATTACCGGTCTTTTATCGGGACTCGGTATTTGTCATCTGTTGTCCCGGTACAAGTTTATCAACCTTCCATCGGATGTTTACTATATTTCCAAATTGCCGGTTCAAGTGGTGTTTTCCGATGTTGCCGTTGTTGCAGCCGCAGCGGTGGCCATTTCGTTTCTGGCCACTCTTTACCCGGCGTGGTATGCTTCAAGGCTGAATCCCGTGGAGTCCTTCCGGTATGAATGACAATTTAAATAATGAGGACGTTTTATCGGTTGGCGGGTTTTCTTCTTCGCCCATGTTGGTTTTTGATGGGGTGAGCAAGTCTTTTGAACACCTGGGAAGAACCATTGCGGTTCTAAAAGGGATTGACCTTAAGCTCTATCCTGCCGACAGTCTGTCCATTACCGGGGCTTCGGGAGTAGGAAAATCCACTTTCTTGAACATTATGGGAAGTTTGGATCCTCCCACAGGTGGAACCGTCAAATTTGACGGTGTCAACATTTATGAAATGGACCAGGCGGGTTTGTCGCGGTTAAGAAATCGGGACATCGGTTTTGTGTTCCAGTTTCATCATTTATTGCCTGAGTTGAATGCATTGGAAAACGCGATGATGCCCGCCTTGATCGCCAGGCATTCGAAAAAACAGGCGATTGAAATGGCGACCGACGTGCTTTGCAAGGTGGGTCTTGAGATGCGGTTGACCCATCGGGCAGGGGAGCTTTCCGGCGGAGAGCAACAGCGCGTGGCCATTGCCCGAGCCCTGATTATGAGTCCCAAGTTGATTCTGGGAGACGAGCCCACGGGAAATCTGGATTGGGCGACGGGTGAGGAAATTGCCGAACTGCTGCTACGCTTGAATGAGGATGCCGGGGTTGCCATGGTGATCGCCACCCACAACCAGAGATTGGCGGAAAAGATGTCAAAAAAAATGGAGTTGATCGATGGCCGGATTCGCTAGGTGTGTCAGGCGTTTTGGAGTCCCTAATGTTTATGAATATGGGAGAAGGGTGAGTCTTTTCGTTTTTCAAAGCCTGCTGGTTTTGATGTTCTTCTGTTTCGGAGTTTTTCATGCCTCCGCCCAGGAGAAGAAAGGAATCATTGGGATTTTGCCTTTTGAGATTAATGCTCCGAAATCCGCTAATCATCTTCGAGAAGGATTGCAGAAAATGCTTTCTTTTCGGATGGAACAAAACGGTTTCAAAGTTATACGCCCCGAGACCATCAACCAAGACCCGATGGTTTTTTCAAAAGTGCTTCAAAATGCGATGCTGGTCCGCCTGGGAAATCGGCTCCAGGCCGGGTGGATGGTGAAAGGCAGTATGACCCAGATCGGTGACAAGGGGAGTATTGACCTGAAAGTCGTTGATGTTTCGGGGAAGAAAATGCCCTTTTTCATTTTTCAGGTCATTGACGATATGGACGAGGTCCCCGAGTCGGTGAAACGTCTGGCATTGAGCCTTGAAGATCGGATAACCGGTGTTCCCCAGGTGGATTCCATCCATGTGGCGGGCAACCGGCGAATCGAAAAGGCAGCGGTGCTGGCCGTTGTGGGAACGCAGCCCGGGGACAGGTTGGACCTTGACAAACTGGACAAGGATCTTCGCGATATTTACAAAATGGGCTTTTTCAAGGATGTCACCATGGATGTATCGGATGGTCCGGCGGGCAAGGTCATTACCTTCAATGTTGTTGAAAAGCCATCCGTGGGCAAGATTGTGTTCGTGGGAAATGATGAGGTGGATGACGAGGATCTGCAAAAAGAGCTGGGGATCAATCTTTATTCCATTTTGGACTTTAACGCCATTAATCAAAGCGTTAATCGCCTCAGGGACTTTTACAAGGAAAAGGGCTACTATAATGCCGAGATAAACGAAACGACGGAAACCCTTCCCAACAACGAGGTCCTTCTGAAATACGATGTCAAGGAACATGACAAGGTTTATATCCTGAAGATCGAATTTGTAGGGAATAAGGCCTATGACAGTGACGACCTCAAGGACATCATGGAAACCAGTGAAAAGTGGTTTCTTTCCTGGATTACCAAAGCAGGTATCCTGGATAAGAAAAAATTGGAGTTTGATGTTCATAAGATTACCAGTTTTTATCATAATCATGGTTATATCAAGGCCAGGGTAGGGGAACCGAAAGTCCATTACGACGACGAAATAAAAGGATTGGTGGTTTCCATCGAGATCAATGAAGGCGAGTGTTACGGGGTTGACAAGGTTCACGTCGCGGGGGATCTGATTGAGCCCGCTGATGTTCTTTTGAAAAAGGTCAATATCGACAAAGAGAAGATTTTCAACCGGGAGACCGTTCGAAAAGATATGATCAGTTTGCAGGATGTATATGCCGATCAAGGGTATGCTTACGCAGAGATCAAGCCGATCATCAAGGAAGATGATGAAAAGCATATGGCCGATGTCACATATAATATTTCAAAAGGTCCCAAGGTCCGTTTTGAGCGGATCACCATTTCCGGAAATGAGCATTCGAGAGACAAGGTTATCCGGCGCGAGTTGAAGGTCATGGAGGGCGACTATTTTAGCGGACAGAACCTGAAACGAAGCACTGAAAACCTCAAACGGCTCGGTTTTTTCGAGGATGTTCAGCTTCATACCAAAAAGGGCAGCAGCGACGACCTGATGGATTTGAATGTGGATGTGAAAGAGAAAGGCACGCGGACATTCAGTGTGGGCGCCGGATACAGTTCGGCCTATTCCGCATTCGTGACGTTTCAGGTTTCCGACGAAAACTTCATGGGATATGGGCAACGGTTGAGCGCTTCGGCTAGAATCGGCGGGAAAAACACGGAATACGACATTCGTTTTCTGGAGCCCTGGCTCTTTGATACGCGTCTGTCCCTGGGGGCTGATTTATATAAGTGGAGCCAGGAATATACGGATTATTCCAGGGCCAGTTACGGCACTCGGATTTCCCTTGGGGCGCCGCTCTATTTTGACTATACCCGCGGAACCCTCATGTACGGCTATGACAACGCCGATATCAGCGATGTTTCCTCTTCGGCATCTCAAACACTCCTGGATATGACCGGCAACAATGTGACCAGCAGTCTGACATTCCTGGTGAACCGGGACAGCCGGGACAGAACCTTTAATACGAGCCGGGGGTCCATCAACGAGGGATCCGTTCAGTATGCCGGGGGCTTTCTCGCAGGCGATGAGCAGTTTACCAAGTATCGTCTGCGATCGGCGTGGTTTTTCCCCATGTTCTGGGACACGGTTTTTATGGTGCAGGGTCGATGGGGTTATATCGAGGACCGGGGCAAACTTTCCGTTTATCAGAAGTTTTTCCTGGGTGGCATTAATACGGTCCGCGGTTATGATTATCAGACCATTTCTCCCGTCGACCCCGTGACCGGCGATTATATCGGTGGTGAAAAGATGATGTGCTATAACGTGGAATACAGCTTTCCATTGCTCACGGAGCAGGGGGTGGTCGGGGTTGTGTTTTTTGACGCCGGTAATGTTTGGACATCCGCCGAAAATTATAATTTCAGTGGTCTCAGAAAATCGGTGGGAGGCGGTGTGCGATGGTATTCGCCGCTGGGTCCCCTTCGTCTGGAATATGGGTGGAAACTGGATAAGATGGAGAATGAGGGAGCGGGAAAATGGGAATTCAGCATGGGTGGCGTTATGTAGTGCCTGAACGAAAAAGCCGTTCAGACACGGTTTTAAGTTTTAGGTTTTAAGTTTTACGATATGAAGTTAATAAAAACCAATTGATGGGGGATTGAAATGAAAAAGTTTTTTTGTATTTTGTTTTGCGGAACGTTCTTGTTTTCCATGCAGTATGCAGCGGTTTTTGCCGGGGATGTGAAGATCGGTGTGCTGGATATGAAGCGGCTACAGCAGCGGTCCGCTAATTTTCAGAAGGTTCGGGAAGGATTGAAGGTAACGTATAACGGGTTCCAAAAGAAGCTGGATGCCGAGAGAGAGCAAATTCAAAAGTTGGAAAAAGATTTGCAGAAGCAGAGCATGATGCTGAGTCTTGATGCCAAGGAAGATAAGGAAATGGAGTTAGGGAAACTGACGCGTCATTACAAATATATGGTGGGTGAAGTCACTCAGCAAATGAAAGATGCGGAATTCGAGGCGACCCGGAGAGTCGGCAAGGAGATTGAAAAGGTTGTTGAGAAGATCGGCAAAAAAGAAGGTTATACGGTTATCCTGGAGCAAGGCACCGTCGGGCTTGTTTATTTCGATAATACCATTGATATCACCGCACAGGTGATCAAGGCCTACGACCAGATGAAGCAATAGGGGAAGAAGCGTCGTGGAAATACCTTTAAAAAAAGTGGCCGAAATTGTGGCGGGGGAGTGCATCGGCGATGAAAATTTTGCCGTCACGGGCATCAACTCTCTTGATCGAGCGGGGCCCTCTGAGATCTCCTTTTTCTCGGATCGCAGGTACACTGAAGGTCTGAAAAAAACACGGGCCGGCGCATTGCTGGTTTCAGAGAAGAATGCGGTATTTCCGGGGTTACAGGTGGTGACCGCGCATGTGGAACTGGCCTATGCCCGGATTGCGGCGATTTTTGCCATGCCGCCCGCCCGATACCCCGGGGTGAGTTCCGATGCCGTTGTTTGCAAAAACTGCTCTTTGGGAGAGGATGTGTCGATTTTTCCCATGGTGTATGTGGGTGAAGGGTCTGAAATTGACGATGGAGCCATTCTGTTTCCGGGAGTATTTATCGGCGAAAGGGTTAAAATCGGCAAACGGAGCATTTTGCATCCCAATGTGACGGTTTTGCGGGATTGTATCATTGGAAATGATGTCATTATTCACGCCGGGACCACCATCGGAGGGGATGGGTTCGGCTTTGTAAGAGATGGCGCCGCTTCCGTCAAGATTCCACAGACCGGGATCGTCCGGATTGACGATCATGTGGAGATCGGCGCCAATAACTGTATCGATCGGGCCGCGTTCGGTGAAACCTGGATTAAGGAGGGTGTTAAGACCGACAATCTGGTTCAGATCGCCCATAATGTGGTCATCGGCGAACACTCCATCATTGTGGCTCAGGCGGGGATCTCGGGGAGTTCCCGTTTGGGACGGGGCGTGATTATTGCGGGCCAGGTGGGGGTGATCGATCATGCGGAGATTGGAGATGGAGCCATGGTGGGACCTCAGTCGGGTGTGGCCAAAACAATTCCCCCCGGCGGCATCGTTTCCGGGTCTCCCGCCATCGATCACCGTGTCTGGCTAAAGTCTACGGCCATGACAGCCCGGCTGCCGCAATTTAATGATCGTCTTCGGAGTCTTGAGAAAAAAATTAAAGCATTGGAAAACCGGCTCAGCGCGCAGGGCGGGCCGGTTTTTTCAAATGAGACGGAAGGATCAGGAAAGGAGTAACGGACCGAATGGAACTTCCTTTGACATATTCGGAAATCACAAAAATTATTCCCCACCGCTATCCGTTTTTATTGGTGGACAGGATTATTGCGCTTGAGCCTTATAAAAGCGTTGTGGGCATCAAAAATGTAACGGCCAATGAACCTTTTTTCCAGGGACATTTCCCGGGTGAACCCATCATGCCGGGCGTCCTCATCATTGAGGCTATGGCGCAGGTTGGGGGGATTCTGGCGCGTTTGTCCATCCCCGGCGTCATGGAACGAGAAGATGCAAATCCCATCCGTTTTGTTGCCATGGATAAGGTGAAATTCAGGAAACCGGTGATTCCCGGCGATCAGATTCGATTCGAAATTGAACCCTTGAGAACAGGATCAAAGGTCTGGAAGGTGGCGGGAAAAGCACTTGTGGAGGATCAACTGGTGGCCGAGGCTGTTTTGGTGGCAACCATTGGTTAATTGCGGATTGCGGAATTCGGAATATTTTAAAGGAAAATTCGCCAATTCGAAACCCTCCGCAATTGTATTTTGCCGAGCACCTGAATGAAAGATCAGATTATGAATGATATTTTAGAAAACCAATCCGCAATCCGCAATCCGCAATCCGCAATCATACACCCTTCAGCAGTGGTGAGTCCCGGCGCGGAGATTGCTTCGGGGGTTAAGGTGGGGCCGTTTTCCAGTATCGGGGAACATGTCTCCATTGGTCGGGATACGGAGATCGGCGCTCATGTGGCCATTGAGGGGCATACGCGCATTGGAGAAAGGAACCGGTTTTATCCTTTTTCTTCCATCGGTACACCGCCCCAGGACATCGGCTACGGGAATGAAGAGACCCGGTTGATTATGGGGAATGACAATACCGTCAGGGAATATGTCACCATCAATCGTGCCACCACCAAGGAGGCATGGGAAACGGTCATTGGGAGTCATAATTATTTAATGGCCTATGCCCATGTGGCTCATGACTGCAACCTGTCGGATTGGGTAATCCTGGGTAACGGCGCCACCCTGGGCGGGCATGTTCATATTGGAGAGTACGCCATCCTGAATGCCTTTCTGGCGGTTCAGCAATTTGTGAGAATCGGCGCCCATGCTTTTTTAGGCGCTAAAGCGGGGATCGACCGGGATGTCCCCCCCTATATGATAACCGCGGGGCCCCGGGCCAAACTCTATGGCGTCAATCAGAAGGGGCTTTTAAGAAGGGGGTTTTCCCAGGAAACCATCGATATTCTCAAAAAGGCGTACCGTATTTTGTGGCGGGAAAATAAAAGACTGGATGCGGGTATCTTGCAGGTGAAGGAGGCGTTGGTGATGATCCCTGAGTTGGAGGTTCTTCTCGATTTTCTTGTGGGGTCGAAACGGGGAGTGATTCGTTGATGTCGGACCCGGATAAAACCATCGGACTGATTGCGGGGGGCGGCCAGTTCCCACTCCTGGTGGCGGATGCCGCAAGGAAACAGGGAACCCGGGTGGTGGCCGTGGCCCACCATGGTGAAACGGATGCGGCTTTGGCGGACAAGGTGGATGAGATTGTATGGATTAAACTGGGTCAGCTCGGGCAACTCATCAAGACTTTCAAGAAATTCGGGGTCGGCAAGGCACTGATGGCGGGGTCCATTGCCAAGAAAAAAATGTTCGAAATGCGTCCTGATCTCAAGGGCCTTGCGATCATGAGCAAACTGGCCATATTCCATGACGATGACATCCTGCGGTCGGTGACGGCGGAATTTGCCAAGGAAGGGGTGGAGATTGTCAGTTCTACCCTTTATTTGCCGGAACTTCTCGCGCCTGAAGGATGTCTGACCCGAAGGCAGCCCACCAAAAATGAATGGACGGATATCCATTTCGGGTGGAAGATTGCCAAGGAATTGGGTCGGCTGGATATCGGGCAGAGCGTTGTGGTGCGGAAAAAAACGGTTTTGGCCTTGGAGGCCATTGACGGTACGGATGCCACGATCCTTCGGGGGGGGGGGCTGGCGAAAGAGAAGGCGGTTGTGGTCAAAGTCAGTAAGCCCAAACAGGATCTTCGCTTTGATGTGCCTTGCGTGGGCATGGAAACCATTCGTGTCATGCGGCGGATCAAGGGGGCTGTCCTGGCGGTTGAGGCGGGCAGGACGCTGATGTTTGACAAATTGGAGATGATAAAGGCCGCGGACCGGGAAAAAATTGCGATTGTTGCCATTGAAGGATAGCTAACAGTTCTCCAGGAGACAAGGGTGAAAAAGGATAAACTTAGAGTTGCGGTGATCGGTGTGGGGCATCTGGGTGAGTTTCATGTGCAGAAATACAAGGCCCTGCCTGATGTAGAGCTCGTGGGTGTTGTGGACGTGGACGGGGAACGCGTCAAAGAGATTGCAGACCGGTATGAAACGGTGGGTCACACGACCCATTCGGATATCCTTTGCCGGGTGGATGCCGTGAGTCTGGCGGTAACCACCGAGATGCATTTCAATGTGGCCAAAGATGTTTTGGCGAACGATGTCCACATGCTCATTGAAAAGCCCATTACCTATGACCTGAAAGAAGCGGATATGCTGATCCATATGGCCCGTGAACGGAATCTGGTGTTGCAGGTGGGGCTCATCGAGCGGTTTAATCCAGCCATCAAAAAGCTGGAACCTTTGCTCAAAAATCCTGTCTTTTTAGAATCCCACCGCATGAATCTGTTTACAACCCGGGGTCTTGATGTGGATGTGGTCCTTGATTTGATGATTCATGACCTGGATATTATCCTGCACTTGGTGCGTAGCAAGGTGAAGGCGGTACACGCGGTTGGGATGCCGGTCATCACTGAAAAAACGGATATCGCCAACGTACGCCTTATTTTTGAAGACGGGACCGTGGCCAATTTGACCGCCAGCCGTGTTTCAGGAAAAATGTTGCGGAAAATTCGGGTATTTCAGCCGGATGCCTACTTCTCCGCCGACTGCGGCAAACGGCAGCTCACCGCCATCAACCTGGATTCAACGGCAAAAGACATCCATGATTTTCCGCAAGTCGCCACTACAAAAGCAAAATTTGAGGCGAGCGATCCTCTGGCCGATGAGATTTCTTCCTTTGTGAATGCCGTGCAAAAGGGTTCCGAACCGGTGGTAACGGGCGAGGATGGGCGAAATGCGCTGAGCGTCGCCTTGAGTATCATTCATCAGATTGAGCGAGGCTGTCAGAATTTCGAGCCCATCTTTACATAACAGGGATCAAAGACTGGTTCTGATGGTGGCGGGAGAGGCTTCCGCTGATTTGCACGGCGCAAATCTGGTCCATGCCATGAAACGGTTATGTCCCGGGGCGGTTTTTTGCGGCATCGGAGGAGACCTCATGGCGCAGGCGGGGGTCAACTGTTTTGTTTCCGCCTCCGATTTGGCCGTGGTGGGCTTAATGGAGGCTTTTGGAAAATTTCGCATCCATGTAAAGGCCGCCAATATCCTGAAAAACGTTTTGAAAATCCACCGCCCCGACCTCATTATTCTTATCGATTATCCCGGTTTTAATCTCTATATGGCGCGAATCGCCAAGAGACTGAAGGTTCCGGTGCTCTATTATATCAGCCCTCAGGTATGGGCATGGCGGCGGGGCAGGGTCAGGAAGATCGCCGGACGGGTGGATCGAATGGCGGTCATTCTGCCTTTTGAGGAACCCTTTTTCCGGAAGACCGGTTTACAGGTGGACTACGTGGGGCATCCCCTGATGGACGCCTTTGAAAAAAGGACGGAACGGCCGAAAGCGGATGCCGCAATCCGCGATCCGCAATCCGCAATCCGCAATCCCCTTGTGGCGTTGGTCCCCGGCAGTCGACGGGAAGAAGTTAAAAATCTGCTGCCCGTCATGCTTCAAGCCTGCGAAATACTTAAAACCGAATTTTCCCGTATTCGTTTCATCCTGCCTCTCGCGAAAACCATTTCTTCGGAATGGATTTCCCCATTTCTGGAAAACACTGCCCTGGATATAGAGATTTGCCGTGAAGGCATCTATAGCGCATTAAGTCGGTGTCATCTGGCCCTGGTGACGTCGGGCACCGCCACGTTGGATACGGCCATCATGACCATTCCCATGGTGGTTGTCTATAAGGCGAAGGCCCTGACGTACCAGGTTGCAAAACGGGTGATCAAGGTGCCCTATCTGGGCTTGGTCAATCTTGTGGCGGAAGAAAGGGTGGCGCCGGAGTTGCTTCAGGATGAGGCGACCCCCGAAAGGCTGGCCATCGCCGGTAAGCGGTTTCTGGTGGATGAAGCCTTCAGACAACAGACCATTCGCAAGCTTCAAGTGGTAAAGGCGAAGCTTGGCAGGGGAGGGGCATCGGAAAGAACCGCCCGAATCGCCCTTGAGATGATGGGGTGTTCCGAATAAGTTGAGAGGCAGACGCAATGGCCAAAACAATTCTTGTGGTCGATGATGAAACCAGCATTTTACAATCTATGGAAGGCATACTTTCCGATGAGGGCTTTGAAGTTGCCAGTGCTGAGAGTGGCCTTGAGGCATTGGGAAAAATTGAAGAAATGATGCCCGATCTGGTGCTGCTGGATATATGGATGCCGGGGGTGGACGGGATTGAAACACTTGAAAAAATAAAGGCCCTCTATCCGAGTCTCCAAGTGATCATGATGTCGGGGCATGGCAACATTGAAACGGCTGTCAAAGCGACCAAGGTGGGGGCCTACGATTTTATCGAAAAACCACTGTCATTGGAAAAACTGCTCTTGTCCATCAGTAACGCATTGGAGCATTCCCGGCTTGAGGAAGAGGTCCATTTCCTGAAGGACAAGGCCGAAAACAAATATAATATTGTGGGAACCAGCGAGGCCATTACAGCGTTAAAAGAACAGATTCGAATCGTTGCTCCGACCAATGCCTGGGTTCTCATTTCAGGGGAGAATGGTACGGGCAAAGAACTGGTTGCCCATACCATTCATCGATTGAGCCGTCGAGCCCGAAAACCCATGATCGAGGTGAATTGCGCGGCGATCCCTGAAGATCTCATTGAAAGCGAACTTTTCGGGCATGAAAAGGGGGCCTTCACCGGCGCGTCCACCATGAGAAAAGGAAAATTTGACTCAGCTCACGAGGGGACGATATTTTTGGACGAAATCGGAGATATGAGCCTCAAGGCCCAGTCCAAGACGCTCCGAATTTTGCAAGAACAGAAGTTTGAACGGGTAGGGGGGACAAAGACCATTGAGGTGGATGTCAGGGTAATCGCCGCCACCAACAAAGACCTTGAGACGGAGATTGGAAAAGGGACCTTCAGGGAAGATCTCTATTTTCGATTGAATGTAATTCCCGTGCGTGTTCCTTCGCTGAAGGAGCGCGTGGAAGACATTCCCAGTCTTGTGACTGAATTCGTGTCGGAATTTACACTCAGTGCCAAGGTTGATCCCAAGGAGTTCCCCCCCGAGACCCTGGAGCTGCTGCAAAAATATGACTGGCCCGGCAATGTGAGGGAATTGAAAAATCTCATCGAGAGATTGATGATCATGACGCCGGGGGACGTCATTCGCAAGGAAGATATTCCGGCGCCCTATAATCGAAACGCTCAAACGGTGAGGGTGGCGCTTGAGCCGGGGTTTGCTCTGGATTCTCTCAAGGAGGCAAAGGGCGAGTTTGAAAAGGCCTTTATCGAGGAAAAACTCAATGAGTACAACGGAAATATCTCTCAAACCGCCGAAGCCATCGGTATCGAGCGGAGCAACCTCCACAAAAAAATCAAACAATATAACCTGGGCCGGTAAAGGGGAAGGGCCTAATGCTTCGCCTATTTTAAGAGGCCGGCTTCCTTATAGTATTTCATGGCCCCCGGGTGAATGGGAGCGGACAGCCCTTGAAGCATCCCTTCGGGGGTCAGGGCTTCGTAGGCCGGATGGAGTTTTTTGAACTGATCCAGGTTTTCAAAGACTTCCCTGGTGATGGCATAGACCGTTTCGTCCGAGACCTTTGAGGAGGTGACAAAGGTGGCTTTCACCCCGAAGGTGGGGACGTCTGATTCGTTATCGGTTCCGGGATAGAATTTGATGGGGATGACGGCCGGTGCATAATAGGGGTATCGGTCAAGGAGGGTCGACGTATTGGTGATGGGGATAAGCCGTACTTTTCTGTTCCCCGCGGTGGCTTCCTTGATGGAACCGCTGGGATGCCCCACGGTGTAAAAGAAAGCATCGATGCGGCCGTCCTGAAGGAGGCCTGCTGCTTCCGATGCTTTGACCTGTTCGGCGTGAAGGTCTTTCTGGTAATCGATGCCCGCCGCCGAGAGGGCGTCAATGGCGTTTTGTCGCTGTCCGGAACCGGGGTTTCCGATATTGACCCGTTTGCCCCGAAGATCGTTGAGGGTCCTTATGCCGGCATCCTGGGCCGCTACCAGGGTAACAGCTTCCGGGTGAATGCTGAAAACGGCCCTCAAGTCTTTTTGGGGGCCTGCTGCCTTCCATTCCGCTTTGCCGTTCACCGCCTGGTACTGTCGGTCCGATTGTACGATGCCGAAATCCAGATCCCCCCCCATAACGGCATTGACGTTAAAAACGGACCCGGCCGTGGATTCCACGGTGCAACGGATGTGGTATGTCTTGCGCTGATCGTTGATCATCCTGCTGATGGCGCCACCCGTTGGGAAATAGACCCCCGTAATCCCGCCGGTGCCGATGGTGACAAACCGGGTTTTCGCATCCACCCGGGACGGTGTGATCCCGATGTTACAAATTATCCCGAAAAGAATCAAAGTGGCCCATATGGTTGTTTTTCGCATCCTTTTCCTCCTTTAACAGTAAACCATTACGCTATCCGGTTCTGTTTTTGCCGCCCCGGGTCAAGAATGCATGCACTTTTGGATCTTTGCATTCCGTCAGCAGACGCTTGGGGTCGCCCGCGGCGATCATGGTTTTTGTTTCCGCATCCAGGTACACACAGTTGTCCGCCACCGAAAAAATGCTGGGCAGTTCGTGGGTGACCATGACCATGGTGGTTCCCAGACTGTCCCGAAGTTCCAAAATGAGGTCGTCCAGCAGGGAAGAGGTCACGGGGTCCAGCCCTGCCGAGGGTTCATCAAAGAAAAGAAATTCCGGGTCCAGAGCCAGGGCTCGGGCGACCCCCGCCCGTTTTCGCATGCCGCCGCTGATTTCCGAAGGGTAATAATCCTCAAAGCCCGAAAGTCCCACCAGGGCAAGTTTGAGTGAGGCCACTTCTGCGATTTCACGTGGCGTGAGGCTGGTAAATTCCCCCAGGGGCAACCCTATATTTTCAGTCAGTGTCATGGAACTCCATAGTGCCCCGCTCTGGTAAACAATGCCGATGTTGCGGGCCAGTTGATCCCGGATGGTCTGGTCCGTTTCCCAGAAGTTGATATCCCCCAGGAAAACCTGCCCCTTTGAGGGTTCCTTGAGTCCCGTCAAACACCGCATTACCGTGGTTTTCCCGCATCCGCTGCCCCCCATGAGGACGAAAATGTCGCCTTTTTTGACGGAAAAGTTGAGGTTGCGCTGGATGACGAAATCGCCATACGCAATTTCAAGGTTTTGGGTGGTGATGGCGGATGTTTTTTCCGACATGGTTACGATTCCAAAAATAATGACATCTTATTCAAGATGTGTCTGAATGCTCTCGGCGATTTCACGGCTCAAGGCCTCAACCAGCCGACTCTGGGCCGACACCAGTGCTCCATAGCCGGGCATTACGCCGGATTTTTTGAACCGTGAGTTGCGGGTTTCCAGGACTTGGCTGTCTTTTCCCTTAAGAATCGACCACTGGGCCATCAGATGGACTTCTCCATCCGGACTGCCGTCCATTTGAACAATTTCCACGCTTACCTGATAAGCCACCGTGGTGGGGCACTTGAACGGGAAAACGGCGAAACTTCCCGTCGGAAGCAGGCGGGAGAGATTCAGTGCCAGTATGCAGGTGAGGTTATCCCTCAGGGATTCTCCCCACTGGTTTAGATCCGCCAGGTGGATTTCATTTTCACTGACCCGGGTGACAATCTCAGGTCGGTCCAGATACCCTGAAATGGTTACCGCGTCGACTCGGATGGTAATGGGCGCCTGGTTATAGGCTATGCCGGATTCAGTCTCAGGAGGAGGCAGTGGGCTCAACAGATAGAATTTGGTGGGGGGACTGTTGGCGCATCCCAGGGGGAGGCATAACAAGATTAAAAAAAGGGTTTTAAGAAGGGCAAATAAAAGACGCATACGCTACCTCCGGTTAGGGTCGCTTTTTCCCCGGAGCAGGGCTTCGGGATGGCGCGACAGGTAATTGGCCAGGGAGCGGATGGATCGCGCCATTTCCGAGAACTCCCGCAGGGTGTTGTCAAGCTGGTTTAGAAGTGGCGAATCCTTTCCCAGTCGACTCTGAAGGACTTCCAGGGTCTCTCTGGCCTGATCCATGGCCTCATGGGATGCGGCAAGCCCCCTGGCGATTTTGGTGGCCAGTGTTTCCAGCTTTTTATCCATGTTTTTGACCAGGGTGCGGGCATCGGCAACGGTATGATTGGCATTGACCATCAGAGGGTCTATCTGTGCATTTACGGTGGTGGCGATTTTTTTGTATTCCGCCAGAGCATCATCAAGGCTGTCCCCCAGGGGACCCACGCGCCTGTCCACATCATTGATCAATCGGCGGGCATCTGAAAGCGCCAGATTCGTGGAATGGAGAATCTCCGGGATTTCGGGTGATTTCAGAATGTTTTCGAGAGCCTTGACCGTGGACATGAGCCCTTCCAGGGTGTCCTGCAAGGGCAGGTTTTTAAGCGTATCGAAAATAGCTTGAAATGTGGACGGAATGGTTGGTATCTCAGGGTATTCTTTGTTGAGCCCAATGAGTTTGATGGGGGTATCCGGATAATAGTCCAGTTCGATGATGAGCTGGCCCGTGATCAGGCTGCCCATGGTCAGTTGGGCCCGCAATCCCCGTTTAATGAGCAGCGGCAGCATCTTATCCATGGGCATGCGTTCACCTTTGATTAACCTGATTTTGTCCGGCTGCGCTTCTATGATGACGGGCACATAAAAGATCAGGGTGTTGGGGTTGTACTCAACACGGATGCTTTTGACAGAGCCTATTTGTACGCCACCCACCAACACCGGGGCTCCTACGCTCAATCCCTTGACGGAGCCCTCGAAAAAAAGGACAAACTCCTGTGTTTTTTTCATGAATTTCCCGCCGCCGAATACCAGGAGTCCGGCGACGATGAGGATCACCGCGCCGACCACAAAAGCGCCGATGAGGGTCTTGCTTGCCTTTGTATTCATCGATTCTTGGTCTCCTCAACCGTGGGTTACTTTTTCATGGGAGTTTTCCGTGAAAAATTTAAATGCCCAGTACATTCGTGATGACCGTGATGACGGCAGTGGCGACAATAATCAGCACAATGCCGGTTACCACCGCCGAGGTGGCCGCATCCCCCACCGCGGAGGCGCTGCGGCCGCATTGCATTCCTCTCAGACATCCGGACAAGGCAACCAAAATGCCGAAGACGGCGCTCTGGAACAGGCCGATCCAGAGGTCGTTCAGGGTGACCGATGCCTTGGTCTGGTTGTAATATTCCATCATGTTCAAATCCAGCATACCCACGCCGACGATAAATCCTCCCAGGATTCCCATAAGGTCCGCATAGAGGCACAGCAGGGGCATCATGAGGGTGAGTCCCAGTATTCGCGGCAATACCAGGAATTCCATGGGGGAGATACCCATGGTTTTAAAAGCATCGATCTCTTCGTTTACCTGCATGGTGCCCAGTTGGGCGGCAAAGGCGGCGCCTGTTCGTCCTGCCATGATGATGCCGGCCATAACGGCGCCCATGACCCGAACCATGGCAATGCCCACCAGGTTGGCCACGTATATCTGTGCGCCGAACATCATCAACTGAACAGCCCCTATAAATGCGAGGATCAGCCCCACCAGCAGGCTGATCAGGGAAACGATGGGCAGCGCTTCAATGCCGCAGTCCTGAAGTATTCGGGCCAGATCAGAGCGGCGAAAGCGAGCCTTGCCCGCCAGAAATCCGGTAAATGCGGTGAAGGTTTCTCCCACAAAGGCCAGCGCTTCACCGGAGGCGCGAAAAAACGCCATGGATTCGGTGCCGACGCTGAAAAGGAAGGATTCGGTTTGGGCTTTTTTTCGTGCTCCCTTTTTTTCGGGTACGACCGCCGCAAGATCCAGGAGTTTTTTGGCCCCTTCCGGCAGGCCGTTTTGGTCGATGCGGACGCCCTGTTTTGAAGCGAGGTCGATCACCTGCACCAGGAATATGAGAAAACCGCTGTCCCAGTTCGTAACTTCCGTTGCATTAAAGGCAATTTCAAGGGTTTCAGCGGCCATCTCATCCTTTACAAGGTCTGCCGAGGGACGTTTGGTTTTGAGGGTCCAGCTTCCGGAAAGGGTTAATAGAAGCCTTTTTTCGGGAGAACGGTCGAAAGAAAGCTCGCAAACTTGTGATTGTGCAGTGCCGTTTTTAGGGTCGTGTGGTTTCATAGTAAGATACGATTCCGCATGGGTGCTGTTTTAGATTATGCCGGCACAAGGGTAATTAAGCTTTTGTTGCATGGGAAAAAAAGGTTTTACATAGCGTTATTAATACCAAATCATCATGGTTTTTGGCAACTTTAATTTGAATGGATTTTTAACCTTACGGTTTGAGTATCGGATTCATTGCGATTGACGCTGGAATGTGTTCTAATCCCCCACATTAGAAAACTCTAACCCATAGGTTTATATGATGAACAGCAACTGGTTTCCCAAACACATGAGATCCTCGGAGGCGCTTTTGCGAAAAAGCTTGAAATCCGTGGATGTCATTTTTGAAATCCTGGATGCCAGAATTCCCTTTTGCAGCCGGGACGAACGGATTGATTTGATTACCAGGGAAAAACCGAAAATCGTGGTTTTAAACAAGTGTGATTTAAGTGACGATGTCAGCGACGGAAAATGGGTCGCCCATTTTGAAGAACAGGGCATTAAAGCTGTTACGATCAGCGCGGTTCAAGGAAGTGGTATCAAAAAACTTATCAAATCGGCCCACGATGTTCTAGGGTCGAAATCGTCCAAGTTGCACGATATCAGAGATCGGCAAAAGGCCGTTACGGCCATGGTCGTGGGTATTCCCAATGTGGGAAAATCCACCATTATCAATGCCATCGCCGGAAAGAAAAAGGCCAAAATCGCCAACAAGCCGGGCGTCACAAAAGTCAAACAAAGGGTGACGACCCACAGGCATTTGGAACTCTTGGACACGCCGGGAATTCTGTGGCCCAGGGAGGATGAAGAAACCTTTGAAAATCTGGCCTTAATCGGCGCCATAAAGGATGAGGTGCTGGATATGGAAACCCTTTCCATTACATTGTTGAAAAAGTTGATTGAGCTTGCGCCGGAAAAGCTGGAGAAACAGTATCAAATCCATGTCCATGACCAAACCCCTTTTGAAATGCTTGAAAAAATTGCCTTTAAAAGGGGTTGTCTCAGCAAAAATAAAAATATTGACCATATGCGTGTATCGCGCATCGTTCTGGGGGATTTCAGAAAAGGCAGGTTCGGGAAAATCACCCTGGAGATGCCGGAAGTTAGCGAGTAACCGCTCAGGTTATCGGTTAACAGTAGAAAAAACTGTGATCAAACCCGTAATATCACAATGTCAACAAGGCTGAAAACTCACGACGACCGTTTGGCGCCGGCGCCTGAAACATCTTCCTGGTTGGTGATGAGCTGCCGCACGCCGTCGGCGATTTCAACGGAACTGCGTTTCAATCTGAATAACATGTTAGTTCCGACCCATGAAAAAACGAAATCAATGGGGCGTTGGTATGAGTGCCAACAGCCCTCACCGAAAGCCTGCCCTTAAAGGGACTGAGGAGGACTTGGTTAGGAAGCGTATGAGAGGTCTGGGGTTAACCGTTCTTCTTTTCTGTAAACCCCGGCAGGCGGGTTTTTCCGGTGAGGAGTTGTTGTGCAGCCTTCATCCTTTTATATGGGTGAATTCTATTGGCCATGATAGTCACCTGTTTTTCGAGTGCTCTTGAAAGTCACCTTGGCACCGGGAAACGAACCGTCCTTAGTGGTTGCATTCATGATTATCAGGCGCTCAGCCTTTCCAGTAGGTTCCTGAATCCATGGTCCATCATCGTCGTAGTACCAGACAAAATCATTGCTATCTTATCCACCTTGACATTGGCGCGTTTTTTGCCTATTTCCAAGAGTGAAGGTGAAAATAATGTGATACGTTTCCAGGCAAAACCAACGGAACAAAGGACTGGCCGGAGATTTTGAATAATGGTTCAAGAACAACAGAGCGATGTCGCGGTTCGATGCCGCCAGATTCACAAAACCTACCAGATGGGTGAAGTGGAAGTGAACGTTCTGCGGGGCATCGACCTCGAAATTCTCAGAGGGCAGCTTACGGTAATTCTGGGTGCTTCCGGTGCGGGAAAGACCACTTTGCTGAACATTATCGGTGGCATTGAACAACCCACATCCGGTGAAGTCTGGGTGGATGGAAAAAACCTGGCCGCCATGACCGATCGGCAGCTCACCGAGTACCGCCGCCGCAAAATCGGCTTCGTCTTTCAGTTCTACAACCTGGTCCCTACCCTCACGGCCCTTGAAAATGTACAGGTTTCGACTCAGATTGCGGCAGACCCCATGAACCCGGCTGAAGCCCTGAAACTGGTGGATCTGGCGGATCAGACCGGCCATTTCCCGGCACAGATGTCAGGGGGACAGCAGCAGCGGGTTTCCATTGCCCGGGCCCTGGCCAAACGGCCCGCCATCATGCTGTGCGACGAACCCACCGGCGCGCTGGATGCTCCCACCGGAAGACGGGTGCTGGGCCTTCTGAATCAGCTCAATGAGCAGATAGGCGCCACCATCATCATTATTACCCATGCTGCGCCCATTGCGGCGATGGGCCACCGAGTGCTCCACCTCACCATGGAGGGCATCACGGCCCGTGACAACAAGGTGCGAAAAAAAGCGGAAGAGATCACCTGGTGAACATTCTCAATAAAAAACTGAGACGGGATTTGTGGCAGACCAAAGGAATGCTCATCGCCGTCATCCTCATCGTAGCCCTGGGGGTGTGCTGTCTCGTTGGGATGATGGGGACCTCCAACAACCTTCAAATGGCTCGAAACAGCTACTATGGGCAGTGCCGCATGGCGGATTTCTGGGTCGACCTCAAGAAAATGCCGGTGACCGAGCTGAATCTTCTGGATAACCTTCCCGGCATATCAGCGTTACGGGCGCGAATCTCTTTTCAGGTCATCGTGGACCTGGAAGGGGTGAAAGAGCCTTTGAGCGGCACCCTCCTGACCCTGCCGGAGGCGCCTTCTCCCGTGATCAACGGCATTCTCGTTCGAAGCGGCACTTATTTCACAGACCGCCGCCAGGATGAAGTGATCGTATCCGAAGCCTTTGCACAGGCCCGAAATATTCACGAAGGGGATACCATTCATCTCATCATGAACGGACAGAGAAAACCTCTTTTTGTGGTGGGAACCGCCATGAGTTCTGAATACGTATACATGATGCCGCCCGGCGCCATCGCCCCGGAACCCTCCCGTTACGGGGTTTTTTATGTAAAGCGGGGATTTGGTGAGGACACCCTTGGGTTCCATGGGGCCTGCAACTCCCTGGTGGGCCTGCTGTCTCAAGAGGCGGAAAATAACACCGAACCCCTGTTTAAAGAGCTGAGGCGCCGCTTGGCGCCGTACGGACTTTTTGCCATTACCCCTTTGAGCCTGCAGGCCTCCAATCTGAACCTCTCCGGCGAACTGTCGGGACTGGGCACCATTTCTTTTTTTATGCCCACCATTTTCATGCTGGTGGCGGTTCTGGTGCTGAACGTCCTCATGAGCCGACTGGCCCAGCAACAGCGAACCATTGTGGGAACCCTCAAGGCCCTGGGGTACGGCAACCGGGAGATCTTCTGTCACTTTGTTCAATTCGGCGTTTTTGTGGGCATCTGCGGTGCATTGCTGGGTTGCCTGTTAGGGTACTGGATAGCCGGCGCCATGACCGTTCAGTATCGTTCGTTTTTTGATTTCCCACATCTGACCAACCACTTTTATCCGGACCTCAATCTGACGGCCCTGATCATCGCGCTCCTGTTCGGCGTCATCGGATCCCTCAAGGGCATTCGAACGGTGCTGAATCTCAACCCAGCCGAGGCCATGCGGCCCCCACCTCCATCCGGTGGGGGTGCGGTCTTTCTGGAAGCATGGACGGGGCTCTGGCGCCGACTGGGGTTTCAGCAGCAAATCGTCCTTCGAAATCTCATTCGAAACAAAGCTCGGACCGTGACCGCCATCTTTTCGGCCGCCATGGGAGCTGCCCTGGTACTGGTGACTTTTGGGACCATGGACTCCCTTCAGTATATGGTGAATTTCCGTTTTGATCTGGTGGATCATGCAGACTATATCCTGACCCTTCGAAACGACCGGGGACCAGGCGCACTCCTGGAGACCTGGGAATTGCCGGGGATCACAGCCGCGGAACCGGTGCTGAATGTCTCCTGCCGGTTCCAGAACGGGAATCACGAAAAAAAGGGAGTGATTCAGGGGTTGGTACATGATGCGCAACTGACCACGCCCCGCGGCGAATCGGGAAACCTTGTAACGATCCCTGAAACCGGTCTGATCATGGCGAAACGGCTGGCCACGGAACTGGGGCTTTCCCTGGGAGACCGGGTTCGCGTCGTGCCCACCCAGGGCCTGCAACGGCCGGTGGAACTTCCGGTAACAGGCCTTATCGACAGCCTCTTCGGGTTATGCGTTTATGCCGATTATGACTATCTGAACCGTCAGATCAGTGAGGCCGGGGCGGTTTCCGAAATGCAGCTTAAAGGTCATCCCGCTCCTGAGGACGCGGGCACATTTCTGCGCCGAATCAAGTCCTGGCCTGATCTGGCCAATTACGCGGAGACCCGCTTTCAGAGACAGGTGCTTCAAAACACCTTTGTGAACAAGCTGGGCCAGATGGTCTATCCGCTGATACTTTTCGGGGCGGTCATTTTTTTCGGAGCCATTTTGAACGGCTCTCTGATCGGCATCATGGAACGGACCCGGGAGATTGCCACCTTCCGCGTTCTGGGATACCGCCCCAGTGAAATCGGGGCCATGTTTCTAAGAGAAAACATGATTCAATACGGCATTGGCGCCATTCTGGGGTTGCCCCTGGGATGGTGGCTTCTGTGGAGCATCAATAGCCAGTACACCAATGACATGTATGCGGTTCCCACTATCGTTGAGCCTGTGAGCTGGATCAAAACGGTAGTCCTCTCGTTTGTGTTTATTTTGGGGGCGCACTTTTTCGTTCGAAGGGCCATCAGGAAGTTGGACTGGGAAAATGCACTCAGCATGAAAGAATAAAAGAACAACGCGATATTCCGGGAGGTTTAAATCATCATGAAGAAGCATATCAAATGGATCATCGGGGGCATTATCGTCATTTTGCTGATTGGCTTCTATGGCTATTCGGAAATGCATTCGGGCACACCGGTTCAGACGGTGAAGGTGACCGAAGGACAAATCCGCGCATGGGTGGAAGACCGTGCCATGACCACCCTTCCCCTGGTGTACAAGATCACCATGCCTCAGGGTGGCCGTATCCTTCCCATCACCCTGGAGGCGGGCCAGGCGGTCTCAAAAGGACAGGTGGTGGCCAAAATGGATACGGCTGATTTTCAGTCCACCCTGGAGCTTGCCGAGGCAGAGATTAACGGGATTGAGGCCCAGATCGCCGTCAATGCCTACGACAAGATTGAAAATACCGCACTGGTGGAATCCAAAAAATTGATTGCCGCACTAAACGCCACCGGAAAAGCGTCGAACGAACTGGTTCGCACCAACGAAGCGGAACAGAAGTACGCCGGGTGGCTCGTGGAGATGGAGGAAAAACTGGTCAAACAGCGGGCCTCATCCAAAGAAAAACTGCAACGGGCACAGCGTGATTACGGCCAGGCCGAAAGCCAGGTGGCCTCGGCTCGCTTCATGAGCCGGGCCACCTGGGCCATTGCGGCGGTGGTGGACCTGTTTCCCCGCTATGTTCAGGAACTTCTGGGCCGAAAACATTTGGAAGGGGCCGTACTGAAACAGCGTCTGGCCGGGGCCAGGGCCGCAAGGGACCTGGCCGCCCGCAGCCTTCAGCGAGCCGGCATAAAAAGCCCTGTAAACGGCATGATACTTCGTCGTCTGGTGAAAAATGAAGAATACCTCGCTGCCGGAACCCTGCTGCTGGAAATCGGCGTCATGGGGGATCTGGAAGTAACCGCCGACATTCTCAGCCAGGACGTGGTCGCCGTGCGACCCGGCAACCCCGTGGACGTTTACGGACCGTCCATCGGCGCCATTCCCATTCGCGGCAGCGTAAAACGCGTCAAACCGGCCGGTTTCACCAAAGTCTCTTCTCTGGGGGTGGATCAGCAGCGGGTGCCCGTGATCATTTCCTTCGATCCCGAAACATTTAAGCAATGGGAGGAGAAGGGGCACACCCTGGGGTTGGCATATCGGGTCCGCGTGCGCATCTACACGGACGAAAAAAACGGTGCTTTGAAAGTTCCCCGAACCGCTCTCTTTCGTGGAAACAAACAGCAGTGGCAGGTCTTTTCCGTTCAAAACGGCAAGGCGATCCTCGTGCCGGTGACGCTGGGAATCATCAATGACAAAGAGGCGGAAATTACCAAAGGTCTCAAGAAGGGGGATCCCGTCGTGGTGGCGCCACCGAAAAGCCTGAATGTGGGGGATCGGGTCACGGTTTCCTGACCCTACCCAGTTTTTTGTTGAAAACCCTCAACCGGAACCCGCCTTTTTACCAGTCCGGAGACCGCAATACTGACGTTCCGCTTTCCGGGGAAGGCGGCAGTTCCAGGGGGTCAGTGAAAAGATCCCCCCAATTGGTGCGCTCCATCATCACCGACTTGATATCCTCCGGCACGAAGGGTTTTCCTTCCCGAATCTGCCATCCGCCCCCCAGGGCCCGGTACACGGATACAAGCCCCAGCGGCGCCTCACCGCGGGTTCCGGCCAGACGGTCCTGCTCGCTCAGCAGCGACTGCTGGGCTAAAATAACCGTGGTGTAATCAGCGCTGCCACCCCGGTACTGCATGAGTGCGAGCTCCGCGGAACGCTTGGCCGCATCCACGCTCTTGCCGAGAAAACCGATCCGTTCCTGGGCTTTTAGGAATTCCACAAGACCGTCTTCCACTTCCTGCTGAGCCCTGAGAACCGTTTCCTGATAGTTTAAAATGAGCGTTTGCAGCCGGGCGTCCTGAACGCGGACGTTATTGGTGATGCGGCCGTAGTTTAAAATATTCCATTGAAAAGTGGGGCCAAACGTGGCAATGCGGCTGCTCCAGTCAAAGATATCTCCCACACTGGCGCTTCCCGCGTTGGTTGCGGCAAACCCAAAGGCGCCGTTTAAGGAAAAAGCGGGATAAAGATCGGCCTTGGCCACACCGATGCGTGCACACTGGCTTGCGGCCTGCAACTCGGCGTTGCGGATGTCAGGCCGCCGGCGCAGCAACTCCGCCGGAATCCCCACGGCAATATCCAGCGGGGCATGCGGAATCCCCCGCCTTCCGTTCAACCGGTCTTTGAGCCGGCCGGGCGGCATTCCCAGGAGAATAGAGAGGGCGTGCCGCGCCTTTTGAAGCCCGGTTTCCAGGAACGGAATCTGAGCCTGGGTGCCGGCCAACAGGGTAATGGCCTGCTGAACGTCCCGTTCGCTCGTGTCGCCCGCATCAAACCGGGCCTGAGCAATGCGCAGGCCCTCCCTCTGCAGTGTCAGGTTCTCATGCGCAATCCGCAGCCGGTCCTCATAAACCCGTATGATCACATAGGTCCGGGCAACATCCGCCGTCAGGCTCACCAGAACACTATCGTAGGCGGCAACTGATGCCAGCAGATCGGCGTCCGCCGACTGAATGGCGCGACGGAATTTACCCCAGAAATCAAGCTCCCAACTTGCGCCCACGCCCAGATTCCCACGGGTGTAGCCAAGCCCCGGATTATCCTGTCCCGGAGGCCACAGTTCAATGGAATTACCGCTGATGCGATTATATTCCAGGCCACCCAAACCGTTTTGAGACTGGGGATAAAATTCGCCCACCACGACCCCCAGGAGCGCTCTGGTTTCCAGGACCCGCACCCCTGCAATGCGAAGCGGCAAATTCTGTTCATAGGCGGTTTTAACAAGGCTTTCCAGTATCGGGTCATCAAAAACACGCCACCAGTTTTCATATTCGGGCGGCGCCTTTCGGACCCGAGCATCCCCGGATTCAGACCACTCCGGAGCCACATCGGCTTTGGGCTTTGTAAAATCGGGTCCCTACCATGGCGCAGGCATTTAAGATTATCAACAGTCCGACTGAAAAGAGCAAACTGAGCAGTCTTATGACATACTTGGACATGAGTGTCCTCCTCAACCCGCAATTTCTCTCCGATTTTCATCACAGGGAACGGATGCTGCCCAGTTCCTTGACCCGACAATATTGTTTGATGATCCGATCGATACTGTCGTCGTCCGCGAATTTTGTTTCATCATAGGTGTTGAAATGAAGGGGGATATCCCGTTTGGGCCTCGGCTCGATATCATCCTTTTTTGGAAATCCCAGGGGCATGACCACGATGACTTGAAAAAGTTGCGGGATTTTCAACAGATCCTTGATTTTCACGGCAGAAAGGGGCGCCACGTCTTTCCAGAGGCTGCCGAGTTCTTGAGCCGTGATCGCCAGAAACATATTCTCGATGGCGAGGCATATACTGGCGTGAAAAATTCTTTCCGGAACGCCGGGGCCTTTAGGGTAGGCGGCGCAAAACCTCGGGTCTCCCAATACCACCAGCATGGCAGGGGCTTTAAACCGCTGCGTGTAGGCGGGGATGAATGCTTGGCCCATCATATTTTCTATTTCAGCCATAAGCGCGCTGTCGGTGACGGCTACGATTTCCAGGGGCTGGGTATTGTTTCCGGAGGGCGCCAGCTTGGCGGCTTCAACCACCCGGGTTATCATTTCCCGCGGCACGGGATCGGGTTTAAAAGATCTGACGCTCCGCCTGTTTTCAACTACCGCCATAAATTCAGTGTAGTTCATGACATCTCATCTCCATTTTGATATGGGCAAGTTCCTGATGATGAGACATTTTTTGACAGAGAGCATATCGAAAATCAGTTTGTAGGTCAACGGTACTTTGATTGGCCATCACCCAACCGTGAACATGTCAAAGCTTCCACTGATCCGGAGACAGTGTCAAGGAAATTCAGGGCTTGACCCCGGCCATTATTCCGTCGATATCCTCTTGATTGAACTGATAAGGCGTTGCGCAGTGCCGGCAATTGATCTCCATGGGAAAAGGGCCGTTTTCAGCCAGATCCTTCAGGTCCGACATGGGAAGCATGGCCAGCATCCGTTTAACCCGGTCATGATTGCAGTGGCACATGAACTCAATCCGGTGATCCCCTAGAAATTGGGGATTCAGATCCTTGAAAGCACTTGAGACCAACGCTTCAGGCGCTTCGCCATCCGCGAATGCCGAACCGATTGACGGCAGATCCGCCGCCATGGCTTCGAGATTGTCGATGACGGCTTCATCAGCGCCGGGCATGACCTGCAAAAACAGGCCTCCGGCGCCGATCGCATTTCCCTCGGAATCAAACTTGATGCTCAGGTTAAAGACCGTAGGGGTTTGTTCGGATTTGAGGTAATAGTATGCCAGATCCTTGGCAATGCTGCCGTACAAGAGTTCCACCTGGCCTGTAAAGGGTTGTTTCGCGTCCCTGAATGTTTTGGTGACCGACAGGAAACCGGCCCCGAAAAAGGGAGAAAGATCGAAGTTTTGAAGCGGTTTGTCGATGGGGATGGGAACATTTTTTAAAAATCCCCGGACTTCTCCGAAAGCGTTGGCTTCCACGAGAAGGCCCTTGATGGGACCCGAACAGTCTATTTTCAGGCTGATCCGTTCATCCCCCTTGAGGCCGGCGCACATCAAAGCGGCCCCCATGTAGGCATGTCCCAGTACCAGGGTTTCCAGAATCCCCAGTTCATGGTTGGCCCGCATTTCATTGACCATGCGTGTTCCGTGTAGAATGGCCCCCCTGATCATGCCGCCTGACAGGATAAAATGATGGAGTTTGTCCCTGGCATTGGCTTTGAGCTGTTCTTTCAAGGTATGGCCGTAAGGTTGTTTTTTGATCATGGGTTACCCGCCCCTTATTTTCAAAATTTCCTGAGTTTTTTTAACAGATATTCCAGCCCGTTCACTTTAATTTCGTAAACCGAGCGCAACATGACGCCCAGTTCCCCCGACGGAAAGCCTTTTTGTGAAAACCATACCACGTAGGGTTCGGGAAGATCCACCAGATAACGGCCGGCATATTTGCCGAACGGCATTCGCGTCTTTGCAATTTTCAAGAGGAGGTCATAATCGGGTGTAACAGACGTCCCTTCATCCAAGTCTTTTGGGTTCATTTTTACCTTTTCTTATGGAGGATTTCCGGAACGTAAGGGGTTCAGATTAAACCTTTCTCTTTTAATTTTTTGAAAAGGGAACGTCCCTGGTTCATGCTGTTGATGAGAACAGACGAAGTGATGGTTGCGGATGTAACCGCATCGACCTGGGAATCAAACGGCAAAGGATTGAAAACATACTTTCCAACAACCTGCTGTCGCATTTTTTGAATGTCTTTTTCATCCCAGGGCTCGTTGCCGTACTTGGTCAATTCCAGGGGGATAAACTCCAGAATCTTTCCGGTGTGATCGAAAATATAGATAAAATGTGCATCATGACAGAGATCGCAAGGGATTTTTCGGCTCACGACCCGTGCAAAAAGACGGATTTCCGAAGTGCCCTTATGCCCTTTGCTGGTGTATAGGATCTCATTCTTGTCAAGGTCCACCTGCTTAATGCTCGTAAACCCCTCGGCGTGTTTGAAAAACGCCTGTACAATCACCGCAAGCAGTTTTGTTTCCGGAAACGCTGTGTCCGGATGATCCGATTTGATTGCGGTTGCGTCAGCCCTTATCTGAACGGTCGGAACGTCTTCCTTCAAAAGGGATTGAATGTGCTCATAAATCTGCCGGTAATCCTCATTGAATCCCAAATGGGTGTCGGCGATGATACCTCTGTTGTTTTTGTGATCAATTTTCACGTATATCGCCAGGGGCGTCGGCGTTCTTCCAACGGCGTCATATACCTTATATTCAGGGTCTTCAATCACCGGGTAGGGAACCTTGAAGTGTTTCCTGTACAACTGGATATACTTGTCCTGATTGCCTGAGGCAATGGATATTATTTTGACTTTGCCCTGAATATGGGGGTTTGCCTCTATCAATTCGTACAGCTTGTTGTATGCGGGGACCTGTTTTCGACAGCTGCCGCAGTTGATATTCATGATTTCGACCAGAACCAGGTCCGTTTTGAGGTCTTTCAGATGAAAAGAGGGGTTCCCCTTCGTTTCCAGGTACTCCGGATCTTTGGGGTCGCTGAACATTTTCAGGGGTAGGTCTGGAAAAAGATTCCCTTTCCGAAGGACGGCGTTCCGGTTGGAAAAAGCGTCGGCGAAATAACCTGAAAAACCCGGAAGAATGATTATTCCGAAGAAAAAGACGGACAGTATATGTCGAATCCATTTTTGCATGGGCGAATGCCTTGCCGGTTTAAGGGATCGTGATGTTTGGAGGTGAAAGACCCGGGAACAACAGCGGCTGCAATCCATGGAGAGCACGAATGCTGATTTTCCATGGATTACGGCCGCCGCGGGTAGGACTATTGTACCTGGATTTCCCCTTTGCCCTTGATGCCGCCGGGGGTTTCGACGGTGTATTTATAGGTGCCTTTTTCGTTAAATCGCAGGCTGGTTGTTCCGCCCAGTTTAATCCAGGTGGTGACGTAACAGTTTTTCGAGTCCATTTTGAAGCCGGTTTCAGCATCCGAGACGTCATCGCAGACTTTACCATCTTCAAATATTATCTTTACCTCATAAGCGCGTGCCCAGTTGTTCCAGATTACCACGCTGCCGGGTGAGACGGCCAGAATTTCAGGTTCCAGACGTATGCCTTTGACATTATAGCTTTCGCCACCCATAATCCGGATGATCCGCGCTTCCGATGCGTTGGCTGTTCCTTGGCTCACCAGAATGGCACTCAGGCAGAATAAGAAAAGTACTCCCATAAAAATTGTCATAGCTTTTTTGTTCATGGATGCCTCCTTAAATTGGGGTTCAATAAATTTTCCCTAGACCGAAAACATAGGTGATTTCTATTTATTCGTCAACGAAAACATGAGAAAATCCAGTAAGCATACACTTTCTTTATAGGATACGCTTAACCGGATCAAAGCAATCCGGTCGATTGGGTGACAGGCGAAGTTTTCTATGGTAATAACGACATGCATCAGGGTTTGATTTTGATTAATTTATGAGAATCAAAAAAGGGGGGGAAACCCCTGCAAGCGGGTATCTGAAAGGAGTAAATCGGTCCATGTCAAAACCGCTTTCACAAGACGGCGGGAAAATTTCCGCTTTTCTACCCTATGCCCTGCTGCTGGTCCCGCCCCTGTGCTGGGCCGGTAACGCCGTGCTGGCACGCGGCGTCGTGGATGTGGTGCCTCCCATCAGTCTCGCCTTCTGGCGCTGGTTCATTGCGTTTGCCATCCTGTTTCCTTTCGCGGGGACCCGGGTGAAGCAGGATTGGAAAACAGCCATGCAGTCCTGGAAATGGCTGCTGCTGCTCTCTTTTCTGGGGATTTCCTGCTTCAATTCGCTGCTCTATACGGCGGCTCACACCACCACCGCCATCAATGTGGCGCTGATGCAGACCGCCATGCCGGCCATGATCATTTTGATATCATGGGTGTTTTTCAGGGAAAAAATTACGCCTGTCCAGGTGGTAGGGGTCATGGTCTCCATGGTGGGCGCCGGTCTCATTGTGATTCACGGGCAATGGCGAATCCTGTTGTCCATGTCCCTGGTTGAAGGCGATGTGCTGATGCTCATTGCCGTATTTATTTATGCCCTCTATTCGGCCCTTCTGAGAAAGCGCCCGCCTATTCATCCCCTGAGCCTTCTGGCATTGACCTTCGGGCTGGGAACGCTGATGCTGTTGCCCTTCTACCTCTGGGAACTCATGGTGGTGGGGCCTTTTGCCATCAGTTTTGCCGCCATCATGAGTATTCTTTATGTGGCCCTGTTTCCTTCGATTGTCGCTTACTTCTGCTGGAATCGGGGCATTGAGCTGATCGGGGCCAACCGGGCCGGATTATTTACTTATCTGATTCCGTTTTTTGCTTCGGTAATGGCAATCCTTTTCCTGGGAGAAACCCTGCGCGGATACCATGTGATTGGGATGGCCCTGATTTTCGGCGGGATGGTAATCTTCAACCGCAGGGGTTAAAGCGGGGTCAACCCCCTTTTGTGATATCCAGGCGCAGGCTGCAACGCAAGCACCGACTGGCCTCTTTGAGGGCCATCTCTTCTGAAAATCCCAGCTCCACCTGCTCAAAATTGTTCACTCGCTTCTCCATGGGGAGAATGGGCATGGGGATCCTTTTGCCCAAAAATTGATCTCCCTGTTCCAGTTGCGGCGATAGTTTTGAAGGATTGAAAGCATCTAAATCGATGATGTCTTTTCCGCCGAGATAGCGGTTAACGGCATTGGCGGCTTTGGCGCCCATGGCAATGGCGTCCGTTACGGTTTTTGGGCCGCTGACGGCATCCCCGGCGGCGAAAACCCCTTCCCTGTTGGTCATAAATGTTTCTTCCGAGACCTTAAACCGGCCTTTTCCGTTGGTATCCGAGCGCAGGGTTGCGGGGATTTCAGGGTATTGGCCGATGGCGATCAGCACGGAATCCGTTTCAAAGGAAAATTCAGAACCTTTGATGGCTTTGGGACGAGGTCTGCCGCTGGCGTCGGGCCTTTTGAGTTTGTATCGGAGACATTGGATTCGAATGCCGGCATCCGTTTTTTCAAAACGGGTAGGGGATGCCAAATACTTGAATTGAATGCCTTCTTCCGCCGCCAGTTGAATTTCTTCGGGATTGGCGGGCATTTCGTTTATGGATCGGCGGTAGACCACCGTGACCTCTTTTACGCCCAGACGTTTTGCTGTCCGTGCAGCATCCAGGGCCACATTGCCGCCTCCGATGACGGCAACCCTTTCACCCAGAAAGACATCTTTGCCCAAATTGATATGGCGAAGGAATTGAACGGCCCCCTGGACCGAAGGAAGGGTTTCGCCTTCGACACCGAGGGATGTTTCTCCGTGAGCGCCGATAGCCATTAAAACGGCGTCGAAGTCCTTGGTCGAGGAGGTGATCAACCGATGTCACCAAATGATTGGGGATGATCTCAACGCCCATTTGGCGGAGGTTTAAAATTTCCGATTCCAAAATTTTTTCCGGAAGGCGGAACCGCGGAATCCCGGAAAGGGGCATGCCGCCGGGTCTGTTTAAGGACTCAAAAACAGTGACGGCATGCCCCCCGTGTTTCCGAAGGTAATAGGCGGCGGAAAGCCCCGCGGGGCCTGATCCCACCACGGCGATTTTCTTGACAGAAACCCCATTTGGGGGCGTTGCCGCTTTATTTGCGGCCTGTTCAACGATAAATCGTTTAAGATCCTTTATGGCAACGGGTTCGTCCATTTCCCCGCGTCTACAGGCCGTTTCGCAGGGATGGGTGCAGACGGTTGCGCACAGGGATGCAAAGGGAAGTTTGTTTTGAATAATGGTAAAGGCTTCATCGTATCGCCGCTGCGCAGTGGCGTGAATATAGCCCGGTATATCGATTTGTAACGGGCAGGCGGCCATGCAGGGAACAATGGCTTTTTTTCGTTGGTCTTCCTTCAGGGCCGGTTTCCACTTTTCCGTTTTGTCCACCAGTGCGCCGGTGGGACACACCGCCACGCACCCGAAACAGAAATGGCAACCGGAGGCCTGAAAGGTTTCGGCTTTGGTGCCGGCAACGGCCCTGCCGTCCTGGATCACATAACCAAGGGCATTGATGCCGCGGACCTCTTTACAGAACCGAACGCAGCGGGTACATCCCACACAGAGGTTTGGGTCGAATTCAAAAAAAGGGTTGTCGTCAATGGGCGAAAATTCAATGGGGTCCCGAGGGATCGTGATGCCGATCATCCCCACAAGGTCGGCGATGCGAATCAGTTCGCAGTCGCCATAGCCGGGGCAGGCCACGCATCGGTCCGGAACATTGGCACTTCTCACGCAGACGCCGAAGGGGGGGCAGCGAGGATCGCGATCGCAGGTGATGCAGATGTTGGGATGTCGTCCCAGGATTTCCTTGAGCCTTTTCTTTCTTCTTTGTTGGATTTCATCCGTTTGTGTGAAAACCGTCATGCCGTTTTCTACAAGGGTTTGACAGGCTCTCACCGGAGAATTTTGCCCCTGAATCTGAACCAGGCACAGGTTGCATGCCCAATTCGGATCCGGGGTGTTATCGTTATAGACTTTTTTTTCTCCATGATACACAAATGCATCGGGGGCAACATCCGTTGCGGGAACATCGGGATGAGAACAGAGAGACGGAATAATGATATGGGCTTTTCGGGCCGCCTCAAGAAGGGTCGTTCCTTTTTCTGATTGGACTTTCAGTCCATTGATGGTTAGTTCCATGGTTGTCGCCTATGTCGCCCCCGATCTAAATGGTTTGCACTTGAACCCTATGGTTCCTATCTCTCCAGACTAACGCCGATAACCGGATGTTTCTGCTCGACCATGCTGACCGCGTTTTCGGGGCAAATGGCCTGGCATAAACCGCAACCGATACAATAACGTGAATCGATAACGAGTCTCAGCGGGTCGGTTTGAATGCTTCTGGCGGAACAGATGCTGTTGGCGCACCGACCGCATCGCGTACACAGCCTGTCGTCCACGGTGGCAATAAAATCTTCGTTTCGCCAATCCAGTTCTTCAACGGGCTGAATGTACTTGACGCCCAGGCCGATGAAATCTTCCACACTGCCATATCCCATCTGGTCCATATAATCGGAGAGAAATTTCAGGGCTTCGTTAATGATGCCGGTTCCTTTCCAGAGAAGTCCGGAGGAGTATTCACAGATTCTGGCGCCCAGCATCATGGCTTCCACGATATGTTCAGGCTCCACCAGTCCGCCCACGCCGGCTTGTTCGATGCCGGGTACGAATGCGGAAATAACGCCTAAGTTTCGATACAGCAGAAACCGATCCCAGGGTCCCAGGGCCGCGCAGATGGGATTGGCGCTCAATCCCACCCATTTGCCTTTGCCGCCTTTGTAGATATCCGGAGGCCCGCAGGTGATGGGGGCATTGATTCCCGTGATAAATTTCGCTCCCGCCTTCTGAATTTCTTCGGCGAGTCCAATGACTCTGGGAAATCCCGTTTCCGGGGTCAGCTTGACGCCCACGGGGATGTTGACGCGATCCACAACCGCCTTGACCACGGGCACCAGGAGTGCCGGTGAATCCCCCAGAAGACACCCTGCTGCTTCACACATCTCCCCGCATTGATAGGCATGAACGGATTTGGCCTCAGTGGCGGGAATGGGGCAGGAGACATTCATCTCAATGATATCGGCGCCGGCATCTTCAGCCTCTTCACAGTGGTCGGCCCACCCTTCCGGATCCGCACCCGGACCGATCATATTGGCGATAACCGCCACATCATCGGGCAAATTTTCCCGAAGCCGTTCGATCATACTCAAACCCGGGTTCAACCGGCACATGATTCTCGCCGCTTCCGTGGCCACCAGGAGTCCTTCCATGGCAAAGGGGGCTCTCGACCGGACGTTCTGGAACTTCCATGCGGGCGGTTTATCCCTGGGGTGTTCTTCTTCAGGGCAGATAAAGGGGGTATGCACGTATCCCACCTGGAGATCCGCATAGTGCCGCAGGTGTTCCGTTTCCGCCTTCGAGTCCCCGACACCCGGGTTCAGAACCGCGTGGGACGCCACGCCAAGGGGGCTCCTCAGTTTTTTTCCAACAAAAGTAACACTTAAATCCGCCATGCGTTTTCCTCCATAATTTTAAGGTGGGTGTTTTGTGATGACTTTTTTGAGCGCTTTCAGCGCCATGCCCATTTGATAACGCATAAAACATACCAAAGCGCATGGTCTCTTTCAGTTTGTTGTAACGTTTTGATTTTAAATGATATACAAGAAAGGAAGGTCAGAATTGAATGAAAGGTTTGAAATTTTATTTCAATTTGGCGTGGAAAGCTTCTTTCAATGTCCCCTGTGTTATGATAGTTGGCTTATGTTTCGGGTCATAACAAGTTTTCAAAACAAGGCGGACGGTGAGCGTGTCATCAGTTTTCGCAAGGCCGGCCGGGAAGAAAGGGAGGTTTATCATGAGTGGCTTGAAAATGAATTTGAGATAAGCGGGATTGCTTACCTGCCCTCAAACCATTTACCGGGTTGGCTGGAGAAAGATTTCAAATTTGAGTACTCCAACAGAAAGATACGATTCTTGCCGCAACCGCCGTTCCGCCCAAGGAAGGGGATTTTGTATGGAACGGTAAAGACGAAGACGACCGCCCTTTAAGCAAACAAGAAATGCGGGCAGGTATCAAAAGAGCCGGTGGACGTCCAAGGCTGAACAAACCAAAAAAGTCAACCACCATCAGGCTAAATGCTGAGGTATTGGATTTCTTCAAGGCCCATGGCAAGGGGTGGCAAACTAAGATCAACGACGTCCTTCAGGACTATGTGGAATCGACGCGTGGATAAAAGGGGGCACAATTTTCTCGTGTCCGGATTTGATTCGGCCGATTTTTTTCCATTCGCTGATAATTGAACTGGGGGCTTGATCATTTTTTCGGCCGGAATTGTTGGAATGATGAACCTGTGTGAGCGGGTTCCAACCACGAGAAGTCGCGGCGGGACGCCGCTCGCACAGATTCCGTGCAAAATCAGCAGCCTGATGAAACTTGCGTACGATATTGTGGCCTCAGGGTGGCCGAAGCGATGATCAAGCCCCTTTCCCCTCACATGTGGAATCGACGCGTGGATGTTGGCTCAGGGTTGATCGGCGGGACCCAGCCTCCCAGTTCTTTTTCCAGAAATCCGGCTACTTGCAGGGCTACATCCTCCCGCCAGGGACGGGCCACTACCTGCACGCCCAGAGGCAGACCTTCGGGCGTTTGTCCCACCCGGACCACCGCCGCAGGCCAGCCGGTGAGGTTCCATGCGCAGGTGTATGAAAAGCCGGGGAGTGCTTCGGCGCTCCCGCCATGGGGAAGCGCGGGATAGGGGTTGGGCGGGCAGATAATCACATCACAGGTCTCCATGAATGCCAGCATGCGGCTGCGAAACATATCCAGCTGAAACAACAGACCGCAGTAGTCAGGGGTTGTCATGGGGTTTGCCTGGGCCTGGGCCAGCAGTTCCTGAATGAAGGGATGGGGTTCCTTCGTGCCATACATTTGAAGCAGCATCTGAATTCCGGCCCCCCCATCACCCATCATTAATCCCATAAACAATTGAAATGTCGCCTCGATGCCCTCCGGTCGGACCTCGGAAACGTGTGCGCCTGCCCCTTCCAGCGCTTTGGCCGCGGACGATACAGCATTTTGAACCACGGTGTCGGGGGTTAGAATGCCGTTATCCAGATGGAAAGTCACACGCAGTTTATCCAGTTCAACGGCATCGGGATTTTCCAACGGCATGGGCACAATCGCCGGATCCCGCCAGTCCACGCCTGCGATCACGGGCAGAATCAGTTTTAAATCTTCCACATATCGCGCCATGGGCCCGATCTGGGTCAGTGCATCCATGGGACCGCCCGGGGGCAGAATATGCCCGGTTCTGGGTACTCGGCCCGATGTGGGCCGAAGGCCGGCAATGCCGCACCAGTGGGAAGGCAGGCGAATGCTGCCACCCGTATCGCTGCCGATTTCAAAGGGAACGCCTCCTGCAGCAACGATGGCGGCCGCCCCTCCGCTGCTGCCCCCGCTGGTTCGGGACAGATCGTAGGGATTGTTGGTGCGGCCATAAACCAGATTGTCCGTTTCAAAGGCCAGGGTCAATTCCGGCGTGTTGGTTTTCCCCAGCAGAATCGCCCCAGCAGCCCGCAGTCGTGAGACCACCGTGGCATCCTGCGCCGGAACAAAATCTTTTCGGCCCAGCGTACCGCCCGTAGTAATAAAATCCGCGGTATCCAGGTTGTCCTTGATGGTCATGGGAACCCCATGCAGGCATCCCCGTATCTCTCCTTTGGCAAGTGCCTCATCCAGTTCTTTGGCCAAGGCCAGGGTCCGGTCTCCATCCATCTGTACCACGGCATTCAATTTGGGATTCACCGCTTCGATCCGCTCCAGGCAGGTCCTGACCAGTTCAAAGGATGAAATGTCCCGGTTTCGCACGGCAGCAGCCAGCGATGTGGCGGACTGAAATATTTGTTTCGTCATGGGGTTCTCCTTTCCTGTTTTTCTTTTTTCATTTTGTCTCACTTCAACCCCGCTTGGTGAAGCGCGTTCAGAAAGCGGTCCTTATCCTCTTTTTTCTTATAGGACATTGCCTTTACATAATACTCCGCGGAGAATCCGGGATGGATTCGAAGGACTTCTTTGGCGGTCTTTCGTGCTTCTTCAATACGACCGGACAAGCTGTACCCTTCGGTCAGGCCGATGAGGGCAAAGAGTTCGTTGGGGTTTACCTGAAGGATTTTTTTGTATATTTCTATGGCCTTATCATACTGCCCCAGAATATTGTAGGCCATGGCAAGGGTGATGAAGAACACCCCATCCGGTTTAGGATTCATTCGGAATGCCTTATTGATCCATTGAAGGCCCTCTTCCGGTTCACCCGCAAAGCTGTAAATACAGCCTAGCCATATATGGGCAGGATATGAATTGGGATCAACCGCCACGGCTTTTTTCCCCTCTGCGATGGCTTCGTCAAAACGTCGTTCCGTCATATAGACTTTGGCAAGCAACGAACGGCCATAGCCGGAAGACGCATTCAAAGAGATCGCCTTTTGCGCCAATTGGCCGGCCTGCGCCAAGGCCTTCTCCGGGGACGGCGTGAGGCCCAGCCATACGCCAAACATATTGATCCAACCCAGCATGGTGTACGGCGCTGAGTAATTTGGATCCAAGGCAATGGCTTCTTGAAATAAGGGTGCTGCCCGACGGACATCTCCTTTAGCGAAATATTCCATTCCCTCCGTGTATTTTTCAAACGCACTCAGGTTGTTGGTGTTGCCATGCCAGATAACCGCGCTTCCTCCACCCGTCAGCTCTACATTAAGCGCTTTCATAAGCTTCAGGGTGATTTCATCCTGGATGGCGAACATGTCCTTTATGTCCCGGTCGTACTTTTCGGCCCACAGATGTTTTCCGGTTGCAGCGTCAATCAATTGGGCCGTGATGCGCACCTTGTCGCCGGCTTTCTGAACGCTTCCCTCCAGTACATATTGAACGCCCAGTTCTTTGGCCACCTGTTGAATTTTTACCGGCTTTCCCTTGTAGGTGAACGAGGAATTCCTGGCGATCACGAATAACCCGGGATTCTTAGAAATGCCCGTAATGATATTTTCGGTAAGCCCGTCGGCGAAAAACGCCAATTTTTTGTCTTCACTTATATTGTCAAAGGGGAGTACGGCTACTGAGGGCTTTTCGGACAACGCCGGAGGTGTTGCTTTGGATGGTACCGTGGTGGTGGCTTTTTTGGATGCGGTTTCAACGGGATTTGGAGCAGGGCGTGGATAGAAGTACCAAAAGGTTCCAGCCGCGAGTATCAGGGCAAGGATGACCGCTAAGGCTGTCCATGGTGGCTTCTTTTTGGTCACTACCGCTTTTTCTTTCACCTCTTCTCTATCCCCCGGTATCATGGGCACTTTGTAAACCCGAACCGGTTTGGCAATGTTTTTTACGGAATGCTCCCCAATAAAATTGTAGCCTAAGGCCAGCTTGTTCTCGATCTGATCATAGGCCGTTCCGGAAATACAGATGCCTCCGCCGTCTGCCAGTCCCTCGATTCGGGCAGCAATGTTGACCCCGTCTCCATAGATCCGGTCTCCTTCCTGGATAATGTCTCCGAGGTTTACCCCGATACGGAAAATCATCCTGCGATTTTCCGGGAGGTCTTCGTTTTTGACTTTCAGAACATTCTGGATCTCCACAGCACACTGGACCGCATCGACGACGCTGGCGAACTCCGCCAGAACATTGTCCCCGGGGGCATCCACAACGCGTCCTTTGTATTGTTTTACGAGAGAAATGACAGTCTTTCGGTATTCGGTTATTGTTTTTACAGTCTCAATCTCGTTATCGCCCATGAGTCGACTGTAACCTTGAACATCGGCGCTGAGGATGGCTGAAAGTTTTCTCGTAACCTCATTGTTATTCATCGAATCATCTCCTTGAAAGCCTAGCATCAAATAATGCTTGAATTTTTGCGACAACGTTTTCCAAAATACAAAATTAAGTTTTGTTGAATTGAAACGTAGCACAGAAAACACAAATCGAAGACATGAAATAAATATCACTAATCCTGTTTAAGTCAAGCGAATTATCAGGTTTTCGGTCTGGTCATGAGGCGTGTGACAGAATAGCCCAGAGGAACCCCCTGGGAAACAGATCTTAATCATATTTTAGCCCTTTCAGGGCTATAACACTTCGAAAACAAGCAGAATCGTTTTGAAAGCGCCTAAACGTTTGGCGGGATGGTGAACAATGCAGGTGTCGGCATGTTTAGATCTCCCGATTTTGAATTGAAAATCCTCATGTCAGGTGAAGATTTTCAAGAAAAAAAGACTTTAGGGCCGGAGATTGTATTTTCTGATTTTTTTTCGGAGGGTGGGCCTTGTGATTTCCAGTAGTTCACACGCCTGGCCCTGATTCCATCCGGTATGGGCCAGGGCCTTGATGACCTGTTCTCTCTCCACCTGGGCGAGGGATTTGATCTTCGCCGATTCCTTATGCTTGCTCTGGCGCTCAAACAGGTCCGGAAGAGAGTCCGGCAGCAGTACGGATCCTTTTGAGAGTACCACGGCACGGGTCAGCACGTTCTCCAGTTCCCTCACATTGCCGGGCCATTGGTAATGAATGAGCGCATCCATGACATCCCTGGGAATCCGGGTGACCCGTTTATGGAGTTCCGTGTTGATTTTATTCAATAAATGATCAACAAGGGGTAAAATATCCTCTTTTCGGTTCCGTAAGGGCGGCACGCGGATTTCCACCACCTTGAGCCGGAAATAGAGGTCTTCCCGAAACTGTTTTTCTTCGAGCATGCGGGCCAGATCTCTGTTGGTGGCGGCGATAATCCTGGCGCTTGATGTGAGCCGTTCTTCGCCTCCCACGCGTTCAAATTCCTTTTCCTGTAGAAATCGCAGGAGCTTGACCTGTAAGGCCGAGGAAATTTCGCCGATTTCATCCAACAGAATGGTGCCGTCTCGCGCCTGCTCGATCTTTCCCTTTTTTCGCGAAACGGCCCCCGTGAAAGCCCCTTTTTCATGGCCGAACAGTTCGCTTTCCAGCAATGTTTCCACCAGGGCGGAGCAATTGATGGGAACAAAGGGCGCCTTTCGAAAAGCGCTGTTGTAGTGAATGGCCTTGGCGATCAGTTCTTTTCCCGTGCCGCTTTCGCCCTGTATGAGGACCGTTGCCCGGTTGTCCGAGACCATTGCAATGGTCTTGTAAATCTGCTGCATGGCCCGGCTTTTGCCGACGATATTGTCGGGTTTGTAATCCCTCGAAATTTCCGTGATGAGTTCTTCCAACCGGTGGGTCAGATCGAGATTGTGGGCCACCTTGTCCACAACGATTTCCAGTTCGTCGGCATCGATCGGCTTGCGGATATATTCATAAGCCCCTTTTTTCATGGCGGCAATGGTGGATTCCATATCATGGTATGCCGTCATGATGATGACAGGGGTTTCTTTTTGTTTTTGCTTGAGTTGCTGAAGGACCTGGATGCCGTCCATTTCCGGCAGACGGATATCGAGGATCACGAGGTCCGGCTGTTCCCGGTCAAACATATAGATGGCGGACAACCCGTCCCCGGCGGTGACCACTTCGTAGCCTTTTCCGAGCATCACCATTTCAAGGGTTTCGCGAATGGGCTGTTCATCATCAACAATCAGTATTTTCATGGTAGGGATGACTCCAGGGGGAGCAAAAGCCTGATGCGCACACCGTGACGGGGCCGGCTCGTTACCTGAATCCTGCCCTTGTGGGCTTCGATGATTTTTTTCACATTGGGAAGCCCGAGTCCCGCCCCTTTGGTTTTGGTGCTGAAGAAGGGCTCAAATATTTTCCCCATGTTTTCAATGGGGATGCCGCAGCCGCTGTCCTTGATTTCAACCCTGACGGCCTTTTGGCCCAGGCGCATGGAAAAGCCGGTGATCACTTCAAGGGTTCCCCCATGGGGCATGGCGTCTATGGCGTTTAGGATCAGGTTTAAGATTGCCTGCTGCATTTTTTCATAGTCCATAGTCAAGGGCGGAATTGATTGGGCTGCCTTCATGACCATGCGGATGCCGGCCGCGTCAATTTTATCGCGCAATAAGAGGATGCATTTGTCGATGATTTCACGAACGTCATGATGAACGCTATTTAACTTGACCGGGGCTGAAAAATCAAGGGTATCCTCCAGTATGCGATCGAGCCTCAGAATTTCACCGGAAGCGATTTCAAGACGCCTCTTGTCGAAACCTTGAAGGTCCAGGTTTCTGGCGAGGATTTGAATATTGGTTTTGATGGCGGAAAGGGGATTTCTGATTTCATGGGCGATATTGGCCGAAAGTTGACCGATTGCGGCCATGCGCCTGTTTTCCATGATTTTCCGTTCTGATTCCTGAATATCTTCATGCAGCCTGGCACTTTCAATGGCCACGGCAACCTGATTGCCGATCAGCGTCATGAGATCGATTTCGTCGGAACTGAAATGGTAGGGGCTTCGGGTCGCCACCGTAAGGACCCCCACAACTTGATTCTTGTTCATGAGGGGGACGGAGAGAATGGATTTAATCTTTTCTTTTTTCAGTGCCGTTTCAATGATATGGGGGCATTTCGCGTAATCATCATAGGCAACGGCGGTTCTCTGCTGAACCGCCTTGCCTGAAACGCCTTGTCCCATTTTAATTCTGGCGACGCTTTTAAAAAAGTCCCGAGAGAACCCTTTTTGTGCCGTGAATACCAACTCCTCCCGGTTTCGATCCAGCAGGTAAATGCCGACCTGTTTGTCTCCGATGATGGATGAAAGTTCCCGGATCACGAGATTCAGGATTTCCATCATGCTTCGGGTGTGAATGATAGCCCCGGAAATTCTGTTCAAGACGGAGAGTTGAATGTTTTTCCGGGTAAGCACCTCCTGCATACGTTTTTTTTCATCTAACAGACCCTCGAGATATTCCGCCTTTTCCTTGATGGTCAATCCCCATTCGGGGGGCGCAATCCCCATTTTTTTTAATGCGGATGGCGTACCGATGAGAAATTCGCATTCATCATTCCCCCTGGCAATGCAGCTGTTTTCAACGGAAATAAGATTTTGTTTTCCGGAAAAGTGTTTCATGAACGATAACAGAACGCCCGTGGTATAATGGCAAACAGCCGTTTCCGAATAACGCTTGTTTTGCAGAAAAGCCCATGCCTCAAACGTATCCAGACAGGTAATCCGGACGAACCCCCTGGAAAACGCCAGATCCCTGATCATGAAATCGCCGAATCCGGATTCCGAGAAAATATTGAGCGCTTCATTCAGCCCGTTTACCGTTGGGTCTAAAATCCCCCTGGCAATGGCGGTGCCGGAAAATGACTCCGCGTGGCCTGCTTCAAACAGTACCCGTCTGGCGGTATCCTCTCCGGCAAACAGCATCATGGAAAGTACGATGTTGACCCACCCGCCTGAGATATCCAGCAGACACATGCGTGTGCCGGAGACATCCAGCCATCCCCTCGATTTTTTGGCGGTATATTTGCCCTGGCGACGTTTCAGGGCTTCAATTTGCATTTTTTGGTTGATGGGACGTCCTCCCTCCTCACCATGTTTTTCTTGAATATGGCAATCACGCAATTATTTCACGTATGGGTCCAGGTCACCCTGAGGACTTCCTCAAGTGTGGTTTTGCCCTCCAGAAGTTTCCTGACAGCATTTTGCCTCAGGGTGACCATCCCTTTTTTGATGGCCTGATCGCGCAACATTTCCGTATCCGTTTCCGGTTTTATCAACCGCCTGACGGCATCGTTGATCGGAAGGAATTCGAAGATGCCGATTCTGCCGGAATAGCCTGTGCCACGGCACTTTAAACACCCTTTTCCGCGAAAAAGTTTTACGGGCCCTTCTCTGCTCAGGTCCAGACCGTTGGCTTTTAATTCATGGCTTTCCATTTGAAAAGCCTCCCGACAGTAAACACAGATTTTACGCACCAGCCGCTGTGCAAGGACACCGATCATGGTTGCCTGGATCAGAAATGCCGGGATCCCCAGATCAAGGAGTCGTATGATGGCGGAAACGGCGTCATTGGTGTGAAGCGTCGAGAGGACCATGTGACCGGTCATGGCAGCCTGGACGGCATTCTCCGCGGTTTCCAGATCTCTCATTTCGCCCACCATGATAATGTCAGGGTCCTGGCGGAGAATATTTCGAAGGATCGAGGCAAATGTTACGTTTGCGGCGGGCTGGACCCCGATCTGGTTGAACCCTTCATAAACCATTTCCACCGGGTCTTCCACGGTGGTAATGTTGATGCCGGGAGAAGAGAGGGCTCGGAGCGTTGAGTAAAGGGTGGTTGATTTTCCACTGCCCGTAGGGCCGCAAACCACTACCATGCCGTGCGGCATATGAATAACCTGTTCGTAAGAAACCAGACCTTCCGGTGAGAATCCGAGTTTTTCCAGGTCCTGGAAAAGAATTTCCGGATCCATGAGCCTCATGACCATCTTTTCACCGAAGGCCACGGGTACGGTGGAAACCCGTATTTCCGTTTCCACGCCGCCTTTGTCCATCTTGATCCTGCCGTCCTGGGGTTTTCTTTTTTCGGAAATATCCATCCGGCCAAGACTCTTTATGCGGCTGACAATGGCGGCATGAACTTTCTTGGGAAAATCGTAGATGGGGTAAAGAACCCCGTCCACTCGGATCCTGACCAGGCTTTCTTCGCGTTTGGGTTCGATGTGAATATCGCTGGCACGCTGATCAAAGGCATAACTGAGGATATGGTTCACGGCATTTACAATGTGCTGGTCGTTGGAAAAAAGCTCTTCCGCTGATTTCAACCGCACGTACTGCTCCAGGTTGCCCAGATCGACGGAAGATCCGGAAAATTCATTTTCAGCTGCGGAAACGGACCGTTTAAAACCGTAAAACTCGTCAAGAAGCCTGACAATGTCTGACCGAGAGCTGACCACGGGTTTTACCTTCATGTGAACAACCCTGGCTATATTATCCAGAATTTCAACATCGAAAGGGTTGGCCATTGCAACGATAAGGCATCCATTTTTCGCAAGAACAGGCAGGGCCAGATGTTTTCTGGCAAAGGTGTGGGGGAGGGTGGTGGTAACCAGTTTAAGGTCAAGCTTGAGGGGATCAATTTTCTGGTAAGGAATTTTCCATTCTTCCGCAAGCGACTGGCAGATGATATCATCGTCCAGGATTTTTTCCGGATCATCGTAGCGTTCCATTTTAAGGGCGGCAATTTGATCGATTACGATGGCCGGGTTCTTACTCCCCATTCTATCAAATTTCTGATAAAATATAGCTTTCTTACGAAGTATACCCTTTTTCTGATCATTGGATATCAGTCGATTTCTTAAAAGGGTTTCGCAAACATTTTCAAGAGATAATGGGTTTTCCGTGTTCATTCGTAAATACTGACATCGGGATATAGCCTCTCCGCGCAATCGGGGCAGATGCCGTGGCTGAAGTCGGCTTCAGAGTGCTTTGAAATGTAGGCTTCGATTTGATTCCAATATCCTTTGTCATCACGTATTTTTTTGCAGGCGGCGCAGATGGGGATAATCCCTCTAAGCGTCTTTATTTCTTCACGTGCTCTTTTCAGCTCAATATGGGTCCTGATGCGCGCCAGAAGTTCAGCAGATTTAAAAGGTTTTGTAATATAGTCGACGCCTCCCAGGCTGAGTCCACGGACAATATCGTCGGTTGCCGCGCGTGCCGTGACAAAAATAACGGGAATAAATTTCAAATGATTCCGCGATTTCATTTTCCGGCAGACTTCAAACCCATCCATGCCCGGCATGGTCACATCCAACAGGACAATGTCGATCGGTTTTTTTTCCAGAATCCGCAGTGCGCCCGGGCCGTCCAGCGCCACGAGTACATCATAGTCCTTCAGAAATTCCACCATGATATCGACGTTTTCACTATTGTCATCGACAACTAGAACGGTAGCATTTTGGTTCATCATAACTTTACCGATTTGAATTGTTTCTGAACAGTATGACACCGCTCTCTAGGAGGCTGTCCGAAAATGCCCTTTTGCCCAAACTCTTTGTCATACTCAAAAAAATAATCCTCGGAATATCAACTATATGCCTGTGGTTATTTTTTCAAGTATTCCTCGATTTTGAACAAAATTGCTATTCTCGGACAGCCTCCTAGGTCCCGGGATCGAGGAAAAAAAGCCTTGAAGTGCTTTTCTTTTTAACAGGTTATGGTTTTCGTAGACAATCCCAAATAGAGCAGACAGTATAATATGGTATCAAGTGATATTCAAGTTAAATGTTCGGCCAATAGGGTTGTTTTTCCACCGGGATATTTGCCCCTGCGACTTTTCAGGGCTTGGGCTTGGTCATTATCTCGCCCATTAGCCCCGGGGTTAAAACCCCGGGCTATTTCCTGCCGTCCCTACGGGACTGTGAGAGCCCTGTAAGGGCGACAGACAATAGCCCGGCAATTCATTGCCGGGTGGGCGAAGTTAGGACCAAGCCCCAAGGCTTGAATTTGCATTTTTTGGTTGATGGAGCGATCCATCTACTGCATGCACACTCGCCGCACCTGGGAAAAGTCCGTCAGGCCCAAACAGACTTTTCGGATGCCTTCCTGCATGAGGGTGGTCATGCCGTCTTTTATTGCCTGGGTTTTCAGATCCTTGACTTTTGAACGGTTCTGAACCATTCCCTTAATTTCATCCGTGCCCACCAGCAGTTCATGAATGGCTGTCCGTCCCGCATAGCCGGTGTGACCGCATTTTGAACAACCCTTTGCTTTGTAAAGGACAAAATCGTCTTTATAAGAAAACCCAAGCCGGTCGAAATCACCCTCATAGGCCCTGACCAGGGCGTCGAATTCACTTTTTTCGGGATGGTAGGTCTCTTTACAGTCCTTGCAAAGGGTTCGGACCAGCCGCTGGGCCAGGACCCCCAGCAGGGCATCCGCGAAATTAAAGGGGTCCATACCCATGTCCAGCAGTCGGGTGATGGTTTCCGGCGCACTGTTGGTGTGGAGGGTACTGAGGACGAGATGACCGGTCAGCGACGCTTCAATTCCCATGGTAACGGTTTCCTTGTCGCGCATTTCACCCACCATGATCACGTCCGGGTCCGCTCTCAGAAAGGCCCGCATGGCGGTGGCGAAATTGAACCCGATTTTGGGAATGACCTGAACCTGGCGAAGGCCTTCCTGAGTGATTTCCACCGGGTCTTCCGCAGTCCAGATTTTAGTTTCGGGTTTGTTGATATGCCCCATGGCCGCGTGAAGGGTGGTGGTTTTTCCGCTACCCGTGGGTCCCACCACCAGCACGATGCCGTATGGTTGTGAAATCATTTCCACAAAAGATTGATAGCACTGGTCGCTCATCCCCATTTTGTCCAGGGGAAGGGGTTTGCCGGCGGCCAGGAGCCTCAGTACCACATCCTCGTTGTTTCCGGCAGTGGGGATGGTGGCCACGCGGAGTTCAATGTCCAGGGGGGCATATTTCTTGAATTTGATTTTGCCGTCCTGGGGTTTGCGTCTTTCGGAAATGTCAAGATCACTCATGATTTTCAAACGGGAGATGATGGCCCTTTTGAAGGTGTAAGGGATGGTCTGGTAGACCTGGCATGCCCCGTCGATGCGGAACCGGATCACGGTATTGTTTTTGCCCGGGCGGGGTTCCACATGGATGTCGGAAGCTTTACGGGCATAGGCGTCGATAATGGTTTTGTTGATCAGTTGAACGATGGCCCGGTCGTCTTCGGCGACTCCGTTATTTTCTTCGGGTTCGTCCTCTTCCTCGGATCGCAGTTGGCCCAGAATGTCCTCGATGCTTCCCGAGTCCGCAATGATTTCATTGCCGCTTCCCACAAAGAAATGATCGATCATTTTCAAGATATCTTCACGGATGGAGACACAGTACTCCAGTTCTTTCTTTTGAATGATCCGTTTGATGATATCCCTTGCCGGAAGATGGTTGGGGTTTTCCATGACCACGGAAATTTTGCCTTCCGCTTCACTGATGGGGACAAACCCATGGGTTTTGAAAAACCCCGGCTTATAATCCTTGATCAGTTCCCCGGGCGTGACCATGTTGTCGTCGTAGGGGATAAAACGGGTTGTGTAGTAATCGGACAGGGAATTGCCGATAATATCTTTTGAGATTTTAAAATCAGACATCAAAACCGCTTCAGCGCTTTTCCCGGTCTTTCTGGCAAGGGCGATGGCTTCGTTGATGTCCTTCTCCGAGACAATGCCGTTGGAGATCAGGAACTGAAATTTTGTGGGTTTGGCGGTTTGTGCGGCCTTCTGGTTTTTATAGATGGCAATGCCCAGGACCTTTGAAATATCCAGTACCGCCGCCTGGTCCGCCTGGTTGAAGCATTTCCCGTTTTTTTTGTTGATGAGCTGAATGACGCCCAACAGGAAACGCTCATAAACTACCGGCGCCACCAGTACCTGTTTTGTGCAATAACCCGTTTTTTCATCCCAGGTACGGTCAAATGCCAGGTTTGCATTAATGCGCTTGAGCTCATCCGCATCGCGAACATCTGTTATATTGAGCAGTTTACCCGTGGCGGCACAATATCCGGAGAGGCTTTTGATGTCGATGGGCACCCGAATTTCTATGGGCTCTTCTCCGGTTTTTATCTTGGAGTAGATTTCTCTTTTTGCGGTATCCACCACATAGATTGTCAATCGATCCGCATCAAAAAAAGTCAAAAGATCCCTGTGAAGTTCCAGTAAAATGTCATTGGTGTCTTTGGCGGAATGAATTTTGTTCGTAATTTCATTTAGCTTTTTCTGATAGTTGAGTTGTTCCTCAAGACTCTTTTTCCGAATATCCATTTATGTAAAATCCTTCAAATAGGCGGTTTTTTAAACAGAAAGTATAGCGCAAACGGCTTATGAGTCAAGGAAAACAAATTGAAACGTCATGTTGAAAGAGAACAAGTCGTAACTCAAAATTGCCGTGGATCACATCCATTAAAACATTGACATTTTTAAGTGGATTTGGTCAAAACATTATCGATTTCAATAATGTCGCAACTTCAAGGAGGAGTAGGTATGAAAATCACAAAGCGCGAATGGCCCGTACTCATTATTTCAGGACAGTATGATGCACCAAATGATGAAGGATACAGACTGCGGCAGTTGATCGAACAATTAGAGGAGATCCAGGATTGTCGGGTAATTCCGTCTTATACCTATGAAGACGCCTACGAGATATTCCGCTCCAGGTCCGATTTTGGATGTATTGTGGTGGATTGGGATATCCCCGATGAGGATGCGGGTGAAGCCTCAACGGCCGAAGAATTGATTGTCAAAATGAGGAAGCGGCACCGGGCGGTTCCTATTATCCTGCTGACGGGGCGGAGTGAGATGGACCGCATTCCGACGGAAATTCTGAGGGATGTCAATGACTGCCTCTGGAAGACGTCTGAAACCATCAGCTTTATGGCGGGTCGCATTGCAACCCATGTGATGGATTATGTGCGAACCGTCTATCCGCCTTTTTTCGGCGCAATGGTGCAGTATGCCAATGAATATAAATTTGCATGGCACACCCCCGGACATATGGGAGGGGAAGGGTTCCTGCGGAGTCCCTCGGGGGTGGCCCTGTTTAAATTCTTCGGGGAAAGTGTATTCCGCTCGGACCTTTCCGTTTCCGTCCCGGAGCTGGGAAGCCTGCTGGAACACAGCGGCGTGGCGGGTGACGCGGAAAAAAACTCGGCGCGGGTATTCGGCGCCGACCAAACCTATTATGTTTTAAACGGCACCAGCAATGTGAATCAGATTATCTGGCGAAGCCAGCTCGTTCGGGATGACATCGCCTTTGTGGACCGGAACTGCCATAAATCCCTCAACTACGCCATGGTGATCACCGACGCTTATCCCGTCTACATGATCCCCCGGCGAAACAAGCGGGGCATCATCGGGCCGGTGCGTCTGTCGGAGTTTTCGCCCGAGTCTATCCGGCGAAAAATCAGGGAAGACACCCTCATTCCCGAGGAACTGAAGGGGAACGAAGTGAAAATGTCGGCCCTTACCAACTCCACCTATGACGGGGTTTGCTACAACGTGGTCAATATCAAGCGGCAACTGGAAAAGAGTGTGGAAAACCTCCACTTTGACGAAGCCTGGTATGCCTATGCCCGTTTTCACCCCATGTACAAAGACCACTACGGCATGACCGATGATGAACTGGATGAAAACCATCCGCCGATTTTCTGTTCTCATTCCACCCACAAACTGCTCACCGCCTTCTCACAGGCCTCCATGCTGCATATCAAAAACGGGGGCAAAGTCAAAATCGACCCCGATGAATTCAATGAATCCTACATGATGCACGGTTCCACGTCTCCCCAGTATATCATGATCGCGTCGCTGGATGTGGCGACCCGCATGATGGACGACAACGGCCAAGTCATGATGAACGATATTATCCTGGGGGCCATCCGCCTGAGGCAACGGGTGGTGAACATCGAAAAAACCCTCCAAAGGAAAAACAAGGATGACTGGTTTTTCGGCATGTGGCAACCCCGGCAGATCGATGTGAACGGCAAGCTGACGCCCTTTGAGCAGGTGGATGTCGATTTTCTGGCAGCGCATCAGGCGCCTTGGGTGATGAGCAGCGGGAATAACTGGCACGGGTTTGATGAGATGGAAGAAAACCATTGCATGCTGGACCCGATCAAACTGACCTTTACCACCCCGGGAATCGATGATCACGGAAAGATGCAGGATGAGGGCATCCCCGCGGCCATCGTAACCGAATACCTTATTCTGAAAGGCATCGTCTGTGAAAAAACGGACTATTATTCCTTTTTGCTGCTGAATTCCCTGGGCACCACCGAAGCCAAGCAGGGAACCCTGCTCTCGGCCCTGTTGCGGTTTAAGGATCTCTATGACGCAAACACGCCATTGTGCGAGATCTTTCCCGAACTGGTGCGCGCATACCCGGATGTTTATGGGGAGGTCGGGCTCAAGCAGCACTGCAACGACATTCACGGTTACTGGAAGGAACACAAAATTCTGGAAAAGATGCAGGAGGCCTTTCAGGTGATTCCCGATCAGGCCATGAAGCCTTCTGAAGCCTATCATCAGGTGGTGCGGAAAAAGGTGGAATTCGTGGAACTGGACCACATGATGGGCCGAACGCCCGCCGTAATGATGGTGCCATATCCCCCGGGCATTCCCATTATGATGGGGGGCGAAATGATGAATGAAAAAGCCGGTCCCATATTCGAGTACCTGAAGCTCAGACAGGATTTTGAAAACGTCTATCCCGGTTACGAAAGTGAAATCCACGGTGTGGAGAGAACCGAACGGAATGGGAAGAAGTTTTTCAGAACATTGTGCGTGAAAATGTAACACGAGGAGAACAACATGACCCATGAAACCAAAAAACTGGGGTTAATCGGCGCTGTTTTTCTAATTGTATCGAGTCTGGCCGGCAGCGGCGTCATCGCTTTGCCGCAGCAACTGGCGGCAACCGGTTCCATCACCCTGATTTCATTTATACTGGTGACCATCGGCGCCTTGTTTCTGACCCTGGTATATGTGCGGGCGGGCACCCTTTTTGATGATCCCAGTCCGACCGCACTGGCAACCTATGTCAGCCCGATCCTCGGTGCAAAGAGCGGATGCTTTTACGTCTATGGGAACCTGATCTCCAACGTATCCATTCTGATTGCGGGTCTGGGTTACCTGGCCATGTTTGTTCCCGCGCTCAATCATCCCATTGTACTGGGCATCACCGTGATTGCGTTGATCTGGGTGTTTGTCGCCATGTCCCTTCGCGGGGTCGGCATCATTGCCAAAGTGGTATCCGGCACCGTAACGCTGCTGCTTATCTCGGTCATTATCACTGCCACGGCGGGATGGCTGGATTTTGATCCCGCCCTGTTCCAACGGAACTGGAATGTTTCGGGGGACTCCGCCGGTAAGGCTATTATGTCCGGATTTGCCATATTGATCTTTGCCTTTGTCGGCGTGGAAAGCGTCGCCACAAACAATGAACAGATTCGCAACCCCAAAAAGGTTGTTCCCGTTGCAACCATTCTGGGTTTTATTATCGTGGCCGTTATCTACATCGCTTCCACCACCGTAATGGAAGGCATGTTCCCATCCAGGGAAATTCAGACCGCACCGGCCTCATTTGCATTGGCCATGCAGCACATTTGCCACTCGAAAGTGATCGCCGACGTGGTTTCCGCGGTGATGGCCATCGCCTGTATCGCCAGTTTCCTCGTCTGGAACCTGTCATCGGCCAGCGCCGCCAAAACCAGTGCCGATAACGGATTTCTCCCCAAAGCCTATGCCTATACCAACAAACATGGGATCAACAGCAAGGGCCTTGTCATCAACGGCGTTATCATGACCCTGGTTGAATTGATCCTCATGATGCTGGGCAGCAACGTTGCTGCCGCATTCAACATTACCGTGACAATCTCGGTTCTTTTGCTGCTCTTTCCCTACTTCTGGTCGGGCATTGCCCTGCTGAAAAAAGACAAGGCGACAGGGTCAAAATCCATCAGCACCAAAATCATTGTATTTATGTCGTCCGTTTTCATCATGTCCGCCTTTGCATCGGCCACGCTGGATGAACTCTGGCTGGTCATTGCTTTGGTGATGATTGTAATGGCCGTATATTCATTGCTTTTTACGAAAAAAGATGAGGATACAACATGTTAATTGACAGTCATTGTCACCTGGATATGAAAGCTTTTGACAAAGACAGGGCCGAAGTCCTTGGGCGGGCTCGAAGGGATGGCATCGGTCATATGATCGCCATCGGCATCGATGTGCAAAGCTCGGCGGCGGCTCTCTCCCTGGCCCGGGAATATGATTATATTTCCGCGACGGTGGGGTGCCATCCCCACGATGCGGATCACTGTGGGCCCGGGGATCTCCAGGAACTGGCAACCATGGCACTTGAGCCGGAAGTGGTGGCCTGGGGGGAGATCGGTCTGGATTATTTCCGCAATTATTCGCAAAAGGAAAACCAGCGAAAGATTTTTCGGGAGCAGCTGGATCTGGCGGATGGGGCAAACCTTCCCGTGATCATTCATGATCGGGATGCCCATGAGGAGGTCTATGCCCTGTTGAAACAAATGGGAAAAGGCGAGCGAAAAGGGGTTATCCACTGCTTTTCCGGGGATATGGATCTGGCGGACGCCTTTATGGCGCTGGGATATTATATTTCAATTCCCGGCACCGTGACCTACAAAAATGCGCATGATGTCAGGGAGGTGGCCGCTGCGATGCCGCTGGACCGCATGCTGGTGGAAACCGATGCCCCTTTTCTCGCCCCCGTACCCAAACGGGGCAAACGAAATGAACCCGCCTATGTGACCCATACGGCCCGGGAAATTGCAAAACTACGCGATATCCCCTTTGAAACCGTTGCCGAGCAGACCACTCGCAATGCCCGGATACTTTTTGGGCTTACCCTTGTAAAATGAAACCGATACCCATCGATGAAGCGCATCCTTTGATTCTGGCCTCCGCTTCTCCCAGGCGAAAACGGTTGCTGGCCCAAATGGGGCTTCCATACCGGGTGGTCGCAAGCCGTGTGCGGGAAGAAGACAATGGGGAAAGCCCCGAGAACTTATGCCGAAATCTAGCTGTTTTAAAGGCCCGGGAGGTTTATGGCCGTGAGAAGGCCTCCTGGGTTCTGGGAGCGGACACCATTGTAGTGGTAGCGGGCAGGGTGCTGGGGAAACCCGAAAGTCATGAAGACGCACAAGGAATGCTTTCCCTCTTAAGCGGTAAAGCGCATGAGGTGATCACCGGATTTTGCCTTCTAAACCCGTTGGGCAGGATTGCACGTTCCGAATCCACGACCACCGCGGTCCGATTTAAGTCTCTGACCGAAGAAGAGATTGCCGGCTACATTCAGACCGGTGAACCCTTCGGGAAGGCCGGCGCATATGCCATTCAAGGGGTGGGGGCATTCATGGTGGAATCCATCTCAGGGTCCTACACCAATGTGGTGGGCCTTCCCATGTGCGCTCTGGTTAAGGCCCTGCTGCAATACGGCGCGCTCAAGTCTTTTCCATAACCCTGTCCGGTAAACGTTGTAACCGATTTTAACCTGTCGGCTCTATAGTGGGTAAAAAAACCACAAAGGCACACATTCAATTTCAGGATTAACGCAAATTCAACCGGTTGTTGAGAGGTTACGGAAAAATGGAAGGAAAAATTTCTCGAAGATCATTCATCAAAGGCGGTCTGGCGGTTGCGGGAGCTGCTGTAGCATCCTCCCTGCCGCTGCCGGAAGCCGTCAAGGCGTCTTCCGTGGAGGAGCTGGCAACTCTCATTGATATCCGGAAATGCATCGGGTGCGAGGCCTGCGTTGAAGCTTGCAAGGAAGCCAATGCACCAAAATTTCCAGAACCGAAGAAGCCCTTTCCCAAGATGTATCCCAGTCGGGTGAAAGTGTCCGACTGGTCCGATAAAAGAGATGTGATGGATCGGCTGACCCCTTACAACTGGCTCTTTATCCAGGAAGCAACCGTGACGGTCAATGGAAAGGAAGAGACCTTTACCATTCCCAGGCGTTGCATGCATTGCCAGAACCCCCCTTGCGCGGACCTTTGTCCCTGGGGTGCCGCCAGTAAATTGAAAAACGGTATCACACGGATCAATGCGGATTATTGCCTGGGTGGGTCCAAATGCAAGGTCGTCTGTCCCTGGCATATTCCCCAGCGGCAGACCGGCGTGGGGTTGTACCTGGATATCCTGCCCGCCTTTGCGGGAAATGGGGTCATGTACAAATGCGATCGATGCTATAATCGGATTGCCGATGGCAAGCTGCCCGCCTGTATTGACGTATGTCCAGAGAATGTGCAGAAAATCGGTCCCCGGGATGAAATCCTGAAGGAGGCCCATGCCATTCAAAAGGAGATCGGCGGGTACATTTACGGAGAAAAGGAAAACGGCGGCACCAATACCATTTATGTTTCTCCCGTGCCCTTTGAAGACCTGAACAGGGCCATTGAAAAGGGTCCCGGAAGACCGAATTTGAAACCGGTGAAGGATTCCATGGCGCAGGCGGACAATCTGGCCAAGGCCATGGTGATTGCCCCCATCGCCGGTGTGGCCGCGGCTGCGGCAAAATTCTTTGTCGGGGCTAAAAAAAGCATGGGATCGGAGGGTAAATAAGAGATGAAATCTTCAAATGGAATCCGATTGAGAGCGGGAAACAGGGCGATCTCCCGGGTGTTTATCCTGGCCATGGTGTTAACCGCCTTTACGGGATTCGGTCAGATGCCCATCTTTAAACGCTATTATATCTCAGATATCCCGGGTATGGCCTGGTCGGCCGATTTTTATGCAACGCATTTCCTGCATTATCTGGGGGCCACGGTGCTGCTGGGTCTTTTCGCCTATTTTATTTTGGATTATATCCTTACCGGAAGAAAGCAATATCGCCTGACCCCTTCGGCTTACCTGCGGATTATCCTTATGGCGGGAATCGTTGCAACGGGTATCTTGCGGGTTTTAAAAAATTTGCCGGATGTGCTTTTTTCGCCAGAATTTACGGTGTTTATTGATATATCTCATCTGGGCTTCGCCATGGTGTACCTGTTTACCGCTCTTGTGCTGGCGATTATGAAACGGGGATGGGTGCGGAAACCGGACCATTACGGATTGGGTTCAATATAGAGAGGAAAGTGTCATGCATTGCAAACATCATCCCGATCGTGAAGCCGCTGTGCCTTGCCAGAAACATCAAACCGGTTATTGTAGTGAATGTCTTGAAAACGGTGTGTCCTGCATGGATCCATCCATCTACTGCAAATTTCGGACCCAATGCGTCATCTGGGAAATGGGGCGGGAGGAGCGGAAGAAGGCTGTGCTTGTAGAAGAGGAAAGGGTGGTTCAAGCGGCGGCTTGAAACGGATCTTTCAGAAGGGAGAAAAACGGTTGTGGGGTTTTTTTATTCAGTTTTTTCTTGACTCACAATGAATATTTTTCTATGAAGCAGCTCATCTGAATTGAGAAAAGGTTCCCATTGTAAGATTTTAGATGGGAATTTTTTTGGCGATACGATATGCCTTTATAGGCATAATATAAAAGCTAATATCTTGCGCAGAGTCCCAAGTTTTAGTAAGTTTGAATTGATTTATAGTAAACAAGTATTGTATTTGGAACTTTTTTTGGCGTTTCGTTATGTCATTTATGGCACTTTTAAGCGCTTGAGTTGTGTTCAGGTTGCTCTAGGTTCAAAAAAGCGAAATAGACGCTGCGTGATTTATATTCCGTAGGCTCGCGGAGGGAAAAACATGAGGTACGCTGAGACAGGATATAATTTGGAAATTGATTTAGCGACGGGAAACATTGAACGGGTGGAAACCGACCCGAAATTAATGGAACTTCATTTGGGAGGACTGGGGACCAGCGTCAAGATACACTGGGACAGGGTTCCCCCTGAGACCAAACCCTTTGACCCCGGGAATTTGCTGATATTCAGCAGTGGCCTTTTAATCGGCACACCCGCTTACAGCGCTAACCGTGCCATTGTTACCTTTATTTCTCCTCAAACGGGATTATTGGCATATCCAATGATGGGGGGATTTTGGTCGGCGGAATTGAAGTATGCCGGCTATGATAAGGTGATCTTTCGCAACAAGTCCCCAAAGCTGGTTTACATATGGATACACAATGACAAAGTGGAAATACGTGACGCCGCTCATCTGAAGGGTAAAGGCGCTGTTGAAACGCAAGAGCTTATCCGGGAGGAATTGAATGAGCCGAAAGCCGAGGTGGCCGCTATTGGTTTGGCCGGTGAAAATCGGGTCTTCGTGGCATCTATCGAACAGTCCAGGTCAAGTGCCAGTAGAGGCGGCGGTGGTGCCATTATGGGAGATAAAAATATCAAGGCGGTAGCGGTTCATGGAACGAAGTCCGTTTACCTGGCTCGAGGGGCCGAATTTATGGCGCACATGAAGGGGATAACGGAATATATAAAATTCCGGAATTCAAATCCCCTTCCGGGGGTAATGACCATTTTATCAGGCATTGGGTCTCCGGGGGAGATGAAACATACTGATGAGAAGTGGCATACTGAAAGTTTTGCCTGGGGAAATGCCCGTGTTCGCAGGAAAGACTTCTGGACCAAGGAAATCGAGGAAAGTTGGAAAAAAACCCAGTTAAGTACGATAACGCGGCTGATCAGTTGTTTTAACTGCCCGCAGCAATGCGGGGCATTAATTTCCTCCGAGGGCATTTCAAGATACATGATGAAATGTTTCTCGAAATTAACCTACTTAATGGCGGCTTATGTGGATAACCTGGATTTTGGCTTTAAAATCGCCAAGCGTGCTTTTGAGTACGGCGTGGACTCTTTCTCGACCCCGCAAATTTTGGCTTTCGCCGTTGAACTCTATGAAGCCGGTATTCTCACCGACAAAGACTTTGAAGGGTGTCCTTCCGATAAAGAGGGGAGATTCTTCTGGTTGCTTGACAGGGTTGCCCGGCGGGAGGGAATTGGAGATGTCCTGGCTGACGGCGTTTATTGGGCGGCCCGAAAGATCGGCAAGGGAGCGGAAAAATATGACCATAATACGACCAAGAAACATGAGCAGATGAACATCAAGCTGGGAATGCTGGATCCCCTTTATTTCCTCATGTATGCCACCAACGAGAAGGTGAGTATTACCCAGATGGAAGGGAATTGGCCCCAGGCGCCTTTTCCCAAAAAAGAGGATAGAGAAGCCTTTGTAAAGGACTGGCCCCAGCTTCCCGATGAGAAGTTCAAACAATATTTCCTGGATTGGGAACCGCGCGGAGAAAACTCAAATCCATATTACCCAACACCTCAAATGTGCTGTGAAATTGTGGATTGGATGGAGATGCTGCACAACATCGATGACGCGCTTTGTCTATGCGCCGGCATGGGATCGTTTTGCTTGAAGCCTCCCTACCATATCCACAATTATCCAAAATTAATCTCCGCGGCGACCGGGATGGATTTGGATGAGGCCGCACTGAAGAAAATAGTCAACAGGAGCCGAAATTTACATAGAGCGTACAATATTAGACTAGGCTTGATGAGAGCTGATGAGAAGCCGCCTGAAGACCACTGGAGAAAGAGATTCCCCGAGCTCGAGGAAGAACTCTTATCGACCTATTACGCATACAAGGGATGGAATTCCGATGGTATTCCCACGAGAGAAAGATTGCATGAATTAGATTTGGATTATGTTGCCGAAGACTTGGAAAAAAGAGGATTTTTAAAAAATGACCAAGACTAAGAAAATTAAGACCATCAAGGTTGATGCTGATAAGTGCAACGGCTGCAGAGGTTGTGAAATCGTCTGCTCCGCCTTTCACAGCGAACCCAAATACAGCTGCATTAATCCGGCAAAGGCTCGCATTCAAATCATCACTCACCGATTGAAAGACATATGGCTTCCGGTGTTGGCCGGTGAATATACGCAGGCCGAATGTGCGGGCAGGGACAAATACGTGATTGATGGAAAGGAATACGACGAGTGCGCTTTTTGTCGGGCTTCCTGTCCATCCCGGGACCTGTTTAAAGATCCTGATTCCGGCCTTCCATTAAAATGCGACATGTGTGAAGGGGAAGAAGAGGGGCCTTTATGCGTTCGGTGGTGTCTCAATGATGTCCTGATCTATGAGGAGCGGGAAGAGGAAGTGGAAGAAGAAGAAAGTCCGGAGGAAATGGAGATCGGGTTGCAGGCATTGGCGAACCAATACGGATTGGACAAAATAATGGAAACCGTCAACCGAATGTCAATGTCCAAGACGAGCTGAAATACAATGGCAAAACAAGAGGTTTAAGAAAGACCGTGGAGAATGTAGCCGACTACAAAGAGATCATCGATGTCATCAAGGAAAGTGGTGGCGACGCCTTCAAAAAATGCTTCCAATGCGGGTTATGCGATACGGTTTGTCCCTGGAACCGGGTCAGAAACTTCAGCATGCGCAAGCTGGTCCGACAGGCGACTTTTGGTTTTACCGAGATCGAAAGTGAAGAGATGTGGCTTTGCACCACCTGCGGAAGATGCCCCCAGCAGTGCCCCAGGGACGTCAATCAGATTGAGTCGGGGATTGCATTGCGCAGGGTTGCCACGGAATACGGGGTCTTTCCCGCTTCCGTCAAGCCCATCCGCACCGCCATCGGAAGCCTTACCGGAGAGGGCAATCCCATCGGCGAAGACCGGAAAAGCAGGGCGGATTGGGCCAAGGGCCAGGGGGTCAACGCCTTTTCGGAAGAAATGGAAATTTTATACTTCCCCGGTTGCTACCCCAGCTATGACCCGAGATTGAAAAAGGTGGCCACTGCCACGGCGAAAATTCTCAAATCGGCGGGAGTGAATTTCGGAATACTCGGGACAAAGGAAAATTGCTGCGGGGAAAGCATCCGCAAAACCGGCGATGAAGAACTGTTCAAACGCCTGGCCAGGGAAAACATCAAGACCTTTGTCGATAACGGGGTCAAAAAGATCCTGGTTACTTCCCCCCATTGCTACCACACCTTCAAAAACGAGTATCCCCAGTTTATGGTGAACTTTGAAATAATCCATATCTCCCAGTATTTATTCGAGTTGATGAACGCGGGAAGACTTAAGTTTACCGGGGAATATGAGAAGAAAATCACCTATCATGACCCCTGTTACCTGGGAAGGCATAACGGCATATATGAGGAACCCCGGGAAGTTCTGAAAAAGATACCGGGGTTGGCGTTATGTGAAATGCCCGATTCTCGCGTGGACAGTCTCTGTTGCGGCGGGGGCGGCGGCAGGGTGTGGATGGAGACCCAAAAGGGGGAAAGATTCGGCGATATCAGAATCGAACAGGCCATTGGGGTGGGCGCCGAGGTGCTGGCGACCTGCTGCCCCTACTGCATTACCATGCTCGAGGACAGCCGGATCACCATGGGCGTGGATGAAAAGATCGAGATTAAAGACATAACGGAAATCATACAGGACGTTATTTAGGGATCTTACAAATCTCACATAGGGAAATAGAGCAGTGGAAAAAGAACAGATTGAACAACTTAAAAAGGGCTTCGCGGACGGTAATTTCGGCGATGTGATGGTTGTAGGCGGTGGGGTCAGCGGCATTCAAGCATCGCTGGACCTGGCCACTGCCGGCTTTAAGGTCTACCTGGTGGAGAAATCGCCCAGCATCGGGGGCCATATGGCCCAGCTGGATAAGACTTTTCCCACCAATGATTGCTCCATGTGAATCCTTTCGCCTAAACTGGTCGAGGTCGGCCGGCATCCGAACATAGAGGTTCTCACCTATACGGAAGTTGATGGTGTGAAGGGAAAGCGGGAGACTTCAACGTCACCCTGATCAAGAAGCCCCGATACATCATCGAGGAGAAGTGCACGGGTTGTACCACCTGTGCCGAATACTGTCCGGTGCAATACCCGGATCAATTCAATCAGGACATATCGGAGAACAAAGCCGTCCATATATACTTTGCCCAGGCGGTTCCCCTGATCGCCTATATTGATGAGACCTGTCTTTACCTGAAAGAGAAAAAATGCGCCATTTGCGAAAATGTCTGTCAGGCCGACGCCATCGATCTTCATCAAAAACCGGAGAAGGTAAACGTCAATGTGGGGGCCGTCATCCTTGCGCTCGGCATCGAGCCCTTTGATCCCAGCGTAAGGGATGAATATCGCTACGGGCAGTTTGCAAACGTGGTCACCAGCATGGACTACGAACGGCTGTTGTGCGCGACGGGGCCCTACGGCGGGGAGATACGGCGTGCTTCAGACCTGGAACATCCCCATAAAATTGCCTGGATCAGCTGTGTGGGCTCCAGGCGATTGACTGAAGGGAACAACAGCTACTGCTCCGGCGTATGCTGCACCTATGCCCAGAAACACGTGATCTTAACCAAGGACCATGACCCCGAGGCCGAGTGTACCATCTTTCACAACGATATTCGCTCCTTCGGCAAGGATTTTGAGCGATACCACCAGCGAACGGAACAACTTTCCGGGATTCGATTTATCAGAAGTTACACCTCCATCACCCGGGAGGACCCGGAAACCAAGAATGTCACGGTGCGATACGCGACACCAAAAGATGGCGTCAAAGAAGAAGAATTCAATATGGTGGTATTATCCGTCGGGTTGAATCCCCCAAAGGATTTTCAGGGCCTGGCGGAAAAATTCGGTATCGAGCTGGAATCTCACAATTTTTGCAAGCTCAATCCCACAAACCCCCTGGAAACCACCCGGCCCGGCATCTTTGTGAGCGGCGCCTTTCAGGGTCCCATCGATATTCCAGAGTCGGTTTTCAGCGCCAGCGGCGCCGGCTCCCAATGCGGCCAACTGCTGGACTACCGGCGTGGAAAGCTTTCCAGGGAAAGGATATACCCCCCTGAACGGGATGTTTCCAAAGAAGAACCCAGGATCGGGGTCTTCGTGTGCCATTGCGGGTCCAATATCGGAAGCGTCGTGGATGTTCCCGCAACCGTTGAGTACGCCCTGACCCTCCCCCATGTGGTCTATGCCCAGGAACAGCTGTTTTCATGTGCGACCAATTCCGCTCAGGAAATAACGGACATTACCAAAGAAAAAGGGCTCAATCGCGTGGTGGTGGCCGCCTGCTCCCCCAGAACGCTGGAACCGCTCTTTCGGGACACCGTTCGAGAAGCGGGCATCAACCAGTATTACTACGACATGGCCAATATCCGGGAACATTGTTCCTGGTGCCATTCCAAGGAAAAGGAAGAAGCCACAAGAAAAGCGAAGGATATTACCCGCATGTCGGTGGCCCGCGCCTGCCTTCTGGAACCATTGCGGGAATTTGATCTGCCGGTGGATAGAAGGGCCCTGGTGGTGGGCGGCGGTATCGCCGGCATGACCTGCGCGCTCTCCATCGCCGCCCAGGAGGATCATGAGGTTTATCTGATTGAAAAGGATAAAGATCTCGGAGGAATGGTCAGAAAAATTTACACCACCCTGGAAGGTTTGGATGTTCAAGCCTATTTGCGCGATCTGGTCCACAAGGTGTACCAGAACCCCTTGATCCATGTGTATACGGATGCCGAAATCATGGAAGCGACCGGCTATGTGGGAAATTTTGTCACTCAGATAAAATCCGACAGGGGGCTTACGGAAATCAAGCATGGCGTGGCCGTCATCGCAACGGGGGCCGATGTATATGAACCCACTGAATACCTTTACGGCGAAGACGACCGGGTGCTGACCCAGCTCGATCTGGAGGATCGGATTGCTAACAAAGACGAAAAGGTCCTTAAGGCCGAGACCCTGGTGATGATCCAGTGCGTGGGCTGCCGAAATGAGGACCGGAATTACTGCTCCCGCATCTGCTGCGGCAATGCCGTCAAAAACGCGCTGAAACTGAAGGAAATCAACCCGGAGATGGATATCTACGTCCTCTTTCGGGATATGAGAACCTATGGGTTCAGCGAGGATTATTACCGGGAAGCCTCCAATAAGGATGTGAAGTTCATCCGCTGGGAACCGGAAAACCAGCCGCAGGTGGAAGCGGTGACCGAGGCGGGCAAACCCGTTTTAAGGGTTGCCGTAACCGATGAGATTCTAGGTCAACAGCTTGGCATAGACGCCGATTGCCTTGTTTTGGCCGCCGCCGTGATTCCCTCCGCATCAACCCGGGAAATCGCGGGGCAATTCAAGGTCACCTTGAGCCCGGATGGTTTTTTCAAAGAAGCCCATGCCAAATTGAGACCGGTCGAATTTGCCGCGGATGGCGTTTATCTGTGCGGAACGGCCCACTATCCGAAAACCATATCGGAGACCATCAACCAGGCCTATGGGGCCGCGGGCCGGGTCTTAACGCTTCTTTCACACGATACGGTGATTGCATCCGGTTCCGTTTGCGAGGTGGATGAAAAGAAATGCATGGGGTGTGGGGCATGTGCCTCAGTTTGCACCTATGGCGCCATCGAGTTACGGAAAACAAAACTGGGGCATAAGGCCGTCATTAATCCGGTTCTCTGCAAAGGGGATGGCCTCTGCAACACCAAGTGTCCAACGGGCGCAATTTTCCTGAAACACTTTACCGATGAAGCGCTCCTAAGCCAAATCGATGCGGCCTTTCCAGCGGACGAGAGCAACCAACCCATGAATGCGGCTGTGGGAGATGTGTAAACGCACACGAACCCATAAAGCCGGGATTACACAAACGAGGGAAAAAAGATGAGTACGGGACTGAAATTTAAACCTAAAATTCTGGGTTTTGTATGCCATTGGTGAGCCTACGGCGCCGCAGACATGGCTGGAGTTTCCAGACTACAATATGCAAGTGAAATGAGGCTTATCCGCGTCATGTGTTCCGGCAGGGTCGATCTGGAGTTTGTACTCAGAGCCTTCGCCAATGGAACGGATGCGGTCTTTATCGGTGGTTGTCATCTGGGGGAATGCAACTATGTGACCCATGGCAACTATCATACCCTGAACATGGTCCTTTTATGCCGGAAGATCATGGAACATATCGGGCTTAACCCCGAAAGGTTAAGCATTAAATTCATGTCCGCCGGGGATGGGATTCCCTTTGCCCAAATCATGAGTGAGTTCAGCGCCAAGGTGAAACAGTTAGGTCCCCTTGGCCATGGGGAAGCCGAAGACATAGACCGAGACGCATTAAGATCAAAAATTGCTGAAGTGACCAAGCTGATCCCCTACATTAAAATAGCGAAAAGGGAAAAACTGGCGTCACGGCTCGAAAACAAAGCGGAATATGATGGCCTTTTCACCAATGACGAAATAGAGGATTTATTTCGCAATGTCGTCTCCTACTACATCGATCCGGAAAAATGCAAGGCCTGTATGACGTGCGCCAGGAGATGCCCCGCGGAAGCGATTATCGGAAAAAAGAAGCAAATTCATGTGATTGACCAGGAGAAATGCATCAAATGCGGCACCTGCTTCGAGGCTGCCCGCCTAAATTCGGCGCCGTGACAAAGATTTTCGGAGCCTATGAGCTATGACCATCGGTCCATACACCTATGACGAATATCTCGAACAGGTCAGCCGGTTCCACGGTCATATCGCCCCCGGTATGGTGATCGGCGGTTTTATGGTGGACTTGGCGCTCAAGAATCTGCCCGCTGGAGAATTTTTCGACGCCTTGTGCGAGACCAGGGCCTGTTTGCCTGACGCGATCCAACTGCTGACACCCTGCACTATCGGCAACGGCTGGCTAAAGGTGATTAACATGGGCCGCTATGCGGTAACGCTTTATGAAAAATTCGGCGGCAGGGGCGTACGGGTCTATGTGAACGCCAATAAAACCAACGCATGGCCGGAACTGAAGGATTGGTATTTTAAACGCAAACCGAAGGAAGCGCAGGATTTTGACAGGCTCATGGCGGAAATCAGGGATGCCGGGACCGGCGTTTGCGGCATGCAGACCGTGCATCTGGATCCGAATTTTATCAAAGTGCGACGCCGCAAGGGGTTTAAAATCTGCGTGCTGTGCGGGGAGGCCTATCCCTCGACCGATGGCGCCATTTGCCGGGGTTGCCAGGGGGACGCGCCATATGTTGCCATGGAAGCGTCCCGGCTTGATGCCCTTTCCCTTCGGCCGGACTTAAAACCAGTGCCGGTTGAGGAGGTCGTGGGCCGGCATGCCTTAAGCGATATGACCCGCATTATCCCGGGACGGGAAAAGGGGCCGGCGTTTCGGCGCGGCCAGAAATTGACGGCGGGAGATGTCTGTCGTTTGCAACAGATGGGGCGTGGAAAGGTCTATACCATCGAGGATACGAAACCGAACAGCGCCTGGATTCACGAGGATGAGGCCGCGATAGCCTTTGCGGCGGCCATGGCCGGTGAAGGTGTGCGCTATACCGAAGAACCCCGAGAGGGAAAGGCCGAATTTATGGCGCACCTGAACGGTCTCTTATTGATTGAAAGCGAACGTCTGGAAATGTTCAACCTTTTGCCGGGGGTGATGTGCGCCACCCGCCAGGCTTATTCCTTGCTAAACCGGGGAATACGGTTTGCCGGCGCTCGGGCAATTCCGCTGTATCTTGCCCGTCCGGATTTTGAAAAAGCCATGCGTGTTCTGGAAGCAGGCCCTCTGTTCAGCGTACATGCCCTACGATCGGCCAATGTGGGCATCCTAGTGACGGGGACCGAAATTTTCAGGGGGTTGATTGAGGACAAGTTTATTCCCATTATCCGGAATAAGGTGGAAAAACTGGGCAGTCGCGTGGTGGCAGCCGTGATCGCGCCTGATGAAAAATCGGCCATCCGGAAAGGGATTCAGGGGGTGCTGGATGCCGGCGCCGATTTGATTGTTACCACCGCCGGTCTCTCCGTAGACCCGGACGACGTTACCCGCCAAGCCCTCATGGACGCCGGCGCCCGGGATATGCTTTACGGCATTCCGGTTTTGCCCGGAGCCATGACGCTCATCGCCCACATCGGCGCCGTGCCGGTCTTCGGCGTACCCGCCTGTGCCCTCTATTTCAACACCACCAGCCTTGATCTTCTGCTGCCGCGACTATTGGCCGGCATACCCGTAACACGCAGGGATCTCGCTCAAATGGCGGAAGGCGGCTTCTGCCTGAACTGTAAAAGATGTACTTACCCTAAGTGTCCTTTCGGAAAATAGGGACTGCCCCTCTTAAAGCGACACCAATATACCGGTCATATTTGAGCCGGGAAAGTGAATGCCATGACCCCTGCTGTCGGAGTGACGACCCAGATCATTCGCCATGCGAAATGGTACAAGTATATTCGAGAGCTCGGTTCCGACGTCATTGAAATCAATCGCCAGAATTCGAAATTGCATTTCAATCTCTATTTTCTGGAAAAAGTCAAAAAATACACGAAAGGACTCGATTTAAGCCTTCACTCGGGAACGGCCGGAATTTTCCAGGCGTACGAGCCTTTCACAAAGGCCAACCTTGCGGTACTTGCCGCGGAGGTCGACGTTTGCCGTATTCTTGGAGCGCGCCAATTTGTATTTCACTTAAACGATGGCATTTTGACTCCCGAGAATAAAAAACACCTGAAATGGGTGATTTCTTACGCCGAGGATATGGGTGTGAAAATGCTTTACGAATCCAATAGTACGTTGGTCGCCGATTATGCTTACAATGTCCTTGAAAGCTTCCCGGAACTCGGATATGTTCTGGACTTGGGTCACCTCAACAATGGTTGCGGAAGAGGCAAGCTGGGATGCGAGATCGATGAATTTATCCGCCAAGTGAAAAACCGGGTGGTTTATGTTCACGCCAGCAACAACTCAGGCAGGCGAGATGAGCACAACGGCCTGGAAAACGGAACCCTGGATTGGCGTAACGTTTTGGATATGCTGGATCTTTCAAAAATTCTAAAGATCATTATAGAGGTCAGACACATGGACATGGTAGAGAACTCCATGAGGGACTTGATGCAATATCTTGGCAAAGAGATTCCGGCGCAACGGTATCATGTCGTGGGATTAAGGCGGTAATCTTGATCCATCCGTTTAATGCTGAGTGACTCTGTCGCTTTCTTCGTTGCTTCTCTCTGGAAGGCATTTGTTTTTGCCCTTTATTTTCAATGCACTGCCAGAGAGGAGAAAAGGTGCCACAGGTAAATGATAGCAAATTAATCCATCCTGAAAAACAAAATCCACTGACCCAAATTGAATCGTTTCGCAACCAAGTGGCCAACAAGGTCTTTTTTGGCATTGCCCTTGCCACGCCTTTTGTTTTTGCCACAGGACTGTATCGGACTGCCATGCTGGGATGGAAGCCACATCAGTACTGGCAGCTCGGATTCGGACTGTTGATTATCATCATAGCCCTGCTTCACAGACGGATTGGATACCGTTTTCGTGTTTGGACAATGATCTGTATTTTCTTTTTTTTGGGAATCGGGGGACTTCTGACATGGGGTCTCATGGGAATGGGGCTTTATTTTTTTGTTTTCGCCAGTTTGATTGCCAACCTGTGTTTCGGGGCAAGGGGCGGTTTTGCATTAACTTTGATGAGCCTGGGTTGCATGGCAATAATTGCCCTGGCGACGCATTATCAATGGGTAAACATTGGGTTGGATCTCAAGTATGATGGTCTGGCGGCGTTTTTCTGGATCAGGTCGATTTTAGTCACCGGCGCTTTCCTCGTTATGCTTCAAATGGGTCTGCATCGTTTTTTTTTATACCTGACCGACATGATCAAGTCCCTGGATCAGCATTCAAGCCAATTGCTAGACGCCAACAGACGGTTGGAGCTGGAAATTGCTGAGCGTCGCAGGACTGAAACGGCCCTTCGGGATTCGGAGATGAAATACCGGATGGTGGTCGACAACGCCAACGAAGGCATTGTTGTTGTGAAGAACGAAAGAATTCTTTTTGCGAACAACATGATCCTCAACGAAATTGATTATCCCTTTGAGGAATTGACTCGCAAAAACGTGCATGATTTTTTTCATCCCGAAGATCTAGAATCAAGCCACCGGGCAAGAGCGATGATTTTAGAAGGGGAGATTAATTTTTACGATCAGGAAACGCGTTTACGCGATGGAAAAGGGGGATACAGATGGTTCAAGGTTCATTCTGTGCGCACTCTGTGGGAGAATCGGCCGGCGATTATCTCTTTCTTATATGAAATAACGGCCCACAAAGTAGCTGAGGCTGAGAAAACCCGTTTACAATCCAGACTGAAGCAAGCCCAAAAAATGGAAATTCTTGGCACATTGGTGGGATCGATTGCTCATGATTTAAACAATGTACTCATGGGTGTAACCACCTATCCTGCCTATCTATTGAGCAAAATTCCGGAAGATGATGAGCTGCATGAATCGTTGGTGAAAATTGAAAAATCAGGAGAAAAAGCCCTTGCTATTACGCAAGACATGCTGACCCTTGCACGCCGGCGTGTAAAAGCAACAGCTGTTTGCAACCTGAATCATATTGTTAACGAATTCCTGCAAAGTCTGGAATTTAAAAAGATGCATTCTTACAAACCCTCGGTGCTGGTGGAAACAACGTTGGTCGATCAACCGGAAAGCATTCAGGGATCGCCACTCCATTTGAGTAAAACAATAATGAATCTGGTTTCCAACGCACTGGACTCCATAACGACCGTAGGACGGATTGGCATTGCCACGGAAAACCGGACACTTTCATGCCAGCCCGACAACCAACAGAGTGTAAATCCAAAGCCGGGTCGATATGTTGTACTCAAAATCACTGACACTGGGTCCGGCATGCACCCTGATGATATTGAAAAAATTTTCGATCCTTTTTATACGAAGAAAACCATGGGCAGAAGCGGCACCGGTCTTGGAATGGTGGTGGTTTGGAATGCTGTGAAAGATCATGGGGGTTATATCGAGATAGAGAGCATTGAAGGTCTGGGCACGACCTTTACCCTTTTTTTTCCCGCAATAGCGGTTCGAGCGGAAATTCTAAAACCGGAATTTCCCGCCCTATTGGTAAAAGGTAATAGCGAAAATATCCTTGTGGTGGATGACATCAAAGAACATCGTCAAATGATCGCACAATGCCTGACGGATCTGGGGTACAAATGCGCTACAGTTGCTGGCGGCCCGGAAGCCATTGAGCATATCAAAACGAACCAGGTGGATTTGGTGGTCCTGGACATGATCATGGATCCTGGGCCGGATGGTCTGCATACCTATAAGCAGATGAGAGACTACAAGCCGGATTTGAAGGCGGTCATCATCAGTGGATTTCAGGAAACCGAATGGGTTCAGGAGGCGCAAAAGCTGGGGGCGGGTCGCTTTTTGGAAAAACCCTTTAAATTTGAAGAACTGGGAGCCGCCGTTCAAAAGGAATTGCACGGGTCAACATCCTTCACGCCAAAGCCGAGTTAAACCAACCTGTGAGGCATAAGACGTCGTTGAGATAAGGTGTCTTTTATGTCAATTTTTTTCGGCTCATCGCGGATTAACGTGAAAATCAGCTTTTGCTAAAAAGATGCTATATCCCTTGTTCAACATTCCGCGGTTCTCCTTTAGCAGTGGCCAAAATTGGGACCAAGCCCGGGTCTCTCAAAAGGGAGTATATCCTGACAGGGAGATCAATCCCCTTCAAAGGGACAAGCCCCATATCATATACAGGCCAAAGTCCGTCAATCATTTTTCGGGTCTCTTCCCCGATGATAATATCCCCGCCCTGGGCATGGTCCGCCAAACGCGCCGCCAGATTGGTGACTGATCCTGATGCCGTGTAGGTCATGCGGGTATCCAGCGTTCCTTTGAAAACCGTCATCCCCACCAGGGCCACCCCCGAGTTAATGCCGATATTGACGTTTACCGGTTCGAAACGGCCCGCCATTTCAAGGTTGAGCCGGTGGTTTCGCGCATGAATGTCAAAGGCTGCTTTTACCGCATTCCGGGCGTTGGTTTCGGCGTCGTCATTTTTGAAAATGATCATGAGCCCATCTCCGGCGGTTTCGTTGATATCGCCGCCTGATCTGTGAATGGGGTCAACGAAATTGGAAAACATCTCTTCCACCATGTGGTTCATTTCAACGGCGGTTTTATTGGCGCTGAGTCGGGTGTATCCTTCGAGATCCAGAAAGAGGACCGAAACGTCCCTGCTCTCTTTTGCCCGGGTGAGCATCTCAGGGTTTGACTCCACGATGCGTCGAACCGATTGGGGTACAAAGGGGGATAAGTGTGCCAGTTTTCGGCTGATGTCGATTTTATCCTGCGTGATTTCCCAGTGCCTTTTGGCTGCCATGATGGCATTGCCGGCCATTTCGGAAAGGTCCTTCATCAGATAGAAGTCCTTTTTGGTAAAACGGGCGCCGGGCCGGGATACCACATTAATGACGGCCACGATGTCATCATGGACAAATACGGGCATGGCGGCTTCGGGGCCCGTATCGACGGTGGCCCCGTCATGTCTGACGATGGGTTGGGTTTTCGAAATAACCACCCCTTTTCGGGTGGCCAGCGCCTTCTGGATGGCGGGACGATTTTTCTTGCAGGAAAGGCAGTTCACGGGTCGGTCGTACAGGGCGCATTGAAGGGGGCGCGTATATTTCTGTGCGTCTGGATCCAGCATGATGATGCAGGTCTCCATGGCCGTTGGAATCAGGTTCCGCACTTCTCCTCTCAAATTTTCCAGGATTTCATTGACTTCCATGGTTGACGCCAGTTTTTTTGAAAGGCGTCGCTGTGCCTCGAACCGTTCCTTATAATACTTTTTCATGTGAATCAATTCCCATGAATGGGGTTTGTCCTTTATTATAAAAATAGAGCTGTTAGCTTAAAAGCGGTAGATGTTATTTTAATGAAGCCGCCAGACGCTTTAGGCCTTCTTCAATGGAAATGGCGGGACGGTATCCCAGTTCGTTTCGGGCGGCACTCATGTCAAACCAGTGGGCCGTTGAAAGCTGCTTTGCCAGAAAACGCGTCATGGGCGGTTCCCGTTGAAGCCTGAGGGCGCCGTAGATCATTTCAAGGAGACACCCCGCCGCATAGGCCAGACGGGTGGGCACGGTCCGATCGATGGGGGCAAGGCCTGCCGCCCCTAGAATGCGGTCCATTAATTCGCCGATATCAATGGGTTCTCCCTGGGAGATGAAGAAGGCTTTTCCGGAAATGGGAGATCCCCCATGAAGCTGATCTCCTGCCAGGACATGGGCATCCGCGGCGTTGTCAATGTAAATGCAGTCTACCAGATGGGGCTTTCTCCCGATTCTGGCAAGTCTGCCCGCTTTTCTTCGTTCAATGAATCGGGGGAGAAAGTTGGGATCTCCGGGGCCCCAGATCAGGTGGGGTCGAAGGGATACGGTATTGAAATCCCCGTCGTTGGCGGAAAGCACCCTGCGTTCCGCCATGGCTTTGGTCCTGGGATAATGGGCCAGGTAAGTTTTCGGGTAGGGCGCTGATTCGTTTGCACATTCCATATCGGCCCCGGCAAAAACCACGCTGGGGGAACTTGTATAGACGAGTCTCGAAACGTGATTTTTTCTGCAGGCGTCAATAATGTTTTCGGTGCCGGTCACGTTGGTGGCGTAATATGATTTGTAGGGGCCCCATATGCCCGGTTTGGCGGCCACGTGAAAAACCGTATCACACCCTGCTGCCGCCGAAATAACGGCCTTTGAATCCGCCAAATCGCCCCTTTGGACGTCGATGCCTAAGTTGCGCAGTTCAGGATAGTCGCCCCGGGAGAAGCAGCGTACCCTGTCCCCACGGTTGATCAGCCGTTTGGCGATGGCTTTTCCCAGAAACCCCCCTCCGCCGGTTATCAGTGCTTTCATGCTGTTTTTTGTTTCCTTTCCCCGGCCAGTTTCCGGGATGCCCAGACCCCGAGCTTTTCCCGGTAGATTTTGGCGTTATGCCGAATGTCAACGGGAAACCCCTGGTGAAACAGGATGGTTTTAATGCCCTGGGTGTGGGGCCTCAGCGCTCCCAGTTCGAGCAGTTCCCGTCTGATGACCTCTCTGTCGGGGTTTTTTAAATGTGCTTCCAGTTCGACACAGAGTACGGGGCACATGACCCCGTCGATTTTGACGCCGGTCAGGGCCGTCCGGAAAACTTTCGGATGGGTATTGAAGACCCCTTCGCAGGCAATGGTAAAATGCGTTCCCGAAGAACCCACCACCCGGTGGGTTTTCCGTCCGAAAAACCACAGTCTTCCCGCCTCGTCCATCGATCCCAAGTCCCCCATGCGATGCCGGAACCCTTCCCCGTCTTTTTCATAAATTTTGGTCAACCGGGTTGCATCCGCCTTCTTGTAGTAACCGCGTGTGGCCACGGGACCTTGGACGGCAATTTCCCCCACTTCGCCGACGGGAAGCGCGAGGGCATCATCCCACCAGGGAATGGGATCATCGGTAATTGGAATGATGACGACCCGCATGCCTTTTACGGGTTTTCCCACGCAGACGCCTTTTCCCTTATCGGTAAGGTATCTGGTATGGTTGAGGATTTCGTGACTTCCCATGGAGGATACGGGCATGGCTTCAGTGGCGCCATAACCGGTGTGGACCTGTGCTTGGGGCGACAGCATGGTGCAGAAGCGTTCCAACACCGCCGGCGGCATGGGAGCCCCCGCCGCGATGACCCGGCGAAGGGTTGGAAGTTTAACGCCGTGTTTTTGACCGTAACGTCCCACCCGGTCAATGAGGGCCGGGGATCCGAACATGTTGGTGATGCCGAAATCTTCAATGGCTTCTATGATTTTTCGAGGGTCCACATGGGCGGGCCGGGTGGGATCCATGTCGGGAATCACAATGGCCATGCCCAGGGCCGGTCCGAAAAGGGCGAAGAGGGGGAAGGTGGGCAGATCAATTTCACCGGGCTCGATGTGATAGGTGTTTCGAATGGATTCCACCTGGGCTGCAAAATTGCCGTGGGTATAGACGGCCCCTCTGGGTGGGCCGGTGCTGCCGCTGGTAAAGAGGATGGCCGCCGTTTCATCTTTTTGTGTTCGCGCCATGGAGCCCGGGGGAACGGATTTTCCCAGAGCCCTGACCTTGTCAAGGGTGATGCCTTTCCAGAGCAGGCGTTTTCCCACGGTAATGTGGGTTCGAATGGTTTTTCGTCCCCACCCCAGGGCCACGCGGGCCATATGGGCCTGAGGAATGCCGATGAAGGCTTCGGGTTCCGCCTGTGCCAGACAGGTTTTGAGGTTCCTGATGCCGATTCCGGGATCGATGAGCACCGGAACGGCGCCCACTTTGAAAAGGGCAAATGTCAACGCAAAGAATTCAAGGCTGGGTTTGACCATAAGCGCAGTCCTGATCCCCCGCTTAACCCCCGCCCGGTCCAGGCCTCGTGCCATAAGATCGCTTTCACGGTCCAGTTGGCGAAAGGTGTAATGGGTATATTTGACCCGGCTGTTTCCGTCGCGGCCCACGGGAAAGCTCACTGCCGCTTTGTAGGGTTGTTTTTCCGCCATTTCAGGGAGGTAGGCCGCGATGTTGATAAAATTAGACATAACCATTACCACCGTACTTCCATCATGGTGCAGTTGAGGCCGCTGCCGATGCCCATGAGGGCTACCCGGTCCCCCTTGTTGATACGATCTTCTTCAAGGGCCTTTGAAAGGGTGATGGGAATGGCTGCCGGCCCCACGTTGCCGTATTCGGGAAACGTTTTAAAAACCTTGTTGTCGTCCAGGCCGAGAAGCCCCGTCAGTTTGGCCGTGTGGACGGCGCTTACCTGGTGAAGGATAAACTGATCCAGGTCTTCGGGACGCCATTTCAGCTCATCTTCAGCCTTTTCAAAAGTCGCGGCCGCCAGTTCAAGTCCGGCCGTCAGGAGGCCGCCGGCATCGGTTTGCATGCTGTCCAACTGTCCGCGGCAAAGGTCTTTATGTTGGGTTGCGGCCAGGCTGACGCTGCCAAGCAATCGATGGTCATCTGATGCCAGGTCCGAGCGTGCCAGCACCATGGCCGCCCCTCCCGAGCCCAGGGTGAAGGTGGCAAAATTAGCGCGAAAGGTTTCGACATCACAGTTTGAAGCCAGAAGTCTTTGGATTGTGCTTTCCACCACAAAGCGACTTCCTTCACCGTCCACTACGATGCCGTAGTCCACCTGCCCACGTTCGATCATATTGCCGACGATTTCCATGCCGTTTAAAAATGCCAGACATGCATTGCCCACGTCGAAGTTCATACATTCGGGGCTGAGTCCCAGATTCCCATGTACCAGACAGGCTACCGATGGCTCAATATAGTCACGGCAGACGGAGGTGTTCAGAAGAATGCCAAGTTGAGATCGGTCGATATCGGCGTTTAGAATGGCTTTTTCAGCGGCCATGGTGGCAGCTTCACTGGGTTGCCGGCCCGGTTCCCAGAATCGCCTTGCCACAATCCCGGTAAGGGAATGGATGATGTCGGGCCGCGCATGAATCCGCTTTATGATGGGTGAGAGTTGCCTTTCGAGTTCAGCGGAGGTAACCCGGTGGGGTGCATCCACATGGGCCAGGCCGATGATGGATACATTTTGAAATTTCATGGGGTGAATCCTCTCAGAAAGTGAGTTCAGGAAAATAACCTGCCTTATTCAAAAATCCGGTTTTGAAATAACAAGTTATCGGTTAATGTGCAACCAGAAAGCGAAAAAATCGAAGGATCCTCTCAATTAAAGAGGGGCAACTGCTTTTCAACCCGTTCTTTGATCTCGACAATCATGTCGGGCGTAATGTTCAGAAGACGGGTAGAATCCAGGTCTTCCAAGGTTGCGTCTGCCGGACTGGATTGTTTTTGGGTCGTTGTTTTCGCTAAGGCATTGGCGAAATGAAGTACCTGCAACTCCTTTGAGGGCCAATCCTTTTTTTTAAGATCATCGTGGAATAGGGCGCCTTCAATGTATTCCTTCGAAAAATGCCAACTCTTGAGCGCTTTTGCGCCAATCATGTTGTGATGTTTTTCGATGGATTTAAACAAACTTTCCGAGTCGATAATTCCGCTCAGTTGATTTTTGGATTCCAACTCCTCGCTCATCTGCAGCAGAAATATTTTTCCGATATCATGCAAGAGTCCGATTGAGAAGGCATCGCTTTTTAGATCCAGTTTGAGGGTTTCAACAATAACCTGAGAAGCCAGGGCGCAGTAGAGGGAATGTTCCCATAATTCTTGCGCGAATCGGGCATATTTTTTGTCGGCTGAAACAAAAAGTTTTCGGTTGCAGATCGCGTCCACATATTGCTTTGTTGAAACGAGTCCTAAGCGAGAGATGGCTTCGTCAACGGTTTTGGTTTTGGCAACGGCCCCATAGTACGCTGAATTGGATACGCTCATGATTTTGGCCGTGATGGCCATGTCCTGTTTGATGAGATTGCCGATAACCTTGAAATCAAGCCCTTTTTTGGCCATTTCATTCAATTTGACACTGATTTCCGGAAGAGACGCCATTTTGATTTTTCCACTGGCCAATCTGCTCAGGACAATTTCGACGGGATCAACGGCCTTATTTTCTGTGTGAGACGTTTTCAGAAGCTGGGATTTTAGTTTACTTTTGGCAATAGCGTTGATGATGGTTTCGTTTTTAAACGGCTTGACGACAAAGGCGTTACAGCCGGCGGAAAAGGAAGTCCTGACGGTCCCTTCATCCGCCTGGGCTGTTATGATCATGATGAATGCCGCTTTTTCCTTTGGAACCTCCACCTTTTTTTCCAAATTTCTGATTTCAAGTGCGACTTTACCACCATCCATATCCGGTAAAGTGATATCGATGGTTATCAAATTAAAAGGATCTCTATGTTTCAGTGCGTTTTTGACCGCTCTTACGGCGGCATCTCCGCGACGGAGCGCATGACATTCTGAAATATCCATGGGCAGTTCTTCAAACGATTTGCTGGTAGCAGGGTCGTCATCAACAATCAAAATTTTCATGGTGCCCTTGTTTCCTATTTTATGAATTTCGATATCTCCCAGCGGTTCTTTGGTATTCATAAAATATGAGAGATTTTTGGTCAAGGATTTAGGTGGATGGTGGTTGCAAAATATTCCTTTGATGGTGTTCTGAATGCTCAGATAGAATAAATTCATCCTGTTTGGCCAATCTGTCGTCTTGCGAAAGGGCGCGACAGTTGTTATAAGTAGGGACAATATCAAATTCTTTCCACTTGAAAACATCGAGGCAGTCCTGAGATGGGGGAAAGCAGCAAAAAGGAGATACAAAAATGCTTAAAATAGAGGATTTACAGGTTAAACTGGGAGATAAGGAGATTTTGAAACATATTGATCTCGAAATCAACCCGGGTGAGACCCATATCCTTTTTGGTCCCAACGGGAGCGGCAAGACGTCGTTGTTGATGACCATTATGGGATATCCCCAGTACGAGGTGGTTTCCGGGACAATCATGTTCAAGGGGGAGGATATTACCCATGCGCCCATTGATGAGCGGGCAAAACTGGGAATCGGCATGAGTTATCAGCGGCCCCCCACCATCAATGGCCTCAAAACCCGGCAGATGGTACATTTGTGCGCCGGCGGGGAAATCGATGAGACGGCCCTGGCCAGGCGCGTCAATTTTGAGGACTTTTTGGATCGGGATGTCAATGCGGGTTTTTCCGGTGGTGAAATTAAACGATCGGAATTGCTGCAGCTCATGGCGCAAAAACCGGATCTGATGTTGTTCGACGAGCCAGAGTCCGGAGTCGATATGGAAAATATCACCCTTGTGGGCAATACCATTGCCGAGCTTTTGGAGAAGCGCGTGCATCCCTCCAAGGACAAATCAAAAATGCAGGCCAAGGCTGACAGAACCAAAATGGGCCTTATTATTACCCACACGGGATTTATTCTGGATTATGTTTCGGCTGATAAAGGGCAGGTGCTCTACAACGGGAAGCTAAGTTGCGTGAGTAATCCCAGGGAAATTCTGAATTGCGTGGGCGACACCGGATATGAGGAGTGCGTAAGATGCATATCGATGAACAATTTCAAGTAAAAGCAAAAGCGGCAGTCGACAAGAAGGGCGCCATAGGGCCGGATGTGGATTTTGGCGCATTTGATGCCACCCCGTCGCCGCTTGCCGAAATGGCGGATACGGATCTTCGTAACCTGCCTCGTGAAGAACAGGAACAGTTGCTCATGGCGGGACTGGATGTGACGGAAAAGGAAAGGGGGGGCACTTTTTTGCAGATGAACACCCGCGCCGTCCATTGTCACAGCTCTCAGGAAGGCATTGAAGTGCTTTCCATTCAAAAAGCCCTGGCTGAGCACGAGTGGGTTCGCGACTATTACTGGAAACTGGCGGATGTGGGGACGGACAAATATACGGCGGCAGCCGAGCTGGGTCTCCACGACGGGTACGTTATAAGGTCTTTACCGGGAAGCAAATCGGTCTATCCCATTCAGGCCTGCCTCTATATGCACAAAGAGGGCATGCAGCAGAATGTGCACAACATTATTGTCGCGGAAGAAGATTCGGAGCTTCACATTATATCGGGGTGCGCCACTGCCCCCCATCTCAAACGGGGTCTTCATGTGGGGATATCGGAATTTTTTGTTAAGAAAAATGCCAAACTGACCTTTACCATGATTCACAACTGGGCGGAAGAAGTGGTGGTTCGCCCCCGGTCCGTGGCAAAAGTGGAAGAGGGAGGCCTGTTCGTCAACAACTACATTTCCATGAAACCGGTTCGAAGCGTACAGATGTACCCCACGACTCATTTGGTGGGCAAGGATGCGGTGGCGCGGTTTTACAGTATTGTGGTGGGAAGCCCCGGATCCGAATATGATTTGGGGGGGCGCATTTTCTTAAAAGAAAAAGGAAATCGGGCTGAAATTGTCGCCAGGACCATCAGTAATGGCGGGAAAATCGTCGCAAGAGGGCACCTGATCGGAGAAGTCGCGGATATCAAGGCGCATTTGGAATGCAAGGGGTTGTTGCTGAATGGCGGTCTGATTCATGCCATTCCGGAGTTGGAAGGGCATGTGGACGGGGTGGAAATGAGTCATGAGGCGGCTGTGGGAAAAATCGCCCAGGAGGAGATCAGCTATCTCATGAGCCGGGGGCTCAATGAGGAAGCGGCGACTTCCACCATTGTGCGTGGTTTTTTGAGTGTCGATATTCCGGGTCTTCCCCCCCAACTTCAGGCTGAGATCGACCGGGCCATCGAAGAGAGCGACAAAGACGTTATGTGAGCTTCCTGGGTTTCTTTGGATTTTTGTCGCTTCCTTGCCCTCGAAAGCCTCGCTCAACCTCTAGACGAGATAATTTTGAAACAGGATCTCAGGAAAGGGGGGTGGCTCTATCGGGGTCTCCCCCTTCCTTTTTTTCTGACCCTTTTTTCCCGTGAATGCTATCCTTGTAGATAATAATGTAATAGGGAAAAATATTGCATTACCAATATGGCGTATGGTATTGAAGGTAATAGTTGTGCTCTCTTGGAATGGCGGAAAACATGAGGTATTAACTGTGGTAGAGGACAAACATATGGGTCCGGAAAACGGCGTCTCCGCGCCCTCGCTGTCGGAGCTAAGGGGCAAACAATCGGTGCGGGCAACCTTTAAACTGAGTGGAAGGGCCATCGAGGCTATCAGTGTGGCGGCTGCCCATATGGGGATTAAGCAGAAGTCCCTTTTTGATCATCTGATAGATGATGCAAAATCCCTGGCGGTGGTCGCCCGTGAAGTTGAATCCAAGCGTTTTTTGAGGTTGAAACGGATTCAGAAGACTTTCGTTTTGAGTCGACGGACACTCTGCAGTTTGGAGGAAGTTTCAAAGGATTCAAATACCCCGAGGGATGCTCTGGTGGAATACTCCATTGCCAGGCTTTTGCCGGTGATTGAGGAGGAGCGGAAAAAACATGAAAAAAGAAAGGAAATCCTGATGGAGATCAGAAAGTACCTTGAACAGGGCGAGGGACTTTCGAAAAAGGTCGAGAAAGTGCTGGGAGAAGAGGATATACTTAGCGAAAAACTGAAATCGGCCATTTTGAATCTGCGCGGCGCCTGTGAGGGGATGGCGTCATTTGTGGAAAAGGGAAAAATCATTGAACAGTTTTAGGAGCTTGGTTGTAGCAATTCTTATTTTGGAATGATCACCCTTGGAAAGTTGAAAATGCCATGAAACTCTGATAAAGATAGCTTGGGAATGAATGGAAAGGTTCATGGGACCTTTTCCAAATGCGGGCTGGTTTAAAAAAGACCAGAATTCGAGAATCGCTGGTTGGGGGATGGACAGTTATGCCGGATGATATCCAGGAAGAGATTGCGGAAGAAACGGTTGAAACGCAGTCGAAAGAAGAGAGCTTTGCCGATCTGTTTGAGGCATATGACAGCAAATTGAATGAAAACGTTCGGGTCGGAGATAAAATCAGCGGGGAGATTATTTCCATCGGTAGAGACTCTGTATTCGTGGATACCGGAACAAGGATTGATGGGGTCGTGGAAAGGGGTGAACTGCTGGATGAAGAAGGCGGGCTTCCGTATCAGGTGGGGGACGTCCTGGAACTCTACGCCGTATCCGTCAGGGCGGGGGAGATCCGGCTTTCAAAGGCTGTGACCGGCGGCGGTGGTGGTTTTGAGCTATTGCAGGATGCCCATGAAGAAGCGATTCCGGTTGAAGGCAAGGTGAGCGCTCTGAACAAAGGCGGGTTTGAGGTATTGTTGGGGCAGAAAAGGGCGTTTTGTCCCATTAGCCAGATGGACCTTCATTATGTGGAAAAACCCGAGGATTACGTGGGGGAAACCTTTGAATTCCTCATCACGGATTTTGAAGAAGATGGTCGCAACATCGTGGTTTCGAGACGAAAGTTGTTGGACAAGGCCGTGGCAAAGGCGCGGAAAAGCTTTTATGAAGATTTTGGTGTTGGCGATGAGATGAAGGGCAGGGTGACCAAACTGATGCCGTTTGGCGTTTTTGTAGAACTTGTCCCGGGAGTGGAAGGCCTGGTTCATATTTCAGAGTTGGGTTGGTCGCGGGTGGAAAATCCTGCCGATGTTCTCAAGGTCGGCGATTATGTACAGGTTAAAGTAGTGGGTATGTCGCTGGGTGAAAAGCCGGGGCAGATGAAGATTTCTCTTTCCATCAAGCAAACTGTTGCGGACCCCTGGGATACGGTCTCACAACGGTTTAAAGAAGGCGACGTGGTGGAAGGGACAGTGACCCGTTGTATGCAATTCGGGGCTTTTGTGGAGATTGAAGCGGGTATCGAGGGGCTTGTCCACATCAGCGAAATGAGTTATCGGAAGCGTATCTTGAAATGCGAAGACGTGGTGGCGCCCGGCGACAAGGTTCAGGTGACAATCAAGGAAATTGACGAATCCCGAAAGCGGATTTCCCTGAGCATGCGGGATGTGGAGGGGGACCCCTGGGCGGGGATTGGGCAGAAGTACCAGGTGGGGCAGGCGGTGGAAGTCGTTGTGGAGAAGCATGAAAAATTCGGGATATTCGTCTCTCTTGAACCGGGCGTTTCAGCGTTGTTGCCCAAATCGAGGATACGGGCTTCGTCCGAATCGGGACGGATTGAAAAATCGAAGCCGGGGGATGTTATTCCCGTCCTGATTGAACGGGTTGACCTGAACGAACGGAAGATTTCCGTGGGTCCCGGGGATGCGGCGGATGAAGGGGATTGGCGCAGTTTTGTTCCCGGCAAAAGCGAAACGATGAGTTCCCTGGGCGAGAAACTGAAACAGGCTCTTGCGGCAAAGGAGAAGGGATAAGGCCAATTTCGAAAAAGGGCGTAATGGTTTCACGGAAGATCTCTAACCCGTTTTAGGGCCTGAAATGGGCCTTTTGAAAGGAGCTTGAAATGGCATTTTCAAAAGCAATCAGGTTTTTCATGTTGGTTTTTTCGGCTGCTTTGATCTTTGCCGGTGTTCAACCAGCCCATGCAAAATGGGGAGAATTCCTGGATAGTCTGAAGAAAGTGACGGGGCAGGATGACGGACTTTCCACGGGAGAGATTGTGGATGGTTTGAAAGAAGCCCTTGAAATCGGAACGGACAGCGCCGTGAAAATGGTTGGGAAGAAGGGCGGGTATTCATCAAATCCCGCCATCAAAATTCCCCTGCCCGGTTCGGTTGAGAAAATTCAAGGGATGCTCAGAACTTTGGGATACGGACCCCAACTGGACGAATTTGATGAAAGTATGAACCGGGCAGCCGAGGTGGCCGCGCCGAAGGCAAAAGCTATTTTCTGGGACAGCATCAAGCAGATGTCTTTTACGGATGCCCGAAAAATTCTGGATGGCGGAGACATGGCCGCGACAAACTACCTTAAAGAGAAAAGTTCCGCCCAACTTGAGGAGGCTTTTCGGCCCATTATTCACAATGCCATGGGTGAAGTGGGTGTCACCCGGAAATATCAGGCCTTGTCCCAACCCATTGAAAATATCCCCTTTGCAAAGGGCGCGGTTCCGGATTTGGATGGATATGTCACGGATGGCGCTCTGAAGGGTCTTTTTTATATGTTAGGGCAGGAAGAAAAAAAGATCCGCGAGAACCCTGCGGCAAGGGCCACGGATTTGCTCAAAAAGGTGTTCGGGGGGGCATAAATAGACATAACCATCTTTGATGGAAGTTCCCTTACTGCTTTTCCTGACACTGGGTTGTGAGGCATGGTCCAAACGGAATATCTTTCCTCTTCGCATCAGTGTTCTTCACGAATCTCAAGCCGACAAAGAGAAAATTCTGCTGCACCATAATGGAAAAAAGCAAAAATTTGCACAAAATGTATCAATATTTAAGGAGGAAAAACAATGAAACGTGTGGTTTTTTTTCAGTTGATAATGTGCATGCTGCTCGCATCCTTTACGGGATTTCTTTTGCAGGGCCAGGCATTCGGCGCCGCCATCAAGGATACGGAGTTCGCTTCTCACGCTGATACGGCCGCCATCCCGGTGGTCATCAAGACTTATGACTACCCGGGCGTAAAAATTGTTCAGTTTGACCTTTCCGTTCTGTCCCAGTATTCCTATATGGTGGTGAGCGAAAGTGATGCGCTGGTGGTGGATCCCGCTCGCGATATCGATGCTTATCTGGACCTGGCAAAAAAAGAAGGATGGAACATCAAAGGGGTTTTTCTTACCCATTCAAACGCCGACTTTGTGGCCGGTCACATGGAATTTTTGAAAAGGTTCGGCTGCACCATTTATCAGAGCAGGGATAGCGGCGCCCTTTATAAAATAAAGGCCTTGTCAGATGGAGAGACCATTCCCTGGGGAGAGGCCACGCTTAAATTTTTGAGTACGCCCGCGCACACCCCCGACGGCATGTGCGCGCTGGTCTTCGGCAAGGATGACAAGATGACGCCCAGGGCCATTTTGACCGGGGATACCCTGTTTGTGGGTTCCATCGGGCGACCGGATCTCATGGGGGGGGCCATGGCCGCCGCAACCCTGGCGGGCATGGGATACGACACCTGGACAAACAAGCTATCCAAGCTGGACGATGGGGTTGTCGTGCTGCCCGGCCACGGGGCCGGATCTCTTTGTGGGGCACACCTGCGGGATGAGCCGTCCTCCACCATCGGTACGGAAAGGGCTACCAATCCCTACCTTCAGCATAAGGGCAGAAATGATTTTGTTATGGCCGTGCTGGAAGGTCTGCCCCAGGCGCCGCAATATTTCAAGCACAATGCCGGGATGAACCGTGAAGGACCGCCTCTCGTGGATTGGAATGCCCCCATGCCGAAAAAACCGGCTCTGGACGCATCTCTTTCGGATATATCCCGGTATTATGTAGTGGACCTCCGCGATGCCAAAAGCTTTGCCGCCGGACATATTCCCAATGCGGTCAATATCGCTCTGCGGGGTCGGTTGGAGACATGGGTGGGGATTATGGCGCCCTGGGGCAGCAACATTGTTCTGTGCGGCAGCCCGGAGGAAGTGAAGGAAGCGCAGTTGCGCCTGCACCGGGTGGGCTATGAGGTGAAGGGGGCATTATCCTTTGAAGATTGGACCCGGGCGAAGCAATCCGTTTATCGGAATGAGGCTATTTCTCCCCTGGCGCTTCACAGGCGAATGCAGGACAATACGGCCCCCGTGATCGTTGACGTCCGTCTCCCCAGCGAATGGATGGGGCTTCGCATCGGAAACGTCTTGAATATGCCGTTGAACCAACTGAGCGATCTGGCTTTCAAGCTGGATCCTGACCAACCGGTGGTGACCGTCTGCAATTCGGCCTACCGCAGCAGCATGGGCATCGGTCTGTTGGAGCGCAAAGGCTTTAAGAAGGTGGCCAGCATGGAGGGCGGTGGAGAGGCCTGGATTCAGGCGGGATTGCCGGTGATTCAAGCGGCAGCTCCGGGGGATGTGGCTTCAGTCCAACCCAAGAGGGTGATTAAACTGCCGGACATGATTGAGCCGGCACAGCTTAAACGCATGCTCATGGATCTCCCGGGGACCTTTGATCTGGTGGATATTCGACCGGCAGGGCATTTTCAGGATTACAACCTTCCCGGCGCCCACAATGTGGATCTGGCCGATTTGATCAGTAATCCCGTATATTTGACCGGTGCAGGCCCCTTGGTGATCGTGGATCGGGACGGGTTTCTGGCCATGGCGGCGGGCGGTATTCTGGCCCAGAAAACGGAAAGACCCATCAAAGTCCTTTTTGGTGGGCTGAATGCCTACTGGAACGTCGCGGGGATGGGTGAACCGATCAAAGCCGTACCTATTGGGCCGATTACGCCGATTATGCCCGCAGTCCAGTCGCCTGTTCCGGCAGCACCGGCCCAGCCCGCCTTGAAAAAGCCGGAAAGACCTAAAACGAAAAGTGCGGGGTGCTGATCATGGATGAAAACGCGATCCCCTCAATCAAGACGCCAAAGGCTTTCCTGAACCCCTATCTGGCGGGTTTGTTGCTGGGCGCAACCCTTTTGGTCTCCTACCTGGTTCTGGGTGCGGGCCTGGGCGCCTCCTCCGCCATTGCCCGTCTGGGCGCCTATATTGAACTGACATTCGCTCCGGCGCGGACCCTGGCCAGTGAATATTTCGGCAGATGGGGTGATCAACCCCTTCAATACTACCTTGTTTTCATGCTGGCCGGTGTGTTTTTTGGTGGATTGATTTCGGCATTTTCGGCCAATCGTTCTCAGGTCAAAATAGAACGTGGGGCCAAATGTTCCCCAGCAAAGCGCCTTCTGTTTGCCTTGGTGGGCGGCATCCTCGCCGGTTTCGCGGCCCGTCTGGCGAACGGATGCACTTCGGGGCAAGCCTTGTCCGGAAGCGCGGTTCTGGTTACGGGAAGCCTGCTTTTTCTCATTTGCATGTTTTCAGGCGGTTACCTGACCGCCTGGTTTGTAAGGAGGCAGTGGGATGATTGAGACTTTTCTAAAGAGTGGAACGTTGGATACGCCTGCCGCTTTTCTGGCAAGTCTGTTCATCGGCATCGCTTTTGGCATTGCGCTCGAAAAGGCGGGCTTCGGCAGTTCCAGGCGTCTGGCGGGCATTTTCTACTTCCGGGACATGACGGTGCTGAAGGTCATGTTTACGGCAGTGGTGGTTGCCATGCTCGGCATCTGCTATGCCAGAGCCTTCGGATTTGTGACCCTTGAGAATGTCTATTTCCTGCACACTGTCTATGCGGCCCAGATCGTGGGGGGGGGGGGTGATTTTTGGCGCGGGCTTCGTCATGAGCGGCTGGTGCCCCGGAACGGGCGCCGTGGGGCTGGCGTCGGGGAAGATTGATGCTCTGGTTTTTCTTCTGGGCGCTGTGGGCGGCAGCATGCTGTACAACGAACTGTATCCGATTCTGGGACCGATCTTCGCGGGGGACCGGGGGGTTGTCTTTGCCTACGACAGCCTGGGGGTTTCCGAAGCGAGCTTTGCCTTTTTCTTTACAGTGATCGCGGTCGGGTGTTTTTGGGGTGCGGAGTCTATTGAAAAAAAACGGCGAGGCAAGGCCCAGCTATGGGGGTCACCGTTTCTGAAGGCATTCAGTGCAATACTGATCGTGGGGGCCTTTGGCCTGTTCGCAGTGGCGGGACCGCGGTCCGTGACGGGACAGGCGTCGTTGGTATCCCCTGTTTCAACCACCGCAAACGAGACGGGATTGCTGGAAGGCCTGCAAACCGGTTCGGATCACATGGGGTCCCGGGAGCTGGCGGATCGTCTGCTCGCCGGCGACAAGTCCATAAAGCTGGTGGATATCCGCACACCGAAGGAATTCGGTCAATTTCATATCCGATCCGCCGTGAACATACCGGTTGAGGATCTGCCCGGCGCCCTGGTCCCCTATAAGCATCAGGGCCTGATTGTGCTGTATTCCAACGGTATGACCCATCCGGCCCAGGCCCGGGACAGCCTGTTTCGCATGGGATTTGACAACGTCTATTTCCTGACCGATGGTCTGGAAGGATTTCTGAATACCTGTCTCAAGCCGGCGTCATTGCGGGCGGCGCCCGTTTCTCCTGAGATGACGAGCAAAATAAATGCGTGGCGGGCCTTCTTCCTGGCGCCCGAGATGCCGGCAGGCGATTTGGCCACAGGTGCCGGTGGAATGACGACTGTTTTTTCAGAAAACCCTTAAACATCGGGAGGGTTGTCTAACCCCTCCCTCGAAAGGAAAAAATGATGGAAGTATCGGAGTACGTTACCCTTGAAGAGGTTAAAAGAATCTGTAAAGCCATCGGGTTGAGTGACTGGAACGAGAAAACGGACCCGAGCGTTTCGGAGGAAGAAGCCTCCATGATCCTAAATATCGTCAATACGAAATCAATGGAGATTCCTCTTGAGGATTTCCGAAAAGGTCTGGAGGTGGAACTGGAACACGGCATCAGATTTGAAGATGCCAATCGAAGGATGATCAACGCCATTTTGACAGAGCGAAAATCCAGATTTCTTTCAACGAACTTTATCCTTTGATGGATTATTTAGAATGGGCTGGATTGGCGCAATAACTCGCCGACAACATTAAATAAGGATCAAATAAGGGGTTTTTCGACCGCGAAAAATTCCGGCAAGATGCCGCTCACACAGCGTCCACAATGAGAATTGCGGGGTCATTCGGGATAGGGTTTTCCATAGATACCATCAAACACCTTTTCAAAGCCTAAGCTTTTTCTGCTTCGAGGTTCCTTTTTTTCATCGGGATGACCGATAGCGATCATTGCCTCTACTTTAAGGTTTTTCGGGATATCCAGAAGCTCGGAGATATAGTCTTCCGCCGGCCGCGTTTCGCTGTACATTCTGTCTCTGATTTGAATCCAGCAGCTTCCCAGGTTCAGGGATTCTGCTGCCAAGTGAATATAAATGGCGGCAATTGATGCATCTTCAATCCATGCCTTGCTTTTGTCGGGATCCGCGCAAATAATTATGGCCAGTGGTGCGTTTTCCAGAAACGTGGCGCCATGGGGCTTGGCTTTGGAAAGGGCCTTCAGCATGGAGGGATCGGTAATGACAATAAATTCCCACGGATTGGTTCCCATGGAAGAGGGCGCACGAAGCGCTGCTTCAATCAGTATATCCAATTTCTCGCTTTCAACCGGTTTTCTTTTGTATTTGCGAATACTTCTACGTTTTTCGATAAGTGAAAGAAACATAAAAAGACTCCTTTTTAGAAACACGGAATAAATCTGTGGCGTTGATTCGCCGGTCGGGTACTCACGGAGGTGCTAAAAAATTACTTTTACCTGTGTATAGAGGAAATCATTGTTGTCATATTGACCAAAGGAATCCGTTTTATCTCCTCCGCCGTACCAGATGCCCCCCACCGATATCATGGCCCAATTGACGGGCTTATAGGAAAACTCCAGCAGGTTCCGATAATCCCCGTCCGTCAGGTTTGCAAAAAGTCGCCATCGGGTTTGAAAGCGTGAGTCCATGAACGAATACCGCACGGTGCAGGTCATGCCGTGGGTGAATTGATTGGCATCCAGATTGTTGTCATAATCGGAAATAAAGGCCCCCACATACTGGATATTCAGGAAGAGATTATGAACAAAGAGATCGTTTTTGTCAATGCCTATCAGATACTGGAAGGGGCGGGTTTCTTTGAGGCCCCTGGGATATTGATAGAGAAGATCCGCTTGATCCCGCCACTTCACGGCGGTGTAATACCCCTGGGGCAGGTACGCCATCTCGCCCCTGAGTACGGTGGGGCCGAATACCCGTTCAAAGTCGAACCCCAGCATGGTGACTGTGGGATGAAAGGGGGTTATTTCAACGGGGGTGGGGTCCATGGGCATAATATAGGGTGGAAAGGGGATGGGAACCGCCGTGACTATTCTTGAGATGCCATAGGTCGGGTTGGGATCGATGCCGCGATAGGCATAGAGCCCCACATCGGTTTTGGCCACTGAAAACAGAAGCCTTCCCCCCAGGGCCGCGTCGCTTTGCCATCCGTTGGATTGATCATCGCCCAGAACCCCGCCCGCATCCACGAATGTTTTCATGGCGGCCGGTTCGAAGTAACTTCCCGGTCCGGGAATCCTGGATTTTTCAAAATAGGGCGACCAGAACGCTTCCAGGCGAAGCTTTTCATGAAACGCCGCATCCACGAACAGACCTCGGATGCCGGTTTTTCGGTCATTTTTGTCGTAATAATAAAACGCTGTCAGATCTTCGGAGCATACCCGATCCAGGGGTCGGATTTCATCCCCTTTTCCCCAGTAGATCATCCGCTTGCCTACCGACACATCCAGATAGGCCATTGTTTCGGGCCTGAAACGATAATCCGCAAGCAATTCTCGGAAATTCATTTCCACGTGGTTTTCGTTTTCCAGATTTTCATAGTCCATTCTGAATTTGGCGGCGAGCATCAGATCCCCAAAAGGACGTTCCGCTTCCAGGTCCAGTCGATTGGCGGTGAGCCACTGGTTCGGTTCGTGGGTCTGATACCATACGGCGCTTCTCAATTCACCTTCGAAAAAAATGCCATAGGGCCTTTCTTCCGGTTCAATGGATGCGGGGGCCGCCCCCTCCTCCCCAAGGAGATCTGAAAAAGCATTGTCTTCGGATGTTTCCGCCTCGTCTTCTTCGTCTTCCCCGTTTACAACCCCATCTTTTTGCTGAAGTTGTAAATGGGGAGATTGGAGGGAAGGGGAGGGTGCGGCGGGCGCGCTATCCCTCTGGATTTCTACGGCCATGACAAAAGGGATGCTCATGAAAAACATCACCGCCAGGAGCAGGGTTTTGAAAAATATTTCCGGCGCTACCACTCGTTTCACGGGCCGGTTTAAAAGGACGCTTTCCATGTCTCTCCCATTTGGTCTTTATTGAATTCATGGACGTCCAGACCCGTGTCCGCCTGAGCGGACACCACCTTTAAAATGGTGGTATGGTCTCGCTTGAGATCTTTTGACACGGTCTTAAAGGGAATATGAATGTTGCCGACGGCCTCGATATTGCCGGCCACCATGACCCGTTCCAACTGGTTGTCCCGGCCGTAGACTTTCACCTGAACCGGTACGAAGGTCTTCTGGTCGATCCATGAAATATGTTTGGGAAACCTGGCTGTGGTATCCTTGGATCTGGCGATCACTTTGTAGCAGAGGCGATCTCCCATTTTGACGTCCTTTCGACGCTGATAGTCATAGTCGTCGATCTTTCGTGCCCCCAGGTCCTCATTGGTAAAATCCGTGTCTTCGAAATCATTTTGACGATCGCTGGAGGCCACTTTTCTGGGCCGCTCCAGGGCGGGAATGTATAGATACTGGTCATTGTCCGGGCCATCGATCTCGATGGTCAAAAATGTCACGCCCCGCTTGAGGGAATCCATAAAACGAAACATGGCGCGAATGAGATTTCCACAGGTTTTTTGTTTAATGATCACTTTTCGAACATCCGCCGTCTTGTCGCCTGATTTCAGGGTCATAACCCCCTTTATGAAGAGGTCTTGGGCGGGCCGATTGACATTCTTTACGGCCTCGGCAATCATCCGACCGTCTTCGGTGGTTCTGGTTCTATCGTAAGTGCCGATTTGTGCGCACCACCCGTTAAGGGGTCCCATAACAATGGTCAACAGGATAATCCTTAAAAAATGTTTCATACTGTTTCTCCTTTCTCTGTTTAGGTTTTAAACTTTTACCAGTCTCCGGCCATGCCGCCGGTTCTCGCCTTTTTTCTTTTTTCAAGAAGGGTTAGCACCGCGGGAATGAGCAGCATGGAACCCAGGGCCGCGCTGATCATGGTTGCCGATATCAGAATGCCTAAGTTTACCAGCGGTACAAAGGATGATAACAGCAGCACCAGAAAACCGCTTGTGACCGCCAGGGCGTTGATCCAGATGGCCTGGCCCGAGGTCACGGCGGTTTTTAAACAGGCGGCCTGGTGGGTCAATCCATTATTTCGGCAGATGCGATAACGGTTCACATAATGAATGGCGTAATCAATGCCGATGCCGATGGCGATGCATGCGGTAATGGCGGTTCCGGCATCCAATGGGAAATCGAACAGGCCCATGAGCCCGAAGTTGAACAGGATCGTTACGGTCAGGGGAACAATGGACAAAAGGCCAAAGGCGAGAGACCCCATTACCAGGCTCACGAGTACGAAGACGATCACGAGGGAAATGATGATGGAGCGAAGCTGTCCGAATACAATGAGATCGTTGGCTTCCAGGTAGAGACTCCCGATGCCCGTGGTGCGCCAGTTGATCTTTTCGGTTCGAAGGGGGTCTCCAAGGGGGCCCTGCAACTGTTCCTCCACATCTTCAATAATCCGGCTTACCACTTTGCTGGAACCGGTTTTGATCTGAACGGTGAGAACCATTTCCTGTTTTTCATCGTCAATAAAAGAACGGGTTTCCGTTCTTCTATATTTGTCCAGGTAGGCCATGTATTGCCGTTTCAACGCTTCAGGGGATTTTTCTCCCGCCAGATCCCCCAGCTCGGGGATGCGGTAGAATTCAGGATCATTGTAGAAGAAGGTCTGGTTCATTTTCTTGATGAAATCCACCACGGACATCACTTTTCCCACTTCCGGATGTCGCTGTGTGATCTCCTCGGAAAGACGTTCGATGGTTTTCAAGACATCGAACGACAATACCCCGTGATCCGAAGGTCCCGAAAAAATGATGCTCATTCCCACTGTGCCACTGAAATTTTGGTTGATATAATCATCCGCCATTCGAATGGGCGCATGGGGCTTGAAAAAGGAAATATTGTTCATCTCCACCTTCAGGTTGAGCATTCCCCATATTGATAGCGCCATGAACCCCACGTAAACGAGAATCAGGGTCCAGGGTCGTTTGACGGCAAACCGGCCCGAGTATTCCAACATACGGGTGGGGAAAGAGGTATGCGATTTCGTTTTTTCTTTTGGGGTCGAACGCTTTTTTTCGGAAATTCCGAACCGCATGAGCAATGCCATCACCAGGGTCAAGGACAGGAGCAGGGCATAGAAAACCCCCAGCCCGATGAACAGCCCAAAATCCCGTAAAGGAATGATCCGGTTAAATCCCAGGGAGCCGAATCCCGCCACCGTGGTGAGACCCGCCATCAATACGCCGCTGCCGATGATATCCAGGGTCGATCTGCCGGCGGTCTGGCGATCGGAACTCCCCATGGGCTCGTTTGCGAAATAGTGAATCAGGTGAATCCCGTAGGCGGACCCCACTGCCACCAGCAGAACGGGCAACACTGTTGAGACGATTGAGATGGGAATATGGGCATAGGCCATAGTTCCCAAACACCACAACAGGGAAAGGAGCACCGTCATCAACGGGTACGCCACTCCGGGCAGATTCCTGAACGAAAGCAGGAGAAATAACATGACAACGCCAATGACCACGGGCAGCAATCGGCTCACGTCTTCTATCATCAATTGTCCCACCGCTTCATCCACCACCGGCTCTCCGGCCTGGTATATGCGGTAGTGCGTTTTGTCAAACACCTGCCCCAACACCTGCTTTATATCTTTCAAGAGCAGGGCGCGGTTATCCCGATCCAGATTGGGGGCCGTCCTCACCAGAATGAGCGCGTTGTGTTCATCTTGGGAAAAGAGGCCTTCCCTGAAAAAATCCCATATGTGCAACCGTAGCTTGAGGAGGTATCGGTCCCGGTTCGTCACCTCGCCGTTTTCCGAAAATTGAACCAGTTTTCCCACGCGGATCTGTTTGGGTGCGGATCGCACCCGGTTTATCAGGGCGGCTGCCTGTTTCGGGTTCAACCGCTGTTTCAGCATGGCCTGAAAGGATGGGGAAATTCCCGCCTGAGCCAGTTCTTTAGCACCTGTCTTTAATCGGTTTATGACCGCCGATCCATCTTGAAGCCCCCCCTCCAGAATGTCTGATAAAAAATAATTCAGCTCTCCGTTGACGGGAATACTTAGGGATTGCGCAAACCCATGGAGGTCTTCCATATCCGTAAATTCCGGCCACACCGTATCCGTTTCGGTCAGGGAAACCACCTGGTCTACCCACAGATTTCGATAATGTTTGCGCCGGTCCGTGGTTTGCTGGGTCAACCTGTGAACCCGTTCGGCCATTGACGGGTCATGCGCCACAGCGTCGCAGAGGGCACGGGCCGCCCCTTCGCATGCCGTCCCCGTCTTATCCTGGATAAAAGCCGGGAGGGCATCCTCCAGGGCTTCCAGGAACCCTTCCGGGTCCTTCAAAACGTCTTGGAATTTACTCGCGGTAAAGTCGGTATCTCCGGTTCTTGACTGTAAATAGGCCGCCAATACCATGCTTTGAGAATTTTCAAGTGGAAGCAGATTCTCCATTTGCCCCGCCAGGATACGGACATTGGCCTGGATCAGACGGTTGCACAGCAATTTGATGCGATTCAAATAATCCGGTCGGTAAATATCCTCGGGAGTCTCTATCACCAGCACAATCCCCGTGCTGTTGCCGAAGGTCTCCTGGGAATCCATAAAGAGCCGCTTTGCCGGATTATCCTCGGGAAGCATGTACATGAGATCATTTTCGATTCGCAGTGAGGGGATTGCGCGGGCAAAAAAGAGGGTCAACCCGATGACCAGCACCAGCACCCACCGCCACCGCTTGGCCAGGGGCATCACCACACCGGATACGCTCAACCCCGGTTTTTTTATTTTTTCAGACTGTTGTTTCATTTTCATGCTCCGAATAAATATACGCGTCGCGATGTTTCGACCCTTCCGGGGGGGGGCGGAATATCGGATGTTGTAAGACTGACGTGTCAGTCAGTTTGCAGTAAAAAAATATGGTATCTTCTCAAATCCCCGAATCCAATGAGACGGGCATGTTCAACGACAAACCTTTCATGATAAACGCCGTCATGTGCTCGGCCAGTTCATCCACCGTCAGTTTTTTTCCCATCAAAGAAAACAGAAACATACTGCGCTCAAAAAGGCCGATCATGAAAATAGAGGTCGTTTCAGGATCTTTAAGCCGAACCACACCCCGCTGAATGCTGTCTTTCAATCTGGCCTGCAACAATTGGTGAAAGTGTATGAACAGGTCCTCGTAAATTTCTTTGAAAAGCCCCCCATGGCCGATTCCTTCTCGGGAAATCAGCTCGGCCACTTCTCCGTTTTCCCGGTAAACGATCAATAATTCCCGAATGAAGCGGAACATGGATTCCCAAATCTCTCGTTGTGTAGCGCCGTCAAAGACATGTTCGCTTTTCTGGAATGCGAGGCTGAACCGCTGCATGAATTCAGTGCAAATGTGTCGAAATATCGCTTCCTTGGAGGGAAAATAGAGATAAAAAGTGCCTTGCGCCACCCCGGCCCGAGCGACGATATCCGATACCCTGGCCTGCTGGTAGCCCTTCTGATGGAAAATCTCAATGGCGGCCTCCACCAGGGAGTGCATTTTCCGGCCTTCTTTTTGATCTGTGACTGACATGCCAGTCATTTTAGGCGATAAGAATTCCCAACGCAAGCAAAAAATGATGGTGCTGTGATGGCGCCTGATTCCACGAGAACATTCATCAATTCTTTCATGAAACTGATTGACAGCGGAGACGCCGAAACCCTATCCTTAAAGGGATTGAGGAGGGCTTGGTTATGGACAAAATACCCATAAATGAAATCCCCCTGCGAGCAGCTTAAACGCTATAACGTCGGTAAAATCAAACCGGGTACGCAGTATGCCGGGTTGTTTCCACATCAGAACAGCCTTCCATTCGCCTATATCCCGACCCTTCAGGAGGTGATACGGTATGTCAAGAAAATTGCCGGAGATACCGTTGGGTTTCAGATTGAAATTAAGAACGACCCCACAAAGCCAGAATTGACACCCCCACCTCAGGAGCTGGCTTCGTCGCTTTATGTCATGCTGAAATGAGAAAACATCCTTGATTGCTCAGAGACACAGGCATTTGACTGGAGATGTCTCATTGAACTCAACAAAATTGATCCAACTGTAAAGACAGCTTACCTGACCTATCACAGCACAATATCTCTAACGGACGTCGAGAAAGGGACCTGGACAGCCGGACTGCTTCCTAAGCTTGCATTGGCACACCGGCAGAGCCGGTCGGTTTTGCGAAAGTTCCTCAAAGGCAGGGGTGGATACATTCTCCATGTCGATGGAACCTGTGAAGGTGATAGCCCCAATCTATTTTGTGGTTTAGACGGGCTATCGGAACTGGTGCTTGATACGATCAAGATTTCTTCAGAAAAGAAAGAAAAACTCGTCCCTTTCTTTCGCGGGATCAAAGAGCAGTACGGTGAGCCAACTGCTCTTGTACACGATATGGGCAAAGGGATTGTCAATGCAGTGGAGGAAGTTTTTCCGGAGACCCCCGACTTCATATGCCATTTCCATTTTTTGCGAGACATCGGCAAAGACCTGCTGGTTGATGAATACAGGGCTTTTCAAAAACGACCACAGCGACTCAAGGTGCGACCGACTTTGCGGAGGAAAGCCAAATATCTTGAGAAAAAAATCGATTCGGCGCGCCACGATATCGACGGAATTCTTGAAAGCCTTCAACGTGGACATTATCAGGCCGCCTATTCCGGCCATATCCCCATGATTATGGCATACACTTTAATTCAGTGGGTATTTGATTATAAAAACCAGTCCAACGGCTATGGATTTCCTTTTGACCGCGTAGATTTGGATTTTTATGAACGTCTTCAACACAAGAAGCTCTCCCAGTATATTCGGGGATGGATGAACTATTTCGGTATTTCTGAATATTACCGTAATTGATCACTGGCTCAGACGCGGAATGCGTATGTGCTACTGGAAGCGCCGGTGGTACACCCTGACAAAAGTTCGGGAACTCCGCAGACTGGGAACTTCCCTGAAAGCAGCCATAGACGTCGGGCTCAGCAGGAAAGGTCCATGGAGAATCGCACATACCTTGGCAACCCATAACGGCATGACCAATCAGTGGCTCAAGAATCAAGGTTTAATAGCTGTCAAAGAGCTGTGGGTGAACATTCATTGCCCAGCTACGGCCCGGGGGGGGGGGGGGGTAGACTCTGTGAAGCGCCCCGTGCGGACCCGCATGCGGGGTGCTGGTGCTTGTGGGGGCTGGGGGAGAAAGCCCCCCGGCTACCCGATTGGCGTTAGGAAGATGGTTCTTTTGGAAGCTGTGCGCCGTGCCACACTGCAACAATCCAAACAACATCGCCCTTGGTTTTATAAAAAAACCGGTACGGCGATATGATTACTTCTCGGTAGGGGAGTTCCGGAAACTCTGGTACAATTTTTCCGGATTCCGGATAATCTTCAAGCCTTCGTAGGATTTTTTCAGCTTTATTACGAAAGTTAATTGCTGCTGAAGGTTTATCCTTTCGAATGTAGGATAGCGCAGACAGAAATTGAGTTCTGGCAGAAGGTGTAAATTTGACCTTCACGAAGGCTCCTCAGACAAAAGGACATCAGCTTCAGCAAGAACTTTATCGAGGTCATATCCCTGGCCGATTTCGATTTCCTTTTCACCCTTAGCTAAAAGGCGCAATAGCCCTTTCTCGTGTTCAGATTCCTCATAGGCTTCAACGCCAATCATTACAGCTGATGCTCTGCCTCTTTGTGTAATTATAAAAGGCTCTTTGCTTTTACGTAATTGTTTCAATAGGTTGGAAGCATCTTTCCTGAGATCACTTATTGGAATGATATTCGATAGTTTGCCCATGTTGTACCTCCTTTGGTACTTTTGCTTGTACCACTAACAATATTGAAAAGCAAATTTTATTATCGAATCTATCCACTGAATTGGGGCACGTACCGGTCACCGGCGGCGGCTTTTTGCCGTCCGGTGGACTGGATGGTGTACGCCCGGCATGGGCGTGAACTTATGGGGTGTAAGTCCCCTGTGTGTGAATCCGGTTAATGTGTTTAAACCATTAGCCCAAATACTAGCCGAAGGCAAGGGCGGAACCGCGAGGGACCGTCTGGAGGAAGCCTCAGGCAAAGCTATGAGCTGACGAATAGAAACGGCATACAAGGCCCAGTCTCCGGGTGAGTCAGCACCACATGACGAAGCCCCGGATTCAGGAGATAGGGTAAATGCCGCGGTTGTGTAGCGACAGTTCACGTCCTTATCCGGGGAGATCTGCCTCACGTGCGATGAGATCCGCTCTGCGAAAGATCCCGGAACGGACCACCGGGAAACCAAGGTCAGGCGCATCCGGATGCTATCGCCGGGTGTGAGCGAATCATCGATAGCAACGCAAGCAGCGTTTTCTCATAGCGCCTTGCAGGGCAACCTGCCAACGCATAAGTCTAAATGTTGTGGGGTTATATAACCCATCATAATTAAAAGGCGTTTTCGGTAAACAAGAATGCATTATGTACATTCATAACTTGAATCCAAGGTAAGTCATATGTTTGGCCGTTGGCTAATTCAAAGGGACTTTTATGAGCATTTTTTGCGCCAGGTAAAAATGGGACAAAATTCCTGATAGTCGCATGTGCTCGAAAGAAAAGACTTGCCCATTTCTTATCTCGAAAACTCTCAATTTGTTTTAGTTTACGTTTGATCCCTTTTAAATAATTGTCAACAATGGACGTTGTTTGTTTTATCCCCTTTCTATTTTTATGAGACGTATAATGAGTGGCATTTTCTTTTAACTCTGCCACCCTTTTTTTTAGTAATGGATGCGAGAATGCATCGTCATCTAATGCCTTAATCTTTACTTGCAAGTTAACTTTAGATGTGGATGTTTTCAAAACTTTCTTAAATTTTTTATAAAGCTTGTCCACTTCTTGATCAGTACATTTTGATTGTTTTTGATATTTTAATAAGGCATCGTAGAAGTTTTTCAAACAATGACGATGGCAATATCCGACCCAAATGTTATGGAATACGGTCTTGATAAGGCATTGGTTGATGGCTTTCCACTTATCTTTTGTTACGCCAAGGATTTTGAAGTCGATTTTTTGCAAAAAATCCTCAAATGAACGGACACAGGTTTTCTTCATCAACATGATCAACATAATCGGAGTGCCATACTAATAAATTTTCAGGATCAACCATAACTACAGAATAGGTTCTTAAATTTGGTTCTTTTTCAAATCCTTCATCTTCCTGTAGATATCCCGAGCCTGTCACTCCTGCTCTTGTAAGTATTGTTGCAGGATGAAGTGTCCCTGCCCATCGATTCCAGTTCAAGATGGTCTGTTTGCTTTTGACACTTTTTTTGCCAATAATTTTAAGTCTTTCGATGGCTCCTTGAATGCTCGCATTAAAACGGTACATATTCCGACATACGTGCCCAATAATCTCTATACCAAAATTCTTTTCCCTTGGGAGAAAGCTGGGAACAAGAGAGAACTTTTGTTTGCACTTCTGGCATTGTATCATGCGGATTGGGAATATCTGTTGTTCACCACCATTCATTATTGTTCTTCGAGGGTTACTGCGAAAACCAAATAAAATATATTTTTTAGGCCCCGAACATGTTGAATTATGGCCTGTGTGGTGATCATATTCATCGAGTTTATCTAATACTTCAATGCGAAACTTCTTACTATCTTTTACGAGAGTTTGATAGCTTTCGATGTTATTATAAGGAAAGATGTATGTTTTATTTCCTCGTTTAGAAATAAGATCTTCCATCTTAGTTTTTACATTTGAGAGTATGGATTTATCAAAAGATTTCAACATCCCTATCTCAAATGCAATACTGATTGTACTATCATGAGTTTCTATGGATCGATATGGCAATTTTCCAGCAATATGGAGTTCTATCATTGAATGAGTATGAAAAAAGGATTCAAAGCCTTTTTGTTGATCCCGTTGTGTTTTTGGCATGCCTTTTTTCCCTTTTTTTGGTTTACAAGTATCGACAGTGGATTGGCTTAGATTAACCCACTTTCGAGTTCCTCAATAAAAGCAGATAATGTTACATACAACTATTGCAATGATTGAAACATTTCCCTTTCATTGAGCCATGATCTGATGGCATTAATGCACTTCTCAATTTCAAGGAAAATCTCAGGATACTGTTTTGGATCGTAATAGCACTGTCTTGCAAGCCCTGTTTTGAGCTTTGTCTAACATCGTCAAAATTCTATTTAATATTATTAATCATGCGCAACCTCTCTAATTTAATATAGACTGTTACACTATGATTATGCACACTTATCAAAAAAAGTCCCGAACTTTTTCCCGCTAAGGCGACTTCAGGAAAAAATCCGGCTTCACGAAATGCGCTTTGATTAGGATATTGATTCAAAACCATTTAACAGATGGAATGATTTCAATATGTTAAAGTAATACCCCACAACATTTAGACTTATGCGCTTTCAACAATCCTCGATCAATGTGGTGATGAACTGGAGACGCTCATTACGGAGGAGGTGGGGGAAGTACCCGTCATCGGACGCATCAAGGAAAAAATCGAGGAGATTTTCGGTTTAAAGGAGGATGTCTTTGAAATCATCACTCTCCCGGAGTTTATCCGAGATAGATTAACGGCCCTCAGATCCCGATTCGCCCATCGCGACATGGACATTCGCACTCATTTGAAAACCGGCACACCCATACGGATACCGAGAGAGGTTCTCCGGAAAGTCTTTGACGGCCTCTTGAAGAACGCCATCGAGAATACGCCGGATGAAGGTTGTATCGAGGTTGTGGCGGAAAAAAGATCACGGGGTGTGGCCATGATCATCAAGGACCATGGGATTGGGATTCGTGAGGAGAACCGGCGACGAATATTCGAAGGGTTTTTCCATACCCAGGAGACCCCGGCCTATTCCTCCAAGCGCCCCTTTGACTTCAACGCAGGGGGGAGAGGGGCCGACCTTCTCCGCCTTAAGATTTTTTCAGAGCGATACGGCTTCAATATTGATATGAATTCATCCCGGTGTCCCTGTCTGAGCCGAAGAAGTGATATCTGTCCCGGCAGAATCAGCGTCTGTGTTTTCTGTAAAGAGCGAAGAAATTGTCATAATACGGGGGGGGCCACCTTCCGTGTATTCTTTAGGGGCGCCCACTTTTAAGGGGGGTCGAAGGGTAGCTCAAATTTGAAGAATTTCATGCCATTGCCGGAAAGAAGGTCTCTGGGGCAGTCTGTTTATGAAAATCTGAAAGAGGCCATTATTGAGGGATCCCTTGCCCCCGGCCGTCGTGTGGTGGAAACCCGTTTCGCCGAGGCGTTGGGCATCAGCCGAACCCCGGTGCGCGAGGCCATGCATAAACTGGAACGGGAAGGATTGCTCAGGCAGGACCCCAAGGGGGGCTTTTACGTCGTCGGTCTGACGCGCTCGGATCTGGAGGAGGCCTTCGGCATTGGAACCGTGTTGGAAAGCTACGCGGCCCGATTGGCGGCCATCCGCCACAGGGAAGGCGAATTGGCACCTCTGGAGAAAAAACTGGCGGATTACGAGACGTGTCTTAAGCAGGGCCGAATAGATGAACTGGCGGGTATCGATAGGGATTTCCACGAACTTCTTTGCGGGCTCAGCCGAAGCCCGAAACTGGTAAAAATGATCGACCATATTCGGGAACAGATCTTCCGTTTCAGGCGGGAACCCCCTGAAATTGGAGGTGTGGTCCGGGCCGGCAACGAGGATCATCGATTGATTATGGCCGCCATTCGTGCAAGGGAGGCGGACCGGTTGGAGCACCTGGTGAGGAAACACCTTGAAAGCCGTCCATCTGCCTCCTTGACAGCCGCGGCAACTCCCTTTACCCTTGGCCAAGACAATCCGCGTCCGGTTGACCGTTTCGGGAGATCCCCCATCTCCCGAACCGTCGAAGGGTAAGGATTTTGAAACACGATGTCATCAGGCCGGGGGCATTGAAGACCGGTTAGGGGTACCGTGGATTTTTTTATATTGACACCACTGGAATGGGAGGTGCTTCGTCTGAGCCTTTGGGTTTCGTGCTGGGCCGTGGCAGGGAGCCTCCCTTTGGGAATCCTGGCCGCCTAGGGCCTTGCGCGCCTTCACTTTCCCGGGAAAACGATCCTGGACGGCCTGATTCATCTCCCCCTGGTGCTCCCGCCGGTGGTGGTCGGCTACTACCTTCTCCTGGTCCTCCTGGGCCGACGGGGGTTCATCGGGGCCTGGCTCCATGACACCCTGGGCATCACCCTGGCCTTCACCTGGACGGGGGCCGCGGTGGCGGCCGGTGTAATGGCCTTCCCCCTGTTGGTAAGGGCCGTGCGCCTCTCCATTGAATCGGTGGATCAGGGCCTGGAGCTTGCGGCCCGCACCCTGGGCGCCGGCCCCCTGAGGGTCTTCCTTACGGTCACCCTCCCCCTGATCATTCCCGGCATCATCACCGGTTTGATTCTCGCCTTCGCCCGAAGCCTGGGAGAATTCGGCGCCACCATCACCTTTGTGTCAAACATCAAAGGCGAAACCCAGACACTCCCGCTGGCCCTCTACACCCTCACCCAGGTCCCGGACGGAGAGTTCGCGGCCATGCGCCTCTGTGTGATCGCCGTGGTGATTGCCATGGGCGCCCTCGTCATGTCGGAATTCCTGGCCCGGCGTCTTGCCCGGCATATGCGGGGATGAGTCATGCGGTCCCCCAAGGGGTTGCCAGTTTAACCCTTGACAAAGCACTCCCTTTCATCTAAGGATACCCGAAAATCGCGCAATACGAAATTGTGTTTATACCGTAGCACCTTTAGTCTCCCATAAAGAAAAGAAGCCAAGCCAGGAAGGCCTGATCGGGTTGAAATCCCGAATGTGCCGTCTTGGCTTTTTTTTTGGGGGGGGGCAACAATAGAGATCGACAAGATTTTTTAGATTCGCAAGATTTAAGGAAGGCAGCCGATTCCCGGCAAGGACAATTCCGGCTGCCCTCCAAGTAAAGCACCCAATGGACGGATACTTCGCTCATCTTTATACCATTTGCGGCGTTGGTGCGTCAACTTGGGGCAACCATTTCACGGAGGGTATAAGATGAAACCAATGAAGTTGTTTGTTCCGATGATAATGCTGACCCTTTTTCCGGCCGGAATCGCCTGGGCCGAAGAGGAAGTTCAGAGATTGGATACCATCGTGGTGACGGCAACCAAGACCGAAAAGAACATTGAGGATGCTCCAGGTGACGTTACGGTCATTACCGATAAGGAGATGGCGTTGCGGGACATGGACACCCTCGACGATGCCCTCAAGTATATCACCGGCACTTACGTCAAAAGAAACAAGGGGCTGATGGATGCCACCACTTCCGTGAGGATGCGGGGATTCAGCGGCGACCAGTACACCCTGGTCCTTCTGGACGGGCACCCCTTAAATGATGCCTATACCGGGGGAGTGGATTGGGGAACCCTGCCGGTGGAAAATATCGATCGCATAGAGGTGATACAGGGAGCCGCGTCGGCCCTTTACGGCGGGAACGCCATGGGCGGCGTGATCCACATCATCACCAAAACCCCGGAAAAGTTGGAGGCCAGCATTACCGGGGGATACGGCACGGACAATACCAAACGCTTCCGCATGAGCGTGGGGGACCGTTTTCTGGATAAACTGAGCCTGCGGGTGGGATATGAAACCGAATCCACGGACGGGTACGCCACCACTCCGGTGGTCAGAAGCATCAAGTCCGGTACGGGAACGGATGTGGGCGGGTATCCCATGGATGACGCATCTGGAAATCCGACCCGATGGGTGGTGGGCGACAAGGGGGATAACAGCGCCGAGAAAAGCGATCTGGACGTGAAGGCCGTGTTCGATTTTTCCGAAACCGGTAGCCTCTCCTTTACCGCCCTGGCAGGCCGGCACAAATATGAGTACGGCCCTCCCCACACGGAGATGGGGACTTTTTCAGGATCCGCCATCGCGGGTGCCGATAAGAAGGCCACTTTCACGCCCAATAATTTTATCGACTATACGGGGATGGGAAAAAACGATACCGATGTGTATACCCTTGCCTTCAAGGAGGTGTTCGGCGGAATTCAGATCGACGCCCAGGGGGGCACAGTACGGGTTGACGACGCCTATACCACCGAGTCCGGAGGATCCACAGCGACCTACGACGACTCCCCGGGCACGCTCAAGGAGACCGAGAGTCGGGCGTGGTTCGGGGAGGTCAGAGGAAATGTGCCCCTCGGGGATGCGCATCTCCTGACCGTGGGGGCTTCCTACAGAAGCGATACTTCGGACACCGACGACTATGACGTGCCCTACTATCGGGATTACGGAAACAAGAGCGGCAGCACTTTTTATTCGGGCGGAAAGGACAGGATCTGGGCCCTGTTCGCCCAGGATGAATGGCGGATCGTGGACCCCTTTACCCTTTATCTGGGGTGCCGCTTTGATTCGTGGGAAGTATATGACGGGGCCTCCGGTCCCACCGGATCCCTGGACCAGTATGACAGCAACACCGAGAGCCAGGTGAGCCCCAAGGTGGCCGGTGTCTGGAAGGTTCTTGAAAACACGACCCTGAAAGGTTCCGTGGGGCATGCCTTTCGCGCTCCCACCCTGTATGAACTCTATCGAACCTGGGACTCCTACGGGACCATCTACCGGAGCAATCCGGATTTGAAGCCCGAAACCCTCTGGGCGTACGAATTGGGCGCGGACCAGAGCTTTTTTGATGGGTGGACCCGGCTTTCCCTCACGGGTTATTACAATGATATCGATGACCTGATTTACTATCAATACGACAGCGCGGCCAAGATCAAGACTCGCATGAACGCGGGGAGGGCCCGGACCATCGGAGTGGAATTCGGCGTAAACCAGCAGATTTCGAGCTGGCTCAGGGCATGGGGAAATTTCAGCTACACCAATGCCAAAATTACGTACAACCCCACCGACCCCGATTCCGAGGACAAAATGGTCCCCGGCATTCCCGAATATATGTACAATCTCGCCCTGGAGGCGGAGCAGCGGTGGTTCAGGGGGAGCCTCATCGGACGGTACTTCAGCAAAATCTACAACGATTCGGATAACTCGGACACGGCGGATGGGGTCTACGGCACCTACGAACCGGCTTTTTTGTTGGATGCAAAGGTCACTTTTACCCCGTTTAAATGGGGGGATGTCTCCCTTTGCGTAAATAATGTTTTCGGAACGGAATATTATGAATATTACAGGCAAAACGGACGGACCTTTCTGTGCGAATTGACCTTCAGATATTAGGGGAAAGATGCAGGAAAGGTCTTGTCGGACGCTGTATCCGGCTTCTTTCGGTCTGTGCGATCCTTATGGGGTGCCTTCCGGGCGCCCATGCCCTGCAAGATAACACCCTCGAAACAGCGGGCGAAAAGATCAAGATCGTGGACGCAAGGGGCCGGACCATTGCGGTGAAACTCCCGGTCAAGAAAATCGTGGTCCTCACTTCCGATGCCCTGGAGGTGATCCGCGCCATTGACGCCCAAGGGCTTGTCATGGGGGTGAACAGCGGTATTTCGGATGATCCCCGTTTCTGGCCTCAACTGAAGGACCGGCCGAGCATCGGAAGCTGGAGAAATCCCAACTATGAACTCATCGCGCAGCTGGATCCGGACCTGGTCATCGGCTATGCCCAACGTCCCGGTCCGGGCATGGAAAAGAAACTGGCTTCCCTGGGCATACAGGTGGTGCGCCTTGATTTCTACAAGTTGAACACCTTCGAACAGGAGGTGAAAACCCTGGGGCGGATCCTGGACCGGGAGAAAGCGGCGGGGCGCCTCATAAAATGGTATCGGGGGGGAAGGGACCTCATTCAAAAAAGGCTGAAGCGGGCGGAATCCCGGCCTTCCGTGTATGTTGAGGGGTATTCCAAGTATCATGGGGCGGGACCCGGATCCGGTGGAAATGAGATGTGCCTCATGGCGGGGGGGCGAAATGTGGCCGAGGATTTCGCCATCCCCTACCCGGAGGTAACACCCGAGTGGGTGCTGGTGAAGAACCCTTCTGTGATCATCAAAGCGGCCACATTGGGCAAGGCCTGCGGCACGGCTGAATCGGACCGGTTGAAAGCCATCAAAAGGGAGATCATGGCCAGGCCCGCCTGGGATAATATCCGGGCCGTCCGGGAGGGAAAGGTGTATGTGCTTGAAAGCAGCATCTGGACCGGTCCCAGGGCTATCATCGGCGTCATGGTCATGGCGAAACGGTTTCATCCGGTCCTGTTCAAGGATGTGGATCCTGAAGAATATCATGGAGCATACCTCCAAGAATTTCAGGGTATTCAATGCCGCGGCGTCTTTGAAGATTGATCAAGGGAGAAGTAATATTTCATATGCCCGTTTTAGTGGAAGACCTGTCCGTACAATTCAAACGCCTTTCCGGAAGAAAGGTTTTGTTCCTGGTTTTATTGTCCGTGATTCTCTTTGGCGCGGCCTTTACGGCCCTTTCCCAGGGTCCCTCCGCCATGGGAGTTAAAGGATCCGTTGAAGCCCTTTTCGACAACTCCCTCCCCGGCCACGCCATTATCTGGAAGTTGAGGCTTCCCCGCATCGTGATGGCCGTCTTGGCGGGGGCCGGACTCGCCCTGGCCGGAACCGTGTTCCAGGCCCTGTTGAAGAACCCCCTCGCATCGCCCTATACCCTGGGGACGGCCTCAAGCGCGGGATTCGGGGCCGTGACGATCATCGTATTGGGCGCCGATTTCTGCACGGAGTATCACATTGCCGCAAGCGCATTTATCTTCGCCCTGCTTTCCTCTTTTTTTATTCTGGCAATCGCCCGGTTGAAGGGCTTCACCCCGGAGACCATGATTTTAGCGGGCATCGCCGTCATGTTTCTTTTCTCCTCTCTCAGTTCCCTATTCCAGTACATGGGAACCATGGAGCAGGTTCAGGAGATCGTCTTCTGGTTTTTCGGAAGTCTTTCCAAGGTGGGGTGGCGCGAGATCGGCATGGCGGGGGGAATGATCCTTCTACCGGCGCCCATTCTGCTGAAGTGGTCCTGGGATTTCAACCTGCTGGCCGGCGGGGATGATTCCGCGGTGTCTTTGGGGGTAAACGTCACGCGAATCAGACGGTGCGGGATCATTCTGGCGTCGCTGGTGACGGCGGGGGCCATATGCTTTACGGGCGTTATCGGATTCGTGGGGCTGGTTTCTCCCCATATGAGCCGCATGCTCATCGGGAGTGATCATCGGTTTCTGCTTCCCGCATCCATGCTCATGGGCGCCATCCTCGTATTGGTGGCGGATACCGCCGGCAGAACCCTATGGTCGCCCCAGGTCATCCCCATCGGGATCGTCACGTCCTTTATCGGCGTCCCCTTTTTCCTCTACTTGCTGGTGAAAAGGGAGCGGGACTACTGGTAATGCTGAAGATCAACGGGCTTTTTTTCAGGTACAAAAAAACACAAGTTCTCTCCCACATCGGGTTCAAACTCCGTAAAGGGGAGATCCTGGGCATTGTGGGCGCCAACGGCGCGGGAAAATCCACCCTGCTACGCTGCATCGCCGGGATTACCAGGCCGGAAAAGGGAAGCATCCGAATCGACGGCATGGACGTCTTCCGCATGGGAAGAAACGATCTGGCAAAGCGGATCGGATACGTGCCCCAGGCAACGCCCGCCAAATTTCCCGTGACCGTCTTCGAGACCGTCCTCATGGGGCGAAGACCGTACATTTCCTGGCGGCCTTCGGAGAAGGATCTGAAGATCGTATCCGGTCTTCTGGGGAATCTGAACCTTTCGGACATTGCGTTACGGCAGTTTGATCAGTTGAGCGGGGGGCAGCAACAGAAGGTTCTTCTGGCCAAGGCGTTTGCACAGGAAACCGACTGCCTGTTGCTGGATGAACCCACCAGCAACCTGGATTTGCGGCATCAAATGGAGGTCATGGAGATGATTTCAACCACGGCCAAGAAAAGAGGGGCCGCAGCCGTTCTGGCCATGCACGACCTGAACCTTACGTGCCGATTCGCGGATACCATCCTGATGCTCAACAAAGGGGAAATGTTTTGCATGGGTTCGCCGGATCAGGTCATGACCTCTGAAAACATCGCAAGGGTCTACGGGGTGGAAACGGAAATCAACCGGAACAACGGCCGTCCCTATATCCTGCCCATCAGGCCGGTGAACGGCAACGAGCCGTGAGGACATGATGGGAAAACAATACTATGGAAGGGGAGCATCAATGGAAATTCCGTGGAACGGATTCTATCACCATGAGGCGCGAGACCTGTTTGAAACGCGGGGTGCATATTTAAAATGGTATGGAGCGAGGCCCGCGGCAATGGATTACGGCGCTTCACAAAAAGTGGGCATTTTTTTCCCCAGAAGCCTTCTCAAGAAAAAAGATCTGGATTTGGTGGACCGACTCATTACGGGTCTTGAAAAACGAAAGGTTTTCCCCATTGCGGTTTTTGCACAGAAACAGGAGTACGGGGGCACGGATTGCCCCGATCCCGAGGAAAATCTGGCGCTGCTCAAAGGCGTGGACCTGATCATCAACTGCGAGGCCTCTTTTCTCCTTAAGAGGACCGAGGCAGAAGCCGTAACTCCCACCATCCTCGAAGCCCTTAACGTGCCCGTGATTCAGGCGGTGCATTCCAGTTCAAGGACAAAAGTGGAGTGGGAAGAAGATCCCCAGGGGCTGCACCCGTCCAATCAGATCTACTGGGTGGCGCAGCCCGAGTTCAACGGAACCGTTGAACCGGTGGTGGTGAGCGCCCGGGGGCCGGAGGATGAAGACCCCTACGGCCGCAGGAAACCCATCCCCGAAAGGGTCGATTTCCTGCTGGACAGGGTTCTGGCCTGGCTTCATCTGGGGAAATTGCCCCTTGGGGAGCGAAGGGTGACCTTCCTTCTCCACAAGAGCCCCTGCGCCGGGGTGGAGGCCTCCGTTGCGGGAGGGGCCGGGCTGGACGTTCCGGAGAGTACCGTCGGGATCATGCAACGGATGGCGGCGGAAGGGTACGATGTTTCCGGCTGTCCGGCGGACGGAAAAGCCCTGATTGATCTGATTATGGGGAAAAAGGCCATCAGCGAATTCCGTTGGACAACCGTGGAGGAGATCGTGAGGAAAGGGGGCGCCATCGCCCTCATCGATCCTGGAAAATATGAGGGATGGTTTTCAAAACTTCCGGCCGGGGTCAGGAAAAAGATGATCGACGGCTGGGGAGATCCGCCCGGAGAGGGAATGGTTTATGACGGCAACATCGTTGTCACCGGGATCAATTTCGGCAACGTCAATGTATTGGTGGAACCCAAACGGGGGTGCTACGGGGCCCGTTGCGACGGCAAGGTGTGCAAAATCCTTCATGAACCCACCATTCCGCCCACCCATCAATGTCTGGCCACTTACCAGTGGGCACAGGAAAACTCGGATGTTTTGGTTTCCGTGGGGACCCACGGGTACATCGAGTTTCTGCCGGGGAAAGGGGTCGGGTTGTCAAATGAATGTTTTCCCGAAATCGTCGTGGGACCCAAACCCCATCTCTATGTCTATGCGGCCAAGAACAGTTCCGAAGGGGTCCTGGCCAAACGGAGGGCCTACGCCACCATTATCGATCATCTGGGGCCCGTCATGCGAACCACGCGCCTTTACGATGCGCTGGAAGACATGGACGATTTGTTGGGGCAATACGCCCGGGCAAGGGATCTGGGCGAGGAAAACCGGCGGGACGTCATTTGGGGGAAGCTCCTTGCATCGGCCCGGGAGAACCATCTTTCGGAAGAAGCGCTGGAGACGGATCCCACCCGTTTTATCAGTATGCTTCATGAAAAACTGAATTTGATCCGGGAAACCCGGTTCGGTTACGGGCTGCATATTCTGGGAAGGCCTCCCGATGAGGACCGAATGCCCCATATGCTGGCCGCCGTGATCCGTTTTGAGGGCACGCGCCCTTCCATCAGAAGGCTGATCCTGGAACTCATGGGGCATGATTATGAGGAGATCATCCGGCATCCGGAGGAAAAAATTCAAAACCTGACATCGGGAGAGATCCTTACCCGGAGCGCGGATCTGGCCCTCGAACTGATCCGGCGGGGGCTTGGGGACATGCGCCGCATCAGGGAGGATATCCTCCGGGTGGTGGATGTGAAAAACCCCGACAAAATCGATCCCCTCATTGAACTCTTAAAATGGGCCGTTCAGTCACTGGCCCCGAAACTGCGAATGACCGAAAGGGAGATCCCCCAGGTTTTGCGGGGAATGGACAAACAATACATCGAGCCGGGTCCATCCGGTCTGCTCACGAGGGGAAAGACGGATATCCTTCCCACGGGCCGGAATTTTTACAGCGTGGATACCCGGACCGTTCCCACCCAAGCCGCCTGGGAGGTGGGCGTGAAGATGGCCCAAACCGTGCTCCATAAGTACCTGCACCAGGAAAAAAATTATCCGGAGAATGTGGGCATGGTTCTGTGGGCCATCGACACCTACCGGGCCGACGGGGAACAGATTGCGCAGATCCTCTATCTCATGGGCGTAAGGCCCGTCTGGTCGGAATCGGGAATCGTCACCGGGACCGAACCGATTCCCCTGAAGGAACTCAAGCGGCCCAGAATCGATGTGACGATCCGCACGAGCGGCATCTTTCGGGACAACCTGCCTCATCTGATCGGGCTCATTGACGGCGCCATCCGCCAGGTGGCGGATTTGAATGAACGGGACGATTACAATTTCATTCGGAAGCATGTGAATCAGTATAAAAAAAAGGAGATGGCGCAACCGGGGGAACCCCATGACATGAAAAAAGTGGAGCGGGAGGCCACCTACCGGCTCTTCAGCGCGAAACCGGGGGCCTACGGCGGGGGAGGGGTGGGCCTCATGATTGCCGCCAGCGCCTGGAAGGATACGCGGGATCTGGGGGAGCAATATATCGACAAGGGGGGGTATGCCTATGGGAAGGGGGCCTGGGGAGAGATGTCCCACAAGGAGTATGCCCACCGGTTGAGCACCGTGGACGTCACCTATCACAAACTGGCCTCCGATGAATCGGACCCTTTAGGTTGTTGTTCCTTTTACGATTTCCAGGGGGGGATGGTCTCGGCGGTGAAGACCGTCTCCGGGAACGATCCCAAGGTCTACTGGGGGGATACCAGCGATCCGCAGCATCCCCGGACCGCGGATATGAAGGATGAGATGGCAAAAATCGTCCGCACCGGACTTTTGAATCCCCAATGGATCGAAGGGATGAAGCAACACGGATACAAGGGGGCGAGCGACATCGCCAAACGGGTGGGCCGGGTTTATGGATGGGACGCCTCCGCCGAGGTGGTGGCGGACTGGATCTTTGACGATATTACAACGACCTTTGTTCTGAACGAAGAAAACAGGAAGTTCTTTGAGAAAAACAACCCCTGGGCCCTGGAGGAGATGAGCAGACGGCTCCTGGAAGCGGAGAAACGGGGGGTCTGGAATGCGAAACCGGATGTTTTGAGCGGGCTGCGGGAACGCTATCTTGAGATTGAGGGATGGATGGAAGCGGATATGGGGGAAGCGGGTGAAGACTTCCAGGGGGGGAATATCGATGTCATGACCCGAGAGGATGTGCAAGAGTGGTCCCGGAAGGGCCGCTATTTCAGGGAAAACACCGAATGATTTCCATTCTGGCTCGGAGCCTGGCCGATACCTGGGGCTTTGCTCCCCGGATATTGATCATCATGTTTACATCCCTGTATGCGTCGCGGGTGTTGATTGAGCTGGGTCTTTTCAAACGGTTGGAATTCATCGGGAGGCCCCTTGTCAGGCTGGCCCGCCTGCCGGGTGAGGCGGGCATCTCCTTTGTCGCCTCCTTCGGCTCGGTGCTTGTGGGGAACACCATGACGGCCGGGCTTTATGAAAGCAAGCGGCTGACCCGCCGCCAGACAATCCTGACCGTTCTTCTGAACACCACTCCGGTGTATGTGAAGGAGACCTTCACCTATCAGATTCCGGTTATGATTCCCCTGCTGGGCCTGAAAGTGGGGCTTCTCTACTTTGTGACCTTTTTGGCATCCGGGATGTTCAGGGTTTTTTTTGTGGTGGTTTGCGGAAAGATGATGTTGAAGGGACCCGACCCTGAGAGCGCGGCGCCCGGGCCGGATGCCGCCGAAGCCGGTTTCCGTAGAAACCCGAGGCGGTGGGGTGAATTGTTGATTTCATCCTTGCGTCAGCAGAAAAAGTTCTTTTTCAAGGTGGCCGTCATCTTCTCAGCAACCACTTTCCTGATATTTCTCCTGATCAACAGCGGTGCGGTAACGAAACTGCTGCCGTACGTGGCGCCCCTCACCGCCTTTTTTCGCCTTCCATCCGCCTGCGCCATTCCGGTGGGCACCTATATGTTCAGCCCTCTGGTGGGCGCCTCCGCCATCGGGACCATGCTCACGGAAGGGGCATTGACGGACCTTCAGGGGATTACCGCCTGTGTTTTGGGAAGCCTTTTGACGCTTCCGGTATTCGCCTTGCGGTATTCCTTTGCCAAATACGTATCCATCTTCGGTTTATCCCTGGGATGCGGCATCCTTGGGCTCTCCATCTCTCTGGGGATGTTCAGCCGCGGGGCGGTTCTCCTTCTGTTAACGAGCATGCAATAGACAAAAACAATGAGAGGAAAATCATGAAACAAAATCTCGTTTATCCTTTTTCGGCCATTGTGGGGCAGGAGAAGATGAAGATCGCATTGATCCTGAATGCCGTTAACCCGAAGCTGGGCGGCGTTTTGATCCGGGGTGAAAAGGGGACGGCCAAGTCCACGGCGGTCCGTGCCCTGGCCGCACTCTTGCCTGAAATTGAGGCGGTGGCCGATTGCCCTTACGGTTGTGATCCCCATAAGAAGGACGGCATGTGCCGGGAGTGCGCGGATCGTCTTCTAAAAGGGGAGGATCTCCCCGTCCATAAGCGAAAAACAAGGGTTGTGGAACTTCCCGTGGGATCAACGGAAGACCGGGTGGTGGGCACGCTGGATATTGAACACGCCATCAAAAAGGGGGAAAAGCGTTTTGAAACGGGGATCCTGGCCCAGGCCAACAGAGGGATCCTCTACGTGGACGAGGTCAATCTCCTTGACGACCACATCGTCGATCTTCTCCTGGATTCGGCCGCCATGGGGGTTAATACGGTGGAACGGGAAGGGGTCTCCCATACCCACCCGGCCCGGTTCATCCTGATCGGCACCATGAATCCCGAAGAAGGGGAGTTGCGGCCCCAACTCCTGGACCGTTTCGGTCTGTGCGTTCAGATTGAAGGGATTGCGGATCTTGACCAAAGGGTTCGTGTGGTCAAGAGAAGGGCCGCCTATGAGGAGAACCCGGCCCATTTCAAAAAAAACTGGGAATCCGAGGAGGAGAAACTGCGAAAGGCCCTGATCCGGGCCGGAGAACTCCTGGACCGGGTGGCCATTTCAGATGAGATGCTCTATCTCATTGCCCGCATCGCCATTGACATGAACGTGGACGGACATCGGGCGGACATTATCATGGCCAAGGCATCCAGGACCCTGGCCGCCTTCAAGGGGCGAAAAGAGGTCCTGGAAGAGGATGTGCGGGGGGCGGCGCATATGGCGCTTCAGCACCGAATGCGAAAAAAGCCTTTTCAGGATCATGGTGTGGAAAAGGGGCGAATCGACGGAATTATCGCACACACGGATCAGCATGGGCATGCCCACGCCCACGGACCGCGTTAGATGGGGGAGCATCCATTGAGCCGAAACGGAGAAGATATTTATCCCTTTTCCGCCATTGTGGGCCAGGAGAAAATGACCCGGGCGTTGCTGCTCAATGCCGTTTCTCCTTCCCCGGGCGGGCTTCTGATCCGGGGTGAAAAGGGGACGGCCAAGTCCACGGCGGTCCGCGCCCTGGCTTCCCTTCTCCCCGAGATTGATACGGTTCCGGGATGCCCCTTCAATTGCGATCCCCGCGACCATGATCAACTTTGTCCGGAATGCCTGGCCGTGGTGAACAAAGGCATCACCCTTCCGGTTGAAAAACGGAGAATGGCGGTGATCGATCTCCCCTTGGGCGCCACGGAGGACCGGGTGATCGGCAGCCTGGACCTGGAGTATGCCCTCAAGGAGGGGAAAAGACGGTTTTTCCCCGGACTGCTGGCAGCGGCCCACAGGGGCATCCTTTATGTGGATGAGGTCAACCTGCTCAATGACGCCATCGTGGACGTGATTCTCGACGCCGCCGGCATGGGGATGAACGTGGTGGAAAGGGAGGGGGTCTCCTGCGTGCACCGATCCCAATTCATTCTGATCGGCACCATGAACCCTGAAGAGGGGGAATTAAGACCCCACCTGCTGGATCGATTCGGCATGTGCGTGGAGGTTCGGGGGACGCGGGATCCTGATGAAAGGGTCCGGCTGGTCAAACGGATCGAGCGCTTCGACCGGGATCCTTCGGGTTTTGTTCGTGAGTGCGGATCATCCCAGAGGGCGCTTTCCCTTAAAATCACGGACGCAAGAAAACGTCTCGGCAAGGTGAGGATTTCCGAGGAAATGCTCCGTCGCTGCTCCCAACTGGCCATGTCGGCATGTGCGGCGGGGCACCGCGCGGATATCCTCATGGGAAAAACGGCCCTCTCCATTGCCGCTTTCGAGGGGCGGGAAACCGTGACCCCGGAAGATGTTGAGGCGGCGGCCGATCTGGTTTTGTTCCACAGAAAAAGGATGACGCGGCCCACGACCCCGCCCGAACCGGAAGAAAAGGAGAAGACCCGGGAGCGGCCCCCTGAGAAGACGAAGGAGAAGAAGGAAAGATCGGAGAAAAGGGAAGGCAAAGCGGGTGAGACAAGGGATGCGCCGGCATCGGGAAAAACGGAAAACGCGCAGGCTTCCGAAGGAAGCCAACCCCGAACAACGGAAAAGGAGACGGTTTTGCCGGTGGGAGAGACCTTTACGGTCAAACGGATCCGGATGGATCGAGACCGGAAGATGAGGAAGGGGTCGGGCAGAAGAAGCCGCACCCGCACATGCTCAAAATCGGGTCGGTACATCGGAAGCACCGTTGACCGGAAGAATAACGATCTGGCCCTGGATGCCACCCTGAGGGCCGCGGCCCCCCACCAGAAGCAGCGATCCCATAAGCATGTGGCCATTGCCGTTCGGAAAGAGGATATCCGGGAAAAGATCCGGGAGAAACGGATCGGCAATTTCATTGTCTTCGTGGTGGACGCCAGCGGTTCCATGGGGGCCGGAAGAAGAATGACCGCTGTGAAGGGGGCCATTCTGTCCCTTCTTCTGGATGCCTACCAGAAAAGGGATAAGATCGCCCTGGTGGCCTTCAAAGGGGATCGCGCCGAAACCCTCCTTCCGCCCACCAACAGCGTGGAACTGGCCCATAAACTGCTGGAAGTGCTGCCCACGGGGGGCAAGACGCCCCTTTGCCACGGCATTTCCATGGGGCATGGGATTATCAAAGCCCATTTAAGGAAAGATCCCAATATCTTTCCCCTGCTCATCCTGATTTCCGATGGAAAGGCCAATGTCAGCCGGTACGGGGGCAAACCGCTGTCGGAGGCCATGGCGGCGGCGGAAGAATTGGGCGCTGATCCCCGAATAAGGAGCCTGGTGGTGGATGTTGAAAGACCGGGGCTTATCTCCTTCGGATTGGCCCGGCAGCTGTCTCTCCCCATGGGGGCAAAGTATTTCAAGATTGAAGATCTGAAAGCGGAGCTCTTGGTGGATACGCTGCGTGAAAGGCACATGATCCCATGACAATGCCATGAAAAATCCCAAAAATCCTTCGGGAATTTAGGGCTTGATGAAAAAATCATTTTCAATTTTTTTATCGCCATTCGATGTTTATCTTCTCCCCCCAGATAAGGACCGCAGGAAAATTTGGATAACTAAAATTGGCATCCTTCAAACTGAGGGAAAAGTAGTTTGCACTTTTTGGCAAGCGGTTTCCAGGCAAATCAGTGGCGCATCCCACAATGGCGGCCCTTCTTTTTTGATTTTCTGTGCGGGTTGTTATTTCTACTTTGTCACTCACCTTCAACAATTTTAGGAACATTCTCTGAGCTGCTTACGATATGCCGAATCAATTGAAGCCTGACGCTTTTTGTGACGGATTTCCATCTGTCGGAAAACTTCATCTGCATCGAATGCCCTTTGGGGCAAAAGAAAAGAAAGTATGCAGATAATATCAAAGCAGCTCAACAAAGGAATATCCCTTTTATATAAAAGGCGTTGCTCTAATAAAAACAGCATTGCCATCATGACCATTGCCATGTGGTGATGCCAACTGCGCCACTTTCTCGCCTGATACTCCCCTAAACCACATTCAACCTTTGCATCTTGAAATGAACGCTCTATCCAGTAGCGCTGTGCCTGCATAAATATCAACCGTTGCAGAGAGGTATTCTCTGGAGCATTGCTCAAAGTGAATTTCACTTTATTTCCATCAACTTCTCTCCGAACAATCAGGTGCCAACAATGTGCCTCCGGCTCCTCTCCGTCCCAAAGCCATACACGCCTATGCAGAACGTCGACCTGAAGTTTTCCCTTGGTCGTGTCTCTTACAATCGTTCTCTGCCAAGCATCTTCCGCCTGTTGTTCTGACCACTTATCGACCCTGACGGGTTCTGTTTGGGCTTTTAGCTTTTTTGGCTCGGGCCCTTTATTTGATCTTCTCTGTGGAACTATCGGCTCCGGGTTTTCGAGATAAATACGTTGATCCTTATGAACGTCAACCATGAAGGTTTCATTGCTTTGCTCCAAAGACCGTAAAAAGGCAGGATTTTCCCCATAGAAACCATCTGCACCGACCCAGTCGAATTGAAGCCCCTGTTTCCGAGCTTCAAGGACTAGTTGAAAAGCAAGGTCATGCTTACTGTAAAAAACAATGGATTCATCTGGAATACCGGCAGCTTTGCACCTTTTCGGATCATCAGCCCAGTCTTCCGGAAGGTACAATTTGAAACCAACAGGAGTAGTGTGTTCTCGGCACCCTAGGGCCGAAAAAACACCTACCTGACAATTGTCTACTTTCCCGAGTTGACCACACCACTGCCGATTAACCCCAACTGACTTATCTCCTTTCTTGGGGAAACCCGTTTCATCAATTATCAAACAACTGTCTTGTTTTCCCCCAATGTGATTGTTTGCGTCTGCCGCAATTTGGTCGACAATCAGTTGTTCGTCCCACCGAGAATTTGTCAAAAAATGTTGAAGAGCCTGATCGTCTGAAAAAGGAACAGCCTCGGCCATCCGCTCCATGTTCTTTTTCTTTGCTTGGATCAAGCCTTTAAAATATTGAAGAGACTGTTCTGCCGCTACTTTGCTATGTATTTGAAATAACGGAGAATATCTATCATGAAACTCACCAAAATGCACATCTATGCCCCCGAGGGGGCTGTTGGCATGGGTCGCTCCTTTATCAAGACTACGATTGCTCTGGTGGGCTGTTGGTGCTCATACCAACGCCCCATTGATTTCGTTTTTTCATGGATCGAAACTAACATGTTATTCCGATCATGTCAACACAAAAATATAAATTAAATCAATAGTATATATTGCAAATAACCTTCAAATGGAGAGTGACAAAGTAGAATTATGTTGCTTATGCCTCGTAGTCGATCCCCGGATCCCAATAGGGTCGGTTGTTTTTGAGCATGGAATAGATGACCCGAAGGATCTTATGTCCAACAGCGATTATCGTGCGCTTGTGCCCCCGACGTATCACAAGACTTTGATATTTGCCTTTGAACTGACTATTTGTTTTGCGCGCGGCGTTTGCAACTTCGCACAGTACTCGACGAACATTCCTATTGCCCTTTCGAGCACGTCCACTTTTACGCTTGCCGGCACTTTCATTATTCCCCGGGCACATACCCGCCCATGAGGACAGTTGCCCGGAACTACCAAATTGCTCCATATCGGTTCCAATCTCAATGAGCAACATGGCGGCACTGAATTTATCCACACCCGGCAATGTTTGAAGAATGCCTCATTGTTCTTTATACGGGGTCATTGCATTAAACAAATAGTCATCCATTTCCTGGATTTCGTTTTCAAGAGACCGGATATGGTTATAAATTTTCCTGAGCAAAAATCTGTGTCGATCGCTAATTGATTCTGAAAGAGAATCATAAAGCTCTTCCATCTTTTTCTTCAATCGACCGCGAGCATAATGAACAAGTTCCTCAACCGGATTTCTCTCAATCAGGCCTGCAATCATATCTCTGGCGGAAACACCATTGATGTCGCTAACAAACACCACCCAACCGAACGCCGGCATCATCAAGAACTTTGTGCAACCTATTTTTTTCGCCGGCCAGGATCCCATGGAGCTTCATCCTATGGCGGCCAATCAGCCGCAATTCACGTGAATCCTTCGGTGGGATGAAACTCGGTTTCAGCAAACCGGCTCTTGCAAGTGTCGCTAACCACTCGCTATCCATCACATCTGTTTTACGGCCCGGAACATTCTTGACGTGGCGAGCGTTCACCACGTACGTTTTGATGGCCGCTCTTTCAAGTGTTTCAAAAATGCTTTTCCAGAAAATTCCGGTACTTTCCATCACCGCCAGTTCAATATCATACCGTTTTAACCAACGAGCCAGTTGGCGACGATGTTTTCGGAAGGTGCCAAATTCTCTGGTTTTCTTGAGGATTTCGCCATTATCATTCGTTAAAAGTATGGTAGCCAAAATGACCATCTTGTGAACATCAAGCCCGGCTACCCGCTTTACAACCGCATCGAGCATCGTTTTATCCTCCACAGTCATATAAATTGAGGAATGAAAGGGGAGGATTTTCGGATTATTCATAGATCCAATTCAAAGTTGGAAATAGGTCTTTTTACCATTCGTTCAATACACACAGAAATGCATATGAAACAATCGGGGGTACGTGCCGAAAATCTTCAGATCAGTTTAGGCTACGGGGTTTAAACCACCATAAAGTTTCTCGATCTCCTTACCCCTTTTCATTCACCTACATAACTACGATAAGCATCAATCCATTTTCATGCTCGGGGGTGACACAATTCTTTCTTGTCATGACGGTTTAGGCACCGGAATGTCAGTGGGAATGATTCGAGTGACGCGGCGGATTTAGCGATGCCTTCCTGGAGTATTCTCTGATCATCGGGATATACCATTCCAAAAAGTTTTGACGGATCCTTCATGACTTCTTCAGGGGTGACGCCCATAATGGATTCAATCATGTCACTGATGTACGGAAACGTTATTACGCCATCGGGCATCATGAACTGGTAGAGGACAGCGGGCGAGTTATCCGAGACCCGCCTGTATTTTGCCTCGCTCACCCGAAGCGCTTCTTCCGCCCGCTTGTGCTCAACGCTTACTTTTTCCAACGCTTTAACCCGTTGTTCCAATTCCTCATATGTCGGCTTTCGGATCATGGGAAAATCCTCGATGTTGGTTAATGGCGCTTGAAACGGCGAGGTTTCACGAGCTTACCGCTTTCCGCGTCCGGGCTTTTATTTTCTTTTGCACAATTTTCGATATATACCCCACGGGTATGAGGAACAACCATCCCAGCGTCCAGAAAAGTGGGCCAAACCATGCGAGGGGGAGGGTTATCAGCGACACGATCGGTTCGGTCAGGAGCTTTACGTACATCCTGTCATTTTCGAGTTCCGTGGGGTCAGCACTGACCAGGCCGTTTCTGATGGCATAATGCCAGCTTACCACCGCAAAGGCTCCCGCAAGTGCCAGGAACAGGCTTTGCAGCTGCATGAGTATGAGGTGGTTCCCAAACTGGATGTCCAGGCGGACGAAATAGATGTACAGCATCAAAGAAAAAACCTGGAATATGGAGAGGGTGGCATGCCATCCGTCGGTTCGTTCCAGGTTTCCGAACTGCAGATTGTTCATTCCCCAGTAAAGGATTACGAGCACCAGCCCAATGATGATCACGCTGTAATTGAGATAGCTTTTGGAGAGCACCATGAGTAATTCGTCACTGCTGAAACTATCCGTTTTTATAGGTGGCATCCACCTTGTCTTCTGCGACCTTTGCAGGCAATCTGAAGCTTCGTTTAAAGGATCCGTACCTGGTTTCTTTCAGATAATAATCGGACCTTTTTTCTTCTTTCTTGCCGCTGAGGGTGACATAACCATCTTCTATTGAGATGGAAATGTCTTCCTTGTCAACTCCGGGAAGCTCGGCTGTCAGATAATATTTGCCGTCTTTTATATGTTTGAAGTCGCTCGACCCAGGTTGAGACAGCAACGGATGTTACACCGATAGCCGCCTTTCGAGCAATCGCAGGGCATCGTCGTATTGATATTCTCGGATCAGTTGTTTCAGGGATTCGAAAAGATGCCGTTCTTCCTCAGGCAGAGCAATTTGTTCGATTCTATCAACGCACCTTTGACAAAGGGCGGGCGCCTCCCCCTAAGTGCCGTTTCCAGTTCCACGTAGAGCGGTTTCAACCGGGATGAATCTTCCGGCCTCCCTTCCGGACCGACCGCATCGGATGAAAAAGGCGTCAAATGGGCGGCCCCAATTTCCTGAATGACCGCATCCAATGGGCCTTTCAGCTTCGTAAGGGTATTAGAAGAGAGCTCCTTTTCGATAGCCCTAAGCGTTTCAAAAAGACGCTCGGCTCCGATCATCGCGGCGTGACCCTTCATGGTATGCACGAAACGCCCGGCATCTTCAACGTCCCCCGAATTCAGAAGTGACGAGATTTTCTCTAGCGCGTCAGTGTAATGGGAAATGAAGTAATCCAGCGTGCCGCTGTAGAGGTCCATATCGTTATTTAAGTTGGCAAGACCCTCCCGGACATCCACGTGCACCATTTCAGGCAATGGTCCGTGTTGTTTCTTGCGGTTTGCCCCCTTTGGCGCATCGGAAGCGGGCTTAATGTATTTGAGCAGAATCCTGTAAAATTCCCCCGGATCGATGGGTTTGCACACATAATCATCCATTCCCCTTTCAATGAAATATTCCCGGGCGTTTTTCATGGCGTGGGCGGTCATGGCGATGATGGGGACATGGGAAGGGGTTTTGTGATCGGTCGACGCCGCATTATCCGGGGAACGGATCCGTTTCGTCGCTTCGATCCCATCCATTTCAGGCATTTCCACATCCATCAAAACAAGATCATATGTTTTCTTATGGAGCATTTGAAGGGCCTCCAGGCCATCCTTCGCCAAGTCCGAAGGCAGACCCATATAATCCAAAAGGCTCCGGACGACCTTGCCGTTGAGCCGGTTGTCTTCAACCACAAGAATGTCGAAATGCGTGAGATGAGGGAGATTTCCAATGGGTGTTTTGGGGACGTCCGACGGAGGGTACGTGCTTCCGGCCCGCTTTTCAAAGGATGCCGTAAACCAGAAGGTACTCCCCTCCCCTTCACGGGATTCCACGCCGAGCTCTCCACCCATCATCTCCACAAGCTGCCGTGATATGGCCAGACCAAGCCCCGTTCCACCATATTTCCGGGTCGTGGAGTCGTACACCTGTGAAAAGGGTTTAAAAAGTACATGGCGCTTGTCAAGGGGAATCCCGATGCCCGTATCGGAAACCGCAAAGCGAATGATCACACACCTCTCATCTTCACTTTCAGAGCGGATAGCGATGGTAACCCCTCCGTCATGGGTAAACTTGACGGCATTGCTGACCAGGTTGAGCAGGATTTGGCGCAGTCGCATGGGATCCCCGTGAAGATGCTGCCATAGGTCGGGGGCCACGGCTTGTTTCACATACAGCCCTTTCTCCCGCGCCTTGCCGAACATCAAACCGACCACGGCATTCAGGACATGTTCGAGATTGAAGTCCACGGTATTCAATTCCAGCTTTCCCGCCTCGACTTTTGCCAGGTCCAAAATGTCGTTCAGGAGGAAAAGAAGGGTCTCCGAGGCGTCCAGGACGTTTTCCGCATAATCCCGCTGTTGAGCATCCAGCTCCGTCTCCAGCAAAAGGCGCGTCAGGTTCAAAATGGGATTCATGGGGGTTCGAATCTCGTGGCTCATGCCGGCCAAAAACCGGCTCTTGGCCGAATTGGCGGCCTCGGCAGCGGCCTTGGCCTTCATGATCTCCGCTTCCGCGCGCTTACGATCCGTGATGTCGCGACCCACGGCAATGATGTACTTCGGCCTTCCGGTTTCATCCTTGACGAGGGATACCGAAAACTCCACGGGGATGGCGGTTTCGTCTTTACCGATCCACGACAATTCCACAATGGCGGACCCGCTGCCCAATTTCTTTACGGCTTCACCGAGTTTGTTCACGTCCTCTTTGCGGTACCAATCGTCGGGGAACCTGGAGGCTGCAATATCATCGTCGCCAAAACCGCTTTTGTCCCTGAATGCGCGATTCCACCGCAAGGGCTTTCCGGTGTTCGGGTCGAAGACACAGAGCATGTCCACCATGGTGTCCATAATCTGTTCAATAAACTGCTGCTGCTCGCGCAGCGCTTCCTCGCGGCTGTGAAGCACATGGGCCATTTGCCGAAACTGCGAGACCAGTTCGTCCACTTCCCGGTAGCCGGGAGGCTTCTCTTCAAGGTAATAATGGCCCTCTGCGATTCTTTGAGTGTCCCGGACCAGCTGCGACAGCGGCTTCGTGGTCTTTCGGACGGTGAAAAATACGATGATGACGGACAGGAGAATCACCAAGACGGTGCCGGTTCTGAACAACGCTCGCACCCGGTCCACCGGTTTAAAGGCTTCGCCGGCGGGCACGCTGACCACAACCATCCAATGCGGCTCCTTGGTGCGGCAAAGGCTTGCCAGATACGAAATGCCGTTTTCCGTGTAGGAGAAATTGCCGTCCATATCCGGTTCTTCGGGACCACCGAAGAGCAGGTGTTTCAAATTCTGCCGTTCCGAGACCTTTCTGCGGTCCGGATGGGCGATGACCGTGCCTTCCTGATCGAGGAGAAGCGCATAGCCCCCCTTTTCGGCCCGGATCTTGTCGGTGATGGCATTCAGCGATGCGAGATCCAAATAGCCCACGAGCATGCCGCCTTTTACGGGAATGGCAAGGGTGAGTGTCGGCGTTGCGGTCTGCATGGAAATGAACGACGGCGACCAGTGGGGCTTGTTCTCTTGTTTCGCGTGCGCATAAAAGTACTGGCCCGAACGATTGATGCCGATCATCTCCGGGTTTTGCGGTGCCGTAAACCGAACCGTTCCGTTTTCGTCCAGCAGCTCAATGGACTCAAAATCCGGGTTGGTATTGAGACTGCTATCGAGATATGCAGGGATCTCCGATTTGCGAATATAGTGGTTTTCGACGACGGTCGACTGGATCTGTTTGAGGAAGGAAAAGGATTTCTCCAGAAATATCTGAACATTGCCCATGAGGGACTGCGCAATGAGCATGTTTCTGGAATGGACATCACGGGCAATATCTTCACTGATCGTCCTGCTGGCCATAATGCCCATCACCAGTATGGGCAGCCCCCCCACAAAGACAAAGGCGCCGAGCAGAAGGGTCTTGAGGCTGAACGGGGATCGCTTTTTCATTCAACGTCCCTGAACCGGTGGTCCGAAACGGTTACGACACAGGCTTTCCGCTTTCCATCCCCGTATGGGTCAATCTCAAAGGGGCCTTGAACACCCTGAAAGGTCTTCAGCTTCAAAATTGTCTGTTTCAGGAACCGGGGGTCGGGATTCGCGGCAAGCGCCGCCTTGATCACCATGACGGCATCATAAGCATACCCGGCCGCAAAGGTTGGACCGTTCGTGCCGAATCGGGTCTGGAATCTCTCCTTGAATGCGGCATATGTTTTGTCGACGCTGCTCATATACACATTCTGGGCGCCAATCACCCCCTCCACGGCAGGGCCTCCGTGCCGCAGCAAATCGTCCGTCTGGGCCCATCCGCTGATGAATATGGGGACCTTGGAACCCTTCATTCGTATATGCTGGCACAGCATGGCCGTGTCAAGGGCGCATGCGATGATGAGAATGCCGTCGGGGTTTTCCTCGAAGATTTCCCGGGACAGCTTTTTGAAGCTTACCGAAGGCCCTGTGGTGTAGGAAGTCACGGATACAACCCGTCCACCAAGCCGTTCAAATGCAGACCTGAAATTGGCCAGGACTTCCTCTGTGTAGGCCCGATTGGAACGATCGCAGATGACGGCCGGCCTGCGGACTCCGGAGATTCCGTAAGCATACTCGGCCACCAGGTTCGAAAGTCGGCCGCTGGGATTGAGTACTCTCAGAAAATAGTCGTCGATCCCGGCCAGCGCGTTTGCGCTTGCAGACGGGCTGATCAGAACGACTTTTTGCTCATTGATGAGCGGCAGCACCGCCTGAGTCATGCTGCTGGTCATGTGGCCGATGATGGCGACGACCCCCTCCCGAATCAATTCACGGTCTACCCTGACCGCCGTTTTCGGATCCTGCCGATCGTCCCTGGCAATGAGCTGAAACGGCCTGCCGTGGACCCCTCCCCCCCGGTTTATCTCCTCAACCGCAAGGAGTGCGCCGTTTCTTCCCTGGATTCCCAGATCCGCGTTCCTTCCCGTGAGCCCACCCACAAACCCGATCTTATAAGGCGTCTCGCCGGCCGAAGAAACACCGCCGGAAGAACAAAATCCCCCCAAAAAAAGGGCGAGAAAACATAGGGAGCGTCCGGCCCACTGAATCAGAAAATCCCGCCTCCGCTGGATTGAGGGGATTTTATCCCGGCAAATGGGGACGGGTCCGTTTAATGTCTGTACGGAAAAATGCATGAATGGTTCTCCCGGTTGCACCCGCGTGTTTAATCCTCAAGATTCAAGTCTGCATACAGCTTCCTTGCGCATTCGGGGCAGATGCCGTGGCTGAAATCCGCCTCCGAATGTTGACTGATGTAGGCCTCAATTTGATTCCAATAGCCCTTGTCATCGCGAATCTTTTTGCAGGATGCGCAAATGGGTAGAATCCCTCTAAGCGATTTCAATTCTTCACGCGCTTTCTTGAGCGCAACGTGGGTCCTGATACGGGCCAGCAGTTCGGGAACCTTAAAGGGCTTGGTCACATAATCAACACCTCCCACATCAAAACCCTTGACCACATCGGCCGTTTCCGTTTTCGATGTGAGAAAAATGACGGGGATATGGCTCAAGTCATCTTGGGCCTTAATCCTTTCGCAAACCTGAAAACCGTCCATTCCCGGCATCAGGATATCCATTAAAACAAGGTCGACGGGCTCCTGTTTCAGCACTTCAAGTGCCTGAACCCCATCCGTTGCCACCAGTACATCGTATCCATGAAGTAGCTTCAGAAGGACATCGATGTTCTTGGCATCGTCTTCAACAACCAGGACGGATCCGTTTTGGCTCATCGGGCTTATCTCCAAATAGTGAAACGATTTCAAGGTAAAATGCTTTTTTTAGAATCCAACGGTCCCAAATAAGAATGGAAGGGGCGGCATCAAAGACCCGGGGTTTGGCGGGTCTTCATTTCCTGCTTTTTCGACAGGGTTGCCATGGCCGTCCTCCAACGGTTCATCCTCGAAACCAGTTGTTCCAGGACCTCATCCAGATCCCTTTTCTTTATGGGTTTCAGCAGAAAATCAGTCGCCCCCCCATCCAAGGCGGCCAGGAGATGTTCTTCATCGTCCGAAACCGTCACCACAACCACTTTAATCCGATTGCCGTAGGCTTTCTTGATTTCCTCAAGCAACTCCAGACCGTGCATGCCGGGCATCACCAGATCGGTGATCACAATCATGATGTTTTTCTCTCTGAGGGCGCTCAGCGCTTCTTTCCCGGAATAGACATGCGTTACCTCCCAATCCTTAATAAAGCTTTGGATAACCCTGTGCGAGATTGGATCATCATCCACGAAAAGTATGGGAAGGTGTTGATGGGGCATGAGTGGTCTCCGGTTGATCTTTTAAAACGGGTTTTTCTATCGAGTCATCAACGAGCGTATCTCGAGAGCAACCTTAAGAAGGGTTTGCAGTGGAACATTCGGTCATTCTAAGAATCCCGCCCGAGCTCATCCATTCCTTATTTCAAAAATTCAAAATATCGTCAAGGTCAAAAAAAGTGCCTCAGGGGCACGGCGCGCAGACCGCGAAGAACAGGCTCGACTTTTGCCTGGTTTGGTCTGGCACATTACCCACAGGTGTCAGAAAAAGGAATTTCTTCTCAGGTTTGCCAAAGACCGCCGACGATGGCTTCACTGGCTTTTCAAAGCCAGAAAGCGATACAGCCTTTGTATACGCCACTATTCAAAGGAAGACCGCCTGGTGGGGCAGGCCTTTGTTTTTGAAGGATCCGTGGCGAAATTAACCGCCGAAAGACTGGAAAAAGACGGCCTTACCATCGTGGTAACGCTGGAAAAGGACTTCTACGACAAGTCCGCGAACGAAAAAGGGAACTAATGGTCCCCTCCTCCCTTACCCATGATACGGTCCAGCCAGTCGAGGATGCGCGCATTGGATAGCAGAATCGCCCCCATCTGGCAGTGTTCGCCCGCGCCCTCCTCGTTTGTAAACAGCATGAAGTCCTTGGGACACCTGAGCGCCGCGTAGAGCCTGGGTGCCTGCCCCGGCATCTCCCTGTCCCCTTCTGAATCGACGATGAGCGTGGGGCAGGAGATCCTCTCCGCCACGGTCGCAAGGGTATAAGCCCGCGTCATTTTAAGCCAATCACTGGGGGTGCGGGCATGAAAGGTAAACATGCCGTTGGCGATGGACCACCGAAAGGAGGGGTCCGATGCCATTCTTTCATGAATGACGCGATCCATCTCTTCGGCTCCTTCCTGCGTATCCAGGGCCTTCTCTTCCGGCGGCTTCAAACCGGCCGCCATATGAAAATCATAGACACCGCCGTTGGCGATGCAGGCCTTGATTCTCTTTTCAAAGGCGGCGGCCCGGGGCGCAAGGTAGCCACCGAAACTAATCCCCATCAGAGCGATTTTTTCGGCGTCAACCTCCTTTCGACGGACGGCGTAATCGATGACGGGCGACACCACCGTTTCCCAGTCCGGCCGAAAGGGGATCCCCTGTACCCTGATCACGCCGCCTTGGCCCGGTCCTTCAAAGATGAGCACGTTGTAGCCTCGTTTGACGGCGAAACAGGCGGTTTCAAAATAGAGCTCTTCCGCCGTGCCGTCAAAACCGGAGTGGACGATCAAAAGGGGCCTTTTGCTCCCTGAATGGTCCACCAGACAGAAATACCCCGGCAATGAAGTCCCTTCAAAGGGAATTTGAACCGGTATGATGGGATGGTCGGCCAGTTCTGCCCCTTTCAGAAAAGTCTCCCTGCTTTTCTTCCAAGTCGATACAATCCGTGAATCTTCGGGATGGGTGTGAAGGAAGAATTCGGCGGTTCGGTAGTAGTTGGAGGCCTTGAAGAATTCCTGTCTCGCACTGATTTTCCGGCCCCGGGCCAGGAAATCATCGCCGGCTTTCTCCCGTTGCCCGGCGGTCTTTACCCATTCCCGGTACCAACTCTCGTCGTCTCCTTCCTTGATTGCGCAGGCTGTTTTGAGCACTTCACCCACATCCGCGCCGCCGCTCACGGCATAACCGAGGGTCCGGAGCGTTTGGAAGGCATACTGTTTGTCCTTGAAAATCAACTCCATGGAAAAGCAATGTCCGGCAGTGAGGGCCTGCAGGACGAGCAGCAAGGCTGAAATGGCGGTCAGGGTTCGAATTCTCATTAAAAGGTGTTTCCTTAAAGAAAATTTCACGGTATAGCCGGCGAACTCAGATGCTCAGGGGCCTCCCTGCAAAATGAAAGGGTACCGAAGCATTAGGGCAGATGCCCTCGATTTCAGTTTATAAGGTGAAACGGAACAGCTCTGATGTCAGTAGTCACGAAATCAACCTAAAAGCCAATCATTATGCTCTCTACGTCTTTGAAATTTTCAAGTCAAGACGCTTTTTGGGTTGCATTTCAAATTGTCATGAGGATATGAACGTTCTTTTTGATGAAATCATGTCAAAAGCCAAAAAGATGGGATACGAGCGGGCAGAAGTGGCGGATCGGTTTTTAAGCTACATGGCCTGCGGTCCCCAAGACACCCGTAACCACAATGTGATGGTGGTGGCGTGCAACCGCGAAACGGCGGAACATTTGGCCCGATCGCTTGAAAAGGAATTGAAAGTGCATAATCTCGTGGGATTCGTCCATTGCGCGGGATGTCCCACGGCCGTGGCGCCGGGCAAGATCCTCAAGCGGATCAGGTCCCTGAAGGAGCCGTGGCGACAGGGTCATGAAGTTTTCAATTGGGTTTCAAGACACGTTAAGACCGCTCCGCTTGAGCTCCCATCGAAGCCACAGGGCGCAAAAGACCATTTCAATGATCCCCGTTACCAGCTTGATCCACCATACGGCCTCAATCCCCCAGCCGAAGATCCCCGGCAGGGTAAAGACCATGGCGGCGAAGAGACCGTTATCCAGAAGGGCCGCCAGCAATGTGGGGTATGTTTTGCCGATCCCCTGGAATACGGCGGAAACCGACATGATGGTGCCGACCGCCACGGTCCCCAGACCCATGACGGTGAGATAGGTGGTGCCGTAGGCGATCACTTGAGGGTCGTCGTTGAATATCCCCATGAGGAAGGCGGGAAAGGCTAGGCACAAAAGGGTCCCCAGCACCATGATGACCGACGATATGATCCATCCGGTCCAAAGGTCCGGTGCACCCTAAGGGGGCGTCTGGCCCCCATGTTCTGGGCCACCACCGCCGCCATGGCCGAGGTGAGCGCCACCACCGGCAGGTAGATGGACTGAAGGATGCGGAATCCGATTCCCACCGCCGCCAAGGCCGCCGTACCGTAAGGACCCAAGACCCGATAAGTAATCAGCATGTTGAAGGCCAAGAGGAAATAGGTGACGCCGGACGGCAGTCCGATGGCAAGACTCCTCCTTATGACCGTAAATTTCAACCGCCATTTCCCCGCGATGTTCATTGGAACATTCTTCACGAATACAAGATAGGCGTAGAGGGCCATGGAATAGATTTGGGAGAGAAGGGATGCCAGCGCCGCCCCCTGCACCCCCATTTCGGGTGCCCCCAGGAGCCCGAAGATGAGGATCGGATCGAGAACGATGTTCAGCAGCACCGAATCCCATACTGTCAAAGGATGTTCACTTTTGGTTTGACCCTTAAAATAGGGGATTATGCAAAAGGCATAATCCCTCGTGATGTTCAATGAAAGCGGCTCAACAGCATGACCTTAAGCAAAACCCCATTGTGTTATGCCGTTTTGGGCTTGATTAATTTATTTCTTAGCGAATTCGGGCCAAAGAATTGGTGTAAGCGAATGAATGACGGTTTCGGATATTACCGCCAGTTGCTCCCAGTTTAGCGTCAAATCGGTTGGAGCGGCCTCTGGGGGTTTGGAGTGTCTATTTTGATCTGAGAAGGTAAATGAAGAATCGGACACCTCTATCCGGCCATGACCGATTGCATTGCTCAGCAAACGGATAACGGATTTCCAGTCCTCGACCTTCCTTTCACCTTTAATTTGAGATGATTCCGGAAACGGAATATTATATTCCTTTGATATTTTCTTAAAATTATCAATCACTTTATCCTCAAGGCCTTCATCTTTTGCAGTTTCCCAAAGCCATACCAAACAAAGATATGAAAACTGTAGAAAAGTCCCTTGGTTAAGAAGCGAAGGAACCTCTGCCATACCATTGGCCTTTGCCTCGCTAATTATAACTTGTTTTATGGGGTCTTCATCGTTGGCCTGTTGAAATTTATTCAAAAGACGGATATTGAACAAAGCAAGTTTGGCGAAATGGTAACGTTCTTTTGATTTTTTTAATGAATCCAAAAAATTCTCCTTTTTTAATTAAAGATTTAGACCCTATTGATGGCGGTCTCATTGGGTTCGGTTCAGGGCAGCCTAAGCTCCCGGCAGAAGGTCTGAAAGGGGGGCACCGGGATCCCCTTCTTTTCATAATCCCGGGTTCCGGCGTGCACCTGGTAGCCATCGGCAATGCCGGTCCGTTCCCTGAAGTAGTGAAGCGCGGGGCTGACGTCCTTCTCGCCGGTTTTGCTTTCCACATATCATCGTAGATCACCCGGTGGGTGCGCTCCCGCTGCCAGCGCCGCCGGAATCTCTCCTCGCCTCTCAGAAGCGGCTCCGGGAACCCGCCGAATTTTAAGAGGTGCTCCAGGTCGGACTTGGACGGGTCCGGGTTGAGCTCCCTCAGCGAAAAAGGGGTGCAGGCGATAGTAGTGATACCGCCCCTGAAGGGAATCGCCGCCTTTCCGGTAGTGGTCCAGCCTCGCGGAGCCGGTGACGATAAAAGTCGTCTCCGTCTTCCGGGGTGTCGTAAAACCCTTTGATCAGGTTCCGCCACCGGCGTACTTGTGGATTTCATCCAGGACGATGATCGGCTGATGCGCCGGCAGCGCCGTTTTTATCAGGGCGGACCGGACCTGCACTTCGTCATAGTTGCGGTAGCCAGGCTGCTGAATATCCGGTGGGTCCAAAAACCTCACTGCAAAGACCATCTCTCCAACCTGTCTCGGCCCACCCACAAAGACCATGCGGGTTTTGAGATCATCTGAGACGGGCGTTTTCAAATAACGGAGAAGGGTTTCTTTCATAGCAGAAAAGATATAACACGATTTTACTCATGAGTAAAATCGATTTTACCTGGAGAGGTTTGCGCTGTACCGTTTTTTGCCGGGCCGGGGGGGGCTGGGTCCCAATAAAACGCGGGCGCGAGGTCTGAGAGGGCGATATGGCAGCAGAACATTATGGTTTCCAAAGACAAACCCCCAAAAACCCGATAATTGGACACACTAACCCCTTTAAATTTAATCATTTATTTATAACTATTTGAAATAAATTGGATTAGGCGGCTCTGGCTATTGGCCGCACAAGGGAGCGCATTTGCTCGATACGGCCAGCTCTTACATGACCAAGGGCCATTGCCATCATCACGGCGGTGGCCAAGCAAACTCTTGTTTGCATCTTGGCTTTGCCGCGAATGTAATGTTTCTCAAAACCAAAATCATTATCGAGCCTGCTGTTGATTCTCTCCAAAGAAGAACGCCGATTATACACCCGGTCCCAACCCTGCGTACCATATGGAATGGGTGTGAAGATTCGCCGATCTTCCTCAGTGATATTTATTCTGACAATTCGACCATAATCTCCAGGATTAACTTGCCCCGCAGATGAACACTCCCCACATCCCTTACAGAAAAAGCCATATGCAGCTGCCGGACAACGATATTTCAGGGTATTGCGATCTTTTTCAAAGCCACAAAAAGCCATGTCCCGCTGTTCTCCAGTAGCCGGACAAATACAATGGACTGTCCCTTTCTCAGTATACACAATTGTATCTGCCCGCTCAGGATAAAGAGGCCGTGTGATCGGTTTTGCAGGATCGTATCCCGGTTCGTTCTTTTCATCTCTCCACAGTTCACGGGTATCAATGCCGGGCCGAATCCCATATCCATCCAACAGCTGAGCCTTAGTTTCGCCGGAATCCAAACCACGGTCCGCCACAAAATCATCACAGCGCTCGCCAAGCTGCGGTGTTTCCTCAAAAATTTCTTTGATCATGCTTCGCAGTTCCTTATGTTCCGAATGCGAGGCAGGCGTTACATGAACTGCCACCGGAATTTCATACAGGGTATCAGCGATCAAATGAAGGCCATATCCAAACCAGCTTTTTACTTTTGTCCACTGTTTTCCGGTTTTACTGTCTGTTCCTTTCGTTTCATGCTTGCCCCAATCTGCATCCGTATCGGAGGTTTCACCGGTTTTCCGGCTTTCTTGTCCCGTACTATAACTCTTGATAGCCTTGCCGTCATACCCTAAATGACGACCAAAATCAGGGAGCTCTGTCATTAAGGATTCTCGAAGCCTACGCACCATGCCGCTGACCATATTACCATATTCTTCCAGTTCTATGACGCTCTTTAAAAATCGTGAGAAATTCCAACTACCTGGAACCAAAAAATATGCGTTTCCGCTCTCAGACCGTATGATTTCCATCCGGCCCGTTTCCTCATTGCGTCTCAGTTCAGCTACCGGTTTTTTTTGCCTCGGCAGAATATCAAATCCGCATGCCTCCAATAATGCCGGATTCCTGGACAATTCGCGAATCAAAGATTCAATGGATGCATGTTGGAACACGACTCCCGCAATAAGCGCGTTCCACATTGCGCGTATCGGAAAATCATCTCTTCCATTTCCGCGACGCTCTTCAAGTGCCGCCACAATATTCTCATCGGGCAGATTATCACGCACCAAATAGAAACGGTCCAAATCCGAGCGTGCTTCAACATCATTCCACGAAAAAAGAAAAGCACTGACTGCTGCCAAGTTTCCGCCTCCACCAAATATTTAAAGAAACACTCTATCCTGTTATCTGATGAAGGCATTATACAATATTTTGTATTAAAATCAAGCTATTCCGACAAATTCTTTCGCTTGGGGTGAAAAAATGGAAAATTCCCCCACGATCTAGCTAACTGCTTGATTTTAGGATGCCTACCCATCCGTTTTTGGGGTAATGTTTTTTTGATACTGCCAAATCCCACCAGAATATCAGAGACTTAAGCGCAGCGCAAACCCCTCACCTGATTATGTAATTCCGGGGACAGTATATCAATTACGCCTCTTCTTTGACTTTCTACCGGGTTTTCTCGGCCGCAATTCCCTGCCGAGCAGACATTCCAGGCGGGTGACGAAACGCTCATCCCCCAGTGGGCGACCTGTTTGCGCATGCTTGCGGATGTCGTCTGTTTCCGTAGGCGACAGCCTCTGCCCCAGAAAATCCCGCCAGTCGCCTTTGATGATTGAAAGTAGAGGGTCGATGTCTACCAGTGCATCATTTTGACCGGATATGTGGGCCGAAGCACTGCTCCAGCGCCATTGCTCCGCCTGCCTAACCAGATTTGCGCGAACCGGGTTGTTTTCAATATATCGCGTACACGCCAACAGATAATGCTCGTCCATCACAAAAGAAGAAAACCGTTCCTGCCACAAATGGCCGCGCCACCCTTCCCTGAAGTTGATACGGCGGGTATATCGGCGATGGGCTTCTTCGATGGTCAGTCTAAGATTCTCCTTTTTCGTGGCGTCCGGGGGCGGGCCGCAGCAACGTGAGTATATTCAGATAATTATATCCCAAAGATAGGTGTTTTTAGGGGCTATATTATCCTTTTCGGCTCCAAAAAGGGAGATATACTGAGCAGCTTCCTCCCGGAGCTGAGACCCTCCACCACCTTCCATGACACGCCTGCCTTTTGCTCTTAAGCCCAAGAGTGTCTTCACGTTCTCTACGAAAGACCGGCTACCAATGGCGATACTGCCCGTCCATTCATCACGACGGATTTCGGCTCCACTTCCCAGGTATTCCTCGATCCATCCTCTGTGGCTGTTTCTCAGCTCATCGTATGATCCCACCCCAAACAATTCCCGGAGTCTGTCATAATCAATCAAAATGTTCTTCCTTCGGGGCTCCTGGATCTCATTGTAGGCGCTGAATGACCACATTGATGGATGGTTGACGACTCCGGCGCGTACCATATTCGTATCTATATAGACCATACACCGCGCGAGATGATCACCACTTTCCACAGCTGTAGCATGATAACGATCTTCCCAATAAGCTCCTTTTCGATTCTTCCTCTGATTGTATTCCTGCCCCGTTCTTCCGGCTACCAACTGCATTGACTTGGGAATAACGTCTTTTTGCCCGGTATCGACAACGAGCAGGTGAATGTGGTTTGAAGTTACCATGTAGTTCAGGAGCGCTAATCCATATCGCTTCCTGGCTTGATAAAGCCATTGTAAATAGCGATGGCGATCCTTAGAAAATTTGAGGAGAAATTCTCGTTTATGGCACCGATGCGTGATGTGCCATATGTACCCCGGAATGAAATGTCGCTTTGCTCTTGCCATAGTTTTCAGAGAAAAACGCTCTTTTTGCCCGCAAAAAACTCAATATAGCCCCATTTTAAGAGGCATATTTTATGATTCTTCGTTCTTTAACAATCACTTGGCGTGGCCCGACCCCATACCATACCATACCCATGTACCATTATATCTTTGATGGAATAAGGGAATCAGGACAACTGAAGGCATTTCGCTCCTACGACAACAATTTATTGTGTGCACTGGATGGCACCCATTCTTTTTCTTCCAACAAAATCCACTGCAAAAATTGCGGTAGCAAGAAGCACAAAAATGGAACCACAACCTATTTTCACTCGGCCATCACACCTGTTCTTGTCGCGCCAGGTCAGAAAAGGGTTATCTCATTGCCCCCTGAGTTTATAACACCTCAGGATGGAAACGAAAAACAGGACTGTGAAAATGCTGCTGCCAAACGTTGGATAAAACAGTATGCGCCGGTATATAGAGACCTTGGAATTATAATTCTGGGTGATGATCTGTACTGTCGGCAGCCCATATGTACGTTGATATTGGATGAGGGCCTCCACTTCATCCTCGTTTGCAAGCCCGATTCGCATAAAACACTCTATCAATGGGTCGAAGAGCTTCAAGCTATGAATGCCGTCGAAACGGTCATGGAAAAGATACGCAGAGGTAACACGCATCACATCTATACCTATCGCTTTGTAAACCAGGTTCCTATACGTGACGGCGAAAAAGCTTTGGAAATTAACTGGTGCGAACTGACCATTACTTCGGCTGCTGGTAAACGTTTGTATAAAAACGCGTTTGCAACCGATTTCACCATAGCCAAAGACAATGTCAAACAAATCGCAATCAATGGTCGGGCACGCTGGAAGATTGAGTATGAAAACAATAACATATTAAAAACAAAAGGGTATCATCTTGAACATAATTTTGGTCATGGTAAAAATCATCTATCAAATCTCTTGTTGACATTAAATCTGCTGGCTTTTCTTTTTCATACCACACTGGAGATGCTTGACGACACCTATAGGCGGATTCGAGAAGATTTACCCACTCGGAAAACCTTCTTCGATGACATTCGCGCTTTAACCCGGTATATGTGCTTTGATAGCTGGGAGGTAATGCTGACGTTCATGGCACGGGGCCTCGAATTAGAGCTCCCAGATACAAACTGAAATACATCTCCTCGATTCCGAACCGTTGACCCTTAATTGACGGATTACCATGCCTTATTCTCTGAAAAGCCCCATAGGCGGTATGACTCTCGCAAACGGAAGACATGAACTATGCATCTTCTGAAGTACAGGCCAATTTCGCTCGTCAAAAATAGCGCAAATCTCGAAAAGGGACCAGCGAGACGTAACCTCTTGCTAAACCTCCTGGCAAATTTAGAATTGCTGGATATCAGAGTTTTGGGTTGAAAAAGCATTGGAGTTATTTTAATATTGATGTTTTGGAATGAGCCTGAAACTAATATTTTGAAGTCATGACATATCCTGGTGCTCAAAAGCAACCCTTTAATAACCCAAAAGGGAGGAAGAAAATGAAGAAATCCCTTCGACTTGCGCTACCCTGGCTCGGAATGCTGGTGGGAATCCTGGGCTGTAGTGATGATGACAATTCACCCCAACCGACGCCACCTGTTGTTTTGCAGGGGTGTGAAATTCTGTGCGACGACCCAGATTGCCCGACGAGTTGTGATGATATTGTGTCTTCAGAGAATTTGAATTAAAGAAATATAGGAATTCAGAAATTAAGGGAGGAATAAAAATGCATACTTCAATCAAAAAACTGGTGATTGGCCTCGGATGCACGATCATTCTGTTCTGCGTCGTTTCGACTTCCATGGCTTGTTCCAGTGTTTTTATTACCAGCACCCAGGGAGACGCTCCCGCCGTGATTGGGAGAACCATGGACTTTGAGGAAAATGAAGGTAAATTGATGGGGGTCGGCCTTTCAGGGGACAATAATGTCAGTGATGTCAATATGCAGGACAATGTGACAGAGCGTGCAGCATGGACAAACCAATATGACTATATAGGCAAACTCCTTGGTGCAGCTCCCATGTTTGTGGAAGCGATAAATACGGCAGGGGTCTCTGTTGGCAGTTTTTACATGCCGGGCATTACGAGATTTTCCGAATATGATCCTAAAGGAAAACCGGCACTCAGTTTTATCAGCCTCATTCCTTATCTTGTGGGAGTGAGTGCCACTGTTGAAGAAGCGCTGGTCAATATGGGAAAAGTCCAAGTGGTAATGGGCGCTTTCAAGACGACGTCGGGGTCTTATATGGCACCGACCCTCCATTATGTCATTCGGGACAAACATGGGAAATGCGCTGTGTTGGAATTTTTGGAAGGTGGAGTGGTTATTTATTTGGACAAGAATTTAACCTACGATATCAGCATTAAGGAACTGGAAGCAGCCACCGGCGGCACCGTGAATCAGAGCTATTCGGGCGCGGGAAAAGTGATTACCAATAACCCCACCTATGACTGGCAAAACGGCTGTTTTCAAAAACAAGACAACTATTTCAATTGGACAGGGGATCGAACCGACCGCACCTGGGGCGGAATGACTCAGAATGCTTCCGGAACCTATGGCCTTCGCGGTGACTGGACGGCGCCCTCGCGTTTTCAGCGGCCCATGGCGCTTTTGAAATCGGGTATTTCGCCTATCCCTTCCACTTCAGCGCAGGCCAGGTATCTGGCTTACGGCGCAATTAATTCGCTGATACAGCCGGCAGGGGTGTCTGTCTGTCCCACTATCTGGATATCCATATCCGATCTGAAGAACGGTGACTATCTTTATCGTTTGCTGGTTCTGTTTAACCAAGCGTCCACCGATACGAATACGGTGCTCGAAGTTCCTGACGACTCGGCAGACTTTCGGTTGGAAAGCTTTAATGTCAATAATGTCAAGACCTACCTCAGCGAAAAAAGGGAAAATGTGGCGCACATCATTATTGAAGCTGGAAAGACATTGACGGAAAAGGAAAAGAGTGATGTCATGAGCGCGTTTCTGGCGCCGACCGGAGGTGCGGCACCGCTCGCTACAAGCTTTTATAACGATTAGATGTGAACACACCAAAAAGAACGGCTGTATGGAGACCGATTTTTCACCTGCGGAGCGCCGGTGCCCCCATAATTTAGAGATCGGCAGGATCGTGAGAACTGCCGTGGACGCATTGACCTGAGACTCCAATCAGGCAAAAAGGGTTGTGGCTTCCTTCATCAGTCGTCCGATGGGGAGGTTTCGTGGGCACGACCGTTCCGCGGCCCGGAAATCGAGGCGATTTAGAAGCGGCTGGGTCTCTTCCGGGAGCATGTGGAATGTGGAACGGGCCAGCATGAAATCCTGATAGGAACGGGCGTACATGAGGCAGCGCATGATGTCGTTGACCGGGACCCTGTTATGGACTGTCTGTAGACAGAATCGACCGCAACCGGCGCAGTAATCGCCGCAGGTTTCTTGGGCGTATCGGACCAGCAGGGTCCGGTCCGAGGCCGAAAGGCCCTTTCGATCCAGGGCTGCCACCGCGTTGGCCGCCATGATGATGAGATTGGGCATCTGGGAGCAGATGCTGGCGATACGCTTGTCTTCCCAGATCGTCATGAGCTTTGCCTGATAGTCCGTAAACCCTTTTTCCATGAAGGAATAATTCCGGGGACAGTATATCAATTACGCCTCTTCTTTGGCTTTCTGCCGGGTTTTCGCGGCCGCAATTCCCTGCCGAGCAGACATTCCAGGCGGGTGACGAAACGCTCATCTCCCAGTGGGCGACCTGTTTGCGCATGCTTGCGGATGTCGTCTGTTTCCGTAGGCGACAGCCTATGCTCCAGAAAATCCCGCCAGTAGCCTTTGATGATTGAAAGTAGAGGGTCTACGTCTGCCAGTGCATCATTTTGACCGGATATGTGGGCCGAAGCACTGCGCCAGCGCCATTTCTCCGCCTGCCTAACCCGATTTGCGCGAACCGGGTTGTTTTCAATATACCGCGTACACGCCAACAGATAAGGCCTCGGCAAAAAATACATCCACCATCTTGCTTGCCCTTTGGCCCGTCTACTGCGTTGCACCCGCCAGCACATATCCACAAATATGCACTGCGCGAAAATTCCGGTGACAGTATATATATTTCTTGAATTAAGTGTGAAATCGATCCATGTTATTCAAATGGTCCTGTAGGGAATTCCGGGGACAGCATACTTATTTCGTTGCTTGGAAGTAGGATAAATAGAACAGATCCAAATTGAAAACATGGTATCTCTTTTGGTATTTATGCTATATTGACGTTTCTGATGGCGAAAAGCGACTGAAATTGCCTACAGACGGAGAACAATACCATAAATGGCCGGAACGATGAACAAGGCCGGTAAACGCGATGGTTGGTGGAGATGCTGATGGGTCTATCCGCAGTCAGGTGACTCGAAATGCTCATTTGCAGTTAGTGACTTTCCATTAGCAAAGATAAAAAAGGCGATTCCGCGAGCAAGGGGAAAGAAAGATTCGGGTGGGGTCGCGGTAAGCATTGAATATGTGGAGAAGAATCTCTAATTTCCTCCTCTAAAACAGGCCTATATCGATCTTTTTGAGGCCAAAAAGGTCGTTTTTCTCCGAGATTATGGCTAAAGCAAAGCGACATTTTCTTCCGGGGTATATCCGGCACACTCCGGTTAAATAGGCTTTGCATTTAACTGGGCAGGTCACGCATCTGTGCCATAAGAGGGAATTCCTGCTGAAGTTTTCGAAAGATCGCCGCCGTTATTTGCAGTGGCTGTATCAGACTAAGAAGCGGTACAAACTGACGATCCTGAATTACATGATTGAAAGGTGGTGAGGCGTACCATCTCCGGGAAGAGCTGCTCCCCATATGGTCCTTTCCAGTGCCGAAAAGGACGATATAGGCGATGAAAACACCTGTTATTGGGACATAAGCAGTGGATAATCAATAAGTTGTTGTGGCCCGACCCCAGGCTCAGCCACACCAAAATTGAGGTCCGTCGCCGGCGACTTTTTTACCAGGAGAACAATCCCGGTTTTCCGTAACGAACCATTCCCCATATAACAAATTCCGTGCCATCATACCGGGCTTCTTGAACACAAGATTGAATCTGAGCGGGGGGCACTCTGTGCTTCATATCGAATTCACTCAGACCCGCTCAGTTCAATCTGTAGGGGTTCGCCCGCTCTGCATTTGTTTCTCGCAAGGATTTTTGGACTCATTGAACATTAAGGACAAACACAATCTCCTCTGCTCAAAACAGTCGAGTCGCAAGTTATAGGGGTGGGGCTGATGGTGTTGCCATTCAGTGTCGACTTCGCTCCAAAGCTTAGCTGAACGGCGCCTGAGCTGTTATCGGTTATGGTGGAGTTTTCGCACCCGATGCTGCTTCCGTCGTCGCCCTTTACACCCCAGCCCGAATTATTTTTCACTTCAATAGCCCTGCCGAAGAGTACAGATTGCTGTGCAATGTTAAGACCATTTTTGGAGTTCTGGTTTATTTTTACGCCTGAATCAAGTCTTATACTGCAACCTTGGTAGGCTGAGATCCCGTGCCCTTCATTCGCTGTTATCTGTGCAGCAAGGCCGCTGCCTTGTAGTCTTAGGCTTGAACTGCGGCAGACTAATATTCCAACTCCGTAATCAACGTGTTGATCTGAATTTTCGGGAATTTTGTTGTTTTGAACAATCAAAGTGCCTCCAAAAGCAAAGAAGCTTGACGCCTCCCCTACATAAATGCCAATACCTTCCCCAGTTGTTTCTTGAACCGTTATTGAACCGCCAGAACCAAGCCCTAAAGTGCTAGAAATATTAACAAGAATGCCTTCGTTGCCATTGGCGTCCGCCAATAGAATTCCATAGAGTTCCGCAGATGAGTTCTCGGCAACTTGGAGCCCTGCAATTCTATTATTTTGTAATTTCGTATCGCTGCCACTCTGCAATAACATCGATGACGTGTCAGCCAGTGCGATCCCGCGCCTGGCATTACTTTTGGAAACCAAAATGCCGGTTCCACTTTGCCAAAAGCTTGAGCTGCTCACAACACTTATCCCGTCATTTTGGTTCGATTCGACGTTGATGTTGCAGTCAAAAAGAGAAAGACTTGAACTACTGCTTATAAAAATACCCCGGTTTACGTTCGAATTCGCAGTAACTGTACCTGAAGAAAAAAATGCGTTTGATCCACTATATATCATAATGCCACAATCGCCATTGGAATTACTTGATGTGGTTCCTTCTAAGATAAGTGAACAACCGTGATAGGCCGCTATCCCATGATCTGTATTGCTCGTCGAACTGCACCCCGAAAGCCTTGCGTTGCAGTTGTTTTGGATATCAAATCCATCATCACTGTTGTTTTTGAAAATTGAATTCTGTACCGTCACAGATGCACCGTCTAAAGCACAGATTCCGTCAGAACCGTTCTGGACCGTTAATCCTTCAATTGTGATGTTCTTGACTTCTTTCACCAGAATGACAGCTTGGTCAACACCACCTCCGTCTAGGGTAGTGCTATTACTTCCGGCACCTTTGATCTTTATGCCGTCTTTTTCAATGGTAAGGGTTTCGGTATAAGTGCCGGCAGTCAACAAAATCGTATCTCCTTCGGCAGCATTGTTGATAGCTGTTTGTATTGAGTTACCCACAGCAACCTGGATAGTCTATGGTGGACGTATGACAATATTGTCCGTTGCTGAAAATGATGTTGACGCAAAGAAAATGATCGAGAAAAGCGAAAAGACGACGGCAAAAATAACCTTTGATTTCATGTGACCCCTCCCTAATCCATTTTGTTGTCTAAATGGTCTTGTTTTATGCGATTGTTCCTTTGGCCTAATCAAAATGACTTAGAATTTTTACCTCCTTATTGTGATGGCGAACGCCGCCTTCACCAGTTTATCTGGTGAAAGGCTTGGTTGGGAAATCCGTCAAAAGATCTGCCCCCCTCAGTTTTCTTTAGAAAAATCGAAAAGTCCGACCATTTCCTCTGAGTTCCTAGAATCCGCAAACCCGGGGTCCGCACGCCCTTGCGCTTTTTGTCACTCCTTTTTCCCCTTCATCTCCCTGCTTATCCATTGACTTCCAATCCCTTGATCCCGGAAACCGCGGATGACAGGACAATTGTCACTGCTTGTCCCCGGAATTTCCCAGCGTTTGGTTCGCGATTCCAAAATTTCAGACCAAAAGGCCGTTTTCGGCGTAGTCGGTAATGAGGGACTTTTTGGATTTCCACTCATCTGGAGTAAATGCCGAAGCTTCAATAGGCGCAAAGACCTCGAAGATGGCATCGGTCAAAATGTTAATCCGCTCCCAGTAACTCTTGTCCGCAAAGTTGGAGGAGATGACGACTAAATCAATATCGCTGTCCTCGCGGGCCGTACCTGCGGCATGGGAACCGAAGAGTATGAGCTGATCAACATGAATATTGATGACTTCCAGTGCCTTTTTGAATTCCTGGATGGTCTCTAGAACTGTTCGTTGACCCATTTCAGTACATCCTTGCTCTTTTCAATCATTTCTTTTGTAATCTCTTTTGTGTAGGCGGCCTGTATTTTCGACAGATCGTCGGGGTATCGCGTGGCCACGCTTGCGGTATTCAACTTTGTAATGAATTTCAGCATGTCTTTATGGGGTTTCTTTCCAATTTTCTTGAGGAGATAAATAAGATTATGGGTTTTGGGAGGGACTTCAACCAATTCTTTCGAGAACAGACCTTTCAAAGACTTTTCGATGGACAAATGACACATGAAAACAGCATACAAGTACCGGCCACTGGTGAACATGGCGTCAGCTGTCCCCATATCGTAATCCGCTTGTTTGAGCCATTCTTCATGCTTTTCACTCATGGGCTGTCCCTCTTGCTTCAGACCACACTGCTTTTCAAAAGATTTTATCTCCTAAGAAGGTCTTTTTCAATTCATTCCCGCCTTTTTGAGAGCGCCAATAAGCTTATCCAATTCAGTCTTGCTTTTATAGGGATACATTTTATTCTCTTGGTCTGACCCCTATGTTTTGTTGTGGTTATGCATAGATCCCTTTTAAGCCAATGTTGAAAAAGAAGATTGCAAGAGAAATAAAATTCAACCAAATTGGGGATGCATAGTCAATGTCTTGTACTATGGCCGCCATTCTGCACCTTATTGGAATCACCACCTTAACATCGTATCGCATACCATTACTTTCCCCGTCTTCGTCAAATACCTCCTGCATTTCGATTTTCATTGAAGGACGTGCCAACGCGAATTTCGGAAAAACCTCTGGGAAGTTTCTAATATGCTCCTCGACTTTTGTCCGATTAGGAACCCATAGAGAAGCCCGGAATTCTGTCGGCCCAAAGTAAATTGGGGCTTTTTTCCTGCCAGTGATGTATTGCCGATTGTGACAGCGCAGGGTGTCAATGACATTACGTCGACTACGGTAAGGACTCTTTCTAAGCATGAACCCATAGTAATAGAACCGCATCATTGCGTATACGGATGCCAAAACCAACCCTATAGGAAGCAAACCTGGCCGCGATACCTTGAAAATCAATCCTATCACAGAAATGGCCGCTTCTGGCGACAACGATATTCCCGCAACGGAATAGGTCAGGAGTACCAGGGCAACAACAAGTGAGAATCGTCGTAGCTTTTCTATGTCTGGTTCATACATCTTACTTCTCGCATAACGCAGAGGTCAGCCGCGCCCGCTTTTTAGGGCGTCGGCTGGACCGATAGGTGTACACCCGGCACGGGCGTGAACTTATGGGGTGTAAGTCCCCTGTGTGTGAATCCGGTTAATGTGTTTAAACCATAAGCCCAAATACTAGCCGAAGGCAAGGGCGGAACCGCGAGGGACCGTCTGGAGGAAGCCTCAGGCAAAGCTATGAGCCGACGAATAGAAACGGCATACAAGGCCCAGTCTCCGGGTGAGTCAGCACCACATGACGAAGCCCCGGATTCAGGAGATAGGGTAAATGCCGCGGTTGTGTAGTCACAGTTCACGTTCTTATCCGGGGAGATCTGCCTCACGTGCGATGAGGCCCGCTTTGCGAAATATCCCGGAACGGACCACCGGGAAACCAAGGTCCAGGCACATCCGGATGCTATCGCCGGATGTGAGCAAATGATCGATAGCACGCAAGCAGCGGTTTCCTTAATAGCGCCTTACAGGGCAACCTGCCAGGTGATGGGGCAGAAGTCAGCAGACGCCATAGTAGCCCAACGCCCGGGGTAATGCCCGGGACATGGTGAAGGGCCGAACACAGAGCAGGGAAGGAGCCTCTGTGAGTTCTCATGACACAAAGAATCCGACAGGAGGAGTGAGCATGGGGCACGTCATAGAACCGCCCAACCCGGTGGATGCCTACAGCTTTTCAAAGAGCTTTGGTGTTCATTTACTACCCGACTACGGTCCGGTTTGCTCTGTGAAACGCCCCGTGCGGACCCGCATGCGGGGTGTTGTGGGGGCTGGGGGAGAAATCCCCCCGGCTACCCGATTATGTGAAAGGCTTAAAATGCCAGGTATAGGAATTGACTTAAAATTTGATTGTTTTGAAGATCCTCCTCATGTGTTCATCACGTGGGAAGGGGTTCAAGTCATCAGGATATATGAGGACCCCATATACCTTGGCGGCGAATGGGAAGACGAATCTTCCTGGAAGATTGGTCCGTTAGCCGAGTTAATCTACGGGTTCGCCGTTTCTGAAAACCTCAATTTCGGCCGCGTCGCTGGCGCCAAGGCGTTCCGTGGCATACCCCATGACAATATTGCTGTACCCGAAAGTGTACGCATCCGCCTTGAAGGGTACGATCTCCCTTGCGAGCTGCCTCCTATTCGATATGAGCCTGGCTCCAGGTGAGTATCCACAAGTAGTTACAAGGATTGTCATGGTATCTTCGGCATATTCTTTTAGTGGCCCGATATCTTCTTGATTGAATGCTGCGACTTTTGCTGCGCTTGGTTCCACATTGCGATCTGCTCTTAATTTGCATTCAACGAGTATCAGAGCCGGAGTAGAAAGAGAGCGGTCTACAAACGCAACATCTATTTGATGTTCTTGACCGGTTTTGCCTTTTAATTTGCAATCACGTCCATGGCAAATTATTTCAATGTCTCTACCGGTGCTTTTTATGTCTTCAATGATTCCAGCTATGAATTTTTCGTATTCGTCTGATTCTTTACTCATGGTCCTTTCCTCCTTTTTTGGGGTTAAGGGACTATTAAAACATAACGCCCGTTTAACCCGCATTCCCCAGAGCATCAGCGGCGGGGAATGTCGGGTTGAAACTTTTGTGTACGCCCGGCACGGGCGTGAACTTATGGGGTGTAAGTCCCCTGTGTGTGAATCCGGTTAATGTGTTTAAATCATTAGCCCAAATACTAGCCAAAGGCAAGGGCGGAACCGCGAGGGACCGTCTGGAGGAAGCCTCAGGCAAAGCTATGAGCCGACGAACAGAAACGGTATACAAGGCCCAGTCTCCGGGTAAGTCAGCACAACATGACGAAGCCCCGGATTCAGGAGATAGGGTAAATGCCGCGGTTGTGTAGCGACAGTTCACGTCCTTATCCGGGGAGATCTGTCCCACGTGCGATGAGATCCGCTCTGCGAAAGCTCCCGGAACGGACCACCGGGAAACCAAGGTCCAGGCACATCCGGATGCTATCGCCGGGTGTGAGCGAAATATCGATAGCAATGCAAGCAGCGTTTTTCTCATAGCGCCTTGCAGGGCAACCTGCCAAGGTGATGGGGCAGAAGTCAGCAGACGCCATAGTAGCCCAACGCCCGGGGTAATGCCCGGGACATGGTGAAGGGCCGAACACAGAGCAGGGAAGGAGCCTCTGTGAGTTCTCATGACACAAAGAATCCGACAGGAGGAGTGAGCATGGGGCACGTCATAGAACCGCCCAACCCGGTGGATGCCTACAGCTTTTCAAAGAGCTTTGGTGTTCATTTACTACCCGACTACGGTCCGGTTTGCTCTGTGAAACGCCCCGTGCGGACCCGCATGCGGGGTGTTGTGGGGGTTGGGGGAGAAATCCCCCCGACTACCCGATTATGTTGCATTTAGCTATTGCTGTCTACCGTGATTCTACTGCACTTTAAAAGCCCAGAATCGAAAAATAGTTTCAGTATTGAAATATTGCTATTATTTGCAATACAACCTTCCATCATTGAGTTGAATTTTGGTTTGGATACTAAATGTTCTGCAAAATTATAATCAGAAAGAGTTCCTGTAATAAAGTCAGGGAGCCTAATCAATTCGTCATACCACATCTGGTTTTCATTTTCTTTATTGTCTGGTTTGCCTATAAATATTTTTATCTTACTGCCATCAATTTTATCTCTTTCGCACAATCCGTGATGGTTCATCCCAAATAAATCAACCACTATATTTTGATAAGAATCAAGTATTGCGTCCCTATCTGAAAACCAAGCAATATTCGTCACTTTCGTTTCTCTACTTATGATATATGCAATATATGAAGCTAGAAAATTTATTATTAATATTTGCTTTAAAAGCTTTAAGTTGAATGATTTTTTGTTCATCTCTTGCAAGAGATTATTTGCCTTGACAATAACTTTTACGAAATACTCTTTGTTTGATGGAGTATTAATAATCCACTTATTAAGCATTTCAATTGTATTTGCCAAAGCAAGACACATAAAGTCTTTTGTATAATGACCCAATACATGATTAGGTTTTCTTTCAAAAATTACAGAGAAATGGTAAATAATCCCTGATTTGTGATAATTAATAAATTCATCTTTTACTGATCGAGTCTTTTTGATATCTGTAGGCGCATATTTTGTTATATTTTTTTGAATATATAGAATATCCCTGTAGTAGGGTAAAACTGTAAATGTCGCTGTGTCATTAGGTTTATTTTTATCATCTATACAATAATCACTACAAATCAACCATTTTGTGTGCCCAGTAAGGTTAGAAATGTATTTTCGAAAATCATCTATAGTACTTTTATTTATTGTTTCTTCAATCACACCAAATACATCTTCCATGACATCCTCTAATTTCAAAAGCACAACGGGCTCTCTCAGCGGGCGCGTTATTTTGCGCTCCGCTGAGAGAGCAAGGTTATGTTGATTTTTTTATTTCTGATATTATTTCTGAGGCCAACAACTCAGCCTTCTTCATATTTTCAAATGCAGTGTTAATGTCTTTATTGCCCTCTTCGTTTAATGAATCAAAGCTAATTGGAATCCTTAATTTCGTAAATTCTTCATACTTTTTGTTCAAAATATTATTTCCAAGTATCCTTATCCTTGCACCAACCATACTCATTTCCAAAATATGCTCACTTAGCTCATCTTCAATTGAAACTTCCTTATTCAAACCTTTTTGATATATCTTTGTTATTAAACATAATTCTTTTTTTAGAAAGTCAAGAACAGGCTTAATAACTTCATTATTCTCAAATACAATTTGCTGATCTGTTTTTTTTAATTTGTGTTGATGATAAAATTCACTTCTTTTATTCAACCAATTGAAAAGTTGAGTGATTAAGACACCTAATAACGTTCCAGTTAGCGCAATTATTGCCGGAAAATTGTTTTTTATTAATTCGCTTATTTCCATAAAAATATATTTCCTTAAAACATAACGTCGCTTTTCAGCGGGCGCAGCTTTTCGCGCTCCGCTGTAAAAGCATGGTTATAATTATTTTCCTCACCTACCTATTGGGAGGGGATAATAATCCCTGACCTAAATTTCTTTAACCTCTTATAAAGCTGTTTCTTTTTTTTGAATCTTTTTTCAAGTTTTAAAATATACTTCCGTCGGCAGCCCAATCTCATCATATTTTCAAGATCATATTCATAAGCCGCCTTAATTGGTGTCGTTTTAGATGGGCTTAACTTATATGCAATACTTGTGGTTGCCAACAAATCCAAGTAGTCAACGTTGTTGAAAAATTCAATGAAATTCTTACCGCTATATCCTTGTTTCGAATACATCCTAAAAGCATCAGTCTTAAATAGCTGATACGTTCTACAAAAAAACTGGTAACCACCTACGGTAGTGGATTGAAAGGCAACAATTGGGCCTTTATTTTGAAACATTTTATTAAAAATAGGCTCCGCGGCCATCCCTGAGCCATAAATGAGAAAATCTATTGTTGTAATTGGAAATAGAAAGTGAAGAATCAAAGGATATTTTTTACTCATTCTATCAAAGTCATAGTCTTTGCCAGCTATATAAATGTCTGCAGTATTATATGCATCCGTCAGTTCTAACGGCCAATGCTGATCTTTCTTTTTATATTTTTTTGAGGAAGAGATGTTGGTCGTAACTCTGCAAATTGGTATTGGAACAACAATATCCGTCAAACTCAGATTTATTATTTCATCGCTAATAACTATCCGTTTTTTATCGCTGTCTTTGTATTTGGGCAACAACACTGGAGTTGGGTGATATTCATTAGCACTGTGATATGATATTTCATGCTCAGCTTGTCCATGATCTACAGGATTGTATATTAGCCCACCAACATTTTGATTAAAATCAAATTTTCTAATTACGTATGAATCATCAAAGAAATGAAATTTTATTTCTGCATTTTTATTTTTGGGCGGCATTGGTATTATCCGAATGCAATCATTACCGCGAAAACTAATAGCTATTCTTTCTTTCATGATTTAAGCTATTTATTTTGATCCTGTAGTATAAGCAGTGATTATACAGTTTTTTTTGTCGTCAAATATCCATTCCCGCATGTTATCCGACAAAATCGAACCAATCTCCCTTTGAAATCTACATTTTGTAAATTATTGGATAAAAAAACGCAAGGGCAATATTTTTATATTCTGCTAAATATTTTTTTAGCAATTCTCATTAGAGACTTGGCTTTCGCTCTCGTTCATACGTTCTAATGTGGGAATAGTTTTTGGACGCTCCGCGTCCGGCGGCAAACTCGAAAAAAACTGTTTTAAATAGGGCATATTCATGGTTAAGGACGCAGATCGTCCAGCGGCGGGTTCAACATAGAGCGTGTGAACCAGGATGAGGAAATCGAAATTCCAAAATGAGAATTGCTAATGTCCGACTTTTTCTCTGAGGCTCATTATGATTTGCCGGTTGAAAGCCGGCATAAAATCATTATTGACGAAGATCAATGGCATGGTTTTTGCGATCTGTATAATGCGCGTATTTGTAATATTGAACATCTAATTATAGTTTCGGTCATTTGATTTGATGGTAATCGCTGCTTATAACCATCTGATATTTTATAGAAAAGATGTCCGCCTACGTATCAGCTCATTTGACCGGAACTATAGGAGGGCATATCATGATTCGAGTTCCGCCAGACATTATGGCGCGTTTTCAGGATTTTCTGGATCGGAAACCCGTTCAAAAGCGATTTCAGCCTGTTATATTCACTTAAAACATCAGAAACCACTGATGTTTTAAGTGAATCAAAATCCTGGCCTTTTATCCACCAATCAAACGTAAAAAACTTCATTTCATAATACCTTGAAGAGTATAACGCTGGCCTTCACCTGGCGGGCGTCGAATCACGACAGCCGGGAGAAGACAAAAATGGTTGATAAACAAAAGCGTTAAACGAAGGCACGCTGTCGCCCGATCAGGTGCAAGGGCCTTGTTGTGTGCCGGGCACGGCACGTGTTCTTAAGGGTGCGCGTAATGTACCATGCTTCCGATATTTTACGCAAGTCCCAGACCCAGCCAGGTAGTGGCGAAGGGTGTAGCGGTATCACAACTGGGTACCCGGTAACGGGCCTGGAGAGGCAGTGGCCTTGCCGCAGCAGGGCACCGCAAACGCACGGGGCGACGAACAGAAATCGAGTGAGGCGGGTCTGGTGGGACGAGTTCGCAACACAGAACAAAGTCCTCTAACTACTATAGGCCAGGCACGTATACTCGGCGCTCGTGTGCGGAAAGACACGTGTTTACCCCGGGAGGCCCGTTGCGTCTCGTAGGGAACTGCAACTGAAATCCACCGGAATATAAGGGAAAACCGGTAAAACAAAACCCTGGCGTCAGGAACATTTCGAGTCATAGCCCTGACGAGCCCGGCCTATTGGTCGGGAAACACAAACAAATGGACTCGACAGATTGCGGAAACCACGAGTGAGCGAACCGCAAGGGGAGCCCACCGCGTAACGGGAGTCAGCAGAGGGCATATTAAGCCGGAGAAACGAGCCCTGAATAAAGGGAAGCCTCACTCCGGTGAAGGCCCGAACGGTCCCACCTGCCGAATGGCAGGGGTAAATGGTCGTGGTTGTCAAAGAACGTGTACTTGTTGGCTTAATGCAGCAGTAGCTGAAAGGTCG
>CAXXXE010000008.1:0-29819 GCA_963664475.2 Desulfatiglandales bacterium
ACGCAGGTTTTAAAACCGCTGTTCAAGGAGGAGGGGATTGACCTGATCAGCAAAAAGGCGGGGCCTAGGTATTTTATTGACGAATTCGAATCCGGCGCAAAAGGTCCGGTTGAGGTGGTCGTCATGGGGGGACCGTTGGATGCCTCTTTTGCGCTGGATCTCAGTCTGGAGCATTATCCCATCCTGCGGGATCACGTGATGAACGGGAATGCGGTACTCCCCGCGGCCCTCATGATGGAATGGCTGGCTCAGGGGGCGCTCAAAAACAACCCGGGATACCGCTTTGTGGGGTTTGACGACTTCAGGGTTTTGAAGGGAATTATCATGAAAAATGGTGATTCACAACATATCGAGATTACGGCGGGACGTCTTTCAGCCAACAATGGAACCCTCTCCATAACCGCGGAAATTCGGGGAAATGTCAAGGGGGTCATGCCGGCGTTGCATGCCTCGGCAAATGTCATTCTTTCAGAGGTGGCGCCCGGAAACGAAAACAGCCGGATTCAATTGGGGGATTTGAAGTCATATGTTCCCGTGAACAAAACGATTTACAATGACGCCCTTTTTCACGGAAAACGCCTGCAAAACATCCTTTCGGCCCAATGGAGCGGTGATGACATGGTGATGGTGGATCTGAGCCCCACCGATGCCCCCTCCGCGTGGATGGACAGTGGGATTCAAAGCCGCTGGATCGCGGATCCCGGCGCTATCGATGGGGGGTTCCAAGCCATGATCCTCTGGAGTTTTCAGCAGTACCGTGTGGGCTCCCTTCCCAATAAAATCGGAAAATACCGGCAGTTCAAACGGCAATTTCCACCGGACGGGGTTCGGGCCGCGGTACGGGTAAAGGAAAGAAGTGAATCTCGGGCGGTTGCGGATATCGAGTTTTTAGATAAAACATCGGATGAATTGGTGGCGCGTATTGAAGACTATGAATGTATCCTCGATGCCTCTTTAAATGAAGCGTTCAGGCGCCATGTGCTGGGATGAAAAACAATCAAGCGATAGCGATTATAGGCATGGGTGGGGTTTTCCCGGACGCTCCGAATCCGAAAAAATTCTGGGAAAACATTTTAGAGAAACGGGATTCCTCCCGTGAAGTGCCTTCCGGGCGCTGGGCGATCCCTCCCGACAGGGCGTATGATTCCAAACCCGGCGTTGTGGACAGGGTATACACGACGCGTGGATGCTTTATCGATGAGGTCCATGTGGATATTGCGGGCCTTGATATTTCCTCCGGTTTTCTGAATCGTCTGGACCCGCTTTTTCACCTTCTCCTCATGGCGGGCAAACAGGCTTTTGATGATGCGCATATCCAGGGAGAGGACCACCGAAGGACCGGCGTGATTCTCGGAAACCTGGTGCTGCCCACCGAGTCCTTATCCGCCATCGCCGAAGAAACGCTTTTTCGCACTTTTGAAGAAAAACTCCTTCCCGAAAATCAACGCCGTCATTATTCCGGAACCGACCCCCTGAATGCGCACGGCGCGGGGTTGCCGGCGGGAATCCTGTCAAAGGCCCTGGGGCTCGGGGGGGACAGTTTTACCCTGGATGCGGCGTGTGCCTCTTCCTTGTACGCCATGAAGCTGGCCGTTGACGAACTTTCCGCCGGCAGGGCCGATACCATGCTTTGCGGGGGCGTTTCCCGGCCCAGTTGTCTTTATACCCAGATGGGTTTTTCCCAGCTGAGAGCCATTTCCCCCAGCGGGCGGAGTGCGCCCTTTGATGCTGACGGCGATGGTCTGGTGGTAGGGGAGGGCGCGGGGATTTTTGTGTTGAAGCGCCTTTCCGATGCCCTTCGCGAGAACCGCAACATCTATGCCGTCATACGCGGTATCGGGTTATCAAACGACATGGGCGGCAGATTGCTGGCCCCCACCTCGGAAGGGCAGCTCAGGGCCATGCGGTACGCCTATGAAGAAGCGGGCTGGCATCCCCATGATGTTGACCTCATCGAGTGTCATGCCACCGGGACCCTTGTGGGGGATGCGGTTGAATTCGAGAGTTTGAAAACCCTTTGGGAAGGTGCTGTCGGGGGACCGTCCTGTGTGTTGGGTTCGGTTAAATCGAACATCGGTCATCTGCTTACGGCAGCGGGCGCGGCGGCATGCATTAAAACCATTTTCGCTCTCCGGGAAAAGACCTTGCCGCCATCGGCCAATTTCAACAAGGCCCAAAAATCCTTTGAAATAGAAAAAACACCCTTCACGATTCTTAAATCGCCCAGACCATGGAACAGACGGAATCAAAACGTCACCCGGAAGGCCGCGGTGAGCGCTTTCGGTTTCGGTGGGATCAATGCCCACGTTCTGCTGGAAGAGTGGACGGGCATGGCGGAAGATGTTGCTTCGACGGTGCATGGGGATTTCAGGTTCGACCCGCCGGATGTGGCGGTTATCGGTATGGACGCCCATTTCGGGAAACTGGACGGCCTGGAATCCTTCAAACAATGCGTTTTAAAGGGGACCGCGTCAAAACCCGAAGCCCCCCACAACGCCTGGGGCGTTTATGAGGCAAATTGGTTTAATGCGCCTGAATCATCGGGTATGCTTCCGCCGGGTTTCTTTATGGATGAGATCGAAATTCCGGCCGGGCTTTTTCGGATTCCCCCGAAAGAACTCTTGGAGATGCTTCCCCAGCAACTGCTGATGTTGAAGACGGCCATGGGCGCATGGGCGGACGCAAAATCCGGAAACCAAAAAAATACCCGTGCCGGCGCCTTTATTGGGATCGGGCTTGATTTCAACACCACCAATTATCATGTGAGATGGCTTATTGAACAAAACGGCGCAAAATGGGCGCGGGAACTTGGTCTTGAAACGGATCATGAAAAATGGGTTTCAGCGCTTCGTGATGCCGCGGGTCCGGGTCTTACGGCCAACCGCACCATGGGAGGGTTGGGCAGCGTTATTGCGAGCCGGATTGCCAGGGAACTGGGCATGGGCGGTCCCGCTTTCACTGTTTCAAGTGAAGAAAGTTCAGGGATCAATGCCCTCAAAACCGCTGTAAGGGCGCTTCAAAACGGCTTGATCGATCGGGCCCTGGTGGGCGCCGTGGAAATGACGGGAGATGTGCGGTCACTTTTGAGTCGTAGGGCCCTCCGGCCCTTTTCCAGGTCTGGAAAGATTCGCATATTTGATGTGGATGCCGATGGCGCCATCATGGGTGAAGGCGCCGGGGCCGTCGTCCTTAAACGTCTTTCGGACGCTGTTCGGGACAAGGACAGAATTTATTGTATCATCAAGGGGGTTGGTGCTTCCGCGGGCGGGAAAACCGAAGATCTTCTGCCGGATGTCCCTTCATATTTGTCTTCCATTAAAAAGGCCTGCGATGAAGGGCATTGCCTTCCGGAACGCATGGGATATGTGGAAACCCACGGAAGCGGTTACCCTGCCGAAGACGGGATGGAAATGGAAGCTCTGGCTTCATATTTCGGTTCATCGGATGCGCTTAATGGGCCGGGCGCCCGGGAGTTTTCGGGACGGCAAATTGTTTATGGCAGCGTAAAAGGGAGCATCGGCCATACGGGTGCGGCATCGTCCATGGCATCATTTATCAAGGCCGCCCTTTGTGTGTACCATGAAATTCTGCCGCCCCTGAAAGCCGCGGAAAATCCCATCGGGGAATTAACTGAACCGGGCCTTATTCCTTCCACGCCCCGTTACTGGCTGCATGATCGTGCTGACGGCCCTCGAAGAGCCCTTGTCAGCGCTTTCAGCATCATCGGCAATTGCGGGCATGTTCTGTTGGAGGCATTCGAACCGGAGGCCCCGTTGTTGTCGGACGTTGAAAAACGTGCGCCCTTGGGCCCGAGAGACGAAGGGTTGTTTGTGGTTGGCGCCGATACTCCCGGGGGCATCCCTAACGGGCTTGATCGTTTCCGTAAATTTGTTCAAGGGGACCCCGGCGTTTCTGTTTCCAACATGGAAGCGCTTGCCCGGTTATGGTGGCAGCATCATAAACGTTCCCGGCTTTCGGCAACCTTTATCGCCCGAAACAGAGAAGAACTTTTGAAGCAGATCTCCCGGTTACAAAAATCCATCCGGGAAAACCCTCGTCAACGGGTGGGTTACGAGCGGTCGTCCATTCCCGATGCATCGTTTCAGGATCGGGTTTTTTACAATCCCCAACCCCTGACGTCCGGGAACGGCAACGGGATCTGTTTCGTGTTTCCCGGTTCCGGGAACACTTTTTCCCATATGGGGCGGGAATTATTTGTTCAGTGGCCGGAAATCCTAAGACGGCAACATCAGGAGAATCTCTACCTGCGGCGTCAATATCGTCCCGATTGTTTCTGGGACATTGACAGGGGGCATGAAGATGCCGTCTCCCAAAAGTGCCGTGACCGCAGGGCCATGATATTCGGTCACGTTTCACTTTGCACGGGGGTCAGCGACCTTGTTCAAACCTACGGCATCAAACCGAATTTCGTTGTGGGCTACAGCCTGGGGGAAACCGCCGGGCTTTTCGCCTTGAGAGCATGGTCAAGCAGGGATGAAATGCTGGTGAAAATCCAAGAATCGACCCTGTTTACCAAAGATTTGGCGGGAGAATGCCGGGCTGCCAGAAGGCACTGGAAATGGCCCCGGAACAAAAAACTGGACTGGGTTTTGTTTACCATAGACCGGTCCATGGATACTTTAAGAGACGTGCTGAAAAAACATGCGCATGTCTACCCGTTGATTTCAAATACGGACGGGGAATGCGTCATCGGCGGTGAACGCGGGGCGGTTGAGGCGTTCATTCATGCCATTGGCTGCAGGCATGTGCCCGTTGAGGGCGTCTCAATCGCCCACTGTGAAGTCTTAAAGGAAGTTGAAGGACCCTACCGGGAATTGCATCTACAGGAAACCATTGCGCCCCCCCACATGAAATTTTACAGCGGCGCGCAGGGCAAATCTTATCATGTCACCCGGGAGTCAGCCGCTGATGCTATTCTCTCCCATGCCCTCAAGGGCGTCGATTTTGTCAAAACCATTAACGCCGCCCATGACGATGGGGCGAGAATCTTTCTGGAAATCGGTCCCGGCGCCTCCTGCACCCGGATGATTCATCATATCCTCCACGGACGGCCCCATGTTGCAAGGTCATTTTGTATTCAGGGGCAAAACCCGTACTCTCTGATACTGCGGGGGTTGGGGCAATGCATTGCAGAGGGCATTCCGGTCAATATGGCGGCATTGTACGACCGGGATTCTCACCGGGCCGCGCAGGGGAAAAGTGATGATGCCAAAGAGCGGTTGTCCGTCAGGATCAAAACGGGTGGGAAACCCTTTGTTATGCCAAAGTTAACAGGGGTTTCTCAAAAACGAACGGTTCGCGCCATTGAACCCAATGGGTTCACCGACCCAATGGAAAAATCCCCTGAAAACCATGCACAGATTGAGCAGTTTCTAAAAACCGAGCAGGCAAAGATGGATGCCCACGGAAAGTACTTGCGGTTCGTATCCGAAATAACCGATGCCATGGGGCATAATCTGGCGCAACAGCTTGCAATTCTAAAAAAATCCGACAAACCCTCAAGATCCCTGACCCGTGAGCAGTGCATGGCGTATGCCATAGGCTCCATTGCAACGGTATTCGGCCCGAAGTATTCGGAAATAGACGGATATCCTACCCGTGTTCGCCTTCCGGACGAACCCTTGATGCTGGTGGACAGGGTCGTTTCCATCGAAGGCGAACCTTTGGTTTTGGGGCCTTTACGAATCATCACCGAGCATCATGTCAGGAAAGGGGCCTGGTATCTTGATTCGGGGAGGATGCCCATCTGCATTACCGTGGAGGCTGGTCAGGCGGATCTGATGCTCTCCGGCTTTGCGGGGATCGATTTTCACACCAGGGGGTTGGCCGTGTACCGGCTTCTGGATGCGGATATTGCCTTTCACCGGCATTTACCCCTGCCGGGCGAGACCATTCGCTATGATATCCGCATAAAGCGATTCTTTATGTTGAACGGCACTCATTTTTTTAATTTTGAATATGATGGAACCATTGACGATGTGCCCCTGTTGACCATGAGAAACGGCTGTGCCGGTTTCTTTACGGAAGAGGCCCTTGCCGCGGGAAGGGGCTTGACCCATCATCGTCTGAGCGGCGGCTCAAAAAAGGGCAAAGTGGATCCGGGGTGGCGGGAACTGACCCCCATGAAAGTCGAATCCTATGATGAAACGCAGCTGGAAGCCCTTCGGCGGGGTGACTTGGCAGCGTGTTTTGGCCCTGCATTCAAACCGTTAGGGTTGCAGCATCCCCTGGGTATACCGGGGGGCAGAATGAAGCTGGTGGACCGTATTGTGAAAATAGATCCGAAGGGGGGGCTTTACGGCCTCGGGTTCATTCGGGCTGAAGCCGATATTCATCCCGACGACTGGTTTTTGAGGTGCCATTTTATGGATGACCCCGTCATGCCGGGGACCCTCATGTATGAATGCTGCATGCATACCCTCAGGATTTTTCTGTTGAGGATGGGCTGGGTGGCTGAAAGCGGCGAAGTTTCTCTTGAACCGGTTCAAGCGGTCGTGAGCCGGTTGAAATGCCGGGGTCAGGTGCTTCAAACCACATCCGTTGTCGCCTACGAAATCACCGTCAAAGAGTTGGGCATCAACCCTGAACCCTACGCCATTGCCGACGCCGGCATGTACGCGGATGGAAAATATATCGTCCATATGGAAGACATGTCCATTCGAATGGCGGGGATTAACTTTGAAAAACTGGCGGCCTCATGGCAACTGGAACCGAAAAAGGAACAAGTACCGCAAGAATTCAAACCGGCGGTTTATGATGAAAGCCGGATTATCGCTTTTACCCAGGGGAAACCCTCTGCGGCGTTCGGAGCGCCGTACGAGATATTTGATGAAAAACGCCGTATCGCCCGCCTGCCGAGAGCCCCGTATCAATTCCTGGATCGCATTACCCATGTGGCGGGTGAACCCTGGAAGATGGCTTCAGGGGCCGTTGCAGAAGCCCAATACCGGATTCCGGAGGATGCGTGGTATTTTACCGCCAATAGGCAGCGTATCATGCCCTTTGCCGTACTCCTCGAGATTGCCTTGCAACCGTGCGGATGGCTTGCCGCCTACATGGGAAGCGCCTTGACCAGCGATATGGATTTGAAATTCAGAAATCTTGGCGGCGAAGGGGTTCAGCATCTGCCGGCGACGTGCGCATCGGGGATACTGACCACAAGGGTCAAGGTTACCAATGTGGCCGATTCCGGCGGCATGATTATTCAGCATTTCACTTTTGAGGTGAAAGGCTCGGAAGGAACCCTCTACAAGGGAACCACCTATTTCGGTTTTTTTTCAGCCCAGGCCCTTCTGGACCAGAAAGGGATTCAGGACGCGAAACCCCATGAGCCGTCCCGGTCTGAAATGGAACGCGGGATCATCAACGTGAAATATCCGACCGAACCGCCTTTCCCTGAAAAGAAAATGCGGATGGTGGATCATATCGACCTGTTTATCCCCGACGGTGGACCCCATGGGCTTGGCTTTATTCGCGGCAGCAAAAAGGTGGATCCGGATGAGTGGTTTTTTAACGCCCATTTCTATCAGGACCCCGTGACGCCCGGTTCTTTGGGTGTGGAAGCCTTTATTCAGCTGCTGAAATTCGTCGCAACAAGGCGATGGGGCGCATTGCCTGAAACAGTGTTTGAAGGAATGACCGAAAAACATCAATGGCTTTATCGCGGACAGGTTGTCCCCACGGACCAAACCGTTACAATTGAAGCGTTTATTACCGAAATGAATGACAATGTCGGGTCGATCAGAGCTGACGGGTTTCTAATGGTGGACGGACGTGTCGTTTACAAACTGACGGACTTCACTTTGACGGTGAAATAGAAGTTATCGTCGAGCAAAATGACTGGGGCCTTTTTGGGGACAAATGACCCTGAAACCCAACATGAGCCAAAAAGAAAATGGTTGAAAGAAGAGAATTTATTCGGAAAAGTGTTTTATGGGGGTCATATGCCCTGGGCGCCATGGCCATCGGTTATCCGGTTTTTTCTTTTATAGGCTTCAGGAAAATTACCGAATACTCTGTCATTTTTCCGCCCGATGCCCAACACGCCCGCGCCAATTTGAGAGAAGGCGTCTACCTTATTCCCGAAGCGAACGGGTTTCGAGCCCTCTCAGGCAAATGTCCCCACCTGGGATGCACCGTCAATTTTGATCCGGTTTCCGAACAATTCAAATGCCCTTGCCATGGCAGCACCTTTGGCCCTTCAGGAACATGGCTCTCGGGACCCGCCGGGCGGAACCTTCACCCGCTTCCGGTCAAAAGTAAACCGAACGGCGACATTGAAATCGTTGTAAAGATCTGATCGAGGATTGGATTCGTTGCTTACGAATAAACCCGGCAACAGCATTTCGACCGGAATTTCCTCATATCTCCCCCGTCTGGGACTTTCCGCGCTGATTTTATGCCTCCTCTCAGGCATTGTACTGTCATTTTACTATCGCCCCATGGGGAATGTTTTTAAAAACGTTGAAGAAATCACCACTCTTGTCCCCTATGGCTGGTTTTTCAGACAGCTTCATTTTGCGTCAGGCCAGCTTTTTGTGATCCTGATGCTTATCCATACGATGGATCATTTTCACCGGAAGCGATATCGTCTTTATTCCGTGGGACAGTGGCAACGACTCATATTTTCTCTATGTCTTTGCTTTTACGCCCTTTTCACCGGGTTTATTTTGAAAGGCGATAAGGAAGGACTTTTTGCCGCCCGGATCTTCATGAACATTGCAAGTGGCCTGCCACTGGCAGGCAACCCCCTTTCCAGGCTGTTCATTCTGCCCGGAAAAGACATCTTCTTTCTTCCCTATCTGTACCACTGTTTCTTCCTTCCCCTTTTCATCCTGTATCTGATCAGAAATCATATCCGTGACTGGTTTCCGAAACAGAATTTCATTTATGTGGGGATGCTGGGGATGTGCCTGTATGCGATCTTTGTAAAACCTTTTCCGGATATTCCACCCGAGGCGTTTACGGCATCCGTCAAAGGCCCCTGGTTTTTCCTGGGCCTTCAGGCGTTACTGAAAACCGTTCCCGCAACGCTGGCGGGTATTGTTTTTCCTGCCCTTTTCATGGTTTGTGTGGTAATCCTTCCGACCATTGAAAAGGCTTCGGGAAGATTGGGTTTGGAAAAATCAACACTGAGGATCCTTTCCCTGGGTCTTCACGGATTGATTGTGCTGGTATTTTTTCTTTATGCCCTTTTGACGCTTAAGGCGGCACTGTGGGGACCTTGATCGAAGGTCGGAAGTCAGAGGTCGGAGGACCAATATTGAGGAGGACGAGATGAAAGAAAAAATAAAGATTGTGCAGGGAGACATTACGAAGCTGAAGGTTGACGCCATCGTCAATGCCGCCAACAATTCCCTTCTGGGGGGCGGGGGCGTTGATGGGGCCATTCACCGTGCAGCGGGACCGGAACTGCTAAACGAGACGCGGAAAATCGGCGGGTGCCCTACCGGGGAAGCGCGGGTCAGTAAGGGGTACCATCTTCCCGCAAAATGGGTGATTCATACGGTGGGACCGGTCTGGAAAGGGGGCGGCCAAAATGAAGAGAAATTACTGGCCGACTGCTACCGAAACAGCCTTCAGGCGGCAGTTAAAAAAGGAGCCCGGACCGTGGCCTTTCCCGCCATCAGTGCCGGCGTTTACCGGTTCCCCCTTGAAAGGGCCACTGAAATTGCCATAACGGAAACCATGAAATTCCTTGAAAAGGATGACCTGTTGGATCAGATTGTATTTGTCTGTTTTGGAAAAACGGCGATGGATGTGTATCAGGCGGTTTCTTCCCGTTTGATTACCTCTCAATCCTAATGCGGCCTAGCCGCAGTTTTAAGTTTTACGTTTTAAGCTCAGCTGATCGAAAATCTCTTGTTTTTTATGACAGAAAACCAGGGAATAAGGCAATAATCAATATGACTTCTATTGAAAACACGTTTGCTCCGGGTGCAAGGATCGTTGTTCGAGATGCCCAATGGTTGATTCGCAGGGTGGACCGAACATCTACCGGCGGGCAGTCATTGACCGTCGTGGGTATATCGGAACTGGTCAAGGATAAAGAGGCCATATTCCTGAACGAAATTGACAAGAATATTGAGGTCCTCGATCCTGCTGAAACCAAGCTGATACCGGATACGTCCAGCTTTTATCAGGCTTCTTTGCTATATATTGGAGAGCCTCCTTCGTCAGACGCCGCCCCATCCTCGCCGTCGTCTCCTGAAGCCTTGTGAAGGCATCTCGAAGGTTCCTCCTTCAATGCGAAGAACCTTGCCGACCACCAGGGTTTCCGCCACCGTTTTCCTGGCGTGCATGAGGATTCGTCCGAATGTTTGTCTTGAAACATTCATTCGTTCGGCTGCCTCTTCCTGGCTAAGGCTTTCATAGTCGCACAGGCGGATGGCCTCCAGACCCTCAAGGGGAAGAAAGACTTCCTCTTTTCCTTTCGCGTGAAAAGGGTGGGGGTGGAACCGCTCCACAATGGGAGGGCCATCAACAAATCTGGGCTTTCGCGGTCTGGGCATGTCGACCTCTTTTTATTTTGAGCAGACGCCCATTTAAATTCTGCGCGTTCCGAAAATCAGAAACCTGGAAGCGTGGACGAACGGTTTAAAAATCGGACTCTCCGGCTTCGCGTATTTTTGCTTTTTCAGGCAGTTGCCGGGCTTTTCCGTGTCATTGGAAAAATAAAGCGTCACTTTGGTAAACGGCGTTTCTTTTAACCGTGCATAGCGGTAGGTGAGTTGGGTTGTGTTATGTTCAATGCGCTGACCCTCCGGCCAGTTGAGCTGTTGGTTAAGGCAACCAAGTTGTGGAAAGTGCTTTTTGAAAAAGGCATCCGTGTAAAGGTCAGATCGATGACGTTATGCTGGCTGATGGCGTCAGAACCTAAGCGTTCTCCCAATTTACGGCGCACTGCGTTTGAATAGCGAGAGTTTGCGCCGAGATCGAAAAAAACAAATCCCCGTATAACGTCCGGTTGCGTCGGCACATCGGATCCTTTGTTACTGCAACCGAGGGCCAGGCGTGCCAGGATCGCTGCGTGAGCCACATGGTCGAGAAAAGTAATGGTCCGCGTTTCTCCATTGGGTGCCTCCGGATCACGCATTTGTTCTCTGAATTCTTTTCCCCCTGTTTTGCCATTATTGCAGCATCAGATTTTTAACAAGAACAAAAAGGGGAGCGTAACCAATATCATACAGGATAACACCTCCCCATGGAGATTTAAACCCATAAGTTAGGAATCGGATGGCTTTTTTGATTTTATGTCTTTTATGATAGCAGTTTGAAAATATTGACATTTTATTTCAAATATTGGAAATATGATTGAAGGGTGTTGCAAATATAAATGTTTATGAATATTTTGTTTAGGAGAAAAGAATGGATTTAAAAATTAGAAAATTAACTAAATACTTTGGAACGCTGTTGCTTTCCGTTTTCTTTGTTTTTGTTGTTTTTGGCGCAGGCCTACACGCGGATGAGCCCACCCCGGAAGACATTGCGGCCTACAAGAAGGCTCTTGAGGATACCCGGGAGACAACCCAATCGGAAATTTTCCGGGAACTTCTGGCCGTGGTCCCCAGAGCGGATGTCATCAACTACAGCAGGCTGTACGGTGATGACATCATTTGGAAAGATCCTGATACGGATAAGTCCCGCGTGCTGGTGGTGGCTTTTATGTCGGCGTACGATTACGATAAGTACTATAAAGCCGGTATGGGCGAGGAATCCTACAGCCTTCAAAAAAGCCTTTGGGTGACGGTTGTCCCTGAAATAAGAAGCTTTTTTGTTGGAAAAGAATGTCCTCCCACTAAAAAAAGACTTATGCAGGCCCTCGGTTTGCATCCGACGTGGAGTGCCAATTATAATGTGTTGCTTGAGATGTGGGTTTCGCCCAAGGATCTCTTCCGCCCAGCCCCCGATCCTGAAATTACCGACCATGAATCGGAGCTGGCGACGCGGGTTTCTTTTACCGATTATTGGGTTTACCCGAGCGATATCAACCCATTTTTGCTTATTGATCCTTTTGCCTTATTTCGAAACAATTCGCGTGTGGCGGCGGAGACTTTCAAGGAGTGGTATGGGGTCAAGGCCGCGACCAGCTACAGCACTGAAGGGGATATCGGCGATTGGGGGTATCCATGGACCCGGCTGGGTTACACCTACGATTGGGGCAATGCGGACAATCACGTGGGATTAAGCGAATTTATCATACGGATAGACCCGGAATTGGGATTCGTTAACGTGAAGCTTGAAAGGGTTATCAATTTTGATGAGAGCCCCGATGAATGGAATGCCAATTTTCGGTGTGGCCCTAAAGCTCCCATGATGGCCTTAAGTACGGGGGCGACGGGGGTTACCCTTATCTGGACCCGCGTGCCGGACGCGGATGGTTATTATGTCAAGTATGCGGCATCTGAGAGAGGCGCCCCCTTTGAACCTCCCTTTGCCCATGCGATTGATGTGGGTGACACAACTGAATTTTCGGTCGATTTGAGTTCAGGAAGCTGTTGTTATGTGGCCGTGCAGGCGTATAACCAGAATGGGAATGGGGGTATGTCCAATATCGGATATCTTTATATCCCCTGAATCATAAACAAATCCGCAACCACCCAGCTTTTGGCTTCAATAAATATCTCACCCAGTTCTTCAAGCTGCTCGGTGGTCAAGTCCGCAAAAATTGGGTGGACAGCATCAGCGCTGACCTGAAAACGCCTTGTAATTTGACGGGATAGCAGTTTCATTTTTCCCATCACAGGATCTTACGGCCAAAATCTATTTTTCTTGCACCTTTGATGCAACTTCTATATTTTACAGTGCGAAGTCCATCCACGGAAAAACGCTTTAAATCCGCAACACCTAATATAAAGGAGGAGATCTCATGACGGACCTAATGGATATTATCAAGGGAAGGCGAAGCATACGGAAATATCAGGACAGGGATATTCCGGACGAATTGCTCAATCAGATCCTGGAATCGGTCCAGTGGGCGCCGTCCTGGGCCAACACTCAGTGCTGGGAAGTGATTGTGGTGAAGGATCAGGGCGTCAAGGAAACCCTTGCTGGAGCTGTGCCCAAGAGCAATCCCGTGCGAAAGCATTTCACGGAGGCGCCCTTGATTCTGGTGCTGTGCGGCAAGCTTGGGAGTTCCGGTTCTTACAAGGGGCAGGTGACCACCAAATTCGGGGACTGGTTTATGTTCGATCTTGGGCTTGCGGCCCAGAACATCTGCCTGACGGCCCATAACCTGGGTCTGGGGACTGTAATCGCCGGGCTTTTTGATCATGACAAGGCCAAAGAGGTTCTGGGGGTGCCGGAAGGTTACGAACTGGTGAGTTTGATCCCCGTGGGTTATCCTGGCCATGATTCAAGCGCACCAAAACGGCGGGAGATCAATGATTTCACCCATTATGACAAGTTCTGACGGGGAACAGGAACTCTGCCGGGTGTTGTTTTTTTAACCGCACAGGTCGAAGAGTTTCGACCTGTGCGGTTTAAGGTGTACGGGGTTTCGGTGATCAGCTGTTGAACTCGAACACCGAGTCCAGATCTTCATCGGGAACATCAAATACAATATCATGGGGCGGAAGTTTTTCCGTTCTGAAAAATTCCGGAAGCCGATCATCGGCCCGGTTGAATCCGGCCCGGGTGTTAAAATCAACCTCCATTTTAAGTACTCTTTGTCCCAGCGCGCCGATATCATCGCCGGTGAAGTTGAGGCCGTACTTGGCGTTGACCATATCCACGACGGCGGTAAAGGCATCGGGAATGTCAAGCACCGGAAAGGCCACGAAAAGACAGAGGCCGGCTGTATCGATGAAGGCCGTGGCCACCTGCAGGTCGCTGGACAGTTTGGCCTGGCCTTCGGTTTTGTGGGGGTGTACATCCCCGCCCACTTTCATAATATTGGTGGCGACGGCGTATCCGGCCGTGTGGTCCCCGCCCATGGGCGATGTGGCATAGGTCACGCCCATACCCTTTACGGCCCTTGGATCATAGGCCGGCAGTGCCTGGTTTTTAACCACTGGAACCCGTCTTACGCCGAAGGCTTTTCCCACCGCGCCGGCGCCGGCACCCAGAATGCGGCCCAGGGGACTCCCCTTTCCGATTTCATTGACCAGCTCTTCAGCTCCGGCGGCATCGCCGAATTCCTTGACGCCCCCTTCCATGGCCACAGCCACGGCATTGCCGGCTTCAATGGTGTCAATACCGATGTCGTCGCAGGCGCGGTCCATTCGTGCGATGGCGTCCAGGTCATCGATGGCGCAATTAGGACCGAATGCCCATACCGTTTCGTATTCCGGCCATTTTGTAACATATTCGCTTTTCTCGTTTAAATAGATGCCGGAACACCGGATGACGCAACCGGACATGCAACCATGGGTGGGATTCCCTTTTCGTTCAACCGTGATCTTGTTCAATGTTTCTCCGCCCACCTTGTCCGCGCCTTCGAAACGTCCGGAACTGAAGTTGCGGGTGGGAAGGGCGCCGGCCTCGTTGATCACATTGATCAAAACGTCCGTGCCATAGGTGGGCAGCCCCTGGCTGGTCACCGGATGGTCCATCAGGGCCTTTGTAAACCGTTTGGCCGCTTCCTTGAAAGCCTGGCTATCCACCAGGGGTGCTGACGCGCCCCCTTCAGGGTCGATAATAATGGCTTTGAGACCCTTGGCGCCCATGACCGCGCCCAAGCCTCCGCGACCGGCGTGGCGAGTGGGACGAAGTTCCCGATCCGTGAAGGCGACGCTGGCGGAGGGCATTTTCCATTCGCCTGCAGGACCGATGCTGACATATCCCATGTCGGTACCGTATTTGTCCTTGAGCTTTTCCACTGTGGCGTAGTTTCCCATGCCTTTTAGCTCGTCGGCTTCCAGTATTTCACATTTTCCCTTGCTGATGAATAGTTTGTAAAGTTTGTTTTCCTTGGGCATGCCCTCGATGATGATGGCCGCAATACCGAGCCGGGACAGATATCCTCCCGCCTGTCCACCAGAATTGGCTTCTTTGATGCCGCCGGTCAGTGGGCTTTTGCCGCCGACGGAGATGCGTCCGGAATTGGCGCAGTTGGTGCCCCCCAGAAGTCCCGGTGCGAATACAAGTTTGTTGTTGGGACCGATGGGAGAGCATGTGGGGTCCACTTCCCTGTTGATGATGGCCGCCGTCAGGCCTCTTCCTCCCAGGCCTTGATAGTCGCTGCGAATTTCTTCGCTGCTGATGGAAAGTTCCGCCATGTTGGCCCTTAGGATTTTGAACATTTTAACCTCCTTTATGCTGGTCGTTCAGTTTGCTTGCTCCACTGCTGATGCTTCTCATCAGCGGGCCGCCCATTTTGTTGTTTGGGTCTTTTCCATAAAAAGTTCATGGCTGTCAGTATGCACTCAAAAAAACGGAAGATCAAGCAAAATAATCAAAAAATTCAAATGTTTAGATCAACATTGACATAAGGGGCGTTTTACGGAAAAGATTGACAGGCGTTGAAATATCGTGATAATTAGAAGAGTTGGGGTTGACTTATGGATGGTTACAGCCTTTTTGAGAAGGATGTCTTATGGGAATTCAGGTATGGCCCTAAAGGTTTTCCTAAGCGCGACATTGCGGGAATGCTATCCCGATTATGAACCTTCCGCCGGAATTGATCTTGATCTGGAAGAAGCGATTCCTGTGGCAGTGCTTCTTCGAAAGTTGGAAATTTCACAAGCAATGGTCAAGATTGTCATGGTCAATGGACTTAGCGCGTCTTTTGATCATGTGCTTAGAGGAGATGAGCGGGTGGCGCTTTTTCCGCCTGTGGGAGGGGGATAGGAAGCAAAATTGAAACCAATGGGGAGTGAATCAGAGATGGCCGGAGAAGGAGAAGACCAAACCGTTGAAATTCGCGTATTTGGGTTTTTACGTCGTTATCTGGATGCGGGTGGATTGCCTTATGTGGTGACGGAGAAGATACCCTGTGGGGGAATGAGCGCATATGATCTTGCCGGTCGTCTTTCGATTCCGCAAAAAGAGGTCGAGGCGGTTTTTAAAAATGGCCAGGTGATCAATATTTATGACTTTGTGGGCCCGGGGGACAGGGTGGCGCTACTTCCCCAGGGGACCCCCGGACCCTACCGTTTTTTCCTGGGAATGGACAGGGAGAACCGAGAGCGCGTAAGAAGAGAAAAAAATAGATGACGGGAGGCAGATCGCTATGCTGATGGGCCGTCTTTTTTCACGGAGCAAGGGCATGGATTTTTTTCTTGACCGTCGTAGGTCTAAGGTCGCATGGGTGATTGCGGCAATTTGTATTGTTGTCGTCTTTTTGGGGATTGCGTTTGTACTTCTGTCGGGTAAAACGCCCGACAAGAAAATGCAAACCGTCACGGCCACTTTTCAGCAGAAAATTCGAGAACCCCTTAAACGATACGTTGTATCCAATCCTGTCTCGACAAAAAATGAAAAACCGGGGACTGAGCCCGGCGCGCCGTTAGAGACCGGGTTAAAGGAAACTTCGGGCCAGGGCGTCGAAGCCCCTTCAAATGACGGGTTTTCCCAGATGCAGGATGTCCTTCCCGATGATCCTCCAGGCAAAGGTCTTTTGTTGCAATCGCCCGATGAGCCGGCGCCGCCTGTTTCGTCGGAGACCCGTGAAGTCCCTCAGACTTCTTTATCAGTTTCCGATGGAAAATCGCCGTTGGTTGCGGAAAATTTCCAACTTACCGATAAAACACTTCATCCGAGCAATGATAAACCGGCATTGTCCTCGCCTTCCAAAGTCTCAGATCTTTCCGAAGCAAATCGGGCTAGGCCCTCTGAAGGCCCGGCAGGGGCGAAATCCGGATCGGATGTGCAAGGCCGGGAAAAATTGACGGTGATCGTAGAAGTGGGAAATGTCCGTGAAGGACCATCCGTGAAGGAAAAGGTTGCCTTTACAGTCGCCCGCGGCGATACGGTCCAGGTGGCAGACAAGAAAGGAAACTGGTGTGCGATACTGATGGATGATGGGCGATCCGGTTGGGCCCACCGCAGCCTTCTTTATGCACCGCTTCCGTCTCCTTCGAAAGAATCTTCTAAAGCCTCGCCAACCGGAAAGGAAAAAGTGATCCAGGGGATTCGTACGGTTGTGACAGACCCCGATCATGCGCAGATTGTTTTTGAACTCAATGGATATTATCCACCCGAAATCGTTGTTATTGAGGGAGAATCCCCTCGAGTAGTGTGCGATTTTTTTGGGGTGCGGCTGGCGCCGGGAGTCGGAAAAAAACTTCCCGTTACCACAGGCGTAGTGAAGCGAATCCGGGTGGGAGTTCATAAGGGACAAAAGCCAAAGACGCGTGTGGTGCTTGATCTTGGAGGTGGCCGGAATTATGCCGTGGAACAGTTTTTCTTTGAAAAAGAAAATTATTATGCCATCATGGTTAAGGCTGGTGAATGAAAGGCTGAAGACGAACCTGTACGGAGGTTATGAGACGTAAAGACTGCTTTTTTCCCAATCCTTGCGCGCTTCCTGGGTGGATTTCAGGAAACTGCGGCCCTTTTTGTCGCGAAGATCATAAATGGCATGTCTCAGTATAGAGATCGGTATGCCTCCTTTGAGACTGCAGGTGATTTCGTATCGGGTAAATCCGGTAATGAGTCCCTTGATGACTTCTCCTTCAAGCAGTGTGATGAATACCACTTTTCTTTCTTTCATCAGGGGGAATAAGGACTTGTTTTTGATATGGCGTCTCAGGGCAGGTGTGATAATCGGTTCCAGCGCCAGTTTTAAAACCTTTGGGTCTGTTTTCAGAAGGGGTTGAGTTGCGTGGGATGCCTCTGACGGGTAAAGCATTTTGATATCTGTTTTTGATAAAACGGATTGTTTTGTGTCATCGCTTTTAATTTTCAGGTCGTAGACCAGGTTTTTCCGAATATGGGCGCGGATAATGCGATGCCCATGAAGATGGAACTCCCATGGTTGTCCGGATTCACAGACCTGGTCAAAGACCGAAGCGTTGTAGGTCTGCTTTAGGTATTCTTGAAATCCTGAAAGAAATCCCATGTCAATCTCGCACCCATAACATCAGTCGCCCATATCTTCCTTTAGCTTTTGTTCAAATTCCTTGAAAAAGCGGTCTTTTTCTTTCCAGTCCGGTCCAAAACGTTTGGTGAAATATTGCCCCAGCTTGTCGAACAGTTTTTCCCATACCGGCTTGCCTTCCCCCAGCACCACGTCTTCAAGAAACACGCTGAGTTCCGCTATCTTTTCTTTGGGGAGGAATGAAACAGCTCCCAGTTTGATGGACTTTTTCAGGGATTCCGGAGAGAGTGCGTGGGCAGTGAGCATGACGGTGGGAAATTCTCTGGATACGGCCGTCTTCAAGAGTTCAAACCCGTTGACCCCCATAATATCAAGGATGACGATGTCATAGGTATAGCTGAGAAGGTATTGGAGAGCGGTGTCATAATCCGTTGCCTTGTGGATGAGGCACATGTCCAGCTCTTCCTCCACGGTTTCAAGAACATCGGGCTCATCGTCCACCACCAGGATAACCTTGTCCTTTAAAGCACTTTTTTGGGCCATGGTAACGTTGTCCTCCTTTCATCCCTCATTTCTTAAGGCGGCAAGCCGCGGTTTAATTACCTGTGGGTGCGACGTTTCGTTGTCGACCCCTTAATAATTATCGGTTTTTATACCAGGATTTCATGTTTTATCAAAGCAAATAAGCACTGTTTATTTGGGATTTTCCGGTTTTCGGCATGGACTGTTCAAAAAGAACCCACCGTACCTTTAGGAGGAACGGCATGATGCAGACTAAAGTGCCTTGATTTTCGCGATGTCGTCATCGGAAATTTGGGTCGCCCTGCCTCGGGTAAGGAGGTAGATACGCGCGGCTTCATCAATCTCTTCCGCAATATTCAAAGTTTCTGAAAAATCCTTTCCAGTAGTAATGAGGCCATGGTTTTGAAGCAGCAGGGCGGCGCCTTTTTTAAGAGCCAACGCCGTGGATGCGGCGGAAGAGAGCGCTTTTGTTCCCGGAACCATAAAGGGGATCATGGGAAGCGGATAAGCATGGTAAACGAACCCGGGCGTCAGGGGGGGAAGGGTATTGGGGCCTGGCGTCAGCAGGGTGGAAACGGCGATGATATAGGCACCATGCAGATGGGCCACCACGTTGATTTCAGGCCTGGCGCGGAGAATTTCCATGTGAACTTGGGCCTCCGTGGTGGGGGGATCTCCTTGAAGCCGGTTTCCTTCCCCGTCGACCACCGAGATTCGTTCCGGCCTGATCTCTCGAAGTGAACACCCCGTAGGCGTCAGGAAGATGCGCTTGCCCGAACGTGCGGCTACGTTTCCGCCCACTCCAGCCACCAGACGGCGGTCATGCAGCAGGCGGCAGAATTCGCGGAAATCTTTTTTGGTTGCGGCGAAGGATGGGGTTGTTTTTTCAGTTTTTTTTTCCAAGGCCTCTCTTTTCCCTGTTAGGTCGGTGTTATGGAAGTTCATTTTTTGCCGAATGCAAAACAAGCTTAATATGTTCCGGGCGAACCGTCAACACCGAAGGAAATTCACAGTCAGCGTTATGGATATGCGCAGAGTGGGTTTGACATGGCGTTGAAACTGTTGTAGGTCAAAAAAGTGAAATATAATCAAAAACTGTTAAAAGCAAGGAGACTCAGTTGTGGATACATACAGAATTCATCCCATCGTCATGGGTACAAAGGAGTTTGACAAAAGCATGATGACCTACCAATATGGAGCGGGTGTGGCTTATACCATACCCATCTACTGCTGGTATATCGAAGGGGGAGACCGGAAAATTCTGGTGGATACGGGTGAACTGCGGCCCATACAATCCGAAGCCCGGGAACGGGCCATCGGCGGGAAAATCTACACGTTTGAGGAAGGCCTGGACCGCTGGGGTCTCTGTCCCGAGGATATCGATGTGGTGATCCACACCCATTTGCATAATGACCACTGCGAGAATGACTATAAATGTACTAACGCCCGTTTTTTTGTGCATCGAAAGGAGCTTGAAAGGATCCATGCGCCCCATCCGCTGGATTTTCGGTATGTGGAAGATTATATTGAGGATGTTGAGGAAAACGGGCAGATCCGCATCCTTGACGGAGATACCGAAATCCTTCCGGGTTTGCGCTGCGTGCATACCCCCGTCCATACGGATGGAGGGATGACCGTTATGGTTGACACGCCGTCCGGCAGGGCTGCCATTACCGGGTTTTGCGTTATTAAGGAAAATTTTGAGCCGCCTGTTGAAATCAGGGCCATGGAGATGGACGTTATTCCTCCCGGTACCCATGTGAACGTATATGAGGCATATGATGTCATGCTGAAAATAAAGGAAATGTCCGATATTTTGCTCCCCCTTCATGAGCCGGCGTTTGCATCTGTGGATACGATCCCATGAATCGGGTAAGTGTGGGTTCGATGCCCCGGTCTGCTGCTGAACGTACATCCAAAATTTGATACTTGATGGCTAATCCTTCGGCAGCAGGCCTGCGGCTTTCCGGTCCAGCAACCAGATCAGTTTTCCGGATTTCGGTTGGATTTCCAAGGCCGGCAGACCCCGTTGTTTTTTCTCAAGCAATGCTTCTATGATAACGGCTTTTTCCGTTCCGAATGCCAGAATGACAATTTCTTCGGCCTGATTGAGGATCGGATAGGTCATGGACAGGCGGTTTACATTCGGCATACCCCCTTTGACGGCTGAAATGAGCTTTTTCCCCTCATGCAATGCCCTGTGTCCCGGAAACAGGGAAGCCGTATGACCGTCAGTGCCGATACCCAGTAAAATGAGGTCAAATATGGGGGTTTTATCCGGCCCGGTTCCAAAAAAATCCATCATTTCCCGTTGGTAGCATGAGGCCCCTTTTTCAGGGGGCATGTTCACCGGCATGGGGTGAATATGCGTTTTGGGAATGGGCAATCGGTCAATGAAGTCCTTGCGAGCCGCGCCGTAATTGCTGGCGGGATCATTCTCTGGAACGCAGCGTTCGTCAACCCAGAAAATGTGGGTCTTATCCCATGGAATGTTAGAGAAAAACGGTTCTTCCGCCAGGCGCCTGTGCATGGGTCTCGGGGTGGAGCCCCCTGAAAGGGCCACCGTGAAAAGTCCTTTCCGGATGGCGGCATCACGAGCCCTTTCAGCAAATAAACCAGCCGCGGTATTTGCCCATGTTAGGGCGTTGTCTTCAATGATAACAAAATCTTTTGCAGCCATATCAAATGCCTTTGTGCGAATTGGCGTTACCTCTGTCCGGCCAGGATCAGGATTCTTGAACAGTGGGGGGCTTTTTTTGGCTGTCGCCTGATTTTTTGTTTGCCCATATGATCTGTATTCTATAGGGTAAACGGGTATTGGCAAGGGAAAATATCGCCCATCTCAAAAAAAGGAGAAAATGGCAATGGGTTATGAAACGGTGTTGTATGAACGGGATGGCGCCATCGGTATTTTGCGGTTGAATCGTCCGGAGCGCATGAATGCGGTGATCGAACAAATGTATCTGGATATACAGGCGATTCTTCATGAAGCGCGAAATGATGCGGATATTCGGGTACTCATCCTTACCGGCACGGTGCGGAAAAGCCCCAAAGGCGACAAGCAGGCCTTTTGCGCTGGGGCGGATTTGAAAAAACACGGGACTGGTGATCGCACCCTGTGGCAGAAGCGGGAATATATTTTCCTGGCTCACGAGACCACCCGCATGATCTATGAATTTCCCAAACCGGTTATCGTGGCCGTCAATGGCCCCGCCCGTGGGGCTGGAACGGAAATGGCCCTGAACGGCGACTTCCTGTTCATGGCGGACACCGCGACCATCGCCTTCCCGGAAACGGGTCTGGCCACTTGCGTGGGGGGCGGGGCCACCTATCATCTGGGTCAAATGGTCGGTATGATGCACGCCAGGGAGTTGATTTATACAGGAAGAGTCGTTGATGGGGTAGAAGCAGTCAATCTGGGGTTAGCCCTTAAATCCGTGCCGGTGGAACGGTTACTGCCGGAATCCCTCGCTTTTGCAGGGTTGCTGGCGGAAAAGGCGCCCGTTTCCATGGCATTGAGCAAGGCCCTGATTCGCCAGGGACCCTACCGGGATCTGGAAACCGTATTGCTGGCGGAGTCGGAGGCCATTTTAGCCTGCATGAATACGGAGGACTGGCACGAAGGGATTCGTTCTTTTTCGGAAAAACGTAAACCCGTATTTAAGGGGAGATGAATCAATGGGGTTGGAACATGTGTTGAACGCAACGTCCGTCGCGGTGGTGGGAGCATCCAAAAAGGAAACCAAACGAGGCTATCAGTCCATTAAGACCCTCTTGGAACAGGGTTTCGAGGGTCGGATTTATCCGGTAAATCCCAAGGAAAAAAGCATTCTGGGGCTTCCATGTTACACGCTGGTTTCTGAAATCGAAGGTCCCGTGGAATTGGTTTTAATCACCACGCCCGCCAAAACCATTCCCGGAATCCTCAAGGATTGCGGCAAAAAGGGAGTGGCGGGGGCGGTGATCATTGCCGGCGGTTTTGGTGAGATGGGTCAAGTCGGTAAGGATCTGGAAAAGGAGATCGTCGCCATCGCAAACGAGAATGGCATTCGGCTGATCGGTCCCAATACGTCCGGTATGATGAACCTTGTGAGCAGCATGAACCTGGTGGGCTTAAAGGATGTGCCCAAAGGGCATATCGCTTTGCTTTCTCAGAGCGGCAACATGGCTTTGACCCTCATTACGGAAGCCGGCATCAAGAGCCGGCAGGGGTTTTCCTATTATGTGGGGATCGGGAATGAGGCAGACCTCAAGTTTCATGAGTATCTGGCCTTTTTCCAGGAAGATCCCAACACCCGGGCCATTCTCATGTACGTGGAAGGGATGCGGGATGGCCGTCGTTTTCTTCAACAGGCCTATCAGACCACGCGAAAAAAGCCCATTGTGATGCTCAAGAGCGGTCGTTCCGCCGCGGGAAAGCTTTCGGCGGGGTCTCACACAGGGGCGCTGGCCGGCATATCGGAGGTGGCCCGGACCGCCTTTCAAAGGGCGGGCATTATTGTTATTGAAGATTCCGATGAATTGTTCCCCGCGGCCGAAACGCTGGCCAGCCTTCCCCATATCAAAAATCAGAGCGTCGCCATTCTGGCGGACGGTGGGGGACATGCCACCATTGCGGCGGACAAGTTGACGGATCTGGGCGTGCATATTCCGCGCATGGGGGAGAAAACCCAAAAGAAGCTCAAGGCCCTGCTGCCTGAGGGGGCGTCGACTCGAAATCCCGTTGACATCGCGGGCGGGGCCGATGAAAATCCGGCGGTTTTCGCGGATTGCGCTGAAATCATGCTCCATGATCCCCAGGTGGGCGGTTTGCTGGTGGTGGGCCTTTTCGGCGGCTATAACATCCGTTTCGCCAAAAGCCTCGAATTTGTAGAGGAAGACGCAGCACACCGCATGGGAAAACTGGTCAAGGATATCGGCAAACCCATTGTGGTGCACAGCCTGTATAACTATGCACGGCCCCACTCCCTGGACCTGCTCCGTTATTATAAAATCCCGGTGTATGATTCCCTTGAAGTCTCCTGTAAGAGCATTTCCGTGCTCTCGGAATACGGAAATTACCTGCGCAGTTACAAAGCCAAACAGAAATTTGTCTTCAGCAAGGGTGAAAAGGCCAAACCACGAGGCCGGGAGATCTTTCAAAAGGCCCGGGCCGAACATCGCAGCGCCCTTTTTGAGTATGAAGCCAAGGAGTTGATGGGGTTGCATGGTGGGCAGCATTTTCAGAACAGACTGGTCCAGTCGGCCGATGAAGCGGTGGCCGCCGCATCTGAAATGGAAGGCCCCGTGGTTATGAAAATCGTGTCGCCCGAGATCCTGCACAAGAGTGATGCCGGCGGCGTGCAACTCAACCTGACCACTGAAGGGGAGGTACGCGTCGCCTATGATGCCGTTATGAAGGGGGCTGCCGGTTACAATGCAAAGGCCGATATTCACGGGGTTTTGGTGGAACCCATGATGAAACAGGGCCTTGAGTTGATTGTGGGCACCAAAATGGACGATCAATTCGGTCCCGTCATCATGTTCGGCATCGGGGGCGTTCTGGTGGAGGTTTTGAAGGATGTGGTATTCCGCGTGCTGCCCATCTCCGAGCGGTCCGCCCGCCGGATGATCGATGAAATTCGGTCCGTGGAACTCCTGAACGGGTTTCGGGGCAACCCGCCGGTGGATCGGAAAGCGCTTAAAAGTCTTCTCTTGACCATATCGGAAGTGGTCGGGTCCTACAAGGACATCCAGGAAATCGATTTGAATCCCGTGATCGCCTATGAGCAGGGATTCGGTATCGCCGATGCCCGGATTCTCCTCAAGAAGGAAAAAGACTTTAAATGGTAGGGGGTCACCGTGTCCAGTGAATGAGGTCCGTGGCCGCGGATGTTTTCAGCCGTTCCAGATGTTCGGTCGAATTGAAAAGCGCTTCACACAGGTCGCATTTTCTGTACTTTACGATGTCGCTGGCCTTGAATCCCAGAAATGACGCCATGGCCGTAAGCCCCATGGTTTGGATCAGGTGAAAAAGGAGGTCCTTTTCCTTTTTTTGGAATAGATGGTCAACGGAATGGTCCTTTAAATTGCCAAGGTGAAAAGCGTTTGTTTTTATGAACTGCGTGCCGGCATCACAGCAGGCGAACATGTCCAGTTCCGGTGACAGGTAGGGGTTCATGGGGCATCGGTGGGCGGGGTAATCGGTGAAAATCGGGGGTTGGTCGAGTTTTGTTGCGTTGCCGAAATAGATGAGAGGTTCCGGAAAATATTTCAGGTGGTTGTCCTGAAGAAACTGTTCCCGTTCGTCGTCTTCCTTTCTGAAATCCGTAACAAAGGATATGAAATAATCGAGAGCATATTTTCCGCAGCTCAATGCGGCATTGAGGATATTGTTTCGACTCACATTTTTTTGATGCCAGCGGCTGAAGCTGATTCTCAACTGCGACAATCCGCAATCCTTCAGGGTTGCGACCATCTGATCTGAAGTGTCCTCGGTGTTGCCCCAGTAGCCGTTGGTGACGATCCTTGAATAAATGTGATGTTTTTGGCACCTTCGAACCAGTTCCTTCATTTCCTTTAAATACAGCAAGGGTTCTCCGGCCGTGAAACTAATGCCGGTAACCTTGGCGTGGAAAAATTCATCAATAATATCAATGGCAGCTTGGGTTTGCATCTTCATTTCCGGCGAACCGTCGTGCGCTGCAACGCAATGCTCACATTTGATGTTGCAACGGGTTGAAAAACCAAAGGCGATTTGGCGTGTCTTGTTCATCGTACTCCTTATGAGACTCTTATCGCTAAAAAAAATTGAAATTCCCTGACAAATTGAGCATACTCTAACATTCATCATTCAAAATTGGAAGGGGTAGCATGAATGGATAACCCCACTGAAAGGCAGCCATGCCGGAAATTACATGCCGTTTTTACGGGGAATTGAACGATTTCTTGCCAAAGGATGTCCGACAGCGGGATTTTGACAGCGGATTTAAGGGGCGGGAATCGGTCAAGGACAAGATTGAGGCGCTGGGAATCCCCCATACGGAGGTGGACTTCATCCTGGCAAACGGGAAATCCGTTGATTTTACCTACATCCTTCAGGATGGTGATCGCATCAGCGTGTATCCCCTGTTTGAATTTTCACGCCTCGCGGGTGTGACGCACCTTGGACGCCTGCCCTCTGGAAGCCCCCGCTTCATTGCGGATGTCAACATCCATGATGTTGTGAAAACCATGCGCGCACTCGGCCTGGATGTGGTGGAAGATAGATGCCTGTCTTCAGGTGAAATTGCCGACATGGCCGGAAATGAGAACCGAATTATCCTGACCACCAGTCGGCGACTGCTTAAACTGAGGCGTGTTATCAATGGCATTTTCATTCGACCCGGCAACCGGGAGGAACAGATTCGAAGGATTTTAAACCGTCTTTCCTTAAATGACCTTTGCAGGCCCTTTTCGCGGTGCCTTTGCTGCAACACGCTGCTTGAGCCTGTGCCGAAGGCCGACATATGGCAACGGATCCCACCTAAGCCCCGGAAGCGCTGCAATGATTTTGCCCGCTGCCCATCCTGCGACAGACTCTATTGGAAGGGAACCCATTATGAAAAAATCAAGGCAAACGTGGATCGTATTTTGCGTCCGTTACATTTGAGGTCCTGAAGCTCCAAAAAGAAGCACCCCGGGTAACGATGGCTTTTTTCACTTGCGGCGGGGAATAAGAATTGGTAATTTTTTTTAAATCATGCAACCATAGAGTTCAGAAAAATGGTGCGGAAGCTGCTTTGAGACTTTAGGACGGTGAAGGGGCTGGGCTAAGGGGCTCTTGATCCCAAAATCCGAGAACTCAAGAGGGCAATATGAAGATTACAGCCATTGAAAAGGTCAAGTTCGCTACAGGTAAGTGGGAACAGGCCAGGGAAGCCATGAAAACCTTCGCAAAACTGGCCCGGAAGCTGGGGTTTCCGGAGTACAAAATCTATGGTGCGGTGAGTGGGGAGGATGTTGTGCAGACCCTCTATTTCCAAACGGAGTGGGAGAGCCTGGCGAAAATGGAAACCCTCATGGAAAAAATGTATTCGGATGCGGAAATGCGGGAAATGATGAGTCAGTGGGCCGGTGTGGTGGAATCTCATGGGGTGACCCTGTTGAAGGAACTTTCAGAGGAAGAATTAGGCATTTGAACCGAAGATGTCTAAACAAAAATGGTTTGAGGCCCGGCCCATAAGTTCTGAATCATTATCGGGGGCTGGGCCTCTTTTTATGCGAACAGGGAGTCTTGAATTTTGAAAACACTGCCTTACATCGGTATTACCATGGGAGACCCGGCCGGCATCGGCCCTGAGATCATTGCCATGGCCCTGACCGACATCCGGATTTATGAAGTCTGTCGGCCCATCGTTCTGGGGGATGGGGCCGTTCTTTCGACCGCCATTTCACGCATGGCTCGGAATGGGACAGACCCTTTGTCAAACAAGTTGTCCATCAATCCTGTTTCAGCCCCTGCCCAAGTGCTGGGCAAGCCGGGCGTGGTGGATCTGATTTCCCTGTCGGATCTGGACCCGGAGACCATAAAACCGGGCAAACCCGTTGTGGCGGGGGGGAAGGCCATGGTGAATTATATTCTGCGGGCCGTGGATATGGCGCTTCAGGATGAAATCCAGGGCATGGTCACAGCGCCCATCAGCAAAGTGCTCATGCATCAGGCCGGGCACAAGTATGACGGACATACCCAGCTGATTGCGGAAAAAACGGACACCGGGGATTATGTGATGATGCTGGCGGGCGCCAGACTTCGCGTGGTGCTGGTAACCATCCACTGCGCCCTCAAAGCCGTGCCCGACCTCCTGACCGTGGCCGGCATCCATAACACCATTCTGATTACGGCCAGGGCCCTGAAGGAGGACTTCGGGCTTTCCCGGCCGCGCCTGGCGGTGGCCGCCCTGAATCCCCATGCGGGGGAAGAAGGACTCTTTGGAACCGAGGAACAAACCATCATCGAGCCGGCTGTTTTACAGGCGCGGGACCATGGGGTGATGGTGGAAGGGCCGTTTCCCGCGGACACATTGTTCCACCAGGCCGCTTCCGGTCGATTTGATGCGGTGGTGGCCATGTACCATGACCAGGGGTTGATTCCCTTAAAGCTCCTTCACTTTTCCGATGCGGTCAATGTTACCCTGGGCCTGCCCATAATCCGAACCTCGGTGGACCACGGCACCGCCTACGATATCGCCGGAACCGGGTGTGCCGATCCATCAAGCCTGAAGGCCGCCATCCTCATGGCGACTGAAATGGCCCGAAACAGGGCCGCCATAACGAAAACCCCATGATTGGTTCCCTCCATGTCCATCGATACCATCAAAATCAGAGGCGCCCGCCAGCACAACCTCAAAAATATTTCACTGGATATTCCCAGAAACCGGTTTGTGGTGATTACGGGGCTTTCCGGTTCCGGAAAATCCTCCCTGGCCTTTGACACCATCTATGCGGAGGGACAACGGCGGTATGTGGAATCCCTGTCCGCCTATGCCAGGCAGTTTCTGGAGCAGATGGACAAACCGGATGTGGATTCCATCGAGGGGCTTTCGCCCGCCATCTCCATCGAACAGCGGGGATTCAGTCGCAACCCCCGCTCAACGGTGGGAACGGTGACGGAAATTTACGACTACATGCGGGTACTTTTTGCGCGCGTGGGTCAGCCCTATTGCCCGGATTGTGGCATTGAGATCCGTTCCCAAACCATCCAACAGATTGTGGACCAGATTTTGGGGTGGGAGGAGGGGAGCTCAGGATCCAGATCATGGCGCCCGTGGTGGAGGATCGAAAGGGAGAGCATTTAAAGCCTGCTGCAAGAAGCTCCGCAAAGACGGTTTTACCCGGGTTCGGGCGGATCGTGCGGGAAGGCCCACCTGCTGGACGAGGATATTGTTCTTGAGAAGAATCGAAAACATACCATCCAGGTGGTGGTTGACCGGCTGGTGATAAAACCTGAGATTCAGCGGCGGTCTGACCGATTCCATGGAATTGACCCTTTCCCTGGGGGATGGCAGGGCCGTGGTGGAAGTGATGGGCATCAGGCGATGTCTTCTTCAACCAGAAGGCGGCATGCCCCAAGTGCGGTCATCAGTATGCCGGAATTGTCCCCGCAGATGTTTTCCTTCAACAATCCCGCCGGGAGCGTGTCCCGGAATGTAGCGGCCTTGGCACCAAGCGGGCTCCTTTGATCCGGAATTGGTGGTGGCAGATGCCTGCTCTGTCACGTGCTCGACGGAGGCGCTATCTGCCGCATGGCCCAGACGTTTTTCCGGCTACTATCTGCAAATGCTGTGTGCCGTGCTGGACCATTACGGGGTTGAGCGGAATATGGCTTTTTAAAGATATTCCGGCGGAAATCGGTCCAAAGGGTGCTCCTGTACGGTTCGGGCAAGGAAAAGATTGCGATGGAATTCAAAATGGCCCGTCGAACCCATTCCCGAAACCAACCTTTCGAAGGGGTGATTCCCAACCTGACGCGTCGGTATCGTGAAACCAATTCGTACCATGTGCGATACGAAATCGAAAAATTCATGAGCATCCGACCCTGTTCCCTCTGTGGGGGCGCCAGGCTTAAATCCACCAGCCTGGCCGTTCGCGTGGGGGGCGGTGCATTCATGAACTCACGGCGCTTTCCGTTGATGGGGCATATGCTTTTTTTGAGGGTCTGACCTTGGGGACCCGGGAACAAACCATTGCAAAAGGCGTGCTGAAGGAAATACGGGAACGTCTGGGGTTTTTAAGGAGTGTGGGGCTTGATTATCTGACCATCGACCGGGCTTCGGGAACCCTTTCGGGTGGGGAAGATCAGCGGATTCGTCTGGCCACTCAGATCAGTTCCAGGCTTGCCGGCGTGCTCTATGTGCTGGATGAACCGAGCATCGGCCTGCATCAGCGGGATAACCTGAGATTGCTTGAGAATTTGAAGCAGTTGAAGGCGTTGGGCAACAGCGTTCTGGTGGTGGAGCATGACGCGGAAACCATTCTCATGGCGGATCAGGTGATCGATATGGGACCCGGCGCGGGTATCAGGGGCGGGGAAGTGGTGTTCAATGGTCCACCTGATCGATTGGTTGATGCTTCCGATTCCTTGACGGGACAGTATCTGTCCGGACGGCGGACTCTCCCCCATTCCCGCGCTTCGGCGGAAGGGGAACGGCAGCGCCATCTCGATCCGGGGGGCGCGGCTCAACAATTTGAAAAATGTTTCAGTTGAGATTCCCCTGGGAACCCTGACCTGCGTGACCGGGGTTTCCGGTTCGGGGAAGAGCAGCCTCATCAACGGCAT